>CP030759.1:0-2400000 GCA_003290465.1 Candidatus Sumerlaea chitinivorans
AAAAAAAAAAAAAAAAAAAAACAATATTCTCGCCCCACACGTTTTCGGCGCGCTCTTGAAGAAAAAGTCGTGAACTTCACACACGGGTGCCCGTGTGGGGGCAACCTACGGCTGAGTACATGCGGCCCCTACCTCCGACGAGATCCCTCATGCCTGCCCACCGTGTTCGCCAACGTCAAATCAGCACCGAGCTTATGTGTCTCGCCGCGCATGCTACCCATCTGACTCACCTCGCATCGTCCTCGCGCATCCCTTTAACGAATTAGACGCGCAAAGTTCCCCCAAAGTTGACAGCCCATGCCGAATACCTCCGTCAGCAATGTGGCATGACTGGCATGCCGTTAGATGGTTGTTTGGTGTGCTCGTGACGCATTTCGTTGCGCGTGTGAGAATCATTCGCGCCTGCGCTTGCCGCTTACACGGAGCTGGCGATGCCATCGCATTGGCTCAAAGTGAGTTCGTTGAATAGCCTCAATTCCCTAAATGCGTCTTCTGAGCCGAAAGTTCCGACCAAGCCGTCACGGTGGCCAAGTTAGGCATATAACGCGCGCGAACCCCGCAAAGCTTCATGTGCATTGGGTGCGTTAACGAAAGTCGATTAGTGGGTTAAAGATTGGGTCAGCTGGCACGGAGAGGAGCAGTCGTCTCGCCTCACGCATCGTGTTTCCACTTCCCAGCTCCAACTACCCACCAAGCCATGAGAGGACAACCTCTGGCTCCGGAGGTTGCTCATTCAGCGTTACAGCGGCCGGGCGATGGGCGCGGGGCCTGAGTCGTCGCGGGGCGTGCGTTTCTCGGGTTCAGTGTTCGTATTCTCAGGCCGATAGCGGCGCGGGTTGAGGATGAGCACGGTCTGCGAGGAGACAAAGTCGTTGGGATCGTAATCCACTTTCTGGGTCTTGACCGATTCGGCAAGGGCGCGCGTCACCAAGCGCACTTGACCGCTCCCGGCAGGTCCTGCGGAGGCGCCGGCAGCAGGCGTAGCACCCGCGCGCGCCCGCTGCAAGGTTGCCGGAGCGCCCTGCTGGGGTCCGCGCCCCGGCTGTGCGGCTTGTTGTGGCTGCTGGCCGGGTTGCGCTGGGGTGGGACGATTCGCCTGCGCGGCCGGGGTAGCCTTTGTGTTCGCCTGCGGAGTGGGGCTTGCCTTCGCATTTGCGGGCGTGCTTTTTGCGGCTTTGCGTTTCTCGAAAATGTTGCCCACGCCGCCAATCTCCGTCACTTGGGCTCGAACCGACCCTGCGGCACATGCAAGAGCCACCGCCACGCTAAGCCATACGAAACGTCGTTTGCGCATTTCCCACTCTCCTATTCCTCGTGACCCATCAGATCTGACGGATTTCTTCCTCCGCGTGCAATTACGTTTTTTGTACTGAGCAAGATTAAGGCCAGTGCTCGCGAAATGCATTCGGGATTGTCAGCACACGTCGCTACGCCGAAGAATTTTGTTGAACGCAGCCACTTGCTTTCGATCCCTTCAAGGGGTCAGTGAGTTTGCACGTGAAGGAGACCGTGAACCTTGAAGTTTCCATCCGATTCAGAAAACGAGCTTTTTCAGGATCTTGAGCGGGTGCTCTTTACTCGCGAACAGATTGCAGAGCGGGTGTTGGAATTAGGGCGCCAGATTTCCGAAGATTATCGCGGAAAGAATCTCGTGCTGATCAGCATTCTCAAGGGGGGAATCGTGTTTTTGGGTGACCTGATGCGCGCAATCACGATCCCGCACAGTTTCGACCTGATTGGCGCGTCCAGCTACCGCGGAACGGTGTCGCGCGGCAAGGTGATCATTACCAAGGATGTCGAGTTGGATCTCCGCGGAAAGGACATTTTGGTGGTCGAGGACATTCTTGATACGGGCCATACTCTGAGCGTCGTGTGCGAGCTTCTACGGATTCAGAACCCGCAGAGCCTCGAGATTTGCTGCTTGCTGAATAAGCAACGCGTCCGCGACCGCGAACTTCGTCAACCGCTCAAGTACGTGGGGTTCGAAATCCCGGATGAATTCGTGGTGGGGTACGGCCTCGATTACAACGAGCGGTACCGGAATCTGTCCTGCATTGGTGTCCTGAAGCCGGAGATCTACCGTGCGTAGCGTGCGCCGTCGGATAGGGGAGTGGGGACGTGTCGCTTCTGTCGCGCTCCTCGCCATTGTGGTGTTCAGCGCGGTGGGATGCCGTGGGCTTGGGCGATTTGCAGGGCGGGCAGACGAGCGCATGAGCTTTCAGTCGCCGCTGCCCCCTCTTGCGCAGCGGCATCTGAGTTTGACCCAGATTGCCCGCCACCTCACCACCCGCGCTCAGCAAGCCGACTCCGTGCGCCTGCAGGGCGAGCTCATTGTTGGCGCGGCGGGGCGGCGTAACCCTCGCCAGCGGTTCGATCTTCTTCTCTTTGCCAAACCGCCCGACTTCGCGCGAGTTCGTGCGTTGCAGAATGGCGCAACGTTTTTCGATGTCCTATTGCGCGGCCAAAACCTCGAGGTGGCTCTTGTGCCCGAGCGCACTCTGTACCGTGGGTCGGTGGCCGAGCTGCGGCAGTATCCGCAGGTGCTGGGGGGTGTGGATGTCCGCGAACTCCTTGACTCGCTGTTTGTCGAATCCGCCCTTCTCCGCAAGCTGTGGCGGGGCGGCGAGCCCCTCTTCTACGCAAGTCGCGATCACTATGAGATTCGTTTCGCGCTTCCGCGTGGTGGCGAGGAGCGCTACCGGTTGCGGAAAGCCGATTTATTGGTGGATCGATATCAGCGTTTTGTCGGCAATCGGCGGGTGGCGGAGATCCGCTTCTGGCGCTATGAGCTCGTTGAGAGCAAGTACCTCATCCCCACACAGATCGCGCTCGAAGGGGCAAGCGGCGCCAGCGTTCTGCTAAGCGCCAATCAGGTCAGCGTAAATGAGCCCGTGACAGATGCGTTGCGAGCCCCAATTCCCTCAGCGGACTTGCAGGTCAAATCCTTTGCCGAGGCAGCCCGCGAGTTCTGAGTAGCGCGGCACTGCGCGCGATAACGTGTGCCACGAACAGGAGCTGGGCCAGACTGTTTTGCTCTTGCCGATGCGTGGGTTCCACGTGGGCCTACTTGCCCACAATCGGCCGGATCCGCTCCACGAAGCGCTGAGTGATTTCCTGAGGCCGAGTGATGGCGCCCCCCACCACGACAGCGTAGGCACCCATCTCCAAGGCCCGCGCCACTTGATCCGGATAGTGATAGCGACCTTCCGCAATGACTGGGACGCGCACGTGAGCAAGGATTTCCGCGAGAAGCTCAAAATCCGGTCCCTCCGTTTTGCGTGAATAAGGTGTATAGCCCGCGAGCGTCGTGCTCACCGTGTCTGCGCCAAGGCGTTCCGCCTCGATGGCTTCCTCGAGGGTCGAGCAGTCCGCCATGACGGGCAAATCGAGCTCCTCGTGGATTCGAGCGATAAGTTCTCGGAGAGTTTCGCCCTTGGGGCGCGGGCGCGACGTCGCATCGAGTGCAATCATGTCGCTCGCTGCACGCGCAATTTCCTGCGCCTCCTCAAACGTGGGGGTAATGTACACCTCGCTCCCCGGGTACTCCTTCTTGTAGATCCCGATAATGGGTAGTTGGACGGTGGCGCGGATGGCCCGGATATCAGCCGGCGTATTGGCCCGAATGCCCACGGCCCCGCTCATTTGCGCCGCGAGAGCCATCCGCGCCATGATCTCCGACCCGTGCAACGGCTCATTTTCTAATGCCTGACACGAGACAATCAACCCACGGGGGAAAATTTCCGTCACTTTCCGCACGGTTCGCGCCCTTTCCAAACACTAAAATCCATTCGTTCGCTCGGCCAATCCGAAGTATCCACGCCGGCAATCGGCATCTTTTGCATCGTCTGCGCGTGGGCGGGTCAGCCCATAATCACTTCAACCTGCACCACGGGCCATTTTGCCCCACGGCGCGGCTGAGATTTCGGGGGCTCGACCGGAATCAGGTTACCGCTAATGCGGTTCCCATCCACCGTGATGCTCGCCACTCCCTTTTCGACGCCTTTCGGGTTCTTGACGTGGATTTCAAAAATCTTCCCGCGGAACCGGCGACGGATCCGGAATTCTTTCCATTTGCGCGGCACGCACGGATCGATGGTGAGGCCCTCGTAAGTAGGCCGCACCCCAAGGATGTAGTCGGTCACGTCGCGCAACATCCACGTCGAGCTGCCCGTCAGCCAAGAGTGGCTCGCCTGCCCAAACGTTGGGTGATCGGGGCTCGTCACATACTCGCTGTAGACGTAGGGCTCCATCTCATAACGATCAATGTGGACGACCGGGTTCATGGGCAGGGCCTTGCGGTAGTATTCGTAGGCTTGGTCGCCGTGGCCCAGCAAGGCTTCCGCCAACACGGCCCAACTCACCGGATGATTGAACACCGCGCCATTCTCTTTCTTGCCGGGCACGCATCGGGTGGCGAGACCAATGTTGGGGTTGATGGTGCGGAACGGCGGATGAAGCAGCTTGGGGCCCTTCGGTGTGTCGAGGTATTTCTTAGCCGCGGCCATCGCTTTCAGCGCGCGCTCCTTCGGCGCCACTCCACTCATCACTGCCCACGTTTGGGTGTTGAGGTAGATTTTGCACTCGCGGTTTTTCTTTGAGCCAACGACCTCGCGAAGGTCGTTGGTGCCCACAATGTACCACTCGCCGTCCCAGCAGTACTTGTTGATCGCATCAGCTACCTTTTTGTACGCGGCTTCGTAGCGCCGAACGGCCGCTTTGTCGCCGATACGTTGCGCTAACTCGATGGTCTCCTTGAGCACATAACACAGGCACTGAGCGTTCCACACGCTCTCGCCTTTGCCCTTTCGCCCCATGTAGTCGAGTGTGTCGTTCCAATCGCCCGGACCAAATTTCGGCAGATTGCGCTCGGTGAGGTTTTTGAGCGTGTAATCGAGGCATCCGTAAATGTGCTCGAGCATGGTGGCTTCGCCGCCATCTATGTAGGGGGTTTTCACTTTCAGGAAATCGAAATCCCCGGTCTCTTTAATGTACATCGCGACAGCCAGCGGAAGCCAGAGGGGGGTGTCGCTGTGGCCGGTACGTGTATAACCGCCACTCACCGGGTAGTAGCAATGCACGACGCTCCCATCGCGGAACTGGAAGGAACTCATTTCCGTGAGACGTTGGCGGACCCACTCGGGGCGGGTCATGAGCGGGCCAAACGTGTCCTGGCACGAATCGCGGAATCCGCGCCCAAACAGAAGCCCGCCGTGGTAATAGCCGGCATCGCGCGAAAAACGGAAAGTACAGGCGGTTTGCCATTGGTTCCAGACGTTGATCATGCGGTTGAGATCGGGGTCGGGCGTTTCCACCTGCACGCAGGAAACGTAGTCGCGCCAGTGGGCCACCATGCGTTCGAATGCTTCATCCGCGCGGCGCACGTCCAAGTACTTCTTGGCCAATCGTTCTGCATCGCGCTTGTAGCCAGCCCGCTTTTCCACGACGCCGAGCATCACCACAAATTCGCGTGTGGCACTGGGCCCCAATTCCAGCCGCATTTGGAGGGCGCCTACGGCGTCGCCCGCCGTGATCTCCGTGTTGCCAAGCTTACCGCGCTCCACGGCGATGGGGTTTTGTTCGCTTCTCCAACGCCCGATAAACTCCGCTTTGCTCCCGTCGAAAGCCACCAGCGGCAGCGACGTCGCGAAGACGATGTAGCGATCGTAAGCCACGTTGCTCTGCTCCACCGTCGCGCTGCCAAAGGTGTTCCAGTAGCGCTTCGTGGCATAGAGAATCGAGCTCTTCTTATCGAGGAAGACCTCGTTAAAATGCTGGTCGTTCGGCTGGTTGACGAGGTCGTTGAGGGCGTTGCCCATGCAGAGCTCGACGTACGCGAAGAGATCGAGCGATTTCTTCGCACGTGTGGTGTTGCGTACGCTCACCCGCCAAAGTTCGCAATCGTCGTCCTCGGGGACAAATGTCCGGACCGAAACTTCCACGCCGTCGCGCCGGCCTGTAATCACCGTATAATTGAGGCCGTGGCGACACTCGTAATGCTCAAGTTCCCGCATGCAGGGCTGCCACGAAGGTGTCCAGTAGTCGCCCGATTTACGATCACGCACGTAGAGGTAATGTCCCGGCCGATCCACGGGCAGACAATTGTAGCGGTGGCGTGTGATCCGATGAAGTCGCGGGGTTTTCCAGTAACTGTAGCCTCCTCCCACGTGGGAAATGAGACGGGTATAGCGCCCGTTAGACGTATAATTGACCCAAGGTGCTGGCGTGTCGGGTCGGGTGATGATAAACTCGAAGTTGTCCTCAGAGAAGCGTCCGTACTTTGTGTAAGTCATGACCGTATTTTTCCAATTCTAAAATTTTGCTCGTGAAATCAAAGAGCGCTTACCCCTTACGTCAATAGGAAAAATGCTCCGGTCCGTTGAAGGCAGGTGGCCCTCAGGATTCGTCTGCTGCGGCGCGCGCCCCATCACAGTTTGGTCTGCCCGTCCTCTGCGGCCAGACGAGTGGTTTGGCCGCTACCAATTGGCATCCGCCTACTGAGCTGAAAGTTTTGCCTCCAGCTCAGCAATCCGCTTGCGCAGTTCCGCCACTTCTTCGGCGAGGTTGGGGAGTTTGCCCTCGACTGCCATAATTCGGGCGGCCTCACGAAAAGGACGTGCCGGGGCACCCAGCACTTTCGCGCCGTCGGGAAGATGATCTTTCACCCCGCTTCGCGCCATGACAACCACTCCCTTGCCGAGGATGAGATTGTCAGCAATGCCAGCTTGGGCCGCCAAAATACTGCCGTCGCCCACAGAACTCGACCCAGCGATCCCAACCTGTGCCACAATCACGCAATTACTACCGATCCGCACATTGTGAGCGATTTGAACCAAATTATCAATCTTCGTGCCGGCACCGATCCGTGTCTCGACGAAACTCGCGCGGTCGATCGTCGTGTTTGCACCGATCTCGACGTCGTCCTCAATGATGACCCGCCCGACTTGCGGGATCTTGACCCACCGCCCTTGAATGAACTCGAACTTGAAACCGTCTCCGCCTAAGACCGCGCCGCTCTGAATGATGACGCGATTGCCAATTTGCGTACCGTGTTCCACCACGACGTTCGGATGCAGATAGCAGTTTTCCCCGATGGTCACGTCCGGTCCGATCACGCATCCGGGGCCGATGACGGTATGATCACCAACCTTCACCCTTGGCCCGATCACAGCGAGCGGGCCAATCGTGACCCCATGACCCAAAGTGGCTTCCGGTGAGACAATCGCCGACGGGTGGACGCCTTCATAGTAAACTTCGGCACGCTCCGGATGAAAATGCAGAAGCAAGTATCTGACCCCCAGCCATGGAAAGCGCAGGGGAATATATGCTTTGCCCTCAAGTTTCACGTTTTCGGGAACAATCACGGCGGAAGCTTGCGTTTCAGCCGCCGCCTTCAGGTACTTTGGGTTGACGAGGAAGCTCACCTCGCCGGGGCGTGCTGCCTCGAGGGTGGAGATCCCTTGGATTTCAAAATCTTCGGTGAGTCCTTCCACTTGGGAATTTAGAGCGAGCGCGAGTTCTGTGATCCGCATGGCCGTCCTTGTGTTGAATGAGATTGCGCGAGTACGCAAACCCAACGGTTGTCGGTTTGCAACCACGAATCGCGAGCGGCGGTGGGCAGTCTAACGCGCGGACTTCTCCTCGGCAAGCTCGCGGATCAGTTGCACCATTCGGTCGGTCACTTCCGCGAATGGAACCTGCGAGGAGATCAGCTCACCTCGCCGATAGATGCGTGCCGCGGTGCCACTCGCCACGACTCCCAAGTCGGCTTCCGCTGCTTCCCCGGGCCCATTGACGTAGCAGCCCATCACCGAAACCTTCACTGGTGTGGCAATATCCGCGCAGCGCTCTTCGATCTCGCGTGCAATCCGGGTCGTATCGAATCCCTGATCTTCCCGTCCGCATGTGGGACATGCCACCACCTCGACGCCGAATTGCCGGAGTCCTAAGGCTTGCAAAATTTTGAAGCCCGTGCGCACCTCTTCGATTTTCTCTTCCGTGCGGCGCGCGGCAATGGACACCCGAAGCGTATCGCCGATTCCATCCAGCAACAGCGCGCCAATGCCTATACTGGATTTGATGTTCGAGTTATCCTTTGTTCCTGCTTCGGTGACCCCAAGGTGTAGTGGGTAGTCACATTGGGCGCTGAGCTGACGGTACGCTTCAACCATCAGGGGGACGTTCGAACTCTTCACGCTGAGGATCGTCCGCGTAAACCCGTAGGATTCGAGAATCTCCACATTGCGCAGAGCACTTTCGACCAGCGCTTCGGCAGGATACCCTTCTTCGGGGGGCATGAGGATGTTATCCTTCACGTGCGCGCCGTACTTGAGGGCGATATCGCGTTCCAGCGACCCCTGATTGACGCCCACACGGATGGGCAACCCAAATTGATTTGCCCGCTGAATGACTGCGCGGACGTTTTCTTCGCTACCGATGTTGCCGGGGTTGATGCGGATTTTATCTACGTAGGGAGCTGCCTCGAGGGCAAGATGGTGGTTATAGTGGATGTCCGCCACGAGAGGGATCCCTGCGCACCGCTTGCGGATTTCCGGCAAGGCGGCGGCCGCTTTTCGCGTATTCACCGTCAGGCGCACGATCTCGCAACCCGCTTCCCACAGCGCGCGAATCTGAGCAACTGTAGCCTCGATGTCGGAGGTCTCCGTGCTCGTCATGCTTTGGACGCGAATTGGGTTCGCCCCGCCGATAACGAACTGGCCCACGGCAACTTCGCGAGTGCGCCGGCGAGGTCGGAGGTAACGAGGTGTGGAGTTCATACGAGTTGTCCCATCTCTGTCAGGGCTATATCTTCTTTCGCGACGTCATACCATGTTTTGCGGTCTGTGTTTTCTGTGACCATGAAAATTAAATGCGTAGCGAACGCGAGTTGCCCTGTTGCAGGCGCGCCCGCCGCCGCTCGGCCCGTTTTCCCACTTGCCCACGTCTCCGGCGCGGCCGCGTGGCGCAGTTACAGGGGGCCTTGGTCGTTCGGGAAATCGTAGCGCGGCTTCGGATCACGTTGTTGAGCCCACTTCGACTGCAGGCACATAGGCACAGTCGGGCTCGGGGGCAAAGGGGTCGCCGTACACCGCATAGGCGCGGGCGCGGCTACCGCCGCAAATGGCGCGGTACTCACAGAAGCCGCACTTTCCTCCCAAGCGGTTGGGGTCGCGCAGGGCAACAAACAACTCCTGTTCCTGATAAGTCTTCACGGCAGATTGTTGCGGGAAGCGACCGCACTCGATGGGAAGAAAACCACTCGGATAGATTTCCCCCACGTGGCTCACGAACATAACCCCTCGGCCGTCATTCGTCCCGACGGGGGCGTGACGACTCATGCCGTAGAGTCGCTCGGGGGGCGCATCGGGCGCCAGCCCAAGCCGCTGCATGACATACCGGCGATAATGGGGAGCCTCGGTGGTTTTTACCGCGTAAGGGCGCTCGCGCGAGGCGCGGTAAAGCTGCTCAAAGACCGTCTCGTATTCGTGGGGAGGGAGTCGGCGGGCGTGACGGCCTCGGCCCACGGGGACCAGGAAAAACACCGACCACATCTGGATGCCCAGCCCCGTAAGCATCTCGGCCATGGCCTCAAGTTCGGCCGCGGTCTCCGGGATCACCGTCGTATTGACTTGAACCGGCAGCCCCACGCTTACCGCCCACTCGATCATCTTTAGGCTAAAAGAGAAACTTCCATCGTAGCCACGGAAACGATCGTGGGTTTCGGCGCGCGCCCCATCGAGGCTGACCGCAAATCCACAGGCGCCGGCGGCTCGCATTCCCGCAATTGCCTCGCGGCTCATCAGCGGTGTGGGCGAAGGGGTGATCGCGATTCGTAGACCTTTTGACACGCCATAGGAGATGAGTTCCTCTAAATCTGGGCGCTTCATCGGGTCGCCACCGGTCAGGACCACCATTGGGCGTTTTGGGAACTGAGCAAGATCATCGAGTAGCGCTTTGCTCTCGGCCGTTGTAAGTTGCTGCGGGTGAGGGTTCACAAATGCACTGGCTCGGCAATGACGGCAGACCAAATCACATGCTCGCGTAACCTCATAGAACACGAGGAGTGGGCTGTGGCCGAAATCATCGCGTGAATACATGGGTGGCGCCATGAGGTCCCTGACCTATCGTCGTTCTTCGATGATCTGAAAAACCTAAGGAAGCGACTTCACGATTATTCACCACCGATGTCGGCCTCCTCGCTTAAACTTGACTTTCGACAAGGCGCCGCCTTCATTAAGGAAGAAAGGGCGTGGCTCTTTTCTTGCCGACGCGATGATTTTTCCAATCCGGGCGGTGCGACCGTGAGAGTTCGTCGAGTTTGCGCTCTCTTCTTAACAATCTTTCTTCTTGGGGCATCCATCACGCATGGAGCACCAGCATTCTTCGCGGTGAACGGCCAGCTCCTCAGGTTCGACGGCAACGTTGCCAAACGTGCCAGCGTGCGCAGCACTGCGCCGATGTCAGTACAGCGTGTGTGGGGCGCGTTCCGGGACGATACAGTGGTGGCAACGCTTGGTCCCTCGAGTGCCCAGAGTGCGTCAGAAGGCTTCCACGATGGGCAAGTTCCCGCAGGCGGCCAAGCGGTATTGCTCGATGCCGACGGGACGGTACGCAAGGTGCTCGCCGACGGTGTGCTTCGCGCTTTTCCTTCTCCCTCGACGGAATGTGTTGCGCTGGTCTTCGTGGATCGGTCACTTGCATTGTGGCGGGAGGAGGCCTTAACCACCCTATCTCTTCCCGGGAAGGTTAGCCACTTAGCGTGGTCTCCGGATTCCACGCGCATGGCTGTCGTTGTTTATCCGCCCGATTGGTCGGAAAACGCCGTCAACAATGCCCGCACGACAGCCGATTTCCTGCGACTCCAGCAGAGCAAAATTCTTTTGGTCGATGCGTTGTCGCATAATGTGGTTGCCACGCTTGTTGACGACGGAGGGACGAACTACAATCCGTTCTTCTCGCCTGATGGGTCCGCCCTTTATTACATCCACCTCGACGTGATGCGCGATGACGGGGGACTCTTCCGGTTACAGCTAAATGCTCCGGAACCAGCTTCCCCGGTCCAGCTCACGCAGGTCGGGGAAGGAGAAGGCGGAGTTCCCATCGGGCGCGTTGGAACCTACCGTTGGCTGAAAGGTGGGCAAATCCTCGTGTTTGAGGCCGGAAAGCCTGATGGCAGCGGCGTCATCTGGCAGATGTCATGGAATGGGACGCGTGCCGCGCCTCTGAGTGTCGGCCGATTCCCGCAACCCCTGGATGAGGCACGCATCGCTGTGCTGGGGGCGGACCAAACGCCAATGATTCTTTCGATTCGCGAGGACAACGGACGATGAGACATTGGACGCGTCGCATCGGGTTCTTGCTGATTTACTTCGGGGTGGCGGGGAGCGGATTCTCGGCCCCAGCCTCCTCGCCCCCACCCATCGGTTGGCCGATGAGCAGCCCGAATTCATTTCCTATGACAGCAGCCTTTGATCTCGATTCAGCGGTTGGTGGTCGCGCAGACTGGACGGGGTGGGTACTCGGTGAACCAACCGCCGGCTCGGGCCATGCTTACGATGAGCACTCTGGCACCGACTTTGGCATGGTAACTGGCACCAGCCTCTATGCCGTCGCCAACGGTACAGTCTACGCGTTGCGCGAATCTGTGCCCAATGATGACCACTCGGATACAGGCAATTACCTCATCCTCAACCACCCGGGCATCGCGGGGCGCGACTATCGAACGCGTTACTGGCACTTGGCCCAGAACGGCGTGATCCCAAGTAGTGGGGATTCTGTCACAAAAGGCCAACTTGTCGCCTATAGCGATAACACGGGGAACTCCACCGGCCCACATCTGCACTTTGGGATCTCGCTGCTTCCGTCGGACAAGTTGACGTGCCCGTTCTACCATGGATGGTGGGAGAACGACGAGTTCTATTATGGCGACGGCTATCCCTGCCTCATCTATCTCACTGTCAACACCGGCCCGGCGAATGTTCGCGAGGGAAACTCGACGTCGTATCCCATCATTACTCAAGTTCCGGCAGGGGCGCGTTTGGTGGCCACTCAGCGTAACTCATGGTATCGGGTGATGCTCCCAATGCCCCCGGCTGTGGCTCGCGAAAGCCGCACCCCCACGGGAGCTCTCGCGAGCGGATACACCGAAACTGGTACATGGGCCGACCTCGCCGATAAGTCCACCGTCGCTGATTCCGCGTCAGACGCAAATCGCGTCACGCTCTCAGGCCTCGGAAGCCGTGCATCAGGTTTCACGACCGTAGGGGATTCCGGCGACGTCGCAACCTTTGCGTTCAATGCGCCAAATCAGCGTGGATACTATGACATCTACGCGACGTGGCCAGCGTCCGCAAATGCCGCGAATGTGACCTATCGCGTCACGGATTCAAATGGTGTCACGAGCGTGGTGGTCCAGCAGGTAGGGTTCTTTGGGTCGAGTGGGAACGGAACAAAAACCAACCCTTATCGCATCACCACAAATCCTTATGTGGCAAACCACACCACCGTGGGTGCCCCCAGTGAATGGGCGAGCTACTCTCCCGCGGGCTCGGGAATTTCCGAAGGTGGGCCGGAGAATCTTTACCGCTTCGACCTCCTCACAACCTCCACGGTTTTTGTGCAGGTGCAGCACTCTGGCTACCCAACCTTGGATGTGGACATCCACCTGCTGAGCGCCCCTTCAAATACTGCATGCTTGCAACGGGCCGACTGGTCCTTCACATCCTCTGAACTCGCGCCGGGTACGTATTATATATCGGTGGACACCTATCAAAACGCGAGCCGTGCCACGGCATACACCCTTACCGTAAGATTCCAAGAAAGTACACCGTTCCCGAACTCTTGGGTGAAATTGGGGACGTTCTTCTACGATCGAAATGCGGCGGGGAGCGTCCAGATTCTTGAATCCACGGTAACCGGGAAACTGGAGCCATCCGCGCCGGGGACTGTGGTCGCCGACGCAATCAAGATAGTTCCGCGGGTCTACCGGCGCACCGGGTGGATTAGCAACACGTTGGTAAGCCGAATTGATACGGGCGCGACGCCGGTCGGTTCCGTAGGTATTCGCGTAGACGCAACGACAAACTACGATTCGGATGCTTTGTCGGACTATGTAGAGGTTCCCATTTATGCATCGCCCTCGGGCACTACCTCGAATAGCTCGGCAATTGTCGGTAAGGCGGTGACGGGGCAGCGTTTCGTCTGCACAGGCCGTAATGGGGATTGGTACCGTGTGGAGTTAAGCCTTGGGACGGATTCGGTGCAGGGCTGGATCTTGGGAGATCACCTCTTTGGCTACCACCTGGATGCGGTGAGCTCGGTCGAGGACTGGAGCCTCTATTGAATCGCCCCGCGTAGGAACGCGCTTCAAGTTGAAGGCGAAAGCCCCACCTTATTAGGTTTCGGGGAAGCGCGTTCTCGACGCACAAGACCAGATCAATTGTGCATATACGCACAAATAGTCGCTTTGTAGTTGCCTTTCGCACGCCTTTTCGCTCACAATTGTGGTTGTCGGGGTGTGTTTGGAGCCGAGGAAGAGTCTGAGGTTTCCCGCGATACATACACTATCAGGCGCGGGTAGATAGCTGCAAGGCCGAGTTGGTTTTTCGAAGAGCGGAGCATTTTGGGAGGCAGACCTCCCACGCGAGAAATCTCACCTTTATTCGTCTGTTCCGCACACGAATTGTGCGTGGAGGTCTGTGTCATCATGTCGCGGTTGGTCCCAAAACCACTCCAGGGGGAATGCGGGTGGAGAGCGATCGCAGGAGCGCTCCTCATTGTCGGTCTGGTAAGCGTAGCAAGAGTATTTGCTGTCGGGAACACGCCAGTCAAACCGACGCTCTTCGCGATGCCAATGTACTTCGTGCCAAATGTGGGGCTTGCACAAGCCAAGGTGGATTACGTGGCGGAGGGTGCCGGGTATTGGGTCGGTCTGAATCATCGAGGTTTCCTATTGGCGCTTCGGCAAAGCCAGAGTGGACGTGGAGTGACAGGTCGTGGGCCTCTGGAGGATTGCCCTTCAGGGCGTGATCCGGTGGTTGTGAAGTTTGAGTTTGTTGGGGCGCGCGATACGGCCTGTGGGGAAGGGGAGGCAAAGCAGGCCGGGGTGGTGAATGTTTTTAAAGGCAACGACCCAAGCCGGTGGCGGCGAGGTTTGCCGACCTATGGTCGCATACGCTACCGCGGCGTGTATGCTGGGGTGGATGTAGTCTACTATGGGAACGGCCGGCAGCTGGAGTGGGATCTGGAGGTCGCACCGGGAGTTGACGTTGGGCAGGTTCGGCTGCGTTGTGAGGTTCTCTCGTGGGGCGCACAGACAACGGGAACGCTACGGGGTAATGTCGCCGAAGATGGCTCGCTCGTGATAGAGATCAATGGCCAGCCGCTGCGGTTTGGAGCGCCCACGGCGTATGACGTGGTAGGCACTTACCGGCGCCCTGTTGTGGCTCAGTTTCGCGTAGCGAATTTGGAGGCACAGGGCAGAGGCGCCGATGAGAATTTGCAACATGGGGAAACAGCCGGCCCGCTCGAGTTCGGATTCGTAGCTCAAGGACACAACCCCGAATACCCCCTTGTCATTGACCCCGTCATCGATTATTCCACGTACTTAGGAGGTCCACCCGAAGACTCGATCCGAGATATTGAGGTGGATGCCGACGGAAATGCCTACGTTTGCGGCTTCTCGTATGTGATCGGTTCCAGCGATACGCAAGTCGTTGTCCACCAATTCCGATGGACAGGCGAGCACGTTACTACCGTGATTTTTGGGGGATCGGAATTCGACTATGCATACGGCATTGCCCTCCATCCGAAAGGCAATGTTATTGTGGTCGTGGGTGGAACGGACTCCGAGGATTTTCCTGTCGTCAATGCCTTTCAGGAGCGCCTCACTGGTGTTCATGATGGCTTTGTGTCTTGCTTTGACATAGAACTAAGTACACCTATCTTCTCCACATACTTTGGCGGTTCTGGCTCGGACACATTTTATGGCGTTGCGACAGACACTCTTGGCAATGTGTTTGTGGTTGGAGAGACCTATTCAAATGATTTCCCGGTCATAGACCCTTATGCAGAAAGTTTCGGTGGCATTGTGGATGCAGTGCTCGTCAAATTTACGGAAGAAGGGGGCTGCGGCTACTCTACATACTTGGGAGGAAATAGCTTTGATTATGCCACAGCCGTTGCAGTGGATCAGTCGGGCAACCCGTGTGTGGGCGGGGGGACCCTTTCCAACGACTTTCCTGTAGAAACTCGATTTCAGACAACTAACCGGGGGGCATTTGATGGTTTCCTTTCTAAATTTGCCAACTCAGAATGTAAGCTCTTATTTTCAAGTTATCTTGGCGGATCAGGCTCGGATAGTATTTCTGCGGTGAGAGTAGCTTCAGACGATTCCGTCTTGGTCGCAGGATTAACAGGATCAAATGATTTCCCAGTTTCCACGTCCCTTTATAGCACCAAGCACGCTTCTATGGATGGATTTATTACGAAGTTTGATAAGTCGTTAGGATCTTTAACATTCTCCACTTATTTGGGTGGCGACGAATATGATGCAATTACTGGAGTGGATCTCGATCGTTTTAGTAATGTCTATGCGTGCGGTTACACATCTTCGAGCAATTTCCCCACACTGTTTCCTGTGCAGAATTCACTGGGGGGAGGTTTTGATGCGTTTCTGACTGGATTACACTCATCTGGGGAACGGTTATGGTTTTCTACGTATGCTGGTGGTGAAAACGATGACTATGCATACGGGGTGGGAGTCTGGGATGTGAACTCAGGGGGTGTTCTAATTGTAGGTAAGACGTTTTCGCCAGACTACCCGACTCGGAACGCTTACACGGGTTCCTACGGTGGCAATGGAGATGGATTTCTCACGTTCTTTGCAGACGATTGCAATTGTAACGGGACGGGGGACTACCGGGATCTTTCTAATGGCGTCTCGCAAGACTGCAACTCAAACGGGATTCCTGACGAGTGTGACATTTATCCTAAGACTGGAGGGGTGATTTGGTCAGAGGATTTTGAGTCTGGCCAGGACAACTGGTATTTATCTGGCCTCTGGCACTTGGAGGTAGGCCACGTGTGCCTCAGCGAGGACGGTTCACTGACAACCGTAACACGGGCAGCCTATAATAGTGAAACATTCTGTGATTACAACGTCGGAATGACTTATGGCGTCCTTGAGTTAACAACAGAAGTTTTGGTGCCTGCGTCTGGGGGACTTTTGCGATGGTCTAATTGGGCTGAAAGTGAGAGTATTCCATTTACTACTGAGTGGTGGACAGAAGTATTGGTTGTTAATTCCAGTGTTTGGCAACAGGTATTCGAACAGAGTGCAGCTGTCCAGCCACGCTGGGAGGAAGTAGTTGTCGACTTGAGTGCATTTGCCGGTCAAAGAATTCGCATTCGGTTTGTGTTTGATTCATGGTATACCGATGGGTATTATCGCGGCTGGTATGTCGATGATATTAGAATTAGCGAGATTATTGAGAGTGCCGTAAGCTTGGACTGTAATAGCAACGAAATTCCAGATGAGTGTGATCTATCCTCCGGCAGATCGCTGGATTGTAACGCAAATAGTGTTCCTGATGAATGCGATATAGGGAATAATACCAGTTCTGATTGCAATTGGAATAGTGTGCCCGACGAATGTGAACCTGATTGCAATCAGAATGGTGTGCCAGATGAGTGCGACATCTGGTATTGCACATCAATTGACTGCAATGGTAATTCTTATCCTGATGAGTGTGATATAACAAGTGGTGTTGTTTTAGATTACAACGACAACGGCGTACCCGACGAATGTGATATCGCCAGTGGTGCAGGAGGCGACTGTAATGGAAATGCAGTATTAGATGAATACGATATCCTAACCTCAGCGTCCGAGGATTGCAATGGGAATAAGATCCCGGATGAATGTGAGATGTTTTCGTACACTTCGGACTCACCACACCTATCACCATGGTGGAATGACCAATCACAGACCTGGACCATCATGTTCGTGCCAGAGGCGGAAACGACGGTGGTTGTCTCCATATCAACCAATATGGATTCGTCATGGTGGCCCACAGAGCAAGTACGTGTGTACGTAAATGATACTTTTATTAAGAAGGTGCCTTTTGTTTACGGGGGTGAGTATTGTGGTATAAGTAAAGCTGTATTGTATATTGCTCCGGAGACCTTTAATACTCTAATTACAGCAGCTGGAGGACATGCCGCGTTCCGCCTTGAGGCCGTTAATATATTTGCGGACGAATGTTATCCTCGGTTCGTAGCGGTAGAGATTAGCTATCTTTCCTCAGAAGTTACCGGTGATATAAACGCGAACGGGGTTTTGGACGAGTGTGAATTTTTGTTCTTGGTGAGAGACGGCTTCGATCCAGAGCTTGGAGGGGACTCGGGTTGGCGGCCGTTTGGTTTTGAGCAGGTTGGTTTGGGGGATCAGTACTACGACACGACGGAGACGGCGCTTGTGGGTCGGGTTTGGGCGACGGAGGGGCCGCGGTTCCGTTTTGCGGGCCACGTGAGTTTGCCGGATCTGTGGCTGCCATACTCGGCGGTGGGTTCGGATCATTACGTTCGTGGGAAGTTTTACGTGTATGCGAAGGGGATCACGGATTGGGGGACGATGACGGAGGGGAGCGATTGGCGGACGACTGGGGCGATGCCCAACGTTCGTCTGCGGCTGTCGCACCGCTACGCGCAGAATTCAATGCTTGAGATCTTTAACCACGTGAGTGGGGACCCCGGAGCGTCGGATGCGGTGGGAGCGGATATCCGTCCGTCGTCGGATCCAGCGAATCCGTCGCTTTACCGAGTGGACTTTGATCCTGTGGACACGCCGTACTTGGTTGCGAATGGTGTGACGGAGGGGATCTGGGCGGCGTACGAGGCGTACTCGGTGGATGCTCAGGATCAGGGTTTGGTGGGTCTGGCGGAGGTTCAGCTTGGAGTCTATCCGACCTCGCTGTTGCCGGACACGGTTGCGCCGGTGAAGGTGTATGCGCCGAGTGCGTCGGATGCTGGGACGTTGGGAGTAGTGTCGCCGACGGACGTCCAGCTTGAGACGCGCCACTTGATGACGGAGCCGGGTGTGGTTCCGCCGCTGGATCCGTCGGCGCCGCAGCCGCAACACGGGCAAGGGCCGGGAGGCATCACGCTGAGCACGGTGGGCGTGCCAGCGGACCGGTTGGCGATTGCGGTGCGGGAGTTTGACGCGGGTTCGGACCTGACGCAGCGGGTGCGCGTGGAGCCGAATACGCTCTACAAGATTCGCTTCCATGTCACATCAGCGAATGCAGCGGTTGTTCAGCCGCAGATGCGGTGTCGAGCGCGGACGTGTCGGTTCCTGTGGAGCCAAAAGTTTGAGGTCGGAGGCGCATGGAATGCGGGGCCTGAATCGAACACGGATGCGCAACAGGCGCTGCCGGGCGTTGGATGCCAGAACCCCGATCGCGCGCCGAGCGAAACGGTGGGTGGCTGGTACACGCTTCTGATGCACTCGCCGCTCAATGCGGACATTCGGCCGGAGTATGCATCGGGGACGCCACTTGAGGTGCGGATGCCTGGGCTGACGTCGGAGCCGGGTCCGGGGGTAAACGCGGCGTCGCTGCGCGACCTGCGGGTGGGCTTCGACGTGCTCGACACGCTCTCGGGCAGCGCGCTCAATTACCTTGAAGAGGGCGAATTCACCCTCGACCGCATCGAAATCCGCGCCTACCCGATGCCCCCCGATGGCGGAATGTGAGAGGTGAGTGAAGCCAACGCCAAGAACCTTAGCAGAATGTGGGGCGCGAAGCGTGGGTGCGGGAGATCATGCAGCTGTCTTGCGAGACTACCTCTACCACACACCGCCTCCAGTCGGAAGCAGGAGACTTCCGAGCTGACATGTTGGTCAGATAAGGATCGTCTCGCTTCGAAGAGAAAAACCGCAGTGAGGGAAGAAGCACCCACCAAAGGGGTTGCTGCGCCGGCCTCTATTAAGCCAAACAAACTATTCCGGATCGGGATCGTCGCCCGTTGCTAATTAGTACTCGCTAAACGTGAGGCCGCATTTTACTTCACCCCCGCAGGTGTGGGAGTAAGCAGCACCTCTTTTCCCTCTTCGCTTGATGCATACACTGCATCAATGATCCGCTGCACATTCAGGCATTCTTCGGGCTGGACGAGAGGTTGCGCCTCGCCGCGCAGGCAAGCCACCCAATGACGGATCTCCTCCACATGGGGCCGGACCTCTGGAAATCCTGAGGCGGAGAGGTCGAGCATGGCTTCTTCTTGGAAGGAATGGATGCGAACGCCGGCTTGTGGCCCAAACGGGAGCAGGGTGGCACCTCCGCGGTCGCCAAGGAGCACCTGCGCGAAGTTGTCGTTGTCGCCAATGTGGGCGGCCCAGCTCGCCTCAAGGACCAAAGTTGCCCCGTTTGCCAGCCGGACAAATCCAGCGGCGAAGTCTTCGACGTCAAACTCCTCGCGCTTGTACTCTCCCCATGGGCTGTAATAGTCGGGGCGGTCGCCAAATATCCGGTAGGTCTTTCCGCTGACTGCGGTAGCTATTGGGCTTCCCATCAGCCAAAGGATAGTGTCGAGGGTGTGCACGCCGATATCGATGAGTGGCCCGCCGCCCGATTTTGCGCGAATGTGGAATTGCCCCCACCCGGGGATCCCGCGCCGGCGCAGGGCATTTGAGCGAGCAAAATAGATCTGGCCGAGCGCTCCCTCCTCGATGCGGCGCTTGAGGAAGCGGATGTGCGGCATGAAGCGAAAATGGTGGCCAATTGTCAGGATCTTGCCGGTTTCGCGTGCCGTGCGCACCATGAGTTCCGCTTCCGACGCATTCATGGCAATGGGTTTTTCGCACAGAACGTGGAGGCCGGCCTTGAGAGCGGCAACAGTCGGCTCGCAGTGCGCATAGTTCGGCGTGCAAACGGACACGGCATCGAGCTTCTCGCTCTCCAGCATTTTCCGGTAATCGTCATAGGCGTTCTCGATCCCGTGGTCGCGCGCGAAAGTCTTTGCACGAGACAGGGAAATATCCGAACACGCCACCACTCGCACGCCATCGCATGCAGTGTAGCCGCGCATGTGTTCGCCAGCAATTCCGCCACAGCCAATAATTCCAATTCTCAGCGTCATAGTTAGTGCTCCAACCTATAGCTTGGGTCATTCGAAGGCGCGACCTTCACGTCCAACACGCGAGCCGACAAAGCGCATGCGCCCGATGCAAGGGAAATTTCGGATGAGGCTTGAAAGCACGCGTACTCTACAGCGTCATCCGAAAATACTCTGTCACCGCTGGCAGCAGCTTTGCGATCGCTTGCGCGCGATGACTCAGCGTGTTTTTTATTTCTGGGGGCACCTCGGCAAGGTGGCACCCCAGTGCTTCCACGTAGAATATGGGATCGTAGCCAAACCCGAATGTTCCCTTTGCTTCCAAGGCAATATAGCCTTCAAGGATACCTGTGGTAAGCGTGTGGATATGAACTTCAGGGTTCGGGACAGCGAAGGCCGCCGCACAGATGAAACGAGCGCTTCGCTGTGGCCAGTCAGTCCCCTCCATCTCGCGGAGAAGCTTGGCGATCCGCTCTGCATCCGACGGGGCATAGCGCGACGAATGGACGCCGGGGCGGCCCCCCAGTGCATCCACCACAAGTCCCGAGTCGTCAGCTATTGTGGGAAGACCGGAGAGCCTGCAGTAATGCAGCGCCTTTGCAATGGCGTTCGCCTCAAAAGTTGCACCGTCCTCTTCGGCGACCGCAAGGTCGGGAAGATCCTTCAGTGAGCGGAGCTGCACGTTGGTAACTGACTCAAGCAGTTTCTCAAGCTCGTGGACTTTGCCCTGATTCGTAGTCGCTACTAATAGTTCTTTCACACGTCGACGCCTAAAGTTGGGTTGATTCTGGCAAGTACTCGCCACTAGATTGCACGTTCAGGCAACCATGAAAACACCAGTGGATTTGAAAGGTGGGGTTGAGCCAATGCGTCTGCGCAAATGCAGTGGGAGCGGGTGGGTTCTTGCGGTGGTGATCGTTTTGCATTGTGTTCTTGTCGGATGCGAAACGCGGCCTTCTGCGCCTCCGAACGGTAACCCGCCTTCGCTCGCCTCAAGTGGGGCCTATCTCACCGGCCAAGTGCTTTTGGCAAACGTCCCCGCCGGAGGCCACCTCGGCATCCTTGTTTACTTGGCGGGCACTTCCTTCAATGCCCACACGGACGAAAACGGGAAATTCACGATATCGAATGTCCCGGCGGGCGAGTACACTGTTGTAGCGGAATATCCGGGCTACAAAAAAGTGACCATCGAACGCGTTTCGCTCAACCCCCAGCAACACACACGTGAGCGCCCATACGAGACGCGCATGACCATTTTGGAGCGAGTAGACAGTCCTCTCACCACCGCCACTGCCCAGCGGAAGGAGCCGCTCTTGGGTTCGCTGCGCGGCGAGGTCACTGTGCTGGGCGCCCGCTCAAATGAAGGTGTGGTCGTGCGTCTTGAGGATACCCCTCTGGTCACCATCACGGATGAGCTTGGCATTTACCGCTTCTTGAACGTGGAGCATGGTGCCTACCGTCTGATCATCGAGAAACCGGGGTATCGTCGCGCTACCATCAATGTGGTGGTGATTGGGGGAGAGGAAACAAAAGCCGACGCGGTGGTGCTCGAGCCGGTTGGACGCGAGCAGGAGGCAGAGGAGGCGGCCGAGCCGCTCTCGCGCGAGTCGCTGCAAGGCGATAGGAAAATCGTCGGAGTGGTGCGGATTTTTGACGCTCAAGGTCAGGAGCGCAAAGATTATGAACGCGTGACGCTTGCCCTCGACAATTCGGACTACATCGTCACTCCCGACGAGCAAGGGCGTTTTGAGTTCAGCCGACTTCCCGCCGGACTCTACACCGTTTTGGCAACGTTGGAAGGGGGAGCGCCGTTGCCCTTTGTTGCGGACTTGCGCGAGAAGAAAGTTGCGGACCTGCGTATCGCTCTCACTCCCCCGGCGCTTCAAGCGCAGACGCCCGGAGTCGTCAAAGGCAAAGTAGTGGTGCTGGGCGACGACGATCAACCCCTCGAGAATGCGGAAGGGGTCAAAGTCGGCATTGGTGGAACCCAGCTCATTGCAATGACTGCACCCGATGGTTCTTTTAAAATCGAGCAGGTTCCGCCCGGTACCTACACCATCGTGGCCACGCGCGAGGGTTACGAGCCCGCTCGGCAAGAGGGAGTGGATGTTCAGCCCGGTCAAACCGTAGACATCGGAGAACTCACCATAGAACCGAAACGCGATTATCCTCGCGTGGTGGCCACAGATCCACCTGACGGCACAAAGGATGTGACGGTGGGATTTGAGCTGCCGATCAAGATTCGCTTTTCGAAGACCATGGATGCAGACTCGGTGCGCAAAGCGATTCGCATCGAACCGGAGGCGAACTACCGCCTCGCCATCGGAGCGGGCAGCCACCCCGAAGCCGCCGACCACGTTGCAGTGGTGGTGTTGAACAACGATGACGAGAACCGGCCAATCAGGTACAACACACGCTACGTTGTTGTCGTGGGAAGGGAAGCTGCCGATGCTTCGGGGCTTCGCATGCGCCAGGAATATCGGTTTTCCTTCGTCACCGGAGCTCCCGGGATTTTCAAAACCCGACCCGCAGACGGCGAGATGAATGCGCCCAACCTGCCCATCGTGGTGTTCTTCAACACGAAAATACAGCCGGAATCTTTCAATCTGAACACAGTTCGGTTCCGGCCGCGGCTTGACGTAGATCCACAGTTTATTTTCGACACCGATGCGCGGACGGGATGGACGATTGTTCGCATTCTCGCCCGACTCGAACCCGAGAGGACCTATACCGTCACGATTGGCCGCGGGGTGCGTAGCGCAACAAATCAACCGCTTTCCAATACGCCCTACACATGGCGGTTCCGCATCCAAGCACCACCGCAGGTCGTGCCCGTCGAGCCCCCAGTGGTCCGCTAAGGGGACTTCTCGCAAGAACTGCTGTTACGCTTCCTTTGCCGAGGTGAGCAATTCTTGAAGGCGACGTTCTGCCTCGGCGACGAATCTGGGAAACGCCGCCGCCGTGGCAGGGGTCAGCCCCTCGCGCACAGTGAAAGGATCCTCAACCTCAAGTGCCAAAATCACGATTTGGCGAGGAAAATCCAAGTGCATCCGGCGCGCCAGATCGAGTACCTCTGGCAATCCCGCGTAATGCGGTGAGGGGGCGCGTACCACAGCAAAATCCTCCGGCGCAAATTCGAGAACCGTGCCGACAGGATGTTTCCCCGTCACTGTGGCATCGAGAATGAGGGCAGCGTCGTAGCCTTCTAACAGTTCGAGAAGCGCTAAACCGGCTTCCCCCGTCTCGATGATCTCGGCACGGTCCCCATAACGCTCCCGCAGCGCACGGGCAGCGAAGAGGCCGACTCCGTCGTCGCACAGGATATCATTCCCGAGCGCCAGCACCACAACCCGTTTTGCCCTCGCCTCAGGTGCTGGATGCGCATAAGGGGCCGTGTGGGCTGCGGTGAAGTCCATCGCGTGCCCCTTTCTCACCGCCGAATCTCACGCACGACATTACCCCGCTGATCGCGGATACGTGCAATCAGCGGCATCTGGCCCGGCAGCGAATGCGTGGCGCACGCATGGCACGGGTCGTAGGCGCGAAACGCCATTTCGACCTTATTGAGCAGGCCGTCGTCTACCTGCCCACCCCGAATGAGGGATTTAGCGGCCTTCTCGACGCTCATGGCCATCCGTGCCGAATTGTTTTGGGTTGCCACAATCAAGTTGACCTTCGTAAGCACGCCACGTTCGTCCGTCTCGTAGTGGTGGATGAGCGTTCCCCGCGGCGCTTCCACGACACCAATGCCAACGGAAGGCACCTCGGTGGGCAAACGACGGATTTCCGTGCTGGTGATCTCTGGATCATTGATGAGCTCGTTCATCCGCTCCGCGGCGTACACCATTTCGATGACGCGAGCCCAGTGATTCGCAAGGGTGTGGTGGACCGGATAGCCGAGCGTGGCGAAATACTCCTCACGCGCTTTCTGTGCTTCGGGCGTAGCCATGCGTTCGGATGCATTGAGCCGCGCGAGGGGTGCCACAGAATAGATCCCGCTGTCAGGCCCATCCACAAAGCCTTTCCATCCGATGGGCCGAAGGTAGCAGAACTTCACGTAGCTCCATGGCTCGACGTGTTCAGCCACATAGTCGAGGTACTTCTGCACCGGGAATTTGGCAACTTCTTTGCCCTCGGGGCTCACTACTCGGATGAGGCCGTCGTAGAAATTCGGGCAATTGTTGGCATCGACGAGCCCCATGTAATGGGTGCGATGCGTGTAGGCGTCGCTCGTGATGAGCTTCACGTATTCGTCGTTCTTCAGGACAATATCCCGGAAGATCTGAAGGGTGAAGAGCGCGAAGTCGAGAGCGTCGCGGCAGAGTTCTTGAAATTGGGGTAGATCCTCTTTGGCGATCCCTTTCGACACGCCGCCGGGCAAACCGAAAACCGGATGGATGACCTTACCGCCCAAGTAAGCGATAAACTCGCGCAAGCGCCGGCGTGTGGAAATCACTCGTTTCCCAACTTCAAGCCCGGCTTTCTCAACCACGCCGAGAACGTTACGCATTGAAGCAGGAGCATCAGGACCAACGATAAAGTCCGGCCCGCCAAGAATGAAAACGTGGAGCGCGTGGTCCTCGAGCATGAATGTATTGTAGATCAGCTCGCGTAGCTTTTTCGCGGGGCTCGGCGGATCCACTTTATAGAGGTCGTCGAGTGCTTTGGTTGCAGCCATGTGGTGAGCTGTGGGGCAGACGCCGCAGATGCGACTGGTGATTTGGGGCATATCTTCCGCGGGACGCCCAAGGCTAAAGACCTCGAATCCGCGCAATTCCGGCACTTGAAAGTAGGCACGCTCGACGTCGCCCTTATCGTCGAGGAAAATATCAATTTTCCCATGTCCTTCCAGACGCGTGATGGGATCTACTGTGATGCGCCGTCGAGCTCCCACATAGGCAGCATTTGCACGGGCACTTCCCTCACGAAAAGCTTCCTGAATCGGTTTTTCCATCGCTGCTCTCCTTTTACATCCTTACTTAAGGTCTGCGCGACGCCGCAGAAGCGAGCGTGCAAGACCATAGCGGTAGAACGTCCCAACGGGATCGGGGATCGTTTGAAGGATCTTTTCGATTTCCTGTTCGTCCTCTGCTTCGAGGTTTGCGCAAAGTGACGAGAGAATCTTGGCCCCTTGATCCTTGACCCGGGAAGGCGGACCATAGCAGCCCGTGCAGGGCATATTGCCGGTGATACACGCGGCGCCACATCCTCCACGTGTTGCAGGTCCCATGCAGATGACTCCCTGCGCAAGGAAGCACTGCGTGGGATCGAGGACAACCTGATGGGGGCGTTTGAATTCTGTAAAGCTCAGTTCTGTTGGTTTGGATTCTTTGCGTGGGCACTCCTCGCACAGTGCCACATCGGGGGCGAGAACACTCCCGCGGGGAGGGAGATTCCCACTGAGTAAGGCTTGGACCGCTTGCGCCAGAAGTTTCGGCGAAGGCGCGCAGCCGGGTAGGTAATAGTCCACTTCAATCACCTGATCCAAAGCGCGCACCACATTGCGGAATTCCGGTAAGGTTACCGTGTGGCCGTTGTCTTTGAACACAGTCGTGGGGCGGGTGCGCTGTTCATTCACCACCGACGGCGCCTTCTCATAGGCATATTCCAGAATCTGCTCGCGCGGGAACAAGTTCGCCAGCGCCGGTATTCCGCCCAGATGGGCACACGAGCCGTAGGCAATAATGTACTGGCTCTTGCGCCGTAGAAGATGAGCAATCTCCTCTTGTTCGGAAGTGCGGATAGCCCCATTGATCATCGTCGCCACGATGGATTTGTCGGGCATAGCCTCGACATCTTTCACTTTGAAATCCATCGCTACGGGCCAGAACACGATATCCACGGCGGCGACCACGTCGAGGATACTCTCAGCCAGATCCACGACCGACTCCTCGCAGCCGCCGCACGATGCGCACCAATAGAATGCGATTTTGGGCTTCTCAGGCATGGCTCATTGCCTCCTCCTGCTGTTGGGCTGCGGCGACGTGCTCGCGCAACTCCGCAACCTCCTTATCCCATTCCACAAAGCGTTTCGGTAGGTTGAGAGGCCCCAAGGCGCGAACCTGCTCCACCATTTCGTTGACCACATTTTTCAGCCGTTCGCCCTCAGAGGCTGAAATCCACTCGAGGCGCAGCCGCTCCGGCTCGATACCCATGTCCCGAACGACACGTTTCAGGAGCTTGAAGCGCCGTAAGCACTTGTAGTTGCCACTGATATAGTGACAGTCGCCGGGGTGACAGCCACCGATGAGGACCCCGTCTGCTCCCCGCGCGAATGCCTCCAGCACAAACTGCGGGTCAATCCGGCCGCTACACATGACGCGGATCGTGCGAAGGTTTGGCGCGTACTTCAGGCGGGAGACACCTGCTAGATCTGCTGCGGTGTACGTACACCAGTTGCAAAAGAAACCGATAATTCTCGGTTCAAATTTCTCAGACATAGCTCAGCACCTCATCAATTTCGCTAAAGATTTGAGCATCCTCAAAGAGGTTCTGCGTGATCGAACCGGACGGACATGACGCCACGCAGGTGCCGCATCCGGAGCACAGCGCCTCGTTGATCTCCGCTTTGCCTGTGGCTTCGTTGAAGGAAATGGCGTGATACGGGCACAGTGGGATGCATGACTTGCAACCGCTGCAATGGTCGGCGTTGATGTAGGCCGTGTTCGGCTCCATCTCGACGTAGCCTTTGTCGAGGAGCGCCATGGCTTGCGCGGCGGCGGCCCCAGCCTGTGCCACCGTGTCGGGAATATCTTTCGGCCCTTGACAGCAGCCTGCGATGAAGACTCCCGCCGTTGCCGTCTCCACCGGGGCAAGCTTTGGGTGCTTCTCGAGGAAGAATCCTTCTTTGGAGCATGAGATGTTGAACATCCGCCGAATCTCGTCTGCTCCTTCCGCCGGCTCGAGTCCCACGGACAGTACGACCATGTCCACGGGAATGCGTCGCACGTACGCAGAGAGGGTGTCCTCGACGCGGATCACCAGCTTGCCCTCCTCTTCCGGAGTCATGGTCCAGTCGGTGACCTCAGCCGCCCGGCCACGGATCATCTGAATGCCCTCGTCGAGGAGCTTTTCGTAGAATTCGTCGTAACCTTTTCCCGGGCAGCGCATATCAATGTAGAACTGGTAAACGTCTGCGCCGGTGTGTTCGCGCAAGAGATGGGCGAGCTTCAGCGAATACATGCAGCAGACGCGCGAACACCAGCGGTTTGTTTTCTTGTCGCGTGAGCCGACGCAGTGGATAATGCCGATGGACTTGGGCTTGCGCCCGTCTCGACACACGATCTCGCCACCGGTCGGCCCGGAGGAATTGACGAGTCGCTCCACCTCAAGCGACGTGTAAACATTCGGGTAAATGCCATAGCCATAGAGAGGGAGCCGCGTGGCGTCGAAGGTCTTGAATCCGGTCGCAATGATGACCGCACCGACCTCGATTTCCTCAATGCGTTCGGTCTGGTTGAAATCGACGGCCTTGCGGTCGCAGACCGTCTCGCATGGCGCCTTGCACTTGCCTGTGCGGAATTTCAAGCAGGTCTCGGGATCAATCGTCACCACGGGCGGTACGGCCTGCGGGAAGGGCATGTAGATGGGTTTGCGTTTGCCGAGCCCTTCGTTGAACTCGTCTTCAAACTTGGGTTCCTTAAAGACGCATGCGCTCACGCAGTCCATGCATCCAACACAGAGTTCTTCGTCAATGTAGCGGGGTTTGCGTCGCACCTTGACTTTGAACTTCCCGATATGCCCCGCGACTTCCGTGACCTCGGAGTACGTCCACAGAGTGATGTTGGGGTGCTCGCGGACTTCGCTCATTTTGGGGGTCAAAATACACGCAGCGCAGTCGAGGGTTGGGAAGGTCTTATCGTACTTGGCCATGTGGCCGCCGATCGAAGGCTCGCGCTCCACGAGATATACCCGCTTGCCACTTTTCGCAAGATCGAGGGCGGCGGTAATGCCGGCGATGCCCCCTCCGACGACCAGCACGCTCTGGTTGACCGCGAGGCGCTTGCGTTCCAGTGGCTTATGGTGCACCACACGAGCTACGGCAGCACGGACCTGATCTTTCGCTTTTTCGGTTGCCGCTACGGGATCCGTGTGGACCCACGAGCCGTGCTCGCGGATATTCACCATTTGGAAATAGTAGGGATTGATGCCGGCGCGCTCCATGGCTCCTCGGAAGGTTGCTTCGTGGAGGTTGGGTGAACACGCCGCAACCACGATCCGGTTCAACTGATGCTCGGCGATATCCGAAATGATAAGCTCTTGGCCGGGGTCCGAGCACATGTATTTGTAAGTGCGGGCGATGGCCACGTTCGGCAGCTTGCCAGCTGCTTCGGCTACCGCCTTGACGTCAATCGTGCCAGCAATGTTGACGCCGCAATGGCAGATGTAGACCCCGATTCGAATCTCTGTACCGTTTCCTTGCGTCATTTCCACTCTCCTTCCCTCAAGCTCCCACGCCGACTGCAGCCATCTGCTGACGCAGCGGACTACGGTCCCACGTCAGATTGCGGTGCAAGCCGAGCGTGTTCGGGTCGATGCCAAACGCCAGTCCCATCATTTGCGTGTAGTAAAGGCAGGTGATGCCGACGTCCTCTTTGAACCGTGAAATAATGTCGTGCTGATAAGAATCGAGGTTGAAGTGGCACAGTGGGCAAACGCTCACGATCACGTTTGCTCCCTGCCGCTTGGCTTCCCGAAGAATTGCGAAAACGAGGCGTTGAGCGACCTGAGGAAGTGTCCCCATCTGGCTACCGCCGCAACACCGGGTTTTTAGGGGGAAGTGCACCGGTTCCGCCCCAAGCGCTTCGCAGAGCTTGTCAATGGTCTCCGGAAAGTGATACTGGTCGAAATCCTTGTAGGGTCGGACCGTCTGGCAGCCGTAGTAGGCGGCCACCTTCACCCCTTTCAGTGGATGCTGCACATGCTTGCGGATGGTGTCGAGCCCAACGTCATTCACAAGAATGTCGAGCATGTGGCGAACGCGCACGGTGCCTTTGTACTGAAGCCCCGTGCGTTTGAGGGATTCTTTTACGCGATTGCCCACCGCGGGATACTCTTCGATGTAGTGCTTGGTTTTGTTGAGCACGAGGTAGCATCCACTGCACGGGGTCGTCATCTGCGTCGCCCCTTGCTTTTCTGCTAGCGCGATATTGCGGGCAGCGAGAGCCAAAGCGTTGTGTTCGTCCACGGACATGTACGCTGTCGCACCGCAGCAGTTCCAGTCCTCGATTTCTTCAAGCTCTACACCCAGTTCCCGCACGATGGCCTGAGTGCTTTCTTCGCAGGCACGGCCAGTGCCCAACACCGAACAACCGGGGAAATAACCAAACTTCATTTTGTGGCGACCTCCTTTCGGCCGTTGCCATTGCCTTGGTATTCCATAATTTCGCGGATGCGCTGTGGGTCTTTCACCGCGTCAGGACGCAGCGAGAAGCGGCCGCGACGAATGAGCTCGATGCCAAGCCGCGCCATTTTTAGCATCTCCAGTGGATTCGTGAGTAGGTTCAGACGCGTAACCAAGTGGATCTCGTTGACGCGGCCGCGTGCCCGCACCATCTTGTAGAACTCGTTCGCGAGGACCACCATGCGGAAACGTCTGGGATAAGCCTTCTCGCGGATCGCCATCTGCTTGAGCGCGTACATGATGTCCGTGACCTTGATCTCGCGCGGACACTCGACCGTACAGGCGTAGCACGACGAGCATAGCCAGATGGTGTTCGAGGCCATGACCTCCTTTTTGAAGCCGTAGCGGACAAGGTTCATGACGCGCCGCGGTGTCATGTCCATGTAGATACTCATGGGACAGACACCCGAGCATGTTCCGCACTGAATGCAGCTGTCGAGTTTTTCGCAGCCGGGAATGCTTTTGATGGCAGCTGGAAAACTCGGGTCGCAATCCGCCTGATATTTGATGTGCCGAGTTGTTACATCCATAGCCCCTTCACTCGGTCCTCCTTTCACGCAGCTTGAGAATCGTCTTTGCGGCATCGTTCGTGGGGGAGCGTGGCGTGTTTGGGGATTTGGGCGACGCCGCAGAAGGGATATATTTTCCCGCGCGTGCCGCGGCCACACAGTGGAGTCCGTTCGCGTCCAGGAGTGTGGCCCGGCTTAGCCCGGTTCGCACCAATTCGATCGTCTTGCTCCAAAAGCGGTTGAGCGGGCAGGCGCGAGGGTCGTTGCAGACTCGTAAGCCAAGCAGGCACGGCGCCGAGAACGGTCGTCCCGACACCGCTTCCGCGACTTCGATCAACCGAATCTCCGAGGCAGGGCGTGCGAGGCAAACCCCTCCGCGATAACCACGTTGAGTGGTAACGAACCCCAGCAAACGGAGACGGTGGACGAGCTTGGCCAGATAAGGACGAGGAATCCCCGAAGCCGCGGCGAGCTCGTGGACTCGCCGGGGCTCACCGCCCGGTCCGTTGAGCAATCCGAGGGTTAGGATCGCGTACGCCGTGGTTTGATTCAGAGCCAGCACCCTGTGAGCTCTCCCATGGCAGAGATGATGCCACTTTGTGAAATATCACACAATCTGCTTAAATACCAGGAGGTCAACAAGAAAAACGACTTGCATGTCTATTTGTATAGATAATTGAAACACAATAGGTTGCGTTATGGTACGCATTTGGAAGGAATGTTAAAAAGACGAATTTCTGAGCGAAAATTCACAAATTTCGCACTATTTTTCTCGATTCTCGCCATCTCTCAAACCTGAGAGCATGTGCCAACCCCCCTGCTTCCTCCTGAAAGCCGAACCTCCATAATTGGCTTGCGTCGCCTCGGCGAACCAACCTACCTTCGGTTGATTGCTAATCACTGCGTTGGACACGAAGGAGGATGTGATGACAGTCCGAGCTTATGCAGCGATGGCCGCAGGCCGTCCTCTGGAACCCTATACCTATGAGCGCCCATCCAGCTTAGGGCCGTTCGATGTCGAACTCGAGGTCGAATGTTGCGGGATTTGCCACAGCGACATCCATTTGATTGATAACGACTGGAAAGTAAGCACCTACCCTCTGATCCCCGGCCACGAAGTGGTGGGAACGGTTGCTCGAATGGGGGCCGAGGTGAAACACCTAACGATTGGGCAACGCGTTGGATTAGGCTGGCAGTGCGGCTCGTGCATGGCCTGTGAATGGTGTGAGCGGGGCGAAGAACCCTGCTGCGATGCCCACCAAGCCACGTGCGTTGGTCATCCGGGCGGCTACGCTGAGTACGTCGTGGCCGATAGCCGCTTTGTGTTCCCGATTCCGGACACTTTGCCTTCGGAGGCAGCGGCTCCCCTGATGTGTGGAGGGATCACAGTCTACACACCCCTTGCCCGGTTTACGCGGCCAGCGCAACGGGTGGGAGTGATCGGCATCGGCGGACTCGGGCATTTGGCGCTCCAATTCGCGCGCGCCATGGGGTGCGAGGTCACAGCTTTCTCCACGTCCCCTTCCAAGGAAGCGGAAGCGAAAAGGCTCGGCGCCCATGAGTTTGTTGTCTCGACCGATAGCCAAGCGATGGCCAAACGTGCAGGCTATTTTGATCTTCTCATCTCCACGGTGAGTGCGGATCTCGATTGGCCGCAGTGGCTGAAGTTGGTCCGAAAATTGGGGCGGCTGCAAATCGTAGGCGCGTCGCCGGGCAACATTTCGGTGCCGGTCAGCATGCTGATTGGCGGCCAGAAAAGCATCGGCGCCACCATCATTGGCAATCGAGCTACCATTCGCGAAATGTTGGAATTTGCGGCTCGCCACGGAGTGCGGGCACAGGCAGAGGTCATGCCCCTTGACCGCGTCAATGACGCCATTGCGCGGGTTCGGGCGAATGAAGCACGCTACCGCATGGTCCTCAAAGTGCGCTGAAACTCGTTCCAGGTGAGAGTGCCATATGAAGCCGACGCAGCAAGTTGTGTTGCGTCGGCTTGCGCACTCTCTTGACAGTGATGTGAAAAGCCCTCACGGGCAAGGGAAGCAAGTGAACAAATCGAAGGATGAATTTTTTTGCGCCGCGGTGCGTTCATGATCCGGCATCGACGCCGGGCGAAAGGGCAAGAGTGCTATGGTTGATTTCTCGAAAATGATCGATGAGTCGCGGATTGTGGATCTCAAGGCCACCACTAAAGAAGAGGCGTTGCGGGAACTGGTGGACGTGCTGGCGACTTCTCCGAATGTGACCGACAAGGACGAGCTTCTGAAAGCGATTTTCGAACGCGAGAAAGTGATCTCGACGGGGGTGGGGATTGAAGTGGCGCTTCCCCACGTCAAGATCCCAAGCGTAAAAGATTTCGTTATTGCGATCGGTCGCTCCCACAAAGGGATCGATTTTGATTCGCTCGACGACAAGCCCGTATACATCATCGTAATGATCGGTGCCAACGACAAGCAGGCGGGCGACTTTTTGAAAGTCCTCGCGCAGCTGGTCCTGAAACTGAAGAACAAAAATTTCCGCAAAGCGGTGATGTTCGCAAAGTCACCCAAGCGGATTCGCGAGCTCTTCATCTCCAATGAAAGCCTGCCGGAGTCTGAGTCAGACGAGGGATAACAGAAGACAACTCACGATGATGCAGAATCGTTCGAATCAGCGTCACGATACGGTGACCCCAGAATACGAACAGCAGGTCAAAGAACTGAGCGCTGCCCTGTGCGAACGATTTTCTGGCGAAGCCCGAGTGCTTGTCGTGGCGGGAAGTGGCTTGGGAGGCTTCGTCCGTAGTGTTCAGGTCGTGCAGTCTGCGCCTTATGCGGAACTGCCACACGTCGGCGCCTCGACCGTGGCTGGCCATGCTGGAACGTTGGTCTACGGTATGGTCAATGACACACCCCTGTTTCTCATGAACGGTCGCCGTCACCTTTACGAAGGGATTTCTCCCCAAACTTCGACCCTTCTGTTACGTGCGTTGTTGGTTGCGAAGCCGATCCGTGTGGTGGTGCTCTCGAACGCCGCGGGGGGACTGAATCGTTGTTTTCAGGTCGGCGACCTGATGCTAATCAGCGACCACATCAACTGGATGTTCCGCAATCCGTTGCGCGGGAGAAACGTGGAAGCGTGGGGGCCGCGTTTTCCAGATTGTAGCGAGATCTATTCCGCGCGTCTTCGCGCTCTCGCCCGCGAACTTGCTCTGGAGATTGGCATCAACCTGCGCGAAGGTGTCTATCTGGGAGGCTTGGGACCCAGTTACGAGACACGTGCCGAAGTCCAAATGCTTCGCGGGGTATTTGCTGCGGACGCAGTCGGGATGAGCACTGTGCATGAGGCATTGATTGCGCGGCACATGGATCGCGAAGTGCTTGGCATTTCCTTTATTTCGAATTTGCTTACCGAACCTGCCGTGACGACGCACGAAGAAGTGATGGAAAACGCCCGGCTCGTGGAGGACAAATTCTCTCGTCTGCTCAACGCTTTGGTCCCGAAACTTGCCGCGGAAGCGTGAATTTTCTCTACCCAATGGTGCTACATAACGCGCGAACCTTGAGCGCGGAGTGGCGAGGTCCCTTGGCGCACGACTGGGCTCAAGGCGATTTTTCATGACGAAAGGGAACGTCCTATGAGCATTACGGCAGAGCGCAAGAAGCAGCTCATTGCTGAGTTCGGCCGGCATCCGAATGATACCGGCTCGCCAGAAGTGCAGATCGCAATTCTGACGGAACGGATTCAGAATCTCACTGAGCACTTCAAGACACACACGAAGGACCATCATTCGCGGCGCGGTCTTCTCATGCTGGTGGGTCAGCGGCGCCGACTGCTCAACTATCTGCGCGAGCTCGACATTGAGCGCTACCGTACGCTGATTGAGCGGTTAGGACTCCGCAAGTAAGAAGCCGGAAATCAAGCGGAAGAGTCACGAAAAGTATCGCAAGACGCCGCTTTCAGTGGCTGCATTTTGGGGCGCAGCCCGTGTGAGGGCTTGATGAAAAGTAAACGTTGCGGCGGGTTTTTTGCTGGCCCGCCGCATCATTTTTTGTTAGCAAGTGTAGAACATAACGAGGAACCGGTGGCACGGAGGGAGGGATGTCCCGCCGAATGTGCGGGACGGGTTCGGGCTTTTAAGCTTCGGCGGAAAGCAGGCGCGAAACTTCTGCCGAAACGTAAAATCCCGACAGAATCCCTTCTTCCCAAGCCTCTCCGGTCCCCCAACATATTTTGATTCCAACGCTATTGCTTTGGCTTGGAAGAAAGGATCACGAAAGTGACAGAAGCAAACTCAACCATCGCGACCTCGGTCGCAGAAGTGTCTGTTCCATTTGGACCGGACAAACTCATTCTTAGCACGGGAAAACTCGCGAAGCAGGCTAACGGAAGTGTATTGGCAACCGTTGGCGGGACGGTGGTGCTTGCCACGGTGGTTATGGCTCCGCCACGCCCCGAGCCACTCGACTTTTTCCCTCTCACGGTGGATTACCGCGAAAAATTGTACGCGGCAGGACGAATCCCCGGCGGATACTTTAAGCGCGAAGGGCGCCCGACGGAGCCTGAGATTCTACGGGCGCGCCTGATCGACCGGCCAATTCGCCCCCTGTTCCCCGACGGCTTCACCCAAGAGGTGCAAGTCTACGTCAACGTGTTATCGTTTGATGGGCAAAACAATGCCGACGTGGTAGGTTTGTGTGCAGCGTCAGCAGCCCTGCTGATTTCCGATATTCCTTTCGAGAAAGCCGTCGGCGGTGTGCGTGTCGGGTTCGACGGGAAGTCCTACATCCTCAATCCCACGTACGAGCAGATGAAAACTTCGCTCCTCGACTTAGTCGTCGCTGGCACCGCGAATGCCGTGACGATGGTCGAAAGTGGTGCCAAAATGCTGAGCGAAGAGCAAATGCTCGAGGCGTTGCGCTTCGGCCATGCTGCCATTCAGAAGATCTGCGAGGTGCAGGATGCTCTGCGGGCGGCCGTCGGGAAAGAGAAGGTTGCCTACACGAAGCCGGAGCGCAACCCCACGCTGGAAGAAAAGATCCGCCAGCTTTCGCAGCCCAAATTCGCAAAGATCGCGGAGATCTACGAGAAGAAAGAACGCAACGAGGCGCTGGAAGAGGCGCGCGACGAGATCATCGATGCCCTGAGCGACGAATACCCCGAAGTCAAAGAGCTGATGAAAAGTGTCTTCGAGGATGAGTATTCGCAGGCCATGCGCCGTCGCATCCTCGAAAGCGGGATTCGTGCGGATGGGCGCGGTCTGAAGGATATCCGACCCATTTCGATCGAAGTTGGCATCTTACCGCGCGCCCATGGCAGCGCTCTCTTCACGCGTGGCCAGACCCAATCGCTGGGCGTGCTGACGCTCGGTACAGGCGAGGATGCGCAGGAAACCGACTACCTCGACGACACAAGCGAGCACTTCTTCTACCTACACTACAATTTCCCCTCGTTTAGCGTGGGAGAAGTGCGGCCAGTTCGTGGGCCGGGCCGACGCGAGATTGGGCACGGCCATTTGGCCCAGCGCGCAATCGCGCCCGTCATCCCAGACCGTGACAAGTTCCCATACACGATTCGACTCGTCAGCGAGATCCTTGAGTCGAATGGTTCCTCCTCCATGGCAAGTGTGTGCAGCGGGATCCTTGCGCTGATGGACGGCGGCGTGCCGATCAGCGAGCCAGTCGCGGGCATCGCCATGGGCCTCATTAAGGAAGGCGACCGCTATGCGGTCCTGAGCGACATCATGGGGCTGGAGGACCACCTCGGAGACATGGATTTCAAAGTCGCGGGGACGCGCGACGGAATCACGGCCCTTCAAATGGACATCAAGATCGAGGGCGTGACATTCGACATCATGGAAAAAGCGCTCGCTCAGGCGAAAGAAGGGCGCCAGTACATTCTTGAAAAGATGTTGGAAGCAATTCCTGCCCCACGGCCTGAGCTCAAGCCGCACGCCCCCCGAATCGAAATGATCACCATCAATCCCGAAAAGATCCGCGACGTGATTGGCGCCGGTGGAAAAATCATTAAAGAGATTGTGGCCACGACGGGCGCCAAGATTGACATCAATGACGATGGTCGGATTTTCATCGCCAGCGCGGACCAAGAGGCCATGCAAAAGGCGATCAACTGGATCCGCGAGCTCACGGCCGAAGCGGAGTTGGGTCAGCTCTACACTGGGAAGGTCACCCGCATCGAGGATTTCGGCGCTTTCGTTGAGATTCTGCCGGGCAAAGACGGGCTGGTGCACATCAGTGAGCTCGAGCCGCGGCGCGTGGAGCGCGTAGAGGATGTCTGCAAGCTCGGCGATCAGATGCTGGTCAAAGTAATCGGTATTGACGAAAAAGGGAAAATCCGCCTGTCGCGTAAGCAAGCGCTCTATCCTGAGAGCGGCAAGGCCTCGGAGAGTAGTGCGAAAAAGCCAGAGCGTGGGTCTGGAAGCGAGCGCCCTCGAGCGCAAGGCCATGGGGAGCAGCGATCTGGGCGTTCTGGGATGACGCATCATTCCGAGCGCCGGGGAGAAAAATCCCACGGCCACGGCGGAGGTCACAGTGGTGGCGGTCACCATGGAGGACGCGAGACTCGACACACTTCTTCTCAGTCGCATCCCCCAAAGCGATCCGAGGAGAAAAGCGAGTCGTCGGTTCAAGAAAAGCCGTGGACTCAGGAGATCAAGGACGAGCTCCACGAGCACTGAACGCTGAGTGACCCCCCTGTCAATCGGACGGGCGGCGAAACCAAGAAAGGCGCCGATCTGGCAGACCGTAATTCTTAAGCCGTGCTGACCGTGGGTTGGCACGGCTTAGCTGTTCGTTGAGCCGGCTCGGCCTTCCACCAAATGGAAAATGTTCCACAACCAGCCGCTGTTCATCCCCTTTGTAAAAAATACTTGACAAGACGTTTTCCTCTTGCATGTCGCCCGACTCATTCCGGAAGCTTCACGGTAGATAAGCTGGAGGTAGACTGGTTAAGGGGCGAGGGAGCCCCTCAGGCACGAGTGAACGTCATGCTGGGTGTGAATGTCGATCGAGTCTTCCTTGGTGCATTGTGGGAGTGATTGGGCGGATCTTGTGAAGTTGGCGAGCGCGAAGGGGGTGCGCGGACGACAGGGTATGTGCGCGCGATAGGCGATGAACGGCAGGCCAACGGTTGCAAGGAAAGGAGTCAGGGGATGATCAAGCGGTGCTTCGAATGCAATGCGCCGCTGGCGCAGTCCGGGTTGATTGTGGCGATGGAACAACGGGAGCATTTCGCCATCACTCGCCACACGGAGGGGTGCAATCGTTGTGCGCAAAACCTACTTGAGTTCCTGCGCAAGTCGGGATCCTCCAGCCGCTATTGGAATCAGTGCGTAGATTGTGCGTTCTGCGGAGGGAAACTCCCCATAGTGCGTCTCCGCTTTCAAATTAAGGATGTCGCAAGCCGCCATTTAGCGATTTGCGAGAAGTGCTACAATGCGATGCGCGACCAGCTCATTCTGGATTTCCCGAACTTTGTGATGTTTGTGGAGTTGGAATGGAAAACACGGGGCATGAAAAATCAGGCGCGGACTCCATGGCCAAACGGCACCTATGTGCGCGTCCGACCTACGGCCTCTCGCTACGCAGGTGAAGTGGGTAAAATTGCTGGGTTCCGATGCCTCGTCCAGCCGTGGTTCGGTTACGATGTCGTGTTCTCAAACGGCAAGCGGCACTTCTTTCACGAACGTGACCTCGAGATTGTCAGCACCCCCGGCTATTTGGAAAAGCGGAACCTTGAACAAGCGGGTTGAGTTGCTACCTGGCTTGGAATAGAAGTCAGCGTGCCCGCATCTGCTCGACGAGTTGTTTGGCGAGCGGGCACTGCGGATCCCGCTCGAAAGCTTTGGCAAGGTAACGAGAAACCGCATCCTGTTCACCGGTCCGCCAGGCAGCCCAAGCCGCAAGCGCGTAACTGTACGCACATCCGTTGGAAATCTCCACGACGCGGCGAAGTTCCGTAAGGGCGGCCGCTTGTGTCTGTGGATCCTCAACGGCCTGTAAGAATTTTTGCAGTTGATATGGCGAGGCGTAGCGAATCTCTTGAGCGCGCTGCTCTTCACTCATCGCGCTCCGTTTCACGAAAATTGCACTATCGTCGTCGTAGAACATGAGCGCCCATTCAGGATGCTGGCTGAGTCGGTTGACCAAATGCACTGGATCTCCAAACGCATCGCGCGCCTCGATCGCAAACGTATTGATGCCGTAGCGGGCACAGACTTGCTCAATGGTTAAGCGGTTTTCCTCAGCAGCCAAGTAATCCAACCAAGTTTGCGGAGCATAGACGTCCAGCCGCCCATCAAGAAAGACCTTTAGGCGTGGGCCGAGGAAATACATGAAATATCCGCCGAACCCGTAGCTATTGAAAAGCTGTTCCGGGGGGCGAAAGCGCTCAAGAAACTCGGTGGCGGCGCACGGTAGCATGCGGGCGTTGAGCGCGGCCACGGGCCATCCTTCGCCCGCTTCCAGCACTCCTTTCACTTGGAGGGAGCAGATGAAAATCGTTGCGGCCACGACAAGCGCCGGCACTTTGGCGCCCCACGTTCGAAGCCGGGCCTCGAGGCTTGGCAAATAGGGAAGGAGGAGAACGGGCAGGGCCGCCGCGCATAATCCTGCTTGGCGTCGCTGCCAGAGAGCAAATAGCACCAGAAATAGCGCAGCAACCACGTGCCAGTCACGGGCAGATTGTTTGTCCGTTTGCCGTCCCCGCCACATGAGGTAGGTCCCCAATGCCACAAGCGCTCCAAATCCCACATAAGCAGCCATTGGGAGGTTGAATCCGGGGAGGTAGACCATGGGCATCCACTCGAAGATGAGCATACGCACGCCTGGGATGGCGCGAATTTTTGCAGCTAATGCGAGGACGCGGACACCGTATGGATTTGCGATCCATGCGAGAAAACTCAGGAAAATGCCGCTCAGCCAAACATATCGTGCTGGCGTTGAGTACGCCCACCAAGCCCGCCAGCGGAAGAGAGCTGCGATTGCAATCAGAATGAGCCCAGCCAGAAAGCCCGCGTGGAGATTCGCCCAGAGCAGCATGACGCACGGCAAGGCAAGTCCCGCGAGAACCGCGCGGCGTGGCGAGCTCGCTGCATAGTCCCCGACCAACAGGAGCAGAGCTACCGCCGGCGTAAAGAAGATGCTCCAGAGGTCGGGGCGCGGATTGAAGCGAAGGTAGGCAGCAAGCGCTGCGGCGATCAGCACTAAAATCATTGTGTGGCCACTTCGAGCGCGTCGAACCCCAAGAAGATAAATCCCGACCCAGCAAACCGCGAGCACCGTAAACACCATTCCCACTAAGCCAGCAGGGCCGAAGCGACTAAAGAGCAGGTGCATGAGCACTGAGGCCAGCCAACCCGAAGAAATCCACTCGCGCCCCACTGCGGTGTGCGAAAAAAGATCCGTTTTCGGTATCTGGCCGTGCTCAACAACGTAGCGTCCCAAAGCCATGTGAAACCAGCAGTCGGGGTCGGCGATAGGGCGGATGGTCAAGAACCACAGGATGGCCAGTAAAGCCACGGGATACAGCCCCCAAGAAACCCAACTGCTCAGCGTTTGTGCGGAGGCCCACCCCGCGCGACTTGGTGCTGGCGAATCCCCGCGCGCTGGTGAGGCGTTCCCCGACGATTTCGGCGTGTGCTGGCGTTGGCTACGCCGCATACTCGCCCACTTTCTTGACGGTGACTTTGTCCAGCGGACGAAGTTCCATTAAGCTTCGTGCGTTGCCAAGGTTGATGCCGATCTCCAAGGTTCCCATAGAACCCCAGTACGCCAGTGGTTCGCCGGGCTTGACGTCAGCAAAAGTCTTGTGAATGCGCGGGAGGGTATACTTTCCCACGTAGATTGCGACGGCGGGTTCGCTTTGGGTTGCTTTGCGGCTCTTTTCTTTCTTCGGCGAACAGAAACTTTCGTTAAAGAGTTCGCGCGTGATGTTGGTGATGGCGTTGCCGAAACGATCGAAGTAAATGATGTTTCCTTCGATAAAGCCCCGGTCGTAGGATGCGGCGACTTGGGCAAGTCGAAAGCATTCGGTTTTCTGTGGGGCAATTGTTTTCCAATCCACGCCGCAAGCGAGATGAGCCGCCACTGGCGCAAAAATGTCGCGCCCGTGGAAGGTGCTGCTGACTTCGGGCAGGAAGTACTTAGAATTAGAAATCAGCCTACACTCGAATTTCTTGGCCGATTGCATCACCAGTCCAAGCAGGCCGTTGTTGGGGGCGATGAAAAACTTTCCGTCCGCGCAGGCGATGATAGGCTCGCGCGTCGTTCCCACTCCAGGGTCCACCACCGAAACAAAAATGGTGCCCTCCGGGAAATATCGCTGAGACGTATTAAGAATTAGCGCTGCCTCCGCAACCGCATGCGGAGAAATGCCATGAGTGAGGTCAAGGATCTCGCACTCCGGGCAAATGGATTTCATGACGCCTTTCATTGCGGCGACATACCAACCATCCCATCCAAAATCCGTGAGAAGAGCGATCAAGGGATGTTGATGCGAGCGCACGCCTTGAGCACCTGTTTTTGAGCTTGTTGCTTTTTTTTGTGATTTCGCTGCCATAAGCCTTCCTCACACGTTTGATGTCAAACTACCCGCTGTCGTTTCGAAGGCGCAAGGACCACTCGACAGGGCTCCCGCATATCTACAACACAGGCTCACTCGTCGCCGTGTCGGTTGGGAAGGAACGATCCGTTCTCCTCGTTTCGGGTACAGTAGAGGGGATCTCTCGTAGTGCAGGGTCCCTTGCGACCGGAGGAGTCGTTCGCTTGTCGTCGGCGGTCGCTGCGGTTGTGGGTTCATCGCCCTTGACTGCGGGAGAGATTGCCAAGGTTTGAGTCGCGGTGGAACTCGTTCCATTCCCGAGAGTGTGTGTCGTTGTGTCGGTACGGGATTGGGAAGGCGCTGGGCTTGGAGTTTTTTCGGGGCGCCGCGGCGGTTTGGTGAGCGCGTCGCCCGCGAACACCTGAATGCGTGGCACACCTTGTGCGCTAAAAGTGCGGAGGGGCTCCGCCCCGTAGTGAAGCGCCCGTTCAAGATTTCCAAAAAACCCTTGGCGCACCTGCAGAATGTAATAATCAAACGGTTCCGTGGCCGCGGCATACACACCCTCCGAGGACAACAGCCCCCAGCCTTGCAAGTTCTGGAAAGCTAATTCATTGAGCGCCAGCGGCTTGAATTTGGTACCCGGCTTAGTCAGCGAGTTGAGGTATTCGATCACTTCCTCATTCACGGCCTCTCCCCAGTACGAGGTTTCGAAGCCACGCTCATACGCGCCTTTGGGGCCGCCAACCAGCAAGTTGAAGTAGTTGAGTTCATTGGGGTGAACCCACCGAATCGTTGCAACGCCAACACCCACACAAATGAAAAATAACAACGCAGCCAGTGGTCGAATCCAGCGCCGAAGCATGGCCGGAACCCAAGTCCTGCGAGCGATGCCTTCGACGAACCACTCGTAGCCACCGCCAGCCAAGAGTGCAAGAAAGGCGAAAGCCCCAAAAAAGAGTCGTTCGCCGTCGTACTTAGGCGCCTTCGGCATACTACACACGGCGATAAAAGCCCCCGCCATGAGAAAGAAAAACATTGGCACCGATCGGGATTTGCAATGAGCCCATGCGCTGGCGATTCCGAGGATCGCAAGGGCAAGTATCCACGGCGGAGTACCGATGGCGGTGATCACAAGAGGGTAATGCCAAGGAGCCGGCGGTCCGTAAATGTAGCCCCATTTTTGCCCCATGTAGAAGACGGCTGTACTCTGGTGAGTCGCGTAAAAGCGCAAGTACTCCGAAAAATTACCCAACGGATCGTACCACAGCCACGGCCACAGAAGCCACGCGAAGATCGGGGCAATAAAGAGCATGAAAAATGCATTCGTCGCATAGTCGCGGCGATGGTAGATCTGCCCCCATAAAAACGCCGGCAAGGGAAGTAAAAGCGCGGTGACTTTGGTGTTCACGGCCAGTGCGAAGGCGAGTGCGCACCATACTGCCATAAACGGACGTTTGACCCCAGCAAGGTAAGCCCACGTAAAAAGGATGAGCGTCAAAGCAAACAACGTTTCCGACGCCGCAATATGAGCATGGCCGAATACACGAGGCATGAGTCCGTAGCAAAGCGCGGCAACCAACCCGCCCATGCGGCCGAACGCACGAGCGCCGATCAAGTAGATCAACGCGACCGTCAGTGCAAATGCTCCAGCGATAGGTAAGCGCATCGCCTGCATTTCTGGGATGCCGTAACCGCTTAGCGCTGTCATGGCCAGTCCAATGACGGCCTTGGGGATCGGAGCCACTTCTGGATGTAAGGGGTCATCGCCGGTCGCGACTACTCCCCAAGCATGGGTGATGGCGCTTTCCTCAAGAAGTGAGCGGTCGCCACGGAGTAAATCCCATACCCACGTTCCTGCCGCAGCAGCCGGGCGAAGATAGAGAGCTTCATCCCACGAGTGCCCAAAGCCGCGGTAGGTAGTCACGACAGCGAAGAATGCGACGACGCCGAGGATGAGAGCCGCGAGAAAATCCAGCAAGCGGACTCGCCGACTGAAGTATGGGTCCCACTTTTCGTCTTCTGCCCGCCGGCTGGGCGGAGGAGGGGGAGATGGGGGTTCCTCGGGTGTTGGCCTCTCCGCCGCGTTAAGTCCCACGATACGCAGCCGTGCCACCGGCTGGGAGTCAGGCGGAGGAGTGGGGCGAGGCTCGGTGCGCGACTGAGGATTCTTTTCGTCTGGCGGTGTTTCAGAATCAGCTCTCTGCGGCTTCCGTTTGCGCGGACTCATACATCTTCTCCCGGAAAGTGGATGTCTCGCACTTCAAGTTGAATTCTCGTTTCGCCCCGGAATGTGTTCAGCGTTGGGGTAAACGCCACGTCTATGCCTTCGCGACCTTTTGCCACAAGCTCTTGGTAGCGGTAGCTTTGCTGGAAGGCGATGGCCTCGAACCGGTGGCCGTTACTTGTGAGGTGAAAAGCGAGATGGGAATCCCCGCGAATTATTGGATTGCCTTGGAGCCTCATGTTACGCAGGAGAAGCACGGGCCGGGGATTTTCGGGACCAAATGGTTCAAGACGCTGGAGATAGGCCATAAGCTCGTCAGTGATATCGGAGGGGGCCACCTCCGTATCGATCGTCAAGGTTGGGACAAGTTCCCGTTCTGCCAGCTGTTCCTCGGCAATGGCGTGAAATGCTTCCTTAAATCTTGGGATGTTGTCGGGCGACAATTCGAGTCCGGCTGCATGGGGATGCCCGCCATATTCGCAAAGGTGTTCCTCGCAGCCTTGGAGGGCGTAAAAAATGTTAAAATCCTCGATGCTGCGCGCAGACCCACGAGCCATGTCGCCTTTCTTCGAGATTACAATCGCGGGACGATGCCATTGCTCCACAAGCTTGGAAGCGACAATGCCAAGAACTCCAAGGTGCCAATCTGGGCCGTCCACTACAATGGCATAAGTTTGATCCCCAACTTTTTCCAGTTCGAGCTGACGGAGTGATTGTTGCAGGATCTGCTGCTCGAGGGTTTTTCGCTGCGAATTGCACCGCTCAAGCTTTTCGGCAAGCCGCTTTGCTTCTGTTTCTTCGGTTGTCAGAAAGAGCTCAACGCAGACGTTTGCGTTATCCACGCGGCCCGCAGCATTGAGCCGGGGTGCGATGCGGTAACCCACGTCGTGTGCCGAGATGCGGTCCCCACTTATCTGCGCTGCTTGTTGTAACGCTTTCAGTCCCACACTGTCAGTCTGTGCGAGCTGAGCAAGGCCATGAGAGACGAGGATCCTGTTTTCGCCGATCAATGGGACGACGTCGGCGACTGTTCCGATCGCTACTAAATCGAGCAGAGATTTTAGAAACTCCTTCGCCTTAGGCGCCGGAACGTTGCAAACCTTGAGCAGCGCATGCGCAACCTTGAACGCGACCCCGACACCGCTGAGACATTTATTGGGGTAGGAGCAATCGCGTCGGTTCGGATTCACGATGGCCAAAGCATCAGGAAGAATGGAGGGCGGCTGGTGGTGGTCGGTGATGATCACTGCGAGCCTACGCTCATTTGCAAATTTTACTTCATCCACTGCACCGATTCCTGTGTCCACCGTGATCAGGAGTTTCCCACCCTCATCGGCAAACTTGCGGATGGTTGAGGTATTGAGGCCATAGCCGTCTTTGAGGCGATGGGGGATATGGTACTCGATCTTCGCCTCGAGAAGTCGTAGCGTCCGTAACAGAATTGCGGTTGCTGTGGTCCCATCGGCATCGTAGTCGCCAAAAATAAGGATCCCTTCTCCTTTGCGGATCGCCTGCCGGATCCTCCACGCCGCCTTCTCAATGTCCTGAAGTCCCAGAGGGTCATGAAGGTCGCGAAGCCGGGGATACAAAATTCCTTCGATGCAAGGGGTGGCAAGCAGCTTGGGGCGTCCCGCCAAAATACGAGACACGGCTGGGGGCAAACCCTGCTCTGCGACTAACGATTCAGCAAGTGCAGGATCCACCTGCCGGAAGCGCCAGCGATAAGAATTTGATCGCTCTTCGGGTTTCACGTGGCTATTGTGCTTCATCAACGATTCGCCGAACCACCCTTGTGTCTGGCCTGATGATCTACAACCCAAAAAGTATCGTCAAGGTTGCATCCCCTTGTCACGTCTGAAACCCAAGAGCGGATCCGCCATCCACAGGAAGAAAGGCTCCGGTTATGAAATCGCCCGAAACAATGAGATATTCCACAGCAGCAGCAATATCCTCCGGTGAGCCGATGCGCTGCAAGGGAGTGCGTCGTACAATCGCTGAACGCACCGTTTCTGGAAAATCCTCTGCAAACAGGACGGTCCCCGGGGCGATGGTGTTCACCTGCACGTGAGGCGCAAACTCCAGCGCCAACACCGAGGTCAAGGCCGCAAGCCCAGCTTTCGAAACAAGATAAGCGGCATAATTGCGGTAGGGACGATGGACTGCGGTGTCCGCGATGTTAATAATTTTGCCTCTTTGTTGCTCAACCATTGCCTGCCCGAAGTGGCGGCAAAGTAGAAAGGGTGCACGCAAATTGACGGCCAACACCCGATCCCACGTCGTTGCATCGAGTTCAGCCAGCGGTGTGGGAAAGAACACGGAGGCATTGTTTACTAATACGTCAATTGATGCTCCTGTCTGATGGATCGCCTCGACGAGCGATTGGACGCCTTCCGTGGTGGCAAGGTCAGCCTGAAAACATTCTGCTATGCCCCCCTGCTCCCGAATTTGCCCCACAAGTTCGCGAGCCTCTGGTTCCGACGTGTGATAATGAATGAAGACGCGGGCGCCTTTCGAGACAAGTCGCTTAACGATGGCGCGCCCCACCCGCTTTGCGCCACCAGTCACCAAGACGTTTTTCCCTTTCAGTTCCATATGCTCAGACCCATATCCCAAGGCTTAGGGAGGGAGCAAAATGAAAAGTTCGCCCATTTGTGCCACTGGAGATCTCGTTGAATCATGGGCGCCTCTCGGTTGGAACTGTGTAGTTTGAGCTTGCTCGAAGGCCCTCGGAGTGCCCGCTGCGCACCTTGACCGCGAGGGGAGCTACAAGGAACTTCCGTCCAATCTTCAAGGCCTAAGTATTTTACGCGTTTCCTCTTCGCTACTGGAAGGCGTTTTTGAATTGCACAGCCCATCCCCAATACATAGCCGGTTACTCAATGGTGAATCGCGATCAACCCAAACCAGCTGTTTTTCTCGACCGTGACGGAACGATTTGTGAGGAAGTCGGTTATCTGGATCATCCCGACAAGCTCAAACTCATTCCGGGTTCGGCGGAGGCGATCCGCAATCTGCGAGAAGCTGGGTTTTGGGTTTTCGTGACGACCAATCAATCGGGGGTTGCGCGCGGCTATTTCGCCGAGTCGGTGGTCCACCTCGTCCATTCACGTCTGGATACATTATTGGCAGAAGCTGGGGCTCGTGTGGATGCGTACTTTTATTGCCCACATCATCCGAAGGCAGTGTTGGAAGAATACAGGCGGGAATGCCGCTGTCGCAAACCCAACATCGGGATGATCGAGCAAGCCGTCGCGCAGTTCCCAGTCGAATTAGATCGTTCGTTTACGGTTGGAGATAAACTCAGTGATTGCGAATTTGGCCGCAATGCTGGTTTAACCCCAGTTTTAGTTCGGACAGGTTACGGCAGAGAGGAAGAAGCCAGACTGAGCGCTGGGCAGGCTGGTTGCCGCCCCGCGCTTGTGGCGGACGACCTTGCTCAGGCAGTTGCATGGATCCTTAGCCATCCGTTGGCTATGCCGAAGACGTAATGAATAAGCGCACGACTATCGAAGGAGGTCAGCGTGCAGATTCGAAAGCTGGTTACCTTAGAGGAAGCATGCCGAATCCGCGAGCAGCTTCGCAAGGAAGGTAAGCGGGTTGTTTTTGTGAATGGTTGCTTTGATGTGCTTCATGGCGGCCACATCTCGTACCTTGCGGATGCGCGCGCCCAAGGGGACGTTATGTTTGCTGCTGTGAACTCGGATAAGAGCGAACGCGCTCTGAAAGGTCCTTCGCGGCCCATTTACACGCAAGAAGAGCGCCTTGAGATCCTCGACGCGATTCGGTACATTGACTACCTCATCCTCTTTGACGATTTGACTGTGGAGCCACTTTTGCGAGCCCTGCGTCCGGACGTGCACGCAAAAGGCACGGATTATACGAAAGACAATGTTCCCGAACGCGCGATCGCTATCGAGCTTGGGTTTGAAACCTACATTGCGGGAGCCCCAAAAGAAAACTCGTCGCGTGATGTCATTTCCACTGTCGTCGAGCGCTTCGGCGGGCTCGAGTCGGATAAGCTTCCCGCGGACCGATGAGTCCAGACGAGGATTCCATGAGCAAGCCGCGCATTCTCATTGTGAAGCTTAGCGCGGTAGGCGATGTGGTGCATACACTTCCTGCTCTGAGGGCCCTACGTCGGGCGTTTCCGGAGGCTTGGATTGGTTGGGCGGTCCATGCTGGCCCTGCGTCGTTGCTTCGAGGCCACCCTGATCTCAACGAGTGCGTGGTCATTCCCAGAAGGCTTGAATGGCGAAGGTTACGGTCCGAGTTCCGGGCACTCCGCGATGAACTTCGAGGACAAGCCGGAAGCTGGGACGTGGCGCTTGATTTTCAAGGGCTCACAAAGAGTGGCCTTGTGGCATGGCTGAGCGGGGCAAAGCGTAGGATCGGGTTTGCGGGCGAAGCATGCCGCGAACTCAATGCTCTTTTCACGAACGAGCGCGTACGCCCCGTGGCGCGTGCCGTGATCCACATGAATCTGGAGTTACTACGCCCCCTTGGCGTGGAAACGGACGTTGCCGAGGCTCGTTTCGTCTGGGACGCGTCGGATGAAGAGTACATTGCGTCATGGGCGCGGCGCGAGGGAGCGGCCGCCGAACGCTATTTTGTGTTGGATCCCTTCGCGGGTTGGGTTACAAAGGTGTGGCGGCCTGAGCGGTGGGTGAGTGTGGCGCGAGCGGTGGGGCAAACCTACGGGCTTCGAACACTGGTCTTTTATGGGCCGCATGAGCGCCAAGAGGCAGAAGCTCTGGTATCGGAGATGTGTAAAGCTGGCGTGGCAGCAATGTTAGCTCCAGAAACCACCCTCCGCCAATTCGTTGTTCTCGTTCGGCAACATGCAGCGCTGTTTGCTGGGGGGGATACCGGCCCCATGCATATTGCCGCGGCGCTTGGCATTCCGACGGTGGCGCTCTTTGGAGCCTCAGATTCGCATAGAAATGCACCCGTCTTTTCTAATGCACGCTTTCTGGTGGTGCAGGACTTCTCTCAACCGTGCGCCGGCACGTTCGACCGAAAATGCCGATTTCATGCCCCGGGACATTGCTTGGACAGCATTACCGTCGAGCAGGTGCTTGACGCGATTGGGCGCCTCTTGCATTAGATCGTGAGAGTCGGAAGAGCGGGACTGAGAAATTGCTTTGAATCGAATGGGCGGTTTGTGGGTATAGCCAACGGCGCTACATGATGGTGGGGTCGTACAAGCTATTTAACATGCTTATCGCCGACCCCCAAGGAGATGAAGTAAGATGAGAAAAGGCATTCATCCTGACTACGGATTCGCCACGGTCAGCTGCGCGTGTGGGGCGACGTTCCGGACGCGTTCGACGCGTGCAGAGTACCGGCTTGAGATTTGCTCGAACTGCCATCCTTTCTTCACTGGGCAACAGAAATTTGTGGACACCGCAGGACGTGTTGAAAAATTCCGTCAGCGGTACCAGAAAAAGGCCTCAAGCGAGGAATAGTAGTCGTCAATCAGCTAAAAGAGGAGCGGACACCGTGGTGTCCGCTCGCGTTGTTTTTCACTCGCTAAAGTTTTCAAGAAAGACCTTCTTGAGTTCCTCTTCCTGCTGTCCAACTCCCCCAGTCACAATTGTCAAATGAACGCTTATCAGCGTGCGGGCCCAGTTCCCTCTATTACCCGAGGGCTTTGTTTTTGCGCCATTAAATGGGATTGAGTGCCCAACCGTCGCCCGACCATTACTCCCTTCCCTCGCATCAAAAACAATGCACTGAAGTTCCCAGTCCTGTTTTTTAGTGGCGAATTGGCAAAAAGATTGCTCTAACTCAACTGCGGCTCCAGAGGTGATTGGAAAGGATGACGAACCATGAAAGCGCTCGACAAATTCGACGCAGTGCGCGCGCGATCGTCACTTCGTAGTCTGTTTCTCATTGTAGCCTGTTGGATGGCCATTTGTGCAGTTCACGGACAAGAGCCCACCACCGCGGCTTTGGAGCAGAGCAAACAGCGGCTTACAACGAAGGATCCAGCGACTGCACAAAAATCTGACACCGTGAGCACCGATCCGCTCGCCGAACTCTCCGGAGTTGGGGGGCAATGGATCGTGCCGCCCGGTACGGAGATGGCCACACGGCCAGCCCAAGCTTTGGAATCAACACCTCGTGCGACGCAAGCTTCAGTTACTTCACCCCCTGAAGCTTCTCCAGTATCTTCCGAATCCGAGCCCGAGAGTGCCAAGCCGCCGAAAAAAAGCGAATCGCAACCTGCGCTCTCTGAGGCCAAGACGGTTCCCCTTCCCCGAAAGCAGACGACACTCGTCGGCACAATAGAGGAAATTGAGTCGGCCAAAGGTCGTGTTGGGAAGGAGCTGATTCTTGCGACCGAAGACGGATTGGCGACGGTCATTGTCCCGCCAACGACAGCCAAGGAATTGCCGTCTGTGGGTACGAAGATACGCATCAAAGGCACTGTCGAGACCGAGGACCCGCTTCAGGTTTATGCCACGAACTTGGAGGTTTTACCAAAGAAGGGGAAAACCGAGAGCACGCGGGACTCGGAAATGGTGGAAGAGGAGGAAAAGCCGGCTCGGTCTGAGGAAGATCGCACAGGCGTGGGTGAAGGCCAACTGCGTATTGTCGTGGTTGGGACGATCAAATCGGCACGTCCCGCTAAGGACGGACGTGATTTGGAAATCACCTTGGCGACCAAGCAGTACGGGCAGGTGCGCGTGTTGATTTCACCTAACGTTGTGCAACGCGTGCCGGCGGTGGGGAGCGAAATCCGGGTGCGCGGAGCCATTGAGCGCCAGCGCGACCCGATGATCATCCGTGCCTTCGATGTGGATACTCTCCGTCGACGCTCCGAGGCTACGCCGGTAGAGAATCCCGTTTTCGCAGAATGTCCACCGATTGTAGTTCCAGTTCCTGTGTTTGTCGCTGTCTGGTAGAAAAACATTCGCGAAAGTTCGAGACGTTCGATGAGGTACCTCACAGAGTCGCTGCGTTTAGAAAGTCTTCCGCCATTCCGCAAGTGCACAGTTGAGGAGTGCGAGAATCCGCGGGTACTGGATTCACAGTTCTGTGCCCACCATTTTGGGGATCAGACACTCCTTCGGAATCGCGTGGCGGAACTTGCTCGTGTGCCAAACGGGCTTGTGGGTGTCTGCCTTGCGGGAGCAGATCTTAAAGGCATGTCGCTCGAAGGAGCTGACATCTCGTATTCGGATCTTACGGGCGCCGATTTGACGGACGCACAACTTAGCCGCGCCAAGCTCTCGCATGTTCTTGCTGAGAGCGCGCGACTCGATCGTGCGGATTTGTCCCACGCGATCCTCGATTTTGCGTGTCTGGGCTTGGCCTCGTGTCGCGGAACGTCCTTCGAGGACGCCGTGGCAGAGAACGCTAACTTTATTGGGGCAGTGCTGGTGGGCGCGAATTTCGTCCGGGCTCGGTTATTCTATGCACGGTTTGGTCGTGCGGACTGCACGGGTGCGGTGTTTCGAAATGCTGACATCGAACGTACCATCTTTCGCCAGACTCGCCTCATCGAAGCCGATTTCGGCGGGGCGACGGGCCGTGCCGTCTTTGATAACGTGATCCGCTGATAATGCTCACAAGATCAGACTGGTACTGGAGCACGCAGAACGCACGCTCCCCGTGGCTGGTTGGACATTGAAAGTATCAGATACTAGTAGCGCCACCGTGTTCGCGTTTCAGGGCGTATTCGTGGATCTTTGCGCGCAGAGTGTTGCGGTGAATTCCCAAGATCTCCGCGGCTTTGGCCTGATTCCAACCGCAGGCGTTTAACACGTGATGAATGTACTCCCGCTCAATTTCGTGTAAGGGGCGAAGGCGTGCCTGGGACACTTGTTGAGCAAGGGAAGGAGCCCTTTCCAAATTGGGCAGGTGGTCTTTTTTCGCAAGATGCTCAAAATCAGAAGCCGTGAGAATCGGGTGATCGGCCAGTATGACAGCACGCTCGATGATGTTTGCCAGCTCGCGGATATTGCCGGGCCACGTATAGCGCTGGAGAATTGCAATTGCTTGGTCGTCAATACCCAGAATTTTCTTTCCGAAGCGGCGGGCGCACTCTAACGCAAAGTGTTCAGCAAGCGGGGCAATGTCCTCGGCACGGTGACGCAAGGGGGGCAATACAAAGCGAATCACATTTAGCCGATACCAAAGATCCTCACGGAAACGTCCCTCGCGCACGGCGCTCTCAAGGTCCGTGTTGGTGGCGGCAATCACCCGGACGTCTGCTTCAATGGCGCGTGTTCCACCAACACGGTAAAAAGCCTTTTCCTGCAGGAAACGCAAAAGCTTGGGCTGCAGGGAAAGGTCCAATGAACCTACTTCGTCGAGGAACAAGGTTCCTCCATGGGCAGCTTCGATTTTTCCAATGGTGGTGCGGGCGGCACCGGTAAAGGCGCCACGCTCGTAACCGAATAGCTCACTCTCGAACAAGTTTGAGGGAATCGCTGCACAATTCAGAGCGATGAATGGGCCACTTCGCCGCCTGCTGGCGTCGTGAATCGCCCGCGCCAAAATCTCCTTCCCTGTGCCGCTTTCGCCAGTAATGAGGACAGTGGCATCGGTGGCGGCGACGCGTCTGGCTTCATCGAAGATTTTCTGAACAGTTGGATTGCGCGAGGGAACAATCCGATGACCAGAACTGTCCGGCGGGATTTGATCAAGCCAATCCACAAGTTGTGCGGCGTGAAATACCCCCGCACTCATTTTCGCCAGAGCATGAAACAACGCCAAATCACGGAGCGAATACGCGTCCAATTGTTCCCGTTCAAGGACGAGAATGGCAAGGACGGCATTGTTATGCATCACCGGCGCACACATCGTGGTAAGGCAAGCTTCGCCTGTGGGGACAAATGCATCTGAGTTCTCGGATGAATGGCGATTCCACAGTTTTTCCAGCGTCTCGGAAAGTTGAGAATTTCGCTCGCTAATGAGCGTGGGGCGCTTCTCTTCAAAGCTGCTCGCGAGGGCTGTGCGGTTCACAGGGGTGAGTTTCCCTTCTGGCAACGCGACAACGGGTCGCAGTTTCTTCGTATAGGCATCGCGAACAAAGATGCTTCCAAAGTCAGCGTGAAAAAGCCTCATGAGGTGAGTGAGCAGGCGCAGCGCCATTTCGCCCGTCCGCTCGGGTGGGGACGCAAAGATGTCTGCGATTTGCGTGACAAACTCCACCAAATCCCGTTCCCGCCCCGAGAGCGTCTCACGGACCTCTGGCGACATGCTGAGCTCGCGGGTGACTTCTTGCGTCGGATAAAGTACGACACTTGTATTCGAGAAACGGGCGTTTTCGAGGACGAGATCCGGGTTGAAGGCAAGGAGGGTATTGCCAACCAGAATCTCGTCGTTTTTCAAAAGCACCTTTTGAGTCACGCGTTGGCCATTGACGATGAGTCCGTTTCGTGAGCCTCGGTCGTAGATAATGTAGGCTAACCTTGAGCGAACAATTTCCGCATGCAAACGCGAGACGCCGGGGTCGGGGATCTGGATTTCATTCTCTTCTCCCCGCCCGATACGTGTGCATTCGCCAAGTTCATAGGACATGCCGAGATTCGGGCCCTTAAGCACCACCAAGCGACCCGGAGCCAATCCGTTCGCTTGACTCTCTGGATTCAAATAGTCTTTCATCGTCGTCACATCTTTTATAGTGGGTGAAACGAATGGGCAAGAAAGTGTTTTTGCAAATTGCAAGTGGTCTTCTTATTCTTGTGGGTTTGTGGGGCTGCGCAGAACAGAAGCAGGCGTCGCAGGTTGATAATCCGCAGGTGGCGGAAGAAAAGAAAGCCGAGCCAATCGTATTGGCTGTGGCCGGGCCCTTTACAGGCGACAGCTCAGAGTTCGGTGTTCAAATCAAAATGGCAGTGGAGCTTGCTGCGGAAGAGCTCAACAAAGCTGGCGGAGTCAACGGCCGTCCCATCCAACTGCAACTGGAAGACGATGCTGGGAATCCCGCCGACGCCCAGAATGTGGCAACAAAGATCGCCAGCAATCCGAAAGTTGTGGCCGTAATAGGTCACTTCAATAGCTCATGTTCCTTGGCTGCCAAAGGCGCTTACACCGAGGCGAAGCTGGTGATGTTCTCACCAGCGTCCACCAACGTGAACGTAACGCGTGGCAGTGACTACGTGTTCCGCAACATCTTTACAGACGATTTTCAGGGGCAATGTCTTGCCCGCTATGCCGGGGAAGTGCTTGGCCTCAAGAAAGTGGCTATCCTCTTTGACAATGATGACTACGGTACCGGTTTGAAGGAGAGCTTCAAAGCCAAAGCCGCACAGCTGGGCATGACGATCGTGAGCGAAACAGCTTACGGCAAGGACGCGAACGATTTCCGATCCCAACTCACGACCATTCAATCCTCTCAACCCGAGATCATTCTCGTTGCTGGCTTGTACAAGCATGCGGCCGTGATCGCGAAGCAAGCGCGTGAGCTCGGTATCCCAACCCAGTTCCTTGGGGGCGATGGAGTATTCTCGGATCGTTATATCCAGCTCGCTGGGCAAGCAGCGGAAGGAACTTACGTTTCTTGCCCATTCCTGTTTGAGCTTGGTGGAGAGCGCGCAAAGAAGTTCGCGGAGTCCTTCCGTGCAAAGTACAATCGCGAACCCGACGCGTGGGCTGCGCTCAGCTATGATGCGTTCCAGATGATTGTCACGGCTATGCGCGAGAAAGGCGTGAGCCGCGAAGGGATTTTCCAGTACCTGAAAGGCATCAATTCAGCGGCGACTGCCTACGACGGTTTGACAGGCAAAATCTTCTTTGACGAAGAAGGCGACTGCCGAAAGCCTGTCCAAGTGGCAATTGTAAAGAATGGTCGCTTCGTAGCGGCTGAAAAGCAGCTTCCGCTGGAAGATGAGACTAAGGTCCCCCAGCCAGCAGCAAGTGCAAGTGAGACGACTCGCTGAGTGGGGTCGCCTCTTTGAGACTCCCTACCGCTGATTAAGACAGTAGCTAAGAAAGAGAAGAGATGGGATTTATTGCGGGATCCGTAACCTATCGGAAGTTTCGGGTGATGGATGAGCTACCGAAAAACTTCCGTGAAAGACTTCAGCAGGGATTGCAGCGATATGCCTTTCGGGAAATTGACCCGAAGAAAAATCCCGAGAGTAGCATTGGATGGGTCAATCCTCTCGACCCCCTCGACACGGACCTTTCCCTCGAAAAACTCCTCTTTGGGAGTTTTGTCGTGTTGGGCGTGAGAGTGGATCGCAAAAGCATTCCCGCAGCACTGCTGAAGGCACGCGTGTCACAAGGACTCCGTGAAGCGATGCGCGAGCGGCGCGTGCGGAAACTCTCGCGCGAGGAAGTCTATGCAGTGCGGCAGACGGTGCGTGAAACCATGCTGGCTGCCGTGCCGCCAACCACAGCGCTCTACGAGGCCGTTTGGAATTACGAGAAGGGTGAGGTTTACCTCTCCACCCATTCAAGTCGCTTTGGCGTAGAGTTTATGGATCTGTTTGAAGTAACGACAGGGCTTGCGCTCGAAGAGGTGACGTTGCTGTCACGCGCTGAGGAAATCATCGAATCCGAGGGGCTTTCCGGGGACGTCACGCTTCTCGACGAGGCACGCTTCGGCAGATAGAAAAACGACAAAGACAAGAAGGGCTGGTGAGCGTGGAAGGAATCGAACCTTCGACCAACGGATTAAAAGTCCGCTGCTCTACCGCTGAGCTACACGCCCACCTTCGGCAAGGCCGCTTGCGCGGGATGCGGCCCTGTCAAATCTTCGCCAACTGCGCTTACAAATAAGCGCTTTCCCTATTCGAGCGGCTGCACGAGTTGGAGTACCTGCTCGTGGAGGAGGCCGTTTGTGGAGATCGCACAACGGCTATAAATCGTCGCTTTGCCACTGTAGTCCGTGAAACGCCCCCCCGCCTCTTCGACGATAATCTTGACGGCGGCCATGTCCCAGATCTCGACGATTGGATCCACCATGACGTCGGCTCGCCCCGTGGCCACCAACACATGCCCGTAGCAGTCGCCCCACGTGCGGACCATCTGAGCTTGTGCACTAAGCCGCTCCCACGCCTTTCCTTTCCCGTAGCGATAATTGTTCGCCACGTCGGTGGTAAGAAGTAAGCTTTGCTCAAGTCTGTCCGTAGTGCTCACGTGTGCGGGTTTCCCATTCCACCAGCAGCCGCAGCCACGCTGTGCCACCACCAAGTCTCCCAGTGCGGGGATGTTCACAGCGCCGGCGATGATCTCGCCTTCCGACTCAACACCGATAAGCACCCCATAGAGAGGAACTCCACGAACGAAAGATCGCGTCCCGTCAAGCGGGTCAAGGATCCACCGCCGACGTTTTCCTGCATCCGTGTTCCCGCCGAATTCTTCTCCCAGAATCTCATCGTCTGGGAATCGCCGCAGAATCTCTCGCCGCAAGTATTCCTCCGCTTCGCGGTCCGCAATGGTCACGGGCGACTCGTCGGCCTTGCGGTCAACGTGGAGGTCCGATTGGAAATACTTCAGGGTGATGTCGCCCGCCCCTTTTGCGATCTCTGTTAAGAAGGGAATCAGGTCCTCCATGGTTTGCTCCTCGTTGAGAGTGGCAAGCGGCAGCCTCTTAGCTCAGTCCCTGCTTTGGGTTTTATCTTAGGATGCAGCACCTTCAAGCAGTCCCAGGCGCTGCAATTCAGCCCGCAGTCGGGGAGCTGCCTTCTCGGAAATATGAGTCAGCGGCAATCGGATTTCCGGTGAAATCATACCCATCATTGCAAGCGCAGCTTTGACGGGGATTGGGTTTGTTTCGGCGAAGAGGGCTTCGACGAGTGGGAACGTCTGATAGTGAAGCTCGCGCGCCCGAGTCCAATCGCCTTGGGCCGCGGCTTCGACGAGCTCAGCGCAATGGCGAGGCGCAACGTTCGCCAAAACGCTAATCACACCTTCTGCCCCAAGGGCCATCAGCGGGAGCGTCATATTGTCGTTCCCGGAGAGAATTGTGATGTCGCAAAGGAGCCGTAGCTGCGACACGTAGTCCGTGGAGCCACTCGCTTCTTTGATCGCAACGATGTTTGGATGCTGCGCGAGGCGTGCTACCGTCTCAGGGGCAAGGTTTACTGCTGTGCGAGACGGAACATTGTAAAGCACCAGCGGCAAGTCCACCGCCTCCGCAACGGACATGTAATGTGCGTAAAGACCTTCCTGAGTGGGACGATTATAGTAGGGGGTGATGAGCAGAGCCGCATCCGCTCCCCATTCCTTGGCAAACTTTGTCAGTGAAATGGCCTCGGAGGTGGAGTTCGACCCAGTCCCCGCAATGACCGGCACGCGCTTGCGCACAAATTTGATGGTAAGCGCGATGACTTCGTGATGCTCGTCGTGCGACAGTGTGGCGGACTCGCCAGTCGTCCCGCACGGTACAATGGCACTTGTGCCGTTCTGGATTTGGTACTCAATCAATCGTTCCAATGCGCCAGCATCGATTGCGCCATTCCGGAACGGCGTGACAATTGCACACATGGACCCAGTAAGCTTCATTGTGACACCTCATGGAGTTTCTAATCATGGTGGCAAAATGCACAAACGCTTGTGCACACCCAGCCCAGCAGTCACTTCGCTTTGGCTAAAGTGCATGTTGCAGGCGTACCATAAAGATGCAAGGTTGATTCGCTCGCTTTGCTCGGTGAGCGTTATCACGATCTTCCAGCCGCACGCCAGTGCCGTCGTCGCAGGTGAATTCCGCGCTTGCGCATCATGGGATTCTCGACAAATCGTATCCACTCGAAGCGCGCATACGTGACGAGCAAGTAAAGGTACGAATTGGGACGCCAACAATGATGAATTTGCCAGCTGTTGGAGTGAGTGCAATCCGAATCACCATGCCTTACGCTGCGGGTGCCTTAGGGGGAACGCTGAGTGAGCGTGGCGGCGTGGTAAATATCGCCCTGGAAGGCATCATGCTGGGAAGCGCTTTTGCCTATGCCACGGGCAGTTGGTGGATGGCGCGCTACCTCGGTGCTTCGGACGCGGCAACGGTTGCTGTTGTGGCCCCTCTGTTTGGTTTGGGGCTTGCGATTCTCACCGGTTTCGCCCTCTCGCTGCTCCATGCCATAGCATGCGTAACATTCAAAGCGGACAATATCATTTCTGGCCTTGCGATTAACATTCTCTCGCTCGGTGCAACGAACTTCTTGCTCAAGCGGATCTTCGGATCGGCGTCAAACTCCGAGCAGTGCCCAAGCTTCCGAAGCTGGCAAGTTTTAGCTCCAGATTCCGCTTGGGCAGTATTGAACCCCCTGTTTCATCCGCTCATTTTGCTGACGCTGCTGGCTTTCGTGGGCGCATGGTTTCTGCTTTATCGCACGCGCTTTGGGCTAAGGCTTCGAGCCGTAGGGGAAAATCCCGCAGCGGCCGACTCGCTTGGTGTGTCCGTGGCGTTCTATCGTTATTGTGGGGTCCTACTTGGCGGAGTCGCCGCAAGTTTGGGCGGGGTTTGGCTCGCCTCGGACCAAGGGCTTTTCTCCTCGGGTATGACCAATGGCAGAGGCTACACGGCGCTTGCTGCGATGATATTGGGGAAATGGACTCCCGGTGGAGCAGCTGCAGCTTGCCTCATTTTTGGCACTGCCGAGGCTTTCCAAAACCAATTACAGGTGCTCCATCAAGGCAGTAGCGCACAGGCGACTGGCTGGCTTGCTCAGCTTGCCTCAGGAATTCCCACTCAAGCCATCCAAGCGTTGCCCTATGTGCTTACGATCCTCGTGCTGGCGGGATTCGTAGGACGAGCAACCCCACCTGCTGCCGACGGCGTCCCCTACGAAAAAGAAAGCGAGTAAACGCGCGATGAGCGACGCGCTACAGAATCTCAACACAGGAGCGCACGTGTGACGACCTCAACGCTGTTCCTTCTCGTGGGAAGTCTGCTGTGCGCTGGCGGATGGTTGATCCTGTGGCTCGGAAGTCGGCTGCTCGGGATTGGGGTCGGGATTGCGGTCGGTTTTGTTTTTGGAATGCTGTTCGGCCTGATTCTCGATATGTCGGGAGCCACGCTTCATCTGGTGGCTTTTGCGTGTGCTGCCCTCGGCGGGTTTGGTGGAGTTTTCCTGATCCGCGCTGTCTCCGCCTGGTTGTTCTCTCTCGTGGGGTTTCTCTTTGGGCTACTCATTGCGCGTGTGGGATATCAGATTTATGCTGAGCTGTCGGGACTCTCTCCCGAGCTGAGTGTGTCCGCAGCCGTGGCGATTGTCCTCGTGGCAGTCGGCGTCGCGTTGCTGACGCTGTGGCTCAGGAAATATGTGCTGATTCTTGCCACGAGTTTCATGGGAGCGACCTTTCTTTGTGCAGGTGTTGCTCAGCTTCATGACTGGCTACCTTGGTCTTTTCTGGGGCTCTTTGTGGGGTCTTTGTTTTGGCAAAGTGCTCTCTCGCGTGCTGCGCGCCCACGCAAAAAGGAAAAAAGTCCTTAGGATGGCGACGCAAAGCGAATTCTCGGCCAACGGAGCAAACATTGCCTGAGTGATGTGCGAAAGTTCCCATAATGCGGCTCCATGTATGCGGCCCATATTACAAAGCGAGTGGACTTTGACCAATGCATCAGTGAGCTGTGCTGAGGCTGCGCAGCGCCTGAATGAAGAGCCCTCGGACACCGTATAGTGTGGCGTCGTTTGTGGATCCCAGACGGGGCCACAAACGCGTGGGAGGCTGCGAGGCTTAGCGCCCCAAACGTGGGACGTAGCCGTCAGCAGCAGCCGATAACGACCACAAAGGAGAATCGATCATGCCAAAACATGGCAAAAAATATCGTGCTGCGCTTGAGCAGTACGACCCGACCAAGACCTACTCACTTCCCGAGGCGGTAGAGATCCTCAAGAAGATCGCCTACGCGAAGTTCAACGAGACCGTCAATCTGGATCTCAAGTTGGGTGTAGACCCACGTCACGCCGATCAGCAGGTTCGCGGAACCGTCACACTTCCCCACGGAACAGGCAAGCAAGTGCGCGTTGCCGTCTTTGCGAAAGGCGAAAAAGCGGCAGAGGCGGAAGCCGCCGGCGCTGAGATTGTGGGAGCCGAAGATCTGGTGGCGAAAGTGGCCGGTGGTTTTGTAGATTTTGACGCCGCTATCGCAACCCCGGATATGATGCGTGAAGTCGGTAAACTGGGAAAAATCCTCGGCCCGCGTGGACTCATGCCCAACCCCAAAACTGGAACGGTGACGATGGACGTTGCGAAGGCCGTTCAGGAAATCAAGGCCGGTAAAGTGGAGTTCCGCGTGGACAAAACCGGAAACGTTCACGTTCCAGTGGGCAAGATTCAGTTCACGAAAGAGCAACTTGTGGAGAACGCACAGGCGGTGCTCGAAGCGATTGCGCGGGCGAAACCTGCGGCTGCCAAAGGAACCTACATGCGCAGCATTACGCTCAGCGGCACGATGACCCCTGGCATCAAAGTGGCGTGGTCACCCACCGCAGTGGCGAAGGCATAAACGAGACCTTATCTTTATTGGAGTCTTCCGATCGGCCGGATTCAGCTTCAGTTGGGTCCGGCCGTTTTGATTTTATCTTTTTCCCAAAAGACTTTTCGGTATCCACTTCGAATAGTTGCAGTCCCGCTCGGCGATTTGGCATTTCGGTGATATGTCGCACGGCATAAATGCATCCCGCTGTCTCTGCGTGGGCCACGCGCTGAAGGAAACGCTAAGCGCCTCCGAAGTACGTGACCTCCTCGTCAGCGTGTGCGAAGAGGCCGGATGCGTGGTCACGGGCCGGCTATGCGTTAGCGACGGTGGAGATGGGTTTCTTGAGGCATGGCGAACGCTCGATTCCCAAGCTCGGCTTGTCCAACTTTCCGCCCCTGATGCCCGCGGACGCCCCATCGCCACCTATTACCTGATGAATGAGGCCGCACAATATGCCGTCGTCGAGAGTGCGCAAATCATCGGGTTGCAGCGCATTGCGCCTCCAGACCGCGCGATCCTTCGTTCCTCCTCCGCTGGAATTGCAGACGTGTTGGCTGATGCGTTGAACCGAGGAGCCAAGGTCGTATATGTCGGTGTGGGCGGTACAGCCACGTGTGATGGTGGTTATGGTTTTCTTGGGCGCCTTGCGCAAATTTTGAGGCTTGTTCTTGAGCGGCCTTGGGAAGAACTTACTGCCCATGCGTTGCCCGTTGCGAAACTTCCCGTGGGTGACCTCCGCGCTCGGCTTTCCGGCATTCGACTTGTGGGCTGTCTGGATGTGGAGAATCCGTTATGTGGCCCCAACGGCGCAGCGCACCAATTCGCTCCTCAGAAAGGTGCAACTGCTGAGGAGGTGGAGTGGCTCGATGCGGCCATTGCTCGTTGGGCCGCGGACATCGAGGCGAGTCTGGGCGAGGCCTTGCAAGATCGTCCGGGGGCGGGCGCGGGCGGTGGACTTGGCTTTGCCCTCATGACACTGGGAGCGGAAATCCGAGCCGGAGCAGGCGTTTTTCTCGAGCATGCCACGTTCAAGGATGCGCTTGCAGCGTCCGATCTCGTTCTCACAGCCGAGGGGAAATTCGATCACACGAGCTTACGTGGGAAAGCACCATGGCGTGTTGCCCTTGCAGCACGCGAGATTGGCAAAGCCGCAGTGATCCTCTGTGCCCGCAGTGATCACGATGCAATGGAAGAGGCGCGCCAGCAGGGCGTGACAGTGGTGCCCTTCGCTCAGGATCTTGCATTCGAGGAAGCTTGCGTGCGAACGCCGGAACTCATCCGTGAAGCTCTCATATCCCTTCTTAATTCTGTAAGGTAGTTTTTCCGAGTTCTTGACTCACCCACAGGCACACTCGACGACGGCAACGGGTGGCTGCGCTTGATGCCATAGTCTTGTCACATTTTTGACGCGACCTTGTCACAAGCTCGTCACGAACGTGTCACGTGCTTTGCCCGCCGGATTTTCACTATTCTAAAAGTGGAGAAGTGCGATGTCTCCCCTCGCGCACGAGGGAGTGGCACTTGGTCAGAAGTGACAGGTACGGAAAGGATCCTTTGGTGATGATTAAGTGCGTTGTTCTTACCGCCATAGCTGTGTTGAGCTTTGGGCTGGGGGGCGTCACGACGTTGTCAGCCCAGCCGCTCAGAGTTACGATTGATGGATCGAGCACCGTCTACCCCATCACCGAAGCGGTTGCCGAGGAGTTCCAAAAGGCGAAGAGTGGGAACATCCATGTCACGGTTGGAATCAGTGGCACAGGAGGGGGATTTAAAAAATTCCTGAGGGGCGAGACGGATATCTGCAACGCTTCGCGCCCCATCCTTCAGCAAGAGTTTGATGCTGCCAAAAAAGCGGGAATTGAATTCATTGAGCTGCCAATCGCTTTCGATGCGCTTTCTGTGGTGGTGAATCCTGAGAACACGTGGGCGGACACCCTAACCACGGCCGAGCTCAGGCTCATGTGGGAACCCGCTGCGGAGAAAAAGATTACTAACTGGAAACAGGTTCGGCCGACCTTTCCGGATGCACCCCTCACCCTGTACGGTCCGGGGGCAGATAGTGGAACTTTCGATTATTTCACAGAAGTCATCGTTGGCAAAGCGAAAGCAAGCCGGGGTGACTATATGCCCAGCGAAGACGATAACGTGCTCGTGCAGGGGATCACCAAGGACAAGAATGCGCTCGGCTACTTTGGATTCGCTTACTTCCTTGAAAACAAGGATAAGCTGAAACTCGTCGCAATCGATGCAGGCAAGGGGCCCGTCAAACCTTCCGAAGAGACCGTGATGAAGGGCTCGTACAGCCCACTGTCGCGTCCCCTTTTTATCTATGTGAATGTGAAATCCCTCGATAGGCCAGAAGTGCGCGAATTTGTCGAGTTCTACCTCACTCACGTGGGCAAGCTCGCGAAGGAAGTGGGCTACATTCCGCTACCCGCAGACTCCTACGAAAAAGCCAAGAAGCGTCTCACAGGGCGAGAGAGCGGCACCGCTTTTCTCGGCCATTCAGAAGCTGGCATGCATGTGGATGAGATGTTCGCCCGACAACTTCATCGCTAAGTCTTGGGGACACGAAGGCGTATCCGAATGACAACACACGCTGACACGCCAATTAGCCTACAGTTTAAATCGGATCCAAAAGCGCTTGCACTTGAAACGCGACGGGCGATTCGGAGGGCAAAGCTCGCCGATCGGCTGATTGAGGTGCTGCTCGCGTGCGCGGCCGCGGTGAGTGTGCTTGTGACGGCTGGGATTGTATTCGTTCTGCTTCGTGAGGCGGCCACCTTTTTCTCCCATGTGTCGATCGTGGAATTCCTGACAAGCACGGACTGGACCCCTCTCTTTGCAAACCCAAAGTACGGGATCCTGCCGTTGATCACAGCGACGGCAATCACAAGTGCCATTGCGCTTGCCGTGGCGATGCCCCTCGGATTGGTGATTGCGATTTATCTGAGCGAATTCGCGTCAGCGCGCATTCGCGAACTCCTCAAGCCAACCCTCGAGCTTCTCTCTGCTGTCCCCACCGTCGTTTTCGGCTACTTTGCGCTCTTACTCGTCACCCCGCTTCTCCAGCGCTTCATTCCAAACGTGGCGGGCTTCAACATGCTGAGTGCGGGTCTCACCATGGGGCTCATGATTGTGCCCTACATTAGCTCTCTGAGTGAGGACGCGATGCACGCAGTGCCCATGCTTTTGCGTGAAGGGTCGTATGCACTTGGGGCCAATCGCCTTACGACTGCAATCCGCGTGGTGATTCCTGCGGCTCTTTCGGGCATAGGCGCCGCATGTGTGCTCGCGGTGTCGCGCGCCATCGGCGAGACGATGATTGTGGCCATCGCGGCGGGTATGCAACCGCGGTTTATTCTCGATCCGCGCGAGGGCGCTGCCACACTGACCGCTTTCATTGTTCAAGTCTGCTTAGGCGATGCCCCTTTCGGAAGCATTGCCTACCAGAGTATTTTTGCCGCAGGGCTCACACTCTTCCTGCTGAACCTCGGCTTCAATGCAATCGCTCACTATCTCCGACAGAAGTACCGTGAGGCATATTGAGATGGACAATGTGCGTGGACGCGTCGCACGACGCAGACAAATTGATCGAGCATTTTCCGTAATGGGGGCGGTCTGTACGTGCGTTGGACTTCTGACGATCGCGATTCTTCTTGGTGCATTGGCGTGGCAGGGACTTGGCAGGATCACGTGGCAATTCCTGACCTCGTTCCCCTCGCGTTTCCCAGCTAAAGCGGGAATTCTCTCCGCACTTGTTGGGACGGCGCTGGTTACACTCGTTACCGTGATCGTTACAATACCAGTTGGCGTCGCCACTGCGATCTACCTTGATGAATTTGCACCGCGAAGTCGGTTGGCGAGTTTCATCGAACTGAACATCGCCAACCTCGCCGGCGTACCCAGCATCGTCTATGGTCTACTCGCTCTCGGGCTGTTCGTCTATCGCATGAAATTAGGCCATAGTATTGCTGCTGCTGGTCTCACTCTTGGTTTGCTTGTGCTTCCGATCGTGATTGTGGCAAGCCGCGAAGCTCTGCGTTCCATCCCGCAAGATATCCGGGAAGCCTCCTTTGCGCAGGGGGCGACGCGGTGGCAGACCGTGCGGCACCACCTTCTTCCCTATTCGCTCAGCGGGATTGCAACAGGGGTGATCATCGCAATTTCACGGGCCATGGGCGAGACCGCTCCTCTTGTTACGGTGGGAGCACTCACGTTCATCGCCTTCTTGCCCCCCTCGCCTTTGATGGACACGCCACCTTTTGTAAATTTTGCGTGGCTTGAGTCACCCTTCACGGTGCTACCGATCCAGGTCTTCAACTGGATCTCCCGTCCGCAAAAAGAATTTCACGAGTTAGCCGCCGCTGCAGCCCTTCTTCTGATTTTAGCTACGTTACTCATGAATAGTTTGGCGATTTGGCTACGTCGGCGGGCGCGCCGCCGCACGTCGTGGTAAGGAGGTATGGAAGACATGATCGCAACGCTTTGGCAAACCGCGGTGCTGGAGGAACCACAAAATTCCATGGTCATTGAAATGGAGCCATTAAACTCACAAACTGACGAAGTGCCTGCTGAGGACGCTGCTCCTAAGGCGATGGTCCGCAATCTGAATTTTTGGTATGGCTCCCACCAAATCTTGAAGAACATCAACGCCACTTTCTACGAGCGGCGCGTGACGGCTTTGGTTGGTCCATCGGGGTGCGGCAAAACCACGCTACTACGCTGCTTCAATCGCATGCATGACCTGTACGAAGGCAACCGCTACGAAGGCGAGATCCTGCTGCAACCAGACGGGATCAACATTGTGGCCCCGAGCACGGATCCAATTGAGATGCGGATGCGCATTGGCATGGTGTTCCAAAAGCCTAATCCCTATCCAAAATCGATTTTCGAGAACGTCGCCTTTGGCCTCCGCCTCCGAGGAATCCGGGGCACAGAGTTGCGCGATCGGGTCGAATGGGCGCTGCGGAGCGCCGCCTTGTGGGATGAGACTCATGATCGCTTGCGAGACAGTGCGTTGTCGCTCTCGGGCGGCCAGCAGCAACGTCTGTGCATCGCCCGTGCTCTGGCCACGATGCCAGAGATCTTGCTCCTCGATGAGCCTACGTCGGCACTGGACCCCATCGCTACAGCTAAGATCGAAGAACTCATTGAGTCCCTGCGCGAAAGGCTGACCGTGATTATTGTCACGCACAACATGCAGCAAGCGGCGCGGATCTCGGATTACACTGGGTTCATGTATCTTGGGGAGATGGTGGAATTTGACCGGACACAGAAGATTTTCAGTAATCCTTCCAATGCCCTTACCCGCGACTATGTGATCGGGCGTTTTGGATGAGATGCTAAGGGGCTCTCTGCCCATTGGACGCTGGACTCACGTGGACCCGAAATTTCCTGATGTGAGTTGCTGTTGACTGCATAGTCCTTGCCCAGTGCACTCTATGCCGAGTCATGACCCCGACTCACCCGGAAACGCTTGTTGTTGGTCGCCCCCCGCGGGCAGTGTGCTCCCGCTGGGTTCAGCGCCCTGCAAAATACTATCGTTCGTTGCCTGCCGAAGTTGTGGGGCCCGCGCCACTTGTTTTGGCAGACGGGACGTTCGATTTTCTCACGTATTTGGAGTTTGGCACTTATTTGCTACGGTTGCGTGAGCTCGTGCAAGTGGGGGGCACCTTGTGTCTCGCACGCCGAAAGGGTCTGGAGGATGCATTTTTCCCATTCCGGGGCGACGCTTTTTTCCGGAAAGAACTGCCGCAAATTTGGGAGCTGGATTTTGCCGAACCGCACTTTCACGAAGTTAGCGATGTTTTGATTTGGGAGTTTCGGGGGCGGCGCCCACCTGAGGAGGCCGATGCAGCCCGAGCGAAACTCCCGTGGCGGCATTTGGCCCATGTGTTCGACTTTGCAGGGACAAATCTGCGCCCGCCGCGCTACGCGTGGATTCCAGCGACATTCCGCTGCAACTTGCGATGTCGGACGTGCTCTGTGCGCAATAGCCCGCCCGGGCAAGATATCAGCGACGAGCTCATCGACGCTATCTTCGACGCTGTTGGAGAGCATCTCGAATGGGTAAATGTCACCGGCATCGGCGAGCCGTTCTTTGCCCGCACGTGGCCGCACCTTCATCGCCGGATCCGCGAGCGCCCGTATCGGTGGATGGACATTGTGACCAACGGCCTGCTCTTGCGCGAAGATGACGTTCGCGAGATGATGAAGCCTGAGAATCCCACCATCTTGCTGATTTCCATCGATGGTGCGCGTAAGGAAACGTTCGAATATATTCGCGATCGCGCAAAGTGGGAGCGACTCCTCGAGGTGATCGCAATGGTGCGGCGGATCCGCGAAGAGATGAAGCCCGGACCCCACTTCGTGTGGGGACTCGATTTTGTGGCGGTGCGCGATAACGTTGCAGAGCTGCTCGAGCTCATCCCTATGGCAGCAGAATGGGGGATGGAGTTTTTGATCGTCATCGAAATGGGCGATTGGGTCCAAAACCGTGACTTTTTCCGCGAACAAGCTTTGCGCTTTTATCCAGAGCTTGCGAACGAATATTACCGAAAAGCACGCGAGCTGGCAGCACGCTATCCCTTTCAAGTTGTGTCGATTCCGCCAGACTATACACCCGAAGCGATCGCTGCGATGAAGCAACTTACTGAGGATCGGACGCCACCACGCAAGCCTCTTATTAGTGCCGCACGCTTGTTCGCGAACTGGGTGGTGAAGGGTCGAGTTGGGCGCATGGTTCTGAAACGCGCATTGCCTGCTGTGGACTGGTATCTGACGCACCCCGTCGGGTTGCCGCGACGCATGCGAAGCTGGTTGCGTCAGCAAGTGGGAATGTCACGCTACGAGACTCTTGGCGAATTTCGTCGTGTACACGGTTTTTGCGAGGTCATTGCGGAGCGCATCTATTTCCACGTGGATGGGGAGACGGCACTGTGTTGCGGAATGCTGGAACCCAAATTCGGGAAATTCGATCCCCGGAATTTCCAAGAGCACTGGAATAGTCCTTCTCTTCGCGATTTTCGGCTTATGAATCTCCTCGGTTATCCGCATGGTGCCTGTTTTTACTGCACCTTGCCATACGGTTTGCCCGAAAAGAACCCTGAGAATTTTATTGCGGCACACAGAGTGAAGCCCAGTGCGAATCGTCTTGCATTTCTCCTCCGTAAACTTCGACGAAATCTAAGTGAGTGACTCTCATTTCCAAAGGTAGTTCTCGCCCTCGAATTTGTCTGGACATTCGATGGTTAAGGTAGTTCTTGGGAGTTAATAAAACAGCGAAAAATTTTGGTGTGGGTGACCTCATGAAACTTCGTTCTCTTCTCGTGCTTGCGTTGGCTTGTGCCTTTGTTGGCAAGGCTTTGGCAGAGGATTGGGAATATGTAAAGTCCATACCCATTCCGCGCCCTTACGCACCAACTTTTGCGGCGACCACTCCCTCGGGGGACTGCGTCGTTGCGACCTTTAATAATAGTAAGACCGAAAAGCCGGTGGAATTACCCGTGATCCTCATTCACAAGCCTCTAAGCGATACGCCGGGCTTTTACGTAGTCTGCACGAATGAGTTTTCGGCGTTCCGTGGTTACTCCGGTATTGCAGTGGATTCAGAGGGGAATTTCTACGTAGCAGCCGACACGGGCGGCGCGGATTCGTGGATCCGGAAATTTACCCCAGACGGCAAGCGGCATCCCTCGTTCGGCAACAATGGCGAGATCCGGCCCAATCGGCGCGTGCTTGGTCTCGATTTGGCTGGGGATTACCTTTTTGCGACATTTGGGTTTGGTGAGCTGGCAAAGTACAGTGCAAAGACGGGCGCACTGGTCGGGACAGTTCCAGCTCCAGCGAAGGATGCACCTCTCATACGCGACATCGCGGTGGACCCGACGCGCCAAATCATTTATGGCGTCGCGCTTGGGGCTGCATGGGCTTGGAAGGGCGGCCGCTTCGACAATCTAAGTGGCTACAAACTTACCCGGATTTCGGAGGATGCCTTGAAGAACCCAAAAGCCGGTGAAGGGATTTTCTACGATGCCTTTGGCGACCGCGTCCTTTTGCCGGTCAGCGAATTGGCCACACTTTTCGCAGTGAGTCCGTCGGGGCAGATATCAAAGTCGGAAATCAAAGGCGGTGAGGGGTTAGTGCGTTCCCCCTGCGACGCCGTGCTGCTGGCGGATGGCAAGACGCTATTCATTCCGGACATGATTGCCGGCCCCACTGGTGAATGTAACATCCATGTCATGAGGCGTGTAGGGGCTTCAACCGAGGCGCCCACGGGGGCCATCGCTCTTCCGTCGCTTGCAGATGCGGGGCTGCTCAAACCGTCTGCCCCCGCACCCGCGCCCTCCTCTTCGCAAGGAGCCGGAACAGCGAAAGCGGCGCCGGCTCCCGCTGGCAAAATTACGTGGCGCAGTAATTTCGCAGCCACACTCGACGAGGCGCGCCAAAGTGGCAAGCCAGTTCTGCTTTATGCGCGCACCGATGTGGCAAGGCGGTGCGGCGAACTGGAGGCCGATTTCCTGAAAAGCGACGCATTCGCATCTGCCGCAAGCAAGTATCTGCTTGTGTGGTTCGATGTGACCTCGGATCCAAAGTTGGCTCAGCAGCTCGGAATTTTCAAAGTTCCGTTCATTGCTATCTATCGGCCGGATGGCGAACGCGCGGAGATGTGGTCGGGCCGAATCGACACCGCAGAAGTTCTTGCTAAAATGGGGGCGCACGCAAAGTAGCCGAGAGGTTCTGAGCGGCAACGTTGAAAGCCTCTCGTAGAAACGCGTGTCCCCGCCGGGCATTCTCCTGCGAGGATTGCGAGGACCGATAACGGCGGTGCGATTCGCTCCTCCTCTACGCGAATGAATGCTTGGAATCAGGGTATTCAAATAGCGCCTGCGTCCTGCAGGGCAAGGTGCCGGAGTGGCGGAATTGGCAGACGCGCTAGATTCAGGGTCTAGTACGGGCAACCGTGTGCAGGTTCAAGTCCTGTCTCCGGCACCATCTTCTTATTTCCCGGATCCTGCAGAATGAAGCGCGCTCACTTGTCGGAGTTTATGCTGGCCCCGCGTTATGCTACGACTTTTTGCCCTTGCGTTGGCAGGAGCGCGAAGCAGGGGAAAGCCGGCTCCGGCGTGTCTCGCCCATCGTTCCAAAAAAGAACCCGCGCCAGGGGTGCAATTTCCCTGCCGCGGTGAAGATTGGTCGTAGCCGGATCTTACCGTTATCCCGCGTTTCCGAAGCGAGCAGCGTCAGGCGCTCAGCGGTGGCGCGACGCCTTCATGAATCGGCTCACAGGAAATTCGCTTTTGCTGCAGTGATTGCAATCACATCCACGATGTCGCGGACCGAGCAACCGCGGGATAGGTCGTTCACCGATTTCGCCAGACCTTGCAGGACGGGGCCGATGGCGTCGGCTTTCGCAAGCCTTTGCACGAGCTTGTACGCGATGTTGCCGGCGTCGAGGTCCGGGAAAATGAGTACGTTGGCTCTCCCCGCCATGGGGGAATCCGGAGCCTTGCGCTTTCCGATGCTTTCAATGAGTGCCGCATCTGCCTGCAGCTCACCGTCGCAAAGCAGGTCGGGCCGAGCCTTTTTCACCAAATCAGTAGCCTGGCGCACTTTGTCTACCATCGGGTGCTGGGCGCTGCCCTTGGTTGAGAAGCTCAGCATGGCGACGCGTGGCTCGAAGCCAAGGAGCTTCTGCATCATTTCGGCGGTGGCAATGGCGATGTCAGCCAGCTGCTCCGGAGTTGGGTCGGGCAACACCGCACAATCCGCAAAGAGCATCACTCCTTGCTCGCCAAGTGGGCAGTCCGGCACGACCATGATGAAGTGGCTGGAGACCGTCTTAATTCCCGGCTGAAGGCCGATACACTTGATACTTGCCCGCAGGACATCACCCGTCGTCGTGATAGCACCCGCCGTCATTCCGTCCGCTTCGTCACGAGCAACCATCATGGCAGCCCAGTAGAGCGGGTCGCTTACAATTTGGCGCGCCTGCTCGATCGTGAGGTTCTCCTTACGGCGCTTCTCCATGTACTCGCGCGCCACCTGATCGAGCTTTGCGGCGTCCGCGACTGGGTTGATGATCTCCAGCTGACTGACGTCGACTCCCTCGGCTTTTGCAAGCGAGAAGATTTTGTCTGGATCGCCCACCAGTACCGGAATTGCAAAGCCTTCCTTTGCTACTGTGGCCGCAGCGTGGAGTGTGCGGTTATCACCCCCTGCTTCGGGCAGGACAATGCGGCGCTTACGCGTGGCCGCCAACGCAATGATTTTCTCTTGAACGGTTTGAGTCATGGTTTTCATAGTGCCTGCACGTCACCGGTCTGAAGCGGTGGGTTCAACAGAAAAAAGCACGGGATCACGAACGAGCAGCGAGAGTGGCGCGGTGATCCCCTTTTCCCGATAGGAGAAGCGAGTGGTAGAGGGGTACACCTGAGGGAAATATCCCAATTTCACTCTTTAGGTTCCCAAGGGCTGTTCATGGGAAACAGAGAGACTCGAGTAATAAAGCGGATCCAGTGCATGCATCGGTCTGGTCAACACTTAGGAGGAAAATGTGGACGCAGAGGGGATCAATAGCCCCCGACCATCTACCTTCGTTGAACGATTTCACATTTTTGACCGTGTTGTGCCGATTCTGCTATTTTGCCTCGCATTGGCAATCCGCTTGCCGGCTGTTGATCGCGGCTTGCCGTTTCTCGACGGGTATGCGTGGGATGATCCTTTTATCATGAACCCAGCCGTGGACACCGTTCGCACCGGCAAGTGGGATCCAGAGTGGCAACTGTACCCAGGCGGACCTATTCACCTGCACACATTGGTGGCCGGGTACACGATCATCAGCCTTGCCGCAAAAGGCAAAATGGTTTATCCAGCAACGATCAAAACGGCAACGGACACCAAGTACTTTTGGACGGTGGGCCTTCCGGAGATCTATAGGAACAGTCGTGTTTTCCAAGCTATTCTCGTGTCGCTGGCCATCGTGGTGCTTTATTTTATTGGGAGAACCCATTTTGGTCCCGGCGAGGGGATCGTTGCTGCCCTCCTTGCAGCGCTTGCTACGCAGCTGATAGAAGTAAGCGTCCAAATTAAACCCGATGCCCCTGCCTTGTTGGCTTCTTCTATTGTGCTCTGGCTATCTCTATGGATCCTTGAGAGCAGAGATTCTTGGGGAAGATACCTAGTGTTGCTTGCCATCACTGGTTTCGCTTGCGGCGTCGCGGCGGGAATGAAGTATAACGCCATCCTATGTTTACTCGTGCCTGTGGCTGCATGTTGTCTTAATCCTCATCACCAACGCGAGCCTGTTCTTATCCGCCTTTTCGCTATTCTTCTCGCAAGCGCATTGGGCTTTGTCATGACAAGTCCCTTTGCCATAATAAGGTTTGACTGTTTCATACAAGATATTGCCCGACAAAGCTATATCTATGCGGTGACGACAGAGCCAAATGCCTGCTGGTTACATGTCAGGCAGTATGTCCAGGATTTAGTAAATGGCACTTACGGTTATACTGTGGCGATATTTGTATTACTGGGATTCGGGATTGTTGCGAAGCGAAACTGGCGACAATTCGTGACGTTTGTGACTTATTGGTTTGCGGTTGTGTACGTGGCAAGCTCGATTGGGTACTACTATCACCGAAATTATGTTGTAGGACATTTGATGATTTGCACCTTTGCGGGAGTTGGGTTTGTCGCATCGGCAAAGTGGGTCGGTGGACACTTGAAAGCTCACTGGAAACTTCTTAGGATTTTGGCCATTGTTATCATGGGAATTGCTTTCTATTTTCTGCCAGCCCAAAAAGCCTTCACATTTGTTAAGAAGCTCACATTATACGAAGATTCACGAAATGTACTCCTAAATAGGCTCGCAAAGGAGTTTCGACCTGAAGAAAAGATCGCAATTGACGAGCACCTGCGTGTGGTCATTCCAGAAACTTGGAAAGGTCCGACACTTATCCTTACCAATGTTTTCAACAAGCCGTTTAAGTGGTTTCAAGATCAGGGTATTAAGTACGTTGTGATTGCGGAGAGATTTGAAGCGCGAGGTGAGGATCACGAAAGTAGAACTGTCACGAACTGGATGAACACGAGGTTTGCAAGCTTGCGAACAGTGCTGAAGATCGACGGGGGGCCATGTCAGTTTAGAAATCTCTTAGAGAACCCCACGGTCTTGGTGAAATCTTTCGATTCCTACACTGAGCCAGCCGCAACAAAACGGGTACTTCCTGCAGTTGCGATGCAGACGACGGGCCGTGCGTTCTTACGAGACCATATGTTTGGAAGTGGAGTAGAGTTGTGGTCAAAGGGGATCCTGAGTGGAGTGGTGGACTTGGATACTACGTGTACAAGACTTCGGCTGTGGGGGGCGAGTTATTGGCGTCATCCCTCGCACGCGTGCATAACGATCTCTGTTGCCGAGCAAAAGAACCAAGCCGTGCGCATGAAATTGGCGGAAGACCTTACGATCGTGCAGAGTGGCCCTCGTTATGCCGCATTTGACATACCCTGCGCTTTGGGCCCCGGGCAGTGGCAAATCACGGTGGATTTTGTGAATGGGGAAGATCCCCTACCCTTGTTCGAAGAAAAGAACGCGCGACGCCTTGGGGTATCGCTGTTAGAATTCATTCCATAATGATCCATAGCTCAAGCGGCACTTAGGGGGAGAAAAGTATCGACATGCGTTTTGACCGCTCAGGAAGGATTGCGTGCACATTACCTCCATGCCATGATCTGCCCTCGAAAAGTTTAGGCGAGCATGTCGTACGATGCAGCTGGTTATTGGCGTAACGCGGTAGCTTCCACAAGGCGGACACCTGTCGATCAACAGGGGCGCACCATACTCCGGCACCCTGGCCCCTCCGCGCATTGATTCGTAATGGGGACGACGTTCTCAGCAACGATTCTCAGGTCCAGTGTTTCCTGCGTCCTCTTTGGTGCTGGATGTCGCTCCGGAAATCAGCTCGGGTGAGTCGCCGGCAGCGCTCGGAGGCGAGGGCTGTTTGCGGGGCGGCACGAGTTCATCCGAAAAGAAGCTAAGCAACACCATGAGACCGACGCCGATGCAGATCGCGGTATCCGCGAGGTTGAACGTCGGCCAGTACCACTCACGCCAATAAACGTGGATGAAGTCCACCACTGCGCCAAAACGAAGGCGATCCACCAGGTTGCCGACCGCCCCCCCAAGGATAAGCCCTATGGCGATCCTTGCTGCGTGAGCATCTGGGCGCAAACGATATCCCCACCAGACAAGCGCCACCACGGCTATAATCGCGAAGGAAGTAATAAACAAGGGGCGCGAGTGAAAAATCGAAAACGCACCCCCCGGGTTAAATTGGAGGTACAAGTCCAACAGGCCAGGAATCAGCGGATAGCGACCGTTGGGTTGCGCGCTCAAGAACTTGAGCATGACCGCTTTCGATGTAAGATCAGCCGCCAGCACCAAGCCCGCTGTAACAAGGAACCACATGGCGGGCAGGATCAGAATCTACCTTTCTCGCGTTTTTGCAGGCATGGTACGCAGAATCGCGCCATGGGACGAACGCGCAAACGCTCAATGCTAATCGGTTGGCCGCACGATTGGCAGATACCGTAATTTCCCGTTTCAATTATGGCCAAGGCTTCCTCGATTTCGCGCAATTGTTCGTTTTCCAGGTTGATGAGACCAAGGTGAATCTCCATCTCCTGAGAATCCGAGGCACTATCTGCGGGATCTGGGCGAACGCCAAACAGCGAGGATTCGTTGTCTGCTTCGGAATTATTCATCGTTTGGTCGTCCAAGCCACGCAATTCAGCCAGTACCCGCTCGCGCTCCGACAGAAGCATCTGCTTCAGTTCATTAAGTAGCTTCTTGGGCAACTTGGGTTGCGCTTTAGCCGTTGGCACCGTTTGCGCCGCGACGGGCTCGGACTTCTTTGCAGGCTGAGGGGGGGCCGCCACTGCTTGCTGGGTAGACGCTGCCTTTTTTGTTTTCAGTTTCTTTTCCGCAACCTTTGCGGCCGCAGTGGTTTTCTTTTCTTTTTCGGCAGCCTTCGTCGCGCCAGCCGCTGCTTTCGTGGTTTTCGCGCGTGAAGGGGCGGCTTTCTTGGCGGCAGCCTCCTTCTTCGTCTTAGCGGCAGTCACTTTTTTCGTTTGTTTGATTGCGGTTTTGGCAGCCGCTTTTGTGGCCTTCGTCGCCTTAGTGCTTGCCGTTTTCTTCTCTGTGCTTTTGGCAGTCGTAGTTTTGGCTTTCACTGCGCTTTTCTTTGCGGCAGTCGCCTTCCCAGCCGCAGTTGCTTTTTTGGTGGTCGTTGCGGTTTTCTTAGTTTTCGTGCTGACCTTTGCCGTCTTGGCGGTTGCAGACGCACGTTTCACGGACTTCTTCCCGGCCGTTGTGGCTTTCTGTTTTTGGGTTTGCTTGGTCGCTTTGCTTGCGGTTGCCTTTTTGGATGCAGCCTTAGCCATTGGTATAATACCTCCTCACGATGGTCGCGCACCGATCACAGAGTGCCGGATGCTCGGCGTCTTGCCCCACGGTCGGGAGAATCCGCCAACACCTTTCACATTTTTGTCCCACTGCATGACGCACAGTGACGTGCACATGCTCGCCGGCCAGAGCTGTAATCGCATCTGGATCGACTGGGGGTTCTAGCGCCACATCTGCTTGCGAGGTGATGAATACCTCGGCGAGCAGCGTGCGATACTTGTCGAGGAGAGGGGCAAGACCGGAATCCTTCGGCACGACGGTGACGCGTGCTTCAAGCGATTGGCCGATTGCGCGCTTCACCTGTCGAGCCTCTTCCAGCGCTCGTAGCACGTCTGCCCGCACCTCCAACAGTCGCTTCCACTCTTCCGCCAACTCGGGCTGATACCACTCTTCGGCCGGCGGATTGAACGTAAGCAGATGCACGCTGCGCCCCGCCTTGTCAAGCTGTAGGTACGCTTCCTCGCTCGTAAAAACAAGGATCGGAGCGGCCATGCGCAGCAATCGGTCCACGATCCAATACTGGACGGTTTGGCCGGCGCGTCGTTCAGGTGAAGTTGCGCCTGAGCAGTACATGCGATCCTTGAGAATATCGAGGTAGACGGCGCTAAGCTGGACAACACAGAACTCATGGAGCCAGTGGTAGATTTTGTGGAACTCGTAGTCGGTGTATGCCTTCATTACCTGCTGCTGAAGCACGTAAAGCTCGTGCAGGATCCAGCGATCAATTGGCATCAAACTGCTGTACGCCACACAATCGCGCGATGGGTCAAAATCGTAGAGGTTGCCCAACAGATATCGAATGGTGTTGCGAATTCGCCGATAGGCTTCGCCGACGCGCTCAAGGATTTCGTTCGAGACACGAATGTCACCGCGATAATCCTGTGAAGCCACCCAGAGTCGCAGCACGTCCGCACCGTATTTCTTGATAATGTCCTCCGGCGCGATCACATTGCCTTTGGATTTGCTCATGGCTTCGCCCTTGCCATCGAGCACGAAGCCATGCGTAAGCACGGCGCGATAGGGGGGCGCGCCTCGTGTTCCAAGCGCAACAATTAGCGAGCTCTGGAACCATCCACGGTGTTGGTCGCTTCCCTCGAGGTAAAGGTCGGCGGGCCAACGCAGTTCAGGGCGGCGTTCAAGTACTGCAAGGTGCGTCGCGCCGGAGTCAAACCACACGTCGAGAATATCCTGCTCTTTCTCAAACTGGTTCGTACCGCACTTGGGGCACGTGAAATTCTCGGGGAGGAAGCGTTCAACAGACTCTTCGAACCAGACGTTGGTACCGCGCTCAGCCACGGCCTCCATGAATTTCTCAACAACGGCTGCGTCGAGGGTGCTTTGCCCGCAGGCCTTACAAATCACGGCCGGAATCGGCACACCCCATGCGCGCTGACGCGACAAACACCAGTCGGGGCGTGTCGCCATCATGTTGTAGATGCGGTCGCGCCCCCACCGAGGAATCCACTCCACCGCGGAATCAATGAATTTCAAAGCCTTGTCGCGGAGGTCGTTGTGGTCCACACGCAGGAACCACTGTTCCGTGGCACGATAGATGATGGGGTTGTGGCAGCGCCAGCAGTGAGGGTAGCTATGCTCGATCGTAGCTGCCTTGACCAAAATGTTTTTCTCGTCCAAATAGCGCACGATCGGGCCATTGGCTTCCCAGACGTTCATGCCCTTCATGAGCTGGAATTCGCTCGTGAAGCATCCTCGGGCATCGACGGGCACGACCGTGGGGATGCCGTAGGCTTGGCATACGATGAAGTCTTCCATTCCGTGCCCCGGCGCGGTGTGAACGGCACCGGTTCCTTGCTCCAAGGTCACGTGGGTGCCGAGGATCACTTTGGAGGTTCGATCGGGCTGCACCGGATGCGCGCACTCAAGAAGCTCGAGTTCGCGCGCGCTGAGTTCTTTTACGATTTCCCATTGCTCGATCCCCGCTTCCCGCGCAAAGGTTTCTGCCAGCTCCTTCGCTACGATCCAATCCTCAGTCTTGCCCTCCGCATTCGTGACCCGCATCGCTACATAGCGAAAATCCGGATGCAGTGCCACCGCGAGGTTTGCCGGCAGCGTCCACGGGGTAGTCGTCCAGATGACAATGCTCGGCTGCGTGAGGTCAGCGGTTGAAGGGCGCGACTGAGGTTCGAGAATCGGAAATTTGACGTAAATCGAGGGGGAGGTATGGTTTTCGTACTCCACTTCGGCGTCGGCCAATGCGGTTTGGCACTCCGCGCACCAGAACACTGGCTTCATGCCTTTGTAGACGTAGCCACTCTTCACGAGGTCGCGGAGCGCGCCAACGATGCCCACCTCGACTTTTGGGTCGAGGGTGAGGTACGGGTTCTCCCAATCGCCGATAACGCCAAGGCGTTGGAATTCCTCGCTCTGAGTTTTGGCCCACTTGCGAGCATACTGCTCGCAAAGCTGGCGAATCTCTACGGGGGATTTTTCGTGTTTTTTCGGACCAAGATCGCTGGTGACCTTCTGTTCGATCGGCAAGCCGTGGCAATCCCAGCCGGGCACGTAGGGGGCGCGCTTGCCCAGCATGGACTGATAACGGACGATGATGTCCTTCAGAATTTTGTTCAGGGCGTGGCCAATGTGGATGTGGCCATTGGCATAGGGTGGGCCATCATGAAGGATAAAATCCGTTTGCGCAGGGCGCTCCATCAGCGCCTGGTAGATTCGCTGCTCTTTCCATCGCGCAAGCATTTCTGGTTCGCGTTGCGCGAGGTTTGCCTTCATAGCAAACGCAGTTTTGGGCAGACAAATCGTTGCTTTATAGTCAGGTTTGTTCGTTGTTTTTTCCATCGGCATCCCAAATCACGCGCATTTATACATTCCATGCAAGAAATTGTGCGCAACGGTTTGCTTGGACGTGGCTTCAGCTCGCGTCGTTATGGAACGGTGTCTTAGACTGCCACGAAACGGCATGTGGGGTGGTATAAGGGTTGCAGGAATGGAAAACAACATCGGAAAAGGTGAAGAAGAAGGCGAGGAACGTCTGATTCCGGCGGCGTCTCCACTGAAGCCTCGGCACAAGCTCCTGACCTCAGGCGTGCCGAATCAAAGTGCACGGGTGCGGTTGGGACTCACCGAGATCGCTGCCTTGGTGACGCTCTATTTGGTGTGGGGTTCTACCTACCTTGCCATTCGATTCGCGATCACAACCATCCCTCCGTTCCTGATGGCAGGGTTACGGATGTTGGTGGCAGGCAGCCTGATGTACGTGTGGGGGCGCACCATTGGCGGGGCACCGCGTCCCACTCGCGACGAGTGGCGGGAAACGGCAATTGTCGGGGCATTTTTACTTCTGGGGGGTAACGGTTTCGTTGTGTGGGCTGCCCAACGGATCCCCTCGGGCGTGCTGGCCCTGTTGGTTGGCGCGACTCCCGTTTTCATGGTCTTGATCGGTTGGCTCATCGGCCATGATCCGAGGCCGCGACTGTTGACGTGGCTGGGCCTTTTGGCTGGCTTCTTGGGACTGAGCGTTCTTGTGGGGCCACAAACGGTGGTTCACGGGCAGGCTCTGGATTTGGCGGGCTCATTGGCCGCGATTTGTGCAACGATCTCGTGGGCGATCGGATCCAATTACGCACGCAGCGCCCGGCTCCCTAAATCTCGCATTCTCACAATCGCAATGGAGATGCTTACCGGGGGCGTCATGCTGGTTATGCTGGGCGTTCTTGCTGGCGAGGCACCCCGGTTGCATTGGGGCGCGATCTCCTCTCAATCGTTGATAGCGTTCGCCTACCTTGTGGTCTTTGGCTCGATCGTTGGATTTTCGGCATATATCTATTTATTGGAGAAGACGCGTCCGGCGCTGGCAACCTCGTATGCTTTCGTCAACCCACTGGTGGCCGTGTTTCTTGGCTGGGCGTTGGCCTCGGAGCAGATCACTGCGCGCATCGTAGTGGCGACGCCGTTGATCGTTGGAGCGGTCGTCCTCATCTCTGTGGATCGGGCGCGGACCAAGGAACAAGTGCTCGCTGAAGAGGTGGAGGTTGCGTGAGCTCGCACAATCAAATTTGGATTGAATCGGATAGGAAGCTCTTCGGCTCCCACCGCCAGCGAGTCCTGCAACTGTTCCTCGCCTGTCTTCTGAGCATATCTTCCGCATTGGGATGGCCCTTCCAGTGGTTTCCGCCTCGGCAAAATGAGGACGTCTCTGAGGCGACTCCTGATCGCTCGTTTCGGATGAAAATGAGCGAAAAAAGTCGGAGCACTACTTCTCGACAAAAACCGTGGCGTGGGAGAAGGGATAAGCAAAAGAGGGCTGGGAAAGAAACCGCGAGCGAGTCCGCAGATCCCCACGAGCCCCAGGACCGACTGACCTTGCCCACGGGGGAGAACTCAGAATCCAGCGGGTTCATTGTGATGGTTTACGACGCAAGCGATTCGCTTTCGGCGTTGGCGAGAAGCTGTTCGACGACGCCGCAAGCGATTCTCAGCCTCAATCGCCTTCGATACGAAGATCTGCGGAGTGGACAGGTTCTGCGGTTGCCGAGCCCCCAAGTGGTGGAAACCACTTCGATGCTTTCCAAAGTTCTCGCTCCGCACGAGCAGCTTCAGCGGGAGATTTGGCGTGGGGTGCGGGGTAAACGCGCCGTCGCTCTGACCTTCGATGCTGGAGGAGAAGCAAATGGGGCGCGGGAGCTCTTGGCTTATTTGCGGGACGCTGAAGTGCCAGCCACCTTTTTTGTCACAGGGATGTTCGTCCGGCGTTACCCAGAAATCGTTCGTGAAATCGCAGCTCAAGGGCACTCGATCCACAACCATTCCTGGTCCCATCCGTATTTTACGAAGATTGAGCCCACTGCGATCCGAGAAGAGCTGATCAAGGCCGATGAATGGGTGACGAGCGTCACTGGCCGCTCGACGCGCCCCTATTGGCGTCCTCCCTTTGGTGACCGAAACCGTCGGGTTTTGCAGTTGGCAGCGGAGTGTGGCTTCCAATCTGTTTACTGGACATTGGACAGCTTGGATTCCTACGGCGACCACCCCTCGGCCGAGAGCATTGCACAGCGTGTCCTTTCGCCCCTCAGAGGTCGTCCGCCTGAGGAGGATTTCCTTGATGGTGCCATCATTCTTCTGCACGTAGGGGAGCCTGCGACTGTTCAGGCGCTTCCGACGATTGTCGAACGGTTGCGTCAGTATGGGTACCGACTTGTTTCTTTGCGGGAATTACTCGAACCCTGATTTCGCCGGCAGAGCTCCCCTTTATCCTTGCGCAGAGAGCTCGGCAGCACTTGACTGGGTGTAGATTTGAAAAGCCAAGAGATGGAAGACTTCGGGGGATAATGATGCTGGAACAAGAAATCATCGAGCGAATTCGTAGCTTCATTGATGGTGCTGACGCGGAAACCTTGCGTGAAACGGTGGAATTGCTTCTCGCAACGATTCAGTCTGGTGATCCCACGCCGGTGCAGGAGGCTTTCTATCAGGAGTTGGACTTTGGGACGGGCGGGTTGCGTGGAATCATGGGGCCGGGCACCAATCGCATGAACCGAGTGCTTGTTGCCAAGGCCACCCAAGGTCTTGTTAATTACATCAAGAAACAGGTTTCTGGCGGAACTGGTTCCGTGTGTATTGCGTATGATTCGCGCCTACGTAGTGCAGAGTTTGCGCGCGAGGCTGCACGGGTGGTGGCAGGGAACGGCCTCAAAGCGTTTCTGTTCGAGGACGTCCGTCCCACACCCGAACTTTCCTTTGCTGTGCGGCACTTCAAAGCAACGGCGGGTATTGTTATCACCGCGAGCCACAATCCGAAAGAGTACAACGGCTATAAGGTCTACTGGAGCGACGGCGCCCAGGTCGTCCCACCACACGATCGTGGCATCATTGCAGAGGTGCGCAACGTCACAAGCATGAAGCAGGTGATGTTGGCCGATTATGCCCAAGAGGTCCAGCACGGCAACATTCATCTCATCGGGGAAACGGTAGACCGCCTATTCCTTGATTCTCTTGAGGCTGTACATTTGCGTCGGCAGCTGACCCATGATCGCGGTGGAGAGTTGCGAGTCGTCTACACCCCGCTTCACGGGACTGGGATTCGCCTTGTACCAGATGCGCTGCGGCGGTGGGGGTTCTTTGATCTTCATGTGGTGACGGAGCAAGCCGAGCCAGATGGCAACTTCCCCACCACCAAATCCCCCAACCCGGAAGAGCGCGCAGCTATGGAGCTTGCGCTCAAGCTTGCCGAAAGCGTGAAGGCCGACGTGGTGTTGGCAACCGATCCAGACGCAGATCGCCTCGGCGTCGCTGTGCGGCACAATGACCAATACCAACTGCTAACGGGGAACCAGGTGGGCGCGCTCCTGTCGTGGTACATCTGCCAGACGTTGAAAGAGCAAGGGCGGCTGCCGACCAACGGCGTGCTCGTAAAGACGATTGTTACGACCGACCTCATTGAGATGATCGCGAAGGATTTCGGGGTTGATCTCGACCAGTGCCTGACTGGCTTCAAGTACATCGGAGAGTTCATCCGGCGTTACGAAGAAGAAGGTCAACCCGGCAAAGCAGCCAAGACGTTCCTCTTCGGCTGCGAAGAAAGCTATGGTTACTTGGCTGGAACCCATGCGCGGGACAAGGATTCGGTTGTTTCGGCTTGTCTTGTTGCTGAGGTTGCCCTGTGGGCAAAAATGGAAGGCAAAACGCTTGTCGATCTTCTTGAAGATCTATACGCCCGTTATGGCATCCACGTTGAGACCCAACTATCGAAAACGATGCCGGGGGTGGCCGGCATGAAGCAGATTGCGTCGCTCATGCAGATGTTGCGGCAAGCCCCACCTTCGGAAATTGGCGGCGTCCGGGTCACCGGCGTGGTGGATATTGATACAAACAGCCGGCTGGACGTTGCGACAGGGAAACGTTCTGTGGGGCCGAATCTTCCGCGTTCGAATGTCGTGATCTTCGAACTTGAGGATGGAAGCAAGGTGATTGCGCGCCCCTCAGGTACAGAGCCAAAGATCAAGTTCTACTTTATGGTCGTGGACCGGCAGGGAATTCCGCTGAGCGATCGCGCCGAGGTCCGGCGACGGGTTGCCGCGTGTGAGGAAAAGCAGCAACGCTTGGTGGATGCCATTGCGAAAATGGTGACAGAACATTCGGCCGCGTAGGCACGGACTGGCATGATGCTTTACGTGCGTCATTTTAGACTAAATCCAGAATTTGTAAATTCCTACGTCGTTGCGGATTCAGAAAGTGGGCAGGCGTTGCTTGTGGATGCTGGCGAGTGGTCGTCCGAGATTGCCCGTTTTATCGAGAAGAGTCGCCTGACGTTGACCGGCATTTTTATCACGCATCGCCACTATGACCATGTGGGGGCGTTGCCCGAATACATAGCACGTTATCCAAATGTGAGGGTTTACTGTGGTGAACCCGTAGGGGCAGGCACTGACGTTTTTGTGAGGGTTCGCGATGGGGATTCGGTCGCGCTGGGCAGGAATGCGGCCACCGTTTATCACGTGCCCGGACACACCGACGATCAATATGTCCTATATTTTCCCGACGCAGGTTTACTGTTTTCTGGCGATACTCTGTTTGCCGGCAGTGTGGGCGGTACTTCCGGCGAGGTGGCGCGCAACCAGCAGCTCACCGCTCTGCGTCAGAAAATCCTCGTGTTATCAGACCGTGTGCGGGTATTTCCCGGCCATGGCCCAGTCACCACCGTTGGAATTGAGCGGCGAGCGAATCCTTTCTTGGCTTGAAGGAACGGCTTGAGGGTGCGTTCGATATGCGCAAGAAAATCCGTTGACGCGAGATTCGGAGCCCACTAACGGTGGTAAATTAGAAGTACAAAAGGGCCCAAGAGGGCGACAAAAAGACGGGTGGCGTTTGCAATGAAACTCAAGGTCACGGGAATCGTGGCATTGGCCTTTGCGGCGGGTCTTGCTCAAGCGCAGACCATGGCAGAATTGGGTGCCGCAATGGCCGTGCAGGGTCAATTGGATGCATCGGCCGCGGGTGGTGGGCTGAATCCAACCACCTATATGGGTCGCGCCGAAGCCGCCGTTGCTGCGGCGAATGCACGACCAGAGCTCGCGATGACAGGGGTTCCGCCAAATCCGGCACAAGGGTTTGCGCCACCCGCTCCAGTCGGGCTGCCCGAAGGAGTTCCTCCCGACGCAGCTCTGGGAATGGGGCCTCAACCGGGGGCAGCCCCCGGACAGTTGCCGGGTACGGCGCCGATCCCTGGTCTGTCGAGGCCAGTTGGGCCTCCCACGACAATCGGAGCGCCCGCTGCGCCGGGGGCGGCTGTGCCAACGCCCCAGCCTATGATCAAGGTGCTGGTGGGACGGCGCGTCTACTGCGCTGTCTGCGGAACGTTGCTCGACGACGCTTACTATATTGATGTGCTCGCGACCGAAAAGGATAAGTACCTTGACGACGGCATTCACGACAACGGTGTGGCAGGAGATGATATACGCGGCAACGTCGAAACGGTGAAGGATAGCTACATCGGACCAGAATGCGATACGTTGAAAAACCAGCTAATCGCTGCAATCCGCACTGCCGAGAATCTTTATCGCCCTCCAATGAGCGTGGTGCCGAATCCGGCCATCTCACTTTGGGAGCCAAGTGAGGATCGTCGCAAACGTTTGGAAACCGAGGCGCAGCGAACCGCCGATGAAGCCAGCACGATGATGTTTTTTGGCTATCATGTGATGGGGGTAAATCCCCGCACGTCGCCCCCTGAGTTGCCGAATATTCTCGAAAAGGCCAAGGAGCGCGACGACATCCTTCGCGATTGGAATAATCGCTTCCTCGCGAACTTCCGCAAGGACAAGGATGATCCAAAGAGCGACTATTACCAGCTCTATATTCCAGAGCCACCCGCTCCGCCGACTTACAGCTTCCCGCCCGGGTATCGCGCGCCGCAGGTGCAAGGCACACCCGGAGCTGGTGGGCCCGCAACCCCCACGCCGAATATCTATAACGGCGACGCTGTGATCGGCGTCCCGGGTGTATAAGCGGGGAGCCCATAACTTCATGGTAGCCACACTGGCCGAGACAGCGATCTCTGGGGAGCCCGTGTTCCAACGAGATATGCGCTGAACGCAGTAGGAGATTGAAAGCTCGTTATGCCAAAACAGGAGAAACCGAAACCACCTACGCCTGCTGAGCAATCCTTGAGCGATGCTCAGGCGTTGCTGCAGATTTGGTTGCGCATCAAGGTTTACTTCATGAAGGCCACCACGGAGGATCAGCTTTCCCCCGAAGACGAGAAAGCATTCTTGGATCTCAAGAGCGAGACTCAGCGGCTTCTCAGGTTGCTGAAAGCCAAGCTTATTCCCGGCTTGGAACTGGATGACGGAAAGGTACAGGCGCTGCTCAAGCAAAGTATTTCCATTCGACATTTGCGCGAGCTCCCTCGCATGGATCGCCAACTTCTAATTAATTCCTGGCATCAGGCGTTCATCCAGATTGCTGCCTTGGTGGGGGCACTCCAGTTTGTTGTGGAAGGGTACCGCCCGCCGGTAGTCGCAAAGGCAGGCGCCGGCGCCAACATCGCAGATCTCAAGGGCGGTGCAAGCGGCTCCGGGGCAAAAAAGAAGCAAAAGAAGGACATGGGCCAAGTCTTCAAGATCATTTTCATCGTGGGGCTTTTAGGTGCAGCGATATTCATTTTGGGAAAACGATTGCAGTGGTTCTAAACTGTTTTGGGCTGGCGAACTCAACTTGACCTCGCCACTTTTGATGTGCTTGCTGAGGTGTGTAACGAATGATGGGAAGGACGGATGACGTGGTGAACACGTTGGGAAACTGCGGACGAAAAATTGGGGTGTGGCTTGCAGTCAGCGCACTCATTCTCAGCCTCAGTGGCTGCGCTAAACAGCGGGCAGAACTCTCCATCAAGAAAGCAAAAGCCAATATTGAACAGGCTCGCGAATGGAAAGCCGACACCTTCGATGAGAGTAAGGGCGCGCTAAAAGCTGCCGAAGATGCGCTGAAAGCCGCTGAACAGAGCTTGGCGGGCGGACAGGCCTCTGCAGCGCTTGCAAGCGCTGGTGATGCGGTCAAGCAATCCAAGCAGGCCATCGACAGTGCGCGCACCCGCTATGCCGATCGGATTCGCGAAGAGGCCCGAAAGGCGGTCCAAGTTGCCCGTATCAATGACGGCGACAAAGAGAACCCTGAGTTATTCAAGAAGGCCGAAGCAAGCCTCCAAGTTGCCGAGGAGAAGTACAACAAGCAAAAATATGAGGACTGCATCACGGCGTCCAAGCAAACCATTGACGCGGTAGATCAGTTGCTCGCTCACCTGAAAAACACCGCGGTCAATAAGCTTGATGAGCTTAAAGGCCTCGTGAAAGAGCTCGAAAAACAGGAGGCTGAAAAATACCAGCCGCAGGCCATCGTCAAAGCCAAAGAGAACGTCGAAAACATTGAGAAAAAGATCAACGTCGACCGCGATTATAAGCAGGCAATCATCCTCGCCGGTTCCGCGATCACTGCCGCACAAGATGGAATCGTCGAGACAAAGAAGAGCAAAGCCAACCTTGAGATGCGCAATATCGAGTCCAAGATTGCGGAAGCTCGCGCCGACGAAGCCGCGATCTACACCCCCGATCGCCTTGCCGCTGCCGAGACTGCGTATCAGGAACTTATGGCAAACTATCTGAACAACCAGTTCGACACAGTGCTCAATCTCGTTCCCCAGCTAAAACAGCAAGTGGAAGAACTGGTGACAGTCACCCGCATTGAAGCAACAAAGGACAAGATCGCAACCGTTGAGAAATCCATCAAGACGCTAAAAGATGAAGACGTGCAGGTGCATTTGCCGGGCCGAGTCGAGGTGATGGAAAAACTCCTCGAGGAGGCTCGTTCGTATTTCAATAACAACGACTTCGACACCGCCAAAGAAAAGGCCAGCGAAGGTCTCATCGAGAATGACCGGATCATTGTGGCATTTGACAATCTAACGCAGAAGACGATCGAAGACGCAGAGTTTGCGGTCGGAACTGCTCGGCAAACTCTTGAGAAAGTGGAGAGCTTCTTTGTCACAAAGCCGCTTCCGAATGTAGCTGATCAGCGGATCGAAGTGCGCCGGCAGGCAGAAACAACGAACCTCAATGCGCAGCGAGATAGTGCAAACCGCTTGTTGCGTGACGCGAAAGAAGATCGTTCACGCCGCCAATTCAAGAACGCCATTGGTCGGGCGCGGCAAGCTCAACAGATCGCCGATGCCGTGACCAACCGGACGTTCCGTATTGTCGCCGAGCACGCGTTGCTGGCCATTCAAGATGAAGTGAGCGAGCTTGAGCGACAAGGTGCCCGCCAATATGCTTCGCGGCCCCTCTCGCAAGTTCAGGCGTTGGTTGAGGAAACCCAGCGGTTACTCAACGAAGATAAGAACCGTCAGGCGGCGGAGGTCACCGCGAAAGCGCGAGCCTACGTCGAGAGCGTGAAACAACTGTTGGCACAACGTGCGATCGAGGAAAAGAAGCGAACTGAGGAGCTGTTGCGTCGAATTGAAGGTACGGCGCCGGCCCCCGGCATTATCACCGTTAAGCATGAGTCGCCCGGTGGCGGATCTGGCAACAACAAGGAAGCAATGGCGGAAATGGCCGCGGATGAGCTTCATCCCACGCCACTCGTCGTGGCGCAGGCACCCGCTGGTGCTGCCATCGGTACTCGACCCGAGCCCGTAGCAAGTGATGCGGGGCGAAACGTTGAACCAGCCACGGGGAGCGGTCCTTTTGAGGTGGGGACACCTGCTGCCTCCCAAGTAGGAGGGGACAGCCCCGACGCCCTCAGCAGCGAGAATTCCGCTGAGGCAATTCGCCAACGCGTCGAAAGCATGTTGGCAGATGAGCAACGGCTTTTCGACATCCGCAAGTACCAGCCTAATGCCATTCGCCAAGCCCGCGAGAAACTCCAAGAGTCAGCGAACGCACTCGTGGCGCAAGAATATCTGAAGGCGCTCCAAGCGGCCGAAGAAGCTCAACGGATTCTCCTCAAGGCGGAGCAAAATGCGGCTCGGGCTGCGACGAAGGAAAATCTGGATGCAGCTGCCGACAAAATCAATCTCGCGGAAGCCGCTGGTGCGATTATGTTTGCTCCTGCCCAGCTCACGGAAGCGATTCGCCTGTATCACCAAGCCGAAAAACTCCTGGCTCGGGGCGAATATCTTAAGGCTCGTGACGTAAGCGCCCAAGCGCTAACGGCTGCAGAAGACGCGCGCCTGTACAACGTCAATAAGGCACGCGATCTTGCCAGCTTATCCACCCGCTATGGAGGTTGGAAGGCGTCCCATCCTTACCTCGTCGAGGCAGAACAAAAAGCGGCGGTAGCAGAGGAGTTGCTGGATAACCCTCAGACGGCAGCCGAGGGGCAAGAGCTTGCCAAAGAAGCCGTTAAGATGGCCCAAATGGCCCTCGACCATGCGCGTGACTATACTTTCCAAGAGCGCCTCGACAATATCTACCGGGCACTCAATCAGGCGCTCCGGGCTGGCGCAAACTACTTCAACGTGGAAGAGGTGAAGCGCCTGATTGCCGAGATCAACGCCGCCCGCTCTGAATATTGCACGCGAAACTTTGACGCCGTCGAGATGCGCTTGAAAGACATCGAAGCGGGCTTAGCGCGAGTGATCGAGACAACGCCGCTTGTCCTTGAGCAGAACCTAAAGGACAACACGGCGAGACTTAATGCTTTGATCGAGGCGGGCGCCGAAGACTACATGGCCCAAGAGGTCGACGACGTAAAGACGCTCATGAATCGGTCTGTCGTCGATTTCCGTAAGCGCGACTATGCCTCCTCTTATACGAATCTAAAAGAGGCAATTGCGCTAACGAACCGCATCGAGGAACGGCTACAAGAACAGGTCTATTTCGACTCGGTGACGGAGTTGTTTGCTCAGTTGGACAAGGCCTTCCATGATTTCGAAGGCGTCATCTCGTACAATCCGACATTCCTCAAAAAGCTTGTCACAACGCCCCATGGCAGACCGGCAGCGATCAATCTGACCGCAGGCCGCGCAACACCCAATGATTTCAAGGATACCGTGAAAGATATCTATCTGCGGGCAATTCATCTCAAGCCCCCAAAGACGCAGCAAGCGACGCACGAGCAGATCGTGCTTGCTATTAAGTACGCTTACACAGCTGCTGAGAATTTCCAAAAGCTCTACCTGCTCGACCAAGTGTCGAACCAAGATGCCTACGAGATCATTGACACTGCGTACGAGCAGATTCGCAAAGCTCGTGAATTGCGTGCCGAAGTTCAGCTGAAGTTAATTGATCCCCAAGCGCGGACGAAGGTCGTGCGCGCCGAAAAAATCGTGAATTTCTAAGTCAGAGGACGAACAGACCGTGCTGGGAACGCTGAACTACATTACGAAAATTGAGATTATCGTCATTGTCGGTATTCTGATTTTTGCTGTCTACGTGGCCTACTCGCTTGACCTGTTCAAGAAAGGGTAATCTGCAACCGTGGCTCTGTTGAAACACAAGAAAGACGATCCACATTCGAAACTCACTGCGCTTGAGAACCGTATTGCCGTGTGTACCCAGTACGCAAAGCTGTGGCATGATTATGGGCGGTTTTTCTCAGAGGGTCTGCAGGATCGCCGTATCAGCGAACAGGAAGAACAGCAGTTTTTTCAAATCATCTACTTGTTGGCCTCGAATCACTACCGATTTACCCAGCTTGCAGGCGAGTTTTTCAAAGACGGGAAAGCAGTTCTCAAAGTTCTGAGTGACACCGTCAGTTTGCAGTACATAAAATCGATGAGTGATGCGCAATTCGGCCAACTCTTGATCGATTGGCACACGCTTTTTATAATGATGAACAAGGCACTCGGGAAGTTGAAGGCTCTTCAGCCTCCTCCCGAGGAGCAAACATCCAAAAAGGGTAAATCGCGTGCTGCAAAGGCTGCAGCGTAAGTGGTGTGAGGCGGAGATCCACATCGCCATCCCCTGAGCAGAATGTTCGAGCAGAGCTACCCGAACCTGAGCGGGAAGTTTATCTTGTCTGCGCTTTGCAAACCCCACAGGTCAGTGCCGAGGAGGCTCAACTCTCGCTCGAGGAGCTTCAGCGATTGGTCCAATCCGCCTCGGGCGAAATTGCGGACGCACTCATCGTTCGATTGAGGGAAATTACGGCTGGCACGTTTCTTACCCGCGGGCGTGTGCAGCAGCTTAAAGCCTGTGCGGAGGCGTTCGAACTTACAGGCATTGTCTTCGATCAGGACTTCTCCCCCGTTCAAGTTCGCAACCTGACTGATGAGATCGGGGTCAGGATCATCGGGCGATCCGAACTCATTCTCGATATCTTTGCTCGACGCGCCAGAACCCACGAAGGGAAGCTTCAAGTCGAACTGGCCCAACTCCAGTACCTGCTACCGCGCCTCATCGGAAAAGGATTTGTCTTGTCGCGCCTCGGAGGTGGGATCGGGACTCGAGGCCCGGGCGAAACGAAACTCGAAATGGACCGCCGACGCATTGCTGCACGCATTGCGCATCTCCGCCATGAGCTGAACGCCCTCCGTCGCCACCGGGATACCCAGCGCAAGCGTCGTGTGCGCAGTCAGGTGCTCACGATCGCTCTCATTGGCTACACCAACGCCGGCAAATCGACGCTTCTGCGAACATTGACGCAAGCCGAGGTGCACGTTGCCGATCAGTTGTTTGCCACACTGGACCCCACGGCGCGAAAGACGATTTTGCCCGACGGTAGACTTGCGGTGTTTACCGATACCGTCGGCTTTATCCACCGCTTGCCTCCGGCTCTATTGGATGCCTTCAAAGCCACGCTCGAAGAAATCTGCTATGCGGATTTGCTCCTCCATGTGGTGGATGCATCCTCGCCTCTCTTTGAGCGAGAAGTGGCGACTACCGAGCAGATTCTCGCGGACTTGGGGGCTGGGCAAAAACCTATCCTTCGGGTTTACAACAAAATTGACCAAGGCCTGAGTGAAGCCGCTGCCGAGCGACTGCGTTCCTCCGAGGAGGAAGCGGTTGCTATCTCGGCACTGTATAAAGTTGGCATTCTCGATCTACTCAATGCAATCACGCGGATCACCTCACCAAATCGTCAGCGGATTCGTCTTTCCATTCCTTACGAGAGATGTGATTTGCTCGGGCAACTTTATGCAAAAGCGACAGTGGAGAAGATCGCATACGAGAATGCGGCGATTGAGGTTGAAGCGATTGCCGATCTTCAAGGCCTGGGAAGTGCGTTCTCGCCCTATGTGGTCCGCGAGCAAAGCAAACCCACCTCAAGCGAATAGAGGGCTCCCTCAGTTCGTTAAACCCCGCGTGAATTGGAGCAAGGAATTCCGCTGTGGGATCGCTTCTACCATGTTTTCTGTCCACAAAATAAAAGTGGGGGAGTGTGCCGCACTTGCTGTCGGAACACTCCCCCGCTTGTGCGAAACCTGCAGTTGTGTGACAAGCCCTAAGGGCTACTTCTTTTCGCCCTGAGCTCTTTGCAGACGCTCGGCCGTCTTCTTCTGGGTCTCTTCCAACACTTTTTTCGGGTCAGCATTCCGGTTCAGCACGTCGTCCACCATGCGGCTGAGATCTTGTCGGATTCCTTCCCAAACAGCGAGGCTGGGTTCTTGCTTTCCCTTGTTCGAAACCACAAGGTTTGCTGCGACAGCGTAGCGCGGATTCTTCTCCATGTACTCGATCATTCGCGGATCTTTTAGCATCGAGTAACGGATCGGCATATACCCCGTTCGCGTGGCCCACGTCACACAATTCTTGGGTGAGGTGAGGAACTTAAGGAATTTCCACGCTGCTTTGCGCTCGTTTTCAGGCCGGTTTTTGAAGATTCCAATGTTCGTGCCTTGCATCAAGTAGCGGGGTTCTTTCCCTTCCATGGCTGGGATCGGAGCAACGGCCCACTCAAATTTGTTTTTCACGGAGCGCTCGTTATACGGGAAGCTGGCACTACTGTAGATGAACATGGCGATCATCTCATTGCCAAACGGCGCATCCATGTAGTCAGTGGTCACGTACAAGTGCTTGGTGGGGAATTGGAGTTCCCGCCAGAAGTTCAGCACTGCTTCACCGGTCGGATTGGCGAAGATGGGATTGTTCTGCGCGTCGAGATACTCCCCACCCGCAGCATAGTACAGGGTCGTGAAAGCTTCGCTCTGCGGATTCACCCCGATGCCGTAGGTTTTTACCCGTGCACCGTCGCGCTCTGTGCATTTGATGACCGCCTCTTTCAATTCGCTTAGGGTGCGCGGCGCAGTGGTAAAACCAGCCTTTTTCAGGCGATCCATATTCACGTACAGCACGTAGATGCTTTTGTTGAACGGCATCGTCGTCCATTTGCCGTTCCATGTATTGGCTTCGCGAAATGTCGCAACAAAGTCCGCTTGTTCCTCTTTCGAAAGCCCATCGGTTCCATCGAAGTAGTTTTCCACGGGATCCATGAGCCCTTTGGCCACGTAATCGCTGGTCCAGTTTTCATAAACCGTGGCAATCGCAGGATTGTTGGCGGGTGTGGTAGCAAAGGAGCTTTGAAGCTTCTGCGAGAGTTCGTTCGGGCGTCCTTGGAAAACGGGCTCAACTTTGATGTCCGGGTTTTGAGCTTCAAATTCGGCAATGAATTCCTTCATCGTCTTGATGTGATCCCCGCCAAAGTAGTGCCAGAACTGAATCGTAGTTTTCTCGCCAGCACTCTGCTGAGCTACGGCAATTGGCGCGGCGCTTAGAACGTAGGCAATTGAGCTCAGGAAAACGAGGGAACGGAATTTCAAGAGTCGGTTACGCATCGGACACCTCTCTGGGAGTCAGTTTCGTAAAGAAGTTAAGTGAAGAGGGCTGCGGTGCTGCAAGCAAGAAAGAATAGGGCGCCACCGGCCGCCAGAGTTTTCCATTAGTTCGTCACAGAAGCCAAGTCCGCAGAAGAAAATGACACATGTTACAGTTCGGTGGGAGGGGAGGCCTCCGGCGGCTGATCGTTACGGGCTTTGCGTGTCTGGATACGATGAATTTGGCGGTCGATCACCAATCGCGCAATTTCCGCAGCAATGGCTTCGCGGCTGGGGAGTCCAAATGCCGTCTGAACCTGCCGCTCGTCCACATCCAAGCGATAGAGGGCAGCCATCAACTCATCCAGGGCGCCATCCAACATTTCTGCGATTCGAGCGCTCAACATTTGTTGGAATAAGAGCATCTGCTCGTTCGAGGCCTGCGACAGCTCGTTTCGTCCCCACTCGAGCCCAAACGATACCTTGAGGAGGTCCGTACGCATCTCCGCGGGGAAGTCATCTGCCGGCTGATGATTTTCTGTTGGATTCACCAAGTTTGCTTGGCTCCCGACGCACTGTAAAGTCGTCTCTGCGCTTCGCGCTTATTTAGATGTACTCTCGAAAGAGTTCACGGCGCGGCCCCGGGATGACAACCCGGTTCACGAGTAAGCCGTGCTCTGCAGCAACGGCTGCCCCAGCATCCACAGCCGCCCGGCAGGCGCTGACGTCGCCAGTGACCAAGACGAACCCCTTGCCTCCCAGCGCCATCGCGAGGTGGACTCGGAAGAGCGTCACGCTTCCTGCTTTTACCGCAGCATCGGCGGCCTCGACTGCGGTTGCGGCGCTAAAGGTCTCGATAATCCCAAGTGCGCGTGCTTCTTCGGGTTTCAAGTCAACACTGCCTGTGATTGCAGGCAGCACCGCTGGGTGAATGTTCGGAATCACAATGTGATCAATGATGCCTTCGCGGGCAACGTCGACTCCTGCGTTAACGCTGCTCATGACGTCCGCCACTTTTCCGCCAACTGCCACAAGGAACTTCCCAGAGCAAATTGTGCGGGCCACCAAAAGTTGAACCTCAGCCGCCTTCAGCATGGCGTCTTCAACTTCGTAACCCATTGCTACGGAGGAGACCTCAACCATCCCAACTGCATCTGCCATCTGTCTGTACTCCTATGCTGTAATCTCTATGGAATCGCCGATTGCGGTTACCGTGCCGTGGATACTTGCGTGAATGGGAGCCCCAAGCTGATCGCGGGGTGGCATAGCAATCAGGTCGCCACACCGCACCTTTGCTCCGACTTCGACGATGGGGAGAGCCGCCGCACCAACGTGCTGTTTCAGAGGGATTCGCACTCGACCGGTTTCAAGAGGCTTTGGTCGCAAGGCCCCTTCGTTTGGAAAGCCGTGAAGGCCAAGCTTTGTGATCAGACGTTTGGTCGGTGTGCGCCGGGCTTCATACATAGGATGTGGGCGAACGCTGTGAGGATCCCCTGACCATTTCAGTCCCTTTTCTTTCACGAGCGCTTTATCCTGAATGCAAACGTTTCTCGGGTCGAGGTCCTCCGGGCACGCGATCATTGTGCAGATGTTGCACTCGCAACAATAAGTTGTCCCCACAATCAGGGAAGCGCTCTCCAACGTGAACCCGAGTGCGCGCATCGCTTTGTGGGGCTCAATCGGGTGCCCGAGGAGATAGCGTGGGCACATCTCCGTGCAAAAGGAACACTGATCGCATGCTGACCGCCCAATGCGATTAATGGTGGGGTAATCCATTCGATAGCGCCGCAGCAGGGGATGATGCTCGGGCAAGACGTAAACCCCGCCTGTCGTTTTCGTTACCGGCGTGGTGAGATCCGTACACAACTTGCCCATCATGACGCCGTTCAGCAGCACGCCAAACTCGCGCACTGTGCTCCCACCCGCCGCCTCGATGACCTCGCCCACCGGCGTTCCAATCGGCACTTCTAATGTGCACGGTTGAGCCACAGCGCCAGTCACGGTTAGGAACTTGTGGGTGACAGGCCCTTCCTTGCCGAGATTGAACATCGTTTCGACGTTGTTGACGATGCAACCGACGTGAAGTGGCAACCCGCCCGGGGGGATAACCCGCTTGGTCACGTCGTAGACAAGTAGGAACTCGTCACCCGCGGGGTACGTATCGCGGAGGTGAGCGACCTCTATTCCCTCCGGAACGACCCGCTCCAGCTTAGCAATCACCTCATGATACTTCTCTTTGATCCCGATCACGCATCTTCGAGCTCGCGTCATCGCGCGCGCAAATTGGATGCCCGCCAGCACCTCGTCCGTGTGGTGCATGAGCAATTCTTTGTCCTTGTGCAGAAGGGGTTCACATTCCGCGGCGTTGAGGATGAAAACCTCGGCTTCGGCGCGCATTTTTACGTGCGTAGGAAAACCCGCTCCGCCGGCACCAACGACACCTTTCTCAAATACGGTCTCGGGCGTGACGCTCATTCTTTTGCATTCCTTACCATGATGACGGATGTTGGATAAAGTAGTGCGTCCGTGCAACTACGCAAAGGTACTTGTTTGAGTAGAGCGAGCCGCACATGCAACAAAATCCCGTGAATCCACGGCCCACTGCGAAGTCTAAGGTGCTAAAATCGCACTCAGCGTAGGTTGACGGACTACTGTTTGCCGCGTTCGCGCTCAAGGCTATCTTTTAGGTACTCCAGCACGTTTGCGAAACGGATGACGTTTCCAGAATCAATGTCGCAAAGCGTCTTGTGCGCTTCCAACATGTCCAGAATTTGGTCGAGCCGACTCTGTTGCTGGTGGTCGGCGGCTTTGAAATCAGCTTGATCAACTTTTGGCGCCTCCCCCTCGCTCCCCGTTCGAAGCCGCAGAATGTGGTGGAGACCAAGGGTATGGAGGAGTCGCGCGACATGGTCTCGGGGGCGAACCACAATGGCTTTGCTGCCGGTGTCTTGAATTTGCCGGAGGCCAATGGCAGCCAGAATTCCCATAAAAGTGGAGTCCAAAGTCTCGCACTCTGCCATATCGAACACAAATGTATACTTCCGGCCGCTACTCAGGTACTTCTGCGCGAGCTCGGTGGCGAGGCGCTTAAGATCGGCGCTATTCGCGAACGAACCTCGCCCACGCACGCGAATCACCACCACGCCATCACCAGCCTCAGCAAATGAGATTGCGTCAGGAGGATTAGCTTCAGGGCGTGGTTGCATGCTCATGAGAGTTTCCTTTCACCATCCCCGAGAATCTTTACGTAGAAATGTCGCTGGCGTGGGCCGTCAAATTCACAAAAGAAAACACCTTGCCATGTGCCAAGGAGAAGCTGCCCTTCGTGGATGATTAGGGTCTGGGAAGGACCGACGAGCGAGCATTGAATGTGAGAATCGCTGTTGCCCTCCGCGTGCTGATAGTCCCAACCATGGGGTGCAATCCGCCCAAGAGCCATGCCGAGGTCCGACACGACATCAGGGTCTGCGTGCTCGTTGACCGTGATTGCCCCCGTTGTATGCGGACAATACACCACGCAGATGCCCTCGCGCACACCGCTTTCCTGAATGGCCGAGCGAACTTGCGCTGTGATGTCGATAAACTCTGTCCGCCTATGCGTTCGGACTGTAAACTGCCGCAACATGGGTCATCGCCAAACTTCGTGTCTCAACTCCCTACTGTGCACCTACACCACTTTCACGTGAAATCGGCAAAAAAAACGTCATGATGGCTTGCATTTGTATTTCGCAAAAATAGGTTCCAGATAAGGAACGATTTCCAACCCGCCAAGGTCGTGGGCCCGCACCCATCGAGCTTCGTCATGCTCGGCGCTTAGTTGCACTTGCGTATCGAGGGCTCGAGCTTCCATGACCACGCAAACGATGCGCGCCGTAGGACTTTCGCTTTCCACTGCTCCCACAAGACGGACAAGCTCAACGTTCACATTGGTCTCTTCCAGAACCTCCCGCCTCAATGCTTCTTCAAAAGGTTCCGCCCCCTCGACTTTGCCACCCGGTAAATCCCAGCGGAGGGGATTGCCGCGACTCCGCGCGCTCCGCCTCACAAGGAGGATGCGGCCACTTTTGTCGAGGATCAGTGCTTTTGCCGACAGACGATATGGCTTGTTTTGCGTCACCATTTGTTCCAGCTATCATGCGTTGAATCGCAAAAGGTTTAGCGTAAAAGCATTGATAGTGATGGCAAGTAAGGAATGACGAGGTGACGTCGGGAAACACAGGTGCAACGCTCGTAGGGACACCAAAGGAGGGCCACATGACAACCGTCGCTCCAACAATGAAAGCGATGCTTTTGGAAGCTGCACGGACACCACTCGTCCTACGTGAAGTCCCAATGCCCAGCCCGTCAGCCAATGAAGTGCTGATCGCGGTTGAAGCGTGTGGTGTGTGTCGGACAGACCAACATATTGCGGACGGCGAACTTCCTCCCCCGCCCCATTTGCCTCTCATACTTGGGCATGAAGTTGTTGGTCGTGTCGTCCGTGTTGGCGAGCGTGTACAGTCTCTCGCAATCGGCGATCGCGTCGGGGTCCCATGGCTCGGAAAAACCTGCGGAAGCTGCGACTACTGCAGCAAAGGAAGAGAAAACTTGTGTGACGCCCCCGAGTTCACCGGCTACACGCGCAACGGTGGGTACGCGGAGTATGTGGTGGCAGACGCCCGCTACTGTTTCCGTCTTCCCGAATCGTGCGAGCCCGCATCATCAGCGCCCCTTCTGTGCGCGGGCTTGATCGGTTATCGGGCTTATCGGTTGGCAGGGACGGATGTTGTCCGACTGGGGCTCTATGGTTTTGGCGCCAGTGCACACATTTTGGCGCAGCTTGCAACTGCGCAGGGACGAGAAGTCTATGCGTTCGTGCGCAGGGGCGACGAAGCCGGTGTGGCCTTCGCGCGAAGCCTTGGGTGCGTGTGGGCCGGTTGGAGCGATGAATTGCCGCCCGAACCACTGGATGCCGCCATAATCTTCGCTCCCGTGGGCGCGCTGGTACCGCGCGCGCTGCAAGCTGTCCGCAAAGGCGGAAGAGTGGTGTGTGCCGGCATCTACATGAGTGATATTCCTGCATTCCCGTACCGGATTCTTTGGGAGGAACGCGAGATTCGGTCGGTCGCGAATCTCGAGCGACGCGATGGCACCGAATTCTTTGAGGCGATGGCAGGTGTAGCGATTCGCACGCATGTAGAGACGTTTCCGCTTGCACAGGCAAATGAAGCCCTCGACCGGCTACGTGAGGGGCGACTGACGGGTGCGGCTGTGCTCATCCCTTAAAGAAAAGTGGAGCCAGTTCGCTGCCCCGAAAGGATCATGTTGAGCTGACCTACGTTGCTAAGGTTCGCGGTTAGTGTGCCCGGGAGAATTCAACCTCTGCTTTGTGTTCCCTTGGAGGGACGTAGACTGCGGAGCGTCTGCAAGTTTGCGATATCTTCCTGCATGTCCGGCCCCTTGGGGGTCTCGATTACCATCGGAATCCCGAGAAGTCGGCGATCGTTCATGATCAGACGAAATGCCTCGAGGCCAAGCTTACCTTGGCCTATATGGGCATGGCGGTCGAGATGCGCCCCGACGTCGCCTTTTGAGTCGTTCAGGTGCAGTGCGTGCAGATGCTTTCGTCCTACGATCCGGTCAAACTCGGCCCAGAAACGTTCGTACGCATCTCGGGTCCGCAACTCATAGCCAGCTGCGAAGACGTGACATGTGTCCACGCAAAATCCGACTTGTGAGCGGGCTCGAACTCGCCGTCGGATTTCGTGGAGTTCTTCGAGGCGAGCGCCGAGGCTTGTCCCCTGACCCGCGGTGGTTTCGAGAAGGATTTTGCAGCGTATTCTCCCGACTCGAGTGAGAATCTCATCAAGGGCCGTCGCTACACGTTCAATTCCTTCGTCGCGCGTGAGTGCACCATGCGCTCCGGGGTGCACCACCAGCCCCCGAAGGCCAAGCAGCTCGCAGCGCACGAGCTCGTCGACCATATCCTCAATGGACTTCTCCCACAGGAGGGGATTCGCGGAGGCGAGGTTCACCAGATAGATGGAATGGGCCACTGTAACGCGAACCGGTGAGTGCTTCGCTCGGCGACGGAATTCCGCCGCCTCAGCTTCGTCCAAGGGGGGAAAATCCCAACGCGTGTTGCCCTTCACAAAAATCTGCATTGCAGTGCAGCCGCATTGTTCGGCGCGCTCCAAAGCTTTCACTGGTCCGCCGGCTGCGCTGACGTGTGCACCCAGCAACAATTCGCTGTTTCCTCTAACGTTGCTCATCGAGCTCATCTCTCACGCTTTTCCATATACTGTCGAACATGGGTTCGGTTAACCGCCGCGTTAGTGTATTCTGTTGGCTGGGGTGGTAGGAGCAAATCAGCAGGGGGCTGCCGGCGAACCGGTATGTGGCTCCATGGGCAAAGCGCGGGAGCATGCTTTTTGGCCTGTTCGCAATGGGGGCAACTGTGTGTGCAACCGAATCAAGGTGGAGCGACGGAAATCTTCTGCGCAAGTGAGCCAACCACCACTCAAACGCTACTTGTCCAAGGACAACGACGACCCGTAGGTGCTCCCAGAGCGCAGCTACTTCCCGCTCGAGGTAAGGGCGACAGTTTTCAATTTCCTCGCGCAGAAGTTTATTTTGCGGAGGCGCACATCGAGCCACCGCGGTCACATAACAATCTTTCAAGGTGAGACCATCGTTGCGGTGCACGGACTGAGGCTGACTTGCGAAGCCGAATTTGTGAAGCGCCCGGAACAGCCATTCTCCTGAACGATCTCCAGTAAAAATGCGGCCCGTACGGTTGCCCCCGTGCGCCGCTGGCGCCAACCCGATGACCAACAGGCGCGCTTGAGGATCGCCAAAACCCGGAACGGGCTTCGCCCAGTAATCTTCGCCACGATAACGGCGGGGTGGGTTGAGTGCTTGTTGTTCGCGCCATGCTACGAGCCTTGGGCACTTGCGGCAGCGAACGATTTCCTCTTGCATCCTTTGGAGTTCTTGCTCGTTGACAGACGAGGCATCCATGTAACTACGGCTCTTAGAAGTCGCAACCGCACATGGTAAAGAAAATTCCGGGCCTTAGGACGGAACACTAATGGCTCGTGGCCTTCTTCAAGAATTCCATGGGAAATGGACGAGTAGATAGCTCGTATCTTGAGCAAACCGATACGCCGACCCCACCACATCTATATGGGTGGCTGAGGGGATGGACCGACCCTCGAAGGTGAAACGCTAAAGATATGCGGGCTTAATTCACGATGGGCGGCAACCGAACGATGCAAATGCCGACGGGTGAGGAACTCCAAATCACCGAGTTTATTTGTGCGCGTTGTGGCAACTGTTGCCGCGGCGAAGGGTTTGTTCGTGTCTTTCCCAATGAAGCTCAGCGGATTGCAGAGTTCCTTGGGATTCCCGTTGAGCAGTTCCTGCGCGAGTATACGCGCGTACCCGACCTTGCAGAAGATGTGGCTGCTGGCGTTCGCTGGCTGATAGATAAGCCGGGGCCTTTGCGTGAATGTATCTTCTTAGATGGGAATGCTTGCCGAATTCACCCCGTAAAGCCACAGCGTTGTCGCGATTTTCCCCTTAAGTGGCGCACCCCCGACGCTTTTACTTACTGTGAAGGGCTGAGAAGCTGATACTGCCGCGCGGCAAAGCACAATTCAGCGTAAGTGGGATGGCGCAACCGGGCCAACCCTCCTCTGGCCCTCGGGCTTGACAACTCACCTTTCTTCCTCCGTGAAAGGGCAGTCATCAGTTTGTCGGTAGACTCAAAGGAAGCATGTGCGACGCTACCGAACGTAAAGCCCAAACGGGGAGAAACGGATGAAACATTTTATCGTGGAAATCATCTATCGAAAGCCGTTCGACACGTTTGGCGAGGTTGTCGGGCAGCATCGCATATACCTGAGCAAGGGCTTCGAGCACGGCATGATTTTGTTTTCGGGCCCACAGGTACCGCGCTTAGGGGGAATCTTGGTTGCGCGGGCAAATTCCATCCAAGAACTGGCCGAATTTCTCGAAAAAGATCCCTACAAGATTCACGGTCTGGCTGATTACCGAATTGTCCAATTTGATCCCACGCGCTATCACTCAGCACTCAAAGAGTGGTTTGAAGAGTAAGTTTCTACTCGGTCAGAGTGGAAAACGTGCCAGCTGAAGCATCGAGATACCCTTTGGGAAACAATTGTAGCAATAAATTCGTTGTGTGAGATTCCTGCTGGCATTGTATTCGCAAGCAGGGGTTGAGTAGAGGCAAAGCTTGTACGGGGAAAGGACATTGATGGAAAGAATGCGATGCTGTTTAGCGACAGTTGCTATCACGCTATTCCCTCTTTTCGTTTTCGCATTTCCTCCCGTGGTAACGTTTTCGCGGGCCGATGCCGCCCGGGCGATGGAGATTGGCTGTGGCGTAGCCTCTGCGCCAGATGTGCCGGTACACGTTCATCGTAACATCCCCGGCAACCTCGTCTATTGTGTTGCCGAGGATCATCGTGAGGCTGTGCTTTATTCCGAATCCCAGCAATGCCACGAGTTGTCCAAGGAAGTCTTGGACATGTGGCGGGATGAGTCTGGCGAAGTGAAAGCCATGCTCATTCAAAAGACCGAAGGGCGCCTTCTCATGGTGGGCGAAGCTGAGCTGCGGGGGAAACGGTTTGATGTGGAACGCACTGGCCAGTATTTCGTCATCTCGCAGGGCGATTTTTCGCAGCTTTCCGCCATTGCCAAACCGTATCGCGTCCTTCTGACTTTGGACTTTGATGCCCAGCGGATTTTCACGCGGAAAAACGAATTGCTCGTCGTCGGAAATAATTTCAAAACCAACCAGCTCGAAGCTCGAGTGGTTCGTTATAGCGAGGGGTCACTTGTTCAGCTTCCACCCATGCCCATCGCGAATATGCCCGCAGGAGTCCGCGTCCTCGACTACTCAGAGAAGACAGATGACCTGCTACTGGGTGGCGTAGATCCCTCCGGTCAAACCATGTTTGTTGTGGTGAATCTGTCAAGCGGGTCCGCAAGCGCTGTAACCCCTAAAAAGCCCGGAGATGATCAGGCGATGTTTCTCAGTGATGGGAATCTTCGTGCAAAAATCAGTGGTACTTCGAGTGCAGCGGCTGGCAAGCGATTTACCGGCGAGCGGAAAAAGGCAAGTTCGGGCATCAAACGATTTCTCCCGTTTTTGCCGTGAGCAGGCGAAGCAAAGAGCTTGCTGAGTTTTCGCGCAGTTCCGAGTTTGGCGGCGCAGAGCTGCCCGAAGATTCCGCAACGGACCGAGAGGCGCGAAGTACACCATGGTGAACTGTATTAGTGAAGAAATGGAGCCGCGTGGATGAGTTTAGGTCCCCCCATGAACCTACCTCAAGAAGTCGGATCTCAACTGACGGGGATTGCATGCCGCCGTTTGTATACACCAGACATTATTCTCGACGATGTTCTGGTGACCTTTGAGGGGGCGCAAATTGCGATGATGGGGGAGTTCGCTTCGGCTTGGCTTCCGCCGGGCGTATTCGATGCGCGCGCGCAAAATCTCACGGTAGTTCCCGGGCTCATTGATGTCCACATTCACGGATGCGGGGGTGCGGACTTCCTCGATCAGACGACGGAAAGCTTTGCACGAGTGAGTCGCGTGACGGCCTCAGGCGGAGCGACCTCCATAGTGGCCACAACCACGATTCCCACATCGGACGCACAGCTTGAGCGGTTTCGAGACTTTGTGGCTAAGTTGCGGAATTTTGAGCCCGACGGAGCGCGGATCCTCGGACTTTTTCTCGAAGGTCCATTTATAAATCCCGAGAAACGCGGAGGCTTCGGACCGGAGTACGTTTGGCCCGTGGATCTAAAGCAAGCGGAACGCATTCTTTCCATCTGCGAGGACCTACTTCTAAAAATTACGATTGCTCCGGAAATCCCCCAAGCAGATGCTTTGATTCGCCTGTTTCACGAGAATCCAAGGACCCAAATCGAAATTTCATTAGGGCATTCGGCCGCGGATTTTGAGCTCGCCCGACGCTATTTTCAGCTCGAGCGAGTGCGTCAGGTGACGCACGCTTTCAATGCGATGCATCCGTTCCACCACAGGGCCCCCGGCCTTATCGGAGCCGCGCTTCTGGAAGAGCGAGTGTGGTGCGAGATGATTCCGGATGGCTATCATCTGACAGGGCCGGCCATCGCGCTCTTGCACCGACTGAAAGGCCCCAATCGCCTCATGATTGTGACCGACGGCACAGCGGCGACTGCAACGCCCGAGGGCACGAGAATCCGCAGCGTGGGTGGATGGACGGAAGTGCGCGACGGGGCAGTGCGTCTGCTTGACGGCACGCTGGCCGGCAGCAACCTCCTCATGGCGGGTGCACTCCATCGAGCGAGTGCACTCGGGGGTTTTGAGTTTCACGAGGCTTTGCGAATGGCTACCATCACGCCTGCGCGCTCCGTACATTGGGAGTCCCAAATTGGCTCCATCGAACCACGCAAACGCGCGGACTTCTGTGTTCTGGCAGAGGACGGGAGCGTCTATGCTACCATTCGAGACGGTAAGCTTGTGTTTCTCCGCTCTGCAAATCGTGAAGCGTAAAGAGCAAGTTTGTGCCTGCATTTAGTTCGAGTACACCGACCGTCGGCCCTCTTCCCGTGTAGCCAGTCTTCACGGCACCGGGATTGACGACAAAGCCACACGCCTCTTTCTTGACCAAGGGTTCATGGGTGTGGCCGTGCACCACGATAGACGCTTTATCCCCAGCAAAGTGTGCAAATGCTGACTCTGAGATGCGAGAGTAATCGAATTGGTGGCCGTGGATGAGACCGATCCTGTAGCCAGCAAACTCGCCGAGCGCAGCTTCGGGTAGGTGTGCCATTGCCAGCGAGTCGCAATTGCCACGCACTGCGGTAACCGGCGCAATCGCCTGTAGGCGAGTCAGAATCCCCAGATTTCCCACATCACCCGCGTGCAAGATGGCTTGGACCCCCTGAAAAGCTGCTGGGATCGCAGGATGCCAGACGCCATGCGTATCTGAAATCACCCCAATCTTCAAATTCATTGTTCCCAGTTTCTCCTCCTCGGAGACTCCGTTACCCCATTCGCCGGCTTCCCAGATGCCCCTTTGCTTTTCGATCCCCCCGGCGATCTTCATAACGAACTTGCCCAAAGCGAAGTAGAAAATTCCAGTCGAATCTAAAGTTAGCCGAGCACAAAATTGACCACTGAGAACGGCACAGACGTTGCAAGTAAGTTCTTCGTTTGGCTTTTTAACCGAAACCGGTTCATCGCATTATTAGCGGAGAAAGCAAAGTGTAGATGGAGAGTTTTTCGCGGCGCGGGATGGTAGAATGATCGTGGTGAGGGAATTGAGGAAAGAGTAGGAGACTGAGCGCCCAGTACGAGGCAGAGTGAGTGACACTAAAAGCAGTGAAGGAAATCCCGAACCCGCAAGAACCCTGTCGGGAACACCGTGTACGGCGTGTACGCCGCAACGGGGGCGTTTACCTAACAGTTGTTCTGCTTACGTCGTTCAGCATTTTGACGGGCGTACTGCTTCTATGGATGCGCAAAGGGATGGAGGAGATCCTTTCAGCCCGATCTCGTGAGCTTCCGATTATCGTTGTGCTCAAGGATGAAATAGGAGAGGCCGCGGCCCGTTCGATGGCCGAACGTTTGAAAAAGGAAAATGGGTCCTGCGAAATCAATGCTCTAAGCCGAGCCGAAGCCAAGGCCCTCCTCAGCATTCATGAACCATGGTTCAAGGAATTTCAGGATGTGGCTCTGGTGGAGCCGCCATGTCTGATCGAAATTCGTGATCCAGCGCTTCTGGCGCAGCCCAAGAGTATCGAAAAACGTTTAGCTGAGTTGCAGGTGCAGCCGGAGGTGGAGTTTGTTATCTTCAACTCCGTTGGCTTGGATGATGCCGTGCGCTTCATTGGGGCGCTGCGGCGGCACGCCAACATCCTTGTGGTGGTCATCTTGGCAACCCTGTTTGTTTTTAATGCCGTATTCTGGGGCGTGACCTCGTGGGTGGGTGGACGAACTTCCCTAAGCGTGGCGTTAGTCCAAACCCTGTTTGTTGTCACCCTTGCGGCTTTGTTGGCAGGGCTTTGGTGGGAGCTTATCCTAAAATTTGGGTTGCACGGAGTGCCCACCTTGAGTCGCCCTCCAATACTCTTTTTCGCGCTGGTCTCAGCATGGCTCGTGACTTTATATTTCGCAGTCACTTGCGTAATGTCTCTCTTCGCACCCTTTAGGCGGGCCCAAGATGGGGAAGATGCGTAGGAAAACTTGGTCGCTGTTCGGGCTGGGAGTGGCGCTTTTTGGTATCTTGTGTGTTACTTACGTGGGGAAGTCCATTGCGCAACCGGCTTCGGCACGGGCTCCTCGCTCCAACGTATCGGTGGCCTCGGCGAGTTCGCGCGGCACCACGGTCACCCGCTCGCTGCGGCAGGGGAGTGTTCGAAATTCGAGCACCACCCCGACACGTGGGAGGCGCCCAACCCAACTCCGTGAAGCCGCACCCGCTAAGAAGTCAGAAAGATCCCTGTCGGCCCCCTCGAGAACGACCTCGGCCCAACGCCAACAAGCAGCAAGTTCCGCTCGCACCAAGGCTGAGCAGGTGGCGCGAATGGGTACTCAGAAAGCGGAGCAAGCGCTTTTTGCAGATCCATATGGATTGCTGAGATCTTTTGCTGGACGCTGGGATTTGGTAACTGTGGTGCCTACTCCCGCGGAGACGGCCGAGTACTATCGCCGCTCGACCGAGGACCTTATCCGTTTTCTCCAGAGAGCTTTGGATCAAACGACGCTTGCACACCGTCGGTGCGAAAACAACTTCGCCACCGGAGTTAGGTTCCTGTATCTGATCAATCGCGCTCAGCAACAGCCATGCTACTGGCCAGCGCCTTACGCAGCACCCTATCGCATAGCGCTGCGGCGGACCATTACCCAAGACGCGAATTTATTGGGCAAGCTGATCGCCACACACGAAGCGCTCCGCAGTGAGCTGAATCTGGCTGCCGAACGCAGAGCGCTCTCCCCCGAAAGCGAGCCAGTATCGAATGTCGAAACGCTTCTTTCCCCGTCCATCACAGTGACTGAAACGGATTGGGTCCGGGCGTGGAACCGGTGGTTGGTGTCACTTCGGGTCCCAGGACCAGAAACAGTTGCGTCACTTTCAGATCTGGATCGGAGCCAGAGGGAGCTGGCATGGCGTATAGCGCTGAATTCGTTCTTACCGTTGCCCCCTGCTCCTTTGCCCGCTTACTTGCCGTATGTTTCGTCCGACGTCCCTCTGCCCACAAAAGCGCTTCCGCCCCCCCGCACGCGATTCGACGATGAGAAAGTTGCTGCTCCCAAATCACTCGGTTGGCGTGGGCCAGCAGATCCGGGAACAGAGGTCCATGCGGCAGCCGCTGGCACGGTTCAATTTGTTGGAAGTCTTCGTGGATTAGGTGGAGTGGTGATCATTGAGCACGAGAAAAATGTGTACGGGATTTATGGTGAGCTGGGGGAAACTCGTGTGAAGGTGGGAGAGACCGTTCCGCGCGGTGCGGTGATCGGTCGAACGCGCAGAGACCGTGACTCAACCCTCTACTTTGAGGTGCGCGAGGGGGAACGCGCTGTGCCAATCGAGCGTTTGCTCGGTCCCCAAAAACCCGAAGAGTTGTTACTGCAGCAACGGTAGAGGAAAACGTTCTCTCATGGGGAGCTTGCTCTTGGTTTTTTGCTGGAAAACTGAACTGACTCCGGGGAAGCATTGCGGCCGTGACAAATTCGAGGTCCAAATCAGCAAACGCGTCATCGCTACTTGAGCGAGTTCGTTACGAGATTACGGAGCAAGAAAAGGCCTTGCTGGTGCAAATTGCGCCCGAGAAATTGCCAAGCCACATCGCCATCATCATGGATGGCAACGGGCGCTGGGCACGTCAACAAGGCTTTCGAAATCGGGTGCGTGGGCATGAGGCTGGGATTGAAAGCGTACGAACCACGGTGCGTGCGTGTGGGGAGTTGGGCATTCGCGCGCTAACCCTGTACGCTTTCTCGGTAGAGAATTGGAAGCGTCCACGAAGCGAGATCTCCGCGTTGATGACGCTGCTCAAACGCTTCCTGCGCGATGAAATCCCCGAATTGAATGAAAACAACGTGCGACTGGTCGCTTCCGGGCGCCTCTCAGACTTAGGGGAAGACGTGCTGACGGAGCTTGAACGGACAATCGCAGCCACCGCCCAAAACACAGGCTTGGTGCTCAATCTTGCACTGAGCTACGGTGGACGCGCAGAAATTACGGATGCCGTTCGTGAAATTGCGCGTAAGGTGCGGGATTGCGAGCTTCAGCCTGAGGATATTAACGAGTCGCTCATTAATGCGCATCTTTACCATCCGGAACTTGGTGATCCCGATTTGCTTATCCGCACCAGTGGCGAGCTGCGAGTATCTAATTTTCTCCTCTGGCAGATAGCCTACACCGAGATTTACGTGACTCCTGTCTTGTGGCCTGATTTTCGCCGCGTTCATCTTTATGAGGCGCTACTGGATTATCAACGCCGTGAGCGACGATTTGGAGGCGTACTGGAGGGCTAACCTATGGGCTTTCAATCGAGTCGTGCGCGAACCGCTTTAGGGATGATCTGCATCATTTTGGCAGCCCTTCGATTCAGTGAGCTCAGCTGGCTATTGCCGATTCTCGCATGGCTCATCGCTTTAGGTGGGATTCATGAAATGCATGGATTGGCGCGCCAACGTCAGATTGAATTCTCCGCGCCGGTCGCGTACGTCTCCGTCAGCGCCTTAGTTGCTTCTGGGCTCGTCGCTTTTGAAGCGTTTCCGTGGGTGGCTTTTGCCGTGATAGCCGCCTTGCTGGTGTGTGTGTTTCTGGAGCAAATTGCATTACGAGCCGAGCGCGGAACCCTCACAAACGTGCCGGCCTTGTTTCTCTCCGTTCTGTACGTCGGCCTCCCTTTGGCTTGCGCTTTGCAGATTTTGCGGGTGGACCGCTTCTATTTTCTATTTGTGCTGCTCGGGGTGTGGTCCTTGGACACAGCGGCGTTCTATGTTGGGTGCGCGATTGGTCGACACAAAATGGCCCCCCGTCTTAGTCCCAAGAAGTCGTGGGAAGGGGCGGTTGCCGGGCTGCTTGGATGCCTAATTGCGTCGCTGCTGCAGCGGGCGGTTTTTCCTATCGATCTGTCCTGGACTCAGGTGGTGGAGCTTGGGATTCTTTTTGGGGTGGTTGGTCAGTTGGGCGACTTAGCCGAGAGCGCTCTCAAGCGTGATGCCGGCGTGAAGGACACAGGAACAATTTTCCGCGGGCACGGTGGGATTTTGGATCGCATAGATTCGCTGCTCTTTTGCTTTGTTGCTTTCTATTTGTATCTGATTTGTTCCGGCACGGCGGCGGTGCGAGTGCTCTCTTAGGAGTCGGGTTTGAGTGCTCCAAGGGATCCCGTACGTTTGGTGCGTAGGCGAGAAAAATGCCTCAAAAAGGGTGGACGTGCCATTCAATCCGCCAAACGTGTCCTTCTGCATAGGAAGAGGTCTTCAGAGTATGTTCGCGCAGTGAGATTGGTGTGCGATTCACGAATGGGGCGAGGCTCGCTCTGCTCCACAGTCCGAGAAACAACTGAGGGTCGCAAAATATGGCACGCATCTTAACCGAGATCTCCCGTCCACTGACGAGAGAAGTCGTCCGGGAAATCTATGAACTTCCGCTTCCTGATCTTATGTTTTGGGCAATGTCCGTGCATCGTCGTTTTCACGATCCACGCCAGATTCAACACTGCACGCTGGGCAATATCAAATCGGGCGGATGCCCCGAAGATTGTGGGTATTGCCCGCAAAGTGCACACTATAAGACCGGCGTGCGAAACGAACCCATGCTCGATGTCGCGACGGTGGTTGAGCTTGCCAAAGCGGCCAAAGCGAATGGCTCCACACGTTTCTGCATGGGGGCGGCTTGGCGTGCACCTCGCGACAACGAGGAGTTCGAGCGGGTTCTGGAAATGATTCGCGCCGTGCGAGCTTTGGGCATGGAAGCCTGTGTCACCCTTGGAATGCTCACGGCAGAACAAGCAAGACGGCTGAAGGAAGCGGGCCTCACTGCCTACAACCACAACCTGGACACATCCCCCGAATTCTACCCAGAGATCATTTCCACGCACACTTATGAAGAGCGCCTGCAGACACTCCGGTATGTGCGCGAAGCGGGTATTGAGGTCTGCAGTGGGGGCATTATCGGGATGGGTGAAAGCCGCGAGGATCGCATCGGCCTACTTTGCGAGCTGGCCAATCTCGATCCCTATCCGGAGAGCGTGCCGATTAACGCACTTGTTCCAGTAGAGGGCACGCCACTCGAGGGGAGGCCTCCCGTTGATGCCATCGAGATGGTGCGTACGATTGCCACCGCCCGCATTCTCATGCCGCTGGCTCGCGTTCGCTTGGCCGCGGGGCGAACTCGGATGAGCGACGAAGCCCAAGCCATGTGCTTTTTGGCAGGCGCCAATTCCATCTTCACCGGCGAGAAACTTCTGACTACACCGAATCCAGGCGTAGATCATGACGAAGCGCTTTTAGCCAAACTTGGCATGGAAAAAATGCCTGCATCGGAGCCAGCACCATCGCCTTTTGAGCCATTAGTACATCTGGCAGAGAACCACTGAGCTTGCGGATGCGCTACTCGATCAACTGCGTGTGCCTTGCCAAAAAACGAATATCTTGGCCGCCCAATGTAGGATAATCCGATAAATCCGTGCAAGCAGATGGTGGAAGTGCGACTCCCGTGACAACCGTTCTTTTACTGACGATTTCGAACATTTTCATGACATTTGCGTGGTATGGGCACCTGCGATTTCGCGAGATGCCGCTGTGGCAAGTCATCCCCATAAGTTGGGCGATCGCCTTCATCGAGTATCTCTTCATGGTTCCCGCAAATCGTCTGGGTGCTCAGGCCGGCTGGTCAGGCTTCCAACTCAAGATTGTTCAAGAAGCCATCACCATCGTGGTCTTTACGTGTTTCGCCATTTTGTATCTTGGCGAGAAACCTGCATGGAATAACTTCCTCGCATTTGTGCTGATTTTGGCCGCTGTGGCGTTGACCTTCGGCGTGAAACATACGTGAGAGGCTTTCAGTTGCACACCGCGCCAGGTGCTGGCGATGTCGGCATCAACCCGGTAATTATGGTTTTGGGCCTGCCCCTTCCAATCAGCTAAACATGCTCTGTCACCGATTTTCTCAGACGTAGCGGTGCCACCTCGGTGCGCGAGATTCAAGGAATTGCGGATCCGTTCCAGCGCAGTGATTCCCCTGTAGAGCCGTAGTAAATAGGAAGGGTGCACGAAAAAAGAAAAATGGTGGAGGCAAGGGGATTCGAACCCCTGACCCTCAGACTGCCAGCCTGATGCTCTCCCAACTGAGCTATGCCCCCACATTTACCACCGGCCGCTTCCGCGAACCGGCATTGGTGTGGCGAAATCCACTTACACTGTGGCCCCCACTTTATTTGTTTCCGCGGCCTGTCAGCTTTTTCACACCGTAGCCGCACGTACACCCATGCGACCCGAAACGGCATAGACAGTGGCCCACAAGCCGTAGCGTAATCGGAGAATCCCCCGCCTCCCTTTCTCACCTCGCGACCGTGGCTTCCCTGTTGCAAAATGCATTGGCCTTGAGCAGGAATACAGCGACCGAAGCGTGCCATGAAAAACAACACGAACGATAGCTCTCACGCCAGTCACACAACCCAATGGTATCTCGAAGGTTTTGTGGATGAAGGGACCACGCGCTGCCGAATCCCAATTTCGTCGCGGATTGTTCGAATCGGACGGTCGACAGTGGCGGATTTTCCGCTCCGTTTTGACAACATTTCACGCCTTCATGCCGAACTCTGGGTCGAAGCGGGGACGCTGTGGATTCGAGATTTGGAGAGTCGCAATGGCACGTTTGTCAATCGGTGTAGAATTAGCGAGCCCACCCCGCTCAACGATGGCGATATTGTTCATTTTGCCACGCGTGAGTTTCGCGTGAGCCGACAGGGCCAAGTCAAGTCGTCAAGCACATGGGATACATTGAAAGGTGCGTCGGTTCTACCTGCGGAGTTTCCTTTTCGAGTGGGGGAATTGATTAGATTGCTTCGCGAAGAATGTGTGATTCCTCTCTACCAGCCTATCGTCGAGCTTGCGACCGGGAAGATATGGGCGTACGAAGTGCTCGGGCGGGGAGCACTTGCTGGCTTGCCAAGTAGCCCGAAGGACCTGCTGGAGATCGCGGCGTCGGTCGGACTCGAAGCAGAACTCAGCCGCGTCTTCCGTAAGGCTGGGATTCGTAGTGGCCATGCAAGTGCCCCGCCGGGAGGCTTCTTCGTGAACATTCATGCGAGCGAGCTGAGCGACCTCTCTGGGCTTATCTATTCTCTTCGAGCACTTCGGTCCGAATATCCAAACGTGCCCCTTGTCGCAGAACTTCACGAGGCGCTGGTCACAACTCAAGAGGCGATCGCCCGACTCCGAGAAGAACTGCTCAAACTTGGGATCTCGCTTGCCTACGATGACTTTGGTGCCGGGCAATCCCGCCTTGTCGAGCTGGCAGAGGCTCCCCCGGATTACCTGAAATTCGACCGCTCACTGGTGCACGGAGTCGCAGAGGCGGGGCAAGAGCGTCTCGAAATGCTCGCGCTTCTTGTCACCTATGCTCACAATCGCGGCGTCCGATGTTTAGCGGAAGGGCTCGAGCAGCAGCAGGATGCTGAGGTTTGTCGCCGCCTTGGGTTCGATTATGCCCAAGGATATTTATATGGGAAGCCAGATCCGTGGCCGTGGAGTGCAAGTACGGTTCCCGGCACGCCGCCTGTAGGTCCTGCGTAGCTTCTTCAAGGAAGGCGGCGGAGTTGGGGAGTTCATGAGAAAGCACAGGTAAAACTCATGCTTGTGTAGCTTGCGCGCTCCATTCAGCGGGCCTGAATAACCTCTGCGCGGAGCCGGTTTCTTCGAAAGGCTCGAGCAGGATCCACATCGCTTAAGACGACACGGGATTGAAGTGCAGAGCAACAGGATTTGCAGCGAGTGAAATGACGACACATGAGTTACGATCACACCCGCACCAAAGCGAGATTTTTCTTTGAGCACTATTTGCCACGGTACTTGCCGCGCTTACTTAAGCGACAGTGGGAAATCTGGCGTGGGGTGCGGGGCCAATTGCTCGACCTTTATCTTTTCGTCACGAATCAGTGTAACGCCCGATGCAAGCACTGTTTCTATATCGAGGAGCTGGGGTATGTGCCCGGCGAGATGCGCTTGGCCGATTATGAACGTCTTGCCCCCACTTTGCCGCAATTGGAGCGGATCTTTCTAACAGGCGGGGAGGCGATCCTTCATCCTGACTGCCCAGACATTGCACTCCTGCTTGGGCGCACAACGCGGGCGCAACGCCTTACCCTAATCACGAACGGTTTTCTGCCAGACAAAATTGAGGCATTCTGCCAACGGCTCTTGGGCTCTGGGCAACTGCCCGGAGTCTTGGATATTCTTGTTTCGCTGGACGGGTTGGAGGCGACTCACAACGAAGTGCGGCAGAATCCTCAGGCATGGACAAAAGCACACGAAACGCTTCATCGCCTCCAAACTCTCAAAATGCAATCGCCAACCAATTTTGATTTCGGCGTGATCACCATCATCACCTCGCGCAATTGGCGTGAGCTGCGGCCTCTGCATGAGTATTTGAAAGCAGAGTTTCCAGCGGTTCGGCAGGGATTTGAGTTTGTGCGTGGCACGAATTTTAGCTTGTGGGGTCTTGCCCCAGAATATCGCGCTGAATTTAACCCGCCGGAGGACGCATTGCCCCCGCCGGAAGTGTGGGACGACATTCTCGCCACTTTGGACGCGATTAATCGTGAAAGTGGCCTCGCGAATCACTCCTTTCAGGTGACCACGCATTTCACGGTGAAAATGCTGCGGACCAAACGCAAGCTGGTGGACTGCGTTTCAGCAGGTCAAAACGTGGCAGTGATTTATCCGACCGGTGACGTTGCTGTGTGCGAGTTCTCGAAACCGTTCGCGAATCTGAAGGACTTTGACACGGATTTCGGGAAGCTATGGAATTCCGAGCAAGCGGAGGCAATGCGCAGAGCCACAAGCCGTTGCTGGTGCACCCATGGCTGCTATCTTTCCCGCAACATCGAGTATTCACTTGCGGGTCATTGGGCAATGCTGAAGAACCTGTAAGGCCATGCATGACGTGTGTTGTGAAATTGCAGCGGAGACCTCGTCGTTCGATGGAGTGCACTCTACCGACGGCTCGCCTTTTGTCTCGGTCATCATTGTCACCTACAATCGCTGCGCAGACCTTGAAGTGGCACTCGAAAGCTTGAAGGAGCAAGTTGGCGTCCAACTTGAGGTGGTGGTGGTGGACAACGCATCCACAGACGGCACAGCAGAATTCCTTCAGCGCTGGGAAGGCCTCCCTCTCATTGTTTATTCTGCTCCACGCAATCTCGGAGCAAGCGTGGGGCGCAACATAGGCATTCGCTTAAGCCGCGCCCCATACGTCGCTTTCATGGACTCCGATGCGCGGGCACTCGATCCCGATCTCATTCGGCGGCTTTGGGACGCGTTGGTTGAGGATGAAAATCTTGCAGCGACAGCCCCTGCGATCTACACGGATTTCGAGCGGAAGGAGATTTGGGTGCTGGGCGGGTATTTCGGTATCGGCGGATACCACGATTTCGCGCGGAGCCGGCAGGAGTGGCACGACCCCGACTACGTTTCCACCTGTTTTTCATTGTGGCGCAAAAAAGCCCTTGAGCAAGTACGCGGCTTTGATCCCGCCTACCCCTACATCTTCGAAGATATCGAGCTTTGCACACGAGTGCGCGACGCAGGATGGCGATACCGCGTACTTCCGGAAATGGCCGTGCAACATCGGATCAGTCAGGCGGGACGAGTTCGGCCTGAGACCTCGTTTGCTCACTATCAGTACACCGAGTGGGTGATGAATCGGTTCTTTGTGCTACGCTTGGGGCCATGGAAATTTCTGAAGCGCACCTTGTGGTGGTGGAGTCGGGAAGGTCGCCGTCAACGACATCTCGTCTATATCCATTATCCCCTGACGCGCTTCCAGTGGTTCTATCTCTTCGTATTGATCCCGCTCCTGTCTCTCCTCGCGTATCCACGGTACCGAATCGAGGTCACGCGTGACTACCTGCAGCTTGCTCCCATTGCCGCCGGTCGTGTAACCGTTTTCGGGGTGCAAACTAAGCCCCGCCAAACCTGATTTCCCTTGCCTCTACCGCCACATCTGCCTCTATTTACGTCACGTTCGGTGAAATTCAGGAAGACCGCCGGACTGGTTGCTCGTCGCAAGGGGAGTGTAACGACAAGGGCCCCATCTGTGAATATTTGAAGGTGACGTAAGGACTCATGCTCGGGAGTCGAAGTGATCCAGTAGTCAAAATTGCCAATGGGTGGTTTTTTCAATGGCTTCGAGCGCACCTTCGCGGCCCCCTCTCCTTAGCTTTGCTTGGAACCATTGTGGTCATCGCTGGCGGGTTTTATCTTCGCGCAGCTACGAAGTCCTTCGGTCTGCCCTATCCGTATTATTGGGATGAGCCAGAAATCCTGCACCCGGCAATAAGAGTATTGCGCAATGGCCAATATCGCGCAGAAAACTTTGCCTATGGCCCCATGAATGTCTATATCCATGCCGCGTGGGGAGCCATTACCTACCTACGTGGCATTGGTTGGGCCGGCATAAATACGATTTGGGATCTACGGTCTAATAAAGATACCGGTTGGTATTGGTCTGTCACATGGCCTTACTTTTATGAGCAGGCTCGCTTACTTAGCGCTATCTTATGGTTAGGGACGGCTATCAGCCTGGCCGGGGCTGCATGGAAATACATCGGGAAATGGGCTGCCTTCTGGACAGCATGCGCTTTAACCTTTAACTATACGACGCTAAATTTGTTTTCGCGTGTGAGTGTTGATGCACAGGCGATCTCTGCCGCCGCCGTAGCTATCTGGGCGAGTGCTCACATTCTTGAGACTCGAGCAAGATGGGCGTATGTGACCGCAATCATTAGTTCGGCCCTTGCAGCAAGTTGCAAATATATTCTTTGGCCCGCGATTCTTCTTCCATTTCTTGCCCATCTTTTAAGCACGCGCTCGGCCGAACGCCGGTTCTTTGATGTGCGCCTTACATTGATGTGTGTTGGGGTTGGGGCTGCCCTGAGCGTTTTCCTTTTGCCAGCACTTCTCGATCCCCCGAGATTTCTTCACGCTTTAGCAAACGAAGCTACATTTTACGCAGGAGGTGAAGTTTGGGAACTGGGATTCTGGACTCAGCTGAAGAAAAGCCTCATTAATGTTGCGGAATTGATAGGAATAATACATTCCACAACACCCCATTGGATGCGGGTTATTGGTATTCTGTATTTAGCGATATTAGGGGTGGGAGTTTATGCTTTGTCTTTAAATAACAGAAGATTGTTAGGGTTGTTATTAATTCCTGCGGCCCTAAATGTCTGGCAAATTAGTGGCTATCCTGGGAAGTTCTTTCCAAGGAACCTTCTATTTACGTTGTTGTGTCTGGCTCTGGTGGGGGGAGCCGGCTGGCAGGCGGCCCTTACAGCCCTTTCAAGCTGGAGTAAAACGGGAATTTTGAAAAAGGTACGTGTTTTTCTACCTTGTCTTGTTCTTTTAGGGGTCTATTTGTCCGAGGGGCTCAGGGTCTACAGTGTGACAAGAGACCGCGTGATGTTTATGGATCCCCGCGTAGAGCTTAGTCAAGTTCTGTTGGGGCAACTGCCAAAGGGCACTTCTGTCTGTATTACTCCTGAGACGCGGTGGGTCATCAATCCCACGGAGAAGGAACATTTACAGATAAGCGAGCAGAGCATTTTCCGACTCATGAGTGATCCCATTGCGAAAGAAGAAGCCGAATATCTGATTGTTCCCAGCGCGATTGAGTTTTATGAGAGCGATTCGTACCGAGCTGAGTTTGCGCGGATTGCGAATACGTGGCTGGGGACTTTGGAGGATGTGGTAGCCTTCGGTACTGCAAGTGTGCCGTTTGGGAAACATCCAGAGAAACCTCGTGTACGGCTTGTTAAGAACGAGGGCAAAGGGCGTCCAGATTTATTGCCACGTGACATCGTTTGGGGACCGGAATTCATACACCGACGAAATGCCAGAGCGGTTTTTCTTAGCAAGTATGGTGCTGCCTTGCGCCATGGAGCTACAGCGGATTCCCCGGTGCGCCTGTCGAAGCGCGCGCAGAAAGTGATCGTGAAGGCTCGGGGCACCTCGCCGTTCGCTCAGCTTGAACCGCCCCAGCTGGAGCTAAGCCTTCACGCAACCACGGACACCCTTCGTCGTCAGCCACTGTTTAAAGCCCAGTTTGCGTTAACGCGGAGCCAGGCTGGCATGGTTGAATACGACGCCCCCTGTAAGGTGGACCCGGGCAACTATCAACTGGTGGTAAAGGCCACCGATTTTGATAGATCTTATCTAATTGATATTGAATGGGTAAAGTTTCAATGAATGCTAAAATACACAGTCTGAGTATTTTTTTCCCCTGCTATAATGATGCGGGAACGATTGCTTCGATGGTGATTCTGGCAAATCGCGTAGCTCGTGAATTCACGGAGGACTATGAAATCATAGTCGTCGATGACGGAAGTCGGGATGGAAGCCGAGAGGTCTTGGACGAGCTCCAAAGCATTTTGCCAGACCGCATCAAACTGGTGTTGCACGATAAGAATCGTGGATATGGTGGCGCTCTTCGCTCGGGATTTGCAACAGCTTCGAAAGAGTGGGTGTTCTATACGGACGGTGATGCCCAGTATGATCCACGCGAATTAAGAGAGTTAATCAAGAAAGTTTCAGAGGAGGTGGACGTCGTCCAAGGGTATAAAATTAAGCGCCATGACCCTTGGTACCGGATCTTAATTGGAGAACTGTACCGACTGTCGATGAAAGTATTATTCTCACTAAAAATCCGGGATGTGGATTGTGACTTCCGTCTTATTCGGCGTAGCGTATTGCAAAAATTTCATCTTACTCAAGATAGTGGGGTGATCTGTTTAGAGCTTGTGAAGAAGCTCCACATGGCTGGGGCGCGGTTTACTGAGGTGGGGGTAACACATCATTTTCGCGCCTACGGTCACTCGCAGTTTTTTAACTTTGGCAGAATAGCTCGTGTGGGAATTGGTGTTTTGAAGCTTTGGTGGGAACTGGTGATACGACGAGAAGGGGTGTAAGACAAATGGAAGAGCTGGTGTGTCGGTTGCAATCAGAAACACCGGAGAAATGGCAGGACTTGAAATCGTTCTATCAAGGGAAACGTGTCATAATTACTGGCGGAATGGGTTTCATCGGAAGTAATTTAGCTATTGCTCTTGTTGCATTAGGTGCAGAAGTACTAATCGTGGATTCCATGATACCGGATTATGGCGGAAATGAATTTAACATTCGTCCTGTTGCCGATAAAGTGCGGATTAACATCTCTGATGTACGTGACCGCACAAGCATGGACTTCTTGGTGCGACAGTGCGAGCTGTTATTTAACTTAGCAGGATCGTTAAGTCATGTGGATAGCATGAAGGATCCATTTACGGACTTGGAGATCAATGCAGTTAGTCAGCTTAGTATTTTGGAATCTTGTCGAAAGTATAATCCCGCGGTAAAAATACTGTTTGCTGGAACCCGGGGGCAGTACGGGCGAACTCATGGTAAGCCCGTTAATGAGGACTATCCAATGCGTCCCTGTGACGTGAACGGAATTAATAATGTCGCTGGCGAAGCCTACCATCTGTTGTACAACGATGTCTACGGCATTCGAGCTTGTTCGCTTAGGCTTACAAACACCTTTGGGCCACGGCACCAAATGAAGCACCCTCGGCAGGGAGTGTTAAACTGGTTCATCCGCCAGCTTATTGATGGACAAACTATCAAGCTTTATGGAACAGGTCAGCAAATCCGGGATACGAACTACGTAGCAGACGTGGTCGAAGCGATGTTGCTGGCAATGGCAAGTGAGGAAACGAACGGGAAAGCATTTAACATTGGTGGAGAACCCCTTAGCCTCCTTCAATTCGTTCAATTGGCGATCGAAGTGAACGGAAGCGGAAAGTACGAACTCGTGCCTTTTCCGGAGAATAGTTTGAAGATCGAAGTAGGCGACTATATCGCGGATTACACAAGGTTTAAGCAGGCGGTTGGTTGGGAGCCGCGCACGCCAGTTAGGGAAGGGATTCGACGCACCTTAGATTACTATCGGAGATTCAAAGAGTACTATTGGTAAGCGGGTGCAACACGGCTTCGTGCTGGTTTTAATAGGAGTGTGGATGTGAGTGAGATGAAGGTGGCTTTTGGGAATCTGCAACGGCATGTTGCTCAGCACCGCGCTGAATACGACGCAGCCGTGGCACGTGTTCTGGATGGGGGTTGGTTTATTCTGGGCTCTGAGGGGGAAGCATTCGAACAAGAATGGGCGACAGCGGTCGGGGCGCGCTATGGAGTGGGAGTGGGCTCCGGCACGGATGCAATCCATTTGGCTTTGCGGGCACACGGCGTAGGGCCGGGGGATGTCGTAGTAACGGTTCCCAACACTTGTGTGCCGACTGCGGCGGGGATTGAGATGGCAGGTGCGCGCGTCGTGCTTTGCGATGTTGATGAAACAACTGCTCTGATGGATCCTGCGGCCTTAGCGCGCGTGGTGGCAGAGGTACGTGTGAAGGCAGTTGTTCCTGTCCATCTATATGGAGCTCCTGCTCCAATCGACGAGATCCGCAACGTCTGCCAGAGCGTGGGAGCAGTACTTATCGAAGATGCGGCTCAGGCACACTTCGCCGAGTACCACGGAAAAAGAATTGGGGGAACAGGCGGAACCGTCTGTTGGAGCTTCTACCCGAGCAAGAATCTTGGAGCGTTTGGCGACGCAGGAGCCGTGACGACGGACGATCCAGAAATCGCTGAGCAGCTTCGGATGCTGCGCAATTATGGCCAAGAACGGCGCTATTATCACAAGCTGCGAGGAACGAACAGCCGCCTTGATGAAATTCAAGCTGCCTTGTTGCGGGCAAAGCTCTGTTATCTGAACGAATGGACATTCAAGCGGAGGAGCATTGCTGCTCGCTATCGGAGCGAAATTCGTAATCCGCTGGTGCGCGTGCTCGGTGTCCCGCCGAACTGTGACTCGAGCTGCCATCTATTTCCCGTTCAGGTAGCGCAACGGGATCATTTTATTCAGTGGATGCGATCGCAAGGTGTTGAATGCCTCATTCATTATCCGGTGCCGATTCACCTCCAGGAAGCGTATCGCCATTTGGGCTATCGTCTTGGCGATTTTCCCTGTGCAGAGCGGCTTTGCGCGGAAGTAGTATCACTGCCCCTGTACCCTGAACTGACCGACGACGAGGTGGAGTGGGTAATTGATTGTGTCAACCGCTACGTCGCTTCTGCCCCAGCCCCGTGAGCAGGGTCCCTCCCCAGCTTAGCGTTTCTTGCGCTGACGTTGGCGGCGGAGTTGTTGCTGGCGTTGGCGGCGCTCGAAGAGTTTCCGCTGCAAGCGTTTGGCCCGTTCGCGTGCCGAGAGGTTCCCCCCCGTAATACTTGCGGGCGCAGCTTGGCCGTCTGCTCCCGCTGCTTTCATGCGATCCTGCATCTTGAGCACGCCCTGCATCATCTTCTTGGTTGCTTCGAATTGCTGCAGCAGAGCGTTGACTTGTTGGGGGGTAGTGCCACTACCGCGAGCGATGCGCGCTTTGCGCGAGCCGTTCAAGATTTCGGGATGTTCGCGCTCCTCGGGGGTCATCGAAAGAATGATGGCTTCCGTGCGCTTGATCTCACTCTCTGGAATGTCCACGTCTTTTAGCGCACTACCGACACCGGGGAGGAGTTCAAGCAGGTTACGCAACGGCCCCATTTTTTTCACCTGCTGCATCTGGTCGAGGAAATCCTGCAGGGTGAAGCTGGCCGTGCGCATCTTGCGTGCGAGCTCCATCGCCTGTTTCTCGTCGAAATGTTCCTGCGCCTTCTCGACGAGAGAAATCACGTCTCCCATCCCGAGGATTCGGCTGGCCATGCGGTCCGGGAAGAATTCCTGTAGGTCTTCGAGCTTCTCACCCGTGCCGATGAATTTTACCGGTTTGCCTGTGATGGCGTGAATTGAAAGCGCAGCGCCACCGCGGGCGTCGCCGTCCATTTTCGTGAGGCACACGCCGTCGATCCCGACTTTCTCATGGAATGTGGAGGCGCTTGTGACCGCATCTTGACCCGTCATTGCATCTGCCACGAGGAACGTGAACGTCGGTTTGGTCACTTCCTTGATGGCTTGCAGTTCATCCATGCGCACTTCGTCGATGTGCAGGCGGCCCGCGGTGTCCACAATGACCACATTGTAGCCGTGCTGGCGCGCATGTTCTAACGCAGCTTTGGCAATCTCGGGAGCTGGTTTATCCGTCCCCATGCTGAAGACGTCCACGCCCGCCGCCTGCCCCACGACGTGCAGTTGCTGGACTGCGGCGGGGCGGTGGATATCGCAAGCCACGAGAAGCGGTTTCCAGCCCTCTTTTGCGAGCCGACGCGCAAGTTTACCGCAAAATGTGGTCTTTCCGCTCCCCTGAAGCCCCAGCATTAATATGGTGTGCAATTGTCCCGGCGTCAGCGAAAAGGGTGGATTATTTCCCCCCAGGACTTCCACCAATTCGTCGTAGATGATTTTCACCATCTGCTGACCCGGCGTGACGGAGGTCAGCACTTCCTGCCCGAGAGCTTTTTCCTGAACGCGCGCAAGGAAGTCTTTGACCACTTTGTAGTTCACGTCCGCTTCCAGCAGCGCCATTTTCACATCGCGCATGGCTTGGCGGACGTTTGCTTCAGTAATCTGACCTTGCCCGCGAAGGTTCTTAAAAACGCTCTCAAGTTTTTCCGTCAGATTTTCAAACATGACGTCCTCTTCGTCTCATTCGCCAAAAACTGGGATTATCTACAAAGCTCAAACCGGCGGGTTCATCTTTCATTTACAGACTTCGCGATTGCGCCGCGAGGCAAAGTGTGCGCGCAAGTGCAATTTCCGCGCGATTCTCTCGTTCAGGAAAACTGCCTTCAGGCAGCAACTTCTTCACCCACTACCTCAGGCGATCGCCTCCCGGTAATCTCCTTCCATGTGAGGAAGGCCTCGACGACCAGCCAGACGGCAAGCCCAATGAGCGAGACCACGATGATGCACTGCAGGTGCTGGATAAGGGCAATGGGTTTACCTTCTCGCCACAAGGCCAGATACGGGCCCAACAGAAGCAAAAGACTCCAGAGCGTGGCGAGCATCATGAACACCGCAGGAATAAGCGTCAGCCAGTAGGCCATACGCCGCCGGGCAAGCCACACCGTCACACCCAATAATGTGAGCGCCGCAAGCAACTGATTGGAGCTTCCAAAGATACTCCAGAAAACCTGCCAGAGGGGCTGAGCTTTACCATTAATCTCGATCCGCGGCAACGCGACTGCAATCACAGGAACGACGAGACAGAGCGCTGTCGCGATCAGGGCTTGGCGCCGCGTGGTCCAACCCATGAGTTCCATGAGCACATAGCGCGCCAAACGCGTGCACGCATCCAGCGTATCGAACACGAACGTGGCAAAGCATAGGAGAGCAAACTGAAATAGGACGTCGAAGGGATTGACAGAGGCAGGTAGCAAAGGTGCGATCAGGCGCGCGCTGAAATCAGCAATGCCGTGGGCGTAGATCCAGTTGGGGTTTTGCGAAGTCTGGCCGGGGGCGAGCACCATCACCGTCACCAAACTTAGACAGGCGAAGAATCCCTCAAGCAGCATTCCGCCGTAAGCAACTGGCTTCGCGTCTGTTTCGCGATCAAGCTGTTTGCTGGTGGTCCCGCTCGCCACAATGCTATGGAACCCCGAGCATGCCCCACACGCCACGGTAATGAAGAGCATTGGGACAAGCGGCAGCGCTCCACCGGCTGGCAAGGCCGCGCTCCAACCCTTAAACATTGGTGTCTGAATGGTGAAATCCCCCTGAACTGCACCGACGATGGCTCCCGTCACTCCAGCAATCATCACGATGTACAGGAAGTACCCCCCAAGCTCACCCCGGGGCTGAAGCAAAAGCCAAACCGGCACCAAGGCTGCCACAAAGCAGTATGCAAGCAAGATGTAACCCCAGATCTGCTGAATGTTGGCGTTGGGCCACAATCGACTTAAGTCCAGCGGCAGATGAGGACCAATCGCAATGGCCACCCCCACCAGCGGCAAGAAGATCATCTTAGCAGCGATCGGGCCGATGCGAGTGAATCGGAGGACAAGCCCCATCAGTACAGCAAGGAGAAGGTAGATCGATGAGGAAGTCGCCACGGCTGGTCCCGGAGCTTCTGCTCCTTCTTTACTGGCTGCCTGCACAAACGTGCCCGCCGTCACGTCCGTAAACGCAATGATCACGTAAACCAGCGCGCACCACACAAAAATTAGAAAGAGTATGTAGGCCCGCGGTGTCATGTACGATCGCACCACCTCTGCAATGGAGCGACCGCGATGGCGAATGCTGGCTACCAGTGCTGTGAAATCGTGGATGCCGCCAATCAGGATTGAGCCAAAGATAATCCAGAGCCATGCCGGACCCCACCCAAAGTAAAGCGCGGCGAGGATCGGCCCAACGATCGGGCCTGCAGCAGCAATCGCCGAGAAATGTTGCGGAAGAAGATAACTTGCCCGAGCCGGTTCGTAATCGAGGCCATCACGCATAGCGTGAGCTGGTGTTTTTCTGCTGGGGTCCAACCCAAACAGCCTACTCAACCAGCCTCCGACCAGGATGTAGGCTCCCCACAACAGCAAGAATGATACAACGAAGAAGATCACGATTTTCATGCGCACGCGCTCCGAGCGAAACTACACAACATTTTTGACCCAATTGTCTATTAGCAAATTTGCCTGTATTGCAGCAATGCCGCACGCGCGGTTTTCCTTGCAACCAATCATCTCTCGTCGCGTACTACGATGTCGGGCTGCATGAATGCGTGTGAAAGCGAATTTGTGGCCCGACTCTTTAGTTTTTGGAAAGTTCTTTCATGGTGCCGAAAGCCATTACCTACGAAGCAGCCGGGGTAAGCATCGCGACTGCAGATCGCCTTGTGGATTACCTGAAATCTCGCAACAAAGCCATTGGTGGGTTTAGTGGGCTTTTCCCATGTCGGACGAAAGGCATGAAACGCCCGATGCTTGTGGCATCCACTGACGGCGTGGGGACTAAGCTCCTTATTGCCAAGGAACTTCGCCGATTTGATACCATTGGTGTGGATTTAGTCGCGATGGTGGTGAACGACCTTATCACTTGTGGTGCCACCCCTCTCTTCTTTCTTGATTACTTCGCGACGGGCAAGCTTCGGCTGGCCGAGGCTAAAGCGATCCTCGAGGGGATTTTCCGTGGGTGTGACGAGGCCGACATGACCCTTCTCGGGGGCGAAACGGCGGAACTGCCCGGGCTTTATGCTCCCGGCGACTTTGATCTAGCCGGCTTCGGTGTCGGGATCGTGGATGCCTCGCAGGTCATTGACGGCAAGAAAATCCAGCCTGGTGATCTTGTTTTTGGTGTCGAGTCTTCCGGACTGCATTCGAACGGCTACTCGCTGGCACGACGTGTTTTGCTTGAGATTGCGGAGATGAAACTCACCACGCGCGTCCGCGAACTCGGCGCAACACTTGGGGAAGCGCTGCTTACACCAACCCGGATTTATTGGCCGTTTGTTAAAGCGTTGCGGCGTGCACGGGTTCCGATTAAGGCCTACGCCCATATCACGGGCGGAGGCATCCCCGGCAATCTTTCCCGAGTGTTGCCGTCAACGGTCGATGCCGTCGTCTTTAAGAATCGCTGGGATACTCCAACCATCTTCAAAATCATTCAGCGATGTGGACCCGTCGAATATCCGGAGATGCTCAAGACGTTCAATCTGGGTCTGGGTTTCATGTTGGTTGCAAGTGAACGCGAACAGTCACGAATCCTAAGCGTCGCCCGCAGGTGTGGCGAGCGAGTGCATGTGGTGGGACACATTACCAAAGGCAGCGGAAAGGTAAGGGTCGAAGTCGAATGAAAGAGAAATTGAAAAAAGTTCTCGTGATCGGAGGGGGAGGGCGGGAGCACGCAATCGTTTGGAAATTGCGACAGAGCAAGCGGGTCGCCCAAATCTATTGTACCCCGGGCAACGCAGGGATCGCCCGTGACGCAATTACTTTTGAAGCGTCCTTTGGGGATAACTTTGCCAAGCTCGTTCAGCGTGCTTTGTTGCTGGGGATCGACTATACGATTGTTGGTCCCGAAGCTCCGCTGGCCGAGGGCATTGTGGATGCGTTTGAAGCCGCGGGGCTCAAGATTTTCGGGCCCAATCGCCAAGCCGCACGCTTGGAGGCGAGCAAAAGTTTTGCTAAAGAGGTGATGCAGGCTGCGCGGATCCCAACCGCGGAGGCGGCGACTTTTGAAGATGCTCGTGAAGCCATCCGATTTGCAAAATCTCTGGGGGCACCCCTCATTGTAAAAGCTGATGGCCTTGCTGCGGGCAAAGGGGTCGTTGTCGCGAGAACGATGGAGGAAGCCATCAGCGCGATCCGGAAGAATCTGGAGGAACACCAATTTGGAGAAGCCAGCAAGCGCATTGTGATCGAGGAGTATCTGGAAGGGGAAGAGGCCAGCATCTTGGCCTTTACGGATGGGAACGTCATTCTCCCCATGGCAAGTGCCCAGGATCACAAGCGTCTCAATGATGGAGATCTCGGTCCAAACACCGGCGGCATGGGAGCGTATAGCCCCGCACCGATCGTCACACCAGAACTCATGGACGAAGTGCGCGAGACAGTTTTCTTGCCCCTGATGGAAGAACTTCAGCGGCGAGGCATAACGTACAAAGGCGTCATTTATGCGGGGCTGATGATTACCGAGGAGGGACCCCGTGTGCTCGAGTTCAATTGTCGTTTTGGCGATCCCGAAACACAGGTGATCCTGCCTCGCCTCAAGAATGACCTGCTGGACCTTGTCGAAGCCGTGTGTGAGGGCACGCTTTGCGAACACACTTTAGAATGGACGGACGAGGTAGCTCTCTGTGTGGTGATGGCCGCGCGGGGCTACCCGGAAGCGCCTGAGAAAGGCGCGGTCATCACCGGCTTGGACGAGGTTATGCTTGATGGGCAGGCGTTGGTCTTCCACGCCGGGACCGCCCAACGCGGCAGAGACATTGTGGTGAGCGGGGGGCGTGTGCTGGGCGTCACTGTGCTCGCCTCCTCCCTTCCGCGCGCGATGGACGCTGTCTATCGACAGGTCGAGCGGATTCACTTCGACGGTGCCCATTTTCGGCGCGATATTGGAAGGAAGGCTCTCGCACATCTCTGATTGAATCACGCGGCGTGGCGGGCGCATCGCGCCGGTGTAGGGTGCGCTGAGCTGTCCAAGGGCAACGCCTCGAGAGTGGTCGGAGCTTTTCTCCGCGGAGCGTGGCAGAGAATCAGTATTGCTTTTCTGCAGGCGCGAATCGGAAACTTGCCTAACGAAAACACATGATGGAAATACTTCGCAATCGCATTCTCGACTATATCCGCGCTCATCGTACTCGCACGGTTTCCCTTAACGAACTGATGAAGGAGCTTGGCTTGCCCTCGGCGGACCGACGGCGGGTGCAGGCTGTGCTTCATGAATTGTGCGCTCAGGGCCAGATTATACGGGTGCGGGGACACCACTATGGCCTGCCCGAAAGGGTGCCAACCATCACGGGAATTTTACACGTCAATCCGAAAGGCTTTGGCTTCGTGACTCCCGACGAAGCCTACATTCACGGCACCGAACCCGCCCAGACCATTTTCATTCCGCTCAAGCGCATGCATGATGCGCTTCACGGCGACAGGGTGATGGTACGGGTGCGCTCAGAAGCGGGGAAGAGCCCCGAAGGCGAAGTGGTGAAAGTACTCGAGCGGGGTACGCGCGAACTCGTCGGGACCTTCTACTTTACGCGCAAGGGGGGGCAGGTGATCCCTCGCAATGAGCGGATTACCCGCGTGATTTTCACCGAGCGCCCTCATCCCTCCCTGCGTGTCAAGGATGGTGTGTTCGTGCTCGCTGAAATTACCGAGTGGACCCCCGCAAATCAGCCCCTCTATGGGCGGGTGAAGGAAGTCCTTGGCGATGAAGAGACGGCAGGGATTGACGTCACGGTCATCATTCGCGACGCGGGCGTGGATCCTGACTTCCCGCCGGAAGTCCTTGCCGAAGCTGAGGCTCTGCCTTCGCGCATTCCACAGGAAGAGTATCACCGCCGCATGGACCTGCGCAATGTGGTCACTTTCACCATGGACGGAGCCACAGCAAAGGATTTCGACGATGCCCTTTCGATCGAGCCGTTGCCGGATAACCGTTGGCTACTCGGAGTCCATATCGCGGACGTAGCCTACTACGTGCGCGAGGGGAGTGCACTCGACCGAGAGGCTTTCGACCGCGGCACGTCCATTTATCCAGTGGACCGCGTGGTTCCCATGTTGCCCGAACGTTTGTCGAATGACCTCTGCTCCTTGCGTCCCAACGAGGACCGATTGGCCCTAAGTTGCTTCATGGAAATAGATCGCCGGGGGCGAGTGCATGAGTATTCCATCCGCCCCTCAATTATCCGAAGCCGTCACCGATTGATTTATGAACAAGTCCAAGAATTCATGGAGGGGCGTGCTACCCCAGAGATTCGCCGCAAGCTTGCGGACATCCGACCGCAACTTGACGAGCTTTATCAGCTTCGCCGCGTTTTGACGGACATGCGCCTCCGTCGCGGTGCTCTTGATTTGGACATTCCCGAGACAGAGGTCCACTTTGCCCCGGACGGGTCCGTAACCGACGTTGTCCGGCGACAGCGGCTCGAGGCGCACCGCGTGGTGGAAGAGTGCATGCTCATCGCCAACGAGGTGGTTGCCACGCATCTGTTTCGGCTGCGTGCCCCCGCCATCTACCGAGTGCACGACGAACCGGACAAAAATAAGCTTCGGCAACTCCAACCCATCCTTGCGCAACTGGGGGTGCGTTTCCCTGCGCGCAAGGATATTACCTCGGACGCAATCCAGATTGCTCTGGAGCGCACGGAACACTTAGAAACGGGATTCATTGCGCGTCGGCTCATTCTGCGCGCGATGATGCAAGCACATTACTCGGATGAGAACATCGGGCACTATGGCTTAGCGAGCCCGTGCTATACGCATTTTACGTCGCCCATCCGCCGCTATCCTGACCTTATTGTTCATCGGATCTTGCATGAGGTGGCCGCCGCAGGGGCCCCGATGGAGGGGATCTATGAACCTTTACGCGATCCGCGCGAAGATGAACCTGAGAGGAAGCCTCATTCCTCCTACCGCGAAACGCACCATCTGCCCCCACCGCGTGTAGCGCATTGGCGGCGCATCCTTGGGCCCATCGCTCGGCACTCCAGCGAACGCGAACGGCGGGCTCAGGAAATCGAGTATCAGGCCATTCAAGCAAAGTCGCTCGAGTATATTCGTCAATTCCTTGGTCAGGAATTCGAGGGCTACATTACGAGTGTTCTCACGTGGGGATTCTTCGTCGAGCTCCGAGAGATGCCAATCGAAGGTCTCGTTCACGTGCGAAACCTTGAGGACGACTACTACGAGTACGACGAGGAACGGATGGTGCTCGTTGGGCGAGAGAGCGGGCGCACCTTTAAGCTCGGCGACCGTGTGATCGTTGCGGTGGAACACGCGAACCTTGCAGCCCTTGAACTGGATTTTGCACTCGTGGAACACATTCGCCCGCGGGAATCCACCGAGACGGATCGCGAGCGGTGGCGGGAAAAGCAGGCGCGTAAGAAACGTCACGCCGAACGTCGGCCCACACATGGCGGCTTTCAAAAGCGAGGGCGGCGTCGCCGTTCGCGTTAGGGGGCTCTGCCCCGCGCTGGCCTTCAACGCCCCGTCCGAATGGCAAGGCAAGGGCATCCTGAATGCACGTCGCCACATTCGGTAGCCGTAGGTAGCCATGCCGGATTTTTCAACACGTGTAGCAGTGGAACGGCTCCTACAGGCGGAGCGTGGCGGCTACCGCAAGCCCTTCGGTAGCGCCCACTCTCTGGGATTAGTCTATCCGAACACCTATCACGTGGGCATGTCCAATCTGGGGTTTCAGATCGTCCATCGGCTCGTCAATGAATTCCCCGATTGGCTGTGCGAGCGTTTTTTTACTGACTTTGACCCTCCAATTGCTCTCGAGAGCCTTCAGCCGCCAACCAGTTTTGACATCCTCGCCTTCAGTGTGTCGTTTGAGCTGGATTACTTTCATGTGTTAGATTTCTTAGTTCGCTCGGGGATTCCACCGCGGGCTGTGGACCGCGGACCAGAATGGCCTGTGATTGTGTGTGGGGGCGTATGTGTGGACGTCAACCCGCATCCCATTTGCGAATTTGTGGACCTCGTTGTGAATGCCGAGGCAGAGGTAGCCCTGCCAGATCTCCTTTCACTCTATCGCGAGCACCGTGGTGATCGGCGCGCTTTTCTCAACGCCGCGAGCCAACTACCAGGCACATTTGTGACACCCCCAGCGGCGAATCGTTATGACGTTCCCGGCCCCCATGTGGAGGCTGGGCGCATCCCAGTGCCTGACCGCGTCATTGCGCCGCAGCTTGGCAAGATTCCGCGCTGCACCCACATCGTAACCCCAAACACGGAGTTCTCGGACATGGTGCTCGTTGAGCTGGCGCGAGGATGTCCCTATCGCTGTACGTTCTGCTTTGTGGGACACAACCTGAATCCCTACCGCACGGTGCCTCTTGAAATCCTAAAGGAGTGGATCGCTGAACGACGGACGCAAACGGAGCGCTTCGGCTTTGTGGCGAGCGCGGTAGCCTCGCATCCGCAAATTGATGAATTGTGCGCCTATTGCGACGAGCTGGACGTACGAGTGTCGTACTCAAGCCTTCGTGCAGAAGATGTCACATTGCCCATGCTGCGCACGCTGGCGCGCAGTGGTGCGCGCTCGCTGACCGTCGCACCCGAAGCAGGATCATTTCGTCTGCGACGTCTGCTGGGCAAAGCGCGCTTGCCCGACGAGCGACTCTTCTGGGTCATCGAAAATGCGCTGCGTTTGGGGATGCCGAATCTCAAACTTTACTTTATGGTGGGAATCCCTACCGAGACGGAAGATGACGTGCTGGCGATTCCAGAGCTTTTGCGTCGGCTTCAACGCGAGTTTGTGGCTGGTTCTCGGCCGTGGGGACGGATCGGATCGCTTAGCTTGAATCTCAGCGTTTTTGTTCCAATCCCCAGTACACCGCTCGCCAAGTTCGAGCCTCTGCCGGTGGACACGGTCCGACACCACCTTGCGATTCTCGAGCGTCAGCTGCGCAAAGTGCAGAACGTTCGATTCCAGATGCCGAGCCTCGCCCTCGCCCAAGCGCAACGCATTCTCGTGCAAGGTGACCTCCGAAGCGCAGAATTCCTCAAATTGGCTCATGCACATGGAGGAAATTGGCGGGCGGCTCTGCGCGAGTGGGATGAATTGGCTGCGCGGGCGGTCATGGCATGACAGAGTGAGGAGAGGAAGCGACTGCGCCTTCCACATCGTTGCGAATGCATTTCACGAAAGAGTGTAAAAGCGCGGTGTGCTGCCTGAGCAAGCGCGGTCATGCGCCCGAGGCAGTCAAAGCGTCCCCATCGTCTAGAGGCCTAGGACATCGCCCTTTCACGGCGATAACAGGGGTTCGAATCCCCTTGGGGACGCCATTTCTTTTTTGGGGCAGCGCGAGCCCAGCCCCTCTTCTCAACGGAGCAGTTTGGCGTCGGATGCTTGTTGCCCTCCCCGTCGTCAGATGCTCGTTGCTGCCGAGTCATTCTTACCGACCAAAGTGCACGGAAAGATTCGACCGAGATTGGCAAAAGCTGGGTAACAGGAAAAAAAGAAAATGGAGCGGGAAACGGGGCTCGAACCCGCGACCCTCAGCTTGGGAAGCTGATGCTCTACCAACTGAGCTACTCCCGCTCACTCCAACCGAGATGTCTTCTACTGAAGACGGTTCCCCGTTGGCAATTCTTTTTTACAGATTTGGGGAATTTCCATTCGAGCCGCGGTGCCTCTCCAAATCACCTCGAGCCTGAAAGAGTGTTCACTTCGAGCCGAAAGTGCGAAGACGAGGTGGAAGAGGTTCGCGGGGGCTCGAGCTGCGCTGTGCCTGAGATTTGATGACGGAGCCCTGTCCGGATTCCGATTGGATGGGGGGCTTGCCTGCCCCCGTTGGAGGCACGGAGTTTTTCTTATCGCCGCGCGGGAGAAGGGACGCAGATTTGGATGGTTGCGAGAGGCTCCGACGATTCACACGTTCGCCCGAGTATTGCTCGTAGGCCTCGAGAAACGCGAGAATCACGTCAGAGCGCACAAAAATCGCATGGCGCGCTTCGTCGCGCTGGCTAAGCATTCCAACGACCTCTCCATTTGTCGCAAAGACAGGACCTCCGGAGTATCCACTTCGCACCTTCGCATCGGCCATCGCAAAGCCGTCCAGCACGTTCAGCGCAGTGATTCTCCCATTCGTGACCCAAAATCCGGAGGGATCGAAAAGTCCGGCAATCCGCACTTCATCACCGCGAACGAGATCGAAAGGCCGCAGCTCCGCAGGCGCGCCACTGACTTTTTCACTCACGCGCAACAGGGCGAGGTCATGTTCTGAGTCGGTTGCAACGATCTCCGCCGGGTGCTGTCGACCATTCACGAATTCAATGATCACAGCTTCTGCTGCCAATAAACCATGCGGCGAGGGGACACGTAAGAGATGGCTACAAGTGAGAATGTGATGCGGACCAACGAAGAAACCGCTTCCTCGGGCAAAGCCCACTGCGTTTCGAGGCACTTCCGAGCCCACCAACGAGCAAACTGCCACACAAGTGTACCGAAGTCGTAGGGGACGTTCCCGGGCTATCACAACATTCGTAGCGCAGAGGAGCGACAAGAACAATATCAGTGCACGTCGAGCCCACACGGAAGTTTTCATAGTTTCGATGAGTCACTGTGCAAGGGGCTGACCAACACGTGCAACCCCGATTCAACATTCATCATCATCTTACATAAGAGCAGCACGTTTTTTGTCAGTTTAGGAGGACGGGGCCCCCGTGAGGCCGAACGTCAAACCGGGGCGAGTGGTTCAACTGTGATTCGGCGTCGTACTATTCTTCCGAAACCGGCTGGGTCGTTTGCTGCTGCGCCTGTATCAAATCTGGTGGAAAAACCTCGACCAGTTCGACGTCGAAGAATAACCACGATTTCGGCGGAATGCTTGGGGGCGCCCCAGCGTCACCGTACCCCTGAGCCGGAGGGATCAGCACAAGGCGTCTCCCGCCGAGCCGCATCCCGATCATCCCCTCGTAGAGTCCGGGAATAAGCTTTCCCGGCTTCCACTCGAGGCGAAGAGGAACGGGAACGAGTTTCGTCCGCGATTCATCAATGAGTTTGCCCGACTGAACGATCTTTCCGGAATAGTGGAGGCCGACCATTTCGCCCTGCCGTGGTTCGGGTCCGTTTCCGACTCGCACATCCTGGTAGGCGACTCCGCTATCGAGGACAACGCACGCGGAAGTGTCCATCTGAACAGCCGCCAGTGCCTGCGAGAGAGTGTAAACGGGAACGGTTGTCTCATCCTCTGCCCAACAAAAAGACGTGGAAACAAGTAGGGCAAGGATGCCCCATACCACGCGCTGTATCATGCTACGTCTCCTCCATGTGTCGTAACAAGCTGCGCTCGACTACCGAGCATCTTCGGTCAACCTTCAAGGAAAAGGTGCAGTTGGCTCAGGCCACATGCCGATATCGCAGCCGGTGGAGAGCAAAAACGACGAGGAACACGGCAAACTGGATCAGGACAATGGTCGCCCCCGCCGGCAAGTCCGTCACGCAAGAAATGACTAACCCAAGCAAAGTTGTGCCTAGTCCGAGTAGCACACTTGCCCCGAGCATCCCAGCAAATCGTCTGGCGAGCAAGTGAGCAGTCGCCCCTGGCAGAACAAGAAAAGCGCTCACCAGAATGATCCCTACCAAACGCACCGAGATGACAATCGTAATTGTAATAAGGGTCAAAAGCAGGTAGTGGAGAAAGCGTACCGGCACGCCGCTTACTTCGGCCATCTGCATGTCGAAGCAATAGTAGAGAAGCTGCTTTTGAAAAAGGATCAGGGGCACCAGGACGAGTGTGCCGAGTCCGTAGATGAGCCACAAATCTGTGCGCGTGAGGGCGAGCACGCTACCGAAGAGATAACTCATCGCGTCTTGGTTATAGCCGCGGGCAGCCTTGAAGAAAATGACGCCCAAAGCCATCGCAACGACGAAAAAAATACCAATCGCGCTATCCTCCGAAACTCGTGACTCACGCGTGGTTGCAGCAATCAGCCACGCCACGACCAAGCAGAAGGCAAGAGCTGTGGCATAAATGCCGAGGATCGCATGGGCTGTGCCTGCAAAGAAGTAGATGCCCAGTGCAATGCCGCCAAAAGCTGCATGCGAGATGCCTTGGCCGATGAAGGCCATGCGGCGCAAGACGACGTATACCGACAAGACGCTGCATACCAGCGCAATTGCCAAGCCACCGGCAATCGCATAGCGCCAGAATTGAAATTGAAATAGATCGGTTAGCGCCTGAATCACGTGTATGTGCTCCTTCACCGGTTCAGCTGAGTTCTCGCAAAATTCTGACCGGAAAACGAATCCACACTATGTTGAGCTCGTAAAAACAATTCGGTTTCTCGACCGAATGCTTTCTGATTGCGTCGGAACCCAAAACTTTGTTTCGTGCTCTATCGAATTTGCAACCCACATAAGTGGACGAGTCGGACTTGATTCAAACGCGCGACCGAGAAGTGGACAGATCAGACATTCCAAGCGACCGCGGGTGGTCCCCCGCAAGCGAACGGGCTCAAGAACGTGGGGGAATCCTCGTGCATTTGCGCGAGTGGCTCGACGCACTCATCTTTGCGTTCGTGCTGGCCATGTTCATCCGAACGTTTGCGGTCGAGCTGTTCAAAATTCCCTCTGGCTCAATGAGTCCAACTCTCCTGGGCGATTATGTGGCCGAAGGCGTTGCCGTGGATGAAACGGCTCAACCTCGGCGATACCTTTTGATCTGGGAGCGCGGAACCAATCTCGTGCAAGTATTCCGTAAGGACGAATCGTCCGGTCGTTATCAGTATCAAGGGAAACGAGACCGTCGGAATCTCGGTTATCTTCGCGATCTCTTTGAGCGCGATCTTCACTTGGAAGAACACCATATTTGTGTGAACAAGTTTGCCTACTGGTTTACCAAGCCTGAGCGCGGCGACATTGTGATCTTTCGTGTGCCGTTTCGCAAGCAGCCCTCCACGTACACACGCAATGGTCACACCTTTACAGTGCAAGCGTACAACCGTTACCAAGGCGTCTACGTGAAGCGAGCGGTGGCCTTTGATGGCGAACATGTAGAAATTGATCGTGATCGGCGGCTGGTGATTAATGGCGAGACTGTAACGACACCGGAGTTTTTCCGCTATCAACGTTACGACATTCCGGAGACACTCACGTACTCAGTGGACGTTCCGCAGGGCCAATTGTTGGTCTTTGGCGACAATACCGCCAACAGCTACGACAGCCGCTACTGGGGCGGGTTGCCCTACGAAAACTTGCGTGGGAAAGCGTTTTTCCGATACCGACCATTTCCGAATAAAGTGGGATTCTTGAATCACTGGTAAGGGGCGCGCTCTAAGGACTTCGGGGAGAGAAGCACAACAACGAGGTGAGATAATCATGAAAAGGAAAATTCTCGAACTCTTGCGACAGGATGCGCGATTGACGCGCGAGCAGTTAGCGCGCCGAGTTGGAGCGACACCGGAAGAAGTTGATACCTTAATCCGCGAGCTGGAACGCTCCCGCGCTATCTACGGTTACACTGCCCTGGTAAACTACGAAGCTGCCGGAGAAGAACTGGTCGAAGCTGTCATTGAGGTCCACGTCACGCCCAAACGCGGGGAAGGATTCGACGGCATTGCCAAGCGCATCTACAATTTCCCCGAGGTGCGCTCCCTTTACCTGATGTCAGGTGGCTCAGATTTCCTCGTGTTCATGGAAGCAGCCTCCCTCAAAGAGATTGCGAAATTTGTGACTGAGAAACTCGCCACCATGGATGGCGTGAAGGAGACGCAGACGCATTTTCTCCTAAAAAAATATAAGCAGGACGGCGTTGCCCTTGACGGCGAGGAGCCAGTCGAGCGCCTGTCAGTTACACCGTGAGGTGCCCACCATGACTCGCACGGCAACTTCCCTTCATGATAAAATTGCGCACCATGTGGCCGCGCTTCCACCCTCAGGAATTCGCCGGTTCTTCGAGCTCGTACTGGCTACGGAAGGTGTGATTTCGCTTGGGGTAGGAGAACCTGATTTCCAGACGCCTTGGACGATTCGCGAAGAGGCAATCTACCAGCTGGAACGCGGCCGAACGACCTACACAAGCAACTACGGACTGCGCGAACTTCGTGTGGAGCTTTCAAAGTGGCTTGGTGAGCACTATGGGCTGCGCTACGATCCAGACCGCGAGATCGTGATCACTGTGGGCGGCAGCGAGGCAATTGATATTGCCCTTCGAGCCATACTCAACCCGGGCGAAGAAGTCATCGTCGTCGAGCCCTGCTACGTTTCCTACGCGCCAACGGTGGCTTTGGCTGGCGGAGTTCCGGTATCTTGCCCCACTTATCAACGAAACGGATTTCGCCTTGATTTCGATGAGCTTCAAGCGCTCATCACACCGCGGACTAAGGCACTCATCGTCAACTACCCCAACAACCCCACTGGGGCGACACTTCGCCGGCCCGATCTCGAGCGTTTGGCCACGGTAGCCGCGGACTACGACCTGCTGGTGTTGAGCGACGAAATTTATGCTGAACTTACGTACGAAGGCGCGCATGTTTCACTGGGGGCGCTTCCCGGAATGAAAGAGCGTACGCTACTTGTCTCGGGATTCTCCAAGGCCTTCGCGATGACGGGATGGCGCATTGGCTACCTGTGTGGACCCGAGGAACTTATCTCGGCAATGGTGAAGATCCACCAATACACCATCCTCTGTGCGCCCACAATTTCGCAATTTGCTGCGCTGGAAGCTCTGCGCGATGCCTCTGAGGACACCCTCGCCATGCGTGCAGAGTATGAGCGACGCAGGAACTTTATCGTCAATGCCTTCAACGAGCTCGGCCTCACCACCCTGATGCCTGAAGGGGCATTTTACGCCTTTGCAAACATTCAAAGCACAGGGCTGAGCAGCGAGGAGTTCTGCACCCAACTTTTGCATGCGCAAAAAGTGGCTGTTGTGCCCGGAACGGCTTTCGGGGCATGTGGGGAAGGGTTCATCCGCGCAAGCTATGCGACGGCCTTCGAGAAGCTTGAACAAGCAGTGGAGCGCGTGGCACGTTTCCTTGGCAAGTGAGCAAAGAAAGAGGGCGAAGGTTCGTCACCCAAACGCTTGACGACCTTCGCCCTCACGCTTGTCTACGCTTCATGCGATAGCGAGACGCTTATCCCGCTTGGACGTCAATCTGTGCGCGCTGGAGTTTGCCGCTGTAGTCTACGTACACGGACTTCCACTCGGTGAAGATGTCGAGGACGGTATGGCTTGCCTCGCGATGCCCATTTCCAGTCCCTTTCATCCCACCGAAGGGTAGCTGCACTTCAGCGCCGATCGTTGGCCCATTGATATAGGTAATTCCCGCCTCAATATCGCGGATCGCTCGGAATGCAGCGTTCACGTCGCGCGTGTAAATTGAGGAGCTGAGGCCGTACTGCGTGTCGTTCAAGACGCGAATCGCCTCTTCCAAATCATTGACTCGAAGCACCGAGAGGACAGGACCAAAGATCTCCTCCTGTGCGATTCGCATTTTGGGCTTCACTTTAATGAAGATCGTCGGCTCGAAGAACCAACCGTACGCGTACTCGCCTTTCGTCAGTTCGTGGCCACCCAGTACCAGCTCCGCCTTATCCTCGTGAATGCCGATCTCAACGTAGCGTTTGACCACGTCGCGCTGGGCTTTGTTGATGCATGGGCCCATCTGGGTTTTGGGATCTAGCCCGTTGCCCACACGAATTTTCTTTGCGCGTTCGATCAGTTTTTCGACGAACTTGTCATGGATTTTCTTGTGCAGGATGAGCCGAGAGGTGGCGGTGCAGCGTTGGCCCGTGGTGCCGAACGCACCCCACAGGACACCTTCGAGCGCCAGCTCCAAATCTGCGTCGTCCATCACGATTTGGGCGTTTTTCCCTCCAAGTTCGAGCGATACTCGTTTGAGCCGGGCCCCCGCGCGCTCGTTGATCTTCTTGCCGACCTCGGTGGAACCCGTGAAGCTAATAACAGCAACGTCAGGATGGTCGACGATTGCGTTGCCGACGGAGCTTCCGGATCCTGTCACTAAATTGATGGCTTTGGGGGGAAGCCCGGCTTCCAAGAGGATTTCAACGAGTTCAACCGCCGTTGCTGGCGTATCGGTGGCTGGCTTGAAAACCACCGTGTTGCCGCAGACCAGTGCTGGAAAAATTTTCCATGTCGGGATCGCCATTGGGAAATTCCAAGGCGTAATCATTCCGCAGACCCCAATTGGCATGCGCACGCTCATCCCAAACTTGTTCGGCAGCTCGCACGGCACGGTGTCGCCGAAAAGACGGCGGCCTTCACCGGCTGCGTAAAAGCCCGTGTCAATGCCCTCTTGGACGTCGCCCCGAGTCTCATCGAGAATCTTACCCATTTCACGGGTCATCTGGCGTGCGATACGTTCTTTGTGTTTGATGAGCAAATTTGCGGCGTTTCGGATGATCTCGGCACGTTTTGGCGCTGGCACGAGCCGCCAGCGTTGATATTCTTCCTTTGCTGCGGCGACTGCTTCTTCGACCTCTTCGGGGCCACAGGCAGGGAAGATCCCCACGACGTCTCGCGTGTCGGCTGGATTGATATTTTCAAAGGTCCCGTTGCTTCCCTCTTTTACCCACTTGCCGTTGATAAAGCAGGCAAAGCGTCGTTTCTTCGATCCGGTTTTGGTCATAGGTCAGGCCTCCTTAGGCGACTTGATATCTCCCAACGTTTTGGAGATAAGGCGACGGTAAACTCAATTTGCAAGAGCATAGGCACTCGGAGGTGTTGGCGTGGAATTTTTGCCGAAGCGGCCTGAAGTGTTAGCGATCCGCCGTGGAGAGCCCGAAAAAATCAGTGTCGGTGACGAAGCATGGTGCCGACACGTCCCCGGTCTATTAGCGCATTTGATGGAAGAAGTTACCCCGGGCGTTCGGCGTGGGAGCGGTGCTCACCCGATGACCGGCCTGCCGATCGGAATGGCAATCCACGCAGCAATCGTGGCATGTGATGGGGAGCGCACGGGGATCGGGGTTTGTCGAGCGCTTCACGCAACCTTGGAATCGCCTATGGGCCCGTGGGATAGCGTGCGGAGCTACGCTCGCATCGAGGAAATCGGGCGTCGACATGTCACGTGTTTAGCGCGCGCCTATGCCGAAGAAACGCCGCTGCGTTTGCTTGCAGAACTGCAAGTTGTCTTGGTGAAGGTCGAGAACGGGCGCGCTGTTCCGATCAAGGATTGACGGCGAGCATTCTCTCATGGAGAATTCCAGCCATGGATATCAAAACACAAATCCAAAAGGACAGGATCGAGGCCTTGAAGCTCGGCCAAACCCAGCGCAAGGCCACGCTCGATTACATTCTTGGTGAAATTCAAAAAAAGGAAAAGGACCCCAATGCCAAAGGCGATGTGGCGGTCGCGGTGATCAAAGCTTATATCAAGTCGCTCCGAGAGTTCATTGATGCTCATCGCTCAGAGCGCCCGGAAGTGTGCCGGCAATACGAAGAGGAAATCGAGCTTCTCACGAACTATTTGCCCCGCCAACTGTCCGAGGCTGAACTTCGAGCCGAGATCGAGGCATTGCGTGCCAGCGGGGTGGAAAAGAAGGGGCTGATTATTAAGGCTCTGAAGGAGAAGCATGGCGCCGCCGTGGACGGCAAACTCGCGTCCGAGATCCTTGACTCAATGGGGATACGCTAAGGAGTGGCTGGATAGCTGGGGTCTAAATTTGATCAAAATCAAGAGCCTTCTTGCTTCTGGTAGACTTGCGCCACGATCTATGCTTTAGAGAACATCGTATTGAGTGGCGCAAATCCGCTGATAGTTGAACTGGGCACATGCGGTCAAAACTCTTAGTGCTAATTTTAACAGCAGCGACTGTGGGAGTGTGCGCTGGAATCGGCATTTACGTGTTCTGGTATGCCCGAGGCAGCTCCTACCTCACGAATGATCCCCAAGCATGTGCCAACTGCCATGTGATGCGAGACCACTTCGATGCATGGGTAAAATCCAGTCATCATCTCGTTGCCGTCTGCAACGACTGCCATACCCCCCATAATCCTGTCGGCAAGTGGACCGTCAAAGCGATCAACGGATGGAACCACTCGGTTGCGTTCACCACGCAGCGCTTTCATGAGCCAATTCAAATAACGGCGATGAATCTCGCCGTCACGGAAAATGCGTGCCGCAGGTGTCACGCTGAAATCGTCGAGCAAATCGACTCGCATCCCGGCGTCGTGAAGGGGCAGTCGGACAAACTATCGTGCATCAAATGCCATAAGTCGGTTGGTCACATGGAATGACGAAAGAGTTGGAGGGTTCGCCCATGAAATCGGAAAAACAGGCAACGAACACGAATGAGAACGCATGGCCGTGGTCGCGAATTGCCAAGGTGCTCATTCTGACCAGTGTGGTGAGCGCTCTGGTGGCATTTGGGCTTACGGCGTTGCTTATAAACATTTTTGAGCGCAAGCAGGAGGCGAAAAACCCATTTTTCCGGGTGGTGGAACTCACTGACGACACCGGCGACCCAGCAATTTGGGGCAAGAATTTTCCCCAGCAATACGACCTTTACAAGCGAACAACCGATATGGTGCGGACGCGCTTCGGGGGAAGTGAGGCGATGCCGCGGACGCCAACCGAGGCGGATCCGCGGAGTGTGGTTGCGCAGTCAAAGCTGGAAGAAGATCCTCGGTTGAAAATCATGTGGGCCGGCTACGCCTTCTCCCGCGATTACCGCGAGGAGCGGGGCCATGCCTACATGCTCGAAGACCAAATGTTCACCGAACGCCAAAAGGTGGCGCCGCAACCGGGGGCCTGTCTCCACTGTCATGCCTCCATGTACATTCCGTATAAGAAAGTCGGCGATGGAGACATTATGAAAGGTTTCGCAATCCTCAACAAGTTGCCTTACCCAGAGGCAAAAGCCAAGGCGGACGAGGTTATGGCCAAGCTCAACGATAAGCTCCACCCGGTGGCGTGCATTGATTGCCATGATCCCAACACTATGCAACTCCGTATCACACGGCCTGCCTTCATCAATGGAATCCGGGCGCTGAAAGAGCATCAGGGCGTCAAGGACTACGACGTAAATAAGATGGCCACTCGCCAAGAAATGCGTGCGTACGTGTGTGCCCAATGCCACGTCGAGTATTATTTCAAAGGACCGGATAAGCAGCTTACCTACCCATGGCATGACGGAATTAAGGCGGATGAGATTCTTGCCTATTACGATCGAATTGGATTCAAGGACTGGACCCACAAGGAGACCAGTGCCCCTGCGCTTAAGGCCCAGCATCCCGAATTCGAGCTGTGGAGCCAAGGGGTTCATGCTCGCGCGGGCGTAGCCTGTGCGGATTGCCACATGCCATATAAGCGGGTGGGCGCCATGAAGATTAGCGATCACCACGTGCGGAGCCCACTGCTAAATATCGCAAATGCATGCCAGACGTGCCACAAGTTCCCCGAGGAAGAGCTGAAAGCGCGGGCTGAGCAGATTCAGGAGCGGACGGCTTTCCTGCGCAATGTGGCTATGGATGCGTTGATGGACCTGATTGCTGATTTGAAGGCAGCTCGCGCAGCGGGATTATCGGACGAGCAACTGTCGGCCGCTCTGATGTGCCAACGCCGTGCCCAGTTCTTGCTCGACTTTGTGGAATCCGAAAACTCCACCGGCTTCCATGCCCCCCAGGAAGCGGCACGCGTCCTTGGTCTATCGCTTGACTATTCGCGCCAAGGCCAAGTCGCCGTCCGAAGCCTCATTCAACTGCCGAATCAAAAAGGAGCTCGAGCAACAACCTCCACCCTAACGACAGCGGAACTTCCCGCTCCTCCGACGGCCCCCTCGCGCGAGCCGAGCCGTTGGCAGATTGCTGGACTACGATGGTGAGTAACGGCTTTTCTCCCCGCAAGCGCAGCAGCGTCATGCTCTCACATTTGAGGGAAAACTTTCGCACCATTTTGGGTGGGGCTAAACGCTCCCATGTTCAGCCGGAAAAAAGCGCTACCGCAATAAGCGCTCGACATACCGATGAAAGCGCCGGGCTACGTTGGGCCAGAGATAATTCTCTTCTACGTAGCGTTTGCCAGATTTTCCCAGCGCCGAGGCTACCAGGGGAAACTCCCAAAGATAACGGAAGGTTTCCACGAATTCCCCAAAATCTGTGAAGTACAAACCACCATTTGCAGCGTGGACGTGATACAGGGTCACCTCGCATTGACCATTCACAAGCACCGGCCGCGAGTTCAGCCAAGCTTCCATCAGGACAAGCGAGAACGACTCGAAAAAGCTTGGTTGGATAAAGACTTGGCAGGCTGCCATCGCGTTGTAGACATCGGTGGGGGAGTCCACCTGAAGATCTACGATGCGCTCCCGCAGCCCTTTTGGGATCTCCAGATCACCTTTCCCAATCAAAACCAACCTGCATTCCTCTTTCGGATAAAGCTCGAGGTAGCGGCTGAAGTAGCGCACGAGCAGGTCGGCGCCTTTGCCGGGGACTTTCCGCCCCACAAACAGCGCGAATGGCTCCTCGATCCCGAATCGCTCACGAAAAGCGGACGCATCCCCAATGACGTCCGAATTCACGCCTCCGCCAAGGATTAGCGACGGCTTGTCAATGATCGGATACAAGGCCGACGCAAGATCTCGCTCGGGGGGACTTAGGAAGAGCAAACCCCGTGAGCGCTCGAACATCTCCTGCATAATCTTGAGGTACGCAAAGGGTTCGTTATGCAGACAGGGGATGAGATAGGCGTGGTTGCGGCCGGCTGCGCGGATGCCGTAGTAGGTGGTACCATAGAGGTAGGGCAGGAAGAAGAATGCGTACTCATTTCGATGAGCTGAGATGAACTCGCAAAGAGCCTCGCTATTGATGCTGTTCGCGATCAGGTCCTCTTCTTCCTCGTCCGAGAGTTCTTCGCCACGATCCAGTCGCACCGAATAGTGGACGTATCGCGTCATGTCGCCACGACGCACTGGAAAACGGATCACGCGCACACCGTTGTCCTCGGACTCTCCAGCCGGCAAGTGGTTGGTACCCCAATCGTGAAAAGGGTCCCGGCAGCACGTGGTCAGGACTGTCACGTCGTGCCCTAACGCCGCCAAAGCATGTGCCAGACCTCGGCAAAAGACTTCAGCGCCCCCCGTGGTGTTCCCGTACCATGGGATGACAAAGGCAAGCTTTCGCGGAGCCCTGCTCATGCTGCTCCCTTGCGCGCCGCAATCGCATAATTGGCGTATGAGTAGAGAAGCGCGTTGAGTCGTTCGAGGTTCCTGTTCATCTGCATCACCACGTCTTTTACCGCTGGCGCCAAGGGCTCTTTTTCGCAGAGCAATTGGAGTTTGTCATGCTCGGGCACAGGAGCGCTCAAGATAAGCGTAGGCTCGACGAATCCAGCCATTGTTAGTAAAAACTCAAGGCCCTTGGGATGGATGGGGCGAATATGGGTAGGATCTGCGTAGAAAGCTCCTGAGAACGTGGTCAGACACATTGGGTTGACCGTCTCAATGACAATCACCCCGTTTGGGATAAGCTTGCGCCATGCAAGGTAGGGCAAAGTCATCAGCTCATGCCGCTCGAGGTGCTCCACCACTTGCCCAAGGAAAATCCCACCCAGAGTTTCGTCGTCCAGCGATTCGAGATGCTCGTGAATCTTCGCAAGGAGCACACGGTGACCTTTCGCCGCGCAGTGGGCGACCATCGCCTCATCGGCGTCGATGCCGTAAGCCCGAATATTATGGACTCGCAGCAGGTCGAGGAACTCGCCTCTTCCGCAGCCTGCATCAAGCACAGGCTCTGCCCCCTCAAACCAAGCCACATATTTGGATTGCTCCGCGGCAATTTGGACCTCGCCTCCGCGAAGGCTTTCCTCAAACTCGTAAAAACTGAAGGTTGGCGAAAGGGACTGTTTAGGAGACTGCGGCGAAGCTTGCTCCGGCGAAGGAAGAGCCGCAGTATCGGCTGCGTACGCGCGCGCGACATCGGTCTGGGTGGCCAAACTCCTTTCAAGATCCTGAAGTTTTTGTGAGATCTCGTTGAGATGCGCCTCAAGGATTCGGTCGGATGCGGTTCCCGCCTCTATGCGTCGCTGGAGTTCGTCGGCAAGCGCACCCACCTGACTCTCCAAATCGCGTATACGTGGCAGAAATTTTCGGATTGTCTCAAGCTCGATTGCATAAGGCTCCCACATTTTTTGCCAAGCCTCGCTTACCGCCTGTGCCTCAACCGTTTGGGGAGAGAGCTCAATGAACTCATCCAGTGTTTGAACGAGTTTGTCCATTACGGCCTCAAACTCGTAGTCTCGCTCGCATGCGCGTCGGACGAGAGTGTTGACTGAGCCCATCAGGCGCGCGGTAATAGCATAACGGATCTGCTCTGTGGCGACCATTGCCGTGAGTCTCCGAAGGTGCTCGAGGAGTCGGCGATTGAACAGTTCTTGTCGGCCCCAGAGCATACGGTAGAAAGCAGCGAACCATCGTTTCGGATGCCACCAAGGCCGGCTAAGGCCCGGTGGCGAAGCCAGCACTTCTAATTCGGCGATCTCACCTTCTGTGAGAAATGGACGATCCAGGAAAGGGGAGCGTGTGGCTTGCAGCTGGCTGAAGAGGTCGTTTGCTGCGGATTGGTTGCCAGCAAGTTCTTGAAGGGAGCTCTCATCTTTGAGGGCGATGAGGCTACTTCGTAACGTTGCAATGGCTTCGGAGAGGTTGGTGATTCGGTCGCGTGCTCGAGCCTGCAGGGCATTCATCAGCTCCGCAATTCCCGGACTCTCTGCAGGATGTTGTTCGCTCGCCATAGCTTATGATGGTTCCATTCCCTTGGATACGCAATCGCATCCGTCAGCTGCTACCAGCCGCGTTGGCAGCTACTTAATACAAGAGCGATACTCTTTTGTGGTAGCGAGTCAGTGGAGTCAATTCGTAAACGATTCCTCTTGCGGCGTTCGAAGCCAGAAGCATAAACATCGAAGGAGATAAATTTTGACAAGTTGAGTGGGTTTCGTTGTAAGACGGTTGTTCTTGAAGGATGGTGGAGTAACGTCGAATGCCGATCATCAATTATCGCGCCCGTGAGATAAACTGCAAAATCGTTTACTGCGGCCCCAGTTTGGGCGGGAAAACCACGAACATCAAAGCCATTCATGCGGCGTTGCCTGCGCAGCATCGGAGTGATTTGCAGATCATTGACACAGCGGATGAGCGGACACTGTTTTTCGACTATTTCTCGCTCAATGTTGCGCAGATCCGGGGTATGCGAGCCCGATTCCTTGTGTATGGTGTGCCCGGACAAGATTACTACCGCGCTACTCGCAAGATGGTCTTGCAAGGGGTCGACGGAATTGTGTTTGTTGCAGACTCCGACGCAACGCGTCTTCAGGACAACATCGCAAGTCTTGCCGACATGAAGGCGTTGCTGGTGGAGCACGGCTACGACTATGCCACCATCCCGCTGGTGTTTCAGTTCAACAAGCGAGATTTGCCCAATATCCTGAGTGTGGACGAACTTAACCGTGCACTCAACGATCGTGGAGTTCCTTCCTTCGAGGCGATTGCAATTCAGTCGGTGGGGGTTGTCGAAACTTTCAAGGCGATCTGCGCAGCCGTGGTCACGAAACTCAATGAGGATCTTCACGCCAAGACCTGAGGTGTCGTGAGACCGTGATTTCCCGACCAAGCCAGCTCGTGTTTGTGGATCGCCCCACCCTTCAGCGCGTGGAGCGGGAGATGCGCCGTGTTGCGCGGGAGCACCGACTAACGGCTCTTGGTCTGATTGATCGGACAGGTCTCTTGCTGGCAGCGGTGGGGGATCTCCCCCTACCACCCGATCAAATGGGAGCCACGGCTGCGGGGGTTTTCTCCGCTGTGTCCGCGATTGTGCATCCCGCCGAAGGGTTTGAGTTCACCGTCCAGTTGGCTTCGGGAGGAATTCATTTGCACTTCCGTGAAGTGGATCCACGACTGTTTTTATGCGCATTTTACATGGATCCAGCAACGTCTCTGAGTTGCTCCTCGGTGCTCCGCGACCTTAGCGAGTTAGCGAGTCATCTCCTTGCTGATCAAACTGCGGACAAGCGCAAGCTGGGCAATCTTGAGCTCATCACCGAGAAACTTGATGAGCTTTTCTCGAAGCCTAATTAGGTGAGTCTTGTCGTTCCCCGCTTTTTTTTACCATGATTGACCTGAAGACGCCGTTAGGCACTTGTCGTCATTTCCCGCACTTCTGGAATCTCTGGCCCCCAAGGCTTGGAACGGCTCCGTGCTGTTAGTAGACTTACCTTGGCGTGGGGATGTATTCTCAACGACCGGTCCTTCCATTTGCTCTTGGCAACCCCTGGCAAGCTCCAACCTCGCATTTCTTGAGTTTAACTTAAGAACAGAGAGACTATCGCTGGTTCCTAACTCCTTACTGGACAAAGAGACGCGATTGGATCGGTCTAAGCGCAGCCATAAATATACGTAAAAATTTACTTGATAAATGGGGCGATGATTGGTTGAGTGAAAGGTCAGATTTGCGCGGTTTTGTTTCCACCGCGTAAGTAGTCGACGGTCAAGCGCCGTGAGGAGGGGTGAGCGGGCTCACCTCCCCGCAGCGATTGGCCGAAAATCACTTCACAAGGAGACTTCTGTATGGCGGGTATTTTCGGCCTCGCAAAACAATTCTGCCGACTTGCGTCGGTGCTTCTATTGGCGTCCAGCGCCTCCCTCAGCGCATTTGCTCAAGGAACAAGTGCTCGGGTGTTCATGTTCCACGAGACCAAGTTTTATGATGGGCAGGTCGCAGCAACTTCTGACGTCTACCCAGATAACTTCCGCGACATGCTTGAGTTCCTCGCTCGGGCCGGCTACAATGTGATTCCAGTCTCCCAGCTCGTGGAATGGCACAAGGGCAATGCAACCATCCCCACGAATGCGGTGGTTCTAACCTTCGACGATAACTACATAGGGAACCACCAATACGCCCATCCGATCATGCAGGAGCTGGTGATGCCCGGCACTTTCTTTGCCCATACGGGTTACGTGGGGGGTCCAACCAGTCGCGACCATGGCACGTGGGCACAGCTCGACTTTTGCGAAAAGTGGGGCCTCGTGACGTGTGAGTCGCATACCGTAACCCACCCCTACCTCACGCAAACCTCGAACCTGACGTATGAGCTTGTGAATTCCAAGCAGGCCATCGAATCGAATCTGGGGAAAACCTGCCGTTACCTCGCCTACCCCTTCGGCGATTACAACAGCACGGTTATCGCGGCTGCCCAAGCTGCGGGCTATGAAGCGGCGTTCACAACCAAAGGTGGGCTAAATTACCTCACCACGCCTCGTTACGAACTTAACCGCAACGGCATCGGGATTGATGTCACCCTCAAGGGCTTCAAGTCCATTCTTGGCTACACCGGCTCGGATAGCGGTGGGCCCATCATCATCGATAATGCCGACAGCGGCTTCACAGTGACGGGGACATGGTCCACTTTGGGGTCCGCGTCGAGCAATTATGGTCATTATGGGACCAATTACCGGCAAGCAAATGTTGCAGCGACGCAAAGCGCGACCGCCCGGTTCACACCCACTCTGCCGACAACAGGCTACTACGACGTATTCACGTGGTATCAAGCGCCTACCGACCCCTACTTGAATACCGATCGCGCGCTGTATCGCATTGCCCACAAAAACGGCACGACGACCGTGTACGTCAATCAGCGGATCAACAAGGCGTGCTGGTACTACTTGGGGCGTTACCAGTTTAACTCCGGCACGAGCGGTTACGTGGAAATTAGCAACCAAGCCTCGACTGGTTCGTATGTGTGTGCGGACGCTGTGAAGTTCCAGCCTGTCTCTTCCACCGCGCCGACGCCCCTTGCGAACCCCATCATTGTGGACAACTCAACCTCCGGGCAATTCTCCACGACTGGGACTTGGTCGGATAGCACGAGCGGCTACCCGTATGGGACGAACTGTAAGGTTGCATTGGGTTCAAGCGGCGCCGCCACAGCCACCGCTTCCTGGACGGCCACAATTCCACGCCATGGAGTTTATGAAATTGGCGTGTGGTTCACTACGTCCAACGCTACGTACCGCAGCAGCCAAGTGCCTTACACTGTGGCGGCAGTCGGCGGAAACAAGACCATTCTCGTGAACCAGCAGGATTCGGCAGGTGGGGCGAAGCGTTTCGTGAATTTGGGAACCTTCCGTCTGGCCGCTGGAACATATCCCGTGGTGACCGTGAGCAATGCCATTGGCAGCAGCACCCAGTACGTGAGTGCAGACGCGGTCCGTATCCGCTGGGTCGCGAATGCGCCGACGTTCACCTCGGATAACACGAGTGGTGCTGCGTACTTTGCGACAACTGGTACATGGACGGTGAGCGCAAATGCCGGTTACTACGGCACGAATTCGTTGATCGCTCAAGCGGCGGGTGGTCTGAAAACGGCAACGTGGAAGTTCAATCTTCCCGTCGCCGGAATTTATGAACCCTCTGTCTGGTGGGTTGCGGCAAGCGACGCCTACCGCTCAACAAGCGTACCTTACACCATTACGCATGCGAGCGGCACCGCCACAGTTTACAAGAATCAGACGACGGCAGGCAGTGTGTTCAACGCTCTGGGGCAGTGGACCTTCAATGCCGGACTATCCGTGCCTGCAGTTCAGGTTAGCACCAATATCGCAGATCCCAACGACTATGTGTCAGCCGACGCTGCACGGATGACGTATCTTGGGCCGCAGTAAGCGCGGCATTCCATTATCGCGTCAACAAACGTTGCGGTGTGGGAGCGAGCAAGCACCCACACCGCATTCTCTTTCCTGTCATCGGTGCGTGGAGATAAGACTGCTGCATACTGTATAGCGCAGCGGTCGATTCTGTCTCGTCCCACGATTCTGCCCTGAGGAGGGGGACGCCTGTGCACTCTGCGCAGAATCCTTGAGGTTCCAAACTCGTAACCACAGACCGACCCCTCAGGCAGAACCCACGTAAACGCGGATGATGCTGACAAAGCGTGGTGGCTTGCCAATAGAAATCCCCTCATCTGTCTTTTTCGCGTTAGATGAGGGGATTTCGTCTAAAACGAGGTCAAGCTGAGCCCATCCACCGTGCTGTTGTTAGCAAGCACTCCGAACAGCACTGCGGAGAAGCAGTCACACTTCTGCGTCAGTTACTTGTCGCCTTTGGACGCGCAGCAGCCACCTGCAGCGGGCGTGGTTGTTTGCTTGTCGGCGTGAGCACTCGACTTATGGGTGCTGGACTGCTCACGAACCGACGAAGACTTTGTTTTGATCACGACCTGCGACGGTTTTCCAGCCGAAGAAGCGTCATTTCCAGCTTTTGCGTCTCCCGCATAAGCTTGAAGCCCGACCAACCCCAAAATTGCGCCTAAAACGACTGCAAGACGAACAGCGTTCATAATAACCCGTCCTTTGCGGAATAATTTGGTACTGTTTTAACTATCGGTGGTCACCATCGAATATTCCAAACCAGCTCGAGCCAGAAGACCGACAAATGACAGAGCTGATTTTTAACGCATTCAGAAAGAACGCTTTCTGACTTCTCGCTTGAAACGACGAGTTTTTCGCCTAATTTTGACTTTAGAATCACCCATCACGAAAGGCGCATCGTTCATGAAAACCGTGTCGGACTTCTTAGCCGCATACTCACGGATCATCGCTGCACGCGAGGCCGAAGCTAAGGAGCAGAGGATCTGTAAGCCCCCGATTGTAATCTCGCGCGAACTTGGAAGCGGCGGATATGCAATTGCCGAAAAACTCGCTCAGCGACTTGGCTTTGCCCTTTGCGATAAGGCAATCTTGGATGAAATCGCGACCCGAGCTAAAGTCCCAGCGAATTTTCTGACGATGTTGGACGAACGGCCCGCCCATGCGCTCGAGCTGCTCGGCGCAAGCCTGCTCCATGGGGTGAGTTTGACTCCCGAAGACTATGCGCGTCTGCTCAAGACCAGCATTCGCGCGGTGCTCCGTTTGGGAAGCGCGGTTATCGTCGGACGGGGGGCCATTTTTCTTGCTGAGCCCGGCAAGGCATTTCGTCTTCGTATTGTGGCTCCACTACCTCTTCGAATCCGAAACATAGCGAGTCGCTATCAAATCTCCGAAGAGGAGGCTGCAAAACGAATCGAGAAACTCGAAAAGGAGCGGCGCCAGTTCCTCTTGCGCTACTTCGGGACCGAAGAAGCCACAGCGGATTGTTTCGATCTCGCCCTCAACACCGAATGTCTGGGGCACGACGATTGTGTGGAGCTCGCGTTGGCGGCCTACGAGCGAGTCTGCAAATGCAAGGTTCACTGAGACGGCCCCCTGAGTAAAAATTGTTTCCAGTGAAGCGAATAAAATTGCTTGCAAATGTAAGACTGGCTTAGTGCTTTTTTTCACAGCTTTTGGGTTTGCCAAAGCCCAATTTTTTTGTGGTACTCATCGAAACTGCCGGCGAGGAAGACGGCATGGTGCGCGATGAGAAAACACCACGTTCCCCACAGCGCGATGAGGAACTTGCCAAACAGGCGAGCCGAGTCGGGTTGGGGATTATGATTCCGACGGTCTTTGCAGCCGCAGTTGTTGTGGGGTGCGCCCTCGGATGGTGGTTGGACGAAATGTTGGGGACAGCCCCGTGGCTAACGCTGGTATTTTTGGGTTTTGGCATTGCGGCGGGTGTGCGGGAAGTCCTCAGAATGCTTCGGAGAATGGGGTAGTAGGCAACGCGACGATGAATGCGAAGTTGTTGAGGCGTACAGTACTGGCGAGCGTAGTGTTCGCGATAATAGGGGCCGCTGTTTTTGCCCTATGGGATTGGCGGGCAGCCATCGTCTACTTCGGCGCATGCAGTTGGGCGCTTGGTAACATCTTCGTTTGGGCCGGGCTCTTTCGGACACTGCTCGTCAGCGGTAAGCGCAACAGTGCGGCCCTTCTCAAATGGATTTCTATCAAGGTTGGGTTTCTCGCGCTTGGGTTCGTCGCACTCTTTGTGGGTGCTCCCTACACGACATTGGAACTCACAGCGCTTATTTTGGGAGTCTCGTGCGTATTGGTGAGCGCAACCCTTGTGGCAACCGTCAATGTTCTTGCCGCAAAAGAGTTTGGCTCTGTCCCAAGCAAGAATTCAGCGTCGGGGAGCCTTACGGTGCTACTCCTGCTCACGAGCATACTGCTCGGTGCCACACCTCTTACTGCGGCTCGCAGCGAGGTTGCGCTGGATCGGGGGCGAGACTACCGATCGGTTCAGCACGTCCCCCCCACTGGGTTAGCTGAGTCTCAACAGTCACCCGTGCTGCTGGCTCAGGCGCACGAGGCAGAAAATGCTCACGGAGTTGCCACGGACGCTTCGCACAGCGCGGGGCACGAAGCAGAAGCCCATGGGTCGGGCGAGGCGGGCGGCCACGCTCCCGCTACGCCAAGCTTGCCCAACTTGGTGACCATTTTGTTGGGAATGAAAATCGGTGGTGTCGCTATTGCCGACACTCCGTTGGGCCACTTCCTCCACACCTATGAGTATCAAATTTTTCTCGTATTCATTACGATTTTCCTGTGCCTCCTGATCTGGCTAACGAAAGGGCTTCGTGCGCTTCTTCCCGGGCCGGTGCAGGCGGCGAGCGAGCTCATCGTGGAAGGTTTCTTGAACTTCACAGCAAGCATCTTGGGGAGTCGCGAGCAAGCGCGGAAGCATTTCCCCTTTGTGGGAAGTCTGTTTATCTTTATCTGGGCCAACAACATGTTTGGCATCGTGCCACTTTTCACTGGCGCAACTTCCATGTTCACCACCACCGCCCCGCTGGCCTTGATCGTGTTCTTCTACGTCCACTATTTCGCGATTCGCGAAGGTGGGGTGAAGCACTGGCTCCTACACCTGATGGGGAACCCCGATTCCGTCGTGGGGTGGGCACTCGCGCCATTCCTGTTCATTCTCGAAGTGATTGGGGAATTGGCGAAACCCTTGTCGCTCTCCCTACGTCTTTACGGAAATATCATGGGTGAGCACATCCTGAGTGGTGTGTTCCTGATTCTTGGGATTGCGTTTATGGGTGCGGTTTGGGCGCATCCGTGGGTGGGCTTGCCGCTCCACCTGCCCTTCTTGTTTTTATCGTTGCTGGTGGGGACAATTCAGGCGCTCGTCTTCACCTTGCTGGCCACGATCTACTTAGCGCTCCTTCTCCCGCATGAACACCACGAGGCGCACGAGCCCGATCATGGCGCGGGAGAACCTGCAACAGCAGGCGGCGCGCATCACTGAGAAGTGTGAGAGAGCGATGTGGCGACTACGGGAGAACCCGACTCGCCTGAGTCACCGAAGAGCATACGAAAAGGCAAGTTTTAGGCGAAATGCCTAAATGAACAATTAGGAGGCTATGGAAACATGGACAAAGTAACCGCAATGGCGCTGGCTTACTCGATCGGCTTAGGGATTGCCGCTCTCGGTTCGGCGCTTGGTCTCGGAAAAGCGGTCGGCAGCGCCATGGAAGCGATCGGCCGGCAGCCCGACGCGGCTGGCAAGATCCAAACTGCGATGATCATCGGTTCGGCGTTTATCGAGGCGTTGACGATTTACGCGCTTATTAGTCCGTTCATCGCCACAATCACGTTCTTGAAGTAAATCTTTCGTTCGGTCGCATCGGGCCCCTGCGGTGGCAGCTTTGGCTGCTCACCGCAGCGCCCGAACGCTGAAGGGAAAGGCCAAGGCAATGCAAACCATTATTGCGCAGGTTTTGACGACGCTTCTGGCGTTTGGAATCTTCTTCGTGATCGCCAAACGTCTTTTCTGGACGAGTATCCTGAAGACAATTGAGGATCGGCAGGAGCGCATCCGACTCGAGTTCGAGCGCATCGAGGAACTCAAAGCAAAAGTCGCCCAACTCGAGGCGGATTACTCTCGGCACTTGGCGCAAATCGAGAAAGAGGCCAATCAACTGAAGCAGCGCGAAATCGCGGAAGGGAAGCGGATCGCCGAAGAGATTAAGGAGCAGGCACGACGTGAGGCTGAGGCGGAGCTCCGCCGAATGCAGCAGGTCATGGCTGTTGAACTCGAGAAGGTGAAGGCTAAGCTTAAGAGTGAAGTTGTCCGCCTTACCCTTGCTGCCACCGAACGCATCATCCGCGAGCGACTGGATGACCTCAAACATCGCGAGTTGATCTCGAACTTTGTCGAGGAGCTGAGTCGCAAGTGAAGTACGTGGACCCCGTCATCACGGAGCGCTATGCTCGAGCCTTGTTTCAGGCAGCAAAGCGATTGGGAGCCGTTGCTCAGATACGCAATGATGTGGCAATCCTTGAGGGATTGACGGGCCTGCGCGGCAAACTGCAAGTGTTCCTCGATAGCCCAGCAATCACTACAGAAGCGAAGCAGGCGTTGATCGATAAGGCGCTCAAACCGCACGTCTGCCCTCTGCTTTATCGTCTATTGGTGTTGCTCCTCCAAAAGGGGCGCATGGAGTATCTCCAAGCCATTCTCCACCGCTTCAAAGTGCTGGCGGATCGCGATGAAGGAATTCTCGATGCCGTAGTCGTCACGGCGCGTCAGTTAGGGGAGTTTGAGCAGGTTCGGTTGCAAACTGCGCTTGAGGCGTTTGCAAAGGCGCGTCTACGCATTCAGTATCGCGTGGATCCCCGTGTCATTGGTGGAGTGCGGTTTCAATGCGGGGATGTGCTTCTCGATGATACCATTCGAGGTCGCCTCGACGAGATTCGACAACGTTTGGAGGCGGCTGCGCTTCGATGAACGCCCGAGAACAATTGCTGAAACGATTCATGCTTGAGGCCCTGCGGACTCTCCGACTGGTCCGGATTTTCACGGATCGCGATCTGAGCATCCGTCCGGCAGAAGGCAGCATGAGCACCGCGGAGTTGATTGAGCATATTGCCGCAAGCCAAAATTTCACGCGCGGGCTTTTTGCCGAGCCGACGCCGACGACCGAGCTTTTCCGCCGCCCTTACGATGTTTCTAACGCAGCAATCGCCGCTCAAGTGCTTGCTCAATCCATTCAGGAAGTGCGCAAAGCGATCGAACAGTGTCCGGAGGAGTGGTTGGAACAGCGAATCGCCCCATTTGGGCCCGACTGGGAGCTGAGTCGAGTGGAGCTGGCTCACCTTATGGTGGATCACGAAATCCATCATCGAGGACAACTTTACGTTTATGCGCGGATTGCAGGTCACGAGCCGCCTGTTCTCTACGCGCCGGTGAGTGAAGAGGTTTTAGAACTCTAAAGAGGATGAGGAAGTATGGCCATTCGCCCTGAGGAAATCACGAATATCATCGAACGCGAGCTGGAAGGTTATCGCGCCGAGCTCGACGTTGAGAAGGTGGGAACGATCCTCAAAGTGGGAGATTCAATCGCCACCATCTATGGGCTCAATGACGCCATGGCAGGCGAGCTGCTGGAATTTCCGGGCGGGATCATGGGCGTGGTGCTCAATTTGGAAGAGTCCACGGTTGGTGCAGCGATTTTCGGAAGCGACCAGGGAATTAAAGAAGGCGATATCGTGAAGTGCACCGGCAGGATCCTGAGTGTTCCGGTCGGTGAAGCCTTGATTGGCCGTGTCGTCAACGCCTTGGGAGAACCTGTTGATGGCAAGGGCCCGATCGTGGCCAGTGAGTACCGCCCGGTGGAGTCACCTGCCCCCAACGTTATCTCGCGCCAATCTGTGAAGCAACCCCTCATGACAGGAATCAAGGCAATTGACTCGATGATTCCTATCGGGCGCGGCCAGCGCGAGCTCATCATCGGCGATCGCCAAACCGGAAAAACAGCGATCGCAATTGATACGATCATCAATCAAAAGGGACAGGACGTCATCTGTATCTACGTCGCCATCGGCCAGAAGGCCTCGACGGTTGCCGGGTTGGTGCAAACGCTCGAAAAATATGGTGCCATGGACTATACGATTGTCGTCGCAGCCACGGCGGACGAAGCCCCCTCGCTCCAATACATCGCGCCGTACGCTGGCTGTGCTATGGGTGAGTACTTTATGTACAACGGCGGCCACGCGCTTTGCATTTACGATGACCTCTCAAAACAGGCTACGGCGTATCGCCAGTTGTCGTTGCTCCTGCGGCGTCCGCCGGGGCGTGAGGCGTATCCGGGCGACGTATTTTACCTGCATTCGCGCCTCCTCGAACGTGCTGCGAAACTGAGTGAAGATCCTGAGATTATCAGGCAATCCTGCCCGCAGGCCAAAAAGCCGGGGGGAAGCCTGACAGCACTGCCGTTCATCGAAACACAGGCAGGCGACGTCTCGGCCTACATTCCCACCAACGTGATCTCCATTACCGACGGCCAGATTTATTTGGAGCCGGACCTATTCTACTCTGGCGTGAAACCCGCGGTAAACGTTGGTCTTTCGGTGAGCCGCGTGGGTGGAAATGCGCAGTACAAGGCAATGAAGAAGGTGGGCGGAAAATTGCGTCTCGAGCTCGCCCAGTATCGGGAGCTTGCCGCATTCGCTCAGTTTGGATCGGACCTTGATGCTGCCACACGGGCGCAGCTCACCCGCGGTGAACGTTTGGTAGAGGTTCTTAAGCAGGATCAGTTTACACCATATCCCCTTTGGAAGCAGGTCGCGATCATTTTCGCTGCCACGCAAGGGTTCCTCGATGACATGCCGCTGGAGCAGGTGAAACCGTTCGAGGCGGCCCTTTACCCGTATTTGGAGAAGAACGCGGCGGATGTGATCCATGAAATCGAATCCACCAAGGACCTCAGTGAATCCGCCCAGGAACGACTGCGAAAGGCTGTTGGCGAATTCAAAGCTGAGTTTCTCCGCTCTACTGCTTAGTCCGTTAGAGGCCCAAAGGTCGCAGCTTGCATGGGGCGACGGAAAGTTTGGCGCCGTGTGAGCTTAATAAGCTTTTGTGGGTAGACCTGCACGCACCCACACGCGCTACCCTATCCCCGCTGCAGCGCAAAAAATGGCCGGCGAAAGGCTTGCAAGCCTTTCTGCCGGCCTTTTTACCCCTCAGCCCCTCCCACCAAAAGGGGGTATTTGATCCGTCAGGACCCAAAGCCTGAGGGGAGTCATTTCAGTCTATTGCTTCACAAAGCGAACCGCGTCGGCGATCACGTAGTAACCTGTCGTTGTCCAGCAGGAAAGCTGAACGCGTACGGCGGTGCCTTGGTAGAACTGCCACGTGCCGAGCAGGTTCCACTTCCCGCCGTTTGCCTGTTGGTTGACGTTGACGGTGGTGTTGCCGCCCGTATGTGTAATAATGTAGGGCGCGCTTGGTGCTCGGTTCGTACCGGCTGTCCACCAAGCATAAACGGCATACGTGCCATCGCTGGGAAGCGTGACGGTCCATTTCGCCGGGTCACTGACGGCCGCTGTAGCGCGTGCATGATAATTCGTGCCGTAGTAGCCGGAGGTGGAAGTGCTGGCAAACCATGAGCTCGAAGCGGTGAAATTCGAGCTTGCATTGTCCACGATCACTTCAACACCCACGATGCGCTTGTTGACCTCATTGCGCGCCTCACCGCCGTAGAAGTTGGTCCCGATGTACTGATACATCAGATCGCCCGGGCATGCTGTGGCGCCTACATCCCGGTGACCACAGATGTACCCTACGGTCTTGTTATTGTAGGTGCCAGACCCGTAACCAGTGAAAGGATCTGGAATCTTCCATGCGATGAGGTCGTACAGCGCTTGCCGCTGGGCCGTCGTGGGTTGCTGGTTGTACGGCGAGTGCATATAGCCCATCACGTTGAATCCAAAGCTGTTGGTGTTGACAGCGTCATGCGCCCCGCGTGGCATCTGGGTGATGGACGTGTAACGGCCCTCGAAGCGATTGCCCAACTTATCCACGAGGAAGTGGTAACCAATGTCCGACCAGCCGTTCACATCCATGTGAAGGTTCTGGATCGCACGGACGAGAGCGGCGGATTCGCTTTGTGAGTTCGTGTTGTAATCGTTGGGCTGGGCCGTATGGTGGATCACCGCACGGTTCAGTGCACTCATCTGGCTGATGGTGCCCGATGGCGCACGCGCGCCCCAGCATGAGCGCGAACAAATGGAAGGTTGGGTCGCCCTTCCTGCTGCAAAGGCCGCGACGGCAAGGCTCATTGCAACTACGCTGATCATCCCGCGGATGAAGGATCTGTAATTCATTGCAACTACCCCTCACATAAGTTGTGATCTGTCTCGTCTGCGCCGCAGCCGAGACCGTTTCCCTTTTTCGCGGAGTGGTTTGCTTCCTCGTTTCGCAGGCGGTAGATGATGAAACGAGTAAAGCATCGGGTCCGCGTCCCGAACTTAATCAGTTCACCTCCTTCCTTTCAGATGTTGTGCTTGATGAACTCAAAGCCTCTTCCTCGGGTGTTGCCGGTCGCCCCGACTTCACGATCAAGCACGTGACCTCAAACTTGGGAGATTCTCCCGGTGGCAGAGCCGGGCCGTCCGCTAAATGGGCCGCGCTCCAATAGGATAAACCTTGGGGGAAGACGATGAGCCGACGACCATGCTCGCGCATCCCAATGAGAGCTTCCTCAAATTCACGTTGGAGGCGACCAATCCCAATGGCTGTACACACCGGTTTGCGATCCACCAGCGTACTGTGGAACAGTTGCCCATCGTGGAGGAAGGTTTTGATGTGGAAGTAGGCGATGGCGCCCGACGTGACTTCAGCGCCATTGCCGACGACGAGATCGCGCCATCGCACATTCGAGCGTGTCGTCGTCCACGTCGCCTTTGGATCCTCTGGGAAGGTTTCGTTACGCATGGGGCGCTTGGGTTTAGGCGTGGCCCCAGCAAAGGCCGCTACCTCTTTTGCGGCTGCGAACGAGGTCTGCTGTTGCGCCACGGCCTTCCCCTCGGGAGAGGAGGTTTCCTGAGTGCAGGCAGCCATGAACACCGGAAGCACGGTACATGCCGCGAACCAGCTTACATATTTGCAGCGCAACCAAAGCATAGGCTCATTCACATCTCACTGTACGTTCCCTCCCTCAGTTGGGGACGCGGATTGCTGGGCGGTTTCTGTATATTCAACCTGTGGCATAGTTGCGGGGTCCGCAACCTGACCCTCGCCCAACGTGCTGTCTTGGAAAAAGATCCGAAACATAGAGAGCACCGGGGATTCTGGTCCCTCCGAAAACAGGCGAACGCGATAGCGGACGTATCCCCATTGGGTGAGGCCCCATGCAAGCGTCGTCCCAATCGTATAACCGTAATTGGGGTTTGGGCGACCGTCCGGATAGGTGGGCGAAACTTGGCCGAAGGAATCTTCGTCGATTTCCACCCACTGCCACGGTCCCCAATGGACCCCGTCGGGACTCACCTGTGCTTCAACAAACATGTCCGTCCCGTCCGGAAGTTTTTCCTTCCACATCGGGGTAATCGCATTGCTGAAGAAGTCGAACATTTGAGGCGGAGATTCGATAATGCCTGTCCGCGGCTTATTCTCTTCGCCGGGTGCCGGTGGGGGAAGCGTGAAGCCCTCCTCCGTCAGGACCACGTTTTCCAGTTTGAACCCTTCCGGTGGGGCATCCAGCCCTCTGAAATCGGCGGTCATGTAAGCGCGGGGCTGATGCTCCGGGTCCACGGACCATGCGGGCGAGCTCGTCGCCGCGTTCGCTAAGCCGAGAAATTCGCGCTTTACCTCGAATTTTTTGCGCTCTTGCGACGTGATGCGGGTCGAGCCTTCGGTGCCGCGGGTTGTAGCCGTTCTCTTGGAAGTCCCGCGCGACTCGTCAGTTTGTTCAGAAGCTCTGGCAGACTGGTCCCGAGCCGAGCGCTGACCGAGGAGCACGCGGCCCAGCCACGCTCCCACAAGCACGATGATTACAGCAATGATCAGATTGCGGGCCGCGTTTTGCTTCATGAGTCAGGTATGTCCCGGGCGTTGGTAATAATTCTGACCCTACAATCTGCCGCATTACCGACCGAATACGCAACAAAAAAAGTAGATAGTTTTTTATCAAAATTTGTAACGGTTTAACTTCCCGCAGCTAATTCTGACGCGATCCGTCAGTATTTCGATGGAAGAACAACTGCTGCTACCCCCAACGGGGGAACTCGGAAGCGGATTTCACTTTTGTTCCATATCACGAGAGAGGAGCCGACTGCATGGCCCTTTGACAGATCTCCAAGGGGTGGCAGCTGGCTCACGCGGCAGATCCCTTCACATTCCTCCTCGCTCACGTTGACTGCGAACAACCCAATTTCCCCGGCCGGGGCAAGCCATGCGCTGGCAAGCAGCGGCGCTACACGCAGATCGTAGGTGCCGCCGAAGGAGCCAGCGGCCTTGCATTGTAGGGGTGGGGGGTCACATTCAACCTCGACCAGCCCAAGCATCCGGCCCTCCGTAAAAAACTGTCGAACCTGCCCGCGCCACTGGCCAAGCGTCCGTAGCATCTCGGCTTCGCGTCGCGCTTCGGGAGCGAGAATCCTCTGGGGCTCGATCCACCCGAGCTGCGCTCCGAACAAAAAGGCTCGTGCGATCTTCACTCGAAACGCCAAACTTCCTGCTGGCTCGGAAGGCGGGAAATACTGAAACCCAAATGTAACGGCGCGATCTGAATAAACGAGGGGGAACAACGGAATCGGTGAGCCTTCGTCGGTTGGCGTATTCACCACGAGGTGCCCGTCGAATAAATCGAGCCAGCACTCGGCATTTTCCTCGGTCGTTAGAGCGACGTCTCTTGGAAGTACGCTGCGAATCCGCTGAAGCATATCGCGGTAGCCACGAACCCAGAAATCCCCACCCCCTCGAGGATGGGGGTGGTTAGCAGCGTAACATGGCACGGCGGGGGCGGCGGCAACCTGATCAATGTACACCCCATGCACGCCGAGCTCGCTGACTAAACGTTGGACGACGTCGCATATTTTGCTTTGCCAAGTCTCTGTGGCAGGACACGCCACGTTATTAGGGACACGGGAGCCGTACACTTCCGTGTAGCACGTGCCTTCAAACGAGCGGGCTGCGGTTTCTGGGCCGCCGTCTCGCGACCAGCTTTCCGCTTCTGGATCCCACAGTCGGCCATTGATGTAAGGCATCACGTGGGTTCCGAGTTCGTGGAGAGTACGCACTGCTTCGCCAAAATCATCGTGCGCCGGGAAATAGTCAGGGTAATGCGTGTCGTAGGGAATTTGGTGCCATCGGTACCAATGGCAGGCAGTGGGAAGAGGCGAAAAATAGCGCAAAGCTTTTTTGGTCGATGCCAATATTTCGGCAGGGCGACCGACTGGGCGCAGCCACAAGTCGTTGTTTAGGAACCAGTCGGGAATTCGTGTGCTGATTGGCTGGGGAGAACCCCACACAGCCGCGTAGCTAAATTGCGTGCGGTAGTATTCTGCGGCGGCTTCGTAGCCCCCATCGCACAGTGCCGTCACAACGTCGAAAGGCGTTTCGAAAGTCGTTGATCCAAGCGGCAGGGGATAGCTGACACTTAGTGAGGCGCGTTGCCGACCAGCCCGAACCCGCCAGGTTTTCATCCATCCGCTGGTGTCGTGCGTGGCAACATAGAAGCAAGAACCGCTGCCATAAAATGCGAGGAACTGCATGGTGGCCGTGCACGATGGGTATTTGCCCTCGTATTCAAACCCGGGCACAAGATCATACTCGAGGCCCCACCCAGCCGGCACGGCAACGCGCGAGGTGTGACTGTCGAGCGGAATGGATTCAAAGACCGGGAAATCGACGCTGAGCATTTCCCAGCCATGTGGAACAGAAGCACGAAGTCGCCATCGAGCCTCTTGTCCCTCCCGGCGCATTCGAATCCAGACACTTACTTCACCCGTGTGCTTCTTGGTGATGGGCAGATGCCACACCAGCTTAAGAACGAGTTCATCTGGTTCGTCTTCGCGGCTGACCGACACAAGCTGACTGCGCAAGGGAGAGTATTCAGGCGCCGTTCCATCGGGTCCAACCAAACGCAGGCGCCAAATACCGAGAGTGACGCCAGCTTGGTCGTCGGTCCACGCTCGTCCAGCTCGATCACGGATCGTTACGAGATGCGAAGGGATTTCGGTGTTAAACGAAATAGAGAAGGCTGCGTTTTCAACAGGCATCTCCCCACCCATATCTTCTAATCTCCGTCACAGGCTCTTTGTTAATCATCGTAAAACTATCAAGTTAACATGCAATCAAGCTTACTATGTGATTACTTTGTCTCAGACCGAATCCTCCTCTACAGAGCGCGGTTCGGAGGCCTGAGTGCGAAATAGACAGCTCGAGCAATCTCGGGAATTGTTTCTGCAGCAATCCTGAAAGAGCTGAAGCAGGGCTTGATTCGTCTTTTCCAATCGGAAATTGAGTGTGCCGCGCGGTGTATCGCCCAACAATCTCCCTCGCATAAACCGCGTAATGGCGTTCGCTTGCAAAGCAGGAAAATTATCGTGAATCCGCCAGAGCAAAGCCTCGGCGAGCTCGTCCTTACGCTCGCGGGCATCGCAAAAGAGCACTGGTAGAAGCGCATTAAAAACGATGGAATACGCCTGTTCTTTGCCGATGAGTTCCATGGGGTGTTCCATGCGTCTGCCACCGAGAGTGTAGCGGTGTCGCCAATAGCAGGGATTTTCCGGCACAAACAGTGAGACAAGCTGTGCTACAAGGGTGCGAAAATCGCGTGCGGTGCGCGGCGGATTTGCGAGCCAATTTGCTAAAGAGGCCCGACACAACTGAACAAAGCTCTGTCGCAAGCTCTGCTGCGCAAGAATGTGAGCAACCCCAGCAATGCGGCGTTGTGGAAAGCTGGCGGGGCGAATACCAGCGTACCAACGCTTGGTTGGCTCGAGACAACGGTCCTGATAAAATCCTCCAAGCCGGCTCCACCAGCGGTAAATGGAGTCGAGGTATGCCTGAGTTTCGTCATCCACCGCAGGGCCGCCACATTCCGCAGCGTGCGTGGGTAAGGTCAAGAGCCCTCCCACCATCAAGAGCACCGATTCGAGAGCAAGTGGGAGGTCCGCGCTGGGGATATCGAAAACGAAGTCGCGCAATTCCTCGAGGCGCACACGCTTTGCTAAAATGTAAAAAAGTGTGCGGCTGCTTTTGTGACCCATTGCAGTCATTATGGATTGGTAAAGCACCTGATCGAGCGACTCGACCTGCCGTTGCCTCACCACTCTTGCGATTTTGTTCTCCATCCGGGTAGCAGCAGCCTCGTCAAAGAACTTGCGAAGCCAAAGGGTATCGAGCTCAGCGAAAACGCCGTGGCACGCCCCTTGGTGTTCACGCGGGGGAGCCGGCAAATGCTCAGGCGCGAGCGATTGGGTGAGGGTTTCGAGATCGCTGAGGAGCATCGGTTCGAGTTCCAAGCGTTCAATCGTTGAGCCGTGATGAAGGGTGTCCACGACAAGAGCATCGTCGCGACGAAAGAAAGCATGGAGGATCACACGGTTATACTCGAAATCCCGCCCATGACGATGGCGGTCCCAGTCAGAGGATTTAACGTGAATTTCAATATCCCCGCGAAGCCGCTGCCCTTCAATTTCCAACTCTGCATCAAGAAAATCCGGACCCCGCTCGAAGTTCCAGCGGCCGGGTTCGTGAACCTTCAGAGGTTTTCCCGAGCAGGTTTTCAGGTTCTCGCTCTGAAGAAGTTGTTCGTGCCACACTGCTTGTACAAGGCGCTCATTCGGTAAGCCGCCAAGCTCTGGATCATGCACGAGAAATGTCGCGTGGCGGCTCTCCCCAAACACAGGCGCTACACGCGCGCCCAGCGTGTTTCGCAGTGGGACATATTCATCACCGCGCCTCGCCACGTCATCTCCACCGTTGGCCTATTGCATGCAACCGCACCACGAGGCGAGGAGCTGCGCAAGCTGAAAACTAAAGTGATTACTTGGAAGCTTCGTAGGCCTCGCGAAATTCTTTTTGTGTGAACACTCCTTCAAGTCGTTTCAGTTCCCGGCCATCTTTTAGGTCGTAGAGGATGACGAGCGGTGCCCGATAAAAATTGAAACGGGTATAGAGCGACGGATCTTGTCCCACATCGTAGCGTACCCACAACACGTTGGGGAACTGTTGGCGAAATTTCTTGGTAAACACCGACTGATCCAATTGCTTGGATTTTGCGTTCTCCGGCGCATGAAAGAAAACCACGAGGCGGCTGTGATGAGCTTTTGCCACGTTGCGAGCTTCTTCCATGCTTGAGAACCAACCATCTGGGCGAGGCGTATCCCGTGTGCTGGGCGCGGCTTCGGGTGAGGGCGTGGTGCTTGGCGTTGCGGACGGTTGTGCCTCGGTAGCGCGGCGGTAGCGCACGATGCGAGGGGCGCGCAGATCGCTTACATACAGCCATTTCCCGTCGTCGCTCATGACGGCATCGGCGGGCTGAAGCGCACCAAGCTCCCCACTTGCTGCAGGTATCATCCCCAGCGCACCCCCGTCCACAGGATAGATGCCCATTCCACCTCCCGTCGTATTCGTGAAGAAGATTTCATTGGTGCGTTTGGCGTAATACACTGCACACCCGGCTTTGGGCGCGGACTTTGGGGGAATGACTTCGCGTAATCGGTACGCCCCAAGATTCTCCAGCGTACCTCCTTCGAAGACGTAGAGACCATCCCGGTCTGCACCTGCCACCGCTTGCAGCTGTGGAATGTACGCGATATCGCGGATAAAAGCTTGCTGATCCGCAGAGGGAGTCATGCCAAGGAAATTTCCCTTGGAATCAATGACAAGGAAACGCCCCCACGACACCGCAGCGAGTATGCGCTCGCCGTGAGCGCAAAGTCCTTGGATGCGCAGCTGTTGCGAGACAAGCTCGCCGTCACGTCCAAACGTCTTATCGCGCTGCAAATTCGGAGTGTATTTGCGGATGCTCGAAGGGAGTCCGTCCCCCAAGTCGAGAGCGAGATAAATGTTGCCGCTCTTATCCACCGCAATTCCGGAATACCCTCGATTTGCAGGGGCAACGAAACGGTCGAAGACAGTGACGCTTGGCTGCGACGAACTTGGGCGCGCAATTTTGACCGCCACAACTTCATCAGGCACAGGACGAGGATTAAAGGTCGTGGCGAAGACGCTGCCCGCAGAATCTGCCGCCAGAAACAGAACCGCAGTATGGGGCAACGCAATTGTGGCTTCCGGCACCCATTTCGTGGCGGCCTCAGCTTGCGGGGCTGCGCCGGAAAGAGAACCTACCAGCACAGTGGTTAGGAGCAGGTCGTGCAGTTTCATGCAACACCTCATGCGGACGCGAAATCGTTCAGCAAGCGCGCACTTTTCCCCTCACTCTTCGCAAAGCACGCGAATTTGTCCGCAGTTGTGCGCTGAGGAAGCTATAACCCTTCGAATGGATGCACAAAACAAAATTCGACAAAAGGGCCAGAAAAAACAGACAAAAAATTCAAATTCGAATATCGCAAAGTGCGAAGTGGTAAGAGTCTCTCGCGTCTGGAAAATGCGGTGATGACCGTAGTCTTACCGGGGAAAAAAGCCAGACGCGGAAAAAGTGAGAAAATCGTGAATAACGATTTTCGAGCACCGTAAATAGGATTCGCGCCGAGACAAGGAACTGCAATCGGCGCTCGAAAAATCCCTGCGGAAAAACCGCAGTAAAGTGCCCGCCGGAGTTAGTCCGTGGCACGCGCAAGAAATGCCGAAGGTGCGCGAAAGTAGGACGCAGCACTCGGTAGGTCGAAAAAGTATCGCGAGCGCGCATCACCCACGCGGGTGGTGTGTGCCAGCGAAAGTGGTTCTTTGACAGTGTGATATGGAAGACGGACAGCACAAGGTCTGATTTATCAAGACGCCACGAGAGTTGGAATCTCGTTAAGCTACTAAGGGCGTACGGTGGATGCCTTGGCGCTGGAAGGCGATGAAGGACGTGGCAAGCTGCGAAAAGCCTCGGGGAGCCGCAAGCAGGCATAGATCCGAGGATCTCCGAATGGGGAAACCCACCCGGCAGAAGGCCGGGTACTCCTACCTGAATCCATAGGGTAGTGAGGGCTAACCCGGGGAAGTGAAACATCTCAGTACCCGGAGGAAGAGAAAGCAAACGCGATTCCGTAAGTAGCGGCGAGCGAAAGCGGAACAGCCCAAACCCGAGGGCTTGCCCTCGGGGGTTGTAGGGCGGGAGCCATGGGACTGGAAAGGCGAGCGGAACAGGACTGGAACGTCCGGCCATAGACGGTGAGAGCCCAGTACGCGAAGTCCGACCAGCCCTATCCCGTACCTGAGTAGCGCGGGGCACGAGGAACCCCGCGTGAATCTGGGGGGACCACCCTCCAAGGCTAAATACTCTCCAGCGACCGATAGTGCACAAGTACCGTGAGGGAAAGGTGAAAAGAACCCTTGCTAAGGGAGTGAAATAGTACCTGAAACCGTACGTCTACAAGCAGTCGGAGCACCGTGCACAGGCTTGCCTGTGACCGTGCGACGGCGTGCCTTTTGCATAATGAGCCGGCGAGTTACTGTACGTAGCGAGGTTAAGCGCCTCAGGCGCGTAGCCGTAGCGAAAGCGAGTCCGAAATGGGCGCTAAGTTGCGTGCAGTAGACCCGAAGCGGGATGATCTAGCCATGGCCAGGGTGAAAGTCGGGTAACACCGACTGGAGGCCCGAACCGGTGTACCTTAAAAAGTGCTCGGATGAGCTGTGGCTAGGGGTGAAAGGCCAATCAAATTCCGTGATAGCTGGTTCTCCCCGAAATGTTTTTAGGAACAGCCTCGACCGCTCAGTTGCCGAGGTAGAGCACTGGATGGACTAGGGGCCCTACAAGGTTACCGAACCCAACCAAACTCCGAATGCGGCAACTCCAGAGGTCGGGAGTGAGTCAGTGGGGGATAAGCTCCATTGTCGAGAGGGAAACAACCCAGACCGCCAGCTAAGGTCCCTAAGATGGTGCTAAGTGGAAAACGATGTGACCTCTTGTAGACAACCAGGATGTTGGCTTAGAAGCAGCCATTCATTTAAAGAGTGCGTAATAGCTCACTGGTCAAAAGAGGTTGCGCGGAAAATGTAACGGGGCTCAAGCACCACACCGAAGCTGCGGGCTTAGGCCATCTTGGCCTCAGCGGTAGGGGAGCATTCCGTAGGCAGAGAAGCCAGACCGAAAGGACTGGTGGAGCGTACGGAAGAGAGTATGCCGGCATTAGTAGCGATAAAACGGGTGAAAAACCCGTTCGCCGAAAATCTAAGGTTTCCTGGGCAAGGTTAATCCTCCCAGGGTGAGTCGGCCCCTAAGGCGAGGCCTACGGGCGTAGCTGATGGGAAGCAGGCGAAAATTCCTGCACCACTGAATCGGCGACAAAGACACGGTGGGGTGACGCGAGAAGGTAGCCCTAATCCCTGACGGATGGGATGCGAGACCTGTAGGTGGGGAGCCTAGGCAAATCCGGGCTCCTATTCCAAACACCGAGGGGAATCGGGAAGCGCGGCTTCGGCCAAGCCTACTGGGTAACCCTACATCGCCAAGAAAAACCTCGGGCCGTGAGTCGGTTCAGTGACCGTACCGTAAACCGACACAGGTAGATGAGGAGAGAATCCTAAGGCGCTCGAGATAACTCTCGTTAAGGAACTCGGCAAACTAGCCCCGTAACTTCGGAAGAAGGGGTGCTCCGGTAGGGTGACGACTATTCCTGTCGAAGCCCGAGGGAGTCGCAGTGAAATGGGTCAAGCGACTGTTTATCAAAAACACAGGGCTCTGCGAACACGAAAGTGGACGTATAGGGTCTGACGCCTGCCCGGTGCCGGAAGGTTAAAGGGCGGAGTTAGCCGCAAGGCGAAGCTCCAAACTGAAGCCCCGGTAAACGGCGGCCGTAACTATAACGGTCCTAAGGTAGCGAAATTCCTTGTCGGGTAAGTTCCGACCTGCACGAATGGCGTAACGACTTGACCGCTGTCACAACGAGAGACTCGGCGAAGTTGAGGTACCGGTGAAGACGCCGGTTTCCCGCATCAAGACGGAAAGACCCCGTGCACCTTTACTACACCCTGATATTGGAGTTTGACGTTTCATGTAGAGGATAGGTGGGAGGCTACGAAGGCAGGGCGCCAGCTCTGCTGGAGCCGACCTTGGAATACCACCCTTGGAACGTTGAGCTTCTAACCTGCCCCCGTTAGCCGGGGGAGGGACAGTGTCAGGCGGGTAGTTTGACTGGGGCGGTCGCCTCCTAAAGTGTAACGGAGGCGCGCGAAGGTTCCCTCAGCACGGTCGGCAATCGTGCGTAGAGCGTATGGGTATAAGGGAGCTTAACTGCGAGACCGACGGGTCGAGCAGGTACGAAAGTAGGCCCAAGTGATCCGGTGATTCCATGTGGAAGGGTCATCGCTCATCGGATAAAAGGTACGCCGGGGATAACAGGCTTATCTCCCCCAAGAGTTCACATCGACGGGGAGGTTTGGCACCTCGATGTCGGCTCATCGCATCCTGGGGCTGAATCAGGTCCCAAGGGTTTGTCTGTTCGCCAATTAAAGCGGTACGTGAGCTGGGTTCAGAACGTCGTGAGACAGTTCGGTCCCTATCTGATGCGGGCGCAGGAACGCTGAGGGGAGTTCTCCCTAGTACGAGAGGACCGGGAGGAACAGACCTCTGGTGACCCTGCTGTGGCGCCAGCTGCATCGCAGGATATCTATGTCTGGATGTGATAACCGCTGAAAGCATCTAAGCGGGAAGCACACCCCAAGATTAGCGTTCCCGGGCCGCAAGGCCCCTGAAGACCCCACGGAGACTACGTGGTTGATAGGCGGGGAGTGTAAGCGCAGCGATGCGTTTAGCTGACCCGTACTAATCGGTCGTGCGGCTTAACTTAATTTCCAACTCTCGTGTGTCGTCTTGATGGATCAGGCGACTTCGCGCCGTCCGTCCTTCCATATCAAAAGTTTCGCAGTGCTTAAGTGTGCGCACTGCAGAATCATTTTCCCGGTGACTATAGCGAGGGGGAAACGCCCGTTCCCATTCCGAACACGGAAGCTAAGCCCCTCAGCGGCGATGGTACTATGCGGGCGACTGCATGGGAGAGTAGCACGTCGCCGGGATTTTTCTTTTTGGAGTCCTGACCGTGATTCAGGTGAAAATCGAATGGATCCGGCTCCTCATTGCGGACCAGACCTGCCCGCGCTGCTCGCAAACCGAAGCAGAAATTACCTCCGCAATCCAGCACCTTCGGCAAATCCTCCTGCCGCAGGGCATCGACGTTGTGTTTGAAAAACGGAGTCTCTCGCCCACTCAATTTGCGGAAAACCCCATGGCATCGAACCAAATTCTCATCAATGGGCGCCCCTTGGAAAGCTGGGTAAGCGCGAAAGTGACCTCGACCCCTTGTTGCGACGTTTGTGGTGATGCCGACTGTCGTGCGCTTGAGGTCGAGGATCAAATCTATGAGGCGATACCAAGTCACCTCATCGTCCAAGCTGGATTGGCAGTAGCCGAAGAGATGTTGAGAGGACATGGTAGGACGAAGCCTTGCTGTTCAGAGAATGCTTCATGCTGTGGTGGCTGAACCCATTGCGGTACTTAATTCCGCACTAACCACGTTGCCCATTCCCCTCACCTAAGTCGGTGCGCACGTCTAGGCTGCGTCTCCTTAAAATACCCCCCTCGGACCTCAGGCCCGTTTTTGGGCTTCTCGCAGCTCTTTCTGCAGAAGGCGCCGCTGCTCCTGAAGCTCCTGAACCTTCCGGGTGACCTCAAGATATTCGGGAGGAGTTTTGCGAGGACGCCCCAGCAACCACAAGACGGTTCGGAGCAACGCCAAGGCGCCAAGAATCAGCGTCGCATACCAGTCGTAAGGGGTAGTCATTTGACGGTAACTGCCCACGATGGGGACCATGTCCCCAAAAAGCCACCATGCTCCCACCAGAAGAGCCAGAATCCATGTGCCTAAGGGGAATGGTTTTGCCGGTTTTATGGGAGGCAGCCGGCGCTCCGCGATAAGGTTATTGATCTGCTTATCCAGCTCGGAGATTTGTCTCTGAATCTCTTGGATCTCACTCATTCGTCTGCTGTGACCTCCACGAAAACGTTACGCTGTCCTGTAGCTTCGATCGTTGCCTTGCACAATTTCCTATTTCACAACGGTAGACTTTGTCAACCGTAAGACTTTCAAACGTGGGCGTCAGCCCTGTCCGACAATTGGTTCCTTGGATAAATGAAATAGGAGGGCACTGCCGACAGCCAGGCACATCACTGATGAACACCGCAGTGGGCTGAATGTGTTTGACATCGGGTTGGGCTGGGACCGAAACCCGTGAAGTATTCACTATCTTTTGGAAAGCTGGGGAACTCATGATTCACAAAAAGTTGTTCCGAACTCTGACAGCGTGTTTGATCGGGTTGCTTCTTGCCGGATGTACGTCACGCGATCCGCTCGATTATTTGCCTCGCGGCATGGTCTATGCGGGTCTCAATATGGAGCGAGCTAAGGCCGAGGCCGGTATGAAGCGGTTTCTTGATCTGCTCGACAAACTGAGTGTGTCCGGAAGCACCAACTCGGACGCTGTGCGCAATGCGTATTTTGTAGTGGGGGATCCTCGGGCCGGCGGCGGATTAGCTGCCTGCGTGGTAGGTGCAAATGGATTAGCAGAGGACGTGTTCAATCGCGCAAAGACCGAAGGCGCCACGCCACAGAAACTCAACGGCTTCGATGCTTTGAGGCTGCCGCAAGCGGCCTACATTATCCGTTTGAGTCCCGCGGCAGTGCTCATAGCAGACTCCGAGAAAACATTTGGGAAAATGCTGGAGACGGCAAAGAAGAAATCGCCTTCAGCCGCAACGGATTCTGCTTTCAGCAAGTTACAGTCGCTCAACTCGAACCACCCGTTTGCAGTGGTTGCTAATGTTGCCGAATTCGCGGGGCAAGCATCCCAAGCTATGGCGGCAAGCCCCTTGGGGAAAGGAGCGGCTCAAGCGTCGGAGGCTATCCGCAATATCACCTTGCTTTCCCTCACTGCGGAGTGGCCGGAGCAGCCCAAAGTCGAGCTAATTGCCTACACGCAAAAAGAGGAAGATGCCAAAGCCTTGGCGGGGCTCATCCAATTAGTCATGATGACGCAAGGGAGTCAGTTGCCACCTTTGCTTAAAAACCTCCGACCCGCAAGCACACCCGAGGGACTAGTCCTCTCCATGGAGATTCCAAAAGAGGAAGCCGACAAGTTCTTAGCTAAGTTGGAGGAGGTGGGGAAGGATCTTCCTTCGGACCCCGCCGCGCGCAAGAACGAGATCGAGAAACGCTTCCAGCGGCTCATGCAAAGCTTCTAAGCCGGAACGCTATGCTGTTGCATAGCAGTGCTTTTGGTAAGTGGCTAATACCACTCTTTGCGGTGCAGGGGGGGAGGCGTGTATCGGGAACGAATCGCGCGATGTCCGGAGTGTTAATGGGCGCGGGCTGATGGAATCCAGCTAACGAAGAACCATGTAAAGTTTACCCGGCATTTGGCGGATGGCCTGCTTCATTTCTAAGGAGAGAAGAACTGAGGCCAGTCGTTGAACATTAAAGCGCTCCGGATCCAACTTCGACAGCAGGACGTCGAAGTATAAAGGTTCTTCTCGCAAAAGGGACAAAACTTCGGCTTCCTCGGAGCTTAAGTTTGTGGTGTGGTTCGAATGCTCACCTGTTGATCGATTGACCGGCGCCGCCTCCCGGCCGTTTGGGTGACCCTTGCTCCCGTCCGCGTTGGCAACGAAGTCTTCCCGCAGATAGCCCCGGAGCACGTGCCGCATTTCGGCCAAAATATCCGAGGCACTTTGCACCAATTTCGCACCTTGCTGAATCAGGGCGTTCGTGCCACGCGAATTCTGTCGTGTGATGTCGCCCGGGACCGCAAACACAAAGCGGTTCTCCTCCAGCGCTTCTTTCGCTGTGATAAGTGCACCCGATTTTTCAGCGGCTTCTACCACTAAGGTTCCCAAGGAAAGCGTGGCAATCAGATGATTGCGCTCAGGGAAATTGAAGCGATCCGGCGGGGTTTCCATCGGATATTCCGAAACGAGAGCTCCGTTTTCAAGGATGCGCTTTTCCAGCGCTCGATTCTCGGGCGGGTAGCAGACCGCCAGCCCGTTGCCAAGCACTCCGATCGTGCGTCCCCCAGCCCGAAGGGCCGCCTCGTGCGCCTCGGAATCAATTCCCCGCGCGAATCCACTGACCACGGTCAGCCCCCAGCGGGCAAGCTGGCCGGAGAACTCTTGCGCAATCGCCCTTCCGTATTGGGTCGCGCGGCGTGACCCAATCACAGCAAGCGCGTATCGGTCCTCAGAAGTCAGGGACCCCCGAACGTAAAGCAACGGCGGAGCAAAGGAAGATTGGCGCAGGTTTTCCGGATAATCGTCGTCCTCAAGAGTGACAAGGCGCACTCCATAGCGTTCAATGAGCTCAAGCTCTTTCTCACAGGAGATTGCGCGGGGAGCTTCGAGAATCTCACGAGCGAGCTGCTCGTCGAAACCTCGCAACGCGGCAATTTCTTTTGCTGTCGCACCAAAGACGGCTTCGGCCGATTGAAAATGGTCAATCAGCGCGTAGAACCGCACCCGCGTCATCTGCGGGACCAATCGCAACTGGAGATACGGAAGTTTCGAGCTTTCGACCGCCATGCTCAACTCAATGAAGTGGCGTCTGCCACACACGGTGGCGCGCTCTCAACAGAATTCCAGCAATCCGCCTGCAGGAGTTGTCAGGAGGACATGTGTCAACTGCTGATGCAGGCGCGCGAGCAACCTCTACAGGGGGCGAGCACTCGTGAGGAGCGCTGGCCAAAAGGTGACGGCTTTGCGCTTGAGGACAACATGCATGTTTGCTGACGTCCTCGCCTCTGCATTAAAGCACTGAAACACGCGGTGAGCGCTAGCTTCGCCTCCCGATTCCCTTCAGCGAGTAGGCTCAAGAGACTGGTTTTTCGCTTGTAATTTGTGCCAGAAGAAAACCAATTGAGGGCACGATGCGTACGAAATCTCATTTTGGACCCATATTCATTGCGTTGGTGGCGCTAACGTTATTGGTGGGGTTTACTCAGGTTCGCCCCAGCGGTTGGCTGGAGGATTATCGCCGTTTGGGTCACATCGGCGGAGTGCCCCTTGAGCAGGTTTGGCTCGATCCTCTGCTCGACGTAGGAGCCTATCACACGCTCTACATTGCACCCATCGAGCTTGATGCGCGTGCGATGCGCTCGAAAAGTGTGGAGGAGCGCGAAATGGCCCAACGGCTCGTGGATGCATTCCGCGCCACTCTAAACCGCGAACTGCAGGATGCAGAGATTTTTCGGGTTGTCTCGACCGACCCGTATTTTTCGCTGACGAAACAGGGCGGGCTCACGCTTCGGATTCGGTTGACGGAATTCAGTCGCGGGAACCCGGCTCTACGTGGACTAATCGGCTTCGGAGTAGGGGCCACGCAGGTTCAGGTCGAAGGGAAGCTCATCGAGAACGCGACGGGTCGCGTAGTCGGCGAATTCGCCGATCGCCGCCTCCATCCGGGTGGCGCACTGGTTTGGGGAATCCAGACAGCCATGAATTCAGAGTACTTGATTGGCGTGGACCTTAAGCAAATCCTCGACGGTATCGTGAAGCTATTCATCTACCTGCGAGAAGAAGGGCCCCCGGCTTCGCAATTCTGAGTGCGCATGTCGCGCGGTTGTTGTGATTGGGCTATGGGCGCGATGGGGACAGATTAGTGTGTCGCGCCGGAATTGATCGGTTGAATGGCTTCGTCGTTTCCAGATTCCTGGAGTTTCACCCTTACACGCAGTCTAACGTGTACAAAGGCAGCGTACGTCACGCACTTTCGTCACTTCGCCCGAGTAAGAAATTCGGATCACTGATAAAGAGGTCACCCGGTTTTACGAGCTTGCCGTTCACCGCATCTGCGCCGCTCATCACAGCTTTGGCCTCAGGCTGAACTTTTGTAACCAACAGGTGGCCGTCACCTGTTTTGACAGTAAATCCCCGCCCACGAATTGTTGCAGTCACGAATCCGGGAAGTGGCTGGTACTTGGGGTCCTGCTTGGTCAACCACGCGAAGTATAAATTATCCGGATCCTCGAATGGCTCGGCCCGCAGGAATTTCCACATTTTGCCGCTCAAGAAACTGAAAGCAGTGGGCCACGGCTGAAGACCTTGGATGCGGCAGATAATTTGTTCCGTCGTCAGATTCCAATCAATGAGACCATCGCTTTTTTTAAGCAGGGGCGCATAGGTCGCAAGAGAATGGTCTTGAGGGGTGCTCTCGACCTTGCCGGTGGCCTCAATCTTGGCGAGCACTTCAAGGAGCAGATTTGCTCCCACGACGCTCAACATGTTCGACAAGCTCACGGCGTCATCGTCGTCGAGGATTTCGACTTCCTCGGTGGCGATAATGTTGCCGGTATCCATTCCTTCGTCGAGTAGCATGATGGTGACACCGGTCTTTCTTTCGCCGTTAATGATGGCCCACTGAATGGGGGCGGCACCCCGATACTTGGGTAGAAGCGATGCGTGGATATTGATGCATCCGTACCGTGGGAGTTTGAGAATCTCGGGCGGCAGAATCTTGCCGTACGCAGCCACCACGATGACGTCAGGGTTGAATGGGCGCAACACCTCATGAAAATTCGTGCCGCGCAATTTTTCGGGCTGAAAGACCGGGATGTTGTGGGCCAGTGCCAGCTCCTTGACCGGGGGCGGAACCACTTTTCGACCGCGGCCAGCCGTTTTATCGGGTTGCGTAACGACGGCCACAACCTCGTGGTGGGATTCAATCAGCTTCTCCAATGCAGGAACAGCGAACTGAGGTGTTCCCATAAAAATAATCCGCACGGCCTGAACCAGCCTCCTCACTCTTTGCAGATGGATTCGTGCCCCCGATGGGACCCTTTGCGGATACTCAGGGGCTCACTGCACATTTTACGCAACGTGTCTTACCGCTTCGAACAACAAACACTTTCCTGCACAGGTTTCATTGGCACATGCATCAAGAAAATTGTAAATGCGCAGTGTGGGCTGCACTTGGGTGCCCATGTCCGACTTCTTTTGACGCCGTACGCGCTCGCCAGCAGATTGACTCTCTGCGTCCTATCGAATCCAGCCGAGTCTCGGGGAATAGGGCTTTTGCTCGATGTTATATTGAAATCAAACCAATTACTCTGAAGCGAGCAGGGGGGAGTCGTCGCTTGAACTCTGCGGCCTGTGGAGAGTGATTGAGCGGGAAATTCGTGACAAATTTCCTGCCTGTGTGCTAACAGGTGGATACGCAATATACTAAATACGCACGGACGATAGCGGAGCGCGACCATGAGCCTTAGAATTGAAGTGAAAAAATTGCGCGAGGCCCCAATCGATCTCGAGATCGATTGCCCGCCGGATCACCTTGACTTGGTGGACCGCGAGTACCGCTTCCGGAAACGGGTGACGGGTATGGTGCACTTCACCCTCGTCGAGCAGCGTGTGCGGGGACAGGGCTTCGTCGAGACGATCGCCGAGGCCGAGTGCGTACGGTGTTTGCGTGTTGTTGAAGTGCCAATCCGCGGCATCGTGGACGTCTTCTATGAGAACAACCCGGCGCTCCTGACCCCAGAGGCGCAGATGGGAGCCCTCGAGGACGAAACACTCTACTGGTTCGATGGCGATATTGTCCATCCCGAAGAACAGTTGCGCGAGAGCCTCATGATTGAGTTGCCTATGCTCCCCTTGTGCAAGCCCGACTGCAAAGGGTTGTGCGTGCATTGCGGGGCGGACCTCAACGAGGGGCCATGTGCATGTCGCGAGGAACAAGCGGAGGAGCTCGAGCCTTGGAAAGCTGCCCTAAAGCAAATCCGACTGAAATAGTGAAGTGGTGCCATGCGGCCCTATGACGGCTGCGCGGCAAAGCGGGGATTACGATACGATAGGTAGGGTGTGACGTGGATTACGAGCAGTTACTCATTTTTAACGAACTCAGCGAGATTATTCGTTGGCACAATCAGTGCCTCGACCGGATGAAAGGCTTTCGGGAGAAATACCCGTACCTAGTTCCGCCTAACGTTGCGAAAATGGTCGAGGAAAACCTGAAGGAAAACGTTCAGGTTCTCTACCGCGAACTCAATCACATCCATAAGCCGAAGACAGAGAAGCAGCGATACGTCTGCCGGGAGTGTCACAGCGTTTTCTATGTCAAGTTGCCGAACGGGCTTTGCGACGAATGCCGCGCGAAGCAGCCTTCCGCGGTACGCCCAACGTATGGGAAGGTGCGCCGACGGGTGAATATTGGTCCCGACGAAGCAGAACCGGCGGCCGAGTCCCCGCAGCCCCCAGAAACGCAGGCCGCGAGCATCGAGCGCGCCGAGGAAAACGAAAGCGAATTGCCAGAAGTTGGCTCGGCCTCCCAAACGGAAGAGAGAGCCGAGGAAGCAGCAGCGCCCGAGCTTGAACCGAAAGAAGACGATTGATAGGCGAGTGCGATCCCGCCGAAAGCTGCGTAGCCTTACGAGCGAAGGTGTAAGGTTGTGCGTGACAAGCGTGAGCGGGGACCTTTGTAGTAATCCTGATGATGACGACCCCATCCCTTCTTATTGTGGAAGATGACCAGGCATTTGCCGAGCGCCTGAAGAAAAACCTCGAATTGGCGCACTACACTGTTCGCGTTGTTTCCTCCGCTGAAGATGCCTTGGAGGAATTGCGGGCGCGTTCGTATGACGCGGTGGTGACAGACATCCGCTTGCCGCAAATGTCGGGCCTCGACCTTCTCAGGCGCTGCAAGCAGGGCGAAACTGGCATCGATCCTGACATTCCTTTTATCGTCCTTACGAGCGTCAATAGCGTGGACGTCGCAGTTGAGGCGATGAAGATCGGCGCCGAGGATTACATCACAAAAGAGGCCGAACGTCAGGAAATTGTCCTCCGTATTCGCAAGGTGCTCGACCAATCGAAGCTCGTGCAGGAAAACCGCCTTCTGCGCGATCAGTTAGCGCAGCACGACGAATTCCGCGAGCTGGTGGGCGAGAGCCCTCAGCTTCGGGGGATCAAAGAAGAAATCGCCCAAATTGCCGGCAGCAACGTTAATGTCCTCATCACGGGTGAAACCGGGGTGGGCAAAGAACTTGTTGCACGTGCCATCCATCGCACCAGCCCACATGCCAAGGGACCTTTCATCGACGTGAACTGTGCAGCGCTACCGGATGACAACCTTTTCCAGAGCGAGGTCTTTGGGCATGAGAAAGGGGCATTTACGGACGCCACCTACTTGCGAAAAGGGAAATTTGAGTTAGCCAGCGGTGGCACGCTTTTTTTGGATGAAATTGCTGAATTGTCGCGCGAGTCGCAGGCAAAAATCCTCAAGGCGCTGGAACAACAGACGATCACTCGTCTTGGCGGGATGCGCCCCATTCGCATTGACTGCCGATTCATCTTTGCCACGAACAAGGATTTGTGGAAAGAAGTGCAGGAAGGAAGGTTCCGCGACGACCTCTATTATCGGATCGCGGTTTTCATAATTAACGTTCCGCCTTTGCGTGAACGCAAAAGCGACATTCCACTCCTTGCCAAGTTCTTCGCGGACCAGTTCGCGCGAAAATACAACAAGCCCCCCATGTTTTTCGAAGAGGGTGCCATGGCTCTCCTTCGCGAGTACTCCTATCCGGGGAACATCCGTGAACTCCGCAACATCATCGAGCGGCTTGTGATTCGAGCGAAGGACGATGTGATTACCCGGGCCCAGGTTGAATCGGTTGGGCTCATGCAGGCACCTGTCTCGGCACCCTCGACGCCCGCACCGATCTCGTTGCCCGAGGAAGGAATCGCTCTCGAGGAGGTGGAGCGACAGCTTGTTGTGGAGGCGCTTAATCGCACTGGGTGGAATCAAAAAGAAGCAGCCGCGCTCTTGCGCATTAGTGTGGATCGCATGCATTCACGCATAAAGAAATATGGCCTAAAGCATCCCGCATGGCGGGTTCACAAATAACCTGAGTTGAGGAGAGAGGTTATGCAACCATTGGCAAAGGTTGCGATAACGCGCAAGATCCATTCCGCTGCCGAAGAGCTGCTTCGCTCTGCGCAGTGTGAGGTGTGGGTCAATCCCGAAGCTCGCCCGCTTCAACGCGAAGAGCTATGCGCGATCGCCCGCGATTACGATGCAATGATCTGTCTGCTGAGCGACCGCATTGATGAAGAGATCTTTTCTGCCGCAAAGCGGCTGCGAATTGTGGCAAACTACGCGGTGGGCTTCGATAACATCGATATCCCCGCGGCCACGCGACGGGGCATTGCAGTCGCCAACACGCCGGACGTGCTGACCAACGCTACCGCCGAGCTTGCATGGGCCTTACTCCTGAGCGTCGCGCGGCGAGTTGTCGAGGGAGACCGCCTTGTGCGAGCCGGAGAGTTTCACGGCTGGGATCCGCTCATGCTGTTGGGGTATGAAGTCGCTGGCAAAACGCTTGGAATTATTGGCGCGGGGCGGATTGGCACCGCGATGGCCCGACGCGCGCGCGGTTTCGATATGCGGATTCTCTATACTCGTCCCAGTGGGCCCCGGCGGGAAATGGACGAACTTGGGGCTCAGCATGTGGAACTCGAGACGCTCCTTTGCGAAAGTGACTTCATCTCAATCCACACTCCCCTCACGCCTGCAACTCGACACATGATCGGGCGCCCTCAGTTTGAGCTCATGAAGCCCACAGCGATCCTCATTAATACCGGCCGTGGGCCAGTGGTGGATGAAGCCGCGTTGGCTGATGCATTAGCAAATCGGCGAATCGCGGGGGCGGGGCTCGATGTCTACGAATACGAACCGAAGGTGGAGCCTGCTCTTCTCGCACTGGATAACGTGGTTTTACTTCCACATATCGGCAGTGCGACATTCGAAGCTCGAGCCGCAATGGCAAGGCTTGCGGCTGAAAATGTGCTCGATGCTCTGCGCGGCAAGGTTCCTCGGACTTGTCTCAATCCTGAGTACCAACAGTATTGCGGGGTTCCTCCTCGCGATTAGAGTCACCCGACAGGGCTAGTGGCTATTGGGCTCAAGAGTTTGCTTGCCCCTCTCCGGTGGCCGCGCGAGCCAATCGACGATGGCGCAGGGCGGTGACAACACCCGCGCATAGGACGCCCGCCCATATTGCGACGCATCCGAGCGCGAGCCAATCCCCAAAGCGTGCGTACCAAGTGGTGTGGGAACGAAGCAATGTGACGTCATGCCAGAAAGTTCCACGTTCGCGCCATCCAAGTTGCCGTACGATCTCCCCGGAAGGTAAAATGATTGCGCTAATGCCTGTATTGGCCGCTCGGACGACCGGCGTGCGCGTCTCGATCGCGCGGAAGACGCTATGGTAAAAATGTTGCGCTGGACCTGATGCCACAAGCGTGCGAAGGAAAGGCAGGCTGAACACCCAGCGCCCAAAACGCGAATGCTCTCCTACGTAAGTGGGATCGTACCAACCATCGTTTGTGATGACACACAACAGATTGGCTTTGCGCTGAGCATAGGCCCGCGCCAAGCTCGCAAAAGTGGACTCAAAACAAATCATCACGCCAACCCGCGCTCGGTCGCTCTGAAAAATCGTATATTCTGTCCCCCGCGCATACGTGCCCACCATTAATATGTATTCCTGAAAGAAGGGGATGCGGTCAAAGATGGGGGCAGTTTCGCCGAACGGAACCAAATGAATCTTGTCATAGACGGTGCTCGTTAGCCCTTCTTCTCTGCGCACAAGAAACGCCGCAACTGTTGCCACGGTTTCTTCGGGTTCTTCGAGAAGCACAGGTTGCCCTTCCATGCTTCTGACGACGAGGTTGGGAAAAGACCTTTCGGAATGCCCTGTAAACGGGTGACGCAAGCGGGCAGCGTAGTCGCTTTGCGTCTCGCGCCGATCGGCTCCAAAAAGGATGTCGGCATCAAGTGCGCGGGCGTAGCGGGCCAGAGTTTCATGAAGTTCTTTCTGATACACAAAATAAGTCGAGTTGAATGAGGATTCCGGCATGACGATCAGCTTCGCTTGGCTCCCTGAGGTTTCCTCGAGCAGGCGAAGCGTGGTGCTGGTCATTTGTTGTTCGGCCGCGAGGGCCTCTTCCTCGCTGGTCGCCGAGTAGTACCCGACCTTCTCCAACTGGGAGATATTGGGCTGAAGTACCGCGATCCGGATGGTTCCCTCGGCGTCCGATTGTCGCATCGCTTCAACTTTTAGTAGAGCATGATCCGGATAAATCCTTATGACACAATAAAGAACGACTAAGAGTGCGGCCAGAGGAAGGGCAAGTTGGCGAGCCACGGTGGTCCACTTGATTTCTTTCCACCGGCAAAGAGCTGCGGTTGCAAACAGTGCGTTTGCGAACACAATCAGCCACGAGATTCCGTAAACGCCCGCAATGTCCGCGCATTGGGCTAATTTGGGAAAAGTTGGCAACTGAGAATGCCCAAGGTAGTTCCACGGAAACCCAAAGGGGCCTAATCCGCGCAAATACTCCACTGCCACCCACAGGGTCGCGAGCACGAGGGGAATCCACTGGGCTGAGAGCCGCCGCATGACAAACCAAGCTGGCACGGAAAAAGCCACCAAGTAGCCACTCAGGGCTACACCAAGGAGAACAATGCCAAGGGGGATGAACGGATTGAAGATGGTTAGCGTGTTGAGCCACCAAAGAGAGAAGTAGAAGTAAAAAAAGCCAAAGACCAGCGTCGTCCAAATGACTTCCCGCAAACGTTGAGCCCGCCCCAACGCCATAAGGAATGGGGACACAGCAACCCACGCCAAGAGCGACCATGAGTAATTTGGGAATGTCAGAGCTACTGCGAGCCCGCTAATCGCTGATGGGAACGCTAAGCCAATCCCATGGCGGCTTGCCCATGAAGTGCTTTGTGAAGTTGTGTGCTCTAAGTTGCTTTTATTGAAATGCTTTGTGATGCTGGAGCCGCGAGAGGTCATTCGACGAGTCGCTTTGCGCACCAGAGCGTGTTATGCAGGAGCATGGCGATGGTCATCGGCCCCACTCCGCCGGGCACCGGCGTGATGGCGCCAGCCACGTGTTTCGCGGCCTCAAAATCTACATCGCCCACTAAACGATAACCACGTGGCGAGGCCGGATCCTCAACCCGGTTGATGCCCACATCGATGACGGTCGCGCCCGGCTTGATCCAACCAGCTTTGATGAAATTGGGACGGCCGATGGCTGCGATCAGGATATCGGCTTGGCGCAAAATTTCAGGGAGGTGCTCAGAACGTGAGTGGCAGACGCAAACGGTTGCATCGCCGCCAGCCCCTTTCCGCATAAGCAGTTGAGCAACGGGCTTTCCCACAATGTTGCTTCGGCCCACAACCACCGTGAATTTGCCGGAGGTTTCGATTTTTTCTTCAAGGAGGAGCCGCTGGATTCCGAGAGGCGTACACGGGATCGGGGCGGGTAGCCCCAGAACAAGCTTCCCCACGTTCAATGGATGGAAACCATCCACGTCTTTCTCGGGTCGAATCCGTTCCAGCAGCACGTGTTCAGAGAGATGTTCTGGCAGAGGAAGCTGCAAAAGGATCCCGTGGACCATAGGATCGGCATTCAGCTTGTCAATGACCTCCTCGACTTGCTGTTGGCTTGCAGAATTGGGGAGCGTGATGACTTCAGAATACCATCCGAGCTCCAAACACGCCTTGCGCTTGCTGCGCACGTAGACCTGCGAGGCGGGGTGATCGCCTACCAAAATGACGACAAGCCCCGGTTTGACGTGGGTGCGCTGCATGAAGGCCCGCGATTCAAGGAGCAACTGCTCGCGGATGCGAGCTGCAATAGCGGTTCCATCGATAATGCGTGCAGTCATAGGTTCAAGATGTGGTCAAAATTTCTCTGTTTTGCAAAGTGAAATCTCGGTGAACTCTGCCGGCTTGTTGCTCTCCGTGATTTAGGCGGCAAATCCAAATGCAAGAGCAGTCGTGAGATCCGTGACTGCCCACAACCACAGAGCGCGATACATCCCTTGTTTCGCGGGATAGTGTTCGTGGCGCCGGAGCCAATCGAGGGTAAAGCCAGCCCAAATCCCCAAATTGCCGACGATACTCAATACAGGGATCCACGAGTAAGAGGGCGCCCCAGAGGGGCGATTCATCAAGGCGAGGCCTTGGAGCCCAAAACAAAGCACGATGCACACAAGAGAAAAGATCAGCGACCGCACAGGACCAAGTCTGAGGGCAAGAGTCTGATCCCCCCGCGCCGCATCCTCTGGGATCTGGTAGATCTGCGTCATGGGATAGAATGCTCCAAAAAGCATCCCAAAGCTTGCCGCCAACAGCCAACTACGTCGAGCCAATGCCGGGTCGGACGTTGCGGCAAGGTCCGTAGCCAATGCCCCTGCGGCAAACGTCAGGGCTCCGTATCCTATCATGTTGATGAGGAGGTCGGCGCCGGCGACAGCCTTGAGGCGGACAGGAGGGACGCTATAAAGCACGGACAAAATCGTGCAAGCGACGATTGCCCAAGTGTAGGATCGAGGCAAAAACCACCATGCAAGGATGCAGCCGCACGCCATCAGGGCCAGAGCTCCCAACGCAAGGCCTCTCGGAGGGGGCGGCGGATGGTCTAAGTATCCGATGTCTCCCTCATCGCGATCGAACGCGCTGTTGAGCGCAAGGGTGCCTCCATTCAGAAAGACCGTCCACAGGACCCCTCCGATGAGAATTGGCCCCAACAGTGTCGTCCATTGGCCTCGGTTGCCGAGCACCACCAACGCCCCGCAAAAGTAGTGGGCGAAAACAATTGGCCAAGAGCGCGGGCGGAGATGAAGAAGCCACGGCCGGATCGTCATGAGCGTTGCCCCTTCCATCGTGGGTCGCGGCCGAGTTCAAGAATGGACTCGGCGCCTTGAGCGATAAGACGTTCGGCGGCGTCCAATGCAAACGTTGCATCGTCCCAGTCGTCGTGCTGCTGGTCGTAGGAAAATGCGCGGCTTCCATCGGGGGAGCACACGACGGCGCGAAAACGCGTTGTTCTTCCCGCCTTTTCGCACAGGCAGCCAACGGCCGAATGGCAATCTGCTCCAATGGACCGCACGAAGAGACGCTCCACCTCACACGCCCGGAATGTTGGGACATGGTTGATAAGCTCAAGGACATCTTTGAAAGGCGAGTCTGCTGGGGCCTCGACCGCGATTGCACCTTGTCCTGCTGCTGGAAGGACCTCATCGTGAGAGAGAAAGTTGACGTAGTCTGGCATGAGACCAAGGCGGCGAAGTCCTGCCGCAGCGAGAATAAGCGCATCGAAGTCTCCGCGTTGAAGTTTTCGTAACCGGGTGTCCACGTTGCCGCGAACATCAACGAAGGTCAGGTCCGGGCGAAGACGTGCGAGCTGCGCCCGACGCCGTAGGCTCGAGGTAGCCACGGTGGCTGCCGGGGGAAGTTCGGCGAACGCAAGCCCATTGCGTGTAATCAGGACGTCGCGCGTATCTTCGCGCTCAAGCGTGGCTACGACTATGAGCCGATCCGGAAGGAGAGCTGGCAAATCCTTGAGGCTATGAACGCCCGCATCTGCTCGCCCTGCCAGAATGGCCTCTTCAATTTCTTTCACGAAAAGCGCTTTGTCCCCAAATTCGCGGAGTGGGCGATCTGGGGCGCGGTCCGCGCTTGTATGCACAACGACAAGCTCGATCGCGACGTCGGCCCCGGCAACGCGTTCGATTGCCTGACACACAAGTTGTGTCTGAGCAAGAGCAAGCGCGCTGCCACGCGTAGCCAGTCGCAATGTTCTTGGGAGAGTTTTCATTGCTCGCAATCTTTGTGGAGTGAATGCAGCGAAAAGGCCACGAAAAATCCCCGGCAAGCAATTTTTGCTGCCGGGGAGATTTCGTTCTCGTGTACGCTCGCCTCAGTTGTGGCGCGCGTAGCGAGTGAGTGGTGTTATTCAGACGCGCCTAATAGGATAACGCTTTCAGAGACGCCGGCTCCGTCCTTCGTGTAGCCGACGCCACCCACCGCGCGTAAGATTCTGAGCTGGTCAAGGATCTGTTTCGCGTTCTGAGTTCCGGCCGTTGCACCAGCAATATCCTCCGCCGTGTTCCAGATATTGCTCAGATTGACAAAGGCGAAGGCGTTGCCCTTGGTGGAGAGCTGCATCTGCTTGAATACTTCGTTTTCTGTCAGAGAGGGTTTCTCGCCGGCACGGACCGAGGCCATTGTCTCAATCGTCTGCTTGGTCGTGGCCACCACAAGATAATCCCCCAACATTGCATACCCCGGAGACCATGCGCTGATATTTGGGATTTCCACATATCGCATGGAAATGCCTTTGCTCGTCTCGGTCTTGAAAGTGGGTGCTGGCGGGGCGCTCTGTCCGGAGGAAGGCGGAGGAGTCATCACTTTCAGTTTTTCCTCAATGAGTTTGCTCACGGCTGTTAGCACTTTTTCCATTTTCGCCTTGTCGCGCACTTTGACAACGATTGCCCCTTCCACACTTGGTATTCCCATCTCCATCTTTACTTGTCCCACGATAAGCCCGATCTCGTTGCCCACGGCGGGGAAAAGGTCGTTACGTATCGAGAAGCCAAGCATGGCGTCGGCTTCGCTCAGTTGCTTATCAAGGTCGAAAGATGGGCCCTCCGCTGGAAGTGCTTTCATGATTTGTTTCACTACGTCGTAGGCCAAGTAGATATCGAACGACGACGTGGCTACCGTAACGAGGGCCGACGCTGGAGCGAACTTGATGATCTCGAGGGGCACGTCCCCCGGATAACGCTCTGCAAGTTTGCGAAGCGCCGAATTCTCGCTCCCAGCCGCAAACGGCGAGTAGGTGTAGGTCGCAATTCGATCGCTCAAAATGCGTACGCTGGCACCGCCCATCGCGACTGGCTGCAACTCCGCCATGACGGCGCCGAGTGCCGCCTGTGGGCCAACTTCTGCCTTATGCGATTCCACAAGAGCTTTCTGATTCGTGTAGAGGTAAAGCTGTCCTGGCTTTGCCGCGAGCGCCTTTTCGACTTTTTCGAAGTCTTCCGCTTGGTCAAATCCGCCCTCTTGGGCCTCACCCTTTGCGCGATCAATCATGCCTTTGAGTACTTGCCCATCACTGGCGAGGAGAAAGCGATCCTCCAGCAGTGCGTAGTTGAGCTTAGCTCCCTTTGCCGTCTCGAAATGTTTGATGAGCACCGATTTGTAGGTCTCTGTGGTAATGGGGGAAGCGCTGCTGGTTTCTTCGGGTGTATCTTTTGACCCTTCCTGCCCACCCTTTGTGTCTTTGTTCTGTTGGACAGACGTGTTTTCGCTCTGGGTCGTGCCTTTATCCTCACCGCCACCGCTTTCTTCCATCGCGGCTTTCTCGGCCGCCATTTCCCAGAAAGTCATCAAGCGGGTGAACTTCTCTTTATCGCTTACTTTGGCGATAAGGCCGCCTGACATCGTTCCTTCGCTGGGATTTCCGAGTATGAACACATCCACCCCAGCGATGACTTTTGACAACGTATCGCCGTCCAGCCCGAACTTGAGCTCACCTTCGATATTCTTGATCAGCTTACGAAGCGTATCGAGATCGCTTCCAATTGGGGAAGCCTCGAGTACTTTCTGTCCCCAACCGTAAAGAGTGTTCCCTTTCCACGCCGACCAAAAATCGGCGGTGCTGGGAACGCTCATGACGTAGACAGCATTCTGTGGGACGAGCTTTGGGTTGGCCACCTTGGCAAAGCTGGTCGCTACCAGCAGTGCAAGCCCCCCCACCAGCGCGAGCAATCGGGTTCGCGCGAGCTTGGAGATGAATCTCATGGGTTTGTCTCCTTCATTTTCAGTAAACCACACCTTCTATAGACACCTAAGAGGGCAGAAAAGTTGTGCGGATGCAAGGTGTATGTGTTTTTTCGCACCGCAGCCTCAAAAGTGGAACTCGTGGCGCAGCCAGCGCCGAACTCCCAACCAGATGGGCGCTACACAGCCCAAGGCATTGACTACCAGAAGCATGACGACAAAGGGAAGTGTGCGCCGAATCGCTTCCGTCCACACCTGCCAATCCGATCGGTGCTGCCCGCCAATTGCATCGAGTTGCAGAGCAAGTGGAACTTCGAGAGCGATGGTAAGGGTCACGTAAACGAGGCTTGCCACGATGTTCATCGTGCCGCCGTAGCCGTTGGCGATGCGCGCCGGGTTATCTTCCTTGAAGGAAGGGAAGGCTGCTCCAAACCCAACCGCCAAGCTCGTAAGACCCACGGCCAGAATGGCCACTGTGATGAGGCTGAGTACCGCAATCGTTGGCGACACACCCAATGTTGAGTTCGAGAAAAGCATTAGGGGCAGCGCGATGCCCCAACAGCTCACGAGACAAAGTCCGAATTTTTCCCAAACCAGCACAGCTTTGGAGAATGGAGCAAGACCAATGACCCAGTACTGTTTCCCTTCCAAACTAAGCATCGGATAAATGAAGCGGGTGGTGAGAATCGACAAAACGAAGCAGGTGGCTCCCATGTTGAACAGGGAGAGAATCACTCGCCATTGCGCAAAAAACACTTCGATGCCGCGCAACTGGCGCGAGAGCCCGCGGATATTTGCGACGTACACAACGAGTAAGCCAAAGAGTATGACCAATTGCGACCACTGAGCAGGGTCGCGCCAGAACGTTCGCATGTCTTTCGCAAGAAGTGCCTTTACGGGCTGAGGAAACAAGGAAAACGCCGTGTCGAAAATTCCGAAAAAAGAAAACCGCAACCGGGAAACCGAGCGGTTGGCGCTTTCGCGAGCTAAAGCCCAGCCGCGATAGTACAAACGAGGGACGAACGTCATGCACAGTTCCACGCTCACCAGCGCTGTCGAAAGCAGACACGCAAACCAGTAAAGAGCCTCCCGTACCTGCCCCTGCGACGCAGCTTGAAGCCCACGTGCCAGCCACGCATTTGGGAGCACTGGAAGCATCCCGGCATTGAGCGTGCGCATGATCTCGGCGAAATCCTGCGTGGTGAGCAGCATTGGCCGCAGGCCCATGAGGCGGACGAGAACTGCAGTGAGCCCTAAAGAAGTTCCAAGCAGGGCGAAGGTAAAAATACGCGCTTTGCGTGCCGGAAAGTAGGCGCTCAGGATCATCGTGAGCAATGCGCCAATGGAGGCAGGAATTACAAGAAAAGGAAAGCCCAGAACAAAAGCGGCCGGGTAAAACCACCACGGAGCATGTTTCGCGAGACCGTAGGACGCAAAAAGCGGCAAACTCAGCACGACGAACGCCCATGAACTGAAGAAGATGGATTCGGCAAATTTGACACCGAACGTCGTCGAAAAGCCCAAAGGCAATGCCATCAGGAACTCAGTTTCGCGCGAAATATAGGTCGTGGTCAGCGTGATGATCAAATTGGAGAAAACCAGCATCGAGAAGAAGGTAAGTAGCACGATCGCCATCAACCGCTCCATGAGGGGCGGACCGAAGGGCTCCTGCGAAACGAGGAAGCGAAACAGATAGTAAAAGAAGCCGCCACCAACACCGACGATCATCGTGACAGCGACGACGCCTGCTGCCACATGCACCCAAACATGCCGGCGTATCTGTCTGGCGATGTGCAGCAGCATCTGCCAACGGGTCCGTAGGATGGCTTGGAGACCGCTCATGGTTTTAGCGTTTCCTTCTTAGTTGCCGGTCCAAGTATGTACAAATCCCCAGTGCGGTGAATCACCGGACGAACTCCCGTCTCGCCCTCTCTGAGCAACTGCCGTGCAAGTTGGATGAAGGTTTCGCGCTCGAGTCCGTGCGGTGATTGAAAATCCATAAAGACGTAGTCGCTTGCCTCCAAACGGCGGGGATCAAGGGGCTTTGCTCCGAGACGCGCTGGTGTGACTCCCCATAGACCGAATTGAATGGCCACGGGGGCATCGCGCGGGAGCAGCTCGCGTGCGACTTCCAGTCGGTACCAATCTCGCGCAGTGACCTCGAACGGCCAGCGGCGATAACCGTCCGTTCGCGTAGGAAGCAGCCATTGGATGAGTGCTCCGAGGCACACGAGTATTGCTACCAGCCTTGACCATGACTTTGAGTGACGACCTGCCCACGCTTGCACACGCCACATGCCTTCCACCGTCGCAAGCGCAAGATAAGGCAGAAAGGGGTAGGAGTAGTAATACAGGAGTTGGCGGAGAAAAGGGAAACTTGCCAGAAGCAAGGGCGTAGGAATTAGGGTCAGCCAAAACAAGCGACCGGCGACAAGCGGTAGGCAAAGGAATGACGCATAGAGCGTCGCAAGCGTCCAAAGAGTGTCGATGCCCAGCCTGCCTTTCTGAACCCGTGGCAGATATTCAAGAAATCCGCGGCCAGTGAAATGAGCAAAGCCAACAACTGCGCAGAACGCGGCAAGCGCTACGAAGGCGCTCAATGCTGCCAGCCGCAGGTACCACACGCGGTTTCTTGGGTTAGTCGTGAGGAACGCTTCTAACACAGCCCATGCAACAATCCACAGTCCGCCGTCTTCTCGCACCGCCGCTGCAAGCAACGCGAAAAGAACACCCGCCGGACGCAAGGCCCAAGCCATCGTGCACAACGCGAAGAGGACGTAGAAAGCCTCAAAGTGGTTTGCGAGCTCAAGTGAACCCGTAAAGTGATTGCTGAGAAAGAGGAGGACGATGAGTGGCCGCAACGGCGGCGCTAAACCTCGCCGCTCAGACAAACGGTGCAGAGGGAGCGCGCAGAGGGCGATAGCTGCGACGTACGATAGTACTAATGGAATTGGGTAGTTGCTGAGGAGCGGCAGCCACACCAGTAGCAGCAAAAAGGGAGTAAAATGATAGGCGAAGTGGTTGGTGCCGGTCATGGGGGAGAGCATGAAGTGACCGTGCAACGTGTTAAGGAGGCAGTACCAGATGTTGCCCACGTCCGCGAGATACCACCGCGAGGTCACAAACTGAGTGTAGGCAATCCAGGCCATCCAGAGAAAAGCGATGAGGCCGATGCCCGCACTTACAGCGCGCGCCAACTGATGCTGCAGAGTCCCTTCCTTCCCGCCGGCACTTTCTCCCGAGATGGTGGCAAAGCTCATGGCTGGACTCTTCCTAAAATGGCATCTTGGTACTCAAGAAGTACGGGACCCGTAACTCCTGTCAGGCTTGTTTGAAGATCCTGCCAGTATTTGCGGTTGGTCAATATTGCCGTGATCCCCGCCTTCTGCAGAAGCTCGCGGCTGGGTGCTTTGCGGAATGCGTCGACGAGCTCTTGTTTTGCTTGAACATACGGAGTGTTGAAGAAGTGGCACAGGAGTCCGTTGTGGTGCGTGAAAACAGGCAACAAGTACTGAGTTCCGGCACCCACAAATAAGGGGGCGCTTACGATCATGATTGTTTCCGTGGTGGGCAAGGCTTCGAGATGTTTCAGAAGTTCCATCTCCTCCTTGACGGGCGCAAACACCAACGAGGCCTGCGGAAGCCGAGGAATCACGCGCAAGCTCCAGATGAGGTTGTCAGGCATGTGAAGAAAAAAGAGAATCGCCGCCACCACTACGCCGCGGCGAGCGAGGCCGGCCTCTCGCCATTTCGTATTCCACACATGAAGGGAGCTTACTGACAAAATGACCAAAGGCATGGCCAGATAGCCATGCGAGAAATGGAGCGGTTGCATCGAGGGGAGAAAGGGGAGCAGCTTATCATGCAGATTCAGGAAAAGTGAAATCCCCAGCCAGATCACCACGAAACGCACTTCTGGCCGCTCACTCCAATCTTGGCGAAACTGCGGACTTCGGAAATAACCGAATGGCAGGAGGAGGAAGGCTCCGTAGGCCCATAGCATGCGCTCGGGGAGCATGATCGCCCCAAAACCCCGCATCTGCTCCAGCGTCGAAACATGTTCGGGAAACCGGGACAGGAAAACGCCATAGTAACCCACAAAGGTGAGCCCGATGAGCGCGTTCGCAACCAGAGCGCTGAGGGGGATAGAGCGACGCTGCCACCATTCAAGCGCAAGCCAAGCGCCCACGATCAAATTCAACTGAAGGCCTGTGTACGGGTGCGACCACCAAGTCAGGAAGAGCGCGATCGTGCCTACCACCCACTTGCGCGATAGAAAACCGAGGACACTCACGAAGAACAAAATGTGATAAAGGACTTCCGGCGAGTAGAACAAGTTGCGAAACAGCGTCACATGCCAATCACCGTAACCGGATTCAGCCCAGAAAAACTCGGTCAAGTACATGTGGCGAACCCATGCAAAAAAGCCCTCTTGGACAGGTCGGTTTGAATCCAGCAAAAGATAATCCACGATGGTATTGATGCCTCCCCCCAGCCAAGCGAAGCCGCCCGAGCAGAGGAGTGCAGCTGCACCCCATCCAGTGAGTGAGTCACGTGGGTGAATTCTGCGATAAATGGCCGCAGCGAGCAGGAGCATGAGAGGCCCAAACAGAATCCGGATTGCTCCATCAATCGCCGTGAATGAAATCCCCGTAAGACGCCAAAACCATCCGATTAGTAGAAAGCAGAAGTGAGAGTAGATGCGGGGGCTATTGGGATCATTGGAATAGGGATTCGCGTAAAACACGCCGTTGCCACGTTCAAAAGTCTCCCGGGCGCATGCGTAGTACACCGGTTGATCGAGCTGCACGAAACCAGCATAGGCACGGGTGGGTGGCAAGAACCACGCTTGAAGTGGAATCGAGACGGCGAAAATCAGTCCCAGGGTGACCGCAAACGTTTCTGGCCACCAAATGCTTAGCCAAGAGCAGAGTTTGTTCTTAGTCAGTGCCATATATGCGAAACCAGAACGAGAAGAGAGCCATAACTGTCACGCCGAAAACAGCGATGGCCGTAGATGGAGCGGCGCGCAAACAATGAGTTTCTCCTTCATTGCCCGCAAACGGCGGAGCGAACCGAGATGATTCGTTGATCCAGAGGACCGACTAAATGCGCCGTAGGTTTCAGCAGCTTTCCGCTCGCTTTTTTTCGTGGAATTGAGGCGTACCTCGGCGAATGCTTACTGCCATGAGAATCTTGGGCATTGACCCCGGGCTTGCGCACACCGGGTTCGCAGTCATCGACTTCGACGGGCAGGCAAGCCGCTTGCTTGCGGCCGGCCAAATCACGACGCCGGCAGAACTCCCGTTGCCCCAGCGGCTCAAACAGATCCATGACGGCCTGGTGGCGGTCATTCAAGAATGGTCCCCAGACGTTGCAGCGCTCGAAAACCTTTACTTCTGTACGAACGTGCGAACAGCCATCTCCGTTGCGCAAGGCCGCGGCGTCGCCATTCTCTCGACTGCCCAAGCAAACATCCCTCTTGCGGAATATTCCCCCCTCGAAATCAAGCTCGCCGTTGCGGGCTATGGAAAGGCCACCAAGCAGCAAATCCAGAAAATGGTGAAAACGATTCTGAATCTCGAATCGGTTCCAGCAAGTGACCATGTGGCCGATTCGATGGCGGTGGCGTTGTGCCACGCGCATTCCCAGCGCTATCAAAACATGATCATTGCGTCGGGTGTAGAGCAGGGCGTGTTGCCACGACGCCGGAAGAGTCGGCGGAGATAGTTGTCGCCCGGACATGGAACACTACGTTTACATTCACGTGCCGTTTTGTGAGAAGCGGTGTCCCTATTGTGATTTTTTCAAGTTGGAAGCTGGGCCTCAGGCTGCAGTGTTCGCCGATGAGTGGCTCGATCTCATCGCTAAGGAGATCCAGTTGCTGGAGGTGATAGGGGACATCGCAAGAAGCAACCCCGTCGCTACAATCTACTTCGGCGGAGGAACTCCAAGTTTGATCTCCGCCCACAAGATGCACCACTTTCTTCAATGGTTTCGCGAGCACTTCGCATGGGCCAGCGACATCGAAGTCACGGTGGAAATGCAGCCGGGAACTGCGGACGAGCAAAAGATTGCGGAGTATGTTGCGGCAGGGGTCAATCGCTTCTCCATCGGCGCCCAAACATTCAATCCAGCGTTGCTTGCCCGACTCGAACGTCGTCACACTGTTGAGCAAACGTTTGAGCTCATCCGCCTTGCCAAGAAATATGCCTCGACCTCCATTGACCTGATATGTGCGCTGCCCGGGCAAACATTGGCCATGTGGCAACAAGAGCTGGAGACTCTGCTTTCATGGGAGGTGCCTCATGTTAGCGTCTACGAGCTCACCTTTTACCGCGGCACGCGTCTGGGCGAAGCGTTTGAGCGGGGCGACGTCCGACAAAGTGAGGAGGACTTACGCATTGCGATCTTCGAAGCGACTGCCGAGAAGCTCACACGGGCGGGATATGAGCACTACGAAATTTCAAATTTTGCTCAGCCGAGTAAAAGAAGTCGCCACAATGTGAACTATTGGCGGCTTGGCAACTACGTTGGTCTCGGAGCCGGTGCCCACTCGTTCCTTTTTCCGCACCGCTATCTAAATCCTAATAATGTCACGGCCTATCGTGAGTCCATTGAGAAGGGGATTTTGCCGAGGGTGCTCACCGATCCACGCGACCGCGACGTCCTGCTCATGGAGAATCTTCAGATGGCTCTGCGGCTGCGCGAAGGAGTGTCGCGAACCGATTTTGAGCAACGCTTTGGCGTGGATCCTGTTGAATGGCTGAAGCCGAAACTCGAAGTGCTCAGGGAAACTGGTTTCGCTGATTGGGATGAGACGCGTTGTTGGCTTACCTTTGCTGGATGGCTGCGGTTTGATTCCATTCTGGGCTACCTTGCATAATGGAGCACTCGCGACGGAGAAATGGGCTGCCGCCGCTCAGGTCCTAACGCGACTCCTCACGAGAAGCCGACGCGACAATAAAAAGATATCATGTTACAGTAGCACGGCGAAGTTGCTACGTTTTGCTACCAGCCGTCTGGGTGAGTCGTTCACGTGCGTACTGCTTGAGCTCAGCCAATGCTTCTGGGGTGATTGCTCCTGAAGCCCACCAGTAAATGGAGTTGTTTTGGAGGAGGGGTTCGTCAGCAATTGGGAGCTCCGTCGCGCTCACGGCACGCTGCCATTCTTCTGTGCGTGGGATAGGCGAAAACTCTGCAAGTCGAGGTTCCCCGCCATGCTCGATCACAAAATCGATGGTGTCGCGGACTTCCTGAAGTGTTTGGCCTGGCACAGCGCACAAAATGTAAACACCGATTTGCTCGCGACGAAATCCAACTGCCAGCAAGTTGCGCATTGCTGTAACAAAGTGGTGTGGGCCGATACGCCTATTCCATTGTTTGAGTCGCTCGTGATTGGCCGTTTCCAAACTCACTCGAATGGTCTCGAAACCCATGCGCTTGAGTGCTTCCGCAACGGCGGGCGTGATCATGTGCGCAAACAGGCTATTCGGCGCATGGTAGCGAGCGCGTACTTTCCGACGTTCAAGCTCCTCAGCGATTTTCTCGAAGTGGGTCTCGTGATTCAGGAGCAAGGCATCGTCGTAGAAAGCGATGTCCTCGGCGCCAAGCTCGCGCACTAAAAACTCAATCTCATCGGCGACACGTTGGGGGGATTTCGCACGCCACTTTGGCACGAGTTGGCCACTGGCACAGTAGGTGCACCGGTACGGACATCCACGCGAGGTTTCCACCGCAGCAGCGGATGTAGAAGTCATCAGCTCCCACGCCGGAAAGGGAAGTGTGTCAAGGTTCTCGCAGGCCGACGCTGCCCCCAAGCGAGCACGCGCCGAAGCTTTGGTGCTCAGCTGCTGTGCAAGCTCGCGTATCGCAAGCTCTGCCTCGCCCCCAAAAACAAGATCCGCGCCGGAGTGGCATTGCGCATGCTCGGAACACAGCGTAGCATAGGTTCCCCCCAATGCGATCGGAACTCCTGGAAAAACCTTGCGACACAGGGCAACGGTCTCGCGGACACCGGTGTACCAGTAAGTCATGCGTGATGTCATGAGAATGACATCAGGCCTGCGGCGGCTTGCCAATTCCTCCTCCGCGATCTCTGGTGGTAGGCCGTAACGTTTGAAGCGTCGTGGTACCCATGCGATTGCTGCGGGTTTGGGAATCTCCTGAGCGTAGTACTTGCCCGTGTGGAAACGGCGCTCGCGTGGCGGCTTCGGAAGGCGCGGGTGGTGGCGATCGGTGAGGTCAAACAGTTCGACCTCCCATCCGGCATTGCGCAGCACAGCTCCGAGGCTCAATAACCCAAGCGGACAAGCCCAGAAGTCGTAGGCCGAAAAGTCATGAATCCACGGAACGATCAGTAAAGCGCGCCGCATTGTGCCTATAGAAATCGCAGATCGAAGGCATGCATTCAATCGCGGCTCGCATGAGCGCCGTAAGCTTCCGAAAGATGAGGTGATTGAGCCCGCGATGACTTTCTCTCGGGTGCTTAGAGTTCCCCTCTTAGGGGCAAAGGCTGGTCAAAGGTGGGGAACAGAAATTTGCACCGTCTCCCCAAGCTCGAGCGCGCGCGGTTTTCCATAGAGCTGGTCGGGTAGGGGCTCGGTGCTTACAACCGTGCACCCCGAGGACTCCTGCACGTAAAGTGTGTGATACTCCATGTTTTCGGGCAGGACCGCGCCGCGATGCGCGATCAGCGATTCTCCATCGCTCAGCAGGCAATTCAAAGAGCTTGGTTGAGCTTCAGCGCTGACGATGGCTTGCGCTGCGCGCTTTACAGCCTCTTGCAAGGAGGTCGTTTCCTTGAGGCTTTCGACCACGAGCGCAAAATAGCGTTCTGAATCAATCGCATCGGCAGGTGCCGCGAAAGGAATGCGTTCTGGAATCTTCACTGTGCCGTTGTGGCAGAAAATGAGAGCAGATTCCTTCGCATCGGCGTGTCTCGGGTCAGGGAGGACAAAAGGATGCACTTTGGTGAGATTGATTGGAGTATTCGGCGATGCCTTACGGGCATGGATGATTCCGATGTTTGAGCAAAGCTCACCCAGCGCATCAAAGGGGGCTTCCCAAATCGGCAACGCTTGGCGCACCCACAACCAGTGCCCTTCAATCCGGAGAGCCATTCCCCACCCATCGCCGTGGGGACACTCACGCCCTTCCCGTGCCTGGAGCGCTAATGCTTTCAGGAACGGAGCAACGGGGATTGCTGTCTTGGACACAAATCCGACCATCCGACACATGAGTCTTGCGTGCCTTTCTCTGATTTTATGAAGCAAAAGTAGCTGCTTCGCGCTTCCGGCATTCCACAAATGCCTCACTCTGAGATGAACTGGGGCACTCCGCCTAGGGCTCGGCGCAAGTCCCTCCCACCTCGAAAATGTGGTAGAACAACAAATTCAGTAGGAACGCGTGACTGGTGCATGAGCGCACGTATGGCCAAGGCCAACCACCTCTCGAACGAATCTGGATTCCAGTGTGCGTCCTGCGTGCCAGATGGGGTTTTGCTGCTGGCCGTCTTATGGCAAACGACGTCACATGCAAAGCATGTCTTGCGCTATGCAACAGCTTTGCCCCGTGGTGCGAGCCAGTCTGACGTGCCTTACTCCGGCATCTGAGAGGTCCCTTCATTGGTGCCCCTAACTTCCCTTCGATTCTCTCCAGAATACGCCCGACTTCGTTCGAAGATTGATTCTTTGGAAATCACGCAATGTAAATGAACTCGCAGTGGTGCGCTGAAAGCGAAAGTTTTTCAAAAAAGAGGAGTTCCGACTTGCCAGCCAAAGAGAACGATTACGTACGCACTCTGCTGATTGCGGCTGGGGTCCTCGCTTGTCTAATGTTGCTACTCGTGTTGGCAAGCCCTCCTCGTGCGCGCTACGTTTCGGAGCCTCCACTGCCAAAGCTTGTGACTCATGTTCAGCCCACGCCAACCCGAGCGGTTCAACAGGCGCGTCTTTCCAGTCATGAAGCTGACGCCGAGCCAAATGGCGGGCTCTCCGAGTCATCAAGCGGAGATGCCGCCGGAGAGCAAATCCATCGGCAGGCGAATCGCGTCTCGTCGCTCGAGCAGCAGGGGCACGCAGTGGTCGCGGAATTGGCACAGCCTCAGGCGTCCGCTCCGCCGCCGGCCGTGGATCTTCCAGTGATGACGCCGACGCCGAGCGCTGCGGCTTCTCTCCCTAATGCGGGATCAAGTGTGCCGACGAACTCATTTGAAGAGTGGCGAGCGGCGCTTCGCTCGATAAGGGGCGGGAGCAGTCCCACTGCTCAGCCCACCGCTTCTGCTCCGACCGGTAGTGCTCCCCCGATTGCGGTGCCAAAGGGATTCTCCCAAGGCGCAGCACCTACTCCATCACCCACGCCCAACGTCTGGCAACGAGCCCGGAATATCCCATCAAATCTGATTCAAACTCCCTATCCAATTCAGTCGAATTATACGGGTGGGGTGGGGACCGACGCCGGCCTGCCGCCGACAGATGCTGGCTCGGTCAAGTTTTGGAATTCGCCGCTCAACACGTTGAGCCGTCCGGCAACGGCTGGCGGAGCTTTCCCGTACACAAACGCTCCCAACGAAACCCCGCCGCCAGTGGCTTCAGGAGGCGCTGGCTTGCAGGAGACGCCGGGCTTCAACGTCTCAAGCGTAGCCCCATCACCTCAGCCGACATCTACCGGTGTGCGCGACCGAGATGAGGGCAAGCAGGGGGTAGACAGTGTTAGTCAGCCCACACCCGCGCAGCATGCGCCGACCCCTGCGCCGACTCCAGAACTCGAAGTCTCTGCTGAAAAGGTGACCCGACTACGCTCCGCGGAGCCGACTCCCAAGGCGATTGTAGCTGAAACACCGCGGGTGGTTGCTGCCGCAGTATCGCCCCAGATACTGCCTGCAAAACTTGCGGATGCGAGCATTGAGATCGCCCGCCGAGATGATGGGGCGACAACCACCGAGTTCACCGTGCGAAAAGGCCGCGCCCAGGTCACCTTTTCAAATGTCCCCGCTGCCCTTGTGCGAGCGGAGGCTCCCACATCAATTGCCGCAGGCCAGGGCACCTCTGCGCTGGCAAATGAGGCCAGTGCCACGCGGCCGTCTTCTGGCACACAGTCCGAGGCGGCGCCGGAAGCTACAAAACAAACTTCACCGGAGACGGCGGGAGAGACGAGGGTCGAGCGCGGCGTGGAGCGGCTTGCCCAAGCCACCCCTCGGTCACCCCTTGAGCGGCGCCTATTTAGCCGAGCTCTTGCTGCCAGTGTCGGCGACACGGTGCTGACTGCCGAGGACATCCAGCGGCGGATTCATGCGATGGAGATTCTTCGAGGGGTGAATTTGAACGAGGATCAACGCCTCGAAGCGGAAGGAATGATCATTCAGCAGTGGGTAGAGAAGACTGCCATTGCCGCGGAAGCTCAGCGCCAAGGGCTCACTGTCACCGACGAGGAAGTCCAAGAACGATTGGAGAAGGTAAAAGCGCGGCTCGGCCAAAACTGGCCAGAGGCCATGCGGCAAGCGGGGTTTACCGAAGCTGAGATCGAGGAAGAAACGCGCAAGACCCTTCTCATGGAAAAGTTCATTGAGACCGCCTTTGCGCAATTGTTCCCGGAGCAGGAAATCCGAAAAGTCTACGAATCGAATCCGGAACGTTTTCAGCCTTCGCGGCGGCTTCACGTATATGAGATCTTCAAACGCAAGCAAGGCGCACCGAATGGTTTGATCGAGCGCCAGATGCAGGAGATTCGGCGCAGGCTTCTTGCTGGGGAAGATTTTAGTGAGATTGCGCGCAAAGAAAGTGAATCCCCAACGAGAGACAAAGGCGGGGATCTTGGATGGATTGATAGCTCCTCTCCCATCGCCCCGCGCCAAGCGGCTGCATTGGCGGAGGTGCAGGTTGGGCAAATTACTGAGGTGATTGAGCTCACCGACGGATATCAGATTCTGAAATTGGCAGAAGTTCAGGAGCCACGCCCCGGTTATGAGGGGGCACGAGAACTCGTTGTTGCCCAGCTCAAAGACTACGTCATCGGGCTGGCCTATGAGACGGCTCTGCGACACTTCACGGTGAAAGTGCGCAACAAAGAGCAGCGGCCACGCCCCAATGTTCAGGAGTTGCAGTTGCAGGGGGCGAAACAACCACCTACTCAAGCTCCGAAGCAGCGTGACGAAGGTCCCAAAGCGGCTGCAGACAAGAAGGTGACGAATCCTACAGCTGTAACCAGTCCCGAACGCGGAGCGTCTGCAACTTCCGGTCGGGGGGAGGGTCAAGAGGTTCGACCCGCAGCACCAAGTGGCCAAGCTGCGACCAAGCCAACGCCGCAGGCAGGGGGCGAACAAAGCAAGAGTTCGAACCCATTTTCAAAAATCTTTCGTAGGTCATCCAAACAACCGCAATGAGCCAAACACCCAGTCCTCTGCGAATATCCAATAAAAAGCAAAGGCGACGGAATAAGCGTCGGAACCCAACTCAAAACTTGTCGCCGCACGCTGCTGCGCCCTCTCATCCCAGTCTGCGAGAAAGGGTTGGGCTTACGTGGAACCCCTTGATCCAACCCACGGAGGCCGTTCCGGTCTCGTGGTTCTGGAAGGTGCTCTTCTTTGCTCTGCCGGTCTACTACTTCGTGGCGTTTGCCCGCTATGGTTTCACGGAGCGCGACGACGGATTCGTTTTAGCCCTCTCTTGGCGTGTGCTTTTGGGAGAAGTTCCCCATCGGGATTTCATCTACGTGCGTCCCCCCATGCCCGCGTATTTTCATGCGCTGATCCTGGCGTTGCTGCCGCGATCGATAGAAATTATCGGGGACAGATTCCTGAATTACGTGATCATGGCGGCGGCAAACTATTTCTTTTTCGCGGGTCTGAGCCGGTGGGTGCCGCTCCAACGTTTTCACCTCAACGTCTGGGTCATGTCTGCCATCGGGTTTATTTACTCCATGCACAATTTCCCACCCATGGCATGGACGACGACGGACGGTATTTTCTTCTGTGCGCTGGCCTTCTACCTTCTCACGCGCGGTCCAGAGCCCCGTTGGCTTTTCTTCTCCATGTTGGCGGTGATTGCTGGATTGCTGTGTAAGCAATCATTTGTGCTAATGCCGCCACTTGCGGTGTTGCTCATTTGGCAGCTTTACGGGTGGCGCCGGGCCGCCGCCGCGGTTGGCTATGCTGCTGCGATCTCGTTGGTGTTGGCGGCGTACGCGCACAGCATTGGCATGCTGAAACCCTTCTTGGCCCAAACCACGAACACCGTGGGGCGTGGCAACGTGTTTGTTTATGCAGGTCTTTTCCCTTACTTTGAGCGTGCGCAGTACTTCTATCCTCTCGTCGGGTTCCTTGTCTTGCGATTCTTGGTAATTCGCCGGCCCAAGTGGGGAACGCCGCTCTACGGTGTGTTCACCGTTCTTGTGGGCTGTTGGCTCTTCTGGGAAACCATCATGAACTTCACCCCCCTCACCGATGCAATCCACCGCTTCAAAGTTGTGTGGGCTGAGACATTCGCAAAGCAAGACGCTTCAGTGTGGCGGGCCGTGCGAGAAGCTTGGGCTGCAGCCAACACGACGCTGACGAGCTCGGGGGTTTGGACCGACGGCCATTGGTATAATATCCCCTATCACGCTGTTCGAAGTCTGGTCTGGGTGGGAGGCATTTTTACGCTGCTGATGTGGGAGCCGCGGCGCGCGCCAGCTTCCCTCCTCCCCATTTATGGGATTGCGCTGGCATGGTCGTGTTCAGCGACGAACGGTTACCCCACGCCAGCTCTCTATTCGGGGCCCCTCGCCTTTGCGGTTTTCCAAGCCGGCGCGAATGTGTTGGAACGTCGGTGGGGTAAAATTGCGATGCACGCGATGCTGTGGGGAGGCCTTCTCACTTATAGCTTCGCCAATTGTTTCCCGTATCAATCTGCACCCATTTGGATGTGCAAGAAGCCTATGGGACAGCTCTTCCCCAAAGCATCCTTTATCTATGCGGATGACAAAGAGTACGACGTTTATCGAGAGCTCAAAGAGTTGGTGGCCCAATATGGAACCAACTTCAAAACCCTGCCAAATGTTCCGTTGTCGAACTACCTGACGGACACACGTTCGCCTTGTTTGCTCGATTGGGTCTCGGATTACGAGCTGCCCGGGGTCGAGTGGCAGCCTGTGGCACAACACCTGGACCGAAGCGGCGCGGTCGTCTTCTTGCGAAAGAACCTTATGGAGGCAGAGCTCTTGCCCTACTTCCAGTTTGGAGGAATGAATTCGACTGTGACCTATTACGTCACCAAGACATGGAAGCGCGTGGAATCGCGCACTCACTTCGACGTCTATGTAAAGGATGACCAATCCACGGTTTCGGTGGAACAGAAAAAGTAATGGCTGGGGAGGAAGGATTCGAACCTTCGAATGCGGGTTCCAAAGACCCGTGCCTTAGCCACTTGGCGACTCCCCAGCGTCTTACCGTGAATTGTGATACATTCGAGCGCTTTGGACAATTCAAAGCTGCCTTCAAGCAACGGCGATAGGTGAAATTGACTTTGCAACCGGTGATTTTTCCGCATTTCAATTGCCACGCTGACAGATAGAAAGGACGAACAAAATGACGAAACATCAGGACGCTAAACCCGGGACGCTTGCAGTTCATGCTGGGCAAACGCCCGATCCAGCGACGCATGCGCGGGCGGTACCGATCTACCAAACGACTTCCTACGTTTTTGAAAGCGCGGAACACGCCGCAAACCTTTTTGCGCTGAAAGAGTTCGGCAACATCTACACGCGCATCATGAATCCCACAACCGACGTATTGGAGCGGCGACTCGCAGCATTAGACGGGGGGGTTGCGGCATTAGCGGTGTCCTCTGGCCAAGCAGCCATTACTTTGGCCGTACTCAACATCACCCGCGCCGGCCAAAACATCGTCTCCACGAGCTATTTGTATGGCGGCACCTATAACCTTTTTAATTACACGCTGGCGCGGATGGGGATCGAAGTGCGCTTTGTAGACTCCTCTGATCCCAAAAACGTGGCGGCGGCTATTGATGACAACACGCGCCTTGTTTACATGGAGTCCATCGGAAATCCTAAAAATAACGTCGATGACTTTGAAGCGATTGCGGCCGTGGCGCATGATCACGGGATTCCGTTTGTAGTGGACAACACGGTCTCGCCCTACATCTTCCGCCCAATGGATTGGGGGGCCGACATCGTTGTGTACTCGCTTACTAAATTCGTGGGCGGGCATGGCACCTCCATCGGCGGGGCGATTGTGGATTCCGGTCGCTTCAACTGGGCGAACGGGCGCTTCCCGGAATTCACGGAGCCCGACCCGTCCTACCATGGCTTGGTTTTCTGGGAGCCGTTCGGTCTGCATGACCGCGCCATCCTCCCCGGAGCAGCCTACATCATTCGAGCACGCGTGAGCCTCCTGCGCGACCTCGGCCCGTGCCTGTCGCCCTTCAATGCTTTCCTATTCCTACAGGGGCTCGAGACGCTACATCTTCGCATGCCGAAACATTGCCAAAACGCACTTGAGGTGGCGAAGTGGCTGGAACAGCACCCAGCTGTGACATGGGTAAATTATCCCGGCTTACCAAGTCACAAGGACTACGAGCGTGCGCGCAAATACTTGCCGAACGGATGCGGCGCCATCATCGGATTCGGAATCAAAGGTGGATACGAGGCTGGCAAGAAGCTGATCAACTCGGTGAAGCTGTTTAGTCACCTGGCGAACATCGGCGACGCAAAAAGCCTAATCATCCATCCCGCTTCGACGACCCATCAGCAGCTCAGCGAGGAAGAACAGCGCTCCACAGGCGTTACACCTGATTTCATCCGCCTCTCCATTGGTATCGAAGACGTTAGTGACATCATTGCCGATCTCGACCAAGCGATTCGTGCTTCTCAGGCATAGCGATGACAAAGAAGCAAAGCAGAGACGCAACATCCTCACAAGGCAACGAGAGCGTGGCCTCATCAGAACGAGGAAGTCTTGGGCTCGTCGAGACGCACTCTGTGGATCTATTCGACGAGGACGAGCTTGAGCTCGAAAGCGGCGTGCGCTTTGGGCCCATCACGGTCGCGTACGAGACGTACGGCACATTGTCGCCGGAGCGAGACAATGTGATTCTTGTATGCCATGCTCTCTCAGGCGGCGCACACGCTGCCGGTTACCTCCCCGGCCAGAAAAAGCCCGGTTGGTGGGACATCATGATCGGGCCGGGCAAGGCGTTCGACACCAATCGATATTTCGTCGTTTGCTCCAATGTTCTCGGCAGCTGCTACGGAACCACCGGGCCTTCCTCCATCGATCCGAAAACCGGTCGGCCGTACGCTTTGCGTTTCCCAGTAGTGACGATCCGCGACATGGTGCAGGTGCAGGCCCGGTTGTTAGATTACTTGGGCATTCGCCGAGTGCTGTGCGTCACGGGTGGCTCCATGGGCGGCATGCAGGCTCTGCAGTGGGCCGTCAGCTATCCGGAACGGGTTCGTTCGGTGATTGCAATCGCGACCACGCATCGCCACTCTGCGCAGCAAATCGCCTTCAATGAAGTCGCTCGGCAAGCGATTATGGCGGATCCGGCTTGGAATGGCGGAGACTACTATGGCACGCCGGGCCCACGCCTTGGCCTCGCGGTAGCACGCATGATTGGCCACATCACCTATCTGTCAGATGTAAGCATGGAGCGCAAATTTGGCCGGCGCCTCCGCAATCGGGAACGCTATGGTTACGACTTTTCGCTCGATTTCGAAGTCGAAAGCTACCTTCGTTACCAAGGCCAAAGCTTCGTGGAGCGCTTCGATGCGAATTCTCTCCTCTATCTCACGAAGGCATTGGATTACTTCGATCTTTCGCAGAATCATGGCTCGCTAACACGGGCGTTTGCCGGATCTCCCAGTCTGTACCTGTTTATCACATTTTCGTCAGACTGGCTCTACCCGCCGCATCAGCTCAAGGAAGTAGCCCAAGCGATTCGCCGGGGCGGAGGGGATGCGTCGTATTGTGAGATCAATAGCGATTACGGGCATGACGCCTTCCTGCTGGAGTATGCAGCGCAGGAACCCCTGATTCGCTCCTTCCTTGATCGCGTCCAGAACACCACGGTAGCAGGAGACACTGGTGAGGGAATCTAACCGTCAGGCAATTGAGAACTGGATTGTCGAGCACGTACCGGTCGGAGCACGAGTGCTCGATATTGGTTGTGGAGACGGCTCCCTGCTCGCTCGCCTTGTCCGCGAAAAAAACGTAGCGGCAACGGGAATTGAGCTCTCCGAAAAAGAGGTCATGCTTGCCCTGCAAAAAGGGCTCAGCGTCCACCACGGTGACGCCGAAGAAGGGCTGGACCACTATCCCGACCAGTCGTTTGACGTCGTGGTGCTGAGCCTCACAATTCAAGAACTTGGTCATCCCCAGCGTCTCTTGCAGGAAACGTTTCGGGTGGGAAGACAGGTTGTTGTTGCCTTTCCGAACTTTGCTCATTGGTCGGCTCGCTGGCAGCTCGCCGTACACGGTCGAGCACCTCATACGCCGTGCCTGCCCTACACGTGGTACGAATCACCTAACCGCCACTATTTGAGCATCCTCGACTGGGAAGAGTTTTGCGAGGAGCAAGGTTGGCAAGTGGTGGAATGCGCGTTCATCGCTAATGGATGTTTTATTAAGCTCTTGCCCAATTTGCGTGCGGAAGCAGCAATCTATCTTTTGGAGAAAAAGGCGAACGCGCAGCCAGGGAATTAGCAGCAAGGGGATCCCGCTAACGGCTACTAATTTCTATTCCGAGGCGCTCGGCCAGCCGACGTAGCCTGACCGCGGTCTGAGGCGTCGACGGCACCACCTGTTTGGCATATTGGTAATAGCGAATCGCGTCGTTGCGCATGTTCCGCGCGTAGTAGAGTTCGCCTAATTTTAGCAACAACTCCACTTGCTGGGGGGCAACCCGGAAGAGAGCTTGTTTGAGGTGCCAAGTGGCAAGCGCATAGCTGCCCCCTTTTTCAAGCTCTCGTGCTAAGAGCAACCGCAGAACGAAGTGATTTGGGTTATTTCGCACCCCCTCGCGCAAAGTCTCAAGGGCGCGCGTCGGATTGTTGGTGTCTTGGTAAAAGAACGCAAGCTGCTCGAAATGTTTGGGCTCGTAAGGATTCCAACGGGTCGCTTGTAGGCACGCTGTCTCGATTCTTGGTGCTAAACGCACGAGCTCAATTGCATTGGAGCTGGCCTGCCGTTGCAGTGTTTCAGCGAGAGCAGCCCAACCCTCCGCATAGACTGGAAACACCCGCAACGCTTTTTCAATTTGCTCGATCCCACCCGCATCTTTTTCCGCAGCTTTTTTGGCTCCCTTGTGTACTAAGAACGCTGCTGCATAAGGCAGACATTGTGCTATCCACACTGCTACTGCAAAGGTTCCAATCGCCAACAAACCTAAAAACATAGCGAACCGTGATAGCGGCTGACTTTCGCGAGTAGCGGGGGTACTCTCGGGCCGAAGAGCAGAATGAACAATGTCGGCCCACAAACTCTGTCTGCGTCCTCCCGCGGTGGCAGAAGCATTTGCTGCCTCATGCTCGTAGAAAATCCGTAGGGGATCCCGCACTGCCACGAGGCTCACAAACGTTCCATAAACTGTCCATGCGACGACCCATACCCAGCGCTCGTAGAATTCCTTGCTGGTCCACATTCGCACGAAAAGGACGAGGACAAGCGTCAAGAACACGAGCACGGCCATGCGCAACCGCCGATTGGGGAAGAGGGACCAGTGGCGGAGCGTGAACCATGGCACCCTTAACCATGCCACTATCAGAAGAAGAGCTCCCACAGTCCCAATCTCTGGGATGAGTCTCGCGAATGATGGGACCTGATGCGAAAGAATGATTGCGGGGGTCAAGGCATAGGCAGGGAACACACTTTCCAGTGTTGCCCACCCTGCGCCAAAAATCGGGAAGGCCGAGACAATGCGCCTCAGGACGTGGCCAATGAGCGCTGGCTCATGCAGCCAAATCAACGACCGGTACGAGGCTGCGACATCGAGCCAGAAAAGGAAAAGATTGATCGCCCACAACGCGACGGCGGCCACAACAACCACAATCCAACCCGCGAAGACGATATTGGCAGGTTTTCGAAGGGTCAGCACCAGTTGCGCGAGCAAAAAGAACGCCCCCAAAAACACTGCCGTGCGGGCACAACGCCCATAGTAGCTGGCATTCTCAGCGATGAGAGCTCCCACGCCTCCGCTTCCCGCAATGCTGGTCACGAGAATGGCTGCGCTCAGAGCTATCATCGTAAGCCCAAAAGTCCGAAGTCGCCTGAAGAAAAGAAGGCGACCAAGGCAGAAGCCAATTAGACCATCTGCGGCAACGGTGAGTCCGCGGTAGCTGATCCATGGGATTTCGCTTGTTGTGACAGTAAGGGCAATCCATGCGAAGAAAAGAAAGACCCAAAAATCGAAGTGGGACCAGTAAAGCGGCTTCTTCCCCGAGAAGAAGCGATGGACGAGCGTCAACGCTAACGCAGCGACCGAGAGGGTATGAGTGACAACGACAAGTCCGCTTGAATCTGTTCGCGCCAGAAACAGGGCAAACGCTGCAATCCCAAAGGCGGCCGCGGTCAGCACATCCAGCGAAAACAACGCGACTAAGGGAATAGTACTCTTTGGGGTTCCTTCTGTCACCGCCTGCTCATTGGCAATCGGAGTTGCCTCGAACGCAAGGAAATATCCATGTCTTGGGCCGTGCCAATGCCCCAGTCTTTAGTGGATTCCAAGATTGATTTCTCAAACTCGCGGGGCTTGCATGGGTCGCCGGGAGATGACCGAACATGTCCATGCGGGAAGAAGCTCTTGAATACCATCGCCGGCGTCCCGCCGGAAAGCTTGAAGTTACTCCGACCAAACCCTGCCTAACTCAGCACGATTTAGCACTTGCCTATACGCCGGGGGTAGCGGAGCCGTGCCGCGAGATCGCCAAAAATCCAGAGGACTCGTTTCGCTATACGGCTCGCGGAAACTTGGTAGCTGTGATCAGCAATGGCACGGCTGTGCTTGGACTGGGAGACATTGGCGCCCTTGCGGGGAAGCCAGTCATGGAAGGCAAGGCGCTCCTGTTCAAGCGGTTTGCGGATATCGACGCGATCGACATCGAAGTGGACACCAAGGATCCAGAGCTTTTCATCCAGACGGTGAAGCTCCTCGAGCCGACGTTCGGTGGCATTAATCTCGAGGATATCAAGGCTCCCGAATGTTTCGAAATCGAGGAACGCTTGCGGGCAAGCATGGAAATCCCGGTATTCCATGATGATCAACACGGCACAGCGATTATTTCCGGGGCCGCTCTTCTCAATGCTCTCACCTTAGTGGGAAAACGCTTGGACGAAGTGAAGATCGTCTTCAGTGGGGCGGGGGCAGCGGCAATTGCAACGGCGCGCTTCTACGTTCTTCTGGGGGCGCGGCGCGAAAACATCGTGTTTGTGGATTCCAAAGGGGTTGTGTATGAAGGGCGCACGGAGGGGATGAACCGTTGGAAACAAGAGTTCGCAAGCCCAACTCAGGCTCGAACTCTCGCCGACGCCATGCGTGATGCGGACGTCTTTGTTGGATTGTCCGTCGCAGGAGCGGTTACGGAGGAAATGCTTCTTAGCATGGCCCCCAAACCAATCGTTTTTGCGTTGGCAAATCCTGATCCAGAAATTCCCTACGAAGTGGCGCGTCGCGTGCGGCCAGACGCGATTGTGGCGACAGGGCGTTCGGACTATCCGAACCAAGTCAACAACGTGCTCGGGTTCCCTTTCATCTTTCGTGGAGCGCTGGACGTGCGAGCTCGCCAGATCAATGAGACAATGAAAATAGCGGCCGCCCACGCACTTGCTGCTCTGGCCCATGAGGAAGTTCCTGAGTCGGTCGCTCGCGCTTACGGCGTGGAGTTGCTACGGTTTGGCCCAGAGTACTTGATCCCGAAACCGCTCGATCCACGAGTGTTGATGTGGGTTGCGCCAGCGGTTGCGAAGGCCGCGATGGAAAGCGGTGTTGCACGTCGGCAGCTTGATCTCGATGCATATCGCGAACAGCTCGAAATGCGGTTCGGGCGCTCGCGCGAAGTCATGCGCATCGTCTTCCACAAGGCTCGCACCAACCCAAAACGCGTGGCATTCGCAGAAGGCGAACATCCCAAAATTGTCCGGGCCGCAGCTCAGCTTGTTGCAGCACGAATTGCCCGCCCTGTTCTGATTGGCGATGAGTACAAGATTCGGGCGCAAGCTTCGCAATTGGGGCTCGAACTGGAGGGGGTTGCGATTGAGGACATACGTTGTTCACCCGCCCGCGAGCGCTACATTCAGCGGATTTACGAGCTGCGCTGCCGCAAAGGGGTGACACTAAGCGAGGCGCGCGAGCTGATCCTCAATCCCAACTATTACGCCGCGGTGATGGTCGAGCAAGGTGATTGCGATGTGATGATTTCGGGTATTGGCTACCACTATCCCGTCGGTTTGCGACCGCCCCTGCAGATCATTGGCACCTCACCCGAATTTGGGGTAGCTGCCGGCGTTTACCTTGTTGTCACGCGTCAACGCACGCTTTTCTTTGCTGATGCCACCGTCAACATCGACCTCGATGCGGAGCGTTTGGCAAAAGTGGCGGTTCTGACCGCGCGCTTGGCGCGCAGTTTCGACATTGAGCCTCGCGTGGCGATGTTAAGCTTCTCAAACTTTGGCAGCGTGCGTCATCCCCGAACCCGTGTCGTTCAGGAAGCCGTAAAAATAGCCAGGCAGCTTGATCCAACGCTGACCATTGACGGCGAGATGCAGGCGAACACCGCTCTCAATGCCCGGCATCTCTCCGAGACCTACCCATTCAGTTTGCTCAAAGATGAAGCGAATGTGCTGATTTTCCCGGATCTCGAATCTGGCAACATCGGCTACAAGCTCGTCGCCTGCCTTGCGAACGCAGAAGTGGTCGGCCCCATTCTGGTTGGCATGCGAAAGCCTGTGCACATCTTGCAACGGGGCGATGAGGTCAAGGATATTGTCAACCTCTGCGCCATTGCAGTGGTGGAAGCGCAAGAGATGCCGTTGCAGGAATCCTAACCGCTGCGTTGTGGCGAGAAATCTGCAGCATCGAAGGACTCTTGGGCGTTGGGATGATTGCTGGTGTGTGTGGCCCCACCGCAGGGTTCAAGGGAGGAGAGAATCCCACGAGCGGAATTCTTTTTGGCATGTCCACGCTTGAGGAAGCAGAATTTCTGTTTGCGGGGAGGCCGCCCGGTGGCGAGGATAAACGTATCTGAGGCCACGGGAGCAATCGTCGTATGCGAATTCTGGTGAGTGGAGCAAGCGGGTTCATCGGGCGGCCCCTTGTGGAGACGCTGCGGAAGCATGGGCACGACGTAATTCGGCTGGTGCGTCGTCCCCCCGCGCATGCGGATGAGCGTTATTGGAATCCACAGCGAGGGGAAATACAGTTGGAGGAGCCTGACGCAGCTCCGCTTAAACTGGATGCCGTCGTGCACTTGGCGGGTGAGAACATTACAGGTGGGCGATGGTCGCCTGCGAAGAAAGCCCGTATCCGCGAGAGTCGTGTGGTGGGAACGCGCTTACTTGCCGAGACACTCGCAGGAATGGCCAATCCACCCCGCATTTTTATCTGTGCTTCGGCGATCGGCATTTATGGCGACCGTGGCGAAGAAATGCTCACAGAGGACAGTCCACCGGGGCAAAACGGATTTCTTGTGGAGGTGGCCCGCGAGTGGGAGGCCTCCGCAAATGTCGCTCAAAAAGCCGGGATCCGCGTAGTCAACCTGCGCTTGGGTGTGGTTCTTGGGCTCGGTGGCGGAGCCCTCGCCGCGATGCTTCCTCCTTTTCGATGGGGGCTCGGTGGCCCGCTTGGAAGTGGCCAACAGTTTATAAGCTGGATTGCTTTGGAGGATGTCCTGGCATGTGTTGAGTTTGTGCTTGCTCAGTCCGCGCTCTCGGGACCTGTGAACTGTGTGGCTCCCAACCCCGTGACGAACCGTGAGTTTACTCGCGAGTTGGCCCGCATACTGGGGCGCCCCGCTTTCTTTCGCGTACCCGAGCTTGCTATCAAGTTGCTCTTTGGTGAGATGGGGCGTGAACTTTTGCTGGCAAGTACACGGGTTTACCCCAAGCGGTTGCTCGATGCAGGATTTCATTTTTCTTTACTGACGCTTGGCGAAGCCCTCGAAGCCATTCTCAAGAAGGATCAGAAGTCGCGTTGAAAGAATTGAGTTGATTTTCATGCTGCAGACGATGAGGACAGCCGGCGGGTCGGGAATGCCCAGCAGCCAAAGAAAAATTTTGGCCGGCCCCAAATATCTTTCAGTAAGGTCGAGGCAGAACAGTGGCTGAGAATTTTCCAATCGAACGAGTGATCATGGAAGCGGACGATCTGGCGCGCGAGCTTGCACTGCTTGCGGCCACGCTCCATCGCGATTTCCCGAATGACCCAGATCTGGTGCTCCTTGGGATCAAGACTCGAGGGATTTACTTGAGCAGACGGTTGGCGCAGCTCCTTGAGGCAAATCACGGGCAGCGGGTCCAAACGGGGGAGATTGATATCACCCTCTACCGCGATGACCTTTCCACATTAGGCCCTCAGCCGGTCGTCGGAAAAACTGAAATAGGCTTTGACGTTACCGACAAAAAAATTGTTTTGGTGGACGATGTTATCTATACCGGCCGCACGATTCGGGCCGGGCTGGATGAAATCGTAGATTTTGGTCGGCCACGACTGATCCGCCTGTTGGTGGTCGTGGACCGCGGGTTGCGCGAGTACCCAATTCAACCCGACTACGTAGCGCGGCGCATCGAGACCGATTATAGTCAGGTGGTCCAAGTCCGCCTTACGGAAGTGGATGGCGAAGACCGCGTCGTGCTTTGCCGCCTGCCTGCCGGCCAATAGGAAAACAAGCCACTTTGGTTCCAGACTTAGGCGGGTAGGCCTTAAGGTTGATAGCGGAATGTGCTTTCTCCGCGAGCCCTGTTTGAGGGTCTGAGAAAATAAAGACGCCAGAGGTGTAATAGCCTAAGGCGTTAAGTGAGCTGGCGTAGCTCAGCTGGCAGAGCAGCTGACTTGTAATCAGCAGGTCGTCGGTTCGAATCCGACCGCCAGCTCCATTTTTTTCATGGCGTGGCGCCAGTGGGTTTGTGGCGGAGTTGCACGCAAAGAGCTGCCAAGCTCGCGGAAAAGTCTGCACGCTCAACGATAACGTTTGGGGGAGCAGAAACTGCCGCCGGAGTAAAATTCCAAATCCCCTGCACTCCTCCCGAGATCATGAGGTCTGCCACCGATTGCGCTGCTCGCCCCGGCACCGCAAGAACCCCAACCTGTACCCCCTGCTTAGAAATAAAGTCTGCCATATGGCCGACCGGCAGGACCTCATAGCCATGGACAATCTTGCCTATCTTCTCGGGCGAGGAATCAAACCCCGCAACAATCCGGATTCCCATGCCGGTGAAATCGTATCCCAGAAGGGCGCTGCCAAGGTTTCCCACCCCCGCCAAGACCGCAGGAATGGCTTCGTTCCAACCGAGGAACTTCTGAATTGCCTCGATGAGCGTGTCAATTTCGTAGCCGATCCGCGGGCGTCCGACAGTGCCCGTAATAGATAAATCTTTCCTGATTTGTGTCGGGTCGGAGCGCAATGCCTCGGCCAAACGCGTGCAGGAAACGTGGGTTAGTCCCTGTTGGCGCCAAAGCCTTAGGAGACGCAGGTATTGGGGGAGTCGTCTCACCGAGGGCATGGGTACGTTTCGGGAGGGTGTACGATCTTTCGTCATCATCTTCGTCCCACCGCATTCTCTTCGCGATTTGTTCAGTAGTTGAGCCAACGTTTTAGGTATTTCACAGGATGCGGTCGCGGGCGCCTCCATAGGGTTACGCTGGTTTGGTGGGCCACTCTGCGCCGCATCCACCTCAACAAAAGCATGTTGAAAAATCGAGAAATGCTTCGCGAAATATTTCTGTCAACGGATATCACACTTCATGCTGGCGATTCAGAAACGCCTGCTGCAGGAGTTCGCAACGGAACGTAAAGGAACTCCGAACTCAGGCTTTTTTTCGCGGCGGGGACTCGCTTCTTTGAATTGGAGCGGAGAATCGCAAAGCAAAAATCTTTCCGGGCAACGGATTTTCCCATCCGTCATGCGGGAGACAGCTGCTCAAGGAACGCAATGGCGTCCTGAGGGTCTCTCCCGTACGCAACTTGGATCTCCTGCGCGAACGAATCCGTCACGGGGGCTCCGCCAATGATCACCGGTGTATTCAGGCCCGCCTGCCGCAAGGCCGCCACGGTCGCGCGCATCTGAAGCATGGTCGTGGTGAGCAGCGCCGATAATCCCACTGCCACAACTTTTTCCTCTTGTGCCGCTTTCACAAATTGCTCAGGAGGCACGTTGGTGCCTAAATCGATGACTTCCCAACCGGCCCCCTCCACAAGCATCCGCACAAGGTTCTTGCCGATGTCATGAATGTCGCCTTGAACACTTCCCAAAACAAAGCGTCCGCGGGGAGCCGTATTTGCGGCCGCAAGGTGCGGACGCAAAACTTCCATGCCAGCTTTCATCGCTTTTGCCGCCATGAGCACTTCGGGGACGAAAATGTGACCGCTGGCAAAGCGTTCCCCCACGGTCCGCATGCCCCGCGCGAGACCTTCATTCACAATGGTCATCGCCGGGACTCCCGCTCCCAGCGCCTCTGTAACCGCTTCCTGAACGCCGATTTGGCCTACCATCGTCGGTGGATATTTTGATCTGGCGTCAGCCCGACCACAAATGACCAGCTCTGCGATTTTGGATAGATAATCCACGTTCGCCCCATCCTTTCCTTCGTCAAATACGCCAAGGGGTACTCACGCAAACTGCAACAAGATTTTCTCCCATTCCGCGAGGCCGCTCTCGCGTGAGGTTACTTGACACGCTTGCCGGATCCGGGAGAAGAGATCCACGAGACCACGATGACCTCACATACGCGGAAACCAAGGACACGATCAGCTGGACGCGGGATCGCGGTGGCACGTGAACTCGCCTCGTGCGCTGTCCTATTGGGCCTCATTTGTGTGTTTTATTTCCCCCGATTTCTCCCCTCCTCCTCGCTTGTCATGGGCGACTCGCTGGAGCAAAATGTTCAGCACCGTGTGCACGCCACCCTTGCTTTGCAGGCCGGGCGCTTACCGCATTGGTGCGATGCTGTTTTCGGTGGCTATCCGTTCCTAAGCGATCCGCAAACTGCCGTGTTCTTCCCGCCATACCTTGCCCTGTCGCTCTTTGGAGTCGAAGCCGGATCTTCGCTGGTTTTCGATACGATTGCACTGAGTTTTGTTTTTGCGGCGGCGGTGGGGGCATATCTACTGGCACGCGCAATCGGGGTGGGGCGGATTGGGGCAATTGGGGCCGGCGTCTTTTTCGGTCTCAATGGTTACATGGTCAATCATCTCAGCCACACCGTGATTACGTCAGCCATTGCCTGCGGTGTGTTTGGGATGGCCGCTCTGGTGTGGGCACTTCGTCGCGAGGATCGGCGGTGGGCTGCGGTTGCCGCCATGTGCTTTGCTTCCGCGATCCTTTGTGGGCACTGGCAAACGGCGATGTTTGGATTCTACGCGGCGGGGGTGGGTGCTCTCTTCCTTATCCTGCGCAATGCGCTGGTTGCTCGGTCCTTTAAGCCACTCCGTCGTGGGGTCATTTTGATCGTTTTGGCCTTCGGACTCGGTGTCCTCGGCGCGACTTTGCAGGTTTTGCCGACACTTGAATTCCTCAAGCATTCCACCCGGGCGAAAGTGAGCCTCGATTTTGCGACAGCGTATAGCTTGCCCGCGAAGCAGCTTCCGGGGCTTCTGATGCCTTCGCTTTATCAACCGCTCGTGTGGAGGATCCCACCGGAAAACCGCTGGGAGCTGTGCTGGAGCACGTGGGGCATTGATGGGTCGTGGGAATTTCAGTTTTGGTGTGGCATTGTTGGGTTTACCTTGATTCTTTTCGGCTGGTTTGCCCGGGCCACGCGACCCTCTGCATGGCTCCTCTTGGGCTCGGTCGTTCTCACCGTGGTGGCTTCGCTCGGCAAGGATGTGAGGCTTTACGAATGGATGTACTACCATCTTCCGGGTTGGCAACAGATCCGCATTCCTCCGCGAATGTTGTGGGTAGGTTTTTTATCTGGAGCGCTGCTTGTCGGGATGGGCTTAGAGGTCGTTGCAACTCGCCCACGCTGGCCGGCACGGCGCATCGCAGCTCCTCTCACTGCCATTGTGCTCGTGGCATTGGCAATGGGCGGCATGTACATGATTCTCTGGGCACTTCAGCTCACGGGCACGTGGGCAAGTGCGCTGGAGATGCTCTTCGTGATCAACCCTCTCTATCGTATTGGGGTCCACCGCACTCAAACGGACTTCCTGCGCGACATGGCGGAGCAATTTGCCATCGGCGGCGGAACACTTGCGTTGGCCCTTGTGTGGCTTTTCTTGGTTGGCAAGCGACGCCACCCTGCGCCGCTTCTTGCCTTTACTGCCGTGCTGCTTATGTTTGGCGAGCTGGTCGTCTATGGAGTCCACAAGAACATTGGAGTCGGCAATCCCGGTTACAGCACGGCTATTACGCCTATGCATGCTGGGCTACCCGAGCGTCCCGCTGGGAGGTTGCACAGTTTCTATCCGGGGCCGTGGGAGAAGAACACTGGGGAGTCCTCTGGGATTCCCTACACGGGTGGCTACAATCCTCTCCAGCTTGCTTGGGTGAACCCCTTCGTTCCCCCTGAGGAATCAAGTCGTGGCCTCCGAACCCGCGAGAACGGGCTGGATGTTTGGAACGTGACGGACATCGCGGTTCCGGCTGGTGGTGTCGATGTGCAATTGGCTTCGGCCTCAGTCCACCTGTCTACGGGGACTCAGACTGTGTTGCTCAGCCAGAGCGATCCCCAAGCACCGGACGAATTAACCTTCGATTTTGGGGAAGGGAGGCCACTTAAGCGCGTGCACCTCGTGAGTGGGGCCATGGGATGTCTCGGTTTCGACGATGGAACGACAGTGGGAATCGTGGAGTTTCTCGGTCCGCAGCATGATACGGTAGCCAGTGCACCACTACGTTTGGGAATGGAAACCGCCGAGTGGACGTACGACCAGCACGCCACTCCTACTTTGGTCCGCCACCAGCGGCCGCGATCCGCATTTACTGAGTTTAACGCAGGATACACAACCGGAGGGCTCACGTTTTTCCTCGGATCCTTTGAGGTCCCCACGACCGAAGTCCGATCGGTGCGCATTCGCGCCGAACTTGAAGCGCCGCGCTGGCTCGCCGTGACCCATCTGATCGCGGAGGACGACAGCGGGCAGCTCGACGCTCGGGTGGCATTGGAAGGATTGGGCTACCGGCAGCTTGGCTCAAAACACCCTGCGTGGATCTATTTACGTCGCCCCGAGCCCCCTGGATGGGCGTGGCTTGTTCCCTCAGCTGTTCCAGTTAGCTACAAGAAGAACTTTCAGTGGGTGATCCAGCGGTACAATGATCCCGCGTGGGATCCGCGCAAGGTTGTGCTGGTGGATAAGCACCAATTGTTGCGGGTGGGAGAGGTGGCAGCGTTCAACGCAGCGGAGCCCGAGAGCTTTGCCGGCGAGGTGGAGATTGCGCACCCGGTCCCTGAATACTGGCGATTTCGTATCCGGACGAACGATCGAGGATGGCTTGGGATCTCTCAGGCGTGGTACCCCGGCTGGCGCGCGACTCTCGACGGCGCGGACGTGACACCGCAATTACTCCGCGCGAACGGAGGGCACACAGCTTTACCCGTGCCTGCGGGCGAGCACGTGCTCGAGTTGAACTACTCAACGCCATGGTTCTGGCTTGGGGCTTTGCTGTCAGCCTTCGCGTGGTTCTCGATAATACTCGTAGCGCTCGTACCTCCCCACAGAGCGCCTCCTAATTCCCGGCAGCTTGCTGCGAGCAATTGCTAAAAAGCCTTGCTACTTTCGGGACGTGTAGCTACTCGGTGCCGTGAAGTCTTGCAAATGGGCGAGTTGAAAAGCTGTGTATGGGCTCTTCCTTTAGCCCGAGCAGAAATAGGGATAACACCCCACTCGCTGCGATTCGCGAAAGCTAAAGCGAAAGCGAGGTTGGCAGCGTGTCCGCGATGAGAGAAGGCAATTGCGAATCAAACGGGCAGGCAGGACAAGAAGGCGTGCTGCTGGTCGTAGACAAGGACGGTCATATCCAAGCTGTCGAGGGGGGAGCAGGGGAGCTTTTTGGCCGCGAGCCTTCGACTCTGGTAGGGCTTTCGCTCGCGGAGCTGTTGGGTGAAGAATGTGCAGCTTGGTGGAAGGAAATGCAAGGGCGCGAATGGCGCACCACCGATCCACCTGCCACGTGGACAGGCAGGATTTTGTCTCCGGAGGGCAGCGAGGTTCAGGTCGAGATTGAATGGAAACCCCTGGTGGGAGCTGCATCAATGGGTGGCTTACTCCAGCTGCGCTTCCCCAACCCCGAGCTCTCAAAATTGCGTCGTGACAGCCAAGCCAGCCTCCCATCGGGCCTTTCCTGTAGCTCGTGCTGCTTGTTTGTAAATGCTCCTTACGCCGTGGCCCGACACCGCTTGCTTTACGATGCCAACGACCGGCCGAGCGATTACCTCTTTCTCGAAGTCAATCCGGCCTTTGAGAGGCTGACCGGCTGGGAAAGCTCGAAAGTCATTGGCAAAACGGTCCGCGATCTAATGGGGGACGCGGCTGCCCCATGGATTCAACGGTATGGCGAGGTGGTTGCGTCTGGTCGCCATGCTACGTTTCAGGATTTCGCTCAGAGACTGAACCGGTGGTATTACGTAGTCGCCTATCCAACAGGTGGAGATGAGTTCATAGTAGCGTTTGACGATGTCACGGAGCGTGTTCAGCTTGCCCACGAGCGCGAGCTTCTCACCAAACGCTTGGAGCACGTCCTCGATACTACACCCACGGTCATTACCGTGTTAGAACGTCAGAGGGATGAGTTTGTGCCAGTGTGGGTCAGTCCGAACGTCGAGATTCTTTTTGGCTATACCCCTGAGGAAGCTCTCGTCCCCGAATTCTGGATTCATGCGATTGAGCCCGAGGACCGAGAAAGAGTACTTCGGCAAACCGAACAGGTATTCCGCAAGGGCGAAAACTGGATGGAATACCGCATGCGGACGAAGTGGGGACGGTTAGTGTGGGTGCAAGACTATTCCCGAGTTACCCGCTATGAAAACGGCGAGCCGCAGGAAGTGATTGTTTCTTGGACCGACATTACGCGACGCGTACTCGACGCTCAGGAACTTGAAGAGAACCTGCGCGAGCTGCGTGCGATTCTTACGACTGCCCAAGAGTTGGCCACAAGCCTCAATCCCCAGCAGGTTGCAGAGAGCATCGTCCGCCTTTGTGTCGAGGTCTTGGGGGCGCGCCTGGCTTGGTTGGGAATCGCGGAACCGAGTGGGTATGTCCGTCCCTTGGCTTGGCTCCCCGCTGAAAGCAAGTATCTGCAATCTATCCGCGTGCGCCATGACCAGCAACCTAAGGTACAGGGGGCGACGGGGCGGGCAATTCGGTCGGGCCGCGTGCAGCTTACGGAGGATGTGTTCACCGATCCAAGATTTTCTCCATGGCGCAAACAAGCCATCGAAGCTGGTTTCTGTACGTCTGCAGCCTTTCCCCTCACAAGTCGAGGTCAAACCTTCGGAGCACTCAACGTATATTCCGATCAAGCGGGGTTCTTTTCTGCCCGACGTTTAGAGGTCTTTCAGACCTTTGCCCATTTGGCTGCAGCGGCGCTTCAGAACGCGTTCTTATATGAAACGGCCCAAGAGCGTCTGGCGCGCCTCGAGGCGCTGCATTCAATCGACATTGCGATGGCGGATCGCGTCTCACTCGCGACCCCTCTCGAGGAACTCCTCAAACAACTGCGCGATCGCTTGGGAGTCGATGTGGCCCTGCTTTTCACCTATGACCCTGAACGTCACGAGCTTTTATGTACTGCCTATTACGGGGCAAACAGCCCTCCGACTCAGCCGATCGTGAAGCTTGGGCATTATTTTGCCGGGACAGCTGCGGCGCAGCAGAGAAGAGTGGTCGTAGAAAATGTGCCAGAGGCGTTAGACCGCTTTTTTGACGCCAACTGGGTACGCGCTGAAAAGCTTCAGTGGGGGTGTGCTGTGCCCTTACTCAGGGGTACCGAGTTGCTCGGCGTGATGGAAATCTTTCAGCGGCGGCCTTTTCAGCCTGATCCCGAGTGGTTTGCTTTTTTGGAAATGTTGGCGGGCCAAGCAGCCATAGCAGTGGATCTCGCTAAACAAGCACACGAAGCTGAGGCAGCCGCCATTGCATTGCGTGACGCCTACGACGCAACAATAGAAGGTTGGTCACGAGCCATAGACTTAAGGGATCACGAGACTAAAGGACACTCCCAGCGCGTGGCGGACCTCACCGTGCGGTTAGCTTGGGCGGTAGGAGTCGAGCCGGAGCAGATTATCCATATTCGTCGCGGGGCACTGCTTCACGATGTGGGCAAACTCGGAGTGCCGGATGCAATTTTGCGAAAGCCGGGGCCCCTCACACCAGAAGAGTGGGAGATCATGCGTAAGCACCCGCAGTACGCGATGGACATGCTGGGAGAGATCGAATTTCTCCGGCCTGCTCTCGAAATCCCGTACTGTCACCACGAGAAGTGGGACGGAAGCGGCTATCCACGCGGCTTGAAAGGAGAAGAAATTCCGTTATCCGCGAGACTTTTTGCTGTGGTAGACGTGTGGGATGCCCTTGCCAGCGACCGGCCCTATCGGGCAGCATGGCCCCACGACTGGATCGTCGAGTATATTCGCGAGCAATCTGGGAAACACTTTGACCCCAAGGTGGTCGAGGTTTTCCTCGAGATGATTCAGAAGCTCTCGTTGCGGAATCATCGGTAATACTTCAACGTGGACGTCTCCGACATGCTATCCTTTGACAGCCGTAGTTGCGCACCGAGTGGCGCGAAATTTGGCAGATAAAGCCGCGTAGCTGGGGGAAAAGGCCCTACGGCTTTCGCCCTAATTTCCACGCAAGCGGAATCTCGATTTGGCAATATGCCATAGGATCAAGTGTGTGCCAACATCGAGGAAGGACAAAGGGAACGTCTCACTTCTTGGACCAGATCCCGCGGCGGGCATCTCGTGCCGCCCGCTCGGCCGCGTAGTATTCTGACAGGTCTTGGAACGGGAGGAAATCCGCGGGCTCGACATAGCCGTAGCCCTGCTCCAACATGTAGCGATTCAGTTCTGTTCCGTCAGCCAACGTCACTAACCCAAGCAGATTGCCGTCCGGATCTCGCAGCGGCTCATCAAAAACAATACGAACTTGCTGGGTGCGCGTCAGTTCGCGGAGTCGTCGCATGCCCTCACGAACATAATAACGGATCACATCGTCGGGGTCTCGCTCCGAAAACATCCGCACTCCCCGCAAACGCACTTCTTCACCGTTCTCGAGAAGGAGGATGCCACGGTTGAAAACTTCTACCACGCGCGTCTCGACTGGCTTATAGCGCGTTATGCCGTCCTCGCCTGTTTCTGGTTGCACAACGCTGCGGACTGGCGAACGGCGCGGGAGTGGCTCAAGGGGCGGAACCGCCAGCGTAGACAAAATCAACCGCGAGTACTCCAATTCTGTAAGCCGCCGTGTGGGACCAAGAGGTTTGGCGACAGGAGTTTCAATTTGGGTGACTATGAAAGGACTTAGCTCGTAGCCGTCTTGCCATGACCACTGTTGAGCGTATTTATCGTAAATTTTCTGAGCCTTACGCGAAGGGCCGACCGCGGAATCACTGCTGCGCCCACTTCGCCTTTCCGCTTGGGCACGGCATTCACTCGCCACGCAAATCCCGAGCACCATCATGACCCAGAAGCATGCCAACTTGCCCGCCATTTTCAGCGTTCCTTTAGTAGTTCGGTATTGAGTATGTTTCACCATGACGCGACTGGCAAGCATGTGCAACCTTCAATTGCATTGACCGCGTGGTACATTCATGAGGCACGTGCCTCGGTCCAAGTGGCGCAAGCGGCTAGCGACTGGAGGTGGCAAGGCGGGGAACACAACATCGGGGAATAACCCACCGGTCAGATGGCTAACATTTTCAGGCTTAGAGCTGGAGGTCACATTGATGGTTTACCTCACAAGGCGTGTGGGTTTTTGTGCCAGTCACCGCCTTTTCAATCCACATCTTTCAGATGAAGAAAACGAGAAGATTTATGGCCGCTGCAGCAACCCGAACGGCCATGGCCACAATTATACCCTCGAGGTTACAGTGTGCGGTTCTCCTGAGCCGCGAACCGGTATGGTCATCGACCTAAAGGAGCTGAAACGCATCATCGTTGAGGAAATCGTGGAACGCGTGGACCACAAACATTTGAACACGGATGTGGATTTTCTTCAGGGTGTGATCCCGACTTCCGAGAATCTTGTGATTGCTTTCTGGCAGCTTTTGGAGCGCCGGCTTGGGGGCAGATGTCAGCTGCACGAAATCCGATTATGGGAGACGGCGAACAACGTTGTAAGTTATCGTGGAGAGGGAGAAAATCTGGTTCGGGTTACTGGCTGAGAGATGACGTGGAATCTGCGCGCCGCGTGGTGCATTCCAAGCCAAGCCGACTTCTATGGGTGGTAGGGAAAAGTTACTCTCCCCTATTTTAGAGCCTCTAATAGTTCATCCGCCGTCCGCGGCACCAGATGTGGACGGAGGGGGGTGCCATCCGATTTGTAAAAGCCGAGCGTTCCTGCTCGGAATGCCTGTAACTGACGTGCCAGTTCCGCGTCGGTGCGCATGTCGCATTTCACCGTCAGCCACGAATTCGCGATAGCCGCACGCACTCGTGGATCCTCGAGGATTCTCTTCTCTACGTAGTTACTGTTTTCGGAGTCAGGATTGGCGAAAAAAACGAGGATTTTCTTTTTCTGCTTTTTGGCAAGATCAAGCGCTGTAGGAATGTCCTTTTGCCAAGTAAGTGGGGGGGCTTGGATCGGTGGGGTTGGGCCTGTCCCGACGGATGCAGTGGGGGACGGGAGGGGTTTCACCAACCCCAACACGATGTTTGCCGGCTTCTTCACCTGTCCCTGCAGCTGGCCTCGATACTCTGCGATCAACACGCGAGCTGTGACTTGAGCGCCGACTTTGAGCTGGTCGTGAAACGGGATCTGGTTCCATGTGTCTGGCCAGATCACCACGCGAAGACTCCCGGTGTTGTCCTTCAGGACCAAGGAGTGTGGAGCGGTTTCTTTCCACGATGGGGTATAGTTGACCACATTGCCCTCGATGGTGACCTCGGTGCCGATAAAAGATTTCGTCAGTTCACCGAGCGGCTGAATGACGGATACATCGAACGGAGGCGCGGGAGATTGCTGTGCTTGAAAAACGCTCGCTTGGATGATCCACACGGCGGTCAGTATCAGGCCTACCCGCTTCATTTTCTGGATCCTTTCTGCGCTACTCCCTATCCAGAGCGGCGCTGCAAACGTCCGTCCTTGATCTCTTGAATCGTAACTGTTTGCCATCCTACGGCAAAGAAGGTCAAGCGAAATTCATCGCCAGAAGCTTCTCCGACTCGCTCGGGCTGAACAATAACAAGATCCCCGACCAGCCGACAAATGATTTTCGCGTGACAACTTTCCGTGCTCCATTCAACACCCCAGCGACAATAAAGCTCGGATCCCATTCGAATAAACGGAGTTCATGACATGGAGCGTAGCCCAGTTCGCCAACTTGTGGTCATCGAGGGTCGACCTGAGTGGCGAAATGTCGAACTTTCTCCTCTCAAGCCCAAGTTTCTTCGCGTTCGAACGCTTTTTTCTGGTGTTAGCCAAGGGACGGAACTGCTCGCGTTTGAGTTAAACGCTTCGCCGGACTTGCCCCCCCACCCATTGGGGTATCAGGTTGCTGGAGAAGTCATTGAGCTGGGGTCGGAAGGGGCAGGTGGCTTCCAAGTGGGTGACCGCGTCGCGTGCTATGGGGCCCCTTACGTCAGTCACTCGCAGGTGGTAGATGTTCCGTATCTACTGGCCACGCGTGTGCCTCACGCGATGCCACTGCCCCATGCTGCCTTTTGCGGTTTGGGAGCGATTGCGCTCCACGCTTTCCGTGTCGCCCGACTTTCGCTTGGGGAAGTTGCTGTTGTCATCGGACTTGGCATGCTCGGCAACTTGATTGCGCAGTTTGGCCGAATCGCAGGTTGTCGGGTGGTTGCAACAGATCTGGCGCAGTCTCGGGCCGAGATTGCGCGATCGGTTGGAATCGAGGTCGCACCTTCGTGGGATTCGCTGGTTGATCGCGTGAAAGGTTTTTCAATGGGCAATGGTGCCGACGCGGTGTTTCTTGCCGTGAACCGCTGCTCTGAGGAGTTGCTGAGGCGCGCTACCGAGCTTTTGCGTTTGCGTGGGCGGCTCGTGATCGTCGGAACGGCTGACGCCCAACTGCCACGAGAAGCGCTCTTCGCGCGCGAAGCCGAGCTCATCGTGTCGCGCGCTGGAGGGCCGGGACGCTACGATTCCAACTATGAAACCGCATGTGTAGATTATCCCTACGGTTACGTCCGCTGGACAGAAGGTCGAAACGTGGCCGAATATGTCCGGCTTGCAGCGGAGGGCGCTCTGCAGGTTACGCCGCTCCTCACGGATCTTGTCCCAGTCAGCGAGTTTGCGAAGACGTATGAGAGCCTTTCGTCTGCTCCTGAGAAACATTTGGGCGTGGTGTTTGATTGGCGCGAGGAAAGTGTTTGAGATGCGTAATTGACGATCGCCCTTGCGCAAGGATTTGCAGCATTCCTTGCTTGTGCTTCAGGATCTGCATTTGCTAAAAACTTCCCACCAAATGCCGAGACAACTGGTTCATAGGTATCTCAAATTTTGTCTGGCGATCGGCTTAGTTTTCCTCGCCGGCTGCGCGCCTCCGCGCGCGGATCGAACTCCCGGTCAACCTCTCAGGGTAATCGCGACAACGAGCATCATCACGGACACTGTGCGCCAAGTTGGCGGCGACCGGATTCAGCTCCGTGGCCTGATGGGGCCGGGCGTAGATCCCCATCTTTACAAAGCAAGCGAAGGTGACGTCCAGAGGCTGGCAGAAGCGGATATTGTCTTTTACAACGGCCTCCATCTGGAAGCCAAACTCACAGATGTCTTCGTGAAGATGGGGCGACACGTGCGAGCTGTGCCAGTGACCCGAGATATCCCGCGTGAGCGACTGATTTACCCCTCTGACGCCGAGGAAGCCCCCGATCCTCACGTGTGGTTCGACGTTCAGCTCTGGAAGTTCGCAGTTCAAACCATCCGAGACGTTCTTTGTGAGGCGGACCCTGAGAGTTCGGCCGTCTTTGCCCAAAACGCCTCCCGCTACTTGGACGAACTCGAGGTGTTGGATTCGTGGGTGCGCCGAGAGATGCAAGCCATCCCCAATGAACAACGGGTACTCATCACGGCCCACGACGCATTTAATTACTTCGGTAGGGCATACGATATAGAAGTCCGTGGCTTACAAGGTATCAGCACTGTCGCTGAGGCCGGCACTGCCGACGTCGAGCAACTCGCCCGGCTGATCGCTCAACGTCGTATTCGGGCGATCTTTGTGGAAACGTCCGTCCCTGTGCGCACCATTCAGGCGATGCGGCAGACCGTGCGAGCCTTAGGTTGGAACGTAGAAATCGGCGGTGAGTTATTCTCGGATGCTTTGGGTTCGCCTGACACACCCGCTGCATCGTATGTGGGAATGGTGCGCTACAATGTTGAGACAATCGTGAGGGCGCTGAAACCATGAGTGCTACCCAGAGAAGAACGGATAAGGATACGTCCTTGATGGGGCCAACCTCAACAAAACCCGAGAATTCCGCTGACCAGTGGGCTGTGGAAGTGAGTGATCTTACGGTTGCCTACCATGAGAAGCCAGTCCTTTGGGATGTGGATTTGGTGGTACCCGCCGGCGTTCTCATGGCGATCGTTGGGCCCAATGGTGCCGGGAAATCAACACTCCTGAAGGCGATTCTTGGACTCGTCCCCATTGCCGCTGGCCGCGTGCTCATCTTCGGGCGCCCGCTGACCGAAACCCGGCATCTTGTGGCCTATATGCCCCAGCGCGAGAGCGTCGACTGGCAGTTTCCTACGACTGTCCTCGATGTTGTGGTCATGGGGCTTTACGGAAAGCTGGGATGGTTTCGCCGGCCCGGCAGGCGAGAGCGCGCCCTTGCCTGCGCAGCACTGGAAAAAGTCGGGATGACCGCTTTTGCGCACCGACAAATCAGCCAGCTTTCGGGCGGTCAACAGCAACGTGTGTTCCTTGCACGAGCCCTTGTTCAGGATGCACAGGTGTACCTTATGGATGAACCATTTCAGGGGGTGGATGCCACCACCGAGCGTGCGACAATCACCCTCCTGCAGGAACTCCGCGCACAAGGCAAAACCGTTCTTGTTGTCCATCATGATTTGCAGACTGTGCCCGAGTACTTCGACTGGGTCACTCTGATCAATGTTCGTCGGATTGCATGTGGCCCGGTGGCAGAAGTTTTTACGGAACATAATCTGCGACGCGCGTATGGCGGACGCCTCTCATTCCTCAGTGAAGTGGCACAAGCAGAGGGAGGGCGCTGAGCGATGCTGGCGCAAGAGACAACGTCTTGGGCGATGGTGCTTACGAGCCACACGCTCCGGACAGTGGCCCTCGGTGCGGCCGTCTTAGGGGCAGTGAGTGGCGTATTAGGGAGTTTTGCCGTTTTGCGGCGCCAGAGCCTGATCGGTGATACTGTCTCTCATGCGGCGCTTCCCGGAATCGCATTGGCGTTTCTACTCACAGGGACCCGATCGCCTCTTCTGCTCCTTCTGGGAGCAGCACTGGCGGGACTGCTGAGCACAATGTTTGTGGTTTTACTGCTGAACACATCAAAGCTGAAGGAGGACACGGCGCTCGGTATTGTGCTCTCCGTGTTCTTCGGCACGGGCTTGATGCTTCTGACGTTTGTTCAGCGGCTCCCGAACGCGAATCAAGCTGGACTGGACCGCTATTTGTTCGGCCAAGCAGCGGCCTTGCTTTACGAGGACATTTGGATCATGGTGTGGTGTGGGGTTGTGGCGCTGGTTCCCCTGCTGGCCTTCTGGAAAGAGTTCAAGATCATCACCTTCGATCGTCAGTTCGCGGCAAGTATTGGCCTGCCGGTTCAGCGTTTTGACATGCTAATGACGACGCTCCTTGTGGTAGCCATTGTCATGGGGCTCCAGATGGTGGGAGTTGTTTTAATGAGCGCAATGATCGTTGCGCCGGGGGCGGCCGCGAGGCAGTGGACGAACCGCCTTGGTTGGATGGTTGCGCTTTCTGCTCTGTTTGGCTCGGTGTCCGGCGCCTTCGGAGCGTTCTTGAGCAGCCTTGCGCCGCGCTTGCCGGCTGGCCCCATTATTGTCCTATGTGCTACGAGTTTTGCCCTGCTGTCGCTCTTATTCGCGCCCGCCCACGGGGTGATGTGGGCTTGGGTTCGACAGTGGATCGCTCGGCGGCGCTTTGCGGCAGAGACCGCTCTCGTGAATCTCTATGAACTTGCGACGCAGCATGGGGATTGGGCCCATCCGCACAGTACAGGAGCAATTCGAGCGATGAGCCCGACCGCAGTAGGTCTGCGTGGCTCGTTACGGCGCCTCGTGGCTCAAGGGCTCGTGGTGGCAACCTCAGATGGCAAGTGGGCGCTGACCAAAGAGGGGCAAGCCGAAGCCGAACGCATCATTCGTTCACTTGGGCAGAGAGAAAGTGTACAATGACGCAAGTGCAGCTTGAAATCCTTCTCATTGCCGTCATGGTTGCGGTGGGGTGTGCCCTACCCGGTACCTATCTTGTGTTGCGTCGGATGGCGCTGATGAGCGACGCCATCAGCCATTCGATTTTGCTGGGTATCGTTTTGGCTTACTTTTGGGTTCGCGACTTGAGCTCTCCGTTTCTTGTGGCAGCAGCGACCCTCACAGGGGTCTTGACGGTGACCCTCGTGGAACTGCTGGTGAACACTCGTCGCATCTACAATGACGCTGCGATCGGGCTCGTATTCCCCGCGTTATTCAGCGTTGGTGTATTGCTCATCTCCCGCAACGCAGCACACGTCCACTTGGACACGGATGCGGTTCTATTGGGCGAATTGGCCTTTGCCCCCTTCAATCGCTTCGAGGTGGAGGGTCACGATTTGGGGCCTCTATCCGCATGGGTTATGGGGGGAATTTTGCTCCTCAACGTCCTCTTTGTCACAGTGTTTTACAAAGAGCTCAAGCTGGCGAGCTTTGATGCGGCCCTCGCTGCAGCCCAAGGCTTCATGCCTACCCTTCTTCATTATTCCTTGATGACGTTAGTGAGCGTGACGGCGGTGGGAGCATTTGACGCCGTTGGAAGTGTTCTGGTCGTTGCGTTCATGGTGGTCCCTCCGGCAACTGCCCTTCTGTTGAGCGATCGACTGTCGCGAGTGCTACTTTTAGCGGCGCTTTTTGGGGTCGGGAGCGCAGTCGTTGGGTATTGGGTGGCGCACTTTCTTGACGCCTCCATTGCTGGCTCCATGGCAAGTATGGCAGGCATGATGTTTCTTTTGGTCTACCTCTTTGCACCCAACCGGGGCTTGGTCGCGCAAGCGCGGAGGCGCGCCGCGCAGCGGCTCGAATTCGCGATTCAGATGCTGGTCGTCCACCTTCTCCATCACGAATTGCGCCCTGAGGCTGAGACGGAAAACCGAATTGACCACTTGGAGTACCACATTGCTTGGACGAGAGCGTTCGCGCAGGAAGTTGTCCGTCGAGCGGTTGCTATGGGTGTGGTGACGGAACGGGACGGCCGACTGTTCCTTACCGACTCAGGGCGTGTGCTTGCCACCCAAACAATGGCGGAATAGGCTGGAGTGGGACTCTAAGGCTTGTTCCCCCTTCATTGCCTGCGCGCCTTACCCAATGCAGGCAACACAGCCCAGCGGCAACGAACAGCCCAGCATAGCCAAGCATCGTACGCTGACCGACGGGTGTTAAGCGTGGCTTCTCTTCTTCTTGAGCTCGGCGGCAGTGGCGAGAGCCGCTTGCGCTTCTTTTTCCACACCTACGTGGCGATAAGCTTCTGCAAGGTGCATCCACGCTGCAATGAACTCAGGATTGAGTTCCACACAGCGTCGGAATTCGGCAGCGGCCTCCAGATACATGCCAGCCCGCAAATACTCTCGACCGAGCTCAAAGTGCGCCCGTTCGTCGAGTGCATCTTGGAGAATCAAATTTCGCCACTTAGCGACGCGGTCCTGACGTAGGGGTTGAACTGCTTCCACGGGGCCCTTCTCTTTCGTATCCACAATTGAGGAATTGGCCTCGAGCCCATTCTACAAAGGGCTGAAGACCTTGCGTCAAATACACCGTTTCGTCGGGAGAATTTGGAATGCCGTTGAGCTTCTTGAAGTGAGCCAGTTGCGGCATCCAAATGAAATCGCGTGCAAAGAAGAAGTGCGAAATCACCCATCGCCCGCCCTCTTGGATGAGCAATGTTTCGTAATCCACTGGCGAACCCGTGGAGTGATCCGTAACACGCGCGACGGCGTATGGTTTGTGGAGTGCTTGCGAGACCTTAGGTTCTTTCTCGGCAGACTTTGGCATGTTGCGCAAGAAGGCTTGTAGCACAAAAAGTTTGAGTTGTTCGGGGGTGCCTGTGAGCGTACCCGAGCTGAGAAGATCGGCCAAGTGCTTGTAATTGGCCTCGAACCATTTGACGTCCTCGCTACTGAGTGAAAAATAAAGCTCCTTCACACCGGCGGGGTCCCCAGCTTGAATGCGCTTTACCGCGTCAAAATACTTTGGCCAGAGCGTGCTGAACGGCACATTCTCAATGTAAGGCAACGGGGTTGGCGTGGGAGTGGGGCTTGGGCTGGCTCCGGGCGCTGCGGGCGTTGATGCAGGAGGAGGCGTTGCCGGCCGTGGCGCAGGAGCACCGGGTTCGGGTGCAGGTCCTACAGCGTCGGGTGGAACAACCACGTCTGGCCCAAGAGCGGCAGGGGGGGCTTGAGCTACGACGAAGGCTGGGCGTCCCGCCACGAGCGCTTGCTCTGGCATGCTCCCACTCGCGAACACGGAGAGCGAGTCGTCGGACTTATGCGCGGCGTTAGCAGCTGCGGTGCAGCTCAGTACTGACATGCAGAAAAATATCGCCGCGAGAGGCGTCGCCCCCCGGCGATCGGAACTCGGGTAGAAACTTGCCCCATCGATCAAGAACCGTTTTTGAACCGCATGTCCTATGTGTCTCACCGTGCCGTCCCTTCGCACTCTGTTGTGCCTTATTGTCTTACCAAAGCCGATTCGGTAGGAGCCTTGGCCGCTGCCCTATTGTTTCTCTCGCATAAATGGGCTGTAAAGATGCTTTGTGTTAGAATATGCGTTCAAGCGTCAAATCTTGGTTTCAACAGGATTTCGCCTTGCCCACTGGCTCCAAGGCATATGAACCCACAAAATCTGAAGGGTGGGTTGTATTTTTATGTTAGAAAATCTTCAAAAAGGGTAGTGGCATAAGAGTTCGCAATGGGAAACATTCTAAATTCCAGCAACGGAGCACGAGATCGTTATCGGTTGCGGCGCGCTCGATATCGGGAGTTCTTTGCACAACGCGTCGCGGACGAGCCGAATGTGACGATAGCTCCAGAATTGGTTCGGCAAATCGATATGGCGGCTAAGGCATTAGCGACGGAAAACGAGCAACTCCGCGAGGCACTCAAGCGCCACAAAGCGGATTTCGATAACTTCCGGCGTCGTACGCAAAAAGAAAAAGAGGAGCTCCGCGACGCAGCAAACGAAGCTTTTATTGCCAAGCTGTTGCCGGTGCTTGATAACTTCGAGCGGGCGTTAGCAAGCGCGCAAACCGCCACGGACGTGGCCGCTGTACGTCAGGGGATCGAGATGGTTTCGGCGCAGCTGAATTCTTTGCTCCAGTCCGAAGGACTCACAAGAATTGACGCCGCTGGAGTGCCCTTCGACCCGCAGACGCACGAGGCGCTTTCCGTCGAAGAACGAACCGATGTTCCCGATGGTCAGGTCGTCGAGGTGCTGCAGGCCGGTTATAAGTACAAGGATCGCGTGATTCGGCCGGCGTTGGTCAAGGTGGCCAAACATCCGTCGTCGGCCGCTGCGCAGAAATAGTCCCCGCCCAAACCGTCCTTCTGGCGGCGGCGGCGAGGAGGCCCTCTTCCTGTTTCCCAAAGGGGGGGGCAAGGCATGTTTGCCCATCGAGGTTGGTTCCGGCACGACAAGTCGAGAAGTAGATATGGAATCCGGAGCGCATGTTCGCAAAGCGAGGTTGACCGATGAGCGAGCAGACATCCGCAAATTTCTATCTACTCGTTCAAACCCACGCGATGCAAGCCCTGCTCGCGTGTCAGGGGGGAACCTTGGGAGATAAAACTATAGAGCGAGACTTGGGCCTGGCACGTGTGGAGATTTCACTTTTGGAAATGCTGCAGGAGAAAACGCGCGGGAATCTTACTACGGAAGAAGCTGCGTTTTTGGCAGATGCGCTGCACGAATGTCGGATGGCTTTCGTGCGTGCAGTGGACGAGGAGGCGAAAACCAATCCGAAAGAGAAAACTTCCGCGACAGAATCCTCAGGATCTCCGGGTGGCGACGAGCCTTCCGAAGTCGCGGCAGGGGAGGCGCAGGCAGCCGCCAAGGCCACGGCTACCAGTTCCTCGGGTGCGCCGCTGGATTCTAACGGAGGCTGATCCCTGACTTTTCCGGGAAAAGCGGCGGGGACACGACCACTCTGTTTTTGTTTGCTCTTTGGGGTTTTCTCCCCCTTCCTTGCCACCAATGAATTCGCAGCCCCATGTTGTTCGATTCAATGATGTCAGCGCGACCTATTGGGAGCTCAAGGCCGAGATCGAGGCGGCGATTGCGGAAGTGCTTCGCCGTGGGGATTTCATCGGGGGCAGAGCGCTCGGCGAGTTTGAAGCAGATTTTGCACGCTATTGTGGCGCCGCGCACTGTGTGGGGGTAGCAAATGGCACTTGCGCCCTTCACGTCGCGTTGGAGGCCCTCGGAATCGGCCCCGGCGACGAAGTGATTACCTCGCCCATGACCTTCATTGCCACGGCAGAGGCGATTACTCACACCGGCGCTAAAGTTGTGTTTGCTGATATCGATGCGGAAACATGGAATCTGGATCCTAAGGCTGTATCAGCAGCGATTACTCCCCGCACACGCGCAGTCATTTTCGTGCATCTTCACGGGAATCCAAGTGGGCTCTTGGAGGTTGCGGAACTCTGTCAGAAGGCACACCTTGCGCTCATTGAGGATTGTGCGCAGGCGCACGGGGCGCAAGTCGAGAAAAACGGCGAGCGGCGTCACGTTGGAACATTCGGAGCCTTGGGCTGCTTCAGTTTCTTCCCCGCAAAGAATCTCGGGGCGTTTGGTGACGCAGGAGCTGTCGTGACCAGCGATGCGGCTCTTGCGGCGATGGTTCGCCAGCTTGTCAATCACGGTCGCGAGGACAAGTACCGCCACTTACGCGTTGGCTATAATTACCGGCTCGACACCTTGCAGGCAGCGATCTTGCGCGCGAAACTGCCTGCGCTGGATAGCCATGTCGAACAACGCAATCGCCTTTGCGACTTTTACGAAGCCCGATTGAGCACGCTTGACGTAAGATTTCAGCGCATGACAGTTGCCGGCCGCCATGGCCGCCACCTTTTTGCGATCTGTCACCCAGCGCGGGATGCCCTACAGCAGCATTTGCGCTCCTGCCACATTGAAACAGGTATTCATTACCCTATTCCGCTCCACCTGCAGCCAGCTTATGCACATCTTGGCTTGCCCGAAGGCACATTCCCCATTGCCGAGGAACTGGCACGGACCACTTTGTCGCTCCCGCTCTACGCACAGCTCCCCATGTCGGATGTGGAGCGCGTGTGTGACGTGATCGAGGAGTTCGTTCAGCGGGTATAGAGCCGGTGCACTGATCCGCTGGAATACACGACATGCTGTTAGTCGTTTTCAGGATCTAACCGGAGGAAACCACGGACGTCCTCAAGCAGCTCCTCGTTGTTCAGGGCCACGAAGACTGCCACGCCTCCGATGCTCAGTAGCGATGCCACCGCACACGACGCTATATAGTTGCCAAAGGTGTCGAAGAGTAAGCCGCCACACAGCGGACCAGCAATCCCTGAGGCGCCATAGGCCAGAAAGACAAACGGATAAACGTATCCCAAGGCCTTGCTGCCGCAACGCGACGCAAGATCGCTTGCATAGAGGACGAAGGCGGATCCGAACAGCACGCCGATGGCAAAGCTTGCTATGAGGAAAAGTCCTTCGACTCGGAACAAGGGGAGGAATCCCACGACCACGGCTTGCAACAGTAGCGCAGCGGGTAGGCACAGGCGCCCGAAGCGGTCATAGGCTGCTCCCCAAATAAGCCGACCCAACGAATTACCAATCGCGAACACCCCCACAGCGAGCCCTGCCGTATGCGGCGAGATCCCGTAGCTTAAACCGATCGATTTCAGGTGACCGATTACCAGTAGCCCCGAAAACGTCGCTGCGAACATTCCCGCCACTAAAGACCAGAAGTATTTTCGATCCACCCTAACTGCAGCCTCTTCTGAGGGGGAGAGCGTTTCACTCACGGGATGACTTGGCGGTAAGCGGAGCTGTGTAGCGGCGAGGAACGCAATGAATCCGTTCACGAAAGCGAGAAGGCGGAAAAGGGTCAAAGGATGCCAGCCGTGCTCGAGTAGCATCTCGGTAATCGTGGAAACAAGAAGAGCGCCCGCGCCAAACCCTGCCACCGACAACCCCGTCATCAGTCCTTTGCGCTCAGGGAACCAAGCAACACTGCACGTAAGAGGAGCGGTGTAGTAACAACCAATGCCTGCGCCCGCAATGACTCCGGCCCCAAGGTAGATCAGCCAGAAGTTCCCTCCTGAGAAGGAGACGAGACCATAGCCAAGGATAAATAGGAGTGCGCCGGCGATGGCCAATTTCCGTGGTCCGTATCGGGTGACCCAACGACCGGCTGGCAACATGACCAATGTAAACGTCGCGATCGTGGTCCCAAAGACCAGGGCCATTTGCGACGCACGGAAGCCGTACTCTTCACGTAAGGCAGCAGCGAATGTGCTCCAAGCATAAAGCGCCCCCAGGCAAAGTTGCATAAGGACGCCTGATGCAACCGCTAAGTAGGCGACGAACCGATTGTTTTTCATGGTAAGATCGCGTATTGCTTAGATAGATTTTCGTAGTCGTGGACTGAACCGCCTTCTAAGCAGCACTGGATAATTTTCTGACCAACCGGATCCAACTTCGGGTCCTTGGAGTATTTTTCAAGTTCTTGGCGGAAGAACTCCCAGAGCTGTTGCGCACCCGCATCGTACGCTTCTTCCCCGACCTCCGGTTGCGTTTCCACGCTCAGGAACCAGCGGCTCACCGCGCTCCCTTCGATGTGGAGCGTGTTCAGCTGGTAACCGAGCAGTGAACACCGTGCCGCCGAAAGCTGTTCTGGTCGGAAAGGTGCCGATCCTCGTCGGGCAAGGTACTCCCTACATAGCCATTGGGGCATGAATCCTACTTTCCACGCCCCGATGTGTTGGTTGGGAATGAGCACGAATAGCGTATCCTGTGTGGAAAGGATTTGCCGCAAGAGGAGGTTTGCGAACTCAATACGTTTGCCGGTTGCGAAGGGCCAGAAGCTGCCCACGCCTTCGCTCGAGAGCGCGATTTTGGAGCCGACAATGCTCGGGTTAGCGTAACCGCGCGGCGAAGTGAGACGCCACAACCATGCGAGGGCGGGCGGCAAGATGTGAAAAAGTCCGAGTATCCCGTACGTGGGGTTGTCCTTCGTGCAGGGAGGGGTCCTGACGCCAAAACTTCGCACGTCCACGATGACGTCCCCATCCACGATCCCCGGAACAAGCTTGCGGGGCAAGATCACTCGTGGATTTGGACAGCGTACGCCCGGAGCGTCTTCCTCGTGTTCCCAGATGAGAGCGGTGCTGTGAGGGACCGCATCAATGCTAAGGAACACAAGTGGTTCGGGGGGATGGATTGTCAGTTCTTCGAGGTGGGGATCCGTGCCATACTTTTGGATGTGGTTAATTCGCACGAACCACGCTTGTTCTGCATCGCAGAGTTTCAGTTTTCGGACACCTTTTGGCAGTGTCCGATGGCACAGAGCCATGTCATCGGTCACGGGTTGGAGCTCGCAGCCACGTGGAAGGGTGAGGAAGCGTTTTTCACCTGTGAGGATGTTTTGCCCCAACAGCAGGCGTCCATCGCTTTCGCGGTGCGGATACTGGAGCATCTCGGATTTCCCGCCACCGCTGGCGCCTTCGTGCATGAAGACGATGTGATTGTCGTAGGGCGTGACTACGCGCACGGTTGAACAGTGAGCGGTCACCCAGCCTTCCATCTCACCTTGTTGAAGCAGCATGCCGTAAACGCCCTTCTTCGCACTCGGCCCCGGGTAGAGGTTATAGCTAAAGAGCTCGTGACGTTGGGGCAGCCGATTATGGACGACGATCTGCTTGCCGTTGAAATGAGTGTGCCGGTAGGGTGGGGCCACAAAGATAAACGCCCGGGGACGGAAGTCCTTAGGCAAGGACTCAATTGGGAGAATCCCCTGAATCATTGCGAGGGATAGCGCAAAGAAACCCGCATTTGCAGGGCAGATGGCAATCGCATCAAAGCTTTTCGGTGCTTTTCCCGACCGAAACGCGAAGACAGCTAAACGTTGCCGACTTAGCCACGCAAAAGTATCCTCACGCAGTTCTGTGAACGGATAGCCAAAACGATCGATGAACCGCTGCTGATCCGTGGGGCCGTCGTCGCCAATCACCATGCAATCACTGTCGCGGCGCCGCATGTAGGGTTCCAAATATCGCACTGAGATTCCGTTGCGAACGCGGCAGACACGTGCTTCGGCCACAAGCCCACGTCCCGGAACCTCGTAGGCGACTTCATGCCAGCCGTCTTTTTCATCGCACACAGCAAGTGCGAGTAATTCGCTCACAGCGCTTGCGTAAATGACTTCGGGAGCAGTTTGGAGAATGTTGCATACATCAGAAGGAAGGGTTTTGCACAATTTTGTTGCGCGTTTCTGGGAGGAATTTGAAACTACTTTTGATTCTTCTGTCGTCCCCTGCATCTCACTCTCGCTTTATGGATTAACGAAATCCTAGTGCTCTTTCGTTATAAGCTCGCAACCTTGCTTTATTACCACAACGCCAATAAATAGATTGAATAGAAAATTTTGAGAATTTACATAGTCAAAACCTATGGACACTTCGAGGCTTCTAAATTACTCGCATCTCTATTACTTTTGGGTCATTGCTCGCGAAGGAGGCATTTCTGCCGCTGCGCGCCGACTCCGATTGCGCCAGCCCACACTTTCTGCTCAATTGCGCCAGCTCGAAAAATCTCTTGGGGTGCCTCTGTTTCACCGAGTGGGGCGTCGTTTAGTACTCACCGAAGCGGGTCAAGTTGCATTTCGATATGCTGAAGAAATTTTTCACATGGGAAGCGAATTGCTGGATGCCCTAACCGGGCCCCACCAACTCCTGCACCGTTTGCACCTAGGGATCGCTGATAGCGTCCCAAGGCTGTTAGTGGCCAACTTACTGAGGGGAACCGTTCAACGCGTGCCCAATCTGTTACCCGTTTGTGCTATCGGGAAGCACACTGAATTGCTCAGGCGGCTAATGAGTGGGACGTTGGATCTCGTGCTAACCGAACAGCCTCCCAAATCACCGTCCGTTGGGCGCAGTTATTATCATCTTTTAGGTGAGTTTCCGTTAGCCGTCTACGCCGCACGGAGTCTCGCAAGGCGACTCCGTGCCCGATTTCCTCAATCACTTGAACGAACACCTTTCCTACTACCAGCGAGTGACTCTGCGCTCCGTGCGTGCATCGAACGATGGTTTGCCGAACGGAATCTTACGGTGCATGTGGCAGGAGAGTTTGAGGAAAGCTCCCTGTTGAAAGTTTATGCAGAAAGCCGCACGGGGGTGTTTGTTATGCCTATTGTAGAACATGAAGAGCTGATCAAACGCTACTCCGTCAGTCAGGTAGGAGTCTTGGTCGGCAGCCAAATTGCATACTACGCGGTAACACTCGAGCGTCGCCTGAAAAACCAAGCCATCATTGCGCTCATAGAATGTGCGAAAAGCCTCTCGCGCTCACTTCCCCATTTACAGCTCTGTGGGGTGTGAGGTGGGCACATGTTCGTAACTACTCTGCCGGTTGCGGAAGTGATTTCACCATTTCGCGGAATAACTTGCCGGGCTTAAAAACCACCACTGTTTTGGCCGGCACCTCGATCTGCTGTTTGCTCTTAGGATTCCGACCAAGCCGCGCCCGTTTAAACTTCGGTTGGAAGGTGCCGAATCCAACCAGCGAGACCTTCTCGCCTTTTTTGAGCGCTTCCTTGACCGTTTCCAAGAAAAGCTCGACAGCTTGCATCGCTTGGCGCTGGCTCATGCCCGTCCGTTGCCGGAGCTGATTCGCAATTTCCTGCTTAGTCATTTGCCTCATTCCGCCTTCGAAAGATAGTAGTTCTTCATTCTTTAAGCTTTGCCCAATGTCTTGGGTGTGTCAACCCGAATCCCTCTCACTGAGAGGCTATGCAGCGCTTACGTGAAATTTAGGCCTGAGGAGATTTGCCGAGAATGCGTTGTACGCTCTCGACTTTTCCCCGCAAACGTCCGGTGCGTCCCACCGCATCGTCAATTTTGATTGTCGTCGAGACGCGAGGAAATCTCTCGCGCATCAGCATGTGGCATTGGCGAATGACTCCCATGACCTCGTCCCATTCGCCTTCAACGATCGTGCCCATCGCGTGCAGCTCGTAGGGGAGTCCACTTGCTTCGACGATTTTAATCATCTCGGCCACGATTTCGGAGAGGTGTTCAGGTGCATCCCTCAGTGGTGCGATTGAGAATTCTGCCAACATCGGTTCTGCCCTCCGCTGCAGAAGCATTCTGCCATGAAGCATACCAAGACGAGAGGCTTCACAATCGGTATTCGACCAAACGGCCGAAACACGGTTGGGCAGGAGAGGTTCTGTGCAACTTTGCCAATTCTGCTTTTTAGGGTCGCGCCGAACGAGGGCCGTTTGGTGCTTTCCGACGGAGGAGGGTTCGGTAAACTTCGGAAGTGCGGCTGACCATTGCCTCAATACTGAAGAGCTCTCGTGCGCGTTGTGCCGCTGCGGAGGCGAGACGGGATGCAAGATCGCGATCGCGGGCCAACCTTTCGACGGCGTCGGCAAGTGCTGACGGATTCGCAGGTGGAATAAGCAGGGCTTCCTGTTGATCACGCACAAGCTCGGGAATGCCACCTACGGCCGTCGCAATAATGGGCAACTCAGCATGCATTGCCTCGACAATCGCTGCAGGGAGGCCTTCCCAATGGCTCGGTAACATAAAGATGTCAAGTGTGGCTAAGAGTGAGGGCGTGTCGGCAACGTAGCCGAGAAAGCGAATCGCGTGAGCGACCCCTCGCTCGCGTGCGTATTGTTCGACTGCTCCGTGACTGTCGTCGCGTCCAGCAAACAGAAAAACGGTTTTGGGGAATTCCGCAAGGATAGCCGGCAAAGCCGCGATCACATCGCGGTGCCCTTTCATTTCGCGAAGGTTAGCGAGGATACCAACGACAGGATAGGAGTCGGGCCCAACACCATAGCGTTTTCGGAGTTCGTCTCTTTTTTCGCGTGGGATCGGGCGCTCCGGTACACCACTGTAAATGACGTGAATTTTCTCTGGAGAGAATCCCTCACGCTGCACAGTCGCCTGCTTACCGGCCTCACTGTTGGAGATAAACAAATCCACGCACGGCGCAGTGAGGCGATCCAGCCAAACATGCCATAGGCGCCGCCACGGATCAATCGACCGGATGCTGGAGATGACTGCCTGAGCACCGCCCAGGCGCGCGGCGATTCTCCCGACCGTATCTGCACGAAGGCCGTAGGTCTGCACCAAATCAATTTGTTCGGAGCGAATGAATCGGCTCAGGCGTGCGATGCCAAGCGGGTCTACGGCGCATCGCAAGCTAAAGTGCTGAGTAGGAATTCCCAGCGCTGAGGCGCGGCGGAGCAGTTCACCGCTTCCGATGAGCGCCCCCACATACGGCTGAAATTCGCGGCGATCCAAATGCTCGACCAAAAATAGGATCATCCGTTCCGTGCCCCCCATGTCGGACGTTGAGGCGAGCTGCAGGATCCGCCACGGCCTCTGATCACCCATCTGGCTCGGCCCTCATGCCTGCGACGTCAATATGCGCGAGCAAAATAGACATGGAACTTTGCTGGTTGACCACACCGGATACAGGATCCCTCGGTCGCGGGTTCGACTTCGTTGCGCTCGTTCAATGGCAGGCACCGGATGGTTGCTTTGGTCTCTTCTTTGATTTTTAGTTCGCATTCTCCCTCGCCACACCATGGCGCAAAGATGAAACCGCGTTTTTCCTCAATGGTGTTTTGGAATTCTTCGTATGAGGCCACGCGGCGGGTGTTTTCATCCCGGAATGCGCGGGCGCGTGCCAAGAGATCCTTCTGAAGCGTGTCGAGCAGTTGTACCACGGTCTCTTCAAGCTGGTCGAGCGGACAGAAAATCTTTTGCCGATTATCGCGGTGAACAAGCACGCATTGGTTCTTCTGAATGTCCTTGGGTCCCAGCTCCAACCGCAGCGGCACGCCGCGGAGCTCGTACTCATTGAACTTCCACCCGGGGGTGTAGTTATCGCGGGCGTCGAGTTTGACCCGTACCTTGTCGCGCAATCGGGCGGCAATTTCCTCTGCCTTCTGCACTACGGTGTCACGTGTGGCTGCCTGAAAGATCGGAACGATCACGACCTGAATCGGGGCAATGCGGGGGGGAAGGATCAACCCGTGCTCATCACCGTGGGTCATAATAACGCCGCCCACCAAACGGGTGCTTACCCCCCACGAGGTTTGCCACACGTACTTGCGTTGGTGGTCCTCGTCCTCAAACATGATCTCGAACATCTTCGAGAAGTGCTGGCCGAGGTTATGGGAGGTGCCAGCTTGGAGCGCCTTGCCGTCTCCCATAAGAGCCTCGATCGTGTAGGTATAGAGGGCGCCGGGGAATTTCTCGTTTTCCGTTTTCTGCCCAGCGATCACGGGCATCGCCAGCTCGGTTTCCGCAAATTCTTGGTAAACGCGAAGCATCTTGAGCGTTTCTTCCTGCGCCTCTTCCATCGTGCGATGGCACGTGTGCCCCTCTTGCCACAAGAACTCAGTGGTTCTGAGGAAGAGGCGAGTGACCTTCTCCCAGCGGACAACGTTGGCCCACTGATTGATAAGGATGGGCAGGTCGCGGTAACTTTGTACCCATTTTGCGTAAATCGAGCAGATAATTGCCTCGGAGGTTGGTCGGATCGCCAAGCGCTCCTCCAACGGTTCATTGCCGCCGTGGGTTACCCACGCAACCTCGGGCGCGAAACCTTCCACGTGAGCGGCCTCCTTCTTCAGGAGCGATTCAGGAACGAAGAGAGGAAAGTACGCATTCTCGTGACCAGTGGCTTTGATGCGTCGGTCGAGTGCATCGCGGATGTTCTCCCAAAGGGCGAACCCGTAGGGTTTGATTACCATGCACCCTTTGATCGTTGTATAGTCAGCCAGTTCCGCTTTTCGGACGACGTCCACATACCACTGGGAAAAATCAACGCTCTTAGGCGTGATTTCGCGCACGAATTGTTTGTCCTGTTGCTCGCTCAAGGTCCTTCACTCCAAAATTGAAGATTTGCGTCTTTGATCCAACGCCACTTTCTGTGGATTTAACCCAGTTGGCACACTAAGAGTGTGTCCACCTGAGATGTGAAACAAGAACTTGTTCTCGCGCGGGAGAACGCAAGTCAAATCCCCAACGCTCAAAATCGCGGATGCAACCTTGAGATTTGTGTTGCAGACACTGGGCGCCTCGTTCAGTGTCTGTCGAGAGTCAAGCGTGTGGGCCGGTTGGGTTCACATTTTATTTTGTCTTCGAAGGTATTGACGACCCATGAACAGATTTGTCTGGTTGAAGAAATGGGGCTTCCTATTCGCCGCGGTGTTATTACTTACCGGATGCGTAATCCTCGGCGACAAGGTGGACCAATTCCGATGGCATTTCACAACAGTTCCATTCTTCGTCTTTGACAATGCACCCAAGTACAAGCAGCCCCCGCAACCCCGCGTAATGCACAAGCCCGTAAATGTAACGCTTGCCCTTTCTGGCGGTGGAAGCCGGGCGGCCGTGTTTGCTGCGGGTGTGATGGAGCAACTGGCGTACCTGCCACGCCCAGAGAGTCGGAGTATTCTCGAGCAGACTCAGGTGATCTCAGGAGTCTCGGCGGGAAGTTTGGCGGCGACTTATTACGCGCTCTACAAGCCGGAGCGTTTCCGGACTGTAGAGGAAAAGCAGGCGTTCTTCCAACAGTTCAAGTCTCACATGGCCACCGACTTTTTCATGCGGAGCTGGTTTCATTATCTGAGTCACCCGTGGGAAGCGGTGCTCAAGCATTACACCCGCTACCGCTTCTCGCAAACGCTTGCCAATACCTTTGACCAGCTAATCTTCCTTGGTGCCACGTTTGGTGACTTATCCAAGCGCGAGGCGAGTGGGGCCGCACCGCTAACGATCGTCAATGCTGTGGATCTCGATACGGGTTGCCGCTTCCTGATGACGAATCTCAATGTTTCCAAATCGCTGAAAGTAAATCCATCCGCTTTTCAGGGCGACCCGCTCCTGAGCAGCCTTGCGAAGGCGGCAGCATCCCCAGCCTACTGCGCGACGGGTTTCGACGCGATCGATTCGGATATCCTGTCTTTCCGACTTGCGAGCGCGGTGGCAGCTTCCAGTGCTTTTCCAGTGTTGCCCGGCCCTCTTGCCATTCGCAACTACGCCACTGGGGGGTACGTCCATCTTGCCGATGGGGGAATCGTGGATAATACGGGAGTGGATAGTATCATCCAACTTTATCTGAGCCAGACGAGAGGCGACACCTCCCGCCGTTTGGTGGTGATCAGTTTGGATGCCGCCCTACCCGTTGCCCCCATCCACGACAAGGATCCGAACGGATTCGTAAGTGGGATGAAGTACGGCGAACATGCCTTTGCCACAGCGGCGGCCAAGGGACAAACGCTTGCCTCGATTCTGTACAATCAGGCAGACTCCATTCGTATCATTCGCCTGTCGCTGTGGGAATCGCCGCGGACGCAGAAGTTGGATAAGACGACCAACTATTACATCTCTGAGTCCGACTGGCTCACGGTGCTCTGTGCGGCGCAGGAAGTGGTGCAAGCCCACCGCGAGGAAATCCTTCAAGCAGTGTATGGCCGGTAAGATCCCCACGTGGGTAGTCCCACGACTGGAGACGGATTAGGCGAGTTCATGGGAACAAAGAATAAACTCATCCTTGCTCTGCCGGCGTACAACGAAGCTGCGAACTTACCGGCACTTATCGAATCCGCCCATCGGGTGTTCACGGATAACGAGCTTACGTATGAGATTGTCGTGGTGAACGATGGTTCGACCGACGCAACTGCGCAGGTGTTGGGTGAGCTTGCCGCACAGTATCCCATTCACGTTGTCGAGCATCCTGAGAATCGCGGCTTAGGAGCGGCAATCCGAACGCTCCTCCCGGCAGCACTCGATCGGACCTTAGATCCGGACGATGCAGTTGTCTGCATGGATGCCGACAACACGCATGATCCCGCCTACGTACCCCAGATGGTCGAAAAACTGTGGCGCGACGGCTACGATATCGTCATTGCCTCACGATTTTGTAAGGGGAGCGAAGAGGTAGGGGTTCCGTTTGTGCGTCGCCTCATGAGCCGCGGAGCACGACTGCTCTTTCGACTTTTCCTCGACCTGCCGGAAGTGCGAGATTACACCTGTGGCTACCGTGCCTACCGCGCCCAACTACTCAAACAAGCTCTTGCCAAGTACGGTGATCGCCTGATCACCCGCGAGGGATTTGCCTGCACGGACGAGCTATTGGTCCATCTCAGTACACTGACGAAGCGCGTGGGTGAGATTCCGTTTGTTCTCCGCTACGATCGTAAACAAGGGAGAAGCAAGCTGCCACTTTTTCGCACAATTCTCGAAACTCTGCGCATGCTGATTCAAAAGGATTGAGAGGGCAAAGCTTTTGTAGGGGAGCTTGTTGTGTCCTCAGGGGAGTGATTCGGCGGCGTCGTGGGTAGTTCGGAAGCTGGTGTTCTTTGCGTTTGCGACGGGGAAGAATCAAGATCCGCCAAGATTCGTTGAGCAAAAGGATGAGAGGGGGCCACTTGAAGTGCTTGGCGCAGGTCGGTGCGTGCCGCACTCGTGTCTCCAAGCTTGGCCTGTACCGCCCCACGTACCGCAAGGCCCCATGCCGACTTAGGATTCAGTTGGAGTGCTCGCTCCGCATTTTCCAAAGCCTGTGCGTAAGCTCCGAGCTGGTATAGAACGAACGCTAAGTTTGCGCGTAGGGAGGCATCCTCTGGTTGGATCCGAAGTGCCTGCTCAAAGTGGTTGCGCGCCTCTTCCCATTGTCCCTCGCGAGCTTCTATCGTACCAAGCATCTGGTGGGCCACCCAGGCGTCGGGGTTGCGACGGACGGTATCTCTTAGAATTGTCTTGGCCGAGCCAAACATTTCTGCGCGCTGCATCGTCAACCAAGTCCAGAGCACAACAATGCCCCCGACAAGGCCGGCAAGGAGCCCGCGCCCATACCGGTTGCCCGCCGCTTGAAACAGACGAACGGCCGCAGAAGCCAAAAGTACGAGCGGACCGATGCTGGCCAAGTATTGGAAACGATCCGCCACATAGGCGTGCTGCATATAACTAAACGGAATAAGGCCGAGCGTGGGGAGAAGGGTGATTACGTAGAATGCCCACGCGAATGGAATCCCCCTACCGATTCGATGCTGCCAAGCAAATACCCCCACCATAACCAGAATGGCAAGAAGGGTAGGAATCCAACTGGTGATTCCAAGCCCGGCAAGGTCCCACTTGGCGTAAATGAGCGACTGGGGATAAGGAACAAGTAATTTCCAGAGGTAGAACCAAAAGGCGTGTCCCGCCAGCGCCACTCGCTGCACGACTGGGAACTCGGTCGGTTGGCGACCACTGCGCATAGCCACGATTAGGTCCAAGGTGGCGAGGAGCCCAGCGATCGCCAGAAGTCCAAGCAGGAGCCGGTGCCGACGTCTGACCTGTGGCATCCCCCCACGCCACCACTCATAGAGAGCAGCTGCGACAGGAAATGTAATTGCGACACTCTTACTCCATACGGCGAGCACGAAAAGCGCGATACAAGAGATCATGCCGAGTCGCTGCTGTGTTGAGGTGTGCGAAGAGGCAGTCGTGGAAGAAAGATAAGCGTGAGCTGCCAGTAGATAGAAAAGTCCCGATAAAACGTCTTTAAGTTCAATTATCCATGCCACACTCTCCACATGGATGGGATGGATGCCAAAGAATAAAGCCCCGAGCCACGCCGCCGGAATCTGCATCCGACGCAGCAACAACCAGAGCAAGAGTGTGTTGACGACGTGAAGAACAATGTTTGTGAGCCGAAAAGCGAAGGCGTCCATACCCCAGATGCGTGCTTGCAGCCAAAAGACAGTGTAGGTGACCGGCCAATAATGCTCTTCTAATTCGTTGCGAGGGGGATAATGCCAAAAATCTGCAAGTCCATCGGAACGGTGGAGGGCTGGGGTGCTATGCAGGCTCCAGTCATCCCACAACCAGCGATCTTCCGGAGTCGTGCGCACAGACAGCGACGGGAAGTACGCTGCCAACGTGACACAGAGCAGGAAAAGGCCTAACAATACGAGACGGAGTCCCCTTGGGTGCACACTGGACGGGGGATTTAGGGAGTCCGATTCCATATTCTTGTCACTCCGTGTACTTGTCGGCTCTGTAAAGCTCCATAATGAGACGTAGGGCAGATGTGGTTTCACCGAGCTGTTCAAGAAGAACCGCACGAGCGATCTTTGCTTGGCTTGCCGATGAGTCCAGCTCACAGGCACGTGCAAAGGCTTCCTCAGCGGCCTTGAGCTCCCCGCCCGCGGCGAGTGCCAGCCCCAAATTGAAGAGGGCAGAGGGGTGGTTCGGTGTCTTCTCTAATTGAAGACGGGCTTCCTGCAAAAGCGCGTCCTTACGAGGTTCCAAAGCTTTCAGCGATGTCCAGAAAGTGTTCGCGTACTCTTGCAAAACACGAGGATAATCCCCACGTTTTGCCAAGGCGTCTGCAAGGTAGTAGCGGGCAACAGTCGCTTCTGGATTTTTCGCAAGGGTATCCCGGGCCAGACGTTCAATGTCAGCGAAGGTATTGGCGCGGACGAACGTTAGAATGCCAAGGACGCACATCACTGCCGTCGTTAGGAACACGCCAACTCGCTTCCCTTGCGGAACCCATCGAAGCGCGTTTGCTGTTAGCTCTGTTAGCGCACAAATCATAAAGACGCTTGCGTGATACACAAAACGGTCTGCGACAAACGACTGGCGCTGGTATGAGAAGGGAACGACGCCAGTCACGGGCAGGAGCAACAGCACAAACGCTGTGCTCGCCGCAAAGAATCCAGCCGGCACGCTATTGGGGGCCATGCGGGGACGAATGATGCTTCGAACAACAATCACGGCCGTAGCGGTGACAAGCAAGAACAGAGAGAGAGTCGGGAGGAGACTGAGTAGTAGGCCCATGCGGAGAGGTTGCCACTTCGGATAAATCGCGCACAGCGCATCAGGCCAAATCAACTTCAGGACATAAAACCCTACGGTTTGTCCGATAAGCGCTATGCGCTCCACTACGGAGAGATATTCCGTTGGTCGGCCGCTTCCCTGGACAATCCAGAGGTCGAGGACCACTAAGGCGACGGATAGGCTTAGCCAGAGTGCGAGGCTGGGAATTTCCCGCCGCAAGCGGTTGGGAAATCTCCACCACGTAAGAAGTCCTGCAATAAGCGGGAGGGGAGCGACTGCGCTCTTGGACCACATGGCCAAGACGTACAATCCGAGTACATCCCAAGGGAGAGCTCGAGTGGGTGGGTCCTGCTCAACTCTTCGGAGCCAGCGGCCAAGGGCGAGGGCTCCAAAAGTGAACGACAAGACATTCTTCAGTTCCACGATCCAAGCAACAGATTCCACGTGGAGAGGATGAACGGCAAAGATTGCGGCTCCGATCCAAGCACAGGAGATTTGAAGTCGCCGCGCGAGCCGGTAAACAAGGACCGCGTTTGTTGCGTGAAGGACAACATTCAGCAAATGAAATACCCAAGGCGAACCGCCAGCGCCAAGCCGGTGAAGCAGCCAAAACACCGTATACGTCACCGGCCAATAATGTTCTTCGAGGGGATCACTTCCGGGGCGAAACCAAATGCGCCCCAATCCAGCAAAGGAGGTTAGGAGCGGATTTTGAAGCGCAGCTTGATCGTCCCAGATGGTTCCACCCATTAAGGCTGGAACGTACACGAACATGGCGAGTCCCCAGAGGGCTAACGAGGGATTCGTGAGGAAACGTCTTACAATCCCGCTTTGCCATAGGTTGGTGCGCTGAACATGCATTTCCCGTAATTGATGGAATGACGGTGTCTCCCCGCAATGGTTAAATCACAATGGGGGATACCTTTCAGTCATGGGAAGAACAAGAGGTCCCATGTAAGGCATACTGGTGAATGGAGGAGAAACAATCTTTTATCGAGAGGTGTTCAACCTATGAAAAGAAGGGGTGACGCTATAAAGCCGACTGGAGACAAACTCCATAACGCCTCGTGTCATTTCACGACATGTGGCTCGTACGGCATGTTGAGAGTACCAATTGAGCAGGTGGGGTCTGTGCCAATGGGATTGGCTGAGTAAACCCCATTTGCAGGACATTGGGGAACAACTTTGAGGTATCCTTCTCCCACCTTCGTAGTACCCGGCGGGGAAATCAGATCGTCGGGATATACAATTGTGCTGCCATTGGAAATGTGGAACTCCATGGCGTACTGCTCTTTCGCCTGAGAGATCTTGGCAAGATTCTCCTGACATGCCACTCCCCGTGCATTTTCGCGCTGACGCAACCACGTTGGAGCAGCGATCGCGACAACAATGGCAATGATCGCCAACACAATGACAATCTCCAAGAGTGTGAAGGCGCGATATCGAAGGATTTGTTTCATGATCTTCCGCCTCACTCTGTCGCCTCGCTTCCTCGCTCGCGCTGTTGCTCCATCCCCACTTCGCTTCTTGTGCAAAAGAAAGGCGGCGGGAGAGCTTTCCCGCTTCCCGCCGCCACGACGTCACCCCCTCGCAAAACTACGCGATAACCCTCACTTAAGTCAGCCTACCCAATTAGGGCATGATGTGCGGCGTGAACGGTGCGTTGCTCGAGCCGATCGAGCAGGTCGGGTTGGTTCCGATTGGGTTGACGGTGTACGTTCCGCCCGACGGGCACTGCGGTTCGGCCTTCAGATACCCTTCTTTGTTGCCAGCGGTTGCGCCCGGCGGATCGATCAGCTCGGTCATCGTCACGGTGCCACCGTTCGACAGCTTGAACTCGAGAGCATATTGCTCCTTCGCGCCGTCGATCTTCGACAGGTTCTCTTGGCATGCCTGGCCACGCGAATTTTCACGTGCACGCAGGAAGGCCGGTACTGCGATCGCGATGATGATACCGATGATCGCCACCACGATCATAATCTCAACGAGGGTGAAACCCTTGCGAGCCTTCATAGTTTTTGCTCCTTTCATGAGCTAAAATTGGATGCACACCGCTAAAGCCAACTGCGTGCCACACGTGGCCCATATAGATTCAACAAAATAGAACGCTGAGAATAAAGGACTTAAAATAAATTACGTAACCAAAAGATATCGGTGGGAAGCATTAAAATGTGTAAGCCGTTACACATCATGTGAACGCAGGTTCACATATTCCCATGCGGGCTCAACGTCCGTTGCAACCTAACAGGAAATGCTTGCGCGCACGACATCGTGGCAACGCTGCACCTCGTGAAGTGGCAGTGAAAAATGGGCGAAACTCCTTCTTGACGCGTTCGCATTCCCACATCACCCATTTGAAACTATGAATGACCAACTAAGTGAAGCCACGTTAAAGCGTGCTCAGCAAGTCCTTAGGGATGAAGCAGACGCGCTACTCCGACTCGCTGATCGAATTGGTGAGCCATTCCACGCCGCTGTTGAAGCTATTCTGGCATGCAAAGGACGGGTTGTACTCACCGGGATGGGGAAGCATGGCATTGTCGCCAGAAAAATCGCTGCGACCCTTGCCAGCACGGGGACCCCTGCCTTCTACATGCACCCTGCCGAGGGGGCACACGGCGATCTCGGCATGATTAGCTCGGACGACCTTGTCATTGCGGTCAGTAATAGTGGAAACACGGACGAGGTCCTTGGCTGCATTCCCTATTTTAAACGCAATCACAATCTGCTCATTGCGATGACAGGCCGTCTGGACAGTGAGCTTGCGCGGCATGCTGATATTGTGCTCGATATAGGCGTCGAGCGGGAGGTGTGTCCGCTGAATCTTGCACCGACCACGAGTACAACCGTTGCCCTTGCGATGGGCGATGCGTTGGCGGTGGTCCTTCTCGAGCGTCGGGGCTTCAATGCCGAGGACTTTGCGCTCCGGCACCCGAGTGGAACATTGGGAAAGCGGCTCTTGTTAAAGGTGGCGGATCTGATCAAGCCCGACCGGAACCCGATGATATCTCAGGATGCACGATTTGAGGAGGCGATCGAGGAAATAACCTCGAAACAATGTGGGGCTGTGAGCGTTGTTGATGCAGAGGGCCGCTTGGTGGGCATCATCACCGACGGAGATCTGCGCCGTATTTTCCAGCGGGAAGCGCGGCAAGGGACGCGGACAGTTGCCGAGGTCCTCAATCGGCCGGTTTCCGCACTCATGACGCGCAACCCGATGTTTGTGAGCAAGGAAACCCTCGCCGCCAAAGCCCTGAACATGATGGAAGATGGGCCACGGAAAATCTTTGTGCTTCCAGTCGTGGACGACGCCAAGCGCCCCATCGGAATGCTCCATCTCCACGACCTTGTGAGCGCAGGGGTGTAAGGAAACAAGTAGAGCCGTCAGACTTCAGTCAGAGGAATCGCTATCCGCTGACACATACGGCGTTCCGCCTTGTGCTAAGCGAGGGGAGAGGAGTGGCCACTTAGCGTGATGTGGAGCAATGGCCGCACCCCCAAAGGTTATTTAACGAAACCGACAGCATGCGGCGGCCAGTATCGTAAGAAAACTACCCCGACAAGTTGACTCACTGGGATTGGACCATAATCGATACTGTCCACACTGTTATTGCGGTTATCTCCTACCACGAAAATCTCACCGACTCCGACGCGCCAGCTTCGGCTTGGCATTCGAATGATTCGTGGGAACTCTGGGTTTTCGGCTCGGCCGTTGATGTAGAGAACTCCCTCGACCAGTTCGACAGCGTCCCCCTCAACAGCCACGACGCGTTTCGTAAGAAGTTCACCGGGGTTTTGGGAGTCCTCGAAGGCTACGATGTGTCCGCGGAGTTGCTCCCCTGCCCGTACCCGGCGAGTCAGAACGTAGTCGCCCACTTTCAGCGTTGGCTCCATGCTGGAAGAAATGACCTTGAAGCTACGCAAATCACCGCGCAGGAAACCTGCCCAGATGTATACCAAGAAAACAACCAGGAGAAATGAACTCACCCAACGTATGGCAGATATTCGGTGTGGATATGAACTGAATATCGGGCGGTGTTGGGGCGTTCCTTCGTTCATCGGCTTGGTGAAATAGGCGCAATTAAGAAGGAAAAATCACGCAAATAATTTAGTTTGCTAAGCTTCCACGATATTCCCAAATAGGTGCCCGATGTCACGATTGGCTACAGAAAGCTTGGTAAAAGAGTTTAGCGGACGCCGTGTGGTGGACGGTGTTTCCTTGGAGCTGCGAAAAGGCGAAATCGTTGGCTTGTTAGGGGCCAATGGCGCCGGGAAGTCGACCACATTCAATATGATTGTGGGCTTTCTGCGACCAACTTCGGGTCGGATTTTGCTTAATGATCAGGATATCACCGGTCTCCCAATGCACCACCGGGCGCGCTTGGGGATTGGGTATCTGGCGCAAGACATGTCCATTTTTCGCAAGCTGACCGTCGAAGAGAATATCTTAGCGATCTTGGAAACAACCAAGCTGCCGAGAGAAAAGCAACGCGAACGCCTTGAGATGTTACTTGAAGAACTTGGGATTGCCCATTTGGCAAAAAGTCGTGCTTACACGCTTTCGGGCGGCGAGCGGCGGCGCGTGGAGATTGCCCGAGCGTTAGTGCACGAACCCGATTTCATTTTGTTGGACGAGCCATTTTCTGGGGTAGACCCGAAAGCAGTTGAGGAGCTTCAGGATATCATCTTCCACATGCAGGCACGTGGTCTGGGAGTTCTCATCACCGACCACAATGTTCGCGAAACACTGAGTGTGACGGACCGTTCGTACATCATTTTTGAAGGCCGGGTGATGCTCTCTGGCACAGCCGAAGAGCTTGTCAACAGTCCTGAGGCGCGCAAATACTACCTCGGGGAACGTTTCTATATGGATGTTTCGCGCATCGAGCAACGCAAGCGTGAGCTGACCCACAAGACCTCCTTGCCTCCTTTGAAGGCTGATGGTGTAGAAGGCGAACCGAAGCGTTGAACCATGGACAAATCTGGTGAGGTGACACGCCCCCCCGAAGCAGTGGATTTTTTGGGGGTCCCGATTGCTCGGCTCACTGCCAAGGAGTTTATTTCTTGGTTTTGTGAAGAGCTGGAAAGGCGAGCCAAGGCTGACCCATGCTTGCGCCCTTTGTTTGTTACCTATCTCAATGCAGCGTGCTCAAACCTTGCCGAGAAGAACAAACAGTACTGCGAGACTTTACGATCTGCCGACCTCGTCTATGCCGATGGGCAGGCGATTGTGTGGGCAAGCAAATTCCTTGGAGACCCGCTGCCGGAGCGGGTGAATGCCGCCGATTTTTTCCCGGAGTTTTGCGCCGCCGTCGCACAAAGGGGATGGTCGCTTTACCTTGTGGGGTCGCCAGAAGGCGTGGCAGCGGCAGCGGCTGGAACCTTTCAGCAGCTTGTACCTCATCTTCGTGTTTCTGGGACCCACCACGGGTATTTCGATCTTGAAGATCAGCGGGTTGTCGAGGCGGTCCGCGCGTCCGGAGCGGATATTCTTGTGGTCGGCATGGGGGTGCCCCGGCAAGAGCTCTGGGCCAAGCGCCATCTTGAGGCGTTCGGCGTGAAGGCTGTGTGGTGTGTCGGTGCCATGTTTGAGTATTTTGCCGGCTATCGGGCACGTGCGCCCCGCTGGATGCGACGAGCCGGCTTAGAGTGGCTTTTTCGTCTCGTGCTCGAGCCACGCCGGTTGTGGCGCCGGTACGTGATCGGGAATACGGTTTTCATTTTTCGGGTTCTGCGAGCAAGGTTCTGGAGCCAGCGTGAGAAGTAATCCTCTCTTTACCCCGCAGTAGCCCTAACGTCCTGCCGAGTAAGCTTTGGCCACGTAGCCTTTGCCCTCATCTTCCCAGACGTAGATGGTGGTCCCTGTCTGATTGGTGGTGACTATGTAGCGGGGGAGTAGGGAGGCGCCAATGATAGGCGTCTGCGCCTGAGCCGTAGCTACAAAAGAGCTGGCCACGGGTGGCTGACCCGAGAGCGGAGCAAGCAGGCGTAGGCCAACGTCCAGCGCCAAGAGAGCGGCGATCACACCAAGCATCCATTTTGTCGAGTTCATGGGGTTTTCTCCTGCCGTATGTTTCGCTGCTGAGTCAGGTGGCCTGTTCTCGTCCCCGAATTCCCAGCAGCCGTATAAGTTTTTGAGGTTGAACTCATGTCGGACTTGACCACAAAAGGTTATTCCTATCAGCAAGAAAATCGCGCGACAATCTGCGATGGGTCGTGCAAGACGACAGTTTGGTGAAGGAGATTGACGGTGAGCGCTCAGGTCACATCGGCACCACGGAAAGTTCGTAAGAATCCAATGGCAGGCCAAACCCTTACGGGCGCAGAAATGATTGTGCAGGTTTTAGCCGATGAAGGCGTCGATACAGTATTTGGCTACAGTGGTGGAGCCATTCTTCCAACCTTCGACGCGATTTTCCGCTATAACGCAGCCCACTCAAAAGGCAAAAAAGATGCGATCCAACTCATCGTCCCGGCAAACGAGCAAGGGGCCGGCTTCATGGCTGCCGGTTATGCTCGCAGCAGCGGTAAGGTGGGTGTTTTCATCGTTACCTCAGGCCCCGGCGCCACGAACACAGTTACACCCATTCGGGATTGTATGGCGGACTCAGTGCCTGTGGTCCTGATTTGTGGCCAAGTGCCTCGTTCCGCAATCGGGACGGATGCCTTCCAGGAAGCCCCAGTGTTCAACATTATGAGTGCGTGCGCGAAGCACGTGTTTCTTGTAAAGAACCCCGAGGAACTGGAAGCAACGGTTCGCACGGCTTTCGAGATTGCGCGCTCAGGTCGCCCCGGTCCGGTGGTCATTGATGTGCCCAAGGACGTACAGAACTGGTCAGGAGTTTTCCGTGGCGAAGGCCTACTGAATCTGCGCGGTTACCGCGAGCGCATCCAGCATCTCGAAGAATCGCGCATCACGAAGGAGCAGGCGCGTGACTTTTTCAAGATGCTTCTCCGCTCCGAACGCCCCTTGTTGTATGTGGGAGGTGGCGTGATCAATGCGAACGCCGCTGCTGAACTTCGAAAGTTCAGCCAGCGTTTCAACATTCCCGTGGTCACGACTCTGATGGGCATCGGGGCCATGGACACGCGAAGCGAACTGTGCCTGCACATGCTGGGAATGCACGGCACGGCGTATGCAAACTATGCGGTGGAGGATTGTGATTTTCTGATCGCGGTCGGCGCACGCTTTGATGATCGCGTTGCGGGCAAAGTGGCTGAGTTTGCTCCCAATGCCCGCGACATTGCTCACATTGATATTGACGCTGCAGAAATTGGAAAAGTGAAGCCGGTGACGTGGAGCCATGTCGGAGATGCCAAGACTGCCCTTGCGGACCTGCTCGAATACGGTCGGCACTTCAAGAAGGACTTCTCGAAATGGGTCGAGCACGTAAAGGCCCTCAAACGCGACTACCCGCTCAATTATGACAGAAAATCCCCTCTCATCCAGCCGCAATATGTGATCGAATGCCTCAACGAAATCACCAAGGGAGAAGCGATCATCACCACAGGAGTTGGCCAGCACCAGATGTGGGCCGCCCAATACGGTGAGTTCCGTCATCCGCGCACGTGGCTTACCTCGGGTAGCATGGGAACGATGGGGTTCGGCCTGCCGGCGGCCATCGGCGCTCAATTCGCAAATCCCGATAAGCTCGTCGTCGATGTCGACGGCGACGGGAGCTTGCGTATGAATCTTGGGGAGCTCGAAACAGTAACCACCTACAATCTGCCGGTGAAAGTCCTGCTGTTGAACAACTATGGCGATGGAATGGTTCGCCAATGGCAGAGGTTGTATTTCGGCAAGCGTTTCACCGCGAGTGACAAATCCTTGCGCAAGAAAGACTTCATCAAAGCGGCTCAAGCCGATGGCTTTGAATTTGCCAAGCGTGTGACCGACAAGTCGAAGGTGCGCAAGGCGCTTGAAGAATTCGTTCAGTTCAACGGGCCAGCGTTCCTTGAGGTGATCATTGATCCAGACGCTGGGGTGTTCCCGATGGTCGGGCCCGGGATGGGTTACAAAGAAATGGTCACGGGGGATTTCATCAAAGCCCGGCCAGTTCCTCCGAAACCCGTGGATTTGGAAGTGGACATGACGAAGATTCCCGATCTCTTCTGATCTGGGTGTCTTGCTTTGTGGATAGACTCCGTTGGCTCTGAGTAAAAAGAGCATCATCATGGCAGGGCAGGAGGGGAGGACAGAGTCCGCGTGAAGAACTCGGGGAATGGACGTGTGCTGTGGTGGAAAGATGCTGCCGCGCTCACCCTGATTGTAGCAGCCGTTGCGCTTTTTGACGGGCCGACGCTGCTGGGGCGCATCTCGCTCGACAGCGACAATGTGTTTTTCTACATTCCGTTTTACTCATTGGCGCGCGAGGGGGCGCTACTGCTTTGGGATCCGTATTCAGTTTGCGGGCTCCCTCTCTTGGGAAATTTGCAGTATGCCTTGCTCTATCCTTTGCGCCTAGCCTTCGTGTGGTTTGATGCTTTGCGCGTCTATGGCCCATTCTGTTTCGCCCATTGGGTGATCGGTGGCATCGGAGCATATGTTCTCGGCCGGACGATGGGCGTTCGCCGGTTCGCAGCCCTCCTCGGTGCCATCAGTTTTGCATGTGGCGGGTTCATTCAAGGTCGTGTATCGAATCCCAGCTTGTTTTTCACAGCGGTTTGGTTTCCACTTGTGGTGGCCGCCGCCATCCGGGCCAGTACGATTGCATCTCCCCGAAGTTCATCCTTTCTCGCGTTTTCGTTTTTCTTACTCGCTGCGGGCGGTTCTCCACACAACACCTTCTTCGCGGTCGTGGCTGTGGGTCTTGCTTTCGTTTTTGCGCTTGTGGGAAAACCGCTTCGGGTTCAGCCCACTGCCACACCTCCGACCCGAACACGAGTTCTTGGAAGTGGCGTTTTTGCGCTTTGCCTGTCGGTTGCCATGTTTGCGCCTGTCTGGTGGCATGCCATCGAACTACTGCCGCGCACAATTCGTCGTCAGGCGAGCTTTGCGGACGTCACAGAAGGTGGACTCCAATGGACTGAGCTTCCTCGGCTGTGGGTGGGCGGACTGGGAACCCCTGAGTTTGCGGACAAGACAAGTTTTCAAGGTCTCTTGGCTTTAACATTTGTGCTAATTGCCGGCTGGCAGGTGGTGTCCGCCAAACCCACCGAAAAGCGCCGGTTTTCAGCACATCCTCTTGTGATTTACGCTGTGACCTTATGCGTGTTGGGTATCCTCACGGCGTTAGGAGCTCGTGGGGGCATCTATCATCTCATTTATGCGATCCCGGGGTTTCGGTTTCTCATCGGCCCGGCTCGCGCACTGATTCTTTTCAACACCGGCTGGTGCATGCTCCTTATGTTGGCGGCTCACCGCGTTCTTCCTTCACTCAAGCTGCCCAAGCTCCTTGTGATGCTGTGTGCTCTGATTGCGGTGGTGTTTCTTGCCAATGCGTGGCTCGAGTATAGCTTCCGTGGAATTGTTTTCGCATTTTCCCATGTCGGGACGATTTCGCACGTCGACTACCTTCGCATCATCGTGCCCTTCTGGCTCGGCGTCGTTGGCTTGGCGTTGTGGGTTGCTTCACGACCGAGGCTACCGTGGCACTGGCGGGCCGCCCTGCTCTTAGCTGTCCACGTCGCAAACCTCTGGCATTTTCATCAACGCCAGTATTTGCGTTTTGAAGATACCAACTATTTCGCTCCTTCCCCAACCGTGGAACGCCTACGGGCTCTACCTAAAATTGGCGAAAGTCGAATCCTTTGCTACGATCCGCTTCGTTTGCACGTCGTGGATATGAACGATAGCCGCGCGCGGGATTTCCTTATGTCGAAACTCTCGGACTATTACCGATTGCGAGAAGTCCAGGGTTACGATCCTTTGATTCTTCGGGATTATGTGGAGTTCTTGACTCTCTGCGGCGGGCGGAGCCCTATTGATGACCCTTTCCGAACCGTTCACGTTGCGGATCCACTATCCTTACTTCCCGATGCGACGGGCGCACGTTACCTTGTCGGGAACCCCTATGTCCGTCTCCTGACGCGAGACCCATACCAGCGGGAGGTATCCCTGCCACCTCAACGAGCTACGGCGATCCATTTCGTCTCAGTGTGCACGAACTCACAAGCTATGCCGGAGGGCGCAGTGGTGGGGAACTTCATCATTCAAGGACGCGATGGGGACACCACACGCGTTCCCGTAAGGCTTGGCCGCGAAACGGCCGACATTGTGGCTACAGACCCGACCACCCGTTGTGCGCACCGACATCCTCCCACGGCGCAACGGTGGCTGGCATACCGCCTGCCCTACAACCGGAAGATTTGGAATGCGAATTATGTGGGGAGCATTCCTCTTGAAGGCGCTCCGGAGATTGTCCGCATCGGATGGGTGCCGCGAACCGGCACTTTGGCGGATTTTGTCGTGCTGGCGTACGGGATCGAGACTCCGCCACAATCCGGCGATCGCTTAGTAAATTTGACGCCGACCGAGGCGGTTGCGCCAATCTATGAAAACTTGCGAGCGGTGCCGCTTGCTTATCTCGTGCACGAGACGACCTTGGCGGAGACACTGCGCGACACCGTGGCTGTTTTGCGCGAGCACCGGGACTCGCTGACCTCTCTGGCGGTAGTTCACGATCCCGCGCATGTGCTGGCTGCGAGCTGGAAAGAGGATCCCACGGACCGCGTGGAAATCCTTGCCCATAGGGGGGGGGACGTGCAGTTGCGGGTAACTGTGTGGCGTCCCCCAGCTGTACTCGTGCTGACGGAATCCCACTATCCCGGATGGCGGGTGTGGGTGAATGGGCGCGAGCGCCCGCTCCTCCGCGTCAATGGTGTATTTCAAGGAGTTCGACTGGATGAAGCTGGGACGAATCTTGTCCGTTTCGCGTACCTCCCACGATCCCTGTTCTGGACTTTCCTCACAGCCTCTCTTGGCTTTCTCGGTGGGGTGATCGCATTGATGGTGAGCCCGCGAAGACAGCTGAGCAAGGAACCAAGAAACGGGGATGCGCGGAGCACGTTGTCGGCGGGCAACGCTTAGCCGGCGATAGCACGTGCTTCAAGGTGCAACGATATGACAGGTCAGGGAGACCGGGGCTTTAGAAGGTCAGTCGAATCAGGTACCAGAGCTGTTCCCAGAGCTTCGAGGCAATCTCGCGAACGTCGAAGGTGCCCAGCCAAAAATAAAAGACTCCCCAAATAAAGGCCAGCAGAGCGAGAACGACAACAAAGTACTTCAATTGCGCTTTCAGCGAAAATCGGCTTCGGGGCGGGTTCATCGTCAGGATGTTTGCGCGCCATTGCCGAAACTCCTCGATGCATTCCGAACTACAGAAGATTCCCTCGCTCATGAAAATCCGGCACTCTGCGCAAATGGGCGCCAAACACTGTTTGCATTTCGTAACAGCTTTGCGGGTGGGATGATTTTTGCACCACTCCATCGCTGTCTATTCCTTCGCCAATTCACGCATCTTGCAAGATCTCGCCACAAAAATACAGCCCACTTGTCTCGAACAAGAGCATTAGTATTCGCGCCACTCTTCAATACTGCTTAGTGCTGGGAAAAAGAGCTCAAGCACTCGGTTGGCGAGAGCGGCGCGGGTCGTGCTTGCAGTAATCGCTTCGAATGGGAATCCTAAGTAGACAATCGAGGCGTTGAGGGTACTCGACCCCACTGGTCCAACGTACATGATTCCCGCACCTTGGGTCGCATTGTACCGCAGGATCAGCGTGGCGCCCGCTTGCGGGGAGATTACGTCCGGATACAGCACATTGAACATCCCGCCGGAACCGTTGTCGAAAGTCCCCGTGATTCCCTCGAAGGGGGTGCCGGGAACCCCCTCAAGGGCATAGCCGTTGCCAGCCGATCCATCGGAAACGTAATTCGCTTTTAGGTAGTTCGTCACAAACGGCACGTCGTTGATCGTGTTGGCTTTTGCGATGAGATCGTAGAGAAGCTCAGAACCGGAGATAAACAGCTTTCCCCCGCCCTCAAGGTAACGCTGCAATTGGAGCTGTTCTTGATAACTCAGGGCATCATCCGTACTGGATTCGTCCCCGAGAAGCCACCACACACAATCGTAATTACGGAGGTCCACGCTCCAATCCACGACCCGCAAATTGTCCACGGAATCAAATGCGAGTGGTTTGGCAGCGATGCATTGCGCATCGCGAATTAGAAAACTGTGCGCATTGCCGCCAGATTCCGTTTTGCGCGTCCAGCGGTCGTAACCATTCACAAGCAAGACTTTGGGCCAGCCCGAGGCGAGCCGCAGGGGCAAAATGCTCGACGGGGTGGACTCCCCACCCGCATTGAGTGCTGTGACGCGGAAGTAATAAACCACGCTGGGAGAAAGCCCGGTCACGGGCGCTTGTTGCGCTTGTGGGCCAAGGGTAGATTCGTCGGCCACCCGTGTCCACGTGGAGAGGTCGGTACTCATATAAACCCGAAAACCGATATCTGCGGCTCCCCGAAAATCGATTACGGCGCTGGAAGAGCCAGTGGCGGTCGCGCCAATGATAGAAGGCCACGGCACCACGTAGTTGTACCTTCGTGGCTCGTAGTTGGCATCCGTCGGTAACACTCTTCGCACGACTCGGCCGGGGCTAACACCTGTTGTACATTCGAGAAGCATCGTGAGGTTGGTGGCTGTGTATTTCTCGAAGATCCTCACGTGAGAACCTGCGTTGTTCATGAGGTCCCCCGGAGCAATCAGGGCATAGCTCGTCAGTGTTGTGACTGAGGGAAACGAACTGGTCGTATAGCGGCCCGACTTTAGACACAGTGACGCAAACCCAGAACAATCGTCACCGTAAGTCCCGCTCACAATTGCCGCCGAATTCGTGTCACCCGCCCATCCGCAATTCGTGACAACGTTTAGCCAAAACGAGTCTCGAGTGTCATAGCCTCCCCATTTGTACGCGATTCCTTGCTTCGTCCCCGTCGTGGTATATGGGCACGTTGCGTTGGCCACTCCTGAATAGATGTTACAGTCTTTGCAGGGCCATTGAAGCAGGTACATCTCGTAGCCGATTTCGAGAATTTGATCGCGTGCCATCGTGGCAGGAGCCGCAAGGGCTGCGGCTCCAGAAACCAAAACAGCGAGGGTAAGCAATAGCCGCAGGCGACTCATGGGACTACCCTTCGCGAGGTAAAGGTGACACCCTGAGGCGTGGTCAGCATCTGCCACAAAGTGCCGTCGGGGAGTACTTCAAATTTTTCGTAAACCGTAGTAAAATAACGGTTCGGCAATTCGTAAGCAGCCGTTTCCTTTCCGTCGGAGGCAAGAACGCGAACCACCAAACGCACTGATTGAGGGCCGATCTCTTCCGTTTCGCAAATGATCGACGGTTTCGCCCCAGCCATGCCTCGGTAAATCACTGCTCCCAACCGAATCGTGTCGCTGAACCGGGGGGTGATGAATGCATGCTGCACGGTAGCTGGCCCGCGCTCATCTGCATTCTCTGCTATGGCCAACTCTACCTTGCGGTTTTCAATTCGGGAGAAGATTCGTCGTCCCCCTTCACCTCGGCGTCCTTTGCGGATCTGAAGCGGTTCTTTAGGGGTCGGCAGATTGGGGTCAAAAAGATAGACGGTCTCGTCAGGATCGTTGACGCCAACAAGCCCGTTCTCGTCGAACACCTCTTGGGCATAGCCTTCAATCAATGGCAAGTTTTCCGGCAATCGGAGCGTGCGCCGTAGCTCCCCTTGTTTGGAGAAAACTTTCACGGTGTGTGCCTCTAAAGCCAAGAGATTCCCTCGGTTGTCGAACGCAAGGGCGGTGGGTCGGACATTGTGAACCACAATGCCCCCGAACTGTCCGTTCGGATGCCACCGTTTGATTTGGCGATGAATGGTGTCCGCTACGTAGATGTCGGCATCCGGGCTCACCGCAAAACACAGTGGGCCTACGCGCTCTATTTCCTCGCCTGTCTGTAGCCCAAGAGACTCAGGGGTGTCACCCCACGGAATGGTAAAAGATGTCTGACCGTAGAGTCCCCAACTCGTGAGAAGCGCGATAGCAGTCAAAAAGCAGTGTTTCAGGTTTGAGCGTCTGGTGTGGCGCTTTATCAATGTTCTCGTGCACTCCGGTTAAGATGTCGGCACACTATTTCGTCCCGAAAATGCAAACACCACATTTTGGCTGCAGCGAAGCGACCGCGTGGTCTGCACAGTAGACTACTCGTCTTTTGGCGGCGACTTCGTCGGATCAATGCGTTTGTAGATGCGCAGCTCGGTTTTTTCTGGTGGGCTGAGTGTCCACTTGTCGTCCGTCTCGAAAATATTTTTCCTCAATCCAAACCACTCGCGGACAAGAGAGCGGTCGGATTTGCCGATTCGTCGGAAGTCGTCATGGTACAACACGAAGACACGTTCGCGCTTTTCAACAAGGCGTTCAAGTAAGCCGTTGATTTGGTCGGGTTGCGTGAGATCACGCGAATGAATCATTTCTGTGGGTATGCCGGGGTTGTAGCGCTGGAGAGAGCGCTCCAAGCCGCTGGGGACGACGACCAAGAAGACATCTTCCGCTGGTGAGAAGGTCTTGCTTGCCATTTTCCGAAATGCCTTCTTGACCCCATAGCCAGTATCTGTGAGCGCGGCCAGATTATAGTAGGACATGATGATCACAAAGAGGACCGACAAAGCTATGGTCCCGACTCGCCCGGGCGCACCGTCAATCCCCGCTGCCACAAGGATCGTCACCGAGGGTAAGCACACAAGGAAGTACTCGGGACGCAGATACATCCCTGACGCAAAGCCCCCCACACACATAATGCAGAAAGCCGGCACAACAAAGGTAACCCACTGGTACATAAGGAAAGACGCAAGGCTCAGGCGAGTCCACTTTCCCACCACATCTTGTGTCTCATCTACCCACACAACATTTTCTGGTAGGGCTTCAGCCTCTGCCTCCCGTTTGCGATAGTAAATCCAGCTGAAGACGAGCGCCGTGAGAACAAGAAGATAAAGCAAGGACCGCACGAACACGCGATCGCCGTAAGCATAGCGAGGGAAATTACCCAAGGTCATTGCCACGAGGCCCCGTGCAAGGTCAGCCAGCGATGGAGCATCTGGCCTGACGCCCACCATGCGAAATTGAGCGTAAAGAACACCTCCAACAAGCGCGGCAATGATTAAGAAAATCCCAGTTGCACTCAGAATGATGAAGCCTCGCGGCGTCTTGCGGGGCCGCAGCAGACCGAAGACAAATTGTGCTAATAACAAGAACCAGAAAAACGGATGGGTAAGAAAACCACCCACACTGGCGATTGCCCAAAGCGTCCACTCACGTCGGCCACCTTCATCCAAGGCGCGGACACAGAAATAATTGGAAAGCACAACCCACAAAGTCAGCAGAGCGAACGAGGAAGCCTCGTTGCTTACCGCAACTGCTGTGGGATTCAAGGCGAACACCACAAGAGCAATCACAAAGGCGAGCCCACGAAGGTATCGAAATGCGTAGAAGAAAAACGCCACCCACGCGGCAACCCCGAATAGCGCCGATGGGATACGAAGGATCCAGTCGTGTGACGCACCGAAAAGCTTGGTCCAGCCTCTCAGGATTTCGTAATAAAGTGGTAAGTGGCCATGGAAGATCTCTCGGAAAAGATTTGGACGGTCGCCCGTTGCGTAATCGAGGGCGAAGAACTCATCTCCAAAGAGTTCTTTCGTGCCAAGGGCCACCACTCGCAACAGGATGGCCAAGCAACAGCAGATAACCGCGATCAGGACCGTTTCGCGCGAAATCCGCTGTCTCGATTCTCCGAAATAGGTTTCGATTTCGACTGTTTGATCGACTGCCAAGGTGACCCGTTGTCTCCGCTCTTTACACTATTGCCACTCACTCTTTGGAAATGATCGAAATCAACGCAAGCATAACTTGCGTGGCACCGACGTGACACAAGCAAGAGGCAACTTTCCCGCCCGCCGGAAATCTTCGGCGAAATTCCTACGCGTCCCCAGCAACGAGCATCTCCGGCCCCACGGCGGTCATTCCGCTGCGAGCTGCCTCGAACAAAGCCATGTGACACAGCCGGTTAATTTCGCGTGGTATGCCTTGCGAACGCTCATATAAGGTCGGGTAAAAGCTGGAAGTGAATATTGTCGGTCGTCCCCCGCTCACCAAGCATCGGAATTTCACGTACTGTTCAGTTTCCTCGCGGGTCAGTGGACGCAACCGCGCGCGAATGAACATCCGGTTGACGATGGAGGCGTACTCCGGCCGCGCAAGTTTTGTGAGGAAAAACTCTTCGCCGAAGAGGAGCAGCGTCACTAATTTGCGCTCAGGAAGTTCAATGTTCGAGAGTGTGCGCACTACCTGAAGAGCTTCCACCCCAAGGAAATGACATTCATCAATGATGATGACCAGTTTCTTGCCTGACCGGTACAGGTCGATGATGCGTTCTTGAATACCTTCCATTAGCATGTGAATAGGGGTGCGTGGCCCAAGGCCTTCCAGCCCAATCTCCCGCGCGACTTCTCGAAGCAGCCCGGTGCGGGTCATTCCCGGATAGGAGAGAACAACGATTGCCTCGTAGCGGTGCGGGTCGAGTTCTGTGAGCAAGATCTGAGTCAGAAGCGTCTTCCCCGTTCCACTAAGGGCTGTGGTCAGGCCAACCGCCACGTGCTCCTCGATGCATCGCTTCATTTTGATGTATGCATCTTCGTGGGCTTCTGTCCGAAAAAAGAATTCGGGCTTTACGTTGTCGCCAAACGGATGTTCACGAAAACCGAAATGGCGGATAGCGAGAGCGGTCCGCTCGTCCGAGCTATGTCCCAGACTTGTAGGAACGTGATCCACTAAATCCACGATATTCGGAGTGTGCTCACTCATCGCTTCTACTCCCCGTGCCTCAGGCTCCGCCCTCGTTAGCTTAAGCCCTATAGTCTTCTTTCACGGGGACGGCACCCGCCGCTGGATGCCGTCCCTTCCCGGCAGGCCTTTTCGACGTCCTGCGGCTGTCAAAAAATGTTCATATTTTCCACAATTACGACGTACACAGCGACCCCCACGGCGCAGGCGCTTGCAGTTGCTACAATCAAGCGAGCCATCCACCGTTCCGTCGTGTTCATTGCCCGATAAATCACAGTCTTTCTCCTTTCATCACCCAGCTTGGTCGTTTTTCACGTTCAACTTGTTCAGGGGTTCACACTGCGAAGGCGCGCGATGTGTTCCCCGCCATGTTGCGCTTAAGCGCTCCCATCAGATCCGCAAAACTCGATTCTTTACGTTCGTTCACAAACACACGTGTATTGAAAATCGTGTCCACAATATCGCGGAAATTGCGAGTGATTTCAGCGTGCGGGTAGGCAAACACCACGGGGACCCGTTGTTCCGTGGCGACCCGCATTTGCTCACTATTCACGAGATAGCCAAGGTCGTTCAGCTCGTAGTTCAGGACTTTGCGAGTTGCTGCCTGAATCTTGTTGAAAACGTTCTTCGCCTCGTAGCGGTCGCTTACCATGTTGGTGATGAGCCCTATTTTTGAGTTGGGCTCCATTTCCAGCAGAATCTTAATGATGGAGAAACAGTCCGCATTTGCGGCGATGTTGGGGGTCGTCACGGCGATCACTTCGTCCGCAAACGTCGCAAACCGAAGAACGTTCTCGCTGATGCCCGCCCCCGTGTCCACCAGTAGCACATCCACTTCCTGCTCAAGTTTATCGAGTTGGCGCAGCAGGACCCGCCGTTGTTCGTCTGTGAGATTTGCCAGTTCTCGGATGCCCTGCCCGCCGCTGATGATCTGAATCCCAAGAGGCCCGCGGGTAATGATTTCCTCCAGTGGGAAATCGTTCTGGATGAGATGCACCAAGTTGAACCGCGGTTTTACCCCCATCAGGATATGCACATTTGCCAATCCGAGATCAGCATCGAAAATGGCGACCTTTCGGCCGGTCTGTGCGATGGTGATGGCGAGATTGACCACCACACTCGTCTTTCCCACACCGCCCTTGCCGCTGGTGATTGCAATGACACGGGCATAATTGCTGCCTTTTATGGGAAGGGGATGTTTGGCACGGATTTCTTGGATGGACGACTTGAGCTCCCGCTTTACCTCCTCGATCGTAAAACCGCGCTTATAGATAAGCTCCTTGATGCGCGTCAGAATGGCGATGTGGTCTTCGGTAAACTCGTTTTTCCCGAGCTCCATTTCACTGAAGGTGAGGAATTCGCGAAAGGCATTTTCGTAGAAGCGGATTTCGCTTTCTTCGAGCCCGGTCTTTTCGACGACCTGTTTAATAGAGAATTTGCGTATCATTGGGTGCGCTACCCTCCGCTGGTGCCTTCCTCAGCGTTTGCGCCTCCGGCTCAAACGCTGCCGATCTGCATCGGTCACTGTCGCTGGTGCACGCTCCTTGCTGGCGATCGTCCATAGGACCTCGGACCACGATAGCCAGCACACTGTTCAACTTCTTCGCTCCTTAGACGAAAAGAGGCGTTTTTTGTCAATAAGTAATGTTGAAAAATTGTCCTCCGGGCATCGTCCGTCAATTTTGGGCTGATCGCTTGCGTGTCGGTATACGATGGGCCAGCGACAAAAAACGAAACGTGAATGCCCGGGGGCAGATAGCGATATTTTGCGACCAAGCCGAAGGCACCACGATGAAACTTACAGTAAATGGCAAAAACGAAACCGTAAGCGACGAAGTGCGGACCATCGTCGATCTTCTTGCTGCGTTGAACATTCCGCGCGAGCAGGTCGCGGTCATGCTCAACGGCGATGTGATTCGTCGAGCGGACCACGAGCAAACCGAGCTCCACGACGGTGACACAGTCGAGATCATCACCATCGTCGGCGGAGGGCAGTGAGCGCGGGCGTCAGTCCTTCCGCTCGAGAATCGCGTCGAACTGATCGCGGGTTAGACGGAATGGATACCATTCTTTCATATGTCGCGCGCCGTAGCGCTTGAAGAACTCCTGCGCACTGACGTTCCAATCCAACGTCACCCATTCCATCCGTCCGCATCCACGCTCTTTGGCGATCTCGACACATTTTCGGAAAAGCGCCGACCCAACTTTGTAGCCGCGATATTCTGGTAAGACAAAGATGTCTTCTAAATACAGCGTCGGTAAGGCAAGGAAGGTGGAGTACGTCTCGAACACGAATGCGTAGCCAACGGCTTTCCCGTCTACTTCAGCCAAATAGACCTCGAATCGGGGATGCGGGGCAAAAGCATCCCGGATGAGCCGCCGCTGAGCTTCTTCATCCGGCGGGGTGAGTTTTTCATAATCCGCCAGAGCGAGAATCAGCCGGATCATCGCGTCGGCATCTTCCGGCTGCGCACGGCGCACAATAACTGGCTTTGGCATTTGATTTTCCATGCTCCAAATCCTGCAGAGAAAGTGCGTTCGGGGGTCAAAGAAAAACGTGGCAGATTTCTGCCACGTCACCTTGCGAAGCCTTGCGCAGCGCGCCTACTTGTTCTCTGAAAGTTGCGCCGAGCTTCCCAAACCAACAGCGTAGCGTACTTTTCCCTTATGCTATTACGAAGCTTCGGAAGTTGGGGGCTGAGGGGCTTGTTTCTTGGGCGCGAATCCACCGCCCTCCATCCCGAAGGTTCGTAGCATTTCTAACGGGAAGGGGAAGACGATGGTTGAGCTCTTCTCAGCACTAATCTCAACCAGCGTCTGGAGATAACGCATCTGCATGGCCATTGGGTGGGCGGCCATCATGTCAGCGGCAGCCACGAGCTTCTCGGCAGCTTGGAATTCCCCCTCTGCGCCAATCACTTTTGCACGCCGCTCGCGCTCTGCCTCTGCCTGACGAGCCATGGCGCGCTGCATCTCTTGGGGCAGATCGACTTTCTTAATTTCAACAGCTGTAACCTTTACGCCCCAGGCATCTGTCTGCTTATCCAAAATCGATTGAAGCTCAATATTGAGCTTTTCGCGTTCGGCCAGCAGATCGTCCAATTCGACCTGCCCCAACACGCTTCGCAGGGTGGTCTGTGACATTTGGGAAGTCGCAAACAGGTAATCCTCGACGGCAACAATCGCTTTTGTAGGATCAACCACCTGAAAGTACACAACCGCATTGACATGTACCGAAACGTTGTCGCGCGTGATGATGTCCTGTGGTGGGACGTCCAAGGTCACGATCCGCAGGCTGATCTTTACCATGCGATCAATTGGCCAAAAAATGAGCACGAGCCCGGGGCCTTTCGGCGCGGGAAGCAACCGACCAAGCCGAAAGACGACGCCGCGTTCGTACTCATTGAGGACGTTGATGCATTTGAGCAGATAACCGATAATCAGAATGATCGCGACCAGGTAGGGGCCTTGCAGAAGTGTGAAAATCCACGGTAGGGTTTGTCCGCCGGATGACATGCTTAGCTTCCTCCTTACCTCTTCATTGCGGTACGTTGCCAACCGTAGCCTAAAAGTTGGGGTAAGTGCCACGAAATTCGGACGAGGCCAAGATTTTGTTGGCAAGAGCCGGAATCCGTGTGCAATAGCTTCGCTCCTGAAGTATCACTTGTAGATCGGCAAAGAGGGAGCGCGTGGAAGCCAAGCCCGCAGCGGTAGAAATGATCGAAGTCACCCGTCGTTTCGCGCGCGTGGTGGCGAACGACCGCGTGAACTTGCGGGTGGAGCCGGGCGAGATCCATGCCATTGTGGGAGAAAACGGCGCCGGCAAATCCACCCTAATGAAGATCCTTTATGGGCTTTATCGGCCCGATAGCGGTACAATCCGTGTCCATGGCCGCGAAGTGCATTTTCGTTCCCCTGCGGATGCGATTGCTGCAGGCATCGGGATGGTGCACCAGCACTTCATGCTGATTCAAACTTTTACGGTTGCCGAGAACGTAGTTCTTGGGGACGAGCGGACGCGTCGGGGGCTCTTTTTTCCGGATGACGCAGTCAGGCGTGTTGCTGAGCTCGCAAAGGGCTTTCAGATTGCAGTCGACCCCGCGGCGCGCGTCGGAGATCTTAGCGTCGGACAGCAGCAACGCGTCGAAATCCTGAAAATTCTGTACCGTCAGGCCGACATCATCATCCTGGATGAGCCAACCGCCGTGCTCACCCCGCAAGAAACCGATGCGCTGTTCGACACGGTTCGCTCGCTTCGAGCTCAGGGAAAGACCATCATCATCATCACGCACAAGCTGCGTGAAGTTATGGCGCTCTCTGATCGGCTGACCATTCTTCGTGCTGGGCGCAATGTGGCAACGCTGGTTACCGCCGAAACCAACCCAGAAGAAATTGCACGCTTGATGGTGGGCCGTTCGATCTCGTTGCCGGTTCTTGCTCTCGATGCGCACCCAATCGCGCCCTCGGCAACCCCAGAAGAAAGTGATCAGGATGCTGGTGCCCCGCGCACAACGGAGCGAGCAGAGGTAGCATTGTCCCCAAGCGCCAATGGCAAACCAGTTCTTCGCCTTGAGGAAGTAAGTCTGCAACGTAAGGCGGCGCCCCCACTCCTTTCCGATGTGACGTTTGATGTGAGGCAGGGAGAAATTCTCGGGATTGCGGGCGTGGAGGGGAATGGGCAGCGCGAGCTGGTTGAGGTCATCACGGGTCTCACCCGGCCCACGCATGGACGGATTTGGATTTTGGATCGGGAAGTGACCCAGTTCCCGCCGAGGGAAAAGTTTGCCGCTGGGTTAGCCTGTATCCCCGAAGATCGTCAGCGACAGGGATTGATTCTCGATTTCACGCTTCGCGAGAATCTTTTGCTGGGACGCCACCATGAGCCGCATTTTCGTCGCCAGCTGCGTGGCGAAGGGTGTCGTCGACTTCTTGAGGAGTTCGATGTCCGCCCACCCGATCCCCGCTTGCGCGCCTCCCAACTGAGCGGCGGCAATCAGCAGAAAGTCATTGTCGCGCGGGAAATGACGCGCGGGGCTCCCCTCCTTGTGGCAGCGCAGCCCACTCGCGGAATTGATCTCGGAGCCATTGAGTTTATCCACCGCAAATTGTTGGAAATGCGAGCGAATGGCGTTGCAATTCTGCTGATCTCGGCCGAACTCACGGAGATTTTAGCGCTGAGCGACCGAGTGGCTGTGATGTTTGGCGGAAGGATTGTCTTTATGGCAGAAAACCGTGGCCTAACCGAGCACGACCTTGGGATTCACATGGCGGGTGGCTCGAAAAACGACGCGAGTGCGACACCATTGGGAGGAATTGCGTAGGCTAATGTTACGTTGGTTCCTGCAAAGCATTATCGCCCCGGCTCTCGCACTTATCGCTTCGATTTGCGTAGGAATGCTGTTCCTGTGGGTAACCGGTTATCCGGTGTTCACGACTTTCCAAGCCATTATTCAGCAAAGCTTTCAGGATTGGTACGGCTTCGGCCAAGTGCTCCACACGACGACTCTTCTGACGTTTACGGGTCTTGCCGTGGCTGTGGCGTTTCATGCGGGCTTGTTCAACATTGGGGCAGAAGGTCAGCTCTACATTGGTGCGATGGCGCTCGGGATTGTCGGCTATTACCTCTCGAAACTACCAAAGGAAGTAGTGATGCAAGTTCCTTCACTGCTCGCGATTGTCGGCCTCTGCTTGGTTGCAATGTTGGCCGCTGGCGTTTACGCGCTCATCCCCGGAGTGCTCAAGGTTCTCACGGGCGCCCACGAGGTGATCACGACCATCATGATGAACTTCATCGCTCTGGCATGGATCAATTATCTTCTCCGCTATGATCCAAATAGCTTTGCGGTGCCGGCCACGGTCCGTACGCCAGCATTTCCGCAAGCGTTCCGGCTTCCAAAGCTTTCTACGGTGTGGCCCGTGTTCCAAGGCTCGATCGTGAACTGCTCGCTATTCATTGCTGTCGGGGCAGCCGTGATCGTTTGGGCATTTCTTCGCTTTACGAAAACGGGATTTGAATTGCGCGCAGTTGGAAAGAACTCGTTGGCGGCACGTCTTGCTGGGATTGCCCCCGGTCGCCTCACCATTCTCGCCATGTTTGTGAGCGGGGCTTTGGCGGGGCTGGTGGGCGTCGCTTTCGTGCTGGGCCACAAGGGTTACTTCGAAGAGGGGTTCTCCGCGGGGCTCGGATTTTTGGGGATCGCCGTGGCTCTGCTTGCGTACAATCACCCAATCGGGGTGCTCTTCACGGCGTTTCTTTTCGGAGTCCTCAATTATGGAAAGGTCGCGGCCGCTGGAGAAATCCCGATGGATATCATTAACATCCTTGAGGCCACGATGATCTTTAGCATCGTGATTGTGAACCGCCTGATGTCGAATTTCCTCCAGCAATTGGCAAAGCGGCGCCTTGCTGCCTCCGGGTAAAGGCGTGGGCCGTGGAGCGAATGCCAGGCCCAGAGTAGGGTAATGAGACTCGGCGACTGAAGTACCAGTACTGTACACTTTCGCGAGCGCAATGGCGGCTGCGCAAGCCGGTCTGATGAGGCCCGATGAGCGAAACTCGAGAAATTCTGGATAGTGCATCTTTGAGTGTTTCCTCTCCTCAGGCATGGCGGATAGGTTCCCTTGCTTTGCGCAGCCGAATCCTGCCTGCTCCCATGTGCAATATCAGCGATCGCCCGTTTCGAGAGATCCTCCGGGAGTTTGGCGCGGATCTCGTTTATACGCAGATGATCTCGGCAGAGGGTCTCGTGCGGGGCGATAAGGGCACGTGGGAACTCCTCGATATTGCGGGCGAGGCACCTCCTGTTGCGGTTCAGTTGCTCGGCTCAAATCCGGATTCATTAGCGAGAGCGGCCCAAATTCTCGAGGAGCGGGGAGCAGCCCTTGTGGACCTCAACATGGGATGCCCAGCACGAAAAGTCACCGGCAACATGGGGGGAAGCGCGCTCATGAGATGTCCAGAATTGGTGGCGCAGATCGTACGCAAGGTCAAACGGGCCATCTCGGTCCCGTTCACCGTGAAAATGCGGGCGGGATGGGATGAGGAGAATCTTTCGTGCTTGGAGTTAGCGAAGATCTGCGAAGCGGAGGGCGCGGACGCGGTGACGCTACACGCACGTACTCGCCAACAGGGCTATAAGGGCCGCGCAGACTGGTCGCTCATTGCTCGCCTCAAGGAGTCTGTAAGCATTCCCGTGATTGGCAACGGCGATGTGACTTCGCCTGCCGATGCTGTGCGGATGATTCGCGAAACCCACTGCGACGCGGTGATGATTGGCCGCGGATTGATCGGAAATCCTTGGCTTTTGCGTGCCTGTGAGCAGGCAATGAATGATTTCTATCTCGGGCGCATTCGTCATGAATCAGAAGTTCCCGACGACGATGTGGTGATTCAGGAGGAAGATGGGCTGCGCGTGCCGGTGCGGATCCCGTACTACATGCGAGGAACGACACTGGAAGAGCGCTTGGACTTGCTGCTGAAGCATACTCGCGCGATGGTGAAAGCCAAAGGCGAGCGGCGCGGGGTGTTGGAAATGCGCAAACACGCTATCCACTACATTCGTGGCCTTCACAGTTGCAAGGCACTGCGCGAGCGCCTCATGCACGTGGACACTCTGGAGGGGGTTGAGGAGGCAGTGCGGGCTTATCGCGCTTTTCTAAGCGCGGGAGACACCCAGGCTTGATGGTCGAAGATCTCAGAGAACAAAGCGCCATCTCTACACATAGTTGAGTCCGTGGAAATGAGACCCGAAGTTGTACAGAAATATGAGCGGCTGAAGGCAGCCTTCCGGCAAAAGGGACGAGTCTTAGTTGCGCTTTCCGGTGGGGTGGATTCGACGCTTCTCCAAGCACTGGCGCATGAGGTGTTGGGATTTGAGAATGCAATTTGTGTGACGGCCAAGAGTGAGACCCTCACAGAAGCTGAGTTTCAGGAGGTGTGTGCATTAGCTCGCGAACGGGGGTGGAATCACCACGTCATCGAATACTCCGAGCTCGAGATCCCCAATTACGCGCAGAATCCGGTGAACCGCTGCTATTTTTGTAAGACGGAGCTCTTCTCAAAATTACGCGAGTTGGCTCGGCAGTTTGGTTGTGATGCGATCGTTGAGGGAACAAACTACGACGACCGCGGCGATTATCGCCCCGGTATGCAAGCCGCACGAGAGCAAGGTACGTGGGCCCCTCTGCTCGAATGTGAGATTACGAAGGAAGAAATTCGTGAGATGGCCCGCGAGTTGGGTCTTCCCACGTGGTCCAAACCCTCGGGCGCCTGCCTTTCGTCGCGTTTTCCATATGGGACGGCGATTACTCGTGAAGGATTGCAACAGGTTGCTGCGGCGGAAACCTTCCTGCGTGAATTGGGATTTACGCAGGTCCGGGTTCGTCACCATGGCAATCTGGCAAGGATCGAAGTACTACCTAACGAGTTGCCTCGTTTCGCCGATCGGGAATTTGCTGTGAGGGTTGCTGAAAAGCTCCGCGAGATCGGTTACGTTTACGTGACTTTGGACCTCTTGGGTTACCGCACGGGAAGCATGAATGAGGTGCTGCGGTCTGCGACTCCGTCGCTCGGAAGCTAATACCCGCGTGCGATGCAGATGCTTTTCTCGCCCAAAGTACATCTGTTAAGGACTGGGAATCTTAGTCCGTCTTTAGGCCATGTTTAGCGCTTTCTTCTTGCGAGTTGGGGGTAGTCGGGGGAGAAAATCCAGGTATGGAGATTACCCCAAAGCGTGCTGCCTATCTGAAGGCAGAGTTCGAGTGCTTCGTTCGCATTGGTCTCGACGAGCAAGCGCGTCGGCAAACCATCGCAGAGATCGAAGAGTATTTTGCCGCGGGAGGCAGCCGCCCACTTCCTCATTTTCGTTACGAGTTTTCCTATCCTGAGGAGAGTGAGATCACCTATATCGTGGATTTTGAGCCTGACCTCCGACAGCTGGCACGCTTGTGGGAGTTTTTGAACAAGTGGTCCATCGAGGAAGTCCGAGAAATGACCTCCCTATTGTAAGGAATCGTGCAGTTCGGTCAGTCAGCCCAGGCCTCGCCTCAAGCCCTTGGTTGCTTCACTCAGTCAACGATCCTGAAATGATCAAACTGGTGAAGGTTGGCATACCAAGCCGGTGCCGGTTCCATTGGCTGGAGTGCTAAAGTCTCAGCCGCACGAATCCCCATCAGCATCGAATGATCCATGTTGTTGTGATTGAAAAGTCCTTGCCGGCCGGTGCTCAGCAGATTAGGCACCTGCGCAAGCTCACGGCACACCTTCTCGAGCTCTGTCCGAAAACCCCGCGTGTAGATCGGATAGGCGTGACGAAGACGCTGGCACGCGACGGACTCAATTTCCTCGCGGCGGGCTAATCCGACAGCAAGCAGATCGTGCACCACAAGTTCACCGATTTGCTCATCGGTCATACGCCACAGGTGAGAATCCCAACGAGCCGTCACCTCAAACACGACCAATGTGCTGCCTTCGGGCGCCATGCTCGGATCAAAATTCCGAGGTTCATACGCGCGATTGAAGACTAAATGTTCCTCCGGAAAATACAGCCAAGTGTTCGGGGTGAGCTGCGGGCGACGGAAGGCCACACCGACAAGAATCATGCCCACGTATTCCAAGCGTCGTGCGGCTTCCTGAGCAGCCTGCACGGGAATGTGCTCAGCGACCATTTCAACGAGTTCCGGCAGCGGGATCGTCGAGATGACGTAGTCGCAAGCCACCCGACGTTGTTGAGTTCCATCCAACGCCCGGAAACCGACACTGCGCACACGGTTCTCCTCGATTTGCAGGTTCGTGGCCTGCCAGCCAGTTTCAAGGTGACCGCCCCCGCGCTCAACGCGTTGCGCAAGATTGCGCACCAAGTTCTCCACGCCCCCGCGGATGTAGGTGAAGGTTCCCAGTGCCGTTTGTTGGCCTTTGCGCTCGGGGGCCCCAATGAGCCGCCGCACAAGCCGATTGGTGTTGCCGGCACTCACGCGCACCCGAGCGATCTCCTCGCTCAAGGCCTCAGGCGGTGTCTTCCAAACTTTTTGAGTGTACGGGCGGATAATGAGTTCGTAGACGCCGCGACCAAATGCGTGAACCATGGCCTCGGCATAATTCGAAGGCTGCTTGATCAGCGCACGAAGGCGCCCTCCTACCGCACTAAGCGCCAAGAAGCCCATTCTGAGGAAACCCATTTCGCGAAGCAGTTCCGTAGCTCGCACGGGGTAAGTGTAGAAATGGTTCTGCAGGAGGAGTTCGCTCCTACGTTCGACGACCAATGCTTGGTCCGACTCGATGAGCTCAGGGAGCAGGCGTTCGATCTCGGGCAGCTCCGTATAAATTCGATGCGGGCCGAGATCAGCCGAAAACTGCCCGATCTGCCATTTGCGCGCCAAACCGCCTGCGGTCGCTTCTTGCTCGAAGACGTAGACCTCCCAGTGGGGCTGGAGCTCCAGCAATCGGTAGGCAGCAGCAAGCCCGGCAACTCCCGCTCCGAGAATGACTACACGAGTCACTGTTCTGCGGGCTCCTTGCCTTTCACCGCTGAGTGGACTGTGTTCACGCGTTCAGACGACTGCATTGAGCAGATGATTCTCATCGGAGTGTTCGCTTTTGTTACTGGAGCGAATCACCGCAAATTCACTGTTGGGTCGGGAATCCTCGTCCGTACAAGGATAGCTTCTCTCTGTGATAAGCGAAACATAAGTTTCGCTACTCTGGGCGTGGGGGCAGGATCCCCTGAACCATGGGAAGGGGGACTGGCTGAATAGAGGGGTTGGCTGCGGGCCCCGAAACGCGAAAAGCCATGATCCATCGACCCAAGGTTCGATCGGCAAATCTTGCGAGTTCGTCAACGATGGGAAGCCCTCCAAGAAGCGTGGATTCGAAAATGTTTAGCCGCACGATTGAATCGATGCTGTGGTTTTGGAGGAAATACTTCCCGTGCAGTTCAAGCAGCAGGCCTTCTGTTTCCAACGCAACGTGATCGCACGTCAGCACGCCGTCTTTGATTCGGAATTCGGTGTTTGGCTTGGAATTGTAGACCGATTTTTCAAAGAATCCTCGGCGCGTCTGCGTCAAATTCAGGAATTGAAAGAGACGGAGTATAAAGGGGAGGCGTCCTACTTCTACCTCGTAGAGCGTCGCCGAGCCGCTGCCCGACAGTCGCGAGGAATCGGCGCGGACTCCTTCAAGCGAAATTCGGGCGGTGATGGTGCCGTTGACAGTGCGCGGATCCGTAAAGACCCAGCGCATCACAGGAGGGATCTGCACATGCTCGAGATTCACTTGAGCTCCCCAGCGAGGAAAGTTGGCAGGCTCGTCTTTGCGTGAGATAATGTAACCTTCTCCTGCCATGATGCCGCCGAATCCCTCGATTCGTACACGGCGAAATTCGGTACGTCGTTCTGGCTCTCCTTGAGTGTAGAAATACGCCACCACCCCAGTTCCACGCCCAGCTTGGAGGCCTTTGTATGTGACGCGGTTCGCTGAAAACGTACCTTCCAATTCAAAGTGCCTGTGTCCCTGCGGGGGAGGACCACCCCGTGGGGCCTCCATGCCCCAGCCCGTCAACCAAGTGTCGAGCTTGGCTTCGCCCTCGGTTTCAGCACGAAAGATAATTTTCGGGAGGTTGCCCGGCACAAATGTAATTGTTCCGCTGACACGGCAATTCTTTGTGTCTGCCATGTCACATGTCGCCGGCTGCCCCTCCGGTACAAGCAAAGTGATGCCGTCCAAAATGCCCGTTCCTCGAAAGTTTGCGAGCTCAGCGCGTGGGACCGAAAGACCGTAGGGGAGTGTTCGAGCCGGAGGCATGGAACGATGGCGGATCGTTGCCCCGCGCTCGTTGTTGCCTACTGTTACAGTGCCTTTGAGTTGAAAGGTTCCATCTTGAAATGCGGAACTGATCCGACGGGGAAGTTCCGTGAGGCTCGCCACGGGTCGAAGCGAGTTGCTCGCTGTGGCCTGCCCCGCGCTCGGCGTCATAAGCTGAATTCGCACGTCTCCTTGCGCCGGACCTGCCAGCTCATACCACCGCGCGATTTTCGGAGAAATGCGCATCAACGTCTCTAAGTCAAAACTTGAGCGAGCTGCGATCGTCACCTGTTTCGCGTCGGCGCTAAAGTCCGCCGTAAGGGGAGTTCCGTTGACCTCGGCGGCTACTTTTGAAATCTCAAGATTGCCCGTAGTGCTCTGGTAACGTAGTTGCGCATTTGCTCGGCGGATATCCGCGTCCACAACATCGTTGCGGAGGCTAAATCCTGCGTTTGCCACTGTACCCTCGACACTAAACGATGATTTGGGAATATCCGTCAGGGGAATGGCAAACCGCAGACGAGCTTCTGCGGCTCCTGTTACATTGCTCGCCGGCAAAGGACGTTGGGAGTTGCGCGAGAGGTACCCGACCAGCTCCGCCAATTCAAGTTTCACAGTCGCTGTTCCAGTCGCCACGGCGTTCTCCCAAAAGCCACCCGTGCCGCTGATCATCCCCTCGATGTCGATGTGGTTATGGTCGAGCCTTCCCTGAAGGCGGTTAATTCGCAGCGTTTCGTTCTCGAAGGTAACGGAACCGTTGACCTCTCGAATGGGCGCCGGTAGCCGCGGATGGCTCACGGCAACTTGGCGAAATTGCATGTTCCCGCGAAGGCGTGGGGGCTGGGTTAGCTTGCGATCGCTCAAGTCCACCACCTGTTCATAGTCACCTTGGCTTTCCAGCAGCCCCTCGATCAGTGTGAGCTCATCCAGTAACAAACCGCGACGCAGCGGAGGCACGGTACGCGCGACGGTCGCAAGGTCGGCCAACGAAGATTTCAGGTGCCAATTCAGACGTATAACTCCAGAGCGCGACGTGAGGAGATCTCCTTGGAAATCGCCTTCCGCACGGATCGTACTTTCCTTGAGTGATGCAGCGAGCTGGCGTAGGACTACGCGCTGAGGCTCAAACGAAAGCTCTCCGCCCACCTCGCGTAGTGGATCTCTTAGCCCATCGAGAGCTACCGTTGCGCTTGTGACACGTACGGTCCCCAGAAGCGAATGAATCCTCTCGGGGGTTCCCGCAAACGCAATTTGCCCTCGCAAACCATCTGGTGGGAGATCAAACGATGCATGCTGTTGTGAGGCAAAGGCTGCAAGGATCTGGGCCCATGAACCTCCGAATCGCTCAAATCGAACACCTAAATCATAAGCGAGTGGAGATAGGCCGATCCGCCCACTAAGTTCAACCGCAGCGTTCGGGCTCTGCAGATTGAGGCGTTCGATTTCGATTTCTTTCGATGATTGGGTGAGTCGCAACGCCCACGAGAAGTCCAATGCTTGGTCTGAAAACTGGAGTTTGCGGGTTGGGAGACTCACATAGAGAGTTTGCGCCGTTGCGCCCCCAAAACACCGAAGTTCTTGCTCCTCACGCAGAACGCGCAAATTCAAGCTAACCTGCTCAGCAGTCGCTCTTAGGGGGGGCATCGGAATGAGTACGTTCTGAACCGCTAACTGCGGCATGATGAGTTCAGCCCGGAGGTCATCCGATCCCAAAATGCTCAGGCTCATCTGGAAGGGAGTGCTGGCGTGGCCAAGTTCCACGATTCCCTCGGCACGGCCATCGTAACGCTTCTCATCAGCTGCACGTACTCTCAGATTCGTAAGGGACAAGGTCACGCTGGTGGGAGAGAACTCCTTGCCTCGCGGGCGCGAGGGCAAAGCAATCACTGCGGTCTCCTTGCGGATCAGCCGCACCGAAGCGTCACGGATTTCAACAGCTTGAATGGGAGGGACCCGTTCTCCAGTACGGACCTGATTCTCCGCTTGGATTCGCTCGAGCAATGAGCGGAAGGGGGGCGCCAATTGCAGGCCGTGCTCATCATAGATAAACTCAAGGGGCGATGGACTTTCAATTGTGATGGTCCCGATGATTTTGCGTGAGAGTCCGACCAGCGCGAACGGGTTGAGCTGAATCGAGACGCGTTCGGCGCTCACAATGGGTGCTGCTTGCTCAGCATCGGCAAGCAACATGGGCCTGCGCACGACGCACTTAAGTTGACCCAGAAAGAAACCAGCGGATTCGAATTCCAGTTTGGCGTGTGTGGCAAGTTCGACTTGAGTGCGTAGTTTCTCCGTGAGCCACTGCGCCTCGAGGGGCACGTTGTAGACTAAAATGAGGAGGGCGGCTGCGATGGAAATGCCCAGCAAGGAAACACGCCAGATCCAAATTCTGAGTTTTGAGCGGTTGCGCGATGGCTTCTTGCGCGGTGGCACGGCTGGCGAGTTCCTAACTATGATAACTCAGCGTCTTGGGTAACTTGCGGCACGGTACCGCAGTTGGTCGGCCGATGTAGCTCTGCGACACAAAACCTCGGCATCATCCGTGGCTTGCATTCCTCCGCAGCGTTCCAAGAGAATACTTGTGTTATGGTCATCACCGGTTTCAAGGCTGGAAAACGCAAGAGCGATCCTTTCACCGTCGAACTCTCTACGGGAGACACCTTCCAATTAGACGCCGAATTAATCGTTCGGTTCCAGCTCAAAAAAGGAATGGAGCTGAATACCGATTTTCGGCAAAGACTTGAAGAAGAGCAGGCCACGCTGTTGGCGCGCCGTCGGTTGGTGCGGTATTTGTCAGGTCGGCGAAAAACCAAAAAAGAAGCCGAAGAGTATCTACGCAGATTGGGATTCAAGGACCGCGCAGTTGCCGCTGCAATCCAAGGGGCCACGGAGTTAGGGTTGCTCAACGATGAAAGCTATGCGATCGCATATCGGCGTACGCAGGAGCGCATTTCGGCAAAAGGCTACCGCGCCATTGAGCACGAACTCATCGCAAGAGGCGTTGCACCCAGCGTTGCCCGCAAGGCCATTGCGGATGCCACTTCGCGTGAATACCAGCTGCAACTCGCGAACCAACTTGCAGAAAAACGGAGGCGTGCACTGGCCGATCTTGACCCTATGAAAGGGCGTCAGCGGCTGAGCAACTTTCTTCTGCGTCGCGGGTTCGATGCTGAGGTCGTCTCAGAAGTTGTGCGAAAGTTTTACGGGGATTCAGAAAACGATTGAAAACCGTAGGTTGACGAAGGCGAACAAAACATCACACATTCGTTAGATTGTGCTGCGGGCACGGCTTGTAACAGCCCGCAACGGACAGCGGTGCCAAAATGCTAAATTGTTATCAGAGGGACAGACGCGATGCGAGCGGAAGATCTACGAGGTAAAACGATTGCTTTTGCGGCTTCAGGCGGATTGGACAGTTGCACTATCACCCGCTGGCTGGCTGATCAGGGGGTGAAGGTGGTGTGTGTGACTTTGGATCTTGGCCAGCCCGATGATCCGGATCTTGAAGCCGTACGTCAGCGAATGCTGGCGTCAGGGGCCGCCGAAGCGCACGTACTGGACGGCCGTGAAGCTCTGGCTCGCGAGGGCATGAAGGTCATCCATGCACAAGCAAAATATGAAGGTGACTATTGGAACACGACCGGCATTGCTCGCCACGTCACCACTCGCATCATTCTGGATTTCATGCGCCAGCGTGGGATTACCGTTCTTAGCCATGGTGCAACAGGTCGCGGCAACGACCAAGTCCGCTTTCAAATTGTCACCAACATGCTTGAGCCAGACTTTCAGGTCTATGCCCCATGGCGAGATGAGTCGTTCCTGCATGCCTTTGGTGGGCGAAAAGAGATGATTGATTTTTGCCTCGAGCGCGGCATCCCCATCAAGGCCTCTCACGATAAGCCCTATAGCACCGACGCAAATTTGCTTGGTTTGACTCATGAAGCGGGAAAACTCGAATCGCTGAAAGAAGGAGCCTTCAGCATCGATCCGGAATTTGGGGTGCTTCCCACGCAGGCGCCCGATACGCCGGAGCGCTTTGTCGTCCGGTTCGAACAGGGCATGCCCGTTGCGGTGAATGGAAAACCTGTCAGCATCCTTGAGGCATTCCAAGAGGCAAATGCCGCTGGCGGCCGGAATGGCGTGGGAATTGCCTTGCACCTTGTGGAAAACCGCTTTGTAGGGATCAAATCGCGCGGAGTTTATGAAACCCCTGCCATGGCAGTGTTGGGCCGTGCCTACGAGTATCTTCTCCAACTCATCTTGGACCGGCGTGCGCGGCGACTCTTCACAACGTTGTCGGAGTACCTCGCGGAGCAGATCTATCAAGGGTATTGGTTTGATACCGGCTCAGCGGCAGCAAAGGAAGCCGTAGCGGCGTTCACCCAATTTGCCACCGGAACCATCGCCCTCGACCTCTACAAAGGGAACGCGATTTTTGCTTATGCTGAAGATGTTCCGCATTGTGTTTACTCGGAGACCGCCGCATCCATGGAGAAGGTCGGGGAATTTAACCACGCCGACTCGGAAGGCTTCCTGAATGTGTTGGGTGTCTCGGCGCGAATTCTTGCTCGTGCGGGGCAGGTCAACCGTCAGTAGGCGCGGTTCAGACTTCTCTGCTGCCGCGTGAGCGCCCCACAGAGCTTGCACACGGGCTTGAGCTCGCAAGCGGCACATGCCCGCAGGCTTGGCTGTGTTGGGCATTCTTGCAGAATCCCAAGGTGACACAGCGCAAAATCATAGCGCGTGGGATCGTGCGGAGAAATCTGCCGGAACGCCTCGGTGACTTTTCGTGCTGCTTTCAATGAGGCGCTGGAACCTTCCAAAAGTCCGAGGTTGGCGGTAATCCGCCGGATGTGGCTATCGAGCGGCATGAGGAGCTTGCTTGGCGAAACGCTTGGCCATAGGCCAAGATCAATGCCGTCTCGTGGGCGCACAACCCACCGGAGAAAAAGAAACCAACGCTTGCATGCACTCCCGGCTGCCGGGCGTGGTACAAGATGCTTAAAGGAGTGTTTCGCAAGGATGCGCTCCTTGTTGTAACCTCGGGGCAGCGGTTCGTCCAACAGGCGTCCGACAAAGCGATCTAATGCTGGCGCCAAGTCCACGTCGCGCTCATCCACACACTCCCGAAACCTTGCTTCAAGGGAGGCCTTCCTGGTGAAGCGATGGAGCAAGGCGCACATGGCCGCAAGGTCCTCTCCCTCCGTGAAGCGATGCTTGAAATCCTCAAGCCGGCGGATTGCATCCCGTGGCTGAAAATCGCGGACAAACGCCGCCGGTTGCCAGTCCATGCGTTCGTACAAGTCTCGAAGGTCTTTGAGGATTTGCCCGACCTGTCCGTAAGCTAAGAGGGCTGCGAAAAGGGCCGCGACCTCCTGATCTTCGGGCGTGGAGAATTCGTGCACGAGTGCCAGTGGATCCGCGTAAAGGAATCGTGGATGATGGTAGCTCGCGTAGATGCGCTCAAGGTACTCAGTCAGGTCCTGCTGCCTAAATGGGTTCATTCGCCCTCAAAATACCGCGGCTGAGCGATGTTGCTCATGCCCGCGCGGACTCTGAATGCATTTGAGCTTCGCGCATGAGGGCGGATCGGTGCAACACCGAACGGCCAATCACACTTCGTGCGGCTTGTTCGTAGGCCGTAAAGGTCCCACCGGCCATGCGGCGCAGAATTTCGATACGCTTTTCGGTCGGTGGATGAGTCGAGAAGATGCTGTCGGCGCCTTCAACGGCAAGTGGGTTAATGATGAACATGGGAGCTGCTGCGCGGTTGACAGCGGTCATTTCGGCCGCTTGGGCTTCTATTTTCTCAAGCGCTGACGCTAATCCCTCTGGGTAACGCGTGTAGACGGCCGCACACGCGTCGGCAAGATATTCGCGCCTTCGGGAGCTGGCGAAATAAATGATTTGGGCAAGAATTGGGGCGAGCAAGCTCACGAGTAAGGCGATCAAAAGTGCAATCGTAACGGCCTGGTTTCCTTGTTTTCTGTCTCTATCCGTGTTACTGCTAACCGACTGGAACCGAACTAACCGCCATGTCAGATCAGCCATGACAACGATCGCGCCGAGCATTACGGCCATCAGTGTCATGAATCTCGTGTCTTGATTCTTGATGTGTGCTACTTCATGGGCAACCACTCCTTGCAGCTCGTCACGCGTTAGAAGATCCAGGAGTCCCGCAGTGACAGCAATTCCCGCCTTCTCTGGGCTTCGACCAAAAGCAAAGGCGTTGGGTGCCCACTCATTGATGATGTAAACGTCAGGTACTTTCGGTAAGCCGGCCGCGATACTCATTTCCTCTACCACGTTGTGGAGAATGGGAAGATCCTCGCGGCTGAGTTTGCGTGCGTCCATGTTCGCAAAAACGACCGCTGTCGGGGACGCAGCATAAATGAGGTAAAGTATCAGAAAAATGAGAGTCCCTATTCCCAACCCAATATGCATCCCTTCTTCAGTAGGGACGATCGCAAAGCCAAGCGCGGCACTCGTGCCCGCGAACAGCACAAACATAAACAGGATTAAGACAACGGATCGTCTTCTATTGGATCGGATTTGCTCCCACATTGGATGCGTTCCTCACGGAGACAAAGACGACGTTCTTCTCCGGCACAGGCTGCACTTTGCCCATTGCCGCGAAATGTACCCCACGCTAATGCAAATTGGATGGCTCAGAAACTTACTTTTGGTGCTTCTCGCACGGCCGCTTCCTGCACTTCGAAGAATTCCTTCTTGGTAAACGCAAAGATTCCCGCGATGATATTGGTCGGGAACTGTTGGATTCGTGCATTATACCTCATGACCGAGTCGTTGTAGTACTGTCGGGCAAAGGCGATTTTGTTCTCGGTGGAAGCCAGTTCTTCCTGCAGTTGCAGAAAGTTCTCGTTGGCTTTCAGATTGGGATACGCTTCGGCCAATGCGAACAAGGACTTGAGGGTCCCAGTTAGAATGTTCTCTGCTTCAGCCTTCTCGGCGACTCCTGTAGCTTGCATGGCCATTGCGCGGGCCTGAATGACTTTTTCCAAAGTCTGTCGCTCGTGGGCCGCATAGCCTTTGACCGTTTCCACCAAGTTGGGAATGAGGTCATAGCGGCGCCTAAGCTGCACATCAATTTGGGCCCATGCGTTTTCCACTTCTGTCCGCATGGCAATAAGCGAGTTGTACGTCCCAATGACCCAGAACAGGATGATTAGCAAAAGGACCAGCACAACAATCAGAGCTGTCATGCCACTTCTCCTCGTCTTCTTAGAATCTCCCGGTTCTGAGGCAAATCTTCACGACCCCATCTTTGCCCTTCGCCCCAGGTATGTACGTCTCGAATTTACTATTACCGCCTTACTGCCTGTCACGTCTTTTTTGTATCTTAACAATACGCAGGTAACCAGATTTGGCTTGTCCCCACATCAGCCGCACAGCTATTATTTGAAGGTGGAGGTGATTGGGCCATGCGACCACCCTTATGGAACACGGGCTCTTGTCCTCGCAACCCCTTTGAGCGCTACGCTCCTGTCTGGCTCATTCTCGCAATGCTCTCGATTCCGTTTCTTGCGCACACAACGACTGTTCCGTTAGGAGGGAAAATCGTGAAATTCGAACTCACGAGCACGGCATTTCGTGCGGGCGAAATGATTCCGTCGAAATACACTTGCGATGGACCGGATGTGTCCCCGCCCTTGGCTTGGACTGGCGTGCCTCAAGGCACACAAAGTTTGGCTCTGATCGTGGATGATCCTGATGCGCCGCGCGGAACATGGGTACATTGGGTGCTTTACGACATTCCTGCTCAGGAGTCGTCGTTGCCGGAAGCGGTACCGCCAGATCCTCAGCTCAAAAATGGGGCGCGAAACGGGAAGAACGATTTTCAGCGCCTTGGATATGGGGGGCCTTGCCCACCGAGCGGCACCCATCGGTACTTCTTCAAACTCTACGCACTTGATAAGAAATTGGGCTTGCCGTCAGGAGCGACGAAAGCAGAGGTGCTGAAGGCCATGGAGGGACACATCCTCGGCCAAGCAGAACTCATGGGCACCTACAAGCGTCGCTAAAGGATGAGGCAACGAGCTCAGTGACTATGCGTTGAAATGCTCGATTGAGAAGAGGTCCTCCTCGCGGCGCTCCGCACAGTCGCGTGACTGGCGCTCGAGGTCATTCACTGTGCCCACGCTGATTTCTTTCAGATAGGCAAGGTTCGGCCGGAGGAGCAGGCGCAGCTTCCGGTCTTGTGCGTTTCGGACGCTGACGTGAATGAAGTCGGGGGTGGCCACCTCGCTCCAGAGCAGGTCCAGCCGTCCCTCACTATTTCCGGTCGCAACGGCGAGCCCATCGATCAGGCACGAGTAGGGAGTGGAAGCTGGGATGTGTGAGGTGATCACGAGCTCGTGGCTTCCCCATTTCGTCCCGGTTTCACGCAGAATCGCCTGACCCATTCGGTAGCCGAGCACATTCCATGGTCCAACATGGCCGTGGCGATTCTCAATTTCCTTCCACCAATCCTCGGATTCTTGACCTCGATTCCATCCGGCTTCGCCTGACCGAGCACGCCGAACGGTAATCTTCACTTCCCCTGAAAATGTGTGAGAATGTTCATGAGGTGAATCATGCATTGCGGAGCTACCTCCAAGAAAAGTGCAAGCAAGGGCACCACAGTTTTCCTGTAGTGCCCTTGATTTACCGATGAGTGTCAATGAGATGCCGCCGTTTATACAGAAATCTTATTGGCGCGGAACACTCTCGGAATACCGCTGCGTGCGTACGACGTCGCCGTTACTCACGGTCCCATTTGTTGGGTCGTAAATAATGTTCAGCTTTGCGTCCGCTCCGCGATCCCCGTCCGGCCCACAGCCGATGAGCCGCCACGCCCCGGTTTTCTCAAAAAGCTGTTGAGCGTCGGCGGGCGGCGAGCCAGCCAGATTCGGCGAAAACAGGTGGTATTGCATGTTGATGTAGTTGATGTAGCGGATAAAGGGTTCAGGGCCGATAATCTTGTCAGCAAAAGGGTCATTGGGCCGACTCGTAATGTATGCGATTGGCGTGGTCAGGTGGTAGTGGGGGAACTCGTTCGGATCATACAGCCCGCGGTTAATCGCCGGCTCGTAAACAGTTCCGTCTGGCTTGATTTGGCCGTAGAGCGGATAGGTGTTGTTATCGACCGCGTAAGACTCTATTGCTGTCGTGAGCGAGCGCATATCGGCTTTGCAACGCGCAACTTTGGAGCGCGTCTGTGCTTCCAAGAAATTTGGTACTGCAATCGCTGCTAAGATAGCAATAATGGCTACCACGATGAGCAACTCGATGAGAGTGAATGCCGGCGAATGAGTTCGGCGAGGATTCGAGGAAAACCAACGCATTTTTAAGAAAACCTCCGTTCACACGATTTTCAAAATCGTGTGAACGCTTATCTGTTTGCGAAGGTGGGTCAACATAAAAAATCGTCATGTCGGGAAAAATCTTTCGACCAAGGCCAGAAGTAATGTATGCACAGGCTCTGGAAGAAACGATAGCATAGGAGTGGGCCGTGACCAAAAAGGGTGTCGAACGCTATACGGTTTCCATGGACGGGCAATTGCTCGCCAAATTCGATTCTCTCATCGCAAGGAAAGGCTACGCAAACCGGAGTGAGGCCATTCGGGATCTCATTCGGGCGGCGCTGGTGGAAGACGAGTGGGCCCGGGCCGACGAAAAGGTGGCAGCTACGGTTACGCTCGTGTATGACCACCACCGTCGGCAGATCGCAGAGACGCTCGCCGAAATCCAGCACCACCATCACGATCTTGTCGTCTCCGCCACCCATGTGCACCTCGATAATGAGAATTGCCTCGAGGTGGTCATCCTACGCGGGAAGGCCTCTGCAGTTCGCGCGCTTGCGGACGAACTGATTGCCTGTAAAGGTGTGAAACACGGCAAAACGGTTATGACCACAGAGGGGCGAGATCTTCCCTGAGAAAGCGCCCCCAAATGGGTGCGCCTCCTGCAGAAGGGGATGCACGCCCAAACCGACGATAGGCGATTCCAACGGACTGCAGAGTCACGCGGTGGCTCTGGGGTGCATGAGGGAATAGCTTTTGGGGCGAGTTGTTTACATTGCGTAATCTTTGCTCGTGAGGAGAAGCACTCAGGACGATGCCATTGAATAAGCGCCTTGCTGGGATTTTGCTGCATCCGACATCATTGCCGGGTCGTTACGGCATTGGCGATTTGGGGCCGGAAGCTTACCGATTTCTTGAGTGGGTGGAAGCGGCGGGCCTTGCCTATTGGCAAGTGTTGCCCCTCGGTCCCACAAGTTTTGGGGACTCCCCGTATCAGTGCTTCTCCGCATTCGCTGGCAATCCGTTGCTGATTAGTCCTGAGGAGTTGGTGAAAGATGGCCTCCTCCTTCCGGACGAAATCACCCCACCGCCATTTCCAGTAGGTCGTGTGGACTACGGCTGGGTAATTCAGTGGAAGCGCGGATTGTTGGAGAAAGCATACGAGCGTTTCCAAACAGGCGCCACCGAAGAGTTGTCCGCCCGCTTCGATGCGTTTTGTCACCGCGAAGACGTCAGCAAGTGGCTCGACGATTATGCGTTATTTATGGCGTGCAAGGATGCCCACGCGGGGCAGCCATGGAACACGTGGGAGCCGGAGCTTCGCGCCTTCCGGGCGGCGGCTGTACGGCGAGCACGCAAGGAGCTCGAGCACGCGATCGGATATCATCGTTTTGCGCAGTTCCTCTTTTTTCTTCAATGGGAGCGCTTGCGAGCGGATGCCCACCGCCGTGGGATCGAAATCATCGGCGATGCACCCATCTATGTCGCCTACGACAGCGCCGACGTTTGGGCGCACCAAGATTTGTTCTTACTGGATGAACAAGGGAACCCCACCCATGTCGCCGGCGTGCCGCCAGATTATTTCAGTGTGACTGGCCAGCTCTGGGGCAACCCGCTCTACAACTGGAAGCGGCTCGAAAAACAGGGGTTCGGGTGGTGGATCGACCGCATGAGAAGCACCCTCGCGCTGGTGGACATTGTGCGCTTGGATCATTTCCGCGGCTTTATGGGCTATTGGAGTGTGCCTTTTGGCTCGCCGACCGCAGAACACGGAGAATGGGTTCGTGGTCCGGGGCGCAAGTTTTTTGAGCGCCTCCGGGCTGAACTTGGCACGCTGCCGATCATCGCCGAAGACTTGGGGGAGATCACCACGGATGTCACTGAGGTGCGCAAGGAGTTTGGTCTACCCGGTATGCGCGTGATGCAGTTTGCGTGGTCTGTTGCCTCCACGAACCCCTACATCCCGGACCCCAACAATCCGTTTATGCTGCATCATCACGAACCAAACGCTGTCGTGTACACCGGCACTCACGACAATGACACAAGTCTTGGGTGGTGGCGACATACGTCGACTCCGCAGGAACGTACGTGCATGCAGCTTTATTTAGCTACCGATGGCAATGCCGCAAACTGGGATCTCATTCGCGCAAGCTTTATGTCGGTGGCGAACACGGCCATTGTTCCGGCACAAGACTTCCTCGGTCTCGACAGTGACGCACGGATGAACTTCCCCGGCCGTCCCGAAGGGAACTGGACGTGGCGGCTCGTTGAAGGCCAGCTAACTCCTGAGTTGGCACATCGCATCCGCTGCATGTTGCTTCTCTATGAACGTTGCGCCAACCCACCGGATTTCGTAAGAAGTGCAGAGCCAAAGCGACCGCTGTACTGAGGTACGTCATTCGCACGCGTGCTCAGGCTGGCTATCGAAAGATGGGAACCAGCGAACAACATGTTGCGCTCTGGCATACTCGAGCGTGATGAGCGAGCAGGCGTATTAGGATTGCGTCTCTACCTGAGTGATGCGTAACCGAGCAGGGAACCCAAACCACGCAATCGGAACACCGAGTAAAACTCCTATCGCCGTCACTAACGTAAAGTAATGAATGCTGGTGGGGGTTGAGCCAAGGTAGTTTGCGCCGAGCCAGATCGAGATCAAAAGCAAGCTATTCAGGAGTAAGTTGGTGAGGGCAAATACGCGCCCGCGATACTCATCGGGAACCACGCGTTGGAGTAGTGTGTCCATGCAGACGGCAACTCCGCCTCCCACATAGCCGACCACCAAATTGACGAGATAGAGCGACCACGGCGGAAGGGGTAGCGTGAGGGTAGCAACTGTAAACGAAGCGACTGCGAAACAACCTGTTACCAGCCAGCGCAAGCTTAAGCGTCCGCCGTAGATGCCTGTCAGGAGCCCCCCGCACACCAGTCCGACGCCGAGTGCACCGTAGGCGTACCCAAGATACTCCGTTGCTTGTTCGTTGCTGGGGGAAAGCCGCAGGTAAACCAACTTAGTGACGATCGTAAAGTAGGCTCCGCCAACAAAGAAGAACCACGACTGAATAAGTGCGGCGGTGGCTGGCAACCGGTGATGCGTGAGATAACGAATTCCGTCCTGCAGCTGTCCCCAAAATGAACCCTCCGCTCGGACGCGCCTCCGCCGTTCTTCCTCATACCCAGCCACAGCCCGCGGTACCACGATCCAGAATAGCAGGAGAGCCGAGACCAGGTACGTAAGGGCATCAATGAGAAATGCGAAGCCCAACCCCGGTGGCATTTTTTCGCGCGGAAAAAGCCATCCGAGCTGATCCACGAACCAATTGGGCTGGTTCAGAGCACTGACGAGGGCACCGCCAATAACAGTCCCGAAGAGCACAGTAAGCGTTCCCATCGTCGAGGTCACTGAATTCGCTCGCAGCAGGTGCTCTTGTGGCACAATTTCCGGGATAAAAGCGCTCTTTGCAGGGGCGAACACACTTGTCGCCAAGCCAATCAGAAACACAATTGCATAAATGACGCCGGGATGGTGGGACGGAGAGATGCAAAATGGCAAAGCAAGCACAACTCCAGCCCGCAAGATGTCCATGAGGATCATGAGGCGACGGCGGTCAAACCGGTCAATGATCGGACCTGCAAATGGTCCAAACACGACGTATGCCAAGGTTGCCCAAAAGGTGATGAGATTAGCGCGATCCGATGCAATCTCCTTGCTAACACCAACCGAGAGCACGCCGATCATCGCCATTTGGTCAATTCGGTCTCCGAGGTAGGAAATCAACTGTCCTACCCAGAACTTCGAAAAATTGCGGTTGCGGAAAAGCTCCGCGAGTGACGGTTGACCAGTCGTGGCGTGTTCCATGAAGCACAATCCAATGGAAGGTGTGGAGCACATGTCAATCAGACATCCGTGGTTGCAAGCGACAAAGTTCCATCTCAAGTTGTGGAGAAGATAAGGAGGCTTTGCTAATTATGAAATGCCTGAGATGTGGCGTTGCCTTAGGGATTGCTCTGGTGTCATGGATGGCTTGGGCGGCACCGAGCTATGATCTCATCATCCGGGGCGGGCGGATCGTGGACGGGACGGGGGCACCTTGGTTTCGGGGTGATGTGGCGATTACAGCTGGAAAAATCGTGGCGGTGGGAGTACTTGATTCCGAAGCCACAGCGACTCGTGTCGTTGATGCTCAAGAACAGTACGTGGCACCCGGTTTCATTGACGTTCACACCCACTGCGAGGACGACTTGTTGCGTTTACCCACTGCGGAGAACTTCATCCGCATGGGGGTGACCACCGTGGTCACCGGCAACTGTGGGGGCTCCTATCTCAATCTTGCCGAGGCGTTTACAACTCACACTCGCACTGGAATCGGCGTGAACATGGCAAGCTTGATCGGACACAACTCGGTCAGGCGGGCCGTGATGGGGAATGTGGCCCGAGATCCCACCACCACCGAGATCGAAGCAATGAAGGGCCTTGTCGAGAAAGCGATGCGCGATGGCGCCGTGGGCCTTTCGACCGGCCTAATTTATACCCCCGGAACGTACTCCAAGATGGATGAGATTGTTGAGTTGGCAAAAGTCGCAGCGCGTTACGGTGGCATCTACGCCACCCACATGCGAAGCGAAGGCATTAGCATTTTTGAGGCGATGGAAGAAGCCCTTGAAGTGGGGCGCCGCGCACATATTCCTGTTCAGATCTCCCACCACAAAATTGTGGCTCCATTCCGATTTGGGCAAACCACAGCAACGCTTGCTCTCATTGACCGCGCTCGCGAGGAAGGACTGGACGTCGCACCCGATCAGTACGTTTACACCGCCTCCTCAACTTCGATCTCCAGCATGCTGCCCGACTGGGCAATTGAAGGTTCACGCGAAGAGATAAGAAAACGCCTAACAACTACGGACACTCGTGCTCGAGTCATCGCAGGGCTCATCGAGGAGCGACGCGATAAGTCCGGTCGCAAAGACTTGGGCTATGCGATCGTGGCGAATTGCCGTAGCGACCCTTCTCTCAACGGCAAGAGCATCCTCGAAATTGCACGTGAGCGATTCGGCTCCGAGACATGGGACGCGCAAGCACAAGTTGTGGTGGACATTGTCACCAGCGGAGGAGCCAGCATGGTGTTCCACTCGATGGATGAAAGCGATGTTCAGAGGATCGCGTGTTACCCCTATACAGCCTTTGCGAGCGACTCGGGCGTGCGAGAGTTCGGCGTCGGAGTTCCTCATCCGCGCGGCTACGGCAACAATGCGCGCGTTCTGGCGAGGTATGTGCGAGAGCAGAAGCTTTTGCGCCTTGAAGACGCGGTGCGCCGCATGACCTCGCTGCCGGCTCAAAGATTTCGATTTTTCGATCGTGGTCTTGTGCGTCCCGGCATGGCAGCGGATCTCGTGGTCTTTGATTTGAAGCAAGTGCGCGACGCCTCAACCTTCGAGCAGCCGCACGCTTATGCTGAGGGGTTTTCGTATGTCCTTGTCAATGGTGTGCCTGTCATTGAGGGGGGCAAGACCACTGGCTTGCGCCCCGGACAGATTCTTTATGGGCCTGGAAAGGAGAAGATACCCAGCGCCCTCTCCTCTGCAAATTAGGAGACCACCCACGCTCTATGGTTGATGCCGCGGAGGGTAAAATGCGGTCACGCTGCCGACATGGGCTAACAGCCCCTCCTGTTCGTAAACCTATGGGCTACAGCCTAAGAGGTGAGGCAAGAACTCGGGAGTCTGTGTCCCTGTTATGGTAAAGAGACAAACCGATCAAGTTCCTCAGTGGGGATCATGGGTAGCTTCGGGAGGCGTTGCGCTTGCTGCGGTAGCAGCGCTCAGTGTGGTTGCTTGGGCTCAGTGGCCTATACGCGTGCCAGTAAGTCAGGACCAGGCGGACGCTCATGTTTCAGTGTTCGCAGCGCTTAGCGGCGCAGTAGCCTTGCTTGCTGCGTTTTTGCGTTTCCTGGGGTCGGCGTGGTTCTGGAAGATTCAACTCGCATGGCTGCTTTGGTTTGTGGCCACCGTTGGGTGGGGGAATTTAATTCTGCGAGCCGTCGGCAAGCGGAGTGTCCCGTGCAATTCCTCAATTATCGCGTTCGCCGTTGGGTTTCTGGGGATAGGGCTGTTTGTTTTTCTTTATGGGCAGGTCCCCGGCGCATTGAGTCCGCACGGAAGTGTCGTGCTTCTGACGCTTCTTCTTGTTGGCGGACTGGCATGCCGTCTAACCCAGCGTTCCCACTGGGTGCGGCCGGTTGGCTGTCTTCGAAAGTGTTTTCTCAGGTGGCAACGCGCCAACTGGGCCGAACGGTTAGCGTGGCTGTTTATCCTGCTCACGTGGATTTGGCTTTGGATGTATGCGCTGACACCGCCCATACAGTCGGATGGGCTTCGCTACCATCTTGGCGCTCCGCAGGAATATCTAAAGCACGGAAAAATAGCCCATTTGCCACTGAACGCTTTCAGCAATTTCCCGTTTCTCCCCGAGATGCATTTCTTGCTCGCACTTGCCGCCGGAGTCCCTGAAACCGCGCAACTCATGCATCTAACCGCGTTTATCCTGTGTGTCCTGGCACTGCATCAACTGACAGGGTTTGCGTGTGCGGCTTGGCTGCGTTATGTCACGCCCCGCCCGAGCCTGCAAGCTGTCCGATGGATACCCGCCTTCTTGTTTACCAGTGTCCCCGCATTTGGAGTCGTGAGTGCGTGGCCATTCATTGATCAATTCGTGACGCTTTTTCTCGTACTGGGATTCTACGCCCTGTTCCGTGCTTTTGAAGGCGCTGGTGAATCCTATTTTGCGATTGCGGGGCTGATGATAGGTGGAGCACTCGGCTCGAAGTATACAAGTTTAGCCTTCTGCGCGATCCTTGGACTCCTTGCGGTTGCAGAGTTGGGAATCTCTTTGGGTCTGCGCGACGTGGCTGTGGTCAAACGGTTAGGGCGCGGACTCTTGCTTGCAGGCGTCGTGGCACTTCTTGCTGGGAGCGCTTGGTACATCCGGAATACGCTCGTTGTGGGCAACCCAATTTATCCTCTGGGAATTTCTGTTTTCGGCGGCGGGGATTTTACGAGTGAAAATGCAGCTCTCTACGCTCGGAAGATGGCGGAGAAAGGATGCCCGAAGGAAGTTGGCTATTTCTTACGTGCGCCGTGGGATGCAACTTTTTCGTGGACTCGGTTTGAGCGGCATTTTCCGGGAGGCGTCCTTCTATTTGTTACGATTGCTGGCGTGACGGGTTGGGGACTCGCCTCCGTGGCGAGTGCTCGACGCCAAGCTCGATTTGTTTTCTATTGTGGCTGGGCGGGCCTTGCGGCCACGGCGCTCTGGTTTTTCACCTACCAAAGCAACCGAATGCTGGGTCCTTCGATTGCATTGTTTATCCCTTGCGCGACCGCCGCCGTGAGTCTTGTTTCGGCGAAGTCGCCTCATCTTCGTCGCGTGGTGCTCGTATGCGCCTTCCTTGTGGGCGCCCACGGCATACTGTGGACAATTCAGTACGTAAGTACGGTCCACCGCCCACCAGCCGCATACTATTTCAAGGGAGCCATGTCGCGAGACGAGTATATAGGCGAAGCGCTCAACTATTATCGCGCGTTTCAATATCTGAATGAGCATGTGCCCCCTGGTGAGCGAGTGTTGCTGATCGGGGAACACCGGATTTTTTACGCGAAATTTGATGCTGTTTGGAGCGATTGGTTCGATACACCGGCGGTGCTGCACCTAATTCGGCAACACCGCGTGCAGTCGGTTAGTGATCTGATTCATGCGTTAGATCACGAGCGCATTCGCTGGATTCTTGTGAATGACCTCGAACTTGCTCCGCAATTCCATCAGTATTGGCTTCCCCGTTTCCGGGATCACGAATGGAGGCTTGTGGAAGGTCTACTGGAATCGCCAGCGTACGAGCGGGTGACCACAGTTTCGGCGGGTAGGATTCTGCACCGAAAACAAGGGGTGAAACCATGAAGTTGTCCCACGCCCGGCTGCTTGTCACCCGTTGCCTTTCTCACCCCCTCAGTCTTGTCGTAGTGTTGATCATTTATGTGGTCCGGCAAGTGGCGATCCCGCTCATTCATTTGCATTCCAATGACTTCAAGCATCTCTATGCGGGAATACATGCCATCTGGCGGGGCGAGGATCCTTATACTGCTCCTTCGCTTTTGCGCGTCGCTGCTGAATGTGGCTTGGGTGATGCAGCTTTGAACCCGTATGTATATTTGCCGTTCACGGGGCTGGTGCTTGGTTTTCTTAAGTTTTTCTCATTCCACACGGCGGCACACATTTGGTTCTTTGCGAATCATGCGATGATATTCATTAGCGGCTACCTGTTCGCGCGCAGCCTTGTTGAAACATTTCCAGAGTTGCGCAAGCCCGAGAGTCTACGCGCGATTGTGTGCATGTATTTACTTACTATGGCATTTAGCCATCCTCTGACCCGCAACTTGACGGCTGGCCAGCTTAACTGCGTGCTCCTGCTTGTTTATTTGTTAGCATTTCAAGCGCTACAGGCGAGGCGAGAAAATCTGGGCGGGGCCCTGCTTGGCTTTGGCGCAATGTTCAAGCTAAGCCCTGCCGTATTTGTGCTTTTTTTCGGGCTCACGCGCCGACGAAAAGCGCTCATCGCCATGGTGCTCAGCATGGTCCTGCTTAGCCTGCTTTCGATTGCTACAGCTGGAATTCGCGTGCATCTCGATTTCTTCCCTGTGTTGCGCCAAATGGGTTATGGCCGCTCCACATGGCAGGAATACGGGGCCACGTTCTGGAAAGACCCTTGGAACCAAAGTCTAAACTCGCTGTGGACTCATCTTGTGGTAGCTGGCAATGGAGTGACGGTCGCGTGGTGGGGTGGAACACAGAGTGTCGCAAACCTCCTGACGTGGTGTTCCTCAGCACTGCTTCTTGCTCTCTATGTGTGGGGCGGCCTTCGGATGGCGAGGACCGAGCAGCTTTTTCGCTCGCAAGGGAGCGAAACCGCCGGTGGCCTGAGCGCTCGCGAGGCGAGCTTTTATCAAGCAACAGTACTTCTTTCGCTTCTCTTGCCCTCGCTCATGTGGGACCATTACCTCGTCCAGACCATCTTCCCGTTTGGGTGGCTCTTAGCGCATGCGTGGGTCCATCGCCGGTACGCGCAGTTGTTGATTCTTGTCGTTGCGCTTGTCGGCACGCTGGTGCCATGGGCCTACGATGCAGAGCGATTCCGAACGGGGTGGGGTGTCCTCTTGATGAGCGTAATGCTGTATCCTGTCCTTCTCGCCTACGTAATCGCCGTAGGCGAAGCCGCCTCCGCTGCAAAAACGTTGCAACCTCGTCCTTCGTGAGCGGAAATGTGGCAGGAATTTGGGTTGAGGTGCATTACGCAGACGAGAATCGTTGGGTGGGCCAAGGGAACGTGTTATGACTCGAAAGACCATTGCTCTTGTATTGGCTGGCGGCAAGACAGGTCAGTACGGTGTGCTGACCAGAAATCGAGCGAAAGGCGCGCTCACTTTTGCCGGCCATTATCGCATCATTGATTTTACGCTTTCGAATCTGAAGCACTCGCGGATCGAGAACATCGGCCTTGTGATCCAATACCTACCAGCGTCGCTCATCGAGCATGTGGGGGTGGGGCAGCACTGGGATCTCAACGGCTATGGGCGATGCCTAAAAATTATGCCGCCGTTCGTCGGTGTCGAGAAGACAGAATGGTACAAAGGCACCGCCGATGCACTTTATCAGAACTGGAATTTTGTTCAAGATTTGGATCCCGAACTCATCGTCGTGGCGAGCGGCGAGCACGTGTATCATCTCAATTTCTGCGAGGCGATCGCATTCCATCGCGACAATAACGCCGATGTAACGATGATCACCTGTGAACTTCGCCCTGAGCAGTGTCGCACGCGTTTTGGATACGTGCTCGTTGGCGACAACATGCGTGTGGAACGTTTCTGCGAAAAGCCAGCGGTCCCGCCATGTACCACCGCTTCCACGGGGATGTATGTTTTCCGGCGCGAGGTTTTGGAAGAGCTACTTGCGAAAAATGCCCAAGAGGATAAGCACAATCTTGCAAAGGATGTTCTCGAGCCCATCGTGCACGAACTGAACTCCTTTGCTTATCCTATGCAGGGGCCATGGGAATACATGGAGAACGTCGCGGATTACTTCGATACGCACATGCGCTTTTTGCGCCAAGACGGCTTTGAAATGTTGCGGCAATGGGGGATTATCACAAATCTGGAATTTCGCGATGTAGGGGTTGCGCCCGCTGCACGTATTGGCACGCACGCCAACGTGTCAGAAAGCCTCGTATGTTCAAAATGCTTCATTGAAGGGACCGTGGAGAATTCGATCCTTTCGCCGGGCGTTCAGGTGCAAAGAGGCGCAGTGGTGAGAAATTCTATCCTCATGCACGATTGTGTGGTTGAGGAAGGCGCCGTGCTCGAGCACGTGATCTCTGACCGCGATGCGGTATTTGGCGAACAGTGTCGAGTCGGAAGTGCGGAAGCGCCCGCTTACCCAGATCCTGCAATGGGGCGATTGACCCTTGTCGGCAAAGCGGCTCGCATTGAAGCAGGGGCAATCGTTCAGCAAGGAAAAGAAGTGCCCCACCGCGGGGTTGTCCCGGCGCGATGAGGCACGAACGTGAATCGTTGAAGCTACTCTCTGGACCTAAATCTTCGGCCCGCCCTGTCGAATCGAGGCGGGGATGTTGGTGAAGCGCTCAAAGTTCTTTGCGAACCTTGCAGCCAACGCAGCTGCTGCTTTGTCGTAGTCGGCTGGATTGGGCCAGCTATTCTTCGGCCACAGGATTTCGTCCGGCACGCCGTCAACGTGCTTAGGAACCAGGAACCCAAAGATGGGATCGGGTTGAACCTCCGCGTTCTCTAACTTGCCAGCCAGCACAGCGTGAATGATGGCGCGGGTGTACGGCAGGTCAATTCGATGTCCTACGCCATAGGGACCAGCGATCCATCCTGTGTTAATAAGATAACATGATGCCTTGTGCTTGCGGAGTCTCTCACCAAGCATCTCTGCGTACGTGCTTGGTGGTAGCGGAAGAAATGGAGCTCCAAAACAGCTCGAGAACACGGACTGTGGCTCTTTTACGCCTGTTTCTGTTCCAGCAAGTTTCGAGGTGTATCCACTCAAGAAATGGTACATCGCCTGTTCTTCCGTCAGCTTCGCAACGGGCGGTAACACCCCCGTGGCGTCCGCTGTAAGAAAGATCACATTGTGTGGATGGCCCCCGATGCCCGGAATCACTGCATTCGGGATGAAGTCAATCGGGTATGCGCAACGGGTATTCTCTGTAATGAAGTTGTCGTTATAGTCTGGGTTCCGATCGTCGTCCAGAACGACGTTTTCAAGGACTGAGCCGAAGCGAATGGCGTCGTAGATTTGCGGCTCTTTTTCGCGGGTCAGCCCGATGCATTTGGCATAGCAACCTCCTTCGAAGTTGAACACGCCATCATCACTCCACCCATGTTCATCGTCGCCGATGAGACGCCGCTCTGGGTCGGCGCTCAGCGTCGTTTTGCCTGTTCCACTCAAACCAAAGAACAGCGCAACATCCCCGTTTGCGCCCATGTTTGCCGAGCAGTGCATTGGAAGCACGCCTTGGCGGGGCAAGAGGTAGTTCATCACCGTGAAAATGCTTTTCTTCATCTCGCCTGCGTATCGTGTCCCGCCAATGATTACGATTCGCCGCTCATAGTTGATGATGATAAAGGCGTCGGAATTCGTGTGGTCCCGCTCCGGGCGGGAACGGAAACCTGGAACGCAAATGAGCGTGAAAGCGGGGCGGTGGGTTTTCAGTTCTTCTTTTGTGGGACGAATGAAAAGTTGATGAACAAAGAGGTTGTGCCATGCCAGCTCCGTCTTGATTCGGATAGGAAGACGATACTTTGGATCTGCTCCACAATAGCCATCAAAGACGTACATCGTGTGTTGACGGACGTACTCCGCCACGCGACCAAAGAGGGAATCAAAGTGCTCTGGTTCCATCGGGGCGTTTGTTTCCCAATGCACAAGCTTTGCAGCTTCCCCAGAACGCACAATGAATTTATCCTTTGGGGAACGACCCGTGCGTGGGGCTGTGATCGCGTTGAACGCCCCGTTGGTTGCAAGCTGTCCTTCCTTGTGAGCAATCGCAAATTCTATGAGTTGAGGGACACTGCAGTTACGAATTGCATGACCGGGAACGGCAACACGGAATTCTTGCAACGCCTCGTCGTGGGTTAGGTCCGGTTGCATGAGGCATCTCTCCTTTTGGGGATTATCATAACGTCATTTGAGGGCGATCTTTTGGCCACTGATTCACGTGTGCACACGCGACGCTTAGGCGCTTTCCTTCTTCTCTCGCTCGATATAGCGCGGAGCCGCTTTCCCCTCGATCACGTCGCTATCAATCTCCACCGCTGCAATCTCTGCGCTCTTTGAAGGTAGGTCGAACATGATGTCGAGCATGACGTTTTCAAGGATTGCCCGCAGCCCCCGTGCACCCGTCTCCATCTTAAGAGCCATTTGAGCGATAGTGCGGAGTGCTGCTGGTGTGAAGGTCAGTTCCACGCCCTCCAACTCGAAAAACTTCTTGTACTGTTTAATGATCGCGTTGCGCGGCTCAGTCAGGATTTGGATGAGCTCTTTTTCACCCAGCTTGTCGAGGGTTGCGACCACCGGAAGGCGCCCAATGAATTCAGGAATAAAGCCGAACTTCAGCAGGTCGTGCGGAGTGACCTGTGCAAGCAGCTTTCCGATGTTTTGGTTGCGCCGGGAGACAATCTCTGCGCCAAACCCCATGCTCTTGGCAGAAACGCGGTGCTCGATGATTTTCTCGAGACCTGTGAACGCGCCGCCGCAAATGAACAGAATGTTGGTCGTGTCGATCGTAATGTATTCTTGATGGGGATGTTTGCGTCCGCCCCCCGGTGGGACGTTGGCCACTGTGCCCTCGAGGATCTTGAGCAAGGCTTGCTGCACGCCCTCGCCGCTGACGTCGCGGGTGATTGAGACGTTTTGAGTGGTGCGCGCAATCTTGTCGATCTCATCGATGTACACGATGCCGCGTTCCGCGCGCTCCTTATCCTGCCCTGCGTTTTGCCAGAGTTTGAGCAGAATGTTTTCCACGTCCTCGCCGACATAGCCGGCCTGCGTGAGCGTGGTGGCGTCAGCGATCGCAAACGGTACGTCGAGGATTTTTGCAAGAGTTTGCGCCAGTAGCGTTTTACCACTGCCCGTTGGACCGATTAGTAGAATGTTAGATTTCTCCAGCTCGACGTCCTCATTGCAGTAATTGAACATGATGCGCTTGTAGTGGTTGTGGACAGCGACGCTGAGGATCTTCTTGGTCCGCTCTTGGGAAATGACGTACTGGTCAAGGATTTCCTTAATTTCGCGTGGCGACGGAAGGCGCTTCACCCCTTGGAGCGCGGCTTCCTCGGCGCGGAGCATCTCCTCTTGGCGCAGGCGCTCGCTGCACTGCATGATGCAGTCGTCGCAAATATACACGCTCGTGGCGCTATCTTTGCTTGGTAGTCCTCGAAATAGCGTCCGCACCGCGTGTTGATCTTTACCGCAAAACGAGCACCTAAGCCTCATTCGTCTGTGTCTAATCCTATGCCTAAAATTGCTGAAAGGTCTTTACCGCTTTCAGGGCGTAGCTTAGAGCAATAAAATGTTTCGGCAAGTTTTATTTGGCGGCCCCCATGGTTCCCCTGTGGGGTATGCGCAAAATACTTCTCGCGAACAAAGAAATGCGCGGGGCCCACACTGGCCATTTACGGCTTTCGCCAGCCCTCGGAGAACTTCCCACTGGCTTTTTTGCATCTGATCGGCACCTCGTGTTCCCTTTCACGCTCCCAAAGTCACGATTTTGCAATCGCTTAGAGCTCAAAGTCCCGTGGGACGTATGCTGAGAATGAAGTTTTGGATCGCAAGAATGTTTTCCTGTCCGACAGACGCTCCAATTGTGCTTGATTCGCTCGGCACAGTTGGGTTTTGTAGCAACGCACCCTCACGTGCACAAATGTTTTGAGCGAGATTCACGCTGGGGTGTAGGACGCTCCTTTACTTAGCTTGAGGTGAAAGACGAATGCCAAGTGTGATCCAATTCGAAAAAGAGTTTGTTCCCGGCGCAAGAATCAAGGTGGTCGGGGTCGGCGGCGGTGGGACCAATGCCGTGGACAGCATGGTCGAGTCCGGAATGCAGGGAGTTGAATTCTATGTCATCAATACGGACGTTCAAGCCCTTGATCGGAGTCGGGTCCCCACGAAAATCCAAATTGGGAAGGAATTGACAGGTGGCCGGGGGGCCGGAGCCGATCCCACGATCGGCAAGCAGGCGGCCGAGGCGGCACGCGAAGAAATCACCGAGGCCCTCAATGGGGCGGACATGGTGTTCGTGACGGCTGGTTTGGGCGGTGGAACTGGGACTGGCGCAGCCCCAGTTGTAGCTCAAATTGCCAAAGAGTTGGGCATTCTCACGGTTGCCGTCGTGACCAGGCCGTTCCGCTTTGAAGGCGCCAAACGCATGCGCCAAGCGCAGGAAGGTCTCGACCAGCTGCGGCGTTTTGTCGACACGTGCATCGTGGTTTCGAACGACCGCTTGCTGGAAGTGGCGGGGCGAAAGGCTACTTTGGTGGAAGCTTTTAACGTCGCGAACGAAGTCCTGCGAATGGGTGTCTCGAGCATCAGTGATCTCATTAGCATTCCGGGGCTAATCAATGTGGACTTTGCTGACGTTCGCGCGATCATGAATCAGACCGGCGGCGCGGTGATGGGCGTTGGCGTTGGCAAGGGCGAGAATCGGGCCATCGAAGCAATGAAGAAAGCTTGCCAGAGTCCGCTTCTTGACAAGATCGAAATCAACGGCGCCCGTGGCGTGCTGATCTGCATCACCGGTGGTCCGGACCTGACGCTGTTTGAGGTGAACGAGGCAACCACTCAGGTGTTCGAAGCAGCCGCCCCCGATGCGAATATCATCTTTGGCGCGGTGATTGACGAGCGGATGAAGGACGAAGTCCGCGTCACGATTATCGCAACAGGCTTTGACGACAAATCGCAAGCCCATGCCCCCGCAACCTATGCGCCACCGACGCGCCTGCAGGCTTCCGCGCTTGAGTCGTCCGAGAAACAAGCCGAGGCAGAGACGATTTTTTCAAGCTCTGGGAGCTCCAAGCCCTCGCACGTTTCGGTAGCTTTCGAGCGGTCTGAGGAGAAGCCGAAGTCCGATTCTACCGGTGTGGGGAGTGCTGAGAAGAGCGCGAGTGAAGCGCCGCGAAAAGATGACACTGAGCCTCGGCTGAGTTTTGCGGACACACTTCAGCCTGCGACACCTGCCCCGGCCGAGGAGGCGCCACGCACTGCCTCAACCTCCAAGCCGTCGTACGCGGAGGATGATGGCGAGATGCCGGCGATTCTTCTCAGGCGTCGCAATCTCTATCAGTGACTCATGCGAGGATCCCTAAGGACAGAATGTGCCGCCACCAATCGGCGGGATGTCGGCGTCTGTGCTAACGTGCTCTCCGCACGAGCGAGATGCGAGGTGCCAAAGGTGGTTCACGACTCCGAGGCGCGTGGCCTACTCATCGTGCGAAGCGGCGGCAAGTTGTAGCTATCATGCGCAAAAAGCTGACAATACTGATTCCCACCTACAACGAGGAGCGAAACATTCGCGAGGCCATTGAGTGCTCGCGATGGGCAGATGAAATCCTCGTGGTGGATTCATTTAGTACAGACGCCACCCCCCAAATCGCCGCCGAGATGGGCGCGCGGGTTCTGCAGCACGAGTACGTGAATTCGGCTGCACAGAAAAACTGGGCCATTCCGCAGGCATCGTGCGAGTGGGTGATGGTACTCGACGCGGACGAACGAATTCCCCCTGCGCTTCGCGACGAAATTTTGGCATTTTTGGAGAACCCGGGCGACGTTGCCGGTTTGCGGATCTACCGGGATAATCATTTCATGGGCAGGCGCATTCGATATTGTGGATGGCAGGATGATAGCGTGCTGCGAGTTTTCCCCCGCGACCGAGGACGCTACCTTGAACGTGAGGTTCATGCAGACGTCGTCGTTGATGGCCCGGTCAAAGTCCTGCGCAACAAGCTCTACCACAACACGTTTGAGAGTTTTGATCAGTACATGCGAAAGTTCGATCGCTACACGACGTGGGCAGCTGGCGATCGTGCTAAAACAACCCGCAAGGTCACGGCAGTGCACCTTTTCTTGCGTCCGGCGTGGCGCTTTTTCCGTCAGTACTTTTTGCGTTTTGGGTTCCTTGATGGGCGAGCCGGCTTGATCATTTGCATGCTTGCGGCATTCAGCGTGTTTCTCAAATATGCGAAACTTTGGGAGCGGCAGGAGCGCGAACAACGGGAGCGCAAATGAAAATTCTGATCAAAGCCCCCAACTGGATCGGCGATTCTGTCATGGCAACACCCGCCATCCGCTATCTCCGCCAGCAAGCGCCTGAGGCCCAACTCGATATCTTGTGCAGAAAAGGCGTTGCAGGTGTTTTGCAAGATCACCCCGACAAGAATCGCCTGATTGTTTTTGATGACCGACGTCCGCGGGCCGACCAAATCAAGGAACTCCGCAAGGAGCGCTACGACGCAATCGCATTATTGCCAAATTCATTTCGAGCCGCGTGGTTTGCGATGCGGCTTGGAATCCCGCATCGGGTGGGATTCGCGCGAGCTGGACGGCGCCTCTTGCTCACCCATGCTATACCTTACGACCGAACCTACTGGCAAACTCCGACGCCAAGTCCCATCTCGCGCAAAAGCCGTAAGGCAACAACAGAGCCCGGTGCCATTGGACACATGGTGGAGTATTACGGGAGGATTTGCGAAGCAACTTTGCGGGCAGTTGGATTCTCGCCCACACCTTTTGAGTGCGACCGCGCGCTATGCAATCCTCCGCTCATCTTGCCCATTTCGGAAGCGGCAGTTGCAAGGGTGCAAACCGTTCTCGAGAAAGAGGCTCTCGTAGACCGCCCTATGGTCGCAGTGCATCCAGGGGGAGCTTATGGTGGAGCAAAGCGATGGCCATTGCCCAAGCTTGCTCAGGCTGCCAAGCTTGTTGCAAGATCCCTTGGCAATGACGCTGTGGTCGTCTCTGCTGCTGGTCCCGCCGAGCATGAAATGAACTTCCAATTGGCGCAGGAGCTGGACATTCCATTTCTTTCGTTAGGTGAGCAGCTGGATCTCCCCGCCCTTGCAGCGCTCCTTGCTCGGGTCCGGGTTTTGATTACGAATGATTCTGGAGTCATGCACATGGGGGCAGCGGTGGGGACGCCAACCGTTGCAGTGTTTGGTTCAACGGATTGGAACGTGACCGCGCCATGGTCCCGTCGGGCGAGAGTCGTGCGACAGTCGCCCCCCTGCGCCCCCTGTTTCTTGCGGGAATGCCCCATTGATCATGCGTGCATGTTAGCGATAAGCCCGGAGCTGGTGGCAACCGAGGCAGTGCAACTGATCCGCGAATGCAATGAGGGCCTGTCCAATGGGTGAGCAGGTGCACCGAGTTCTTCATCTGTCCACGGAGAAGGGGTGGCGTGGGGGAGAACGACAAGTTAAATTGCTAACAAATGGTTTGCTGAGCCGCGGAATTGAGATCCGCGTCGCATGCCCACCCGATAGCGAGCTGTTTCATGATCGGGCAGAAGCTAACGTTGCGATCCCGTGGAGGGTGCGCAGTGAATTTGACCCGGTTGCCGTTGCAAACCTGATTTCCCATGTCCGCAGGTTTCGTCCTCAGCTTATTCATGCGCACACCTCGCATGCTCATTCCATTGCATGGCTCGCAGCGCGTTTTGTAGGCCTGCCAGTTGTTGTCTCACGTCGCGTGGATTTTCCTATAGCCGGCAACTGGGCAGCACGCTGGAAGTATCTCTCGTCCTCGGTTTGGTTCATCGCCATTTCCGAAGGGGTTCGCAACGTCCTGCTCGGCGGGGGAGTTGATCCGCACCGAGTCACAGTTGTCCATAGTGGGGTCGACCTGGACCGTTATCCATTCAGAAGTGGAGGGCGCGACCATGCGGAGGCAGCCAAGTGGGGGGTGCAACCTCACGAGTACTTGCTGATCAACGTTGCGGCACTCACCGACCACAAGGATCAGTCAACGCTTTTGCGAGCTGCTGCGGAGTTGCGCCGGATTCGAGACGATTGGCGGCTCGTCATTGCAGGCGAAGGCGAACTGCGAGCCCACCTTGAGCGGCTTGTTGCAGAACTCGAACTGGGTTCGAAGGTTTGCTTTGCAGGGTACGTTCGCAATCTTGCTCCCCTCTACAGGGCGGCGGATTTGTTTGTCCTGTCCTCACACCTTGAAGGTCTGTGCACCTCGTTATTGGATGCGATGTTGGCGGGTGTGCCGGTGATTGCGACCCGCACGGGCGGTGTGCCTGAAGTTGTTGAAGACGGAAGAACTGGGCGCTTGGTCCCACCACGGGATCCGGTCGTGCTGGCTCAGACGATTGCGGAGCTGCTTGACCGTCGTGAATTGCGACACACCTACGCACACAATGCTCGCGAGAAAGTGGAGCGGGAGTTTTCGGCTGAGCAAATGGTCGAAGGGACCCTGTGCTTTTACGCGCACGTTTTGGAGCAGTGGAAAAGTTCGCCGTGATCGTGCAAGAAGATAAAAAAACAGTTGCATGAATTCGGCGCTTGTGATGTATACGTGAATACAATGATTCCCGCAAACTACATGCGCACAATTGTGAACCGCCTCGCTGCGGTAGTAGTAGCGCTTGTAGTCGTAGGCCTTGCGCCGTAGCGGGGATCGAGTCTGACTGATTGATTGACGCCCCCGCCGGCGCAGAGGTCGGCGGGGGCGATTCCTTTTCCCCCTTCCCACCTCCTGCTCCGTCGGGTCGGCAGTCGAAAGGAGAAAACAACCGATGGAAGCAACTGGAGCACAAATCATCACTATACTCCTCGAGCGTCATGGCATCCGGTATATCCCGGGAATACCGGGAGGGGCGAACTTGCCGCTCTACGATGCACTTCGTGCGAGCTCGATTCAGCACATTCTCGCACGACATGAGCAGGGCGGTGGGTTCATCGCTCAAGGAATTGCCCGTTCCACGGGCCGGACTGCTGTGTGTTTCGCCACCTCGGGACCCGGAGCGACGAACCTGCTGACAGCAATTGCCGACGCTAAGCTCGATTCCGTGCCTCTTGTGGCGATCACTGGCCAAGTGCCATTGCGCATGGTCGGGACGGACGCTTTTCAGGAGATCGACACATACGGGCTCACCATTCCAATCTCGAAGCACAATTACTTGGCACGGTCCGCTGAGGAACTTCTCGAGATTCTACCGGAGGCTTTCCGCATTGCGGCGAGTGGGCGGCCGGGGCCCGTCGTGATTGACGTCCCCAAAGACGTTCAGAACCAAAAAGTGCAATTTGACCGATTGCCAGATCCACTCCCGCTGGAGCCCCTTCCCGTGCCCACACCAGAAGCAATCCGGGCTGCGTTGGAGCTCATCGAGCGTGCGCGACGTCCGGTGATTCTCATCGGAGCTGGCGTCGTGAACGCACAAGCGGGGCCAGCAGTCATCCAACTTGCTGAGAAGCTCTCCGCGCCCATGGCCTCCACGCTTCACGGGTTGGGAGCGGTTCCGTCCAATCATCCAGCGATGCTTGGAATGGTCGGGATGCATGGAGCAAAGTCTACCAACCTCATTTTGCATGAGGCGGACCTGTTGATTGCGCTCGGCATGCGCTTTGATGACCGCGCTACAGGGAAAGCGGAGGAGTTCTGTCCGCAGGCAGCAATTCTCCATGTGGACATCGACCGGAGTGAACTCGGCAAAATAAAAACCCCAAGCGTTGCGGTGCAAGCTGACGTTGGCATGTTTCTGAAAGCGGTCCTCGACGAACTGCCACCTGCTGGATGTCGGGCCGAGTGGTTGGCACGGGTGGAGCACCTGCGAGACCAGTATCCGTTGGATACCCCGGGAGCAAATGACCCGCTTCAACCCTACGGCGCTGTCCTACAGACTGCACGCATTCTGGAAAAGGATCCTCCTATCGTCGTCACCGACGTCGGCCAGCATCAGATGTGGACGGCACAAGCTTTCCCCTTCTCGTTCAACCGTCAGTGGCTGACCTCGGGCGGACTCGGCACGATGGGTTTTGGGTTGCCCGCCGCGATCGGCGCTGCCTTGGCCAATCCGCATAAGACGGTGGTGTGTTTCAGTGGCGACGGTAGCTTGCTGATGAACATTCAGGAATTTGCCACGGCCGCCGAGCTGGGCGTGAACGTCAAGGTGATGCTCATGAACAATGCTCACCTTGGCCTCGTGCGGCAGCAGCAGGAATTGTTTTATGGTGGGCGCTACCATGCTTCACGCTTCGAGGCCCAGCCCGATTTCGTCGCAATTGCGCGTGCGTTTGGCGTGGCTGGCTACGACCTCGGTTCGACGAGCGATCCGCTGGATCTCTTGGAGCAGGCGCTGCTTGCAGAGGGGCCATGCTTGGTGAACGTGCCAATTCCAGAGACGATGAACGTGCTGCCCATGGTGCCACCGGGCGCTCCTAACACCCAAATGATCGAAGGAGGAACTTATGCATCCGCAAGTCGCTGAAAACAACCTGCATCCGGCGGAGGAAATCATTCGAGATGCACGCCGCCCAGTGCTTCGCCTCATTGTGCGGAATCATCCTGGTGTCATGTCGCATATTTGTGGGCTCTTTGCCCGGCGAGCATTCAACGTGGAGGCGATCCTGTGCCTACCGATTGGCGACGGATCGCGTAGCGTGATCCTCCTGCTCGTGGATGAGGACGAACGACTGGATCAGCTCATTCGTCAGCTCGAGAAGCTTCACGATGTCCTCGAAATTCATCGTGAATCTGATGGCCATGAACCTTTTGAGGCGATGGCACGCTATCTTGAGTCGCACTGAGCCACCGTCGGTAGATTCGGGCTGGGCGGACTCCTCGGCAGATCAACGCTTGAGAGTCCGCCCACCTTGGCTATTCACTCTACGGTTGGGCAGATGAGTTCTGGGGCGGAGGCAGTGGAACATTTAGCGCGGATTGGAGCAGGCTGGAACGATTGCGTTCCCCAGTCACACACTCCAGTGGAAACGCCATGACGACAACTTCGCCGTTTCCGCTTCGGGCAGCAACAGCCGCCCCGACACCGCTATCTTCGTAGCGCAGCCATAGGACGCCGTCCTTTGCTGCATTCGCCACACCGCCCACTGCACTGGGGGCGTACACACCATCTTCGCCGATACCGCTGCTGATGTGAAAGCGCGCGCCCTTAGTATCCTTCCCGAGCGTGAGGAGAAGATTGCGGGACTTTGACGCGTGATCCGTTGTCCACTTGCACCGCAAAGTGTTTTTCAGAAACGCCTGTCCTGCAGCGTCCGCGCCCGGCCCCAACACGAGGTCCGTGGCGACGTAGCTCCCAGACGCGATGAGCTTCCCGCCTGCCGCAAGGTAACGTTGGATAAAGTCGCGATGGACTACCGGCCACGTTTGGAAAGCAGGCTGCATGCGGTCAGCCTCGCCTTGCCCCGCTGCGTGGGCGGGAGGAGGCAGCGTTGTCCGCTGCTCGCCAAGAATCCAGTCCACAGCCGCGTACTGCTGGCGAGTCACTGCTGGGTCGAGCAAGGGTATAGCCTCTGCGGTGACAGAATCGAAACCCCACTGACAATCTGCGAAAGCTTGGCCATGGCGTCGGACCAAATCACGTGGCTTTCCCAGAACCTGTGTGGTTTCCAAATCCCCGAAGGAAGCGCCGTGCCCGGGTTGCGCGTTATTGAAGGGAGTGTCTTCGCCCACCCATGCGTGGTTTCGGTCAAAGTCGTATTGGTCCCCCGTGAGGCCGGCGTGCCAACCCTCGGTAACCCCGCGGTCCAGCTGACGATTCACGCCTTCCCGCGCGTACGTGCCCGCGGAACTTAGGGTAATATCGCGCCCAGTTTCCATGGCGGGACCGCAGAGGCGCGTGAACGCATTGACAATCAAGGCGCGCGGAGCTGGCTTCCCAACGCACACGCTGAGTTCGTCCGAAAGTAGGGATTCCCCACCTTCGTTGATGGCACTAAGCGCAAAGCTTTCGATGGCCCACGGATTCGCGCTGATCAGTGGGACTTCGACAGACGTCGTGCTTCCATCTCCGACAAGGGTACCGTTATCCCAGCCGCCGTTGCCAACGCGGCGATAAAGGACAAAAGCCGTGGCGCGGGCTCGTGGTTCGAGCGGATCGTTTGTCCAGTTCCAGACGAGTCTGACTTTTCCATTGCGTGCAAATGCGCCCAGCAGGCGTGGAGGCAAGGGAGTTGGCACGGGCTCGAACCCATACTCGGTAGCTAAGAATCGCAGCATTCCCTTGTAGATGGCCCGTGCGACATCACGCTTGAAACGCGGGTCCAACATGAACTTCATGTCGTCGTAATTCTGGTGCGAGAGGAGTTCGATCAGGACCGTGGGGACGTGTGGCCGCCGTGCCTCGGCCAGGTCGCGTTCGGCCAAATCACGCCGGGTCCACGAGCTGCAATAAAGAGCTCGAATATCCTCAACGATTTGGGTCTGCACGAGATCTGCAAGATCGCGGCTCAGCATGCGATCTCGACCGTCGGGGAAGACGGCTTGCTTATCCTCACCGCGTAATTTGTAAATGCTGAGTGTGCCCACCGTTCCAGTGGCGATTCCCGCATCGGTATGGAGCGCAAAAGCGAGGTCGACGGGCACCCCCTTGCCGCCAAAGGCAGGATTGGCCGCAGGGCCGCGCGGAGCTCCCAAGAGATAATTCACAAACTCCGGACGGCTGGCGTAATCACGCATGTACTCGTCCTTGCCGGCGGGATAGAAAACTGGCAGCTCCGCCCCACTGTACTGGAACCAATACCACGCACCCTCCGCGTATCTCGGAAACCCGCTGACCTGACCTTCACGAGCGACATTCCCCATGCCTCCGCCAATCTTCACTGCGTCGGCGCTTAGGGTGCCATTTGTATCGCTTGCGGCAACCAGCTCCACTCGTCCTCGGTCGGGGTTTACTCCGCTGGCAAAGCGGAAAGTCCCCAAATAAACCCACATGTTGCCCATCATTTGCTGATTTACGCGAAACTCGGTTGTGCCACCCGTGTGATGCACACGGTACAGGGCGTTGGTTGCACGGTCTGTGCCTCCCGCATAGGAAACGTAGACTGCATAGTCGCCATCGGTGGGAATGCGAGGAATCCACTCGAAGCTTCCCTGACCAAACCCGCGTTGCCATTCGTGGCTAAGTCCGAGAGTATGGGGGTTCACCTTCTCGTCGTACTGGCGGACACCGGACCGAAAACCAGCAGCGGCACTGGGTCGAAATCCCGTGGCGCGGACGAATCCACATCCACCGCTCCTGAGCTCGCCACCGTCCTCGTCATCCACCACGACCTCGTTCACTTGGTAATCGCGTTCGCGGCACGAAATCACCACCGCACCGGCGTTCTCCAGCATGGGAATGAGGTAGTTATTGACGATGGACATGGTTAACAGGTCTTCGACCGTTGTGAACATTCTTGGCCGTTGCCATTCCCATTGCTGGGTCGTCTCGGCATAGTAACGACCGTGGCTCGCCCACACGACAATGTGACGCCCCGCCAAACCATGCGTCGGTTTCGGAATGCCCGGCCGAACCCGCTCGACGAGCGGCGTTTTGGCGTGTGGTGGGGCAGTGGTGGGCCCGCAACGCGGACTCGAGTGGGCACGGTAGGCGGGAGGCACGTAATCTTCGATTGGACGTCCACCAACGACTACCCGGATTTCCGCCGAGGACGTTCGTCCAAGCTGTCCCGCTACCTCTGTCTTGAGCGCTTGGACATCTGAGGGGCGCCATGGACGTTCAACCGCACGTGAAGAGAATTCTACTTCCACAAATGCATTCGACGGTGTGATGCGTACCACCTTGGTTTTCGTCGGCAACATGGATGCCAATGGGCCGGTGGTCACTTCCAGACTCAGCGCCGTCGACTGGCCAGTGGTAGACGGTGGAGGGGTTTGTGGCTGCGAAAAAGCCTCGTGCCCTCCAAGGAGTAGGAAGACCAGCACGCAAAGGTACTTTGAACATTTGACCGACATTGTTTGACCTCTTCGTCGACGTAGCGTTCTATTACTTACGGGCGCGGCCGGAACTGTAGGGACGGACCCAAACTTGCAACCTCAGCGTGGAAGTGCACCGCGGAAACCTGCGTTCACGTAACGCTTCGTCCGTTCCTTACTCTTGATTTGAAGACAGGCAAGAGAGATTTCGGCGTAGAAACGCGTGCAACTCGAGCATAGTGCCACTCTCGTCGCTCGCGTCACGAAGCAGGTGTAAGGAGTCTCCAGCAACGGCAGGAAGGCGTACGACTTGCCCTGCTCACGCCCACCGAGCGAATGCTCTTACTTCTTGCACACCTTGAGCGCCAGCTCATTGAGGGTTGCCACGAATTGCTCGGACTTGCAGGTTTTGCTGAACAGAATCTTCCCATTCGGGTCACAAGCGACAACCGCCAGCGTTTGATCCGGAAGCCTTAGGGCGCCTCGCAGTGTGGGCGTCTCGGGTTGATTTAGGTAATAAGCGGGGGGAGAATACGACCTCACGTTAAGGAATTTCGGATCCTGATAGTCACTGAGAATGATGCAAGGCGCTGGCTTCGTGAGATACTGCTCAACGAGTAACTTGATGGGGATAGAGCGAGTGACAATAGCGATGACTGGCTGAGATTCGCAGCGCGCTCGGATCGTCTCCACTAAGTTTGCTTCGTCCATTGGCAACGTCATTTGCGGTCTCGGATAGGACTCATAGGATGTCACCCCACCGAGATCGCCAAACACGAGGATCAGCGGTTTTTGGCCCTCTGTGGCGCTAAGAAGAGTATCTCGGTTCCAGAGTTTGCGTGCCACGATGTCTGTAGCATAAAAGGCGGGCAGTTCTGTGATGGGTTTGGGCTCTACCAGTTCGGAAGTCAGGGTATTTAGCGGTGGCCCGTCGATCTGAGCGATGGTGATTTCCGACAAGTCCTCAGCAAGCGACTCGACAACGAACACGAAATCCCTTATGCGCAGCAGACCGTTGAAGGGTCCACTTGTACTCAGCGTAGGAATGTCTGGGCGATTTGCAAACGTGATGCTTAAGTTAACTTTGAGGTCCGGTGGAACTTTCCTACCCTCCATCCCCGACATGCTCGCGGAAAAAACCAAGTTTCCCTGTTCAACCTTCCCAGATAGCTGTGTTGGCACCATTAAGCTGCTGCGAATGGACAATTCACCCTGCGCGGTAGTTTCCACTGCTACTTGCATTTTCACAGGAAACTGGCTAAGCTTGTTGACCCCGATTGGCTCGCATGTGCACTGATACTCTATTTTTGCTGGATTGCCTCCCAACACGTTGCCGCGCGCGATCTGTTTGGCCGGACCGCCACTCTTGGGGATTCCCAGCACCAGCACATCCGAAACCATGTACTGATAGGTGAGAAATGGCATATTATCAACTTTGCGTGCGTACGCGACGAACACCATGTCGCACGCTGAGCCAATCAGTTGCTTATACTGGAACTTCTCATTCCGGAGCACTCGGTCGGCTTTGGGATCCACGGGTGTGGCAGGCGCTGGCGAATTGTTTGGGTAGGCTGGGTAAGGAGCTTCGTCAGCCGAGACACTTGCTGTAAGCGGAATGTGAATTCGGGGCGCTGTGGATGGCGCATCGCTGCGGATTTTGTTCTCAGCACCGAAGCTCCAAGTGGCGAAAAGAGCAAATACGATGATCGCGTACTTCTGGTAGCACTTCATTAGGGTTCCTCCTTAATCATCACGGACTATCGGAGCATTCATCTCGTAATGTGTGCGGTTTTTGTGGTAGTTTTGCGACGAGCTCAGCTTGGCCTACGGCCTGCCCAAATTCAATAGCCAACGGGATGAACGGGTCGTTATTCCCGTTGATTTGAAAGGCGAACCCCTGCACTCTCGCTCGTGAATGACGAAGGAGATACTCAAGCACCACTCAGCCATGCTCCGAAATGTGAAGGAAGATCGTATGTTAGCTCGCACAATAAACATCGTTTGGCGTGGGACATCCGGGATCACCCTGCGGCTGCGCACACCAGTCTTGGCAGCGCTTGCTACGACGTTGCTGTGGGCATCCGTCAGCTACGGCGTTGAAACGAAGGTTCTGCGCGACGAAACCTTCGCCGATTTCAATCAGGGTGAATCCACTGGAACCGAGATTCTCTCCACGGGGAAACTTCGAATCGGCCCGCTGCCCAAACGCCTCATGCGGAGTGATGACGCGATTGCGTGGAAAGTGGCGCTTGATCGCTACGATGCGAACATGTTTGTGGCGACAGGGCACGACGGCAAGGTCTGGCGTGTCGAACCAAATGGAAAGACCGAGCTGTGGGCAGATCTGGAGGAGGTGGAGGTCACCGCAATCACCGTAGATCTAACCGGTGGTGTGTTGGTGGGCGCATCCCCGGGCGGGCGGATTTACCGCATTGTCGAGGCCGGCAAGCCCCGCTTATTCTTCGAGACGAAAGAGCAGCACGTGTGGGACCTGATTTTCGACCGAAATGGCGTGCTCTACGTTGCAACGGGTCCCAATGGAAAGATTTTCCGAGTCCGCGGAGAGCAAAATGGTGAGCTCTACTACGACTCCGAAGCGACGAATGTGATGGGGCTTGGATTTGACAGCGAAGGTAGCCTCCTTGCGGCCACGCAGGGCAAAGCCATGGTGTTGCGTATTTCGAAGCCCAACGCGGCTTATGTTTTGTACTCAGCTACTGAAGATGAGTGCCGGTCGCTTACCGTAGACAACAATGGGAACATTTACGTGGCAGTGAACAGTGCGCGACTGTCGTCGTTGTTTGATCGTCTTGGCGCTGACAAAACCGCCCAGAGTCAGACGCAGAATACCTCGAGTGCCTCAGCTACAACCCGGCCAGCCGGTGGAGAGGTTCGGGAGATTGTGGCGGGCATGACGAGCGCTCTTGCTTCACTGAGCGGGCAAAGCTTTGTCGTACAGATTCAACCCTCTGGCTTTGTGATGAATTTCTGGAACGCGGTGGAAAGTCCCATTCATTCGATACTTGCTGCACCTGATGGCAATGGCGTCTTTGTGGCCGCCGGAAAAAAGGGGAAAATTTACCGTCTGTTCACTGACTCGAATTACTCGCTCGTTGCTGACGTGGAAGAGCAGTCCGTGCTTTCGTTCACCTCGCATAACGGGCGTGTGTTTTTCACAACTGCGAACCGCGCTGCCTTGTACGAACTCAGTGATGCCTCAACGAGCGAGAGCCTCTTTGCATCCCGCCCACTGAATGGCAACTCCACCGTGGCTTGGGGTAACTTGATGATTAACGCTAACGTCCCCGAGGGCACCTCGTTCAGTGTGGATACGCGCACTGGCAATACCGCCGATCCTTTCGATGCAACGTGGAGCGAGTGGGCAGAGGCGACGCGTTTGGATGACCAACTCTTTCGCCCTAAGAAAGCGGTCGCCCAATATCTGCAGTATCGTTTACGGCTTCGGACAGCGAAGAAATCGGCCTCGCCTCAGATCGACAGTGTGCAGGTCTTCTATGTTCAGCGTAATGCTCCCCCGATCCTACGCGATATTCGCGTGGAAAAAGTGGGGGGCGAGAGTGCACCATTGCCCGCGGCGACCCCCACGCCTGCCGCTTCACCTCGAACGGGGGAAGCCCCAGCCCAACCAAGTCGGCAGGACAGTGGAGATGCAGCAAAATCCTCGGCGGGTGCTGCTCTGTGGGCGATGATCGCAGGACGCGACAGTTCGGCTATGGGCGGGGCTCCCAGCGCTGCAAGAGTTGGGGCGGAGCAAAACTCCGCGCGTTTCAACGTGACATGGGACGCCACCGACCCCAATGGCGATCGCTTGATTTATCGGATCGCGCTGAAGGCAGAGGACGAAACGGAGTGGCGCTGGATCGAGAAAGAGCTTTCTGCCAATCGCATTACGATTGGAACCGAGAACTTGGCCGATGGACTCTACCGAGTCCAAGTCGAGGCGACCGACCGTCTGCAGAACCCCGATGACCAACTTGCCACAGCGACTTTGGTCAGCAATGTGTTCGTCGTGGATAATTCTCCGCCAACCATCCGGGTCACGTCGGTAAAGCAGGTTGCGCCAAACAAGTGGGAGCTCGCCGCAAGTGCCTCGGATAGCCTGTCCATGATTTCAGCCGCTGCGTTCAATGTCGATACAGCGAAGGAATGGCGTGCTCTGAGTCCCACGGATGGGATTTTTGACGACAAGACCGAAGAGTTTCGCTTTGTGGTCGAGCCCGACGAGCAGACGAAAGAGCATGTTGTACGCCTGCGAGTCACAGACCGCGAAGGCAACACAAAGGTGGAGAAAACGATTCTGCGGCCGAACGGCTCTCGATAGTCGTGGTTGAGCGGCCTGCCCCTCTTCTCTCCACGCCATCCCGTCAGGGTGCGATGGTGATGTGCCCGATGGCACTTGGGGCATTTGCCGCCGCAAGCGCTCAAAAAGGCAAAGGTAGCCCCAGTTCCCAGCTGTTTGCTCACGCAAGAAAGTTCGCCGTGGTGCCAAGAAGTAGCTATTTGTGGAGCGTTCAGCGCAACGTCTGCAGGGATGACTACTCCGCTGCCTCGACCGTCCCATCAGGATTGACACGCACCTCGCCAAGCGCTGCATCACCGATGGAGACGCTATAAAGGCCGGGTGGCAGTTCCGCTTCCAGTACATTCCCATGCCACTCTGGACGAATGAGTTGCCCAGTGTCGCGGTTGAGCATTTGGACTGGTTGCCCAGGAAGAACCGCGAATTGCGGAGGCAGTGTGAAGCTGACGCGTGGCGGCGGCGTCACATCAATTTCAACCTGGGCGGACAGCTCCTCGCTCGTGACCCTCACACTCTTCTGTCCCGACCGTTGTTGTCCTTGGTCCTGAACTGTGACGCGAATCAGATAGAGGTCGGGGGGCAAATCCTCAAAGGCGAAGGAGCCATCGGATGAACTCACGGTTTTGCGTGGCGTGAAGTCAGGATCCGTCTGCGATACAAGTTCAACGATGACGCTTTCTACTGGTGCCTTGTCTTTCAACACTCTTCCCTGAATGCTCCCCAGCCGCAAAGGTCTCAGTTTGATTTCTGTGACTCGCCTTGAATCCACGCGTACATTCTCAGCGCTTGCGTTGTAACTTTCGCTCGTAACAAGGACGAGATAGTCCCCGGGCGGCAGCGCTGGAAACGAGAAGGTGCCATTTTGTGCCGTCGTGGAGAACTCGGTGGTGCACTTGCCGTCCGGCAAGACCATGTTCGTCGCAACAACTTCTGCAACAACTTCTTCGCCACCTTCCAAGGTTCCCCTAAGACTGCCGGTGGCACCGGGCACGATGCGGATCGGCATGGGTGGCGGATTGGTCGGGTCCCACGCAATGGGCTCCGAGACCCCCACCGAGTGAGCGGCATCAATTGCCACCAGCCGATAAGTCCCTTCGGGTGGGCCCGGGATTGCTTCTTCTTGGCCACCAATTGCAGTAATTTCGCTGATCGGTAAGCCCTGCAATTGTTTGGCATGTGTCCCGCTTCCCCATGGCTGGATGCGCATGAGGTAGACTTTCCATTGGGTTGTCGGATCAGCTTCGACCTTCAACCGCAAGGAAGCGCGCGATTTGAGAACAATCTCGAGGTGATCGCATGGAAGGGGAACATCGCGTTTTTCCCATGGCGCAAAACCAGAATGGTCCACGCGGACGAGCTCGATAGTGTCGCCCTCAACCTCTGGGACGAGGAATTTCCCATCGGGAGAGCACTCCACTTTCGAAGCACGAGTGGAACCGTCCGGCATTCGGACGTAGTATAGCACGGTAGCGCCTCCCACGGGCTGGTTGTTCTCGTCACGTACGGAGCCCGCAAACAGTTTGCCTGCCTCGAGCTCGATGACAACCTCGCGGTGTTCGCCGGGCCGGAGAACAAGAGCGGACGTTTTCCGAATTGGCGAGCCGACTTTTGTTGCTTCGAGGAGCATTTCCCCAGAGGGCAAACACGGGAAACGAAATGAGCCATCCTGCTTGCAGTCGACCTCGCCAATCCAGCCGACACCGTTCCCGTGCTCGTCCTGAGCAGCGAAAACACGAGCCAAAAGACGTGGGCCCGTGGTGCTTTCGGCGCTTTCGGAAGAACTCTTGCTCCGAACGACTCCACGCACGCTTGCCGCATTGTGGAGCGTCAAAGTCACTGCAGTGTCCTTGGACTTCGGAGCTAAGCTTACTTTCAGGAGGGGGGAAGACCATTCAAAGCTGTCGGAGACATACAGCCAGCCCTCACTGGTTTCGCGCAGCCGCAATCGGGCTGGCGAGGTGGTGACTCCTTGGTTGATGAGCTTGCCATCTTTAGGGGCAAAATACATTGTGAGTGAGCGCGTGGTAAATTCGAGGCCTTGAATGTTCACGTGAAGGCGTGCGAGACGGCGCACCCAGACGGTTTGTCCCACCAAATTACGGAATCCGTCTGCATCCTCGTTGCGGCTGAGGGCGCCCGGGGGCGGAGCCGCAACAGTGAAGCCGCTTTCTTCTTCAATCTCAATCCACGGCTTGCCAGTCTGCCAGAGTGGGCCAATTCGGAAGTGGCCGTGGGCGTCACTCGTGGTGCGGAGATCTTCAATTCGCAGGCAAACCCCTCCCACCGGTGTGCTTGTTTCCGCATCGAAAGTCGTTCCTTCAAAGAAGTAACCGTCTGAGACTTCCACCGTCACGTTCCGGCCTGCATCACGCGGAAACTCCAGCGTGAGGACCCGTGAGATTCGTGGCGAAGGCACAATGGCTTCGAGACTAAAGTTTCCTGCCGGCATTCCATCAACTTGGAAGTGCCCGTGCTCATCTGCCTTGACGATGAGATCGAATCCGTTTCCGTTGAAACGCAGAAGTTGACCTGCAAAGGTCTGGGGATCCTGAGACCGCGAACGCACCATACCACCGATTGCATAGCCACCCTTCCGTAGCTGCACGCGCACGTCGGTCTGCCCGGCTTGAACCATGACATTCTGAATCTCATAGCCGAGTTTTCGCACAAGGAACTGGTAGGGTTGCTTGGGCATCAACCCATCAAATTCGAATCTCCCGTCGGACCCCGTCACGGTCCACTGCGGTACATGTCGCCGTGCAATCGCCGGTTCCATGTCGATGGATCCTACGATCGGCCCAACCTCCGCTCCAGAGACCGGCTGCCCCGCTTCATCTACGACGACGCCATCTACGCGCTCTCCACGTTCGAGGGCAAGACCCACCGTTTGCCCTTTTGCCAAAATTTCGGGAGACAATGCGAATTTGGTACGTCGATATCCGTTTGCCCAAGCGATGATGAGGGTCGGCGTTGTCTCAGAAATGCTAAAGGAGAAACGGCCTTGATCGTCAGTAGCCGTTTCCTCCGCCGGCTTCCAAAACTCCGGAAAAAATATTTCGGAAAATTGCGTGAGAATTTGAACCTTCGCGCTGGGAAGGTGGCGTCGGTTTACGTCTGTTACAATGCCGGTAAGTTGTGCGCCAACAGCAACTTGCAAACACGCCAACGAGAAAACGCACAAAACGAAAATTTGTTGTTGATTTTTCAAAAACATTTTGGTTGCCTATAGGGTCAGACTTTTACGCGCTGGAACCCAAAACGCGGCCCATGAGTGATTCAGCAAATATTCGCAACACGAATTCTAATGCAAGGTTCATTTTCGTGGGTGTTGCAAGTCTGTTACTGGGGGGCGTGCTGTGGTGGCGTTTTGCTGAACCGAAAAGGGTCGAGGAGCCTTCATCCGGCAAGTCCTCCTCTCAGGCCCTTTCAAAGAGCGCGAACTCCACGACAGCCTCCGTGGCTCGACTAGAGAACGTCTTCTTTCTACCGGAGGCTGATCAAAGCTATGCCTCCCAGCCTCGTGTCTCATCTCGCAAGCAACCAGTGGTGAATGGTACGCGGCGGTTGGGTCCCCCGCGTGCTGTCACGTCAAAAGCCGAGGGAGAATTCATAGCACCTCGTTGGTCTCCCGATGGCCTGGAGCTTTTGTTCTCGCGGCCGGGCTATGCGGGGCTCTTCGTGAAAGGGGCCGACGGGGGGAAGCTGATTCAGGTCACGGATAAAGAAGGCGTAGGGTTCAAGACCAAATGGAATCCTGACGGCAGCATCACTGCGCTGTCCAACACCGGTGAAAAACAGACGTTCTTGCCCGATGGCACCCCCGCCGAGGGCCCCTCTCCGTACGATGACGATTCGTATGTGGGGGCTTTCACCAAAGATGACAAAGTCTATTACCGCGCGGCACCAGGAGAACCGGCTCGGGTGGTGAGCGAAGGTGATGATCGCTTTTATGGCGGGGTGGTGAGCCCGGATGGTCGTTACATTGTTTATAATGGCCTCTACTCGGGGCTGTACATTAAGCCGCTCGATGGGAGTGGTCCCACCGTGTACCTTGGCGAAGGCTACTCTCCCTCGTGGCTACCCGACAGTTCTGGGATTGTCTACAACATCTCCGTGGACGATGGCCATCAGATCCTCGCAAGCGATCTCTATCTTGCGACGGTGGACGGGACGAACATTTCGAATCTCACTCAGACCCCCGACACGATCGAACTGAATCCATCGGTAAGCCCAGATGGGTCCGCGGTTGCGTACGAGTCTGACGGCGTGATTTACGTCGCACCACTTTATTAGAAAGGAGGTTGAGAACGAAAGTGCCTTTCCGACGAGCAGTGAGCTCTGTGGGGAGAGGAAAGGCGGCGCGTGCAGCCTGCCTGAGTGGCTGTAACCATTTTACACCGCAAACACCTCAATTCAAGGAGGGGTAAAGATGAGGCTTTACACTACACTTGCCGTCCTTGTGGCGGCGACGTCCCTTTCGTGGGCACAGACCGCGAAAGTGTGCATCGACCCGGGTCATGGTGGTTCCGACTCGGGTGCCGTTGGGAATGGGCAACAAGAGAAAACAAACGTCCTGAACACCGGCCTGAAGTTTAAAGCTTGGTTGGACAAGGACACGCAAGATCCCAACGGCGGCGGATCGTGGAACGTGATCATGACCCGTTCTACAGATGTGTATGTCTCGCTCCAAGGCCGTTGCGACATTGCGAACAACAATGGCGCGAACCGCTTCATGAGCATCCACAACAATGCTGCGTCCGATACCTCAGCGAATGGTACGGAGACGTTCTCGTATTCGTCCACCGGCACCGCGGCGGATCTCCGGAACAAGATTCAAGACCGGATGATTCAGGCGTGGAACCGTACGAATCGCGGCGTGAAGACAGCAAGCTTCTACGTGCTGGTTTATACGAACATGCCGGCCACCCTCAGCGAGCTTGCTTTTATCACCAACGCGGGAGACGCTGTGTACACGGGTAGCTCCTCGTGGCAGGATGTAGCTGGCAAGGCCCACATGTTCGCCCTTCAGAACCACTATGGCTTGACCGCATACACTCCGGTAACGGCCCAAAACTACATCGTCGACAACGGTACGTCGGGGTTCAGCGCGTCAAGCAACTGGTGGACGAGCACGTCAACCGCGGGCTATTATGGGACGAACTATCATGTCCGTGGGACTGCGGCAGTGAGCGATCCAGCGCAGTGGACTGCCAACCTCGCGGCGTCCGGCAACTACCAGATCTACGCATGGTGGACGGCCGGCACGAACCGTGCGCCAAGTGCCCCGTACATTCTGCCTAACGGCACAACGGTGAACGTGAACCAGCAGGCGAACGGCGGCCAGTGGAATCTGCTTGGCACGGTCAACCTGTCTGCAGGCAATCAGACCACGAAGCTGTCCTGCTGGACCACGAGCGGCTACTACGTGATTGCCGACGCGATCAAGTACTACGGGCCACAGTGATTTCGTCTTGTATCCTTAAAGCGGGGGGAGAGTCCGAACTCTCTCCCCGTTTTCTTTTGTCCGCCACGACAGATTCGTCATGAAGGAATACGCGCGTCTATGAAGTCGACATTCCATTTGCTCGTTTTGATTGTTGGATTATGCTCGGTGGCACCGACTTTTGCATCCGGGAACGAAGTGAGCACAGAAACCCTCCTGCGCGATGCGATCCGAGCGACCGCGCAGCGCAATTTGACAAGCGCGACCGCTTGCTACCAGCAGTTGTGCCAGCGGGAGCCTGAAACGGGTTATCCACTGTTCGCCCGTTACCTTTCACGAACGCGCCAGACGACGGCAGCGGAGTCTCTTCGGGCTGAGCTAACACGCTTGCCCCTCTCGTCACTTGGGAAAGCCCGCACCGCCGTCGCGCTCGGCGAAACCACTGCTGCGATCGAAATGCTTTCACGTGCACCTGAGAGTGATGACCTCTACGCCCGGACCATTCTCTTATATGCTCTGCTAAACGAACAGGGCGAACGTGTGGAAGCGCGCAGACAAATCCTTCGTGCGATTCAAGCCCCATCGCTCACACCGTATGAAAGGCGCGATCTGTTTCGAAAGCTCTTGGCTGATGTGGCTGCGGCAGATCTCGGCTCAGTGTTACTTTCAGTATTTGCCGATTTTGTGCAGCATGGGGAGTTTGATACGCCCCAGCTTCGTGAGATGGCCACGGATGCGCTCAGTGCGTGCGATGGGCAACCCGGCTTTGCCGAGCTACGGACCACGCTTTCAGAAAATGCGACCACAAACCCACTGGCCGCTTGGCTCTCTGCGCTTGTCGCCCAACGCGCAGGCGACGTTGCCTTAGCACAGAGCTATCTGGAAAGGACATGGGCTGAAACCTCTGCGACGCGCACGGGGTCGCTCGTCGGGGAGGAACTTGCCAAGTTCTTAGTTGCTCAGCCTACCAAAGCGGAGACCATCTACCGACAGCTAATCACAATCGGACGGAATCCTGACCGGGTCCGACTCTTACTGGCGCAATTTCTTTTCAAACAGAAACGCTACCGGGAGGTGTGTGCGCTACTTGAGAGCATTGACCGATCGAAGCTCGACGAAACTCAACGGCGGTTGCTTTCAAACATGCGGCTGACTGCAATGGCGACGTACGCGCCCGCGGCAGAGGTAGTCCGTGCTTTTGAGGAGGAAGCGGCCGGCAGGAATTGGGAGCAATTGCGCGAGTTGGCGGAAGCGCCGTTTCTGTTGCTTCCCGAAACCCCACAACATCTCGAATTTCGCAAGGCACTCCAGGCGCGTTTTCGCGAGACCACTGCGCCCGTCGAACTCTACGTGCTTATGCTGAGTACTGAACATCAGTTGCGCTCGCAGGAGGCAATGGTGGCTGCCCTACGTGCTTACGTGGAAGCTCGCCCCCATGAATACGCTGCCGTGGATGAATACGCGACCGCTGCAGGGATCCGAGCAATTCAATTGGTTTCCGGGCCTCATGAAACAACCCCGCCCCTCTCCCAGATTCAGGAAGCGGTAGACGAGGCTGCTCGAGCATTGTGGAAGGTCGTACAAAACCGTCCCTACGCTTTAGAACCCTATCAACGACTGATGAGCCTCTACAAGACTTGCCAGATGCCGGACAAAGCACGCGAGGTCCCACTGGCTTTGACAAAGCATACCTCCGCAACGGTCGAGGAAATCCATTTGGCAGCCTACTTATTAGCACAGGAAGGGTTCACCACCGATTCCATCTCGCTGTACGAGGAAGCGATCCGTAAGGCCCCAGAAATTGGCCGTTACAAGATGAATCTTGCCTACGCATACCAAGCCCTCGGCCGAAACGAGGAAGCGATGGCAATCTACCGTCGCTTGTTTGTCGAAGGGAGTTTTGGGCGCCAGCATCACATTCACCAGCTCGTCGAGGATGCGTATGCGCTGGCCGAAAAAATGGGGACGTTAGAGGATCTGTTGAAATTCTGGAACGAGTTGCGCACAAAACCTGACATTCCGCAGCGCAATGAATTTCTTGAACACGTTGCTCGCCACCTCCTCTCGAAAAAACGCTATTCCGAAGCTCAGGCATTTGCGGAAACGTTAATTCGAGATTGTCCCGACGACCGAGACGCAGCGGAAATCTTGCTTGCGGAAATCGCGCTTGCGCAGGGTGAGATCAGCCGCGCTCGAGGAATTTTTATGGAGCGAGCCTCGCGCGCGAAAAGCGAGCAAGACAGAATCCGAGTGCGTGCGGACTATGCAGCGCTCTTAGCGAGTTATCAGCTTGTCGATCAAGCCGTCGAGGAGTGGTTATCCGTTGCCCGCGAGTATTCGGCTTCACCTGCAGCAGGCCGGTGTTATCTTTACGCTGCCCAAGCTTATTTGACCTCGGGCAAGCGCACACAGGCCCGGGAGCTTGTTGCTACCTATCTTAGCCGAAACTATGGCGATTTGGACGGCGAGCGCTTGGCTCGAGAACTCATGGAAAAGGTCAATGCGCAGGAACTCGGCGGCGCCTCTCGACCCACGGGCAAATAGGGCTTCGAGTGTCCCGGTTGCCAAACTGTTTATGGACAGGTGGCCTATAGAAATCAGTTGAAGTAGGGCCCCAACGCGTGGCTAAATCTCCAGCAGTGGCTGGGTACGTGGTTCCTTAAAACGTAAATTCACGCCCCTAAGGAGGTGAAGCCTAATGAAAGCAATCCTCGTAGCTGTTGCAGCAATGCTTTTGCTGAGTGCCTGTTGTTACCGCCCGACCCCGCGGCCGTGTCCGCCCGCCCCAAGCTATGTGGCACCATCGTGTAGCCCATGTGCTCCGGCTAAACCGGTGAAGGCAGTGGGAGAAGCTGTTGAGAAGTAACTGCCCCACAAAAAATTAAGGGACAGTGAATTTTTCCGTTGCATTGCAGTTTATGCAACGTAGGTTAGACAGTGATTTCATCGGGAAGTTCCCGTAGAAATGCACACAAAGGTTAGGAGGAATTTAGGATGAAGGCTGTCACGCTTGCAGTGCTGGTCGTTTTGGCAATTAGCTTCAGCGGCTGTGCCAACCTGAAGGCCCGCACGGCCCCGAAGGCGCCTGCTGCGAAGCCCGCAAAGTGCGCGGTGAAGACCGTCGAGAAGTAACTCTTCTCGCCATTGTTTCAAAAGTCGTGCCCCTTGTTCCGACCCCGGAACAAGGGGTGTTTTCTTTGAAGATGAGTCCGCCTCGACTGATGAATATGACGAAGCCCCCTGCCTCAATCCCAGTGCAGGAACATCACGATGAGTGAGCAGGAATCTCGAACTCCACTGGAGCTACAACGCAGTTTTTGTCGCAAGCTTGAGCAACTCGCGGGTGAACCGGTAATCATCCGTTTCAACCGCAATCGCAGCGTGTTCCTTTCAGTCGTTCGAAGATCTGGGCGCTTGCATCTTTCTGTCCATGAGTGTTTTTTGACGGCGCCGAATAATGTCATTGAGTCACTGGCGCGCTACGTATTGCGCTCGAGTTTATCCGCACGTCGCGTACTCCAAGATTTTTTTGAATTGTGGTGTGAGACTCATGGTCGTCCCCAGCGTCGCTCTGGTGTTTTGAGAGCACGCGGCAGAACCTACGATCTCCATGCAATTTTCGAAGAGCTCAACCGTGAGTATTTTTGTTCTGAGTTGCAGGTAGCCATCACGTGGGGACGCAGCACGAATTTTCGCAAGAACCGCACACGCATTGTGTTCGGGAATTATGATCATCACCAGCGCGTGATCCGGATTCATCCGGCGTTGGACTCGTCGCACGTCCCAGAGTACTTCGTCCGATTCGTCGTGTATCACGAAATGCTTCATGCCTACCTTGAGCCCGAAAAGGATGCTGACGGACGGCGAAGAATTCACACACCGAAGTTCCGGAAACTCGAGCGCGCTTTCCCGCACTACGAGCAAGCCATGGCGTTTGAGAAGGAGTTCTGGAAAATCATCAGGAAGTAGTGTCGGGGCGAAACAGACTTCCAGAGAGGCAAAGAGGGACCAACTCCAATCTGGCAGCAGTTGGAGTCGCGCTCAGTCATTCAAGGCTTCGGCACTCGCTTCTTTTGCGAGGTGGCCACTGCCACTCTTGTGGCTTAAAAAGAGTGATTTCGGCCCTTTTCCCACCATAGGAGCCAGCTATGTACACGCTGGATGGTGCCATGCGACAGGCGAGACATGGTGGGTCACGTTGTTTTCAGTGTAACTTCCCCTCCGCTATTTATCTGTTACTTTTGGGTGTGTGCTCTTTCAAGCTTAGGGTCTCTTAGCCAAAAGTTTCCACCCACTCCTCAACCAAAACCACCTCGCGGAGCTGAAGCACTCTTTCCAAGAAGCGACGATAGAAATCACATCTCCGGGCAATGGGCAGCGAGAAAAAACGCGACTCCCTAAGGAGTGGGATCCTGCTTGCTGAGAAATCAGTCAGGTCCACCCCGTGGGCTAAGAAAACCCACGGGACATTTGGAGCTGAGCGATAAAGAAGCGCAATTGCTGCAAAGTAGATGTAGCCCAACTGCATGCAGACACCGGCTTGGGTTGGTAACCGCAGGAAAGGGCTCGCCGCCACAGGAATTTCCGTCAGAGGCAAGGCAATACGCTGACCTCCTGAATCTTCACTTGTGGGGTGAAAGGGGCGCAGAGAAGTGAGACAATCGCTGAATATAGGATACTGCGCCTTTTGTGGGCTTGAGGTGCCATAGCGCTTGCGAAGTCGCCCATCCAGCCACCGAAAGACTCCACCAAATGGGGTGGGCATTAGGGAGGAGTCGTAGCGGTAGCCCTGCTCCGTGAGGGCCTGGAGCAAGGTCTTAGAGATGCCGTACCCGGGTGCGCGAAACCCAATCGGCTTAACCCCAGTGGAAGCGTGGATGGCCTCGTGCGCACGGCGTACTTCTTCTCGGATAGCTGTTTCTTCCAGTGAGCGCAACCGCAAGTTATGCGAGTAACTGTGATTCGCGAGCCGATGTCCAGTAGCGGAGAGGTCGCGCAGCATTGCGGCAGGCGAGGATTGCTCTGCGTCGGCGCCAACGACGAAGAAAGTTGCCTTGATCCCAAACTCACGAAAGATTTCGACGAAGCGGGGGAGCCCATCCCGATAAACCCAGTGCCGTTCGTCCTCGGGGACAGGAAAACCATAACATTCTCCCAGTGCCCACACATCATCCAGATCAACATGGACGAACGCGACGCTCATTGCTTATCCGTCGAGCCAAGCTCTACTAAGAAATTTCGTCTGGTGGCATCCCTTTGGAGAGGGGGAGTGACTCATTTGTGTCGCTCGACTTTGACTGGCCCCGGCACGCGGAGGACTTGAGCAATCGTGCTTGTATCGCCTTCCTCATCTTGAGCGGACGTTGCGGGCACATCGCTGGAGAGGATTTGAACGGGGGACGCTACGGGCTTCTGCTGCTTCTCAAGTGCATTGGATTGGTCAGGCGGGTTCCCTCGGTCCTCCTGCTGTTTCTGGGGCGCGACGGGTGATGGGGTGGGCGACGCCTTCTTTTTCACGTCGGGGGCTTGATTCTCTTCCTTAACCGGCAAAGTTGGTGGGGAAGTCTTGCGCGTGGTGGCAGGGGTTTCCAATTCCGCTTCGGGCAGTGGAATCGGTTCTCTTGCAATTGGAGCAGACGTGGGCTGTTGTGAGGGCGCGACGCGGCGCACTTCCGTGCGGGTGCTTGTCACGGCGCTTGCTTTAAGCGTCGCCGTCGTGCGTGACTCCTGAGCAGCCTGTAGTGCAAGCGTCTTCGCAAGTTTGGCCGAGGAAAGCTGCTCTTGGGGCTTCGTCGTCACAGGCGAAGTGGGAGTGACCGAAGAACGAACCTCCGGTGTTGGGCTCGCCCCTTTCTTCACCGCAGAATCCTCGGGGGGATAGTCCTCCGGCGGGCGCTGATGTTCCTCTTGAGGCGCTACACTGAGTTCTGGGGCCTCATTTGCTTCCTCAACACGCGTCGTGTCTTCCCGTGGGGCGACCTGTTTCTTTGTCGTGTTATCAGTGTTTGGTTCGACTACCGTTGCGGACTCTCGCCGTTCATAACCTGTTCGCTTATGCAGGATCTCGAATTTTGGAGTTTTGCGCGGCTCCGCAGCGCGTTGTTCTTCATGACGGCCGTTTGCGGCCGTAGATGCTTTCTCTTCGGGCACGGCAACCCACAGCCGGCCGTTTGTCATCGCTCCCGGAATTGACTGCAGCGTTGCTGCCTCTCCCGGCCGATAGGGCTTTGGGGTCTTTTCCGGAGACAACTTGATGACGCGCTCGACCGCATTGAAGGGGCCGGGCACCACTCGCCCGCGTTCGTCCACGAGCTCCACCCGAATGCGATGAAGCCCCGCCGACAAGCCTTTCAAATGGTAGCTCCCCTCGCGAGTAGCGATGTAGCGGCGGCCATCCACGTAATACTGCACGCGGTAGCCCTTGCGGCTGAGCTGCACCCCGCTCACCGCGAAGTTCAACGTAATGTCGGCGCAATCAATCCCGAAGTATTCGCCTTGCGGTAACACATAAGTCAGAAGAGGCTCGCCTTTTTCGACACGATTCTCATCCGTTTGATATGCGACTGAAAAGGTCACGACATCCAAGGTTTGAGGGATGATCTCGTGAAGGGGCGTGGCAGCATAAACACGGAGTGTGTGGGTGCCGGGAGCAACATCATGAAAGCGATAAGGGCGCGATGCGTCGTATTGAACGCCAAACGGCTCGTTATCCAGCATGAAGTGTAAGCTCATACCTCCTGGACTGAGCTCGAGGCCGCTCACTTGCACGTGGACCAGCACATCTGGTCCCGGAACAATTTCTTCTTCCGTCGGGCTCACAATTTTTACGGTGGGACGAACGGAGCGCCCAATTACGGAAGCTGCGGAGGCAAACAGCAAGCTGCTCAAGACCACAGATAATAGCCAAAACCTGATCTTTCCCTCTCGACTCACAGGAATCCTCGCCGCTGGTAGTCTCGTTTCACTTCACCCAACGCTATGCAGCTTGTTCTACCGGGGTCAAAAAGAAATTGCTTTGTGCAAACCGCGCCGTGAGGTTTAGGGTAGCAGCGGGCTCTCTGCCTCTGATTGGCCATTGCACACGTAACCGAGGAGAGCATGTTCAACATTACCAGTCGTGAGATCGAAGAGACTCTTGCGAAACTTGAGGCACGCAATGTACGCCTGAGAGAATTTGGGTTTGATGCCCTGCGTTCCGTTCAGGATGTGGTGCAGGCGGCTTTGCCTCTTTCTCTGCCGCTTCTCGAAATTGGGACGGGCAAAGGGCGATTCTTAACGGAGTTAGCTCGACACGTAGAGCAGGTGGTCTCTCTGGACCAAGACGCTGCTGAACAAAGAATCGCCCAGATTCAAGCCATCGCAAGAGGTGTTGCGCGAAAGATCCACTTTGTCCGTGCCGATGCCCGGCACCTTCCATTTCCCGATCAGGCGTTTGGTTCGGTCATTTCCATGAACACCTTTCATCACGTCACAGACCCCTTGCAGGTGCTTCAAGAAATGGTGCGTGTCGTTGGTTCGAATGGAAAAATCGTCATTAGCGACTTCAATGAGGAGGGGTTTGACGCATTGGCACGGCTCCATCGCTCGGAGGGGCGAGAGCATCCCCGCGGAAATGCTCCGCTTTCCCTGTTAGCCGAGTTTCTCCGAGTGCGAGGCTGGCACGTGGAGCGCAGGTCGGGGCACTGCCAAGATATCCTTGTGGCATATGGGCCAGCCGGCTGCACGATGTAACCAACAGCCGTCGTGCGACGAAATGACCGCAAGTGGGTCTTCTGGGTTCGGAAACGCCTCTTTTTAGTCGTCCCGCTGAGACCGCTAAACGGGTACGCGTCATGGCGTGGGAACGGGGAGGTCGCGGATGGCTCGCATGCATCCGACCCCGCCATCTCGAATACTTTCCGGCTGACGCAGGCAATCCGCCAGGCTCATCTTGCCCTCAACCATTGCGCGTGCATGAGGGGCAACTTCCTCGGGTTTCTTGAATCCCAAATCTCCGCGTTTAGGGGTGTAGCGGCCTCCACGTGTCATGGAACAACCTGAGAGTGCAGCGACCAGTGGAAGGACAATGAAAAGAAGGATACAAACACGCTTTGAGCTCAGCAGCTCGAACAGGTGCTTCTGCAAATGCGCACGTTTCATGGGCGAAATCATTCGGTGAACTCAACCCGTCATGCAAGTGGAAAGCAACGCGATTTGGTTGGTGCTTGGGTGCTCGAAGGCACTGGAGCCATCGTCTCGGCTGTGGCGCGCCTGCTGCGCCACAGCTTGGGGTTTGCGTTCTGCTTGGCTGCGATTTGAATTGCGAAACTCTTTCCACTTGCCACGATTTGTGGCGAAACCATGGACGCACAGACCAAGTTTCTCTTTCCGTCAAGCGTTGGCAAGCCGCCAGCGCAACGCACGTTTGGGACCATAGGGAGTACGCAAAACTCTGCTCGATGGGTTCTTTGGCTGGTCATTGGGGCGGCGCTCTATGCGGTTGTGATGCGCTTTTGGAATTTGGCAGCCAAGCCCCTTCATCATGACGAGAGCCTTTTCGCGTACTACTCGTATTTTTTGGCGCGCGGATATGGGTATCAATATCAGCCGATTCTCCACGGTCCCATCCTTGAACACGTGACGGCGCTTGTTTTCCTTCTTTTTGGCGACAGCGATCTGACCATGCGTTTGCCGGCGGCTGTCGGTAGTTTGGCCCTCTTCCCTCTTGCGTGGTATTGGCGGCGTTACCTTGGGCAGACGGGCATGATCGTGAGTTTCCTCCTGCTCGCGGTCTCGCCAACCATTCTTTACTACTCGCGGTTTCTGCGCAATGATGCACCCTACCTTGCCGCCACGGTTTGGTGCGCGTTTTGTGTCCTTCGCGCCTTTGAAACAGGACAAAGTCGCTATTTTTGGGGCGGACTTTTGGCCGCAACCATCATGTTCTGCATGATGGAAAGTTCGATTTTTTTCTTCGCCGCATGTCTGGGCTATTTTGCCGTCATCGTGATGTTTGATCTCGTCCGCGGCTTGGGATGCGACCCGACCCGTCCAAAGCAATTCCCGGGGAAAGCAGTCTTTTTTGTCCCAAAAGAGCGAAGCGGGCACGGGCACCTCACTCGTGAGCTTGTCCCAGTGGTGGGCGGAGTAGGGTGGGCGCTCGTGTTAGGTGCTGCGGCCGCCTACTTTTACGTGAGGGTGCTTTCGGATTCACTTCCGCTGCCCGGATGGCGCCGAGAAGGAACAGTGTGGATTCCGGGGTTTTCCCAGCGTTGGTGGGATGCCTTCGTGCTTGGCGCGCCTTTGTGCGCGGTTCTGGGGGCAATTGCGGGCGCAAGCTGGCGCCGTGTTCGCGGCGAACGCGGAGTGCTCCATTATGTCCTTCATGTCGCGTGGCGAAATCGCTGGGCGATTCTTGGAGGGTTGGGTTTAGGACTCTTATTGTTTACGACTCTTTTCACGACATTTTTCACCCACACGGAGGGGCCCGATTTCTATGGGAACACGGTCCGCTGGACCCCTCTCCAGATCTACAAGAACACGTGGGATTATTGGTGGGACCAACACAAGTTGCACCGTATCAAGGGGCCCTTTCACTATTACTTGCCGATCCTCCTGCTCTATGAGTTTCCGGCAGTGATGATTGTGCTGGTAGGGTGGCTGCGCTCGCTTTTCGCAAAGCGTGCGCTTCTCCATTTCGTTCTTCTAATGCTCCCGCAGTTTGTCTTGTTCCTGTTGCTGCGAGGTCCGCTAAGCGATCTCGACTGGGCCGGTTACATGGACCCGAAGTTCCACGTCACAAGTCCTTGGCATCTTCATTTTGCGCTGGCGTACGTACAGATCCTGACCCATGTGGCCGGTGTCTTCTTTGTACGAGGAAAGTACGCTGAAAGCTTCCTTACGTTCTGGACCATCACGAGTTTGTTCGCGTACTCATATGCCGGGGAGAAGGTGCCTTGGCTCTCAATTCACACCACCGGTCCTCTTGTCTTGCTGGCAGGTTACTACCTTGGTAAGTGGATCGAGCGCAAAGAGTGGACACCCCCCCGCAGGTGGCTGTGGGGCGGAGTGGCAACACTTGCGCTTCTCTGGCAGGTCCGCTCGGACGTCTGGGTTGCGTTTATCAACTCGTCCAGTCCAGCCGAGCGGATTGTGTACAACCATACGTCGCCGGACGTCGTGCAGGCAGTGCGGGAGATCGAGCGTTTGGCCCATGACTCTGGTTACGGGAAGCAGCTTCCCATGCTCATCAAGGGTGAAATGGAATGGCCACTTTACTGGTACCTTCGCCACTACACGAATTGGGGGCCATCCGTGGATGAAAGCGTTGAGGAGACGAGCCGTCCGGTCGTGCTGGTGGATTGGGAACGCGCAGACGCCGAAAATCTGACAAACAATTATGAAATTTTGCGTCTGAAAGTCCGGGAATGGTGGGAGCCACCGTTGCTCGACTTCCGGGCACTGAGTGATATTTGGAGAATTCTGACTCCACGGGAAAGCAGGGAAAATAGCGAAAATGGCCTCCGCCTCGCTGCAGCTCGCCGCGAGTGGCGCAAGCTTTGGCGGTACCTTGCCTACCGCGAGATATGGCTCGACCCGGCCTCGCCCGCCTATAGTAATGGGGCCAACGAATTTGCGTTGTGCATCCGCAAAGACATCTTGGCTGCCATTCGGTCTTGGTCGTGGCATGCACGAATGCCCATGCGTCGGGATGTCCCGATTGCGCCCTGAGTGTGCCCGCGTCCCGTACTACCGCTGGGATTCAGGCTGGTTACGTTCGCTTAGTTCAGCCGCAACGCGCAATCCCGAAATCATGAGAAGGGAGATGCTCACAACGGGGCCTTCTGAACGGTTGACCGAACGGCTGGACAGGCGAAGAGGCGTTTTATACCATGTTTCTGACAGATTTGCGCGGGAGGTTGAATTCGGGCGTTTCGTCTTGACCCCCCGCTTCGCCTTGCTGAAAAGTCCGGCTTACGATTATGCGAAAATTCGAAAGCAGTGCGTTCACACTCATTGAGCTACTCATCGTCGTAGCCATCATATCGGTATTAGCTGCCATCGCGGTGCCGAATTTCTTGGAAGCGCAGGTGCGTGCGAAGACAGCGCGCGTGGCTGCAGACATGCGTTCGGTGGCGACGGCGCTCGAAAGTTATGCCGTGGACAATGGCCAGTATCCGACTCGCCACGATAACTGGAAAACCAATACGGGAATTTTGGCGTATCCGCCATTGCGTGAGAAAGTCTTCGATCCGACGCCGGGCTATCAGAATGCCGCTGTCGGGTTGCACGTCATTACCACGCCCGTCCCGTACATTAGTAGCTTGCCGCGCGATGTTTTCAACCTCCCGGTGCGCGCGCTCATGACCCCAACCAATGAACTATTGGATGCAATCGACTATTGGGATCCGACGCAAGTCGACGCATGGCTTTCGATCCGCAAAGGCGCATTCTCGCTCATTGGTGGTCTTGGTCGCGGCTGGGCGCTTGTATCTGTAGGGCCGGACCAATATTTGGGTGTCACTTCTTCCGGAAATCCCGGCGGATATCCGGCTGAGCCGCCCAATACTCAATTGACCGGATATATTGTCTACGATCCGACGAACGGAACCATCTCCACGGGGAACATTTACCGGACAGCTGGAAATCTTACAGCACGCTATATTTTCAGTCCGCCGTAAGGGGTGTAAGACAGGGATTGGTAAATTCGTTGACCCAAGGAATCAGTAGAGGTGTGCCTACTCGTGGGGAGGTGGGATGGAAGGTTTTTGCACTTGAATTTTCGCAGTGATACGACGGCGAATGCCATATACAAAGATAACGAACTCTCGTAAAGGGTGGCTAAGCATGAAGCATAGCCTACGCAACAGTTTGGTGGCGGTAGGGATTGGTGTGATGTGGGGGCTTGTTGCTGTGTGTTGGGGCGATGTCCAACGGGCTCCCGAAACCCTGCAGTCGCTTGCTACCAAAGCGGATACTATTGTCCACGGCACATGTGTGGGCAAAGAGGTTGGGTTGGCAAACCGATTGATTTTCACAACTTACAAGATCAAAGTTCAGGAAACGCTGAAAGGCAAAGGGGTAAAAAGCGGCGACACTATGTCACTCACCCTCCCCGGTGGATCGTTCTCTACTCCTCCGGTTTCCCAAGCTGCCCTTGGCATGCCGGCGATCGTTCAGGACGAAGAAGTGGTGCTCTTCCTGAAAAATCCTGACCCGAGCGCTGTCAAGAAAGCTACCGTGCCGCAACTTGCGAGTTCGCCCCAGTTGGTAGGATGGTGGCAAGGCAAGTTTACGGTTTTCACTGATCCAGCGGACGGTCGGAAAAAGGTCACGCGGATTAACCCTGAGCGCTATGGATTCATACCGCGGGACGACGTCCTGAGCACCATTCTGCGAGCGCTTGCTAATGGCGAGTTGCAGACATCCGATACCGCGAACCTTGTGGATGCTGGCGGTGGTTTGAAGACGACGCCCGAAGGCCTCGAAATGCTTAATCGCGCGGTTAAGATTTCCCAGAGTGACCAAGCTGCAAGCAAAGCCCACGCGCAAAAGGGTCCTCAGCAGCGCAATCCTGTTCCTGCCCAAACGCTGGATGAGTTCAAAGCCTCGATTCGGAAGTGCGCCCAATGATTTTGTTTTCGTCGCAAACGAGCACGCTTATGTTGAAAACTTCGGGATCCCTCTCACCGAAAATGACTTTACACGAGCGGAGAACACCCATGGTTCGTCGAGGATTTCTATTCTTGGCTGCATTGGTTTGGCTAACGTTCAATGCCTTCGCAGCTAACCAACTGCTGTTCCTTCGGACCGAGACCAACCGCGTTCTGGATCCCAACGACGACGAACTTGTTGCGTCGAAGATTTTCTGGCCCGATCAACTCCAACCTGTTCAAGTGGTCTATTTCGTAGACGCGCTGGGCAATGTCATTGCGCCTGCCAATAATGTGAACAACATTCAGGAATTTGACATCTCCTCAGCCATCCATCGTGCTTTGGCTGAGTGGAACGATGCGGGTTCAAGCTTCCGCTTTCAGGAATGGCCTATACCAGCGAATTTCTATGCAGGCTTTTTTCCCGATCTTCCCCAAGGACCGGTGGCTGCGGGAATTGATGGCTTCAACTTGATTACGTTCCAAGATCCAAACGCCACCTTTGCTGCGGGCGACGGATTCTCTTATTCGCTGATCACTTACTTCAACCGGGATGTGGATTTGACCAATCTCAGCGGTGGGGAAGGGATCTCGGTCCAGCAACTGCAGTATCCAACGAACCTCGTCGCGACGACTTTGACTTTCACAAATCAGGGGAGCATTACGGTTCTTCTACCCTACACAAGCTATGAGGCTGGATCGATCATTGATGCGGATATCGTTCTGAATAATCTTTTTGCGGGGTGGGTCCTGCCGCCCGAGAATTCGGGGGACCTCACTCCTGAGCAGCGACTGGCCTTCCGAGGGCAAGCAGATATTCAGGCGATCATGACCCACGAGCTTGGGCATGTCATGGGGCTTGGGAATAGTTTCCTCTCCCTCCCCACCATGTCGCCGAATTATCTCGAGAGCCGAGACCCCTACGAAGTTCGTGAACTCGATTTTGATGACAAATTAGCGGCCAAGATCAACTACGATGGCTATTTCAATCGGCACGGAAGAGCCGCGATTTCCGGTCGAGTCATCCCCGGGAATTTCTTCGAGCAAGGATTTAGCGCGGTGCCGACGGTGACGCCTGTTTACCTTGGGCGGGTGAACGACGATGGCACCACCACTGCAGATGATCGTTACGGGATTGATGCGAATACTTCCTTCACCCGGAAGATTCGTTTGCTTGCCCAAGTGCTAAGTGGCCCTGAACTACGCGTGCCCCTTGGCCCATCCCGCACCTTCTTCCCCGACTGGCGTTACTACTTTGGCGGGATCCCGGGGTCAGGGGATCCGTTCCCCGTTGGCAACGGCGTGACGGTTCCGGCTGGTCGTTACGTGGTGTATATCGAACCTGCACCGGGTTTGGCGAACGAAGTGGACGGAGCATTTGCCCCCGACGTTTTGTCTGTGCCTGCGGAGTTCTATGGCGGTTTGGTTCGAAGTTTCCGCTTGCCCGGAGCAGTGCCTGCAGTTGACCCAGATACGCCCGGCGATTATCGAATCCAGGATGGCTTTCTGCGGGTGGGCTTCAATCTGCTTGGCCAGTTCTCACTGGGGCTCAATCAGGCACGGCTCGACGAATTTGGAAATCCAATTGAGACGCAAAGCACTAAGCGCATCATCGATGATAGCGAAGAACCAAGCGAGTCCTACATCACTTATCGCGTCACCAAACCCGATGGGCAAACCGTAGACGTTGCGAATTGGCGCGCTTACGACATCGCTCCGATCAATCCTCAAATACCCATTGCAGAAAACGATCCAGCGAACGCTGCGCTCGGCGCTTACGTGATTGCGAACTCAATTCAAGTTGCCGAGCTGCTTCAGATTCAGCCGCTTCCGCGCCCGGATGGAACCTCTACCCCAACTTCTTTGAAAGTGACGATTGTCGCCAAAAACATCACCACCGGTACCGTCCAATGTGGTCTGCGGAAGTTGCTGCGGGTTGTGCCTCTTGAACCGCACGGCCAGCCAGTTTTCTGGGCTGGGGCGAACAAGTACCGCTACGAGACAACACTCCAAGGGGGGGCGGTCCCAGACGTCTTTACGTGGTCTTCCGATGGACCCACCAGTGTCTCGGACAAGCTTATCGGAATTGGACTAATCGGCACGTCAGATGTGACGCGACCGGAGAAGCTTCAATTCGCAAACTACTACAACATTGCCCAGATTGGCGTTTCGAATCCAAAATTCTACGATTATGTCACGAAGCCACAGGAGCCGATTACAGATCCCGCAGTGGCGATTCAATTCGCTCCCCGTAGCCTTGCTCCGGGAGAAGTCACCACGTTCACGGTGGCTGTTACCTATGCTGTGTTAGGTAGCTACAAGGATGGGCCAATTCCGTTCTTTGATGATGGCGTTGCTGAGCCCGGGGAGGACAATCCATCGCTCTTCGCTTATGTGGATGCGGCGACCGGCGCTGTCACCGATGGCATCGATATTCTTACCAATGTGGGAGCGCGTGGCCTTCTGACCACTGGAACAGAGGACATCACGTGCGATGTGGGATGGGACCGCGATTGCGACGGCGTGCCTGACCTCATCGATAATTGCGTGGATACTTTCAATCCCGATCAGCGTGATGACGATGGGGATGGGCTCGGGAACCTCTGTGACCCCGACACGTTCGGGTGCAACACCATCAACGACTCGGATTGCGATGGTATCCCCAACACCGTCGATAATTGCCGATTCACTTCAAATACCGACCAGCTCGACTCGGATGGCGACGGCGTGGGTGATGCTTGCGACAATTGCTTGCTACTTCCCAACCCGGACCAAACGGATACGGACGGTGACGGTCTCGGGGATTCATGCGACAATTGTCCGAGCGTTCCCAATCCGGGTCAAGTGGACGACGACGAGGACGGCATTGGGGATGCGTGCGACCCTGTTGTTCAGCCGTATCTGATGACCGAGGAGCCCACTGACCCTGCAACCGCTCCATTGCCCATCTATGCCACCTACGTCTATGGGGCTGCGGCGGGGGATGTTAATGGTGACGGCTATCCGGATATTGTCGTTGCCTGCGGAGGGGTCGCTCAAGGCAATCCTCAGTCGCTTGTGAATCGGCTTTATATCAATGTGTTTGATGTCACCACAGGTAAACGCCGGTTTGTCGATCTTACCTTCGGAAACGACGGAATCCCGAACACTGCGGATGACCGAATGCCGTTCGATCTTGATGCCTCCTTCGATGTTCGGCTTGCCGACTTCGACCTCGATGGTGATTTGGATATGTATGTTTCTAACTTTGCCACCATCGAGCCACCGTTCAACCTCCTTGAGGGAGCTCAAAACCGCTTCTATCGCAACGAAGATGTGGACGGCGACGGAATTGGGGACGGATTCTTCACCGACGTGACCTATCTGTGGGATCCGGGGATCCTCAATAAGGGGGCTTTTGTCCCGTATCTTGATCAATTCCGCGGAGCCGTTTTTGACTATTCCACTCATTCCGACGTCGCTGACTTGGACGGCGACGGAGACGTTGATATCATTGTTTCCAATGCGGGAAGACTGACTGAGGGAACTGGCGGCGTCAACGTCGGCGAACTTGTAAATAACCAGCCCAATGTCATACCACGTTATTTCTTCAGTGAGCGCATTCTCATTAATCACCGGCTTGAACCTATCTCGACACCATATGTGGCACCGCCCGGCTTAATTACGACCCTGTTCTACGACGAGACACTGGGTTTAGATTCCCGTTTTGGTGGGGGGAGAAGTCGTGCCCTTGACACCTTCGCTTTTGGCCCGCCGTTTGACGAGGAAGTGACAAGTGCTTCGGACCGGGTTCCTGTTCTTCTGCCCGATCACCCAACGTATACGCAAGGAAACGGCGATGACGTGTCCGATCGTAGCAATACGCTTGCCGTACGAGTCGGCCATTGGTGGGGCTCGAATGCACCGGGATTTGTCGCTTTCAACAAGCGCAACGGAAATAGCTTCTCACCGTCCGGACAGAGCGCCGTTGGACCGTGGGATGGGGATGAGCTGGTCTACTTTAACCAAGATCTCTGGGGGCCGGATGGAAACCCAGACGGAATCGCGGATGGTATTTTCTATGTACTCAATTATGGGTGGGAGAACAACTATTACATCCGACGCCCCGATGCAGGTACAACTTCTGTCGCGGCCCTCGGAACCCCCGAGGGATTACCGGGGGATTATCCACCGTCAGGCTCCACCTTCACGGAGCGAGACGTCAAAGCTGTAGCAAATGACCAAACAATGTTTGGCGTCTTAGCAGACTTCGACTACAGTGGTTGGAACGAGATCATCAGCTTCAATAGCACCGGAGGCGGTACGCATAATATCTTTACAAAGACAGCCTTTGGTGATGGCTCGTTTGACGTGACGCGTGGGCGCGGTGGGTTCATCCCCGCGTTCGGAAACGATTATGAGCCGGCCGGCTTTGACTCTACATTGCCGCCTTCGGGTATTGGCGTAGTTGGTTCTTTCCGCCGGGATGACATCGCGACGTTGGCAAAACGGGGGCGGCCACGCAGCGCTTTTGTAGCTGATCTGAATCTCGACGGCCTCTTCGATGTGATGGCCGCACACGATACGAATTCTGAAGTGGACTATTACCAGCCCGGTACTGCACCCGGATACAAGACCGTTTATCTCAATGATGATTTCTTAACCTTCTTGATCGCAGACGCCCAGACCACATCGGCAATTTTCAACGAACTGGCGCACCCGGCGAGTTGGATCGAACCTCTCGACTATGATATGGATGGGGATGTGGATGCTTTCTCTGGGAACTACGGTACCCCTGCGAATCTGTACACGAACAACACGATCCGTGGAAGGCGTCCTTCCCTGCCGTGGCAAAATCCGAACGCACGGGATTTGCCGATGTTTATCGATGCGACGCAGCAAATGCTTTCGCCCTATTATGGAATCGGCGCTGATCCGGTCCAGTCGTTTGCGTTAGGCTTTGGAAACATCACTTTAGGAGTGGACTTGGCAGACATAGATGGGGATGGGGACCTTGATCTAATCTTTGCCAACGGCGGTATCAACTCGGCTGTTGGTGAATGGCAGCCTCTCTACAAGAACAATCTCTACGGGAGGTTCGTGGACACCACAGGGGACCAGCTCATCCTGAAACGCTTTATTCGCCCTGACCAGCGAGTGTTCACCCCCTTTGGGACGAATGAGCAGCCGCCAATGCTCGGAAGTCTGAACAATCGAATCTGGCTCGGTGGTTTCTCAGCACGAATGCCCGCTTACGACGTGCGGTTTGTTGACTACAACGGTGATGGAGCCCCGGACATTGTCTTCTCTAATAACGGTGCTATTCCACGGTTCTTTACGAATTTGGACAGTGATGATCCTCTGGTCAACGCATTCGGGGACATCGACAGCAAACCCGACGGTGTGTTTGAGGATCAGACGGCGGCGCGTCTCCTTAGCAGCCTTTCGCTCGATAAGATCATTTCTCGGCGCTTCGACGTCGGTGATGTCGATGGCGATGGACACCCAGACATCATCATTGCCAACGGTGTGGAGAACCAAGGTGCTCGAAACGTCCTCCTTATGAACCGAAGCATGGGCTTTGGGCAGTGGGGTTACTTCCTGGAAGAGTCATGGCGCTTACCTGATAACGGCGAGACCTATGACGATAGCACCGATGTTAAGTTTGTCGACGTGGATAACGACGGCGATTTGGATCTGATTGTTGCAAACCGTCCGGGACAGAGTGCCGCTCCGAGCTTGTACCCTCATTGCCGGTTATTGTTAAACTCGGGCGGCACCTTCACGGAAGTCTCTGATCCAGAGATCTGGCCGCTGGTGGACCGGTTTGTACGTGCTGAAGTCATTCTCCACGGAAAGTTCTTCGGCAGTGGAGCAGAGGACTTGCTTATCGGTTGCTCCGATACCGCGAACCCCTATATTCTTTTGGCCAACGACGGTACTGGGCGCTTTACCGACGTCACAGCGGCCAGAGCGCCCTCGCCGCCGGCATCCCAGAACTTCCCTGTCTACGGCGGGGATGTCGGCGATGTGGACAACGACGGACTGCTCGATGTCGTCTGGTCTGTGGACACGCACACGACCGCCGGAACGGGGATTGGGCCGGCCGCGAAAATCCCAGTGGTGCTGTGGCTGATGAACCCACAAACTGGGCGCTTTGCGGACTTGACCGAATCAGAGCTTCCTGTGCTGCGGAGCCAGCTCGCGGCCCCCTCATCTCTCTCCGATACACCGGGTAATTCGCGGGCGGTCAAACTGGCGGATATTGACGGGGACGGCGACCTCGACATGGTCATTTGTCAGACGGGTCGCGGCGACTTGATGCCGACGACCGGCTGGTACAACAACGTGCTTCTCAACAATGTGATTGGCGCAAATCTCAACCACAACCGCTTCTCTCGGCCATTGCCGCCGCCGAACCCCTTCGTCTTTGGCGTGTACCCAAGTCGAGGGGCTCAAGGGCAGGTTCTTGACGTTGCAATTCGCGGTAAGAACTTCGCCGGCTCGCCCAGTGTTGACTTTGGCGAAGGAATTACCGTCACGAAGCCCGCGATGGCCTCTTCGGACGGCGAGTACTGCTTCGTGCAGATCGAAGTGAAGCCGGATGCGAAACTGGGCTCTCGTCAGGTTGTGGTGACCAACCCGACCGGTCTTGGTGGCGCAAGCTCCACATCCGCATTTACGGTGCTGCCTGCGGGCAGTATTGCGCCCACGGACGTAGAGGACGAGTCGTGGAAACTCTACGAATAAGCATCTCCAAAGAATCGGCCCTAGAGGCCTAAGGAAGTAATTAACGACGGTGCCCCGGCGTGCTCGAAAGAGCCGTCGGGGCTTTTATCTATGACAACACTTCGTACTCAAGAAGAGCTTGTGCAGAAAAGCAGGCGATCCGCTCGAGTCAATTCTTCGCACTGAACTTGCCCGCACACATATGGCGCTTCTAACGAGGAGGGAGGCAGAACATAAGCTGCGAGGTTCACACGCACAATTCCCTCTGGCTTGACCTCACGAAAAATCCCAAAAAACAGCGTTGGGTCAAAGGTAAGTTGCCTCTTCCCCCAGAGCAACGTGTTGGACTCAGCCCGAACCCAAGAAAACCGAAGAAAATCCAATCGTTGAGCCCTCGCACATCGTGAGCGGTGCTCTTTGCTGAACACTCCGAATTGTATTACTTGCTCACTAATCCATGCTCCATTGCGTAGCGGATGAGCTCCGGAGTGTGTTTGGCCTGCAGTTTTTCCATAATTCGTGCGCGATACGTACTGACCGTTTTTACGCTGAGATTAAGCTCTTCCGCGATCTCGGTTACACTCTTCCCACTACCCAAAAGCCGCAGAACTTCAAACTCACGATCCGAAAGCAATTCGTGCGGATAGGTTGCCTTTGTTGCTTTGCGGGTTGCTTGCTGCGTCATCTGATGCGCGACGGATTCGGTCAGATAACAGCCACCCGCCAGAATCTTTTCGAGCGCAACTAATAGCTCGTCGGGGGCACTCTCCTTGGTTAAATAGCCCCTAGCCCCAGCTTTGATTGCCCGCAAAGCGTATTGGTTTTCGGGATGAATACTCAGGACGAGGACACGAGTAGGAAGTTCCTCACTGACAATTTGGTGAAGGACATCCAATCCGCTGCGTCCCGGCATCGTAACATCTAAGAGAAGAACATCAGGCCGGAGGTGCCGAACTAACGCGATTGCTTCAGCCGCATTCGCAGCTTCACCAACTACCGAAAAACGTTCATCTTCCTCAAGGATTTCACGTAGGCCGCGGCGGACGATAGGATGATCATCAACAATTGCGATGCGCACAACCCTTTCCGCACTCTGCCGATCCGTCATGTTGCTCATCTACTTTTGGTCAGCCTTTGAGCGTATTTATCTAAACTAAGTATCTATAACTTAGTCTCGAGTGTCAACTGGCACACGAACCCTAAGGAGGGTACCGATGAATCCATCATAATCAAGCCCATTGAAGATCTCGAAACTTCCCCCCAAACTCAAAGCACGTTCTCGCATGCCGACAATGCCAAGGCCCGCTTGAGGCCGGGCGGGATCGTTTTCCCCAGGTAGACCAATTCCGTTATCGCGCACTTCCAATTCATATGAACCATCAGAGATTCTAATACGTACCCACACATGAGTTGCCTGCGAATGACGCGCAACGTTGGTAAGCGCCTCCTGGAGAATTCGAAACAACGTGATTTCGGTTGCTTGGCTTGGACGGGGGAGGTCTTCGGGCGGCTCGAATGAGGCTTCGATGTTGGTCTGCTGCCGAAACTGTTCGAGCGCCCATTTCATCGCTTCCACTAAGCCCAGATCATCCAAGATTCCAGGTCGAAGATCGCTGGCCACACGTCGCACGGATTGAATCGCTTCATCTACAAGTTCCGTGAGTTGTTCCAATTGTTTGGTCTGTTGTTCCACCGTGGGTGCCGGATTCTTAACGAGTCGCCGCAGCCGCATTTTAATGCCTGTGAGGATCTGCCCCAGATCGTCGTGAATTTCACGTGCAAGGTGGAGCCGCTCTTCTTCCCTCACGCGTACCAGCCGTTCCGATAGCTCGCGTAATTCCTCGCGCGAATGTTCCAGTTCCGTAATGCTTCGAAGCCGTTCTGAACTCGCAGCACCCAACAAGAGAGCTGTGAGAGCCAGTACCATAAGGTAGATTTGCAACAGGACGAGACTTTCGTCTTTGGTAATTTCTCTGAGAAACGGTCCAGCACCTTCCGAGGTGCCGTAAACAGCTAAGGCGGAAATCAGAAATGTTGCAGTTGCTCCTCCCCTTGGACCAAACCGCAAGGCAGCCCACATGACCAAGGGAAACGGCGCAAAGCTTACCGGATAATTAAGCTGTCCAATGGGTGAAGTTCGGGTAAAGGCCATCCATGCCAGTCCTGCTAAGCTCGTTAGTAAAGCTGTAAGTTCGAGCAACCTTTTGACAGGCCAGCGACCACGCGGTTTGTGACTCCACGTCAGAATCACCGGTGCAACCACAAGATTGCTAATAGCGAACCCGACCCACCGCCTCAAAAAAAGGACACTTCCCGCAACCGTGACACCAGGTTCGACTTGCAGGAAGCGATAAACCGCAATCGCTGCGGACAGAATGGGTGAGAGAAGCACGGCGTAAAGACAAAAACTATAGACGTCATGAAGACGACTGAAAAGTGGATCAAAGCGAGAGAAATGCTTAAGGCAGAGCGTAGCTACCAATGGCGCAAGCGTATTGCCCAAGGCAAGATAAGGAGCCAGAGCATACGTCCCGGGGTCGCGCGTAAAGAGGCAATTCTGCACAGCATCCCACAGGTTTCCATCAACGCCTTGTCTCAGGCATACCAACAATTTGTCCAGACTGAGTGGATCCAAAATGAGCGTGGAATTGAGGAAACTTCCCAACGCGATCGCAGGCCAGTATTGCCAGCCAAGAAGGATGAGGCCAGCGAGTCCAATTCCAGCCTGCGGCCAAAACACGCGTAACTCTTCTGAGAGAAAATCGACGCGCCTTCCAAGGCGCCCAGCGAGCACGTAGAGGGCAGTGAAGCCAATAAATTTGGCCAAAACACCAATGTAGGCTCGCCATGTCATCGTGCACTTTTACACACGGGTCTTATGGTAAATGCAAAACACCTCGGCCGTAAAAGCGCCGGACTCGCGATCGGTGCTAGGAAATTCGTGCTTTACGGACGCGCCAGTATACCACCGCAAGAAGCGCATAGCATATCCAAGCAATGCTTGATATGAAGAGGCCCGTCCGCCACCCCGGCGTTACGTAACGCATTTCTACGATGTGCTCGCCACTTTGCAGAGGAAGGGCACGTCCCACACCGTTTGCGCGGTAAATCTTAGCTTCGACGCCGTTCACTGAGGCTTCCCAGCCCGGCAGGTATTGATCCATGAGAACAAACCACCCGTCATGCTCCATCTTAACCTTGGCAGTGAACAACTCGGGGTCGTCGCGAAGGACTTCGACCTTACCGATCGTCCCCGTCGTTTCTTGGCTGTCGAATGTTCTCGCAGCCTCCTCCTCAAGAATCACCTTTTGCTGAGGCGCGAAATCGGGTGAGCTGAGAACACTCCATAGGAATTGCGTTGAGGTAGTTTCAGCCTTTCCCACGCAGAAGGCACGCGGCAAGGCATCAGGATTCTCAAACAGCTCGTAGGCACTACCCTTAAAGACACTGTGCCAACCAAGTGCCCCTGCACCAGTGTCAGGCGGCGCGATGAGATATCGGGTGCCCAAGGCATTCATGAGCGGCGAGATACGGTATGCTTGGAGCCACGCTTCAGGAAAGCTTGGGGGGCGTCCCTGCGCGACCGACATGGCCATCGCGTAGCGTAGGCTCACCGTCGGCTCGTATCCCCATACATGGCGAATTTTTTCGACCATTCCTTGCGTAAGATCGCTGGGCTCTCGGGCGCTCGCGATGCGATAGAGTGAACCTGCATTCCGAACGATGCTTACGAGCCGTGAGGGCCAACGAAGGCCTTCGACGGAAAAGCTCTCGGCGTAGGGACGCGCAAACTGGATGAGCTCGAAGAAAAGAAAAACACAAATGATCCGTCGGGTGACTTTCTCGTACTTTGCCCAAATCAAACGGCTGATCAGCCCGAGGGAAAGGCCTGCCATGATGCCGCTGGCAATGAGATTTTCTCGAAATGTCTTGAACATGGCTGTTACGTCTTCACGCGAAAGAGTCGAGAACACCTGAGGGGTAAGACGGTGCACCAAGATCTGCAAAAAGAGGGGACTTCGAATATTATCGCCAAATAGAATCAGAAATGCCCCTATTCCACCTGCCACGGCGATAGCCGTGCGACGCACAATGAGTAAGAACTCGCTGGGGCGTAAGCGCGCGTATTCGATGAGGCGGTCAAGTCCCTCGCCAGCGAGAAGTGCGAGGGCGAACGTTGCTATGTAAAGGAAACTGCCCGGATTTCGAAAGAGTCCGAGACCGGGAAAAACCTTCATGAGGGTTTCATAGAAACCGGAATAATGTCCAAACGCCAATAGCAGTGCAAAAGCCACAAGGCCCAGACATGTCCACTGGAAGCGATTCAGGCTCTTGGGAAGTGTCAGCATCATGCCAGCTAAAAGCACAGCGGTCGCGCCTACAAATCCTGCCACTTCCCAGTAGGAATCCATGCCGATATAAGGAATCCCGAAACGTCGCCCACCCCAAACCCACGGAGCAATGAGAGTGAGGATGTTACCGAGCGGCATGCTTTGAGCTGTATAGTACTCCAAGGGTGCACCGTGGGCCCGTACCGTTTCTGCAGCATACTTTGCCGTTGGAAGAGCCTGCACGGCAGCAAGCAAAGCGGCGAATCCAAGGCTTGCACCCAAGAGCATCGAATCGCCAAACGCACGTTTCTTTCTACCGACGATGAGTTGGTGGATCATGTACCAAAAGTGGAACCATGCGAGGATGATGAGTGAGAAGTAGACAAGTTGCGGGTGCCCCGCAAAGAACTGCATGGCAAGACACCCTGCAACCCCCAGCACGAGCGTGAGCATCGTCCGTAGCGAACGGTCGGCACTCTTAGAGTATGTGAGCCACGCAATGAGGACTAATGGTGTCCACGGCATCTCAAGGATAAATGGTAGGTGTCCTTGCCATGCGTGGAGTATCGCAAACCCAGAGAATCCGAACACGAATGCCGCAATTAACGCAGCAGACGGCGATTGCCCAAATCCTCGCGCCAGCCAGTGCATCGCCGCCAGCGCGGCCCACCAATGTACGAAGATCTGAGTGTTCAGCCAGAACGCAGGTGCTCCCACCGCAAAAATCCAATTAGGCGGATAGAAAATGGCCATTTGGTTCGAGGCCAAGTAGGGCGTTCCGCTCATCATGTAGGGGTTCCAGTGCGGAAGAATCCCGTTTCGCAGGCACTCTCCGAGATAGGTTCGTGCCCAGAGCCAGTAGTACGCGATGTCACCCGTGGCCGCGCTAACGATGCGCCCTCCTTCATGAGTACCACTGAGGAAAATGGCGTAGGTGCCGATGAGGACTGGATACAGAACAAGGGTCGCGAACCAATCCCTGCGTGAGTAGGAGCTACTGGACCGGTTCCCGCGCAAAAACTTGATCATCGCGGCGTCGGCTTGGAACATGGCTTCTGTCACCGTTTTCGGGGAAGTTCGTGAGTTATGCGGGATCATTGAAACACCTCGTTGGACCTCAATTCACGACTGGGAAAGAGAAGCCCCAAGATTGTCACGATGAGGATAACGAGTGATACATATGGCACCTGAGGCCATCCCGGCGGTCGGTATTCAAAGTGGATTGTTTTTGTCCCCGGCGGAAGGATGACGCCGCGAAAGCTATAATTCACTTTGTAGATTTTTGCCGGCCGATTCTCTACCCATGCGCGCCACCACGGGTCGTAGACGTCAGCCAGTGTCAGCAATGCGGTCTGAGAGGTCGGTTCGTCCAATTCGACGGTCAGCCCCCTTGCGGTTTCCTTGACCACCCGAGCTCGTGGAGGACTGGAACATTCGAGGTCTGGCAGAACAGTCTCTTCTCCCGGGTCCAAGTAGACCGTAGCTGTCGGCTGATAGTCGAGTGAGGCAACGGAAAAAAGAATCTCTGCCGAGTTTGACGTCACTCGCACGTTTCGAGCGACGGAGGCCCGAGGTAGCGCAGTTGGCACGAGGTAAACGTCCACGCTCTGCGTACCCAACGTCTTGGAAACCATAGTATCCTCGAAGCGTGTTCCCGCGCGAGTGACTACGACACGCGCCGCCATGAAATCGGTGAGGGGTGTGACTCGCGAAATCATTAGGCCGGGCGCGTAGTAACTTGGTTGGCGTTCCTGCAGACGGATGAGATCAAAAAGTTCCCGGTAAACGAAAGTATGCCGAGCCCAAGTTGTCTGAGTCGGTATTCGCAGTGGCTTCAAGCATAGATCCGGATCGTAAGGCGTAAGCACTCGCCAATCGTTCTGAGTTTGCTGCTGCACGTACTCAGCCACCACTGGTGAGAATTCCACATCATCCGCAGGTGAGATTGTTTCCAACGAATGAAAGAAACCTACGGTGTCTGTGGCGAAAAGAATCCCAGCAAGGGCCACCGTGGCTGCACGCGGGCGAGAGGACGCGTGGAACCCAAACGCAAGAATTGCCCCTACTCCGCCCGCCAAGAGAAGAGTGCGAACCACAGAGTCCCATGCGATGGAGAAACTGGCTGTGAGGAATTTTTCGTTACTCGTGACCTTTGCGACAAGCTCAGGAGGTAAAGCGCTGAACGGATCGCGCAATGTTTTCTGAGCGAAGTTGCTCCATATCACGCCGCCGGTACCCGTGCGCCCAAAGAAAAGCCAAGCAAGCAACAAGGCTAATCCGGCTCCTATCAGCAATACAATCCCCGTTCGTCGGCGCGCCAAAGGGTGCCAACTTCGCACAACGTCCCATCCCATCCCTGCGGCCAATGCCATGAAAAAAACGTAGAGGAAGATCCACCGTGCTGGTGAACGCATCGCTTGAACCCACCCGGGGACGCGAGCAAGGGGCGCAAAAATGGGTATGGTATCTGCAGCAAGGAGAAGTCCCACGCATGCCCCAAAGAAGACAGCAAGGGGCAATCGAGTCCGCGAGCGGGCGAACAGACTAAACACAGCGAGTAGGATTATCCCTACGCCAGCATAGCCAAGTGCTCCTGCGTATCCAAGCCTGCCCCAATAGATGCTATTCACTTCATCGCCGAAGAATGAGGGACAGATCAGCGCGACGAGGTTTTCCAGAATCAATCGGTCAAAGGGATAATCTTTGGCGGCAGCCATTGGGATCGGAATGGCGGTCTGCTGCCATAGGTGCCACGCGGGCTGTAGATGGGGCAGAGCAATGGCTGCACCAAGCACGACAATAAAACACACGAGCAGAATGCGTCCCAGAAAACCGCCTCCTGCTTCGTGGCGTGAAAAGGCAATCGTTCCGATAGCAAATGCCATGGCCAATAGCAGTGTGAAAACCGCCAAGGGCGGACTGCCACCTACCAGCACCAGTCCCCACCCAAGGGTTGCTAAGCAAAACGCTCGAAGTGAAAGGGTGCGTACCACACGGACAATCTCGCTGAGAACAAGCGGCACAAAGGGATAACTCAGTGAGTAATTATACTCACCGATCAACCAGCCGTAGCCAGCCAGGTGACCGCTAAAACCGTAAGCCAAGCCGGCGATCCAAGCAGCAAAAGGCGAAAGGGATAGAACTCGCCCTAACCGAAACATGAACGTCGCAGCGAGCGCCGTGCTAAATATCAGTACCACGTTGATGACCCAATAGGGTGGCAACAAATAATGAAGAAGAGTAGCTGGATGAAAAAGGCCTAACCGCCAGTCGCCCACCATGGGATAGCCGCAGGCAAACCACGAGTTCCACATTGGTAGACCTTCGCGGATGAGCCTTCCCAAAATTGTCTGAAGGTACAGATGTGTTTCCGTGAGCTCGCATCCGGCCGCGCGACCAAAGAAGACGGGTCCGCTTCCCAGTGACTTTAACAGTGCAGGGAGGCAAAGAATCCAGTACCATCCCCAGAGTGGCAGACGGTAGGATTTTGAGCCAGTTACTTTTGGCGTCGGATCCTTGAGCGGTGATATGGTTTCATTCATGGACTGCTCAGCTCCTTGCTCTGGGAAGTAAGAGTGCCCGTGGTAACGCTGACCATGCTTGTGGTGAGTGCATCCCGCAGAGCGATTTCGAACTCAGGACGAGCCCGATATTCTGCAAGGTCTTTGTCCTCTCGCGCAATTTGGGCGATGGTCTCCCCGCCGATTTGGATTGCTGCCTTGAGGTAATGCTGGGCGCGTGCGTAGTCGTGCAGCTTTGCATACGCACACGCCAGATTATAAAGTGGCGCTGCGGTTTGCGGATTTAACTCGGCCGCGCGTTTGAAGAAAGTGATCGCCCGTAGGAAGTCGTTCTGACGCATATGGAGAGTACCCGCATCGTTCAGTGCGACCACATCCATTGGGCGGAACTCCAGGTATTGATCCCAATACGACGCTGCCAGCTTGTCGTCGCCCAACCTTGAGGTCACGCGGGCAAGGTGCATGAGGGCGACTAAGTCACCTTCTTTCGCGTACTTAGTGGCGCGAAGGTACGCTTCTTGGGCTTCCTTTGTCTTGTTCTGCAACTCGAGCGTTTTCCCCAAGTCTATCCAAAGCTCTGCACTTCGGGAACGTGTTTTCAGCGCTTGCCGGAAATACTGTTCCGCTTGAGCGTAATGCTTTTGTGCAAAAGCAATCCTGCCGTGGAGAGCGTTTATTGCGGCATTGTCGGCTTGGTACTTTCGTAAAATTTCGGTTTCCGTTGCTGCTTCGTCGTAGCGCTTGAGGACGGAGAGGCAGTAGATCTTGAGGCTACGTGCCCGACGCATTTCCGGAACAGCCTCAAGCGCGCGATTGAGTTCCAACAGAGCGGATGTAGCCCTGTCCGTGTTATCGAGGTAACTTTCGGTTGGTGACGTCGGATTGACGTATTTGTAGGCAAGGCGTTCGGCGAGGGCGCGATTGGGGCCACTTCGTTTTACGAAAACCATACACGTATCATCCCAGTGGACCAAAGCCCAATCAGGATCGTTATAGAGCTGAGCGGCAAGGCACTCGGGGTATTTGACCCCTCCGTAAGTGAGGACGAAAAAGCCAAGGTTGTGCTCTTTTACCGCGTCACGCCAAATCGGGTTTCCAGATTCGATGACTTTGTAACGCCAAAACGTCTTTGGGCCGTACACGTCGACTCGCCCATCTTGGAAAACAAGGTAATCCGGGTACAAGCGGTAGATCAGATATCCGCCCACGTTATACTCGTTAAACATGTTTCCTGCGGGACGTTCGCGCAGGATAAAGTCTGCGGTTCGCTCTGGAACTTCGGTATGGGGGCCAAAGCCATACTCGTGGACCATGCTGCGCAAGCCAACGTCCGCAACTGCGTAGACTAAGTAGGCGGCATAGGCATAGACAGCGACGTAGGGTAAAGCTAACGCTATCTTACGCTGCCGAATCCACAGTGGTCCATTTTCGTAAAGGACTCGGCCAGCGTTGACCACATAATAACCGAATAAGGGAACGGCGACGTAACCAAATAGCACAATGTTCCGTCTTGCCGACAGTGAGAAATAGCTCCACCCAACCACGAGCAATGCATGCGTTAAGTCTACCTTTCGCCAGTTAGGTAGCATAATCACGCAGAAAGCCGCAAGAACCACCCAGAAGGGAGTAAAAAAGGGAAACTCGGGTGGCATCCACTCGAAAATCATCTCAAAGAAAATGTCATGCTGCACGACCTTAAATGGGAAGGTGAGCATTTCGAAACCGTACGGATTGATGGCCGTGGCGAGAAAGGTGAGAAATACTACCGCTCCGTATGTGAGAATTCGGCGAGGTGGCGTGAGATTGCCAGTGTCCCAGCCGTAGAGACGCAGCACATGCTTGCCGACCTCACCGATAATGAGCATGCCTGCAAGCACGAAGAAAGCGACAAATGCTCCGTGCATATTGGCCCAAAGAACCATGAGCGGGGGCATGAGCCAAAGCCATCCCCGGTGGCCCAGAAAATGCCTAAGCGAGAGATGAAAAAACAGCGGAAACAAAAGATATGTTACGACCTGCGGCCGAAATTCGACGCTGCCCATGCTCATGGAGGCCGCAATAACCACAAGGGCCAACGAGAGCCCGTGGCTAAGTTTTAAAAGCAAGCACGTGCGCCATAGGATGATGTAGGATGCCGTGAGCAGGGTGCATCGCACCAGACTGAGGCCGACCCATCCGCCCAAACGGTACAGAGCGTAAAGCACGACCTGAAACAACCATTCGTGATCCAACCAAGGTTGGCCTTGAGCTATGTGGGAAAAGACGTCGGCATGTGGAACCTTGCGGTTTTCGATGATCCATTGCCCGATTCGCAAATGCATGAAGAAATCGGGCTCGATGAACTTGGTGAGGCGTGCCACGAAGACGAGAATGAACACTACGGATGCGGAAACCCACACCAAGAACTCGCGTCGTGTCTGTCGGCTATGCTCAAGCATGTCTGGGACAAAGTAGAGTATCTCGTCGTTGAGTCAAGAAGACTACTCCACCCCGTTCCTTCTCTCGACAGAAAAGCAAACCACTCGGCTTAGCCAGCGTTCAACACATTCCGGCGAACTGCGCAACCTGTGTTAGGGCGAAAGACGTTCGACATGCCAGCCGTCTTGCGTTCGAGTGTAAAGAAAACGGTCGTGGAGACGGAAGAGCCCCGCGTGCCAAAACTCCATTCGCTCAGGGATAATGCGGTAGCCACCCCAGTACGGCGGGCGTGGGACTGGCCGCCCTAAGAATCGCACCTTGTACTCCATATAGCGCGAAATCAGTTCCATCCGAGACTTTAGCGGCTGGCTTTGATATGAAGCCCACGCCCCCAGCTGGCTGCCACGCGGCCGCGATGCAAAATAGGCGTCCGAGTCCGCATCGCTCACCAATTCCACTGGTCCCTCAATGCGAATCTGATCGCCGAGCGATGGCCAGTAGAAGCAGAGGGAGGCAAACGGCGTTTTTGCGAGATGCTGTCCTTTCGGGCTTAGGCGGTTTGTGTAAAATACAAACCCTCGCTCATCGAATCCTTTCAAGAGCACCATACGATTCGTTGGGCGCCCCTGCAGATCGGTCGTAGCCAAGCACGCAGCTGTGTGGTCGTAAGGTTCACTCTTTGCTGCTCGCTCGAAAAGAAGCCGAAACCGCTCAATCGGATCCGGATGTTCTTTCACCATTCACTCCCCAATCACGCTTGTATGTCCTTGCTGACTACCATCATCTCAGCGACGGCTAAATAATCTCAAGTAACGATCAAGTCCTTCTTTGGTGGCGGGCGCATTGCTCAAGAATTGTTTTTCGAACTCCAACGCCAAAACGGGCACAATGGAAGCGGGAGCTAAATCGCGCTGCTCCACCACTTTCCGGACATCCTTTGCTAAGTCCTCATAAAGTTCATGCGCGAAGTGAGCTGGCTCTGCGCGAATGTGCGAGGCCACAACGTCCTCATAGTCTGCAAATACGGGAATGGAACGGTAGGGGAGGAGGGACTGGTTCACCGCGGATTGCTTGGGCGGGGCATAGAGTGGTACTCGTGGAATTCCCGTCAATTCCTGCTCGCGGAAATAATACTGTTCTCGCAGGCGTTGCACTTCCGGGTCGAGCAAGAACAAGAGCCAGCGGACTGCGGCAGCTCGCTTTGCCTTTTCTAACTGGGAATTCACGATCAGCGCGCGGCCAAAAACTAAATGATCGCGCGATTGCGGCCCTGCTGGCAGAGCGGCGATCCCAATGTTGTCCAGCGGCATCCCCATCCGCATTAGCTGCCGAATCGTGTCGCGCGTTGCCGGCAGCATGACCATTGCAACCTTGCCGTCGGCAAACATTCGCATTACGTTATCGGCATAGCATTTCTCCGGCGGGGGAATCACATCGTACCGCCACCGAAGGTCTTTCAAAAAGCTCAAAACATCGGTAGCTGCTTGCGAGCGCAAAGCGAGAGTGATACCCGACGGTGTTTGTCGCTCCACCTCCATTCCGGCCTGAATGCCCCATTGGACAAATTCGCGCCCACCCTCTTGGGCAAACAGCACGGGAGCATAGCCGTAAACGCCCTTTCCATGATCGGTGAGTTTCACAGCCAGCTTGATGAATTCCTCCCAGTTCTGGGGCAACCCTGCAAACTGAACCACCGTCGTTCCCTCTTCCTTGACGACGGTTTCTGTCACCTCTTCCGCAGGTGCACTCGTCGGGACTTCCTTCGGGGGAGGTAATTGGGGCTGCCGCGCATGTGGGCGGGCGGACTCGATATCGGAATCGACCTCTGTCTCCGGCTGAAACCCCCGTCGCGAGGGTACAGCACTCTCGATTTCCTCCTCTGACTCTGAAGGGCGCCCGGTTCTTTGGTCTGGCAAAGCATCCGATTCTCTTGGTTGCCCGAACACCGGTATCCGCCTCTGCTGCCCCAGCGGGCGGAACGGCCAAATGGGGCGTCGCCGCGCCGGCACCTGATACTCATTCTCGACCTGCTGTTCTGCGCGCCGACTATAGCTTGGCTGATTCTGCTCCTCTTCCTCTTGGGTCTGAGTCTGCGAGTAATCGTAATAGGAACGCCCTGAGCGGCGGAACTGCGCAACCATCCGGCCGCTTCCTTGCTCACTTTGAGGGAGCGCTGGGGCGGGTATGGTTTCAAGATTCCACTCGTCGCTTCCCCCTTTTCCTTTCTTCTTTTCATCTTTCTTGCTTGGGGGAGCTTTCTGCTCTTTGGAAGGAGGACGGAGTGCTTCTTCCAGTATTTGACGATTGTAGAAGAGAGCCATCGAGTGAAGTTCTACGGGCACCCCAAAAATTCGCCCGTCCTTCTGCAATAAAGCTAACGCCGATGGGTTCAACTGCCGGACGAGTTCCTCCTGAGCTACAAGATCGGTCAGATCCGCTGCATAACTCAGGCCGATGATCGTCTGGGCTTGGTCTACCGAAATCTCTACGATGTCCGTGAGGGTACGGTTACGTGCCCGCTCATAGAAACTCTCAGGCGTGAAGCGCCACGTGCTAAATTCGATCTGAATATCGGGATTGCGCTGCTCAAAGATGCGGACCAGTTGCTGGATGAGTTCCTGCTCAAAGAGTTCGTAGCCGGCGGGCGCATTGTTCACTGTTAGCCGCACACGTTGGGTTGCAGAAGGCAGTGCACCAGTTCCTGCGGGGTTGTTCTGCAAGCTGGCCAGCATTCCCGCCACCACGACCTCGGGATCACCCTCGGGTGCAACGTGCGGATTCAGGCGCTGCTTGCACCCTGCTAACGCGAGCAACGTGCTCGCGATCAAAAGGAAGGCACATTTCATCCACGCATTATGAAACCGCGCTTGCAACATCACGCCTCGCTTGCGCTGGTAAAGCCAAATCGCTGCACTTTGATGGCGGGGACAACAGCAACTCCTGTGACTCCCTCGACCCGCCTCGTCTCAGCAGTTAGAGCGGTGATCCGGTTCAATACGTCGAGCACTTCTACGGTGAAGCGTAGATTGGGGAGCGGTTCGACGAGGCGCCCGTTGGCGATGCGATAGGTGCCGTCGCGTGTCATCCCTGTGATTGTCGTTGTGATCGGATCCACAACGTTTACATAGTGAAAATTCCGCACATAAATTCCATTCTCTGTCGAGTGAATCAGGCGTTCGAGCGTGGATCTGCCTCCCGCCATAAAGAGGTTCTCAGCTTGTGGGCCTTCGTCACTCGTGGGAGGTGCTGCGTGGCCCGTGTTTGGCATCTGAAGCTGCGCAGCGGTACGGGAATCTGTGACGAGACCTTTCGCAATGCCTTTTTCGACCAAGACGACACGTTTTCGTGCCACCCCTTCATAGTCGAAAACCCGGGGCATCCCCTCGGGGTCTAGCCCGTCATCCCAAATCGTGACTTTAGATGAACAGATTCGCTTTCCCAGACGGTTGCAGAGTGGCGACTGTCCTTCGAGATATTGTTTCGCCCCAAAAGCCATCCACCCCAGAAAACCGACTAACTGTCCAACTGCCAAATGGTCCAATACCACAGTGGTTTCGCACGGAAGATCGACTGAGCCGAGCGACTCGCTGCGTGTCACCAACTTCAATGCTTCTTCAAGCTGCTCATCAAATGGGACCTCGCTTAACGCATTACTCACCCAATACGAGCGCCCTGACAAAGCGCCCTTCGTTGCCACAAGATTGAGCTCGGCACGTGTCCAAGTTTGGTAAGATTCCACACCTTCGGTGTTCACGATACAAAGTGTATTCTCACTCGTACTTAAGGCCCCCGAAAGCTCGACTGACTGTCCCTGCGCGCGACAAAAGAGCCTGCGGAGCGTCTCCGCACGATCGTAGGGCTGGGCGCGCGCCGTGAACTCATCGAATGATAGGGTATCCGCCAAGGGTATTTCGCTGGGGAGAGTCACTGGGACGTTTGATTGCGGCATGTTTCTCGCAATCTTTTCGGCTTGCTTGGCAGCAGAAGCTAAGGAGTCTTGGTCAAAACGGTTCGTCAGAGCGATCCCCGCGCGTCCGTCTACTATGACCCGAATCCACACGAGACGCTCCTCGCTCACCGTGTTCTGATGAATCCGGTTCTTCATAAAGCGCGTGAGCCCATTGATGCGTCTCGAATATCCAATCTCGCATGGATCGCGTCGGATGCTTCGTAGTATTGCTCGCAGACGGTTCACTGTCTTCGGAACGGGCATAGCGTTATGCTTTCCTCCCGACCGTAACGTTGCGGAACCGCGCTGGGGCACAGCCGTGGCCCACTCGCGCTATCTGCATAGGTTCCCCTTTCCCGCAATTTGGCACTCCCCACAGCACCCAATCGCTCGACCTGCAAACGGCATCGCAACTGCGCCAGAACTGGGGAGTCACTCCGCCATAGATGGGATTGCGGAAGAGTCTTCCCAACTTGCCATTACGTATTTCACGTGCGACCTCAGTTGCGAACTGAAATTGCAGTCGCCGGTCGTCAATGGACCAACTCCGATTTGTTTCGAAGAAGAGCCCCCGTTTTGTGTCGGCGATTAGCTCTTCCAGCGTCCATTCCCCCGGCAAGAGGTTGATATTCGTCATGCGAACGATGGGGAAATTCTGCCAACCGTCTGCACGCATGGCCCCGCTCGATCGGCGTCCGATGAGGGGAGCCGTGGAACATGAACTCAAAACGCCACGGAGAATCCCTTCCGTGATTAGGGGCTCGCAGCGCGCCGGTGTTCCCTCATCGTCGAATGCGAAGGACCCAAGCCCCCCAGCGACCGTAGCGTCTGCCACAACAGAAACGGCAGGCGATCCGTACTTGAATGAGCCCAACATTTCTGGCGTCACAAATGAGGTCCCGGCAAATGAGGCTTCGTAACCCAGAATTCGGTCAAGCTCCAGCGCGTGCCCAATGCTCTCGTGAATTTGCAAAGCAAGCTGGTTGCTATCGAGAATGACATCAAACTCTCCCGCTGGGCATTCCGGAACTGAAAGGAGTTCTACCGCTTCCGCGGCGACCCGCTGAGCGTTCCCTTGCAGGTCAAGCTCTTCGATAAACTCGTAACCGGCAGCACGATAGTTGCCCCCAAAGCTTGCTGGGTAGGAGCGCACCTGGAGCTCTTTCCCATCTGTAGCGTACGCTGCTATGCCCGCCCCACACTGCACGGTCTCCTGTTCAATTTCGCTGTCCAGCGTACTAACAAAGACCTTGTTTTCACGCATGAGCTCCATGGTTGCGACAGCGGACTGCACTCGCTTTTCTTCGCGCATGAGCTGCGTGCACTGAATGAGGAGTGTGAGTCTTTCGCTCAGGGGGACGCGAAAAGGGTCCTTTAAGCACGCGGCGCGGTATTGTCCGGTGGCGGGTGCCGGGGAGTCGAACCGCTCGCCGGCGCTGCGAACAATCGCGCTGGTGTCTGCGGTCATGATCGCCTGTTGAACAGTGCGATCAATGCTGTCGGACGTGAGCTCACATGAAGCCGCAAATCCCCAGCAGCCACTTCGTAGGACCCGTACGCCAAATCCTAAGCTTTCGCTGGCAAGAATTCGTTCTGGTTCTCCATTCCTGACGGACAGGGTTTCCGTGGATCGGTGCACCACACGCACGTCGGCATATTGAACGTCGCGCTTGGGGATTCGGTTTAGAATGACGGTCGCAATGGACTTCATAAGCTAAGTATTCTCGTGACTCATTCCACATCGCGTTGGCTGTAGGCAACTCAATTGTTTGTTTGCTGCTACGCGATGCGGAGGTTTTTGAGACTCAGGGGGGCAGTGTGGGCTCTTGGAAATATGCTTGAAGTTATCCCTTTCTCTACCACAATGAGGGCCATCACGCAGTCGTTCGGTGGGAAAATGGCAGACTCGAAAGAGAAGAAAACAGAACCATCGCAAGTGCAGCTGAGTTCGAATGAGCCACTTCACGCGGAAAACAAGCGCAAGAAGATCGCACGCATTCCTCCTGCGGTCATAAAACGCTTGTCGCTCTACGCCCGCGTTCTGCTCGACCTCGAAATGAGCAATGTTCTGACTATTTCCTCAAAAGATTTGGCCCAGCGGTTGGGCATCACAAGCGCACAAGTTCGCAAAGACCTTGCCTACTTCGGCCAATTTGGAATTCCGGGCGTAGGTTATGATGTCAGCGATCTACGTGCCAATCTGAAGCGAATCCTAGGCACGGACCGCGAAGTGCAAGCGATCCTGATTGGCGTCGGCAACCTCGGTGCAGCTTTGATGGCCTACGGTGGCTTCTTGCGCCACGGAGTGCGAATTGTGAAAGCGTTTGATGCCGACACGTCGAAAGTTGGGATGCAACGGGGCGGTGTGCTCATCTACCATATTGACGAATTAGAGCGCCAACTTGAGCACCAACCCATCGACATTGCCATACTTACGGTACCTTCCGAGGCAGCTCAGCCAGTCACGGACCGACTCGTAAAAGCAGGAATCATTGGGATTCTGAATTTTGTGCCCACCCGACTCACGGTTCCCCCGGACGTCCATGTCCACTACGTGGACTTAGCAATTGAAATTGAGTCGCTTTGTTACTATCTGCGCTGAAGGAAATCCAGATAAGAAAAGGAATCCGCTTATGAAGATGTCATGGAACACCCCGACGCTTACGAATTTGCTGTTGGCAATCATCGCGCTTACGTTGATCGTCATCGCGGCCCAACGTGCGAATGTTCCCGTCTCTCTCCAGAGTAGTGCATGGGCCCAAGAGTCTGACCCTTGGCGCGACAGCAGGCGCACGGGTTTCTCCTCCGACACCCGCAGTGCCCCCGTGGACACCTCGAACGTGGCCACGGTTCAGGATTTGGCGGTGGCCCGGGCCACAAGCGAAGTTGCTGCAGCGAATCGCGAGATAGCGAGCGCGATCCGGGAACTTGCGAAAGCAGTTCAGGATCTGGGCGGAAAGCTGAGTAAAATGTCACAGTCATCAGCTGCGAATCCCGCCTCGAGCGGCGGCGTGACTGTTGAGGTGAACAAGTGAAAGACGCTGAATCCTCGTCGCACGCATTCTCAATTTCAGAGGCCCGTCTTCGCGAGGTGGAAGCCACTGTAAAAGCTATGGGCCTAACAGATGCAGAACAGCTTGTGGCGTCAGCAGCCTTGGCGTATGAGGCTGCTCGGCGGATAGCAAAAAGTGGGCGGGAGTGGCGAGAGGTGATGGGGCGAGTTTCCGCAAGCGAGCTGGCTCGGGGCCCACTGGCTGACGCAGTGGCTCAATTACAAGATGCAGCAACGGCAGTGCTGCGCGCCTACAATACCCTGCTTCGCGACGAGGATCAGGATTCAATCACTGAATAAACCGCCACTTTAGGTTTGAAAGTCTAAACTAACGAACAACAAGGGAATCTCAGAAAGGACTGTTAGGATTTAGGTTATGATTATTGTCCTCAAGCCTGACGCAACTGAAGAGCAACTTCAGCACCTCGTAGATATCATCACGGAGAAAGGGTTGCGGGCCCATATCTCCCGCGGTGTCGAGCGCACGGTCGTCGGATGCATTGGAGACGAAACAAAAATCCAGGACATCCCCTTCCTTGCCATCCCCGGCGTAGAAAGTGCGATGCCAATTGTCGAGCCCTACAAGCTCGCCAGTCGCACATTTAGGCCCGAAAAGACGAAGATCCGCATCAATGATATCGTCATAGGCGGCAATGAGGTCGTGATCGTGGCAGGGCCGTGCAGCGTCGAGCCCAACAACACCCTCTTTGAAACGGCTCGTGCGGTGAAGGCAGCGGGGGCGAAAATTCTCCGTGGTGGCGCATTCAAGCCACGCACTTCTCCTTATGATTTTTGTGGGCTTGGAGAAGAGGGACTACGCATGCTTGATCAAGCCCGCCAAGAGACCGGGCTCGCGATTGTCACCGAAGTTATGGATACCCGTGAAGTGGAGCTTGTCTACCGCTATGCCGACGCGTTCCAAATCGGTGCTCGGAATTCCCAGAACTTCAATTTGCTTCGTGAAGTGGGGAAGTACGACAAACCCGTTTTCCTCAAGCGTGGCATGAGTATGACGATTAAGGAATTGCTCATGAGTGCGGAATACATCATTTCGCAGGGCAATCCAAACGTCATCCTTGTCGAGCGTGGCATCCGGACCTTTGAAACAGCGACCCGCAACACCCTCGACATTGCAGCTGTCCCCGTGCTGCACGAAAAGACACACTTGCCTGTCTTCGTGGATCCAAGCCATGCGGCGGGGGATTGGCGCTATGTGACGGCGCTCGCATGTGCGGCCGTCGCCTGTGGGGCGGATGGTCTGATGGTGGAGGTTCACCCAAATCCGGAACGTGCCTTTAGCGACGGCGCACAGTCCCTGAAATTCGAAAAGTTTGATCAACTCATGAATTCGATCCGGCCGATTGCACAGGCCATCGGACGAGCGATCCAACCGGCGCAATCATGAAGAAAAATCGCAATCCTGCATTCGATCGTATTGCGATTGTGGGCGTAGGTCTGCTCGGAGGTTCCATTGGGCTTGCTGTCAAGCAACGGGGCTTGGCGCGTGAAGTGGTGGGAATAGGACGCAGTCCCAACTCCTTAAAAGAAGCGTTAGACCTACAGGTCGTGGACGAAGTGACCACCGATCTTGCAGAAGGAATTGCCGAGGCAGATCTCGTGATACTCTGCACTCCTGTTCGACATATTGTCTCCATTCTGCCGGAGGTCCTCACTAAGGCACGGGGCGGGGCTTTGGTGACGGATGTTGGCTCGACAAAGAATACGATTGTCGAGACAGCAGAGCGCGTGGGAAGCTCCGCCTTCTTTGTGGGCTCTCATCCGATGGCAGGGTCAGAGAAAAGCGGCGTGCGATATGCAAATGCGGATCTGTTTGAGGACACCACGTGTTTTGTGACACCAACGCCCCAAACTTCGTGGAACGCCTTTGGCAGAATCTGCGGATTCTGGCGTGCACTGGGTTGCCGATTGGCCGTGGCGCGCCCTGACCGACATGACGTCCTCGTGGCTCTCATTTCTCACCTGCCGCACCTTGTAGCGGTAGCGCTTGTAAGGGCTGTCGAGTCCATGAAAGAGGACCAGAATCTTATCAAAGGCATCATCGGGAACGGGTTCCGGGATACCACGCGGATCGCATGCGGAAATACCCAAATGTGGGAAGACATTTGCACCGAAAACCACGAAGCGATCTGTAGGATGCATGAAGCGTTTACCCGGTCGCTTGCAGAGCTGCTGGAAGCGCAGCAGGCGAACCCCACTGCTCTGCAAAATTATCTGAACGAAGCATGCCAATACCGGAGGTTCCTCGACAATCGCTGACCAACCCGCAATATCTGCCCAATCCCCTGCGCGCGACTTGAATCGCAGTTGTGACAACGCAGGGGCCTTGTGTTCTATCCATTCCCAGCAATTCACGCCTATGGGCTGGGCTTCTGCTCTTTACCTTCTCGGATTTCTGATCGCGAATCTGGGCGTGCGGTTGGCGCTATTGCGCATCAACCTTGGCGAGTACACGGATGGGATTCTCCAGCTAAAGGTTTTTGAGATAGCGTCGGGGTTGTACCCTCCTCTTTACGGTCTTCTGGCGCACGGGGTTCAGTATTTTGGCGCGGATGCGGAAACCGCGGGAAAAATCGTCAGCGCTATCGCGAGCACACTGGCACTTATCCCCGTTTACTTATGGGCTCGTCGATTGGGAGGTGATTGCGCTGCGAAATTTGCGGCGCTCTTTTTTACCCTTTGTCCGTTGATTCTCCGCTGGTCGGTGCGCGTCATGACCGATGGACTCTTTTTAGGGTTATCAGCGTGGAGCCTGTACTGCCTCCAAGTGGTTTGGGCAGATAGACCTGATGTCCGTAAAGCAGATCGCTGGCTTGCAGCAGCATCGCTTCTTGCAGCATTGAGTGCCCTCACGCGTTATCAGGGGGTGCTGTTATTGGCGCCTCTGCTTGTTGTCGCGATGGCGTACGTAGGACGCCACCGCCGTGTCCCATGGCTTACTGTTGTTGCCTCTCTCGTCTGGCTTCTTCTGCCGGCATGGATCCATGTGCACGGCTTTGTCCACCAACAGCAGTTTGCCAGCCGATCTGTGGGTGCGGTGGTGAGCCAGCTCCTTGCGTGGCTTAATCTGGCCGAGAGTTTCCTTCTGATCAGCCCCTACTATCTTGGTTGGCCAATCTTCGTCTTTGCGCTCGTGGGGGTGTTCGCAGCAAATTGGCGAGCACCTCAGCTGAGAGGCTTCTGGATTCTTTGGCTCTTGTTTGGCATTCCTCTTTTGGGCCTCCAGAGCGTTTTTGGTTCTTTCCAATATCGCTACATGATGCCGCTATTTCCCGCTTGCCTTGCCTTGGCTGGCACAGGAGCGCTTGCACTCGAAAAGAAGCTTCTCGAGCGCGGGCGCGCCTGGGTCTTCTCGCTTCTGCTCTACGTTTCTGTCAGCTATCTCGCCTTGTTCACTTGTGCGGTCTTAGTTTTTCAGCGGCAGAGTTTTGGGGATCAGCGGGCAGCCGCAGAATACATTCGCACCACAGTTTCCCGCGAGGCTCCGGTTGTTGCGAACGAACGCTACGGCAACTTCTTCAATCTGGGATGCGTGAAGCTTTCCTTCTGGACGGGCCGGAAGGTTGAGCCCATCTGGCCCTACCTGCCTCCGAGTCCCAGTCGTCCGCCCCAGAAGGACCTTACGACCGGCACGGTTGTCGTCCTCGGCAACTGTTACGGCGGCGATGAATTTGTCGATTACCTCATGGCAGTGCTCAATTATTATTACCACATGCGCTTGCTCAATGCCTATGAATCCACTGTGTACCCATTGCTCGACGACATCATGGTCAATCCCATCTTTAACCAGAATCCGCTCGGTTGGGTGTTGCGCTACTCGCCCCAACTCTTCTCTACCCACATTTACGTGATCGATGGCAAGCGCACCCCAGAGGAAATGGAGCGGCTGGTGCAGCGCAATTTGCGCCAACCTGTTCCCCCTCCCTCCGAGGAGGACAAAAAGAACGCCCGCGAAGAGCGAATGCGTGAAACACCGCGATGAGTCCGCAGGAACGTCGTAAAAAGCGTCAGCAAGCCCAAAGCGCTGCACAAAACAAAGCGGCGGTGAATGGTCAAATCGCTGTGAGCGAAGAGGTCGAGGCGCTGAGTGTGAAGTCTGATCGGCGCTCAGAGCTCATTCTAATCGTTTCCGTGGCGATCGCTGCTTTTCTCATCTTTCTCCGTACCGTCGCTCCGGGGTTGATTTTCGGCGACGGAACGGAGCTCACAACAGCAGCCTACGTATTGGGGATTCCTCATCCCACCGGCTATCCCCTGTACATGATGCTGCTTCATCTGTGGCTGAAGCTGCCACTGGGCGAGGTGATCGCCCGGGCGAATCTTTTTAGCGTGCTGTGTGCTTCGGGAACGGTCGCGATTAGTGTTCTCATTTGGAGGCGTGTTCTCACCTCGCTCCTCCCTAAGTGGCCACTCAAAGCTCATCTGCTTGGCGCGGCATCAATCGCTTTGTTTCTCGGCTTTTTACGCAACTCATGGGAGAACTCAATTGTCGCAGAGGTTTATGCCCTTCAGTTGCTCTTTACGGTTGGGTTCTTGTTTACTCTCCAAAGATTCGAGGAAACGCGAAAGCCATCAAACCTCGTTGCCGCGGCAGTTGTCTTCGGCTTAGCGCTCACTCACCATCGTCTGAGCGTGACGCTGGCTTTGCCACTGGCAATGGCGTTTTGGTGGGCTAAGCGGAGGGTGACAGATTTTCCTTGGCGGCGCTCGCTCACTTCAGCGCTGCTTGCTGTGCTCGCCTGTCAAAGTCTCTACTTGTATTTGCCTATTCGTGCAGCAGCCCAGCCTCCCATTAACTGGGGAAACCCTGTGACGTTTGCGGCTTTTCTGAATCACGTACGCGGGGGCGAATACATGCAGTTCCAATTGCTGCAGGCGTTTCCGGGGCGGCCCTTTAGTCTGGAATCCTATATGAATTTCTTCTTTCTTACCTTGCGTCATCTTATTGGTGAGATCGCAACTCAGGTTTTCCCTGCCACGGTTCAGTTTGTGACGGATGTCTTCCCTCGCCCCTTCGCTGTTCCCAGCGCACCGTTTTTCGTCTTAGGTCTCTGCCTCATAATTGTTGCTCTCTTTAGCATGCGGCTTTGGGCGAAGATTCAGCCACTTACCGCCATGGGCGCGGCATTGGTGGTACTGCAAAATCTCGTCGTGATCTTTATCTATAACATTGCGGACATTCGCGATTATTACCTTTTCGTGATGTGGGTGGTGTGGGGGAGTGTGTGCGTTGGAGCGCTCGTTGGTCTCCAAGCGCTACTACAGCGTTTCATTTCGCGGGCTCTTCGGCCAGAATATGCGTATGCCTTTCTGCTGCTCCCCCTCCTCCCGCTCACCTCGAATTTCTCCAGATGTGATATGAGCAAGAGCGATGAACCCGAGGTCTTCGCGCAACTTGTGATGCCCAATCGTACAGACGCGATGCCTGAGAACTCCATTTTGATCACTATGGGAGATGACCCGATTTTCCTGAGCTGGTACCGCCAGCTTGTGCGTCGGGAGCGGACCGATGTGCTTGTGTTTGGCGCAAACTTTGCATCGCGGGCGTGGTACCGCACCTTCTTTACTCCCTCTCAGATAGAAAAGTACCAAATTCGATTTGCGGACCGGATTGCACAAGGGGCAGCGGAATTTGCTGAACAGGTGTCAAACGCAATTATCGAGCGTAACGTGGGCCGATACCCGATTTTTACGACGATTGACGATCCTCTTGTCCTGCAAGAGTTAAGCAAACGATACACCTTGAAACTCGTTGCCCAACAGGTTTTTGTGATGAGAAGCTTTTGGGGACCCGAGCCCGTGCGGGTACGTCGGATCGAACCCAAGCGATTTTAGGAGCGCGCAATGTCAGAGTGGTGGAAAGGTAAGCGGGTTCTCGTAACGGGAGCCGGTGGATTTATCGGCAGTCACCTTGTGGAGCGTCTATTGGATTTAGGGGCGGACGTCACTGCATTCGTGCGCTACAATGCCGCGGGGAGCCGCGGTTTGCTGGATCGGCTGCCTCTCCAAGATCAAGAGCGGGTGCGTATTGTTGTGGGCGATTTGTGCGAGCCCGACGCGCTCGACGACGCGATGCGGGATCAGGAGATTGTGTTCCACCTCGCGGCAATCATCGCCATCCCCTTTTCCTACTTGCGGCCCGCTCAAGTGATCGAAAACAATGTGCGCTCCACTCTCAATGTGCTCCAAGCAGCCCGACGCTTCGGGGTGAAGCGCATTGTGCATACGAGTTCGAGCGAGGTTTACGGCACGGCCCGCGTTGCTCCCATTGATGAGGATCATCCCCTGCAGGCGCAGTCGCCCTATGCAGCCAGTAAAATCGCGTGCGACAAGATCGCCCAAAGTTTCCATCTCTCTTACGATTTGCCAGTTGTCACGCTGAGGCCTTTCAATACCTACGGGCCGAGGCAGTCCGCGCGAGCGATCGTCCCCACAATCATTACGCAGGCACTGACCAGCAAACGGGTGTTCCTTGGTGCGATGCATCCCACCCGCGATCTCACTTTTGTGAGTGATACGGTCGAGGGTTTTATCCGCATTGCTGAGACGCCAAACGTCGAGGGACGAACCTACCATATTGGGACAGGTATCGAGATTTCGGTGGGAGAACTGGCGGACCGCATTGTGCGCCTGATTGGCGGCAACATCCCCATTTTGTTTGATCCAACGCGAATTCGTCCGCCAGCGAGCGAAGTTGCGCGTCTCATCTGTGACGCAAGCCGAGCGCGGCGCGATCTCGGTTGGGAGCCCAAGGTCTCGCTCGACGAGGGACTCCAACGCACGATTGAGTGGATCGGCCAGAATTTGGCCGCTTATCGCGCGGACATTTACAATATCTAAGGGCTCACGCGAAGCACGTGGGCAGGAATCAAGCACTTCAAAGCGGAGCAGGGTAGCGGTGACTTACAAGGCAGTGATTATGGCGGGTGGTGAAGGAACGCGGATGCGTCCGTTCACACACACCATTCCCAAACCCCTGCTTCCGCTTGGTCGCAAGCCCATTGGCCAAATCATCATTGAGCGCTTACGCGCCTGTGGGATTCGCGAGATTATCATGGCGTTGGGTTACCGCAGCGATCTGCTCCGCGCCTACTTCCAGAGCGGAGAGCAATTCGGGGTCAACATTCGCTACTTTGTCGACCCGGCCCGACTCGGAACGGCCGGAGCACTCGCTTATCTCGATGACCTCGACGTTGCACCATTTTTGGTGACGAATGGCGATATTCTCACAGATCTCGACTATGCAAGATTTCTCGAGGAACACACAGCTTCGGGCGCAGCCCTGACCGTTGCAGTGCGCACTGCTGAGATGCCGATTCCCTACGGCGTCATGGAGTTGGAAGGCGAACGCGTCAAAGGCGTTCGTGAAAAACCGGTTTATACGTATCAGTTCAATGCAGGCATCTATGCGGTTTCACCCGAGGCACGGAAACTGGTGCCAAGGGGGCAATGTTTCCACATGACCGACCTCATCAACGCCACCATTACAGCAGGCCTCGAAGTGCGAGCCAAGGAGCTGTCAGGGCTGTGGTTTGACCTTGCGCGCGTAGATGATTTCGAAAAAGCACTTCACCAAATTGAGCAACATTATCCGGATTTGCTCTCCTAAACACAAAGCACTTGCGGCAACCTTTGGGCAATCACAGGAGGGATTGTGGCCAGTTGTGCCGTCATGCGCCGGAGCGCTACCGAAGATTCTTCGCAGTATTGCTGGATGAAAACCACAGCAGTTTTCTGGAGGATACGCCGCAGACGGACTCATCGTTGGGCAGAGGCTCGACTGCGCTGCGCGCGCTCAAGAAGCGCGTCCGCACACTCGTCTGGCACGATAAGGTTCCCATGGCCGCTCCCGAGGGCAATGTCTGGCTTGATAGAGCCGTGAAAGTCGCTCCCCCCTGTCACCACAAGGTTATAGCGTTTAGCAAGTTCCAGGTAGTGCTCGGTTTCTTCGGGCGAGTGCTCCGTGTAGTAGCACTCAATCCCACCCAGTCCAGCATCTACGAGCGTTTTCACGACGTCTTCAAGTGTCTCATTCTCGTGGAGGGCAACGAATTTGGGATGAGCAAGGACAGCCACCCCTCCGGCCTCAGTAATCATGCGCACTGCATCCACGGGCGAAAAGCGGAGGCGCTCGAAATAGGCGGCAGCCCCACGGGCGAGGTATTTTTCAAACGCTTCCTCCCACGTCGATACATACCCATGACGTAAGAGGACGCGCGCAATGTGGGGGCGCCCGACCACTTTCCCTCCTGCCTCTGCCTCGATCTCTTCAAGCGTCACTTTCAGCCCAAGCTCATTGAGTCGACGCACAATTTTCACATTCCGCTCATTGCGTCCTCGTACGAGCTCATCGAGTTTGTGCGCAAGCGAGTCTACGCCCTCATCGAAGCAATATCCCAGCATGTGGACCGTTTTGTTCGCGTACTCCACGCTGATCTCGACCCCAGAGAGCACTCGCACTCCCTCGCGGCGTCCTGCCTCGATAGCCTGTGAGACGCCACTAATTGCGTCGTGGTCCGTGAGAGCAAGCGTCCGCAGGCCGAGTTTGCGAGCGAGTTGAACGAGTTCCTCCGGCGTTAGGGTACCATCGGAATGGGTGCTATGGCAGTGGAGATCGCAGCGATACATAGAAAATCGTCCTCAAGTCGTCCTCAATTGTCAACCGTTGGAGTAGATCTTTGCCCAACACGGTATTCGTTTCTTCGGCATGTGTTCTGGAAGGCTAATGCGCTTACCCTACCGTGTGGGAGGCGTGGGCTTGGGGAATCGCGGCACCGTCATCACGGGTTCCTGCTTCTTCGCCCCAAAACGCTGTTGGTATTTCTCCATCGCTTTCTGCTCGAGAGGTTTGGGGGATTCTGGCGTGCCGTACATGACGGTGTTCACAATGTTGCGGGCCATCGTCCGCAGCAGGCGCTCACGCGCCTCGGTTTGTGTTTCTTCAATACTTCGCCGCGAATCGCTGAAGTATTGTATAGTGGCGGGAACTCGGTAGCGCGCGATGGGGGCCACTCGGTTGGTATCGTAGGGATCCCAAAGCTCAACAATGCACTCCATTTCCATGACGTTGACCAGTGGGAAACGATCACCACTGGTTGCCGAGGAATAATCGCGGAACGATTTGATGCGGCCCTCCAGTCGCACGTCTGCACGTTCGTTTTGCACTACTTCGAGCCGCCCATCCGACATGAACTCATCGTTCACATACAGCGTGAGGTCCGCTTGTGCCCCAAACAGCCGCGAACTGTTGCGAAACTCCGGAATATAAATGCGCTTGATGTATTCGGGGAGCGTGCGGGTTGGTGGCGACACGGTTGCGCACGCCGTGACAGCACAAAGAACCAGCAACACTAATCCGCTTTTTACAACCTGCCCAGCTTGCTTTGTGATCATAGTAGGTTCCATTTCGCTCACGGTTCGCTCACGGTCGACTTTCAGCAACGTGGGGGGAAATCGTCAATCCTTTTTAACTAACGAATATCCACGGTTTGCGCATCGCGTGGGAAGCGCGGCATAAACGTCGTGTCTGCGATATCGCCGTTGAATTGCAGCGAAGCTGAGTCCAGCGTGGCCCGAATTACCCCCTCATCCCACTGCACTACCTCGAATTCCACCGGAATGAGATCCTTTGCAGAGAGACGCATGCGCAGCATGCGAAAGGGAGCGCTCTCGGCCTCGATTGGTGTGAGTTCAACGGTCGTCAGCTTGACGTCGGGCGTCTTCTCTGCAAGCGCGACACGATACACCTTGAGGATATCCTCCGTCCGAGCTCCGAAACCCAAAAGCATGTAGTTGAGCTGAGTGATGGGTTGATCGGTGGGAATCCGATAGCGTTCCACCTGCTTGAGTTGCGGCACGTAGCGATAGGAGTAGCCGTCAGCAATAATGGTCGTTGTGGCGTGGGGAGGATCGTAGTCGGCTCGGAAACGGTCAGGTTTCTTGAGATAAAATTTGCCGGAGGATTCGATTTTTTCTCCGAACGTGGCATCCACGGTTACCTGACGGAATTTGCCAGTGACCGTAAGGATCTCGGCGTATTTTGTTTCAAGTTGGCGGAGGATTTGCACAGCTCGCGCTTGGTTGTTAGCATGAGCAGGACGGGGCGATTGGGGAGCCGTTTTCGTCGCCGGCAGCGTCGTTTCGCTCACCTCAGAAGGATCTGCTGACACTACACGAGCAAGTAATGCCGTACTCAGAGTTAGCAGCAAAATTAGGGCATAGTGTTGCATTCGGTCTACCCATGGACGTTTGTCAGTGCCGACGGTCGTAGGTGGAATTCCTAATTTCATATTTTCGAAGCACACAGTGGCATATGAATTTATTCCCCACTCGCTCACCAAAAGGACTCCACGCTTCCCCATCCGTAGGCCTTTATTGTTCTCTCTAACCCTTGGTCCTCACCGACCGGTCAGTTTTCTGGTTCTTGTCAACAACACAGATGTTTCCAGCTCAGTCATTTAGCTCGCGACCCTGAGAGCAATTATCTCATAGGATTTTCTTCTTGCGAATCCTAAAAGTTCTCTAAACACTTTATCTTTTGAGAGACGGAGAGCCACGCTTGGCCCGCCTCCTAATCTGTCCCGGCTCAGATTTGGAGGGTCAAAAATGAGAATCCTGTTGATTGACGACAACCCCGATGCAGCGATGGTCGTTGCAAGCTTCTTGAAAGCGCTCGACCACCAAGTCTTCCCCTACAATGACGCGCGCGAAGCGCTATTGTGGTTAAAAGACATTCGGCCTGAGCTCGTGATCGCAGACTTGGACATGCCCGGCATGAGCGGCTTCGAGTTCTTGAGGCGGTTTCGTGCTTACACATCATTTGCATCCACGCCTGTGGTTTGCGTCACAGGCACCGAGGCGACAGATGAAGAGATTTATGCGGCGGGATTTGCTGCGATCCTTCGCAAACCAGTAACGCTGTCGGATGTCATGGACTGCATCGACCAAGTGACCGAGCAGAAGCAGAAGGATAGCTCGATTGTGGCCCCAGAGGAAGCGACCGGAGGGGAGCAGGGCATTTCTTCGGTAAATGGCTCAAATCCTTAGTGGGGCCAAACGGCTAAATTGCTTGACGACCTGCACCCGAAAGTGCCTATCTGAGATAAAAGTGAACCCAAATTCCCCGGTGAGGGAAGGGCTCCAGTGGACAGCTGTCCTATCGCAAAAGGGCAGCTAATGTGAATGTAGAGGGTTCCCAAAATGTTCAACACGCAAGCGCGCCGCTCCGAGCGCATCTTCGGGCTCCGACCTGAAACTCTAAACGACATCGTCGCCCTAACAATCTTCCTCGTCGGACTGCTTCTTTTCCTCTCCCTTGCTACCCAAACGAGCCAAGGCAATCTCATTGGCCGCTTAGGCGAACTTGTTTACCAGGTACTAAGTTTTGTTTTTGGTGTATACGTTGCCTACGTTCCAGTGCTGCTGATTTTGGGATGGGGAGTCTCCTTTTGGAGCGGTCGCCGGTGGCGGCACGTCCCAGCGCGGGTGGCCGGCCTTTTCCTTACGATGGTGTGGGTCTGTGCGATCCTTGCTCTGCCCTATGCTGAGGCGGACTTCGCCAAAGAAAACGGTTTCCGAGTTGGGGGTGCGATCGGCAATTTCCTTGTGCACCGCGAGTGCCTGAACCTGAAAGGAACGTTTGGGCCGGTCGGGTGCTGGATCCTCTTTCTGGGGGGATTGATTATCTCTTTGCTCGTTGCAGCGGATGTACAGCTACGTCCCATGTTTGTCCGGCTGTGGAGTGGACTGCGTCAACTCCACCCATCCAGATTTTTTGCCGGACGGGCAGAGCGCCCAAGCATGTTTGAACGTGTAAGCGCCTCGTTGGGACTCGAGGCGACAGGCGAGGAAGAACCTGTCGAACGCGTTGAGCTTGCCCCACAGGGATCCGTTCCCACTAAAACGGCTGCCAATACAATTCCCTTTGCGAGCGGAGGAGGCACTGTTCCTGACGTAAGCCGGGTCAAAGAGGGAGTATTGCGTCCCCGGCCTGCATTCAGCGAAGCTGCGGAGACACCGAACCGAGAGTCCGAGGAAGACCGCGAGCAGAGCACTTTTGCATGTGGTGATCAGAAGGCCAATCAGGAAGAGGCTGCGCCTGATGATCTTGTCGCTTTAGCGCAGCAACAGGCGCGCGCCCCTGAGGTTCATGCCTATGTACCGCCACCGGTGGACCTCTTCCGCAAACCGGATCTACGCGTTGCTCGGCAGTCTCACGACGAAATCCGGCGGCGCAGCGAGGTGCTGGAGAGAACTTTAGCCGAATTCGATGTCCGTGCCACGGTGGTTAATGTGGAACAGGGGCCCACGGTGACGTGCTTTGAGCTCGAGCTCGAACCGGGAACCAAAATCTCGAAGTTGACGGGGCTTGAGGACAACATTGCGATGGCGATGCGCGCGCAATCGGTGCGCATCATTGCCCCAATTCCGGGGAAAGGGACTGTGGGGCTCGAAATTCCGAATAGCCACCGCTCGCCAGTCTTCTTACGGGAGATTCTGGAGACAGAGGCATTCATGTCCAAAACCTCGCCACTTGCTTTCGCGCTCGGCAAGACAATCACAGGCGAGCCCTACGTCTGCGACTTGGCCCAAATGCCACACCTGTTGATTGCCGGTACCACGGGTTCTGGTAAATCGGTGTGCCTGAACGCGATTATTTGTTCGATTCTCTACCGCATGGAGCCCGACCGCGTGAAATTCATCATGATTGACCCGAAGCGAGTCGAGCTCAACGTGTACCGTGATATCCCGCATCTGCTGGCACCGGTGGTGTGCGAGCCCAAGCAAGCCGCGAACGCTCTCGCATGGGCGGTGAAAGAAATGGATTCGCGCTACAAGAAGCTCGAGGCCCTTGGGGTGCGGAACATCGACGGCTACAATGCCATCGTATGTTCCGATCAGCCGCATCCAAAAGCCATGGGTCAGCAGCTCGAGTATATGCCTCACATCGTCATTGTGGTAGATGAGCTTTCCGACCTCATGCTGCTTGCACGCAACGAGGTGGAGGAAAGCATCGTGCGGCTCGCTCAAATGTCGCGTGCGGTGGGGATGCACCTGATTGTGGCTACCCAGCGTCCCTCGGTCAACGTTATCACCGGTATCATCAAGGCCAACTTCCCCTGCCGAATTGCTTTCCAAGTTTCGAGTAAAGTCGACTCCCGCACCATTCTTGATTGTGCCGGCGCTGAGGCGCTTTTAGGGAAAGGCGACATGCTCTTCTCTATGGCGGGAGCACCCAAGCCCATTCGCATTCAGGCGTGTTACGTAGCTGATGATGAAGTCGAGTGTTTTGCGAACTACCTGCGCCAGCAAGCCCGACCCAACTACCTGCAGGTGGACTTCTCGAACAGTCTCGACGATGAGACAACAGGCGAGAGAGAGTTCGAGGGCGATAATTTGGGTGAGTCGCTCGCCGTTGGCACAACTGAGTCCGCGATGGGTGGGAGCGGCGCATCACGTCCGCGTGAGGGACGCGATGAAGATGATCCCGATGTCATTGACGAACTTTTGGTGCGCGATGCCGCGCGTGTAATTCTGCAGGCGCGCTCTGCAAGTATTTCTCTTCTCCAGAGGCGCTTAAGAATCGGATTTGCTCGAGCTGGCCGCATCATGGACATCCTTCATGAGCGCGGAATCGTAGGGCCCAGCATAGGGAGCAAGCCCCGCGAAATCCTTGTCGATCCTGAGGAATACCTCGCTGAACTCGAGGACGAAAGTCAGATGCGCTTCTGAAACGTGGCGTAATACAGAGCCGGAACCCTGCCGCTTTCCCGGAAACAATTTGTGACTGTGAGTTGTCTTGTGTTGATTGAACGGAAAGAAAAGCATCAGTCTCACCTGACGCCAGCACAAACAGAGAAGTGAACATTGAGCGGTGGGCTAAACCATAGAATTTTTATTGTCTTGGGACTGCTTGTCCTGCTCACCGAGTTTGGTCCGGCTGCCAGCCAAAAATCCTTGGCGCCTCAAGTGCTTGGCATCCGAGTAGTGGGCACAGCCAGCTTTCAGGATCGAAAAACGGCCCTGATCTACGACGAAAATAGTCAAACCGAGGCCTTTTTCCGTGTCGGCGATTTGCTCTATGGCTACCGTATTCTCGATATTGCTCCCACGCTGATCGTGCTGGAAAAGGGGGGAATCCGTTACGACATGGCGTTCCAACCCATGCCGCTTGCCCCTCCCTCTGTGGCTCCTCCGTCCCCTTCGCCCCGAATAGAACCGAATATTTATACCCAACCTGCAATTGCTCGAGCAGCGCCGAATCTCTACGTGCCTCCCAGCGCTGCAACCCAATGGGATCGTTGGGCAGCTCCTCCCGCCGCACCCTCGACTGCGATCGCAACGGAATTGGGCGGACGGTTCGCGTTTCCGCTTCAGAGGTATAAGCGCGTGAGCAGTCCATTTGGTTATCGCCGTCATCCCATTCGGGGAGGCGTCCGGATGCATAAGGGGATCGATCTGGCGTCTTGGACAGGAACGAAGATCTTTGCGGCGGATAGTGGGACTGTTATTCACAGTGGCTGGCTTGGTGGCTACGGCTACTGCGTGATGGTGGACCACCACAACGGCTATGTCACCGTCTACGGCCATTGTTCACGTCTTCTTGTCGACGTGGGGGACAACGTGCGTCGTGGTGATTATATCGCGCAAGTTGGGTCTACAGGGGCATCCACCGGACCTCATCTTCACTTTGAGGTGCGGCGCAACGGCGTCCCTATCGATCCCGCACCGTTCCTCCGAAAGGGACTGTGATTTTAGCGAAAGCAGCACCTGAGCGCCATTGGGTCAAGTAATTACAAATCAATGCTTTGTGATCCAACTCCTTTGGTTGCGCCTTTGTTGTGAATACTTCACGGCAGAACAAAGACATTGGAGGGACTCGGGGATCCAAACTCGGCGGTAACAGCTTGGCCTCGAGCTGTCACCTCGCCTTCCGAGTCTCCGCAGGTACGAGGAGACTCCTTATTTGGAAACTCTCGAGTGGAGCAAGCCTCCGCGGCGTGGTGGCGAGGAGGTTTCAAGGGAAGTATCTACTCGTCAGCTGGCTCATCGATCGAAGGCTCGTTTTTTCTTCCCCGCCGTATCCAGGCTGCACTTTGCAAGACTGCGACAGCGAAAATGAACCACGAAGCCCATGTCAGCCATCGCCAGCGCCAAAAGATTACGGGGGCCAAGCCGACAAGAACAAGGAACACCGCCACAATAAGGTAGCGTTGGAGCTCGGACCGAATGTGGTTTTGAATGTCACTGGCACCGCGTTGCCCAGCAAAAACATACACGGCAATCATCAGAGCAACGTATACCCACGGGATCGCCCACGTCATCGAACCAATATGCTCCTGACTTTCTCAAATTATGGGGAGACTTGATCGCCCTGCATGATGGTATTCTGGTTCACACATTTTTTGTTGACTCAAGGTGCTCCACTAAGTGTGGTCACGTTGAACACTGCAGCTTAGAAATGACGCTTGCGGCACGCGTTTGCAATAAAACAATGGTGAATTTGTATGCCGCAAACGTCCGGCGCTTCTGCACGAAGCTGCAGGAATAACCTGAATACTGTAGCGGAGGAATCAATGTCGGTTGAACAGAAGGTCCGCGAAATCGTGGCCCAACAACTGGGAAAGAATGTGGATCAGGTAACACCTGAGGCGTCGTTCCGGGATGACCTTGGAGCCGACTCTCTCGACGTGGTCGAGCTCGTGATGGCGCTCGAGGAAGAGTTCGGCGTGGAAATCCCCGACGAAGATGCAGAGAAAATCCAGACGGTCGGCCAAGCGATTGATTATCTGAAAGAGAAGGTTGGCTCGTCGGAAGGCTAAGGGTGGCCCTGCTTTGGTGGCCAACAGATTCTGAGTGTCAGGTGATTGTGCGTCGGGCGGATGAATTGTCTGCCTGACGCTCATTTTTTGAACGCACAAGGAGCAGCGTAATGAAACGACGTGTCGTTGTTACAGGATTAGGAGCTGTAACCCCTATCGGGAACACAGTTGAAGAGTTCTGGCAGAACTTGCTGGCAGGCAAAAGCGGGATTGGGTACATCCAGCGCTTCGACACAACGAATCACTCCGTGAAGATCGCAGCAGAAGTAAAGAACTTCAACGCTGAGGATCACTTTGAGAAGAAAGAGTTAAAGAAGATCGATGATTTTTGCCGGTTTGGCGTGGTGGCGGCCCGGCAGGCGTTCGCCGATAGTGGGCTGAGCTGGGACAAAGTCTCTCCATTTGAAGTGGGGGTGATCATCGGCTGTGGCATGGGGGGCGTCCTCACGATCGAAGAACAGCACGCAATTCTCCTCCAACGCGGTCCGTCAAGGGTAAGCCCGTTCCTCATCCCCAAAATGATCCCCAATATGTCCAGCGGCCTGATCTCCATCTATCTCGGCGCCAAAGGACCCAACACGACGATTGTTACGGCCTGTGCCTCTGCGACCCATGCCATCGGAGAAGCATTCCGTTCCATTCAACGTGGGGACGCGGTCGCGGTCATCACTGGTGGTACGGAGGCAACCATTTCGCCACTCTCGATCGCAGGTTTCGCAAACATGGGCGCCCTCAGCCAACAGAACGACAACCCACAAGGGGCAAGTCGCCCATTCGACGCGAAGCGTGATGGCTTCGTCATGGGCGAGGGGGCAGGCATTATGGTGCTTGAGGAGCTGGAGCATGCCCTGCGGCGTGGCGCGAAAATCTACGCGGAAATCGTTGGATATGGGCTCTCGGGTGATGCGTACCACATGACGGCCCCTGCACCTTGCGGGGAAGGCGGTGCCAGAGCAATGAAGATGGCTTTGGATGATGCGGGCATTCCCCCCACGGAGGTTCAGCACGTCAACGCGCACGGCACCAGCACGCCCCTCAATGATAAGCTCGAAACTCAAGCAATTAAGACGGTGTTTGGGGATCACGCCTATAAACTGGCGATCACAGCTAACAAGTCCATGACTGGGCATCTGATTGGCGCGGCGGGTGCCGTCGAAGCAATTTCCACCATCAAGAGTGTGCAAGAGAACAAGATTCCGCCGACGATCAATTACGAAAATCCAGATCCAGAGTGCGACCTCGATTACGTTCCCAATCAGGCCCGCGAGATGGAGGTTGTCTACGCCATCAGTAACTCCCTCGGTTTTGGCGGGCACAACTGCACGGTTTGCTTCAAAAAGTTTACCGAGTAAGTGTGTAGAGAATCCACGGACTCGACCGAGCCCGAATTTTGGCGTCGCAGCGCGAACAACTCTGGGCGCTGTGACGCCTTTTCTTTTTCAGGAGCAAATGGGTGGGGGAGGTGCTGTGGGCGCAAAACTCAACTCACTTCGCAAGAAGTGTCACCTCCGGTATGAAAAATCTACATCCAGCCTTCTGAAAAACCTACGATCACGCTTTTGCCACGAAACGCTAAAACCCTCGAAAACTCACTTGTGCGTCGCCAGTGCGTTTGTCACGAAGGGCACAGAAGCTCATAGCAAATTGTGCGAAAAACGGATATGACTTTTCCTGTTGCCCACGGGGCTTTTGTTGCCTGCCAATGCTCATGCGAACGGCAAGTATCACGGAACGGAAAAAGGAGAATTCTCAGTGAGGCGATCGCTCCGACGCGTTTTTTCATTCGCAAAACATCTCTCTGCTGGCTTGGTGGTTTTTATGGTATTGGGTAACCAAACAGATCAGGCGAACGCAGCGTGGCGTTTCGAAGTGTTGCCAAACGTGGAGAAAGGAAAGCCCGCTGTGCGCGCCGTCAATGATTCGAAACACGATGGCTTGTATGTGCGCGTGACGAAACTCTCGGATACAACAGCAGTTCTCGAGAGTCGGCAATTTGCACCCGCCAGCGAGATCACCTATGAGCTACCCTCAACTAAGGAACCCACACACGTGGAAGTGACTTTCACAACTGCTCCCAACGCCCAGTCGCCTCTTTTTGTCTGGCGAACCGTTGCGATGCCCAAGGGTGTGCCTCCAATTCGTTATCGTGGCGCTCGTGGATTTGAGCGTCCCGCTGATTTCGATGAGTTTTGGATCCGTGCCAAAAAGCAATTAGCGGCGGTTCCCATGGAACCTGTCATCGAGCGCGTTCCCGATCGCGATACGAGTACGGGCTTGCTTTACAAGGTCACGCTGCGAAGTGTTGGCGACACCAAAATCGTCTGCTGGTATTTCGTGCCGCGTGACGCACTGGATGATCAGGGGCAAGCGCGGCGTCGGTGTCCAGCAGTGATCATCATGCCGGGTTACGGCGCTGAGGAGCCGCCGATTGATCGCACCACAAGCGGGATCGCCACCCTGTCGGTGAATCCTCGCAACCACGGACCTTCTCGTGATTATTGGAAGTGTCCGGTGGAGCATCTTGTTTGGAATATCGCCGATCCTGAAAACTTTTATTATCGGCTCGCGTTCTTAGATTGTTTGCGAGCGGCCGAATTCCTTTTTGAGCGCCCCGAAATTGACCCGAAGAGAGTTGCAGCGGAAGGGGGAAGTCAGGGAGGGCTTTTCGCGCTTGCGCTTGCCGCGCTTGAGCCTCGAATTGCCTGTGTCTGTTCTAACGTGACTGCCTTCAGTGCCTATGCGGATGGAATCATTCTCGGGACTCTTGGGCACCATAAGACGTATCGAGAGATTCTTGGGAGAAACGATACGACTGCCACACTGGTGCGAAAATCGCTCGCTTACACCGATGGTGCAAACATGGCCACGCGTGTGCGATGCCCCGTACAGATTTCAATGGGGGGAATGGACCCGGTGTGCCATTACATGCAGGGGATCGTGGTTTATAATCGCATTCCGAAAGGCGTGCCAAAAGAGTATCATGTGGCGCCGAATGTTCCCCATGCCGTCCCGCCAGAGATGCGAGAGTGGAACGCTCGCTGGTATCGCCGGTGGTTGGGAGTCCAATGAGAGTTCTGGTCACGGGTGCAAACGGGTTTATTGGTTCGCGTCTTTGCCGTCGTCTTGTGGACGCAGGGCATGACGTCGTCGCCGTGATGCGCCCGCGCCTTGGCGATTGCAAATTTCCAGTGGGACAGGTGGTCTATGCTCAGCTGCCCTATGGTATTCCGCGTCGCGCCTTCGAGGATGTTCAGGCGATCATTCATTGTGCCGGCACGACCCGCGGACAGTCAGAGGCCGAGGCCTGGGCCGTGAATGTGGAAACGACGCGTGTTTTGGTAGCGCAGGCAAAACGCCTTCCCGCCTTCTCCCGTTTCGTATTTGTGTCGTCGCAGTCAGCGCACGAGCGAGCCATCTCCGCTTACGGCCGAACAAAGCTTGCTGCAGAACAGGTCGTAAAAAACTCTGGGCTTCCTTACGCGATCGTGCGGCCGGGGCTTGTCTTTGGCGCGGGAGATGCTGGTCTCTTTGGGCGAATGCGCAGCACGATTGCACGGCTTCCCATCTTGCCACTTCTTGGTGGGGGACGTGCTCCTGTGCAACCCATCGAGGTCGAAGACCTTTGTGAAGCGCTTGCTCGGTGTCTGACTCTCTCGCCGGACGAATCCCATGAGTTCAACTTGGGCGAGCCTGAGCCCATGACGATGGCGGAGTTCCTGCAAGCGGTGGCGTGCGCGATGACCGGGCGGCGTAAGCCGGCGCTGGTGATTCCTCTTGGCCCGATCAAGGCTGCGGTTACGGTTGCGGAGCGCCTCCGCTTGCCGCTGCCGATCACAAGCGAGAATCTGCGGGGAATGGAAGTCGTCCAGCGCATGGACACCCAGCCGTCCCTTGAGCGCTTGGACCTGACGCTGAAACCGTTTGAGAGTGCAATGCGGCACGCTGCCGCGGACCGCAGTGTGTCGACGTTGGTGGATCCACCCCTTCGGATCATGCTCGTCGGGGCCGGGAAGATCGGCATCGTACACGCCATGGACATCACGCAGCGCCCAGAGATGGTGTTGTGTGCCGCGGTGGATCCCAGCCGCAAGGCACTGCGGCTTTATGAAAACATGGGATTTCAGTGCAAGTTTTACACGGATTTGGACGACGCGATTGCGAGTGCAAAGCCAGACGCTGCGATCATTGCGACGCCAGCAGCCACCCATTACGATTTAGCGCATCGCTGCCTGAGTTGCGGACTCGATGTTCTAATCGAAAAGCCTTTGGCTGTAGCTCCAGATGTTTTGGGCAAGTATCGTCAGCTCAAGCAGGAATTCCCGGATCGAATCTGTCACGTCGGCTATATGGCCACGCAGTTTCCTCACTTGGATGCCGTCGCGCGGGCCTTGCGCGCTCAAGAGTTTGGGCCGGTGCGCGCGGTGTGGATCACTGCCCTCCAGTCACACATCATGGCCCCAAAACCCGTACGGTGGGAGATGATCAAGCGTTTGTCCGGCGGGGGAGTGCTTATCAATTTCGCGTCCCATCTCATCGCGATCGCTTTTCGGTTGTTTGGTCGGGCCCAGCTACATTCCGCGAAATTGTGGTCCATCCATTCGACCGAGGTGGAGGATGCTGCAGATCTGTTGTTAGATTTTCAGGACTTCAGGGGGCGCCTCGTGACCTCGTGGTCTGCGGAGGGTTATGCACGGCCACAAAATCGCATTGTGGTCGAGTGCCAAAACGGTGACATCATCTTCGAGAATTTCTATGCGGCGTTTCGTGGTAAGGACGGGTCCGTGAGACTTGTCACTCAGTGCGATTATGATGTTGGGTTCAACGCCGCGCCTGACTACACTGGGGGCGCGTTTGCGTGTGAACATATCAACTTTGCTCGCGCTGTTCGTGAGCGCAAGAACGGGCAGGAGAGTGACGGAGCTCCGTCGCGCACACCCGTGAGCCTCGAGGAAGCCATCGCAATCGAGGCATTCCTCCATGAGGTCTATGAGCAAACAAGCTCACAGCCGAGCAGCCCACAGATGTCTCATACCCTGTCCGACTCGCCCCATAATCGCGAGCTGGATGAAATCGTGAGGAGGTTGACACGGCGATGATCGTCAAGGATATCCGCCATACTCCTCACCAAACTCCCGTATCGGCGGCTCGGGACGAGGCTCTTGCCTCGACCGTTTGGCAACTCCCGCAGCTTCCAGCATCGACGTCGTTGAGCTTCGTTGTCGTACCCGACTTCCTAAATTACGCTCGGCTACTCAGTACCGGCCAAGCTAAGGCTATGCTTGCGTTAGCCGGTGGTGTCTCGCGTGTGACAAAAGCCGCGTTGAATGTTGCTCCTTTGATCCTCGCAAATCCACGTCGAGCGGTGGCCCAAGATTTTTGGCTGATCGCAGAGGCGTTGACGCGCTATGACCTTGCTTTGCTCCCTCGCGGTCGCGCCACCGTGAGTTGTTTGCACTCCTACCTTACCGACTTTGCTTTGGTATTTGATCGCGCTGAATTTGTGCAGCGGTTTGCGCAGCTGGCCCGTAAACGTGGTTCGTGGGGACTTTGGACTCAGCAGCCAGCAATGGCGCTGAGCGCTTGCGTGCGATGGGGTGTTACCCCGGACTATCTTGTGGTGCTTCTGAGCTCGCAGGCGCAAGACGCCTTGGACGCCCTGCGCTTGGCCCGTGAGAACAAGCACTTCGAGCGCACAAGAATCTTGGCGGATCTCACCAATTTCCCGCAAACAGTTCAGGCGGATCCACGCGCGTGCGTCGCGGAGCCGGGTCTGTTTGATGGGTTTGTGATTGCTGGATCATCCGCCGAGTAAGCTCCTACGCTCGCGAGCGCATGCCGGCGCGTTTGAAGAGCTACGTCAAACTGCAACTCGAAAAATTCCATTGACTCAGCGTCCTCTTGCTTGCTGAAGATAGCACCACTTAGTTGAGAAGTATTGGTGTATCGCTGTTGGTTTCGGTGTTTCAAAGACCAGTCGAGGTAGCTCGGTACTCCGAGGGTGGAGAAAAGCGGGCTGCGCATGAAGTTCATCCCTCCGCGGATTCCTCACGTGTTTCCCTGATTCCCACGGTAGAAAGAAGGTGAGTCACGGTATGCCTATCGGAAAGGTAAAATGGTTCAACGACAAGAAGGGCTTTGGCTTCATTGAGCCGGAAGGTGGAGGAGAGGATGTGTTCGTCCATCACACTTCGATCAATGCGGACGGCTATCGCACCCTCACGGAAGGCGAAAAAGTCGAGTTCGAAGTCGTGCAAGGACCTAAAGGAAAGCAAGCACGCAACGTTTGCAAATTGGGTTAACGGTGTCAACTTGTTAGGCTCCACCGGCGGAGCCTATCACTCACACATTAGTTACCACGAGTTGACGATGGTGTTATGCGCCCGTCGGCGTTTGAGTCCGAGAAACGCCACGCGGGCGCTCATCTTTATCCGCAATGCTCCGTTTTCACGGCCACGCCCCGCTCCACGGGTTGGCCAGTCGTAAAGGACGTCCCACATCCACACGTGCGCTGCGCGTTTGGATTGTCGAACTTAAACCCGCCGTTGAGGAGTGAAGATGAGTAATCAATCACGAGGCCGTTGATAAACAAGTAACTCTTTGGGTCACAGAAGATCTTGATCCCACCCGAATCAAAGACCAGATCGTCGGCCTTCGGATTTTCCTCGATATCCAGGACATAGGAGAGCCCCGAGCATCCGCCGCCTTTCACGCCCACGCGGAGACCCCACTCAGGCCGGTTTTGTGAGACAAGGATCCGTTTCACTTCATTTTGTGCTGCTTCGGTGAGGTGAATCGCCATGGTCTTCCTCTCCTGATGTAGTACTAAATCAGTACTATTCCAGCGGCGGAGTCTCATTCAAGGGCACAATGGGCAGGAACTATGTGTCTTCGGAATGGAAACTCGAACGCGGGCTCAGGCTACGCAGCTTTTTAACCTTTTCAATGACGCTGGTTGCAGCAAACTCGACCTCTTCCCTTGTCGTAAAGCGACCCAACCCGAACCGGAGGGAACTGTGCGCAAGAGCAGGACTACGGCCGATGGCTTTCAGAACGTGCGACGCCTCGCGGGTGTGAGAGGCGCATGCACTTCCTGAGCTCACAGCCACCTCGTTGCGCAGGGACATCAGCAAGGCTTCTCCTTCCACCCCCGGGATCGAGACATTCAGGTTGTTGGGAAGCCGCGAAGTGAGCGAGCCGTTTACGACGAGTCCTTCAATACCTTCCCGCAACCGAGCGAGAAGCAGATCGCGGAGCTGGCGCAAACGCTCAGCTTCCGTAGTCATCTCCGCGCGAGCAATCTCACACGCGGCTCCTAATCCCACGATGCCTGCGACGTTGAGTGTCCCCGCCCGCAAACCACGTTCCTGTCCACCGCCGTGGAGCAACGGTTCGAGCTTCACTCCCGGCAACCCTCCGCGGACGTACAGCGCGCCGACACCTTTCGGCCCATAGAGTTTGTGCGCGCTCATGGACATGAGATCGATGCCCAGCGAACGAACTTGAATGGGAATTTTTCCAAGTGATTGGGCAGCATCCACATGAAGGAGCGCACCATGTGGTTTGGCGAGTCGCGCGATTTCTTCCAGCGGCTGAATCGTGCCAATTTCGTTGTTCGCGTGGATGATGCTTACGAGCGCAGTTTCTTCCTGTAAGGCTGTCTGCAACGCCGCGAGATCCACGAAACCCTCGGAAGTTACAGGCACGACTTCGACCTCTATGCCGCGACTTTGAAGGAAGTGGCAACAATCCAAGACGGCCTTGTGCTCAATCGCGGTTGTGACGACACGTTTTCGAGAGCTGCACGCAAGAGCCCCCTTGAGCGCAGCATTAATGCTCTCCGTTGCACCAGAAGTGAAAATGATCTCTTTCGGCGAAGCTCCGATCAGTGCGGCGACTTGCGATCGAGCGCGTTCCACAGCTTCCTTCGCCCGCATCCCGTATAGGTGAGTTGTGCTCGACGCATTGCCGTATTCCGTGGTCAAGTATGGCATCATTGCCTCGAGCACGCGCGGATCGAGCCGAGTGGTGGCGTGGTTATCCAAGTACACTGGGATTTGCACAGGGACGTTTGTCATGTCAGCGGTCATTCTCTTCGCTATGATTCTTACGCCCAGCCGACCTTGTTTAGTTTGACAATTAGCGACCTTACAGCACACAAAATCAAACTATGAAAAGGCCTCTCTTAGCACTTATGTTTCTTGGGTTTTGTGCCACTGGGTTTCCGCACGGGAATAAGGAAGTGTGCGGTATTCCGCACCGGCACTACGCGGGAAAAGTTTATTATTTGGTTGGATGCCAATATGTGGTGGGGCCGGAGTGTTCATGTCCCGCCGACGTGCTTCCACGTGCTCGTAGTTCTGTCTCCCAAAGTACCTCACGCCCAAGCAAGAAGCGCTACATCGCAGAGTAACGGCTCGTCTGTGTAAATTGACCTACGGAGGTTCCAACAATGGCTTCACGCATCATTCGACTCAAGATTGACGGGATGACGTGCATGAATTGCGCCGGAGCGGTCGTGAACGCAGTGGCTTCGCTTTCTGGTATCAAAAACCCAAAAGTCCACTTAGAAGATCAGGCTGTCGTGCTTGAACTTGACGAGGAACGAACCAGCAAGGACGAAGTCGTAGCGGCCATTGAGCGCCAGGGATACGATGTTCTTGCAATCGAAGACGTTCAATAGCTTGCAGAGATCCCGGGTGCCATCGGTACCCGCGTGAGCTCATGTCTGCAGACCAAAACTCAATGCGGGGAAAACTCATGGCGAGGTGGTTTGCTGTCTCTCTCGTTTGCCTCTTTTGTGTATGGGCGAGCCCACTTGTGGGGAAAGCGATGACTTTTGAAACGGGTGTTCTCGAGCCCTCCGTGAGTGTGGTTGCGGGAGCAGCGGCGAAAGCGATTCGTACGGGCTGGGATACGAATGGCCTTGATGGCTCTCGCGCGTGGAGCTGTGATGGACAGCTCACCGGCACAGTTGAGTCAACGCTGGGAATCTCCCTTCGCGCAGATTCGCCAAAAGATGCTGACACCCTTGAGTTTGACGCGAAAGCGCGAGGCAACACCCTTTTTCTCGCCATCCACGCCCGTGACAGGGCTCACAGAGAGTATCGTGCAGTCATTCCTATCGCCTCCACGTGGCGGCATTTTACAGTGCCATTCTATCGTATTGAACCATTCGGAGACAAAAGTAGCACGGCCCCTGTGCGCCTTCGTGACGTGCATTCTGTGACCTTCGCGGTAAATGGCGCAATTCCGGGCGAGAATGGCTTCAGCGTGGATAACATCCGCTTCAGTAGCCGAGTTGGTGAAGCCGAGCTTCACGCGGATTCGGTTTCAACTCTCAGCGTCCAGCGAGATTCCGTCTTGGTTCTTCAACTTAAGTCTGGCCTACCACAATTCGAAGCGAAGGACCTTGCGGTTTGGTGCGAGCCATCCGATCGAAACGAGTTGCTGGTGCCTGAGCGGGTCTCGTTCACAAAAGACGGGAAAGCGTTCGTCCCCGTTTTCCTACGCAACGTGGGGCCATATGTGCTCCGCTTCTTCGAGCCGTACAGCGGCGCTGAAACCTCAACAACGATCTATGGTCGAGTCGAAGGGCTTCGTGCGCGAGGGTTCATTGAAGAGTTTGAGAAACAGCAGTCCATTCTTGCCCCGTCGGAGGTTCGCCCCCGTGTGCAGCTCGAGGGCGATGCCACAACGTTGCCTCTTTCAGCGCAGGTGCTGGTGCTCGATCATCGGCACCGCCCCATTTTGTCGCAGATTTTAAGTGTTGCTGAACTCTCGGCCGGTTCGCGTCCCTTGCTGATCCCGATGCCTGGTCTTTTCGAAGTGAGAATGCGGTTCTACGCCGAGCCTCTCGCCACCAACCGCAAACGCATCGAAGGACTTCCTCGGCACATTGGTTTCCAACATGAGATTGCGGAGACGAGCGTACCGCTTAGCCTGCCAGAAGGGGTTACTACCCAGGTTGTGGGGGGCTATCTCTTGGCTCTGGAAGAGTCACCGACTACCGCCACTTTACTTGCGGAAGACCGCTTTGCTCTTTGGGCCTTCGCAAAAGCGCCTACGGAAGTGCGGCTTCCGTTGACTCTTTTTGGGGTCACGATTCCCGGCTTATTCGAGTTGCCGCTCGTTGAACTCGATCGTGAGCTTCCCAAACTCTTGGGTTGGTATGCTCGGATTGGGGCAGTATGGGTCTCGTTCCCGGTGAGCGGTGCTCGAGCAAGCAGAGACATCAATGTGGATTGCTGGCCTTGTGTCGAGACCATTGCGCGAATGGCAAAGTCGAAAGGCCTACGGCCAGTCATTTCGGTCGGGGCTCCTCCGAGTGCCGTGGAGTGGGCGGATGTGTCCACAACTGCACCTGTTGAGAAATGGCTTCAGTGGCTTACCCGTTGCGCGTGGGCAACCCGAGATCGGGTGAGAATCTTTGAAATTCGCGACACAGTAGAGTCTTCCACTTCAGGACCTCAACGTATTACCTCCGACGCCTACAATGCCCTGCTTCGGCATGCCTGGCGCGCGCTTTTTGTCCGAGAAACGACACCTACACTTTTGGGGGGAAGCTCGGGCGAGCTGGATTTGGAGCATCTTTCCCAAGTCCTGGGAAGGGGAGTGCGGGATTGGACGGATGCAACTTGTGTAGCTCTGCCGCCCCCCGCACCTTGGCTAAGTCCGGCTGAGAACCATTTTGAGCGTCTATTGGCACTCGTGCGCAACGTGGCACGTTCGCATGGTTTGCTGAAGCGCCCACTGTTTGCGACTCGGGTTGGGTGGCCAACAGGGATTGACGGCGTGACCGAAAAGGAGCAGGCGAATTATCTGGTGCGAGCTTACACCATGCTTGCCGCCGAGAAGTGGATTCGGCTATTCTGGGCGGATTTGCGAGACTGGAGCCTGACGCCTTGGGTTGGAGGCCCGGAACATCATCTGGGACTCTTGAGTGCAGACCTGCGTCCGAAGCCTGCCGCCGTTGCCTACAATCTGACTCTTTATATGCTTACCCAGACAGTCCCGCGAGGTGTGACACGCCAAGGGAAGGCGCATGTCTATTCTTTCGATATTCAAGTTCATAGCGCAAAATGGCCCGGAGTTCTTCATGTAGCGTGGACGGAGAGACTGGGTGAAGAGGCTGAAGTAGAAGTGCCAGCTACGGCAGGGCTTGGTATATATGCGTTCGATTATTTGGGAGCGGAGGTTCTTCCCGCGGCAGTCACCCCAGAGCGTTCGGTGACACATGGCGAGGAGCTGCGATTAAGTTCTGATGAGAAGGCGACCACACAAGTATATCGCTTCCGAGTGACCCACGAACCCGTGTTTATTTGGGACGTGGGAGGCCCTCCCTCGCAATCCGGGGATCATCAGCATAAGCACGATCACGTGCACTCTGAGCATTGAGGCTTTGAAAAATGGGAAAATCCCGACGCATGGCAAAGAAGCCGTGGTGGCAGGCCTTCTTGCGTGAACGCAAAAAAGAAGAGCTAAAAAAGCGAGTCGCCCAGATCGAAAAAGAGCGTGAGGAAGCATTAAGCGCCGGACGTTCCACCGATGCGAGCGACAAGCACAGCGAGCGAGACGTGTCTGCCAAGGAACGTGACCGGGGCAAATCCCATGGAGGAGCCCACTCTCGAGGGGGACGCCCCCAGTCCAAACCTTCGGCGAAGCGCCCTGAACCTTGCTTGGTCGTGAGTGCCCCTAAGTCCGCCCACGGTCTTCAAATTCCCGTGTGGGTCTATGACAACATGGTGGATTCTGTGGAAGGAGCCCCAGCCGACGGCGGAACAGTATATGTAGTGAGTAAATCCGGCAAATTCTTAGGCAGTGCTATTTACAATAGCCAGTCGAAGATTCGGGCTCGGCTATTCTCTTTGGAACAAATCGAATTCTCCGACGCGTACATAGAGACCGCCATCATCGCTGCGTGGAAACGACGGCGAGCATTTTTCCAACTCGATGACTCATTTCGCGCCGTGTTCAGCGAATCCGATGGGTTGCCGGGCGTAATCGCGGATAAACTCGGGACGGTGTTGGTGGTGCAGCTTCTTACGATGGCCGCGGACAAGCACCGCGAGGCTGTTCTCTCCGCACTGCAGGCGCTCTACGACCCCAAAGTGATGGTGGTGCGCGACGATATACCTGTCCGAGAAAAAGAAGGATTACCGGTTTCCGAGCCAACTGTGGTTGGTGAGCTTACACTACCCCATGCGATCGAGCTCGACGGAATCACTTACTTTTGTGATCCTGTACACGGGCAAAAAACAGGCTTGTTCCTCGATCAACGCATAAATAGGAAGCTTTTGGGATCGTTTGTTTCTGGGAAGCGGGTACTTGACCTCTATTGTCATGTTGGCGGATGGGGTTTTGTTGCGGCGAAACACGGGGCCGCGGAAATCATCGCGGTGGATTCTTCCAGTCCTGCTATCGAACTGGCGCGCCGCGGCGCAGAGGCAAACCAATTCACGAATATTAGGTTCGAGTGTGAGGATGTTTTCGATTTTCTTACCGAAGCGCTAAAGGAGCGGCAAGAGTTCGATGTCGTGGTGTGTGATCCGCCCGCCTTTGCCAAGAGTCACAAACACCTCGAGGAAGCGGAGCGGACGTACCTAAGCCTGAATTACCGCGCAATGAAACTTGTGGCGCCGCATGGCTTTCTTATTACTTGTTCCTGTTCGCAAGTACTTTCGGACGATCATTTTGGTCTGATTCTTTCAACGGCAGCGCGGAATGCAACTCGCCGTTTTCAGCGAATCGCTCGAGGATCCCAGCCGCCCGACCACCCAGTGCTTGTAGGTTTTCCCGAAAGCGAATACTTAAAGTGTTGGGTTTTGCAACGCCTGGAGTAGATTGTGATGCCCGTACGAGAGCCCGTCCGGCTCTGCCTTTTTCTTCTTTACAGCGACCTCAGTCGTTCGTTAGTGAATGGTTCAGAAAAAGCGGGAGAGTGCTTTATGAAATCTTCGCACATCCTTGTCGCCGGGATGGTGATTGCTGCAAGTTTGGCAATCTCGCCGCGACCGGCACTCGCAGAAACGTATGACTGCGACTCTTCGGATCATCCGGCCCGTTATGTCATTTACCCAGTACATGCGGTGGGCAAGGCAATTGAAACATTTGTGACTCGCCCAATTCACTGGGTCGTGTCGCGCCCCAAACTGCGCTATATCTTCGGTCACACCTCGAATCCCAAGACCGAGGACTACATGGGAGATTTCGAGCTTTATCAGCGGTATCAGTACTAACGAACTACGCGAAGGGATTGATGAGTGGGGACATGTAGGCGGCCCGTCGCCAACATGTCCCCACTTACTTTTGGGTGCCGGGCGCGTGGGGGCTCACTGCAAAGAAAATATGGGGGATAAACGGACTGATAGAGGTCTTTGTCCGCCTTAGTTCATTCGGTTCCTAAACGGTCACTAACGATCAGGATATTCTCTTGCTACCTCAGACTAACGCGGGCAAGTAGGGGGTAGAACTATGCTCGGATTCCATGGGAAGGGACGAAAGCAGAACACATGAGCCTTGTTCTCTATAATACAGCGACTCGCCAGAAGGAAGAATTTCAGCCAGCAAATCCGCCGCTCGTCACGATGTACAATTGCGGGCCGACCGTGTATGATTATTTCCATGTGGGGAATGCCCGCAACTTTGTAGTAGTGGATACCGTCCGCCGCTATCTCATGCACTCTGGGTATCGAGTACGTTTCGTTCAGAATTTCACCGATATTGACGACAAAATTATCAACCGGGCGAACGAGGCTGGCGAGCCGTGGGATAAGCTTGCCGAGCGATTTATCCAGGAATACTTTCGCGCCGCAGATGCGCTAAACATCCTGCGTGCGGATTTTCACCCCCGTGCCACCGAGTATATCCCGCAAATGATTGCCCTCATTGAGCGACTTCTCCAGCGTGGGCTTGCTTACGTCGCGCAAGGGGATGTGTACTTCCGGGTGCGCGCTTTTGATGCCTATGGAAGCCTCTCGGGCCGAGATCTGGATGAGCTCCTTGAAGGCGCGCGCGTGGACGTCAGCGAGCAGAAAGAAGATCCCCTCGACTTTGCTCTTTGGAAGGCAGCGAAGCCCGGCGAGCCCAGCTGGGAGAGCCCGTGGGGGCCCGGACGACCCGGCTGGCACATCGAGTGCTCGGTCATGAGCATGGCCCTTCTTGGCGAAACGATCGACATACACAGTGGCGGGTGCGATCTCGTGTTCCCTCACCACGAAAATGAATTGGCCCAGTCGGTCGGAGCGACAGGGAAGCCCTTTGTTCGCTACTGGCTCCACAACGGCTTTCTCACGATTAACAAAGAGAAGATGTCCAAATCCTTGGGCAATTTCTTTACGATCAACGAGGTGCTCTCGAAGTATTCGCCAGCGGTCGTGCGCTTCTATTTACTGTCAGCGCACTACCGTCATCCGCTTGACTACAGTGACAGTGCCCTCGACGAAGCTGGGAGTGCTCTCTCCCGCATTCAGGAAGCTGTAGTCACAGCCGAAAAGGTCATCAATCTGATTGACCCGGCATTGGTCCCCCCCTCCGACCAAGTGGTTAGTGATACGGTCTCTGCGCTGGAGGTGAAGTTTACCGCAGCGATGGACGATGACTTTAATACTCAGCGCGCCATCGGAGTGATCTTTGAAGCTGTCAGCAAGCTCAACGATACTCGGCTTGAGCTCGCAAAGTCTCCACAAAACCCCGAGCTCGCTGGAGAAGTCGTTGCGCTCACAAATTTGATTCATCGACTATTAGGTGTGCTCGGGCTGGAGGAGTTGGTCTTTGCCCCGGCCGCAAAGCAACCGAGGACGGACGAGGTCTTTGCTGAACAGTTGATAGAATTGCTAATTCGAGCACGACAAATGGCTCGCGAGAACAAGCAGTACAAAATCGCGGACTACATTCGCAACGAACTTGCGGAGTTGGGAGTTAGACTTCAGGATCTGCCCACCGGTACCATCTGGTTGCGGGACGACAAGCCTTCTGCTGGAGATAAAAAATCGTAGGATAGCTATGCCTTGCGCATGGGGGCAGCGTTTTTTCTGCATCCCCAAAGCGACGCAAATCTGATAGCCGCACAGGGTGGGGAGGCGGGCTACTCAGCTTCTGTTGAGTCGGGCTCAAATAGGCGATATTTCACCATCTTATTATGAAGTGATTTTCGCGAAATGCCCAGCAAATCGGCTGCTTCTTGGCGTTTGAAATTTGTCCGCTGGAGGGCAGCAAGAATGACCTTTTTTTCAAGCTGCTCCGTCAGGAGATTTACTTTTTCCTGAAGTGGGATCGAAAAGTCCTCAAGGATTCTTTCTGTATCGTCGGGCAGTTGTCCAGCCTGAGCGGGAAAGGCGATCGGACCACTTCGGACGTTGAGCGGTAAGTCCTCCTCAGTGATCGTGTTCCCGGTGGCGAGGATCATGGCTCGTTGCACCACATTTTCCAGTTCTCGGACATTTCCGGGCCAAGGGTAGTTTTCAAGGAGTTCCATAGCTCCCGGGGTGACGCCGTGGATATCTCGATTCAATCGCGGATTGTAAATCCCGATGAAGTGATGCACGAGGAGTGGAATGTCGCCTTTGCGCTCACGCAGTGGCGGAAGATGAATCGGGATAACATTTAGACGAAAGTAGAGGTCTTCGCGGAACTCTTTCTTGCGCACGCGCTCAGCTAAATTCTGGTTTGTGGCGGCAATGATCCGCACGTCCACAGGGATGGGAGTTGTCCCGCCAACGCGCATGATTTTCTTTTCCTGAAGCACCCGCAGCAATTTGCTCTGCAGAGGAAGCGACATGTCTCCGATTTCGTCCAAGAACACGGTTCCCCCCTGCGCAGTCTCGAATAACCCTTTGCGGGTGCTGACAGCACCTGTAAATGCTCCTCGTTCATGGCCGAAGAGCTCGCTCTCGAGAAGAGATTCGGGGATCGCTGCGCAGTTGATACCGAGAAACGGGAAATCGCGTCGCGCGCTGTGAAAGTGGATGGCCTGTGCCACGAGTTCTTTGCCCGTGCCCGACTCGCCGGTTATGAGCACAGTGACGTCATTCGACACCACTTTACGAATCAGATCAAACACCTGCTGCATTTGCGGGCTCTGGCCCACAATACGATCCAAAGCGACCTTCTCGCGGAGCTGGGTCTCTAACGCAAAGATCTGCTGACGGAGGCGCTGCTTTTCAATTGCTCGCCTCACAACCAACCGGAGCTCATCCACGTTGTAGGGTTTCGTGAAGTAGTCGTACGCCCCTTCTTTGACGGCTTGAAGTGCCGTCTCTGTCGTGCCGTATGCCGTCACCATGACCACAATCAGGTGGGGCCGAATGGAGTGGATTTCGCGCAATGCTTGGATGCCATCCATGCGTGGCATTTTGACGTCCAGAATTGCCAAGTCGAAATCCTCTTCACGAACCTTGGCGACGGCTTCTACGCCATCTCGGGCTGACACCACATCATAGCCTTCGCGTTTCATGAGCTCCTCGAGCATGAAACGCTGTGCGTTGTCGTCGTCGGCCACCAACACACGAATTGTCACGCCACCGTCTCCTTCTTCAGTCGCTTAGTTTTTGGCGGGAACGAGCTTCTGGCAAAGCAATGGACACACAAACCCCCTCATTTGTGTTTTCGACCTTTAGCTCGCCTCCGTGTTGTTTCACAATTTGGTAGGCAATTGAAAGGCCGAGCCCCGTCCCTTGTTCCTTTGTAGTGAAAAAGGGCTCAAACACGCGTTCGCGCACCGCTTCTGGTATCTGAGAGCCCGTATTTTCAACCGCGATGATTACGGGCAATTGTGTATCCGGCTGCATTTCTGTTCTGACGACAATCCGGCCTCCCGGCGGCGTTGCTTGAAACGCGTTCACAAGAATGTTCATCAATGCTTGAACGAATTTCTCTTCGGCAAGGGCGACAAGCGGAAGTGAGTGCTGATAATGTTCGACAAGCTCGACATTTTCAGCCAACTGAGCATTCGGATTGTTGCGTGCCATAAACACCGCTTTGCGAACCACGGAATGGACGTCCTGCGGGCGGAGGGAAGTGACAGTAGCCGCTGAAAAATCCTGAACTTCACGAACGAGTTTATCTAACCGTTCGGTTTCTTGAAGGATAACACGCAAGTATTCCCGTGCTTTTGCACTCAAACTTTCGTCCTCACTCAAAAGTTGAGCGAGGCCGCGGATCGCCCCCAACGGATTGCGTATCTCATGCGTCAATCCTGCAGCAAAAGTCCCAAGGGTCGCAAGTTGGTCCGTGCGCGCCATTTGTTTGTAGAATCGTTCCCATTCCTCTAAATCTCGCAGGTTGACCATCATTCCGAAGGCCTGGCCGGCGCGGTCGCGCAAGATCGAAGTGTGAACACACACGGCTAATTTTCGTCCTTCATCTTCCAGCCAAAGCTTACGCAGAACAACCGGCTCCCGTTTCCACAGGGACTCTTCGATAAGGCTAAGCAGCGGAGCAAATGCCCGCGAGCTCAGCATGGCTTTCAGTGGCTTCCCAATCGCAGCACCCGCTTCCAGCCCTAACATCTTCTCGGCGGCACTGTTCATGGCGGTGACGCTGCCATGAATATCCAACGTAATTAGCCCACCTGTGAAACTCTCGAGAATGAATTGATTGCGCGTGTGAATGAAACGGTTCAGCGATTCAACCATATCGTCGAAACTGTGGCCAAGGGCTCCAAAGTCATCGGGACGTTCGATCGCCGCTTTTTCAGAGAAATTCCCACGGGCTACTTTATGGCTAAGGTAAATGATTTTGCGGATTGGTTCAGTGATGGAATACGCCGCTGCAAAGCCAACGATTGCCCCCACCACGTCCATCAGAATCATTGCGATAATCCAGTTGCGCGCAAACGCGCTCATCCGTTCGGATGCGAATCGGTTTGTCAGGGTACCGATTAGGGCAGGATTCCCGAACTCCGTTTCTACCAGCTGATAAAATGCGCCCGCAACAATTGAGATGATAAGAACGATAAGGAGCGGAAAGGCAATCAGCAGGCGCACCCGAACTTTCTTCGTGATTGAGGGTGATACCAGCGATTGTTCTGACCCGCTCACGTCTATGGGTTCTTTTGCGTTCGCTTGGTCTTCAAAAGTCAGGTTCATGGAGTCCACCCATTCGCGGGGAATGATGAAAGGGAACACCTTGCAAGACAAGTTTTCTTTGCTTGCTCGGCATGTCAGATTTCATTGCGTCGTTTGTCGAGAATGCGCCACGATGCATCTGTATGAAGAGTGGGCGAAAAAGATTTATGGATAGAGGCGTGCGGGTTGTTGCATGGGGGGTGAGCGTCCTCCTGCTGACCTTACTGGTCTCCTGCGCCCAAAACGAGCGGCACTTCGAGAAGGCCAAAAAACTCGTTCGGGGACCAACTACCGCCCAGCCTACGCCCATGGCCTCTCGTGACGAAAACGCGCTGGATTTGCGCAGTGCCGACGTCGAATCGGAGCGATATCTTCCCGTTCAAGAACGTCTTGCACGTCGCCAACGGACTATCGGGCAGGTTCTTGCCCGATTCGGCCCCGCTCGCTCCCAGTGACCCATCCCTCGGCAGGCCCATTTGGCGCCGTGGGAGCCCAAAGCCTGTGTCGTGGCAAAAATAGAGGCCGCGTGGGGCAGCCCCACACGGCCAAACAGTTCGAAGCTCAGGCTTGTCAGTGACGTTAGGCTTAGTACTTGCGCGGAGGGGGCGCCTGCTGCGCGTCCATGTAGCCCTCTTCGTAGGCTTGCTTCTTCTCGAGCTCTTGGTTCTTTTGCCGCTCGCGATTCAGCTCCATCTGGCTTCCCACGAGAGCACCGCCGAGCGTTCCGACACCCGCGCCAATCAGCGCTCCCTTGCCTTTATTCTTGCTGGCAAGTGCCCCTACGGCTGCGCCGCCCAAGCCGCCAACTGCCGCAGAACCCAGCGTCGTATTTCCGGGTGCGTTTGCCGTTGTCGTGTCGCAGCCACTCAAACAGATTCCAAGTCCCGCGATAATCGCCACAGCAACCAACTTCTTCATGAATCCAAGCTCCTTCGAGAATTTGTCAGCTTAATCGCAAATGTATAACAACACTTGCTTCTCTACATTTCCAACAAAATATGCTTATTACCTACCTGCCCCAAGTCGCGTGGAAATAGCTCCATGGATAATTCTCATGACCAAGTTGTGCAATGTTTCAATGTCGAGAGTGGCATCAAGCTGAACCCACTGCGAGAACTGCATCTGCTCGAACATTTTTGCTACCCGTTCCTGATAGGCCTGTTGCTCAAACAGGTTCAAACCCGTGTCTCTGGACTGGCGAATTCTTTGGAGGCAAATTTCCACGGGTAGATGGAAATAGAGAATGAGATCCGGGACCGGGGCGATCTTCTCATTTTCCCGCTGAATCATCGCGGGATCGAGACCCAGTGCGCCTTGGTATGCCATGGAGGAAAGATAATAACGGTCAATGCAGACGATTGCGCCGCGCTCGAGGGCGGGGCGAATGTTGCGCTCCACGTCCTCTTTGCGGTCCAAAAGAAATAACTCGAATTCCTCGTGGGGCGAAATCTTCTCGCGTCCTGCCACCATGAGCTCCCGCAAGCGCTTTCCATAAGGGCCATCTGTGGGCTCGCGAAGGTAGACAGCATCAAAGCCTTCGTCTTGGAGCCGGGCAACCGCCATCTTTGCCTGAGTTGTCTTGCCGGCGCCATCAATCCCTTCAAAAGCAATCAATAACCCACCGCGCAAGCGTCGCGGAGTCAGTTTCTCATCCTCGTTTCTGACGGTTTCCATAACTTTAGGTTGCGATTTGCAACCCACATGAAAATGCAATCTCAAGTCCGAAAGCGAACCCAAGCTTTGCGAAATTCTGGCCGGTGCGTGTCGTGTGCTGCTTCCCGAAGGGGATGGCCTACTTGCGGCCTCAGTTGCCCTGTCGTATTTCCTCGGTGAATAAGCTCCGCTTAAGGGAGCTAAGACAGGACGCATGCGTGGGACATAGCGCTACGTTAGCGTTCCATGCCGTGCCATTACACACGCCGGTGCAACGGGTGCATGGGTGCGCTGTGGGGTGCGCGAGCAGCCTCATAAGCGTCGAGCCCCTGGGGATTGCACCGGCGGAGGATCACAACCCGAAAGGAGTCATTCTCATGGTTAATATAACCATGAAACAGCTTTTGGAAGCTGGGGTGCACTTCGGACACCAGAGTCGCCGCTGGAACCCGAAGATGAAGCCCTACATTTACACCGAGCGCAACGGCATCTACATTATTGACCTGAAGAAAACCCTCAAAATGTTGCGCGATGCCTGCCGGTTCGTGCGCGACGCCGTCGCAGACGGCAAGACCGTCCTTTTTGTCGGCACAAAAAAACAGGCAAAAGATTCCATTTACGAAGCTGCGCGCGACTGCAACATGTTCTACGTCAACAACCGCTGGCTCGGTGGCATGTTGACCAATTTCCGGACTGTTCGACGAAGCGTGATGCGCTTGCTTGAAATCGAGCGCATGGAGCAAGACGGCACGCTCCAACAGTACTCGAAAAAAGAACAGGCCATGATTCTTCGCGAAAAGGTGGGACTCGAGAAGAACCTCGCCGGCGTGAAAAAGATGGATCAATTGCCGGGGGTCCTCTTCGTTGTGGATCCACATAAAGAAGCCATTGCAGTCAAGGAGGCGCGTAAGCTCCACATTCCGGTGGTCGCAATCGTTGATACGAACTGTGATCCCGACATGGTGGACTGGGTCATCCCGGGAAATGACGACGCAATCCGCGCTGTAAAGCTCATTTCCCAGAAAATCGCCGAGAGTGTTCACGAAGGCTTATTGGCCCGCGCCGATACCGGCCAGCCTCTTCAGACCGAGTTGCCGGCTGCTCCGCCGACGGTTGACATTGAGAGCCTTGAGCGCCGCATGAAGTATGACACCGAAGAGGATGAAGAAGAGGGCGGCGAGATCGACTACGAAGCCGTCGCTTTGGCGGAGCCCGATGAGGAAATCCTCGCTGCTAAGCAGGAAGCTGAAGAGGAGGAAGAAGAGCAGCGCTAACCGAGGCCGCATTTCCTCCTGTTCAGGAAGAAATTATTTCTTCGCTGGGCATCAGTGCAGGGGACGTCGGTTTGACGACGTCCCCTCTTTTTCGTTGGATCATCTTCTAAGTGGAGAAGTTCTCTACGCAGGGCGTCTACCAACCTCGCTTGTTGCGGGGTGTGGGCAAGCACAATGGGGAGACCCACGAAGCCCACGCAGAATGGATCCCCTCCGTAGCTCAATTAAGGGACGCGAGCTGCTCCCGCAAATGTCCACTCGCTCCCATCAGGGCCACGCACCACCAAGTCATAGTCGCCTGACTCGAGAAAGGCGAGGTGCTGGGAATCGAATTGGAGAAGGTTGTCGCTGCGTCGAGTGGGATTGAGTTCTGTCTCCAAGCCGTAGCGGCGTAGGTAGATCCGACAGTTTGCCAAACGTTGTCCTTCTACTTGGAAGGAAACAGGCTTATCCGGCTGAATCAGGGACAAGGTATGGGTTGTGACGACGGGAGGCTCTTGTCGAGTGACCACAGATGAGCGCGGCGTACTTGATTGAGATTTCGGTTTAGATGCCACGCGGCCAGCCGAGGCGGCCGGACGAGCCAGCGTCGGCTTCTCAGTGGGTTTCTTAGTTTCCCTAGGACTGGATTTCGGAGCCGGCGACGCCTTTTGGGAAGGAGAGCTCTTCGGAGAAAGTTTTGCCTGAGGCGTGGTGTATGCGGTGGGACGCACCACGACGCGCTGAACTTGATTCTTTCCTTCGTCGTCTCCGCACGCGCTCAACAATAACGCGCCTGCGAGGGCAAGAAGCCAACCTATTGGCCTCACTGACTGAGGTAATTTGAATTTTGACGCCTTCATCTCTGAATGAGCCAACTTTCTGGGAAACGCGGAATCAAGTTTTTGAAAGTGTAAACTTTAGATGGTCGGTATCGTGCGGACAAATGGCTTAATCCTTGCTTCGCACTCTGAGAGGCGGATAAAACAGGATCGAGGCGCTATGAAGCACGAAAATTGGACAATGCGTCAAAGTGGCGCGTGGATGGTCTTATCGAGCAGGCGTTGGGGGCGACCGACATGGGCGAAGGTGCTCGCTATTGGCCTTGCTGGCCTGTCTCTCTTCGTGCCCGTTGCCGGGTGGGCACAGACGACGGACCCGCGCACTTTGTTGCGTGACTTGAAAACCGTGCAATTTCGCGAGGACGGCCTGCCTCTGAACGAGACAGGAAAAGCCGTCCCCGACGAAGAGCCGCCCAGAGAAATGCTCCCCAGTGCATCGCCTGAGTCTCTCTTCTCACCTGATACCCAAGCAAATCCTCCCACCAAGAGCGGCGAGAGCGAAAAGAGTAGCTCGCGCAAGGGAATTCTCGGGCGCTTACCTTTCTTCGGAGGACGATCGCGTGGTGAACAGGCCACCCCCGTCAAGCGACCGGCAGTCGAGGCTGCGACGAGCGAAGTACCGGTTGGGACACCGCCCGTTCTTCTCCCACCTCCTGACGAGCTCCCCACGCAAGACCGCGTGCTCAGTTCGACCTTGGCTGCTCCGCAAGGAGTACCACACGGAAGCGCAGCGCAGTTGCAAGAACCAAGGATTGCGGGGACGGTGTCTGCAACCGTCACTCCCCGCGAGGGGAGCCCCGAAGCTATGAATCCTATGGGGGCAGAAGCGCGGCCGGGGCCATCAGCAGGCGGTTCCCTCATGATCCGCAAGCCCAGCGAGAATACCCCCTCCCAAGCTCTGCCGGCCCCAACCCGCGCAGTGCCATCTCCGCGTGAGTCGGGGACCGAAGCCGAATTGCGTAATAGAAGCGAAGTCAGTGCTGCGGCCACAGCTCCCGTGGCGTCTGTGCCAGTTTCCTCTGCTGAACAACATGCACCAGCTCCCCGGCTTCAGCCATCTGATTTCGCGCTTCCCAATGAACGCATCGAGCCGCGCGAGGAAGTGCGATTCGCGTACATTGAGGCGATTGCCTTGGCTCGCGAAGGCAAGTCAGCGGCTGCTGCGCAGAAACTTCGCCTATTCGCGCGGACGTACCCATCCTCGCCCCTTGCTCCTCGTGCGATTTTTCTCGCCGCTCTTCTCTCTGAGGACCCGCAAGTCGCCGAGCAGGACGTTCGCACGCTTCAGCGATTTTTCCCAACGAGCGACTACTTAACCGAGTTGAAACTGCGTGGCTTGTCAGTAGCTGATGATGTACCGGCAAAATCCGCCCAGCTGGCATCCTCAACTTGGGAGACGTCGTCTTCCGCTCCCATCCGACAGCTCAATCAAGTGCGCGATCGAGTGGAGGAATTGATGCGTGACAAGCGGTACGTGGAGGCGCTGAGTGTTCTGGAGCAAATTCCAAATGGCCAAGGAATCCCCGATGTTCTTGACCTTCAGGCTCAGTGCTACCTTGGGCTGGGCGACAATCGTACGGCTTTGGCGATGATTGCGCAGCTTCTCGAGAACTTTCCGAGTTATGAGCGTCGCCAAGCCATCCGCCTGAGTTATGGCCTGCTACTTGAGGACGCCAGCCAATATGAACGCGCCCGTGCTGAATATCGTAAAATCCTTGAGGAAGCGCCTGATTCCGATGAAGCACGCGCAGCGCGGGCGCGCCTTGAGCAGCTCAACACACTCACTGAATGATACCACGCCGTGTAGACGACGCGCGCGAGCTTTGCTTTTGGAGTGGGAGCTCTCCTATGCCATAGAAATCCCTTGAAATGTGTCAGGGTAAATAACGTGCGAGCGGCGACCATCAACCCGGGCTTGTGGCACCGGGCGATCCATGTCCGGCTTTTCCGCTTGATATTGAAGGAGGTTCGAAGCAATCCGTTAGTCGAGTAATTATCGTGAGTAGGAGACGGATTGAGTGCCCGCTTCTCTTGCGCGCACTATCCCACTCGGTCAGGTTGTAGACGCTGCACGACCTGCGGGACAAGCTGACATCAATCAAGGTGGGAGGTCCCCTGCTCATGGTCGGCTTAACAATGGCACAACGTGAAAGTGTGTCCCGAATTTGCGAGAAGGAGCAGCCAGATGAGTCCCGTGAGATCGCTGATGTCAGTTGCTTTACTGCTTTGGGGGGCAAGCGCCTGGGCGCAATGTCCGGAGAATGCTTCGCTGGCTCCCGCGCAATGGCGAAGCTGTGATGGCATGGAGATGCGGGTGGGTAGAGGCGGGTATGGATTTTGGACCCGAGTTCTGACCCCAACAACTCTCGATAGTTATGTGATGACGAAATACGCGCCCTCTGGCGCTACGCCCTCATCCTTGTGGGGCTGCTCTACGGATTTTAATTCACCGCCCAGAATTCGGCAATATGCGGTTTATGTGCCCCCTATCCCTTACACCCATCCGCCGGTGTACGCCCCGCTTCCAACGAGTGTAACAAGCGACCGCATGTCGGCGGTGGAACAGGAGCGCTTAAAGGCAGGCGTGGCCGTTAGTCTTGAGTACTAACTCGCGCCGCCTATCGAAAAGTCGTGACGCGTAGAGCGAATTTGTCCATGATGAAGGTCTGCGCTGTCCCGACGGGGCTGAGCTCGGGACTCAGGCAGAAAACAACAAGAAGTTTTGTTTGGGGCGCGACTATGCGACGGCCACGCGGTTCCGCCCCTCGCGTTTTGCTTGATAAAGGGCGCGATCTGCTGCCGCCAAGAGGTCGTCAATCGTAGCCGCGTCAGCGTCCTCGCACTGCGTGACCCCTACGCTGATGGTGATGCGGAATGTCTTGCCTGGACCCGCGTCAAACTCAAGGTCGGCAACCCGGGAGCGGAGCCTTTCTGCAAAAACCAGCGCTCCCTCCAGGCCGGTTTCCGGCATCACAATGAGAAACTCCTCGCCACCATAGCGACCCGCAACATCCACGGCACGGATATTTGTACGGACCACCTCGCCCAACCTGCGCAGCACTTCGTCCCCAACAAGATGCCCGTAGGTGTCGTTGATTTGCTTAAAGTGGTCAATGTCGAGCATCAGCACCGAGAGCAGCAGCCGATAACGCCGTGCCCGACCCAATTCACGCTCAAAGAGCGTCAGTGCCAAACGGCGGTTGGCAAGCCCCGTAAGAGCATCTGTTGTCGCAAGAGTCTCCAGCTCTTGGTTCTTTCGCTCCAGCTCATGTTGAAGGGTGAGTTCTTTTGTTCGATCTGCAATGAACGAGATCAGCATCACTCCCTGTTGGGTTTTGACAAAGCGGTTGGCGATCTCTACCCAAAGCTCACGGCCATTCCAAAGGCGAACCTTTCTTTGTAGAACTGGTTCCACGGTTTGGGTTGCAAACCGTTCGCGGTACTTCGCTTCCATTTCCTCCCAATGCTCAGAATCGTAGACCACCGTGAAAGGTTTCCCGATCAATTCTTCTTCGGTCTTTCCGGTTAGCTCACAATATGCGGGGTTGACCATCCACACGAGGCCTTGCGAATCCGTGAGGCGCATGGCAACGGCAGCTTGCTCCCAAATGGTGCGCAGCTGCGATTCACTTATTTGCAGGCGTTCGTAACTCTGCACTCGCTCAAGTCCTGCCGCACAGTACCCCGCAAGCGCTTGCAGATCCTCCAAGTCCCGTGGGGTGAAGGCATGCTTGCGGTAGCTTTGGAAGGAAAGTGTGCCCAACGCTTGGTCACCCGATCGAATGCCAACGATCATTACAGATTGACTGCGTGCGTTGGGATCGCCGAACGAAGTCAGCAGTGCAGCCCGCTCGTCAGTCTCTCGATCCACAATCAGAATGGCTTTGCCTTCCATAGCCTGGGTTTCCAGCGGGGTAGGTGCGCTCGGGAAGCTGCTTTCGGGATTAATGCGCTGAAGAACTCCACCAATTGTATCATAACAGACGAGCGCGGACATCTTGCCTGTTAGACTATCAAGCATGCGAATGTTACAGGAATGCCATTCGAAGAGTTGTGCAGCCGCACCCGCAATTAGCTCTGCAGCCTCTGCAGCGCTTGTGACTGTGGTAAGCTTGTTTCCAAGCTCTGCAAAAACCTGAGCTCGCTGTTCCAAGCGTTTTCGTTCGGTGATGTCCTGTAAAATGCCAATGGAGGCAATGATCTCGCCAGTCTGGTCTCGTTCGGTCATGGCGCTGTCGGCGAGCCAGATCAAGCGCCCATCTTTACATCGGAACAGATACTCCGCTTGATAGCGGCCAATCTCCCCGCGCAGGATTTTATTCCGTCGGGTCTCTTCCAGGCGTTTTTGGAGCTGCTCCCTGCCACCATTCCCTGAATCTGGCAACTCGACCCGTGGGTAAAAGACTTCCTTTGCAATTACGTGGGTGCCAAAATTCTCCCATGTTAGCTCTTCCGAGGAATACCCAGTAAGGCGTTCGATCTCGCCGGCTGGGAAGTCATAGCGCTTGGTTCGAAAATCCAAGCGGTAAGGCACTGCATTTGCCGACAAGATCGCCTGACGGTAAATGTCGTGGAGGCGACGCAACTCCTCTTCAGCTCGGACCTGCGCAGTGACTTCGCGAAGGGTCCCCATAATCACCTTGCGCCCCTGCAGCTCCACGACCGTTCCCATGCTATCACAGTAGATTGTCTCGCCGTCCTTGCGAAGTATGCGCAATCGGATTGGTGAAAGATCTGACTGCCCCCCTAAGCGCTGTTTCATGCGCTCTAACCAAGCTGGTCGGTCATCAGGGTGGATGACGTCAATCACGTGAACATGCTCGGTCAAGTCCGCTACGTTATTGTAACCAAGCATGTGAGCCAGCGAATGATTGGCGTAGAGGAAGTGCTCTCCGTCGTGGATGTAAACACCGTCAAGATTCCGTTCACTCAGCACCCGATAACGTTCTTCACTGGTGCGAAGGGCTTCGACAAGTTGAGCACGTTCGAGAGCCGCTGCAAATCGGTCGGCAAGCCACTCAAGTAGGCGAAGATCATTATCTCCATAGGCGCGTGGCCGATAACTTTGGATGGTAATCAGCCCAATGCTGCGCTCCCCAAGGCGAATGGGAACGTACATAAGCGATTTGCTAACCTGGGATTCGTCACCGAATGGGCGCAAATCGTCAGGGGGCTCACGCTTTGTCCCCCGAAGGAAAAGCAGGGATTCACCCGCAAGAACTCGGCGGAAAATTGAGTTCACGGGGTATTGTCGGTCCATCGTGATAGGGGTGCGTTTCCCCTCGATCTCGTCGAAAGCTAAAACGGTTTGAAAGGAAGAGGTTTGCGGGTCCCACAACGCAACGCTTGCCGAATCCCACCCAATGAAGCGGTCCGCTGCTTCTAAAATCAGGCGACACGCCTCGTGGGTGGATCCCACACTGCTGAGTTTCTCGCCCATCTCTACGAATGCTTGGCTTAGTGCGATCCTCCCTCGACGAAGCCACAGGTCTACTCCATGGGATCCTATGAGTATTAGAACTAGTAAGCCTAATCCGAGAAAAATGCCGAGCAGCTGGTTTTCAATTCGGTTAGCGAGTTGAATACCATATAAATGAAGCGTTTCGCTGAGATTCCACGTGTCGTTGCGTACGGAGAGGAGAGCCTGTTCAACCGCAGGCGACTCCAAAAGATCAATCGCACGCCGAACCTTTAGTGGGGCGGACAACACCTGCTCTTCTTTGGAGAGCGTGACCTGTGCTACCTCCTTTGGCAGTTGCTCCAAAGGAAGGCTTGTCCCTTCACTAAGAAGGCGTAGAGCGTACAGGCGAGCATCGTGAAGCTTGCGGAGGTTTCTGCGAATATCTCTAATACGAGAGGAATCGTTTTTGGGGATGAGAGGTTGAGTCGCACTCTCAAGTCGCTGCAACTCATCGGCCCAGTTCGTGGTCTGCAGTGCCATAAGAGGCATCCAGTTTCCCAACCGCGTAAATGGTTCAATCGCGTGTTGGAGCATCAGAGTATAGCGGGTAATGACATGCGCTCGATGGGACGCCTGAAAATACGCGTTGGCTTTGCGGATTTCACGCGTAAGAGTCAACCACGCTGTCACTCCTATCACGACGAGCAACACAACTGCGGCGACATGAAGCCCTGCGGCCAACCGCGTGCGTACGTGCGGAAGGAAATCGACGTATGTCTTGCGCTTTTCTGTCACCCGTGTATCAAAAATACAAAGAATCTCCTACTCACCCTGAGCTGTGACTCGCACAAAGCTGACATTGGCCCCTTTACTGATGTGTCTGCACGGCTGCAAATTGCTGCAACACCGCTGACAGCCAGCACACCCTACGCTTCTTGCCCAGCAAGTGGACATGTCAACGTAAAAACCTCTCACTAAGGTGGCAGGTGAGGTGTGACGACAGGTCCACTATCCTCTGGCAACTTGGGGCCCTTCAGTCCTTATACGGGTCGTAGACGTCGGGACCAGCCATAACGACAATGATGGGTTTCAGCACATGAAGGATCTCCATCGTCTCGGCGTGTGCAGCAAGGACGTCTTCGAGTTTTCGGTATACGAACGGCGCTTCGTCCGGGCCACCCCCGCGCAACTCGACCCCAAAGTCCGCCACAGCTCGGCGCATGCGCTCCTCGCTGATTGCACCGCCCACGCGCCGCTTTTTTCGCCAGACCATTTTCCCGGCAGCTTGGGTGCGGCTCATGATTCTGCCCGCGCCATGGACGGTTGAGTAAAGCGCATCGCGCGCCTCTGGGGTGTCTTTGCCCCGCACGATGACGCTGATGTCGCCCATAGAGCCACCGATAAACGATTCTTGCCCCGGGAAACATGGCGTGGCGCCCTTTCGGATCACCCACACATCCTCGCCTCCATGTCGCTCTTTCCAGGCAAAGTTGTGATGGTTATGCACGCTGTAGGTCGCGTGGGTTTCCAGTAACTCGAGCACCTTCGCCACGACGTAGTCGCGTCCGGCGTATGCGTATTCCCCCGCTAATTTCATCGCGGCGAGGTAGGCTTGACCAAGTGGTGTGTCCACTCGTAGGAGTGTTGGGGGCGCATCCATGTTCTCACCGCGCGGTTTCGCATCGAAGGGGCGGCCATGTGCCAAATTCAGAAAGCCAGTGGCCACCTTGTGGCCAAAACCCCGGCTCCCGAAGTGCACGCCAACCCAGATGTCGCCCGTGGCTTCCTCGACGAAAACATCCACGTAGTGATTGCCCGCGCCGACAGTTCCGAGCTGACTGTAGGCGAGGTCTTTGAGTTTCTGAAGTTCCTTAACCTCTTTCCAAGTTGGGTCATCGAATAACGGATGTTCGATCGGAGTCGGATTGCGCCGACCAATGCCAAACTCAATATGCTCTGCGATCAGGTCAGCGATTTTCGGAATACGACCTCGAAGATCGTCGAGCTTAAGGGCGGTTCGCACAGCCTTGTTCCCACATGCGATGTCGTAACCCACTCCTGAAGGCGACACCATGTTGCGATAGGCAACGACTCCGCCGATGGGCTGCGAGTAGCCCTTGTGGTGGTCGGCCATGAGGCAGGCGCGTTTTGCATCGCCCGATGAAGCGCAGCGGATAATCTGCTTCACGGACTCTTCATCGGGTTTGCCCCACACTCTCACGTTATGGATCACTTGATACGGCATAGTCTCTGTCCGCGCAATCGTCTCTCTATTATAAGTAGAAATGCCTAAAGAGAGATACTCATTCTTAGCACGCTACGAACAGGCGATGCTTGGGCAGCGTCGGGCTGTCGCTTACTCTTCGGCACGGAGGATGGGGAGCGCGACCACCCAGAGATAAGTTGCGTACACAAAGCCGCCAAGAGTCAGCGCGATGAGGGAGGGAAAGCCAGAAGCCGGCAGAAGAGCAAGCGGCAACAGCCACCCCGCTGCACGCAGAAAATCCATGGCAAGCGCTTGCCAAGGCAAAACGTTTCGCCACCCTACGAGTAGCCCGCGGCGAATGCCTTCCAAATAAAACAACATTTGTAGAATGGTCGCAAGTACTGTCCCAATGGCTGGCCCCGCCATCCCAAGCGGAGTGCGAAGCATGAGCAACAGGGAGAGGCCAAGGTTTATGACGATTTCCCCAAGAGCACCGGTCAACACCCACCGGGTGCGTCCCAAAGCAAACAGCATGGGCATGAACGCGACGATCCGCAAAGGGAGCAGCGTGAGATAGATGCGAAAATACAGTGAGCTTTCTCTATAACGCTCGGAGTAAAGCACGACGAGAAAATCCTCGGCCAACCAAAGAAAGAAGAAGAACAGCCCAAAGAGAATCAGTCCACCTTTGCGCACAGCGCGGTGCCAAACGGCAAGAACTTCGTCGCGCTGATTTTGCGCGAGTAGACCCGAGAAATGAGGAAGAAGCACTGGAGCCACGGCGCCAGTCACAACTGCAATAAAAGGAATCTCGATCGCACCATACGTGTACACCGCCAAATCCGCGCTCGAGTAGAACCTTGCGATTAACGTTCGATCGAGCCAGCTCGAGATGGTATCCAGCGCGCTCGTAAGTCCCACCGGAAGGATGTAGGCGATTTGCTGCGCCAGTAGCGAGAGCCCGGCAGGAAAGAGGCGTCCTTTGGGCAGACAGACAAACGCAAACGCAAGTGCGGCAAGCCAGCGTAGTCCATGTGCGATAGCAAAGGCCCAGACAATCATTCGGATCTGTTGCCCGCGACTTGCACTTGCCAAACCTAAGGCCTGAGCCGCTGGGGTCCAGCTCGCGACCGCGAGCCATACGACTTGGAGTGCCCCTGCCCCCACCGCGACCGCAAGGCCCAGTCCTGCCCGTCGCTCGGCAATAAACAATGGATCCGCGAGCATTCCCAGCAGCGCAGCAAAAACGGTGATCGCCCCCACCTCAAGGGCATCACTTAAGGCTGGTTGCTGCAACCACGTCGCGACTTTGTCAGCGTGAGTGTAGATAGCGATGGCCAAAGCCATACCAATCGCCATCACGAGCGCGAAACTCTGTAGCACAAAACTACGCTTTTCCTCGGGCCGCAAGCGGGGGAGGAAGTAGTAAAGACTGGTTTGGAGGCCAAATGCTCCCACAAGGGAAGCCACTTGCACGATGATGAGAACTTTTTGGATCTCACCATTGATTTCTTTTGAGAGTGTGCGCGCGAGGATCATGTTGGTGACGAGAGCCGTGGCAGGGGGCACCGCTCGCATCAATGCCACCACACCAACTCGTCGCGTCAGCTCCCCAAATCGCAGCACTCAGTCAGCTCCTTCCGAATGGCATGCCTCCCCACAATGCGAGTGCGCTATCGCTACCGCAAGCGCCAGCGCACTCGCAGCACATCGCGAAACATTTTGACTGCATCTCGAATGGGCGAGACCTTCGTGGCTGGGGAATTGATCCATCGAATCGGAATCTCCTTGACGCGAAATCCCTTACGGAGGGCAAGCGCGAGGATCTCCACGTCAAACGAAAATCCGTCCAAACTCTGCTCCGGGAATACGGCCTCAGCCGCTCGCGCGGAGAACATCTTGAATCCGCATTGGGTATCGTGAATTCCGGGCAAGAGGAGGGCTTGGACAATGAGATTGAACGTCCGTCCCATCGTTTCGCGCATCCAATTCTGGCGTACCAAAAGTTGGGACTCACGCAACGCCCGCGAAGCGATCACCACGTCATAGCCTTCGTCAACGGCTCGCCAAAACTTCTCGATCTCTTCGATAGGAGTGGAAAAGTCCGCATCGCTAAAAAGTCGAAACTCTCCACGCGCCTCCAACATACCGCGCCGAATGGAGTAGCCCTTCCCACGGTTTGGTTCGTTGCGCAGGACGCGGACTGGATAATCCGCCCCAACTTGCCGGGCGACTTCGCTCGTGGCATCTCGGCTTCCGTCGTCTACTACGACGATTTCCCACGTGTATGGCTGATTTGCCAGATAACGCAAGACTGGCGGAAGTGCTGCAGAAAGGCGCTCTTGCTCGTTGTACGCTGGAATAATCAGACTCAAATGCGGACGCGCTGCTGCCCGCGAAAGATCCGGGTTTCCAGGCACTTTTCCCTCCGCTCCGGAGGAGGGATTCTGTGGCACAGTTGTTTTTGGCGCTTCATCACTCATTTCGCCCTATAGACCGTGAGGGCAACACGACTTTCAATAGCATTGACGTAGGAAAAGGCGGAGTCATAGGCAAAAAAGAGCAGGAGGAACTTCTGTTCGACTGGACTTTTCTTCACACCGAGGCTTAGAGGGGACTCTTGCTTTCGCCTTGGGGCGACTCTTTCTCAAAATGTGCCCACGAGATGAAGCGTCGGGAGGCAAGGGCGGACCGAACGCACATGGCTTCCGCGCTCAAGCTTGCTCCAGCGTGGCCGAAACGGACGCTCCAGCCACGTGTAGAGGGGAAAACGCCTCGGCGTTAGATGGCTAATCCAGCAGCGCGAAGGTCTTCAAGAGTTGCTCGCTTAATTTTGTTGAGCTGACCGGCAAGGGCTGCGCGCCGAGAGGCTGCAACACGATCCACGAAAAGAATTCCTTCAAGATGGTCAAATTCGTGTTGGATGACCCGAGCCAAAAGCTCGCCGGCCTCCAACTCGAAGGGCTCGAAATTCTCGTCCCGAGCCACAACTTTGATGCGTGACGGACGATAGACCTCTGCCTCGACGCCGGGGATACTCAGGCAGCCTTCTTTAAAGGGTTCGTCTTCTTCGCTTTCCCAAATGATCTCGGGATTGATGAACACACGGAGACGCCGGCTTGACGGGCCGATCTCGTCGTCTTGATCAACGTCCACAACAAAAAGCCGCTCGGAGATCCCTACCTGCGGCGCAGCAAGGCCAATTCCACGCGCTTCGTACATTGTTTCGGCCATCGCCGTAATCAGGTCACGTTCCCGCGATCCAAATTTTTTCACATCGCGCGCTTTTTCCCGTAGGATCGGGTGCCCATATTTTACGATTGTCAGGGTGCTCATAATACTTACATTGCTAATCGCGTAACGGGTGCTTTATTCCGGATAAAGTTAGTACCCATACCTCACGCTGAGGACGCGACTGGAGCAGGCATTCTAACCAAGGAGCCGAAAGGGCTGTTCTCTTGGCAACAAAGCCCTTGGCACCAAATACCCGCTCTTCTGTTGCGACGGGACGAGTTTCGGCTCAAATCAGATCGCACTTCATGCGGTCGCGTAGGACCTCGGGAACAACAACGCGCCCGTCCGCACGTTGATAAGTCTCGAGGATGGCAATCATTGTCCGCGGGAGCGCCAGCCCGCTGCCATTTAGCGTGTGCACGAACTCAGGCTTTGACTTTGGCTCACGCCGGAAACGAATGTTGGCCCGCCGAGCTTGAAAATCTGTGAAATTTGAGCAAGACGAGACCTCGAGGTAGCGGCCCATGCCCGGCGCCCAAACTTCCAAGTCATACTGCTTGCAGTTTGAAAAACCCAGGTCGCCAGTACAAATCTCGACGACGCGGTAGTGAAGTCCTAACGCTTGGAGCACATCCTCCGCGTCGCGCACCAGCGTTTCCAGTTCCGCGAAGCTGTCCTCAGGACGCACCAGCTTTACCATTTCCACCTTGTCGAATTGGTGCACGCGAGTGATACCACGCGTCTCTTTACCGTAGGAACCGGCCTCACGTCGGAAGCAGGGGGTGTATGCTACGTAGTAGAGGGGCAGTTCCGCGTCATTCAGAATCTCCTCGCGGCGCAAATTTGTGACCGGCACCTCGGCTGTCGGAATCAGGAATAGGTCATCACGGTCAATCCGATATAAGTCGTCTTCAAACTTCGGGAGCTGCCCCGTCCCTGTCATTGTTTCGCGTGACACAACAAACGGCGGATAGACCTCTCGGTAGCCGTGGCGTTCCACGTGCATGTCGAGCATGAAGTTGATCAGTGCCCGTTGGAGGCGTGCCCCAGCCTCTGCATACACGATGAACCCTGACCCCGTAATCTTTGAGCCTTGCTCGAAATTGATGATTCCAAGTTTCTCGCCAATCTCCCAGTGGGGGAGTGGCGTAAAATCAAACGTTGGTTTTTCACCCCATTCGCGCACGACGCGGTTTTGGCTTTCATCCTTGCCGACCGGGACACTCTCATGCGGGAGGTTGGGGACGCGAAGCAGGAGGTTTTTTAGCTCGGCTTCGAGCTCAGCCGCCTCGTCCTCTAAGATTTTGATCTCTTCCCCGAGGCGCCGCACCTGCTCTTTAAGTGGTTCTGCGTCCTCGCCAGCTTTGATCCGTTTGCCGATGTCTTCGGAGAGTTTGCGACGTTCGTGACGCAAGCTCTCAGCGCGTTGGAGGGTTTCCCGGCGGTTGGCATCCACGCGCAGGATCGTATCGACGTCCACGTCTACGTTCTTTAATTTAGCGCGCTGTCGCACTTCTTCTGGATGTTCGCGAAGGTACTGAAGATCTAACATCGTTTCCCTTTTTCTCGATTGTGAGGTGAACTTGCGCTTACTTCGTTCGCCCAGAACGCGTGTGTCAAGGTTGGGAATGCGTTGAGGTCCAGTCGCGAACGCCATCGCACGCTATAAAAGAAAGGGGTTGGCTGCTACTGCGATCTGCAGCCAACCCCATTGTTACTTGCCGGATCCTCAAGAAGTTTGGCAGAAAGTCAAACTGCCAGCTTCCCTACCGGCTGAGTCGTCTTAGAACAGCTGCCAATCCGCCACGCTCGAGGAGTTGTTGAACACAGCGTTGCTCGGGCGGGTTGGATCGACGATCGAGGGCTGACCGTAGCCGGCACGCCCGTTGACGGCGTCCACTTTGAATTGCAGGTCAACGCCTGCGCTTGTGCTCAGGCTCATGTTCGGGTTATTCCCGTTCTTTGTGAAGCCATTGTCAGGCGAACCGTACTGCCACGTCCAGCTTCCGCCCGTGGCCTTCCACTGCTTGCCGCTCATGGCTGGGACGATCGAGCCGGGGAAGGTGATGTCGTAGATCTGGTCGCTGTTGGCATCCGACAGCTGCGTCAGCGGATCGCCGGGGTTCCAGTTGGTTCCACCGAGGTCAGCGACGAAGTCACCCGTCACGTGCACGCCGGTCGGGCCACTCGGATCGCCGGGCAGCAGGCGAGCCGATGGGTTCACCCAGACGATCTTGGTGGAGGGCAGGTAGCCATCCGAGTAAGAGTTCGTGTCGTAGGACACAACGACCTTCGTGCCGTTCGCCACGCTCTTGAACGGATAGCCAGCGGTTTGCGGATACATATTTCCGTTGTCATACACCTGCACCTGATCCTGTCCGCTCGGGTCCGCATTCGTGACCGTGAATACGCGAGCGTAAATGCCGTCACCGGAAACGACGTCGCCGTTTGTCCCGTCGTCAAAGAGCTGAGTTGCGGGACCCGGCGTCGTATCCCACGCGCTGGAGAGGGCGCACGGATAGGTGATCGGTGGAGCCGGAGATTCAATCTTGATCCGCCCCTTGTTCGTGTCCACCGTGAACTTGTACGGGTTGCTGGTGTCGGTGATGATGACGTTCAAGTTTCCGCCATCTGCAATACCCCGCTGGCTCAGTTTCAGATCCCAGCTACCGGGGTCAGAGCCGAACATCGGGAGAACGAGGAAATCAAACGAGCCCGTGCTGGAGAACACGAACTGACCCGTGTAAATGCCGTCCCCAGCAGTAGCATCTGGAGCGACACCGTCATCCTTCAATTCGTAGGTCGTATCGTTGTTGTTCCAGCCGTTGAAAGCACCGACGAGGATGACTTTCGCTGCACCGTCCCAGACTTTCGGGACTGTGTAGAGGATACCATTCTGGCCATTCACTCCGACATCGGGGATGAAGCCGTCGCCGTGAGCGTTAAAGTCCACACGCAGGTCAAGCGACGCCGTTGTCGGGGCGCGGCCGTATGCGTTCTCTGGGGTGTTGGCGGGGGCTGTGTTGGACCAGCTCCCGTCGCTTACCTTCCACAGGAATAGGCCATAGGCACCCGGACCCACCCCATTAGGAGTAATGGTGATGCCGTAGATGTTCCCGCCAAGATTCGACATGAGATAGGCAGGAGCACTCGGATTCCACGCAGGGTTAAAAACGGGCCCTTCGCCGACCGCATAATTGCTTGCCCACGGCTGAGCGAACGCAGCTGTAGCGCTTAGACTCACGATACCGAAGGCTGTTTTGAGTACGTTGCTTCGCATATTTGTTGACTCCTTCCTTAGTTTCACTCTTGGCCCCGATTAACCCGGGGCGCTCACACGAGGCAGCTAACACGCGAACGTACAGAAGACCGAGGGAAACATCTCCTTTCCTCCGTTCGCGTTACTCATCTCACTTCGCGGTTTCACCTCCTCTCTTTCTGTTAAGTTTGTTTGGTTGGGGCGCCGGCACGGACTTTGACACTGATGGGTGCGATGCTGAGCGCCCCACCCTTTCCCTGCACCACTTTATTTGGTGTCGGTGATATCGCTAAACACCACCACATCACCCATCGAGATGGTCCCGTTGGTGGGATCATACCGCCGAGCATTCGCGCCGAACACGTTGAAGTCGTCCACGTTGTTCGGGCCGACGCTCTTGAGCTCCCATGCGCCTTTCATGCGCTCTGCCGCGTTGATGATCAGGCTCGCGTTCTGGGCAATGTAGCGAATCCGGTCCTGCTGATAATTATCGTCGAGCCCATCGGCAGGTGAGCTGTCAGGCGTCAGACCAACGTTCGGATCCGTGGAATCCAGTCTTTGGGCACGGACGTAGAGATAAATGTTCATCCGGTTGGCCAGTTTTGGCGAACCCGGGTTTCCCATGTTGAATTCTTGGAATGGGGATTTGGGAATTGAAGTGATATAGGCCAAGGGCGTGGTAAGTCTCAGCATCCCGCAACCGGACTGCGAGATGGTCATCGTGCCCAAGTCGGTCTCCGGGTAACGGTTGTTGTCCACAGCATAGGACTCGAGGGCTGTGCGAAGGCTGCGCATGTCAGCGGCGCAACGAGCGACCTTCGAGCGAGTCTGCGCCTCGAGGAAGTTTGGAACGGCAATTGCCGCCAAGATCGCGATGATTGCCACCACGATCAGCAGCTCGATCAGAGTGAAAGCGGAATTTCTGCGTGGCATTTTCTCAACTCTCCTTCTTTTGCGGATTAATGATTGCGTTGTCCCCAGCTCTCGACCTGAAGTCGGCGCCGCGGTCGCCGCGCTGCAGGCCCACTTCTGGAGTTTGCGACTCCACTACCCAACACACTTTTTCTTGCTTCGTCAAGAACTTTTTGAATCGGTTCGATTATTTCGCGTTGAAATAACACAAACCATTGTCATGCGGTCAGTTGCCCCCAGATAAATTGGTTCGCCAGATTGCCCCAGCACTCACAGTTCCATTCGTAGGATCGTAAGTTTCAAGCACACGACGCCGCGAGCCGGATACCGGTGAGCCGTACGGAGCTGGTCCGCCAAATGGATCGCGGTTGTAGTCCGGTCCGGGAGAGTACATGCTCCACGCGATGGCCTGAGACTCGAAATAAGCAAAGTAGTCCGCCAGCGAAATAAAGTTGTGGAAACTTCGGACGCCTCCTTCAAACCAGACCGCTGTCTTGCGATCCACGTATTGGAACGTGCTGTTCGGGGTGTAGGGGAACACCGTCCGCTTGCTTGCAAATGGATCCACAGGTAACGACGTGATGTAGGCCACCGGAGTTGTCAGTTGCATCAGTCGGTTGTTAAAGTTTGCCGTTTCTTGTGCACGGAACGCATCGGGGTAGCGGTTATTGTCCACATGGTAGGCCTCGATTGCCGTGGCGAGGCTTCGCATGTCGGCCTTGGACCGGGAGACCTTTGAACGTGTTTGTGCCTCCAGGAAGTTGGGGACAGCAATCGCAGCAAGGATTGCGATAATTGCGACCACAATCAGGAGCTCGATGAGAGTAAACGCTTTGAATCTCACTACGCACACACCTCCTCTCTGTGTAACTTGATGATGCGGCGGAATCGCCTCACATTTAAATCGATTTTATTGCGCGCAGTCCTCGGGTGTCAACACGTTTGTGTTTTGGTCGTAGCCTCCAAATCCGAGGAAAAAACTCTCGATGAACCTCATGGAACAAAACCCGGTCTGGGGATTCAGCCTCTGACTCATCCGTCACGGAGATTCCGATGAAATCCGCGTAGCACTGCCGTGTAGGGGACGCAGGTTTTCGGCCCATTCACGGGGTCTTTTCCGGCAACGCAGCGGAAGCTCATGCTCTTCCGCATGTGCGACCCGGAAAAAATAACAATTTTGTGAAAAAAAGTACTTGATTCGTGCTATAATACTCGCAAGAAATCAGAACCGAATCAGGACGAATTGCCGCTTCCTCCTTTTTCAGCTTTGTGAAGTGCATCACAGCCCCCAGTTGGAGGTCCGGCGTAATGCGGACGATGTGCATAGGCTTGGCAAGCACCCCGCGCTACACTCCTCAGCGTGGAGCAACGCGAGACTCTGCAGTCGGCCGCGACAAAGACGGAGCGAGTGCTCAGAGCCGTGGCGCAATTATTCAACAGCAAGTGGAATTACTACGCGAAGGCGAGTATCGTAGGTGGCGCGCTTTTTGTGGGCGCCGTGCTCGGAGGGCTAGGAGCCTACTTCCGCTCTCCGCTCTACACCGGGCAGCATCAGTATATCGACCAACCCGTTCAATTTACCCACGAGCACCACGTTGCCGGACTCGGCATTGATTGTCGCTACTGCCACTTCTCGGTTGAGACATCATCCTTTGCAGGCATTCCGCCGACGAAAATCTGCATGAACTGCCATTCGCAGGTCTGGACTCAGGCGCCCATTCTCGAGCCGATCCGTGAAAGCTTTCGCACCGACAAAGCAATTCGCTGGCAACGGGTTCACCGTCTCGCTGATTTCGTCTACTTCAACCACAGTGCCCACGTGAACAAGGGGATAGGATGTGCGGAGTGTCACGGCGCGGTCGACCGTATGCCACTTATCTCCCAAGAGAAAAGCCTGCAAATGGCTTGGTGCCTCGAGTGTCACCGAAACCCAGAAAAGTTTGTCCGCCCGAAAGACCAAGTTTTCAACATGAGCTACCAGAAGCCTGAGAATCAGCAGGCCCTCGCGGCGGAACTGGTGAAGGACTATCACATTCAAAGTAAGGTGAGTTGCACGACATGTCACCGATAAACTCTGAGCACAATTCGGCTCAAGGTGCCTCCGAAGAGCTTCCAGTACGTCGCCCATTGTCGGTGGAAGAAGTTCGTGAGCGGCTGGCGGCGCATGGCGGGCCGCGCTATTGGCGCAGTCTGGAAGAGTTAGCCGACAGCGAAGCCTTTCGCCAACTGGTAAGCGAGGAGTTCCCATCCGAAGCGCACCGGTGGCTGGATCCAATCAGCCGACGACAATTCCTGCAGATCATGGCTGCTTCGTTGGCACTTGCCGGCCTTAGTGCGTGCGCCCAACGCCCCCGCGAAGCCATCGTCCCCTATGGTAGCCAAATGCCCGAGCAGTTGGCCGAGGCGGCTCCGCTATTCTTCGCAACAGCGTTCGAACTCGGTGGCTACTTCCAGCCGATTTTAGCAGAAAGTCACATGGGGCGGCCCACCAAAATTGAAGGCAATCCCGATCATCCTGCTAGTTTGGGCGCCGCGAGCGTGTTTGCGCAAGCAAGTGTGCTCGATTTATACGACCCCGATCGCTCGCAGGTGATTCAAAAGCAGGGAAGCATTCGGGCGTGGGGGGAATTCCTGCAAGAGATCCGAAGTTTCGTCGAGACGCAACGCGCGAGCCGTGGAAGTGGAATCCGGATTCTCACGCGCGCCACAAGTTCGCCAACACTCACGCATGAAATTCGGAAGTTTCTGGATGAGTTCCCAGAGGCAAAGTGGATTGCTTTTGAAGCAGTAAACCGCGATGCCGTCTATGCGGGGACGCGTCTGGCCTTTGGGCAGCCGCTGGAGCCCGTCTATCGCTTCGCCGACGCAGACATTGTGGCGGCCTTCGACTGCGACTTCATGTTTGCGGAGCCTGGGGCACTCCGCTACGCATGCGATTTTGCCGCTCGGCGCAACGTTTTCGAGAATCCGCGCGGACTAAACCGCTTCTATGCGGCCGAGCCGATGCCCTCGTGCACCGCAACCTTGGCGGACCATCGCCTGCCTGTGACCGCAGCTCGCGTTGGGATTCTGGTGCGCGGTTTAGCCAAATTGATTGGCTTGCCAGTAGAGGTGCCAGCACTTCAGCCCGCCGAACAGCGATGGCTCGAGGCTTTGGCGGAGGACTTGAAAGATCACCGAGGCGCCGGCCTTGTGGTTGCGGGACAGCAACAACCGGCCGAAGTTCATGCGCTCGCCCACGCGATCAATCATGCTCTCGACAATCTCGGCAAAACGGTTGCTTACATGCCGCCCGTCCTCTCGAGCCCTTCGAATCACTACGAGCAACTCGAGCAGCTCGCAAAAGATGCGGACGCGGGCAAGGTGCAGCTGCTCATTGTGCTGGACGCCAATCCGGTGGCCGAGGCGCCCGCTGAGCTCAAGCTTGCCGAGCGTTTCGAAAAGATTGCGATGCGGGTGCACTGTGGGACGCACTTCGACGAGACGGCCGAAGCATGTGTCTGGCATGTTCCCGCAGCTCATTATCTGGAGAGTTGGGGCGACGGCCGAGCCTACGATGGTACCCTTTCGCTTCGACAGCCCCTGATCGCTCCTCTCTATGGCGGAAAGCCAACTCTGGAACTGGTGGCCGCGCTGCGCGGTGCGTTGGGACAAACCGCTTACGACTTGGTGCGGACATACTGGCGGGAGAACTCAGGAGCGGCGGATTTTGAAGCTTGGTGGCGGTCAGCATTGCACGACGGGTTTGTCCGCGATTCTGCCCCTGCGCCTCAATCGGTTCATTTGGCGCTCGACTACAAAAGTCTACCCGCACCGAAAGAGTCCTCGGGAATCGAAGTGGTCCTTCGGCCGGATCCTTCGATCTACGACGGCCGCTTTGCCAACAATGGCTGGCTCCAAGAGTTGCCCAAACCGATTACGAAGCTCACGTGGGACAATGCGGTGCACCTCAGCCCGGGTCTCGCCCAACGGCTTGGGCTACGAGATGAAGACGAAGTGGCGGTGGAGTTCAATGGGCATAAAGTGGTGGGGGGAGCTGTGATTGTGCCCGGGCATGCCGATGAGAGTGTGACCGTCCACTTCGGGTACGGGCGACGTATGGCTGGCCGCGTGGGAAATGGTTTAGGCTTCAGCGTCGCGCACCTGCAAAGTGTCTCAGCGCCATGGCAATGTTCGGGAGCGAAGGTCCAACGGACGGGCCGGCGCTACCCGCTCGCACGAACGCAGATGCATTTCAACATGGAAAACCGCCATTTGGTGCGGACTGCCACGTTGGCAGAGTACGAAAAGGATCCGAACTTCGTCGCGCACGTGGCGCACGAGCCCCCACCAGCCTCTTTGTATCCTCCCCACAAGTACGACGGTTACACGTGGGGGATGGCGGTGAACCTCGCTGCCTGCATTGGCTGCAACGCGTGTGTCGTGGCTTGTCAGGCCGAGAATAACATTCCCGTGGTCGGCAAGGATCAGGTTCTACGTGGGCGTGAAATGCACTGGTTGAGAATCGACCAGTATTTCGAAGGTTCGCCCGACAACCCCGCGATTCATAACCAACCCGTCAACTGCATGCAGTGCGAGAATGCCCCTTGCGAGCCAGTATGCCCTGTTCAGGCGACGGTCCATGACGATGAAGGTCTCAACGCCATGGTGTATAACCGCTGCCTCGGCACGCGCTACTGCGCGAACAACTGTCCGTACAAAGTGCGCCGCTTTAACTTCCTCGAATATCAGGATTGGAAAACCCCGAGTTTGAAACTCGTGCGAAATCCCGATGTGACGGTTCGCCAACGCGGCGTGATGGAGAAGTGCACATATTGCGTCCAGCGCATCAGTCATGCGCGTATCACAGCAAACAATGAGGGGCGGGAAATTCGCGATGGTGAAGTGCTGACCGCTTGTCAGGCGACTTGCCCGACCAATGCAATCGTTTTCGGAAACATCAACGACCCGAACAGTCAGGTGGCGCGCCTGAAAGCATTGCCGCTAAACTACGGTTTGCTTACCGAACTCAACACGCGTCCGCGTACCACCTATCTTGGGAGTGTACGCAACCCCAACCCCAAGCTGATGGATCAAGAAACCCCGGAGAAGGCCTAGCCCATGTCGTCGGAGATCATTTCGCCAAACAGCAAGGATTTTGGACAGCACGATCCGGTGATCGCGCCGGGCCATACTTTGAGTAGCGTGACCGAGAAGATCAGTTCGGTCGTGCTAACAACGCGATTTCATCCAGGATGGTTGGCCGGTTTTGCTCTGACCTTCGGCGTGGTCATGGTGCTGCTGATCTCGGTGGCGTGGCTACTCATTCGCGGTGTTGGGATTTGGGGAATCAACATCCCAGTCGGTTGGGGCTTTGCCATCGTAAATTTCGTGTGGTGGATCGGTATCGGCCACGCTGGCACACTCATCTCCGCGATTCTGCTACTTCTGAATCAGCAATGGCGGACCTCGATCAACCGGTTCGCCGAGGCCATGACAATCTTTGCCGTCACGTGTGCGGGCATGTTCCCCCTGCTCCACGTGGGGCGTCCGTGGTTTGCGTATTGGATGTTGCCGCACCCCAATACGTATGCCCTGTGGCCACAATTCCGGAGCCCGCTCGAGTGGGACGTTTTCGCGGTTTCAACGTATGCCACCGTCTCCATCTTGTTCTGGTATGTGGGGCTTATCCCAGACCTTGCCACCATGCGCGACCGCGCAAAGAGCAAGATTGCGAAGTACATTTTCGCGTTTCTTTGCTTAGGATGGCGCGGCTCAGCCCGGCATTGGTTTCGATATGAAACAGCGTATCTGCTGCTGGCCGGTCTCTCCACCCCACTCGTGGTGAGCGTGCACACCGTAGTCAGTTTCGACTTCGCTGTGGGAATTATCCCCGGTTGGCACGCCACAATCTTCCCGCCCTACTTTGTGGCAGGGGCGATTTACTCGGGATTTGCCATGGTTCTCACCTTGGCGATTCCGATCCGCAAGTTCTACAAAATGGAGGACCTCATCACCATGCGCCATCTCGAGAACATGGCCAAGGTGATGTTGGCGACCGGTCTCATTGTCGGCTACGGATATCTAATGGAAGCCTTCATGGCTTGGTATAGCGCGAACCCTTATGAGCGCTATCTCTTATTCAGCAATCGGATGCAGGGCCCCTACGCGCCTCTCTATTGGGCTCTGATCGCCTGCAATGTGGTGGCGATTCAGGCACTGTGGTTTAAGCGTGTGCGCCGAAGCCCGCTTCTCCTGTTTATCATGTCGATCATTGTGAACATCGGCATGTGGCTTGAGCGTTTCGTGATCGTTGTCACAAGCCTGCACGCAGATTTTCTCCCGTCCTCATGGGGAATGTATTACCCGACGATCTGGGACTACTCGCTCTACCTCGGCACGATCGGGCTCTTCCTTACGCTCATGTTCCTATTCGTGCGATTCGTTCCCATGATCTCGATTTTTGAAGTTCGCATGCTCCTTGCTCAGCAAAAGCCGGAGGCACAGCGATGAGCGCAACTACGCGAAATCTTTATGGTCTCATGGCTGAGTTTGAAACTGCCGAAGCACTCGCCATTGCGACCGAAAAAGCCTATGCAGCCGGGTATCGAAAGATGGATGCCTACACACCCTATCCTGTGGAAGAGGTCATCCACGCCTTGGGGCTCAAGCGCAATGAAGTACCATTTATCGTTTTCCTCGGCGGTTTGATCGGATGCCTCGTGGGGTTTGGAATGTGCTATTACTTTCAAGTGATTGATTACCCCTTAGTAGCCGGCGGCAAGCCCCTGAACAGTTGGCCAATGTACATTCCAATCACCTTCGAAGTGACGGTGCTCTTTGCCGCATTGTCCGCCGTTTTTGGGATGTTGGCGCTCAACGGATTTCCGCAGCCCTATCACCCGGTGTTCAACAATCCACGTTTTGAGCGCGCAAGCCAGGACCGCTTTTTCTTATGCATCGAGAGCGCCGATCCGTTGTTCGACCCGCAACGGACTCGCGAATTCCTCCAGACATTAAACCCGGTCGAGGTGGCCGAAGTTGCACAGTAAAACAGGACATTTGATGAGAGCCTCCATCGTCGCACGGTTTGTGCGCCCGATCGCACTCGGCATTGCTGTGTGCATAGCGATGGCGGGTTGTGATCAGCGCATGCGATATCAACCGAAGTACAAACCCCTACAGGAATCGGACTTCTTCGCGGATGGACGCTCTGCGCGCCCACTCGTGGCGGGCACAGTGGCGCGAGGGGATCTGCGCGATGACCGGATGTTGTTCACTGGCATGGACGGGACGACGCTCACGCAAGTGCTGCCGGTGTCGCTCACGCGTGAGCTGCTCGAACGTGGCCAAGAGCGCTTCAATATTTATTGCGCCCCCTGTCATGGACGACTCGGCAATGGGGACGGGATGATTGTTCGCCGTGGAATGGTCAAGCCACCCTCTTACCACGAGGACCGACTTCTGAGTGCTCCCATCGGCCATTTCTACGACGTGATGACCAATGGATTTGGCCGCATGTACCCCCACAACCACATTCCAGTGCGTGACCGGTGGGCGATCGCTGCATACATTCGGGCGCTTCAGCTCAGCCAAAACGCGACCCTTGCGGATGTTCCCCCCGAGGAACGCGCAGCTCTAAATGGTGCGACTCAAGCTACTGCTCTCAGCACGACTCCTCAGGTGGAGGTGGCGAAATGAACGGGGAGTTGCTCGTGACGAACCCAGCAAAGATGCGCAATCTGTTCCTCGCCGCCGGGATCGCTGCTTTCGTCGCCCTTGGTATTGGAGCCACCTCCGACCACGGCCGACATCAGTTTTATCACTCGTATCTGGTGGCGTTCATTTACTGGTTTCACTTTGGGCTTGGGGCGCTTGCGTTCTTAATGATTCAGTATCTGACAGGGGGCGCGTGGGGACTGATGGGACGGCGCGTGTTTGAAGCTGCAAGCCGCACCCTGCCCCTCCTTGTGGTCCTGTTCCTCCCGATTGTTGTGGGAATGCACTCGCTCTACGAGTGGTCCCATGCAGAGGTCGTCGCCAAAGATCCGGTACTGCAACAGAAGGTTGCGTACCTCAATCCGAAGGGTTTTCTCATCCGAACCGCCATTTACTTCGCTCTGTGGGTACTAGTCGGTTTCCTTCTTGCGCGGTGGTCAGCGAAGCAGGACCGTGCATTGGAGCCCGGCGCAATGTCCCAGCGGTGTGCCACCCTCAGCGGGCCCGGCCTTGTAATCTACGGGCTGAGCGCTACGTTCGCTTCTGTGGATTGGCTCATGTCACTTGAACCCCATTGGTACTCGACGATCTACGGTGCCTTGTTTGTCGTGGGTGAACTTTGTGGTGCATTAGCCTTCACGATTGTTGTTCTGGTGTGGCTGGGCAAAGGCCCCCTGAGCTCTGTCCTTGGCAAACGTCACTACCATGATTTTGGCAAACTCCTACTGGCGTTTGTCATGCTATGGGCATACATCTCGTTCTCCCAATTTCTCATTATCTGGTCGGGGAACCTTGCAGAAGAAGTGACGTTTTACGTGAAGCGGCTCGAAGGTGCGTGGCAATACGTCGCTCTCGCACTGATTATCGCGCATTTCGCACTGCCGTTTCTCCTGCTGCTGTCACGGGATCTTAAACGCAATCCCAGCACTCTGGTCCTCGTTGCGCTGCTTGTTCTTGGGATGCGGTACGTTGACCTTTTCTATCTCATCCGTCCCGCGTCTCCGCATCGCGAATTTGCAGGCTTCTCGTGGATGGACCTCGCAGCTTTTGTTGCGGTGGGCGGGATTTGGTGCGCAGCGTTTCTCTTTAATCTCAGCAAGCGTTCGCTGCTGCCAGTGAATGATCTGCGGCTAAAGGAGGCGATCGAGCATGGGAAACACTGATCCCCGCCAACACTCCCAAAAAGAGGAACAACAGCACGCGGGTTTACCTCCTACGGGCTATGAGCCGCGTGACGCAAATACGCGCGCTATCTTTAAGGCGGTGGTCTACCTCACTCTTGGGACGGCCGCGATTGTGTACTTGCTGTGGATCCTTTTTGTCCAACTTCACGGCCCAGAAGAAAAACCTCGGCTGTTACCGCCTCCAGTTGCAAAACAACCCGACCAGTTGCCGCCGGAGCCAAGGCTACAGCTCTCCCCGCGCCAAGAAATGGAGGCCATGCGTGCAGCAGAAGATCGCATCCTGAACTCCTATGGATGGGTAGATCAGGCCCAAGGAAAGGTTCGTATTCCGATCGCGCGTGCGATGCAATTGACGTTGGAGCGCGGTCTTCCAACGCGCCCCATGCCTCCGACAGAGAACCGTGATCAAGCCACCAGTCGCGCAGCGGACTCGGCGTCTGGGCGCTTCGTGGAAAGGAAAGTATTCTAATGAAAGCGCAGCACCTAAAGCTTGCGGTAACATTTTGGACAGGTTGGGCAGCACTGTTTCTGACTAATGGATTGTGGGCGTTCGGACCGCAGTCCGAGCCGCAGTCGCTCACTCCGCCGACCATCTTGCGTGAGGTGGGGGTGGAGCAAAAAATCGGGCAAAGTATCCCTCTTAATCTGGAGTTCGTGGACGAAACGGGCACAACAGTCTCGCTCGCAAGGTATTTCGGAAAGCGCCCAGTGGTTATCACCCCTGTTTATTTCGAATGCCCCATGCTGTGCACCCAAGTGCTCAACGGGCTCTCGCGGACGCTGAAAGTTCTGACGTTGGATCCGACGAAAGACTTCACGATTGTCACCTATAGCTTTGATCCCCGCGATACACCCCAGCTCGCAGCCGCAAAAAAGGCCAACTATCTGCAGGAGCTCCAGCGTCCTGAGCTTGGCCAACATTGGGCATTTCTCACTGGGTCTCAGGAAGCTATCACCAGCCTTTCGCAAGCACTTGGTTTTCGCTATGTGTGGGATGAGAAGTTGGGGCAATATGCGCATGCCGCTGCTATCATGGTGCTGACGCCGGAAGGCAAGATTGCGCGGTACTTTTATGGCATCGAGTATCCACCACGCGATCTCCGCTTCGGGCTTGTTGAAGCGAGTGAGGGCCGAGTGGGCTCACCAGTGGATCAACTCCTATTGCTTTGTTATCAATACGATCCGATGACCGGCAAGTACGGCTGGATTGCCATGACCTCGGTCCGCATCGGTGGTCTTCTCACCGTGTTAGCGATCGCCGGCTTTATTGCCATCATGCTGCGCAAGGAATTCAAAGCGCGACGAGAAGCGAATTTGAACCAGGTCGGATGAACTATGGAACCACGATTTGAGCTATTCCCAGAGCAAGCCTCCACACTGGCTCCGAGAGTGGATGCTCTGTTCTACTATCTGACGGGCGTCACGGTCTTTTTCACTCTCCTGATTTTCATTTTGGTTGTGGTGTTTGCAGTGAAATACCGGCGACGTCCCGGTGATACAACGGCGCCTCCGCCGATTCACGGTTCGAAGGCGTTGGAAATTATCTGGACCGTTATTCCGCTTGTCCTTGTGGCAATCATGTTTTTTTGGGGCGCAAAGGTGTACCATGACCAGCTTCGTCCCCCCAGCGACGCCTACGAAGTCCTCGTAACGGGAAAACAGTGGATGTGGAAGTTCCAGCATCCGAACGGTAAGCGCGAGATCAACGACCTCCATGTCCCGGCAGGGCGCCCGGTGAAGCTCACGATGGGCTCGGAAGACGTGATCCATAACGTCTATGTTCCAGCATTTCGCATGAAGCAGGACGTGGTTCCCGGGCGATGGACCCGCACTTGGTTCAATGCCGTGAAGCCGGGCGTGTACCGGCTTTTCTGCAACCAGTATTGCGGCACAAATCATTCAAAAATGATCGGGCGAGTCATTGTGATGGAGCCGCGCGAGTTTCAGGCGTGGCTTGGCGATGAAACGGGCGCGACGCCGGCCCAGTCGGGTGAAGCCCTATTTGCAAAATTGGCCTGCAACACGTGCCACACCGGGACCTCGGGCGCTCGGGGACCTTCCTTGGTTGGGCTTTTTGGAAAGAAAGTCCGCTTGCTGGGCGGCAAGGAAGTACTCGCGGACGAAAACTACATTCGTGAATCCATCACTAACCCGAGCGCGAAAATTGTTGAGGGCTACCAACCCATCATGCCCTCGTTCCAAGGGTTGGTCACGGAAGAGCAGCTCATGCAGCTAACGGCTTACGTGAAGTCCTTGGCTCAAGATTCCCCGCAAAGCGTCAGCCCGTCTGACCTCTCGACCACGAATGCAGTCTCGAAGGAGGTTGCGACAAAATGAGTAGCTACCCAGTCCCACAAACGACTCCGATTCCAGAGGCTCGTGAGGGGAGCTCAGGTTCTGAAAACCATACAAATTATCTTTCTGCCGGTTACACGCTGAAGTCTTGGCTCCTCACGGTCGACCATAAACGGATCGCCGTGCTCTACCTGCTTGGCATCACCTTTTTCTTCGTCATTGGTGGGATCTTCGCGCTCCTCATCCGGTTGGAGCTCATGACGCCCAAGGGGGATCTTGTCTCGAGCGACACCTACAACCGACTGTTTACGCAACATGGACTCATCATGATTTTTCTTTTCTTAATTCCCGCCATCCCGGGAGTGTTTGGAAATTTCCTGATTCCGCTCATGGTTGGAGCGCGGGATCTGGCGTTTCCAAAAATCAATTTGGCGAGCTGGTACATGTTCATGATCGGTGGCGGATTCATGCTCGCCGCAATCTTTACGGGCGGAGTGGACACGGGTTGGACGTTCTACACGCCATACAGCACAACGTTTGCCAATAGCTCCGTGATTTTAGCAGGGCTTGGAGCTTTCATCGTCGGATTTTCGTCAGTCTTCACCGGTTTGAACTTCGCCGTGACGATCCACAAGATGCGGTGTCCCGGCCTGACGTGGTTCCGCCTCCCGCTTTTCGTATGGGCCCACTATGCCACAAGCCTCATCATGTTGTTGGGGACCCCAGTCGTGGCAATCACCGTCCTTCTTGTGGCAATCGAGCGCATCTGGGGTGTTGGGATATTTGACCCGCGTATTGGCGGTGATCCGATTCTTTTCCAGCACCTGTTCTGGTTCTATTCCCACCCGGCTGTTTACATTATGATTCTGCCCGCGATGGGTGTCATGAGCGAACTGTTTTCTACCTTCTCACGAAAACCTGTTTTCGGGTACTCGTTCATTGCGGCCTCAAGTCTCGCTATCGCGATCGTGGGTTTCTTCGTGTGGGGGCATCACATGCTGGTGAGCGGTCAAAGCGAATTCGCTGGGCTCATCTTTTCCGCACTGAGTTTCCTCGTCGCCATTCCCTCAGCCGTCAAAGTCTTCAATTGGACCGCCACGCTCTACAAAGGTTCCATTTCTTTCCAAGCGCCCATGATCTACGCGTTTGGATTTATCGGGCTATTTGCGATTGGGGGCCTGACCGGTCTCTTCCTCGCATGCCTCGGCATGGACTATCACGTTCACGACACCTACTTCGTGGTGGCCCACTTCCACTACGTGATGGTCGGTGCTACGATCATGGGCTTCCTCGGCGCACTTCATTACTGGTGGCCAAAGATGTTCGGTAAAATGTACTCGGAGGGTTGGGCGCAGTTTGCCGCTGTCGTCATTTTCTTGGGATTCAACTTTACGTTTTTCCCCCAATTCTTGCTGGGCTACCTCGGAATGCCACGCCACTATCACGAGTACGTCCCCGAGTTTCAGATCCTCCACATTCTTTCGTCGGCAGGTGCGATGTTACTGGGAGTTGGTTACCTAATTCCCGGTGTTTACCTAACGTACTCATTCTTTTATGGCAAGAAGGCGCCCGCCAATCCGTGGGGAGCAACCGGGTTGGAGTGGCAGACGTCGTCGCCTCCGCCAACGCACAACTTCGAAAAAACGCCAGTCGTGACAGGCGAGCCCTACGACTATTCCAGAGTGGAGAGTGTGCCGAATGTCGCAAGTTAGCAGTCCATACCTTGCCCATCACTTTGAGGACCTCGAGCAGCAGCAGGAATCTGCCTCGCTGGGAATGTGGCTGTTCCTTGTTACGGAGGTCATGTTCTTCGGAGGCCTGTTTGCGGCGTATGCTGTCTACCGCACGATCTATCCCGGTCCTTTTCACGCGGGCAGTCACTTACTTGATGTTCGTTTGGGTGGGCTCAATACGGCCGTGCTGATCACAAGCAGTCTCACGATGGCGTTGGCCGTCCACGCGGCACAGACAGGCCACCGCAAAGCTCTTCTGCGCTATCTCTTTCTCACCATTGCGTTAGGCACCGTGTTTTTCATCGTTAAGGGCTTTGAATGGCACCACAAATATGTGGAACACCACATTCCCGGCCCATCGTTTCACTACGAAGGCCCTTCCGATCCGCACCGTGTCCAGCTCTTCTTCGTGCTCTATTTTTGCATGACAGGGCTTCACGCTCTTCACGTGCTTCTTGGCATCGGCGCGATGCTCTGGCTGGTGCTACTGGCATATCGTGGAAAATTCTCAACCGAGTGGTACACACCGGTAGAGCTGGTTGGGCTCTACTGGCATTTCGTCGATATCGTCTGGATCTACTTGTTCCCGCTACTTTATCTCTTAGGGAGGCACTGAAAATGAACCATATTATGCCGGGCCATATTGTGCCGGTACGCGTCTACCTCGCGGTGTTTTGCGCCTTGGTGGTTCTCACTGTTCTTACTGTGAAGGTCGCCTACGTAGATCTTGGTCTCTTGAATACCCCGCTGGCTCTTGGAATCGCCTCGGTGAAGGCGATGTTGGTGGTGCTCTACTTTATGCACGCACGCTACTCGCCACGTTTGATTCTTCTCGTTGTGATTGTGAGTGCGTTCACCCTCATTCTTTTGTTTGCTTTCACGCTGAGTGACTATCTTACGCGCGGGCAAATCGTGCTACCCATCCAGTAACAGGTGAAGTAGGAACTTTCACACACTGTATAACTCATGCTCTCAAATTGGGAGCGAAAGGAAGCAAATCGTGAGAGTCCTGCTTACGAACGATGATGGAGTAGAGGCCCCGGGGTTGTGGGCGCTTTACCATGAATGCAGCCGGCAGGGAATCGAAGCTACCGTAGTCGCGCCTTCACGTGAGCGCAGTGCGATCGGTCACGCCATCACCATCTTCAATGAAATTACCCTTCGAGAGCATGTGCGGGGGCACAAAAACTCTGCGTATGCCATCGACGGCACACCCGCCGACTGCGTGAAAATGGCGCTCTCGGTGATTATGAAGGAAACGCCTCCCGATGTCGTCATTTCGGGCATCAATCGGGGACAAAACACCGGAACCAGCATTCTCTACTCGGGCACCGTGGCTGCCGCGCTTGAGGCGACTCTCAACGGTTTCAAGGCGATTGCAGTCTCCTTAGCGGTTACGAGCCCAAAGACTGCGTCAGCTTCTAAAGAAGATCCGAAGGAGCTGCCCGTTGGGACTCTACAAGATGTGGCACGAGTGGAAGCGAATTATGAGTTTGCAGCCCGCTTCAGCGTTCGGCTGGCAAAAGTTGTTGCGGAGCGTGGTCTGCCTCCGGGGGTGCTCCTCAATGTGAACATTCCGAATGTTCCGGAGCAGGAAATTCGCGGCATCGTTGTGTCCAAGATGGGACACTCGGTATTCGTGGATGAGTTCAAAGCCATCAACGAGAAGGCGGGTATCATTGCCTATCGCAACGTTGGCGATCGTCTCATCCATTCTTCCGAGGGCGAAGACTGGGACGATCTGGTGCTGAAGCAGAACAAGATTTCCATCACACCGCTTCATTACGATCTGACTCATCATCATTTCCTCGAAGAGCTCAAACGCTGGGTAGAAGCCGAGGAGATTGAAAGTCGCATTCTCGGTGAGCAAGTAGCAGAAGAACTTTCAAAAGGTCTGGATGCGGAGATCGTTGGCTAACGGCTTTTGGCCAATCGGACGATGTGTCGCGCTGCTTGACGTGCCCCTGTACAGGAAATGCGAGGTGGGGCGAGCTGACTCGCACGCATAAGCGACGCACCCCACCGTCCCTCAATGAGATCACGCTTCGTGATTTGTACACCGCCGCCCCATTCTGCAAGGGCCTGCCGCAGGGCTGGATACTCAGCAAACTCTGGGCGTGGGTAGTACACCACCGGCGTTGCGTTGGCCATACATTCGCTCATGGTTCCGTAACCGGGCTTACCCAGCACCACATCGACCGAGGCGACGATATCGCAAAACGGCCATCTCAACGGGTCGAGTCGGTGACTTGCTGCGAACGCTTCATTCAAGCTTACGAAGGAGAACTCTTCCTGCAGGTGATCGAACTCCTTTCTCCCGTGTTCACCGAGCCCCCAATTGCCGAAATAGAGTAGAACCACTTTACGACTTAGGGGGACCCCCAGTTCCCGGCGCAGTTCAGCACGCCGCCGCTTTCCGCGATCCGCAATCAAAGGGATCTCGTAACGCTGTCGGAAATAGGGAAGCCCGAGCGCAAATCCGGGGATCAGTGCCAAGGTCGCCGCGGCATACTCAGCACGCAAGGCGCGCAGAAAGGCTCGCCGGCTCGGGGTAGTGGCTGCTCTGCGGAAGATTTCAACCCATGTGAAATTCGCCAAACAAACGCTGGGGATTTGGGCGCGTCGAGCCGCTACCAGTGGTGTCGACGGGATGTCGGTAACGACGACGTTTACGTTCTCTCGGAGTAAGAATGCCGTTTCGGCTGGCAACCGAGCGGTCGCCTCCTCGTGGACCTTCATCGCCGCCTCAAATGTGCGATCCCAGTTGATCTCGAAATTCGACTCCTGCCACGCGCCAAAGTCCCAAGCCTCGCGGTAGAGATCCATCTGCCGCCCCTTTGTCAAATGGACAAGGAAGTCCGCCGGCGCGAGAGATTTAACGATAAGGCGTGCCTCCTTGGGCAAGGCATTCATTACCTTTGCAGCTCGACTGGCATGGCCGAGCCCGTGACTCGAAATATAGTAGGCGATGGTAAGGCGTTTTGCCACGGCTCTTGTTTACTCTAAAGTCTTTACTTCCGATTCTGTTAGCAGCGAAGTTCGTCGCACAACATGTCACGTGGTCTTCGACGTGCAAGTACTCGATCCAGCGAGAATTCGATGGTCAAGCGTCCCCGTTGTAGAATTCTTGGGGTGATGTCCGGCACAAGTGCCGACAGTATCGATGTTGCAGTCTGCGATCTATCTTTTACTCCGGCAAAGCGCATTCAAGCCGACCTGATTGCATTTTACGAGCACCCTATCCCCGCTCACCTCCGACAAGCCTTGCTGAATTTGTTCCGTGACCGTCGCGGCTCACTTAAATGGGTCTGTTCGCTGAACTTTGCGTTGGGTCAAGCTTTCGCCGATGCAGTCGAAGCGTGCCTTAGGCGTCACCACATTTCCCACTCGAGTGTTGTCGCAATCGCATCTCACGGGCAGACCGTCTATCACGTTCCCCCCTCGCAAGCTCACAAGCGCGACTTGACTGCTTCCACGTTGCAAATCGCTGAGCCAGCCGTGATCGCTGAGCGGACGGGCTTGATGGTCATCCACAATTTTCGCGCCGCCGACGTTGCGGTGGGAGGGGAGGGGGCACCGTTGGTGCCATTTGCAGACTATCATCTTTTCGGCCACCCGCGAAACACAATTGTGGTGGGGAACCTCGGCGGAATCGCGAACGTCACGGTTCTACCTGCCAGCAATCGACTGGAGGACGTGATTGCGTTTGATACGGGCCCCGGCAACATGCTGTTAGACGCAATTGTTCATAGGTTCTGGCCCGAGCGGCAGTACGACGTCGGTGGACGCCTCGCAAGCGCAGGCCGCGTGCATGTGGAACTACTTGAGCGCTGGACGCGCATGCCTTTCTTTCACCTGCCCCCGCCGAAAAGTACCGGACGCGAACTCTTTGGGGAACAGTTTTTAGAAAAAGAGCTCCGTCACTCCCAGAGCATCTCACCGCAAGACCTGTTGGCCACTGCTGTGGAGTTTACGGCGCGGTCATTTGTTGAAAGCTTATCCAGATTTGTAGAACCCCGATGGCCAATCGCGGCAATTTATATGGGCGGGGGTGGAGCAAGGAATCGCTTTCTCATGCAGCGCATCCGCATCTTGGCGAAACAATTGCTCGTTCGGTGTCCTGAGGTGGCTCCGCTCGAGAAACTTGGGATGCCAGCAAAGGCTCGTGAGTGTGTTGCGTTTGCGGTGCTTGGGTTTGCGCGTCTCTTGGGCTTACCCGGCAATGTCCCTTCCGCAACAGGGGCCTCGCGGTCGGTTCTTTTGGGTTCAATTACCGAGCCGACAGTGTTGCGTGGTTGCCCATGGCGCTGAAGCTTCTTCAAGTCCAGAGTTGCATTTCGCGTTGCGGCGATGCAGGCAGGGTAGTGTAACCGGTGTGTCACCGCTGAGTTTTCTACAATTCGAGTGAAGGGCAGCGACACGATGTGCGCGGAAAAGAACAAGACCAAAGCCGCTCGGAAGCCTCACGTCCTTTTCTTAAATGGCCCAAATCTAAACTTGCTTGGACGCCGGGAAGTGGGGGTTTATGGCGCAACCACACTGGCAGAGATCGAGAAATTGGTGCGTGAGGAGGCCCAAAAGTTGGGCTGCACGGTGACCTTTTCTCAAAGCAATCACGAGGGCGAGCTCGTGGATGCCATTCAGCAAGCTCCAAGTGTGGTGGATGCCATTGTGATCAATCCGGCAGCCTATACGCATACAAGTGTGGCGCTGCGCGATGCAATTGCGGCGATTGCCCCACTGCCCGTGATCGAAATCCATCTTAGTAACGTCTATGCACGTGCGGAGGAATTCCGCCACAAGAGTCTGACTGCTCCAGTGTGCGTGGGTCAAATCGCCGGCTTCGGTCCCTACAGCTATGTTCTTGGGCTCCGCGCCGCATTACTTGTGTTGAACCGCCGCGTGAAATGAATGCCCCGGAGTCTCTTGCGCGCCGAGTTGGTTATGTGAGGCGCTCATAAATGAGGGGCGGAGCGGCCACGGGCTCGGATTGGATCACGAACGCTTTTCTCAGGCGAGCAAGACACTCGTCGAGCCCTTTGCCCCCACGATGGATAATCCTCACCAGTGGCTGTTTGGGTTCGATGCGGTCACCGATTTTCACAAGCATTTCGAGTCCAACGCCATGGTCAATGGAATCAGTCATTTTGTTCCGACCAGCGCCGAGCACGACAGCGGCATTGCCAATGGCCCTGCAGTCGGTTGCTGCAAGGTAGCCTGCAGTCTCTGCTTCCAGAACAGCCACATCTGGTGCAACTTCGAGCCGAGACGGGTCGTCCACGATGCGCGGATCTCCGCCCTGCGCCTCGACTAACTCGCGGAATTTCGTCAGGGCGCTTCCATTTTCAATGGCACGGACGCACCGGGCAAACGCTGCTTCTTCGGTTTGCTCAACGCCTCCCAAAATCAGCATTTCGGCGGTGAGTCGGAGCGTGATCTCTCGCAAGTCAGAAGGGCCTTCGCCGCGCAGGCATTCCAAAGACTCCAGCACTTCCAGCGAATTACCAATCTTTCGTCCAAGCGGTTGATTCATGTCGGTAATGAAAGCATGGACTGGGCGTTGCATCTCCTTACCCACGCCAATTAGCCCCTGAGCAAGAGCTCGGGAGTCGTCGAGTGTTTTCATGAACGCGCCGCTGCCCGTTTTCACATCCATCACGAGAGCCCGCGCACCCGAAGCAATCTTCTTGCTCATGATCGAAGCACAAATCAGAGGGATAGATTCCACCGTACCGGTCACGTCGCGCAGGGCGTAGAGCCGTTTATCTGCGGGAACAAAAGTGTCGCTTTGTCCGGCCATCACCACACCAATTTTCTCAAGCTGGCGGAAGTACTGTTCACGCGTCAGTCGAACATTGAAGCCCGGTATGGACTCCAGTTTATCAAGGGTACCCCCCGTGTGACCCAGTCCCCGCCCGCTGACCATTGGCACCGCTACGCCACAAGCCGCAGCCAAGGGGGCTAACGGCAGGGACACTTTGTCGCCCACACCGCCCGTACTGTGCTTGTCCACTGGAAATGGGATATTGAGAGACGAAAGGTCGTAGACCTCTCCCGAGGAGATCATCTCGCGCGTGAGAGCAGCGGTCTCGGCTGGCGTCATTCCTTGAAAAAAAATCGCCATGAGTAGGGCAGCCATTTGGTAATCCGCTGCTTCATCACGCAGATACGCTTGGATGGCGTACGCAATCTCTTCGTCTGTTAGTGTGGCACCGTCCCGCTTCCGAATAATGATATCGACAAACCGCATGATGAACCTCTTTCCCTCGTCGAGTTGAATAGGGATGTATTACCTCTCATCGCGCATGAATCAACGGAAAAGCACAAATTCCGCGGGCGTAGCGGATTACTGCGATGCCGCACTACTCGCAAGGATCTGCGCGAGGCGCATACCTTCTTCGGCTCCAGTGTACAGGATTTCCGCGCGCTTTGCAGCAAGTGCTTTGCCTAGGTATCGAATGTCTTCGTCGGATGCTGCAATCGCACGTTCGAATGCTGAGCGGGAGCAGACTTGAACGTGATAGAGTCCGGGCAACCATAAGTACCCCATTCCCGGAAATCGAAATGAACCGGTTTCCTCCCCTTCTGGCCCACGATACCTTTCGTAAACTTCAAAGACGTAACAGTCCTCGACTGGTTCCACGATGTCGTACCACACAGCCAGAAGTAGGGCCCCGTACTCGGAGTTGTGCGAGCTCTGATATGCCAGCAGGCTCAGCAGATTGTTTCGAGCGGTTGCGCGATCAATTGGCATTCTGATTCATTCTACTAACACCAGCCTATTATGTTTTCCGGATCAAAGTAGCGTCGGCTTTTCACCCTGTATTCGAAGTGAAAGGGGTGCAGATTTGTTGGGAAATGAGCTCTTAAGGAGCGGTGAGTTGCTGCCGCGTTGTCACGGACACATATCGAACTGGGATCTGTGCGTAGACCGCAGTGGTCTTGCCGTCAGGAACAGAAAGCGCGACACTATGACCATCCGAGTAGAAACGCTGGCTCTCAGGTTTTCTTAACTGCCCTTGCGAATCGAGATCTTCCGGCTGAATCATCGCAACCCAGTACCATCCGGGAATTCGCATGGGAAGAGTGACAGTAGAAGTCGTGATGGGTTCAACACCACCCGCGACAAGCAGCGGAGACTTCGTTGGAGTCCCAGCAATCTTTAAGTAATGTCGCTCGATAAACGATAAGTCAGCAGCCGGCAGACTGCGAATTCGCGAATCCGCAACGACGAACCGAACGCGTTTCTGAACCAACGACTCCGTCACCTGAAAATCGATTTTGCCCTGCCGATACGCCTCCTGCAGATAATTGACGAAGGAGTTGGTCGAGATTGGACTACGCCGAAAAATGGGGACGCCAAGGCCAGAAAGCACATAGTCCGCTGGTCGGGTATGGGCCTGCAAGCGCTGAGCTTGTCCAAGTTGCCACGACAAAATGCCGTTCACGTAGTGGTTGTTATGCAACATGTGGTAAGCCTGCAGGAGAGCGCCCGCCAGCATGAAAAGGATGACGAGGCATTTTAGCACTGGTTTCCCCAGCCGTCCAACCCACCCATAAAACAATAGGAAAACATGAGCGCCAAGCACCGCAATCAGCGGATGAACAGGCAGGAGTGATTGTGAATGTTTACTGGGTAGGAGAAAGAAATACTGAAAGAGCAGAAACGCTAAAGGGGGCCAGAGCCAGCGCTCGCCCGGCAATGCCTTATGTGTCCACTCTCGATGAACAGAGCGAGCGAGAGCCACGCCCGCAAGACCCATCCAAATGGGATAGGATTTGACCGCACCCGACAAAGGCCCAATAGCGAGTGTGAAATCTCGATCCATGCTCGAATGAAAAGCCTGCGCAAGAAAGTCCTCAGAAATGCCCTGCAAAGCAATCCATCCTGCAGCGGCAATAATAGGCAATATCGTGCCAAGGCCGAACATTACTAACTCGCGTAAGTGAGCCCCCACGTTCCTTCGCCATGCCGATAACAGAATGATCCCAGCTGCAACTGCGACGATTGCAAACTTCACGCTGAACAACGCCGAAGCCCCCAGCGCAATGCCAGCTAACCAAAACACCCGAACAGAACTACGTCTTAGACCCGCGAAAAGCAAAACTACGGAGGCGACCCAGCAGAGGTTCATCAGATTGTCGCCCCGGATCTCCCGTGCTTTCATGATGAAAAGTTCACTTGATAACAGAAACGCTGCGCTGGCCAAGGACACATGGCGTTGCTCGGGAAAAGCCAAGCTTGCAGCGACTGCGGTGAGCCCGACGAAAACCAAAGTGATGAGGAATGCCAGTGCGCGAAAGCCTAAGAAGGATTCGTGTACAGGTGGGAAAAAGTGAAATGGAAGGCCGTAGATATAATTTGAGAGAATTCCGTGGTTGTCCCAAAAATCGCGATAGGGTATCAGGCCTTGGGTGGTGGCCCACCCGTTCTTGAGGTACTGTAGCTCATCGAGGTTCCAATTTCCGCGGAGTGCGGCACAAGCGTGGAGCGCGATCCCCAGCGTTATCAGGAACCACAGAAGGAGCCGAAGTGGATCGCACAGAAGATGTGACTTCTCTTTGAACACGGGAACAATCACCTTGTTTACTGGTCAGCGTTGTTCGTAACCCACTACGCTTCATTATTTTCTTTTTCCGCACCTGGTACGGGGATGTCTTGCGGAGCGCTATCGGTAACGGTTATGGTTGTGAGCAAAACGAGTACGAAAAATCAATAAGGGATCCACACTTCGCACGAAAACGGAGCAAAACGATGCAACCGCGTACCCCAATGGACATTCAAGAACTGGCACGTGCCTTCATGCTCTCACGCACGATTTTAACGGCGCACGAGCTACGCGTCTTTGATCGAATTGCGGACGGACATTGCCGTGCAGAGGAGATCGCACAGGCGACTGGTACGGATACGAGGGCCATGGATCGCCTGCTCAATGCGCTTGTCGGGTTCGGCTTATTGACCAAGAGCGAAGACGCGCACTTCGACCTAACCGAGATAGCGCGCCAAGCCCTTGTGAGTGAGTCTCCCGACTTTGTGGCCGGGCTCGACCATACTGCCCAACTCTGGAATCGATGGCACTATCTTACCGAGTCAGTGAGGTTGGGAACTGCAGCGGCTCCTGACCTGAACCAGCCGAGGTCACGAGAATGGACCGAACGATTCATTGCTGCTATGCAGGCAAACGCGGCCCCGAAGGCCGACGAACTGGTTAGCATGCTGGATTTGAGTGGCGTGCGTAGAGTCTTAGATTTGGGAGGGGGATCGGGGGCATACGCAGCCGCGTTCGCGCGACGAGATGAGCGGATTGAGCCAATACTTTTTGATTTGCCTGATGTGCTTGACATAGCTGCCGGCTATCTCGGAAAGGCTGGGATTCTCCACCGCATTCGAATGCTTGCAGGGGACATGCTGCGCGATCCCTTAGGTGGGCCCTACGATTTGATTTGGGTCTCAGCAATCGTTCACATGTTCTCGCCAGAGGAAAACGCTAAACTTCTCCAACGTTGCGCTGAGGTCCTTGCTCCGGGTGGACAGCTTGTCATCCATGATTTTATTATGGATGAGACCCGAACTCAACCGCCCGCTGGCGCGCTCTTCGCCTTGAATATGTTGGTAAATACGCGTCGAGGCGATTCCTATACCGAGCAGGAAATTAGAGAGTGGATGGAAAACGCAGGCCTCCGCTATCAGGAGACCAAGCAGACACGTCATCCCACCGCTCTTATGATCGCGAAAAAAGACAAGTAAGGCTCACCGAGTTGAACGGAATGTACGTTGTCTTTACACTTGCGACGACATATCGGGGCTACTCTCGATCCACAGGTGCTACGTTGTCTTTCCAGCGATATGGGATCTGATGTGGGATTTGCATCACATCTAAGATCTTCAGCACCACGTGGCGGACAAGATCCTCGATCGTTTGTGGACGGTGATAAAAGCCGGGCATAGCCGGGAGAATGATTGCCCCCGCCTCCGTAAGCGTGACCATACTGCGCAGGTGGATAAGATTAAGCGGCGTTTCGCGCGGAACGACCACAAGGCGCCGCCGCTCTTTGAGACACGCGTCTGCGGCTCGCGTGATGAGTGTGCTACCCGTTCCTGCGGCGAGGGTAGAGAGAGTTTTCATGGAGCACGGGCAGATCACCATTCCAAGCGAGCGAAAGGTACCGCTTGCGGGAGCTGCCGCCAGATCGGTGTCATCATACATCACAACTTTGCCGGGAGGCACGTGACTCCCGAGAAAGGTCTCAAGGTCAAATTTCCCGCCCACAAACGAGGTCCCTAATTCTTCGCGCATGACAATCAAAGCGGCCGCGCTGACAATGAGATGGATCTCCACCTCGAGTGAAAGAAGCTCCTTCAAGAGAGCCTTACCATAAATAATGCCACTTGCGCCCGTGACCCCGACGAGGACTCGGCAGGGGATATTGCTGTGAGTCATGATGCCTCCTACTACCTCGGCGAGCGGACTCGAATTTCACGAATCACAACTCGATCGCGAATATCCTCCGTGGCAACAATGCGGAGGCAACGGAATGCGGTTGTGGAGACCCACTGCCCCTCCTTGTCTTGGATTGTGCCAATTGTCGTCCATTGTACGCCATTCGAGGAGACTTCCACCGTCGCGTTTCTGATGGCCTTGCCCACACCTGCCACTTCCATGCTCACGATCTCGATCTGCGAACTTGCGGGATATTCTCTTTCGAAATCGACTGCGAAGGTCTCGCCGGTTTTCCACCCGGTCATCGAGCAGTAAAAAGTTTCTGGATTTTCATCGAATGCGTATTCAGCAAAGTGACCACGATATGCAGGAGGCACAGTGATAAGGACAGGTGCTCGCACGCCACGTTTCCGCAGATCGCGGCTGAAAAGCGCTTGTTGAATTCGAGCGAACATGTGATCACCGGCATTGGCTTTGGTAAGTCGTGCCTCATCGAAGATCAGTGCCTCCCATTGTTCCTTGGTGGCTGAAGTTGGCTTGGTAGCTTCGGGGGAAGTGTCGAGAGTGTCCACTGCTTCGAGACCCGCACGCAGTTCACTGCGCAGACGGTCAATTTCCGGCGCAGTGGTGGGGAGCTGATCGATGGCGAGAGCAAGTTTGAGGTTGGAAGCATGTCGTTTGAGCTTCTTAAGGCTTGGCTTGAGGTCGCGATAGAGGCTCTTGTTGCTCAATGTGCGCGCGAGCTGCTCATCAAGCTTCAAGAGATCGTCCAAATAAAGATTCAGACTGGCGAAGTTCTCAGCGGTAGGCGCGTTAAGGTAGTCCCCTGCAAGTGTCGCAAGGAGTCGCCCTTCGTCTCCGCTTAAAAATGAGTTCGCCAGCAAATCGGCGAGTGTCCGCAGGTAGGGGTATGCGCGTTTCCCACCCACAGTAAGAATGGCCCGTCGCCAACTTTCTTCCGGATCAAACGAGTCGGGGGACTTGAAGAAATCTGCGATCGTCAGCAACGGGATTTTAGACGCTTCCGCCTCATTCATGGGGTTTGCCCAATAGCCACTGAGATTTAGCGACAAGACGGGGGTGCGGCCGCGGATGGGCCCGAGATAAAGATGTCCGGCATCGTAGTCGTTGACCGGGTAATTGTCCCACAGAAACGGCTTCCGTTTTATGCTCGATCGAATGCGTAACAAATCCTCCGGGGTGATGAATTGAGAGGTAACTCCCATTCCAGTCCAAACGATTGGGATTTCTGCATGAAGTGTTTCTCCAAGCTCGCGTAAGTAGGGCGTGCTGTCAGGGTGATAGTATTCGGTAGGGCACACAATGAGGGAGTTTTTCGGATCCCATTCCTTCAACTTAGCGTACATGCGATTGGCAAGGTCCGCATGCGCTGCTGCAAAGCTTGCATACCGTTTCAGGTCGGACGCGTGGGGAAAGCTCGATGGCACATCGTCGAAAAACAGAGCAAACGCGTGGACCCCAACCTCATGAACGCGGCGTAGCTTCTCCATGAGCAGGTCAAATTCTTTTGCACTCCCATACTCGATGTCGAGACCCGGACTGATCGCAAAGACGAACGTCACGCGATACTTTTGGCACGCGCGCACAAGCTCTGTTAGCTTTGCGAAATCGGCCGGCGGATACGGCTCACGCCACTTTCTCCGGTGATAGGGATCATCCTTTGGCGCATAACAGTATTGGTCAAAACCATGTTCGCCAAGAAAGCGGATCATGGATATGCGGTCTTCGTGTGACCACGGTCTTCCGTAAAAACCCTCCACTATACCGACAGGGATTCGGTTGAGTGACTCACTGGATTTTCGCACCGGTCTCGCCCCTACAGATGTTGTTAGAAGAATCGTTCCCAAAAGGGTTACAAGCAAGATCCTTGGCCCCATTGTCTGCACCTCGGTTTCAGTAGCTCACCATGACCCGTTGAGCTTACGGGCCGGAACGATTACGCTTGTCTCACACAGCTCTTGCAATCCTAAATACGTGCATGGGCACGCGTAAAGGTATAGTTTATCTCGTGGGGGCAGGGCCGGGGGACGCCGGACTGCTTACGCTGCGGGGGGCGGAGTGTCTCGCCCGTGCTGACGTCATCGTCTATGATCATCTGGTGAACGAAGCACTTCTCTGTCATGCATCCCAAAACGCTGAGCGCATCTACGTAGGGAAACGCGCCGGCAGCCACACGATGCCCCAAGATGAAATTAACAAACTCCTCGCGACGCACGCCACACAAGGCAAGACAGTGGTGCGCTTGAAAGGCGGCGACCCCTTCCTTTTCGGACGGGGAGGAGAAGAAGCTCTCTATTTAGCCGATCATTCCGTCCCATTTGAGGTCGTTCCGGGTGTGACTTCGGCGATCGCTGTTCCTGCGTATGCGGGGATTCCGGTCTCCCAACGCGGCTACAACGTGTCAGTACATATCATCACGGGCCACGAGGCGCCGGAAAAGTCCGAGTCAGATCTCGATTGGAAAGCATTAGCCCGATGCGAGGGGACATTGGTTTTTCTAATGGGAGTCGCGAATCTCGATCGAATTGCGAAGGAACTCATCCGCCATGGCCGTCCATCGTCTACCCCTTGCGCGGTGATCCGGTGGGGGACTTTGCCTGAGCAGACGACTGTCGTTGCGCCGTTGGGGGAGATTGCAGAGAGGGTGCGGGCTGCGCAGATTAGTCCACCCGCAATTACTGTTGTCGGAGAGGTCGTTCGATTGCGCGAGCAGCTGAAGTGGTTTGAGCGTAAGCCTCTCTTTGGGGTGCGCGTGGCAGTGACGCGCCCACCCGATCAAAGCCGTGAACTGATAGCTTCTCTTCGAGAAGCCGGAGCGGATGTGCTTCTTACGCCGACAATCGAAATTCATCCTCGACCGCTGACCGAGGAGGTGCGTAAGGAGCTCGAGCTGCTCCATTCCTATGACTGGGCAGTTTTTACGAGTGCGAACGGGGTCCACATCTTTTTTGAGTACCTTGGGCGAATGGGGCAAGATGCGCGATCGCTCGCCGACTTGCGGATTGCGGCGATCGGCGACAAGACGGCGGAAGCGTTGAGTCAGCACGGGATTCATGCGGATGTCACTCCTGATCGCTTTGTGCAAGAAGCTCTTGCCTCTGCGATTCCGGTCCTGTCCGGCGACCGTGTGCTCATTCCTCGCGCCGCTGCTGCACGCGATGCGCTGGAACGCGATCTTACCGCGCGAGGAGGAAAAGTCCGTGTCCTCCCCCTCTACGATACGAGGGTTTGTGAATCGGGAGTGACTCAACTATTGCGAGAACTCAGGGAAGGCCGTGTGCACGTCGTGACGTTCACCTCTGCTTCCACGTTCGAGAGTTTGGCAGAAAGCGCTCATGACGCCGACCTTCCACAACTCCTCCAAAACGTATTGCTCGCGAGCATAGGTCCAATCACATCGGCGGCAATCACCCGCAAAGGTTGCCGCGTTGCAATCGAGGCTTCCCACCACAACGCACAGGGGCTTGCCGAAGCGATCATTGAATTTTTCACAAATGAGCGGAGCCGCTCCGCGCTCGAAGAAACAAAGGAGGTTTCCTCATGAGTATTCGTCACATTGTCGGCATTCTGGCCGGTTTTTGCGCAGTGGTTTCATTCGCCGGCACGCCTCCGAAACTGGGAAAGCCCATCGAGCGGCCCAATGCTCCTATGAAGGAGCAAACATACGGATTGCTCCGCACAGATCCCGTGGCGCGAATTGTGGAACCCGGAGTAGTTGAGATTCAGTTTGAGACGGAACACCCGACCCCGCCCGCAGTGGGGTATTTTGGCCTCAATACGCTTGATGAAGATCTCGATTTTCCCCGTTACCGCGATAGTGTTCGCGAAGATGGGACAACGACAGAATTGCGGACGCGCCACCGTATTCGCTATGAGTTTGCGAAACTCGTCAAGCGGGCGCCCACGACGCCGATTGACGCGCGGCTGACATGGCGTGTGGAGGTTTATGTTCCCCAGAAAAATGCATCACGTTTTTTTCAGGGGCGCCTCAACTTCGCTCGCGGATCTTTGGCAGATACAGTAACTGTGTACGCGGGACCGTTTGTGGACCAGATAAGCGCGAGCTCCGCCCTCGTTTCATGGGAAACGGATCGGCCGAGTACAGGCGCTATTCAAGTGGCTGGCAAAGTTTATCATTCTGATTCAGAAACGACCGTCCATTCGGTGCGTGTTTCTGGGCTACAGCCAGCGACCGAATACGAATATCGAGTGGTTTCTGGCGACACGGTGCTGCGTCCATACCGTTTCAGAACGGCTCCCACGAGTGGCGAGTTTCGGTTTGCCGCGATGATTGATTGCCGGGAAGGTTTTGGCGGCGGCGAGATCAATGCCTATGGTGTCGAAGCTCGTGCGCTCAATGCGTTGCTCACCCATGCATACCGGGCGAAAGTCGAGTTTGTGCTGTTTGGTGGAGATCTTTCCAGCGGTTACGTCACAAAAGCCGACGAACTTCGTCGCATGCTGGATAGCTTCCGAACCGTGGTCCAACCTGTTCATGCCCGAATTCCAATTTACGAAAGCATGGGAAACCACGAAAGCTTGCTCGACATTTTTGAATTGGACGGAAAACGCCTCAGCGTGGATAAGGCTTCTCCCTCAAGTACCGAAGATTTGTTTGCGCAGCTATTTTGGAATCCTGAGAATGGGCCGAAGGATGAGGGACCCGGATCTCCGCCTTATTTAAGAAACGTCTACTTCTTTGATTACGCTGGTGCGAGGTTCATCGTCCTAAACAATGATTACTGGTACTGCAGCAATCCACACCGCTACGGCGGCTGTCTGGATGGCTATGTCTTACCTCAGCAAATGAATTGGCTGCGTGAGCGTGTTGCGGAAGCAAGCCGGAATGCAACGATCCACTCGATCTTTTATCTCATCCACAAGCCCCCTTTCCCAAACGGCGGCCACACGGCCGACGCGATGTGGTATAAGGGCGGCGATACCAATCGCGATGGCAAGGTGGACGACTCGGACATTCCGATCATTGAATGCCGCAACACGCTGTGGGAAATCGTTGCTTCGACGCCTAAGAGTGTTGCTCTGATCACAGGGGACGAACACGCCTACTGCCGCCTGCTTATCACGGACTCGACCCCTGTGGGGCCCAAGCGCAAACTCGACGGTGAGACCGCGGTTTTTCGGCATCCAGTTTGGCAAATTACGGCGGGCGGCGCCGGAGCACCGTGGTACGATCGGGAAACGCATTTGCCATGGAGCCGTGAAGTGCGAGCGCATTCCACACAACCGCACTACGCGTTGTTTGAAGTGAAGCCTGCAAATGTGAACTTAACCGTCGTCTCTCAAACGGGCCAAGTCATCGATCGGGTGCCCTTGAGGAGCGGCGGCAAAGTGACAGCCAAGCGCTAAGCTTGAGAATGATGCTTCGAGGGTTTCGAAAGCGAGTCTATGGCGAGACGCGGTAAAGAAGCCCGAGCGCAGAGGGTCGTGACCTGTGCCTCCATACCTCCAGCGAATGAATGACCATGCGGCTACAGCTCAAGTGTTGGACAGGCGTCTGGGAATGCAATTTGAGCGTTGACACTTATGCACTTCGCATGGCGCGACACGCCCACTAAGGCTCTGGCCCAAATAGCTCGATAATCTTCGCCCGACGAAAAGAAAAAATCTCCTCGATTCGCGGCCGTACAAGCCAGCGATGCAGTGTACTCTCCAGCACGGGTAGCGGCAGCGCGTAGTGGACAAGATCAACCATCCGGACGCCTCCGGCGATGGGTTCAAATTCGTGACGATGATGCCAAAAGCGATAGGGTCCAAACCGCTGCTCATCCACAAAAAAGTGGAGGGGAGCAACGTGAGTAATTTCGGTCACCCATTGCATCGGAATCCCGAAAAGAGGTCGCACGGTGTATTCGATGATGAGTCCTGCCTCCATCTGCGCCGAGACGGGTGTCAGGATGTCGAAGCCCATGTAGGGTGGGGTAAGAATCTTGAGGTTACGGGGATCTGAAAAGAAACCCCACACCTTTTCTATCGGCGCCGGTATCACCTGCACTGCCTCGAAACGGAAGAGCTTCACGTTTAGCACCTAAGTTGTTCTGATTTTGATCTGCCATACTGTTCCGCCCGACGCCTCTTCACAAAGTAAGAGATTCCCACACCACGTAAAAATGGTGTTGAAAAATATCTGACTGTAGTCGCGGCTGAGGGGCGGGACGGTGCGTATGGAAAACTCATTTTGTTTGAATCAGGATGCTCGTTCAAATGCACACCGGTGTGCCTCCTGTCCGGTACAGTCTGAGGTCACGCGCATCATGCGAATCCTCGGCTTGCCTTTATTTCTTGTCATGGCGAGTATCGTCGGGGGCGGGGGGCATCCGAACACGGGGGTGGATCTGGAACCGCCAAGAGACGGTCTCGGCTACCTGCCGCGCGACGGGGCGACTGTATCCGTGAATCCTCCGCCATTGCTATGGGTCCCAGTCCCGGGCGTAAAAGGTTACGATGTTGAAATCCATATGGTGGGAGTCGGGACAAGTGAAACTACTCCTACCCAAATGGCAAAGGGCGACGTTCGCACGCCGGATCCGGTTCGCGCGGTCACCTCGCACTCGCCATATTGCCTGCATATCTTGGATCAGCCGTTGCCTCCGGGGCGCTTTGCGTGGCGATATCGCGTGCGTTGGACCGACGACGGCACCAGCGTGAGCGTATGGAGTCGCGAGCGAAGATTCGAGGTTCCTACGACCGCAACCATTTTTCCTCGGCCAGCTCGAGAGACTGTTCGGGCGCGGATACCCAGTAATCACCCACGGATGTTTCTGCGGCCGGAAGATCTGTCGAGGCTTCGCGCAAGCCGCACGCGTTTTCCTCACGCGTGGGCGAAAATGTTGGAGCAAGCGGATAAGGTTCTCACTGCGCCTCTCATGGAAGAACCTCGTCCGTGGACCGGAGGCAAATGGAACGCGGAGGAGTGGCTCAAGTATTACGGCCAAATTGTGGAGGCTGCGCGGTGCACCGAAACGCTTGCTTTTGCTTATCTGCTCACTGGCAGCAGACAGTACGGCGAGGCCGCAAAGCGTTGGTTGATCCAGTTCGCTTCTTGGGATCCCCACGGCACAACCAGTCTTAAAGTGAATGATGAACAGACGATGCACATCATGTTCAGTGGGGCGCGAGCGTACAGCTGGATTTATGATCTTCTCACAGACGAGGAGCGGGGTCGCGTGCGCCGGATGCTTGCCGAGCGTGCCGCCGACGCCTATCGCCACTTGCACGAAGGTCCAACTCCTTTTGAGCAGTGCCCATACGACAGCCACAACGGGCGACTCTGGCACTTTCTCGGTGAGACTGCACTTGCTCTCTACGGCGAGGTCCCAGAGGCCGAGAAATGGTTGGATTACGCTCTTACAATCTTTTGGGGGTGGTATCCCATTTGGGGAGATGAAGATGGCGGGTGGGCCGAAGGACTCCACTACTACACTTCCTACAATGAGTACGCTCTTACGTGGCTCCAGCATGCCCGCGCCGTGCTACAACTTCCCGTGGAGCGCAAACCGTTCTACGCGCATGCCGCAGACTTTCCTCTCTACGTCGGTCCCCCCGGAGCCGTAATGTCGGGATTTGGTGATTTTTCAGAAGCGCCTCCCTCCGCAGGGCGTGGACGGGTAGCAGCCGGTTTTGCTGCGTTACTGAGGAACCCCACATGGCAATGGCTGGCGGAGGGAGTCGGTGAGAGCAAGCGATTCTCCCCCCTCGATTTTCTCAACGCGATTGCTGAGAAGCCCAAGAGTGCGGCTCCTTCCGCATTTCCGCGCCTGCGTGTCTTTCGTGGGGCAGGATGGGCCGTCTATAACGGAGAGATCAGTTCGCCCCAAGCAAACCTGCAACTCATGATGCGCGCGAGTCCTATGGGAAACATTAGCCATAGCCACTGTGATCAGAATGCCATCGTTTTGGGTGCATTTGGGTCGCCCCTTTTGGTCAATACAGGTATGCGCGATTACTATGGAAGCCCCTTCTGCAAAGAGTGGTACTGGCATACTCGTAGCCACAACAGCGTGCTCATAGACGGTGAAGGTCAAGAGCGTGGAGCTCACACAACTGCTCAGCTGGTAGCGTGGGGAGAAGAGGGCAACTTCGCGTGGGTGACCGCAGATGCGACGAAAGCCTATGGCGCTCGTGTTCGCAACTATCGTCGTTATGTGAGTGTTCATCGCGAAAACGAAGACCGCTACTACCTTTTGGTCTTAGATGACATTGCCACCACCGCGAAGCACGTTCAGGTGTTGTACCACGCGCGTGTGCCGATCCTCCTCGAGCCGTCCACCCATTCGTTTGCGCTGGAAACCACAACGGCAAAGCTTCACGCCAAAGTGTTCGCAGATTCGAACCTCGAGTTCAGTGTCTCCGATCGTTATTCCGTTCCCTTTCAACCAGTGGATGCGCGTAAAACGATGCCGCCCCCGGAGTGGCATCTTTCTGTCGACGTGCCAGCCCAGCCGAACACGGCCCGAGTTCGTGTTCTCACGGCGATGGTGATCCAGCGCAAGGGGACGGCGTCGGCCCCTGAAGTCCAATGGCAAACTGAGCTTGGAAAAGAAAATGTTCAAGTAACGTGGTCAAGGACTGGTAACGGCCAGAAATTGCAGCAGCAAGTGGTATTTCATACAACCAATGGCTTTATAGAGTGCAAATAGAGCGGGCCCACGTTGTGATGTCATTTTGGATTTTCGATTGCGCCGGATTTTGGTCGAAGAGTCATGTAGGCAGAGGGAGAATCTTGGTCCGCTCAAAAAAATCTGAAAACCGTTGAATAGGCTTTATTTTACTTAGTATCAGTACGCCGGACTGAGAAGCTGCACGCGGGAGCAGTTTTTTGCGCCTGTTCGTGCACCTTCCCACCCACAAAAGCAATTCCAATTCCCACAAATGCGAAGGCATCTTGTGGGGCGGCGGTCGGCTCCCTCACCGACCTGCCGATCGAGTGAGATGAGTGCCTCCCGCAGATGAGGCGAGGCGGAAGACGAGGGCGACTTCGGAACGATACTCGGGCAACGAGTGTCAGTCGCAGGTGAATTCCTGCACATCATGACCTGCAGCAAACCCGAAGCGTTTGGCGAGTGCAAGGTGTGCACGTCGCGGATAACCGCGATGGCGCCGGGCACCACTAAGCGGAGGTTCCGCGACGAAATTTAGGTTTTGGGCGTACTCGGGTAGACGAAGCCTGGGAGCCCAGAAGGGCAGTCAACCGACCGCCTTGGGTAGTGCAAAATTACGGAGGAAAACATAGTATGGCGAAGGAAAAATTCGAACGGAAAAAGCCCCACGTAAACGTTGGTACGATCGGTCACATTGACCACGGAAAGACCACGTTGACGGCCGCCATCACGAAAGTTCAGGCTGAGAAGAAACTCGGCCAGTTCGTTCCATTTGACCAAATTGACAAGGCTCCTGAAGAAAAGGCCCGCGGTATTACAATCGCGACCGCGCACGTGGAATACGAAACTGAAAAGCGCCATTATGCTCACGTGGACTGCCCGGGGCACGCGGACTACATCAAGAACATGATCACGGGTGCAGCCCAGATGGACGGCGCCATTCTTGTGGTGGCCGCGACGGATGGTCCGATGCCCCAGACGCGCGAGCACATCCTGTTGGCCCGTCAGGTCGGCGTGCCGTACATCGTCGTCTATCTGAACAAGTGTGACATGGTGGATGATCCTGAGCTTCTCGACCTCGTCGAGCTTGAGGTGCGTGAGCTCCTCTCGAAGTACGAATTCCCCGGTGACACGGTTCCGATCATTCGCGGCTCGGCGTTGCAGGCTCTCAACGGTGAAAACACCGAGTACGGTGTGCAGTCCATTGAGAAACTCATGAACGCTCTCGACGAATACATCCCCGAGCCTCAGCGCGAAGTCGACAAGCCGTTCCTGATGCCGATCGAAGACGTCTTCTCGATCTCCGGACGTGGTACAGTGGCGACTGGGCGTATCGAGCGTGGCAAAATTAAAGTTGGCGACAACGTCGAAATCGTTGGTCTTCAGGATGAGATCAAGAAGTCGGTCGTCACGGGCGTCGAGATGTTCCGCAAGATTCTCGATGAAGGTCTCGCCGGTGACAACGTCGGTCTCCTCCTGCGCGGCATTGAGCGTGATGAGATTGAGCGCGGCATGGTCGTTGCGGCTCCCGGATCCATCACACCTCACCGGAAATTCAAGGCCAGCGCGTACATCCTGACCAAAGAAGAAGGTGGGCGTCACACGCCGTTCTTCAAAGGCTATCGTCCACAGTTCTACTTCCGCACGACGGACGTGACCGGCGTCGTGACCCTGCCAGAGGGTGTCGAGATGGTGATGCCTGGCGATAACGTGAGCTTCGAAGTCGAGCTTATCACACCGATCGCCATGGAGAAAGAGCTGCGCTTCGCAATCCGCGAAGGTGGCCGTACCGTCGGTGCCGGCGTGGTCACAGAGATTATCGAGTAGTGAACGCAAAAACCGAAAGGTAGCGGGGAGTGAGTGTTGGGCGGTGACACCGTCTACAACGGCCACCGCCCGACACAATCCCTCAAGTGACTGAGAGACAATGGCTGGACAACGAATCAGAATCTATCTCAATGCGTTTGACCACCGCCTGCTTGACGCAAGCGTGCAGGAAGTCGTGGATACGGCAAAGCGAACAGGCGCTAAGGTGGCTGGGCCAATCCCGCTGCCAACGCGCATTCGCAAGTACACAGTGAACCGGTCCCCTCACGTGGACAAGAAAAGCCGCGAGCAGTTTGAAATGCGCAAACATAAGCGCGTGGTGGATATCATCGATCCGAACCAGAAAACGCTCGACGCGCTTACGGAGCTGGATCTGCCGGCGGGCCTGCACGTTGAGATCAAAATTGTGTAAAGCAGGCGCGTAACTGAGCGTAACTCGCTACGCACACGGCGCTGGTACATCAAAGGGTGTACCGACATGCTGAATTAATAGGCGTCGGAGACGCGGAGACAACGAACTATGCCAATTGGACTATTAGGTAGAAAACTTGGAATGTCACAGATTTTCGACAAGGACGGCAAACTCGTCCCTGTGACATTTATTGAGGCCGGGCCGTGCTTCGTTCTTCAGAAGAAGACCAAGGAGACGGACGGCTACAATGCCATCCAGCTTGGATTCGGCATCAAAAAAGAAAAGAACACCACGAAGCCCCTACTTGGGCACTTCAAAAAAGCAGGGGTCCCACCGCTGCAATTTGTGCGCGAGTTCCGCCTCGAGGACAATGGTCAGGTAGAATCACTACCCGACGTAGGGCAGACGCTTGACCTTGGGATCTTCAAAGAAGGCGAGCATGTGGATGTCATTGGCATCTCCAAGGGGCGTGGCTTCGCATCCCCGATCAAACGGTGGCATACGCGCCGGGGCCCGGAGACTCACGGCTCGATGTATCACCGCCGACCGGGGTCGCAAGGTGCTTCGAGCTTCCCCTCGCGCACGTGGAAGAATAAGCATGCAGCAGGGCACATGGGCAACGCCCGATGCACGGCCCTCAACCTAATGATCGTGCGTACGGATAAGGATCGCAACCTGATTCTGGTGAAGGGCAGTGTTCCCGGCCACAACAATAATTTCGTCATCATCCGGAAAACAGTTCGAGCCAAGAAAGCTGAGCGTATGATTCGCCTGCGCGAGACCGCAGCGCAACGTTTGGCTGAAATCGCAGCGAGACAGCTCAACCCGCTTAAGGCTTCGAAGAAGCAGGCTGGAGGTAAGAAGTGAGCATGGCTACGTTAACCTTACTCGATGCTAAAGGCGCTCAAAAGGGCTCGTTGGAAGTGAAGGATGAAATCTTTGCGATCGAGCCAAACGTCAACGCCGTGCGTCAGGCACTTCTTGCCTACGAAGCTAATCAGCGGCAGGGCACGCATTCAACGAAAACGCGCGGCATGGTCAGCGGCGGTGGGCGTAAGCCGTGGCGGCAGAAGGGGACTGGGCGAGCTCGCCAAGGCTCCATTCGTGCGCCACAGTGGCGGCATGGTGCCATCATCTTTGGCCCTCAGCCGCGCGACTACAGCATGAAGGTGAACCGCAAGGTCAAACGTCTTGCGCTTTATTCTGCGCTCAGCGATCTTAGACGGCAGGATCGGATCCGTGTCGTAGAAAGCTTTGGGATCACGGAGCCGAAAACGAAACACTTCGTGGCGTTTCTCGAAGGGCTTGGCCTTGCGGACGAGGCACGAGTGCTTGTGTTGCTGCCGGAAAAGGATGAAAAGGTGTTGCTGGCAGCTCGCAATCTTCCGAATGTCCTCGTCATTCCTGTGAATAACATTAACATTTACTGCTTGCTAACGTGCGACAGTTTGATAACGACACCGGAAGCTCTCCGGCAGCTTGAGGAGTTGATCGCATGAAAAGCCCCTACGAAATTCTTATCCGTCCGGTGATTACGGAGAAAGCTACGTTGCTTGCCGAGCGTAAGGACGGCCCTCAGTACGTCTTCAAGGTGCGCCTGGATGCGAACAAGATCGAAATCAAGCGCGCCATTGAAGCTGCGTATGGGGTGAAAGTCAAGGCAGTGAACACTGTCCGACTCAAAGGTAAGTCCAAGCGTCAGGGGCGCTTTGAAGGGCGTCGTTCTGATTGGAAAAAAGCATACGTAACGCTTCAGGAAGGCCAGAAAATCGAGGTCATCTAATGGCACTGAAAACGTTCAAACCGATTACGCCAGGCCGTCGGCAGATGACGGTGTCGAGTTTCGAGGAGATCACGAAGACTCGACCGGAGCCATCGCTGACCGAGCCATTAAAGAAAACGGGTGGTCGCAACAACCAAGGGCGGATTACCTCGCGCTGGATCGGTGGCGGACACAAGCGCCTTTACCGAATTATCGACTTTAAGCGCGACAAGGACGGGATCCCCGCAAAGGTTGCTGCGATCGAGTACGATCCCAATCGCACGGCACGCATCGCTCTTCTGCATTATGCGGATGGCGAAAAGCGCTACATCTTGGCGCCAGTGGGCCTGAATGTCGGCGACACCGTGATGAGCGGAGAGAATGCTGAGATTCAGGTCGGCAATGCACTCCCGTTACGGGCGATTCCTGTTGGAACTACCGTGCACTGCGTTGAGCTACGCCCGAAAAAGGGTGCTCAATTGGCCCGCAGCGCAGGCGCGTGTGTGCAGCTGCTTGCGAAAGAGGGCAAGTACGCAACGCTTCGCCTGCCCTCCGGCGAAGTGCGTCTCGTCCATCGCGATTGTAAAGCCACGATTGGCCAAGTTGGGAATCTTGAGCACGAGAACATCTCGCTTGGCAAAGCCGGACGCAGCCGCTGGCTTGGCAAACGTCCGGAGGTACGTGGTGTGGCCATGAACCCTGTGGATCACCCCCTCGGTGGTGGTGAAGGAAAGACCTCGGGTGGTCGTCATCCTTGCTCGCCGTGGGGTTGGTTGACGAAGGGTAAGAAAACTCGTAATCCGCGAAAACCAAGCTGGAAGTACATTATTAAGCGCAGAGGACAAAAGTAATGCCTCGCAGTGTATCCAAAGGACCATTTGTTGAAGAGCGACTGATGAAGCGCGTTTTGGCCGCTCAAAAGAGCGGTGACAAGCGCACCATCAAAACCTATAGTCGTGCATCCACCATTACCCCTGAAATGGTGGGTTTGACGATTGCGATCCACAACGGCAAGACGTTCGTGCCGGTGTTCGTGAACGAAAACATGGTTGGCCATAAGCTTGGCGAGTTCGCCCCCACGCGCACCTTCCGCGCCCATGGTGGTAAAACTGCCAAGGCTACGGGCCTGAAGTAGGTGGAGTGACGAAATGGGTAAGCCGAAACGCGAAAAGAATTACGAGTGCGTCAGCGAAGCCAAGTATCGGTTTGCACCGATGCCAGCTCGCAAAGCGCGCCTCGTATGCGATCTGATTCGCGGCAAGAGTGTAAAAGAGGCTTTGGATCTACTGAAGCTAACGCACAAGCCAAGTGCCGCACCTGCCGTGATGAAAGTGCTCAAGAGCGCACGAGCCAACGCTGTCCAGAAGAAAGTCAACGATCCCGACTCACTAATTGTCTCGCAGGTGTTCGTTGATGGGGCTTTTATGTTGAAACGGTTGCGTGCTGCACCGATGGGGCGTGCTGTACGCGTTCGGAAACGGTTTTGCCATATTACAATCAGACTAAACCATGCGTGAGTAAAAGGTTCGGGACCAAATGGGACAAAAAGTAAATCCGATTGGACTTCGACTCGGAATCGTAAAGACGTGGGAGAGCCGGTGGTATGCTCGGGGCAAGCAGTACGCCGACTTGCTCCATGAGGATATCGAAATCCGTAAGGAAATCAAAAAGCGTTTCTACCACGCAGGAATTGCTCGTGTGGACATCGAGCGTGCCGGCGATCGCGCGAAGATCACCATTCATACTGCTCGGCCGGGTATCATCATCGGGCGTAAAGGGCAGGAGATTGAGGCGTTCCGGAAGAGTCTGGAGACTCGGACAGGTAAGAAAATTGCAATCAACATTGAAGAGATCAAAAAGCCCGACCTTTCCGCGCAGTTGGTTGCAGAGAACATCGCGAGTCAGTTGCTGCGACGTATTGGCTTCCGCCGCGCCATGAAGAAAACCGTTTTGGCGTCGGTAAAAGCCGGTGCCTTGGGAATCAAGATTCAATGTGGTGGGCGCTTGGCGGGTGCTGAAATTGCGCGTACAGAATGGTACCGCGAGGGACGAGTTCCCCTGCATACCCTTCGCGCGGATATTGATTACGGGTTTGCTGAGGCGCGGACCAAGTACGGCGTGATTGGCATTAAGGTTTGGATCTTCTTGGGCGAGATCCTTGAGGAGAAAAAGGCGCCCAAGCAAGCGGTTGAGCAACCCGCGGTGGTGTAGTAAGCCATTCGCTGGGCTCGGGAGTTTCGTACGACCGCACGCAAAGGTTTGCCGGTAGCACGCTCGAGAGTGAAGAGTGAGCCGGCCGGAGGACTAAGCAAGGAGGCATGAAACCGTGAACTTTGCTCCGGGAGAAAAAGCGGTCGTTCGAATTCTCACAGCTGGAGACGAACTGTCTCTGGAGGAGAAGATTAACGAGTATCTTGAAACGCATCCCGAGGAGATCCTCGAGGATTTGCAGGTGGAACAGGTCGAGTACCATGCGAGGACCGGTTCCGTGGAATTCGGCCTAATCGCCGTTTTAGTGATGAAGGTCAATAAGGCATAAAAACGAGTTTCGTCCGGCACCAGTTGCCAGAACGCTCTGGGAGTAGCCGGAACCTTGAGAGTGGATTGGGACAATGCTGCTACCAAAACGAGTAAAACACCGTAAGGTTCAAAAAGGCCGCCGGCGCGGCAAGGCGTACCGCGGCTGTGAGCTTCACTTTGGGAGCTTTGGGCTCCAAGCCCTCGAAGCTGGCTGGATCACGAACCGTCAGATCGAGGCTGCACGTGTTGCAATTTCGCGCCACGTTAAGCGCGGTGGAAAGTTATGGATTAACATTTTCCCCGATAAGCCGCTGACGAAAAAGCCAGCTGAAACCCGTATGGGTAAAGGGAAAGGTAATCCCGAACAGTGGGTGGCAGTCGTCAAGCCCGGGCGCGTGATGTTCGAACTTGAAGGCGTCAGTCAGGAAATCGCCGAGGAAGCGATGCGGCTCGCGGCACACAAGCTCCCGATCAAGTGCAAATTCCTGGTTCGCGAGGAGGCATAAGCAATGCTGAAGAGCAAGGAATTGCGAGCCTTATCGCTCGATGAGTTGAAGGAAAAGCTCGACCAGTTGCTCAAGCTCCATTACGAGCATCGTGTTCAGGCTACACTTAAAGAGTTGCAGAACACATCGCTCCTGCGCCTTGAGCGTCGCGATATTGCTCGCCTCAAGCAGGTGATTGCTGAGAAAATGCGGGAGGCGAACGCGTCCAAGTAACGCACTTGGTCGTGCAGGGGCGCAAAGAGCGGTCAGGCAAGCGTTGAAGAGAGGAAACGATGGCAAACGAAAACAAAGCAACATCTGCTCAGAAGCAGCGTGGTCACCGCAAGGTCCGGATTGGGCGTGTGGTGAGCGAGAAGATGAACAAGACGGTCGTTGTTGCTGTGGAGCGATTCGTGAAGCATCCGCTTTACAAAAAGTATATCAAGCGGACTTCTAAGCTCTACGCTCACGATGAGAAAAACGACGCTCATGAGGGCGATCTGGTGCGGGTCATCGAAACGCGGCCTCTGAGCAAGACGAAGCGGTGGCGTGTGCAGGCGATTATCGAGCGCGCCAAGTAGGTAAAGAGGGCGTCGTTGCCTGCACAGCCAGGAGCCTGCCACTCGCCGCGTGCGAGTGGCAATCGTGTGAGAAGTTTCGTTGTGAAGGATAGGGAAAGATGATTCAGGAATATACGGTTCTCGAAGTAGCGGACAACACCGGTGCGAAGAAGATTCGTTGCTTCAAGGTGCTGGGTGGAACCCGGCGGCGTTATGCACGAATCGGGGATGTAATCGTGGCAAGTGTCCGAGAGGCATCCCCTGATGCGACGGTGAAGAAGGGTTCTGTTGTCCGCGCAGTGGTTGTTCGCACGACGAAGGAATTGGCTCGTGAAGATGGGTCGTATGTGAAATTCGACAGCAATGCAGCAGTGATCATTAACAAGCAAAACGAGCCCATTGGAACACGCATTTTCGGGGCAGTTGGTCGCGAACTTCGTAAGAAAAACTTCATGAAGATCATCTCGCTTGCCCCCGAAGTGATTTGAGGAAGAGAGAACCATGGCACTGAGAATCAAAAAGAACGATCAGGTGGTAGTAATCGCCGGGAAAAACGCAGGGGTGGTTTCGCGTGTTCTCTACGTGATCCCTAAAAAGAACCGCGTAGTCGTCGAGCACGTGAACATGATTAAGCGCCACATGCGCCCACGCGCGCAAGGGCAACCTCACGGTATCGTGGAGCGCGAGGCACCCATTCACATTTCGAATGTGATGCTCTACTGCGAGAAGTGCAAAAAGGGTGTCCGCTTCGGCGTGGTCGAAGGGCCCGAGGGCAAGCAGCGCGTTTGCAAAAAGTGTGGCGCGACTCTGTAGAAGCAAAAACGCTCAGCAAGTTTCCAGTGACGCACAAAGCCGTCACACATGAAGGAAGGGAAGACTGAGATGGCGGAAGCCAAACAGAAAAAGGACAAACAAGCAGCTGACGCTGGCAAAGAGAAAAAATCGGAAGAGACTCGCCGTGAGTTGTCCGCCGAGGAACTCGCGGAACTGAAGAACTATGTTCCAACGCTCAAGCGCAAGTATCGTGAAGAGATCGTCCCAGCGCTGATGAAGCGGTTTGGATATAAGAATGTGATGCAGGTGCCGCGGATCGAAAAAGTGGTCGTGAATATGGGGGTTGGCGAAGCGGCGCGCGATGCCAAGATTCTTGAGGCAGCCATGAGAGACCTCGCTGCCATTACTGGCCAAAAACCGAAGCTGGCCCGGGCCACGAAATCCATCAGCGCATTCAAACTGCGCGCCGGGATGCCAGTCGGGTGCTTTGTGACCCTGCGCGGGAATCGGATGTACGAGTTTCTCGAAAGGCTGATCCGAATCTCGATTCCGCGTATTCGCGATTTCCGTGGGCTGCCCACTCGGAGTTTTGACGGTCGAGGCAACCACTCCATGGGAATTCGGGAGCACACGATTTTCATGGAGTTGGACATCAACAAGGTAACCACGGTGTTAGGAATGAATATCACGACCGTGACAACCGCTAAAACGGATGAGGAAGCCCGTGAGCTTCTCAAGCTGATTGGCTTCCCATTCCGCGAGAAGTAAGTCTGTAGGAAAGGCTAAGGACCATGTCGACAGCAGCAAAAGAATATAAGGCGAAAATTAAGCCGAAGTTCTCCACGCGGCAACGCAATCGTTGCCCTCTTTGCGGGCGAGCTCGAGGCTTCATGCGGGATTTCCGCATGTGCCGAATCTGCTTCCGGACGTTGGCCTCGAAGGGTCAAATTCCGGGCGTGACGAAGAGCTCGTGGTAAACTTTACGAAGCGAGTCGTGAGTCTGACAAAAACTAAGAAATGAGTGAATACGGCGGCAAACAGAGGGGCGGTCCGCCCCGCTGAACTACCGCCAGAGACGGAGGAAGAACTAAACCGACATGCCAGTGACGGACCCAATTGCGGACATGCTAACGCGCATCCGGAATGCCAATATGGCGTTCCATGAAGAGGTGGAAATCCCGTACTCGAAATTGAAGTGGGAAATCGCGAAAATTCTCCGCGATGAAGGCTACATCAAAGCCTGCTTCTGGAATCCGAAGGGGAAAAAGAAGCCCCCGATCAAGATCATGCTGAAGTACGGGCCGAATGGGGAGCGCGTTATCCACGGTTTGGAGAGAATCTCGAAACCCGGCCGTCGCATTTATGGTGGTGTGGATCAGATCCCGCGGACTCTTGGTGGGTTAGGCATAACCATCGTTTCCACCAGCCGTGGGGTAATGGTGGACCGTGAATGTCGGCGCAAGCGCATCGGTGGCGAAATCCTGTGCGCCGTGTGGTAAGGTGAGAGAAGTTTTGCCGACTATCAACCTGCGAAGGATACGGACGTAAGACAATGAGTCGAATTGGAAAAATACCAGTTCCTCTGCCCAAAGGCACTGAGGTGAAGATTGACGGCAACGAGGTCTCGGTAAAGGGGCCGAAGGGACAGTTGTCGATGAAGTTGCCGGGGCGTGTATCAGTTGAGGTGCGGGATGGCGCCGTTCACGTGACACGTCATGGCGACGACAAGCAGGCCCGTGCATTTCATGGACTGACCCAGCGTCTCATCCGCAATATGGTCATTGGGGTAACCGAGGGCTTTAAGAAAGAGTTGGAGATCAACGGCGTCGGCTACCGAGCCTCGCTTGAAGGTAAGAAGTTGGTGCTCCAGTTGGGCTACTCTCATCCCGTGGAGTATGAGCCGCCCACTGGGATCACCCTCGAGGTTCCTAAGCAGACCTCGGTGATTGTTCACGGGATCGACAAGCAATTGGTAGGTGAAGTTGCTGCGAAGATTCGCTCCTTCCGTCCGCCGGAACCCTACAAGGGCAAAGGTATTAAGTATGTGGATGAGCGGATCCTCCGCAAAGTGGGTAAGGCTGGAGCGAAGTAATTAGCAACGCCAGCAGGACCTTTAAAAGTCATTTAGGGCTTACCTATGATTCGGTGAGCGAAAGGGAATAGAGAAGATGCTAACGAAGGACAAATACGAAAAGCGGTTACGCCGCCGGTTGAGAATCCGGAAGAAGATCTCCGGAACCCCCGAACGGCCGCGATTGTGCATCTACAAGAGCCTGCGACATCTGTATGGGCAACTCGTAGATGACACGACCGGCCACACGCTTGCGTTCGTCACAACAAATACGAAGGAGTTCAAAGCGGAGGGGCGCAAGACATTCGCGAACATTGAGTACGCGAAACGCCTCGGCAAGAAGATCGGTGAAAAAGCCGTAGCGGCGGGGGTGACGAAGGTGGTCTTCGACCGCAGTGGCTATCCGTATCACGGTGTGGTGAAAGCGTTTGCTGATGCTGCCCGTGAAGCTGGTTTGAAATTCTGAGTCTTTCAATCGTCAGGAATTTGTAAGGAAAAGGCAGGTTACCGTGAGCACGAATCCAGAAGCACCGGAAACCATGACAGGTCCGCAGGAGAATCTGCAACAGGCTCCGGCATCCCAAGAGCCTGAGGCTGCTGCCCAGCAGGCCAGTGGTGCTGCTGAGCCTCAGCAAGAATCGTTGTACCGGATTTGGGAAAGCGCGCAAAGCCGGATTGATCCGAAGACCCTCAACCTAAAAGAAGAGCTTGTGATGCTCAACCGTACCGCGAAAGTCGTGAAGGGTGGTCGTCGGTTTAGTTTTGCGGCTTTGGTAGTCGTTGGGGATGGCGAAGGGCATGTTGGCGCCGGATTCGGGAAAGCAAACGAAGTTCCCGATGCCATCGCGAAGGCCGCCGAAGACGGCAAGAAGAATCTCATCCGTGTCCCTCTGAAGGGGCGTACCATCCCGCATCCGGTAATTGGGAAGTTTGGGGCGGCGCGTGTGATGCTCAAGCCGGCATCCGAGGGTACTGGTATCACGGCCGGACCTGCAGTCCGTGCGGTCCTTCAGATGGCGGGGGTTCAGGACGTCCTGACGAAAGTTATTGGAACGAACAACAAAATCAACGTCGTGAAAGCGACAATCCAAGGATTGTCGCAGTTGCAGAGCCCGGAGGCAGTAGCTCGGGCGCGCAACAAAGAAGTCGAGGAAATCATCGGCAGTCGAAAGAAGCGGCAGGCCACCGAGGGTGCATCCCCTCAACCGTCCTCGACACCTGAGTCGCAGGAGGCGAAGTAAGCCATGACCGAGAAGGTGAAAGTCACGTGGGTAAAAAGTGGGATCAACCGCCTACGGCATCATCGCCGCACGTTGCGGGCACTTGGTTTCACCCACTTGAACCAAACGAAAGTTCACACCCTGACCCCACAAATCAAAGGCATGCTCGATCAGGTGGGCTATCTCTGCAAAATCGAAAAGGTTGAAGAGCAATGAAGATTCACGAGCTTGGAAAAGATCCCGGACGAAAACAGAAACGTAAGCGCGTGGGCCGCGGTGAGTCCAGTGGCCACGGCCGAACTGCGGGATATGGCAACAAGGGTTCTCAAGCACGGAGCGGCCGCGGGAAGGGCTACACGGGAGCTTTTGAAGGCGGCCAGATGCCGTTGATTCGCCGTATCCCGAAACGTGGTTTCACGAACATCTTCCGCAAAGAGTACGAAATCGTCAATCTTTCTGTCCTTGAAAGCTTCGATGATGGTTCAGTTGTGGACCTTGCTGCGCTGAAGCAGGCTGGCAAGCTCAAGGGCCGTGTTGAGCGGCTCAAAGTTCTTGGTAAAGGTGAGTTGACAAAGAAGCTCGTTGTGAAAGCTCATGCTTTCTCGAAGAGCGCTAAGGAAAAAATCGAAGCTCTGGGTGGCAAAGCGGAGGTAGTTGGGTCGGCAGCCTAAGCTGCGCAAGCTCCGCCCATTTTCCTACAGTGGAAGGCTAAAAACGTGATCCGTAGCATCGGCGCGCTGAAAAATATCTGGAAAATCCCGGACCTAAAACAAAAGGTCCTCTATACGCTGCTCATTCTCGCAGTTTACCGCATCGGAGCTCACATCCCGACGCCATTTATTGATCGTGGCAAGCTGACCGAATACTTGGGGCGCCTGCGGGGAACCGGTGGGGGACTGTTTGAGGTAGTGGACCTTTTTGGTGGATATGCTTTCCGGAATATGAGCATATTCGCTCTCGGGATTATGCCCTACATCAGCATGTCCATTATCCTCCAGCTGATGGCGGTCGTGTTTCCCCGCCTTCAAAAGATTCAACAGGAAGGTGTTCTTGGACAGCGCAAAATCAATCGCTGGACACGCATCGGCACAATTTTCCTCACCGCCTTTCAGGCCTTTGGGTTGGGGCTTTACCTGCTACAGCAAGACTTAACCTACATGAAAGGGAGCTACACAGGGCTGTTCCTTGTCACAACGGTGTTCGCCATGACCACAGGCACGGCGTTTATTATGTGGCTTGGCGAGAGAATCAGTGACAAGGGGATCGGCAATGGTATGTCGCTGATCATTGCCGCGGGTATCATGGCGCACTATCCGACAGATGCAGCTGCTCTGTGGGCGCAGATCAGTACCGGAAGCCTTGCAGCAATTTGGGCACCGGTAACGATCGTCCTTTTCGTTATCTCCTCGATGGCCATTATTCTTGTTCAGGAAGGCACGCGGCGCATTCCTATCCAACAAGCGAAACGCGTGGTGGGCCGACGGGTCATGGCCGGCGGGACCAATTACTTGCCCCTCAAGATTAACACGGCCGGCGTCATCCCCGTTATCTTTGCGTCCGCAATTCTTAGCTTTCCAAGTTTCCTCGGTTCCTTCTTGAGTGGCGGAAGTGAGCAGGGTGGGATTTTGGGTTCCCTTTTTAGCCAGAATTCCCCTTACAACCTCTACAACCTTTTCAGCCGATGGTTTGGCCTCGAGCAGGGTGGAATTTTCCTGCTGCTGAAGAGCTTCAACCTGTACATCATTTTCTTTGCCCTGCTGACAGGCTTCTTCTGCTACTTCTATACCGCAATCGTCTTTAACCCCGACGATATCGCAAACAACCTCAAGAAAGCAGGGTCTTTTATCCCGGGAAAACGGCCCGGTAAACCCACCGCCGAGTACATTGATTATATCCTTACGCGCATCACGACTGCTGGCGCTGTCTTCCTTGTGTTGATCGCCGTGACGCCTCTCGTGTTGGAAACCTCCTTCGGGATGCCTTACAACGCGGCGTCTTTCGTGGGGGGCACCGGACTCATCATCGTCATCGGTGTCATGCTGGATACGCTCAAGCAGATCGAGTCGCAGTTGCTTATGCGCCACTACGAAGGCTTCGCGATGCGTAAGGCGGCCTCGGTCGCTCGGTGGCGTTGATGAAACCAGCATTTAGTGTGGACTGCGTGCGCGGATGAGTTGGTGCCACGATCTACTCTGCTGATCGGGTGCGAGGCGACGCGACCCCAACGGAGAAATGCTGTGGTCGCCCTCAAAGCAAAATCCGCCGGCGACCAGTCGAGGCATACGTGAGGCGACAACAGGCAAGTCAGTCGCCGAATTCCTTTTGCTCCGCTCGTCAACTCCATCTCGGCCGGGGAATTTGCGTTGCGGGGGACTTCCGTGTCGAATGCGAAACGTCGCCGCCTCGCTCTGAATGTGGCGCAAATTCCGGTTGCGTCAATTGCCTCGCCGCAGCTCAAATGCTCCACAGTTTTGCGGCATGCGGTATTGCTTAGAAAGTTGTTAATGGAATGAACGGATCTTCCCGAATCGAGATCAAGACACCCAAAGAAATCGAGAAGATGCGTCGAGCTGGGCAGCTGCTGAGCTCGGTTTTTCGTGCCCTTGCTCCGCAGATTGTTCCCGGCGTTAGCACTGCGGAACTCGACGCTTTTGCCAGAAAGCTGATTGAGGAGGCGGGGGCGATCCCAGCTTTTCTCGGCTATCACGGCTATCCCGCGACTCTTTGCACCTCTGTTAACGATCAGGTAGTCCACGGAATTCCTGGCAAGTATGTCCTAAAGGAAGGTGATATTCTTTCGGTGGATTGTGGGCTTGTTCTCGATGGTTTTTACGCGGATTCGGCGATCACGTTCCCAGTTGGGGAGGTCGGTGAATTAGCCCAGCGCCTCATCGACACAACCCGACGAGCGCTCGAGGCAGGAATCGAGCAGATGGTTCCCAACAATCGCTTGGGCACACTGCAAGCCGCCATTCAACAAGTCATCGAGAGCGAAGGTTTTTCCGTGGTACGCGAATACACTGGCCACGGCATCGGGCGCCAAATGCATGAACCGCCGCAGATTCTGAATTTCGGAACCCCCGGCACGGGACTGCGCTTGCGACCGGGCATGGTCTTTGCCATTGAGCCGATGGTGAACGCGGGTACTTGGAAAACGCGCGTCCTTGAGGATGGATGGACCGTGGTGACCGCAGACGGCTCCCTCTCAGCGCACTTCGAACATACCATTGCTGTGACGGACGATGGCCCGCTTGTCCTGACGGCGTAAGTGTCGTTCCGAAGCTTCCGCACTCTTTGCGCTTGGCGTCCACACGCAACACTATCGGCGTGGGCCGCTCACATTGTAGCGCTTCAAGGCACAGCTTGATAAAGCCACGTTGAACTTGGCTGCAGCCTAACGAATGCAAGGTTGACAGCCCACTGAAAATAGCTCGGAATCGGCAATCGCACTGTGACGACAATGAGAATCTTAGTCCTGCACCAGCATTTTTATCCAGAGACAGTTGGAACCTCCACGCGCGCCGTGGAAATCGTGGAATACCTTGTCCAAAGAGGGCACGACGTAACGGTCGTGGCTGGGATTCCGAGTCACCCGTCAACGATGCGCAGTGGGGAAGTCAGCCGCAACCAACCACGTTTCGAAAAATTCCGTGGCGCCACACTCTACCGCGTGTGGACGTTCGGAACAGCAAAGCCTGATAATTTTTGGCGGCGGATGGCGGCGTATAGCTCGTTTATGTTCTTCGGCTTTCTTAAGGCGCTCTTCGTTCCGGGCAAGTTCGACGTCCTCGTCGCCATCAGCCCCTTGCCTGACGGAATCGCTGGGATGTGGGTTAGCGCACTGCGCCGGATTCCCCTCATGTTTGACGTTTGCGACATTTGGCCCGACTGCGCAATTGCGGTTGGAATGTTGCGGCATCCGCTTTTGATTCGTATCGCCCAGTGGCTTGAGAAATGTGTGTATGCACGATCGCGCCGCATCGGGGTTGTCACACGTGGGTTCATTGAGAACCTCTCGGCGAAAGGGGTCCCACGTGAGAAGATCCGGCTTCTACCTGACTGGGTGGACCCGGACGTGTACGATTCCTCAAAAGCACCCCGTGACGCCACTCGCCGTGAGTATGGGCTCGATGGTTACTTTGTCGTTTCTTTCTTTGGAAATTTCGGACTCTTGATGGGTTTGGAAACCATTCTCGAGGCCGCGAGAATCCTCAAAGACCAACCAGACATCCTGATCTTGTTTGTGGGCAAGGGCGTGGCTCAGCCAATGATGGAGGAGAAAATCGCGGCTTGGGATCTGCGGAATGTCCGGATCCTGCCGTATCAACCACGGTCGAAGGTTCCGGCCCTCTTAGCTGCGTCCGATGCGCTCATTGTGACGTACATGAAAAATGAGATTACGCGCATCACTGTTCCGTCGAAAATCTATGAGTACATGTCCAGCGAACGCCCCATCGTTGCCGGCGTGGAAGGGGTGATCGCGGAGATTCTCACAGAAGCAGGGTGCGGCTTAGTCAGCCGAACTCGTGACCCAAAAGAGATCGCCGAGCACATCCTCTACCTAAAACAAAATCCCGAAGTGGGACAAGAGATGGGCAAAAGAGGTCGAGAATACGCGATTCGCCACTTTGCTTTTGCGCGGGTTGCACAAGACTACGAGCAAACCGTACGGGAAGCGGCTGGCGAACTCGGGCAGGCGTCCGCAGCCGCTGCTGCAGCGCCTTAAGGCACTGAGACTCAGCGACTTTTCTTGTCGGAGGCTGGTCGAGACCTCGCAAAACGGATTGCTTTGACGTGTGAGGCCTGAATCACAATCTTTTTAATAAGAAGTTCCGAACACAGCGTTTCTTGACGAAGCACGAAAAACGCGGATGAGCACGACGAGTCCACCTCAGACGAATCAGTCCAATGTGACGACTACCCCTCGTCTATCTGTCGTGCTCATCAACCTGAACACTCGCGAGTTCTTGCGTGCCTGCCTAAAGTCCTTTGGTGCTCGGCTCAACGATCCCAGTTACGAAGTGATCGTGGTGGACAATGGGTCCACCGACGGAAGCCTTGAGATGGTGCGTGAGGAGTTCCCATCTGTCCGCCTCATGCCTCAAGGCGAGAACCTTGGATTTACGAAAGCCAACAACATTGGCCTCCGAGCAGCCCGAGGGCAATACCTTCTCATTCTCAATAGCGATACAGAGATCCTCGACGATGCCCTTGAGCGAATGTGCGCCTTTATGGAGGCGCATCCCGACATCGGTGCGTTAGGCCCCAAGCTCTTGAACCCTGACTTCACGCTCCAATACTCGTGCCGGCGTTTTCCCTCGTACCGCACAGCACTATTCCATCGCTATTCCATCATCACGCGCCTCTTTCCCAACAACCGTTATTCGCAGGAATACCTCATGAAAGACGTCGGCCACGACACCACCATGGACGTGGATTGGGTGAGTGGAGCCGCCCTTCTGACGCGACGCGAAACTCTTGCGCAGGTTGGGCTTTTTGACGAAGGATTTTTTGTTTATGCAGAGGATGTGGATCTGTGCTACCGCATCAAGCAGGCGGGGTGGCGCGTGGTGTACTTGCCGGAGGCGCGCATCATCCATCACATCGGAAAAACGTCGCGCCAGGTCCCGTACCGGGCAACGTGGGAGCGCCATCGCAGCATGTGGCGTTTTTATCGCAAGCATTATAGTCGCGGCATTGTCCTCGTGGACGTAGCCACTTTCGTGGGAATTGCGTTACGTTGTGGCCTTATGCTTGCACATACGTGGGTCACTCATCGTTTCCGCAAAGGAGAAAAAGGATGAGCCGAGCATTTGTCGAACTCCTGATCGGCGCCGTGGCTTGCCTTGCCGGCATGGTGCTCGGTTACCGTGGCTGGAAACGCTCGCAACCAACTGGTTCCGTCCGCTCATCGCAAGTCTCTTACTATGCAGCGGCGCCTCTCGTGGGCGGATTTGTTGCCGGATTGCTGGTGCTGATCGCAGCACTCCAAACAATCGTTGGAACGAATGATCGGTTTTATAGTGTCACCAGTGCTTTGCGAGTTTCGCTCGGCGTGCTGGTTGGTGTTCTTCTGATTTTCGCTGGGTACTATCGTTATCGGCCCTATTCAGAGGTCGAGGATCGGGGGGCGGCCGCGTCATCCGCATCTTCCAATCGTGTGTGCGGGCTGCCGCACTGGCTGTACCGCCTTATCCTCGAAGTCCTTGCCGGATTGAGTGCCGTGGCTGTTGGCGTGCAATTCTCCATCCTCAGTATTGGTGCTGGGAAGGAAATCGCGCTGGGCGGTTGGTCACTCATCCTTACCCTCGCGTGGATTCTGCTGGCGATGAATGTCGTGAAGCTGCTTGATGGATTAGAGGGGGCAGTGGTGGTTCTCGTGCTCGTTGCGGCAGTTGCGGTGTGTTATACCACCCTCGGGACCGGTGAACATTTTCTCAATGCGCTGAGTGCGTGTCTGATCGGTGCCTCACTGGCTGCTCTTCGCTTTAACGCCTATCCTGCGCGACTATCGCTGCGCGGACCGGGTACTGCGTGTGCCGGATACCTCTTCGCCGTACTAACCGTCTTAGCCCGCCAGAAAACAGTAGCCGCATTGCTCCTCATTTTCCCCGTCTTTTTAATTTTGCTTATTCTTGCCGGTGCGATGTTGTCAGTTTTGGAACGTACTTTGTTTTCGGCGAATGAGGATCGTGAGGGATGACATCAACACCCCTGTTGGACTCTGATGGGCAGGATGCCTGCAAAGCAGCAAAATCGTGTGCGACGCCGAATACTCCGATCGTTCTGGCTTCGGCCTCACCGCGGCGCCGCGAGCTTTTGGAGAAAATCGGATTACAATTCGTGGTTGCTCCCGCCGACGTGAATGAGGAGGCCCTACCTTATCGCACACCACGCGAGCTCGCAATCAAGGCAGCTTTTGCCAAGGCGTGCGCGATAGAACCTCGCTTTCCACGAGCCATTTTGCTTGCTGCGGATACCGTCGTTGCCCTCGACGGGAAAGTGTACGGCAAGCCAGTTACGCCTGACGACGCCGCGCGCATGCTCCGCGAGTTGAGTGGCCGACGCCACAGCGTGATTACGGGAGTCGTCGTGAAGGAATCCGGGAAAATGGCAGTGTTGGACGCGGTCGAGACGTGGGTATCGTTCCGCGAACTCACGGAGACAGAAATTGAGAACTACGTCGCATCCGGAGAGCCCATGGATAAGGCCGGCGCCTACGCCATCCAAGGCGGAGCGAGTGCGTTTGTGACGCATATCGAGGGAGACTATTGGAATGTGGTGGGGTTACCAGTCGCGCGACTCGTTGAACTGCTGGGCTCCTTTTTGGATGTCCGCCCCTTCCAGCAGAAGCTCCGCGAGTTGCGTACTCAAGTTCCTGTGCTCGGTCCACAGTTCCAGAATCCTGCGGAAGGATAGTAAGGAATGCCGAAGCCGAATATAAAGCAAGTCGAACGCCCGTGGTTTCGGCTCACGCTGGTCTTGCTTTGTGGCATTGGATTCTACTTGGGGCGCCTGATTTGGAGCGCAGATCAGCTTCCCGGCTGGCTGAATTCGCCTTCCGTCGCCGTGTTTTACCCTATTGCGCAAAGTCTTTCGCAGATCCATGCTGGGACCGCCTCAACGAAGCTTCCCCTTTGGCATCCGCTACTGGGTACTGGCGTCCCCTTATGGGCTACGTGGGAGGGACAGAACATCTGCGGAAACCCCATTCAGTGGCTGCTGAGTTTCTCAGATTGGACAGCTCGTCTACGGTGGCTTGTCACCATTGAGTTGTGTTTGGCGGCAGTGGCATTTTGGCGGTTTGTTGTGCTACTGCGGATGCCTGCCCCCCTCGCATCGTTAGCGACCATCCTATTTGCGGGAAACCCGTGGCTTGTGGGACAAGTTTGGAATGGGCGCTATGACGTGGGGTTGGCTGCAATTTGCGTCCCGTGGGCCTTGCATACACTCGTGCGCCGACGCAGAGAGAAAAGCTTCTCTCCCGTGGGACAATGTTTCCATGCTGGATTACGCCTTGCACCCGTTGCTTTCACCAATGGGTTGGCCGCATGGGCAGTCATCGTTGGAGCTGCGCTGTGGGTAGCCTCAATATGGAAGAGTGGGCTGGAAGCGGACAGCAAACGTGGGTGGTTTTTTTCGCCAAAGGCTATCTTGCGGTGGGGAAGAGCGATCCTTGGCACAACCGCCTTGGTCGGTTTGCTGTGCGCTCCATCCCGTTTCCCTTCGTGGGAACTGTTGGCAAACAGTGTGTCTATCCCATTCGGTTTGCCAAACTACGACAGCCATCTCTCAGACCTCTTAGGAGCATTTGTGCCGGTGGTGCTCATGGAGCATCTATCGACTGGCGCGGAGGCTGGGACGTCAGAGCTCCATTCTCTCGTACCACGCAAATTTGCTTTTCCTTACTATGGACTAATCTTTGCGGGAGTAGCTTACGGAGTCGTGCGGCTTCTGGTTGCGGCGCGCAATTCGCACCTTGCCCGGTCACAACTTCGAAATCCGCGGGTGTGGCTTCAACTGATTGGGCGGGCAGCCGTGTTATGGGCAACGTTGATTGTCTTTGAACACGGATTGCATCGCTGGCAACTGGGGACATTGTGGGGGATTTCCATCCCTGCTTTAGGCTTCGTGGTGGTACTGAGCGCCCTTGCTATCGCGATTCCCCAGGCTGTCGTCGTATGGCCCCGCTCCCAGCGCGAGCGGGGCCACTGGATTGCGCTCTATGCGTCACTGGCAGCCGCCTACCTTGCCTTTGCCTGTGCGATCTGGATCCTACCTGATACCATATGGACAAACTTAGTGGGGGGTGGGCATAGCAAAAGTACCGAGGTCCGAACAGCATTCGACTCGATGCCGACGTCGGCTGAACCGCCTGCCTTAGGTGTGGAGTCTTCCAAATCAGATGCTCTGTTTGTGTGTGTAAGGCAAGCGGTGTTGGCTTTGCTTTTTGTCCTTTGCCTCGTGGGTACAATGAAGGGCGAAACGCGCCGCCGCTTACTCTGGTTGATTGTTGTCCTTACGCTTGTGGATTTGCGTATGGCGTCGGCTCCCCTGATGGGGCTTTCCCGTATCCACGCTCTCCCCAGGTCCCCAAATCTTGACTCATCACAGGAAAATTCCTCTTCCCACCAGAGGGTCTTGGTCTTCGGTTCTCCCGAGCAAGTTTTGTTTCCCCTACTCAGTGGCAATGCGGTGCTGAATCCGCCGCTTACGAAAATCCCACAGGATTTTGGAGAAAACGCAGAGCTTTGTCCTGCGCTTTATATTTCTGATAAAAAGCGAGTTAGCAACGAAACGTTAAAGCGATTGTTTGCATCGAACGGAGTGCGGTACGCTTTTGTTGCACCCGAGAACATCCAGTTTGTTCCAGAATGGTGGGGGAGTTTGTTTCACCCGTGCCGGGAAGTGGACCGGACGCAGGGCTGGAAATGCTACAAGTTTCAGGAACCTTGGCCTCGAACAACCGTGTGGCATAGAATTGTCGGCGTGAGCGGGGGACGCGAGGGGAGGTTGCGAATCCTGACCCAAGAGTGGAGCGGATCTGAGATCTACGTGGACGGTTTGAGACAGCTTGAACCGTCGGCGCGTGACCTATTGAACTCATTGGCCCGTGGTCCTGCGTCAACAGGCAGTACCAGAGTGCTATGGGATCTCGGGAACGATTTCCTGGCCGAATGCCAGACTCAGATTCCGGGGATCATTGTTGTTCAAGATGTTACATATCCTGGATGGAAGTGTTTTGTGAATGGGGTACGCGTGTCGCCATTGCGAACAAACGGTTGGATGCGAAGCGCGTTTGTGAAAGACGGTTTCTCGCGGGTTCGTTTCCTCTTTGCGCCTTACAGCGTTCGGTTTGGGTTCTACTTTGGAGCGATTGGCTTGGGAATCCTAACCTTTGTCAGTTTTCGCAAGCGCTTTACCGGTTAAGCGCTTAGCAACCGTCGCTCGCAGCAGTTCAGCGTGAGCCCTGTCATCTTTTCATCGCAGTTATAAAAACTTCTCAACTGGTTCAACTGGTATCCGACCAAGGGTTGCAACGCGTGAGCGGTCTTCCCATAGCCACGCGCCCACCGAGTCTGCACGAACCACTCTATCGTGCCAAACCATACCGACGGCGGATCCGCTTTTCTAAGTTTCCGAAAATCACTGAGTCAACGAAGAGTCCGACGCATATGATCATGATCATGGCAGCCAACATCATGGGGACATCGTTGAAGGAACGGCCGGTTTCGAGAAGACGCCCAAGCCCCATGGCATCCGCACGAATAAGTTCAGCCGCCATCAAACTACGCCACGCAAAGGACCATCCCAGCTTGAGGCCGCCCATGAGCTCGGGGAGCGCAGCAAAGAACAGGATGTCGCGGGCAAAAATCAGGCGTCGAGCTCCAAGAACCTCACCTACTTTAAGATAGATCGGCGGGATATTTCGAATCGCACTCTCCGTTGCGACCGCAATTGAGAAGACTGCGCCGAGTATGACAACTGCAATGACTGCCTGTTCGTTGATTCCCACCCAGATCAAGGCGAGTGGCAACCAGCAGATACTTGGCAGAGACTGAAGAGAGAGCACCAACGTACCAAGCGTTTCTTTTGCAAGGGTGCTTCGGGCCAACAAGATTCCCAAAAGGATTCCCACCACAACCGAGACGGTGTAACCGATGATCATCCGTGCCATGCTCTTTCTCACTGCGGTCCAAAGTACTCCATCAAGCAACATTTCCCACAAGCTGTGTCCAACTTGCACTGGACCGGGCACCAAGTAATCAGGAAGAATTTGCAAACGAACGATCCCTTCCCAGCAAAGAACAAGAAGTACGAAGAAGCCAATTTTAAGAATCAATCTTCTACCAATCATGTTCTGTAGTCCTATTGTACGCTAAAGATAACTATATAAGACATCCTATGGGCTTTGTTTGTCCGTTGTAACTGTCTGCCCTGTTTGGGCCAAAAAGAAATCGTCCAATCTTACGGCGTTTTTTGGCATGTACCTCAACTGACGAGCGATCAGTACCAGACGTTCCAACCCCTCACGGTGGGCTGAGGTTGTGAACTCGATGCGCTCAAGCGAGCTTGCAACAAGCGATTCCGGAAAGGGTTTGTGCGTAAGCCTGTGCATGGCCTCTGACAAGACTGGCACCAGCGATTCCTTATTTGCTCGGAGTTCGAGCGTCAGAGAAGTATGGCAGTCGAGAAGTGCACTTACAATGTCCCTATGCTCCTCCGCGAACTTCTTCCGAGCAATCACCACTGTCAGAGGAGTGCGCCCGTCTGGCCAAAGGCTTTTCTCTTCGGTGAGGAGCACGCCAGTTCCTTTCGTTACCAATTGCGAGCCCCATGGTTCAGGAACCCACGCTCCATCCAATTGATCTTTTGCCATAAGGATTTCGATGTCGGAGGGCGCGATGGGGACGATGTCGGCTGACTTCTGGCTTCGACATGCAGTACCAGCTGCTCCAAGAAAGTAGCGTGCAGCAAGATCTTGTGTGTTGCCCATTTGCGGCGTCGCCACGCGACGACCGCACAGGTCCTCGAGCTTTCGGATGTTGCGCCGTGGATTTCCAATGACAACCGTTCCGTTTTCGGCTGCTCCCGAGAGCAACCGAATCTCTTGCCCTCGGCTCCTAAGGTAGCCGTTCAGAGCCGGGATGGGCCCAACATAGGCAACATCAAGATGTCCCGCATAAATCGCCTCGATAATGGCTGGCCCCGCTTGGAAGGCTTGCATTGTGCAATCGAAACCCGTAGACCGCAGTGCCGCAGTAAAATCACCTCGCTGATATGCAATCAGTGCCTGCGCGTGCGTGATGTTCTGCAGAAAACCAACTCGCACAACTCCAGCCCCGGATGGCGATTTGCTATTCTCGCGGCAGCCAGCCAGGATTAAAATTAGAAACGATGGCAGCAGCACGCTCGAATGCACCGTGAGTAGGGGAGGAGCACACCGAACGAGTTGTTTCCGAAGCGAGCCCGCAAAAAAGGCGATGTTATGGGTGAGCGCGGCCCTCCAGCACCTTACACGCCCGCAGAATTTTCCTACTAATTCTATCAATTTAGTCGTATTTGGCGTTAGTGTTCTCATCTTGGAGCCAGGCCAAACAGAATTAAATCCCACTTGCCGGATCTGGAGTCGGTTGCACTTGTAGCTCGGGCGTCCAGTCCTCATCGAACTCGCGGGCCGCAACTTTCTCCACTTCCTCCCGAATGGAGGTGTGAAGCTGCCCGGCGAAGACCCGTAGGTCGGCGGAAGAGCTCACGCGTGGGCGCGCAAAGGGGACCCGCACCAACCGTTTGATGGAACCGGGTGGCGCCGTCATGATCAACACGCGATCCGCAAGGTACACGGCTTCATTAATGTTGTGCGTTACGAAAATGATGGTGACATGAGTTTCGAACCAAATGCGTTGCAGCTCGTCGTGGAGCACATCTCGCGTTTGTGCATCCAATGCGCTAAATGGCTCGTCCATGAGTAGGACGTTCGGCTCAAGCGCCAGTGCGCGGGCGATGCTTACTCGCTGACGCATCCCCCCCGATAACTCATGGGGCAAGGCGTGAGCATATTTCGACAGATGCACCATTTTCAGAAAATGCATGGCGCGCTCGCGGCGCTCAGTCTTTGGAATACCCCGTAGCTTGAGGCCGTACTCGACATTACCCAGCACGGTCATCCAAGGCATAAGTCCAGCCTCTTGAAAGACGACCGCGCGATCCGGCCCCGGCCTTTCCACACGTTTTCCCTCCACCAGCACTTCGCCGGTGTCGGGGCGCTCGAAACCTGCGATAAGGTTCAGTAGCGAGGACTTGCCACAACCCGACGGGCCGATGATTGCAAAGAACTCACCCTTTTCAACCGTCAGCGTAAGCGGCGCCAAAGCAAGAATACGGCGAGTCGAACCGTTGCCGCGCTGCACATAAGTTTTGCTGACGTTTCGTAATTCAACTGCCATGAGATCGCTGATTTTCTCCTAAGCTCTCGCCTCAGCCGTGGATTCCTCCTCCGGACCCCTTCGGTGGCTGCTTGCTGCGGCTTTTCCTTGTTGGCCGTTTCTATGGCGCTGAACCCTCCGTTGCGCTCCGCGATGCCACGATTGTGATACCGGAGTTCGGGCGGTGAGTGAGCTCCACCCGAACCCCGTCTTTCTCGAACATGTAGTAAACCTCATTCACTCGAATATCTGAGCTCATTTGTCGCCACCCCTCTTTGCGCATGCGGGCGACAACCGCTTCAAGTTCGCTCAGTTTGCCCGAAGGAATCAGCGCCGTCTCCTCAATGCGCTTTCCAACTCTGACAGCGGAGGTTGTCGTCGGTAAATCCGATTTGAAGCCTGTCAGTGTCACTGGGACACTGCTAAATGTGAGCTCGCGTTGTTGGCCACACCCACTGAGGCCCAGCACGGTCACGACGACAAATCCGCTCAGCAGAAGCCACCCGAGCGTAATTTTATGAGCCCTTCTCATTTTAGCCCCCGCACTTTATAGTAGCCAATTAGCAAGGGAACGCGTAGCCCTCTCTCGCGGGCTACCAAGCTCCCTTATTATTTTACGCCAAACTCAGCTTCCACGTCGTCACTTTCGACGTCTACGTCGGCGAAAAGCCACGAGCTAAGGTAGCGTTCCGCAGGCGAGGGGATGATGACGACAATCATTTTGCCTTCGGCTTCCTTACGCTTAGCGACTTGACAAGCTGCCCAGACAGCAGCCCCGCTGGAGATGCCGACCGGAATGCCTTCCTCTTTCGCCATGCGCTTCGAGTAAACTGCCGCGTCTTCCTCGCGTACGGTGATAATCTCATCCAAAATCTTCGTGTTCAGGACCTCAGGAACAAACCCAGCGCCAATGCCTTGCAGCTTGTGCGGACCCGGTGCGCCACCACTGAGCACGGGTGAATTTGCAGGTTCTACTGCGATGGCTTTGAAGGAGGGCTTTCGTGCTTTGATGACCTCGGCCACGCCGGTGATGGTGCCGCCCGTGCCCACACCCGCGACAATCATGTCAACCTGACCATCAGTGTCATTCCAAATCTCTTCGGCAGTTGTACGCCGATGAATCTCCGGATTTGCCGGATTTGCAAATTGCTGGGGGATAATTGCATTGGGAATTTTCTGGGCCAGCTCTTCAGCTTTTGCGATCGCCCCTTTCATTCCTTTTGTTCCTTCGGTAAGTACAAGACGCGCCCCAAGGATCTTAAGCAATTTGCGTCGCTCGATGGACATCGTCTCGGGCATCGTGAGGATGAGACGATAGCCCTTTGCTGCCGCCACGAACGCCAGCGCAATGCCAGTGTTGCCACTTGTTGGTTCAATCAACACATGGGTTTCCGGACGGATGCCTTTGTTCTTTTCGAGCCATTCCACCATGGCCGCGCCGATGCGGTCCTTGACGCTCGCTAAAGGGTTAAAGAACTCCAGTTTTGCAAGAACAGTGGCGGGAGCACCGTCCGTGACTTTGTTTAGACGCACCAACGGGGTATTCCCTATTGTCTCGAGAATGTTCTGATAAATGCGTCCCATGTTGTGTCCTTTCTCCGTTTTTTAAATGTACCACATCAACTCTTCGACTTGCTTTTCGGTCGTCGAATTCTCGCAGAGCTGTGCGAGGGAAATCTGGCGAGTTTTTGCACTGACGCACCGACGAATATCCTCAAGTAGCGTTTCAAGCGTGCTGGAACCGGTCGAGCTCCGGGAGCGCTTTCCAGCCCGAGATGCCAAACGATCGCCCACTGCATTGAGAATATCTGCCAGCGAAATTGACTCGGTGGGGCGTGCAAGACGGTATCCCCCGTGAGGCCCTGCATGGCTTTCCACCAGACCTTGCGCTTTGAGGGCCAGGAGTATTTGTTCCAGAAACTTTTTCGGAAGGCCTTGCGACGTGGCGATTCGCTGGATCGTCACGGGCTGATCTCCAGCCCGACCCAGCGCAATCATTGCTCGAATCGCATACTCTGCTTTCTTGGTCAGTCTCATTGTTCCGATATTCAATACCATAAATAGCTACAAAAATTGTAGACGTCTACAGTTTTCTTCCGTTTTTCTACTGCCATTGGTCGAATACTGCCGATTTCGGAGCTTGACTGAGTGTCTGAATCCACGACTGCCCCCTATCGAAGAGGGTCAAAATTCCTACACCGCAAAATTGGGTGGGCCCACGCAATTTCTGTTTTACCCACGGCGCGGACTTTTCTCAAAATTACTTACGTTGAGATGAGTTGCCCTGGGCAAAGATTAGAGCAAATTTGTGCGTGTCCGGTCGGTCAGGGATTAGATCATGAACCTTTTTTCGAATGAAATGCATTCCCTGTGTTGGCGATAACCTATCAACGGAGTTAGGGTCACGCAGATGCACATCGCTGTTCAGAAAATCGCCCATCCATGGGCCGACGGCCAGCAGTCGCTCCCAGCTACCGGGGTGACGGTTGCCGAGGCCTCGTTGTCCGCCCTGTGGCAGTTGCTTGCACTGGCGTTGGTTGCGCGCGTGGTTTGGCGATTGTGCCGTCGAGGACAACCCTCTCAGCCCAAAGAAGAAACTGGCGCGTCCGTTGAGCCAGAACCCACTCCGCTCGAGGACGAGTTGCCGGCGGCGGATTGCAGCAGCGACTACATAGCCTCGTTTGAGGCGGAGGATGTTCTTGGCTGCCCAATATGCGGAGCGCGCTACCTGCGCAGCTCTGACACGTGTGAAGATTGTGGAGTCGAGCTTGTGGAGGAAGAGGAGTTACCAGACGCCTTGCCTCGCCGCAAGGACGAGGGTATTGTGCGGGTGGCGCGCATTGTGGATCCAGTGAAAAGCCAACTTATCGCGGGAATGTTGCGGGCACAGGGTATGCCAACCCTTCTGAGCCGGAGTAGCGTTTTGGATATCTGGGGGACGGATCTCTATGTTTTCGAAAGTGATGCCTTGAGCGCCAAGCGATTAATTCGCCAAATGCTTGCCGAGATGGAAGTGCACGTGCCGTGAGAAACGTGTGGGTTTACACTGATTGCTCAAGGGGAGGGGAGAAATGACGTCTCGCTTCGGTCAGGTACGCTCGGCTCAGCAGCACGTTTTTGAGACGCTCATTGGCCATGATTCGGCGAAAATCTATCTTCGCAATGCGGTTGAGATGAGTGCCTTACCCCATGCTCTTCTCATTCACGGGCCGCAAGGCGTGGGAAAGCTGAGTCTTGCCTACGCACTTGCCAAGTACATCAATTGTGCGTCGCAGGCACCCACGAACTGCTCGTGCTCCGTATGTCGAAAAATTGCTTCCGATGCGTTTGCAGACATCTTGATTGTCGAGCCCCGCGGTGCCGCTGGCCAGATTACACTTGCCGGCTGGAAGGCTGGACGCGATGAGTCCGACGGAGACCCAGCCTACTACCGATTCATTGATACTGCTCCATTGGAAGGGGTCCGCAAGGTACTCATCATCCGTCAAGCTGAGCGGATGAATCTTGCACTTGCGAACTTCCTATTGAAGCTGATTGAAGAGCCTCCTTCCTATTTACAAATTATCTTGATAACAGATCGGCCCGGGGAGATACTCCCGACGATCCGTTCGCGCTGCGCTCCGGTAAAACTGTGTCCATTAAACGGAGCGGAAATGACCCAATTTGTTTCAGCCGTTGCTCCAGATCTTGCGGAGCGAAATCGAGCGCTCTTACTCCGGCTTTCAGCTGGGAGTCCGGGAAGATTACTTGAAATGTTGAGCACTGACCCCGCAAAGGAACAAGACGCGGTTGCCAAGGAAATGAACCTTTTTCTCGAGAACGGATTTCCCGCTCTTTTCCGAGTGGCACGAAATCTTGCTGGGATAGGAGAGCAGCGCGGAGGAGGCTCTGCAGATGCTCTGACCCATACATTGAACGCCATGCTTGCATGGTTTCGGGATGCAATGTTGGCAAAAGTTGTTTGCCCAACAGCCTTTCAGCGTCTTTCCCTGCACATTGAAGCGGATACCTTTGGACGCTTTGCTTCGGGAACTTCGCTCGAAGGGCTTGCAGAAGCTTTTCTTGCGACCCAGCAAATGGCAGAGTACGTCCCTCGGCAAACAGATAGGCAGTACGTTCTTGAATTGGCGCTCAGTCGCATTGGGCGAGCACTCCGCGCCCGCTAACGGTGGAGGACTCTTTTAAGCCGTAAGTAAGGGGGCCGGCTTGCTGCGCAGGTGTAGCGTAATTCGGGCAGCGTGCGTGCGAGCGCTGAGATCTAAGCCAAGCACATGACCCAACGCAACGACTGGGTTCACGTGCTCATTGTCCGCAAACGACATTCTTACTGAGAAAACTACCTCTGAGCCGGTTGCCGACCACTCGATCGCCTGGACAGAACGCTTCAAATCCCGCCGCCGAGTGCCGTCTTTTTTCCGAATTTCGATTGGCCAGCTTTCTGCAGCGAGAAAGTCGCGAATACGACGTTCAGCAAGCTTAGGCGGAATGAGATCTGTCCCAACAGCCACGCGATAATCGGCAGCAACGACGTCAGCACCCAAGGCAGGCGCACTGAGAGGAACTGTGCTCGCTTCCAACCATTCGAGGCCATCGAGAGGGATACGTCGCACGGCTTCCAGAGCCACCTCTGCCAAGAGAGGCTCGGTGAACCAAACATCTACCAGTTCTTGCTCGCCAAGGAAGCCCAAAGGAAGTGGGGGAGCAAACTGAACTCTGGCTTGCGGGTTGAAACCGTGGGAGTAGGCGAGAGGGAGTTCGGTTCGCCTGAGAACAAGTGTCACGGCGCGCGCAAAATCCAAATGTGAGATATAGCGCAGAGCCCCCCGACGTGCATAAGTAAACCGAATGCGTGAGACCGGTGATGGAACTTCTGGTTTCCGTTTTTGTTCGCGACGTAACTCTTCAACGAGGCCATCCTCTTTGGCGGAGAGGATGTTTTTGACCTCTTTGAAATCGCAAGCTTCGCACCCTGCGCATTTCGTTGTTGAGCAATCTGTCGTCACTGCGGCGCGTTCACTGCGCTCCTTCTCTTTCCACAGGAAATCCTTTCCGAGTGAGGCACTGATGTGATCCCACGGCAAGACCTCATCGCGACTTCGCTCGCGACAGGCGTACCAGTGCGGGTCGATCCCGGTTTCGGCAAAGGCTTGCATCCACAGGTCGTAACGGAAACTTTCGTCCCAATTATCAAAACGGCACCCCAACTGCCACGCTCGGTAGAGAGCTGAGCACACGCGGCGATCCGCTCGACTCAGAACGCCTTCGATAACACTCTGATAAACGTTATGTTTCTTCAGCGAAGCGTAACGCTTGTTGAGCCTCGATTCCACGTACGCATAGATTCGCTCCAGCTCCTCAATGGTGGGCTGAGCGTGCCACTGGAATGGGGTTTGAGGTTTTGGCACAAACGGCGAGATCGAAACATTGAGCTGAAAGTTGCGCCCGGCATAGCGCTTTCCCAGCTCAATCGCTTTTTCCGTAATTCGAATGATTCCGTCCAAATCTTCCTGAGTTTCGGTCGGCAGGCCGCACATAAAGTAGAACTTGAGCGTCCGCCAGCCGCGCTTGAGGACCTCCTCGATGGTGCGTTCGAAACGCTCTTCATCCACTACCTTGTTGATCACGCGGCGCAACCGCTCGGTTCCAGCCTCTGGGGCAAAGGTAAATCCGCTCTTACGGACCGACCCAATTTCATCCGCCAGCTCGACATCGAAAGCGTTGATGCGTAGGGACGGTAGCGAAAGGGAAATCCCTCGCTGGGCAAACTCAGCGCGCAGCAAGCGCGTGAGCGGAATGATTTGCGAATAATCTGCGCTTGAGAGCGAGAGCAGCGAAATCTCCTCGTAACCGGTATTGCGAATGCCCTCTCGGGCGATTTCGAGAATCTGCTGAGGGCTTCGCTCCCGAAGAGGGCGAGTGATCATGCCGGCCTGACAAAATCGGCAGCCCGTCATGCAGCCACGCTTAATTTCGATGGCGAAGCGATCGTGAACAACCCGCATGAGTGGCACAACGGGCCGCACGCTGCCCCAATGGGTTCGAAGGTCGAAATTTGTTTTCGTGACCACAGCGGGAACTTCGGGGTGTGTGGGCACAATTTTCTCCAACGTGCCATCGGGACGGTATCGGCATTCGTAAAACCGGGGCACGTACACCCCCGGGATTTGCGCGAGGCTGAGTAAAAGATCCTCGCGACTCACCGCCCCTTCACGGAGCCAAGAACGCCGATTCAATGCCTCGTCCGAATCGAATGTGGGAACCGCGCGCCGCCGCGCACGCGTCCCATCCCCACGATAACGCACTAACTGCCTCTCACCTGTGGGCGACTGGCCCTTTCGCCAAGCCTTGACCGTCTCAAGGATTTGCAGCAAAGCCCATTCGCCGTCGCCAATCACGAATGCATCCACAAAGTCGGCAAGCACTTCCGGATTGAACGCGCCGTGTCCGCCTGCGATCACAATAGGATCCGAAGCGGTGCGATCATGCGAAAACACCGGTACTTCACCGAGCTCCAACATGGTGAGAATATTTGTGTAGTTGAGCTCGTGGGGGAGAGAAAACGCCAAAACGTCGGTCTCGCGAAGTGGACGCTTTGTTTCCAGAGTGTAAAGCGGGATCGCGTGCTCTCGCAGAACCGCTTCGAAATCAGGAGCGGGGGTGTAAACGCGCTCGGCTTGAAATTCGGCGACCGCATTCACCAGTTCGTAGAGGATTTGAAAGCCATGGTAGCTCATCCCCACTTCGTACACGTCGGGGAATGCGAGTGCCACGCGGACTGCAACCTCGTCGTCCGGCTTTACCACGGTGTTCAATTCACCGCCCACGTAGCGCCCCGGCTTTTCAACGCCAAGGAGGTACGGAGCAAGCCGATCCATGATGTCATGTCGTGTTGGCGTCATTTCACTCATAAAAACCTTACCATAAATGGGTTATTCGTTGGTCCTATTTTCAAATGTCGCAACGGCGCGTTATGATTGCATCGCCCCTAGCCTGAGCCTATCTCGCAGAGAGTACGGTTGGTGCCGACCGGGCAACGTTGAATCGGTGAAGGAGCTTATGGCATAATGCAGAGTCAACTTTTCCTTTGGGACAAAGGCGAGTGGCAATTCTGCTGCACTCTGAGTTGGCTCACGTCGGAAGCCCAACTGGCATACCATATCACTCAAGCGATCAAGTTCAGCTACCACTGCGTCTCGAGTATTTCAAAGCACACGCGATAGCTTTTACGTGCCAACGCCTCACTCACTCGTGAATCACGTGTTGAAGCTGATAGAGCATCTCGAGTTCGTTTGCATCGAACCACGTTACGTCGCACACAAAACACCGATCCACGATTATGTTGAATTGGTAACTAAAGTAATTCCGTGTCATGGTCTGTTTGCAAAGGGGGCATAGATGTTTTGGCCTCGGATCAGAGAACTCAGGCGACTTGCTCCGTAAATAATTCTTCCGAAAGAACTCCTCAGCCTCTTCGGGAGAAATCGTGTTTGCCCTCCAAGTCGCTCGAGTCAACACGCGAACCATCTTCGCGTCTTCCACGAGCCGGCCATGACAATGGGGACATGAAGCAATGAGGACACCTGCCCATCTGTCGGGTTCGAGCGAGATTCCACACTCTGGACAACTTCCAACTTGTGCGTTTAGCTCTCCTCCCAAGGGTTCCTGGATCAAATCTGTAGGCAAATCCTCCTTTACGGCACCGTAGACCTTCTGGCGCAGGGATGTTTTGTGTTCCAGGCGGTCAAGCAATTCAGGCATGTTTATCCCAGCCATTTCCAGCAGTGGCGCCAATCGGCGACCGAGCGGCGGGTGTGTGGTAAAAAGCTCGGCAAGAAACCCATCCCGGCCGCCGTCCGGACCAGCAGTTGGATCAGCGATAAAGATGGGGGCATAAGCGTTGCCAATCATGTCATCGCAGACGAAATGGTTCTCGCGTGTAACAATCCAAATCGCTTCTGCGAGCGCCACTGGGTTGCGCGTCAATTCCACAGCTTCGGCATCTGCGCGTAGCTCCCGCCGCCGCTCCACCAATGTAGCAAGCAGGCGCAGGATGAAAACCACCAAAAACAAGTAGGCTTCGCCCAGCCCAATGGAGCCACCTGCCCGCGACCGCGTGTTCTGCAGGTTTTCGCGCGAAGCTCGTGCTTTTTCGTAGAGGGTGACAAAGGGCACGATCATTGAGCAGATGAGTGTGGTCAGAGTGGCGTCGCCTGATCGGAGGTGAGCTATTTCGTGCGCGACCACGCATTGCAGTTGTTCCCGATCCAACTTTCCCAAAAGCCCCTCTGTCACGCCGACAACTGCGCCGTGAAGTTGATCCGTGGCAGCAAAAGCATTCACTGAGACCAAGCTTGAAATTACCGGCTGGATCTGGACGGGTACGCCTGCCGCCAAACGCATCTCTTCCACCACATTTCTAAATCGGACGTGGTACGAATCTGTTGGGTCAGGCGGGTGCGCGCGGATCATCTCCAGAATATGCGGCAGCGCATGGCGTCGGGCAAACCGGTACTGGGCAGCAACGAGTAGTGATCCGATTCCAAATGCAGTCAGTGCGCTTCCTTGTAAAACCGGCAGCTCCCCGAATGAAAAGCCGTACAAGCGCAGAAGCAAGTAGACGCCAATTAAGAGAACCCACAAGAACAGGAAGTAGAGGATGGTAAAGATGGCAAAGACAACGAACGCCCGACGCCGGTGTCGGGAAGCAATTTTCCAAAAGCTTTCGGCCATCCCATTGCTTTATAACGCTCACTTTGCCATGGCGGCAATGGAAAACGGCCTGAGCTCATGGCGCGCCTGGCAGGATTCGAACCTGCGACCTACGGATTAGAAGTCCGTTGCTCTATCCGACTGAGCTACAGGCGCGCACCAATCGCAAATACAACAAAAGCGAACTAAACGTTCCGGTAGCACTCGACTTTATCGCCGGTGACCAAGTCACTCAAAAAGAATGAGGACATCGCCTCGTTTAGAAGGCTTTGTCCTCAGGCTGGCCATCTATGGCCGCAACCGCCTGCGTGCAACCCCTTCACGAGGCTGCAGTGACTTCTTCCAACTTGTTCGCCTGCGTAAACGCCAGTTCGTCGCCTTCACCCGTGTAGTCGGCTACCACGTTGCCCTCAAGCAAGCGGCCCTCCACAATTAGTTGCGACAAGGGGTCTTCCACATATCGCTGCATGGCTCGGCGCATTGGCCGGGCACCGTATTCGCTGTCGTAGCCTTTCGTCACCAGGAAGGCTTTCGCTGCAGGGGTGAGTTCGACTTTGATTCGTTTGTCCACCAGCCGTTTGTTTACCCGCTCAAGCATGATATCCACGATTTTCTCAATGTCTGAGCGGTCGAGTGCCTTAAAGACAATGATCTCGTCGACTCGGTTGATGAATTCTGGGTTGAAGAGCTGCTTCATTGCACCGAGGACTTTCGCCTTCACAGCCTCGAAATCCTCGATTTCGTTCCCCGAAGTAAAGCCGAGTTTACCGCCCTTGCGGAGATTCCGGGTGCCAACATTAGATGTCATGATGATGACCGTGTTGCGGAAATCCACCACATGGCCCCACGAATCTGTGAGCCGTCCGTCATCGAGGACTTGCAGAAGCAGGCTGAAGACGTCGGGATGTGCCTTCTCGATTTCGTCGAGAAGCACGACGGAATAGGGCCGACGTCGCACTTGCTCCGTGAGCTGGCCACCTTCCTCGTAGCCAACGTAGCCAGGAGGTGCGCCAAGCAGGCGAGACACGGAATATTTCTCCATGTACTCGCTCATGTCCACCCGGATGAGCGCATTCTCGTCGCCAAATAAGAACTCTGCGAGCGCTTTTGCCAGCTCGGTTTTCCCAACGCCTGTGGGTCCAAGGAAGATGAAGGAGGCAGTTGGGCGATTGGGATCTTTCAATCCAGCACGCGCCCGACGAATGGCCTTGGCAATCGCGCTAATCGCTTCTTGCTGCGAAACCACGCGCTTGGACAGCACTTCCTCCATTTTCAGGAGGCGTTGCATTTCGGCTTCTTCCAATTTCGAGACTGGGATGCCAGTCCACTTGCTTACGATGTACGCCACATCTTCGGCAGTAATGGTTTGCGCGAACTGCCGCTCGGTTTTTCGCATCTGCCACTCTTCCATGAGCTGCGCCTTCTTTTGGATGAGGGCATCCCGCTCGAGTTTAAGCTCCTGGCATTTCTCGAATTCTTGCTGGTGACTGTAAGTGCGCAGGGCTTCTTCGATTTCCATGAGCTTTTTCTCGAGGTCACGGATTTCTTGAGGCTTCGTGTTGGCCTGAAGTCGCGCCCGGGACCCAGCCTCGTCAATCACGTCGATTGCCTTATCCGGTAGCTGCCGGTCGGTGATATAGCGGTCGCTCAAGTACACAGCTGCTTCAATGGCCTCATCGCTAATCACCACGCCGTGATGCTCCTCGTAACGGGAGCGAAGGCCACGGATAATCTCTATGGTCTGTTGGCAGGTAGGTGGTGCAATAATGATCGGCTGGAAACGCCGCTCCAACGCACCGTCTTTTTCGATGTACTTCCGATATTCCTCAAGTGTTGTTGCGCCGATGCACTGAATTTCACCCCGCGAAAGCGCAGGCTTGAGCATGTTCGAGGCGTCAATGGCGCCTTCGGCCGCGCCGGCACCCACCAGCGTGTGGAGCTCATCAATGAAGATCAGCACGTCCTGCGAGCGGCGAATTTCTTGCATGATGGCCTTCAGCCGCTCTTCAAATTGTCCGCGATACTTTGTGCCCGCGACCACAGCAGCCAGGTCGAGGGAGAGCAAGCGCTTGTTGAGCAGGATTTCAGGCACATCTTCGTTCACGATTTTTTGAGCCAAACCCTCAACAATGGCTGTCTTCCCCACGCCGGGCTCGCCCAAGAGGATGGGGTTGTTCTTGGTTCGACGGCACAGAACCTGAAGAATGCGCTCAATTTCGTTTTCACGGCCAATGACTGGATCCAGCTTTCCCTCCCGAGCCAGCTGGGTCAGGTCTCGCCCAAAGGTATCGAGAGCTGGTGTCTTAGATCGTTCTGGAGTTTCTTTTGATTTCCCCAATGTAGATCCCCCCTGATTGGTTCCCTCAAGTACGTTCAAAACTTCACGCTCAACTTTCTCGTAGCTCACCCCGAAGCGTTTCAACGCTTTCCAAGCGATTGTCCCTTCCTCCTTCATCAGACCTAGGAGGAGGTGCTCTGTTCCAACCCAGTTGTGTCGAAGCTGCCGACCAATCTCTTTCGTGGTTTCCAGAACTCGCTTGGCCTCGTTTGTCGGCATAAATGAATTCATGCCCGGGCCCTTTCCGACTTCCACCATCTGCTCGATTTCGCGCTTGAGTTCGTCCAAGTCCACGTCGAGGTTGCGCAGCGTCTGAACGGCCAGACCGTCACCCTTTCGGATGATACCCAGCAAATAGTGCTCAGGCCCGATGTAATCGTGACCGAGCCGGCCCGCCTCAGTTTTACTCAACCGCAGGACTTCCCGCATTCCCGGGGTGAATGGTGGTTTGTCGTACACTCTCTTGGACCTCCTGCCCCGCGTTGGGGGCTATCCGTACTTCTTCTTGAAGCTAGTTATCAGCTCCAACGGTTGCTAAGCTTCGTACCCTACCCACCCAGCTGGTAGTGGACCAAAGTACTCTTTTTTTTATACTCTTCCCTCGATGCTCTATGCCAAATTGCTTTCATCTTTTGCGTGGAACGCCTTTTGGGCATCACCCCCTCATATCTCATCATTTTGGTTTCGGCTCTCTTTCACTTAGATTATACAACGCAACCACGCACTCTTGTATCACGAAAAGGAAGAAAATGTGAGCATTCATCTTGAATGAGTGATAACTGTGTTCCGAACAATCATGCCCCAACCCGTCACAGCGACGTGGGAGCGGGCTCTGGCTTATTCTTATTGAGGATAGGCTCGTCCTTCTTGTACTCGAAAGACTCTCTCGGGTTTTAGCGCATCATTCACAAGTTTCAGATCTGTCGTAGTTAGAAAGCACTGAGTGCCTGACGGAAGATTCGCGAGCAACGCGCGCCGACGTTCCTCATCTAACTCACTCATCAAATCGTCCAAAAACAGGATTGGTCGTTCCCCCACTTGGTTGTGAATGTATTCGACCTCAGCGAACTTCATCGCTAAGACGCACGCTCTCTGCTGCCCCTGCGATCCGAACAATTTTGCATCTCGTTCATTCAAAAGAAACACGAAATCGTCACGATGCGGCCCAACCGAAGTAGCCCCTCCCAGCAAATCCTCTCGAAAGCTTTTCGCAAGAGCTTCTAACAATCCCGCCTCAAGGGCAGCGAAGGCCACTGGCTCCTCTCCAATTTCGAAACTTGGAAGATATTTGAGCTGCAGGAACTCGTCGCGAGCGCTTACCCGCGCAAAAAAACGATTCGCTAATTCGGAAAGGGTGGCGAGCGCCTTGGCACGAGTTAACATGATAAAAGCCCCGCTTTCGGCCAACTGCACATTGTACGGGGCAAGCTCGTTCGCGAGGTCGCCTCGCTCACGATGCAGCCTGAGGAGAACATTCCTTTGCCGCAGCACACGATCAAAACGCTGCAGTTCGTGCAGGTAGCGATGAGAAACCTGCGATAAGCACAAATCCATAAATCGCCGCCGGCCTTGTGGAGTGCCACGGATGAGATTGAGTTCCGCAGGTGTGAAAAGCACGGCATTGATCCTGCCAAGGAGTTCTCCGAGCCTACGGAGGGGTTCGCCATTCACCGAGACATATTTTTGCGTGAGGTTAAAACTCATCAGGAAGCGGTCGCAAAGACCTTGGTGCCTCACCGTCGCGCGAATCACGGTTGCCTCGTAATCTTCGACCAGCCACGGAACCAGCTCTCGCTCCGAGCGAGCCCGAAAACTACGTCCCGTGACCAGCATGTAGATGGCTTCAATAAGGTTCGTCTTGCCCTGAGCGTTTGGGCCGTAAATCACGTTCAGACCCGGAGCAAATTGCAAGCGCATCTCCCGAATGTTTCGGAAATTCAGGATTTGCACATCTTCCAGAAACATGCGCCTTCCTTACTTCACTTGAGAAAAACATCGAGGCAGCAAAACACAAAAAGGACAAGTCCCACCCAACTGTTCACTGTGAAAAAAGCTGCATGAATTTTGGCAGGGTCTCGCGGATCCACAATCAAATGCTCGATTGTGAGAAGCGCTGCGACGAGGCCGACACCAACGTAATACCAACTGCCGAGATGCATCGCAACACCTACCGCGATAAGAAGCAAGACTGTGGATAGGTAGAGCAACGCGGAGAGTCGTAAGGCCCATCGCAAACCAAATCGTGCAGGGATGGAGTACAAACCGTGGGCACGATCAAATTCGTAATCTTGGCATGCATAGATGAGGTCAAAGCCAGCCGTCCAAGTGAGTACTGCTGCAGACAAGAGAACAGGTGGGAGGTCCAGCGAGCCGCGAACAGCGATCCATGCACCTGCGGGCGCGATCCCCAGAGCAAGACCAAGCACAAAATGCGATGCCGAGGTGAAGTGTTTCGTATAGGAATAACCGAGAAGAACAAAGAGTGCGACGGGCGACAACCAGAGGGCGAGGCGATTGAGCATTGCCGCGCTGATTACAAACAGAGCGCTGGACAGAAGCGTCACTACAAGAGCGAAGTTTCGTGAAAGTTTGCCCGCTGGAATTGCCCGAGTTGCCGTACGCGGATTCTTCGCGTCGATGGCTGCATCCGCCCACCGATTGAAACTCATGGCCGCCGTTCGCGCAAAGACGCACGCGGTAACAATCCAAAAGATCGTTGCAAGGCCTGGCCAGCCATGTCCCGCCAACAGCATCCCTGAGAGCGCAAACGGCAAGGCAAACACGGAATGCTGAAATTTGATCATTTCAAGTAGGGTAGCCAGATCGTGAAGCAGGCGCATAACTATTCGACTCGGCACAGAAGCTCGCACAAACGGTCTTGGGCGTTTTTGATGCTGTCGGGAGAGGTTTTCACGTTGTTCACGAGAAACGAGAACGCAAAACGACGGCCCGACTTTGTGTCAGCATAGCCTGAGAGACATACCACGTTAGCAATGTATCCCGTTTTGGCGTGAACGCGCGCCAACGTCGTTTCATTTCGCATCCGACCACGCAAGGTTCCATCGAGCCCGCCGACCGCCAGCGAATCAAAGAACTCCTTTGCGGCTGGATGACGGTGCATAGCGACCAGAAGTGAGCACACGCTTGCTGGCGAAACGTTATTTAGTCGCGAGAGGCCGCTGCCATCTTCCGCGCGCAGCTCCGACACCGGCAAGCCGCAGCGCCGCAGAAAATCTTGCTCGAGCACTCTTGTTTGAGAATAACCGCCACGCCCTCTCTTGACCGCACTAATCGAAACATAAATCTGCTCAGCAAAGTGGTTGTTACTGTGTTTCATCATGGTGCGCACAATTTCTGCCATGGGCGGAGAAATATAAACCGCGAGAACATTGGACGTTGTAGGGCGCTCCAATGCTCCTTTACGTGTCTCCACCCGAAGGTTACCATTCACAGGGATCCCAGCGCGGTGCAGGTGGCTTCGGAAAACTGCAGCAGCGTAGAGCGTCGGATTGTCGCACGGAATCTCGGGAAGGGGTATGGGTTTACTGTCGGTAGGAATGCTTCCCGTAACTTCAACCCGTTCGTCCGGCGTCAAGCGGACACTGATGGAACGTTTGCCGCCGGTGACCGTCCGGTTAAGGATGGGGTACCCTTCTGCCGGCGGAGCAAACTCGATGATCGCAGGCGAGCCGGGGGAACCGGGCTTAGCGATCATTTGCAAGAGATTTTCATTGAGGGTTAAGGGGCTCGTGCGGGGGGCGTACGTATCTTGAAGAATCCTCTGTGACCATCCTTTGGGGCGTAGATCGTTCAGATCCCACTCGGAGCAATCCACAATCAGCTCGCCTGCAACTGAACGGATGTTAGCTGCTCGTACTTTCTCAACCCAGTCGCGAAAAATCCAGTCCGTGGGGACTTGAGCTTCCCGCACCAACCGGTTCGAGAAAGTGGGGTCCCCTTGCGGACGGATGATAAGATTTCCTCGGAGGGTCCCATCTGGCTCAATCTGACCTGTGTGGTAGAGGTAGGTGCGATAGGTGAAATCCGCACCTAACTGATCGAGGGCAAGGGCCCCCGTGAACAGTTTCCGATTCGATGCGGGGATAAAAGAATCGTGCGCCCGATGCTCGACAAGCGGCTGACCACTTGTCACGTCCACGACCATGATTCCCCATGTGCTGACGCGCTCGAGTCCCTGGATCACTTGCGCCGCTAACGCAGGTAGAGACTCCACTGAAACAGTCGTCAGCTCGGGTGCACGAGCCTGTGTCTGCTGCTTGGGAGTTGAGGATGGCTTGGTTTTCGTAGACTGGCCACGCCGAACTTTTTTTGCTTGGGACGAGCTCGCTTTTTGAGTTGCAGACGATTTCTTTGAACCGGATGCACCGCGAGTTTCACCCGCAGCAGGAAAATGCGGCAAAATAGTAAGCAAACCCACCAGCCCAAAAACCGTTAGCTTTTGGAACATGAGCGACTGTCTTCCTCAAATTCGTTCTTATTCACGACAAGCAGGAGCATAACGCCTCACACTGAAGCAAAAATAAACTTTGTCCGCTCCATTATAGTCACACGAATGAGACGATTCTCCAACCCAGAGGGCAACTGACGATGTCATCACAAGTACGCCAGCAGCCGCTTGAGGCTTTATTAGCCAGCAGCTCCGCGACACCTGAATTTCAGGAGGCGGTGCGTGCACTTGCTGCGGGGCACACCCATCCTCTTATTCAGTTCCCCCCCGCGCTGCCTAAGGTCAAAATCCTTCGCGCCATTATGAAGCTTCTCGAAGAGGCTCCGTCGCTCAAAATCCAAAATGTCCACGTGCAAGGTTTTTCGGGATGCAGCGACTTTGTTGGTAAGCTGACTGTGAACGACGGTGAGGCAGAATTCGAGTTTCACTGGGACTGCCGCTGGCGCGCCGAGCAGGAGCAGATGCTGGATTGGTGGGGCAATCCCGACCAAGCGCGTGCGGCGCGCGAATTTGGGTACCAGTGTTTTCGGAAGTTCGAGCGTACGCGATGAGCCATCTGCGCGGGATGCCTCGATTGGGGAGTTGCCCGTATTATAAAGAAACTGCCGCACAAGCCATCCTCTGATGACTTGTGCGGCAGACCCTACTTTTCGGGTGTCCCCACACCTTTTATGGGTTCTGGCGCAAATACTCCATGGCGGCGTTGACACCTGCTCCGGGCTGGAATTTGTGCCCAAGTTCAGCGAGCACCTCTTCGATCGCCGCGATGATTGTGAGCACGTCGTAGTCATTGTACCAGCCAAGGGTCGCGAAGCGGAAGATCTTGCCCTTGAGTGGCCCTTGCCCGCCCGCAATGGTGATCCCTTTTGCCTTCAGCGCTTTGACGATCTTACCCCCCTCAATGCCTTCTGGGGCAAGAACTGCCGTGCAAGTGTTGGCCGGATTTTTCGAATAGAGCTCAAGGTTCATAGCTCGCACTGCGCGTCGCGAAGCCTCAGCAAGTCGCGCATGGCGCTTCCAGATGTTCTCAATGCCCTCTTCGCGAATCATGTCCAGTGCCACTTCCAACCCGAAGAGGAGCGAAACCGCTGGCGTAAAGGGCGTGGTATTCTTCTCGAGTTCCTTGAGCGCTTTCTCCAACGAGAAGTAGAATTTCGGCGTCGTGGATTTCTTGATTGCTTCGCGAGCTTTTGCGCTCACAGCCACAAAGCCCAGTCCCGGTGGCAACATCATAGCTTTTTGTGAGCCCGCGCCGACGAGGTCCACGCCCCACTCATCCATCCGAAGTTCGTCCGCAGCCAGACCACTCACTGCGTCCACAATTAGAAGCGTCTCCGTATTCCGAGTCACCTCTGCCACGGCCTTCACGTTCTCAAGTGTAGCTGTGGAGGTTTCGCAGAGCTCGAGGTACACCGCCTTCGTTTCCGGATGCTGCTTGAGTTCCTCAGCTACCACGTTGGGGTCCACGGCCTTGCCCCACTCACACGCGCGCCGCTGAACGTTGAGTCCAAACGCTTGAGCAATCTCACCCCATCTTTCGCCGAACTTTCCGGCCTCAAGACTGAGGACACGGTCGCCGGGGCTGGCGCTGCTCACAATGGCGGCCTCCATCGCGCCCGTCCCGCTCGATGCAAAAATAACCACGGGGTTCGTGGTTTGAAAAACATACTTCAGTCCTTCGCTAACTTTCTGAAATAGCGGATCAAAATCGGCCGAGCGGTGGTGGATGATTGGCTTTGCAGTGGCAGCTAAAACTTGTGGCGGAACACTGACTGGACCCGGAGCGAAAATGTAATTCCGTCGAATCACGGTTTACCCTTCCTCATCAAAAGAATTCTTGCGCGAAGGACTCTCTCAGCGCATTACTTGAAGAAGGTAGTGGAGAGTGTGGCCCAGCAAGTCAAATGCGAATCAGCGAAATTGTGACAAATGTCACAATTGTGTCACAAAATCGGTTTTCGGCCGCAGCCCAGGAATGATGGAAGCGTCAAGTAGTTCGCACGGTTATAAACCCCGATCTCACGACGAGATTCGCGGTGAGAGCAGGTGCTCCGCTGACGCCTTTGCAAACGAACTTGACGACCACGGGGAAAACTGAACGAGATGAGTCCTCTGCGGTAAAACATAAACTAAGGCCACCATGCGCAAACGTGTATTTTTAATGAATCCGCCTTCCGGTCTCTACCGGCGGGATGACCGATGCCAGTCCAAGGTTGAGGACCAAACGGTGCGCGTCGTTTTTCCGCCTGTAGAGCTCGGGGTATTGGCAGCAATGGCACGGCAGCGCGGTGCAGAGGTTCTCCTGCGTGACTATCCCACAGTTCACGCCACCAAGGCAGATTATCTGCGCGACTTGGAAGCCTTTCAGCCGGACCTTATCCTTCTCAATGCTACTGTCCATACGATTCAGGACGATTTAGAGGCCTTTGCGCTGGCACGCGAACGTTTTCCAAACGTCGTGACCATTGCTAAGGGAGAGGCTTTGGCTGTTAGTGCGGAGGAAATCTTTCCCCAGTATGCGCAGGTGCTGGATTTCATCATCGACGGAGAGCCTGAGCTCACGTTCTGCGACATTCTCGAAGACGTTCCGCGCGAAAAGATTCCTGGAGTGATCTGGTGGGAACAGGAAGCGGGAGTCGTTCGGAATCCTTCCCGGCCACTTCTGGAGGACTTGGACCAGCTTCCACTTCCCGCGCGGGATCTCATGGATCACTCACTTTACCGAAGCCCCGAAAACAATCGGCCAATCACTGCCATCTACGCCCAGCGCGGCTGCCCAGCAAAGTGCATCTTCTGCCCAGCAGGCTCGATGTTTGAGTATCGCGTGAGGGAAAGAAGTGTAAGTCATGTAATGTCAGAGCTTAAAGAATGTGTGGAACAGTATGGCATTCGTGACTTTCTGTTTCACGGGGATACGTTTACTTTGCACAAGCGATGGGTCATTGACCTGTGCAAAGCCATCGTCGAAGAAGGCCTCAATATCCATTGGGGATGCAACTCGCGTGTGGACACGATTGACGACGAACGGGCGGAGTGGCTGAAGCGCGCTGGCTGTTGGGTGGTCGCCTTTGGGTTCGAGCACGGCTCCCAAATGATGCTCGATAAAATGAAAAAGGGCGCTCGGGCACAACGCGCGTTCGATGCGGTCGCAACCTGCCGTCGCCACGGGTTGAAGGTCCACGGCTTCTTTGTTATTGGACTTCCGTGGGAAACGCGTGAGACGCTGGAAGAGTGTTACCAGTTTGCCAAAGCGCTGGATCCCGACTTTTTCGATTTCAACATCGCGTATCCACTCCCGGGAACGGAGTTTTACGAAATCGCCAAGAACGATGGGCTTTTTGAGTTGCCTGACCCTAAGGAAGGGGGATACGCGGTGGCCGCAGTCCGTACGTATTCGCTCTCAAGCCAGGAACTTACGGAATGGCGTCGGCGTGCGCTTTTGCGGATGTATTCTCGCCCACGTTATGTCATGCGAATGCTACGCCATGCCGCAGCGACTGGAAACACGCGACATTACGCACGCGCCGCCATGCAGCGAGTGGCTTCGCTTTTGAACCTGACGGGCGCCTAAACTGGTAGGGCGGAGAGAATTTCATTCTTGGACGAAAACACCCGTGTCAGCGGTCGCTCTGGGATTTGCGCTATTTTCTCATGATACGTTCCACAAGCTTTTGGATTGCGTCGCACTTGATTGGTAAGGCGTCCACCCAAGCCTGAGCAGTCAGGTGCGAGCCCGGATTTACGAAGGGAAAAAGTCCGAAGTTTTCTATCCCACAAAGACGAGCCGCCAGAGGAGGCCCGACCTCTTCAGCCAAGTCAAGTGGCCCCTGTTGGATCCGATTAAAAATCACTCCCATTACGGGAATCCCCCTAGAGCGAAGGTGCTCCACGGTTAGCACCGTGTGATTGATTGTTCCCAACGCGCTTCGAGCAACCACAAGGGCGGGAAACGAAAACTCTCGAAAGAAATCACTGAAAAGAACGGACTGCGTTAGCGGGACAGCAACTCCGCCGATACCTTCTATTAGAGTTACAGCGTGTTTACCCACGTAATTGCGAATCGCCGCCCGGACCTTCTCTAAGTCAACCGTTCGACCCTCCAGTGGAGCAGCATTCGCCGGTGCCAATGGGGCTTGGAATCGCTCCGGAGTAACCCAATCGTAGGGCTCCTCGAGACCAGCTGCCAATTGCAGGATTGCCGCATCGTCCATGGGTTGCATCTGAGCCACGTCCACACCAGACGCGAAAGGTTTCATAACCCCCACGTCGGCCCCTGCCTTCTTCAAAGCACGGGCCAAAGTGGCTGCGACGGTTGTCTTGCCGCAACCAGTATCAGTGCCGACAATCAGTAGGGTATTTTCCATAAGTGCTCCCATCCGGAAATGCCGTCTTAAAAACACACCTATAAAGAATCACGCTGCTACTTGCTAATCGGGCGACCAAGGGCTGTGCTTCACTTAGAGGATTTGCAACCCAGAACTTTGGTCCGAGACCATAGCCCAAAAAGCTTGATCGCTCCGACGAAATCCAATCCACTTTCTCTCTCTCTCTCTCTCTCTCTCTCTCTTCATCCGGAAGATCACGCCTGTTGCCCCCAATGCTGCAACAAGTTTTAAACCCTTCACCACTGTCACGGGCAACGGCGAGGCGGCGGTTGTCTCCGCGAGCCTTGTCATTCCATCCGATTTCCATTGTTTCTGTAAACGAACAAATTAATTCTGGGTCCGCACTCGGCCAGTATTTGACATGCGAAAGTTCGCCGTACGAAATGCCTGACATGCAAACAGCCAAATACGCAAGCCTGCTCCTGTATAGCACGCTTCTGAAACTGCTCGCGGTCATCGGAGCAGTGGGGGGAATTATTAACGGAATGATGTCCTCATGGGCGTATCTTCACCAACCGCAAGGCACACCGATTTCGGTCATCAAGCTCGTTTATCTTTTTGCCCAAGGTCTCTTTGGTGGAGTCTTGGTTGCAGTCTTCCTGCTTGCCGTGGCGGCACTCATTCCAATCCTCGTTCACATTGCGCTTAATCAGCAAGAACAGTCAGAGCATTCTTCCGGCACGGTTTCTCTTCCATCCCAAGATCCTGAGATTTCCGAAGCGAGTGAGGCAGAATAGAGTGTCTGATAGGCGGAAGAATTCCCGATGCGACTACACCATTTACGCCCGGATGGGGATACGGTGTGGGCCTAATCTCGCCTGTGAGAGTGACGGCGTGGCTTTGCAACGGACCGGTCGAATCATACAAAGAAACGGTCGTCGGCTGAGGTGAATGGATGATTCGCATACGTCATCGTGCAGTTCTTTGGTGCTCGGTGCTCATGAAGGTTGTAGCGGCAGTGTTGCTGATTCGAGGTGGGATTGGCATGCTGCATTTATTGTGGGTTTGGTGGCACCCATCCCGATTAATGTCGGAGCTCGAACTTCTCCAAGGATTTAAGCAACTGATTGTGTATTCGATTCTTCCAAGCTCTGTGGCCTACGCTGCGAGTGTTGCACTGCTTCTTGTGCTTGATATCGAGTCGCACACTCGACGAGTGCTGGAAATGAGGGGGGGAGCAACGTTTGGGGCTACGCCTCTCCAAGATGACCCCATGCCTCAGGAGCACCGTCTGGGGTGACGAGGTCCGCCATGTTGGCGCAAGGTAGAAGCCCGGACTTGCAATTGTTGTTCCACCCCGCTCAATTCTGCCAAGTATACGATTCTTTCCACGGAGGTCGACCAAAAGCAACGTGGCAAGCCGCAATGCTCGTTATCCGATGATCCCGTTTGTCATGTTTTCCTTGCGACTGACGGCTGTGCTTTTGGTCGCGGGGTGTTTAGGGACTGAGATCCTACGCGTTGTGAACGCCTTAAAAAGCGCACCTCACCCTGTCTTGGAGCTGTGGGCTGCGCTCGTTAAGATTTACGGTGCAATCGTGGGAGGTGTGATCTTGTTGGTTTTGGCTCACGTTGTGGCACTGCTCGCCGACTGCGAGGCATGGACCAACCGCCTTGCCCACGCTCGCACGGACCGCAAACCGCGGACTCAATAGCGTCCTTGCAACCGCTCCTCAGCGAGGTATTTTCTGGAGCAACGTAGCACACCCAGAATTCTACGACTATGGAAGGAGGCCGCGATTAGCGAATGGCCCATATTTTGATCACCGGGGGAGCTGGATTCATTGGCTCACATTTGGCCGAAGAGCTGCTCGAGCAGGGGCATTGGGTGTGCGTTATTGACGATTTGTCCACAGGGACGATTTGGAATCTCGACGGCATCCGAAGCCACGAGCGATTTAGCTACCACATTGCCTCCGTCATGGACTACCCGCTAATGGCTGAGCTTGTGGATCGGGCAGATGAAATCTATCATCTCGCGGCTGCAGTAGGGGTGCGCCTTATAGTCGAGAAGCCAGTCCATACAATCGAAACAAACATTCGCGGAACGGAGATCGTTCTCGAGCTTGCTGCACGCAAGAAAAAGAAGGTACTGATCACGTCAACCAGCGAAATCTACGGTAAGAGCGCCAAAGTCCCCTTTAGCGAAAACGACGATCTGGTGTTGGGCTCCACCACACGACCTCGCTGGGCCTATGCGTGTTCCAAAGCAATCGATGAATTCCTCGCGCTTGCCTATTACCGGGAGCAAGGGGTCCCTGTGGTCATCGTGCGCTTGTTCAATACGGTCGGTCCGCGACAGACGGGCCAGTATGGCATGGTGATTCCCCGCTTTGTGGAGCAAGCGCTCCGCGGTCAGCCCTTGACCGTGTATGGCGATGGCACTCAGACTCGGGCATTTGCGTACGTGGGCGATGTGGTGAAGGCGCTCGTGGCGCTGATGAATGAGCCACGCGCGATCGGCGAGGTGTTCAATGTCGGGAACGATAGAGAAATTGCGATCCGAGACTTAGCTAAGCTTGTGATTGAGCGGACTCAGAGTTCGAGCCCCATTCAGTTTATTCCTTTTGAACAAGCCTACGATTCGCAGTTTGAAGATTTGACACGACGGGTTCCCGATCTTTCGAAAATTCGGGCTCTTATCGGTTATGAGCCCAAGGTCCAGATCGAGGAAATTATTGATCGTGTTGCAACCTACATGAAGGACCGTTTGCGATGACGCCGAAGCCAACTCAGCCCAAGCTGTCCACGCCCGCCTCCAAGCCGCAAGTCTGGGGTTCAAGAATGAGCGAACCCCCCGACCCGCGAAATGTTTTGTACTGTGCGGGCCGCGATGTGGCGCCACGACCTATGGCCGACTCAGCGCTGGTGCCGTTCGACCTGTGGCAAAACCGAGCGCACGTCCTCATGCTGGCAAAGCAGGGAATCGTGAGCCGAAAGATAGCTTCGCGCATCCTTGCAGCGCTCGATGACCTCGAAAGTTTGTGGGAGCGTCGGGAGTTTGTGTTAGACCCCGCCCGCGAGGATGTTCACATCAACATCGAGCATTTTGTCGCGACAGTCATCGGACCAGAAGCCTCAGGGTCCATGCACACCGCGCGAAGCCGGAATGACCAAACCACCACAGTTGTACGTCTCTACGTTCGCGATCGCCTGCTTAGTTTCGCCGAGTCCCTCGTGCGACTGATTGACGTTCTTCTCGATGCATCCAGAAAGTACGCCCATCTGCCGATTGCGGGACTTACGCATTATCAGCCCGCCAGTGTCACGACGTTCGGTCATTGGCTCGCATCGTATGCACAGGCGCTCCTGCGGGATCTTGAACGAGCAGAGCAGACGCTTCACCGGCTCAACGTCTCACCGCTGGGAGCCGCGGCGTCCTTTGGGACTACATGGAAAATTGACCGGGCCTATACCGCGCAACTCCTCGGGTTCGACTCAGTTCAGGGCAACACGCTCGACTGTATCAGCACGCGATGGGAGTTTGAGGCAGAAGCAGCCGTCCTTGTCGCGTTTGTACTGACGCATCTTAGCACCATCGCTCAGGATCTTATTGTGCTTAGCCTCCCACAGGTTGGGATCGTACGTGTGGCGGATCGCTTTACTACGGGCTCTTCCATCATGCCGCAAAAGCGTAACCCCGACTTTGCCGAGGTGACACGCGCAAAAGCGGCGCTTGTTCAGCAGTTGGTGCCTACTCTCTTGGGAATCGCCCGGGGCCTACCTTCAGGCTACAACCGCGATACTCAGTGGACAAAGTATGCGATCATGGACGTTTTCGACGAGGCAACGGCGGCCCCGGAGATCTTCGCCGACGTGATCGCGACGCTGCAAGTGAACGAAGCCCGAGCACGCGAAAGCGCGGAGACGAATTTTATCAACGCGGTGGACGTCGCCGACACGCTTGCACGTGAAAGCGGAGCGCCATTCCGCGTGTGTTACCAAATCATCTCTCAGGCTGTTCGCGAATGTGAATCCCGAGGACGCCTCCTCCCCGACGTTGTTGTCCAGCTCGCGCGAGAGGCGGGAGTTCAGGTTCAGAGCGTGAACTTCCTTTCCGCAGAGCAAATTCTGAACGAGAAGAATCACATCGGCGGACCCGCTCCGTCCGCACTCGCACGAGAGATTCGCAACGTGCGTGAGCAACTCCAGCAGCGCAAAAAGCAGTTAGCCGCTTTCCGCAAGCGTCTTACACGCGCAAAAATGAAGATTGAACAAGAGCGCAAAAAGCTCCGGCAGAGTCCGAAATAGAAGCGCTGGTTTTCGGAATTACCGAGTTCCGGCGGAGCGCATGCACGATTCACGTTCTATGTTCGTGCTCGCAATGAGAATGGGTTTGATCAGGCGGGGGACAAAACATGCTGCGCAGAAGGTGCAAGGCGCTCGCTTTGCCAAGCGGAGCAACTTCTGGCCCCACGCAGGACGGACACCCAGCCGCACACGGGCACTTCTCCACAATTTCCCACGCCGCCCGCAAGATCGTGCGATCCATTTCGAACACTTTTTGGGAAAGGCCAATGCCACCCGGATAGCGATCGTATAGATAGATCGTCGGCAGACCATCGTGCGGAGACTGAACCATTGCCACGGCGCCAATATCCCGCGCATCGCACAAAACGTACAGAGGAACAACTTGCCCCAATAGATGCGCGATTCCCTGAAGACCATGAGATAAGTCCAGCTGCCGTTGCTCGAGTTCCTCTTTCAATCTTGGGTCGAAGGTGAGCCAACACGCTTCCGTCTGCATTTCCAGCGGTGGCAGACTAATCGTGCCATACCCAATGTTCTCGTGGCTCTCAAAGCGCAATTTTTTGTAGGCGGAAACGATCGTAATTACGGCAACGTCTCCTCGCCCTTTCCTGATGACAGTCGGGGACAACGACGCAGAGGTACTGGCGGTCTCCTCGAGCGGTGGAGAAGATGCGACTTGCTCACCCAAAAGGCGGGAAGCTTTTTCGCTGCCATGCTCGGGGAGGTCGCTGGCAGCAGGCGGTCCGTCGGTGGGCGACTGAGTTAATGGATACTCCGTGTCGGTGGGCAGCTTTTCGTATTCGGAAAGGAGGCCGCCTCGTTCTTGGGATCCGGTCTCTGCCGCGATTTCGATTTCTGCGTAATCGTGCTTTTCATCAATCTGTAAAACGCGAATCTCAGTTTTTGAGATTGCTTCGGTGTAATAATCGCTCCGTTGAGGTCGCGCGAACGCGGTTCGTCGGTCCCAATCGAGGTGTTCAACGTAGTAAGTTTCGCCCAAGTGCATGTAGATGGCTTCCGTGTGAATCAGGAACGGAGCAGAGTCAAAGTCCACCTCAGCAAACACTCGATTCTGATCCGCAAGATTCACAACCACGAAGTTCTCACTACTCGCGCTTCTGAGTGAGATGTTCTCGCTTGGATACGTGTCCGCGGACCAAAACCATTTATTGCCAGAGTGCCGGACAATCCGTTCAGCCTCAAGGTGCTCGAGTAGGGGAGTCGGGTCAAGCGACCCAAATGGCTCTCCATCCAAAAACGGAAGTTCAAACGCAGCACACTTAATATGGCTTGCCGCGATCGCGGGGTTTTCAGGGTTGACGATTGCTTGCTCGGGCGCGCGGCCAAAGAAGTAGCCCGGATGGGAAATGATGTATTGGTCGAGAGCTGAGGAGTTCGCAATCAGCACAGCCACCGACGTCTCGGTGGAGCGTCCGGCTCGGCCTGCCTGTTGCCACGTACTCGCCACGCTCCCGGGATAGCCAGCAAGAATGGCGGCGTTGAGCTGCCCAATGTCAATGCCCAGCTCCAAGGCGTTGGTACTCACCACGCCAAGGATGGCTCCCTCTTTAATGCCACGTTCAATCGATCGGCGTTCGTTCGGCAGGTATCCTCCGCGGTACCCCGCGATGCGGCCAATGCTTTTGCCGAGGCGCCGCATCGTTTTTCGCAGGTAATTTACCAGCAGCTCGACTTGCATCCGACTGCGAGCGAAAACAATGGTCTGAATATCCTCCGCGAGAAAACGCGACGCGAGTCGCCGAGCCTCATTCACCACACCCCGGCGAATACCCAGCTCTTCGTTCACGATCGGCGGATTATAGAAGACAAAGAACTTTTCTCCAGCCGGTGCACCATTCTCAGAGATAAGAGTTACCGGATGATCAATGAGTCGTTCCGTGACTTCCTTCGGGTTTGCGATCGTCGCCGAACAGCAGATGAATTGGGGCTGAACGCCATAGAAATCGCAAATCCGGCGCAGGCGTCGAAAAACGTTTGCGACGTGCGACCCAAACACCCCTCGATACTGGTGGACCTCGTCCACGACGATGTAACGGAGATTCTCAAAAATGCGACACCACGCCGTGTGATGGGGCAGAATGCCCGTGTGGAGCATGTCGGGATTCGTCAGCACAATATTGCCGGCCTCGCGGATGGCTCGTCGGGCGCTTGCCGGTGTGTCGCCGTCAAACGTGTAGAGTTTGATTCCTTTGCCGGTGGCCCCCGCCAAGGAGTACAACTCTTGATACTGATCCTGAGCCAGCGCTTTAGTCGGGAAAAGGTAGAGCGCACAAGCCTTTGGGTTTTCAAGAACGGCGCTTAGGACGGGGACATTGTAGCAGAGGGTTTTCCCAGAAGCGGTGGGCGTGACCACGACGACGTGCTCGCCCCGTAGTACGGCCTCGATGGCTTGAGCTTGATGGCTATAGAGCTGCTGGATGCCATACTCGCGAAGCGCAACAAGAACATCTGGATGGAGTCCCGATGGGAAGGGCGCATAACAGGCTGCCCGAGGCGGAATCCTTTCCAAGTGCGTGATGTTCCTGGCAATATGGTGAATGCTGAGTAGTTCCTCGAGCACTTCCCGCACACTCGGTTGAGCCCTGTTCGTGCGTTCCATTCTTTTGGGCTGTTTTGCCATAAACTCTTTGCTCATCTTTTGCCCACAATTGCTTGACGGTTTGCATCACTCGCAAACCCTCTTGTTTGGTGACACGAAGCGCGGTTGTGAGGCAAAGAAAATTCGTGAGTCGAAGCAAGGCACCAAAGCAAGAACGCATTCAGTGGCGCCACCGCTTGGAATTTTGGGCATGGCGTGGCGCAGAATGGTTGGCTTTGCGTCTTTCCAGACGGGCTTTGGTCCGGTTGGCCGATCTCTGTGGGCTGCTACTTTACGAGGTCTTACGGGCGCGTCGGCGTGTGACGGAAGAGAACCTACAGCGTGCTTTCGGCGATTCCTTCCCGCCAACAAAACTTCGCGCGATCGCCCGGCGTGCCTATCAGAATGCCGTGCTTACGTTCTTCGAGTGTCTCCAATCGCGCTACTATGGCCCCCTCTCTCTCTGTCTCTTCAAGAACGGGCAGGGTTTAGAGTACTTGGAAAAAGCCCGAGGATCCGCGGCTGTGTTTGTGACGGCGCACAGCGGCAATTGGGAATTGTTTGGCCAAGCCGTACAGGCGATGGGCTTCGAATGCGATGCGGTGATGAAACCTCTGCACAACCCACTCATCAACGCGTACGTTGTGGCACAACGTCAGGCAGGAGGTGTTCGGCTCATTCCTACGAGTGGCGCATTGAAAGGCATTGTTACGGCTCTGCGAGCTGGGCGGCACCCCGTCTTTCTTGCCGATCAGGACGCTCGACGTGACGGAATCTTCGTGAGGTTTCTGGGGCATCCTGCTTCGACGGCGCTGGGCCCAGCCTATTTCGCGTATAAGTTCCGTGTTCCGATTTACGCTGGTTTTTGTGTGAGGAATGAGGATCCCGAGCGCACGCTGAGTTTTGTGATTATGCCACCGATCGAGCCCGATTGCTCTGCGCCCGAAGAGGTCGAACTTCGTCGGCTAACGGAAGCGCACGTTCGTGCCCTCGAGCAGGTGGTGCGTGCGTATCCCGAAAGCTACTTCTGGCTGCACCGTCGGTGGAAAACGAAGCCAAAGGCAGAAGACCTCGCCGCAGACCAAGAGTAGCCCGGATCGGGCATTTATGCGTCAGCCGTGCACTTGAGAACGGATTCCTGAGGCGGGTTTAGTTGTTTTGAATTTGCATTGCACCCAGACTCTAACGCGAATACGGTGCGAGCGATGGTTCGAGTAGAACATCTGACAAAACGATTCGGCGACATTCACGCGATCGAGGATCTCACATTTGAGGTTCTGGAGGGCGAAATTCTTGGCTTTCTTGGCCCAAATGGAGCCGGCAAAACCACCACGATGCGCATTCTGACCTGCTTCTTCCCGCCGACGGAAGGGCATGCGACTGTTGCTGGCTATGATGTCGTCAAGGAGGCCGACGAAGTTCGTCGAGTCATTGGTTACATGCCCGAGCACGTGCCTTTGTATCGCGATATGACCGTTGAAGACGCTTTGGACTTCATCGCCCATGCGAAAGGGTTTCGTCGGCAAGAACGGGCCAAGTATGTGGCAGAAGCGATCGAGGAAACCGGGCTAAGCGATGTACGCAAGCGCCGCATCGCGCATCTTTCCAAAGGCTATCGGCAGCGCGTTGGGTTAGCGCAGGCACTGATTGGTAACCCCAAAGTACTCATTCTCGACGAGCCGACGGTGGGGCTCGATCCTCGCCAGATCGCTGAAGTGCGCGCTTTGATCAAGGGGATGGCAGGGCGTCGCACCGTTGTGTTGAGCACGCACATCCTACCAGAAGTTCAGATGACCTGTTCGCGAGTTGTGATTCTAAACCGTGGCAAGATTGCTGCAAGTGGCACCCCAGAGAAGCTGACCACCCAGATGCGCGGGGGAGGTCAGAGTGTTGCCCGCATTGTCGGGCCACCAAAGGATGTGCTTCGAACGCTGGAACAACTCCGTGGAATTCGGAGTGTCCAAGTGCAGCGAGATGGCAAGCGGCTCAACGCCTCCGAGGTGCCACAAGAAGGAGATGTCGTCCTCGAGTACGTGATCGAAACAAGCGATTTTGCTCCTGATACAAATGCGATGGTGGCTGAGGCCGTGGTCCAGCGCGGCTGGCGACTCCTTGAGCTCTACAGCGTTGGGATGACCCTCGAAGAGATTTTCTTACGTGTTGTTGCTGGCGAAGCAAGCGACCGCGAACTGCCAGATGAACCCATGCTACTACGTGGTTCGGGGGAAAACGCATGAGGCTATTACGGTTTTACCCTATCTATCGTCGTGAGCTGAAAAGCTATCTTGCGAGCCCCACCGTGTATGTGGCGGCAGCACTCTTCTTGTTCCTCTCCGGTCTGTTTTTTTACGGTATTTTGGAGAACTTTTCGCGGCTGTCAGCAGACGCACAATATCGGCGCGAGATGGGCTTTGAAAAACTGAATTTCACCCGCCATGTTGTTTCGAATCTCTTTTGGGTGGTCAATTTTCTCCTACTGTTTGTCGTGCCAGCATTTACTATGCGGTTGCTTGCAGAAGAGAAAAAAAGCGGGACGTTTGAGCTGCTGGTGTCGCTGCCATTCACTGAGTGGAACATCGTGATCGCGAAGTTCCTTGCGGCATACACAGTCATTGCGGCGATGTTAGTGGTCTCGGCCTACTATGTACTCATCATGATGCGTTTCGGCGTACCTGAACTTCCTGTCGTAGCGGTTGCTTACGTCGGTGCATTCATTGTGGCAGGAGGATACGTGGCAATAGGATTATTCGCCTCTTCGCTGACTGAAAACCAGATCGTGGCCGCGATCATCTCCTTTGTTGCCCTCTTAGGGTTATACATGATCGGAGATTTGACCACACCGACTTCGTCTGGGTTCGGCAAGATCTTAGAACTACTCTCCTTGCGCTATCATAGCGAACCGTTTACCCTCGGCTTGTTGCGCTTGCAGGATGTGGGCTTCTTCTTAGTCCTCATCGTGAGTTTTCTCTTCCTCACGTGCAGAATGCTTGAGATTCGAAAGTGGCGCGTATGATCAACGCACGACGGCTCATGCCATGGATTGCTTTTGCAGGCCTGATCCTCTTGTTGACGGGCCTCGTGGTGACAGGTCTGCACGGTTTTTTCACACCGGTCTCTGCGGGCTTGTGCCTGTTGGGATTGGTTCTTGGTCTTTTATTGTTCGTGCGCCAGACGTCGCGTAATCTCGTCCTTTACCTTCAGGTGTTTCTCTACAGCGCGTTCTTTGTCGGGACGCTCTTTCTGCTGTATCTGGTAATGGATCGGCACGGGCTGAGTTACGATGCCACCAAACGCCAGCTTCACAGTCTCAGCCCCATTACCGTCAATTTTGTGAAACGACTCCCTCAGCCGGTGCGGATCACAGCCTTTGTCACGGAGGCTGACAAGGACAACGCCCGCCTCCTGCTGGAGCAGTATCGGGTGGCTTCCCCAAAGATCTCTTACGAACTTCTCAATCCATTTCGTGACGTAGTGGCGGCGCGTCGGTTCGGAGCTCAAGTCATGCCGGGGGATATCTATATCGAGGCGCTGACGACGTCCACTGCGCGCGCGTCACGTATTGCGCGCGTAGCGCGCCTGCGAGAGGAAGACATCACGAACGGTATCGTTCAGGCCCTTCGTGCCAAGGACACAGTGCTTTATTTCCTCACGGGTCACTCCGAGATGCCGCTCGAGCGAGACACTGCCGGTGCATTGCTGGCTGGTCAGCGCGTCTCACTTCGCGATTTGGCGTGGGTGCGTGATCAGCTTACTCGACTAGGCATGCAAGTTAGGCCTCTTTCGCTTGTCCAGCGTGGGCGCGTGCCTGCGGACGCCAGTGCTGTCCTTTGGGTCTGGCCCAAAGCAGATCTTACCGGGACGGAGCTCGAAATTCTGCGTCGTTACCTCGATGATGGGGGAAGGTTATTGGTTTTCCTTGCTCCAGATTTGCCACAGGCAATGGGGGAGTTGACGTCCCCTTTCCGCAACGTGGCTTCCTTGCTTGAGCGTTATGGCATTCTCCTGACGTCCGAAGTAGTGGCGCGCGTGACTCCTCAGGCAAACGTTGATCACTTTGCCATTCCTGTTGAGCTCGTACAGCACCCCATCACTCAAGTGCCGGGTGACGATCCATTGGTGTTTTTCTACGCGCGCCCCGTTCAACCCAAGCAAGTGTTGCCACCCGAGGTCAGGCTCGACGAACTCCTGCGCAGCAGCGCGGACTGCCTGCGGCTGTCGGCAGGTGAAGTTGCCACGGCACTGATCAAGCGCGAAAACCTTACCCGCAACGTGGATCCTAAAGAGCTGAGCGCGGTGCCTCTTGGAGTCGCAGCGATGCGTTTGGAGCCCGGTAAACCTGAGGAGCGGGCAAGTCGTATCGTGGTTATTGGTAATGCCGATTTTCTCTCCAGTGAGAGGATCACTCAGAAAGGGTGGCTCTTACTCAACAACATGATCGCTTGGGCGGTTCAGGCCGAGGAAATGATTGCGATACCTACGGCAGAGATTGAGAATACCCCGATGGTGCTTACTGATGGCGAGCGTCAGTTCTTATTCCTTCTCATGGTCATAGTGGTGCCGGTCACTGTGGGACTGATTGGGGTGGGCTTCACGTTAGCGAGGCGGGAGATGCAATGAGCTGGAAACGGGTCATCATTGCTGGCGTGGCGTTTGTCATAGCGGTTTTCCTTTATGTCCTTGATCGCAAGCTTGCGGAAACCGCGGTGTACGCCTCGGTCAATGAGGCTTCCCTGACGCCGGGAATCAACAAGAGTGAAGTTACCGAGGTCCGACTTCGTAATCGCTACGGTGAGATCGTACTTGTGCGGGAACAAGAACGCTGGCGGATGGTCAGCCCCTACGAGGGACCTACGGATGCGGAGCTTGTCGATCAGTTGCTTACGAACGTAACTGGCGCTCGGAAGCGAAATGAGGTGAAAGTCTCTTCCTTAGAAGAATTTGGCTTAGCAGTGCCCGAGATTACCTTGGCGCTCAGGACGAGTAGCGGGAAGTCACTGGAACTCCAGTTTGGACATGAATCAACTTACACCGGTCAGATCTTCGCGACTCAGCCCGGCTCGAAGCGCGTCTTTACGGTTAGTGATGGCGTCGTGAACACTCTTCGGCGCACACCGCTTGAATTCCGGCGCACCCGACTTTTGGAAGTGGATGCTGGTGCGCTGGATTCCTACTTGGCTGTGCGGATCACCAAGCCCGACGCCGAAGTTGAGCTCCGCAATGAGCGAGGGCAATGGCAGGTTGTCAAGCCGCAAACCTTGCCCGCCGAAAACACCATTGTTCAGGATTTTCTCCAGCGACTGGGAATGCTACGAGCGGACGGTTTTGTCACTGAGGCATCCGACCGTCCCACGAGTATGGTGGCGGCTCTTCAGGCTCTTGAGTCCCCTATTCTCGTTGTCACTTTGGAGAAGGTCGGGGTGAAGCCCCTCACTCTTACCATCGGACAAACCGGAGAACCCACCAAGCCCGTCTACGTTGCGCAACGGCAAAATGAAAAAGAAATCATGGTGATTCGTCGGGAAACACTCGATGAGATGGACGTTCCCGCCAGCTACTTCCGCTCGCGGAGCCTCTTCACGCTAAAACCTGAAGATGTGGGATATGTCGCTTTTGAAATCGGCCGAGCGCGAACCGATCTTGTTCGTAACGCACAGGGGCTTTGGGAGTTTGTGGGGGATCCGCACCGCCGAGTTGATCAGAGTGCGGTCAACACGCGACTGGAAGTTCTACTCAAGACACGCATCCGAGACTTTGTGGACATGGAACCGCGCGACGCCAGCCTGTACGGCTTGGTCCCCCCACGATACCGTTTCACAGTGGTCACGCGTGATAAGCAGCGTACGGAATCTCTCGAGATTGGCAAGAGTGAGCCACAGAACGTGAGCAGTGTGTACGCTCGTCGCGGGGGCGATCCAGCCGTCTTCACTGTCGACATGCCGCGTGAACTCGTGGTCCTGCCCGAAACCCTCGCAGATCCACACCTCGTCGGGATCGATTTGTCCGAAGTCTTGCACATGGAAATTGAAATAGATGGCGCAAAATACGATCTCCGGCGCGAGGGGATGGAGTGGAAGTTGCTCAGGCCGGGGCAGACCCTCTACGCCCCTGTGGACCTCCGGCGGGTGACACGGCTGCTCGAGACAACCAGCAAGTTGCGCTTCGATAAAGACTTTACCGCTTCCGGAGAGAAAGTGATTGCCCCTGTTGAGAAACCCCAGCTTGTGATGAAGTTCTTCGGAGCGGATGACAAGTTACTTGCAGAAATCAGTTTTGGAAAACGCTTACCTTCCACATCGCTTGCCAAAGACGAAAAGGATCGAACCTACGAAGTGAAAAACAGCGATTTAGATTTCCTGATCGCGCAAGTTCGATCCGTGATAGAATAACAAACGTCTGGATCGCTCGAGTGGTCTGAAGCGATTCCTTCCCCGGCAAATTCGAAGCGGCGGAGAGTACAGTCTCCGCCGCTTTCGCTTTTTTAGGCCGACGCCTCTTCAACAAGTGAGTTTAGCGTTGGTCCATGGGGATGTAGTCACGCTTCGTCGGTCCGATATAAACCTGTCGGGGGCGAGCAATGCGAGCCGTCGGATCATCGTGTTGTTCTTTCCACTGCGCTATCCACCCCGGCAGTCGGCCGATGGCGAACATGACAGTGAACATATTGAGCGGAATGCCAAGTGCACGCATGATGATTCCGCTGTAGAAGTCAACGTTCGGATACAGCTTCCGCTCCACAAAGTACGGATCGTTCAAGGCCAGCTCTTCCAGCTTCATTGCGATATCGAGCAAGGGATCCTTGATACCAAGCTTGCTCAACACTTTATCGCACTGGGCTTTCAGGATCTTCGCGCGCGGGTCAAAATTCTTATAAACACGATGCCCGAAGCCCATAAGACGGAACCCACTGTCCTTGTCCTTTGCCATTTGCAGGCATTGCTCAGGCGAAAGGCCGCCCTGGTGCATAGCCTCGAGCATTTCGATAACGGCCACGTTGGCGCCGCCATGCAACGGCCCCCACAAAGCGCACACACCCGCCGCACACGAGGCGAACAGGTTCGCCCGACTCGATCCCACCATCCGTACGGTCGAAGTGCTGCAGTTTTGTTCGTGATCCGCGTGCAGAATCAGGATCAGGTTCAGTGCATCCTCGATTTCATGCGGCACTTCATACTCTTTGTACGGCATCGAGAACATCATGTGCAGGAAGTTTGAACAGTAGCGCCGTTTCGGGTCCGGATACATGAAGGGGAGGCCCTTTGAGCGTCGGTAGGAGTAGGCCGCAATTGTACGCACCTTGCTGATGAGTTTTGCAGCTGCGTCTTCAAATTGCTCGTCCTCCTCGAACCGGGAGAACTGGGGCTCGAAGCACGAAAGCGTATTGATCATTGCAGAGAGAATCGCCATGGGGGGCGCGTCCACCGGGAAGCCTTCGAAGTGGTGCTTCATTGCCTCGTGCAGGGGGGCATACTCAGTCAGTTTTGCACTGAAGCGCTGCAATTCTTCTTCCTTGGGGAAGCGTCCAAAAATCAGGAGCCATGCGACTTCAATGAAATTGGGGTGCTCGACAAATTGCTCGATTGGAATGCCGCGATAGCGGAGAATACCCTTTTCCCCGTCGATAAAGGTGATAGTGCTTTTGCAACTACCGGTATTGCCAAAACCCGGATCGTAGGTAATGTATCCCGTTTTGGCGCGGAGCTGGGTAATGTCTATGGCCCGCTCGCCTTCCGTGCCCTCAAAAACCGGCAGCTCGATTGTCTGATCGCCAAGAATGAGCGTTGCCTTTTCGGGCAATGGTCTGTCGGACATCGTTCGTAAACTCCTTGGTTGTGTTCGTTTGCCGCAAGCCTTTTGCCACGGCGTAAACTCCCGTAAACAGGGAAAAAACCTTGGAGTCAAGCGGTGTTGAGAGGTCCCACAACATCTTTATTTTGCTTATAAAAGACCGTGGCCCGGCATTGTATTTAGGAATAAATCGGAGGGAAATCACTGAGCGTGGCACTTCTCGATGTGGCCTGAATTTCTGGTACCAAAAAGAGGGATCTAAGCCAATTCTCGTTTCTGCTTTTTTCTCTTGCGGTAGGTTCTTTTAGGGCAAGCAATCCGATTTTGAAAATATAAAATAAGGCTAAGGCAGGTTTCAAGAGTGGCTAGGGCCAGGCATGGCACTGGGCTTCAATAGGCACGACTGAAACCCCTCAGTGAAACGTTTAGGAGTTACGACAACCAAGGAAAGGAGCAGCAGATGGCTGATCAGAAAATGATCGCGATTGACGGCAACGAGGCTGCAGCGTCTGTAGCCTACCGCCTCAATGAAGTGATCGCGATTTATCCGATTACGCCATCGTCGCCCATGGGAGAACTTTCCGATGAATGGGCGGCGAAGGGGAAGAAGAACATCTGGGGCACAGTGCCTCAAGTCACCGAAATGCAGTCGGAAGGCGGTGCAGCCGGGGCGGTGCATGGAGCGCTTCAGGCAGGAGCTCTCACCACCACATTCACCGCTTCTCAAGGGCTGTTGTTGATGATCCCCAACATGTACAAAATTTCTGGGGAATTGACCTCGATGTGCATGCACGTGACGGCGCGAACGGTGGCTACCCACGCGCTGTCAATCTTTGGCGACCACTCGGATGTGATGGCATGTCGCCAGACCGGATTTGCTCTGTTAGCTTCGGGGTCCGTTCAAGAAGCGCACGATTTTGCCTGTATCGGAACTGCTGCAAGCTTACGTTCCCGCGTTCCCTTCCTCCACTTCTTCGACGGTTTCCGCACATCTCACGAAGTCTCGAAAATTGCCGAGTTGAGCGATGACATCCTGCGCCAGATGGTGCCCGACGAGCTGGTGGAAGAGCATCGCAAGCGCGCCATGACGCCGGACCGCCCCATTCTGCGCGGCACCGCTCAGAACCCCGATGCTTTCTTCCAGGCGCGCGAGGCTTGCAATCCGTGGTACTTTGCTTGCCCACAGCACGTGCAGGACGTCATGGATCAGTTTGCCAAGCTCACGGGCCGTGCCTATAAGCTGTTTGATTATGTAGGCCATCCGGAAGCCGAGCGTGTGATCGTCCTAATGGGCTCGGGCGCCGAAACTACCCACGAGACCGTCGAATGGCTGTTGGCCCAAGGCGAGAAGGTCGGTGTGGTCAAAGTGCGTCTTTACCGGCCATTCGATGTTGCAGCATTCGTAAAGGCCCTTCCAGCTTCCACCAAGGCCATTGCAGTTCTGGATCGGACCAAAGAACCCGGAGCGGTTGGGGAGCCTCTTTATCTCGATGTGATCACCGCACTCGACGAGATGGAGGACCGTGGCGAGCTTCCGTTTGCGAAGCGGCCGCGTGTGATCGGTGGGCGCTATGGGCTCTCCAGCAAAGAGTTTACGCCCGCGATGGTGAAAGCCGTGTTCGACGAGCTGAAAAAAGATGCGCCGAAGCGTCATTTCACCATCGGAATCATGGACGACGTCACTCATCTGTCCTTGCCCTACGATCAAGATCTGGATATCGAGCCAGAAGACGTACGGCGCTCGGTCTTCTTCGGATTGGGATCGGACGGTACCGTCGGGGCCAACAAGAACTCCATCAAGATCATCGGCGAAGAGACAAACAACTGGGCGCAAGGCTACTTCGTCTACGATTCGAAGAAAGCGGGCGCGGTTACCATTTCACACTTGCGCTTTGGCCCACGCCCCATTCGCTCCGCCTATTTGGTCAAGCAGGCGCAGTTTGTGGCCTGCCACCAGTACAACTTCCTCGAGAAATACGACGTTCTCGAGTATGCAGCACCCGGCGCGGTCTTCCTGCTGAATTCTCCGATTGGCCCAGAAAAGGTCTGGGATGATCTGCCGCGCGAAGTCCAAGAGCAAGTCATCGAGAAAAAGCTCAAGTTCTACGTGATCGACGCCTACGACGTCGCAGCTAAGACCGGCATGGGGCGCCGCATCAACACGATCATGCAAACCTGCTTCTTCGCGATCTCGGGAGTTTTGCCGCGCGACGAGGCTATCGCTGAGATCAAAAAAGCGATTGAGAAGACTTACGGGAAAAAAGGTCCCGAAGTTGTGCGCAAGAACTTCGAGGCGGTGGATCAAACTCTCGCGAATCTTTTCGAAGTTCAAGTTCCAGCCCAAGCGACTGCTACTAAGCGGCGGCCACCCATTGTCGCGGACGAAGCGCCAGACTTCGTCAAACGAGTCACGGCCGTGATGATGGCCAACAAGGGCGATCTCCTGCCGGTCAGCGCGTTCCCACCGGATGGCACATGGCCCACGGGAACAGCGAAATGGGAGAAACGCGCCATTGCGCTCCAGATTCCGGTGTGGGATCCCAAGATCTGTATCCAGTGCAACAAGTGCGCACTGGTCTGCCCACATGCCGCAATTCGGCCAAAGATTTACGACCCCGCGTATCTGGAGAAGGCACCAGCAACATTCTTGAGCACCGACTATCGTTCTCCGGATCTCAAGGGACTAAAGTACACGCTTCAGGTCGCGCCCGAGGACTGCACGGGCTGCGAGGTGTGCGTGGCGGTTTGTCCCGCGAAGGACAAATCCAACCCGAAGCGGAAAGCCATCAACATGGCACCGCTTCCGCCTCTGCGCGAGCAGGAGCGCGAGAACTTCGCGTTCTTCCTCGAGCTGCCTGAATTCGATCGGAGTAAGCTCGAAATCTCAGTGAAAGGCACGCAGTTCTTTGAGCCGCTGTTTGAGTTCTCAGGAGCCTGCGCGGGCTGCGGTGAAACGCCGTATGTGAAACTGCTCACCCAGATGTTTGGCGATCGCGCTTTGATTGCGAACGCAACGGGTTGCTCGTCAATTTACGGCGGGAATTTGCCCACCACACCTTATACGGTGAATCGTGAAGGCCGTGGCCCAACATGGAACAACTCCCTGTTCGAAGACAACGCCGAGTTCGGCTTTGGCTTCCGTCTGGCCATCGACAAGCATCAGGAGCAGGCGAAGGAGCTTCTGAAGAAACTCGCTTCGCAGATCGGCGAGACTCTCGTAAATGAACTCCTGTCCGCGGATCAGAGCACCGAGGAAGGAATCTGCGCGCAACGCGAGCGAGTGGCTGCTCTGCGGGCGAAGCTTCAGGGAATTGCCTCGTGGGAGGCGCGCTGGCTTGATATCTTGGCAGACTACCTCGTCAAGAAGAGTGTCTGGATCGTCGGTGGCGACGGGTGGGCCTATGACATCGGCTACGGCGGGCTCGACCACGTCTTAGCCATGAACCGCGACGTCAACATCCTCGTGCTCGATACCGAGGTCTACTCGAATACGGGCGGTCAGCAGTCGAAAGCTACGCCCCTGGGTGCGGCAGCGAAGTTCGCAATGGCGGGACGTGACCTCGCCAAGAAAGACCTCGGTCTCATGGCCATGAGTTATGGTCATGTGTACGTGGCACGCGTCGCGTTCGGGGCTCGCGATAATCAAACGGTGCTTGCCTTCAAGGAAGCCGAATCCTACCCGGGAACTTCGCTGATTATTGCCTACTGCCACTGCATTGCGCATGGCTACGATCTTGTACACGGACTAGACCAGCAGAAGCTGGCCGTCGATAGCGGCTACTGGCCACTTTATCGCTTCGATCCGCGTCGTGCCGCCGCTGGCGAGTCCCCACTCAAACTGGATTCTCCAGCGCCGAAAGCGGATCTATCGCAGTTCATGCGCAACGAGACTCGCTTCCGCATGGTCGAGCAGATGAATCCAGAACGCTTCCGCATGCTGCTTGAGGCTGCGAAGAATCAGGTGCGTACTCGCTATCACCTGTACGAAGAGCTGACGAAAGCGTTTGCAGCTGATGGCAATGGCGGATCGGCGAGCAAGGGCAACTAAGGGAGATGACTATGGACCTTTCGACAACCTACCTCGGACTAAAACTGAAACACCCGTTCATGCCGGGCGCTTCCCCTCTGGTGGATGACCTTGGGATGGTCAAGCAACTGGAGGATGCAGGAGCCTCCGCAATCGTCATGCACTCGCTCTTTGAGGAGCAAATCTTGCGCGAATCCTTGGCAACCACGGAAGCCATCGAGGGAACTGCAGAGTCCTTCGCCGAGGCTTTGAGCTACTTCCCAAAGCCAGATGAGTTCCGGCTGGGGCCTGAAGCCTACCTCGAGCAGATCCGCAAGATCAAAGAGTGCGTGAGCGTGCCGGTCATTGCTTCACTCAACGGTTCCACCCCCAGTGGCTGGATGGAGTATGCAAAACTCATCCAACAGGCAGGGGCGGATGCCCTCGAGCTCAACGTCTACATTCTGGCCACAAACCCTTGGGAGACAGGCGAAGCGATCGAACGCCGCCTGCTCGATATCGCCCATGGCGTCAAGAAGGCCGTCACCATTCCCGTATCGGTCAAGTTGTCAGTCTTCTACTCGTCCATCGCCAACGTGGCAAGAAGACTCGACGAAGTGCCGGTGGACGGCTTGGTGCTCTTTAATCGCTTCTACCAGCCCGACATTGATATCGAGAATCTCGAGGTCACTTCGACGCTTCAACTTAGCGACTCAAGCGAGCTCCTCCTGCGTCTGCGCTGGTTGGCGATTCTTTATGGAAATGTGAACGCAAGCCTTGCGGTCTCAGGCGGCGTGCACACTCCTCATGACGCAATCAAAGCACTCATGGCGGGAGCGAGCGCAGTACAGGTAGTCTCGGCTCTGCTCAAGAACGGACCGTCCTACCTGACCCAACTTATTACAGGGGTAAAAGCTTGGCTTGAAGAACACGAGTACGAATCCTTGAATCAAATGATCGGCTCGATGAGTCTCCAAAAGTGCGGGAATCCCGCCGCATTCGAGCGGGCAAACTACATGCGAATTCTGCAGAGCTACCGCATCTGAAGATCCGCAGACACTGAGTTCTTCGGCCGCCTTGGCCATTCTTCAGGCCAAGGCGGCGTTTCTTTTGCGCGACAGGTTTCCGAACGTAGTTTCTCTGAAAAGGTAGGTACCGTGTTGAAGATTAAGAAAGGAAAAGCATCATGACGCAACACCGACTACTTTCCGAAGAAGTGATTCAAGGAGCCCTCCAGAAGCTTCCGAGCTGGCATCGGGAGGAGGGGAAAATTATTCGCGACTACACGTTTGCAGACTTCCGGCGCGCGATCGAGTTTGTGAACCTCGTGGCTGAATTGGCGGAACAAGCGGACCATCATCCCGACATTTTGATTCATGGCTGGAACAAAGTGCGCATCACGCTCACAACTCACAGTGCTGGGGGTATCACCCAGAACGATATTGAGCTCGCGCGGAAAATAGAGGAAATTGTGGTGCTATGACGCGCCCCTTGCCTCAGTTCGGTGGGGTGGGTTCTGCTGCCAATAGTATGTGCGAGTCACAAACCATCGCGACGAGGGTTGGCGAGTAGCCCAGCGTAACAGACGGGAGTTCTCTTGATTTTTCTCTCGCTCATTGTGTGCCTTCCCGCGAGGGTATTGCAGACCATCCGGTTCTGAGGAAAACGCAGTGGAAAGCCAATCGAAAGATTGTAGAGAAGCCTTTGACCATAGGGCAACAACAGCAGCTCCGCAGGTTCGTCCAGTCAGCATAGCCCACGGTCTTGTGAACTTCGCCTTGGTGGTGTGGGCATGGGGACTTGTGCTTTATTTCTTAGTTCGGGAAGGCGCGTTGCCGCTTTCGCTTTTGTGCCAGAAGCTTTCTTGGGTTTGTGGTCTGCTGCCGGGATTTCTCGTGAACGCCGAAACGACGGGCGCCGTGCCAATTATTTTCCCCAGCTTATTTACGGAAGATTGGCATTGGTGGTGGGCAAATGCTCCGTGGAGCGCGCTCGCGATTGCAGCCGCAATGGCTACGGGCTATTGGCTTTTGGGCGCCTTGCTGCTTGATAGCATGGAGCATGCAATGACCCCCTTGGGCCGTCATGCTCTCGCCCTTGCGCTCGGAATGGGGGTTGCTGGTGTCGCGTTTGAACTTGTGACGCTTGCCCATCTTCTTTACCAGCCGGTTGTAGTCGTGGTGTGGGCAGTATTACTGGGAGGTGCAGCCGTGCTCCGATGGCTGCGCCCCCGGTGGTACCTCGGAAAATTAGCGGTTTCCGAGAGCTGGAAACAGCACGAAAAACGTAAAGAGCTCGCGCTGGAGTATTACTCACGTAAGCTTGTCGTGCCACTCAAGACGCGTTCGGCCCGGATCTACTGGGTCGCGTGTTGGGTTGCCATTGTCGTCATCTCTGGTTTAACGCTGCTTCACGGCATCGGTCTTCCAGAAACCTACTGGGATTCCTTAATTCTCTACGTCGGCTATGCCCGCAAAATCTTCCTTCAACACGCATTTCCAACGAAAGTGGTAGGCCAAGTTGGAATCGGCTTAGGCGCAAACTATCCGCATCTTTATCCCATACTCACAGCCCAAACCGCAACTTTGGCAGGATTTTGGCACGACGCATTTGCTCAACTGTTGCCACCCCTCGCTGGGCTCGCGAGTTGCCTACTGCTCTACGCCTTGCTCGAGGAAATGACGCGTGATCGTCTCCTTGCTGTGTCGGCGGTCCTACTTTTTCGGGCAGTGCCGTATGGTATCGCCTATTTCCAGTACGCAAGCGATTATGCGATCGCGATCCTGTTCACCAGCGCCTTCCTCTATTGTGCAGCTCAGTACCTTCGCACGGGACTTCGTGGGCCGCTTGTTCTCATGTGGATGTTTGCGGCTTTCGCAGTACACATCAATTACCTCATGTGGGTGTTGTGGCCTGTTGCGCTCCTGGCCACGCTTCTTGCGCACGTTAAAGGGGGAAGCTGCGAAGGACACGGCGAGGAACCTCGTAGACGCTACCGATGTCATTCCAACGCAAACGATCCCGATTCCCTCGTAGGGGAGTTGGAGGACTACTTACCCCCAGACGAACGCGCATGGCGCCAACTTCATATCGGAATGCGTCCCTCTGTGGCGCAGCTCCTAAAGTCGCGCAGTTTTCTTGTCCTCGTGTTGTGCGCGCTGGCTGTGGCGAGCCCATGGTACATCCGGAATGTGATCGTAACTGGCAACCCCGTTTACGCTTTCTTCTATAACGTTTTCCCCAGTAAGCATGTGAACCCTGCCGTGATGAAATCCGCGGAAGTAGAATGGCGTCTCAACGGCGACGGACTTGGGCGTGTGGGGCGAACCGTTGGGGAGAAGCTGCGAAATTCTTGGTTTTACTTTGTGACGGGACCCCACCACTGGAAACTTGGGCCTGTGTTTATGGCCTTTGTTATTCCCGGTGTTCTGTTGTTTGGGGCCCGCGTGGTCTCTCACTCGGTTGCGCAAGGTGTGAGTCGAATCCGTGGGCAATGCAACGTGAGCATTCTCCCCAGTATGTGGGATGATACATTGAAAATGGGAGCTATTGCCGCGCTTCTCTTTTTTCTGCTTTGGTTTTACGCCTACGCAGTTGCCGACATGTATCTTTATCAGATTATTATCGTGCTGCCCTTGTTTGCGATTTTTGCGGCGTTCGTATTTGAACGATTTCCCGCCGCCCGAGCACGGGTGCCTCTCTATCTCTTAGTTCTCACGATCGGGATAATCCCCGGCTTCACAATGGGGCTGATGGGGTTCAAGCTTAAGCGATCCAGTGGCCCAAACGACGTCATGCAGTTTTCGCAGGTCACTCTGACTGCCTTGCGAAACCTGTTCATCGACCGCGAGACGTTTTACCAAATGGAGTTTGATGGCGACATGATGATGCTGCGCCAAGTGAACGCCTTACCCCCGGGCACAAGAATTCTCACGCACGAGAATCGCCATCTGTTACTAAACGAAGAACTCCATATTGTGCATCTGGATGACTGGGAGGTGCAGACTGCTTACGGCAAGTCCGCCGCAGAGCGAGTGAAGGTCCTCGATGGCCTTGGCATCCAGTATTACCTTTACGTCCCAAACGAGGACAAACACCGCGCGAATTCGTGGCTCGGTATGGACGAACTCATTGGCGAAGGGTATTTTGAAGAAGTCTTTCGAACACCGTCAGCAGGTGCAAGCTTCCGTGAAGGGCTTCGCTATCGCCATATTCCGGAGAATACCAACGTACTCTATCGAAGAACTTCGAAGAAGCCGTGAGTTTATAGGGCCGAACATTCATTCAGAGCCTTGATGCGTCGACTCTTCGAAATAGCCGAAGGGCGTTCTCCGTTGTAGTACGGGCGACTTCTTCCACAGGGATCGCGCGAAGCTGGGCAATACGCTCCGCCACCAAACGCAAATAAGCCGGTTCATTGCGTTTGCCTCGGTAGGGAACGGGCGCCATGTAGGGCGCATCGGTTTCCAGAACAAGCGATTCGAGGGGGACGGTGCGCACAATCTCTTGGAGTTTCACGGTTTTCTTGAAGGTCACTGCTCCGCCTACCCCAAGCAGGAACCCTCGGCGGATGAATTCCTCCGCCTGTGCCTGTGTGCCAAAAAAGCAATGCATAACCCCGCGCGGGGGAGTCGAGGATGGCGCCTCGTCCTGGGGGAGAATCTCGAGCATCTCCGAATATGCTTCGCGGCAATGAATGACCACCGGTAGGCCTAATTCTGTTGCAAGCTGGAACTGCGCGATAAACGCGCGGATCTGCTGGTCCCGAGGTGCAAAATCGTAGTGGTAGTCCAAACCAATTTCGCCAATCCCTACCACCTTCTTGCTCGCCCTGACAAGGTCTCGCAACGCGTTTAGGGATTGCTCACAAAACTCTTGGGCGTGGTGAGGATGAATCCCAACCGTGGCAAGTAGTGCCTCATGAGCCTGAGCTCGCCCCAGGGCCAGCTTGCTGTTCTCGATCGTCTCACCGATAAGAACGATCCGTTGGACACCACTTACCAAGGCACGGCCAAGGACCTCATCAAAATCGTCCGCGAATTCCGAATCCTGCAAGTGAGCATGGGTATCCCACAAGAGCGGGTGCAAACTCATCGCCGAAAATCCTCTTCACGTAAGAATCGCAGTGTGAGACTGGATAGGCTCATGCTAAGGAGAAGACTTGCAATCCACACTCACATCAATGTTGCGCCGAAGCGGTACGAATAAACTGCGCGCGTGCAAGCTAACATAAAGGAAAGGGACGAATTCATTCGGTAGGTCTCGATTGTGAAGACAGGCCACGCGCTCCTTATGCAGGTTGTTACCGTCCTCGTGATGGTGGCGGTGAGCGCGTTTTATTTGCCTGCGTTTGTTTGTCCTTCATCTACACCGCCGGTAAAAGGATCCTGTTGTGGGGCTGAGTGTCACTGTTCCCCAAAAGCTCCTCAGCCGCTGGGCGATGATAACGATTCGTGCTGTAACTACGAGGCATCGCAGAAGATGCCGAAAAGCGGGGCACTGCCGTTAGAAAAAGTATCATTTGAACCACCGCTTTACTCGCAAGAGCTCCCTCCAACGCCTTTCGCTTCTCGTTTCCTGGCTTGGCAACCTATCACGGCTTTGCCTCACATGGTTGCTCATAGCCCTCCGTTGACGTTAGTCCTTCGAATTTGATAAGCTCCCTTGGTAGTGTCATTGGCACGACTGCCGGAGCTCCGCTGTCGTGCTCAGTCAGTACTTGTTGATAACCCGTTTGACCCTTAAGGGAGCTTGCAATGGACATTCTGATTCCCTCTAAGAAGACCCACATTGGCTGGTGTTTGGGGGTGGTTTTTGCTACGTATATTGCCTCCGTGACCAGCGCCTCAGTCACGACTACACCGCTATCCACTAAACCCGAGCCAACCAGATTGCCATCGGTTGGAACCCTAAGTTCCACTCCACGTGCACTGACGCTCGATCAAGCCCTGAAAGAAGCCGTCACGCGAAATCCGCGACTGCGAGCGGCAAAGCAGGATTGGATCGCGGCATGTGAGCGAATTCCACAGGCAGGGGCATTGGATGATCCTAAACTGATGCTCGGGTATGAATTTGCACTCGATCCCTTTGGCCGCCGCGAGATGCCGCTGGATATGAAAAAATGGACCACAGACCGCGCTATCGTCGGCTTCTCGTGGATGATCAGCCCCTCTCGAAAAAGGCGACAGCGCACGGAACTGGCCGTGTACGAGGCAGCCGTAGCGGCAGCAAATTATCGGCGCATGGTTTATGAGATCCGAAGAAAAGCGGCCCAAGCTTATGCGGAAGTGTTCTACGGGAGAGAAAAACTACGCATAGCGGATCAAAACGCTGCAACACTTCGCCAAATCTATGAAGTTGCTCTCCACCGTTTTCATGCCTCAGAAATGACGCAGGCCGAGCTCACGAAGATCGAAATCGAATCTTTGCGAGCAGAGAGTGCGCAAACAGAAGCCCAGCTTGCTTATGATCGGGCTGTGGCTTCGTTCAACGGACTCCGCTTTTATCCGCCCACTACTCCCGTCACAGTAAGCGATATTCCTGGGGTAAAGCTTCCCACCCGATCCGCCACTCAGCTTCTTCAGAGGGCTGCCAGAAACAATCCTGAGCTTGAGGAGCTTCGCAACGAGCTCGAAGCGCGTGGTGTGGAGGTCGTGTTGGCAGAGCTTCAACGCATGCCTGATTTTGAACTCAGTCTGCCTGATGTGCGCACCCTCTCGCAGATGCTGATGATTGGCATGACGTTGCCATTCTTCAACCGCGCACGAATCGATGCAGCAATTCGGGAGGCAGAAGCCCGGCGGGAGGCAGCCTTGGCACGCCTCCATGGGGGAGAAAGCGATGTCGGTGTGCGTCTACTCGTTGCTATCTCGATGATCACGGACGCGGAGCGAATCATCGCGGATTATGGGGCAAGGATTGAGTCTAAAACCTCCGGCCTCCTTGAGCTTCAGCTACAGAATTACGCCGTCGACCGCGAGGACCTTCTCAATGTGTTGGATACTCAGAGGATGCTGCTGGATATCCAGCAGCTTGTCGCCCGTGCGCGTGCCGATCGCCTCGTCGGTGTGGCAGAGTTAGAGGAAATCCTTGGCGAACCACTCATGCCCCCATTCTTCCCGAGTCTGTCCGTCCCAAGGCAGCCACAAGACCAACGCTATCCCCCCTCATCATCCAGTCGGCTTGAGGGACGTTTGAAAGGGGCGAAAAAATGATCGAGAGAATCATTGAATACTCAATCCGAACGCCTGCAGTGGTGCTCATTCTAACCTTGGGACTGGCTGTCGCTGGCATTTGGTCCCTTTCGCGGACACCTATCGACGCCATTCCCGATCTCTCCGAAAACCAAGTGATTGTCTTTGCAGACTGGATGGGGAGAAGTCCGAAGGAAATCGAAGAGCAAATCACCTACCCCCTCTCGGTAAACTTGCAGGGGTTGGCCGGTGTCAAAGCGATTCGGTCGTCCTCCGAGTTCAACTTCTCAATGCTGAACATCATCTTCGACGATTCCGTGGATTTCTATTTCGCGCGCACGCGTGTGCTGGAGCGATTGGCGCTTGCCTCGGCTTTTCTTCCGCCGGGCGTGGTTCCATATCTGGCGCCCGACGCCACAGCTCTCGGACAAGTCTTCTGGTATACGATTGAAGGAGACGGCTACGACTTAAGCGAGCTGCGAACGATTCAGGATTGGTTTGTCCGCTATCAACTCAATGCGGTGCCCGGTGTAGCTCAAGTTAGCTCCGTCGGTGGCTTTGCCAAAGAGTACCAAGTGGATGTTACTCCAGAACGCCTCCGCGCCTATAACATCACGCTCGGGCAGCTTATGAACGCCCTCGCAAGTAGCAACCTGTCTGTCGGAGGGCGCGTGATCCACAAAGGCAAGGCCGAGTATCTCGTACGGAGTGTTGGGTGGATCACCTCGTTGGACGACATACGCAACACAGTGATCGAGACCAGAAATGGGGTTCCAATTCGGGTAGGAGACGTTGCGACTGTAACGGTCGGACCTCAGTTTCAGCGCAGCGTTTTGGAAAAGGATGGGCGGCAGGTCGTCGGCGGTGTGGTACTGATGCGCTTCGGCGAGAATCCTCTCGAGATCACGAGACGCGTCCGAGAGAAGATTCGAGAAATTGAAAAGGGTCTCCCACCGGGCGTAAGAATTGTTCCATTTTATGATCGAACGCCACTCATCGAAGGGGCCATTCAAACCGTTCGCCGCACCCTAATCGAGGAACTAATAGTCGCCGCTTTAGCAGTTCTCTTAATTCTTAAACACTTCCGCAGCGCCTTTATCATATGTGCGACTCTCCTGCTGGCGGTCCTTGCGTCGTTCGTTATGATGAAGCTTTTCAACATTCCCTCCAACATCATGTCCCTTGCAGGGATCGCGATCTCGATTGGGATTCTTGTCGACCAAGCGATCGTGATGGTTGAAAATGCTTCTCATTATCTCGTGCGGCGGTTTGGTAGCCAACCGATTCGCGGTAACGTTACGGAGCTACTCATTCAGCCATGCCGCGAGGTAGGAAGACCGATCTTCTTTAGTGTGCTTATTATGATCGTGTCGTTTCTCCCGGTGTTTGCTCTTTCCGGCATGGAGGGGAAACTGTTTCATCCTCTCGCGTACACGAAGACCTTTGCGCTCGTGGGAGTGGCTCTCATCTCAATCACATTCGTCCCCGCAGCAATTGGTTTGTTCCTGAGGGGGCGGCTGATTCGGGAAGAGGACAGTGCGATTGTTCGAGGTTTTATCGAAGTTTATAAGCCTGTGCTGTCTTTTCTCATGCCACGGGTGCGCTTGGTGAGTGTGCTCTTTGTCATCTTGTGTGCAATTGGACTTTATCTTGCACGCCACACGGGGCGCGAGTTCATGCCGCCCCTTGATGAGGGAACTATCCTCGACATGCCCGTCACGGCGCCACGGATTTCGGTAACACAGGCGGTGGATGATTTGAAGGTTCGTGATGCACTCCTGCGTGGGTTTCCGGAGGTCGAATCCGTGGTGGGGAAAGCTGGCCGAGCGGATACGCCCACTGATCCCTCCCCCCTCGACATGGTGGAAACCATAGTCAACCTTCGTCCTAAAGAACGTTGGCCAAAACGGATGCTTAAGTTTGAGGATGCCGAACAGCTCACGAGATTCGCCCTCGCAGAATTAGCGTTGGCTAAAGGATCCGCCCTTACGACGCAAACGCTGGTCACCGATTCGACCATCAACAAGATCACAATGAACGCGTTGGCGCAATTTGATGCTACAATGCGGCATGAAGCCTCATCCAAAATCGCCCAGTTTGAGCCCGACCTAAAAATTGAGGTACAGAGTGCGATTGCCCAAGCAATTCTTGAAGAGATTGACCGCGCGAATGGGTGGATCAAAACACCGGACCGAGAAAGCCGCGAGACGTTGAAGAGGGAAATTGTGCGGCTCGACCTTCCTTTTCCGCTCACAAGCCGCGATATTTCGTCGGTCGCGTCCACGGTTTTCGAGACTCTAACAAAGGAGGGTTGGATCAAAGATCGCCACAGCGCTCTGACGGCCTCTCCCTCGCTGCTTACCAAGATTCGTAGGTTTAGCCGAGAAGTGTTTACTGGCCGCGCATGGTCTCTTGAAGAGCATCTGGAAAGCGTCGTGGAAACGCAGACGGCTCGAATGTGGCGATCTCACATACGAGATCTCAATCAACACCTCTACGATCTTGGTGCTTCTGCTTTTGCTCAAGCTGTGGCGAAAGAAATGGCCACTGAGCTCTCCCCCAAAATGGATCTCAGCTCAAATACACTCCACACGCTTCAGGAAAAGCTCCAGACTCGGTTCAGTGAGAAAGTATTCTTGTGGCAAAAAGCGAAAGCCGACCTTCTCCAAGAACTTGATACCGTTGTCCGCATGCCCGGGTGGGCAAACATTTGGACCCAACCAATCATTAACCGAATCGACATGCTTGCAACGGGCGTGCGTACGCAAGTCGGAGTCAAGGTGTTCGGTCGAAGCGTCGAGCAAATCGACTCCGTTTCGCGCCAAGTGGTGGAGGTATTGCGAAACATCCCGGGCGCTGTGGATGTGGTCGCAGACCAGAACGTTGGCAAGGGTTATGTAGAGATTGAGGTAGATCGCGAACGAGCAGCTCGCTACGGCGTGAGCATCAATGACATTCAGGACGTCATTGAAGTCGCGCTGGGCGGCAAACCACTTACCACCGTCATCGACGGGCGCAATCGTTATCCACTGCGACTTCGCTATGCGAGGGATTATCGCGATGACGAGGCATCGCTGCGCAATATCCTCATCCCAGCCAAGGGCACATCTTCAAGTGGAGCTACTCTCCCCGCTGGCTCAGTTCCCTCGACCGGGATGACAAATCCTTCGGATCCTACGATGAGGAGTGACAGCCCCGGAGGTAATTCGGCTGCATCCATGAATGAAGGATCTTCTGCGGGACCCCGTGAGGTAATGCCTCAGGTGACGGGCGGTGGGGCGATGCCTACTTCCTCTCTGGGGCCGTCGGTCACGCTTGGCGATGTGGCAGACGTGCGCATCGTCGAAGGCCCGGTAATGATTAAGTCGGAAAACGGGCTTCTTCGTTCTTATGTGCAACTTAATGTGCGTGGGCGGGACCTTGTGGGATTTGTCGAGGAGGCAAAGCGGGCCGTTGAAGAACGTGTCAAATTACCTGAGGGCGCGTATCTGGAGTGGAGTGGGCAATTCGAACATCAGTTACGAGCTCGCAAAACGCTCCAAATAGTGTTTCCCACGGTCCTGCTTCTCATTTTCGTGATCCTTTACATCACTTATAGGGATTTCGGGGATGCTGTACTGATGATGCTTGCTGTGCCGGGCGCCCTTGCTGGCGGGGTGCTCTTCCAAACGCTTTTCGGGTTCAATTTCAGCGTCGCTGTCTGGGTGGGATATATCGCTTGTTTCGGAATGGCGACAGAAACTGGCATCATCATGCTGGTTTATCTACGCGATGCTATCGAACAGCGTGGGGGCCTTGCCGCCATCCGTTCCCCCGAAGAGCTCTCCAAGAGTGTCCTGGAAGGCGCAGTTCATCGTTTACGACCCAAGTTACTCACGGAAGCCACAGCCATAATCGGCCTCGCGCCCATGCTCTGGGCTCACGGAGTTGGGGCAGAGGTCATCCGACCCATGGCTGCCCCTGTTCTGGGCGGGCTGCTCGTTGCAGACGAAGTCATCGACCTATTCCTGCCAGTGCTCTTCTACCACCTACGGCTGTGGCGTTGGAAGAAACTCCGTGATGCGGGTCTCCTGCACAACTCTTCAGCTCCGCAAGTTGACGAAAGGAGTGCTTTCTAATGAATTCCGGACAACCGAATACTCAGACCCAAAACAAGAAATCATGGCAACGTCTCCTATTCACCTTACGGGTTATCGAAGTACGCTTACGTTTCGTTGCCATCCTCATCATTCTTGGTCTTGCCATTGGTTACTGGGACTATATCGAGAATTGGTATGAACATCGTCTGGCCCCACGCAAAGCGGCGCTATCTTCAGCTTCCCAGCCGAGCGAAGAATGGTTCTGCCCGATGCACACTTTTATTGTGCGCTCCGAACCGGGGAAATGCCCCATCTGTGGCATGCCTCTGACAAAGCGAGCCAAGGGTGAAAAGACCCCACTCCCACCTGGCACCCTTGCGCGGGTCCAGATATCACCTGAGCGAATTCTGCAAGCAGGGGTACGCGTTGTTCCGGTGACTTATCGCACTCTCATTGACGAGACGCGTGCAGCGGGAACCATCGAAATTGACGAGGAGTCACTTGCAAGAATCACTGCGTGGTTCCCCGGACGGATTGAAGATCAGTTTGTGAAGTTCGTGGGCGCATCCGTGCAGAAGGGCGAGCCGCTCGTTACCATTTATAGCCCGAAATTCTTGGCTGCAACGCAGGAATTCGTTCACGCTCTGGAGCAACTCCGTGCCGCTTCGTCTGGGCCTTCACAAGAGGCGGAACGAGCTCGAAGAGTCGTAGAGTACGCTCGACAACGTTTGTTGCTTTCAGGCTTTGAGCCCGACCAACTGGCCGAGATTGAACGGACGGGCACAGCCGGCGACCGAGTCACGTACCGGGCAAAGATCTCAGGAATCGTGATCGAGCGTAATGCTTTGCCGGGAGATTACGTTGCCGAAGGACAAACGCTCTTCGTCGTCGCAGATCTCCAGCGGTTGTGGGTCCAGTTGGCAATCCCAGAGTCGCAATTGTCGCTGCTTCGGTTGGGAATGCCCGTAGAAATTACTTCCGCGGCTTTTCCTAACCAGATCTTTTACGGAGAAGTTCAATTTGTTTCCCCCACGGTTGATCCGGCGACACGCACCGTCCGGGCACGCGTAGTACTCTCAAACTCGGAGCTTAAGCTAAAACCGGGCATGTTCGTGACGGGAACCCTTCGTTGGCCTGTTGGAGGCATGGAAGAAATCACACAAGAGACGACAGGTGTAACTCATGTTCTCCACGGGCCCGCCCAAACGACAAGCACCGTGGTGGCCCAGCCGCATCCGTCTGTTTACTACCAATGCGACATGCATCCCGAGGTGGTGAGTCTTCAACCGGGCGATTGCCCGAAATGTGGCATGCACTTGACTCGGCGCGAAGGGGTGCCTCCAGCAAGTCTGGATTTTGGAACAACAGGCAGCCAGACTTCACTCAAAGCTACTGCGAGCGTCTACTATCAATGTGACATGTGCCCAGACGTGATTAGCCTTCAACCAGGCGACTGTCCGAAGTGTGGCATGCATCTGACACGCCGGGAGGGAATCCCGCCCGCAGGGTCTGACGCAGGAACGACTACTTCAAAGAGTGAAGTGGCACTCGTTCCCCACCACCATGGGGCTTCTGCTGGCGAAGGGCCTTGGGAAATCGGCTATGCGTGTGCAATGCATCCGGGAGATTTAAGGCAACAACCGGGGATCTGCCAGGTTTGCTCGTGTGGCATGCCCACCAAACTCTGGCGAGTGCGAAAGGTACTCGCAGTTCCAGAGCTGGCGGTTATCGATACCGGCCTACGCAAAATCGTCTATGTGGAGCAAGCCGAAGGCGTCTATGACGCACGCGAAATCAAAGTGGGAAATCGTGTTGGTGCTTTCTACCCTGTGATCGAGGGCTTGCGTGAGGGCGATAGGGTAGCGGCAGAAGGCGCGTTCTTGATTGACGCTGAATCGCGACTCAATCCGTCAGCCAGCGCATTATATTCCGCCCAGTATTCGAAATCGGAAAATGAACCCGAACGGAGAGCGATAGAGTCGTCGCCCTCAGAACAATCGCATCAAGAAGATCATGCTCATCACCATTAGGGGCTTTTTCAAAACATAAGGCTACAATCACCGTGATTGGCGCCCAAACGCAATTTTGCGTTGAGCTGAACTCAGGGCGAAGCAAATGAAAGCTTCTTGTTGTGTCGATGGTTTAAGTAGGCATACTCACCGGGCAAGAGTCTGTCGGGGGATGCTTGCTGGAGGGGAGACTCTACCGGATTTCTGACTTTACTTTATTCGCGCAACAAGCAGATACGGTTGAGTGGCATGCTGAGGCGGGTTGTTCGATTATATAGTTCAGAGCTGTCGAAAGTGTTGCGTATGCGCCTGCCGTATCTGGGCGTGGTTTGCAACGCATTGATGGCCTTAATTGCGAAACAAAGCGTAGAAAGCTTTTCGCAACCGGGAGAACTCACGTTTTCCGGATATTTCTCCGCTTCTCTTAATCTTACTTCCACCCTCACGACGCCTCTGTTTGCTACGATTTTTGCAGCTATGTTAGTTGCGGGAGAGACTTCACGGGGTACCCTGCGGACGGTTTTGGTTCGGCCACTTAGTCGTTGGGATTTCCTCGTTGCGAAGTTTCTTGTTGCGGTTACCTATCTCATCGTATTGGTCGCCGCGAACGTTCTGCCTGCGCTGCTCGTAGGGAAGAATTATCCCTTACAAAGTGCATTCGATCGAAATATTGAGATTCCGCCAGCCAGCGAGCAGGCTGTGATTTATCTCACAGCCATTGGGTTGGCCCTTATCCCCCAGATCGCTGCACTCGCGTTTGGGTTTGTGATTAGCGTAATTGCGAAGAATGCTGGCACAGCCGTGGGTATGGCAGTTGGTCTGCTGTTAAGCGTTCAGGCTGCCAAGGAGTTCGTGCAGATTGGGGAGGTGGAAGTGCGGCGTTACGTCTTCTCGTCGTATTTTGATGAGCCATTTCGAATCGCCAGCACGAAAATTTCCGGTGTTTATGAGGTGTGGAGCCAAGAGCGCATCTATCTTCTACTTGCGACAAGTCTTGCTACGATCGTGATTTGCCTCGTCATTAGCTTTTGGACATTTCTGAGGCGAGATCTCAACGGGTAGCACTCTTGCAGCTTGGGGGGTGCTCCAGTCTGCAGTTTCTACCTTGCCGTCCTCAGATCAGTAGGGGCGTGCAGCGGTGGAATCCTATCCGAATTCCCCAGCAAGCATCGAGTGTGCCGCGTGGCCCTTTTTTGTGTCCTACCCCGTACTCTCAAAAGCCTCTGCACAGGTCGCATGATATGAGCTACTCGAGGGTTGGGCGAAAACTGTAGATGAACTTATCAATCAAATCTGCTTGCTGGTCGAACACACTTGCTGGCCCTTCCACGCACACAAGTTTGCCGACCCCATCCACAACAAAGGCTTGAATTCGCCCCCGATAAAGTTGCTCGGGCTTATCTCGTTGGGCGGCTCGAACATAGGAGTAGGTGTAATCGCGTCCTTCAATGTCCCCATCAAAGACTTTGAGTTTCTTTTCGACGTTTACGGGACCTTTTGCGAGCGTCCCCACGTAATTCAGGTAATCTTTGATCTGTACGTAAGCTGGCGGGTCCGTGGGGTCGGAGCTTTTGATCTCAGGTGCAGCCCAAACGCGTGCTTCAAGAGGCACATCCGCTGGCGGGACACCGACGGCGCCATCTCCGTTGCGGGCAATCTTGTAATCCCAATTCTTCGGCCAACGGATTCGAAAACCGTACTGTTGATTCACGTAAAGGGGATTTTTGGTCTGGACGCGCGTTGTTGCAATGTCAGCTTTGGCTGGCTGGGTTACCGCCAAGCCAAGGTCTGTAGCGTAGCGCTCAAGCTGTTTTGCGAAGGCTTCAAGGTCAAAATCCGGAACCTGACGGGCTCGGTCCTTCCGCACGACGAGTAATTGGTAAGGCCGACCTTCTTCCAACAGGTTGTCTGAGGACACAAACACCGGCAGGGTAACTTGCCGCTGCGAAAGGATTTCCTCCACAACGTCCGCAAGCTCCTCACGTTCTACAACCACAATCGCGTAAATCGGGACACTGGAACCGAGACGTTGTGTTGCCCAACTTTGCAACTCTTGAAGTCTCCCATAATTGTTAGGATCGTGCCTAAACACGAGGACGCCAGCAAGCGGACTTTCTAAAAGCATGGGGTCGGCGCTTCCAAGCGCTTGCAACTCGTTGTCCTCGAAAAAGCCAGAGGCGGGTTTGAACGCAAACGCGTGAGTAAGGCCCATCAAGCTTAGCGTTAGGCACAGGACAGTAACCAACAATCTTCCCGCCCACCAACTTCTGTTAAACGATTTCGAGCTCATTCGCACTTCTCCGATTTCTCACCTCTTGGCATGATTGTTACACCCGAGCCGAGGTCACTTGCGGGATAGTCCGTGGCTTTTGTCTCTGGGAAGATGAGCACGTTGCGGCCAAGTCGGCAACCCCGTGGGACGACAGCATTTTTACCAATTACGGTGATTCCGGTGTCCAAAAGATGCGGAAATTCGCGGTTTGGAGTGTTTTCTCCAACGCCAATGACGCAGTTCGGTTCAATAGTGCAGTTTTTATCCACGATAACACGTTCAAGCTGGCATTGGGGCCCCACGACGGAATTGTTCATGATTATGGAATCACGCACAACGCTATCCCGCGCCACGTGCACGCCGGCAAACAAGATCGAATTTGTGACTTCGCCCTCGACCACGCATCCTCGTGCTACGTAGCTATTCGTCACCTTGGCCGTGGAAGCGATGCGGGCAGGAAGATCGTTCGCAAGCCGCGGGTCGAAATAATTTGTCCGCAATCGCCACCCCGAAAGATCAAGTCCTGAGGAGGGATCAAGAGACTCCATGTTTGCGGCCCAATACGACTCGATGGTCCCGACGTCTCGCCAGTAATCACTGAATTCGTATGCGTAGACGCGATCTTGCGCCACCATGGCAGGGATGACATTCATCCCGAAATCGTGCTTGCTTCGGTCGTCCGCAGCATCTTCGCGCAACCGCCGTAGCAATACGTCTGTGGTGAAAACATAAATACCGAGCGAGGCAAGGTTCGACACGGGGTTGGACTTGGGCTTCTCCTGAAACCGCAGAATGCGCCCATCCTCCGTGAGCTCTGCAACACCGAATCGCGACGTTTCCTCCCACGGGACGCGTTGCATGGCAATTGTAAGGTCGGCTTTTGTCCGGGCATGTTGTTCGATCAATTCGAGGTAATTCATTCGGTAAATGTGGTCACCCGATAAGACAAGAACGTAATCCGGATCAAAGCGCGCCAAGAAGTTTCTATTTTGCCAAACCGCATCGGCGGTTCCTGCATACCAATCGCTGTCGGCTTCGCCTGTTGCAGGCGGCAGAATGCGCCCGTTGCGTCCCCGTCCCGTGAACCCCCACCATTCTCCGTTCCCGAAGTGCTCCATGAGCGAGTAGGGTTTATACTGGGTAAGAATGCCGATGTAGGGAATCTCAGCGTGCATCACATTGCTAAGGGTAAAGTCGATAATTCGATAGGCGCCCCCAAATGGCACGGCAGGCTTAGCTCGGTGTTGGGATAAGATCGAAAGGCGAGACCCTTGCCCGCCAGCCAACAACATTGCAACCACTCTCATGCGCTTGACCGTCCCTGTACGAGTTTCAGCAATAATGGAACAGCGCCAGCAAATGCCTGCAAGCAAGAACACGTAAATGCAGCCACCTCACTTCAGATCAGTGCTGGGATGGTGGGCTCACAGCGGTCAGTCGATCACTGCTCCCGTAACGAGAAAGGCGATGAACCAGATCGGCAAAGCGTTGCTTAAACAGACTCCGATCGAACTGTCTCGCATGTTCCCGGAGGTGCTCTGAATCAAATTCGTATTGGCTGAACCGGGTAACAGTTTCCGCCAAAGCCTCTGGTGTCTGCTCCTCGAAGAAAAGGCCGGTTTCGAACTCGACGACGGTCTCAAGTGCTCCACCTCGGCGCAGCGCAATCACAGGACATCCTGCCGCCATTGCTTCCAGTGGGACAATGCCGAAATCCTCTTCTGTGGGGAAAACAAGAGCTCGTGCACACGAGTAAAGGGCAGCAAGGTCGGAATCGCTCACCCATCCCAAAAACTCGATGTTCGCGCCAGCAAGTCTCTGGAGATGAGCCGCCTCGGTACCAGTGCCGACGATCTTTAAAGGTAGTCCCAAACGATTAAAGGCCTCGATCGCGACATCCACTCGCTTGTATGGCTCAAGCGCCGACACAACAAGGTAAAAGTCGGTGGGGGCCCGTTCGATGAGTGCGAACTTGGCCCAATCCACGGGTGGATGGAGCACCATAGCTTCGCGCAAATAGTACTCACGAATCCGCTGCCGCACAAACTCTGACACGGCGATAAAATGCGTTACACGTTTCGCGCTTTCTCGGTCCCATTGCTGAAGTCCACTTCTCACGATGGGCATGACCCAACTGGCAAGGCTCCGTCGCCTCGCAAAGTAATCGTCGTATTTATCCCACACGTAGCGCATGGGCGTGAAACAGTAGCAAATATGCGGGGTCGTTGGGGGATCGGGTGCGACTCCCTTCGCCACGCAGTGAGAAGTCGAGATCACCAGATCGTAATTCTCGATAGGAAGAGACTCGACCGCATGCGGCAAAATCGGGAGGAACCAGCGATAAAACCGCCGAGCTACGGGCATCAGGCGGGGCAGCCACCATTCCCGAACGTTCATTGTTCGGATGATGGGTGAGACTTTCTCGGGCTCAAAGAAAAGCGTGTAAACGTCGGCGTCAGGATAAAGTTCGCACAACACCTCGAAGACCTTTTCTCCGCCGCGCATTCCGTTCAGCCAGTCATGAATGAGCGCAACTCGCATGACTTTGTAACGGTGGGCAGGTTGCGCTCGAGGGTAAAGGGAAAACAGGCCTTTTTTCAGCAAGGGCAAAGGCCGATTGAGCAAAAAAATAGACCGGGCACCGGCAGATAGATTGCGATGCCGGTGCCCGCCCCCCTGCCCGCTGGGCGACCTCGCCTCCAGGCTGCGAGGTCTTTTCGCCCATCCCCTCTCCCGAAGGCTCACAGTGGAGGGACTGTGAAGAGGCTTTTCACTCTCTGCCCAAGATATACCATAGGGGTGTGACAAAGTAGGTCACACTTTTGTAGGTGGATGGAATTGTGGCCAAACAAGAGCTTTTCGCGAAAGGCGTGGCAACCGACCCACGAGGTGTTTGCGAACAAGCAGTCGGCTATTCAAACTCCAAAGCGAGTTCCCCACTGTCCTGATTATCCAAGAGCTGCTTTTGGAACTCGATCGCTGCGGTGTGACGCTCCAGTAGGAGATACGCTAATTCCGCGGGGCGCACCACGCGAACGCGCGTCCCAAACCCCATGAGCTCATGAACAAGGGTTTCGTTAATGCCGACGCGAAGAATGAGGTGGGTGGCACCACGAACCCGAGTGATTTTCTGACTCGCGTGAAGAGGGGCTTCCTCGAAATACTGCCTGAGCTTGTCATCGATCTCCAACTCCACTTCCACGGGCTCGGCGGGAAACACGCCCATGACATTCGTCGTGTTACGCTTGATTTGCTCGTCCCACTCAGGCTTAGGCACAAATGACTCGCCTGTCAGTTTCACAGCGAGCAGGCGAGAGAGCTTAAACCACCTCATCCCCTTCTTTGCGTAACAGTAGGCCGCGAGGTACAATTGTTGGCCCGCCAAGACCAGTTTGAGCGGGGCAAGGATGCGATCTTTCGATTTGACCCCACTTGCGTTTTGGTACTCCACCTTCACTTTAACCTGTTCCCGGATGGCGCGCACGAGCGTATCGTACACAGATTCTGGGAGAGGTCGTGAAAAGGGAGTGGTGGGTTGTGCGAAAATTCCTTCCTCTAAGGTTTGGAGCGCCTTCTCGAATTCTGGTGTGTGCTTGCAGCGCACCTCTTTGAGCAACGAAGCAATTTGTTCAGCCACAAAAGTGTTTCCAAAAGCGGCAAAGGACCGCTCCGCCACCACGAGCGCAAACGCCTGAAGAAGAGAGATAGGAATGGGAGGCGTGTTTTTGAATCCGTCCGTGATTTTCCAAACGGTGCCCCGCGCAGTTTTTTCAGTGTAGATGGGGAACCCAGCGTTTTGGAGCATCTGAAGATCACGCCGGATTGTTCGGCTGCAGACTTCAAAGCCGTCTTCGCGGAGAATACGTTCAATCTCTGGAATCGTTTTTCCACGAGAGCTCAGAACAAAGCTCAGGATACGTAGATGACGCGAATAACGGCCCTCGCGCATTGTCTCTCCCTCTCGGATTTCTCAAGTCCCTTCCAAATCGTGCGTTTAGCGATCTGCTTGTTGGCGTGTCAATCAAAACGCCGACGCAATCGCGTCCCCCAACAGGGATCCCAAACGCCACATGGTCGCTTTCACCCAGCCGCCGAAGCTACAGTCATGTTCGGCTCATCGCTGATCACTTTACCATCACGCATGTGGATGATGCGCCTACAGTAAGCTGCAATGTCGTGCTCGTGCGTGACGATCACTAACGTCACTCCCTCGGCATTGAGCTGACGGAAGAGTTCCATAATCTCGACGCTTGTCTTGGAGTCCAGATTTCCCGTTGGCTCGTCGGCAAGGACGATCGTTGGCTTGGTCACAAGCGCGCGAGCAATGGCCACACGCTGACGCTGTCCACCAGAAAGTTGATTGGGTTCATGGTGAGCGCGCGAGCCTAAACCGACTCGCTCGAGGGCAGCTAAGGCTTCCGCCTTGGCATGGCGGTATCCAGCATAGAGCAAGGGGACTTCAACGTTTTCGAGTGCCGACATTCGGGGTAACAGGTTGAAGTTTTGGAACACAAATCCGATCTTGCGATTGCGAATTCGCGCTAATGCATTTTCCGAAAGCTTGCTTACATCCTCGCCGTCTAAGAAGTACTGTCCCGAAGTCGGACGGTCGAGGCAGCCAATAATGTTCATTAGGGTGGTCTTGCCGCTTCCCGAAGCGCCCACAATGGCTACCATTTCGCCACGGTCGATCGTGAAGCTCACCCCATCCACGGCGCGTACGTCCTGATCCCCCATGCGATAGATTTTCACGATATCACGAAGCTCAATACAGGTGTTCACGTAATCAGCGTCCTCTTCCTGCGCCGCTCATCCTGAAGGTCGCCATGCGCATGCCGCGATCAAAATTCTGGCTACCTCGCTGCTGTCCCGCGCCAGCCATTCCTTGCGTCCAACGGCTTTGTGGGCGTGAAGGCACCAAAACCTCGTCACCTTCGTTCAGGCCGGAAACGATCTCGGTAACCAATCCGTCCGTGATTCCCGTTTCGATTTTTTGTCGGACGGTGGTTGTGGGATCGTCCTTCGATTTCATCTCCACGAAGTAGCCCTGTTTTCCAAACTGCACGGCTTCATTCGGCAACGTGAGCACGTTTTCTCGGCGATCCGCCTGGATCTCGACGTTTGCTGTCATCTCGGGCTTTAGTAGCTCTTTCCCCTCGCCCTCCACCTCGATTTTGACTTCAAACGTCACGACATTGTTATTGTTTGTTCCTTTGGTGGCAATGCGCACAACCTTCCCCCGGAAACGCTTTCCGGGATAGGCATCCGCCGTGATGATCGCCCGTTGGCCCAGTTTGACCTTTCCAATGTCGGACTCGTCTACGTTCGCATTAACAAAAATCCGTGAGAGGTCACTCAGTGTCATGAGCGTGGTACCGCCTCCCACGTTGGAGATACCTGAGGCAATGATCTGCCCGATTTGCACCTCTTTCGTGGTAATGACTCCATCCATGGGGGCAAAGATCTTGGTTTCTCGTAAGCGCTGCTGTGCGTTTTGCAGATCAACCTCCGCCTTTTTCACATCTGCTTCCGCCAACAGCACATCCTGACGTTTCATTTCCACTTGGCGTGGCAGATTTTTTGTCTGCTCCACCTTCACTTGAGCTTGGCGGAGAGCATTTGCAGCGCTCGCGGCTTCGCTCCGTGCTGCATCAAGAGACTCCTTCGTTGTCAAACCCTTTGCATAGAGTTCTTCCTCGCGTTCCAGCCGCGCACGGGCATCTCGCTCCTTGATCGTTGCAGCCGCAAGCTCGGCAAGGGCACTGGACGTGCCTGTCTCAAGTTGCACCAACGCCACCTGATATTCTTCCTTTGCTTGCGCAAGGCGAGCTCGAGCTGAGGATAATGCCGCTTCCTTTTGGGTCACGTTCCGGATCTCATCCACCGGATCCAGCTCGGCAAGAAGAGCGCCACTTGTCACACGGTCACTAATATCATAAGGCAGCTTAATGATCTGACCGCTGGCTTTGGATTTGATTGCAACGTCGAGGTTGGAAACCACCTTTCCCGTGGTCGCAACCTTTAACTCAATCGTGCCGCGTTCCACTTTCACGGTATTTTCTTTTTCAATGGGTTCGGGTGGAGCTGTTTTCCCGCGGCCCCAAACAACGTACCCGATCACTGCTGCTACCACAATTGCGATACCCAGTAGCTTGAACCCTTTGCTCACCGTTTCTTCGCTCCCATCTCTTTTGCAGGGGCAACCGAAGAAATTCCGTATCGTTGCAGTAGGCTACCCTCTGCCTTGAATAACGCCAAGTAGGCTTTGACGTTTGCTACTATTGCCGAAATCTCGTCCACCCGCGCGCTTGTGAGGTCGCGCTGCGCCTGAGCCACCAGTAGTTGCGTCGAGCGGCCAACACGAAACTTCTCAATCTCTGCTTCCAACTCTTGCTCGCGTAATTGCCGCGTGATGCGCGTGGACTCAATAAGCCGCTCCGTGCGCTCTATCTCAATAATGGCTTGGCGAACGTCCGTTTCGATAATCTGCTTGTAGTTCCGGATGGCCTCTTCTGCTTGCTGACGTGAAAAGACAGCGCGCCGATACGCAGCCTGCGCCGTACGATTCTGTAGGGGATAGGAAAATTGGAGGCCCACCCGCCAATTGGGAAAATCCCCTTGGCGCACTTCGGAGATCGCATCGCCGAAGGAGTCGCCTACCCCTGTTGCACCAACGACCGTGTAAAAGTCGAGAGCGGGAAGCAAGCCGTTGGCGGTGCGCACAACCTCAAGTTCTCCGTTTGCTAAATCCAATTCTGCCTGCTTGAGATCGGGCCGCAGTTTTAGCGCCACTGCCACGTGTTGCTCGGGGACAAGCGGTTCGGTGGGCACCTTCGGGTCTTCCTTCGGCCACAGCTTGAGGTTCCATTGCCTTGGGTCGGATTCTGGATTGAGCAGTCGCAAAAGCGTGAGCTGCCGACGTCGCACGTCGGCGGCCGCATTGATCACATCGCTAATCCGAGCACTCTCCTCCGCGTGAGCACTGAATAACCCCAACGGCGTTTCTCGCCCAACCCGCACGAGCTCCTCAGTTCGCTTTCGCTGCTCTTGGGCTACACGGTAGGATTCCAGCCGAATGTCCAGCACTTTGCGTGCGAGGTATAGGTCCCAGTAGCCATTGAGCACATCGGCGACCAGATTGATCACCACTTGCTGGAGTTGATGCAAGGAGATGAGGAACGTGTTCTCTGCCGTACGCACTCGCACGAGATTGACGGTCGGCCCAGCGCCTTTCAGCAGGTTCTGTGTAATGTTCAAGTTTGCGCTCGCATCGTAAAAGGGGTACGTGGTGTTCGTTGAGCTCCGTCCCGCGCTTATCCCCACGCTATAGTCCGTCCCCGTGGGGAGGCGACCACTGAGGGATATATCCATATCTTGTCCCCTGGAGACGCGTTCGCCTTCCTCTCGGTTGTCGGATGAAGAGTTTTTGGGACGTGGGCCCAAAGTAGACGAGTGTGCACTGGATGCTCCAATTTGGGCGTTCACGCGAGTGTCGAACTCGCCCCACGCGCTTTCGATACTTGTATTTGCAATCTCAGGTGCGAGTTTTTGCACTCGCAGGGCCTGATTGGCTTCCAAAGCCCAGCACACTGCGTCGAGCAGACGCAGCCAGCGTACGCCTTTCGACGGCGTAGTAAGAGCCTCGAGTTCTTCCAAGGGGAGAGGGTGAGAGGGCAACGCTAATAACGATGTTGTCGTTGCCGCAAAATTCTCATGTTCAGGTACGAGAGGAACCGGCGGCGTTGGCGAGGGAGCCTCGAGTAGCAAAGCGCCAGCGGATGTTTCGTCTAACTCAGCCGGCAGAGATAGTGGCTGTGAAGCGGGCGCGGATAGGTTCGTGTTTAGGGCCACAGCCACGCGCTCACTTCGGGTGACCGCTGGGGTTTGAAGGTCTTCCGCCGACAGGATCCCGTGGAGAAATGGGAGGCCCACGGCGAATGCAAAGGCCCAACTTCGGAACATCGTGTTTCTACTCATATCGGAGCGCCTCTATCGGATCGAGCTTGGCAGCTTTGCGTGCGGGATAGAACCCAAAAAACACCCCAACCAGCACGGAGAAGCCAAATGATATGATTATAGGAAGCAACTGGATTTTAGCGCCATAAGCCTGACCCGAGAAGTGTGCTGTGATTTGGTTGAAGGCAATGATCGCGCCAATGCCGAATGCTATCCCGATAAGGCCACCCGTTACACTAATGGTGACTGCTTCGATGAGAAACTGCGACAGCAGATCAATGCCGCGCGCACCAAGTGCCTTGCGTACGCCGATTTCCCGAGTCCGCTCGGTGACCGTCACCAGCATAATATTCATGATACCAATTCCACCAACAAGCAGCGAGATCGCCGCAACACCTGCCAGAAGCAAGGTGAATACTTGCGAGACTTGGTTGAGCGAGTCCGAAATCTCCTGAAGATTTCGAATCGTGAAGTCGTCTGGCGCGTCGGCTTGGAGGCGATGTTGACGGCGCAAGACCTGCCGAATCTTTTCCTGAGTGGCCTCCATGTCCGCCCCTTGCTTGACTTGGCAGTAAATGCTACTTAGGAAGTCCCTCCCCATAACTTGATTCATAGCCGTAGTGTAGGGGATGATCACTTGATCATCAGGGTTGAACCACCCTTGGTCGCCCTTTGCTTTCGTAACGCCAACCACGAGGAAGTTGATGCCGTTGACTTTGATGGTCTCTCCGATGGGGTCGAGGTCATTGAAAAGATCTTGGACAGTCTTGGGACCCAACACCGCCACGCGGGCATTTCTCATAACTTCGCTCTCGGTGAACGCGCGGCCTTTCTCGATGACGTAATTCCGGACCGGGAAGTAGGTCACTGCCACGCCCTCAATCGTCGGTCGCGAGTTCTGGTTCATGTATTTGACCTGATAACGTCCCATGACCTCCGGGCAGACCATTGCAACTTCAGGCACCTGTGCCAGGATGGCCTCGGCATCCTCGAGTTTGAGATTGACGCGATCGCTTGTTCTCACGCCAGACGCGCCACCTGCCATCCCCGGCCGAATTACGAGCAAGTTTGCCCCCATCGTGCTCACGGTTTGCATGATTCGATCCCGAGTTCCCGCCCCTAACCCAAGCATGGCAATCACCGCGGCCACACCGATGATCACCCCCAGCATCGTCAAGAACGAACGCAGTTTGTTCGCCGCGATGCTCTTCAGCGCCACTTTAACAATCGTCAAGAATAGCATAATTTATCACGCACCTTTTCACTCAACGTTCTAATATTTCAACCATGAAAGTTATGGCGATACATGTTTGTCGGCACTTTTCCACGGAGGGAAACCACAGGGAAACGACTTTTTACCACAGTTGCAATGGCGCGCACTATTTGCTAACCGCTGAGTTGTGAATTACTTCAAACGTCCCGTCATTCCTTGTCTGATTCTTTTTATTGCCGGAGCCACTTTGGTTAGCGAGTTGGATGGAACGGCCGTCCTTCTTGGGGCGTTGCCGGCCACTCTCGTCGCGGTCGGAACAAGCGCCCTGCGTAAAGATGCCACTCCCGTTTTCCTTCTCTTTTTCGGGGCTTTAGGGGGCGTTCAAATGGCCACCCTAAAGCACGAGAAGCAGCATGCGGCGGACATTCTATACACGATTGGTCCTCCAGTATCGTGTTCCGTGCAAGGGCGCGTGGTGGCAAGCGACGTCGAGAGTGACATGGGGCGATTTCGCTTTGTTCTCGCGAATGTGGAGCTCATGACGGATCGCGGCCAATTCGCTTGGCCCGGACGCCTCCTTGTGACCTTTCGCAGCCAAGGAACGGATTCGTCTTCTGCCCCCCCGATCGTAGGGGAATGGGTTTCAGCAAAGGGAACTCAGGAGCTTCCTTCGGGGTTCCAAAACTTCTATGGCCCCAATTTCCGGGAGGCCCTATCAAGAAAGCGCATTTACGCTGTGCTGCGGGTGAGTGGGACCGAGGATCTTCAAGCGATCCAGCCGCAACTCACGGTTATCCCAGCACTATACTCAACCCTCAGGGACGTGCGGCTTGCGATCAGCCGATCTTTGATGGAGTTGCTGCCCGAACGTGAAGGAAGATTGGCAACTTCACTTCTATTTAACGACCGTCGGGTTCTCCGGGACGAAGAAATCCGTGTGCTTCGCGACAGTGGGACATTCCATATCTTCGCGGTCAGCGGCCTCCATGTCGGCATTCTCGCGATGATCCTCTTAGTGCTGGGGCGAGTGGCTGGCCTGAGGTGGCGCGCTGCATGGACCTTAGTTGCTGGGATTGTCTGGTTGTATGTTGCAATGATCGGTTTTCCCCCACCGGCTTGGCGCGCTGCGCTTATGGTCAGTGCGGTTGCCTTCAGTCGCTGGCTGAGGCGGGAGATTGACGGCGTCAGCACTTTTGCGTTCGCCTGCCTTGTGGTGGTCGTGACGGATCTACCAACTCTCTATGAGCCGGGATTTCAGCTCTCCGCCATGGGAGTCTTCGGGATTTTGGGGTTTTATCCGATCTTTCGGCAAATTCTTGGAGACCGATCATGGCTACCGGGAAGTGGATGGAAGAGAACACTTGTAGGATTTGCACTCGAGGGCATCTGTCTGACCTTTGCCGTCACCCTCCTGCTTCTGCCGCTTCAGCTCTATTACTTTCACCGCTTTAACCTCCTTTCGCCCCTTACAAACATATTTGCCTCCGCATTAGCTGCGCCGATACTCGGGGGCGCGCTGACTACTGTGACGCTTAACACATTTTCATCTACCTTGGGGGCATGGGCTGCTGCGGCTACTGCCGGGCTACTTCGCCTACTTTACGCTCTTGCTTCTCTGACTGCTGATTCATCATGGGCTCTTTTGCGCATACCGCATCCGCCACTTGCTGTGGTATTTGGCTACTACGCGATTATCCTGAGCGGATATTACTTCGTCCGACGAGATAGCCCGGAGTACGTTCCCAAAGCACGGGCCCGTTTGACGATCCACGGGGTTGCTGCCTGTCTACTCTTGGTCTTGTGCACGGCGTGGCAGCGTGCGGATCGAACTCTTCGAATATGGTTTTTCGACGTTGGCCAAGGTGACTCGATTCTGCTTCAGTTGCCCGATGGGCAGTCCCTTTTAGTAGACACCGGAAATACAATCCCCAACATTGGCAGGCTGGTGTTGGAGCCCCAATTGTCGGCTTTGGGGGTTTATCCGCTCGACAACCTCGTGCTGACCCACAACGACTCAGACCATTGCGGCAGCGCTCCTTATTTACTTGCGAACTGGAAAATCCGTCGTGTCGTCGTGCCCACGACTTTCCGCGATGTTGAGCAGCTCTTTCGGCAACCAGCCGGGCCGATTCCGGACAGTGTGCCGGTCACCCAGGTCGCGGCTGGTTACCATAGCGAGGTGGGACGACATTTGACACTTGAAGTCCTTAACCCGGAAGCGCTCACAGGTGAGCTCTCGAGCAGTAATGAAGGCTCCTTAGTGTTTCTTATCCGCTACAAGCAATTTAGCTTGCTCCTTACGGGCGATGCGGAAGAGGCCGCCGAAAACTATATGCGGCGGAATGGTTTGGCAAAAGCCGACGTTCTTAAGGTGGCCCACCACGGTAGTGCCTCAAGCACAAGCCAAGACTTTCTAAACGTGGTGCGGCCGAAAGTTGCTGTGATCTCCTGTGGTCAGCGCAACTCGTATGGTCATCCACACCCCGTAGTATTGAAGCGGCTTTGGGATGTGGGCGCACGGGTTTTTCGTACGGATGAGCATGGAGCGGTTCTGGTCTCGACGGACGGCGAGGAATTCAAAGTCGAAACCGCAACTGGCGGGAACTAAAGTAGCTACGAGTCCAACACTGGTGCGACGCGTAAGATTGAGCCCAGGAATCGAATGACGTCAGGCAGGCGACTCCCGCAGAATCCGGATGCATGGGAAGTTGCCTCTTGAAGAAAAACGTTCTGGTTGAACAATTCTGTGCGAATAGAACGCACAGCGACAGCATTCGTTGCGGTAGCCATCGGCTTTGCTGTGCACCCAGATACAGATAAAGAGAAAGAGGTAATCCATCTTTGAGTCGCTTAGACTACATGACAGCCGGCGAATCGCATGGTCCTCAGCTTACGGCTATTATCCGGGGAATCCCTTCTGGGCTCGCCTTGACAGCCGAGGATATAAACCGTGATCTTGCGCGGCGGCAACTTGGCTATGGCCGCGGCGGTCGAATGAAAATCGAAAAAGACACCGTCGCGATTCGCTCTGGAGTACGCAAAGGTTACACCCTCGGCTCGCCCATAACGCTTGTGATTGAGAATCGTGACTACCAAGCGTGGCGCGACCAAATGGCGCCAGAGCCGGGGGAGTTGGATAACCGCAAGGTAGTCACTCGCCCCCGGCCGGGGCATGCGGATTTGGTCGGCGCCCTGAAGTTTGCGCACCGGGATGCACGGAATGTTCTGGAGCGCGCCAGCGCGCGCGAAACAGCGGCGCGTGTTGCAGTTGGGGCCGTGTGTAAGACCTTGCTCGCCAACTTTGGCATTCAGATCTACAGCCATGTGGTGAATCTCGGGGGCATTGCCGCCGAACCGAAAGGTCTTTCCCACGAGGAAATCGCAGCCCGAGCTGAGACCAGTGAGCTCCGCGTTGCGATTCCAGAAGTGGAAGCGCAGATGCGTCAGCTCATTGATCAAGCCAAGGCAAACGGCGACACCGTGGGCGGCGTCTATGAGGTCGTAGCTCTCGGCGTACCCCTTGGCTTGGGTAGCACCATGAATTGGGATGAAAAGTTAGATGCCCGCCTCGCTGGAGCGCTCATGAGCTGTCAGGCTATCAAAGGCGTAAGCATTGGGATGGGATTTGACGTCGCCAATCACCTTGGCTCACGGGTCCACGATCCCATCGCATACACAGCCGACCGAGCTGAACAAGAGAGGCTTGCGCGTGAGCGTGGCCGAGGCCCTTCGGGTGGCTTCTATCATCTCTCAAATAACGCCGGCGGAATTGAAGGGGGAATGAGCAATGGGGAGCCTATCGTCGTCCGTGTCGCCATGAAACCAATTGCGACATTGATGAAACCGTTGGCGAGTGTGGACCTTGCTACAAAAGAGCCTTTCGAGGCAGTCCGCGAGCGCAGCGATGTATGTGCAGTTCCTGCCGCTGCTGTGGTGGGTGAAGCCATTGTGGCATTTGTGCTTGCACAAGCATTTCTGGAGAAGTTCGGTGGGGATTCGATGGTTGAAATTCGGCGAAACTATGATTCCTACGTGGAATACCTGCAGGCGTACTGATGAGTAACAACGTCGTTCTCATTGGCATGATGGGCAGCGGCAAAACGACGGTTGGCCGGTTGCTCGCCGAGAAAGCCGAAATGGAGTTCGTCGATCTCGACGAAATGATCGAGAAGCGCACGGGAAAGCGCATCGCTCAAATCTTCGAAGAAGAGGGTGAGCAAGCCTTCCGCCTTTTGGAAACCGAAGCCCTGCGCGAAGTTTTGGCGGCGAACCGGACGGTGATTGCAACGGGTGGCGGGATCGTGACTCGGCCCGAGAACCGGCGCCTTCTGCGAGAAGCCGGGCTTGTGGTTTGGCTGGACGCACCCGCTGAAGAGTTGAGTCGGCGGATCGGTTCGGATCAAAGCCGTCCGCTGTTGCGTGGCCACGCCAGCATCCTCAAGCAACTCGAACAACTGTTAGCTGAGCGCCGCGTGATGTACGCCGAAACATCCGATATCCACTTGGATACCACCGAGCACACGCCTGAGGAAATTGCGGAACGCATCTTGGAAGAACTCGAGAACCGCACCCTGGCAACGGACGAGGAAGTTTTTGCTACCATTGTGGCCATTGACGGTCCTGTAGCTTCAGGTAAAAGTGCGCTTGCTCGCCGGCTGGCCCGCCGGCTTGGTTTTACACATATCGACACGGGGGCAATGTACCGGTGTGTGACCTACGAAGCCATGCGGCGTGGCATCCCGCTCGACGATGAGAAGCAGGTGACGGACGTTGCTCACTCAATTGATATTCGGTTTCTGGAGGACGAGGGAGATTCCGAACATAAGCGCGTCTTGCTCAATGGCGAAGATGTCACAGAAGTGATTCGTAGCCCAGAGGTCAGCAGGAACACCAGCCCCATTGCCGACATTGCCTCCGTTCGCACGGAGATGGTTCGCCTGCAGCGCCAACTTGCGCTTCGTGGCCGTTGTGTGCTCGAAGGACGAGACATCGCCACGGTGGTTGTGCCCGAGGCAAAGTGGAAATTCTACGTTGTTGCCTCGTTAGAGGAAAGGGTTCAGCGTCGGCATCGTCAGTACGTAGCGGAGAGCCGGGAGGTGCCGTTAGAACGCATCCGTGAGGATATCCTGAGCCGCGATGAGCGCGACAGAAACCGAGCTCATGGCGCACTGAAGCTTGCTCCGACCGCTATGATTTTGGATACCACCGGGATTGGCCTTGAGGAAGCGGTGGAAATCATGGCGGCCATCATCGAAATGTCGGAAGCACAGGGATGACGCCATTTTATCGGCTGGTGCGGTGGGTGATCCGGTGGGCTGCCGGGATTTTATTCCGCGTGGAATGGCATGGCGTCGAGAAATTGCCAAGTCAAGGCGCGTATCTATGCGTTGCAAATCATGCCAGTTACTTGGATCCTCCCTTGGTTGCCTGCGGCATGCCGCGAGAGTGCCATACGTTGGCAAAAGCGGAGCTGTTCGACGTCCCCATTTTGGGGTGGCTGATTCGACATCTCCATGCACATCCGGTTCGGCGTGGGGGAGTGGACCGCGCCGCTTTGCGCCAGTGCGTGGATATTCTGCGCCAAGGGAATATCCTGCTTCTTTTCCCAGAAGGGACACGGAGTCGCGATGGGGAACTCCAACCCCCAAAAAACGGCGCCGCCATGATTGCGACCATGGCGGATGTTCCCATCGTCCCGACCTATGTCGAAGGGACTTTTGAAGCATGGCCAATAGGCCGCCGGCTACCCCGCTTGAAAAAAATTCGGGTGTTTTACGGCGAACCGTTCCTTCCACCCCGCACAACGGTGGGGGAACGCCCTGACTATGATGCCCTCTCGCAAGACATCATAAGCAGGATTGCGTCACTCAAAGCTGAAGCAGCAGCCCATAAATAAAAATGAAAAGGGGGGAAAAGGTCGCTCTGCCAGACCTTTTCCCCCCGTTGCGATCACCCAATCACACTTCCGGCCTTAGGAAGTGTTCACGAGGTAGAGATTACATCCCCGTCTTGGGCACGTCCTCGCTGCGAGCTGATTCGCGCATAGCGATCAGCTTGTTGATCGCATTCACGTATGCCTTGACGCTTGCAGTGACGATATCCGTGCTGGCGCCTCGGGCCCGAACGCGGGTGCCATTTGCGCGGATTGCGACCGACACCTGCCCGACGGCATCGGTACCACCGGTGACGGCCTCAAGCGAGTAATCCACAAGTTCAGCTTCAACTCCTGTAATGCGCTGGACCGCGCGGAACGCTGCGTCGACGGGGCCATCCCCACAGCTCGCATCCATCTTGTACTCATCGCCTTTTTTGAGGCGGACCGTAGCCGTCGGGACTGTGCTTGTCCCGCTTGTGAACCCGAGGTAATCGAGGCTGTAAACCTCCGGCGAGCCAAACACTTCGTCCTCGACGATCGCGTAGAGGTCTTCGTCGAAGATCTCCTTTTTCTTGTCGCAGAGTTCTTTGAACCGTTCGAAGAGACGATTGATTTCCTGCTCGCTGAGCTGATCGTAGCCGAGCTGCGCCAAACGCGTCTTGAAGGCATGACGGCCAGAGTGTTTTCCGAGTACCATAGACTCTCCAGTCCAGCCGACTTCCTCTGGCCGCATGATTTCGTACGTGGTGCGTTCCTTCAACACACCGTCCTGATGGATTCCGGATTCATGCGCAAACGCATTTGCCCCTACGATGGCCTTATTGCGTTGCACGCGGATTCCCGTGATCTCCGACACAAGCCGCGAAGTGCGGTAGATTTCCTCGGTCTTAATGCCAGTGGTCAAACCGTAGAAATCCTTACGCACCTTCAGATTCATCACAATCTCTTCAAGCGAGGCATTTCCTGCCCGCTCGCCGATTCCGTTGATCGTGCATTCGACTTGGCGGGCGCCCTCGCGCAGAGCTGCCAGCGAATTGGCGACCGCAAGGCCAAGATCGTTGTGGCAATGCACACTAAAGACCACTTTGTCGGCGCCCCGCACATGCTTGCGCAGGTAGGCAATACACTGTCCAAATTCCCATGGATTTGTGTATCCCACCGTGTCGGGAACGTTGATTGTTGTGGCCCCGGCTTCGATGACCGCGCTGATTACATCAACCAGGTAATTCCAGTCGGTGCGGCCAGCATCCTCGCATGAGAACTCCACGTCGGGGGTGAAGGTCTTGGCGAGCTGCACAGCCCGCACGGCCGTTTCAATGACCTGTTCTTTCGTCATCCGCAGTTTCTTTTCGATGTGGATCTGGGACGTAGCGATGAAGGTGTGGATACGCGGGCGCTTGCTCCGCGTCACAGCTTGGCCGCAGCGCACAATATCCTTTTCAATGGCGCGTGCGAGTCCGCAGATGATCGGCCCCTCCACTTCTTCTGCGATTGCAGCGACTGCTTCGAAATCGCCCTGCGAGGAAATCGGGAACCCAGCTTCAATGACATCCACACCAAGACGGGCCAACTGGTGTGCAATCTCCAGTTTCTCGCGGTGGTTCATTGTTGCTCCGGGCGATTGCTCGCCATCGCGCAAAGTTGTATCGAAGATAATTACTCGATTCGGATCCTGCATCGGTACCATGGCTTTAACACCTTTCGTTAGAACATGATTTGGTTTCGTGCCTGAATGCAAACGTGTCAGTTATTTCGTGGTAAAAGGATTACGGAGTCTATAGGAGGGTCATAGCGCGAGCGTGCTGCGGGAGCGAAACGAATAGCCTGCCACCTCCCGTTTCCGAGAGGTCGAATTTCGTCCGAATGATTCCGGAATCTCGCTCCAACTTATCCTATGGAAATGTTTGTCTCGCATGCGACTGTGCCCTAAACAAAATCCCCGCGACATTGATGCCGCGGGGACGAAACTATCTTCGTGGTACCACCCTGCTTCGCAGTGTCTTGCCTAATTAGGTTGAGGCTTGACCACTGCCTTCATTGCCTCTTTTACGCCGAGGACCGCGGCAACAGCTAACGCGACACATCTGCGTCGTGCTTCACTGTTGCGGCTCCGAGGCGAGTTCGGAAGGCTCCCCACCGCTTCGCACCAACCAGCGGCTCTCTCCAAGGCGGAGTTGCTTCCTACTACTCCTCTTCATCGCCTTTGTAAGAAGTCAAAGAACTGGTGATCCTGATTGCCAAACTCTACAGTGCACGGGAAAACTTTATGCGCCAACTTCACACCTGCACACATGCTGAAGGCCAGCCCTCGTGCTACTGGGTGACTTCAATAAGGCCAGGAGACTTCGTCTTTTCTTCTTCGAGCGGAGGCTCAACCAGCGTTCCGCGCTGGAGTTCGCTCTCCCGAGTGCGAATTTCCCCGTCAGGCCCCACGATGTCATACGGCGAGACGTGTTGCGTGAGAATGTTGACTTGTGCCTCGCTCACATCGCTGACGGGCTCTGCGGAATAGACAAACTGTTGTCCGCCGATCTGAACTTCCAACGGTTGCCCAACGCCAAAATTCGTCCCGTAGTACCAATCATCGCGGCTGAACTTTCCCTCAGCAGCAACCCACCGACTGGCATTAGCCCGACGACCCCACGCTGTGGCCCACCGTGTCAAATCCTGATCTTGTTGAGCCAACCATTCCAAATACTTCTTCCGCACGTCCTCACGCCTCTGGAGGCGCTCATAAAACTCCAAGTTCTCATCACGTTGCCTGTTTACTTCTTCCTGCGCTGCTTTATCGTAAGCTGTCTTCAGGTCTTTGCGGTTTGCCACGACAGCTTCCTGGCTCGAAACATTGAAGTCTGGGTCTGGCAAATCCTCTGAAGCATTCGGCAGCAGTTGTTCCTTTACATAGCGACCATACAGCTCAAGCTGCTGGAAGTAAAAATCCCAACTTGCAAAGGCACGGGGATCCGCCCCTTGCTGCTGCTGCGCCCCTGCTTGTGGGTTGCCGTATTTCTGCGCTAAACTTGCAATTTCCTTATCCTTGATCTTTTTGGCCTCTTCCACCGACATCTTTTCGCGGAGAACGCCGTACTCGTCATGAGCCACAAATAGAAATTCATATAGTTCAATCGGGCCAGCTGGGGCGCCTGCCACGGCCGTGGTCGTCTCGCTTGCCTCCTCTGTGACAGAGCCCAGCGACGGAAGTGGGGGAGGCGTACCCACTGCCTCTCCGGCGGGTGGAAGCGGTGCTAAACCTCCCTGTGGTTGAGTGGCTGGCGGCGCCTGGGCTGTACCCCCATCCAAAGGTGCTAAAGAGGGAAGCGGTGACAGACCAGCTGCAGGTGCAGCGGCTGCAGGGGCGGGGGCAGGAGCAGTTGCAGGATCCTCAGCTGCACTCGCACACGATGCAACCGCAACGACCCCCACGATCACACTGTACCAGAGCCACTTTTGGCTTACCATGCTCATGAGTGGTTCAACCCATAGATTTATCAGCTACAGTTCTACATCCCATAAACATTGGACGAAGCTTGCCAATCAATAACAAACTACGCCCCAACCGTTAAGATTCTTTACAAGCACTGAAACTCTCTTCCTGCCGCGGCGCGGCCTGTTCCCCGTGAAGCTGCCACAACCTCTCTTCCAGTAGCAATCGAAACTTCTCCATCTCCTCACGAGTGCAGTTCGTTGGTACGTACATTGGTGTGTCGTAAACCACTTCGATGGGCGCACGGAACTTGGGCAGCCACATTCGATCCCAAGATCGAAAGACATATCGTGCGCTTGGTTGCGTGATGGCAGCTGCAGGGATAATTGGGGCACCCGTGCGAGCCGCTAATAGCACGATCCCTGCTTTTACTTCGCCCCGTGGCCCGCGTGGTCCGTCCACTGCTATTAGGAGGCTTCCCTCCTTCCGCAACCACCGTTCCATCAGGCGGAGTGCCTCCACCTGCCCCCGTGAACTCCCACCTCGCAAAGGGGTAATGCCAACTGCTTTCGCCAGTCGGGCTGCAATCTCGCCGTCGCGGCTGCGACTGACTAATGTGGCGAAATCCTTGCGGCCCACATTCATCGCCTCAGCCGCTCCGACCAAGAGATCCCCATGCCAGAACGCAACAATTATGGGATTTGTACGAAACCGTTCCTCTCCCGTCCGGTGAATGCGCCATGTGCGTCTTAGCAGTTGCAATAGCCCAACAGTCAACCACACGCCCCCAGCCAATGCTACTTGTCGCCGGACCTTTCGCAATGTCACACGCCACGAACTCATCCGAGAACCCGACTGTTATTCGATGAGAGGGTCTTTACCAGAAAATAAAACCCACCCGAAATCGCTTCCGGGTGGGTACAGCGTAAAACCTCTCGGGAAAGCAGCGTTAGCGCTTGGAGAATTGGAAGCGCTTGCGTGCGCCCTTCTGCCCGTACTTCTTGCGCTCTTTCATTCGCGGATCACGCGTCAGTAGCCCGGCTTTTTTGAGGGCGGGACGGTATGCAGGATTTGCTTCCAGCAACGCACGAGCAATACCGTGCCGGATGGCACCAGCCTGCCCGATCTTCCCACCGCCGCGCACCGTCACTTTGATATCGTATTTCGTGAGGGTGTGAGTTTCTTTTAATGGCTGCTTGAGGATTGCCTCAATTGCGGGTTGGTCGCCGAAATACTCATTCCACGGTTTTCCGTTGACCTCAAGCTTGCCTCGTCCCGGTCGAAGGAATACTCGTGCCGTCGCGGTCTTACGTCTTCCAGTTCCGTAATATTGTTCGATTGCCGCCATGATTACCTTTTCTCTCCTACTGAGCTGCCCGTTTGGTCAATTTAATAGGCTCGGGTTTTTGTGCTGTGTGAGGGTGCGTTTCGCCAGCATATACTTTCACGTGCGTGATCAGGCGATCGCCCAGCCGGGTTTTAGGGAGCATGCCCTTAATCGCTAACCGCAGGATTTCACCCGGCTTCTTCCGGCTGAGTTCTTCCGCGGTCGCTTCTTTTAGTCCACCCGGATAACCGCTGTGCCGCCGGTAGAGCTTGGTTTTCATTTTATCCGCGGTCAGAACCGCTTTATCTGCATTGATGATGACAACGTGGGTTTTCGGGTTCACGGCAGGGTGAAAACTGGGCGACATTTTTCCGCGCAGCAATGCCGCAACGCGCGACGCAAGTCGTCCCACAACTTCCCCTTTTGCGTCCACGAGATACCACTTCTCTTGGATGTCCCCCGGACGGGGGTAAAACGTCTTCATTTACAAGTCCTCCACAGCTATACAGACACGAACAGCCGTGCGCATATATTGATTCGTGGTACGTTTATTCGACGCATTTAGGCATTTCGTCCAGTGCACTTGGCTGCGTACCGTTTCCTCACAAGTGCTCAACCGGTCGGACGTAATCTGTCGAATGAAAAAATGAGTTGTTTTTCGCAGGAATGAAGTTTCGCTCAAAGAATATCAATCCGCGCAAGACGCAAGAAAAGAGCGTCTAATTCCCTTGCGCCCCTCGATTCGCTCAGTTGGGGATAAACGCGCAAAAGTCATCTTGCACAGAAAGGAGCCGCCAATGCCGAAGAACCCGAAACCTTTTGATGATGAAGACGAGGAAGATCAGACCGAAGACCGCGGACATTGCCGTGATTGTGTCTATTACGATGTCGACCGCGAGGAGGACGAGGAAATTTCAGACGAAACCCTCGCTCCTTGCATTCACCCGGATTTAGAGGAGTACGAACTCATCGTCTCGGGTGATAGCGGTTGCAATTTGTTTGAAGCGTACGAGGAAGAACTCGAGGACGAAGAAGAGGAAGACGAAGAAGACGAGTACTAAGCCGAACCCATCCTTCGGCTCCTTACGTTTGAGCGCCTGATGTGCTCGCACGTCGGGCGCTTTTTCTTTTAACCCACTCTTTTCTTACGCCTTACCGATACAGAAAAACGTATAGGCGTGTTGTTTAACAAGATAATAAGCTAATGCAGGTCCGCTCCAGTGTTTTTCCACAAGCTAGCGCTGGCGACAGAAGTCACCGAAAGAATCGGTATTTCAGTAGCGTGGCAACGGCGACGAAGAAGTCGCGGTATCCAATTTTCTTGCCCTCTTCGAAGGTGCGAGCGCGGTAAACTACGGGCACTTCCACGATTCGCTCGCCTCGGCGGAGGACTTTGGCGGTCACCTCCGGGCAAAATTCAAAGCGTTGGCACTTCAAATCTAAGGACTGGATTACGTCGCGGCGAAAAGCTTTATAGGCAGTGGCTTCGTCAGTGATGCGTTGTCCGTAAAGCAAGGTAACCAACCAGGCGAGGATGTGATTGGCAATCCGGTTTGGGAGTCGCATTCCTTCGATCCGCCCCCGAAAGCGGGAGCCGTAGCAAACGCGCGTTTTCCCTTCCAAAATTGGCTGAACAACGCTGAGAATGTCCCGAGGATCGTACTCCATATCCGCATCTTGGATGATGACGACCTCTCCCCGCGCCGCTTTCAGCCCTGTGACGATTGCTGCCCCCTTGCCCCGATTGCGCTCGTGATAGAGCACCCGTGTGTCAGGCTTGCGTTCCTCGTTCGAGAGGATTTCGCGAGTGCCGTCGGTGGAACAGTCGTCCACCAGAATTAACTCCTTGTCGATGGGCAGAGAGCGAACCTCACGCAGAACCGTCGGCAGCAATTCCTGCTCGTTGTAAATGGGAATAATAATGGAAATCAGGGGCTTTGACGCCATTTCTCCTGGTGGAGCTGTTTGTTCGCGTTTCTCATCCATGGATCACCACTACTGCGCTGCCTTTCGGTTAGCTCAGCATCTCGCACAAGAATTCGCCCGAAGGCAGCACACCATGCCCACGTAAGTAAAGAGGGAATTCGTGCCCTACTTTGCCCAAGAAAGCTGAACACTCCCCGCAGCTGAATCAACCCCCAAAACACAGTTCCGACACGCGATGGGGTGAGGACTCAGTCAGCAAACCCCCTCCTCAGCAAAAATCCACTAACTAAATAGGGAACGATAGCTGTTCTTTTTTGTGGAAAAAGGAATTTTTCGAGAAAATCTCGTGAAATAATGACAAAATCGGTTCTGTTGAGGCTTATGTGCGCGGAAACCCCTTTCGGTTTTGATTGGGGAAGCAGGTGACACAAAAGCGGAGAATAAAAAGGGACCGATTTAGTACCATATCAAGGAGCGCGAAAATCCCATGATTCGTTTAACGAAACTCACAGACTACGGATTGGTCATCATGACCCATTTTGCCATGCAGCAGGAGAAGAAGATTCTCAACGCTCGCGACGTGGCAGAATCGGTAGGACTGCCTCTGCCGACCGTGAGCAAGCTGCTGAAGGCGTTCGCCCGAAGCGGGCTTCTCACTGCACACCGCGGGGTCCATGGTGGTTACAGCCTGAGTCGAGGCCCCGAGAAGATCTTACTACCTGAGATCATTGAAATCTTTGAAGGCCCGATCGCGGTGACAGAGTGCCAGGAGGGTGGCGATTCAAATTGTCTGCTCGGGAAGAAGTGCCCTGTTCGAACGCGGTGGCGTCCAATCAACGAAGCTGTGCGCCGAGCTCTGACACAAGTGACCTTGGCACAGATGGCTGGGCTCGCGCCAGCGGAGGCAGAGTCGGATAATGGTATTGGAGCTGCCAAAAAGAGCTCTCCAGCGAATCATGGGAATCGCGAAAACTTAGGGGAGGAAAAGAAGCCAGTTCGTGCAAACGGTGCTTCGCGGGCTTCGAAGCCCTAAGCTCAGAACTCCCCGCTGACTAACTGTGATACCGTAAGGAGAACGAGTGCCATGACAACAGACGCTCGGGACGTTGAATCCCTCGCGCAGCAGGAATATAAGTACGGCTTCGTTACGCCTGTTGAAACGGAGACCGTCCCCAAGGGTCTCAACGAAGACATCATCCGCATGATTTCGGAGCGGAAGAACGAGCCGGAGTTCTTGCTCGAGTGGCGCCTAAAGGCGTATCGCCACTGGTTGACCATGACAGAACCCCATTGGGCCAACGTCAAGTACCCGCCCATTGACTATCAGGACATCTACTATTACGCTGCGCCGAAATCGATCAAGGAGCGACCGAAGAGCCTTGATGAAGTGGATCCTGAGCTTCTGCGCACGTACGAAAAACTGGGCATTCCGTTGCGCGAGCAAGAAATCTTGGCAGGGGTGGCCGTGGACGCTGTGTTCGATAGCGTTTCGGTTGCCACGACCTTCAAGGAGAAACTTGCCGAGTTAGGCATTATCTTCTGCTCGTTCTCTGAGGCAGTTCAGGAACACCCGGAACTCGTGAAAAAGTATCTCGGTTCCGTGGTGCCGTACACGGATAATTTCTTCGCAGCCCTGAATTCTGCGGTGTTTAGCGATGGCTCGTTCTGCTATGTGCCCAAGGGCGTACGTTGTCCCATGGAGCTTTCCACCTACTTCCGAATCAATGCTGCAAAGACGGGCCAGTTCGAGCGGACGCTCATAATCGCGGACGAAGGTGCCTACGTAAGCTATCTCGAGGGCTGTACCGCCCCCATGCGCGATGAGAACCAGCTCCACGCTGCGGTGGTCGAGCTAATCGCCCACGACAATGCCACGATTAAGTACTCGACGGTCCAGAACTGGTACCCAGGCGACAAAGAAGGACGCGGCGGCATCTACAACTTCGTCACGAAGCGGGGAAAGTGTCTCGGCAAGAACTCAAAAATTTCTTGGACCCAAGTGGAGACAGGCTCGGCAATCACGTGGAAATACCCGAGTTGCATCCTACTTGGCGACAACAGCGTTGGCGAGTTTTACTCCGTTGCCCTGACCAACAATCGCCAGCAGGCAGACACCGGGACGAAGATGATTCACATCGGGAAGAATACAAAAAGCACGATCGTCTCCAAGGGCATCTCCGCGGGTTATAGCCAGAATACCTACCGCGGCGCTGTGAAAATCATGCGCTCTGCGGAGAACGCCCGGAACTTCTCCCAGTGCGACTCGTTGTTGCTGGGCGATAAATGCGGGGCCCACACATTCCCGTATGTCGAAGTCCAGAATCCAACGGCGACACTCGAGCACGAAGCATCTACCTCGAAGATCGGGGAAGAACAGCTCTTCTATTGCCAGCAGCGCGGCATCTCAAAGGAGGACGCTGTTTCGATGATTGTGAACGGGTTCTGCAAGGAGGTCTTCCGCGAGCTGCCAATGGAATTTGCCGTCGAAGCCCAAAAGCTGCTCAGCATTAGCTTGGAGGGCAGCGTCGGCTAACGTTCAACCGTCTCAAAACTGCGAAAAACCAAACTCTAAATTCGCGACAAAAAGGAAGGATAACCGATGTTAGAGATCCGAAACCTACATGCCACCGTAGAGGGCAAAGAAATTCTGCACGGCGTAGACCTGAAGGTAAATGCCGGCGAAGTCCATGCAATCATGGGGCCGAATGGTTCCGGCAAGAGTACGCTGGCCCAAATCATCGCTGGGCGCGAGCTCTATGAGGTCACAGAAGGTGAGATCATTTTCAACGGGAAGAATCTTCTGGAGCTTAGCCCCGAGGAGCGCGCCTGCGAAGGAATCTTCCTTGCCTTCCAATATCCCGTCGAGATTCCCGGCGTCAGCAATACCTATTTCTTACGGGCGGCGCTCAACGCCATTCGCAAGTATCGGGGCGAGGAAGAACTCGATCCTATGGAATTTCTCGCATTGATTCGTAAAAAGATGAAGTTGCTCAACATGGATGAAGAACTTCTGCACCGCAGCGTCAACGAGGGGTTCTCCGGCGGTGAGAAAAAGCGCAACGAGATCTTTCAAATGGCCGTTCTCGAGCCAAAACTTGCGGTGCTGGACGAAACAGACAGTGGTCTCGACATTGATGCGCTTAAGCTGGTGGCAAACGGTGTCAATTCGCTTCGAAGCCCAGAGCGCGCAATGATTGTGGTCACTCACTACCAACGGCTTCTCGAGTACATTGTACCCGACTATGTGCATGTGCTGGCCAACGGCCGCATCGTGAAATCGGGCGGACGAGAGCTTGCCCTTGAGCTGGAAGAAAAGGGCTACGGTTGGATCGACGAGACTGTGGCTGTCTGAGCGCTTCCGGCATGATCCGACGATACTAAGTCGCAAAACGTAGAAGGATAAGTCCTCATGACGAAGATAGTTAGCGAAAATACGGTGTTTTTCCGGCACTTTTCAGAGTTGCGGGAGACATTTTCTGACCCCGCGTGGTTGGCAGACGTGCGGGAATCTGCGATAGCCAGTTTTGATGCTCAGGGCATTCCCACCGTCGCTGACGAAGAGTGGAGGTTCACCAATCTTGCAGAATTTGCTCGAATTGAGTTTCAGCCCGTACGCCCTGCAAGCATTACTCTTGATCAAGTTGCAACGCTTCCGATTTGGCAAATCGCCTCGCCGCGTTGTGTCTTTGTAGATGGAGTTTTTTCCCCAGAGCTTTCGGAAGTTTCTAACCTGCCCCAAAGTGTGAAAATCGGTTCGCTTCGCGAGACGATCGCGTCAGGCGTAGATGTTTCTGGACTGCTTGCCAAGATTGCTCCGGCAGAGACTCGGCCGTTCGTTGCGCTAAATACCGCTCTGTGGCGTGACGGACTTTATGTCCACGCTGAAACGTCTCAAGAGCGCGAAGTGGTTCCACAACTTTTCGTCATCTACCTCTCGACTGGCCAGACGCCTGCGGGTGCCACGCACATTCGCAATCTGATTATTGTTGAGCGCGGAGCTAAGCTCAGGCTGGCAGAGGTTTTTTGTGCGCTCACTCCGCAACTTTATTTCACGAATCCCGTGAGCGAGGTCCTGGTCAGCCGGGAAGCAGAATTCGAGCATTATCGCATCCAGTTGGAAAGTACGGAAGCCTACCACCTGGGAGCTGTCCAAGCACGAGTGGGCGGCCACGCCTCGTACTCGCTCATGGAGGTCGCCTTGGGCGGGCGCCTTTCTCGATCGGACCTCGGCATCGAGTTCTTCGAGCCAGAATCCGTAGGAATTCTGAATGGCTTGTTCTTCTTAGGCGGATCCCAGCACGCTGACTTCCACACGGTCATTGATCACGCCAAACCCTATTGCGAAAGCCACGAATTGGTGAAGGGGATTCTTCGTGATCATGCGCGAGGGGTTTTCAATGGAAGGATTATTGTGCGCCCCGACGCTCAACGCACCAATGCAAAGCAGACCAACAAAAACCTTTTGCTGTCGCGGACCGCGCTTGTGAACACGAATCCCCAGCTTGAGATTTTTGCGGATGACGTGAAATGCACGCACGGTGCAACGGTAGGCCATCTGGACGAGACGCAGCTCTTCTACTTGCGCGCGCGAGGGATTTCGGAGCAAGCCGCACGCAGCCTCCTCACCTATGCTTTCGCAAACGACGTGTTGCGTCGGATCGCAATTCAGCCTCTACGCGAATTGCTGGAAAGTGAAATCCTCGCGGTTGAACATATGCGTGTGGATGCCGACCTCTTGGAGGCGCTATAATGGCAGGGCAGAAAGCGTCGATGCACATTTTTGAGACCACGCTTTCGGATATTTTGGATGTTGAGCGTATTCGCCAGGATTTCCCGATCCTGCAACGCTCGATTCGCAGCAAGCCGCTTGTTTATCTGGACAATGGAGCCACGACCCAAAAACCACGATCAGTGATCGATGCCATCACACGCTACTATGAGCATGAAAATGCCAACATCCACCGGGGTGTGCATTTCCTCAGCATGGTGGCCACAGAAGCGTACGAAGAGGCGCGGGAGAAGATCCGTCGCTTCCTAAATGCGGCCGAAAGCCGCGAAATCGTTTTTGTGCGAGGTGCCACCGAGGCCATCAATCTCGTGGCACAAACCTACGGGAAAGCAAACGTGCGAAGTGGGGACGAGGTTCTTGTGAGTGCTATGGAGCACCACTCGAACATCGTGCCGTGGCAATTGCTTTGCGAGGAGAAAGGCGCCCACCTGCGGGTAATTCCGATGAATGACCGTGGGCAGCTTGTGATGTCTGCACTTGATGAGCTACTTACCCCGCGCACGCGTATCGTGGCCATTACACACATCTCGAATGCCTTGGGCACGGTGAATCCCGTCAAAGAGATCGTCGAATTGGCCCATGCTCGCGGGGTCCCGGTGTTAGTGGATGGAGCACAGGCTGTCGGCCATATGCGGGTAAACGTCCGTGACCTTGGCTGTGATTTCTATGTGCTTTCGGGACACAAAATGTTTGGCCCCACCGGAATCGGTGTCCTTTACGCAAAAGCCGAACTACTGAACGCCATGCCACCCTATCAGGGGGGAGGTGACATGATTAGTTCAGTAACATTCGAAAAGACCACCTACAATGAGATCCCGTATAAATTTGAGGCTGGCACCCCACACATTGCCGGTGCAATTGGTTTAGCAGCGGCGATCGAGTATCTTGAACAAATTGGCATGGAGCGAATCACTGCCTATGAGCAGAAGCTGCTGCAGTACGCTACGCATGTGCTGTCCGAGTTCCCGGGGATTCGGATCATCGGAGAAGCAGAGCACAAGGCTGCCCTGATAAGTTTCCTGCTCGATGGAGTCCATCCCCACGACGTGGGCACAATCTTGGACCAAGAGGGAATTGCGGTGCGCACGGGGCATCATTGCGCGCAACCAGTGATGGAGCGCTTTGGCGTTCCGGCGACAGTGCGGGCCTCCTTTGCTTTTTACAATACAATGCACGAAGTTGATATACTTGTGAATGCATTAAGCAAAGTGTACGAGGTCTTTCGATAATCATGAGCGACCTGCGGGATTTATACCAAGAGGTTATCCTCGACCACACAAAGCGCCCACGCAATCGGCGCCCACTGGAAGATGCACAACATGTTGCGGAGGGGCGAAATCCGCTGTGTGGCGATCACGTGAAAATTTACATTAAGAAAGACGGGGACCGCATTGGCGAGGTCACCTTTGAAGGTGGTGGGTGTGCAATTTCAACAGCCTCTGCCTCACTCATGACACAGGCTGTGAAAGGGAAGACTGTTGAGGAAGCGCTCGAGCTTTTTGAGAAATTCCACGATCTTGTGACTGGGAAATTATCGGATGAGGAGTTTGAGGAAAAGCTGGGCAAGCTGCTCGTGTTTTCCGGGGTATGCGAGTACCCAGTCCGCGTGAAATGTGCCACACTACCTTGGCACACTCTGAAGGCGGCAATCGAAGGGGCAAAGGATCCTGTCTCGACTGAGAACGAAGCGTGATCCCGCGACAAGGTTCACGTGACCAACTTTCCTCTAAACCAAGATTGCGTGAACTCACGAAGGTATTACGGAATTTCGTGGAATCCAATGTGCACCAAGGATGTTGAGGTGACTCTGTCATGATCGAAAAGCCCATGGATAACAATTCTCCAGTGTCTGCTGCCGAGCAATCGCCTACAAGTGCTGCCCAGACTCAAAACGATGCCGAATCTCCTTGTCGTGCAAATTCGGAGGTGTCGGGTACTTCAGATGCGAAGATTGATCCTGACGCCCTACGGCAGAAAATCATTCAGGTGCTTCACACGGTCTATGATCCCGAGATCCCGGTGGACATTTGGGAATTGGGGTTAGTTTATCAGCTTTCGGTCACCGAAGAAGGCGACGTTTATGTCCAAATGACATTGACCTCGCCGATGTGTCCTGTAGCGGGCTCCCTTCCACCCGAAGTCGAGGCAAAGGTGCGCGGTGTGGAAGGGGTGCGAAATGTCCGGGTGGAGCTGACGTGGGAACCCCCTTGGAATATGGCGATGATGTCGGAGGCTGCCCGCCTCAAGCTTGGCTTCATGTAACTGTGGGTACACACGAAGCGAAGCGGTCGCCACGTCACAGCACAGTCTCCCGTCCGTACAATTTTACCTTATGAGGCTGTCTTGCTATCTTGATCTCTCCCATCCTCGCTGTGGCAGATTGTTCGTTCAGACGTTCGGCGTTCGTCTCAGACAAGGTGAACTACGAAAAATCTGCCTTGTCCTCAGCAAAAGGGGAGCGGCGGCAGGGGTGAGAAATGAAATCAGGGAGCTGCATCTTTTGCAGCCCCCTGACGTTGGGAAAGGTCGATTCGCTTCTATCTAATTATTTGCCACGTCGAACCACTCGCTGGGCAGTGCCTCCAAGTAGCTAATTGGAATGACGCCAGCGCTACTTCTGTTCGATGAGCTTCTTAACAGTCTCGTTTAGCTTGGGTGGATGCTCGTCCACGGCAGCAATCACGCCGTTCTTGTCGATCACAACAGTAGTGGGGAATTTCGAAATTCCATAGCGGTGGAGAACGGAGGTTGTTTCTTGTCCGGGCTCAAAAATCTGCGCCCACGCGATTCCTTCCTTTTCGACGTACGTCTTCAGATCCTCCAGCGTTTCGTCCCCGCTGATTCCAATCATGACGAAATCTTTCTCTTTGTTCTCTTCATAGAGCTTCTTCATCTCAGGCATGATCATGCGGCACGGCCCGCACCACGTTGCCCAGAAATCAAGAAGCACGACTTTCCCCTTTAGGTCAGAAAGGCGGACCTTTTTGCCATCAATGGTGCCCGCCTCGAAATCGGGAGCGGTTTTGCCCACTGCGATGGCCTGCCAGTTCCGCGTTCTTTGTTCGCTGGAGCGCACTTCGTCCGCGATTGCTTGGAACATACCCGCGAATTCACCCTTCGGATGCTTGGCGAGATACTCATCGAGAGTGGTTAGCAGCTTCGTCGTATCGAGTTCATTTCCAGCGATGCTCTCGCGCATGGCGCGGGCAGCCGAAGCCCCTGCGGCAGCATCCTCTCGCAGTTTGGCGAGCTCTTCACTGGAGAGTTTGCTCATGCCGATGCGACGCGACTCGACCCGCGCATGAAGCTTCTTGGTTTCTTGGCTTCTGGGGTCCACGATTTCTGCTTGGAAATCCTGCTTGAACGACAATGGTGCGCCTTCGGTCGTGGAAAACTCCGCTTCGACGACCAGTGAGCGAATCTTCAGCGGCGACGCTTGATCCTGTTTGTCGTCGTTAGCTGAGTAGGAGATTCTCTGATGGTAAATGCCATTGCTAAGTTTCGTTTCTAATTTGGCTGGCAACTCGACCCCGCTTGTCGGATCCAGGTAATTGAGCGTCCCATCCTTGGATTCGGTAAAAAGCCGGACCAGCTCCGCATTGACCGTCCACCCCGGGAAAAGCTGCGTTGGGGCGAGCGTGCCGCGCTTCACGATCTCTCCTTGCTCAGTGATTTGGATCGTATCGCGAGGGCCAAACGCGGCGGCCTTGTTTTTGGCTGGCGGCTCCACACGCTCAATGCTCATGAAGATGTCGAGCGTGTCCTTTTCCTTGTTTAGGACAGTGTAAGAAGTGCGGTGGCGGACAACTTCTTCGCCTCCGTCGCGAATGTTGGTGAAAGTTCCTGAAGTTTCAAATTCCAGGCGGGATCCGGGGGCAAGAAGATACTTCGGAACTTGCCCTCTGGCAGAAGCTTCTTTTGGATTACTTGTGGGCTCTTGCGCACTCGCAAATGCCGTTAAGAGACACACGACCACGCCGATGAGAGGCGCTATTCTCGAATGCATGTTGGGAAGACCTCATTTCGTCGAATTAGCAACACGTTAGTTACTGGTAAATGCGGCTCTCACAAATAATTATTCGTGCACCCCCCTAAACGAACGCAGAAAAACGAAGGTGTAGGTTTCCCTAAAGGAAAGTCGTATGGTGTTTTTTTGGCGGAGAAAAACCGAGAGTGCTCCAGAAAGTTCTTCCCCTTCCATCCCTCAGCAAGAGGCTGAAAAAGACGTCGCAGAAATAGTCCAAGAGCAGCCTTCACCAGTGGTCGATGCCCAACCGCAACCACAGGAAACAGATAGTGAGTCTCAATACCTGCCCGCAGATTCAGAAGGTGAAGGTTCACCGGAAGAAAGACCACGTGGACTCTTTGGGAAGTTAAAGAGTGCCCTTGCTCAACGTATTCGCAAGACGCGCGAGGGGCTTGTCGGTCAGATTCGTGCGGTAATTAAAGCCGCAGGGAAGGTGGACGAGGACCTTCTGGAGCGGATTGAGGAGATACTCATCAAGGCAGATGTTGGGCCAGAGACAACCCTCCGAATCATTGAAGAGATGCGTGAATTTGAAGCGCGAGGGGCAACGGCCGAGGAACTCATTGCCGGTTTCAAGGGGCAGCTCATGGGCATTGTGGGGAAAGATCATCGGCCGCTTACCCTGCCCGATGTTCGGCCGTGGGTCGTCTTGTTTGTTGGTGTGAATGGAACAGGAAAAACGACGACGATTGGCAAACTGGCTGCTCAATTGCGCAAACAAGGCAAGAAAGTCATGATGGTGGCAGGAGATACGTTCCGCGCCGCTGCTGTCGAGCAACTCCACATCTGGGCCGAACGCACCGGTTCCGTTTTCGTGAGCAAAGGCATGGGAGCGGATCCCGCAGGCGTTGCTTTTGACGCCCTGACTCAAGCGCGCGCGGAGGGAGTGGACGTGGTCTTAATCGATACTGCGGGGCGGCTTCACACGAAGACCAATCTCATGGAGGAGCTTAAGAAAATTGTCCGCGTGGTTGGCAAACAGCTGCCGGGTGCGCCCCACGATACCCTATTGGTCCTTGATGCCACTACCGGACAGAACGCGATTTCCCAAGCTAAGGTGTTTACCGAGGCGATTCCCGTCACAGGCATTGTCATGACCAAGCTTGACGGGACAGCAAAAGGCGGAGTACTAATCGCTATTCGCAATCTGTTCCCCATCCCCGTAGTGAAAATCGGGGTGGGTGAAGGCATTGACGATTTGCGCGACTTCAACCCGCAAGAATTTGTGGATGCATTGTTCGAGGATGAGACCGCGCAATAGGTCACGTAGCAACTATCGATGCCCCAGCTTTCTCTGGTTAGGGTAGGGTAGACGTCTTTTTGAAGAGGGGAAGACCAAAAAAGCATTTACCGAGCGAATCCTGATGATTCGAAAATTGGCCGAAATCCTTGCCCTTCGGCGTAACGTTGTTGTCCTCTTGGCGATGCTCGTTCTCGTCATGATGGGGGAGAGAATGTTCGAACGTTATCTCCCCAAATACCTTGAAGAGTTGGGAGCTTCAGCATCCCAAATCGGAATCCTCGGCTTCCTCCAAAATGGTTTGGGTGCCATTTACGCACTTTTTGGAGGATTTGTAACCGATCGTTTTGGCCACAAGCGCTCCCTCTTCCTCTTCGCGCTTTTGAATCTGCTCGGATATGCTCTCCTCCTTGTTCCGCACTGGGGAGTCGTGCTTGCAGCCACATTCTTCTACATGGGTTGGTCCCAGCTTTCTTTGCCGGCAACATTTTCACTCGTTGCCGAGCAACTCCCTCAGCATAAGCGGGTCATGGGGCTCGCCGTACAAGCCGTGGTCCGTCGGATTCCCATGGCCGTGGGACCCGTACTCGGAGGTGCCATCCTCACCTACTATGGAACAGTTCAGGGCATGCCCTACGTCGTCGGACTCGCCGCCCTTCTAACGCTCGTTGCGGTGTGGATGAATTTGCGGCTGTCGACTGCCGAGCGCTCCTCTGCACAATATGAACGACTTGATCTCCGGGGGCTCTGGAAGACGTTTCGTCCGCAGCTGAAACGCCTTCTGATCTCGGACATTCTCATTCGCTTTTGCGAACAGATCCCTTACACCTTCGTCAGTCTTTGGGTCCTCGATGTGGTGGCCCGTAGCAATTTTGAACTGGGTCTTCTTACCGCCGTGGAAATGACGACCGCAGCCAGCCTCTATATTCCCGTGGCGCTCTGGGTGGATGCGAAGGTGCGGAAAGCCGCGGTATCAGATCGCGAATCAACTGTCCTACAAACCGAGCGAAAGCCGTTTGTTCTCGCCACATTCGTCTTCTTCACGGCGTTTCCGGCGTTACTCTACTTTTCTCGCTCGTTGTGGTGGCTGGTCCTTGCGTTTGTTGTCCGAGGGTTGAAAGAGTTTGGCGAGCCATCGCGCAAGGCATTGATTGCCGATCTTGCGGCTCCCGGAGTGAAAGCGCGCACGGTGGGGCTCTATTATTTCATTCGCGACCTCACGGTCTCGCTTGCAGCATTGATGGGAGGCGCGCTATGGGGGGTGTCGCCGGGCTTGAATCTCTGGGTAGCTTTCGCTTTCGGCGTCGCGGGAACCCTCTTCTACGCCCTCACCACACCTGATTCTGCCGAAAAGTGAGCGTACCCGGCTCCTCCCATCCTGCAGCTTGCCTGCTGGCTATATTGAGTCCCTAAACCTATTTTTTTTCCAGCTGTTCCGTCCGAAGGCGCAGGAATTTCATTCCTAAGAACTGCGCCTGTCCCTTTTTAGCGCGCTCTTTATTCTTTTTCACATTGTCCTCGACGTACTTCAGCATCGGGACCTCTACGACTTTTGGAGGCGTGGAATGGATAAAAGTCACTTCTCCCTTTTCGTTGTGTCCCACCAAACCTGTGTGCCCGACCCAAACACCTGGTCCGTTGCCACGAACAATATTCACAAAGTCGCCGTCTTGCAGCTTATCCAATACGCTCGGAATGGCATCCGCCGGAATGTAGTCATCTTCGAGAATCTCGACGGGGATGTCTTGTCCGATACCAAACTTGGCAAAGAAAGCCGCGCGGTCGATGCGCTCGCGATACTTGGTTACGGTTGTCGCTCCCAATTTTGCGGTGACGTCTTCCACGAGCCATGCGTTGTTCTTGTTCCAGTCTGCCTCTGTGTAATGGTTGCGGGTGAGCATGCCGATCTCCCCGTTTTTGTAGCGGATTTTTTGGAGTGTCTGGAAGAATTCCTTCCAATTCGCGCTCAACGCCATGGCGTAGGTGTGCTCACAGAAAACCACACAGTCGCTTTTCTCGAGGTTGAATAACGGCTGTGGGTCGTAGACCTCGAAGGGGAACTCACCCAACAAATACATTTCGTACGGCTGACCAAGACGTTTGCGTGCAAAATGCACGACTCGGTGTCTAAGGTCGGGGAATTCTTTCTGGGCCCAAGCTAAGTAAACGTCGAGCTCTTTAGGTGTCGCCCGGTAGAGCGGTTTGGCTTGCACGGATTTCAACAGTTCCAGCCGCTGCTCCTCCGTTAGGCGGGGATTGGGCATGGTGTTTAGATACCAGTTCTTCCAGCTGGCCGGAAGTTTCCGCCACGGATAATCATGAAGATAGGCGAGCAGTTTCCAGCGATCGGAATCCTCAAGGCGTGCCGGTGGTGTGGCGAGCATTTTGCGTAATTCTTTTGCCACTCGCTGCCGAAGCGCAGCCGTCGTCTCACCCTTCTTCGGTTTGGCATTCCAAGCGGCAATAGCTAAATCTGGCTGGATCGGACCGACGCTTTTTGCTGTTGCGACGGGTCCTGCATTCATCAGGCCGAACAAGAGCCCGGCTAACAACAAATTCCTCGTACCCCTCATCACCAGCGATCTCCTTTGCATAATTTCGGTGTGAAGCAAATAATTGCTCTCGGCTTGCGGATAGCTAGGGTCATTGCTTTGGGTCAAGGGCTTTCCTAAAAGTGGGCTGGCTTGGGGTGTAGCACTGCGAAGTTCGACAACCAACGCGCCCGCAAGCCTCCGGAAGAGTAGCGCAGTCGGGTTGCCTGCGCGAGAAGTGCAAACCGCGCAGCATGGTGGGTTTGCAAGCGTCAGGCGAATCATCTTTATGTGAAGGATAGCGGAGCATGGCGAAATTTCTGGTAACGGGTGGATGCGGTTTTATCGGCTCAAACATTGCGGAGTACCTTGTCCGTGAGGGACACGAGGTCAGAATTCTTGACAATCTTTCGACGGGCAGGCGAGAGAACATTGCCGGATTTATCCACCAAGTGGAGCTGATCGAGGGCGATCTACTCGACCCAAAAGTTGTCGAACAAGCAGTTTCAGGAGTTGAATACGTTCTTCATCAGGCGGCTCTCCCGAGTGTTCAGCGTAGTGTGGAAGATCCTGAACGTTCCGACCGAGTAAATGTAGGCGGAACCGTTACCCTGCTGAACGCCTGTCGAAAAGCGGGGGTACGCCGCGTAGTCTACGCAGCTTCTTCCTCCGCGTACGGTGATCAACCCGTGCCCGTGAAACACGAAGGGCTCTTGCCGATGCCCAAATCGCCCTACGCCGTGAGCAAGTTGGCTGGGGAATATTACATGCAAGCGTTCGCGACGTGCTACGGCTTGGAGACGGTTTGTTTGCGCTATTTCAACGTATTTGGGCCCCGCCAAGATCCAACTTCCGAGTACAGCGCGGTTATCCCAAAGTTTATAACGCGAATTTTGCGCGGCGAGCAGCCAGTGATTTACGGCGATGGCACCCAAACCCGTGATTTTACCTACGTTGAAAACAACGTACGCGCCAATCTTGCGGCGGCCTTTGCTCCAAACGTATCCGGACGAGTGTTCAATGTTGCTTGCGGAACGTCTTTTAGCCTTCTTGATCTGGTGCGCGAAATCAATTCCATCTTGGGAACAAAGGTTGAACCGATCTTCGCACCTCCCCGCAAAGGCGATGTGCGCCACTCACTTGCAGACATCACCGCCGCGAAAGAAGCGTTCGGATACGAAGTAACCGTCGACTTCCGCGAAGGATTGCGGCGCACGATTGCGTGGTATCGCGAGCAGTTGGGATTGTAGGCTCATAATTTATGGGCGAGCCAGGCGGGACCAAACGGATTCCGCCGTCGTAGCGGATGACTTGGAGTGCAAACCGTTTTAGCAGGGGATGCGCGATCCACCGAAGCGCGACCCACCGAAAAAAGAATTCCGTAAGCGCACTTTTTGACTGCGACGTGCGCCCGCAGCTCGCCGCTTTCGCTTCCTAAACTTTCCAGCCCATTTCACGAGCGAATGCGCGGAAAGCCTCCCGTTGCTTCGGCGTCAAGTTCTTAGGAGTCTGCACCTTTACCACGACATGCTGATCGCCCTGCGGTCCACCTCGCCGATGGACGCCTTTCCCTCGCAGGCGAAAGATGGTGCCGCTTTGCGTGCCCGCGGGGATTTTCAACTTCACGTCGCCATCAAGTGTCGGTACTGTGATTTCGCCACCAAGCACAGCCGTGGCCAAATCGATTTCTCGCTCCACGACAATATTGTCCCCCTCGCGGCGAAAGACCGGATGCGGTTGCACGTGAACTCGTAGGAGTAAATCGCCGGGCGGGCCCCCATTGACGCCGGGTTGGCCTTCACCGCGCAAACGAATCGTTTGGCCGTCTTGCACACCTGCCGGCACCTTTAAAGTGATTGTCTTTGGGCGAACAGCAAAACCAGTTCCCCGACAAACGACACATGGGCTTGTGATCACCGTGCCTCGTCCGCCACAGCCGGGGCAAAGCCGTGTCACGCCAAAGGTGCCCTGTGAGATACTGATCGTTCCTCTCCCCCCACACTGCGCACACGTCCCAACACGTGAACCCGGTTGAGCACCGTTGCCGTGGCAGTTCGGGCACACTTCGCTTTTGTTGATCGTGATCGTTTGTTTACCACCCCGCACCGCCGTCTCGAAGGGGACCGTCAGTTCAGCTTCAACATCATTGCCCCCTTCCATCTCCTCGTCTTCAAAACCGAAAGAGGAAAAAGGTGAGGCACTCGCGCGCGAGCGCTGCTGGTTTCGGAACAGGTGCTCGAAAATATCCGCAAACCCACCAAGATCCGAAAACGAGAATTGGGCTCCACCGGTCGTGAATTCAAATGGGCCTGTCCCCGCTCCAGAACGTGCCCCTCCAAAGGCGCCACTAAACGCACCCCGTCGCATTGCGTCGTATTGCGCACGTTTTTGCGGATCGCTCAGTACCTCATACGCTTCCGTGATCTCCTTAAATTTCTCCTCGGCTTCCTTGTTGCCCCGGTTACGATCTGGGTGGTACTTGAGCGCAAGCTTCCGATACGCCTTCTTGATTTCTTCTTGGGTTGCGTTCTCCGGAACTCCCAAAACTTTGTAGTAATTTTCTTTCATGGTCGCCTGTAGTGTCGGTCTGATTTACACAGTCTGAAGTTAAACTTCAGCGCTCATTTCGCCGCTATAGAATAATTAATTTATTTACAACGGCCTATTTCCTGAATGGGTCAAACTCAGTGAATTCAACCTAAGGAGCCACCGCTAATGGCAAAAAGCAAAAAGATTGCAGTGGGAATTATCGGTGGGGCAGGGCTCGGAGCAGGTAGACTCATCGATATCCTTTCGCGTCATCCTGCTGTGCATCTGCGAACCATTGTGAGCGAATCCAGTCCAGGAGCACCCGTCTGGACATCCCATTCGCACCTGCGCGACTTGCCACACAAGTTTGAAGGTTTTGACCTAAAAGCTCTGAAGAAATGCGATGTGGTCTTCTCGTGCAAGCGACCGGGAGAGACCTTCCCTTTCATTGCCGAATTACTCGATAGCTCCGTTCGCTTTATTGATCTAAGCGCAGATTACAGACTCAAGAACCCTGACGATTATCCCCAGTGGTATGGAATCTCGCATCCGTTTCCGAAATTACTGAAGCAGGCCGTTTACGGCTTGCCGGAGTGGTATCGTGAAAAGATCCGGACCGCACGTATCGTAGCTAATCCCGGTTGCTACACAACGACCGCGATTCTTGCGTGCGCCCCCATTCTTGCTGCGGGGTTCGGACGCAAAAGTCCCGTGGTCATTGATGCGATCTCTGGGGTTTCTGGGGCCGGGAGAGCTGCGAAAGCCGAGAATCTGTTTATTGCCGTGGCCGAGAATGTTCGTACCTATCGCGTGGGGTCGCATCAGCATACTCCGGAAATTGAGCAAGAGTTGAGCGCGCTTGCTTCCCGTAGGATTCGAGGCAAGAAAGCTGGTTCCCCAGCCTCTGCAAGCGAGTCCGTGCGAGTGCTTTTCGTGCCTCACGTTGGACCGTACAAGGTTGGAATCATGGCAAACTGCTATTTAAAGGTCACTGAAGACGAAGTTTTGCCAACCGACGAAGAGCTTTACGAGATTCTGCTATCTGCCTACAAGGACGAACCCTTTGTGCGGGTGTATCCCCCTAATTCCCTCCCGCAAATAGAAGCCGTGTGGGGAACGAACTACTGTGACATTGGTGCGAAGGTGGATCCACGCACACGCACGATCGTTGTTATTTCTGTGACAGACAACCTTGTGAAGGGGGCCGCGGGCCAAGCAGTCCAAAACATGAATATCATGTTTGGAGTTAGCGAGACGACTGCGTTGGTGGGAAGGCTATGACCTCACGGAGTCGACCGATCACCCTTGCACGTTCGGATGAAGTGGAAGAGGGGAGCCTATGCGGTCGGTGGGTGGGGCAGCATTGCATTGTGCTCACCCGGCACGAAGGGCAGTTGCGGGCTTTCTTGAGTGCTTGCCCACATCGCAAAGCGGAACTGGCAACGGGAAAGCTTCACGAAGGCGTGCTCACCTGCCCTTGGCACGGTTGGCGTTTCGATATTGCGACGGGACGAGGACTTACCAATCCGCATGCCAAGCTGGAGTTCTTTCCTGTGGTCGAGGAGAAGGGTGAGGTCACTGTGTGGATTCCCGATCACTTGTTGCCATGGGAATCGTGATATAGAAAGCATTCGCTCAAAAAAGCATTTGCGTGCATCCTCTTCGCCTCATTTACTCGGAGAGAATAACCAACAATTCAATAAGTGAGGTGACCGAACCTTGGCACTCGTAGTCCAGAAATTCGGAGGGTCAAGCGTTGCCGATCCCGAGCGGATCAAGCACGTGGCGCGTTTGGCCATCAGGGAGTATGAGCGGGGAAACCAAGTGGTTGTGGTTGTGTCCGCGATGGGCAAAACCACGGACAATCTGCTCAATCTCGCACATCAAATCACAGACAATCCCGATCCCCGCGAAATCGACATGCTCATCTCCACAGGTGAGCAAATCTCAATCGCGATGCTGGCTATTGCCATTCAGTCGATGGGATATCCGGCGAAGTCATTCACTGGGCCTCAAGTTGGAATCATCACGGACAATGCTCACAGAAAGGCAAAAATCGTCCATATTAACGACGAGAAAATCCGGGCGGAGCTCAACGCGGGAAAAATCGTGATCGTTGCCGGATTTCAAGGCGTCACCGGCGACAATGAGATCACAACGCTCGGTCGTGGCGGAAGCGATACGACTGCGGTTGCGCTTGCTGCGGCACTCAAAGCCGATGTCTGTGATATCTACACGGATGTGGATGGCGTCTACACCGCCGACCCACGTATTGTAAAGAATGCGCGTAAACTCGAGCGTATTTCGTATGACGAAATGCTCGAACTCGCAAGCCTTGGGGCAAAGGTTCTCCACTCAAGAAGCGTCGAATTCGCAAAGAACTACAACGTGCCCATCCATGTGCGCTCCAGCTTTGTGGATGTGCCCGGCACAATGGTTGTAAAGGAGGTTAAGGAAATGGAAGATATCGTTGTCAGCGGCGTAGCATACAATCGCAATGAAGCAAAGATTTCGATCTTAGGTGTCCCGGATCGGCCGGGCATCGCTGCCGAGATCTTCGGTGCACTGGGGGCCAGAAATATCGTCGTCGATATGATCATCCAAAATGTGGGTGCCAACGGACTGAATGACATTTCGTTCACAGTTTCAAAAGAAGATCTCAACGAAGCCCTGAAAGTCGCCAATGAGGTCGCGAAGAAGATCGGAGCTCGGGAAGTCGTCCACGACAGCAAGATCGCAAAAGTCTCAGTGGTTGGCGTTGGAATGAAGAGTCATGCCAATGTTGCAGGGACTATGTTCCGAGCGCTGGCAAAGAACAATATCAACATCGATATGATCAGTACTTCCGAAATCAAGATCTCGTGCGTCATCCGCGAAGAAGACGTCGATAAGGCGGTGCAAGCCATTCACGAGGAATTCGAGCTTGCGGAGGCGTCGAGAGCATGACGGAACGGCTAAAGCCGGTCGATCTGACGAAGATCAAGACGTATTCCGTTGCGGATCGACCGACAAAGGTGGATTTTTCCTTATTGGCAAAGGTGCCCAACATCCACCGGCCGCTCAGTGATTTTTTTGATACCTTGCCCAATCTCCTTAAGGCTCGTGAGCTTCTTCTTGCAGCCCGACGGATTGCCGAGGCTCGCCTTAAGGGGCGTGGGGTAATTTTCATGATGGGGGCTCACGTCGTAAAATGCGGCTTGGGCCCCATTATCATCCGCATGATGGAGGACCAACTTCTCACGTGCGTCGCGATCAACGGGGCTGCGGCAATCCATGATTTTGAACTCGCATGCTTCGGCCACACAAGCGAAGATGTAGAGAAGGGACTCGAAACGGGGATGTTCGGCATGGTCAAGGAGACCGCCGACAGGATCAACAAAGCTGTGACCGACGGCGTCAAGGTGGGGTGTGGTTTGGGAGAATCTGTAGCGCGTGGACTCCGCCACTGGCTTCCACGCTATGAGTCCATTTCGATCCTCGCCAATGCCCATCGCCTCGGCATTCCCCTTACGATGCACGTTGCTTTGGGGACGGATACTGTTCACCAGCATCCCACTTGTGACGGGGAAGCCTACGGCAAGGGCGCTATGCGGGACTTCCGTCTATTGGCTGCGGCCATTGCCACCTTGCATGATGGCGGTGTTGTTATCAATTGCGGTAGTGCAGTGATTCTTCCCGAAGTTTTCCTAAAGGCTCTCACGGTTGCCCGCAACTTAGGCAACCCTGTCCGGAATTTCACGGCAATCAACATGGACATGATCCAGCACTACCGGCCGATGCAGAATGTTGTTTTGCGGCCCACACGTACAGGCGGCACCGCCATAACCTTGACCGGACACCACGAAATTATGGTTCCATTGCTGTATGCAGCCGTCCGTTCCCACTTACGTGAATATCTCTAAGGTGCGACCACAATGAAGTCGCGTTTGCCGTGGATCATTGCGCTCGCAGCAGTGGGTTTTTCTGGGCTCCTGTTTCTTTACACACGCAGTGAGCTGCGGCGCATAGAGGCCTTGGCAGGACTGCGTGACGCGTCTACTTCCACCACGGTTATCCAGCCTTTGGGGCAGCTAGAAGGCGCCGTTGCGGAACCTCCACAGTTAGCCTCTACTCCAACTTCGCCTCCTTCCCCCTCAGCCGGAAGCGGGATTCAGCTTGCCGGAATGACCACCGATCCCAATGGCATCGCAATTCCCAACGCAACTGTGAGTGCAATAGTGCGAGATCCAACAAACCAAAGCCGCCGTCGGTACACCACCCGCACGGATGCGAAAGGACGCTTTGCCTTCACTTTCCACGAGGCTGGGTTAGTCGAATTGCTCCAAGCGGAACGCGAAGGCTACGCACCTACGGAGCTTGTGAACCTACCCTTGCCCAACGAAAATATCCGACTCGTTTTGCCTAAGCTTGCTACGATCGAGATTCAGATATTTCAAACGGTCGAGGGAGCTTCGCAATTGGCGCGGTATTCTGGCCCAGCTCAAATTTACGTGCTAAAGCGCGTCAGCAATGACGCGGAGCCCGAGCCCAGCGCTCCCAGAGAAGTGACCGCGTTCCCCGGCCAGTTTGTGACCATTGGAGCCGAGCAGGCGAACGTCCGCGATGGCATGTACCGCATGCGTGGTTTCGCGGGGGGAATCTACAAGGTTGCCGTAGTCGCTGGGGAAGATTACGCCGAAAGCGGCCCTTTCAAACTTGAAACTAACGAAGGCTCAACTTGCATCGTGGTTTTGGGGACCCGTCAAAAGTTTGCTGGAACGGTCCTTTCGCAAAGCACCAAGGGACCCATTCCCGGTGCGGTCGTTCAGCTTACGATGACGAGTCGGCCAGCCAGTGCTGGGCCAATCCAGCCCTATCAAACCGTCACGGACAATACGGGGCGCTTCGAGTTCGATCGAGTCATTCCCGGCGTATATGCGCTCACCATTGCTGCTGATGGCTACACGACAAAAGTAGTCGAGGAAATTCAAGTCTCGGGGGAGACTGCCCCTACTGCCGATACTTATTACTTGGTTGAGGGCACCCCAAAGCTTCAGATCCGTGTCCTCAACGCAAAGGATAAGCCAGTTTCTGAGGCGGCAATGGTTCTCCTTAGTGTGGGAGGCCCGCGCCAAAAGACCTTCTTTGGGAAATCCTCGAGCGAAGGCATTGCGGTTTTCGACGATCTGCCCGCAGGGAAATACTTACTCACTGTCAGCCTACCCGAAAACCCTGCTCGCCAGAAGCAATTGGAGTTTGTGGTGGAGGAAGGCAAGAACCAAACCGTCGAGGTCCGGTTCGATGTTACCGTCCGCGTCGTAGGCTTGGCAAAGTATCAAGGCGCACCTTACCAAGGGCTTCTGGCGATTGTCCCCCGTGGGCGCCTTGCGCCAAAGATCTTTGCTAAAACTGACCAGTCAGGGATTTTCCAAGTCGAACTTGAGCCCGGCGACTACACCGTCTCTCGCGCGGAAGAAACCGCTGGAACTCTCATCAAAGTTCCACAACTCGACACTGTGAATGTGGAAGTGGAGTTAAAATAGCACCTGACAGCCACCGTTTAGGCAACGGATGCCAACAGTTCCCGTGCTTTGCCCCGACGTAGCTTCGATAATGCACGGCGTTCAATTCTTCGCACGCCCTCCTGGCTAAGTCCCACCACTTTGCTTGTGGCCCGCAGGCTGTTATCTTCTCGAGCCCCTAATCCGAAACGAAGCTTCAGAATGGAGCGCTCACGCGGCGAAAGGGTGGCAAGCGCCTTTTGAACCAGTTCAGCCTTTTCGCGTTCAGCAAACTGGTCCGCAGGAGAAGCAGTACGAGTGTCGCGGAGAATCGTGTAGAGCCCGGTCGCCTCATCGTCAGATTTGCTGAGCTCGGCATCTAAGGAAATCACTGCATCGCGCACCTGCAAAAGCTCCGCAAGCTTCTGTTCGTCCACGTCAAGCAGCAGCGCTAATTCGCGTGTGGTAGGTTGTCGCCCGTGGGCGTGGACGAAGTTCTGGACAGCCTCCGTGACGTGTCCAAGCAAGCGGCTCTTGCGAATGGGCAAACGGATCATGTGGCACTGCTTGCGCACAGCCACCTCAATCGCTTGTCGAATCCAAAAGGCAGCATAAGTGGAGAAGCGGTAGCCACGGCGATAGTCGAATTTATCCACGACCTCAAGTAAGCCAATATTGCCTTCTTGGACTAAGTCGCTAATCGGGATTCCACGCCCCGCATATTTTAGCGCAATTTTGACCACGAAACGCAAATTTGCAGCGACAATTTCCTCTCGTGCGGTCTCGTCACCTGCTTCAAGGCGGCGAAAAAGTTCGACCTCTTCCTCGCGCGTAAGCACCTTGTACTTACTAATCTCGGCAAGGTAGGCACTCATCTCTTCGTTGATGTTTGCTCTCATCGCTGGCCACTCCGTCCAGATCAAACAATTTGCCCCAGATGAGAAGCAAGCGATGGTCCCGCGAGAGCTCGGATCTGTGACGTTCAAGTATAACACTGAAAAACATGCGCTTAAATATGCACACCAAATGTATTGCTTGAGATAATTGGTTCTGTCTAATTGTGTGTTGAATCGCGCAGTGTGAGTAAAATCTCTCAGCCAACTTCGCTGCGAGCAGCAAATTGAGGCGACCTCCTTGACGCGCAAGTGAGGAACGGCGAAATCGCCCATAAAGTCCAAAACCGGAATCTCGCGTCGTGCACTCCCTTTCGGTTTCTCGTAAGGCCTCTATTTGTTTAAATCGAACATCGAAACTTGCCGAGGCTAAAGCTTTCGAGAATCCATCTTTCGACTTGAGTGATTTGCGTTCGATTCCTACACGGGAGAGACGATGGTTGGTTTCTTGCTACGGGTACCGATTTGTTTTTAAGGAATGGCGGCCTGTTGGCTCCAGCGAGGGGTGTACGTTGAGCGGTAACGATCCAACTTCATTGCCAGCCGATTTTCAGAAAGAACTCATCAACCTTTGTGTCGGCTTTCTGCGCGAGACAGAGATGCAAACGGGGCTCCCACTTCTTCCGCGGCGGGTGGAGATTCCTCGCTTATCCGCCCCGGGGGTGCTTGTGCCATTCTCAGCTACACGGTGTTCTATTCTCATTTTAGATGTACTGGGGAGGATCATTGCTCGCTACGTCTATGATTGGGAAGCAGAAGCTTTATCGGGAGGAATCGGGGCAAAGCCGGTCTTGGTGATTGTGGAAGACGAACCGGAGATCTTGGATTTGGTAGAGGAATCTTTTAGCCAAGACTTCTCCCTCCATACATTCACGGCGCCGCCACCGCTTCCTCTGCTTGAAGCACTTTCTCCCGATGCGATCCTGCTGGACTTGCAGCTCCCGGAGATCTTGGGTGAAGATTTCCTTGAAAAAGTACGAATCCGACAGCGTTGGCATGTCCCTGTGATCATTGTATCGGGACAACCTCATCGGCAGGCAACACTCGACGCACGGGGACTCTTCTACAATCGCTTTCTCAGAAAACCGATCGAAATGTCTGAGATCGAGATAGCAATTCGCAGGTGCTTGGCCCTTCAATGAAAATCTCCAACTTCGCCAGACGGAGTGACAAGTTTCATTGCGTTTGGATGCCGCAATCGAGAGTGTAGATCTAATTCGTGTCGTTGGGATCGATTTTGAAACGGAAAGGTTAGGCGACCTTGCAATGCGTTGGTTCGACAAACAATCTCGAGCAGTGCGGCTCTGGACATGGTTCACCCTCGTCGTACTTGGGACTCTGTCAGCGCATGCGACAGCAACAACTTCACTCACCAGCGAGACTGTCCAACACTTGAAGTTGCAAGACCATGGCGGAGCTTGGGTACGCACGACCGGGCTGAGTACCGGGCCGGAAAAGTTCGATCGCGACAGGGAAACCTCCGTTCCCTCGCTTTTCGATCCCGCAAAGATGATGCGAGTTTCTGATTTACGCCCGGGGATGAAAGGCTACGGCCTCACCGTGTTTAGTGGTATTCGGCCGGAGCGATTCGAGGTCGAGATCGTAGGTGTTCATCATCGCCGTTTTCCGGGCGACGACATGATTCTTTGTCAGCTTGCCCATCCGATGCTGCGCGACATCGGGGTTGTTGCAGGGATGAGCGGCAGCCCTGTCTTTGTGGACGACAAATTGATTGGCGCGGTTGCCTACGGCTGGACCTTTGCGAAAGAGCCGCTCGCAGGAGTCACCCCCATCGAAACGATGCTCCGCGTCATGGAAGTGACCCAACCTAATTTGCGCGACCCTGAAGAAGATGCGCCGGGCAGCATGGAGTCGTTTCGGGTCTATCGGGAAATGCGCGAGACGGTTTCGGTGAAGCCCTTGCCGAAAGGGGTTGCGCCCGACGGGATGCGCCGAGTCGTTCGACGTGACGAACTTCTCGGTGAGCCGCAGAAAGAACTCCCTGAAACGTTCACATTGGAACCACTTTCGCTCCCGATATTCACAAATTGCCGATCCCCTCTTTCCTTACGAATAGCAGAAACTTTGCTTGGCTCAAATTCCGTTTTCCCCATGGTCGCCGGTGCGACGAGTGGCAACGACCCTGCCATGCAGGCGGAGAATGCCCCCGGCGGTCCAGTGACCGATTTGAAAAAACTATCTGAGGAACTTTCCGGTGGCTACGGGCTGGCCGTGCCATTGCTGGAGGGGGACCTTTGTCTCGCCGGAATTGGCACCGTGACCTACCGGCAGGGCAATCGTCTCATCGCGTTCGGTCACCCCATGTTTGAGTTTGGTATAGTTTCCTACCCGATGGCCCCAGCGCGTGTCCAAACGCTGGTCCGAAACATTGCCCGCCCCTTTAAGCTTGGTGAGGCCTTAGGCCAAGTTGGAGCAATTCGCCAAGATCGCACACCGGCTGTTGGTGGTGTCTTTGGCGAATTTGCGCGAATGTTTCCGATCGAGATTACCGTGACCGATCCTGAATATCGCGGCACACGCCATTTTTCTTGCCGCGTTTGGGAGAATCGCGATTACGGGCCAAGGCTCGCCATGATGGCCATCACAGAGTCAATGGCAGCCACGGGGCGTTCAGGGGGCCAGGCTGCGGTGCTGTACGAATACACGTTTGCGTTCGACGATGGCACCAGTATTACGAAGGAGAATTATTTGGCAGATGAGTACGGCGGTGGGACTGCTGGGGTGATTGTCGGGAGCGAGCTTGGGATGCTGATGACCAATCCGTTCAAAAAAGTGCGCCCTCAAAAGGTAGATTTTCGTGCTACGGTTCTTGGCCGTTTCCCCGAGGCGGAACTCCGCACGGCACATACGGACAAGTCCGTCTATCGGCCCGGCGAGACCGTTCAGGTCACTTTGGAACTGCTTCCTTACCGAAAGTCCAAAATCGTGCAGAAAGCGCAGCTTACGCTCCCACAGCACTTGCCAGATGGGGACTACCAGTTAGTGATCACGGATGCGGCTGGACGTGAGGAACTGGAACTCGAGAGAAACCCTGCGCTCGGTCAGATCTCCGACTACGACGCCCTCGTGCGCTACTTGCGCCGAAACTTCCCTCGCAATCGCGTTTATGTGGTCTGTCTTGATCGCGACACAGGCTCTTCAGTGCGAGGACAGGAGTTGGCACGTTTACCCAGTAGCATCATCACGACCCTTGAGCAGTCCACCGAATCCCAGAATTATGCGCCGATCGCTGGAAACGTGGTGGTAGACGTGGATGCCGTCACAGACTTTGAAATTCAAGGTCGGTTGACACTTCCAATTACAATCTCGCGCAAAGGCCGCGATTAGTTCGCCATCCCCAAAGCCATCACGTCGTCAAAGTGTGCTCTGCGTTTTAGCTTGTGGGGTTGGGTGCATTTCTGCGGAACCCCCGAGCTTGGAAAGCGCCCCGACCGAAGCTTTTATGTGCGGTTGCCTTCGTAGGCGTTGGCAGCCGAACGCGGAACGGCTGCTACAAACCAAGAACGTCGCGCATCGTGTAGAACCCACGACTCTTGTCCGCAAGAAAACGAGCCGCCTCGAGTGCTCCAGCTGCGAAGGTGTCGCGACTGTGGGCGCGATGGGTGATTTCCACCCGTTCGCCTTCACCAGCAAAAATCACTGTGTGATCCCCGACCACATCGCCGCCGCGCACCGCGTGTATCCCGATTTCTTCCGCGTGCCGGGGCCCCACCATTCCCTTGCGACCGAAGCGTGCAGCCTCTTCAAAACTAAGGGCGCGACCTCGTGCCGCAGCCTGAGCTAAGGTAAGTGCTGTTCCGCTGGGTGCGTCGCGCTTCAGCCGATGGTGCATTTCTACGATTTCAATGTCGAAATGCTGTAGCCGCCGCGCAAGCTGTTCAACGAGCGACGTAAGCACCGTAACGCCCAAACTCATGTTGGAGGCCCAAAGCACGGCAGTTGTCCGTGCTGCATCGTGGAGGGCAGCTAAATCCGTGTCGCTGAGGCCCGTCGTTCCGGAGACCAATTTGAGATTGTGTTGGCTGGCCAAGGACGCGTGAGTCCGTGTAGCTGCTGGTGTCGTGAACTCGATCAAAACGGTGCCTGCAGGGGAATGGAGTTCCTTCAGGTCCGACACAAGCGGAATCTCTTTGCCGCGGATAGTCATGGGGGGCCGCTCTTTGATCCGCTCGGGCCGCTCAAGCAGCCCGACGATCTCAAAATCTTGGCGTTCACTGGCGAGCCGAATAATTGCAGAGCCCATTCGGCCGTAGGCTCCACTCACAATGATTGGGATGCGTTGTTGCGAAGTCATGATTGTTTTACCTCACGATATGCGGAGTCGAGTCCCTGTTTGTTGCTTTCGTAGTGGATAAGTGCGCGTGCGCGCTCATAGGGAAGCCACTGGTGCGCCTCGTGTTCCCAACACAACGTAACGTCGGACTGAGTCGTCTCGGCGACAAAAACCGTCTCGTAAAAGCGCGTGTTTCCTTTTTCGAACTCAAAACCTCCAACTCGCCGACACGAACAGAGTTCGCGAATGCCTGTTTCCTCGCTGAGCTCGCGTAACGCAGCCTGCTCCGGGCTTTCTCCTTCTTCAACGTTGCCGGTCACGGGTTGCCAGATTCGGTTTTTTGCTGCAGTCCTTCGAAGAATCAAGAAAAGCGGTTCGCCCGTACCTTTCTCAAGCCGATAAAGGTGAACCTGCACTTTTTGTTTGGTCGCGTTCGACATGAGTTCGTTTGATCTGAGCCGCATTCTTTACGAGATCTCGTTCCTGATTGGGTGGGAAAATTTCCTCACGGTTCCGTAAGATGTTTTTACTCTGGGAACGTTCCACCTGTCGCATACCACGCGACACCGGCTCATCTTGTGTCAAGTGTAGCTGTTAGTAGTGAAATGGTAGTCAATCGCACCAAACAGGGCCGTTCGACTCGTGAGGTGCCGTCTGGTGGTGAATGCTTACGAAGCTTATGTTCGGATAACGTTCTTGCAGGACCCGACGGACCGTTTCTTCAATTTCTTCCGTTTCCTTTGCAGAAAGGTGCTCACCCACAACAATGTGTAAGTCCAGATGGATATCGGTCTCGGTCCCGTGGCTGCGAATGGCGTGGCTATTGAGCACTCCCGGCACCCCCTCCACCACCTTGCGAACCTCATTCGGATCAAGTCGGACACGGTCGGTGAACACGTCGAAGTTTTCGCGCAGAATCAACCATCCTGCCCAAAAGATAAAGCCCACAACAATCAGAGCAAAAAGTGTGTCCAGCCACCACAGATGGCTCGATACCACGAGCGAAAGAATGCTCATACTCGTAACAATGATATCAGAACGGGTATGAGCGGCGTCCGCCTTTAAAAATGCGCTGTTGAGGCGTTCGCCTTGGCGGCGCTCGTAGGTCGAGATAAAGAAGTTAGCGGCTAAAGTCATGGCAACGACAGCGACATAATGCCATTCCAATGGTGCACGTGAAGCGGCAACATCTCGATGCCCACGGTAGATCTCCCAGACGGTCTGGAATACTTGCTTGATGACCTCCCACCCGAGGCCAAAGATGAGCGCGCCAATCACCATTGCCGCCACGTTTTCAAACTTCTGGTGGCCGTACGGGTGGTCTTCATCCGCGGGTCGCGTCGCCAGACGCATTGTGAAAATCCCCAGCACATTGTTGGCCGCGTCTACAAACCCGTGGAAGCCATCAGCCAAAACAGTCATACTACCGGTCGCGAGTCCGACGACCGTTTTGGTAATCGCAATGAAGCAATTCAGTACGAGCGTGATCTGAATGACACGCAGTACCTGCTGATTGCGGGAAGACGTATCAATGCTGCGTGAGCTCAACTTCTCTCGCTCGACCTCTCCCTCTGGACTTCCTTAGAGAAACTTTTGCGCGAGCGCGATTCTTGCTCACAATCCATAACGACTGGCGCGTCAACCCTAATTGTGCTCGTGATCAGCTCACGCTTGCATTTTTCACAAGATGGCCATTTCCTGTCTATAACGATTGAATCATACCCCCGCAAAGCCTCACCAGCTGGAGCGGGATTCAAGGAAGTAAATATGAAGCCAAAAGTGCTCTTACAAAACCTGGTTGTGTTTGGTGTCATCCTGCTAATGGTTGGTGGCAGCGTGCCATCCCTTAGGGCAGAGACAACAAGTCCTGCAGCACACTCATCAACTTCCCCAGCCACCACTAAGCCGCTGGACCTAAAATACACGATTCGCCCGACGCAGTGGAAAAAAGTAGCCAAGGCGGAGTGGTTGTCCCCGCGCGTTCGATCGGCCGAACCGTTTGACGAGTTGATCTACAACTGGAAAGTCCGTTTGCCGCGAGATATGGGATTTCGTCTCTACCTAAAGGTCTTCGGTGACGATGACGTTGCGTCGCCGTGGCTTTATGCGGGTTTCTGGGGGACTGTGCCGCTCGTGGAGAACCGTACAAACCCTAAGTTCGAGTTTGGCGAATTGGATCAGGATCAACTCAAGCTCACGCGAAAAGTTCGTTCATTTCAGTTCAAGTTGGTCGATGAGGGGCGCGTCCCCCTGACGGTCCTGCCGGCAATGAACATCATCGTCACGGACAATTCAGCCCCTGCTGAGTTGGTCGCTCGCTACGTACACAACGGAGCATCATGGCCTACCAGTGCATCTTTGGTTCTCGATGTCCCAATCAATGCTCAGCTCGATTCGGGTGGGAATTGGTTGCCTGATCGCTGTCAGTCCGCTGCCTTGGGAGCAGCACTCCAGTACTTTGGCACAACCGTGCCGCTCGAACACATTATCTTCTACACGACGGACCCGGAGTATAAGTCCTTTGGAATCTGGCCACGCACGATCAACGCCGCAATTGAGTTGGGCTTCGATGCCTACATTGACCGCTTTCGCGATTGGGACAAAGTGCGACGGACGGTGGCGGAGAACAAGGTGATTCTCTGTTCCATCACCATGCCGCCAGCTCCAGACTACGTTGCCCCACCTTATCGCCAAATGCCGGGTCACATCGTTGCGTTGTGCGGTGTGACTGACGACGGCCGCGTTGTCGTCACTGATTCCGCTTTGGCGAAAAGTAATCGCGGATACCTATGTCAGTGGTTGCTCCCAGATTTTGAGCGGGTCTGGATGCGCAACAAAGGCGGAGTCGGGATGGTGATCTGCCCCCCAAAAAATGCTACGTTGCGGCCTGTAAAGAACTTGCCACCTTTCCCGTATCATGAGCGAGCGCGTAACGCTGCTGAGACGACGGGAACCCTCCAACAAGCTCAAAAGTAAGGAGTGGCAATGCGCACAAACTTCGCGGGGGAGTGGGCTAACTCTCTGTTTGCGGAGCAATCAGCCCAATCGCCTTGAGAGTGGTGACGAAGACTGGCGAAAAGCAACGTCTGTGATTTTCGACCTCTTCCACGAGGTCCGAAAGGGGTAACTCATCCACAGCCACGATCTCTGAAGGGTTTGGAGCAAGGGGGGAGTCACTCGTCGCTCGATAGATTTCGATAAATTCGTGACCAGTATCGTGACAGGCGGGAAGCTTTCCGATTCTCAAGAAAGCACTAACCCGGATTCCCAATTCCTCCTCCACCTCCCGTGCAGCCGCCTCATCGTAACGCTCTCCCGGGGCAAGATGGCCTCCCACGCATTCCCAGTGAAGGGGGTAGGTGTCTTTTTGCGGGCTGCGTTGCTGAATAATAAGGTAGCCGTTCGGGCGGAACACCAGAACGTGCACGGCGCGGTGCAACAACCCACAGCGATGGACTTCTGCTCGGGTGGCGGCGCCAACCTCCCGATCGTGCTCGTCCACGACTGCGAGTAACTCTTCTGGATTATTGAAGTCTGGGGTAGTGCCCAATGGGTTCTTCATGAATCGCTCTTGACGCCAATTAGAGGCAAGGCATGGGATTTGTTCGATCAGATGATGTATCCAAGTCGCAGACAAGCCACAGATCGCGTGGTGAGTCTTCTCGCCACGCCGGCGGGAATTGCATGGGTAACGGTCTTGGGATGCCTTATTGGGTGGGTGATCTTGCGTCAACCTGAGCTCCGTGCATGGCTTTGCGGTTTGGTTCCGCACCGGTATCACATCACGTTTGCCCAGCAGCGGCAAATCCTGGCGCCCCGTTCCGTAGCGTGTGCAGGTGTTGCTGTAGCTCTTCTAACGGCGTGTTTTTATGTTCTTCCTCGCACTCGTAGACTTCTTAGGCAGCGTTTATCGTGGCCGCAGGGGCTCATGCTTGCTTTCACTTTTGCCCAGAGTGCTGTGGCTTTCGCGGTGGTCATCAACTTGCTTTGGTTTTTTGTACGGACTTTTGGGGCACCTCCCTGTCAGATTTCTGAGGAGCAAATCCTAACTTACTGGGTGCCACAGGCGTATCCACACGCAAAGCTCTTACGTGCTCAGCTTCCCGCTGATGAGAAGGTGGCCTTGGCGACCTCGCAAGGGACGTTCAACGAGTATCTTTTCAGCGCACTTGCTTACCCCGTTCATTGCTACCACACCACTGTGACCCTTGAGGGCTTGAATGCTGTCAGTGCGGATCACGAACTGGAGTGGAAGAAGCTCGGGATAGGTTATTACGTCTACTACGAACCTTTTTCCACCACGCAACCCCTCCACCTTCGGAAGGTGCAGTGATGCTGTGGCCGATTCTTGTCGTCGGAATACAAGTTTTCGTTGGGGCTGCCTGTCTTACTTTCGTACAGCCACAGACACTGCGGCAGTGGCCACGCGCTTGGAAGCTTGCACTCGCATTCTTGATGGGAACGTGCATCCCCACGCTTACGCTTTTGATTTTGCTTCAGCTGGGATTTCGATTTGCTCCGTGGCTTTGGGGAGTCTTCGGGATGGTGGCCCTGTGCATCCTGTTTGTCCGCCGTCGAGACCTTTCGGCACTGTGGACAGAGCCTTCACAGAAGCATGCGTCTCCTTCACCGCTTCAGCGGTATGTCCTGAACATCGGGTTGGCTGCCCTCTTCGCATGGAACGTTGTGTCTGCTATCTGCTTGCCCACCACCGATTACGACGGGCTGGTCATCTGGACGTACCGAGATCGCGTGCTACTCCGGGAAGAGACTTTGTATACTCCCAACCTGCGGGATCCGGAGCGAATAGCTCCAATGAAGCGGCACCCATATTTTCTCCCAGTGCTGGAGGCCTCGTACTGCGCATGGACGGGGTTTCGATTTTCGCTGGCCCACATGCCCCACTTAACTTTTTATCTAATTTATATTTTATTAGCGTCCGGGTCTACCAGACTTCTACGTTCAGGCGCACTCGCTCATGCTCTCCTCGCAGCCCTCTTATTGATGCCGGCAATGTCGGTCCAGTTTTGGCTGGAAGGCCCCCGGGAGCCGGTGATCGGGATTCTCACGTTGGCTGCCACAGGTTGTCTTGTCTTATGGATTGAAAGGCAATCGCTCGCTCCTCTTTTGCTTGGCGGAATTCTGGTGAGTGCGGCGCACCAGACAAAAATCGAGGGTACTGCAGTGGCTGCAGGATACTTTCTTGCCGCTTTGTTATACTCTCTTGCCGTCGGGCATGAGCGCAAAAAGCACCTTTCGGCCACTATCCTTGTGTTCATTTTGGCGGTGTTTGTCGCAGTGCCGTGGGAGATTTTTAAATCTCAGATTCCCCACACATCGCAGGAATACCGCTTTACGGAAGGGTTCGGCACAGGTTGGAAGGAACGGCTCCCGTACGTTCTTCCAGTCGCGTGGATGACAGGGAGTGAGGTTTTCTTCCGTCCTGAGCTCTACGGGTTCGCACCCATGGTCTTGCTTGCGGCTCTCGTTCTGCTGGTCAGACATCGTCCCCCATTTCGTTGGTTCCTTGCTTGTCTTCCAGCAGTGGTTTGCCTTGCGGGGATTGTTGCTATTTACTTGGTGCGGCAGACTCAGCTCGAAGCCATCCGGAATCTCACGTTTTCACGGCGATTTGTTTGTGTTCTGCCTGCGCTGATCTTTGGAGTCCTCACCGCCCTCGACCGAGGAATGAACCCGCTCTCGAGTGGTGAGAAAAGCCGTTGCTCAGAAAAGCTCTAAAAGTCGAGCAAGCGCTTTACCGCATGGGCTGTTACAGCCCGCCCCATGTCTGCAATGGAATCTGTGAGGGGAATGTTCTTCGGGCAAACCTGAACGCAATTTTGTGCATTCCCGCAGTCGTGCAGTCCACCGGGTCCCATCAGCGCCTCAAGTCGCGCAGAGGCGTGCATCTTGCCTGTGGGATGGCTATTGAAAAGGCGCACCTGAGAAATCGCTGCTGGGCCTATGAAATTGCTACGTGCATTCACCTGCGGGCAAGCCTCAAGGCAGCAGCCACAGGTCATGCATTTGGCCAGCTCGTACATCCGTTCGCGAATCTCTTCTGCCATGCGTGGGCCGGGACCGATATCATACATGCCGTCGATCGGGATCCATGCTTTCACACGTTTGAGCGACTCAAACATGAAGGACCGATCCACGACGAGGTCCCGAATCACAGGAAACTTCGATAGTGGCTGAAGCACGATCGGGTCGGGAAGCTTATCAACAAGAGCCGAGCATGCCTGACGAGGCTTGCCGTTGATGAGCATCGAGCACGCCCCACAGACTTCTTCCAAGCAATTGCAGTCCCACACCACAGGGGTCGTCTTTTGACCGTCTTCAGTGACCGGATTTAGCTGAATCTCCTGAAGGACGGAAATCACGTTCATTTGCGGCCGGTACGGGATCCGGAAGCGTTGCCAGTACGCTGAGCTCGCCGCATCATCTTGCCGCTGAATAACCACCCGGATATGGGTTCGCTGCGAATTCTGGGATGATGTTGAGTCTGCTCCAACTATCGCTGCCGTCATCTATATGCTTCCTTCGTGATCGTTGAAGACTCGCTGTTGTCTCTGAGTACTCGCTATTTGGCAAAAGCTTTATTCTTCGACGCAAAGAAATTTTACTTCGCAAAACACGCATTGCATTTCGATAGCGCTTTTCCAGAGTGACAAAAGAGACGATGGTGAGCTCGTTGCGAAGAATCTTCGAGTTAGCGGTGTCGCTGCCGCGTGTAGCGCTTGAAGCGCTCCGCCTTTGGTGGATTGGACAGCGTCAGGCAGAGGATTACTACCGTTGTGCTGCACAGGCAGTGGAGCTCAACAATCCTTACCCGGCGGAGTGCGTGTGGATTGTTTCGGAAGTGATGTGGGATGAAGTTTGGCAGCGTCCCCAAGAGCTTGCACGACGCCTTTCGCGTGAAAGCGTGGTTGTCTACATCTCTCCAGTTCAACTCCATCGCTACTTGTTTTCCTTACGCAATCGTTGGCGCCCTTTTAGAGCCGAGGGAAGTTGCCTGGTACTTTCTCCGCTGATTTTCCCTCTGCATTATCGCTTCGCGCCCATCTATGCCTTAAACTGCGTGATGATGGCGTGGCTTCTTCGATCGTGGTTGCCTAAAAGTCTGCGGGTGCGCGTAGTTTGTAACAGCCCGTTCGCATGGCCCTTCCTGACCCGCTTGTTTTTCCCGAGCGGAAAACGGAGCCCGAACCTTGCGCGTTTGCTTTACGACGTCATTGACGACTTCCCTTCGTTTGAGTGGGCCCCCTCCTATGCCAGAGCACTGGAGGAACAATTTCTTACGAAGGCTGACGTTGTGACGACCGGTACCTACGAACTGTGGAACATGCATCGTGTCCAGCGGCCGGACGCCGAGTTCATCCAATGCGGGGTGGACTTTGAGCTGTTCAATCGCCCGGCTGGACCAATGCCCGAGGATCTTGCTGGACTCCCCCAACCCATGATCGGCTACTGGGGTTCCATTAGTGACCGGTTGGATTTTCGGCTGCTGGAGAAGCTTGCTCGCCAACTTCCGCAGGCGTCTCTCGTTCTGATTGGGCCCGTCCGCACAAGCTTGCCACTGCCGCAAGCGCCAAACATCTATTATTTAGGCCTAAAACCCCACGAGGAACTCCCACGATACGCGCAACATTTCTCGGTGGGCCTTATTCCATTTCTCGTCAATGAGGCGACTGAGAAACTCAATCCCGTGAAAACGCTTGAGTACTTGGCCGCTGGTATTCCGGTTGTTTCCACGGAATTGCCTGATATCATAAGGTTTTTCTCGCATGCGGTCATCGTGGCACGCGACGCGGATGATTTTATCGCAAAGGTTCGCGAAGCAATTGACTCGCCGGACCTCGACCGGATTCGAGCCGGAATTGCCATGGCGCAAAATGCGTCGTGGGATTATTTAGCAAAGCGGTTTGCGACTCGCTTGTTTGGTTCGGATTCCGCAACTATGGCTGTTTCTGCGGAGGGTGTGCAAGGAGGAGAGCAGTGAGAATCGCGCTCGATGCCCGCTACTTGCGGGACGAATACTCAGGAATCGGTGTGTACTCCGAGAACCTCATTGAGGCTCTTGCCCGAGCTGACTCATCACACGAATATGTTGTCATCACTCACACTTCTTACCGCGGCACCCTTGAAGTTGGCCCCAATTTTACCGTGATTAGTGACCACGCGCGCCCTGTCTCCCTTCGCACAGTCTGGACGCTGCAGGAGTTGCTGCGCAAATATGAGATCGAGCTGCTTCATTCGCTCTTTCCGCTTTGTCCATTGCTGTGGCGAGGCAGGCTGCTTGTGACGGTTCATGACCTTCAACCACTGCTTGATCCCGCATTTACGGGCGGGAGAATCCTACCGCTCAAGATGCTCTACGATGCCTTCTACCGCTTTACGTACCCAAGTGTCCTGCGCAAAGCGAACTATCTTGTCTGTGACTCATTTGCGACCAAGGAGTATGTGCGAGCACTCTTTCCGGATGTGGCAAATAAAGTGCTCGTGGTTCATGGCGGGATTGGCAAAGACTGTTTTCTCCCCCCCGATCCTGCGGACATCGAACGCGTTCGCGAGAAATACGCTATTCCCGACCGCTTTCTCTTCTACATAGGGTCCACACGCCCAAACAAGAACCTGCCGCGCATGCTCGATGCTTTTGAAGAGTTCATTAAGCGCTACCCCGAGCACGAGGACTTGTGCTGGGTGCTGGTCGTCAAGCCCGACCGCTTTTTCGACCCCTTTTTCGCGTCGGTGCGCGAGCGAGGTTTGTTGGGGCGAATCCAAATTCACGAACAGGTCAGCGAAGCGGACCGCCGTGTCTTTTATCATTTGGCCACGTTGCTCTACTTTGTCACAAAGTTTGAGGGGTTCGGCCTTCCCGTTTTGGAAGCGCAGGCCCAGGGCTTGCCAGTACTCGCTTCCACCCACGGAGCTTTACCTGAGATCGCCGGTAAGGCAGCCATCCTCTGCGACCCGGACGACGTAGATAGTATTGTCGACGGCCTGGCACGTTATTTCCATGACCCAGCGCTGCGCGACCGTATGATTGCTGCAGGATATGAAAATGTGAAACGCTTCTCGTGGGACAAGGCGGCCCAAGAGGTCCTCGACATGTATAATCACCTTCTCTCGTGAGTCCGTCCATGACACGCTATGATCTATTCTACTTCGCATTAGCGCCGGTGGCAGTGCCCGTGATCGCATGGCGCGCTCTTACCAAAAGCAAATATCGTGAGAGCCTTCCAGGGATGTTTGGCCGCGGCTGGAATCCCGCCGACCCATCGCTTTGGCAAAACGGAAGTATTTGGCTCCATGCCGTGAGCTATGGCGAAGCTATGGCAGCAAAGGCGCTGTTGCCACTTTTGCGAACGGAAAACCCACACTGGCCCTTGGTGCTGACGACAGTCACGGAAACGGGGCAAAGTCTTGCACGAAGTTTCCAGCCAGCCTTCGCCGACCACGTGTGCTATTTCCCAGCAGATTTATCTCCGGTGGTGAAGCGCTTTGTGCGCACGTTCCAGCCGCGCCTAATGGTGATCATGGAGACCGAGTTGTGGCCAAATGCCATCATGATTGCCGCGCAAGCTGGCGCGCATGTCATCATTGCCAACGGGCGCATTTCGGATAAATCTTTTCCGAACTACATGAGACTGCGCCGAGTACTACGGCAACCGCTTAGTCATGTGCGTGCCTTTTGCATGCAAACGGAGACGGATGCGGAGCGAGTTCGAGCTATCGTCGGCGAGGGGGCACGGGTTTTCGTCACCGGAAACTGTAAATTCGATGCTCCACCGCGGCCATTGGAGGAAAATCGGCGTGCAGAACTGCTCCGCCGGTGTGGCATTCCTCCTACGGATCCCGTTATCGTTGTGGGGAGTACGCACGCCGGCGAAGAGGAAATCGTGTTACGGGCTTTTGAGGAAGTCCGTGTCCATATCCCGTCGCTGCGCCTCATTCTTGCGCCTCGCCACCCGGAGCGGTTCGACACCGTCTGGCAACTTCTTGGAAAAACTCCCTATTCCTGCTGCCGTTTTTCAGAAACCACGGCCCGCGGGAGTTTGGTCTCTACCCCTGACATCGTCTTAGTGGACCAAATGGGGGTATTGGCGGAGCTGTACGGTATCGCCACGGTCGGCGTGGTGGCTGGAAGTTTTGTGCCGGGCATTGGCGGCCACAATTTGCTCGAGGCAGCGGCTCACGCAGTTCCTGTGGTCTATGGACCTTTCATGGATAAGCAGCCCGAGCTCGTAAGAATTCTAACAAAGGAAAACGGAGGGCTACAGGTTTCATCAGCCGAGCTCGGCACTGTTCTGGTCAAGCTCCTTGAAGATCCAAGTCTGCGAGCAGAACTGGGCAAGCGCGCAAGTCAAGCCGTCGAACGCCAACGCGGCGCGGCTGCGCGCACGATGGATGTGATTCGACAGGTCCTCCACGAGAGGTAGCAGTCCATGCGATGGTTGCGGGAAATGTTCCTCTGGATCTATGCTTTCTTCCGATGGGTGTGGGATTTCTTTGATGCGTGGTTTCTTCCCCACTACGAGAATGCGGATCTGGCGGCTGACGTCGAGGAGGAGCAACCAGAGACTGAATCCGGAGAGGTTGTTCAGTCGGAGTCTGTCACAAGTGTCGAGCTTGACCATGCGGATTCGAACAGCGTGGGTTCTTCAAAGGACTGGTTAGGTTGATGATGCGAATAGGATTCGACATCCAGACGCTTGCAACGAACGAGAGAAGGCGCGGCATCGGCAAGTTGTGCGTGGCCACCATCAACGCCCTCCTCCAATACGCGCCAGAGCACGAGTACGTTCTCTTCGGGCTAACAGATCAGCCACCCGAAGAGGCTTTGCCTCTTCTGGAACGCGGAGCGCGATACGAACGACTGCAACTTTCCTCCTCCCCAAGCGAACACTTAAGATTGGGATGTGCAGCGCCCTTTCTTTGGGACACTCCTGCTGCAGCGCGTCTCGACCTCTATCATGTCACGAGTCCAATGATGGACGACATCTTGATTCCCTCTTCGGCGCCGTGCCAGGTTGTTGCCACTTTGCTCGATGCGATTCCGGCTGTGATGCACGAACGACGGCAACCCTTGCTGAACGGCCAAAGCTGGGAACGTTATAAGACCCGTGCACGGGTCCTTGCACGCTGGGATGGTTACGCCGCCATTTCTCAAACTACTGCGGAGGATTGTGAGCGCTGTTTTGGCCTCGATCCGAAGCGAATCTTTGTCACCTATGTCCCAGTTGATCAGGATCCCCTGCGTGACGTGACCAGCGAGCAGAAAGCACTCGTCCAGCGCAAGTACCAACTGGCGGAAGGATTTGTCCTCTCGATCACTGGCTACCACCCTCGAAAAAATATCCCGACAACAATGGCCGCGTACGCGCTTCTCGAGCCAGCGTTGCGAGAGCAGGCGCCTTTGGTGATCGTCTGCGCTCTGAACGACCGCGAGCGTCAGGAACTTCTTGCTCTGGCTGAAAAGCATAAAATCCGGCAGGACGTTCGCCTACTCGGTTATGTGCCAGATGAGGAACTCCCCGTCTTGTTTGCGTTGGCAGGTGTAATGTTTTTTCCCTCGCGCTATGAAGGATTTGGACTACCTGTGGCAGAAGCGATGGCGGCCGGTGTTCCTGTGGTCGCATCGAATGTTTCAAGTATTCCTGAAGTCACGGGGGACGCGGCCCTCTTGTGCGCTCCCGATGACACGCGGGGCTTTGCTCAGGCCTTGCGTAACATGCTTTCCGACCCAACCCGAGCGCAAGACCTGCGCGCCCGAGGTTTTCTCGAGTGCGCCCGCTTTGCTCCGGAGCGTTTTGCTCAGCGACTCCTCCGCGCCTACGAACACATCATTTCGTCGGAGCGCGCGATCAGAGGGCCGGAGACCGCACCGAACCCTGAGAGGACCTCGGCAACCATAAGCGTGGAGTCGCCCCGACGCCTTCGCATCGCCATTTTCACTCCGTTGTCGCCGAAAATGTCTGGGATTGCCGATTATGCCGAGCAACTCCTCCTCAATTTTTCGGAACGGGTGGACGGGCACTGCTTTACCGAGAATTACGTCCCCACGCACCCCGTGGTGACAAAACGTTTCAGCTGTTCTCCCCACTGGAATTTTTTGCGTGAGCACAAACAGCGGCCGTTCGACGTCCTCTTTTACCAGCTTGGGAATAACCTGCTCCATGCCTACATGTTGCCGTATATCGATCGCTTTCCGGGCGTGGTGGATCTCCATGATTATAGCATTTGGGGCCTCTATCGTCTCTTAGCGCGGAGTTATGGGGAGCGACGGGCGATCCAAGAACGCTTTGCCCAGGAGTACCCTCATGCCTCTGCCAAGGTCTGGGAGAATGAGGCCGAGCTGAGCGCGTTGGACCTCCTTGATTACCCCATGACCAAGTTGATTGTGAAACGCTCCAAATTGACGATCGTTCACAGTGAATGGCTACGAACCCACTTGCGTGATGAAGTTGGACCTTCAGCGCAGATCGAGCGTGTGCCGCTTGGAGTGGACACTAGTATGGTCACGGCGCCCCGCCCATCTCCTGCGGATCTGCGACGCAAGTATCACCTCCCCGCATCGGCTTTTGTGATCGCCAGTGTGGGAGTAATGAACCGACTCAAGCGACTTCCAGTTGTGTTAGAGGCGTTCCGTGAGTTTAGACGGATCAATCCCCATGCCTACTTGGTATTTGTGGGGCCGGCAGACCGACTGGTTCTGCGGAGTCTCGTGCAATTGGCCGCCCAGGGGGGGGTTAAGCATTGCGTGCGCGTGCTCGGCCATCGCCCCCTGCCCGAGATGTTCGAAGTCATTGCAATGGCGGACGTGTGCGTAAACTTGCGGAACCCCACGATGGGCGAATCCTCTGCAACTTTAGTTCAGATTCTTGCGATGGGCAAACCGGTACTCGTCACCCCCCTTGGCCAATACACAGAATTTCCCGATGACGTGTGTTGGAAAGTTCGGCCTGACCGCCACGAAAAGGCAGACCTCGTGAACTACTGGACTTTCCTCTCCCAGCACCCTGAAATTGCTATGCAGCTTGGGGAAAACGCCAAGCGCTTTGTCGCTGAGTGGGGATATGCGAATGTCGCATCGCAAATCGAAGATCTGCTCTTCAGCGTCGCAGATTCCATGCGTTTGCATGCTTGACGCTGCAGCCTTGATCCGTCGGGATGAAAGTCATGATGAGGCCCCGACTGAAGTTCTTTATCCAGTGTGACGAAGTCCGCAACGAAAACGGGAAGTTTTCTGCCATCGGGATTTTTGACACCATTTACTCCCTCGTTTTTCCGGTAAGCCACCGACGATTTTTCCTTTTCATGGGGCTGGTGGGACCAGAAGGTCGTTACGAGCTTCAGCTTCTCATTCGTGGCCCGAACGATCAGCCAATAGCGGAAGTCCGAGGCGAACTCAATCTGAGCGGGTCAGATCGCGTAGGGAACGTCGTCTTCGGCTTGGAGAATTTTCCCCTGCCCGCTCCCGGGCGTTATATGGTCACTGTCTTCCTTGAGGGGGACTTTTTGGCCGAGTTTCCGTTTTTTGCCGCGCGGCCGTTCGATGCCACAAAACGCACGCCGGAAGATATCCAGAGTCTTTTGCAGCGAGATGATGTGGTGAAGACCGCCAACTGTGATGTGGTTTGCCCTAAGTGCAAGGCGACTTACCGATTTCAGTACAATCTCGATCCGACCGCCCCTGTAGCTCCCGGATTTTTACCCATACCGCCCGGTGATGAGTTCGTATGTGGGACGTGTACGACTCGTATCCCCATTGCGGATCTGAGGCTCAACTTGCAACATCTGGTAGGGATTCCCCGCGAATGGGTTGAGCGTATTCCCCCGAATTACCGTGCAAAATCCGCTGGACCGAATCAATCGCCGTCACCCGACGAAGGAGCAAGCGAGCAATGAAACGTGAGCGCTCGATGCAGCTCTGGGAACGCGCACGCAAAGTAATTCCCGGTGGTGTCAATAGTCCTGTGCGCGCGTTCAAAGCCGTCGGCGGAAACCCAATCTTTATCGCGCGCGGCGAAGGTCCCTATGTATTCGACGCCGACGGAAACCGGTTTATTGACTACGTTTGCTCATGGGGGGCGTTGCTCTTTGGCCACGCCTTCCCATCAGTTGTCCAAGCGGTGGCAGATGCGGCGAAACGCGGTACATCATTCGGCGCGCCTACCGAAGCGGAGATCGAACTGGCGGAGATGGTGCAAAGTTTTTTCCCCAGTATGGAGCTTGTCCGCTTTGTCAACAGCGGGACGGAGGCAACCGCTTCAGCGATTCGGCTCGCGCGAGGAGCCACACGCCGCCCCAAGATTTTAAAATGCGCTGGATGCTATCACGGAAGCGTTGACTCCTTGCTGGTGACCGCAGGGTCCGGCGTTGCCACACTTGGTATTCCAGATACCGCCGGCATTCCCAACAGTATCGCGGCCGAAACTATCGTGGTGCCGTACAACGACGTGGCCGCACTTGAAAAAGCATTCGCGTGCTTTGGCTCCGAGATTGCCGGCTTCATTGTCGAGCCGGTGGCTGGGAATATGGGCCTTGTGCCACCCAAGGAAGGCTATCTTGTGCGGGCGCGAGAACTTACGGCAGAAGCGGGTGCACTGTTGATTTTTGATGAAGTGATTTCCGGTTTTCGTGTCGGTGCCGGTGGCGCCCAAGAGTGGTATGGGATCCAGCCTGACTTGACTTGCCTCGGCAAGATCCTTGGCGGTGGATTGCCTGTGGGAGCGTACGGCGGCCGCAAAGAGCTCATGGAATTTCTTGCTCCGGTTGGCCCTGTGTATCAGGCAGGTACGTTGGCCGGGAATCCGATTTCCATGGCTGCCGGCATTGCCATGCTTCGCGCAATCCAATCCCAGAAAGAACAGTTGTATCCCGAGCTCGAGCAGCGGGGGCACTTGTTGGCGGACGGTCTTCGCGACATATTTGCGAAGGCGAGAATCCCCGCTTGTGTCTCTCAGCTTGGGTCACTACTTACCGTCTTCTTCACAGCTGGGCCAGTTTGGAACTATGAGGACGCAAAGCTCTCGAGCACCGTCCGCTACGCAACTTTTTTCCACGCGATGTTGAGCCGAGGGGTCGCGTTGCCCCCCTCACAGTTTGAGTGCTGGTTTATTTCTTTTGCTCACGACGAGCGTGTGATCAAGCAGACGTTGGAGGCAGCGCATCACGCGGTTCGGGAGCTTGTGGAAAGGGGCTAAGTCGTAACCGATGAGTTGCAGAGAACAGCAGATTGAACGCTAAGAGTAAGAATTCTTCGGAGGAGGAAGACCAATGTTTTTGAGCTTAAGAGAATTGAGAATTTGGCTGGGGGGCATCGTGCTCGCAGTTGCATCTGTTGTTGGAGCCCAGGACGATGGCTCCATGATGAACCTACAATCCACTCCCATTCCCAACCGGCTCCTTGAATATGGAGCCCCTGAAACCGTGGGGATGAATTCCGAGAGACTCGCGCTTCTCGATGGGGTGGTCAGGGATGCGATTGATGCGCGCGAGACGTCGGGAGCAGTGGTGCTCATTGCTCGGCGCGGGAAAATCGTCTACGAGCGGGCCTTCGGCTATCGTGCCGTCGTGCCAGAAAAAGAGGCAATGACCACCGACACGATTTTCGACCTTGCTTCGCTTACGAAGTGCGTGGCCACGGCCTCGGCCGTGATGAAACTGGTTGAAGACGGTAAACTCCGACTTGGGGATCCGGTAAAGAAGCTCATTCCCGATTGGGCTGCTTCCAAAGAAGAAAAAGCCTATCAGACGGAACTTGCGAAAGTGCGCCGGTGGATTCGTGCGGGAGTTCTTCAGGTGGCACCCGAGATGCAAGTTTCGCAGCACCTTGAGACCACGCAAAGTAAGAGACTGGTCACAGGTCGCGAGAATCCCCGGGAAGTATGGGAGCGGCTCGTGCGGAAAGGGGTGCTGAAAATCCCACAGCGGGCTTTGGAGGAGCAGCTCACACTCGCCTTGCCCGATCGGGAAGCCGTGAGTGTGCGTCATTTGCTCACCCACACTTCTGGCCTCGACCCCTATGACAATTATTATTTGAAGTTCCCGCAGGGAAATGCGCGGCAGCAAATCATCCAAGACATTGCCCGGCGCCCATTACTGGCTCCCGCAGGTGAGACTTTTGTTTATAGTGATCTGGGCTATATCACGTTGGGGGAAATTGTGGAGCGAGTTTCTGGCACAGATCTGAACACGTTCTGTCGCAAGACCTTGTATGAGCCATTGGGCATGCATGACACCATGTTCAATCCGCCCAAATCGCTCTTGCCACGCATTGCACCAACCGAGTGGCGACTTCGTCCCGAGCCGCAGGCTAAGCAACAGAAGAGTGGCGTCGCGCCCCAGCCACAGAAATACATGATACGCGGCGAAGTGCACGACGGAAATGCCTTTGTGCAGAATGGGATAAGCGGGCATGCCGGGCTGTTTTCCACGGCGCACGACTTGGCTATCTTTGCTCAGATGCTACTCAACGGGGGACAGTATGGCAACGTCCGAATCTTTTCTCCCCTGACCGTCCGAGCCATGATCTCCGATCAGGCGCGACTCAAGGACGGCACGAAACGGGGTTACGGCTGGGACATCGCCAGTGGCTACTCAAGCCAAAGAGGAGACATTTTCACTACCGGATTCGGTCATACAGGGTGGACGGGAACTTCCCTCTGGGCGGTACCCGAAGAGGAGTTGATCATCATTGTGTTGACCAGTCGGTGCCATCCGGATGGGACAGGTGACGTAGGGCCGTTGCGGGCAAAAATTGCGAATGTTGTAGCCTCGAGCATCGTTGAGCCCAATTCCACCGGCATGGAACTGAAAGACGGGGAGGAGAAACCATGAAACCGATTACAGTAGCAATCGTGAGTTTTGAACATATGCACGCATATGCGTATGCCGACGCACTGACCCAGATGCAGAATGTCGAGCTTGTTGCAATTGCTGAATCGGACCCAGCTCGTCTCTCTGAGCTTTATCGAAAGTATCCGCAGGTCTCGCAATTTTTCTCGGATTATCGCGTTATGCTCGATACCGTGAGCTGTGATGCGGTGATCATCACCTCTGCGAATGCTGACCACTGTGCGATTGCGTTGGAATGTGCGCGGCGGCGGAAGCACATCCTCTGCGAAAAGCCATTAGCGACAACGGTCGAGGACGCAAAAACCATGATCCAAGCAGCACATGAAGCAGGGGTCAAGTTGATGACAGCGTTTCCGGTCCGATTTAGCCCTGCAGTGCGCGAAGCCAAACGCCTGGTAAAGGAAGGCAAGCTTGGTCGGGTCTTGGGTGGGGCCACCTCGAATCACGGCTCGATGCCGGGGGGATGGTTTACACAACCCCAGCGATCGGGTGGGGGAGCGGTGATTGACCATACTGTGCACGTGGTCGATTTGATTCGTTGGATATTTGAGGATGAGGTCGAGAGCGTTTTTGCACTGGCCGCGAACAGGCTCCATCCTGAAATTCCATGCGAAGATTGCGGCTTGCTCCTCTTCCGTACGCGCCGAGGGCTGACCTTCAGCTTGGATACCAGTTGGTCACGCTGCAAAAGCTATCCCATTTGGGGGGACGTGAAACTCGATATTCGTGGGGAGTACGCGAACTTGTCTCTCAACTGTTTCCCATGCGCTGTGAATCTTTACGACGATACGGTTCCGCGGCATTCTGCGTTTTCCCTTGGCGACAATCTGGATCGCCTCATGCTGGAGGAGTTTTGTGCAGCAATTCGCGAAAATCGAGAGCCAGAAGTAACAGGCGAAGACGGCTTGCGCGCCCTCGAGGTCGCTCTTGCAGCCTACCAGGCCAATTCGGCGGGGAGTGTTGTAAACCTCAGTCTTTGTCCGGCGTAGTCCTCTCGCAGGATTAAGAGCCCTGTTTCTTCTGTCGCAGTCGTTCCTTGACGCGTGCGACTTCCTCGGGCGTGAGCAAACCTTGTTGAGCCAAGGCCTCGACATCGGGGGGAAGAGGAATGTCCTCGTAATCTTCTGGACCACGCAAGCCAGCGTCTGGGGTTTTGCCAACGGCGCGATCTACGGAAGATGAGAGATTACTACCGGAACCAGATGAACTTGCCTGAGCGTTTACACTACAGCCCGTTACCAGCGACTCACGAGTTGAAAGGGCAGGAGGCTTTTGTCCCGCGCGCTTCGCCTCCGCAATTTGCCTGAGGCGTATGACTTCAGGGTCAGCCAACAAGGCGTCTGCCCCTCCACTCGGCACCGAACTCTTCTCGGATAAGCGCTCCATGGCTCGTCTCGCGAGGACTTCGCGCACGCGCCTTGCTTCCTCCGGCGTAAGCAACCCCTTTTGCTCCATTTTTGTAAGATCCGTCATTGTCATGGATAACGACTCGTCGGAACGGCGAAAGGCACCAGACCGCTGAAAAATATAAATGATGATCAGCACCAGAAAGATCAACGCGAGTGCTGCGATAGCAAATTTCGGATAAGCTGTCACAAACGGATTCGCAAACGGGTCCTCCGCCGCCACGGCCGGGAAACTGGCTGTGCCCAAAGACACTGCCCATCCGAGCTCGATGAGGTTTTGAACGGGTGTTTTCCTCATACCACTACTAACGCGCCGCGAAAGGTTTTGTTTGCAATTGGATTTCGCGCACTCGCACGAAACTACAGCTATGAGAATTCTTGTTGCTGGTGGTGCGGGTTACATCGGAAGCCTTGTTGTTGCCGAACTTTCTAAATTAGGGCACGAAGTCGTCGTGGTGGACAATCTATCGCGTGGTCACGCACGCGCTGTTTTGGCCGAGATTCCCCTTCACGTCGGCGACGTCGGGGACGAAGCTTTCCTGAATGCCGTCTTTGCCCAGTATCAGTTCGACGCAGTCATGCATTTTTGTGCGTTGTCTTTGGTTGGCGAGTCTGTTCAGAAACCGCTCGAATACTATCAGAATAATGTTGGGAAGGGGCTCACCCTTCTGCAGACAATGAAGGAGCACGGGGTACGATACCTCATTTTCAGCTCCACTGCTGCCATTTTTGGCGAACCGGAAATTGTCCCCATCCCAGAGGACGCGCCAAAGAAACCAACGAACCCTTACGGCAGATCAAAGCTCATTTTTGAAGAGGTCCTTGAGGATTGCGAGAGAGCGTGGGGCTTGCGAAGCGCCTGTTTGCGCTACTTCAACGCTGCGGGGGCAACACCTGAGCTCGGCGAGGACCACCAGCCTGAGACTCATCTCATCCCACTCGTTCTGGATGTGGCTGCAGGTCGCCGTCCTTCTATCACGGTGTTTGGCAATGATTATCCGACTCCCGACGGCACGTGCATTCGGGATTATATTCACGTCGTGGATTTGGCACGTGCCCATGTATTAGCTCTCAATGCGCTCCTGGAACGCGAGGCCAGTCTCCGTTACAATTTAGGAAATGGAAAAGGTTTTTCTGTTTTGGAAGTGATTCGCACAGCGGAGCGCGTGACGGGACGAATCATTCCTTTCGAGATTGGGCCGCGCCGGGCGGGCGATCCTGCAGTGCTTGTGGCTTCCAGTGAGCGGATTCAAACCGAGTTGGGGTGGAAACCTCAGTATCCCGAGCTCGCGGACATCATCGCCTCCGCGTGGGAATGGCGCCAGGCTCACCCGGATGGCTATGGCGATGGCCATCGCTGACGTGGAAATTGAACCGCCCCTCAACTGGCTTCCAAGTGGTACTCCTGAAGTGATTTCAGCGTAACCTTGCGAGCGCGAAGCGCTTCAATGCCTTCCACTGCGGCTCGAGCTGCGCTTACCGTGGTGATGAGCGGAATTCCCCGCGAAATCACAAGGCGACGAATGGCTTGCTCATCTGGCCGACTCAAAGGACCGCTAAACGTGTTGATCACCAACTGGATTTGTCCGTTGATGACGTAATCAATGATGTTCGGCCGTCCCTCCTTGATCTTATTCAGAGCTGCGCTGGCAATACCGTGCTTCTTTAGGAAGTGATGTGTTCCCTCCGTGGCATAGAGATGGAACCCAAGCTCCTGAAGTCGCCGCGCCATGGGCAGAAATTTGGGTTTGTCTTCGTCGTTGATTGAGATGAATACTCCCCCATGGAGCGGCAGGGAGCATCCCGCAGCCGCCTGCGACTTTGCGAACGCGAGGCCGGGGTCAGGGTCAATCCCCATCACCTCTCCTGTTGAGCGCATCTCAGGCCCCAGACGAATCTCACAACCGGGGAATTTATTGAAGGGGAGAACCGCCTCCTTCACGGAATAGTAAGGTACGTTGGGCTCGTCCGTGAATCCGATCTCCTCGAGCGTCTTGCCCACCATGACCAGCGCAGCGTATTGCGCAATCGGTCTGCCGATGGTTTTGGAAACGTAGGGGACTGTGCGGCTGGCCCGCGGGTTGACCTCGAGTACATAGACCGTCTCATCCTTGACAGCATATTGAATGTTCATGAGGCCGCACACCCGCAGCGCTCTTCCCAACGCTTCCGTATAGCGACGAATCTGAGTCAATACGTGGTCGCTGAGCGTCCGTGTCGGGATCACGCAGGCGCTGTCACCGGAATGAATGCCGGCTTCTTCGATGTGTTCCATGATCGCCGCAATGACGCACCGCCCCTCAACCTTTTCATTGCCGGATCCTACGGCTCGGAAGTCGCACACTGCATCCACATCCACCTCGATGGCACCGTCCAAGAATTTGTCCACAAGGACAGGGTGTTCGGGAGAGACGTCGAGGGCCATCTTCATGTACTCGCGCAATTGGCGCTCGTTGTAGACGACTTCCATGGCGCGTCCGCCGAGAACGTAACTTGGCCGCACCATCACCGGGAAGCCGATTTTCTGCGCTAAATCGCGAACCTCGCGGTAGCTTCGGCCGCTCCCGTTGGCAGGTGCCGGAATTCCCAATTCCTCGAGCAGGGCCCCGAAGCGTTTGCGGTCTTCCGCCAAATCTATCGAATCTACCGACGTCCCCAAAATGCGCGTCGGCAGGTTCTTACGCTGAATGTAGCTTTCCAGTGCATGGGCGAGCTTGAGTGGAGTTTGGCCGCCAAACTGGACAATGATTCCCACGACCTCGCCATCTGCGCACTCGTTCTCGATGATATTCAGCACGTCCTCAGCGGTGAGCGGCTCAAAGTAAAGGCGGTCGGCGGTATCGTAGTCCGTGGAGACCGTTTCCGGATTTGAATTGACCATGATGGTCTCATAGCCAGCTTTGCGCAAGGCAAAGACGGCCTGAACACAGCAGTAGTCAAACTCGATGCCCTGGCCAATGCGGTTCGGCCCTCCACCCAGGATGATGACCTTCTTGCGGTTCGAGGGGCGCGCCTCATTCGCGTCGGGCGTGGAAGAGCGCTCGTAGGTCGAATAAAAGTACGGTGTACTCGCCTCGAACTCGCCGCCGCAAGTATCCACCGATTTGAAGACGGGCTTCACTCCAAGCTCTAAGCGGCGATCGCGAATTTCCCACTCCGTAAACCGCGTGCGGCTTCCCGCGGAGGCAAGATAGGCGATCTGAAGATCGGAGAATCCCAACTGCTTTGCCTCATATAGAAAATCCCGTTCACGTGCAAGAGCCTCTGCCGAAGCAGATGTTCCGGGCTTGCGAATGAGGCGCTGTTTCGCTGCTGCTGCGATCCGATGCTCAAAGTCGCTGAGCTCACGGATATTCTCCAAGAACCACGGATCGATGTGGGTGTTCTCGTAGACTTCCTGTACGGACATTAGCGCATTGCGACTTTTGCCCGAGGCCCATTCCTCAGGTCCGTTGATAGCAGCAGCGCCAAAGACCTCCTGCTTGCCTTTCGCCCCCGGCACGCGCCCCCGCAATGCGGCCCGAACCCAGAAGATCCGCTCCGGATTCGGATTGCGCAGATGCCAAAGCAGTTGCGTCCGGACGTCGTCCGCCGTGGGATCGTAGTTGAATTTACCATCGCCGCCCAAGCCCGCACGGCCAATCTCAAGCCCACGCAGCCCTTTTTGTAGGGCCTCTTTGAACGTGCGGCCAATCGCCATCGTCTCGCCCACGGACTTCATCTGGGAGCCCAAAATGGGTTCTGCGCCGCGAAACTTTTCGAAGGCGAAGCGCGGGATCTTCACTACGCAGTAGTCGATGGTGGGCTCGAAACACGAAGGAGTCTTTTTCGTGATATCGTTCGGAATCTCGTCCAACCGAAGGCCTGTTGCAAGTTTAGCCGCAATCTTCGCAATCGGGAACCCTGTAGCTTTACTGGCAAGTGCGCTTGAGCGCGATACCCGAGGATTCATCTCGATAACCACGCGACGTCCCGTCTTTGGATCGACGGCAAACTGGATGTTGCTTCCTCCGGTGTCCACACCGATCGCGCGGATGATTTTGAGCGCATCGTCGCGCATGGCTTGATATTCGCGGTCTGTTAGCGTTTGGATTGGCGCGACCGTAATGCTGTCTCCAGTGTGCACACCCATTGGGTCGAGGTTTTCGATGGTGCAGATAATGACGACATTGTCGTGCATATCGCGCATGACCTCGAGCTCGAACTCCTTCCACCCGAGGACACATTCCTCGACCATGATCTCATGAACAGGGGAGAGGGTCAGGCCGCGCAGCGCAATGCCCTCAAATTCTTCGGCGTTGTAAGCGATACCCCCGCCACTCCCTCCTAACGTGAACGATGGGCGAATGATAATCGGAAACCCAATGTTGCACGCGTGTTCAAGCGCCGTGTACATAGCACGACGGATCTGGTCCTCACGTGGCCCCTCGGCCTTGATCACAGCGCTTCTCGGGACATCCAACCCGATCGCGAGCATAGTCTCTTTGAAGCGCATGCGGTCCTCTGCGCGCTCGATCGCATCGGCATTCGCCCCAATGAGTCGGCAGCCGTAGCGCTCGAGTGTTCCGTTTTGCCATAATTCCATCGCAAGGTTGAGCGCCGTTTGCCCGCCTAAAGTTGGCAGGAGCGCCGCTGGTCGCTCTCGCTCAATGACCGCTGCGACCATTTCGGGTGTCAGAGGTTCAATGTAAGTGCGGTCCCCGAACTCCGGGTCCGTCATGATTGTCGCCGGGTTGGAGTTGATGAGCACCACCTCGTAGCCACTTTCGCGCAGTGCTTTGCACCCTTGAGTCCCAGAGTAATCAAATTCACACGCTTGCCCGATCACAATCGGACCGCTGCCGATGATGAGGACCTTCTTCTCGTCCTGTTTGCTCACTACCGGTTCAACCTCGCGAGAAATGTATTCCTTAATCCTAAAGCCGAACCTAACTGCTGACCACCTACAGCGAACTTCAAGCCTTTTATCTTCCTCAATATCCAGCTTAGCCAGTTTGGTGATGTGACAGAAATGTGACAAATTCAGACACACGGAACCAAGCCTGGACTGGCATGCTGTCGGCGTTCTGGGGTCTCCCTGCCCGCCTGCAGATTTTGATTAAGGGCAGAGTAGGCTGCCGTCCCATCACAAAAGTCTTGCTTGAACGAATTTGCCCAAGCGTCGCACACTCATCCTGTGTTTCCGAGACTCAAAGGTCTCGAAAAATAAAGAAAGACGCGTGGGAAACCGGATGAGCGATACTCTCCCCAGCGCAAAAGGCGAAAGTCGCACAGTAGAAGTCTTAGCGCATATTGCCCAGATCGTGGCTTCAAATAAGAGCTTGGATACTGTTCTGCAAGCTGCGACAAACCTCATGCGCACAATGCTCGGCCTCGAGCGTTGCTCGGTGATGCTCTTGGACGAAAACCGGGAAGCACTCTGCGTTGCGGCGGCCACAGGACTTCCGCGAGACGTTTGGCTCACCGTTCGCATCCCAATTGGGACAGGGATTTCAGGCAAGGTCGTCTACGAGCGAAAACCGGTTCTAATTGAGGATATCACAAAGAGTGAATTTGCCGATGCCGCCCACGTCGAACGTTATAGTTCACGGTCGTTCATTAGTGTGCCGCTTATGGTTCAAGGCGAAGTCGTCGGCGTACTAAACGCAAATAGCCCAAGCGAGGCGGCCCCTTTTAGCCGCGACGACCTCGAGCGGATGATCGCCATTGCCGCATTTTTAGCTTTGGCGATTGAGACCCACCGGCTTCGGGAGAAATCCGCGCGAACCGAACTTTATCTGAACTCGTTGCTTCAGTCTGTAGATATTGGAGTTTTGGCAGTTAGCGCGAATTATCGGGTTCTCTTTTGCAATCCGGCTCTATGTTATTGGATGGGGGAGCAGCGCCACTATGTGGAGGGACGAAACTTTTCAGAGGTTTGGCCGGCGTCCTCGAGGGACGCAATGTATGCCCTGTTGCGCGAGTGCATAGAAACCGGTCAGCCCAGTTCTGGTGAAATCGTCCGTCCAGCTGCTGGCGGAGTGCGGCGGCTCTTGCAAGTGCAGACTGTACCTTTTTTTGAGGAGGAGGGCCGGGTGGCGGGTGTGTTCATTTTTGTTAGGGATCTCTCGGGCGCTCGGGAGGCTGAGGAACTGCGTCGGCTTCACGGCATTTGGTCGGATTTTATTGCGATTATGTCCCACGAGCTACGCACGCCCCTCACGGCCATGAAAGGAGCAATTCATCTTCTCAAGGCCCCAGAGCAAGATCCCGACAACGTCCAACGCGAGAATCTTTATCACGTCCTTGAGAAGAACACAGAGCGTCTGACTCACGTGCTAACGAATCTTATGGACGTGGTCATGCTCGAACGAGATGTTTTCGAAATTCGCAAAGAAATTGTTTCGCTGGCCCCACTATTGGAGGAAGCCTTGCAACCCTATCGTGCCGCAGCAGATGCGAAGCGGCTTTTGGTGCGAATCGACGTTCAAGACTGTCATGCCCACGTTGATCCCGGGCAATTTAAGCGACTTGTGTCCTTCCTTGTGGACAATGCAGTGAAGTTTACACCCAGAGATGGCGAAGTCGCCATACGATTACTCCCGGAAGGAGAGCACGTTTTGCTCGAGGTTCGAGACAGTGGCTGTGGCATGGATCTCGAGACGAAAGCAAATCTGTTTGCGCGCTTTTCGCAGGGGGAGCCCCCGCTGCGCAGGAAGGCAGGTGGTTTGGGACTTGGCCTTTATCTCGCTAAAGCGATTGTAGATGTGCACGACGGAACGATTGAGGTCGAGAGTGAAGAAGGGCAGGGGACCCTCGTTCGCGTGCGGTTGCCAGTAGCGGTGGAGCACGCATAGTCTTTTTCCTTGTAATGAAATCTGCCTGTTTTCATCATCACCACCAATCCTGCTCAGGAATTGAGTGGTCTGTTTTTGTGAAACAAGCGGCAAGAAGCGCATCGCTTGCTTTCCCGATGCGCATTCGCGAGTGCGGAGATAAAGCCATGAGAAAGTTGAACCGAAAAGGTCCCCGACTCTTGATGGGGATGTTCGTTTGCATGCTTATGCTTCCAACGCTTGGGTGGACGGTGGGTGTTGGCGAACAAGCTGAATACACTACGCGCGAAAAGGCGAGCCGCTCTGGGGTTGTGCCGGAACGGGTCTCGATTGTTCCCAAGCCGGTGGATGTGCCACTGAATGTTCGTGTGCGCACGGACCGCGCCCGCTACCACATAGGGGATTCCATACGTGTGCATTTCAGCGTGACGCGTGACGCTTACGTCTTCATCTTTAACACCGACGCGGCCGGTATTACCCGCCAGATTTTCCCGAACTACTACGACCGGCAGAATTTCTGTAAAGCGGGACGAGAGTATTACATTCCGGACCGATCGTACGATCTTGAAGTCACGGGTCCTCCCGGCAACGAAACGCTCACGATTGTTGCGGTTGCGCAGGATTTGCCCATTCTTAGGGAGTTTCATCGTTATTCCCGTCGGGATCCCTACCCTGCCTCCCGCGATGGGGCGGCTGCCTTGGTACGCAGGATCGAACAGTTGCGCGCCGAGCCCAGCTCGCTCAGCATCCGTCCGGTGCCGCGGCGCGAACGAGAAAACCTTTGGGCCGAGGATACAACCACCTTCTACGTGATGGGAGTAAGTCGTGTCCCCCCGCCAACGTATAAAGTTCCCCGTTATGGACAGATCGAGGTCGACAGTGTGCCTGATCAAGCTCGGATCTACCTCGATGGCGAGTACTACGGCCGTACCCCTCAGACCATTGAGCGGGTAGAGATGGGGTACCACCGCATCCGGATCGAAAAAGAAGGCTATCAGCCGTATGACACCCACGTCTACGTGCAGCCAAATGTCACCAAGCATCTGGATATTTTCCTGAAAAAGACTGAGCCACGGCCTGCACCACGCTGGAAAGGCCTATCGATCTTTTGCCCGAGCAATGATTGAGAGCGCGTGACTCACTGCGGCGAAACGACCTGACGATGAAGCGAAACGAATTGTTGTCCGTCCCGGTTGCCGTCTTCGGAGCGGCACGTAGTGGCATCGCAAGTGCCAAGCTGCTGTTGCGCCAAGGAAATAGCCGCGTTCGTGTCCTTGACGAGGTGCCCGGAGGGGAGTCAGCGCGCGTTCGTATAGCTGCCGCCTTGGCTGCGGAGGATTTGCACGCTGTTTACTTGGGGCGCGAAGAGTGCATGAAAGCCCTCGAGGGTGTTGGGGTAATGGTCAAAAGCCCCGGCATTCCGCAAGACAATCCCGTTGTGCTTTGCGCACGTGAGCGTGGCATTCGCATCATTAGTGAAATCGAACTTGCTGCGGCATTTGCTCATCCCAAAGCGAAAATCGTTGCGGTCACGGGTACGAATGGAAAGACAACCACGACTGCGTGGCTTGCCCACATCCTGAAGGGAGCCGGCCTAAATGCTGTTGCCTGTGGCAACATCGGGGAAGCCTGGGCCAACGTGGTGGATCGCCCCGAGTTTCAAAGCGAGAACGCCGCCTTTGCCCTCGAGGTCTCGAGCTTCCAGCTTGAGGACATTGAGGATTTCAGTCCCCACGTCGCCGTTCTTACGAATTTGGCACCCGATCACTTGGACCGTTACGCCGACTATGCTGCTTATGTGGCGGCCAAACGCAACATCCTAAGGGCCATGCCTCCTCAGGCAGCCCTTGTCTGGAATTGGGACAATCCCGATAGTCACGCGTTTGCCCAGAACATTTTGCCTCGCTCATGCCCATTTTCGGCCCATACAGATCCCCAAGCTGCCGAATCAGCATGGGTGCACAATGGTGTGATGATGCTTCGGTGCAGTGGGGGAGAACAGCGGCTTGCGGAGGTGTCTACGCTCCCTCTGCCGGGGCGTCACAATTTGGAAAATGCTCTTGCTGCAGCGCTTGCTGCAGCTCTTGCCGGCGTGGAGACCGACGCAATTCGCCGCGGGCTCGCCACATTCCAAGGTGTTGAGCATCGCATCGAATTTTGTGGGGAGTTGGGTGGAGTACGGTTTTACAACGACTCCAAAGCCACCAACTTAGATTCCGTAGAAAAGGCCCTTCAGAGTTTCGCAGACCCTATTGTGTTGATTGCAGGGGGACGGGATAAGAAGAGCGACTATGCTACGCTATCGGACTTGGTCCGCACTCGCGTGAAGGCCCTTGTGACAATCGGCGAGGCCGCGCCACTCATCGAAGCGGCGTGGGGCAAACTTGTGCCTACCCAGCGTGCAACAACTATGGAGGACGCGGTCCGCTGCGCCGCAGAGCTGGCCGCCGCCGGCGACGTCGTCCTGCTCTCGCCTGCCTGTGCCAGCTACGATATGTACGCTAACTACGAAGAGCGCGGCCGAGATTTCAAAGCCTGCGTCGCGCGGCTCATCGAGGAATCGCACTGAGTGCAGAGGGGAGCTACCGACAGTGACTGACGTCGGCGCCAGGCCGCTTTGCTGCTGACCGCCGCGCCGTGGATGGATCAAGTGCCCTGCGCCAGCCCCGCAGTTGAGCTTGCCAGTCAGTGTCTAAAGTGCCGCATTCCCGTGAACACCATGATGAGGCCGTGTTCGTCCGCCGCTGCAATTACCTCGTCGTCGCGCACGCTTCCACCGGGTTGAATGATGGCCCGAATACCGATTTGTGCCGCCCGATCCACATTATCGCGGAAGGGGAAGAATGCATCGCTCGCCATATAGGCGCCCCGCACCGGCGATTGCGCTTTTACTGCTGCAATGTTCGTGGAATCAATCCGGCTCATTTGCCCAGCTCCAATTCCAATCGTGGCGTCGCGCGAGGTGTAGACGATCGCATTCGACTTTACGAATTTTGCGACTTTCCACGCGAAAAGAAGGGCTTCGAGATCATCCTCCGTCGGTTGGGCCTTCGTCACGACTCGCAGATCCTCTTTGCGAATCATGCCAAGGTCACGAGTTTGAACCAGCACCCCGCCGACCACACTTCGCAGCATCCGTTGCGGATAGAGTTGAGTGAACGGCCCCGTCTCGAGGAGCCGCACATTCTTTTTCATTCTCAGGATCTCGAGTGCGTCGCCATCGAAGGCGGGGGCGATGACTGCCTCCACGAAGAGATCACTCATAGCTTCAGCCGTGGCACGGTCAACCGCGCGGTTGAAACCGATTACGCCCCCGAAAGCGCTCACGGGGTCGCACGCTCTCGCAGCCCGAAACGCCTGATCAAGGGTCGTGGCGCGCGCCACGCCGCACGGATTATTATGCTTGATGATCGCGCACGTCGGCTCCTCGAACGCCCGCACGATCTCCAGAGCCGAATCTAAGTCAATGATGTTGTTATACGACAGCTCTTTGCCATGGAGTTGCCGGGCACTCGCCACCGACGTCTCATCTTTTGGGTTATTCCAATAGAATGCGGCCTGCTGATGGGGATTCTCACCGTAACGCAGATCTTGGATTTTCGGCAGCGATAGCGCTAAGTGCGGGGGGAATTCTGACAGCTCCTCTCCGGCCGGCTGTGTCGGGTGTTTACGGCTGAGGTAATCCGCGATTGTGCAATCGTACTCGGAGGTCATCCGGAAAACCGCTGCTGCCAATTCTGCACGCTTACGCGCTGCCTGCTCAGCTCCGGCATCGAGGGCCCCCAAGATCTCACCGTACTGCGACGGATGAGCCGCAACCGCGACAGAGGCATGGTTCTTGGCCGCTGCCCGCAGCAAGGCCACGCCACCGATGTCTATTTGTTCAATGGCTTCAGCAAGCGTGACGTTGGGCTTGGCGATGGTCTCCGCGAAAGGGTACAGATTCACAACTACAACATCAATCGGCGCGATACCCTCCCGCGCTAACAATTCCATATCCTCAGGCACATCGCGCCGCGCAAGAATGCCCGCGAAAATCTTTGGGTGGAGGGTCTTGACACGCCCACCCAAAATCTCAGCCTGGCCCGTGTACTCCGCGATGCTTGTGCAGGCGATATTCTGTTGCTGAAGGTAACTTAGTGTCCCACCTGTGGAAAGTATGTCGAATCCGCGTGCTTGCAGGCCGCGCGCCAGTTCCTCGACACCATCTTTCGAATAAACGCTAATAAGTGCAAACTTTTTACCCTTCATGGCCGCTCACCATGAAGGGCTCGACACGGCGTTCGCAATCACGAAATGAAGGTCGTTGAGCCCTTGCTGAACCGCTGGTCTCGCCTGTTGGCCCAAAAGGTAAGAACGACATGTGTCAGCAATCAATCAGCGGAAGGTGTTGGCAAGGATAAGCGATTGGCGAATTCCCCACCTCCTCACGTCCGGAATGACGTCCTCGCCACAGCGGTCGCAGCTACTCGCTGCGAAGGTGAATCCCGTAGCGCTGTGCGCTATCCCTTGCTTCGTCCGTGATGATAGCGTCTGGTTCGTGCACCAGTTCTTTTGCGCCGCGCGAGGACGCTCGCCATACATCTTCTGCCGTGATAAATTGCCGCCGCTTTTGCGGTCGAACCCGCGCGAGGCGTTGCGGGGTTTCGTTGATGGGCACATGGAAAGCTTCATCCACAGCCGCTACGAGTTCGCTTGGCGGCACAAAGCGTAATCCAAGCTGTTCCAACGCGTGAAAGTGGTCTTCCGCAGCTCGCACCAACCGCGGGGGGACCACTGCTTGCCCGAAACAGAACTGGCGCACCGTTGCAAGATCCAGCGCGACTATCACCGGTTTGCCGTGTTCCACAAAATGGGAGACCAACTGTGTGGGGATCGAATCCGCAATTCCCACAGCAATCTTCGCCGCCGAGTTTAGGGAGAGTGAGGCGATAATGAGCGCATCGCACTGCTTAGAGAGTGTATGGAGCGCCGCTTCTCCGGCGTCCTCGATAAATTCTCGCGCACCTCGAAGCCGGATGCGGGCTCTTTCTAAGCCCACCAAAACAGCGTAAGATTGGCTTGCGACAACACTGAGCGTGTGGCCGCGGGCGGCGAGTGCTGCACAGTGATCAAATACCGCATCGTCGGGCTCCCGTGCTCCGCTAAACAGCAGCGCCAAGTGCTTGCGCGTGGCTACACGGAGAGGTGCCTGCGTGCCGTTTTCAAATTCCGACAGCACACGCACCACCGTCTCACGCACGAGAGTGCGTAATTGTTCCTCGCTAAATCGAGATTCTGCCATGACGACCTATATGAGTGTGCGGTCCGCCCCCGCGAGCGGACCGCACACCTGAACTTTCATGTTGGAAAAATTGCGACTCCCTTAGCCTTTGGGGAGGATCTTCTCCAGATCCGAATGCGGCCGCGGAATGACGTGCACGCTGATGAGTTCCCCGACGCGACGAGCCGCAGCCGCTCCCGCATCTGTCGCCGCTTTCACGGCTCCCACGTCGCCGCGGACCATCACGGTCACCAGTCCGCCGCCAACATGTTCTTTCCCAATCAAGCGGACGTTGGCTGCTTTCACCATCGCATCCGCCGCTTCAATGGAACCCACAAGGCCACGCGTTTCAATCAATCCTAATGCGTTGCCGTAGATCTCCTCTGCCATCGGTTTGGCTCTCCTCAAGGTGTTTTGCTACATTTGAACAGTGTCACTGTAGGGACCTGCCGCACGTGTGTCAAGAGCACAAAATCGAGAAAATAAAACCCATCGCGTAAATCCACCGGTACGTGCATTGCCGCAAATGCGCTTCCGCTCAATCGGTCTCTGCCCCACGGAAATTCTTGCCTGCTTTACCCGACGCGTTAGAAGAGTTCGGTAATGCAAGAGCACAATACAATGAACTCAACGCCTCCGCCTGCCGGATGGCGAGGCGACCGAATCTTACGCCGCGCACTGCTTGCGCTTCTGATTCTGCTCGATGTCGGCCTTGTTCTTGCCCTTTTGGCATATCTCAAGCCTGTGATCGTGTGGAGCCTTAACGTTCTTTCCCCGTTTTTCGTCGCGTTGCTCGTGGCCTACATCTTTAATCCATTTGTTTCCATGATTCAGCGGCAATTCCGGCTCGCACGCACCGCAGCGGTGACAGTGGGCTACGCAATCATCCTGTCGGTCACCGTCACCGTTTTCGCAGTGCTTTTGCCTATTGTTTATGTGCAACTGCGAACCGGGGTGCACAACCTCGTGCAAGCAACGCCAATGGCCATCGCTGCTATTTCGGAACGCTTGCAGCTGCAGGTGTCGCAGGAGGATATTGCTCGGCTGCAGGAGGCTCTTGCTGGCCGACTTGACCTCGACAGAATGGTAAATGAAGCCGGCCCTACGCTGAAAGGCCTGTTCCGCGAAGTGGTCGCTACCGCCTCCTCTCTCACTCGCCTTGCCGTCGACGCCATAAAGTATTCGTTAGGATTCATCGCGTTTTCCGTCTTCGTCGCGATGATTACTTTCTACTTTCTCGTGGATTTTGGCCGCATCGGGCCGATCATGGCCATTCTCGTCCCGCCTCAACACCGCGAACGAGTGTTTTCCCTCTGGAAGGAAATGGACCGAGCCCTTGGGGGTTTCCTGCGGGGGCAGCTCACGGTGTGCGTGATCATAGGTGTCCTTTACAGCATCGCCCTCATGCTTTTGGGCATGAAGCACTACGCGATCCTCATTGGATTTCTGGCGGGATTTGGAAACCTGATCCCCTACGCGGGTCCCGTTTTAGGGGCGGTCCCGACCATGCTTTGGATCGTCTTCGGGCCCGCCTATCCTGACCTCAACGCGAAGCTGATGGGTATCGGTGCGGTTATTCTGGTCAGTATCGCAATCCAGTCTCTCGATGGCTTTTTTCTCCAGCCCCGCATTGTGGGAAAGGGGGCAGGACTTCACCCGGTCTTGGTTCTTATCGCTTTAGTGATCGGCTCACAATTTGGTTTGGGCGGACTCATTCTTGCCGTGCCGTGCGCAATCGTAGCACGCGTCCTTATGCGAGAACTCTGGTGGCGGCCTTTAGCGGAACGACGCAGACGGCAAGCCCTTGAGACTGCTTCCACGTCCTCCCAATAGTTGTGGCTGGGAACTGGAAAACGCTCCTCACCTTTGCCACCCGGAAGTGAGTGGGCGAGTGAAACCCTATAGCGCAGCACAATGCGTTTCTCCTGCGAAAGAAATGGGCCGTGCCTGTGTTGGCCTGTCTTTAAGAGCTCGGGGGCCCTGCCCAAGCCGTCAGCAAAGTGCCTGCGAACGAAGGGGTTCGGATGGGATCCCCGACTTGGATACCGGCTTGCCTCCAAGTCAACAGGGGAGTGCATGAACCTCTGGTGAAGAGAAAACTGCCCTCACGAACGTAGCGGGTAGCCCTGGCAGGATTCGAACCTGCGACCAACGGTTTAGGAAACCGCTGCTCTATCCTTGCTGAGCTACAGGGCCATAAGTGGCGGTCGTCCAAGAATTATTCTTCTGACGCTTGAACTATTCCCGGCCAGACTCTTATCTTCCGCTTTCCTCTCCCGAGAGCTACTTGTGCGCCGCTTTCCAAAGGCACTTTCCCAAGGTTCTCTGCGCACTACCAATCGAACCCGTGCTCACTTGGTTCCCGTATTTTTCTGGATAAAAGTTGCATGTCCGCGGTAATTGCTCGGTCAACATCATGCTCAGGAGGCCATACCTATGCCGCGCCGTGCAGTCATTATCGTACTCGACAGTGTCGGAATCGGTGAGTTGCCCGATGCCCACCTTTTTGGCGACGAAGGAAGTAATACGCTCGGCAATCTCTCGCGAGCTTTTCCTGACGGCTTACGCCTTCCCAACATGGCAAAACTTGGTCTCGGCAACATCGCCGAACTTCGGGGGGTGCCACCGGATCCGCAAGCGATCGGCGGCTGGGGGAAGTGCGCGGAAAAGAGCATGGCGAAGGATACCACATTAGGGCACTGGGAGATTGCGGGAATCATTTCCGAGAAACCGTTCCCAACGTACCCCAACGGCTTTCCCCCGGAAATCATTCAGGAGTTTGAACGGCGCATCGGGCGTGGCACGTTAGGCAATATCCCTGCAAGCGGGACGGAGATCATTCAGAAGCTCGGCGATGAGCACGTCCGCACGGGAAAGCCGATTGTCTACACGAGTGCGGATAGCGTCTTCCAAATTGCCGCCCACGAGGAGGTCATTCCGCTGGAAGAACTCTACGAAATGTGCCGGATTGCGCGCGAGCTCCTCGATGGTCCGCACCGCGTCGGGCGCGTGATTGCCCGCCCGTTCATCGGAACCTCCGGCAATTACACCCGCACCCGCAACCGACGTGATTTCTCAGTTCCACCGCCGCGTCCTACCATTCTGGACCGGCTCAAGGAAAATGGATATGCAGTGATTGGCGTGGGCAAAATAGGGGACATTTTTGCCCACACAGGCCTGACCCACGAAATCCACACCGGAGCTAACGAGAAAGGTATCTTAGCCACCCTTGTCCAGCTCAACGAGGCGCCTGATGGCCTTATCTTTACGAACCTTGTGGATACCGACATGATCTACGGGCACCGCAACGACACGGTCGGTTATCGCGCGTCTTTGGAAGAGTTCGATTCCTATCTGCCAAAGATTCTAAGCGCGCTGCAACCCGAGGATCTGTTGATCATCACGGCCGATCACGGATGCGATCCCACGACACCCAGCACCGACCACTCGCGGGAGTATGTTCCGCTTCTGGTCTATTCAAAGGCGATGCCGCATGGCGTAAATCTTGGTACCCGCGAAACCTTTGCTGATACCGCCGCAACCATCGCCGAGTTCTTCAATATCGCGTGGGATGGGCCCGGCACAAGCTACTTGCGGCAGGTGTTGCCCCAACCATAGCGTATAGCCCCCGGTGAAGTGCAGGTTTGGATCGCCACCTAGGCTCGCGCCCTCCTGCCGAGCAATAGGTTCATCGCGCGGGGCGGAAGATTGTGCACGTTGGGTGGGCGCCTACGCCACGCCCGTTCCCTTTCCCTGAGGCCCGTTCACGGGGGAGCCTCCTCCGTGCGTCTCGTCCCCCGAGGTTTAGCTCGGTCAACATTCGCACGTGGTCCTCACGCAGCATGACGCTGCTCGACCCATCTCAGGAAATCATTCAGGTACTGAGACGCCCATTCTTTTGCTGCTGCGGCAAAAGGAGCCCGAGGCGCCCGTTTGCACCAGATGTCCTCGCCTGCGCGCTCTGCCGTCAGCCACTTGTATTCATGGATGCTTCGTAAGATAGCTTGGGCTTGTTTTTCGGGGACATAGATGCCCAAGAGCTTAAAAACAGCTCGACGTGCCGGATTTCGGCCGAGTGCGCCTCGTACCAATGGACGCGGCACGCCTGCCTCTTCCGGGGGAAGTGCGCCGCGCTCAACCAGCAGTCGCGAGCGAGGCTCGAGCTCGCGAAGCCCAACCTGAAACCGGCTGGCGTTCTCACGCTCCTGACGATATTCCGCGAGCTGCGAAAAGCAAACTGGACAATACGGCTCCGGCGAATTCACATATTGGCTACAACAATGGTTCACCGTCTTCGACCACATCACGTATGTCCTCCTTCAGGACATTATCAGTACACTTTGCAAGAACCGTTCCGTTTGTTTTGGGGTGAGTTCTAACTACACACCCCTCTTCCTTCGGGACCCGCACTCTCTCAACCAACCATTTACGCAGGAAAGTTAGTGAACTCCCCATTCCTCCATTTTGTGAAAGTTAGGTGAGAACGGGGGCGTGCGCACTTGTGTCCGAAGCTGTGCAGCACTGGTGCTTTTTGGTCGCGGGGTGCATCAGAAGCTCGAAAGATTTTTATGACAGCGGCGACACGCGCAAGAATTTCGCAATCCCTTCCACTCCGGTGAACCCTAAAAACGTGCGAAGGGAAGGCGAGGTCAAAGCCCTCACCTTCCCTTCGGTTGTGCTGTCGAATCTGCTCACCCCCTCGTCGGACCCCTTGAATGGTCCATCCAAGGAAGTGCACTCTCTTGCCTCGCGAGAAGCCTCGCTATATCCGCCGCACTGCTGCTTACGGATCAATACGGTGGCTGCGGACCATCGGACAGGCGCTGCGATCGCACGATGTCACCATTCGATACGGTTCCATTCGTCGGATCATAAAGCACAAGGACCTCGACAAACGATCCCGTCGGATAGGGTCCCGCGTTGCGATCCGGTCCTGCTGAGCTGATGCGCCATTTGCCCCAAATCCTCTCGCCGTTCGCGTATGCGGCTGCGGTGGCGACTCCGCCCGGTACACCATTCGTCTGGTAGTAGGACGTCATGCCGTAGTTGATGTAGCGGAATCGCTTATACTCCGTCGGAAGAGTCGTCGCGTTGACCCGGAACGGATCGAGAAGCATGTTGTTTGTGATGTAGGCCACCGGAGTTGTCAGCCGATGGCTGATGTACCAATACCACCCCGGCCCGATCGTCATGCCATCAACGGTCGTGATATCCGGCGGGAACTGGTTGTTGTCCACCGCGTAACTCTCGAGCGCAGTAGCCAGCGAACGAATATCGGCTTTCGCGCGGGAAACCTTCGCGCGGGTTTGCGCCTCGAGGAAGTTTGGCACAGCAATGGCCGCAAGAATTGCAATGATCGCCACCACGATCAGCAACTCGATCAGAGTGAATCCCCTGAGTTTCACAGTTCTCACCCCCTTTCTTGTACCCGACCGCCTCGCCGGGCAGTGTTTTCCTCCGCGCACCTCCTCCTCTGCCTACTTTAAACAGTCCTCACAGTTTCTTGCTTTTCAAGGGAAAAGATTTCTCGTATCGGAACGTGGCACCTCAAACGTGGTCCCGGATGCGCCACCGTCTGAGGGGCAATACCCTGCAAAACCGTATCTGCTAATAGAAATCAAAGCGTATTGGCTGTGCCGCGTGAACCCCAACGCTCAGAAGAGGATGGCGAGATTTGTTGCTGGGTTCAGCACCAAAAGAAGAGGGTGCCCTTCTGAGGGCACCCTTCTGGACTGCTTGCGATCGAGCCTATGCAGACTCGGCGCGAATTACTGGCAGTTGATATAAGCGTTTGTGGCCACCTGCGAACGGATGATGTCGCCGTTGCTCACCGTGCCGTTCGTTGGATCGTAAGGAAGCGGCAGCGCGGTGGTTGGATAGGGCGTATAATTGGGATTCCCTGGCTCCGGCTTGGTCGATACGCCCTCCCATCCGTACGGGCCATAGGTGCGATCGGGGCCGGCGGAAGTCAGGCGCCATCCACCAAATTCCTTGCGCATTGCTGGAAGGTATGCCGAATCGCTCGACCGGCCATTCAGCGCACCCCACTTTGCGCTCCACGTCGCGTTGACGTTGGTGTAGCGCAGGTTGTTCAGCTGCCACGCCTGCGTGGTTGGCTGAACATGTTGACGGAATGGATCCACAAAAATGCAGGTCGTCAGATACGCAGTCGGCGTGGAGATAGTTTTGGGCAGGTACCAGTAGTTGTACTCATTCACCGGCGAGGTGGGGTAGGCCGGTGAGCTCACGTAGTACCCATCGTACGGATACTCGTTGTAATCGACTGCGTACGACTCGAGCGCGGTAGCAATCGAGCGCATATCCGCTTTCGTACGGGCCACTTTGGAGCGGGTTTGCGCCTCGAGGAAGTTCGGCACTGCGATGGCGGCCAAAATTGCGATGATGGCCACGACGATCAGCAATTCGATAAGAGTGAAGCCTTTCTTCGACATTAGTCTGTCCCTTCTTTAATAATGGAATTATGAAGGATGTAGTGCAGGGGGCAGATGTCTACCCCTCCCACATTTTGCCTCATGATCGAGGCGGCGCGTTTTTCCTATTCGGTTCTCACCTCCACTTCAATTTAAAGTCTTTTTGAGCATGCTGCCCAGTTCACAGGGGACTTTTCCGCAATTCACGAACCCCTATTTCCTTGCAGCAAAATGACGCCTTCAACAAAAAAATACATGGCTTTTTTACTTCTTCCCGCGTGCGAAATGAGCCGAACGCTGACGACTCTGACAACGTTCTTCAGCACAAAATCAGCTGAAAATAAATAACTTAGAAGACGGTCTATACACTTGCTCCGCTCCGCTCATCCGCTGGCTTCTCTCAATCAATTGTCAAAAGAACGGGCGAAAAATCGAATACAATTTCTTCTTTTTTCTCCTCGAAGAAATTCAAAAGGGAGAAATCACAGTCTTCCTCCTTGTGAACCCACCGTGTTCTCGGTCCAACCATGATTAGTTCGCTGCGTGATGGGGCGCCCGAACCGTTCTTCTTTGTTGAGGAAACTCGCTCTCCTTCTTGCCCCACCCAGGGCAGACAAGCTAAATGTTTCTGCTCCAGTTATATTACGCTGCGCCGCAAATGCCACGGCCCTGTCACAGAATATAAAGTTCATTGGATGCGCGACTGCCCAACCGATGCAAGGCAACTTGCTGCTTCCATTGCTGGATTAGCCGCATTTCACCGTCCACACACCTCCCAATTCTTGCGCACGGGTGTCGGACTGCCCGAGCGGAGAACTCGGTTCGCACCGCAGGACATGTCACATTCCATGCCTGAAGATGGACGAAGGATGTGTTTTCGGTTGAGTCCGCCCCACGATGCTTTCGATAACCGCAGCATATTACTCAGGCGAGAAACAAGCTGGATAGAAAAGCAGTGGACGGGCGAGCTCAACCATCACGCAAGAAAAACGTACAAGATGCGATTGCAGCTGCTTCGCCGGCAGAGTGCCTTGCCAGCTTGCTGCGGACGACATGATGGATCTAACAAAGTATGTAAGAAAACCTCTATGGTTTCAGATGGCAGCGCGAAGCCTCTTGGCCACCAAATGTGTCCGGCGGTTCATAACGTGCCGGTTGAAAAGTTGGGTGGGTCTCTGTCAGATGTTGCGAGCCTTAGGAGACTCGATGCACCGGCGATGGGTGTGGAGACAGGCGCATTCGCTCCTTGTGGTCCTGCTTGCGTGCGCAGCATTGGCGCAAGCTACCGCGCGTCCTTCTCCCGCAAATTTCCCAGCTCAGGACGTGCGGGTGTTTCGCGAGTGGGTGAGTAGTTCGACACTCCGCCTACGTTTTGAAGCCCCGACGATTGCTCCCCGTCAGATTAGTGCCGCGCGATCAGCCACTTTTCTTATTGCTGGATCGCCGTTCCGCTCTCCGCAATTTCAGGTGCGCTCGTGCCATTTTTACCGAGTGCGTGCAGACCGGGTGGTTGGTGAGAGTTACGAACTTCCCTATGCGAATGAAGCCAGAACCCAACCTTTGCAGATCTTACGCTTTACCGACTTGGGGCAATTTCGGCATTATCATGTCTACGCGCTCCATTTGAATGTCGCAACCGTTGCGCCGGCTCGGGTGGCAGGGATCTCTGAACTCTGGGTTTTGGATTACGCTGAAGTGGATGTGGACCTTGGCCCACCAGTCACAATGAACCTCTCCGACTTGGAACGAGCACGTGAGTTTGCGCGCACGACCCCCCAGTTCGTTGCTGAAGAAGCCATGCTGCTGAATCCCGATTTGGACGCAAGTTATTTTCAAACAACCACCAGCCAGAACTGGTCGGCAATTCGGGATTGGGGCAAAGTCCTCGATACTTATGCAAAGCAGAGGCACGCCTTCCGGCTTGGGTTCTATCAACCCGGAGTTTTTCGAGTCACTCCTGAGGAGATTGTGCGACAGCGGGGTGGGGAAGAGGTGCTGCCACCCGAGCGCTGGCGCGCGTTGGAGCGAGGACAAACGGTTCCTCTCTACCTGCCGCAAAACGGACCTGCTCGGCGCGCGGCCTACGTAATCGTCGGCCCTTGGGATGTGGAAAGTGAGGGGATGCGATCACTCTGGCTTTTTACTGGTGCAGACGATGAGGAAGTCTCGTCGCCGGCGCGAATAACCCTTCGCGAGTCACAGACGAACGACGATGTAAACGCCACCGCCTCCGTCCCTCTCCAGCTCGAAATAGTCGCACAACGTTACGAAGATTATCAGGCGCGCATTCGGCCGAATGCTGATGTCACCAAGTGGTTTTGGAAAACGATTGCCGACGGACAGATAGAGCATTTCCCTATTGTCCTGCCCACTTCCTATGAACCTCAGGGTGGCGTGTCTGTGACTGTATTTTACGCTCTCTCAAATACGCGCCAACGCCTTCCCCATATAGAATTCATCGCGAACGGAGAATCTGTGACGAGTTCTCCGCTCGCGACCCAGCAAGGTTCAGTGGCTTTCCAAGTGCCCGCTCACTTTCTGCGCCCAAGCACGAATACTCTCGCGCTAAAGGTGCGGTACGTTGACGATAGTCTGGAAGAGAAGCGCGAGGTGCTGGTGCAGAAGTTTGTGTTTCGCTGGAGCCAGCCCTCTTCCTCCCTTAAGGATATGAATTTACCCTTTCGTTTTGCCTATCCGGCGGCGGGACGTGAACTTGTGGCGGCGTTTGCTGACAAGGGAGACAACATCCGCTTGGTCCGACTTGATGGCGGGAATTATTGGGTCAGCCGACCCAACAGCCGGGGTGAGTTTCAAGTCCCTGCCGAGCACTCCGCCGGGCTTTTCACCCTTGTGGACTTGGACCAAATCCCATCTGTCCCCAACCTGACTCTCGTGGGCCCTAAAGCGAGAGAGCTCCTGACACCCGTAACGGGATGTGATTATCTGGCAATTGCTCATTCCTCGTTAGCGGAAGCTGTGCGTGGTCTGCTCGATCGCCGAGCTGCCCAAGGTCTGCATACTCGACTCGTGTGCGTCGAGGACATCTTCGATGTTTTCGGCTTTGGATATCGCACGGCCGAGTCAATTCACTCATTTCTCACCTACGCGTACTTTGAGTGGCCGAGCCCACGACTTGCCTACACATTGCTGGTGGGTGAAGCGAGCGACTTCAACGCTGACCCAAGCCTGATGCCACCCAAATGCCAGATGAACATGGTGCCGACGAACGGTTCGGCGCGCAGTGAGAATCCGCGCGGAGATCACCCATACGCCTGCGTGGCAGGAGCAGATCAAGTCGCGGATTTGGCGGTGGGGCGGCTCTCCGTCGCGACGCCAGACGAGCTCTCCACCGCAATTGAGAAGATTGCCGCGTACGAGGATGCCGCGGTGGACCAGTGGGTGCTACGCGCTATGATGGTGACGGATGATAACGAGGAGTTTCCAACCGTCGCAAGCGAAGTCATTGAGCGGACAGCGGCGCCACCGGCGATCTTTGAGCATTTCCGGGAGTCGGCGTACCCTTATGTGCCCAACGTTCGCGTGTACGGTAAACAACGTTCGTGGGAGGCAACACGCGAACTCATTCGGCGTTTCGATGAAGGACGACTACTGGTGATTTACTGGGGGCACGGCGGCCCAAATCTTTGGTCACACGAACGCCTTTTTCATCTGGCGGACCTTCGTCAGCTTCGGCCTACATCCCACATACCATTTGTTGCATGCGCAAGCTGTGATAATGCGTGGCTCGACTATCCGATTCCCCCTGTTCATTTCTCAATGGGTGAACTCTTAGTCAAACAACCGAATGGGGGAGCGATTGGGGTTTTCGCCCCCGTTTCTGGGGCAACACCCTATGAGCATCAAACGCTCATGACGCGTTTGGTGGAGGGTCTCTTACGCCGAAATGTGCGCCGTCTTGGCGAAGCGACCCTGTACGCGAAAAACCAGTATTACGGGCAGACGTTTGCTGCGAGTATTCCCCAACAGTACGTGTTAGTGGGTGACCCAGCTGTGAAGCTCAAATTACCGAAAGACGATGGACAGCTGGTGCTCGATCCTCCTCAGGTAGCAGCGGATCGTCCAGTTGCTGTCAGTGTTTCGGCTTCAAGTCTTCCCGAGGAAACTTCGTCATCCCTCACGCTTTACGTCTACGCCATAGAGGACCGGGATCTTGGGCTCACGCGACCCGTGGAGGTGATTCGTTCGAACGTGCGCGCAGAGCTCACTTTCGAATCACTGAGGGAAGGAACATACTGTGTTCTTTTGCCATACTTTGCGCGCGACGGCCTCCATTATCGAGCAGCCCGCTTCGATGCGATTCGTCCCGAAGTCGCTTTGAATGAAGAGACGGTTACAATCACGTCTGCAATAGGCACAACCGACAGCCTACCGATGCGCATCGAGTTTTTCAACCCCACCCAACAATCGCTATCGAGTATATTATGCGAACAGAGATTCCTAAACGCACCGCTTCAAAAGGGACTACTGGGACTGCGCGACTGCTTCTCGTTGCCAGCAGGAGCTTCGCGTCGATACGAATTTGAATGGACCCCTGCATGTCCGAACCTCATGAAACTCGCATGGCGTGGGCTGAACCCATTGCTCGAAGAACGAGTCGTGCACGTGATGCTACCTCGCAAATCCGATGCTATGGGCTCCGTCGCACTTTGCCTTTCGCGTGATCTTCAGCCCACAAGTTCGCAGCCTCCTACGGATGTGGAGAGCCTTTCGCTTGCGGCAGAGATTTGGAATATTGGTTCCGACAGTTGCGAAGGCGCCGTAGCAGTACTTGAGCAGAACGGAAAACCCATTGGGAATCAGGTTCCGATTCCGCGCCTTGGGCCCGGCGAACGGCGAAGTATAGCATTGTCATCGGGGGATCCTCTTCCTGCGGGAGAAACAACCGTTACACTCGTCGTGAGTGTGCCGGATCCTGCCAGTACGGCGACAAATGGATGGCGTCGGCTATTCGTGTATTCGCAGCCGGTGAAAATTCTGCGTGGTCCTGACCTTGAGTTTGTTCCGGAAAGTGTTTACGTCGAAAACGCGACGTCTGGCATCATCGCACGCACAACGGTGATGATCCACGCGGCGATCCGCAACAACGGCGACGTGCCAATTCGCAATGTGCCAATTCAGGTGTATGTAGGCGATCCCAAATCCGGTTCGCCCGGACTTATGCTCAATGGTGAACGTACGATGCGTATCCCGGAAATCCCGCCCTATGAGACCGTGCCATTTTTGGCACGCTGGGAAGACTGCTCAAAGCCGGGGACGGCGCGAGTCTGGCTTGTTGCCAATCGCCAGCGAAATTTGCGCGAGAGAAATTACGATAACAATACGTTGGAAGTTCCCCCGTTTACTGTCCGGCCTTTGGGGGACTTCAGAATTGCAGGACTCACGGTCACTCCAACTGTCTGTGAGTCTGGAACAACGGTGAGTTTCACTGTGCTTGTTTCAAATGACGCAGACATTGCTCGTGGCCCGCTCGATATCGAGTACGGGTTCGACAATCCATTGACTGGGGCAAAAGCGAGGGAGCGGTACGTGTTGCCCTCGATTGGCCCCATGACCACCGAAACGGTGCGCGTAAGCCTTCCGCTCACGGCAGGAATGACGCGAGCGTATGCCATTGTGAATGCCTCGCGCGAACTGGAAGAAGCCGACGCTGGGGGCAATGACGCGTACGTCTACCTCACACCTGTGGTTGACTTAGTCGAGAGTTCCGACGCTCGCACTCAGTGCAAGGCGGACCTAAGTCGGTATTTCGCGCTCTCCGATGCACGCAATTGCGAGCTTCTTGAGCCCGGGGTTCTCCGCCTCGCTGACGCGTTCACGTCTACGAGCGGTCTGATGCCGGCATCAGGCGCTTGGTACCGCGCCGGTAATGTGGTTGGCCCGCCAATCCGCGACGAGCAAGATTCTGACGGGAAATGGACCCTTGCGCCGTGGCGGATTGACGCTTTCCCGAACGAGAACGCAGGCGCTTTGACCCTGAGCATTCCGGTCGGACCGGTGGGAAACGACATTCTTGCCGATGTCTACGTCCACTCTCGCTGCGCTCAAGTGTACAAGAATGTCCGTCTCGGTCGGTTTTCGATCACGGTAGAGGGGAGCGAGCCGCAGATTGTTGACTTCAAGTTGGAACAGCAGTCGAACGCTCCGCAGCGGTTTTATGTGGGCCGATACAGTGTGGGCGACGACATGCTCGACGTAACCCTGAACACGACTACTGGGAGCGCGGTCTCGATCGTGGGGTTTGAGATTGCGCCGGCGGCAGGCACTGCAACCTCACCAGCGATGCGTTTGCCAGCGCACTGGAAAAAGTCTTTGTTGCGTTATGAAGCTATTGCGGCCGATCCGGGACAGGTGAAACTCGAATACCGTTGCGGCGAGGATCGAGCGGGCAGTATAGTGTGGAGCGACTGGGTAGCCGTGCCACCCAGAGGCATAGAACTCCCTTGTCAGGGACGACTTCTGCAGTGGCGGGTCACCATGAAGCCGGGTGCTCTCGTGCAGCCGATTTTACGAAAGGTCGAGCTCGAATGCAAATAAAGTGGCTGTGGAAGAATGGCGATTGGCAGCATTTGCGTGCGGTCATTCTGCTTTGGGCTTTTCTTTTCGGGTTTGCCGTGGTGGCACTTGTCATCTTCAACGCCAACGCCTCGCGTTTAGTGAACCATATTGAGTATGTGCGCGCGGGACGTTATCCACGTGCTCTTGTTCTCTACGAGGAAGCTTTTAAGTACGCCGAGAAAGCTCTGCAGAAAATTGGGGGCAAGAGTGACGGCAAAACCGCGAAGCTTTCAGCGGACGATCCAGATGTGAAACGAGCGATTGAACTCTTCGGCAAAGCCTTCGAACTCGACCCGCGAGATCCGTACGCTCCTGAAATGCGCAAGTACTACGAAGTGTTGGCACATCTCTATGCAGCCATAGGCAATGAGAACATGGTGGCCAAACTGGGTGCTCGCGGGTTCATTTGTGAGCGCAACTTTCGGGATGCTGAGATTTATGCTGAGTCGGTGACCACACGTGATCCTCAGGACTATGAGGGGTGGCTGTTGCTTGCGGATGCCCAGTTGCGGGCAAATAAGCTGAGCGAGGCAGAAATGACGATTCGTCGAATGGAGTCCGCGGGCGCTCCCGCGGCGGTCGTTCACGAGCTGCGTGGGCAGTTGTTTGAAGCCAAAAAGGAAATGAGAAAAGCGATCGCGGAATATCGTTTGTCGCTCGAAAAGCAGCCCTCCAACCTCGAATTGCGCAAGCGCCTGCAGTGGCTGTTGCAGGGGGATGGGCGTTTGGATGAGGCGCTCACTGTGCTTGAAGAAGGGTTGCGCTACGGCGGAGATCTCGACCCCAACCTTCTTCATCGAATGGGGCTTCTGTGTTTGGCTAAAGGGGATAATACCCGAGCGGCAAAACTGCTTGAGCAAGCGGCACGTTTAGAGCCACGTTCAGGCGATATTTGGTTCAATCTCGCACAAGCGTACCAACGTCTGGGAAAAGACGCTCGGGCGAACGATGCTCTTCAAGAAGCCCTGCGACTCAAACCGGAGCTTCGCCAAGCAGTACTTGGCAAAGAATAGATAGGAACGCCCTGCCTCGGACCCACACTGGGGCCTCCACGCGCTGGGTCCCCAACTTATTTTGCGCGATAGGCTTGGGCCTCGTCGACAAGTCGGCGAAAGAGCGCCAAGTGAGGCGCTTCATCTGTCAACGCCTCAGGATGCCATTGGACACATAGCCCAAAACCATAATCTTCCAACTCACAGGCTTCAATAATTCCATCCTCCGCACGCGCGCTGATTCTCATCCCTTTTCCCGGCGTCTCAATGGCTTGGTGGTGGGAACTATTGGTTTCGAGGGTCGTCGTGCCTACGATGTCCTCGAGGACGGTGCCCGGTTCTACGTGCACAAGGTGTCGAGTGGCGCTTGGGTGTTGGCGTCGCCCGTGGACGATACTGGTGCTTGTCTGGCTCGCGATATCTTGGATTAAGGATCCCCCCAGCGCTACAGTGATCTCTTGCGCTCCGAGACAGATTGCGAGAAACGGTTTCTTTGTGGCAAGGATTCGAGAGATCAACTGGAAATCAAATTCCTCACGCTTCTGGGGCATGGGCACCTCAAGTGGATGAGGGGGCTTCCCGTAGCGCTCGGATCGGATGTCTTGCCCCCCAATAAGCACAAAGCCCTGACAAAGCGCAACATAAGCCTCAAGACTTGAAGTGGTTTCGATGGGTGGCAATAGAATCGGGAGGCCGCCCGCCTGCTCAACAGCTCGCACGTAAGTATCGCGTGTGGCGTAGCTGGCGCCGTTCTCATTCTCGAAAACGATACTGGTGTTTATCCCAATAATAGGACCTACAGCGCTGGGTTCATCCGCGCTCAAGTTTGTCGTGCTCATCAGTAAGCCACCAAGGAGGATCACGGACAGCCAAATGTGCAAGAACGATTTCGTCATCGCTCTTTGGTGCGGTTGTGATTTGATCGGGCTTACAACGCAGCGGCTAACCCGGTTATGTGCGTCCATACAGTAGAGGCCTCTTCAACACAAGTACTAAAAGAGGAGCGGTGAGGAACTTGCAAGCTCCTCACCGCCGTTATCCGTATTCGGAATCTGGCATGACTCAAATCACAATGAGTTTTGCGGTCAAGATGTTCGGTAATTTGGCGAGTTCCTCGAGGACGGATTTTGGCACATCTTGGTCCACGTTGATCACTGTGATAGCGTCGCGTCCGGGCTCGGTTCGGCCCCATGTCATTTGGGCAATGTTGATCCCGTGCTTGCCCAACAATGTGCCCACGCTTCCAACGATGCCGGGGACGTCGCGGTTTTCGATCACGATCAGGTTTCCCTCAGGCACAACGTCAAAGCTCTTGCCGTTGAGCACCACGATACGCGGACGTTCTCGTGTGAACAACGTGCCCCCGATGTAATTTTTCGCCCCGTTTTCGTTTTCGGTTTCGATGGTGATGAGGTTGGCATAACCGTGCAATTCGGTGGATTTGAGCTCGACAACCTCGATGCCGCGGTCGTGGGCGATAGTAGGCGCGTTGACGAAATTGACTGGAGCGTCGGTGATGGGTTCGAGATATCCAATGAGTGCTGCTGTAGTCACTGGCGCGACAGGGTAGTCCAACACGCTTCCACTGTAATAGACGCGCAGCGTTTTGATCGGCCCCGGAACGTATTGCGCCATAAATTTGCCCATGCGCCGAGCAAGCTCGATGTAGGGGCGAAGCTGCTCCAAAATTGCCGGGTCAACCGACGGCGCATTCACCGCGTTGCGAATCACGCGTCCGCTCAGTGCGTCCACAATTTGTTCCGCAACCTCTTTGGCGACGCCTTCTTGTGCTTCGCTCGTGGAAGCACCGAGGTGGGGTGTGAGCACTACATTGTCCAGTGAGCGGAACGGATGATCGGCCGGCAGTGGCTCTTGAGTAAACACGTCGAGGGCAGCCCCTGCGATGCGCTTGCTCTTGAGTGCCTCAAGCAATGCATCCTCGTTTATGATGCCGCCTCGAGCGCAGTTGATGAGCCTCACCGTCGGTTTCATCATTTCGATCTGTGGACGGTCAATTAGGTTGCGTGTCTGATCGTTGAGTGGGACGTGCACTGTAATGAAATCGGCCTCTTTACAGATCTCCTCGACAGTTGCTTGGCGGATCCCAAGTTTTTTGACTGTCTCCGACGAGATATAGGGGTCGTAGCCTAACACCTGCATCCCGTAAGCGAGCGCCCGCTTTGCGACCTCGGTCCCGATGCGGCCCAGCCCGATGACGCCAAGCACCTTGCGGTACAGCTCGACTCCAACAAAGTTTTTCTTTTCCCACTTACCCTCGTGCATCGAGCGGTCAGCCTGTGGGATCATTCGGGCAAGCGAGGTCAACATGGCCATGGTGTGCTCGGCGGTAGAAATCGTGTTGCCGCCGGGAGTGTTCATGACAATGATGCCGAGTTTCGTGGCGGTCGCGACGTCTACATTGTCTAAGCCAACGCCGGCTCGCCCAACCACTTTCAGGCGTTTTCCATTCTGAAGCACATCGGCAGTTACGTTCGTTCGGCTGCGAATAACGAGTGCATCGTACTCGGAAATCTCTTTCACTAGGTCTTCATGGCTAATCTCTGGTTTGTAGACGACCTCGAACCCACTGCCCCTGAGGATGGCCAATCCTTCATCGGAGATTTTATCGCTGACCAAGATCCGGATTGTCATTGATCTGCACACTCCACGCGAAATTTTAGGTGGAAGTTGCTCCACACAATGACTTTTGACTGCACGACCTGTGCGAAGCAATGTAAAGCACAATTCGCCTTGCGCATCAAAACAACAAGGGGTTTGGTTGGATGGCAAGAAGCCGGGGTAGGAGTGACCGGCATACCGTGTGGGAGCAAATGGAAAGGGGTTCAAGGATGAGCAAAAAATTCTTCCGACGTACGATCATCGCTCTGTGTGGGGTGGTGCTTTCGCTTCCAATCTATGCACGCACACTACCGACAACGGCACCTCTCGCGCCCAACGAGGACGAACCGTATGCCCATCTATTCGGCGACACATCGGTGCCTCCTGATCGCCCGCAGGCACTCTTTTGGGATGAGCTGCCCGAGGGAACAGTAGACGAGGAAAAAGAGACGACCGATGCCCGGACTTTCGCGGCTGCACAAGCTGCAAAGGCCGATGCTCTTTCCGCGGCAAGCAACGCAATGTGGCGAGTCCAGCATCCCCAAGCGATGCCGTGGACTCCGCCTTCCACAAAGGCGAAAGTCAAAGTCGGGGCAGAGCGCCTTTTTGAAGAAGAGAAGTACCGCCAATTGATTCGCGGCAAGCGTATCGGACTGATTACCAACCCGACTGGGATCGACTCACGCTTCGTTTCGACGATTGATAAATTTGCAGAAGCACCGGACTGCACCCTCACTGCGCTTTTTGCTCCTGAGCATGGGGTGCGTGGAGCGCAGGCCGCAGGGGAGCGGGTGGAGACCACAACGGATCCAATCACCGGTGTGATTGTGTACAGTCTTCACGGCCGAGATGCGAAGAAGCGGCCCCAAAACAAACCCCGCCCTTCCATGCTCCGAAACGTCGACGTGCTCGTTTACGACATCCAAGATATCGGCAACCGATCCTACACGTACGTTGGGACGATGAAGCTGTGCATGCAGGCGGCAGCCGAAAACAACAAGGAATTCATCGTACTTGACCGCCCCAATCCCATGGGGGGCAACCTCGTGAGCGGTAATGTAGCAGATCCCAAATTTGTCACGCTTGTCGGGTGGGCGCCCGTCGCCTACCTGTACGGCCTCACACCCGGCGAAACAGCGATGTGGCTCAACGATTACTACAAGATCGGGTGCAAGCTCACCGTCGTGCCCATGAAAGGCTGGAAACGCGAGATGAAGTGGTGGGATACAGGCTTGCCATGGATCCCCACTTCCACCCACATGCAGGTTCCTGAAGCCTGCTGGTACATTGCGATCACTGGAATGCTTGGCGAGTTGCTGGCTGTCAACGTAGGGGTGGGTTACCCCTATCCGTTTGCGTATGTTGGGGCACCTTGGATGGATGCGCGACGGCTGGCCGCCGAACTTAATAGTCGGAACCTCCCCGGGCTCTATTTCCGACCAGCGTATTTCAAGCCCTTTTACTCCGTCTATAAGGACAAACTTTGTGAAGGCGTCCAAATCCATATTCTCGATTTCGACAAGGTGGAACCGGTAGAAGCCGGCATCCATCTCATCGAAGCGATTCAGAAACTCTACCCCGAGCAGCGGATTCTTTACGCCGGTGCGGCTGCCACGCCGGCTCGCCAGCGAGCACGAGTTGGGGCATTCAATAAGGTCATGGGCACCACTCGAGTGCGGCGCCAATTGCTTGAAGGAAAATCGGCCGAAGAGATCATCCGCGATTGGTCCAAGGAACGGGAGGAATTCCGCAAGAGCCGCGAACGTTACTTCCTCTACCGTTAGCGTGAGAAGCCAACACGGCCTGCTGCTCACATCACCTTAACCGCCGAGCCGGTTCATGGTGTAGAAAGACGAGTACTCGAAGTCGGGCGAGTTGATAAGGTGCTTCTCCGGTTTGCGTGAAATCGCAAAACGCAAGAGATCGCGCAATTCCTCGAGAGTGGCCCCACTGCGCAGTGGCTCGCGGAAATCAACTTCTCCGTCTCGCATCAGGCAACCGCGGAGTTTACCGTCGGAAGTTAGCCTCACGCGGTTGCAGCATGCGCAGAACTCGTCTGACACAGGAGTGATGAAGCCAATGCAACCTTTTGCGTCGCAGAGGGCAAAGACACGTTCCGGGCCACTGTCGCATGGTCGAGATGGAATAGGCTCCAAGCGCTCGTAACGCGCAATGAGGCTCTTAATCTCCTGCCAAGGCACAACCTTTGCCCGTTCCCAGCCTTCACGATCTGCGCCAATCGGCATGTACTCAATGAACCGAATGTGGAACGGATACGAATGCGTGAGGCGAGCAAAATCCAATAGCTCATCTTCGTTGAAGCCCTTAATAACCACGACGTTGATCTTGATGGGAGCAAAGCCAGCGTCGAGTGCAGCTTCAATGCCTTGCCAGACCTGCGCGAACATATCGGCCCCCGTGATCTCGCGAAAGCGATCCGCACGAAGTGTATCAAGGCTCACGTTCAGACGGCTGAGCCCAGCGGCCTTCAGTTCACGAGCATAACGTGCAAGGAGCGTCCCGTTCGTCGTCATTGCAAGGTCGCGAATACCTTCTACGTGCGCCAGCCGTTCCACGAGTTTCACCAGATCGCGACGGACAAGTGGCTCTCCGCCTGTGATACGAATTTTCGTAATGCCCAGACTTGCTGCAGCTTGAGCAAACCGCTCAATTTCCTCGTATGTAAGCAAAGAGCTTTGTTCGAACCACTGAACGCTATCGCGTGGCATGCAATAGCTGCACCGAAGATTACACCGATCTGTGACAGAAATACGCACATAGGTAATCCGTCTCCCAAACGGATCCACAAGCACGTTTTCTGGTCTTTGGACGTCGTTAGGTTTTGAGCTTATCATGGTGGCAACTCTTGATGATCTGCCTGTTTATTGGCCCTACACATCGCAGGTACCTTGATTCGTCTCGCGTAGCCAGCTCCGTTTCAGGCACCGCCACTTGTGGCCAACCTCGTATTTATCTGTTTCTCATCGCTCAGCAAATCTGGCTCGGTCAAGGATAATGGCAAATAACTCGCTGCGCCGTAAGGCTCTATCTGTTCCTAAGCCGCAATACCAAGTTCCCTCAGTTTCTGTAAATCACAAGTTTGCCATTGCGACATTCCGTGTGCCCCACGCGGGAGAGTTTTATGTCTATCAGCCGTCAATCCTGATGGCGCAGCCTTAAGGAAACCTCCACGAGTTTTACCTTGCTATCTGCCTATGGAACCTCCGCCGCATCGAAGGCGAGGATTCCCAGATCTGGACTGCCTCCCGGATTCAGCACGACCCCAAACTTCACATACCGCACAAGAGAACGCTTGCCGAGACCCCTGCGGGCGAGTTCTGCTTCTTCAAGCTCAGCCATTCTGCGAATTGCTTTGGGCGACAGCTCAAAGACATCGTACACCCCTGGTGGCACAGCCCGATTTGCATAATACCTATCCGTCGGGCCCAAGGCCGCACTGCTCAGAAATGTTTCCGGCGAAGCGGCTGCTACGTACTTGTGGACCACACGCATGTCATACCGAGTCATAATTTGTCGGACAACTTCTGGTGGGTGCCCCGAGAAGTCTAACTCTCGGACAGTTGTGGGGTTGAGCGACTTAGGCGACTGCGGAGGCATAACGGGGGGTAGATTTGTTGGCAGTTGAGCGATGCGCTGTTCAGTGTCCTCACGAATTCGCTGAAGGGAAGCCTGAAGATTACGGCGTTCTTCCTCCAACGCGCTAAGGGTATGTGCATCCGGAACAGGCTTCGCATCTGGCGGTGTCGGCGTGGCAGGTGGAGGCGTTGGCGGCAATTCTCCTAAAAGTATTGGTGCGGTAGTTTCCGAGACAAGAACTCCGATCCGCTTTTGCCTTACTATGCGCGGTTTCTCGCTTGGATCAGGCCGGGGGGGGAGAACGACAAAGTACGCTAAGGCGCCACTAATAACACCCCCCACCAATAGAAACCGCATCGCGGTCAACAACGTGCGTCTTGTCCACCGCAAAGACATTGTACCATTACTTTACCCGCTGTGGGGCAGAATATCGTGGCTCTAACGTAATTTGTGCCCTAACGCCGGGGAGATTCCACCCCCCTCAGCTTCTCGCATTGTTTCTGCAGAGGGCTTCGTAACAGAGATAGACGATGGACTCATAGGTGCGGCCTGTGGCGGCACTCAGGCCGATTTCACATGCACGATTCGTCGAGTAGTATCCGTCGAATGGACGCCCAAGTACGGTCTCGCCCAGCAAGACTTCCTGTGCTTCGGGCTTCGTCGCACTGCGTGTCAGCTCGGGCACGAGGTAACCACGATCACCCGCAAAACCACAGCACCCCGAATTGAGCGGTACAGTGACGTGAGTGGCAAACGTTTCCGCCAGCTTGCGGAAATCGTCCATGTTACCCAGTTTGGTCAGGGCGCACACTGGGTGTAAGACAATCCGGCGATCGAGTTTTGGCCACTCTGTCCGCCTTGGCAAAATCTCGCGCACGAAGAAGGATGGAAAGTCAAACAGCCGAAGAGCTTGCCAGCGCTTGAGCGCATTTCCGGAGAGTAGCTTGCCGTAGGAACGGATCAACGTGTAAGAGCACGAAGACGTGTCGCACACCACCGGCACTTCGCCCCCACGCGTGGCGTCCCAGAGGAAATCCGTCATGCGTCGTGCCGCTTGCGCAGCTGCATCAAAGAATCCCTTACTAAGGTACGGTTGGCCACAGCAGTAACGGTGAACACCGCTCGGGATGTAGGGGGAGTATCCACAGGCACGAAGCACCGTAACGACGGCTTCAGCCAAGCCAACGGAAACTCGCTCGCCATCAAGTTTTCCCATGGCACGGGTTAGGCAACTCGGGAAATACACCACTGCGTTTTCCCATGTTTCAGGTTTCGGTGCCGTGGGTAATCTCGGTGCAGGCTTGGGAAACGGAAATTCTTGTGGGATGGCCGGCAATTTTCCGCGGGTGAGCTTGTGGGCGAGAGAAGTGATCTTGCATGCAAGCCCCTGAGTTGTCGATCCACCCAGAGTGGCGATCCGCAAACCAGTGCGCACTATTCCTTCGACACACGCAAAATGCTCAACCGTCTTCTCCGCAATCTTCTTGGCAAAGGCAGGGTGTCGCTCCGCCCGTAGGTTCTTCACAAGCTCGCCCGTATCAATGTCCACCGGGCAGGCAGTGGCGCAAAGACTGTCACCGGCGCAGGTTGCCACCCCATAGTACTCGTATTCCTGTTCTAATTCTGAGGCCTCGGCGGCCGCAGCCGAATCACTGGATGTTTTCAGACGTCGAATCTCGCGAAGCAGCGCAATGCGCTGGCGAGGGGTCAGTGTCAGTTCTCGGGATGGGCAATGGGATTCGCAATACCCGCATTCAATGCACTTGTCCACAATTGGCGAGACGGAGGGCATGACCTTGAGCGATCGGAGATGAACCTCTGGATCGCGATTGAGGAGAACGCCGGGGTTCAGCATATTCCATGGATCAAGCAGGCGTTTGACCTCCCACATCAGGCCGTAGATTTCGCTGCCCCATTCAAGCTCCACAAACGGCGCGACATTGCGTCCTGTCCCATGCTCAGCCTTGAGCGATCCATCGTATTTCTTCACGATAAGCGCCATTAGATCGTCCATCAGTTCCGCGTAATGGCGTTTCTGTTCGGGGTCCGAAAAGTCTGTGCAGATAACGAAATGCAAATTCCCGGCTTTCGCGTGGCCGAAAATGATGGTATCGGGAAAGGAGTGTTTTACAAAAAGATGCTGAAGGTCGCGTGCGCAATCGGCGAGTTGTTCCGGCCGGACACAGACATCTTCAATGATGACCGCTGTGCCAATCTCGCGCATCGCACCCACGCTCGGAAACAGTCCTTTTCGCATCTTCCAGTAAAGTGCCCGTTGGGCAGGGTCTCGGGTGAAGTTTAGAGGCTCGAGTAATCGGTAGGAGTTCAGGATCCGCTCTGCCTCGGCGACACGCGCGGCCAGCTCCGCTTCCTCATCTTCCTGAAACTCTACGAGAAGGGCTCCCATTTCGGATTCAATGCGGAAGCTGTAATGCATCATCTGCTCAACGGAGCGCATCGCTGCCGCATCCATGATCTCCAGGACTGCGGCACCTGCGTCTGCTAAAGGCTTCACGCTTCGATGCGCATCCACGAAGTCCGCAAAGTAGACGAGCGCCGTGGCCTTGCACGGATAGTCGCGCACGGTGTTGTAAGTTATCTCTGCAATGAAGCCGAGAGTTCCCTCGCTTCCTACCAGCAAGTGAGCTAGAATATCCACGGGCCGCTCGAAATCCACAAAGGCGTTCATGCTGTAGCCGCACGTGTTCTTGATCGAAAACTTCGTGCGAATGCGTTCAACCAGATCGGGCCGAGACCAAATTTTTTCGCGAATGTTCAGGAGTCCCTGATAGAGCGCGGGCCGTTGTGCCGCAAAAACTTCGTCAGCATCGGGTGCTGACGTATCGAGCTCAAAGCCATCCGCCAGCACAAACCGCATGCTGGCCATCGTGTGATACGTATTGCCTGCGACGTCGCAGCACATTCCCGACGCGTTGTTTGCTGCAATTCCCCCGATCATGCATGCGTTGATGGAGGCTGGATCCGGACCGATCTTAGCGCGGTATGGTGCCAGAATGTCGTTCACTCTCGCGCCAATCACTCCCGGCTGCACAGCTACACGTCGTCCTTCGTCGAGGACCTTCACCCCTTTCCAGTGCGTGGCAACGTCAACGAGAATGCCATCCGTGACTGCTTGCCCAGATAAAGACGTTCCCGCGGCGCGAAAGGTAAGGTAGAGTTCGTGAGTTCTACAATAGTCCAAAAGCGCTTGAACATCACGGATGTTGCGCGGAAGAACCACAACCCGGGGCACAAGCCGGTAAATGCTTGCATCCCCTGCTCGTGCTTCTCGCTCGACCCGCTTAAAGAGGACTTGCTCCTTGCCAACTAACTTCTGCAGGTCTGAAATGATCTGCTGGTTTGTGAGCCGAAAAAATCCACTCATCGTTTATTTTCCTGCGCCACCTTAGATCTTGGGATCCGAACGCGTATCCAGTTTGGTGTAGATATAGCCTGCACGTCCAATGTGGGGCTGTTGAGTTCAAGTAGGACCCCGCCAAAACCCTTTTGCAAGAGGCTTGGTAATTGAGTCAGGGAGGAGGAGCATTGAACGCAACTTTTAGCTTCGAGTTGATATCCAACCTAACAGCCGCTGTAATGAAGGATCAACGCTGCGAAATCAGATCGTGTCGAATGCTTCGGGAAAACGGCAGCGGCGAATCGCCTCGTCGTAGGAAATGAGTCCCTGTTGGTACAACGTCTTGAGAGATTTGTCCATGGTCATCATCCCCAGTTCGTAGTTCATTTGGAGGACGGTGTAGAGCTGCTCGGTCTTCGCATTGCGAATGATATTTCGCACCCCCACCGTGGCGATTAAAATTTCGGTTGCCACCACGCGCCCACGTCCCATGGGCACTGGCACGAGCTGCTGCGCGATAATTGCCTGGAGTGTCCCTGCAAGCTGGATTCTGACTTGTTGCTGCTGATAGGGAGGAAAAACATCGATGATTCGGTCCACGGTCTGAACGGCATCGGGGGTGTGAAGCGTCGCCAAAACCAAGTGACCTGTCTCCGCAGCGGTGAGTGCTGTGGCAATGGTTTCTAAGTCCCGCATCTCGCCGATGACCACCACATCGGGGTCCTGGCGGAGAACATGTCGCAGCGCGTCAGCAAAAGATTTGGTGTCGCTTGTCACCTCGCGCTGCTTGATAATAGATTTCCGGTTCTTGTGGATGTATTCAATTGGGTCCTCCACGCAGATGATCATCTTGTGTTGCTCATTGTTGATCTGATGGATCATGGCGGCAAGGGTAGTCGTTTTGCCGCTCCCTGTGGGACCCGTGATGAGAACAAGACCATTGTTCCGTCGAGCGATCTCTTCGGTGACAGGTGGCATGCCAAGCTCGCGCAGGGTGCGGATGTTCTCACTTACTACTCGAAACGCTGCTTCCACCGCCCCGCGTTGTTTGTGAACGTTCACACGAAAGCGCCCCACCTCAGCCACCTCAATGCTGAGGTCCAATTCCCACTTCTCCTCAAAGAGCGCCTTTTGAGCGTCGTTTAGCAACGAGTAGATCATGCGCTGGGTATCAGCTGCGGTTAGGGGAGGGAGGTCTAAGACCTCCAGCTCCCCGTCAATCCGCAAAATGGGTGGGGCGTTTTGCGTCAGATGCAGGTCGCTTGCACCTTGCTCAATTGCTTCCACAAGTAAATGTTGGATTGTGATCGGCGGCATCCGTCACCTTTGCACTCTGCTGCTATACGCTATGACAATTCCGAGCAGGTTTCTCGGATTTAGAGCAATCCTGGGAACGTTTATTGGGTTTGTTAGCCTGAAGCTCCGATGTCCGCAACTTATGAATTCTCGGAGGTTCGGCTTCCCAGCTGTCGGTCGAACTCTATCAACGAGGGGACGTCATCCTTTATTACCTGAAGGGTTCGCACAATGTTGCGTACGGTTTTTTCTTCTTCAATTTGTTCGGTTAGGAACCATGACAGAAGCTGGAAGGCGGAGTATGCCTTCTGCTCCATGACAGCTGCAAAAATTTCCTCGATGCTCTTCGAAACCTTCTGCTCGTGAGCGAGCGACTGCTCGAAAACCTCTAAGAGCGACTTGGGATCGACATTCGGCGCTTCAATGGGCATCAGCGTCACTGGAACGTCGTAATCCACGAGAAACTCGAAAAAGCGCATTGCGTGCTCTTTTTCTTCGGCGGCTTGTGCGCGCAACCATTGTGCCGCCCCGCGGTAGTGGAGCTGCTCACACTTTGCAGCAAGTCCCAAATAAAGGTATGCCGAAAAAAACTCCATGTTGATTTGCTTGTTGATCATGTCTTGAAGCTGTTTCGGAAGCATCATAGCACGATTCCTTTCTCCCTGTGTTCTTGCAATGCTTTGGTATAAGGCTACTCTCAGCGGACGCTGAAAACTCAATCGAAAAGGTTGCTGCTCGCGGGGCTCACGTCACTCGCATGTTCGTGGGCGCGAATAATGCGCAAGAAAGGCTCGCCAATCAGTTCGACCTGCCAGTTGCACAGCTTACTCACGGCTTTCAACTCTTCACAGGTGTGGGGTCTGGCGGCTGCAATCTCGAGCAGGGCAGTACTGGGCGTGATGAGCTGTGGCGGGACGTCATACTTAGCTGCGATCTCGTCCCGGCACGCTTTCAATTCTTCGCAGAGTGATTTTGAAGGTTTTGGAGCCTGCTTGCAGTTTACGTGCGACGGGCGCGGCCATTTTTCAGGGGGCAACGCGCGCGCATGTTCAACAGCACGCCTCAGAGATTCAAGCCGGCGCACGCTGGATGCAAGGTGAGGGGGAATAAAGTCTGGTAGAGCGTCGCCTGCGCTGGTTGCTTCGGTCCATGCTGCCAATCGGACAAGCATCTCGTTCCCCAAGATCCGAAACGGTGGTAGATCTGCGTGTTGAGCTTCACGTTCGCGCCATTGCCATAGTTCTCGAAGGATGGCGTGCGCGCGTGAGGATTTTAGAGTGTGCCAACCTTTGACTCGCCATTGCCTCGCTTCACTCCGGGCCGTATTATGGCATTTGACGTTCTCGAGAATTCTTTGGCACATTTCCCGATGCCATTCGACTCGACCTCGAATCCGCAACTCATGTTCCAATCGCTCGGCTACGCACAGCAGATAACGGCTATCGTTTGTAGCATATTCGATCAACTTGGGGCTAAGCGGTCGACGGGACCAGTCCGCACGTTGACCGCTTTTACACAAAGTTACCCCACAACACCTCTTGACCAACGATGCAAGTCCCAGTTCCTCGTACCCAAGAAGTTGTGCGGCGCACATTGTGTCGAACAATTGGTGTGCCTCAAAGCCCCACTGACGCCGCAGCATACGAAGATCATAGTCGGCCCCGTGGATGACTAAGGTGCATTGAGCTAATTTTTCCAATAACGGCTCGACGCGCACTTTCGCAAGTGGGTCCACAATGTAGTGATGAGAGCCAAAAGACAACTGGATGAGACACACCTTCTCGTAGTAATGGTGGAGGCTGTCCGCTTCAGTATCCAGCGCCACACGAATGCCCGGTTCTATGTTTTGGGCAAGTGCCTCGACTTGGGACTGCTGACTGACATAATGTAATGGGCCTTGGCAGCTGTGCACGCTCATATAGACTTCGTTTACAAATGCTTGTCTGAGTATGATTTAACAAAACACTTTACAAAAATGGGGGCGCGGTTGGTCAACCCAAGTTTTTTGGTTGCCGCAACTCCGGCGAATTTTCACTCTCTTTACGGGTGCAAATCTGTTAGTGAGCAGTCCAATTTTGGATCACTTGGACAGGAACATCGGGTTAAGCCATGGCGAGTGCAATGGAAAGGCGACTAGCAGAGATGCTGGTTCGCGACAACGTCATCACGCAGGATGAATTGGAACATGCTCTCGAACTGCAAGAAAAGCAGGGAGGGAGCCTCGGCAGCATTCTCATTGATAATAAGTATGCTAACGAATGGGAAATTGCTGCCGCGATTGGCAAACAACTCAACGTGCCGTTCATCACGTTGTCGCATTACGAGATTGACCCATCCATCCTAAAGAGCATCCCTGAGGATCTCGTCCGCAAGTATCAGATCGTACCCATCGACAAAACAGGCGATACTCTGACGGTCGCTCTCTCTGATCCCTCAAACATTTATCTACTCGACGAACTGCGCTTGCTCACAAATTGCAAAATTGTGCCGGTGATCTCTTTTGAATCTGACATCAAAGAAGCCATCGAGCGCTACTATCCCAAGAGTGAGTCTGCACTCGACGAAATGCTGAAAGAAATCAGCGATGAAGAGACCGCGGTCCTAGAGGCACTCGAGAGCGGCATGACCGAACCGGCTGAAACAGAGGTAGAAGAGGGAGAGGTCGAGGCGACAGACGCACCCGTCATCCAGCTCGTGAACCTCATCGTCCACGATGCTATTCGAATGCGGGCAAGCGATATCCACATTGAACCCTACGAAAAGGAACTGCGCCTCCGATACCGCATCGACGGCGTACTTCATGAAATGAAGGCCCCACCAAAAAAGTTCCAAAATGCCATTGTCTCGCGCATTAAGATTATGAGCGACCTCGACATTGCAGAACGACGACTTCCTCAGGACGGTCGCTTCAAGGTCACAGTTCAAGGGCGCTCCATCGATTTTCGTGTTTCCACCTGCCCCACAGTGTTTGGGGAAAAGGTCGTGATCCGTATTCTCGACCGCGGCAATCTCATGCTCAATCTCACGGATCTTGGGATGGACCCCGAGGTGCTGGCCGGATTTGAAGCCCAAATCCGCGCCCCCTGGGGAATGATTCTCGTGACTGGTCCGACAGGTTCTGGTAAGTCCACTACTTTGTATTCCGCCCTCAACACCATTAACGATCCGCGCAAGAATATCATGACCATCGAAGACCCAGTCGAGTACCAACTCCGCGGCATCAACCAAGTCCAGGTTCATCCTGAAATCGGCCTAACGTTTGCGGAGGGGCTCCGTAGCTTCCTGCGCCAAGACCCGGATATCATCATGGTCGGCGAGATTCGTGATAAGGAAACAGCTGAAATCGCTGTGAAGGCTGCCTTAACGGGTCACTTAGTGCTTTCCACACTCCATACCAATGATGCGCCAAGCACGATCAACCGTCTGACGAACATGGGGGTCGAGGCGTTCCTTGTGACTGCATCCGTGAACTTGATTGTTGCCCAACGTCTCGTGCGGCGGATTTGCGAAAACTGCAAGCAGTTCTACGATCCTCCAGCGGAATTGCTGCGGTCTCTACAGATTCCTGAGGACGCCAAATTCGCACGAGGGGCGGGGTGTGATCGCTGTCTGAATTCGGGCTACAAAGGCCGAGTGGCGCTCTATGAGCTCTTGCATCTCTCCGACGCGATGCGCGACAAAATTATCGAGGGGATATCCACGACTCAATTGAAGCGCATGGCGATTCAAGAGGGAATGATCACGCTACGCCGTGCTGGCCTACAAAAGGTTGCCCAGGGCGTGACCACGATTGACGAGGTTTTGAGCGTCACCGCACCTGATGAACGTTAGCAGAGCCATCGGCTGCTCCGGACATTCATGTCCTGTCGGTGCGAAGCTTGTTAGCCGTCGGCTTGGGTGGTGCGTGGGGGCGTGACAGCAACAAGGTCCAAAATGGCGTCAAAAATTTCCTTCGCAATTTCGCTTTTCGGCCGGCGGGAAACAAATCGTCGCTCGCCCGTCCGCAGGTAAATGGTCACCTCATTCTCATCCCGATCAAAGCCGATCCGAGGATCCGCGACGTCGTTCGCGACAATTGCGTCGAGGTGTTTCTTAGCCATCTTTGCCAGCGCATTGGCTTCCATTTCCTCGGTCTCTGCTGCGAATCCTACGGTAATTTGCCACGGTTTCTTGTGACATCCAATCGCTTGGGCGATGTCTGGATTCTCGATCAAATGCAGGACAAGGCTATTGCCACTGCGCTTAATTTTTTGCGGCGTGCGCTCTGCGACTCGGTAGTCGCTTACTGCAGCAGCAAAAACGAAAATGTCCGCTTCGGCGGCAAGCCGCTGCACGGCGTGAAGCATTTGTTCCGCTGTAGTCACTTTATGGATCGTTGCGCATTCATGTGGTAGAAACGACGGGCTTACGGGACCTGATACGAGGTGGACCTTGGCTCCGCGGCGCGCCGCTTCCCGTGCAAGTGCTGCCCCCATTTTTCCGGAAGATGGGTTGGTGATAAATCGGACCGGATCGAGATACTCGTGGGTGGGTCCCGAGGTGATAACGACGGTCTTGCCTGCCAATGAGGTGTCCGATGGCTGGAATGATGTTTGAGCGACCAAATGCTCAAGCGTTTGCTGTGAATGGGAACCTGCGGCAGAGTCCTGCGTACGTGCGATATTTCTCGGATCGTGCTGAGGTTCATAGTTTGTCAGAAAAGCGACAATTTCCTCAGGTGACGGAAGTTTTCCCGGTCCAACATCACCGCAGGCAAGCCGCCCCTCCGCAGGCTCGATGATCGCTACACCACGCTTGCGTAACACTTCCAGATTGTGTTGCGTGGCGGGATGGAGGAGCATTTGCGTGTTCATCGCTGGGGCGACGACCACTGGACCTGAAAACGAGAGATAAAGAGTGCTGAGCGCGTCGTCCGCAATTCCCATCGCCATTTTGGCCAAAATGTTTGCGGTGGCGGGTGCTATCAGTAGGAGCTGCCCCCACTTCGACCATGAGATGTGCTCCATTTCGAAAGCGTGCGCTCGGTCGAACAAATCTGTATAAACCGGGTGTTGCGTGAGAGTCTCAAAGCTTAGGGGAGCAATAAACTTTTGTGCGTGGGCCGTCATCACCACGCGAATCGTCGCCCCCTGTTTCTGAAGCAGTGAGCACAAATCGAGCGCACGAAACGCTGCGATCCCTCCACTCACCCCAAGCACAATGCGAGAATCTTTTAGATCCATAGCGAGCTCTAGTCCTTTCGGCCGACTCCTACCAAACCATCTCCAAATAGAGTGCGCAATTCAACTGCTGAAAACTGAATAGGGCACTTGCCGCGATAATTATTGTGTCTAAATTCTTGCACTTCTAAACGGAAATGAAGGCACGGACGGAATTTCTCCAGTTATGCGAGCCAACGGACTGATGCAGAAAAGCAGCCATCCTACAAGCTCCGTGCAAAGCCTCTTGCTCCTGAGCTTCATCGCCTTTCTGGCTTTGGGTATTGGTCGGAGCTCGAACGCAAAATCTTGGGCCGATGAACGAGCCACAACCGCAACGGAAGCTGAGTTAGTGGAAACGAAGGGTTTGGCAACCGAATATGTGCGAGTGCTTGTCGCATTCAAGGGGGTCTATCGGATCTATGGGCGCGATCTTGCAGCAGCTGGCGTGGACCTCGCAAAAATAGACCCTCGTAAGCTTACCTTGTGGAACGAGTGGAAAGAAGTTCCCATCGCAGTGAAAGTGAAGGAAGAAGGGCGTTTTGGGGCCGACGACACGATTGAGTTTGTCGGGCAGCCACCCCTCGGGACGTTTTCCACCTACAAGCCGTACAATTACTACAATGTGTATTTCCTAAGTTGGGAGGCATCGCAGCCCCTCCGTTATAGCACCACCGTGCTGCGCCGCAGTGAAGCCACCTTGACCAATTCGAGTTTTTGGGCAGTCCTTCATCTCGAGCAAGACAACTATTATCGAGAGTCGCGACTCCCGCGTGGGATTACGGACAATTTCTATTGGTGTCATTACAGTAGTGAACAGACTGGCACCTATCCCATTCGCGTAAGCTTCCCGCACTTCGACAAAAACCGTGGTGACCGCGTTCACCTCCACTTTAGGATCTTCGGCTGGTCGGATGTGCCGGGGCTCAAACCTTCGCACAAATTCTCAATCCAGTACGGAGACGACGAAGAGAAGGACAGTCCGCGTTACGACTGTGGAACTTTTGCTTTTGATGGTGTGCAGTACTACGATTTTGTGACCTCTCTTCCCGCGTCGGTCTTAGGTTATCGACAGCGATTTATCTTCAAGACACCTCCCGATCGAGCGAACGTTGTGGATTCGATCAGTCTCGACTGGATCCGCGTGAGCTACTGGCGAAAGCTCGATGCGGATCACAGGAATGTGTTTGAGTTTAACAGTAACGTTTACGGAGCCAAGTATCCCGCGCAATTTTCAGTCAAGAACGCCAAACCGCGTTCACGAGTGTTTTGCCCGAGTCAGGCGAAGATTTACGAGCCGTTCAACCCAGAGGCGACAGAGATCGTGGTTGCGGCCGACAATCGCGAAACCACGTATTTGCTTGTGGCGGAAAATGGCATTTTGACGCCTGACGTTCTCGACTATCGAAAACGTGACCGCTTGTCCGATTTCGTCTCTTCCAGCACTGAGGTTTTGGTCCTCTACGATACGTATCTTCGCGATCCAGCGATGCTCTACGCGGCGTACCGCAAACAGCAGGGTTTAGAAGTCGCGGCCGTGGACGTTGTTCGCATCTTCGACGAAATGAATGCGGGATTTATCGACGACATTACGTTGAAACGATTCATTCGCTATGCGGCTGCGAAGAGTCCGCGGCTCACCTACCTCGTATTGTTTGGTGATGGCACCTCGGACTATCGGATGTGTCAAACCTTTGACCAAGCGGATCCTCCGCGTGTGGGGATTCCCATTCATTGGATTGAGAGCCCAGCGACCGTTCGCACCGGAGGATACGTGGACGACAATTGGTATGCGAGTTTCAAGAGCGCGAACACGCCGGATTTGGCGATTGGTCGGATTCCCGCAGCAAACGAGGTTCAGGCATACGAGTACGTCCGTAAGATTATCGAGTACGAGACCTTCCAGGCGTCGAAAAACGATAAAATGGTCGTCATTTCGAGCGTGGAATCGCGTTTCCAAGACATGGCGGCTTCCGTGCGCGACCGCTACCGAGACCACTTCACGACCATTACACTTCTCTTTCCCGAGACTTCAGTGGCCACAAGGGAGGTCGAGCGGCTCCGCGAAGAAATTGATCACGGCATTCAGTTCCTCTACTATATTGGGCATGGGGGAGCATTTGTTTGGCGGGTGGGGCCAGTGGATTACTCTAAGCAGAAAGATCTCTTTACGCCCGCCGATGTTGCTAAGCTGCGCAATCGGCTCCATTATCCAATTATTGCCGCCTCGAGCTGTTACACGACAGCGTTTGATGCCCAGTGGAGCATTGGCGAAGCGTTTTTGCTTCAGCCGAAAGCGGGCGCAATCGCCGTGATCGGTGCACCTTGGAAAAGCTCTGCTTATGAAGATCACGCCTTTCACACGCGTTTACTGGATTTTTATTGCAGCTCCGCTTACAAACGGCTGGGCGATGCCTATCAAGCCGCAAAAGCAGCGTTTCGCCCGAAAGATGATGACTATGTAGATGTACAAACCATGACGCTCATTGGAGATCCATGCCTCCTGTTAGCTCGAAAACATTGATCAGTAACGCCAGGCTTTTCGTAATTGGTGTGCTCATTTTTTGTGGGCTCATTGTCGCTTGTGACGGGAAAAGTAGGGAGAGCAAGAAGCCCAACGATCGACGTAGTGCGACGGTTTCTCCTGGCCCCACCCAAAGCTCCGTCATGCCAGCGACGCCGGCACCGCAGGTATTGAATCGGCACACCGCACCGGAAACAACCGGGCCGCTTTTTGTCGTTCGCAAAGACGGGATCCACTTGCCTGCGTTCGATGATCGCCCTGGCTCCGCCCCGCCAGAGTTGGTGCGTTACGATTATCGTTTGTTCCTGCCCCCCGTGAACCTCTTTCGCGAGCGAGCGATCATCACTCGTCCAGAGGCACGGACCACGACTTTTACACTTCCTGCACGCTGTCAGGAGATCGGTTTTCTGATGCGTTCAACATCTGTCGAGGATGAGTGGCCTTTTGTCACAGTAACTTTGGTCGAAGCAGCAAGACCAAGCCACCGTGCGCCCTTGTTTCGCGGGGTTGTCGCAAATCGAGAATTGCGGTATTACTGGTGGAAAGTGCCCGAGGGATGGCAAGACAAGCTTTGTTGGCTCGAGGTGAACATCACAAACCCTCGGTACGATTTTGGCCAAATTTCTCTCGTTGTCGCTAATGTGATTTTCCGATAGACCACGGCTGAAACGACGGTAAGAACTTGAGTGTACACGAACGCGGAAGTGCTGCGTCGTGGGCAAGACTGGTTTTCTGAGTTTTTAAGTCAGGTAACAGAAAATTTGGAACGGGAGACTACGTGCTCAAATGTCCAGTAACTCACTAACCGTTGCAGTCATTGGCTGCGGCTACTGGGGGCCAAACCTTATTCGCAATTTTTCCTCGGTGCCTGGCTGCAAAGTGAAATACATTTGTGACCTTGATTCCCAACGCCTCGCGAAAGTTCACAGCCAATTTCCTTGGACGACGCCAATCACCGACTACCGCGTGGCCCTCGACGATAAGGAGGTGCAGGCCGTTGCGATTGCGACGCCGGTGTCAACTCACTATCCCCTGACCATGGCGGCCCTCAATGCGGGCAAACATGTGCTGGTGGAAAAGCCTCTCGCCGCCACAGTCGCAGATGCAGAAGAAATGGTGCGTACCGCCAAAGAGCGCGGGTTGGTTTTGCTGGTAGATCACACCTTCATTTACACTCCTGCGGTTCAGAAAATAAAACAACTCGTGGAGCAGGGAGAGCTTGGCGATCTACTTTATTTTGATTCCGTTCGTGTGAATCTTGGGTTGTTTCAGCATGACATCAACGTGATCTGGGATTTGGCCCCTCATGATTTCTCCATCATGGACTACATCTTCCCAGAAAAACCGGTGGCGGCAGCTGCACATGGCATTTGCCACTTCGGTATGACCGAGGAGGACATCGGCTACGTGACAGCCTTCTTCGAGAAGAACATCATCGCGCACTTTCACGTGAACTGGCTCTCGCCGGTCAAAGTACGCATGATTCTCATCGGCGGCTCAAAGAAAATGCTTGTTTACGATGATATGCAGAATTCCGAGAAAATCAAAGTCTACGACAAGGGCGTGGACATTATTGACTCGCGCGACGGTATCTATTCCGTCTTGGTTCAGTACCGGATGGGAGACATGTACTCACCCAAGCTTGACACCAAAGAGGCATTGCGGGCCGAAGTCGAGCATTTCAAGCATTGTATCGAAACTGGGACAACGCCGCTGACCGATGGTCAGATGGGATTGCGTGTGGTGAAGTTGCTTGATGCTGCGCAGCAGTCCTTGGCACAAGACGGAAAGAAGATCAAAATCCGCTGAAAGGAAGGTAGCTGTGGCACCAAAGTTCCAAAATATTGCACCCGATGTGAAGCTTGGTGAAAACGTCCGTATTTTCGACTTTGTGAACCTCTACGGATGCACGATCGGTGACAATACCAAGGTCGGAGCGTTCGTCGAAATTCAAAAGAATGCAATCATTGGCAAGAACTGCAAAATCTCAAGCCACACCTTCATCTGCGAAGGCGTCACCATCGAAGACGAGGTTTTCATTGGGCACAACGTGACTTTCATAAATGACAAGTACCCGCGTGCGACCACGGAGAGCGGTGAGCTTCAGACGGAGGCGGATTGGAAGGTTGTTCCCACAGTGGTAAAGCGGCGAGCCTCGATCGGTTCGAGTGCCACGATTCTTTGTGGCGTCACCATCGGAGAAGGTGCCATCGTTGGCGCCGGCAGCGTGGTAACCCGCGATGTTCCACCATACACGATCGTCGCAGGCGTTCCGGCCCGCCCGAAAGGAAAGGTTCAGGAGTCGAAATAATGCAAGTACCATTTCTTGATCTACAGACCCCTCACCGCGAACTTTGGCCTGAAATTCGGGACGAGTTCGAGAAGGCGTTCCATAGCGCTGCATTTATTGGTGGGCCCCAAGTCAGCGCGTTTGAGGAAGAGTTTGCGCAGTTTTGTCAAGCAGCCGCATGTGCCAGCGTCAATTCTGGTACCGATGCTCTTCGTTTGGCATTGCTTGCCCTTGGGATAGGCTCGGGCGACGAAGTGATTTGCCCAGCGCACACCTTCATCGCCACGAGCGAAGCGATCAGCCAGACCGGCGCGAAACCCGTATTCGTAGACATTGATCCTCACACGTACACGATCACAGCTGACCATATCCGGGAAAAACTCACATCCCGCACGCGGGCGGTCATTCCCGTCCACTTATACGGTCAGTGCGCTGATATGGATCCGATTCTCGAGCTTGCGGGCAAACACAACTTGTTGGTGGTTGAGGATGCGTGCCAAGCGCACGGCGCGACCTATAAAGGGCGTCCGGCTGGAACGATGGGTCATGCAGGAGCTTTCAGCTTCTATCCCGGGAAAAACCTGGGTGCGTGCGGTGAAGCCGGTGCAGTGGTATCCAATGACTCAGGAATTATCCGTAAAGTCAAAATGCTCCGCGATCACGGGCAGAGCCAGAAGTATTACCACGACGTGGAGGGGTATAATGCCCGTATGGACGCGCTGCAGGCAATTATCCTTCGGGCAAAGCTAAAGAGACTCTCCCAGTGGAATGCCGCTCGTCAGAAATGTGCGGCCTACTATCATAAGCGTCTCAGCACAAATCAGGCGATCCAACTTCCCTCTGTGGCGCCCTATAACACCCATGTTTTCCATTTGTATGTGATTCTGGTCGACAGTCGTGACGAAGTACAACGAAAGCTGCAAGAGCGCGGGGTTGGCACAGGGTTACATTATCCTCTGCCGCTTCATCTCCAAAAGGCTTATGCTCACATGGGCTTGAGCAAAGGTTCGTTGCCCGTGACGGAACGCGTTGCCGCACGGTTGCTCTCTTTACCCATGTTTCCAAATCTCACACAGGAGCAGCAAGACTACGTCTGCGATCAGCTTCTCGACATTGTGGGGCCAAGCAAATGAAGGAAGGGGATCAATCGCTGACGCCAGAGTCTTCGCCTACCCACCACCAGGCGACACGGATTCTCGTTTCGACCTTTGCGTACAACGAACACATCAAAATCGAAAAAACCATCCAACGCATTTTCGATGCCAACCTGGAGCAGGCGATACCAAATTCCAACATCGAAGTGGTCTTGGCTGATGATGGCTCCACAGATGATTTTCCGGAACGGCTCCAAGCCCGCTATGGTTTCACTCTGTTGCGTAACGATCGCAATCGGGGCATTGGTTATTCGATTCGACGCGTCATTAAGTACGGGTGGGAGCACAACTTTGACATCCTGGTGATCATGGCAGGGAACAACAAGGACGAGCCCCGCGAAATTCCGCGGCTTGTGGAGCCCATTCTCAACGATCGGGCGGATTTTGTCCAAGGGGCTCGATATCTTCCAGGGGGCAACTATGCGGAAATGCCTCTCTATCGTAGAATTGCCACCCAGTTCATTCATCCGTGGTATGTATGGATGCTCACCGGCAAACGACTCCATGACACTACGAATGGTTTTCGGGCCATCCGGCTTTCTATTCTCAAGGATCCGAGGTTTCAGCTCGACCAAGAATGGCTCGACCGCTACGCGATGGAGTATTACATCCTCTACCACGTGCTCACCGGCGGCTTTCGGTTTACGGAAGTCCCCGTGACAAAGATTTACCCACCCAAGCAACTCGGCTACACAAAGATCCAGCCGCTAAAGGGGTGGTGGGAGATTCTTGCTCCGTTGCTGTATCTGCGTCTGGGGTTGCGAAAATAGCATAAAGCGAGCGGACGCTGCAGCAAACTTCGAGCGCCCGCCTTTTCTCTACTTCAAATCCGCCCTGGCTTAGAATTCTAACTCTGCAGACTTCACGTACACGTTCGGCCGAACATTGCCCCCTTTCGGCGACGTAGCGTTGTAACTAATCATAAACGTGTGGAGCCCGGGCTCAGGGATGTTGATTGCGAAACGCTTTGTCATTTCTCCTTTCACAACAAACGTTTCTTGGGGCTCCCATTTACGAACCTTCCAGTTGTAGAGGTGGACTACGATCTCAGGCCAGTAGCCGTCGACGCTCGTTCCTTCCAGCACAAGTTTGAGGGATTTCGGCGGTTTTTCTGCTTTCAACGCTCCCTTGAAGGAACCAAAACGCATGATTCGGAGCACGGTGCCGCTCACGATTTTGCATCCATCGTGAAGTTCGTACGACTCTGCAGTTGCCTTAGGACCAAGTTTTGGCTTTTGCGGAGCTGCTTTTGTTTGATTGGTTGGGGTTTCAGTCTTCTTTGCCGCGGCTGGGCTTGGTAGGGTCACCTTCTTCGTTTCCGGGGTGTTTACTTGAGAACCCGTGCTTTCGGTAGCCGGCTGCCGAGCCTCGCATCCTACAAGAGCAATAGCCAACGCACTAACATAAAGAATTGCTCTCATGTTTCTTTGTCCTTTCCACTCGCAGGTTTTGTCTCATCACGACGTGTTTTCCAATGGGGCTCAAGAGTTTTCTTGCAGATAATTGGCCCACAACGTGGCAATTGGCTTTGGGGATCGGTTGCTGAAGTCATTGTCCCGAATATTGATGAACTCCCGGGCAGCAATGTAAAGCGCAAGAAAGTGCAGGCGTTCGCAATGGAAGGAAAACCAACAATCACTGCGCACCGTTCCTCCCGCGATGCTCGGTACGAGCGCCTGCGCATTCTTTATCAAATTTCTAACCTCATTAATTCCACGACGAATCATCGTTTACTTTTGCGGCGCATCCTCGACTGTGCTGTCCGCTACCTGCAAGCAAGCAGCGGAAGTCTCTCATTGATCGATGCTGCCAACCCCGAGTTCTTGCATGTCAAAGCCGCCTGTGGAGCGAGTGCCAGAAACGTTCGCAATCGTCGCATCCCGATCGGGAAAGGAATTGTTGGTCGGGTCGTAGCATTAGGCAAGCCAGTGCGAGTCAACAACGTGCTGGAATGCGAGGATTACCTGCCTCTGCGCCCCGAAGTACGCTCGGAAATGGCTGTGCCTCTCCGCATCGAAGGCCGGATTGCTGGGGTACTGAATGTGGATAGCGACCGCCTCAATGCGTTTACCCGGGAAGATCAGCAGTTGCTCGTCGCGATTGCCAATCAGGCCGCTAAAGTGATCCAGACCTCCCAACTTTACGATGCCCTGACCACTCAGGCGGCACGTCTTGAAGCGCTGATTGCCGCCGGACAGGCGCTGATTGCACCGGACTCTCTACCCAGTGTGCTTCAGCGCATCACTGAGACGGTGCAATCCATGTTAGATATTCGTCTCTGTTCCGTCATGTTGCTCAACGAAAAGGGTGAATTGGAACTCAGTGCGGTGTCGGGAGGAGGCCAGCATTATACCCAGCGCCCCACCCTCCACGTGACCAACACGTTAGTGGGGGAAGTGGTCATGGGTCGAGCTCCGTTGCAAGTTTTCGACGTTCGCAAGGCACCGCGCTATCGCTCCCGACGCATGGCGCGAAAAGAGAAACTCGCTTCCTTACTGTCCGTGCCCATTATCTACAATGACCGGCCGATTGGCATCCTGAATATCTACACTGCCAAGCCGCGGACGTTTTCCAATGAAGAGATCCAACTTCTGAATGCATTTGCTTCGCTTTGCGCCATTGCGATTGTGAACGCGCGCCGTTATCAGGAAATGGTACGAGCGGAAGAAGGGTTGCGAAAAGCGGAAAGACTATCCACTTTGGGGATTCTTAGTGCTGAAATCGCCCATGAGATTCGTAACCCCGTCGCAATTATTTCGATGCTTGTTCATTCCCTGATGGAGGATGGGGCGGTCGCTCCCGACCGACAAAAAGATCTTCAGATAATCGCAGACAAGCTGGAGCGGATCAATCGCATTGTGACGCAGGTGCTCAATCTTTCCCGGCAGCAGCAGCCTCGTTTGGAGGAGGTCAATCTCAACCAAGTCATCGAAGATTTGTTGTTTTTGCTCAGTCACACGCTCAGCGCCCGGTCAATTCTCGTAAAGAAGCGATTGGCGAGAACTTTGCCAATGGTTCGTGGAGAACGGGGTCATTTCGATCAGGTTTTACTCAACCTCATGTTGAACGCCATCGATGCGATGCCGAGGGGGGGGATCATCATTGTGGCAACTCGTCGGGCCACGCGTGCGGGGCGGCCCCATGTCGTGGTAAGCGTGCGTGATACGGGGCGTGGCATCCCAGAGGAGATCCGTGACCAAATCTTCGAACCGTTTGTAACCACCAGAAGGGAGGGTATTGGCTTAGGCCTTTTTGTGTCTCGGAAGCTTCTTAGTCAGTACGATGCGACACTGTCCATCAAGGAGACGAATGAAAAAGGAACATGCTTTGAGATCTCAATTCCGATTGAGGTAACCCCACAATGACCCAAGGCAGTCCAACACTGCTTCTCGTGGACGATGAGCCGGATGTGCTGTTTTCATTACGGCGCCTTCTGGATAAGCATGACTATCGCATTTTAGAGGCGACGAACGGTGCCCAAGCACTGGCTTTGATCCGCACGCACAAACCAGACGTTGTGCTAATGGACGTGCGAATGCCGGAAATGGATGGCGTCACGGCCCTCCGAGAAATCAAAAAGATTGAACCCCGCCTGCCCGTCATTTTGATGACCGCCTACGCCACCACCCAAAGCACCATCGAGGCGATGAAGCTCGGGGCGTTCGACTACGTGATCAAGCCCTTTCAGGTTAGCGAAATCCGCGATGCCATCGCTGCTGCGGTAAAGGTAAGCCGCGACATGCGTCGTCAGGTAGCTTTTCAGACATCCGCTACTTCCGCACAAGACGAGGGCGCTGACGAAATCATCGGGTTAAGCGAACCCATGCGAGAGGTGTATAAGCTCATTGGAAGACTCGCTGCGAGCGATTTGCCTGTGCTAATCACAGGGGAGAGTGGAACAGGGAAGGAACTTGTCGCTCGTGCCATCTATCAGCATAGCCGGCGGCGAGAAAAACCGTTTTTAGCCATCAATTGTGCAGCCATTCCCGAGACGCTACTTGAGAGCGAGCTGTTTGGCTACCAACGCGGAGCTTTCACCGGAGCAACAGCGCCTAAACCCGGTAAGTTTGAAGTGTGCGACGGCGGGACCATTTTTTTGGACGAGATCGGGGAAATGCCTCTCGCCACTCAGAAGAAGCTCCTTCGGGTATTGGAAACAGGAGAAATTGAGAAGATTGGCGGTATCAGGCCGGCAAAAGTGGATGTTCGCATCCTTGCGGCCACAAATCGCGATCTGGAAGAGCGGATTCAGGCTGGTGAGTTTCGTGCGGACCTCTATTTCCGTCTCCGAGTGGTTGAGGTTCGGATGCCGCCGTTACGCGAGCGTGTGGAGGACATCCCCCTGCTGGCGGATTACTTCTTGCGTCGAGCTGCTGGCGAGCTCGGTATTCCGAAGCCAGTTTTGACCGAGGAGGCGATTGACGCGCTACAGAATTACAATTGGCCCGGAAATGTTCGAGAACTGGAAAACGTTATCAAGAATTGCCTTGTGCGGCTTCAAGGCAACCGGATCTATGCCAGCGATCTTGACCTTCGTCACACACCAAGTGTCGCATCCGGCACACTGGCGCAGGAAAGCCGGTCTCGTGATATCATAGACTCTACTCTCTTGGATGAACTCTTTGAAAGAATCGTCAGAGCTCAACCTTTACCGGAGGGTTTTGACGCCTTCGATGTCGTAGAGCGTTCACTTCTGGAACGGGCGCTTCGGTATTGCGGTGGGAACAAATCCAAAGCAGCCAAATTACTGGGTGTGACGCGAAATACGGTGAGAAAACGAGTCGAAAAATATGGCTTGTCCACCACAGACGAACCGAGCGCAAGCCTCCCCGAAAAGGAGGAAAAAGAATGACGAATCCCCATCCTGATAACTCCGAAAGCAAAGCCCCTTTCAAGGTCATTCTGGTAATCAATGCCTTCGAGGACGATGCCCCGACGCGTGTCATGCTGAATGTAGGGGAAGCCTTGGCGAGCTCTGGCCTATACGAGTGCGCGGTTGCAGCATGGTCCCGCCGCGGTCCCCTTCGCTCCTGGGCCGAAGAAAAGGTTGGGAGGACCTACGTCCTCAGCTCTTCTGAAGAGGGATTAGGCACGTTTGCTCCTCCCGGGTTGCGATTTGTACGTTTACTTAAGCAGGTTCGTCCCACGCTTGTTCATTTTTCCCTTACGAGGCCGACCCTCTTAGGTGTCCCGATCGCCTCGGCACTTGAGGTTCCCCGGATTGTGATCACGCAGCATGGCACTCATGAGTGGGGCGAGAGCAGCGTGTACCCAGAGCCCCTTGTGCGCGGTGGATTTTTTTGGGTTGCACGAGCCGCGCATCGAATTGTGACCGTCTCCAACGCCGTGCGCCAAGAACTGCTCGCCGCGGGAGTGCCACCCGAGCGTTTGGTGGTTATCCCAAATGGCGTAGATCCCCACTTATTCCGTCCGTTAGGAAAGGATGAGCGGCAAAATCTTCGGAAACAACTCTGTGCGGAGGGGACGCACTCGGACGTCTATCTCGTTGGAGCGGCGGGAAACTTTCGATTCATTAAGGGCTACGATGTCTTTCTGCGTGCCGCCGCAGGGCTACGCCTGCGTTGCCCGAATGCTCGCTTTGTTTTGTGGGGTTCGGGCCCCGAGGAACCGGCGCTTCGCGCTCTCGCCGAAACGCTCCGCCTCACCCCCTATCTGCACTGGGGAGGGCGCGTAAAGTCACTTTCTGAGTGGCTTCCAGCACTGGACGTATTTGTCCAGCCTTCACGCCAGGAGTCCTTTGGCTTGGCCACCGCGGAGGCAATGAGCTGCGGGGTGCCAGTGGTCGTTTCAGCGGTCGGTGGCCTCCGGGAGTTGGTTCCAGATGGGGTCTGCGGTATTCAAGTCCCGCCTGACGATCCTGATTCGTTGGCCCGCGTTTTGGCGATGCTGCATCAAGCGCCGTCGTTGCGCGAAGCCATGGGGCAGGCCGCTCGCGAGCGCATTGTGCGGGAGTTTTCTATCCAGCAAATGCAAAAGCGTTACTTGAATCTTTACGAAGAGTTGGTGCAAGGTCTTCCCAGATATGGGGAAGTTGCTTGTTCGCATTGTTGAGCCGCACGAGTATGATACTTGGGATGAATTTGTTGGGCGCTCACCCCAAGGCACGCTCTTCCATACATCAGTTTGGAAACGTGTCATTGATAGTTCGAGCGAAGCTGGGCACCTGAAGCTCATTGGGTGCTTTGATGACTTTGGCCTGTTGGGCGGTTGTGTGCTCTTCGAACGGGAGCGTTTTGGGCACCTCACTGGCGTAACACCGTTACTCACTCCTTACGTGGGCATTTTGCTGGATATTGATGTGGGGGAGAAGCTCTCCGATCGGATTTCTCGCGATACGGAAGTTCTCGACCATTTGATTCGGCATCTCTTGGACAACTACGAGTATGTGAATCTAATCAACCCGCCACATCTTGAAGATGTCCGCCCCCTCGTTCAAGCTGGATTTCAGTTGGTGCCACGGTTCACCTACTATCTCAATCTTCGTCTACCGGCAGAGGAACATTGGGCACGTTTTGATGGGAGTGCGCGTCGGCAAATCAAAAAAGCCCAGCGCGAGAATTTTGATCTACTTGCTCATGTTCATCCTGCGGAAGGTTATGAGCTTCTAACGCGTACCTATGCCCGGCGAGGAGAAAACTGTCCAGTTTCGAAAGAGCTGTTCGAAGCTGTTGTTGGGCACGAGGGATTGCGCGAATACCGGGAAATCATCGCCGCATATCTGAATAACCAGCTCATCGCGTACATCGTGCTACTCAAGTTTCGCCAAACCCTTTACTACGGCATTGCAGCCACGCACCCCGACTATCTTTCCACGGGGGTGAGTTCTTTGCTCATATGGGAAATCCTGCAGCAGTACGGAAACCGGGAATGGCGTGAGTTTGATTTCGTGGGCGCGAACATTCCTTCTATCGCGCGTTTCAAAGAGAACTTTAACCCCCGGCTTCAGATGTACTTTCAAATGGAGTATTTTGGGCATGCGTACCTGAGGCTCGGCAAAACCCTTCTTGAACGTCTACGCAGCACGTAAACGCGTCCAGGGGTAGGGGTACCACCCTGCGAGTGGGGCCAAACGAATTTATGCGGTATTATCAGACGACAGTCGTGGGGGAGTCGCGGAGAGGCGCTTGATGATACGCGCAGGATTGCCCGCCAACACACAGTAGCCCTCAGGAAAACTCTGGGTGACCACGCTACCAGCACCCACGATGGTGTGATCGCCGAGCTCGACCCCCGGCAGAATCACCGCATGCATGCCAACCCAGCAATAGTTGCCAATTCGGATGGGAGGTGCGGGGAGGTGGCGATCGTAGTTCTCTGGATCATGATTTGCGCTAATCAGCCCGACGCCCGGACCAAAGATACACTCATCCCCAATGATGATACCATTGATTGCCTGAATGTAACACCCGGGCATATCGCCCGGATACGAACACCGACCAAGTCGCACTTTCTCGGGCGCCGCAACACGCGAGGTGAAATGGACCGGCCACGGCACTCTTCGGTTCACCCCGAGGACATACTTCCAAAAGAGATTTTGAACATAAAAAGCGATGTCGACTTTCTCGGGGACACGGAGAAGTGTCCGAACAACTTTTCTCAATTTGTCTCGCATGGTATAGCTCCCAAGCTTCCCTACATCCATGTATCCGATCTCGAAGAGTGCAAGACATCAAAATGCATTTTCATGGCTGCAGTATTGACGCACGAATGACGAATCTGTGGACACGTAACATAAATTGGTGCGGCTGCGAAAGGCTTGGCCTGTATGAGAGGGCAAAAGCGAACACCGTTAGCGAGCGCGAGCTTCCTGCTCGGCGTGGTGTTGCTCGCTCGAGCAGCGTACGCCCAAGAAATGGCAATCATCGCAGATGCCCTCAATGTTTGCGCACTCGACACGACCTATTACGTGACCCCCGAAGCTCTGAATGACACCGATGACCCGAACGCAAATCCGTTGTACGATTATATTTCTGATGGAGGGGGCACGTGGGTGGTGCCGCCCTCGGAAGGGCGCTTCCTTCCAACCCGCGTCAACCTGCTGACGAGCTATCATCGCTGGCGTGGGCCGTACCTGACTTTTCAGCCGGGGAGGACACAAGCTGGCATCCAACCGTACGACCAAGGGTCCCCGTTAGATCCGTGGGGTTCGCCCTACTACCTTTTTTCACCGCTTGGCCTGTTGCGTGGCGACAGTGGGTCGGTTACCCTTGAGCTCTATGGGGATTTCTTCGATCGCTATGCTCTTGTGTCACTTGGCCGCGATGGAGTACAAAGTTCCGACGATCTTATCTATACCTTTGGTCCGGGTGTTACGAGCTTCGCACTTACAAGTTTGCGAGGGCCACAGGTCGAGCGGTTAGGTTCTGGGCTTCAATCTCTGTCGGCCGCTGGATCGCAGGGCAGTCCGCCCACGCCAGATTTTCGGGTGCCTGCGGGATCCGTCCTTACGATACGTGGAGTCAATCTCGGAAGTGTGCAAGGGACAGCGCGCGTCATGTGGGGTGACATCGAGCTGACCAATATCAGCAACTGGACGAGCCGCGAGGTGACAGTCACCCTCCCGCAATCGCTGCACGGGCTTGCCCAACTTTATTTCATCCGAGATGCGCAGCAGACGAATCCAATCTTCTTGGAGATCGTTGATTACACCGCAGCAACTGATTGGTCACTTTACGAGTGATGACGTTCGCGTGCCTGTGCCCGCTCACCAACCTAATGACCGGCACTCATAGAAACTCTTCGAGAATTGCTTCGATCGTCATCCGATGTTCAGCTGCGCTAAGCGCACGCTTTTGAATCTCACCAACCCGATCGTTCAATGTTGGCTCTTCGCGACGATGGATGATTCCGAGTGGGAAATAACCCTCCGTCCGTGCTTCATGCGCCAATTTGAGCGCTGCGACGTAATCGCTTGGATCATATCCTTCTGGCAAGGGTCGGGAGTATGCCTTGAAATACTCTTTATCCATTTTCGCGTTGTACGTCAGACAAGGCGACAGGCAATTGATGAAACTCATTCCGCGGTGCTTGAGGCCCTCAAGAATGATTTCGGTCATTTGTGCTGGCTCGTGAATGGCTGTCTGAGCGACAAAGGTTGCCCCCATCGTCAGGGCGGCCCACACTGGCTCAACGGGTGGCTCGAACGTGCCATATGGAGTAGACTTGGTTTTCATCCCCAAGGCGCTTGTTGGGGCTGCCTGACCTTTGGTCATGCCGTAGATCTGGTTGTCCATGAGGATGTAAGTGATGTCTACATTCCGCCGCATGGTGTGGAAGAAATGGTTCCCACCGATTGCGAGCGCATCACCATCGCCACCTGTGGCAATCACTGTGAGTTCCGGACGAGCGAGTTTCAGACCTGTCGCAACTGCAAGAGCCCGGCCATGGACCGAGTGGAATCCGTAGGTATCCATAAAGAATGGAAAACGGCTTGAACACCCAATCCCAGAAACGATGACGATCTCCCATTCTGGGCGCCCGTAGGCCAAGAGAGCCTTATCCAGCGCAGCTAAGACCCCATAATCTCCGCAGCCGGGACACCATGTTGCGCGCGTACCGCCTTTATACGTTTTGCGTTTTGCGGGGCCGGGTTGCCCTAAATCCTGAGATTTCATCATGATCTCATCACTCATTGAACTACCTCCGACACACTTTGCTTGGCGAGGTGGCTGCGGATGCTATGGCTGATTTCTGCAGGGGTGAACGGAAGCCCTTCGTCCTTCGTAATGGTCACGACCTCAATTCCGTGCTCCAAAAGCTCGCGTGTAAAGTGAGCCCTTAACATTTCTGCGAACTGAGCGGTGGCGTTCAGCTCTGCAATGAATAGCGTGCGGATGCCGCTGGCGAGGAAGCTACGAATCGCATTTTCTGGCATGGGCCACAGCACGTGAGGCAGAAGCGCTCGAATCGCGATGCCTTCCTTCTCTAAATCACGAATCGCTTCCATTGCGACAGGCGCTGTTGCCCCCCAACTCATTAGTCCCCATGGCGTCGCCTGAGCGGTATCATAACGGTAGGTTTTGCCGCGGAACGCGTTCGCAATCGCTTCCATGCGCTTCAACCGTCGGCTTACCATTCGTCGTCGCACCGCTGGGTCAAAATCCGGATTCCCAAGCTCGTTGTGTTCCAATCCGCCACAGCGGTACATCCCGCCCGGAACCCCAGGAATACTGCGCGGGACCGGCAGGCCGTCAGGAGTGTCGGGATAGCGGACAAACGGTGTTTTGTCACGCTCTGGATCGTAGATGGGCTCTTCAAAAATCTCCAATTTCGACATATCAGGCGGATCGATCGTCTGCATGCGATGGCTCAGGGATTGGCTGCTCAGGACGATGACGGGGATATGGAATTGATGGGCAACGTTCACTGCCCGCACCGTTTGCGTGAAGCAGTCGGCCACGGTTTGGGGGGCGATCACCACGCGCGGGATCTCTCCGTGAGAACCATAGGCTGCCAACACCAAGTCTCCTTGGGCTTCTTTTGTTGGCATACCCGTCGAGGGGCCAGCACGTTGGACATCTACCACCACCACAGGTAACTCCGCCATGCCCGCGAGCCCTAAAAGCTCAATCATAAGGGAGAGTCCCGGCCCACTGGTGGCTGTCATTGCTTTCACCCCCCCGTAGGAGGCTCCAAGGCACATTGCCAGCGATGCGATTTCATCCTCTGCTTGGATCATCACGCCACCGACTTTTGGGAGTTGCCCGGCAAGCCACTCCATAATTTCACTTGCCGGCGTAATGGGGTAGCCGGCGAAGAAACGAACGCCAGCAGCGAGAGCGCCTAATGCCACTGCCTCATTTCCGGACAGCAGAAGCCGTGGACGCAATTCGGGCGAGGGAAACGAAAAGCGGGCGCCATGCTCAGCATACTTGGCACCCTCTTCATAGCCAGCGTCGAGCGCATTAAGGTTCGCGGTAGTGACATCTGTGCCTTTACCCCGAAATGACTCACTTACAATTTGAGCAACGGGGTCTTTCTCAAATCCCAGAATTCCCAGCAAGACTCCCAGAGCTGCGATGTTTTTGCTGCGAGCTCCCCCGGTCTCACTTTCGGAAATTTCTTTGAAGTCAATCTCAAGGACTTCCACATCAGGAGGAATTTCTTCGCACGGTGCGCCAAAGGGTGGGTGAATTACCAATGCTCCTTTTCCTAATTGGTTCGCATTTTCGGCGACGGCTTGCCGATTCAATGCAACCAGAATATGGGGGTCGCTGCCCTGGGACCAGAGGGGCGCATCGGAAATGCGCGCTTGAAAAGTAACTTGTCCTCCGCGAACGACGGCAAGGAAGGTGCTATAGGTGTAAACATGATACCCCGTTCGCGCGGCCGCGCGCGCGAAAATCCGTCCCATTGACACAATACCGTCACCAGAGTCTCCCTCAAAACGCACCACTAAGTCTCTTTGTTGATCCATGGCCCGCTTACTTGTTCCCTCCGGCTTCAAAATAACGATTTCTCAGAGTGTCAGCAGCCGAAACCTGATACTTTGGTCGTCAATGATCCCTTTGGAAGCCTATTTCCCAAGATGCAATGCGAAAGTTGGCATCTACGGCACAAGAAGCACGCAGCCCCTATAGCATGCGTGCACTCTTTCCTTGCCATTTGTGCGAACTCGGTGCGCACTTTCAGGTGTTAGGACGGCAACATCTAAATGTGGGCCTGAGGTGCCAATGTCGCCTTATCTGATGTACTTGGGTTTTGCGTTTCAGCTCGTGGCCACGGGCTTGTGGGTCGGAGGCTTGGTTTTCTTGATTTGGATCGCCTATCCGCTGGTGTTCCGTGAGTGCAATACCAAGATTCAGGCTTCGCAGCTCCACTCCGCGATGCTCCATCGCTTCCATACATTGGAGATTATTGCAGCATTAGCTTCGCTGAGCGGGAGCGGATTTCTCTACTTAAGCGGTCTCAACGGCTCCATTCTGTATGGCGATGCTGCCATCGCACTACTGATGTTTCTTCTTTGTGCATATTACGCCGGTTATTTGCTACCCCGCATTGAGGACTTACGGATCAAAGTGCGGGATGAAGAAATGTTTGCTCGAGAACCCGATCCGACGATCTTTGAACGCTTTCTCAAACTACACTCACTCCACACCCAACTTATGCGCGCAAATGTGTTCTTCGGCGCCCTTCTGCTCCTGATGGTAATTGGGTTAGCCATCGGTTGTGCAACCCAAACGGTGGAAGTGAGCACGGAGGCTTGGCTACCGGGTCTTTTATGATTGAGGGGCGCAGCGTCACAAAAACTTATTCCTCTGCACAGAATTCGCGTCCAGTGTTGGACAACGCAGATTTTTCGATCCAAGCAAAGGACTTCATTGCATTAGTGGGTCGGAGTGGCTGCGGCAAAACGACCCTATTGAATCTTATTGGCGCGCTCGATGTGCCGACATGTGGCTCGATCCTTTTCGAAGGCACATCCTTAGAGGGGATGAGCGACGAAGAGCGATCTCACTTTCGGAACCGACACGTCGGGTTTATTTTTCAGTCATTCATGCTTCTCCCACAACGAAGTGCTTGCGACAATGTGCTCTTGCCACTGGTGCTCGCAGGGGCCTCGCTGAGCAACGCAAGAAAGCGGGCTCTTGAGGCATTAGAGGAGGTCGGGCTGGCGCACTTTGCACATGCTCCGGCAGCAAAGCTCTCAGGTGGACAGCAGCAGAGGGTTGCGATCGCGCGCGCGATTGCAAATCGGCCCAAACTCATCCTTGCCGATGAACCAACTGGCAATCTCGATACGGACACGAGTTTGGAGATACTTGAGCTGCTCGCTGCCTACCGCGAAGCTCATGGTGTGACCATCGTGATTGTCACCCACGATCCCCTTATCGAGCGCTTTCCCATTATAAAGTGGACCATTCACGAGGGGAAAATCGTCCCTTTTGTGGGTAAGATTTAGCAATGTGAGCCAGTGTTGCTGGCCGGCCAGCCCGATTTGTTATCGACCACTAAGGATCTAAATTCCCACGCACGCAGAAGCGACTAGTACAGGGTGTGGCATCGCGCGTGTGCTTTTGGCTCGGCGTGCCGAATTGGGCGGGGGGCTACGCCGGAGCAGTATGGCGGTGGCGTTGAGCGTAACGGCGCACGCTGTTGCGAAGTTCTTGAATCGCATGCAATTGCTCGGCCATTAATTCGTGCTCGCCATAACGGTAGCCGTAGTACCATTGTGTGACTTGTGCAAAGCTCGCAAATTCCGGAATACTCTTCGCGATTCGTTCTGCGAATTCACGTGGTGTTTCGTGAACTGCCCGATGGTATCCCAATCGCTCAAACTCTTTTAGCAGTTGCCCGTAGAACTCAGGCGGAGGTGACCAACCGCGAGCGCTTCTTTTGGTTTTCCGGCCCTTTGCTTTGGCCCAGCGACCGCGAAAGCTCAGCAAGACTAAAACCAGCGCCCCACCGACAAGCACAACGCCCGCAATCGAAGGCGCCAGTTCGCGCATGCTGTCGTCGGCAGCGTAGTTTCCGCCGCCCCATTCTGCAACTTCCTCATGATGACTTGCGAACATCCGTAAAAACGTTCCCGCCACGAATCGCTGATCCTCGATGGAGAAGTCGATCATGACGCGATACCATCTCAGTTTCACCGAATCCCACAGCCGCATCGCGGTCAGCAAGTAGGGATTAAACTCGATAGCGCGCCCGATGGCATCGGGGGGCGTTGGGTCAAATGTCATCCATCCGTAGCCCGGGAAAAAGACCTCAACCCATGAATGAGCATCGCGTTGGCGAACTGTAAAAGACTTCGCAAAATTATTCCATTCGGCGCTGTAATAGCCGTTCACGATTCTCGCCGGGATATCTAAAGAGCGCAGCAACATCACCATGGCCGTGGCGAAATACTCGCAGTGGCCGCGCCTACTTTCGAAAAGGAAATCTTCGACCGGGTTTTTGGGGTTATCTGGGATTTGTTCGAGCGTGTATTGGTAGCGACTTCTGAGGTAGGATTCGATAGCAAGCGCCTTCTCATACGCAGTTTGACGGTTTCCGACGATCTGCATGGCGAAGGCTCGAAGTTTTTGAGTGTCAAGGCTGTTCGGAATCTGCAAACAGGCCTCCACATAACGTGGCGAGGCCATTCCAAGTTGTCCTCCAAATGCGCCGCGCATTCCCGGATTTCGACCAGCGCGTGGTCCTCGGCCTGTAAAAATGTCGTCCGGACTCAGGGGACGAGAATCTGTTCGCTCCCCGCTTGCTCTTAACGTTTCATCCGCAGCTCTCGCGAGGTGCTCAGCAAACCGGCGAGCAATTTCCAAAGGATGTGTCGTAGGGGACTCACTTCCAGAAGTTGACGTCTGGACACCCGGAATCGGGCGCTGGTAGCGTTCGGGCGGCTCTCGTTGTTCTAATGTTTCGACACGTGAAAAGACTCGGTAATGGATTTCTTTAGCCGGTACGTAGGGCAACCAAGCGCTCGCACTATATGGGTCGGAAAGTACTACTTGATCGAGCTCCAGCACAAGTCGCTGAGGGAATGTTTCGCCAAAGATAAACCGTGTCACGTTCGGGGGTTGCACAATCGTGTTCCATCGGGCCGGTAGGGGGCGGATGGTCAATTGCGGAAATGGGGCTTGATCGGTTGTCCAAGTACTGCGTCGCCAGCGACGTCCGTCGAAGTAATCCAGGGCGACCCCACGCAGCCGGATGGCGTTGGGGCGCAACTCCGGCTGATCTGGGCGTACGTACAGCGCGACGGAGTTGTCGAGTTGAATTTTCCGATAGGATCCAAACTCGACGCTTTCCTCGAAAGCTGACACCGCGGGTGGCTCGCCCCTCGCACCAAGGGTCGCAAGTAGCCGCCGCGTGGAGAATCTTGGAGTGATAACAAAAACGGCGATGGAAATGCAGAGGATAAGCAACGTGAGAAAGAGCACGACGAGGCGTAGAGAGGGGACCCGAAGTTTGCGGATAGATTCCGGAAGATATGGCGAGCTTGAGAAAATGCGAAACTTCTTCGGTGCAGGAGCCGCCGCAGGTGCAAACTGTTGCACAGACAGCGCACCCATCAGCATGATAGTAAGCATCAAGGACCAACTTAGCAGCCCCGCATAAACAAGAAACGCAAATCCGAACACAGGCGACGTGGTTAGCACCGCAGCGGCAAGGACCTGAAAGAAACTAATCACGTAAACTGAAAACGCGTCGCGCGGTCGCCGCATGGAAAGCACTTTCACCAGCTGAAGAAAGAGAAAGAAATATACGGTCGCGTTCAACAGGCTGGATCGGGCAATGGGCAAGATTGCAACGAATCCAATCAACGTCACGAGATCCCACAGGAATGTGGGAACGCGAGCCAACCACTTCCTGATGAAGAAAGCAGCTCCTAAGAGAGGAAAAGCAGGGAGGATGAGGTACGGCGGAAACTCCCCTGTCAGATAAAGCATGAGAAATCCGAGCAGCGCAACCAAGGTGACCGACAAGGCAAAGGCTCGTTCCAGAGTCATCGGCCCACACCTCGGACTTTGCAGAATTGCTTGCTCGCAATCAAGGGGAGCGCCACGGTCTCGCCGTCAGCGCGTGGACAGCGATCCTCTTCAACTAAGCGAATTTCCCAGTCCCTCACATCGAGAGTAGTTGTTCCAGGTGGCCACGCAAATAAGGTATCAATAAACTGGATAACCACCACGTCCGCTTCCACTGCCGGCAGCCGGATAGAATATCCCGAGAGATCGAGTTCGATAAGGGCAAGCGCTTGAAGGATGCGGTCGAGTTGTCCTTCCTCCTCAGCACATGGAATGAATCCACGGCTGGTTAAGAGGCCGACGGGGTGACGATGCTCCAAGAAGTAGTAAGCAAGAGAAGCAGTAAAGGCCACCGCTATCTCAAAAAGGTTTGTAAGCTCCTCACTGCGTGTTACTCCTTGAGGCAGGGAGTTCGGAAGAACTAAGAGAACCGCTCGACGTTCCTCTCGCTCAAATTCCATAACCATGAGCCGCTGAGCTTTCGCGGAGCTTCTCCAGTGAATTCTCCGCATGGGTTCCCCCTGCACGTACTCGCGCAACCCGTAAATATCTATGCCCTGTCCACGCTGACTTCGGGACTCCTGCCCCAGAGTCGAGAAGGAGTCTTTTAGCGAATCGTCGAAGGCGTAAATTGGAGGGTAGACGAGTACTTCAGCAGGCCGGTGGAAATGGACGGTGCGCTCAACGGTTCCAAATGGGAAACGCGACGAAATCGTGATCTTGTCCAATGCCACGAGACCACGCCGTTGAAAAATCGGGTGCACAGTCTCGTAGGCAACGGATCGGGGAGCGCCCGGATTTACCACTTCACAAAACGTTCCACCCACTGCCTTTCCTTGCGGAGTGTGATCTTTCACCATGAGCGCGAAGCTGCGCCACCAATTGCTTTTCCAAATACGAAAGTGGATCCGCGCAGGGTGTCCTGCTATGATTCGCCTTGGCAAAATGCGTTCGACATGGAGTCCACGTATGTTCTGGGGAGAAACGACCCCGTGCGCCACAAATATCGCGATCAGAAAACCAAAAAGAAAATACACAAGATTGGTGCCCGATTCCCAAGCGGCAAAACCGATAACAAAAATGAGTAGCAGCACCACAAAGCCAATAAGCGTGACGGAGTACGTTCGAAACTCACGGGGGTTCTGAAAGAAACCAATGCGAGACCAGTGCTTTACGCGATCCCACAAGCTGGTTGTGACGTTGATGTTCATGACCGCTTGACCGTTGAAATCAAATACCACCGTCGCTTGTTGTTATGGCAGCATGGAAATTATAATTTGTGACTGTTAGGACTCGTTCTTACGCATGGCTAAATTTGTCGTCAAAGAAGGTCCTGCAAGCGGGCAGGAAATCCCATTCCCCGGCGAGCATTTCACAATTGGTCGCAGCGAGGAGTGCGAAGTCATTATAGCCGACCCAAACGTCTCGCGCCAACATGCGCAAGTCATCGCGCGAGATGGCAGCGCGATGCTCGTCGACCTGAATAGTTCAAACGGAACTTTCGTCAACGGCAACCCCATTTCTAAGGTCTTCTTGATGGATGGCGACGAAATCCGAGTGGGGGAGACGGTTCTTATCTACGTCGAGACGAGTATTCGTGACGCTGTGCTCCCTTCAGGCATGAGTCAACGCGTTGCGTGTGCACCGTCCCCGGCAAAGTCGAATGAGGGATTACAGCGAAGTTCCGATCCCCTCAATCAGACGCGGCTTTTCACGGTGCCTCCAGAAACGCTCCCACCCGACGCATTGAAAGAAACCTATCTAAAACTAAAGACTCTTTACCGAATCTTCTGCGATCTTTCGCTAAGCACTTCGATCAAAGAAATCGCTGAGATCGTCTTGCGCGCAGGCATTGTCAGCACGGGAGTCGAGCGTGTTGCACTGTTTGTAAGGAAGGAAGATGATGGGGAGTGGGAATGTCTCCATCAGAAGGTAGCCTCTCGACTCATAGGCCGCGAAGGAAAGTTGCCCATGCCGCCCGCCCCCGCGTTGGATGGAGCGGCAGAAGCTGGAGCGATAGTGCTTGGTTTTCTCGCAAAAAACGGAGAATGGCGAACGGAGACGACATCCCCAAATGCTGCGATCTTCCCTGTGTGTGCAAGCGAACGTGACGCGGCCATGCTCTACGTGGACAATCCCGACACCGAAGTGTCTGTGCACAAGGATGACTTGGATTTCTTGGCGACCTTGGCGCAGCAAATGGGGGTTCGCCTGCTTCAGATCCAGTTACTCCAGCAAGTCCGCGAAGAGAATGTGGTCCTCCGCAGACGTCTCGAACAGGACGCAACCATTGTGACCCAAAACCCTCACATGCGTCGCATCCTCGAAGACACGCAGCGGATCGCGGCGACGGAGGCGACCGTACTCATCACAGGCGAAACCGGCACCGGCAAAGAATTGATCGCGCGCACGCTCCACGAGTTTTCCCCAAGGCGGACAAAACCCTTCATCGCCGTCAACTGTGCGGCGCTGCCCGAAACGCTACTCGAGAGCGAGCTTTTTGGACACGAAAAAGGAGCCTTCACCGGAGCACTGGAAAAGAGAATTGGGAAGTTTGAGTTAGCTCACGGAGGCACTTTGTTTCTGGATGAAATCGGGGACCTAAGCCAGAGCGCTCAGGCCAAACTTTTGCGGGTGCTTCAGGAGGGCGAGATTCAGCGCGTCGGGGGGCAAAAGATCATCAAGGTCGACGTCCGCGTGATCGCCGCCACCAACAAGGACCTAGCGGAAGAGGTGCGGAAAGGCAATTTCCGCCAAGACCTTTACTACCGAATCCGAGTGATCGAGATTTCGTTGCCACCACTGCGCGAACGAAAGGACGACATTCCTGTCCTCGCGCAATATTTTTTGCAGCAACTGCGACGGAAGTTCCCCACTCCGGTGAAACAAATCGCGCCGGAGACGATTCAGTGTCTTGTCGCCTACGAATTCCCCGGGAACGTGCGGGAACTTAAGAACATCATTGAGCGAGGCCTTGCACTGGCTCGCGGAGAGACTTTGAAACCGGAAGACCTGCCGGCAGAAGTTTTGTTAGCAGCCGGGTGCGTAAAACCTCGGGCAGCGTCCTCGACTTCGTTGGAGGAAGGCCCACTTCCCCTTGCTGAGGTGGAACGTCAACACATCCGGCGTGTTCTCAAATTTGTCCACGGCAACAAACTGAAAGCTGCTGCTCTGCTCGGAATCAGCCGCACAACTTTATATGAGAAGCTGAAGGAACTCGGTGAACTGGAGGATTCCGATGCAGAGTGAAGGCAGGAATTTCACCCCCCTGCAGGAGTCATCCAAACGGCAGCCGCAGGAGAATGCCGGCATGGCAGCCTTGCTGGCTTTCTTGCATATTGCGCTGTGTGGCTATTTGGCGTTTTCGATTGTCTATCTCTTGCAAAATATCGATCCGGCACTTTTAGCAAACCCCAAACTTTCTGCGGAGCTTTTCCTGCCAGTCGCGGTTGCATTGTTCACGCAGTTTGGAACGGATCCTCTTACGCGCACCCTTGCGCGAGTGGCACGCGGTTTTGCTGGCGCCACCATCCTTACGACCGTGGTTGCCATGGTGATCGGCTCAGCCGGAACCAAAGATCCGTCGAACGCCTTGAAGCTTGTTCGTAGTTTGGGCGTCTCCGCAATTTGCGGTCTGATGATGGGTTTTTTCGTCGCCGAGCTTTTGCGAATTCCGTTTGTTCTCAGAAAGAGAGTTGCCGAAGTTCCCATCTTGCCGCTTGGGCGCACGCTTGTCTACGCGGTCGCGACTACGCTCATTACGCTCATGGTGTGGGCGCTAACCTACCCTGTAGTTTTTGATCTGCGCTTCTCTGCAGCCCCTGTGGCCGTGGCGGCGGTCCATGAACCGCTTAAGGTCTACCTTGCGGCGCTGGGTGTTTTCGTGAGTGCGGCACTCCTTCCTTTTCATCTCCGTATGTTCCGCCGTCGCACAAATTTCGCAGAGCTCAGTTATCCGCTTTCGCTTCATGCGGCGTTGGCTACCCTTGGAATTTTCGGATGGTTTGCTGCAGGGTGTGAGTGGGGAGCTCAGTCGCTTGGATACGAACTTTTCTGCTATGCGGTTGCCTGTAGCTTGGCATTGGCTTCGCGCTCCCCTCACTGGAGCGAGCCGGGGCAAAGCTCGCTTACCACTGGCTAACGCAACGGTTGGCGATCATTCCTTCGCTGTTTGGCTCAGAACCGTAATGTGCGCGCCCACGCAGGTGGCAGATTCGGTAACACAAGCTTTTGCCGTATTTGATGGTTTTGAATGTAGTGCCCAAGAATCTCAGCAACCGCTCGCAGGCGTTCTCGTTCCTTGGAGGAAGCGAAAGGCATTTTGAGCTGCCGGATAAACACGTATTCAAAAAAGCTTAACGTACCCCTCGGGCTTGTGAGCGAGGCCAGCTTACTGAAAATCGCGTCCACTATCGTCGGCGGGAAATTGTTGAATGGTAATCCGCAAACGGCGTGATGAAACTGCCGCTCCACCGAGAGCTCTTCAACTGGGGCGCAGATAATCTGTACTGCTGCCCTCCACGGTTTCCATTTGGGATTCGCTGCGAATTTCTCTTCAAGAACCCGGACGAAGGCAGGGTTGATCTCGCAAAGCGTCAGGGTGTCCCCAGTGCGCAGTCGGCTCAGGATCGTCCCTGTCACTGCGCCAGTTCCTGGGCCGACTTCCAAGATATGCATTGGGCCTTCTGGGCGTTCGACCAGATAGTCGGTCAACGCGCGTGCCAAAAACGCAGAACTCGGCGCGATGGCCCCAGTGTGGTGATAATTAAGAATCGTTTCTCTAATAAAAGCAAACATTCACGAAAAGCGCTCTAAGTGTAGATTGTTCAAACCCGTTGACGCTCGCAGGCGTAAGAGAAATTGCAACGACAAACTGCCAAGCCGACCCACACCGGTCGCGTGAATGAGGTTGGAGGCGTGTGGATACTTTATACTGCGATCTCGTGGGGGCGTAACGGCTTCGACGGGGATCGTTGTGGGAGCGGCGGCAAGCCGAGGTGCACGAAACCTCGTAAATCCTCGTGCATCTGCAAATTAACTGCAGACAATCAACTCGCACTCGCTGCCTAATTTAAGGTAGCGCGTCCCCTGCGTCGGTGCCTGCCCGATGCAGACGGGGCGTCGAACCAGCAGGCTCGCTCGGAAGTGTGGCCCGCGCTTCTGAGTTAAAACCCAGGGCTGGCCGACGGGAGCGCCTGCCGGAAGGCGGACCCGATTCGGCGAGAGAGGTGCCTCACGGCACGAAATATTCCGGCTAAGCTTGTAGATGCCGCTCTGGCAAGATCTTCGGACGTGGGTTCGACTCCCACCGCCTCCACCAAGAATCCCCTTAACTCGAGCCCGTGCAAAGTTTCTACCCACAGACACGCACTGGGCATTTAGGCTTCGGCAATGCAAACAATCTGGGACGTTCTGTTTTGTAACCCATTAGCGTTTTAGTTGTATCGGGGAAGCATTTCGGTAGCGTTCTCGTCCAGTCCAAGTCACGAAGCCCATCCTTGCTCACGCAGAAGTCTCACAGGATCCGTTTGTTAACTCTCTCGTTGCAACGCGCAGAAAGGTTCCTTCGTCTCGCCGGAAGCACGGTCCCCATCCATGGGGAGCGCTACTTTGATACGGGAGCTTCGGGGCTGGAGATTCTTACCGGATTTCACGAAGCGCGAAAATCCCGCGTGTTGTGTCAGAAAACTCAACTTCTTGACCCTTGCGGCCTCTGATTTCACGGAGAATTTTCAGGGCATTGAGCAATTATCAGCGATATGCTACCGTTACGCGACATCAATCGAGCTCGCTCTTTCCCCGTAATGGTATGGGGCATCATCCTCGGCTGCGTGTTTGTGTTTGTTCAGCAAGTGGTGATGCCCTTGCGCGTTGAAATGCGTTTTGTCCACTTGTTCGGATTGGTTCCTCGTCGGCTTTTGGATCCGGAGTGGGCATGGCAAGTTGGCTACCCACCGGGCGCATCCCTTTCAGTTGTCACGAGCATGTTTCTACACGGCAGTTTTGCGCATTTGCTCTTCAATATGTGGACGTTGGCTGTTTTCGGTGACAATGTAGAGGATCGGATGGGGCATATCCGCTTCCTCGTCTTCTATCTGCTTTGCGGGATTGCGGCGGGTGTCACTCACATGCTGGTGAATCCGAGTTCGACTGTGCCTACGGTCGGGGCGTCGGGAGCGATCGCCGGCGTGTTAGCCGCGTATCTATTCCTCTTTCCCCATGCGCGAATCATTACATTTGTGCCGGTGCTCTTTATCCCGTACATTGTGGAAGTCCCAGCGGCGATCTTTCTGGGAATGTGGTTTCTCATCCAATTGCTGAGTGGTTGGGCATCCCTCGGGCTGCCACCCAACGTTGGGGGAGTGGCGTGGTGGGCGCACGTCGGAGGTTTTGCATTTGGTGCATTGACGTTTTCGGCGTTTGTCCCGCGAAGAGCAAGGCGCGTGGGCTGGTAAGCACTTCGGACTTGAAACACATAGGTTTCGTCCCGATATAAGACTTCTGATTAGCGAGAACGGAAAAGGCGGTACCCAACGATGTCAGGACATTCCAAATGGCATTCGATCAAGCACAAGAAAGCGGCGCAGGATGCCAAACGAGGGAAAATTTTTACGCGCATAATTCGGGAAATCACCATCGCGGCCAAACTCGGCGGTGGTGACCCAGAGGCAAACCCGCGGCTTCGCACAGCAATTGCCGCTGCGAAAGACGTGAACATGCCGATGAAGAACATCGAGAATGCCATCAAGCGCGGCACCGGAGAGATCGAAGGCGCTTCCTATGAAGAGGTCGTTTACGAAGGCTACGGCCCCGGGGGCGTGGCCATCCTTGTTGAGGCGACGACAGACAACCGCAACCGAACCACAGCAGAGATTCGTCACTTGTTCTCCAAATACAATGGAAGCCTCGGCGCGGTGGGGTGCGTCTCATACCTTTTCTCGAAGAAGGGCTCCATCACGGTAAAAGGGGAAAACGTGGACGAAGATAAGCTGCTTGAAGCTGCGCTTGAGGCTGGCGCCGAGGATGTAAAGTCCGACGATGGAAATTTCAGCGTGCTGACAGCCCCCAACGATGTGCAGTCTGTTCGTGAGCGACTGGAATCCGCGGGATTTGTGGTCGAACGCGCAGAAGTCCTGCAAATTCCCTCAACTACCAAACGCGTAGAGGGCCGGGATGCCGAAACGCTGTTGAAGCTTCTTGATGCCCTCGAAGACCATGATGACGTTCAGTCGGTAAGCAGTAATTTTGAAATGAGCGACGAGCTCATTGAGCAATTCCAAGGGCAATGACGGTAGCGGAAAGATAATAACATGAGGCTAAAGCCTGAAAAAGTGGAATACCTGGCTTCCCGGATTGCGAGAGAACTCCAATCGTTGCAGACGGTGACTTTTCTTGCGACCCCAGAGCAGGTCGCTGGGGCAATTCGGCGGGTTATCCTGCATGACTTGCAACGCGAAGACGAAATCGAGCGTGAAGCCGAACAAATCCTTCAGCAGTACCGACAAAAAATCAACATGCGCAATCTGAGCTACAACACCTTGCTTGCGAAGACCAAGCAAGAACTGGCGCGAAAGCGACATATCATCCTTTAGCGATGAGCGCCGGAACGAATCCGTCGGAGCGAGAAAAGAGAAGAGAAAATGCGGTTATCTGAAAACAGGATCAATTTCATAGCGCAACAGGTCGCGAAGGAACTTCTTGATCACCAGCTTATCAAATTTAGCGGATCACGGGTGATTCTGGAAGCCGAGATTGCCAAGGTCATTCTCGAGGACCTGCGTATCGAAGATGAAATTGACCGAGAAGTCACCGAAATGATTAGCAAGATGAAACGCAAGATTCCACCGGGAAGCGCCGAGTGGGATGCAATCTATCAGCAGAAGAAAGAAGAGATTGCCCGACGGAGAAATTACATTTACTAACCCAAGCTAAGTTGGTTTGCGTCAACAATCGAGCGACAAACAATCGACTCTCGTCGTGATCTCCAAATTTTCTTGTGGGGCAACCTTCACCAGAGGAGGAGCGCAAACTGGGTGTGCGACCTGATGGTCGTCGGCACTTACTTCAGCAAGCCCTTTTAGGTGCTTCCTACTTGACCAGAAAGGGTTCAATGTAGCCGTTTGCTTCCACAAGAACACCCACCAGTTTTCAAACATAGGTACAATGCGAAAGGAGCAGTGAACGATCGTGCGAGAAGTTAAGCATGTCGCTGTGCTGGGGGCGGGTGGTTTAGGGCGCAATATGGCCCGGTTGCTGGGCTATAAGCGAGAATTCAAGCTTGTTGCAATATGCGACAAGGGGGGCTATGCGTTTGACGAAGCAGGCATTTCTGCGGACCTCATCAGCTCCCTTCCTGCTGGGACTTCGGTAGCAACCCTCCCGAAGATCGGTGTTCCCAGCAGCGACGCCATTGGCGATCTCATGGCCAAGCGCGATGCTATCGACGGCATTTTCGTCGCCCTCCCGAATCTCCCCAATGAAGCGATCCCGCAAACCGTGGAGCGCATTGCTGCCAGCGGGTTTCGTGGCGTGATGGTGGACGCCCTAAAACGTACCCGGGCGGTCGAGCTCATGCTCGCCCTAAGAGACAAGCTTGCCGCAGCTCAGATCACCTACATCACCGGGGCGGGAGCTACGCCGGGTCTCCTCACCGCGGCAGCGGCGTTAGCAGCACAGTCGTTTGTTGAGATCGAAAGCGTGGAAATCTACTTTGGGGTGGGAATCGCGAATTGGGACGCCTATCGCGCGACGATCCGCGAGGACATTGCCCACCTTGAAGGCTTCTCTGTGGAAAAGGTCGCCCAAATGACCGACGAGGAGATCGAGCAGGAACTCGAAAAGCGCAACGGCATCCTTGAACTCGTGAACATGGAGCATGCCGATGACGTGATGCTGGAAGTGGCGGGCGTTGTGGATCGCTCAAAGGTGAAGGTTGGCGGCATCGTCGACACTCGCAACCCCAAGAAGCCGGTCAGTACTAATGTGAAAATCACCGGCATTACTTTTGAGGGGAAGCGCAGTACGCACACCTTCATTTTAGGTGATGAAACCAGCATGGCGGCAAACGTCAACGGGCCGGCACTTGGCTACATGAAAACAGGATTCTGGCTACAGGAACACGGCATTTACGGCCTTTTCACAAGTGCAGAGCTCATGCCACGGTTCCCACGATAACACCAGACAACCGTGTAGTCGACGTCAGAGTCCGCTACTTACTCGATTCGCACGACTGTCATCAAAGGTAGGAGAGGTAAAAAGCCGTCGTGGGCCCATCCCAACGACGGCTTTTGCATTTGGCCAATCTTGCACAGTCGGCCGGCGCGGACACTTAGCGCGAGCTCTGCCCATTGGGCGTTCGTGTGAGCGACTCCAATTGTACTGACTTGCCCGCGAAGCTTCTGTAGAACTCGAAATACGGTCTCGTAACTCGAAGCCCACCAAACATGCGCGGTGCGGAGCCCACATCCCACCGTGAAATCTTGGGCAGGTTGCAGCAGAAGAAGGAATGGGTCATCTTCGCGCGAAATGATCTTCGTTGTACACAGTTGCTTGTGGTGCTTTGCCAACGCGAGAGCAGCCCCAATTCTTGCTTCCTCCCGAATCGCAGCAACCGTCGCCTGTTCCTCCAGAGTGAAGGGCCATCCGGGGAAACGCCGAGCGATTTTGCGAAACGACTGGCAAAGCATTTCGCAGAATTGTTCTACAGGCCCCACAGTCCTGCTTACGACGAAGACGCCCAGTGGCGACATACAGCCTCGTTGATCGTAGATGAGGAAGTCGTAGGCCAAGTTACTACACAGTCGAGCCAACCGCTTAGGTTGAAGGTCGGTCTCGTCCAGCAGTGCAAAACTCACTCGGTTCCCGTGGCCGATGAACCGACACTCGGAAGGCGCAAGATTTCGTAACGTGCGGATGGTTTCGTCCTCGCCATAAGCCAGGACTGCGTGGGCGTGCTCCATGGCCGTGCGGGTGATCTCAAGTGCGGAGTGCTCCCACCAGCCAACGAAAATGGTTTTGCCCACCGCCTCGTCAATACTGTTTACGGCTTCTTGCCAGATACGCGGAAAAGAGCGATCCGAGTTCGAGCACCGTACGAGGTTTGCTCCCCCGGCCAACATTCCCAGAATGATGGATTCAAGACCGGACAAAAAAAGATTCCCCGCGAGATTGTGAAAAACCAGTGTAGGTGGGTAAAGGGTGTAGCCACGTGCTACGGCAAGTTCTCGCTGCCGAAAAGCGCGGAGTCTCTGAATTGTCACACCACGAAAAAGGTTGCGAAGAGCTTCTCGGGTCATTTGTGGGGTCATGCGGTTGCGCTCACCCGCAAGAAGTGCACGTTTGTGGAGCGGATGATTCGGATCAAGCAAGAGGCGGCCTGCGCGCGTAATGACGTCGGGCACACGTTCCACGATTTTTTCTCCCAGCCGTTCGCGTGCCAGCACGAGCCGCTGAAGCACTTTGGCCAGGGTACGCGCGTTGCTCACAATCGGAGCTTCCAAATCTGCGTGTTTGACCATTCTTCTGTTCTCGTTTTCAGAGATTTGACGTTGTTGGAAAAAGGAAAACCCTTGAACGCCGTTTTCTGCAAGGTCGCTATTGAGTTCGAGATCTACGCATCGTGGCAAAAAACTTTCAATCTTAGGCCACCTTGCGAGGTAGACGGATAGACCTATCTTTAGAAGGCTGACGACGCATGTTTACTGGAATTATCGAAGAAATGGGGATTGTGAAGCGCATCGTTCCCCTCAATGAAGCCATAGACTTGACCGTGCAATGCCAGCAGACCCGCCAAGGCATGAAATTAGGTGATAGCGTCGCTGTGGATGGGGTGTGCCTCACGGTCACCTCGCTCGATACCGATTCGTTCACCGCATTGGTTTCCGCCGAAACCCTTCGCAAGACGACGTTGGGCGAGCGCAAAGTCGGGGACCGCGTGAACCTCGAAGCGCCTGTTACTTTAGCCACAAAACTGAGTGGGCATCTTGTGCAAGGGCATGTAGACGGGACAGCAACGGTGGAGCGTGTGGTCCCAGAAGGGGAGTCCCAAATGTGGTATTTTCGGCTTTCTTCCGACCTTGTACGCTACCTTGTGCCGAAGGGGTCCGTCGCTGTGGACGGCATTAGCCTTACTGTTGTGGACGTGTGGAACGAGGGATTCAGTGTCGCCATCATCCCGAAAACGCTTGCCCTCACGACTTTGCAATTCCGCAAAGTGGGCGATCGGGTGAACATCGAAACCGATATTATCGGGAAATATGTGTATCATTATATGAATGCGGATAAAAGTGCCGGGCTTGCATCTTGAGTTGCGGCTGTAACCGCTCAGACGTGAAGGGCGATGATCGACACAAGAACGAGTGTGAGTATGCAGGATCCAACAAAAGCGCAGCCAACTGAGTCCGAAGCCAATCCACATGTGTTTGCAACCGTCGAGGAAGCGATCGAACTTTTTCGCCGTGGGGAAATGCTGATTCTCGTGGACGACGAAGATCGAGAAAATGAAGGGGACTTGGTGTTTGCGGCCCAGCACGTCACCCCTGAAAAGATCAATTTCATGGCTAAGCATGGGCGTGGGCTCATTTGCTTGGCCACGACACGTGAACGACTGGAAGCGCTCGGACTAAAACCACTCGTTCGGCAAAACACATCACGGTTTGGCACAAATTTCTACGAGCCCGTCGACGCTGTTGAGGGCACCACTACGGGCATTTCTGCATCCGATCGGGCAACCACAATTCGGCTCTGTGTTGACCCAAATACGCGTCCGCAAGACCTCGCCCGGCCGGGACATTTGCAGACTTTGGGGGCCCGCGACGGCGGGGTTTTGGAGCGAGCAGGACAGACGGAAGGGGTCGTGGATCTTGCGAAGCTGGCCGGTCTATTCCCCGCCGGTGTTCTGTGCGAAATCATGAATGACGATGGGACCATGGCTCGGATGCCGCAGCTTGAGCGCTTTGCTCTCGAACACGGCCTCAAGATTGTCACTGTCCGGGACATCATCGAATATCGCCTGCGCACAGAACGGCTCGTGAAGCCAGTGGTAACCGTTCCCCTGCGCAATGACTATGGAGAGTGGCAGCTCACCTACTACGTGGCTTGGAACGGCGAGGGACACTTGGCGTTGGTCATGGGAGATTTGGAGGAACACCGCGAGCGCGGGGTCCTTGTACGCGTTCACTCGCAGTGCTTTACCGGGGATACGTTAGGTTCCTATCGTTGCGATTGCGGTCCCCAGCTGCACTCCGCCATGCGTCAAATCGCAGAAGAGGGGTGTGGCGTCGTGCTCTATCTCCACCAGGAAGGCCGTGGGATTGGCCTCAAGAATAAGCTTCTGGCCTACAAAATGCAGGATGAAGGCTTGGATACGGTCGAAGCAAACGAAGCTTTAGGCTTTAAGCCCGATCTTCGCGAATACGGGGTGGGCGCTCAGATTCTCCGAGACCTTGGGCTCACGCGCATTCGTCTTCTCACCAACAACCCCAAGAAGATCGTTGGGATCAGTGGATATGGCCTTGAAATCGTTGAGCGGGTGCCGCTTGTCGCGGGTATCCATAAGTTCAATCAAGGGTACATGCTGACCAAGCGCGACAAACTTGGCCACATCCTTGACTGAACGGACGTTGAGGTAGTGTGGCGAGCAGCGCTTTGACTGGATGCGCTGAAATTCTGAATTCCCCTATCACGCTGCTGAGACGACAGACCGGCTTCTTTTGGTTAACGTGGTTCTGTTTCGCTTGTGTGAGAAGCTTTCGCATCTCGTTTACCGAGATTCAGAAGGTGCATGACAATTCCCCAACCCACATATCCTGCAAACCCGCAGAAGATAAGCGCATACAAGTAGTTTTTCAGTAAGTAGATGATTGCTAACATCACCATGATGAGAGGGAGAACCTCAAACTGCCTTCTACGTTCTAATCGCAAGTTCTTGAGACTTGGGTAAGGAATTGTGCTTACCATCAGGTAAGACACAACGATCATGATGACCGGCAGAATGCGCAGCACCAGCTCATGATTCCACTCGGGATCAATAATCTGGAGAAAAAGGAATCCCGAGACCACGACTCCTGCTGCTGCAGGAATTGGGAGGCCGGTGAAACTAAGTTTCTCAATTCGTGATTTCTGTACATTGAAACGGGCTAACCGCAGCGCCCCACAAACTACATAAATCGCAGCGATGACCTCAGCCGCATTGCGATTCTCCATTTCGATGAGGCGGGTGTAAATGAGAACGGCCGGAGCAACGCCGAAGGCGACAAGATCCGAAAGCGAGTCGTACTGAACTCCGAATGCGCTTTCCGTCTGCGTCATGCGTGCCACCCACCCGTCAAAAAAGTCCAGTACCGCCGCGGCAAGAATGAGCCAACACGACAGTTCGTAGCGATACGATTCGAGCTCACCAGCTTCTGCCACATTGAACACGTTCAGAATTGCAAATAGGCCGCAGAACAGGCTGGCCGTCGTGAAAAGATTGGGTAAAACGTAAATCTTCCTCATTTTCGGCTAATCCTTAGCTTGCTTCGTGCCTTGGGGGGGCTCCGGACGGGACGCCAGCACTGTTACCCCACCTCGAGTCTTATCTCCCACGCGCACGCAGAGCTTACACTGGGCGGGTACCAAAAGTTCCACGCGCGACCCAAAACGAATTAAGCCAATCTTCTCCCCCTGAGCGATGCAATCGCCCTTCTCGAGGGGTGAGACAATTCGTCGGGCAATCATTCCCGCAACAAGTTTCACAACAACGATTTCACCGGTAGCGTCGCGCAGAGTCAGGATTTTCCTCTCGTTTTCCTCGCTGGATTTGTCCTCCATGGCGTTGAGGAACTTTCCGGGGTAGTATTCCACATTCTCCACCGTTGCGTCGCATGGCGCCCAGTTCATATGAACGTTGAACAAGGACATAAAAATGGCGATTCGCAAGGCCTGCTGATTTGGAAATGCAGGATGTTCCACAATCCCGGTGGCAACAACTGTCCCATCAGCGGGGGCAAGAAAGTGAGCTTGGTTTCTCGGCGTGGGGCGATTCGGATTGCGAAAGAACCAGAGCGTGTAGGTTAGACAGGCGAGGAAGGGAACTGCCCCAGCGATGCCGAATGCTGAAGCTCCGATACCTGCGAGAATCCCAAAAGCTGCCGCAAAGGGGAGTGCTTCTTTGGCAATCGGTTGAGTCGTCCAATACTTCACTTCTTATCTCCGACTCCGAGATTTCGTGTTTCCGTTTTTGGTCTTTGAGTTCTTCGAAAGCTTGTTGTCATTTTCTCCTGCGGAAGCGGTGCCAGAGTTCTTTCCTGCCAAATTGCTTTCTGCGTCAGGAACAACTCCGGAAGTCGCAGCGTCATTCGCCGACTCGGCGGAGAAGTCTGCCGGCAACTCGCTCGCGTTTATCAAAGGATCGTTGGGCGATGGCTCGCGCGTTCCCTTCGCCACACGAGTGCCAAGTTGAGATTGTCCCCCCTTGCGGTAGAGGCGGATATTGGTCAGATGTTCCTCGTAGGTCTTCGCAAACGCGTGCGATCCATCGCCTTTGTAGACATAGTAGAGATAGTCGGTTTGTGCTGGCTGAAAGGTTGCCACAAGCGATGCAATCCGCGGGTTGCAAATCGGTCCCGGAGGCAGCCCCTTATTGAGATACGTATTATACGGATGCGAAGTTTTGAGGTCGTCGAGCGAGAGGGGTCGGGACCAGTCGCCGATCGCATAGTGCACGGACGCATCAATCTCCAACCGCATGCCCTTTTTGAGGCGGTTGAAAATTACCGAGGCAATAAGCGGCCGCTCTGAATCTATGCGCGCTTCGCGCTCGATGAGCGAGGCCATAATCACGTGTTCATGAAAGCTTAGGTTGTCCGTTCGTACAATGCCTTCAAGGTGTGTTTGTGCCATCTTCTTGAACGTCTCAACCATCATAGTAATCAGCTCTTCCTCTTTCATCCCCGGGCCAAAAAAGTAGGTGCTGGGATAAAGATAACCCTCTAACGAAGGCACGTCGAGGTTGAGTTTGCGTATGAAAGTCTGGTCCTCGACGAGCGACAAAAATCGCTCTTCGCTGAAAAGCTCGTTCTTCCGCTTAACGATTGCTGCAATTTCACGAGCAGTTTTGCCTTCTGGAATCGTGATTTTAAAATCTTGCGAGCCTTCTACGAGCTTATTGTAGATCTCGCTCAGACTCATCGTCGCGTTGAGCTTATAGGCGCCGGACTTGATCTTGTGCGCATTGTTATTGAGCCACGCCAGATAACGCAGAAGGTAGGCATCATCCACGCCCAAATAAGAACCCAGCAGGTTCGCGTTTCGCAGGCGTTCGATGATCTGTGGGAGCCGATCTCCCGGATTTACGTTCAGGATCACGGTGCGTTCAGGGACAAACTGCGTATTGTACAACCGGTCCGAAGCGTACCGGTAATAGATCAGGGCAACAATGACCACCGTAAAGACAATAAGTAGAATTGCCCAACTGATGAGATTGAGAAGTGTCCCTATAAGCGAGCGTTTCTTTCTGGGTTTGCGTCGTTGGGAGGGGATTTCTGCCGTCTCTTCGTGTTCAAGGTGAGGAACGGCTTCTCCGTATGGGAAAAGTACTTCAGCCGAAGTGGCTGCGGAGGTGCTGGGCTGTGAACCTTCGCTATTCTGAGACTCGGCTGGCTCGGTGACGGTAGAGCCTGATTGCTGCGATTGTTCTGCCGCATCTTCGGGGGCGCCTATTGCTTGAGAGGCTGCTGAATTGGTTCCGTCTGGCTCCACGGAGGCCTGAAGAGGAACGTCTGATGCCTGAATGGTGGAGTCTATTGAAGTTGGCTCCACTGCTGGCGCCTCTGCAATACGTCCCTCAACGGAATCGCTCGCTTCTGTGGGCTGATCTGCACCCGATAAGGCAGGAGGCACGCCACCAGCTTGCTCTAAGGCCAGAGCAAAAATAGGTGTTTCACTGGGTTGGTCGGATTGAGCAGCGGCTTCGTCACGGGGTGCCGAGATCCTCGAAGGACTTTCTGTGCTCTCACTCTTCTCAGCGAGGAGCGTCTGGGGAGGTGGTTCATGGGTGACTTTGTTATCTTGGTGGGCAGGCTGAAGTGAACTACCCTGAGATAAGGCTACAGTGTCCGGTGTCGGCTGAGTCGGCGATGGCTGAGGTGTGGTTCCTGCCGTATCCTCGTCCCATACCTCGACGTAAAAGTCTGCGGACGGGTCTTCTTCTGAGTCACCCTGCGGCCGGCTCGGTGCAGTTCTATTAGTCGCCGCATTTTCAGCAGAGCTTTCTCCGCCTGGGTTGTTATCAAAATTTTCTTTCTCTTTGAAATCTGCCATTTATCTTTCCGAAACCCTTTGCGCGTTCGCAATCGGCTTCACTGGACACACAAATTCGTCGACTGTAAACACACAAAGCAATTGACGCTTCTTTTAAGATGCTGACATCAATGATGTCTTCAGGAATTCACATGGAGCGTGGACATGTTACGACGCACGGATTTAGAACGCCTCGAATTTGAAACTCTTGCCTCCTATGCCGTAAAGAGTGCCGAGACACGCGGTCGCGATTATCCCATCGAGCCAGACGAATTCCGTACTGAATTTCAACGTGACCGCGATCGCATCATCCACTCAACGGCTTTTCGCAAATTGGAATACAAGACCCAGGTGTACATGGTTCATTATGGAGATTACTTTCGAACCCGACTTACCCACACCATGGAAGTGGCTCAAATTGCCAGAACGCTCGCGCGCAACCTCCGCCTGAATCCGGATCTCACCGAGGCAATTGCACTTGCGCACGATTTGGGGCACACACCCTTTGGCCATAGCGGAGAAATTGCACTTAAGCGCTTGCTAAAAGACGAAGGGGGATTCGAGCACAATGAACAAGGGCTTAGGGTGGTCGAGTACTTGGAGGAACGTTACCCCGATGTTCCGGGTCTCAACCTCACGTGGGAGGTCCGCGAGGGAATCATCAAGCACGACACCGAGTACGACTCGCCAAGTGTCCCAGAGCGGTTCAAGCCGGAATGGGCACCGACTCTCGAAAGTCAGGTTTGCGACGTCGCTGATGAAATTGCATACAATAACCACGACATCGACGACGCGCTGAAAATGGGGCTGATCTCGATCAAAGATCTGCGCGAAGTCGACTGGGTATACGAAATATTTGAAACCGCCAGGAAAGAGCTGCCCGAGGACATTCCTGAGAAATTTATCAAATATCGTGCAATCGGCACTCTGATTGATATGCAAGTCGCCGACACGCTACGCACCACGGAAGAGAATCTAAAAAAGTACAACATCGCTTCGGTAGAAGACGTCCGAAAATGTCAGCATCGCATCGTCACCATGAGCGACGAGATGCTCGCAAAAAACCGCGTCCTTAAGAATTTCCTCATGCGTCGGGTCTATCGGCACCCGTACGTTGTGAGGATGGCGACAAAAGCTGAGCGCTTCATCGAAAGAATGTTCCGCCTCTACGTGGAAACACCTGAACAGCTTCCTTTGAAGTATCAGGCGCGCATCGAACGGGATGGTCTCGTTCGTGTGGTTGTCGACTACTTAAGTGGGATGACCGACCGTTACCTGCTCGATGAGTATATCAAAGCATTCGAACCGATTGGCAAAGTCCTGTAACGCCAAAACGGACGCAGATTTGAGGATCATGAGCCGAGGAACGTGGCGTTGTGCTTACGAGGCTTTGCAAAGCGAGCTGATTTCATTGATTGAATCTGCCGCAGACTCCCCAGAGGGGTGGTCGCGTCATCCTTTGTGGGACGACGCCTGCTTCGGTGAGCTGGCTCGGAGAATTTTCCAGTTCCAGCGTCGCTTCAACCCGTATTATTCCGCGTACTGCGGAGTGAGCGGGGGGCAATCTCCAGCGAGATGGCAGGATGTGCCAGCAGTCTGGACGCGAGCTTTCAAACGCGCGGAGGTGGCGGTTTTTCCCAAGCGCGCTGCCCAAACGTGGTTTCAGACCAGCGGGACGACCGAGGGCGAACCGGGATTCCACTACTTTGCCTCTTTAGCTCTTTATGAGGCCTCGGTGGCGGCCACATTCCCCCGTTTCCTGCTCCCGGACTTGCCTCGAATACGCATGCTGATCTTGACGCCTGAGCCGGTTGAAGCACCTCATTCGTCACTCATCCACATGCTGGGAGTTGTGAAAGAACGGTTTGGAACGGAGAACAGTGGTTTCTTCATGCGAGCCGGCGAACTTGATCAGCAGGGCTTGATCAGGGCACTTGAAGAGTCCACCCACTCGCGAGAACCAGTGCTTCTCATGGGGACCGCCTTTGCCTTCGCGTACTTTCTTGAATATGCGCGTTGCAATGGGTTGCGATTCCGGCTTCCACCCAGAAGCCGAATCATGGAAACGGGTGGCTTCAAAGGACGCGTCCGCGAAATTCCGCGTTCTGAATTCTACCAATTGCTGCAGGACACGCTGGGCATCCCGCAATCGGCGATTGTGAACGAATACAGCATGACCGAGCTGTCATCGCAGTTTTATGACCGAAGCTTACTCGAGTTCCTGAAAAAGCGGACGGCACCATCAGAGCCCCGGATCAAGAGCGGCCCCCCTTGGGCACGTGTACGCATTGTTAACCCGTTGACAGGCCAAGAGGTGGGCATCGGCGAACGTGGCTTGATCCGGATTTATGATCTTGCGAACTTGGGAAGCGTACTGTCCATTCAGACAGAAGATGTGGGAATCCGTCACAGTGACGGTTTTGAAATTGTTGGGCGCGTTGGGTCTGCACCGCCTCGCGGCTGCTCACTGGAAGCGGAACCACTACTTAATTCTGTAGGGGAGAAAACATTATGAGTTGTTCGCCATTTCAAAATATCGAACTTGCACCACCTGATCCCATTCTGGGGCTGACCGAAGCCTTCAACGCCGACACTAATCCGAAAAAAGTGAACCTTGGTGTCGGCGTCTATCAGGATGAAAACGGGAAAGTGCCCGTTTTGAAAAGCGTACGCGAGGCGGAAAAACGCTGGTACGAACGCGAGGACTCGAAGAGCTATCTACCCATTGATGGCGTTCCTGCTTACAACAAAGCTGTCCAAAGCCTACTTTTTGGGGCCGATTCCAATCTCATAGCTGAGCAACGATTGGTTACTGTACAAACGCTGGGGGGAACAGGCGCATTGCGTTTGGGTGCCGACTTCTTGAAGCGGTTCTTTCCAAACTCGGCGGTTTACATTAGCAATCCCAGCTGGGAGAATCATCGTGGGATTTTCGAAGCATGCGGCTTTGAAGTGCGCACGTATCCGTATTACGACTCGAACACCTCATCGCTGGACTTTTCCGCGATGGCAGATGCTTTTTCGAAACTCCCCGAGCACAGCATCGTGCTAATGCACGCATCGTGCCACAATCCCACGGGAGTAGACCTATCGGAAGAACAGTGGGAGCAAGTTGTGCCCCTGCTGGTCGAACGCCACGCCATTGTCTTTTTGGATTTTGCCTATCAAGGCTTTGCAAAGGACATTGAGGCGGATACCCTTGCTCTTCAGGCATTTGCGAAACGTGGCGTGCCATTCCTTGTTGCAAGCTCCTTCTCAAAGAATTTCTCACTTTATCGAGAAAGAGTGGGGGCACTAACTTTCGTTACCGCGAACGCGGACGAAGCCAAACGCGTTTTGAGTCAGGCGAAACGCGTGGTACGAACGAACTGGTCAAATCCTCCGTCTCACGGCGCTCAAGTGGTGGCCCTAATTCTGAACGATCCAGAGCTTCGCGAAATGTGGCGCGGAGAGGTCGCGGCGATGCGCGAGCGCATTCGAAAAATGCGCTCATTGTTTGTAGTTAAGCTGCGCGAATTGGGCGTAAAACGCGACTTTAGTTTCATTGAGCGACAGAACGGAATGTTTTCCTTCTCCGGCCTCACCCCGGATGTGGTCGAGCGCCTGCGTAATGAGTATAGCCTCTATATCGTTCGAAGTGGGCGAATCTGTGTTGCGGCAATGAACGAACGCAACATTGACTATATCTGCTCGGCAATTGCGGCGGTTCTTGAGAAGTAAGACGGCCGTCGGGGCTGAGCCGAACTATACACAAGTCTTGCGCCACACCGAAGCGCCTGCTAATGCGAGGTTATGACCATTAAGGCACTGGCGCAGCGTCTTGTCGCCAACCTGATCAGAAAAAGGCCGGCGGTGAGGGATGTCTACACCGAGGAGTCGCTCGAAAAGAGGGTTGGCGCGCTTGCCGCGCTTTTGCGTCTTGAAAGTAGCGCTTATGCCGAGGGGCTTCAGGGCATCATCGAAGCGTGTCTCGAAACCCCAGAGCCTATCGCAGCGCTTACCAATTTTGAGCGATTCTTTGAAAGTCTGGAAGCGCCGCGGGAGTGTTACGAGCGCTTGGCAAGAGATGCCCAGGCGCTCCGCTGTGTGAGCGTCCTGTTTGGTTACTCTCAATTTCTTTCGGATGTGCTGATACGCTATCCTGAGTTTTTCGATTGGCTCTGCGCCCCTTCTCGTTTAGAAGCTCCTAAGGGAACTGCCGAATACCGAGAAGAAGCACTCGGCATTGTGCAGGCTGAAGAAGACAGCTCCACAGCGCGCAACATGCTGGCCCGTTGGCGCCGCCGTGAAATATTAAGGATTGGGGCGCGCGACCTTCTGCGTCATGCAAGCATTGAAATCATCACACATGAGATTTCCGACTTGGCACAGGCCTGCATAACGGCAGCTGCGGACGTAGCGTGGCGAGAAATGGTGAATCGCTACGGCGAGCCACAGGCGGAATCTGAACTTCAGCCTCGGCATACCGCCGGCATGTGTGTCATCGGCATGGGCAAGCTCGGTGGGCGCGAACTGAATTTCTCGTCGGACATTGACCTGATTTTCATATATGAAGCCGAAGGGGAGACGAGTGGCCTTCTGCCAGATGGCCGGCGAGTCCAACCGACATCCAATCATCAGTTTTTTAACAAAATGGGGGAGGCGATAGTTCGCTTTTTGTCCGAGCCCGGAGAGCATGGGAATCTGTTCCGCGTCGATATGCGCCTTCGTCCTGAAGGCAAAGCAGGCCCCCTTGCGCGTTCCCTTGAGTCCTTCGCAAACTATCTTGGGCAACAAGCGCGTGACTGGGAGAAGCTCGCCTACCTGAAGGCCCGTGTGATGTGTGGGCCCGCGCAACTGGCTGAGAGGATTTATCGGTTCACCCAAGAGTTCGTTTTCGATGCCACGGAACCCGAACAAATCATCCGAGAAATTGAGAAACTGAAGTTGATGATCGACCGGGAGGTCCACCTGAGCGATCTATACCATCGGGAGGTCAAGCGGGGCTATGGCGGAATACGCGAAATTGAGTTTGTGATTGCCGCCATGCAGATCGTCTACGGGCGGACACATCGTGCGCTGCGGGTGCGCAATATCTTCGTCGCGATCGAACGACTTCGCGAGGTGAATCTCCTCACCGCTGACGAAGCGGAATTCTACTTAGATGCGTACAGCTTCCTGCGGCTCGTTGAACACCGTTTACAGATGGCCGCAGAGCATCAAACGCACACGTTGCCTGCTCAACCCAACCAACGTGCGATTCTGGCTGCCCGTTGCCACTTTGCATCCCCGGAGGAATTCGAGGCTAAGCTATCGTCCGTTACAAACGGCGTCCACGAGCGTTTTGTGCGGTTTTTCCAGCAAGATGTCACTGAGGCCAGCAGGGAACTTAGCGATGTGCTTGTGATTCTCGATCAAGATGCAGATGAGTCCGCTGCAATAGACGTTTTAGCCCGCTATCATCTTGGGAACAAGGAGTGCCTCCGTCTCATCCGGGACTTATGCTATGGGACGAGAGAAGTTTTTGTCAGCGCCGAAGGTCAGCGGTATTTCGAGCAGATGGTACCCTCGCTGCTTCGGCTCACAATGAGAATGCCCGATCCGCCGGCCGTAATCCGCAATCTTCACTCGTTCATGCTCTCGATTAAAGGCATCACCTACTACTATGAACTGATCGCCCAACATACGGACATATTGAAATTACTCGTGCTTTTGTTTGGTACTTCGGACTGCTTTTCGGAATATCTGATTAGCCATCCGGAATACTTTGATACTTTGTTAACAAGTCGAGTACTTTACGACAATATCAATATCGATAGTGTCCGCGACCGAGTCGAGCAAGCTTTGCGTGGAGCGCGATCGCTTGACCGGCAGCTAATCCTTCTCCGGCGAGCGGTTAAGTTTGAACTGCTACTGGCAGCTTTGAGGCGTATTTTGAACTTATGCTCCCTTAGCGCCACATTGCGAGAGCTGAGTGAAATTGCAGACGCCAGCCTTGGGTTCGCGTTTGATCTGGCAGCGCGCCGCATGCTTGCCCGAATCGCAGGATGTGCACCTCACGAAGTCGAACCAACCGAATTGGAGAAACTTCAGTCTGAAGCAGCTACCTCATTCGCAGTGTTTGCTCTTGGAAAGTACGGTGGACGCGAAATCAATTTTGGCAGCGACTTGGACGTGGTGTACGTCTTTGATGAGACGAACGCAGCCGGGCAAATCTATTTGAACAGCTTGCAGCGAGCGATCCAGTTCGCTGACCACATAGCGTTTGTGTTGAGTGAACCACTTGCGGAAGGGCGAGTCTTCTCGCTGGATGTTCGTTTACGCCCACACGGTAAGAACGCTCCGGTAGTGACGCCGTTCTCTCTATACAAGACCTACCTCGAACAGACTGCTGAGGTGTGGGAATTCCTGGCACTCACACGTGCTCGTCACATTGCTGGCAATGTTGAGATAACGCGTGAGGTGCTTGCTACGGCACAACGGGAGGTTGCCCGCCGTTTCGAGCACTCCGTGATTCTTGAGGAAACGCTGGCGATGCGCAGGCGTTTGGAACAAAGCATTTCCGCTGACGAGTCAGCTGGGCTTGAGTTCAAGCGCTCAGCAGGAGGGCTTGTGGATATTGAGTTCCTCATCCAATACTACATGCTGGTGGGGCGGCTCACGTGGTCGCTGCATTCAGGTCAGTCCTACTTTGAAGTTCTGGAGGCAGCAGCGGCTCAGCCACCTTGCGATAGAAACGATTGGGAAATCCTACGCGCCACCTACTCCTATTATCGTCATGTAGAAACAGCTGTGCGTCTCGCGTGTGGAGAGCGGGGAACGACCCTGCCGAAAGACCCCACGAAACAGCGCAACGTTGCGATCCAATGCGGAAAAGAGAATGCCGAGGAACTTGTGAGGGAGCTCACTGAGAGGATGCATGAGGTCAGAGAAGTCTTCCAGCGGTGCATGGCCCACGAATCGTGATACTCTCGACGGATGGGTAAGATCCAACAAAGTGCTAATGTGTTTTCGCTTGATGAGATGCTCGAGAATCTAAGTATTTACTAACATTATGAGTGACGCAAAAGTGACTTACAGCGAGTTTGTTTTACGCCGACTGCATTCTCTGACGGGGGTTATTCCCCTCACATTTTTTATTTTCTTCCACTTCTTTGCAAATTCATATTCGACGAAGGGACCAGAAGCATTCAATGCAACGGTGGCAACGTTAAGAGGACTGCCGTATTTGCACGCGATTGAGTGGGGATTGCTATTTGCTCCTTTTCTTTTCCACATGATCTACGGTCTCTGGGTCGTCTACACGGGAAAGCCAAATCCCCTCCGTTATAAGTACCCCAGAAACTGGGCCTACTTATTTCAGCGAGTCACTGCCATCGTTCTCTTCGTGTTCATCCTTTACCATGTCATTTCGTTGCGGTTTATGGATTATCGAGCGATCAACCCCGCCACGGGGAAGCTCGACTTTTACAACCACCTCCATCATGAGTTCCAGAATCCGTTGATTTACTGGTGGTACGTGGTGGGCATTGCGTGCACAGCTTTCCATTTGGCGAATGGTCTGTGCACATTTTGCATGACGTGGGGGATTACCGTCGGTCGGACCTCGCAACGGTATTTTGCTTATGCCATGACAGGTTTAGGCATCCTGCTTTTTGTGGTAGGCGTGAGCGCAATCCATGGATTCCTGAATCCCCCCAAGGACGCAGTAAAGACAGCACAAGAAGTTTCAGTGCAGGCCGCAACCGTGCAAAACCCCTAACAATTTCTGTGGATGCTTAGAAACTACGGGCGAGCATGGACTATGTCGAAGCCTGCTCGCCCGTTTTCTTTGAAGCAAAGCCGAGAGTCATTTCAAAGGCCTCAGATCATTTCTACCGAAACGACCTCTGGAACCATTTCGACAATGCGTGCTTCGACACCCATCTTTAAGGTGTAAATTGAGCTTGGGCATCCAACGCAGGCTCCCTGAAGCCGTACGTAGACCACACGATTTTCCACCCGCACGAGCTCGATGTCGCCACCGTCTGCTTGAATGTACGGACGGATTTGCGCAATCAACGGTTCGACCTTCGCGAAGATGGCTGTATCCACTGGACTGCCAGTACTTTGCTCCTGAGGAGATGCGTCCGAGCTCGAGGCCTGCTCCTGCTGCTTGCGAATTGGATCGAAAATACCCATCGTTGCGGTTCTCCCATCTGTTTTCCTATGCGTAACAGAATGAACGGCTCCTATTCGTTCCTGAATCCGGATCCGCTCTCCTGCAAGACTTCCCAATACACCGCCTTTAAGCGGGCGCACATCCTCTCGGCGCTAAACTCCTGCTGTGCTTGTTCCGAGGCGGCACGCGAAAATCGCTCGCGTAGGGCCGGGTCAGACAGCAATCGGTTCAATGCTTCAGCAAGTGCGGTGGGATTGCCCGGCTCGACCACGAGGCCCGTTTCGCCATGCCGATTTACATACGGCACCCCGGTCGCGAGGGCAGTGCTGACAACCGGGAGGCCACAGGCCATGGCTTCAATCTGACAAATACCGAAGGCTTCGCTTCGCAGGTGTGAGGGCAGACAAAAAACTCGGGAGGCATGAAGATAAGCCACCACATCTTGGTCGTCCAGCTCCCCCAGAAAGACACAGCGTTCGGCGAGATCCCAATCGCGAACCATTCGCTTTAGCTTCGATTCTTCGGGGCCTGTCCCAATGATGAGAAGCTTCCCTGATGGCACACTCCGCATTGCTTCGATAAGAAAATGCAGCCCTTTGTAATAGCGCAACCGCCCTACAAAAAGAATCAACTGCTCGCCCCACTGCTGCCGAATCTCTAAGACTTTCTTTTCCACAGTGGGGGATTTTTGGAAGCGATCGAGCTCGATCCCAAGCGGAACAATGCGGAGTTTTTCCCGGTATTTCCGAAGCCACGGAGAGCTCTCCACGTAATTCGGCGAAGTAGGCATGATGCGGCGCGCCCGATCCATCATCCGTCGCTGAACGTGCGCAAAGAAAATCATCGCAGCGCGCTGGCGCACGACATCGCTGTGGTAAGTCATGACGAACGGGGTCTGAATCCCCCCAAGGAGGTACGCAAGGTCACCGGTAGGATTGGGATGGTGGAAATGCAAAAGATCCGCTCGTTGCGCTTCCTCACGCAAGGCACGTACGAATGCAGGACTCAAGGGCGCACTCCAAACCCGGCACCACTCCGGAACTCGCCGCACTCGGACACCATCCAGAACTTCTGTGCCCGCCTTTGCGGGCCCCCGACAAACCAGCACAGAGGTTTCAAATTCATCCCGCGTCCCTCGGGCCATCAGGTTGATGGTGTTCTCAATGCCTCCTCGGACGGGAGGGAAATAGTCCTTATAGATGTGCAGGACGCGAGGTCGTTGGATCATTGTCTGCCTTGCGCATCATGGATTGCAGCATCATAGATGGTCAAGATCTCCTCGATCCATCGCTCATAGGTGTGGTGCTTAAGAACGCGTTCTCGGGCCGTGGAGGCAAGCATGTGGGCGGTTGCGGGTTCATTCAGCAATCGGAGAATCGCCCGCGCCAATGCCTCCGGATCGCCCGGCGGAACCAACAAGCCGTTGACGCCGTCTTCAATGATCTCTGGTAGACAGCCCACTTGGGTTGCGACAAGAGGTACGCCGCTCGCCATGCTCTCGTAGGCAATCCGACTTGATCCTTCGCTTCCCAAGGAAGCAATCACTGAAATGTCGAGTGAGGCCAACAGACGTTCCACTTGAGGCACCCAGCCAAGCAATACCGTTCGACCCTCAATGCCGTACTCGCGGATTAGTCCTTCGAGGTAATCGAATTTGCCTTGAGAACCTCGTCCCGCCAGCACGAAGCGCGCCAAGGGAACAGCTTTCGCCACTGCGGCAGCCGCAGAAATAAAGATGTGTTGGCCCTTCACGTTCTGAAGGCGCGCCACTAAACCAATGAGCGGCATGGTGGCGTCCGTGGCTCCCAGTTCTTTTCGCAGTCCCTCGTCGCGCTGCGAGGGGTGAAAGCGATCCGTATCCACGGCAGAATAGATCACGTGTACCTTATTTGCCATGTCTGCCAAACTCGCCGCCGCTTGTTGGGAGACCGCGATCACTTGGCTTGTTGCCTTTCGCAAGAGCCAGCGATTCAGGATATGTCGTTGCATCGGGACGACGACATGCCGTGTTCGCACGATGGGTATTTTGGACTGAAAGAGCACGCGATGAACTGCCGCGAGCCAGTGATCCTTACCGCGATGGCAGTGAATGACGTCAGGCCTCCACTCTCGAATTAAGCGATGGAACGCAAAAAGGTCTTTTGAATCGGACGTCAGCTGGAAGCTACCAGAATAATTGAGCGCTACTGCTGGCAACTCCGCTTGTTGTGCTCGTGATTCCAACTCGTAGCCTTTTCGGACCACAAGTAAAGCGTCATGCCCTGCTCGTCTGAGTTCACGAGCAAGATCGACGCAGTGAGCGGCTTCCCCAATGTACTTTCGGGCACTGTTGGTAATGAGTATGCGCATGGATGTCTTCGCTTTTTATAAACGTAGTCATAACGGGCATTTCGTGGGTGGGTGCAGTCAAGCATGGAGCACGCCCTCAGTCATGCGGGGGAATATGCTTTTCTGGGAGCTGCGGTGACGGTATATAAACGTCATTGAAATGAAAACTGGAGGACGAGCCGTGAGAGTGGTAATTCGCCAAGGAAACATTGTGGAAACTTCTGCAGAAGTCATCGTCAATGCAGCGAACACAGATCTGATCTTAGGTGGGGGAGTGGCCGGTGCGATTCGGCGTGCAGGCGGCGAATCCATCCAGCAAGAGTGCAGCGCGCACGGGCCGATTCACGTGGGCGAAGTAGCTGTGACAGGCGCGGGGCGATTGCCCCAGCGATACATCTTTCATGCCGCCACCATGACTCTTCGTGACGCGCAGACCTCCGCTGAAATCGTGGCGGCGTGTACGCGCAATGCTCTCCAAAAAGCCGAAGAGCTGGGTTGCCGCAGCATCGCATTTCCAGCGCTTGGGACTGGAGTGGCCGGCCTGGCGCTACGGACATGTGCCGAGGCAATGCTGCGCGAGATCTACGAATTCCGCTTGAAGGCAAAAAACCTCGAACTCGTCGAGCTGGTACTTTTTGATCCGCAAGCTGCACGCGTCTTTGCGGAAGAATGGGCACGGCTGAGTCATGCCTCATCGGCTCAGGAGTCTTAGGCTTCCGAGGCGCCGTTGTCCGCAGCCCTCTTCCTGTCACTCACGTCCGAGTTTTCGGGGGATGTTTCGACACGCTCTGCAGGTTTGGAGTGCTCCAAATCATTAGAAAGCTCATCTCCAGAGGGGGTCTGGCTCGCCGAATGAGATGACGTCGGGGTCAAATTCCCCTCGGGGCTCGATGTGTTGTCGCTGGGGCCTACTTTTCGAGTGCTCTGTTCTGGTTCGATTCGCCTCTTGGGGCTGTCCTCTTGCTCGTACATGCGCTTAAGTTCCTGAATGGACGGCAAATCGCCCAAACTCCTTAAACCGAAAGTTTTCAGGAATAGATTCGTCGTCGCATATAACTGAGGGCGACCGATAACCTCTCGCCGGCCGCTTACCTCGATGAGCCCAAGCTCAAGAAGCGTGTGGATCGGGGCACTCGAATCTACCCCACGAATCGCTTCGATCTCGGCGCGTGTTACGGGCTGCTTATAGGCAATAATCGCAAGGGTTTCGAGTGTTGCGGGCGAGAGGGAATTGCGCCTGCGGTTCCGCTGCATGCGGAAAATCCAGTCTGCAAACTGGGGTCTGGTGGCGAATTGAAACCCTCCTGCCACTTCGACGATTTGCAGTGCCCCCCCGCGCTGCTCGTATTCTAATTGTAGCTCCAGCAGAAGCGCGCGGACGCAACGTGGATGAAGATTATTCATCAGGCGTGAAATGCGGGGGATACTGAGGGGTTCGGTGGTGGCAAAGAGCAATGCCTCGAGGATATTCCGTGCTTCTCGCACCGTCTGAATTCTCAGGTCAGGTCCCTCGGTTTTGTTCTCATTCCCTGACCCTTTTGCTGGCGGCGCAACAAATTCGAGTTCGTGAAGCAACGCGATCGTGCCGTCGTCCTCAGCAGCAATTCTTGCGAGCTCGTCGTCCTCGCGAGAATTCGCTCTCTCCAGCTGCGAGACAGCTTCGGCCGTTGGACTGCTCTCTGCTTCTGCAGGGAGCACATTTTTCTGTTCCGAAGGGAGTGGCGAAGGTGTCGAAGTCCCGTTCGTGTTGTGGTTAAGTGCTGGCGAAGAGGAGGACTCGACAATGATCTCCCTGGTCGGCTCAGCGTTGTCTTGGCTTAGCGGAGGAGCAGTCGCACTACTTTCAGTGTCTTCGCCCTGCGCTGGATGCAGCGTATTCTCTTGCGTGGTTGTATCCTCAGGATTCGGCGTTGTCGTCATGTCGCGGCTCGGAAAACTCATATTCAATTTGCTCAGGTCCCCGAAGGATTCGAATCGTGTCAAAAGGGTTTTCTTGCACGATGCGAATGCGGCGCAATCGCGTAAGCTCCAACACCGCCATAAATGTGGTGATAATTTCCAGTTTGTTCAGACATCTTCCGAACAACTTTGTGAGATCAATTTCTGACTCTCGTCTCAGCAAGTCCTCAATGTATTGAATTTTCTCTTCGACGGTGAACTGCTCGACCAAATCTGGGCGATAGGGCTGCACATCCACATAGCGCAAGACGCGAGCGAATGCACGGTAAAGAAGCGAGACGTCTAAGGAGAGTTCTTTCGTTCGTTCCGGCACAACCTCTACGGAGGCGATTCGATACAAAACTCGCGCGGCAGCTTCTTCTCGTTCGCGCAGAGCGGCAGCGGCTTCCTTATACTTTCGGTACTCTACCAGTTGGCGCATGAGTTCGCGCGCACTCATGATAGCTCCCAGTTCTTCCTCCTGCTCTTCCGGTTCAGGAGGAGCGGGCAGAAGAGTGCGCGCCTTCAGGTGAATCAGAGTCGCGGCCATGACCAAAAACTCACCCGCAACCTCAAGATCCAGCTCTTGCATGACGTGGAGATAGTCTAAGTACTGGCGCGTGATTTCCGCGATAGGAATGTCATAGATATCCATCTCGTTAATCTTCACGAGATGAAGCAACAGATCGAAGGGCCCCTCAAAAACTGGTAGTTTGATCGTATAAGCCATACCCCTACATCTGCACCCACGACAGCAAGAATTGGATTGGCACCATATAGGCCGAGGCCAGCAGGGCGCGCACGGGCGGAACAAGGATTGCTACCCACAGAATCAGAAAGCCGTATTGATGCAAGAACATCCAGAGGCCCCAAAGTCGCTCATTTCCCCGAATCAGAAAATGATAGACAATATGGCTACCATCCAGAGGTGGGATGGGGAGAAGATTGAACATACCCAGCACAACGTTGAGGACAATAAATGTCTGCACCAGAGTCACAAGAATGGATAGGAAACTCTCAGGCAGGCTACTGAGCAAGTTTGCATGGACCGCAAGCTTTAGGACGCCAGCAAAAAGAATCGCGAGAAAAAAGTTCGAGAGGGGGCCGGACAAAGCGACCCATACGGTCCATATGGGACGTCGAAAATGAAGCTCGTTCACGGGCACGGGTTTTGCCCAGCCGATCATGGGTACACCTGAAAACAGCGCCAATAAGGGGAGAACTACTGTGCCAATGGGGTCAATGTGAGCGATAGGATTCAGCGTCAATCTCCCTCGATAAGCTGCGGTCATATCGCCTGCTGCTCTGGCAGTCAACGCATGCGCAAATTCATGCACGGTCAGGGAGAACAGGAACACCGGAATATATAACAGTAGTTCGGGACTAAACCTAAAATCCACGTTTTCGGTCCTTGGGCAAAATCTTCCCCTTCGTAAAGCCGCTGTGTTTTCTACTATTTATGCCCTTCTGAATTCGTCCGATAACGTATGCCACTTGGAGGACAGCCCGCACGGATCAGCGCAATCGAGCCATGAGTGAAATACGGATGTGAACCGTGGTAAAGGGCGCGGGGCCGGAAGCCGGGAAGGGACTCACACCTCACACGTCGCAATGAGCTGCACCAAGTTTCGGTTGCAAGGTCTAAGTCGGGGGAGACTCGATAAATCCGCAAAACAAGGACCTGTTTGCGAACAGTTTCATGGATCACCGCCCCCACCCACACCGCACACTCGCCAAGCCGAAAATCCGATTTCCAAAGGCGCAGTACCTCGCGCGATGATGTAGTCTCGCGGCTCAGAGTGTGATCCGCCGGACGCATAAACACGAAGCATGGCAAAATGGGACGCGTGGCTTCGCGAGTAAAAAACGCGTTCGGCGCGACTTCACGCCATCCGGAGTCTTGCAGATCGTCGAGGATTTCCGTCGGAGAGCCAAGAAGAAGGATATTGATGGGGATGCTGGGTTCCCCAGTAATTCGTCGAGCCTCTCTAGGAAGATGAGGAAGAAGTGACTCAAGTGTTAAAAATTCTTGCTTGGGCTTGCGGTCAAAAGTGTCTGGGGGGACCTTCGCCAGAGAGGGGGTAGTGTACATCCCGCCGACGACAAGCAACCCGTATAGACCCGCGACCAACCAATCTGCCCGGCGATCCGTATCTTCCGGCGTAAATAGGTTCTGCGACAACGTCCAAGCAACCACGAATGCTCCCAGTCCAAGGCATGCCCCAGCCAAAAGATCGCTTGGATAATGGACGGCGAGATAAACCCGAGTAAACGCAATGAGTGGAATAGTCCCAAAACCCACAAAGGCCAAAACAAGCTTCAGGAGGGGCGAGCCACGATACCGCCATGCCCACGTGGTAGCTGCACAAAAAAAGGCTGTTGCCCCAGCGACGTGGCTACTGGGGAAACTGAACGCTGTGCCTACCTCAATGAGAGTTCCTTCTGGGCGGAAACGAGCTACGAGGATCTTGAAAAATTCGCTTGTACCCAGTGCGAAGGTGACGGACGCCGCCAATAAGAACGCACTGCTACGCTGTCGCCGAAGCCATGCCCCAATAGCACCTAAAAGTGCCACAAGTAAGAGGAGCCTGCCAGAGCCTAACCCAGTAATAAACAGATTAAGTTGCAGAGTAGCTGGTCGGCGCAGTTGCTCCAACAAAGCAACGGACGCTTGGTCAAAATGACGTAGCGAACTTGAGTGATGAATCGCATGCGCCAAAAGTGCGAATCCTGCAAGCAGAGCAATGGACAAAGCCCAACCAACCGTAGCTTGGAGTCCCCATTTGCCACTGAGACACATCCGCTTTTCCACATAGCGGAAAAGTCCGGGATGACGTTGTGCTAATCGCGCGTAGGATGGGCTCTCGACAATTCGCGTTCCCACGCGGGCAAGCCAAGAAGCGAAAGTTCCGCGGAATCGCCAGAGTGTCTGGACCAACCAGCCGGTGAGGAGAGCACTGACGAAACCGGTAAACACCAAAAGTGAGAAACCGCCTAAGTAATTCGCTGCCTCCTGCCAGCTTGCTCCAAGGAGAAAACCGGCGCCAAGGTGCACGATTGTCCACAGGAGACATGCAAAGACCATCCACCCCAGGAAGCGTCCCACAGGATAATGCGTAGCGCCCGCAAGAAAGGAAGCGATGGGGCGTAAGACGCCTGAAAACTGTGCTGGAACAAAAAAGATGCCCCCACGCCGCGCAAACTGGCGTTCCACCTTCTCGAGGAAGGACTTCTTTAAAATCCGCGCGTCCTCACTGAAAAGGCCGCGGCCTTTATGTCTCCCAATCAGGTAGTTTGTGTACTCGCCAAGAAAGTGCGCAGTGAAAACGAGCGCAAACATCTCCACGAAGTCGAACACCTGAAGATAACAAAGAAACCCTGCAAAGGCAAGTACCAGCGAGCCCGGGAGAAAGTGCCCGATAACTAAGAGCGTCTCAAGATAGGTCAGAAGGAACAGAAAAAAATATGCCCATGCCCCAAGCGAGGCAAGATGGGCCAAAACCGATTCAAGAAATTGCTCCATTCTTAGGAGGAGTACAACTCGTACTCAGAAATGTATTGCAGAACTCGGCGAGGGACCCACTTCGAAACATCTTGTTTTTGCGCCAATGCAGCCCGGACCGCACTACTGCTGACGGCGGGTAAGACTCCTTCGGGAGTCGTGCCGTTAGATTCTACTTTTACCCCAACGCGCGGGATCACTAAAAACTCAATTTCTCTTCGAAGGGCGTCGTGATCTTTCCATTCGTCCAGTTCATCTAAAATGTCGCTACCCACAATCAGGGAAAACTGGCTTTCCGGATATTGGGCCTTAAGTTGTCGGATGGTATCGATTGTGTAGCTGGGTCCTTCATGCTCGCCCTCGATTGGCAGAACCCACACTTTATCTCCAAGATGCTCGAAGGCGATCTTTGCCATTTTCACGCGGTGCTTAAAGTCAGCCATCGCCTTGCCGAAAGGATGTTGGTACGTTGGAATGACAAACACATGATCTAAAGGCCAAACAAGAAGTGCGTAATGAACAGCCAGCACGTGGGAGACATGCGGAGGGTCAAAACTACCACCGAAGATTCCGATGTGCCGCGGAATCCGATAGGCTTCTGATGGAACACCACTCATTTTTCCCGTCCTGCGAGGTATTCGGTGATTTCTTCCAAACTGGCGCGGAGTCGCTCGGGGAGCTCCTTCAGGCACGCAAGAGCATTATCCTTAAGTTCCAGACAAATTCGCTCTGCCTCTTTCAAAGCCCCGCATTTTGCAAAAATCTGCAATGCTTGCTGAACATCCTCGTCCGTGGTCGCTTCGCGAGGCCGATCAAGGATCTGTAAGAGGGCTTGTTGGTCTGCTGATGAAGCGTGTTCGAACGTGTATGCCACAAGGAAGCTACGTTTACCTTCGCGGATGTCCGAGCCAATCACGTCGCGGCCTTTGCCCACGGTTAAATCAATCAAGTCATCACGGATTTGGAACATTGGGCCGATGAATAGACCATATCGGCTCAACGCTTCTTCGATCTCTTGGGACGCATCTGCCACAATGGCCCCAGCAATTAGAGGTGCAGCTAAATAGTAACCGGTCTTCTCCTTCACAATGCGCATATATTGCTGAATGGTGATTTTGCCGCTCCGCGCGTTCATGTCGAGGGCTTGACCGCGGTGCGTGTGGTCGAGGGTGGCTGCCATGAGCGTGAAGAAACGCACGACTTTTTCCGTGGGCATCTTCCCGTATCCCAGCAGCAATGCCGCGAAGATCTTCGTGAAGAGGTAGTCGCCGATATTGATGGCGTGGGGGATTCCATATTTGCGCCACACGGAGAGGCGACCTCTGCGAAACTCGTCGCCGTCCTCAATATCATCGTGCACAAGGCAGAAATTGTGCATCAATTCAATTGCAGCCGCAAATGGCATTGCGTGATGCAAGTTCCCGCCGAGACAGTGGGTAACGAGCAGACAGAGCAGAGGCCGAATACGTTTCCCCTGATTCACAGCCTCTTCGTCGAGGCCAAGTGCGTATGCCAACGCATCATCGAGGTTGGGAATGGGATCTTCGTTGGGACGAATTAGGTGGCGCAGCACGTGGTCCACCTCTCGGCAGACCTCGTTCAAGAACAATTCGAGTTCTGATGAAAGTTTCTTTGCGACCATTTCTCTTGTATCGGAATACCAAGAAACCCCGAATTGAAGAAAAAACCATGACCTCCGACGACAAAATTCCATCACCAGACTCGCAGGCGATTCGCCTGCAAAAATATCTTGCCCAGTGCGGATTTGGTTCGCGACGCCGTTGCGAGTCGCTCATCGCAGAGGGGCGAGTTCAAGTGAATGGACAGGTCGTGACGACCTTAGGCTCGAAGGTCATTCCGGGGCGGGATCACGTGGTGGTGGGTGGGCAGCGGGTCGCTTTGCCGCCAAAAAAGGTCTACTACGCTTTCCACAAGCCTCGCGGCTACGTCACAACTGCCCGTGACGAACTCGGTCGCCAAACGATTTATGACTTGCTTCGCTCGTTGCCGACCAAGGTGTTCCCAGTAGGCCGACTGGATAAGGATTCTGAGGGGCTTTTGCTTCTTACCAATGACGGCGAGCTTGCCCATCGGCTCATGCACCCTAGGCATGGTGTTGAAAAGGAATATAGAGTCGAGGTGCGTGGAGAGGTCACTCCGGCCTCCTGCGAGCGCATGTGCTTAGGGGTTGAGAAAGACGGCATAACCTACAAAGCAGCCCAAGCGAAGATCCTTAAAAGGGCGCGCGAGACCACGTTGCTGCGCATTGTTCTCACCGAAGGAAAGAAACGTCACATTCGTCGCATGTGCGAAGGGCTAGGCTACCGTGTCGTGCGCTTGATACGCGTGCGCGAAGGCCCAATCAAATTGGGTGATCTACAGCCAGGCAAAGTGCGTCCCCTTACACCAAAAGAAATAGAGGCACTCTACGCGGAGACGGCTTGAGACCGCCTTTCGGCTGACGGCGAAAGACCAAAGCTTGTCAGTACGTGGTGGGCTCATCTAACGAGTGAACTACAAATAAAGGCCAGGTGTCGGGTAGCGCTGTCGCGAAGAACGCCGGTTGTTGAGGAATTAATAACCAGAGCGACTATCTTTGCTTCCCTTCACGATCGCCACGCTGGCACTTGCGCCAATGCGCGAAGCGCCGCTTTGGATCATTTCTTGAGCTGTGGAGCAATCGCGGATTCCACCCGAAGCTTTGACGCCCATGTCTTCGCCGACGATCCGGCGCATCAGTGCCACGTCTTCTGCTGTGGCTCCTCCATGCCCAAATCCGGTGGATGTCTTTACAAAATCAGCCCCCGCCGCCTTTGCCAGAACGCATGCAGCGATTTTCTGATCATTGTTGAGCAGCCCAGTCTCAAGAATCACTTTGACCACATGGCCTGCCGCTGCTTTCACTACCGCCCGGATGTCGTCGTACACGTACGCATAATTGCCAGACTGAAGCTTGCCGACATTGATCACCATGTCGATTTCATCCGCTCCATGGCCAATGGCGTCCCGAGTTTCAAATGCTTTAGCGTCGGTGCTCATGGCGCCGAGCGGAAATCCCACAACTGCACAAACGCGAACCCCTGTCCCCGATAACAGGCGCGCACACAGTTCGACATACGAAGTATTCACGCATACCGACGCGAACTTGTACTGAATCGCCTCGTGGCAGAGTTTCTCAATTTCCTTCTCGGTTGCGTTCGGTTTCAGGAGCGTATGGTCGATGAACTGCGCCAGATTTTCGCACTGCAGACCTTTCACGCTCGTGCACACCACCCGGCTTGCGCCTTGCTCCAGCATCTCTTTGCTCATGCGCGTGCGTGCCTCTGTGCAGTCCGGGCACTCGCACGTTTGAGCGTCGTGTGGTTGCGAGACGACGGCTTGGACACTTGGAGTGGTGCTTGCGGGCGCATTCAGTATAGCGGTGACTCGGCGCACCACTTCTTCCACAATTAGGCTCAATTCTTCCGAACGCAGATCAGCCATTTCCCTTACTCGCTCCGCGTAATCATCCTATGCGCTACTACTTAGCTACTCTGGCTTCATGAGTGGAAACAGAATAACGTCGCGAATCGAAGGAGAATTTGTCAACAACATCACGAGCCGGTCAATGCCAATTCCCAAACCGCTTGCCGGAGGCATGCCATGCTCCAGAGCCCGAATGTAATCCTCGTCCATCCGGTGAGCTTCTTCGTCTCCGCGCTCACGGGCAAGCATCTGTTCCCGGAAACGCTCGTATTGCTCTTTGGGGTCGTTCAGCTCCGAGTACCCATTCGCGACTTCCATGCCGCAAATGAAGAGCTCAAACCTCTCGGCAACGTTTGGATCAGTGGGTTTGGCTTTTGCCAACGGGCTCGTGGCTTTCGGAAACTCCGTGATGAATACAGGCGCAATCAACTTGGGTTCCACTAAGTGCTCAAACATTTCCACGATCAACTGGGGAGTGGACCCACTTACTTCAGGCATGAAGAAGGGCCGAATTTTCTGAAGCGTCACCTCAGGTGGATCCGCCCACGAGAGCTCTAAGTCCCCTGCTCCGTCCACATAGGTTCGGATGGCATCCAAATAGGTGATCCGAGGAAATGGCGGCCCAAGGTCAAATTCATGCTCGCCAAAAACGAAGCGCGTGGTGCCAAATACCTGCTTCGCGACCTCGCGGATTGTCTCCTCCGTTAGCTGCATGGTATCGCGGTAATCCCAGTACGCGGTATAGAGTTCGAGCATTGTGAACTCAGGATTGTGCCGCGTCGAAATGCCTTCGTTCCGGAAATTTCGATTCAGCTCAAAGATCCTCTCGAACCCGCCCACCATCAACCGCTTCAGGTAAAGCTCGGGGGCGATGCGTAAGTATAGATCGATGTCCAAAGCATTGTGATGTGTCTTGAAAGGTCGAGCATTGGCCCCGCCGTAAATTGGCTGCATCATGGGGGTTTCGACCTCAAGGTAACCCCGCCCCATCAGGTAGTTACGCATCGCCGCAACAATTTGGCTCCGCTTTACGAAACACTCGTGAACTTCCTCGTTCACGATCAAATCCACGTAGCGGCGGCGATACCGGAGTTCTTGATCCTTGAGACCATGCCATTTCTCTGGAAGAGGGCGAACAGACTTCGTCAGGATCTGAAAGTCATGCGCGAGAACTGTGAGCTCTCCGGTTCTTGTGACAAAAACCTCCCCTTCGACTCCTACGATGTCGCCCAGATCCGTGTAGTGCTTGAGGACGTGAAATGCAAGCTCGGGCACCACGTCCTTCTTCACGTAACACTGGATTTGTCCGGTTTCATCGCGAAGGTGAAAAAAAGCAGCCTTGCCCATCATGCGAAGCGTCATGATGCGGCCAGCCACCCGCACGCGGCATTTCGATTCGATCAAAGCGTCTGAGTTCTGCCGGATTTCCTCCGCGTGGTGAGTCGGTAGCCAGCGATTTACGTAGGGGTTCAATGATTCGCTGCGCATCCGTTCGGCTTTTTCGTAGCGCAGCCGGATAATCTCGTTATGGTCGGGAAGCATAGGGTCTACTGTGATGAGAGGAACTCCTCAATTTTCTTTGTGAGATTGTCCACGCGGCGCTTGACCTCTTCGGTGAGTCCCGCCTCCGCGTGAATGTCGTCCTTCAATGTAAGCAGATCTAATGCAATCAGGAAAGCGGACTGGATGGCAAGGCGACAACTATCAATCGTCGTCTGCGCGCTTTTGACCTCGCGCATCGTGTCGTCCACAATCTTTGCAGCCTTGCGAATCCGGTCGTGCTCGTGGGCAGGCGCACGCAGCTTGAACGTCTGCCCGTAGATCTGAATTTCGATCGCAACCGGATTATTTACCGATTCATTCATGCACGCCGCCACGATCAAGTTCTGCGATTTCGGTTTCTAACGTATCGATACGGTTGAGTATCACCTTCAAACGATCCTTCACCTCAGCTTCTTTCTGATCGCGGGCAGTCAACTCCTTCTCCAAATCTTGGATCCGTTCATGCAAACGCCGGTTTTCCTCATCTGTGACCTTTTTCTGTTCAGCAATCTGATAGAGCTCGCGATTGAGTCGCTGAAGCTCTGCAACACGTGCCTTTGCTTCTTCGACTTTTTGCATGAGTGCTTGGACTTTTTCTTCGAGTGCTTCAATGCGATCGAGCATCTTTACGCTGTCTCCACAACTTCAGTTGATTTTCGTTGAGGCTGGTGAAAGTTCTGAGCGCGTTCAAGAGAAATCTCAGAAGAAAATCAAGCCTTCTCAGCCAGGCGCGCCGCGGATTTTAATTGCACGGCCAGAGCGAGATGCCGCCGAGAGCGCTCTGGGGTGAGGTACGAAAGGATTGTCAAACTGTGTCTTCGTTATTACCTGAAACTATTGAGCGCCTCATTCATGAGCTGAGTCGTCTGCCGACCATCGGGCGCAAGTCCGCTCAGCGATTGGCGTTTCACCTCTTGCGCGCACCCGCTGATCATGCTCAGGCATTGGCAGAGGCGCTTCAGAAGCTTCATCGTACCGTGAAGCTCTGTGAACAGTGCTTTTTTTTGACCGAGACGCAACGATGCGCAATTTGCGAGGATCCTACGCGCGATGCAACGCTCTTATGTGTGGTAGAGGAACCCACCGACGTCCTCGCTTTCGAAAAAGCGGGCGTCTACAAAGGACTCTACCACGTCCTTCACGGGAAGCTCTCGCCGCTACACGGGATCATGCCAGAAAACCTTCGGATTCGAGAATTGACGGAGCGCCTTGAACGAGCGAATCCCCCTGTGCGCGAGCTTATTCTTGCATTGTCTCCCACCGTGGATGGCGATGCCACAGCTCTGTATGTGGCGAACGCTGTCTCAGGCAAAGTGGCAAAAGTTACCCGCTTGGGCGTAGGACTCTCGATTGGATCCTCTTTAGAATATGCCGACGAACTTACTCTTCAGCGTGCGTTAGAATCACGTCGAACCTTCGAGTAATCCCAAAACCGAGTGGCAACCTATTCCTCCAAAACCTCGATGCCGTGTTCCTTGAGTAGCTTCTCAACCTTGGACGGGGTTTGGACTCCAAGCACGGCAATCGCTCGATGGGCCTGCTTGCCAACGCACGTATAGATATAATCCAAATTGATCTTCGCATCTGCTAAGACACGCAAGGCGCGATCGAGTGCACCTGGCTCATCAATCAGCTTTACCGCAACGGCAGCGCCGGTTTCTGGGGCCAACCCCAGCTCCTCTAAAGCCGCTTCGGCTTTCTGAGGGGTGTCCACCACTAGCCGAACCCACCCGCGTTTGCCCGCACTCGAGGCCGTGATACCCCGGATGTTCACTTTCGCTTGCGCAAGGACAGTTGTAAGCCGCACTAACTGACCCGGCTGATTTGGGATCTGGACGGCGATTTCCGTTACCGACATGGTGCGCTCACCCATTGCATAATCTCGTGGGACCTCAACCGAGATCCAAGAAATTGCGAAAAACGCCAGAAGACAAGCAAAATTCACACAGGCTGGCGCCCAAAGATTATGATCACGCAGAGCTCGTTTCCATGCAATGTTGTTATGCTCACTTATTCCAACTGATTAGAAAAACGAACTGTCTTTACCCCGCAGGTATCTTTTTCTTGATTATCTTTCCGTGAAAGCTACTAAATTGCTACGGAGAAGGTTATGCGAAGCTGATACAAATCTAACTTAAGGAGACAACAATGAAGATTGCCCTGGAACTTGGAGAATCCCTTGATGTTGTTTTAATGAACAAAGAGCAAGTGGTGGGGACGTTAAGTTTGCAGATTCGAGGTCTTGCTCAAGCTGTCGCCCAGCCAAAAGCTCTGGCTGCAAAAGCTGCTGTGTCGGAAGCTCGCCCATCAGCTCCCGCCAAGAAAAAACGCACTATGTCCCCTGAAGCGCGCGAGAGACTCAGACAAGCACAGTTGCGTCGGTGGGCAAAAGTGAAGGGGGTACAGCAACAAGGAGGGGAGCAGGCATCGTCTGGCGGTGAAGGCGTACCTCCCCAACAGTAAAGAAACGACTTACTAAGTAAAGCAAGGCCCACTCGTGCAGGTGGAACGAGTGGGCCAGTTTTTCTGCCTTCTGCGCCAATAACTTCGGCTGGGGAAAGCCTAAAGTTCGATTTCAGAAGAACATGACTGCAGATAAGATAAGCCCTGCTAATACAAGGGTTAAGCTATAGAAGAAGAGCTTAAACAGTAAGGCATTGATATCCAGTTTGAGGAATCCGCAGATCCACACATTTTGCGTTGTTGTAGGATCCTGAAGCATACTAACAGATTTGATTGCTCCCATGGTTGCCGCGGCAGGCATGAAATTTGAGAATAGTCGCGCAACGCCCACCCCCAATCCCCATTCATTGAGCGGGCCACGGTAAAGGGCTAACGGTGAGGCTAAGAAGAAGAAGACAACATAGCTCACTGCACGCGTTGGAATGACATGAGCGAGGAGCGGGGTCAGGATAGCGTCCACTTTCGGGTGGGTTGCCGCCGAAACCAGCATTCCAATTCCCAACATTAGGATGACAGGGGCAGCAACGTCGCCAATGCCATCCATCATGGCTCGGCTAAGCCTTTGAAGGGCGCGCGGTCGGGGCGTCGTCAGATAGCCAAAAGCAAGTGCCGCAAGAAAGGCGGGTACGTAGGCGGTTCCAAAACCTAATAAGAGAATAAACAATAAAGGAGTAAGTGGCGTGAGCATATTCCAATACGTTGTCACCCGCCCCCTCTTATAGTACTCGTATTGGGTCTGAAGGATTGCCCAACCCAGAAGTAGCCACGTTGCCCATCGAAGGATTTGTAGTATTTTGGGCCACGTGACATCCCGAATCGCTGCAAGACGAGTGAATCCCTCACCGGTGGCCCCTACAAACATAGCAGCCGACCCGCTCCTTGACGCAGCAAAACCTCGCAGCGCCTCCCCAATTTGGCCAGCAAAACAAATCACGATGATCGGAATGAGAAATGCCACCAGAACCCCGATGGATACTGCAACAGTGCGCTTGGTCACTGGACTGCGCTTCATCCGGAGAAGCTCAATTGTGAGAAAAGCCAAAAGCACGACAGCCTGAATTGCTGCCCAAATCAAAAAATACCGCTGAGCCAGCGCTTCATCGACATTAAATTGATTGGCAGAGGTAGCCCAATAAGTCGGCGCAAGGGAGGTCCCGATTGGGAACGCCAACAGCATCATGCCCCCCACCGTTGCTGCGGGGATGCCCAGCGAGAGTAGTACCGGAAACATGACCGTTCCGAGCATAATAATCGCGGGCAACCCGCCGATTGCGGTGAAGATGAGGACGGTGATGGCACTCATGGTGAGCGAGACGAGGAATGGATTCTCTCCGCCAAATTCCGCGGCATATTTGATGATTCGTTCGGCAATTTGCGCGTCCGAGATAAAACGCGCAAACATACCGCCGAGGAGCGTGTAGACGATCGCTTTGCTCAGTAAGAAGGCACCGGTGGACTTCGGTGCCACTGTGCCCTCCAAAATCGAGCCCAAAATCCCGTCGGAGCCAAATAAAGGGATGCGCGCAATCACGCCGATTCCAAACGCCATGAGTGGGAGCGCGATGAGTGCTGGGAGCTTCCGCGTTGCGATGAGCGAGGCAATGACTAAAAAAAGCACCAAAATGCCGCCGGCGGCCACGTAGTTGTGTGACGTAACAGACGACGCTGCATCCGACGCCGAGCCGGACACAGCCTGCGAAGCCGCGGCCGACGCCGTGGTTTGAGCCACCGCACCAGCGCTCTGAGCGGCCACATGTCCAGACGCGAGCAAAATTAGAATTGAAATTAATGCCACAAGCCAGATCTGCGATCTTTTCAACTTCATTGCATTCAGTCCTGCTCTTGAATGGGCTTAATTGTTTCAGAACGATAAAAAGCGCGAAGCGATTCGCGAACTGCAAGAAAGAATCGCTTTGCCGTCTCACTTCGGTAGTCCGGATAGGTCCAAGGCCACGGCTCGAAGCCCGAGCCACGGCGGTAAACCAACGTCACCTCTTCGTAAATCCCGTCCCGCACATAGATTCGGTGAGAATAGTCTTTCGTCGTCGCGAGCACGACTTTGGATAGCGAAACATAGCCCGGGTCGATATTTACCGTCCTTTTCCCTTGGACGCTATACAAAGCCTCGAGGCGGTTTGTGTGTAATTTGATCGGCGCTAGTTCATGCGGCTGGATGGGGACCGTTGTTGCCACCCACTGGCGCAGGAGACTGGATCCCATTTCGTCGGCATAGTAGTCCGTAAGGTCGAACTCAATGACCTCGCTGGAAAGTTCTATAGCAGAAAAGTCATAGGTCAGGCGTCGAGCTGCCTCGGCCAGCTGATCTGGTGAATTTGCCAGCAGACCGAAAAACAGTTTTACCGGCTGTGGTGTCTTTGGTATGCCCATAGCTCAATACCGGTACTGAAGCGTGGCAAGCTGCACAAGGACATAGAGAGTAAAGAGCACGTACCACGCCACCAGTACCACCCGTTGTTCTCTTCCTTTCAAAGATTGCACGGTTCCAGCGAAAATGAACCACGCGGGGTCGAAGCACAAACGTTGGCGAGGGGCGTCGCCGCCATAGGCCAAGATGAGCACGAGGCCGGTTGCAACGAGCATTCCCAATGGAATCGTAGCGATTCGCACATCATGCTTTGCCAGATTGAACAGTCCGACCAAACCCAAGGGGTAAATCACTAAATACAGCATCCACATCCCCGGATAAAGTTCGTAAGCCGGGTTTGGTCCGAAGGCGCGAACCCAGGCGTAAGGCGATAAGAGTAAACGTGGAATGGCCCCAGCAAAGTGGGCGAGGGCTTGGGGGATCGTCCGAAGGTGATCCGGCAATTGAACACTCAAGCTATAAACCAGTTGGGAAAGGTAATCTGCTCCCTTCGTTGTGTAGGACATCCAAACCACTACCAAAAGAGCTGCAAGGCACGTTCCAAAGACCCATTTGCGTGGAACCACGGCCAGCCCATAGAGTGCGCATCCCGCCAATAGCCCAAACAATGCGTATGCTCGGGTGATGCTGATCATGAGTCCAAGCGCGAGAACGACGGGTATCCATGCCAGGCGTCGGTTCCCGACGAACTCCAAAACAGCGGAAAGAGAACACGTCACAAACACAGTCAGGAGAGCATCTTTAAGAAGAAAGGAAGCCCAGTAGCCAAGGTTGGGATACAACGCGATGAACCACGATGCGAAAAGGGGAGCTCGGGATAGGTGGGGTTGAAGTTCCATCTTACCTTGGGACTGGCTAAGTAGCAAAAATGCAGCGCGGTACACAGCTATCGGCAAAAATCCAAGCATGAGATAATTTGCAAAGATCGGGACTCGATAGTCGTTGCCAAACAAGTAAAACAAGCCAGCCACAAAGCGTTGGTAGCCTGTGTGCAGGGTCCCGAGGTAGGGCAGAGAGCCTTTTAGGGAGAGTTCCGGAAAGAAGCCTTCTCGCCATGCTTGAGCGATAGCATTAGCTTCGCGGAGATAACTAAGATCATCCCGCAGTCCTACTTGCCGATCCGGATCGTGGATTCCAACCGCCAACCCGACCAAAAGTTGGAAAAACACTGTACAGGCGGAAATCGTAAGTAATGAGATCCGGTGGGGTCGAGAAGTATACGAAATGGAGAGGACGGCGTACACGAGTAGTCCCACAAACGGCAGAAGCCAGAAAAGGAGGGGAAAGACAGGATATACTGCAACACCAAGTAGAAAAATGCATATGAGAGCGATGTCGGTTTTATGGATTTCCACGGGACGTAGGCCCATGGTTTGATCAATGACCCTTTTCGCCCAATGCACGGTAGAGGACTCCTTCGGGAGTGATCCAAATTCGAAGGGGTAGCAGCGTTCTACAACAAAAAAGATGAGCGATGGGAGTTTGTGTCCCATCGCCCACCACTTGAGTGGATCTTGCTAAACCACCGTTAAGCTTTCTTAGCCTGTTTTCTCGCCTCGCGCTCTTTCTGCGCCTTCTTCTTCGTCATTTGTTTCAGAGCTTCGTCGATTGCCTCCTCGACTTTCGTTTTTGATTCTTCGCGTACGTAGGCAATCTCTTCGACGAGAAAACGCTTGGCCTGCTCCATGATTTCACGCTCTTTGCCTTTCAGGTCATTGGACAGATCGAGCGTGTAAAGGTCTCGCAGCAATTTGGAGATTTTCATCGGGTCGCCGCTATTGAGCGTTTCTCTATACGACTGATATTGCATGTGTGGGTCACTACGGTTGGGAGACGTGGGCACTTTCAAGCTTGCCAGTACCTTCTTAGCTTCTTCCTTCGTCATCGGTCGGCGAACGCCTCTCCGTTCCAGCTGATACTTGGGTACAAGAACGGATGCATTATTCGGGCCAACGAACACGTAAAACTCGGTGGTTTTGCCATCAACCGTCATGACCCGGATCCCTTGAATTTCGCAAATCCCGATCGTTGGCTCAATGACTTTATCGCCCGTTTTGAAATCCACCATTTTTCACCAACTACCTTTCTTACAAAGTCGCGAACCAGTAGCTTACTGCCAACTCAAACGTGGTGCGTCGCCCCACAACCGTTCTAAATCGTAAAATTGGCGCGCTTCTTCCAACATAGCATGGGCAATGACGCTGCCAAAATCAAACACAATCCAATTCGTTGCTCGAAACCCGTCAATACGCTCAGCGCAAATCCCTTCGGGCTCGAGGTGCTCTTCGAGACGTTTCCCGATAGCCCGAAGGTGTGTTTGGCTCGTGCCCGTGAAGATCACAAAAAAATCTGCAACATTCGAAAGTCCCCGAACGTCGAGAATTACAATGTCGGTTGCCTTTGCCTCGTCGGCAACTTGTGCAATGCGTCGGGCTTTGATTTCTGCGCTGATATTATCCGTTTTCTTTTTCGCCAAACCGACCCCTTTCCGTTACTAAGCTGTCAACGATTTCAAAGTCTCCACCGTCGCGGGATGAAGATCCCGATGTGAGGATTTTACATAAGCAGCTTTCCGTTTCAGCACTTCTAAAAGCGCTGCATCAACATTTTGCCGTGCTAACGCTCGGATCTCCTCAACTCCTTGAAAGTCTCGCGACGGTTCACAATAGTCCGCAACTAACAGCAGCCTCAGCAAAGGTGACGGGTGTGGCTTGCCCGTCGGATGCCACGCAATTGCTTCCAGAATTTCTGGATCTTCGATACCGAACACCAATTTTGCAACCGCCGCACTGGCTGGCGCGTGCAAAAGCTGTGCCGGACCTTCCACATACGGATGTTTGGCAAGGCCAGCTCTCTCCAGAGCGTGAAGCATCTCAGCTGGAGGCATGGACTTTGCGGCATCGTGGAGTAGCCCAACAATTGCCACTTTTGTACCGCTGACCCCGTACTTTGCTGCTAAGCTGGTTGCGGTTTGTACAACTCCAAACGTGTGAAGAAGCCGCTTGGGGCCTAAGTTCTTGGTGAGGTACTCCGTTGCACGGTCAAACTCGCCCCGCTGCCACTCCATTCACCGCCACCTAAGTATAAATTTGCGGCGTAAAATACAATCGAAAGTGTGTGAAATTCTACTGAACTGGTCGAAGTTCCCCGACGATCTCTCTCGCCTTCTGGGCGGAGAGCGGTTTGGAAATCACTCCCGCAATTGACGCACTCTGGAGGACTCGGGTGGTGGTCACAGGAAAACTCGTAAGAAGATAGACTCGAGGACAGGAGGCTTTTTTAAGGAATTCGCAAAACGAGACCCACTGGGCAGGCGATTGCACGTTAACCTCCGCAAAAACAAAGTCCCACTCAACTTTCGGGAGTTTGGCCGCATCGTTCGCCATCGTTTCGATTTCCCACACCTCATGACCAAGCTGCCGAAACAATTGGGTTGTTAAAGTGCGGCAAGTTGGGTCTTCATCGATCACTAAGATGCGTTTCTTTTTAAGGCCCTCTGGTTCGCCCGTTGAGACATCGTTTCTGGCAACCATATTTTTGCGTAAACGTAGCGTTGGCTCATCATCGGGCACTGCTACTTTCGCAAACGCCAGCGACTTCACAAACTGGGGGAGTGAAAGACTCTTCCCCTTGCTCTCACTGCCCATTTCACCGTTTAAAGGCCTTTCATCCAGTTGATTGTAATCCGCAGGAATTGCCTCGATCACAAGGTTCACCGCTTGTGGACCTTCTTCGCTCGAAAACCGAAGTATACCACCATGGGGCAGAGATTCTACTTGGCGCATGATCAAGGTCGCAATCTCAATAACCACTTTGTTTCGGTTTGCGACAACTGGCAGGCTCTCAGGGATACTATTGTGGAAACGATAGCGACGATCCCACGTTTGCAGGTCATCGATACCCCATGACTGGACCAGTCTTAGTGCTTGGCTAATCAGATCCGAGAGAGACCACGTCGCAATCTCTTCTTCCGCGCCTGCAGCAACTTGAAGCTGCACTTGTCGAATGAGCTCAAGACCACGACTTGTGAGCTCAGAAATAACTGTCGTTGCCTTTTCGGGCTTCAAGGCCAGCTGTTCACAGTGCATCGAGATCGAAGCCAGTAAATTCGTGAGCTGTTGCGTCAAGCCGATGGCGAGTTCCCCGACTGTCCGCATTCTTTCGTGGCGGATGATGCGCTTTTGTGTGATCTGAATGTCTCGAGAGAGGCGAGACACTTCTGCTCGGAGAGTTCTCAAGGCAAGTACGTAGGTCAGGTATTTTCGAAACACAAGCTCGGGTGTGTTCCGGAGTAGGATAAACTCAGTACTTTGGAGAGTGGGGGAGGGTGAAAGAATTTTGTCCTCCGTGACGAGCAGTATCACGGGGATCTGCGTTTGTCGTGACCGGGTTGTAAATTGGGTAAGCCAGCTCTCCGTGACTTCTTCCGTTGCCGTGTCAATGACGGCGCACTCGGGGGCAAATGCTTCGCAGTTCGCAAAGAACTCGCTCGCGCCCTCAAAAGTCACCAGTTGGTATTGCTCGCTGTTCGCAACCCGCACGAATCTTTCCTGGACCGACGGGTCGCGGCTCAGTAAGAGAACCACTGGGGATGAATCGGTTTTCAGGCGGAGCTGGCGGCGGAAAGTGTCGAATTCCGAAATACCCGTGTGCTCACTTGTTCCCCATACGCAGTTGCGGCCGTTCTCCTTGGCATAGTAAAGCATGCGGTCGGCAAGGACTAACAGATCTTCCCACGCCTGCGCATGCTGGTTGGAAGCCACCCCAAAACTTGCTGTGACGAGGGACTGAACGCCTGCGCTCCGAAAAGTTGCGCTTTCGATGGTGGTGCGAAGTTTTTCCGCGACGCGCAACGCCTCCTGTTCATCGGTTTCAGGCAGAAGAAGCAAAAATTCCTCCCCACCGTATCGACCAAGTGTATCACTCACCCTGAGGTTGGACTTAAGAATTTGGGAGACTTGTCGTAATACGTAGTCGCCATAGCGATGGCCGTACGAGTCGTTGATCGCCTTGAAACGATCAAGGTCAAGCATGACGCAGCTCAGGGGAGCCCCATTTCTTACGGCGCGGGAGAATTCGCGCTCAAGCAATTCCAGCATATAGGCATGATGATAAAGCCCCGTCAGCCCATCCCGCACAGACTGTCGTTCGAGCTCTTGAACAGTCTCCAATAGTTGGCGCTGTGTTCCGGCCCGCAGGAGCAAATTGGAGAGTAAGGCGTGAGCGTGGAGATGCGACTCATTGATATTGAGAAAACCATCAATCAAGCCGCATTCCATGAGCTCCAGCGCTAAGCTCTCCCGCCAAGCCTCGTAAACCAGGCAAATCGGCGTCACTGGATAAGACTCGCGCAGCTTTGATAGAACGATGCGCAACGAACGATCCGAGGGAGCTTTCCCGGCATAAAGCAGAATTACACCGCGCTGAGTAATGGGGTGAAAGGTGTCAATTTCGCGGAGGCGGGACAATGTGACGTAAGGAAGCGTGGGGTACAACCAGCACCGCTCAATGCGAGAGCGAACGTCGGACGGGACGTGGTAAAAGATAACGGTACGAGCCTGCTCCATGAATCGGGCTGTCTGCTCCCGTTCATCCGTAGGGGCACTCTCGTCTGGGGAAGTTTCCCAATCCATTCCGCTTCGTACCTTTTAACTGCTTTTCTATGCCAAAGTGACCACGTTTGCGACGAAAAACTACATGTGGCTACCGCAAGATTGTTCTTTGCAACAGCGAGTCTACGTGGTCTTTGACTCGTTCCATGGTGAGTTTTCAGGCAACAATAGGCGCGATTCTTGGCGTGTTTCTCTTGGGTGCGCTGGGCTATTTTGCCTTTCGCCGCAGACTGATCTCGCAGCATGGGCTGACCGAGATCTCGCGGGTGCTTATTGATCTGTGTCTGCCGGCGGCGCTGTTTTATGCGATGTTTGTCCAATATGATCCCACAAAAACGTCCGTGCTTTGGTTCGTGGGTTCGGCTCAGCTGCTTTTCCTTGTTGTAGGAATGCTCGCTATGTGGGGGCTGGCTACTTTGTGGCGGCCTCCACAGCCTATTGGGACGCTCTGCGGCTTGGCGTCGCTCCAAAACAACGTCTACTTGCCTCTCCCGATTGCCTTGGCTGTCCTGGGACCCAGCAAGCATATCGAGGTCCAATTCGTCATCGGTTGCTTCGTGCTATTCTTTACCCCAATCCTTTGGTCCGTGGGGGTTGTTCTATTGACGCGATCTCACACTGAACATGCGGGATGGTGGAGCTTGGCAAAGAAAGGGCTGAATCCCCCATTTTTTGCTGCCATTGCTGGTCTCGGAGCAAAGATGTTGTGGCTAAATACCGGTTGGCAATCTCCCAAGCTCCTGCTTGATGTTCTCCAAATGTTAGGAAACGCCACGGTACCGCTGGCAATGTTGGTGTTGGGTGGCATGCTTGCTGAGACGCAAATTAGTAAAGCTCTGGAGTGGCGTGGCATTACGGCAGTCGCACTCGTGAAGCTGCTCATAGTACCGGTTTCTGCACTTGTGTTTCTCAGGCTTGTTCCCATCGCCGATCCCGTGGTGCGATTCATTATCCTTCTTGAGGGAACCATGCCTCCCGCCACAAACATTTCAATCATCGTACGGCGTTTTGGAGGCGAAACAGATTTCGTGGCGACCACCACCTTCGTAACCTATCTTGCATGTCTTTTCACGGTTCCTTTGTGGCTTTTGCTCAGTCCGTGAAGACTGGGGCGTTACACTGGTCCCGGAGCGTAATCGTCCTCCTCTTCCTCGTCGTCGTAGTAATAGTAGTCGTCTTCGTCTCCGCCAATGAACCGGTCGAGTGAATACGAGCCAGCCCCACCGATCAATAGACCGAGCGAGATCAATAATAAGACGAGATGATACTCAAACCCCGGCGCAGGTACGCCGTCAAGGCGGTGGGTGAACCAGAACCCATTCTTCACCGTCGTGAGTGCTGCGGCTGTCGCTATGTTGATCATCAGCGGCAGCATGGTCACCCGCACAAGGAGCCCCAAGACACAGCTCAGCGCCGCGACGATCTCCACCCAGCCGCTAATTTGCGCGAGGAGGACCTTATAGTGTTCTGGTATGTAGGAGACGGTGAAGAGACTCGTAAATTCTTCCACCCACGCTTCCGGCCCCTCCCAGCCAAAAGGCTCGAATCGCACTAATTTGTCCATCCCGTGCGGAATAAAAACTGCTGCAAGGGCGATCCTGCAAAAAACAGCAGCCGTGCTGCGTTGCGTTCGGAACAAACCCATCTTTGTCCTCCGTCGCGCGAGAGCTAACATGTCGCATTCATCCCTGAGCACTCAGCAGAGGCAATTGCAATTATTTGTGAATGACCGTGGGTGTACTACCGCCAAATTGCTCAAACCCAGAGTGAGTTGGGCGGGAACTCAGGATAGATTCGCACCAAAAAACGTCGCGAGAACCTGTAGGCAAGCTCGCTCCGCTTTTACTCTGGTTGGTCCGGCATCTGGCCGCGGGTGAAACAAAGCACAAACGCCAGCAAAGCAGCAACTGCCGCCACACCCGCACTAAAAAGATAGAGGTTCGCGAGTGGGTCTTGCCCAGAAAAAGGCAAGACTCGCCTCAAAAAGTTTGTCAGCGGTTGTTCGAAAATTCCACCACGCGTGACCTGTCCTCCGACAAGGTTGCTCACGATGCCCGCCCATCCAAAATACACAAATGCAAACAGGGTCTGAGCACTGGCCTTGAACTTATAGGGGGCATGGGAGTTGATGTAGGAGACTGCCGCAGCGTAGAACAACCCAAAGGTAATGGCATGGAGTGCGGAGATTGCCACGATCTCAGTTGGGCTGGTTGCTTTCCACACGAGAATCCAGCGTATACTTTGCACAACCGCCGCAAACGCGAGCAGGCGCTCGGCACCAAATTTCTTCAGCAAGCGGTGCGCAGCAAAGAAAACCGGAACTTCGAGCACAGCGGCGAGTGAATAGGAGGAGGCGATGAGCGTGTGGTCAGCCCCCATGTTTTTCATCAAGATCGACTGTAGCGTATAGCTTAGGCTGTGTGCGCATTGGTAGAGAAAGACGAATCCCAGAAAAATCGCAACAGGGGGGCGGCGGAGAAAATACCATTGGACCGCCCAAAAGGATGGCCGGTCGGATGCGCGCACAACTTTAGCCTCGGGCACGGGCATCACACACACAAACGTCGCAGCACAAAGTGCCGCATACAGGGGGAAAATGAAGCGAAGATTTCCATCGGTCAGCCTGTCTGCCACGTAGGCGACAGCGAGATTTGTGACGACAAATCCCAACGATCCGTAGGCTCGCAAGGGACCGAACCAGCGCTCACTCCCGCGATGGCTAAACAGCAGGCCGTGGAGCAACTGAACGAGCGGCGTGCTAAACACATTGAAAGCGAAGACAACGCAGACGATTGCCCAATACGAAGGTACGAAAGCAATACTCCAGAAAAGAAGACCAGAAATTGCCAAGTTGGCAAGGATGAGTTGTTTTTTTCTGAACACAACGTCCGCAAAGTAACCCCATGCTTGTTGAAACAGAACGATGGTGAGGCCTCCAAGGGCTGTGATGAGGCTTATTTGGGATTCGCTAAATTGCCGATCAAAGCGCAGATAAAGGACGAACGACGGAAGCAAGATACCAATGGGCGCCTGCATGAGAAAAAAGACGAGGCGCAACAGCTTATGGCGCGGAAGTTCGTGCATAAGTTTCTTACAGTGATCCGCTCCTTCCCCTGGAGCAACATTCAAGTGCGCGGGTTCGAGGTTCAAGACTTCGACCACGATCCGGGCTGCTATCCAAGTTGTTCAAAATCGGTACACCCAATAGCGAGTCGGTAGACGGGAATCACCGACCGGCACATGCAAAGCGTTCAAGATACGCAAGTTAACGGCTAATATTCCTTGTTGATTTTTCTGCGGCACTATGTTTGCCTTCCTCCGTAGAGGTGCGAGCGAGTCGCAAGGCAGATCGAACGCTCTATACTGCGTTGCAAAAAGGAATGAGCCATGAACACGCAACGATACATTATCGCTACCACGATTGCAGGTTTCTTTCTGCTCCCCGTTTTGTGCGGAGCCCAACCCCGGTATCCGCAGAGTATGGGAATTCTTAACCGTGGACAGGAGCAATCCCAAGGAGGAGAGCAGGAAAGCAGTAAGAGGCGCGGGAGGGGCCAAGCCACCATCACTCAGCAAACACAGACACCCTCCAGCGTTGGCTCCCAGCAACAAGGGAGCAACCTCACACAACAATCACTCCGCGACTTTCGTTCGGGCGGTCGCCGGTCCTCACAGAATCAGTCTGGCAGCAGTGGGCAGAGTGACAGTGGGCAGTCAAGTCAAGGCAGTAGCTGGAGAAGTGGATCGGATCAGCTCGGCCAAGGGGCAGGCCACGGACGGCTTGGACAATCTGTGGGCAGTCAGAGTGGAGGAGAACAGGGGACAGGGGCCTCTCAAAGCGATTTGACCCAGCAACGGAAGCGACAGCTTCAGGAGCGGCTTGAGCAACTGAGGAATCGCTCGGGCCAAGGTCAGTCTGAGGCGCTTACAGAGCAAGCCGGCGAGGGGGCTACAGGACTTTCGAACCGTGGCATCGAAAAGAAGGATATACGCCGCGGCATGACGTTGGAGCAGCTTCGGTCTCGGAGACAAACTGAAGGCCAAGGCCAACAGACCGGCCAAGACCAAGCAACGCAAACTGGACAACAAGTTTCCGGCGAGCAGCAAACCGTCGGACAGCAAACGGGAACCAGTGGGCAGGGAACCGGAAAGCGGACGCGCGAAGATTTACGGAAGCTGATAGAAGAACGACGTAAGCAGGGCCAAGGACAGACTGGGGAAGCCGGCCAAGCGGGACAGCAAGGCCAGCAGACTGGGGCGGAGCAAAGCCAAGGTGTTGGTGAGCAGACGGGCGGTCAGCAGGTTGGCACCGGTACCAGCGCAGGTGGCAAACGTACCCGCGAGGACCTGCGAAAGCTGATCGAAGAGCGCCGTAAGCAGCAGCAAGGCCAAACAGGTGAGGCTGGTCAGGCGGGACAACAAGCGGGTCAACAACAAGGGCAGCAGACCGAGGCAGGGCAAGACCAATCGGCTGGTCAGCAAGCTGGAGAACAGCAGGCTGGGACCGGTGCAGGATTAGGCGGGAAACGGACGCGCGAAGATTTACGCAAGCTGATAGAAAAACGCCGTAAGCAGGGCCAAGGACAGACAGGTCAAACTGGTCAAGCTGGACAAGCGGGACAGCAAGGGCAGCAGCAAGGTGTGGGTGAGCAGACGGGCGGTCAGCAGGTTGGCGCCGGTACTGGCGCAGGTGGCAAACGTACCCGCGAAGATCTCCGAAAGCTGATTGAGGAGCGCCGCAAGCAGCAGCAAGGCCAGACTGGTGAAGCTGGGCAAACTGGACAAGAGGGGCAGCAGCAAAGCCAGCAACAATTGAGTGGGAACCAACGTTTTGGGCGAAATCAACTTGATGACGCCGAACGGCAAAGAATTCGCAATATGCTCCAGCAGGGGCAGCATCAGGATGTAAGCGAGCTGGTTCAACGATTGCGGCAAGAGCATGGCGATCGCCTCAACACCGAAGAAGGACGCTCCGCCTTTAGACAGCAGCTTCAAGAGCTCCGGCGTGCCCGCGGAGAACAGCAAGCGCAATTGCTGGGTGCCAATCTCGAGCAAAAGAGAGCAGAGTTTTTGGAGCAACGGCGTTCCCAGCTTCTGACGGGTCAAGATGCAATCACCCGGTTTGGGAACATCGAAGCGAAGCCCCGTTTCCAACTTCAGCAACAGGATCTCGAGAAATTGCACCGCGGAGAATTGCCATCGGTGGTTCCGCTCCCCCGCGGCGATTGGGGCAGGCTCCGACGTCCGCTTGAGCGCGAACTGCGCTATGTCCATGAATCGTGGTACTGCCCGCCCCCGCCTCGCTATCGCGACAGAGGCGTAGACTATTTCCACTTCTCGTGGCATTATTGGGATGGGCGCTACCGCTACGACCATTCGTGGGCCATCAACATTTTCATCAGCATCGGGCATACCCGATACGGCGGCTATGATGGCGTGATCATTGGCGGACGGTATTTCTGCTACGGATGGGGCTGGATTGACGGTTGCATTGATTACGGCGACTGCCGCGTGTGGGTACCGGGCTTCTGGGCGCCCTACACGGTGACCGAGTGCTGTGATTGCGAAGTGTGGGTTCCTCCCGTTTATGACTGGGTGTGGACCGGGTGCTGCTGGGAGCAAGTGCTTGTCGCCGGCGGATACTTTACACGCAAACCAGCAAACTGCTATACAGTAACCCGTTATCGTTGGGTTCCGGGCCATTACCAGTACTATCGCTGTTAGTTGCCGCAGGACATTTCAAAATGCCCGGTGTGGAGCTGATTCGAGCTCCACACCGAGTTTTTTTTAGCTGACTTCTGAAATGCACGAGCGCTTTTCCTAACTCCCAGCACGAATGAAGTCGTGAAACTCATACAAGGGAGCGGTATGTCATGAAGGGGAAGGGTACATCAGGAGTTCCGGCGCTCGTGTTTCTTCTGGGGACATTGGCTTGGTGCAGCATTTCATTCGCCGATGCACCAAGCGCGCGGGCCAGTGAGACAACTCAGACTGCGCATTCCGTTGCTTGGGTTGAGCAGACGTCGGGAACCATTGGCGAGGGACTCGTGCTATTGCGAGGGCGCGGGGATTGGCAAAAAGCGTTGGTGAGCGATGATTTCCGTGAAGACCTCAACACGACGTGGAGCGAGCGTACGGACTTGTCGCGCGCTCCCATGCGCCGCCGAAACGAACGTCTATCCGCCGCACCGCGCACGTATATGACAACTAAGGAGCTGGCTGCTGGCGTGATTGGAAAACAGCCCACCGGCTGTTTGTCTGGCAAGATCGTTTACCTATCGGGTGGGCACGGGTGGACTTGCGATATAACGAGCAGCTCCATGTGGTATACTCAACGCCCTCTCACCTTCGGAATCGTCGAGGATTTTGGCAATCTTGACCAAGCTAATATGTTCGCAGATTTTTGTTGGCGCGCAGGCGCCACGATTGTGCCTCTGCGGCCCCTTGGGAATCAGCCAGTTGAACGTGTGGTCGATAATACGAGCCCACAAGCGAGATTCGAAGGCCGCTGGTATACCTCGAAGTCCCCAATCTACTTTGGTAAGTGGTATGATGCTGCGCCATACTACTTTGCCATCGCGAGCAAGGAAGAAACCGCAGTTGCACGTTATCAGCCCTTCATCCCGGTGTCGGATTACTATCCAGTGTATTGTTGGGCGCGCGACGGTGCTGACCGTGTGACCCAAACCTACCGAATTCGCCATGCTGGGGGAGTCACAGAAGTTCAAGTGAACCATCGTCGTGTTGGGAAGGGCTGGATTTACCTCGGCGAGTACTACTTCAATCGCGGCTCCGACGGCTTTGTGGAAGTTACAAACGAAGTTTCGGACCCAGCCGATGCAGACGGTAAGCATGTCGTCATCGCAGATGCCATTCGCTTTGGAAACGGGCTGGGCGACACGAATCGCGGGGGCGGGATCTCGGGCCATCCGCGTGAAGAAGAGGCGGCGCGCTACTGGGCCGAACGCGCGTTGCCCATTGGGGCACCTCCTCTGTACGATGTGATGGACAGTTCCGATCAAGACAACAACGTCGGGACGCCGCCTCGCACAACAGCTTACATGAACCGGGAAAGCGAAGGCACTTTCTTCGATCGCATTTATTTAGGGTTTCACTCCAACGCCGTAGGTGGGCGCGGGGTGGTGGGACTTTTTGGGAAGGACGCGGATAAAAGGCCGGATCACCAAGTAGAATTTGCAGAACTTGTTGCCAAGCAACTTAACGAGGACCTTACCACCACTGGCGCTATCGCACTCCCAGTGCCATGGAACGTCCGCAAGAAGCTCACCGATTCGCATATCAACTTCGGTGAAATCCGTCGGGACGCAATCAACAACGAGATGTGTGCAACCATTGTTGAGGTCGCTTTCCACGATAACCCACTCGATGCAATCTTGCTGCGTGACCCGCAATTCCGTCAGTTTGTCGCACGCTCGATGCTGAAGGCGATCACCCGATTCTTGTATGCGCATTCCGGCAATTCGTCCCAACCGGTTTTTCCGCCCGAGCCGCCGCGCTTGATTTCTGCGGTTGCACTTACCACGTCATCTGTCGCCCTCCAATGGCTGCCTCCTGCTGAAAATCCCGTCGGCGGGGATGCTCCTGAAGCCTACCGTGTTTACTACTCACGCGATGGGTTCTCGCTCGACGGTGGTCGCATCGTGGGGCTTACGACGGGTACTGTCATCACTGACTTGCCCACCACTGGCCCGCATTATTTCCGAATTGCGGCTGTGAACCGCGGAGGGGAGAGTGCCCCCTCGCGGCTGCTCGGTGCGTATTGCTCCACCGAGGCGCCCACGCGAGAACGCGTCCTTGTTGTCTCGGCCTTCACGACATTTAGTGAGGACGTCGCCCTCACCCAAAGTGAACCTCTCGGCCTGGGAAGCCCTTTGCATGCTGGAGGCGACTTTGTTCGGTTGATTCCGAGAAAAATGAATGCGGGGAATTATGTGAGTCACTGGGGCAATGCCCTTGCAGCAAACAACGTGAGCTTCGATTCCATTGCGAGCGAAATTCTGACGAGCATGACGATTTCACCGACCAACTATGGAGCGGTTCTCCTTCAATTCGGCCGACAGTCCGTGCGCGATGGAGTACTATCGTCGCAAACGCGCAGATGGTGCGAGACATTTGCTGCTCTAAAAGGGAAACTGATTGTAAGTGGAAGCAACGTCGTGGAGGAGTTGGATGACGCTACGACCCGTCCCACCGCAACGGATCGAGCGTTTGCACGAAACTTCCTGCGTAGCCGATTTGTGAGGGGTGACCTCGGGGCAACCGTACCGTTGGTTGCAGAAAAACGAGCACTCCGCACCACTTCCCCATTAATGTTGGACATCGGTTCTGGCGATGCCTATCGGGCTGTGGGAAACGATGCTTTCGCGCTGGTGGGAGAGGGCAGACCACTCTTACGGTATGGCAGCGAAAGTGGGCAACTCGCGGCTGCCCTTGTTTCGCCGAAAGCCGGCAAAGGTGGAAAAGTCATCGTCATGGGCTTCCCACTTGAGGCGATTCACCCCCCAGCGATTCGTGCTTCGCTCCTCGGCGAAATGCTTGAGACTCTCGGTGTAGGCCGACCACCCAGCACAAAGGGGAAGGAGAGCCAAGCCAGCGCCACGAAACAACGCTCCTCACAGCGCGTACGCAGGTGAGCGTGCTGAAACCAGCGATACGGTGAGAGAAGCGCTGCCGAGACGCAGGCTGATTCCCGGCGTGTGCTCGTGTTTGTTGACCCTAGGGAAGAGGAGAGAGCGGGTCGACCGGACGAACGACGCTTGAATCAGCGTCTGCCGCAACCGAGAGCCACTCTGCGGGGTGCTTGACTTTGTTTTTGTGGGTTCAGAACGCGTCTTCAGCGTCTATTAAAGGCACGCGCAGCGGCCGCACCATGGTGATCGCATCTTTGCGGATGTAGACATAGTGGTGAAGGGCCTCGTGGCTTTCCTCGTTGCGCATAATAGATGGTTCCGAAAACTCATTGGGTGCCTCAAGCCAGCAGGCATGATTCAGGCGAACGAATGCATGATTGGGTGCGGCGAAAAACTCTTCCAACGAGCAGTCCAACTCACCAAACCACTCCTCACCGTCGTAGCCATTGCGTACAGTTAGCCCTACCCAAGGTTTTTGTTTGTTCATAGTTCCCACTTTCGGATGTGCCAGCGGCATAACGTCAAGAAGACTTCCATAGACTGGACTGTTTCGCTTGAACGGATTAGAAGTTGGAGAGTAAGGCTCAGCAAGTGCACTGTCAGAGACATAACGACTAATAATAGGGAGCGCACCCAAACGTGAAAAATCTCTGCCGCATGGCACTCATGGTTTGTGTTCTCGCAGCTTGGAGTGTTCCAATGGTTGGGGGCTCCGCTCGCTTGAGCGAGAGCGTTCAGGAGATTCGACTGGCAAACGGTTTTACGGCGCTTGTAGTGCCTCGACACCAAGCCCCTTTCTTCTCCGCGGTGATCTATGTAGACGCGGGAGGAGTGGATGAAGAACTGGGCGAATCCGGTAGCGCGCATTTGCTCGAGCACATGGCTTTCAAAGGAACGCCTTGGATCGGCACTCGAGATTGGGCTTCGGAGCGCAAGCTGCTAACAGAAATTGAACAGATCGCTGAAGAAATCGTTGCGGAAAACACAAAGGCGACACCCGATCAGGCAACTTTGGCTCGGCTGCGAGCCCGCCTAAGCGAACTGCAAAAAGAAGCTGCACAATTCGTTGTTCCAAACGAGTACGACCAAATTATTACGCGGGCCGGGGGGCAGGAAATCAATGCTACGACAAGTAAGGACTGGACAAACTACTTCATGACCTTGCCATCGAACCGCCTCGAACTGTGGGCTATGATGGAAAGTGAGCGTCTCACCTATCCGGCGTGGCGCGAGTTCTATAAGGAACGAGATGTGGTTGCGGAAGAACGCCGAATGCGCACCGAGGACTCCCCAGCCGGAAGATTGTATGAGGAGTTTATCGTGGGTGCGTTCAAGGCCCATCCATACGGAACCCCAGTTATCGGGTGGATGAACGATCTTGAAAACCTTACCGTTCGGCGCACAGCAAACTTTTACCACCGTTACTACCGTCCTGACAATATGGTGGCTGTCCTCGTGGGCGATCTGGATTCCACTCAAGTGAAACCGATTCTTGAGAAGTACTTCGGCTCGCTTCCGAAAGGGGCGCAGGCAACAAGGCGTTTGCCAATCGAACCGCCACAAAACAGCTTTCGAAAGATCGAAGTACCATTCGACGCACAGCCGCAAGTGCTCATCGGCTGGCACAAGCCGACTTACCCTGATCGCGACGCCTACGTGTTTGAAGTGCTTCAGTACCTGCTAACGGCAAACGGCCGTTCAGCGCGACTTTTCGAGCGGCTCGTGAAAAAGGACGGGCTTTGTGAATCTGTCGAGTGTTTTACCGCACCGGGGGACAAGTACCCGAACCTCTTTTGTATCTGGATGACTCCGCGGGCTCCTCACACTGCTCAAGAGGTCCAATCCGTGCTCTGGGAGGAACTCGAACGGCTCAAACGTGATCCGGTGACGACAGAAGAGCTCGAGAAAACAAGGAACCAAATCGATGCTTCATTCCTACGAGAATTAGAATCCAATCTGGGGTTCGCACGGCGTCTTGGGGCCTACTATCTTCTGACTCGCGACGCCCACGCGTTGGACAAATTCCGAGACGCGATGAAATCCGTCACAGCTGAAGAAATCCAAGCCGTGGCACAACGATATTTCACTCGGGACAACACTACCGTCGCTGAAATCGTCCCCAAATCCCGCTTATCCGCAACTCCCAAGGTTGAGGAGGCGCGAGACCGCGCTTCAGCACCACTGACAACGTCTACTAAACCCAGTTCGTCCGCAAAGTGAGGGCCGATTCGATGAAACGAGCGCTGCGCATCACACACTTTCTGCCACAAGTTTGGTGCGCGATTGCGATGCTTCTCTTTGTCATCGCTCACGTTGAAAGTAGCTTTGCCACCAAAATCGCTAAAAGTGGGCAAAGTGTTTCAGAAAACGATCCTTTCCCGCCGGCTCATCTGAGTGGGACCTCCGTCACGCTGGAGCGAGGATCCTACCGTCTTCCTACCCGTCCAGAGCAATTGCCAGATCAGCCGTTTCGGTACACCGTGCCACAGGTAACTCGAACCACGATGTCAACAGGTCTGCGCGTGTTCTACTATCCGAGCCGCGATTTGCCGATAGATTACTTCATCGTGGTCATCAAGGCTGGGACGCGGTACGATCCAGCAGAAAAGGTCGGGCTTGCCGATCTGACGGCGCGAGTCGTGCGAGCCGGGGGGGCAGGCAATCGAACGGGGGACGAGGTGGATGCTGAGTTGGAAAAGCTAGGCGCGGAGCTGTCTGTTTCGGTTGAGCGTGACTATATCAGATTTCAACTCTTCACACTTTCCGAGAACTCAGAAAAGGCTCTGCAAATCTTCCGGGACGTTCTGATGGCGCCTCGCTTTGAAGAAGAGAAGTTCACGACCGAGAAAAATCTCGCACTTGAGCGCTTGCGCCGGCAAAATGACGACCCCGCGGAGGTCTCGCGACGTGAATTCCGAAAGATCGTGTACGGCACCACGCATCCGCTTGCCCGCACGCCCACCCGCGAGTCGCTCGCTTCAATCAGCCTCGACGACCTGAAGAGTTTCTACCGAGCATATTACCACCCAGCTTCGGCGTGGGTAGGTGTCGTTCATCACCGAGAGTTACGCGAGACAAGCCGCACACTGGAACAGTTCTTTTTAGACTGGCGAGGGGAGCAGGTTCCTCACCTGCCACAAATTGTGGAGGAAACGCCGAATTCTCCCAGCAAAGTTGGGCGAGTCTACTTTTCTTGTAAACCCGGTGCTCAAATGCAGATACGCATGGGACATTTTGGACGTAGACGAGATCCTGCAGACCAGCCAGTCGTGGACATCCTAAACAATCTTTTTGGTACCGGCGGATTTTCCTCACGACTCATGAAAGTTGTCCGAACCCAGCATGGTTTTGCGTATGGCGTGGGTGGAGGTGTATTTGAAGACGATCCGGTTGGCCTCTTTGTGGCAGTAGCAAGCACGAAGACCACGAACACCACCGCAGCCCTCGAAGCCATGCGATCTGTCATCGTAAGCATGTTGGAGGAGAAACCCTCTCCTGCGGAGCTGGAAACAGCGAAGCGAGATGTCCTCTACACATTTGCCACGCGCATGGATAATCCACGTGAAATCGTCTGGCAGTGGCTGCTCCACGATTTTTATGGCTTCCCCCCTGAGTATTTGCTCCACTATCCGGACCGCGTCGGCGCAGTGACCGCTGATGACGTTTTTGCGTGTGCACGTCGCTACATAAAGCCAAAGGAAATTCGTTGTTATCTGGTCGGTGCGTGTGATGCGCTTCGCGAGTCGTTGGCTGCCGAGTATTCGATAGAGGAGTGGCCTCTAACCAATCTTGCTGACGAAACCACGACGCACTGACTTTCGTAATTAAGTAGCTCGGGACTATGCGCCGGCAAGCATCTGCGACACCTGGGATGACTTCACGAATCGTGGCGCTGAAGGACGATAGTGTTCACCTTCAAGGACGGGGCGAATGAGGGACAAGGCGGGCAATGAAGATCGCGATTGATGCGCGGATGATCGAGCACTCTGGAATTGGATCCGTCCTGCGTGGATTGCTGCCACCTTTGTTAGAACTGGGTCACGAACAGGGGTTCCAGTTTGTTCTGCTCGGAGATCGCGAGAAGCTGCAGCGCTATCTTCCTTCGCTTGCGCCCGAAGATGTTGCCCAATGGCGTGCACCAGTGTTCAGTCTGCATGAGCAGTGTTTTCCTCCCCGGTTGCCAGACGTAACTTTGTGGCATTTTTTCCATTACAACGTCCCTACGTTCCTCCGTAGGCCGTTTGTAGTGACGATCCACGATCTGATTCCTCTTGTGGCCCGCAACTTCGCTAATTCGGCTACTCACAGACTGGCCGTGCGCTATTTAATGCAGCGTCAGGTTCGCGACGCCCAAGCTGTTATAGTCCCCTCTCAGTTTACCCGCGACGAGTTGATCCAGCGTTTTCCAAATGCAAAGGGGAAAGTTCATGTCATTCCGCATGCCGTCGCGCCGGCCTTTACGACAGTTTCTGAGGAGCGGGTGGAACAGGTTCTAAAGCGTCTGGGGATCCAGCGCCCATACCTTTTATGCGTGAGTATCCACAAGCCTCACAAGAATTTATCGTTTCTGCTTCGTGCTTTCAGCCAGTGGAGTCGCGAGCAACAGAACGGTGCCAATTTGGTCATCGCCGGACTGCGGCCGCGTGATCTTGGCGATCTTCGCCGTTTGACGGTCCAGCATAACGTGGTAGAGCGCGTTCGCCTGATTGCAGAGTTTCTGGCGGAATCAGATTTAGCTGCACTTTACCAAGCTGCAGAAGTGCTTGTCGTCCCCTCCCTCTACGAGGGTTTTGGCCTCCCCGTTCTCGAGGCGCAAAGCGTGGGAACTCCCGTTCTATGCTCGCAAGCAGGCAGCCTCCCCGAAGTCGCCGGCAACGGCGCTCTCTACTTTGATCCGCATTCCGAGGAGGCACTCATTGATCAGTTAAAGAAGATACGCAAAGACCGTGCCCTGCGTGCACGTGTGGAGTCTCTCGGTAGAGCAAATGTGAGGCGGTTTAGCTGGCAAGTCTCTGCTCGCAATCTCGTGGAAGTTTACGTGAATTTGCTGCAGTCGAAACGGGTTGCCACCTAACAACGCAGCATCGTGCACTCCCACTGAAAGCACATCACAGTACCCTAAATGTCTTAATCACTATTTGAGTTGATGAAAAAACGTCGGTGTCTACCCATCGACATGAAGAGTTGAGGAAGTCGTTCCATCCCGCATACATCGGGGGAGCCGCGACTGCTTATCAATACGTAGTAAGCGCTCAGCGATGTGGGGGGCAATGAATTCAGCGATTCTTTTGGCGAAGGCACTGGTATAGTGAACCTGATCGACATAAAGTGGTTCGGTCAACCCCTCCTGCAAATCCGCAGCCCAAAGGAAATTGTCGCCTAATTCACCTTTGCGATGGAGTTCTTCCATAATAGGGTAACCGTAAACGGAAAACATTTTTTTGCCCCTATGGCCAAACGGATGATACCTGAGGTCGCATTTATATGCCGGGATCGGCTGCCAAACGAAGAGCACGGCACAGCCCACACTTTTAGCGACGGCCTCGATCTGCTGCTTGTTTCGCCTATAGGTGCCGATCACCGACGAGAGGACTTGTTCGTTCTTAAAGTACCTGATATCAGCTTCGGTCAGTTCGAAATCTTGTGGTGTAAGTTGGTAAACTTGTGTTTGTCGCGGTGACAGTGTTTCCATCATCAGCCTCACAAACGGCCAATCGTTTAGATAACTCACCCAAGGTGAAGGAGGGGGCTTGTATCTCACCACAACATCGAGCAACTCAGCAAGTTCACGGGAGTATTTTGGTACGTTGTCGATGTAGAAAAACTCATTAAGACCATCGAAGAAAACGGCAACATCTGGGATTTGATTCTGTGTTATCCAGCTCTGAAAATATGCCCGTTCTTGGGAGGAATAGAACGAATTCGTGCCAAAATTATACACGCAGACGTTGCCCAAATTGAATTTTTCCCGCAGAATATCTTGCACGTAAGAAGGGATTGTCTGCCAGTCTGGCAGCCCATAGCCAAAAGTTGTGGATCCGCCGAAAAAAAACACATTCAAGTTGCTTGCAGCGGGCGGCCAAGGCCCTTGATTTCGCACTCGGCGATATCCGTGTTCGGAGATATTCACGTACTTACCCTGAAACCGACGTTCGCGAAATGTTGTGAAGGGATCAAACTTGACCGGGCGGCCCCACATTTCGTTTAACATCGCCTGAACTTCATCATGCGATAAGTCTGGGTAGATTTTCCGCTCCAGTTCTAATGTAAACTCGCGGCCATACCGAGCAATCACGGGGTTAGGGGGAGGGAAAAACCGATGAGATATTTTCAGGGCAACCCACGCAAAAACGTTTAGAACCATCCAAAGAATGAGAATGGTGAGGAGGCCGTAAGCGGCCACACGGTATGCCTTTGCAATAGCTTTTAGCATAGTTTGATACAGTCGCTTCCGAAAACATACAATCACAACCATTCAATCAAGCCAGAACGCATGCCACACCCCTATTTGCTCACTGTCACGCTTGACACTCTCGAAAGGTCTCTGAGAGATTCTATAACGTAAAGTTACTGCTCAAGTGCGTGAGAGTATGTGGAAGCCGTATTTGTTGAAATTGTTCCTGCTCCTGGCGGTGTTGAACGGGCGACTTGCTTCTGCTCAGGAGAGCCCCGATATAGAGATCTGGTTGCGCGAGCGAGTTGGGCGCTTTGGGGATTATGAATTCCCCATCATAGGCGGGAGTGCAGAGTATCCCACGCCGGTGGGCGCTTTTCAGGTCGAGTGGAAATCGCGTCTTTGGTGGTCAAAGCAATGGAATGCCCCAATGCCGTACGCAGTTTTTTTCTACGGTGGGGCAGCGATCCACGAGGGCTCACTTTCCTCGCATAGCCACGGCTGTGTGCGTGTGCCGGCTTCGGCCGCCCGATACATCTACAATTTGGCGCGGGAGAAACAGACGCGGGTTTTCGTGTACCCCTAACGACGCAAGTGTGGCTACTCCCCATTATTTTGCTGTATTGTTCTGGCCCTCACTGATGTTGGGGGATGCACCAAACACGTAACCTGCTGGCGGCGCCATTCCCTCTTCTGCCTGGGCTGTTCAGGGGCGTCGCGCTAAGAAGATGAGAATAGGCATTGCGGTTGTTGCCGGCCCTCGATGTGCCGCCCACAGGATGCAACCTGCGGAGATTCGTGCCTTTATGTGTGGCTGGAGGGCTGTGGGTGCCAACTCTTGCTTATCGTTGGTGGGGTGCATCCCAGGCATAAGAACTTGCGCTTGACCCTTTTTTCGCATCTCATGAAACGACGACAAAGCTAATGTGATGAAAACCTTCAGTTTTGTACATCTGCATGTTCACAGCCACTACTCGCTTGAGGATGGCATCGCGAGTGTTGACGAGCTCGTGGCTCGGGCAGCCGAGCTCGGAATGGAAGCGCTCGCTCTCACCGATCACAATTCCCTTGGCGGAGCAGTCGCATTTACTCAGGCCTGCCGACGCCACTCCATTAAGCCAATCTTAGGTGCGGAGCTGGATGTTCCTCCCCTAAGTGTGCGCGTGCGGGGGGATGTTTACTTCCGGTTACTTTTTCTTGTTGCGGACCCACATGGCTATGAAAACCTCGTAAAATTAATCACCATTGCCCAGTCGAATCGGACATCCGCCATTTTCCCGATTACGGCGGATGTACTTGCCGAGTATGCCACTGGCCTTGTGGTTTTAGCGGGAGGACGGGCTTCGGAGCTCTATTACCTTCTCGACCATGGCAACGAGCTCGAAGCAGACGCTCACCTTGCTCACCTCGTGCGGATTTTTGGCAGCGAGAATGTATTCGTCGAACTTCAGGACTTTGGTCAGCCACGCGATGCGAAGGTCAATGCCTTGCTTGCTGGGTTGGCCCGCCACCGAGCCCTTCGTTTGGTCGCAACCAATGACGTGCATTATGTGCGTCCCGACGACGCCATTTGCCATGACCTTTTGAAAGGGGAACCTGCACCGCAAACCCTACCCATCACCCCGCCCTCACGGTGTATCACCACTCGCCATCTTGCTACTGCTGCAGAAATGAGTGCAAAGTTTGCCTCGTTTCCCGAGGCCCTCAGTGCCACCATCGATATTGCTGATCGCTGTAATTTTAAACTTGCGCTGAACCGGGACCGATTTCCCGTCCACGAATTTTGTCGTGGTTTCGATGCAGACGCTTTTCTTGGCGATTTGACCTTTCGGGAAATCCACCACCGCTTCCCCGAAACAACCCCGGAGATCAAGTTGCGACTCGACGAAGAATTTCAGGCCATCCGCGAATTATCGCTTGCGCGCTATTTTCTATTCCTTTGGGAAATCGCCCAATTCTGTCGCTCTCAAGGCATTGTTCTGGGGGCAGGACGAAGCGAACTTCTCTCTAGCCTAACTGCCTACACCCTGGGCATCACCCAGGTGAATCCTCTCGAGTTCAAATTTCGCCCACCTACTTTCTCCGCAAATCAAGCCTTGACCCAAGCCATTGAGATCGAAGTCCCGCTGCGCCACGTGCCAGCGGTTCTGGCCCACTTGCAGGAGACTTTCGGTCGTCATCGGTGTTGTTGGGCGGGTGCCTACGAAAAAATGAAGAAAGAAGACCAGCTGCGACGTAAAATTGCTGAGTGGTATGGTTGCCGGCCGAAAGATCTCGAGCGTCCCTCGGCGGAAATTGTCGCCCGTCTTGAGGGTTCGCCGCTCCCGCCCCTCCAAGAACTCTTTCCTGCCCACGTGAATGAGGTCCAATTGCCTCATCCCGCCGTCACGGCCTATCTCATGCAGCGGTTGGGGCAGCGCTTCAGTCATTTGCGCCAACTTCAGGATGAGCTTGTTGTCTCGGGAGAAAGCTTGGATCGGCTGGTGCCTCGTATCTCTGTCAATGGCGACGAGGTGAGTCAGATGGACGCCGCCGCCCTCAGCGCACTCGGAATCCCCCGTTTGGTTGTCGTTCATTCTGACATGCTCGACATTCTTGATAAGGCCTCCGAGCTTGTGCGCGCCGAGGAAAATCCGCGGTTTGATCCCCAGCGAATCCCCTTGGATGATGACGATACCTACGCCCTCTTTGGGCGCGGAGCAACCACAGGACTTGGCCCTTTCAATTCCATCACACTGAAATCGCTCCTTCGTAGGCAGCGCCCCACCACGTTCATGGGTCTGTTCAAGGTAAAGACGAACGATCCCACGAACCAAGCGGATATTCAGACGCATGTGGCACATTGCCTAATTGCCTACCGATGCGCCTACATCAAAGCCCATTATCCGCTCAGTTTCATGACCGCGCTCTTATCCCACTACCTCATCAATCGGCTCCCGTTGGAAATCCCATTACGCGAGGCGCGGCAAATGGGGCTGCGCGTCCTTCCGCCTCACATCAACCGCAGCGTCTACGAGTTCTCGATTGAAAATCGCGCGATCCGGATGGGGCTTGGGATGATCTATGGGGTCGGCCGCAAAGTCTATGCGGAGATTGAGCGGGCGCGCCGGGGTCGCGAATTCACCGATCTTCATGATCTTTGCCAGCGCACGGAACCGTCACTTGTCAAAAGTGACGTCTTGGCCAACCTGATCAAGGCCGGCGCGCTCGACTGCTTTGAAATGAGCCGGGCACAGATGCTTCGATTGGTCGAAGAGCATGGCAAGCTTCTTCGAAAGTCCGACAGTGCCTCACTCTTCGATTCCGTCGGCGAAAACGCCGGGATCGCTGAGCTTGTCCCACCCGAGGAACCCGAGCTACCGCTCGCCCACCGCCTCCAACTCGAAGTGGCGGCAACGGGCATCACCATCTCGCAGGACTTAATGGAATGCTACCGCGACGAGATTCGCCGATGCCGTGCCATTTCGCCTCGTCAACTTTCGCGTCGCATGGTTCGGAGCGAACGCTACGTCGTCGGATTCGTGGATCACATTGAAGAAGAAAGTCCCCTCGCCGAAAAAGGGGATCAGGTCCTGATAGATTTGGAAGGGTATGTTGTTACAATGCCCACCCGCTTGGCAGCGCATTTTGCGCCTGTCTTATCCTCCAAGCAGCCCGTGATGCTGGGCGGACAGGTGGACTGCCGCGGCGATGAAGTCTTTCTCCGCGCCATGTCCGCATTTACTCTTCCAATGATCGCAGAGATGGGCGCCAAAGTACTCGCACTCGAGCTGAACTTGGCGAACGAAGATTCGCGCACTCTCCGCATGCTTGCCCGGATTGCGGGGCAGTACCGCGGAGGCAAAACGACGCTACGAATCCAGAATAGCCCCCCTGGCGCACTCTCGAGATTCCTGCACTTTCTGGTCGAGAGGACCCATGTGTTTTTCTGTCCCCCGTTCTATGACGCGTTACGGAAACTTCTCCCAGAGAAGTGCATTCGCATTGTGCCAGCACCCGATACGGATCCCATGCTCCTTCACGTCTTAGAGCCTACGGTCTTTCCGAAGCCCGAACGGAATAACTTAGGTGCCTCGGATTAGGATATCCGCGAAGACCAAACTAACTTGCGAGGTGTGCGCATGAAGAAGAGTTTCCTACTTGCGCTTCTGATTGGGGCTGGGCTTGTCGGTGCCGCCCCCCATGCTCAGGCGAAGCCCTATGCAATCTTCCATACGTCCAAGGGCGACTTCATTGTTGAACTTCTTCCGGAGAAAGCTCCGAAGACCGTCGAGAATTTCATTGGTTTAGCCACCGGACGCAAGACGTGGAAGCATCCAGCTACGAACGAAGTCATGACCAGCAAGCCGCTCTACAATGGCACGGTGTTCCATCGCACGATTCCGAAATTTATGATTCAAGGTGGCGACCCGCTGGGGAATGGCACGGGCACTCCCGGCTACGAATTCGAGGATGAGTTCAGTGACCTGAAGTTCGACGCCCCCGGTTATCTTGCGATGGCCAACCGCGGGCCAAACACGAATGGCAGTCAGTTCTTTATCACAGTTGCCCCGACTCCACACCTGAATAACCGTCACACCATTTTTGGCAAGGTGGTGTCGGGCATGGATGTCGTGGTGGCGATCTCCGAGCTGCCAAGCGAACCCGGCACAGGCCGAGCCCTGAATCCGGTCAAACTCAACAGCGTCGAGATCGTCGACTCGTTGCCCTCCCCAAAACCAGCTGCTTCGGACGCGGCAACGACGAAGTAGGTGCGACCGTTGCGACTCCGAATGAAACCCCCAACTTGGCGTGTATTCGTAAGCAAAGAATCGTCCTCTTATCTGTGAAGGAGTCCAAGGCCTATGCCAATTTACGAATACGTCTGCGACAAGTGTCAGAAAGAGTTCTCCGAGCTTGTATACTCCGAAGTGGATCTGCAAGCGGTGGCTTGTCCGGCTTGTGGGTCAAAGGAGTTCCACAAGCTTATGTCCACCAGTGCTGTCGGAGTTGCCCAAGCTAAGTCGAGCAGCTCAAGCAGTGCACCCAGCGGCGGTTCCTGCTGCGGCGGCAGCTGCGCGTGCGGCTTCTAAAACTCAGTGAGGAAGATCATGCGACCCAAAGGAAGACTCCGCATTACCGACCCAGAAAAAATGCCAGTCATCACGACCGGCATCCACATGAGCGCGAAAGATAGACCGCCGCTCAAAGAGGAGCTCACTGGCGGCAACCAGCCTGCCGACGAAAGTGGCGTAGCTGAGTTGGTGTGCAAGTTTATTGAGCAATCTAAGTAGCCTCGGGCTGGACGCGCACACACTCTTCAAGCGCGCCCAGCCCGTTTTTTGTTCTCATTGTGAAAGGCTGCAGCGATCTGCCTGAGGGCGTTTTTCCGCACACGCTTCCCGGCGAGACACGCCGAATCCTCCCGCACTGCAAAAGCCCTCCGCCCCCTGTGTTTACACCTTCACGTGACTTGGTCGCTGCCGGGGGTGATACGAAAGCCGGAGCCCACCCAAAACCACCACGCGTGGCCGCTACCGGCGGTTTGCTACCGCTTGGGCTCGTAAAACATCAGCCGCGTGTTCAGCGTACGTAACTCATCCTGCCGAACGGGAATGTAGTTTCGATCCAGCGCCTCGCGAATTTCCGGAATTCGGCCTGTCTGGTCGAGGTCCAGCACCACAAATGCAATTTTCTTTTCGTTGAGCAGCCGAGCGATCCGTTCCACGGTTTCCACGCCTCGCCCTCGGATGCCGTCGAGCTTTTCGTTGTGGTACTTCAGCGACCACAGGAAGATTTCCGAGTAATCCTCGGCAATCCGACGTTGCGCAAGGAACGCATAGTAGGGCGGACTCAACACCAACCCATCTTCCGGCACGCGCCGCCGGATTTGATTCACCACCTGTTCGGTTGTGTGAGCGTCGAGTTCATACGAGCGCTGAGCAAGCGTGGCCCGAATGAACCCGATCGGCGCAGCGAGTGTGACGAGCCCCAGCCCCAAGAATAGGACCCACCGACTTAGCGGTGTCGTGTCGAGAAAAAGTTCGCGCCACTTTATCCCCTGCACCGGCGGGATCACGTGCGCAACTGCCATTGCGGCAAACGCCGCCACGTACGGCTCCCCAAGACAAAAAATGTAGTCCATCGTCCCGCCTTTCGATACGTAGACAATGGAGCACATCGAGAAGATCGCCCACCACACGGCGAACTCCGCGATGGGCGGCAGGGATTGTTTCGTCCGCAGCGCAAGGCCAAGCCCGACTAAAGCCAGAAGGATAAACCCACCCTCCAGCCGCAGCACATCCATGCCTTCCCGCTGGATTTTCCCCAATGCATAGGTAAACACATTTTCTCCCGGCGGCAGCAGCTCTCGCCTCGGAAAAGATCCAACTTGATTGAAGATGACGTTCTCGAGGTATGCCCCCGTGCGCCATTCCATCACGCCGACGACGCCCAGCACAAGCACCACAAACGGCACCACGTAGAACCATGCCACCCGCTTCCGCCGCACAAGAAGATACCCCGCGGCAAACAAAGCGTAGGGGGCCGCCGTCATATTTGTGAGCGTCGCAAAGCCCGCGCATAGGCCAGCACCCACAAGCGCGGTCTTTCCCCCCTGCAGAATGAGCAGGAAGGTGAGCAGGAGCCAGACGATTTCCTGATGCTCACTTTGGTAGCCCAGCGACCACCAAAACCCAATTGGGAGCGCAAGATAGATGATCCCAGCCCCAACCCCCACCCAAGGTTTCATGGAAGGCGAGATCCCCCACGCACATCGCCGGGCCGCCGCCGCCACAAGCCACGCCGTGAGCAGGTGAACCGTCAATGAGAAGATGCGGAAACCATAGAGCATGGGGACGCCCAAGGCACGCGCGCATTTTGCCAAAGCCGTCCCCACCAGAAGGTGCATCGGAGGTTGCGGCGCCAGCAGCTCCTTGTAAAGCACCGCCCCCTCGCTCATCCGCCACGACAGGTACATGTAGTTGCCATCGCCGAAGTCGATGTAGCCCGTATCCCAGTGAGAGGCAACAAGTGCTGCGTACAGTAAGCTGACAATCGCCAGAACAAGCGTGGGGTAGGCGAACCTGGCTCGTTCTCCGCCCTCCACCTCAAGCTGCGCTTGTTCGATGTGTTGAGATTCTGTCGCCCCGTTCATCCTTGGATGCCCCTCAACCGACGTTCACAAGTCGCAGCTCGTAAGCCTCGCACAGTCGCGCAGCTGTCTCGAACCGTACGCTCCCGGCCGACGCGAACACAAAATACTCAAACGTGTCCCAATAACCCGGGAACATCCGTTTGTCGTTGAGCGTGTTGTGCCACAGCAGGACGAAGGCGCCGCCTCGAGTCGCGCTTGCCGCGAGCAGTTTGGCCAATCGCTCGAGAGCAAGCTGTGAGGGAATGTTTTCGTACACCGCCAACGTCATATCCATGACCACAAGCGGCAACTCCACCATCGGCACTTCCTGGCGTTTCTCCAAATCGAAGGGGCGGAAGCAGCCCGACCAGCCGCAGCGAAAACCCGCACGGTCCGCGAACCCAAGTGACGCGTCGTAGCGCAGACCGGCTTGGGCAAGCGCATACCACGTCTCCGGCAGGGCAATGCGCAGGTAGTGTTGCCGCGCACCCACCAGTTCTTGGCCCGACGCTTCCGCAAGCGCGCGCGCCTCCTGCGCGATCAGCTCCGGCGAACGAAATGTTTCATACGACGGATGGAGTCCCAGTTCGTCGCCGTTTGCGCTGATGCGCATGAATAGCTCACGTATCGGCTGATCCTCGAGCCGATAGTCGCAATCCAAGGGAGCCGATCCGCCGCCCATCAGATAAAACGTCGAAGGCGCCCCCAAGCGTTCCTTAAGGGCAAAGAGATCGTCGAAACTATCGTAGGGATCGCGTCGCAGCCCAGCCAGCACGAGGCTTGCCATTCGAATTTCACTCGTTGCCTCCCGAGCGTTGCCTCGCATCATTGCTCCCACCGTGCGCCGGAGCCCCGAAAGGCCACGATACTTGCGCAAAACGTCCACGTCGTGCGTCAGCACAAACGTCGGGACCTGCTCGGTCTCAGGCCCGGCTGGAGCTCGGCCAATTCCTCCAAGGATCATCTCCTCGATCCGCTCGAACCAGCGGTTGACCAAGGGCTCTTCGTAGAACTCTGGGCCGAGGATCGAATGGGCACACAGAAAGCGACCATGGGCATCCGGCGTCGAGACCACGTATTCTTCGTAACGGCTCAAAAACCAAAATGCCGCAGCCACCAGATCCAAAGAAAGTTTGAGCGTGCCGGCTTCGCCCCGTTCTACGTATTTGCGAAACCCATCACGGTTTGCTGCCTCCAGCAGGGCAGCGGGAGCCTCAGGGAGGTCTGGAAGGACGAGAAAGTTCGGTCCAAAGAAGCGACTCCGCTCAACCCACACGGTCAATTTCGGCCGCGGCTGGGCCGGCGTCGGCGCTTTCGCCTGCGAGATGTCTTCTTCCGTGGCGTACAGGACCTCCACGACCGGAGGGTCGCCGGCCCGAAGCGCCTGAGTCCTTTCGGAGAAGTCCGCAATCTGCAGCGGCCAGCCAATCCATCGCGCAAAGGTCCGCATGACGTAATCCGCGCACGGCGCAAACTCATCCGCCGCACGCACGAACAGGATCTGAATTGCCTCGCTCACGCTCACTCAGCGACTCCACCAAAATCTCTGCACCCTTGCGCGCCATTTGCCGGCAACCCATCCCTCGACGTCAAGCGTTGCCTGACGGGGTGGCCCCACAAAACGGATTTTGCGACTGCCCACCCCAAAGAACCCTCAAGCACGCCTCTACGAGCACGATTCACGCCCAGAGGGTTTATTGCGCGCGCCCAGCGGATTCGCGTAGCTTCTCCATGAGTTCAAGCAACTGCTCGGTCTGCTGAGTTTCCGTGGCGTGACGGAGCGCCGATGCAACTTCGCGAAAAACCTTGCGGCTGGCATCGTCGTAGGGCGCCTGCGGATCGTCGGCAGCACCGGTCAACCGCGCTGCGACGTCCTCCGCAGCGTCCATATTGGCAAATTCGCAAATGGACTCCAAGACTGGGACGAGGGCCGCCCCTGCCTGCGACTTCTTTTCCCGAACCGACTGTAGCGCCGTATCCAAGGCATCTTTTGTTTCCGTCGCGTTGGGTTCCTGAAACTCGAGCGTCACCACGTTGCGTGCGTATGGCTCCTCCTCCTCCCAAGTGTACAATGTGATTTTCAGTGGCGCCGTGAAGCGTGATGGAAGCTGCGCGTAGAGGCTCTGATCACCTAAGGCACGCCGCAGCGGCACCGTGGTGCCGCCCCCCATATCCACGTATCCGCGGACAACTGTGGCAGGCGGGAAGTCTGCTATCGTCTGGAGCCGGACCGTGAGGCGGCCGTCCGCGTTCACCTCTACCGTAGCGGGGAAGCGCCCCAACTGCGTTCGGCCCTGCGTCTCCCAAAGTTCAAGGCGCTGGCTTTGAGTTGTTTGCTCGACGTGGGCCGAGGCGACACGCAGCGAACGCGGCTGTTCCTGTGTCGGACGTTCCTGCCCGGGGCCGCACCCCGCAAGTCCAAGCCCCGCCAGCAAAATTGTAAATTGATAAAAACCTTTAACAAACTTCTGCCAACGCATGGATCCCATCAGCTCGTCTGTCGTAAACAGTCTCCGTCTCGTTGTCACAGCGCAGCTTGAGCGTCGGCGGCGGCGCCACGCAAGATAAAAGCGCGTGCGGAGCGACGGAACGCTTTCAAACGTTCCAACAAAAAACGCATGCCCGTTCCTTTTTTGCTTGAACACCGTGAGAGTTCTGACATAGAAATGGCCCTGTAATGGCGAAAGCCAAATTAAACATCAAAATAACAAGGAGGACTGCACAATGCGCAAGTTCTTGATTGCAGCTGTCGCGATGATCGCGGCAGCAAGCTACGCCGACACAACGGCGACCTACGTCGGGAAAATTACGCTCCCTGCGGCGTACAATACCGGTTTTGCTGCGACCATTGATTTTTACAACGCCGATCAATCCTTGGTCGTTGGGTTGTTCAATGCCCGCAAAGTCGTAAAGGTCACGGATCCTCTGGGCACTCCCGGCGTCACGGAGCTGGCCGACTTGAGCACGGACTGGCCGTGGGGCTCTGGTCGTGGTATTTCCGGCATTAACATTGACCAAGCGACCGGCAACATCTTTGGCGGCGGCGACCCGGGCGTGAACGGTGGCGCGTTCATTCTCTCGCCAACCGGCACGAAGCTTCTCATTGGCAACCCGGCGAACCGTATGACCTCGCTGGCGAAGTTCAACGATGCGGGCACGACCGCGGTCGGAACGTACGTTCTCTCGTCGTCCATCCGTACGTATGACGTTACGCAGACGTCCATGCCGCAGATCTCGGTGACCGCTGTCTTCAGCTCACCGTGGAACGCGAATATCCGCGACGTTGCTGTCAGCAGCGACTACAGCCGCGTTTACTATTCGCGCAATGGTACGACCGCTGATGGTTATGCTGTCGTGCAAGACCCGACCCCGGGCGACGGTGACCTGTCCGGCCTGAGTTCAACTGGTATCTATCAGGCTTCCGGAACGAACGGCATCGGCGCGATGGGCTTGGGCCTCTGGCAGGTGAGCGGCAAAGAGTATCTGCTGGTGCCCGACGTGACCGCGAAGAAGGTCACGATCATTGATGTGGATACGTCCAACCCGTCGGCCAGCCAAGTCGTCCTGCACGTGGGTGACGCCTCGATGCTTTCAACAATCCGCGATGCGTGCGTGGGGAACATCGGCGGCACGAATTACCTGTTCGTGACGGACGTTGGCACAGGCGCGAGCGAGGTTGAGATCGAAATCTTCCAACTCAGCGGGTTCGCGAGCGTGGGCGACTGGTCGCTCTATTGATCGTCGCGTAAATCCCTGTATAGTTGATTCCATTTTCCTCTCCGGTGGGCAAGGCCCCGCCGGAGAGGTTTCTTTTTGTCCACCATTTCTTTAGCCTCTTCGTCCCCCTCCGCGAGGCAAGCCCAGACTCGTTCGTCTTTGGACGTCAGGTGTCGTCATCGAACGCAGGTCTTGACCAAACGATTCTAAAGCGCCGTAAACGGGTGTGACGCGACATCGTGAGATGGGTAGCCCTTGCTGAGCGTTAGACAGCAAGCGAAACTGAACATGCGTTTTTCCCTGTTGCAGCCACGGCAAAGGCTTCAAAAAAACGTCCCTACGCTGCTTGCAATGGCGAGCCACACTGAGCTCGATGCAGAGGGATCCGCGGCAGGGCGCCGCTCATTTGCGCCGGAATTCCCAAAAGTGCACAGGGCACAAAAAGATGCTTGATCCACACCTCGGAATTCCCAAATCTTAAAATCCTCGCGCCGGGATTACCCAGTTTTTTGGGCAGAAGGGGATTTCTACAATGCGGAACGAGTGGTTGGGCTTTACTCTACGGAGGGGATGTTTTGTTTTTGGAACGGTCGCCTTGCTTGCGGCAGGGGGGCCTTCGACGCCAGCTGTGGCGGGGCCGCGAAACGATTTCAGTCGGACGGCACTCGACGTCGCAAATGCCATGCTGCCCCCACAAGAGTTCCAATTTGCAGGGGTGGGGGGAAGCGCAGAGGGTTCGGAATCGTACGCATTCTACGGTGAACCGTCTCTTGAACACTTCGGAAACGCATTGAACCAAGACGTCTCTAAGTTCGCTCCCAGTTCCGTGAACGATGTGCGCCTTCAGACGCGCCGGCCATTTCCAGCGGCGGTTCGACGTCTCTTCGAAAACCGACAGCCGGGGGACGAAGCGTTGCCATGGGATCGCGCGCTGGCCAACGATCCTACCTATGTGATCGTGACGCCCGACGATGATATCACGGCGGTGATCGAGGGTTTAGGGGAAGCTCGGGGACCGCAGGACTTACGGGTCATCCTTCTCGATCCCGGCTATTATGAGCAGCACATCCGTTGCCTGCGGGATTGGACGTGGCTGGTCGGGCGCGGTCGCGACACAACTGTGATCAGTTTGCCCGTAGATACGGACGCTGCCGTGATGAGCAGGACTTATCCGACGGAAAGTGTTGCGTGGCTTGGTGAACACAGTGGAATTGCCGACCTGTCCATCCTGAATTTCGGTGGAGCCTCCCGCTTGTCCCACACGATCGCGCTCGACATATTTGGCTACCGCAAGTTGGACAGCGACGGCAGGCTTCGCGACGACGTGCGTTACCGGACCGACGTTCGCCTAAAGAATGTTCGTCTTGCGTCCTACGGCGGCGACACCATTTTTGCCCGTGGAATGTATCGGGGGGTTTGGAAGCCGGTTCCCCGATCTTCGCGATTGCTTGTTGAGGATTGCGTCATTGAGGGAAGCTACGACTGCTTTTCCTTTGAGTGCGATGTCGAGTGCTATCGAACGACATTTATCTATCGAAACCGTGATGTGCGCGGCTCACGCTTTTTCTGGGGACTCGGCAACGAAATGCGAGATCGGTTCGTGACGTTCAAAGCCGTGGACTGCGAATTTTTCTTAGAGGTCATGCCCAGCACTGGGATTATGATCACGGGGTCAAATCTTCTGGATAACTCACAGCGCGGTGTCCACTATCAATTTGAGAACACTCGCGGATTTTGGCTTTATACAGGGCTTGCCTTCGAGATCTCGGGAAATCCATTTCACAGCGAGTCCGTGGCCAACGACAATATTGGAGTTGTAACAGCGCGCAAGTCGTTTCTCAGGTCTGGGATCCTGCGCAATGGCACGTGGACTCCCCGACGCTAACCGAAGGGAGCGGAAGCGCTCCTGCCTGATGGGTGCGAGCCAGGCCTTTAGTTAGACGAACCGAGCACTCGCTCGAAAATGTGATCCACGTGGCGAAGAAAGGCAGTGGGATCGAAAATTGCCGCCAACTTCTCGTCGGACAGCGCGGCTCGAACCCGGGGCTCCGCCCGCAGCCGCTCTTGGAAGGTGACGTTGGAGTCAGCCCATGTTTCCATGGCGGCACGCTGGACGATCTCATAAGCTTCCTCGCGACTGAGCCCGTGCTCGACTAAAGCGAGCAGTGCGCGCTGCGAGTAGATTAGGCCACGCGTAAGCTCTAAGTTGCGCTGCATGTTCTCCGGGTAATAGTGCAATCCCTCGAGCACGCCCCGGATTTGTCGCAGCATGTAATGCAAGAGGGTGGTCGCGTCTGGCAAAATCACGCGCTCCGTAGAGGAGTGGCTGATGTCGCGCTCGTGCCACAGCGCATTGTTTTCGAGGGCCGTAACCACATAGCCGCGCAGCAGACGGGCAAGGCCCGTCAGTTGTTCACATTTCACGGGATTACGCTTATGCGGCATGGCACTTGAGCCTTTTTGTCCGGCGCGGAAGGGTTCCTCAAGCTCGCGTACCTCGGTGCGCTGGAGATGACGAATCTCGGTGGCGATCTTCTCGAGGGTGGAGGCGCAAATCGCGAGGGCGCAGACGAGCTGAGCGTGGCGATCGCGCTGGATGACCTGAGTCGCGACCGGCGCACTCGCAATGCCCAGGCGTCGGCAGACGATAGCCTCGAGTTCGGGCCCAGTATGCGCGTAGGTGCCCACAGCTCCGGAGATCTTCCCCACGGCCACTTGCTCGAAGGCAGAGCGCAGGCGCTCGGCGTTGCGCTGCATTTCTGCATAGTATAGGAGAAATTTTAAACCCAGCGTGATCGGCTCGGCGTGCACACCGTGCGTGCGGCCGATCACAACCCTGTTTTTGTGTTCGAGCGCCAAACGCCGAAGGGTGGCAAGGAGGCCCTCGACTTCTGCGAGAATGAGCTCACCTGCCCGCTTGAGGCGCAGGGCTTGGGCGGTGTCCACCACATCGTTGGAGGTGAGTCCCATATGGACAAAACGCGAGGCGGGGCCGATGTGCTCGGCCAAGCAGGTGGTGAAGGCAATGACGTCGTGGTGCACCGTCTTCTCGATTTCCTCAATGCGCTCGACCGTGAAGGCAGCCCGCTCGCGAATCGTCTCGAGTTCCTCAAGGGGGATCTGCCCCAATTCATGCCACGCTTCGCAGGCGGCAAGTTCCACCTCCAGCCATGCAGCAAACTTGGATTGTTCGCTCCAAAGCTCGGTCATTTCTGGCGTGGAATAGCGTGGGATCATACTTTCTTACCCTCCGATTCTCTTGGTTCTCGCTGCGGGAAATGGACGACCCTGCCACGAATCTCCCATGGCTCCTCCGTCACCATCTTGATGGCTTCGGAGTAGGCAATGTGCTCTTGCTCAAGAATGCGGGCGGAAAGCGTTTCTTCGGTGTCGCCCGGCAGCACAGGGACCGCGCGTTGGACGATAATGGGGCCGCTATCCACGCCGGCGTCGACAAAATGCACCGTGCAGCCGCTGATCTTCACGCCGTACTCCAGCGCTTGGCGTTGGGCGTGAAGACCGGGGAAGGAGGGAAGCAGTGCTGGGTGGATGTTCAAAATGCGCTGCGGATAGGCTTCCAGCAGGGGTGGGCCCACAATGCGCATGTAGCCGGCTAAAATCACATATTCGACACCATACGATTTCAGAAGCCGAACGATTTCCACCTCGTAGGCGTCCTTGCTTGGGAATTCGCGCTGAAGTACGACGTGGTGCGGCACACCGTATTGCTTCGCAATGGCAATCGCGCCCGCGTCCGCGTTGTTGACGATGAGGCAGGCCACCTGTGCCCGCGCGAAATAGCCATAGCTCTGCTTGCGCAGAATAGCTTCAAAGTTCGATCCACGGCCCGAGGCGAGCACGCCCAAAAGTATCGGTTTCACTTCCATGGCTTGGACCTTTCGACTTATGTCACGTGCTACCCAGTTCTATTAGGTCTGCCCTCGCAAAAGGGGCCGATGGAGGCAGCACTGCACAAGGCCTTGGTTTACTTGAGCAAAACTTCAATGCGTTTGAGGCACACGAATATGTGTGTCGTATGCCCGGAGGAGATCTCCGTGAGCGGTGCAGATCGGTCGTTCGCCAACGCGCCCGATCACGTATTCGCCCCCGCTTGGACATTTTGGGGTGTAGAGAGGGGAGCGCTGGGTGTCGTCGTCCCACGGGTATCGTCGCCCGTACTCGTATTGGCGGAGGTAGCGGCTTGCCAGAACCTTTGCATCGGGCGCGAAGGCACCGGGGCGGGCGTGGGTGTCGCGTGCCCACTCCTGTTTCGCGTCTTGGAGCCGCTCGAGGTTGTAGAGGCAGATTTGCTCGCGGCCTTCGTACGTCATCGGAACATCCACCGGATGTTTCCAGTTCGGGGCAAGGCTGCACCCAGCAAGAAAACTTGTTGCGACAATCATCCCCAACCACACGGCTTGCCGTGCTTTCATTTTGCGTTCATCCCCTTGCGTAACGTTCAACCAGTTTTAGCCGCTCGCATATTTGGGGGAAGCTCGCAATGAAAATTCGCACAGGATGAGTCGGATGAGGAAAGCGCACGATCCCACGCGGGTGAGCCTAATAGATTTTGGTCAGGCCGGGCTCAGTAGGAATTCCTGCGTGATGGGGGCGGTGCTTGCGACGACCTGTTGGAGTTCCTCGTCGCTCGCGTAGGGCTTTCGGGGAATCACGTACGCGGAGATGTGATCACGCAAGTTTTTGCGCAGCGGGAACGGGGTGAGGGTAAGGCCGAATTTGCCATTGGGCCGCGTGACGGTGATAGAATCGCAGTCGTCAAGATATGGGATATCGGCGATGGTCGCGGAGCCGGTGAAATCGGTGCAAAGTAGAAGGGAGATTTGATCGCACACCTGCAATAAACGCAGATCCTCGGCAAACGTGCCTGTGGGCACAGCAGGAAGAGGAGTCACATCCGAATGGGTGTTCGTTTTGGACAGATCGTTCAGCGAGAGCCCTGCGCTTTGGTGCTCGGTTTCCAGCTCTTTCCATTGCTCCATGAGCTTCTTATGTTCCGCAAGGAACTGCCCAAGAGCGATCGCCTCGCGCGGGCTGAGGCGTGCCATGTTGATTTCGTTCTCCGCAAGGTAAATGAAGTGAGCCGCAACAAGCCGCGCGCCGGAGTAATTTTTCATCTCAGCCAAGTGAGCGATGCTCCGCGTCCAGATGGAGAAGCTTTCCTTTGGGGGCATTTCGAGGAAGGAGCGAGGGGCGCCGTCATGATTGAGGGTTGGACGCGCATCGACCTCGGCCCAGCCATGATCGTGGTTGGCAATCGCAGACATGATGGCGCCGCCGGGACGTGCCTTTCGGAAGTTCCACGCCGCCGCAATCACACCTGCGATCCGCGCATGTTCCACTTGCGGGATCAGCATCCATTTGTCCGCACCCCACGTTCGTCGAATCATGTCTTCAAACCATGATCTGCGATCTCAGACAGATCAAGAAACTTCTGTAAGCCCACAACAGAAATACCTTCCTGAACTTGGTGAAAACTTGTACGGCCGCGCTCAAGAGTTTTCAAGCCCGAGTCGCGATGAAACGCGGCGAGAATTCTCAGTTCGCAAAAGATTGCAGAGTAGCCCGGCAAAAGCTGAGACAATAAACGTCACGTGCTCCGCCGGCACGGAGGACGCGTGCGCATTCGTTGAGGGTTGCCCCCGTCGTATAAACGTCGTCGACGAGGAGGAAGACTTTCCCATGAATCGCGGGGGGATCGGGCACGGAAAACGCATCGCGGATATTGTCGGCGCGCTCGCGTTTGTTGAGCTTTGTCTGAGAGGGGGTATTGCGCACGCGCCGGAGAGCCGATAAGGCAAGTGGCACGCGAAAGGCCTTGGCGATCGGGTGGGCCAGCAGCTCGGACTGGTTAAAACCCCGTTCGCGCCGACGTGTGCGATGGAGCGGCACAGGAACCACGGCATCGAATGCCACATGGGCGAATTCGCTGCGTGCAACTTCGAGCATGCGCATCGCCATCCACGGGGCATACTCTTCACGGTAGTTGTATTTGAGGCGCTCGACAATCGTGCGGGCGACGCCCTCATACGGGGCCACCGCTCGCGCCGCGCTGAAAAAGATTTCTCCCGCGGGGCAATGCTCGCACTTGCGCCCCGCGGGAGCGTCTTCCATTCCACACACCGGACACAGTGGCTGCGTGAGTTGCCGCACGCTCTTTAAGCATCTCGGGCACACAAGTTCGCACGACTCAAATACTCGCTCTCCGCACCCGCAACAGAGGCGGGGAAAGAGGAAATCTACCGCAATGTGCCCAAGCGAAACAAACGCACGCCACACGGCGTCACCGGTTTATTTATCGTTCAATGCTTCGATTCCGGGCAGCTTCTTGCCCTCGAGGAACTCAAGGGAAGCGCCGCCGCCAGTGGAGATGTGGGTCATCTTGTCGGCGAGCCCGAACTTCTTCACTGCGGCCGCACTGTCGCCACCACCGATCACAGTGACGGCGCCGGAGTCTGCAAGGGCTTGAGCAATAGCCTTTGAGCCGCCAGCAAACTCGTCGATCTCGAACACTCCGACGGGCCCATTCCACACAATGGTCTTCGCCTGCTTGATCTCGTTGACGTAGAGTTCCGCGGTCTTGGGTCCGATATCCACGCCCATCCATCCGTCAGGAATGGCGTGAGATTCGACCACCATGCGAGGCACGTTGGGATCGGGTTTTTCTGTGGACTGGCAGACGAGGTTGTCCACGGGCAGGAGCAGCTTCTTGCCGAGGGCTTTCGCTTCCTCGAGTGTCTGTTTTGCCACCTCGAGAGTTTCGGGCTCGAAGAGCGACGAGCCGATCGAACCACCCTGTGCTTTGATAAAGGTGTAGGTCATCCCACCACCCAGAAGCAGCACGTCGACCTGCTTCAGCAAATTCGAGATGACTCCGATCTTTGTGGAGACTTTGGAGCCACCCAAAATAGCCACAAAAGGCCGAACGGGGTTCGCAAGAGCCTCGCCCAGATACTTCAGCTCCTTCTCAACGAGGAAGCCGGCCACGCTCACCGGAACAAAATGAGTGATGCCTTCCGTGGAGGCGTGGGCCCGGTGGACCGAGCCAAAGGCGTCCTGAACAAAAATGTCGGCCAGAGCAGCAAGCTTCTTTGCGAACTCAGGATCGTTCTTTTCTTCCTCAGGATGGAAACGGACGTTTTCCAGCATGAGCACTTCGCCCGGTTGAAGGGCGGCGACCATTTGCTCTACTTCCGGCCCGACGCAGTCCGGCGCCATTTTGACATCCTTGCCGATGAGTTCGCCTAAGCGCTTGGCCGCGGGGGCGAGGCTCATGGAGGGAACAACCTTGCCTTTGGGGCGTCCGAGGTGCGAGGCAAGAATCACGCGAGCACCCTTTTCAACGAGGTACTTGATCGTGGGCAGCGACTCGCGGATCCGGATATCGTCGGTGATGGTTTCGCCATCCATCGGAACGTTGAAGTCCACCCGGACAAAGACCCGTTTGCCTTGCAAGTCCTGGAGATCGGCGATTGTCTTCTTGGCCATAAATTCTCCTCACTTTTCTAAATTTCACCGAAAGTGTGGGCATGCAAAAAGTCCGCAATCAACTAAAAGGCAAACACCGAATAGTCGCGCATTTTGTCGGTATTCGTATCGCGCGGAAGGTTGGAATACTTCCGTGGGTTCCCCCTGATGTGTGGAGGGGTGGCCGAGTGGTTAATGGCAACAGACTGTAAATCTGTCGCGCTCCGCGCTACGGAGGTTCGAATCCTCCCCCCTCCACCACTTTACTCCTTTCACGGTCTAACCTGACGACTTGCCAAGGGATCCACAAGGCGGATCAGCGCATCTTTGAGCTCTTTGAGTGGGGCGCGGTATACCAAGCCGACAGGGCGCTGGGACTGGGCCGCATGTTCCTTTAAGCCACTTCCAGTGAGAACCGCGACAATTGTGGCGGCCGCATCTAATTTGCCCTGAGCAATGAGCTTGCGTAGGACGGCGATTCCCACCGCTGCGGACGCCTCCACAAAAAATCCGTCAGCAGCAAGCTGTGCACGAGCTTCAAGAATCTCTTCTTCGTCAGCGGTTTCGGCCAGCCACCCATACTCGCGCGCCATTTGAAGGATCTCCGCTGCTCCCGGCGGGTCACCCGAGGAAAGCGCTTCTGCAACAGTCGTGGCTGGCGGAAATACGACCGGTTCATACGTGCCGGCTCCAATCGCAGCCGCGATCGGAGCAATGCGCGCGGGCTGGGCGACAATCATCGTGGGGATGGCCCGGCAAAATCCATGTTGGCGCAGCTCCAGCCACCCTTTGAAAATTCCGCGGATGTGGCCACAAGCGCTTGTTGGCACCACGACATAGTCGGGAACCCCAGCTCCGAATTGCTCCCACATCTCAAAGGCCTCAAACTTGTAACCTTCCGCACGAATTGGGCCGTTACCCGACACCATGCGGATCCCGAGCTCGGACGCGATTTCGAGAGCCCCGTGCTTGAGTGTGGAGAAATTGTCGCATTCAACTTCAAGCACGTAGGCGCCATGCGCCGCCATGGGAGAGATCTTGGCTGGGGATGTGCCTGCGGGCACAATGATAATCGCTCGCATACCGGCACGTGCTGCGTAAGCCGCAACGGAGTGCCCCATGTTGCCGGTTGAGATGGTGGCTAAGTAGTTTTCGCCACATGCGCGTGCATGAGCGGCGCAGGCGAACGTACCTCGGTCCTTGAAGCTCCAAGTGGGGTTGACGGTCTCGTTTTTCAAGAGCAACCGATTCGCGCCGACCCAGCGGCTTAGGCGCCTTCCCGCGGAAAGCAGGGGCGTATTCCCCTCACCGAGAGAAAGCGAAAGATCAAGGGGGGCGATATTCCAGAAGTCAGAAAACCGTTCGTATACTGAGCGCCCAGCGCGAAGCTGGTTTCGCACCTCTGCGTCAGCGCGAACTTCGAGAAGCTCCCCATTATCCCCAAACTCGTGCAAATGTGCTAAATCGTAGCGTCGTCCGCTACGTAGCCCGAATAAATATGCCTCAACCATTGGCGTCATGTTAGTGGGAAAAGCTCCATGCGGAAAAAGCGAAAACTGAGGCGTCGCCTCCTCTCCGCAGACGTCTCCCCACCCGGGTGCTCTGGCAGAGCGAAGTTTGGGCTGAAAAATAGCGTGTTTTGGTCGGTCAAAAGCTCGCGCCGGATCAAGAATTCACGCGTTTGAAAAACAGACTTAGGCTCAAAAGCTAATTCCCCCACGGGAAGGTTGTTCAGGCGCAGTTCCAAACGGGGTTCAGGTACTCGTGTCATTCGCAGACGAAGGGGAACGTAAGGGGAACGAGTGCGGCCAAGTGTGTTCAATAGCTCAAGGGGTAAGGAGAGCGAGACTTCAGCGTCGATCATGGTCACCGGGAAGACGTCTTCCTGCAACTGAACATTGCCCCCGTAAACTTCCACTTTCCATAGCAGTGAGTCGTATGGCACGAATGGCGCGACTTCCAAGCGCACGGCGAGATGGCATTCTGGGGGAATCTTCGGTAACACGCACCACCCTGGAGAGTTGCCCAACCAATTCCAGCTAATGGAGCCGGATTTCTCGGGGCCGAGAAAAGCACCCCCAAGGTGGCATAGCCATTGGTTCTCACCAAATTCCAATCGCCATTGGGGCTTCATCGCGCTGAGGTCTGGAGCTGGGATAATCCTTTCGGGTCTATCCGAAGTTAGATTAGTGGCTTTGTGCAACTCGCTCATCATACGTCTCTTGTTAATTTGAGCGGCTTTTGTTTGTCGCTGAGCGTGATGGGTTCGCTTGGGAAGTCTTGGTGGGCGGAAGAGTGCGAATTGAACTCGCAGCCCCTTGGATCACTGCAAAAGTTGCTTCGTTGCCGGGCTTGAAAACAAGACGATGCCCCTCCGGTGCGGGGAAATCGTAGAAAATTGCACGCCCTTGGATGGTCCCTTGGGGTGGCAGCGTGGAGGGAACATCGATTGCTGCCACTTCAGGAGAATAGGGGACGAGCTGGCGTGTGCCCTGCACAATCAGTGCAAAATGCGTGGGACTTACGCGATACTCTCGGTCTGTTTGGTTCGTGATCGCAAACACGATGAAGTTCCCCTTTGCCTCGGCAGCCATTAGAAAGGGCTGGGTGTTTGGGTCGAAGATCATCTCGCCTGATGTTAAGCGATCCCCTTGGGAAGCTGTTTTTGCCTTCCCAGAGAATTGCTGGGTGATGGACGAGCATCCCCCCCAGAGCATCAAACTCATCGCAAGACACAAAACGTGTATGGCCCGCATCATCCGAACTCCTTAACTTAGGATTCATCGAAGAGGATGTGGGAATGCGCAACAAAAAGATCACTTGCCATCCGGTGATGGCATACAAAGCTTACATTGCCCGCTATGAAACAAGTGGATATAGCGATAGTGATTCCTGAAGGGCCGGTGGGTCGCCACGTGGTTGGTTTAGCCCAAAGCGCCAAGAGAATTCATTTTGGTCTCCATGTGGGATGGATAGGGGAGTTTGCGGGCCGTTCCGCTGCCTTCGCCAGCATTTTTCCGGTGGAAAACGACGCGTATGTTTGTGTGCGGCATTTGGCTTACTTATTGCAGCCAAAGTTGATTGTCCACCTTGGGGAAGCAGTTGCTGTGTCTGAAAAATGTCTTCGTGGCGAGATCGTGATCGCGCAGGAAGCTCGCCGCGTGTTCTGTCCGCCGGCAGTCGCGGAGAATTTGCTCGAATGTTCAGACCTGCTTCTTCGGGGGGAGGAACTACGCGAGGAACTCGATGCCCCTCCTGTCGTGCTGCCAGAGCATCTTGTTGCCAAGCTCAGAAAGTCAGCAGATTTCGCGCTTCCTCAAACCGCAATACAGACCGCTGTCAAGTTTGCACGGATCGGCTCTGCAAAGCATTCGCCCACAAGATGGGGAGTCCACAGATTTATCAGAAAGCAGTTTGGCGTCGAACTTGTGGATGGTGAGTCGTATGGGGCGTTGCTTGCGGCACAGGACTGCGCACTTCCCGCCATTGTAGTCAAAATTGTGACGTCAGATTGTGGTGCGGTCGCGGACCCTCCGAGAGCTTCCGAAATGAATGCGTGGCTGCGCGACGGCGCCAAGTTTCTCAGAGAACTCATTGCATCGGTCGCTCGTGAATTGTAGCCATCGGCCTCTCAAGCAAAGCTGGCACGTGGCAATGAGCTTGCCTTAGCTGACACCGACTCTTGGAAAAAGATTTCCCTGTTACGTGCTTCTTGGCCTCAGCGCCTTGTGGGGTCAGGGTGATTCCAAGCCTTTGCAGAAGCGTTCCCTTCGCTCGCTCAAGCTGAACGATGGATTTGTTATAGTCGATAATTGCGCGGAGGAGATTGCTTCGCGCACTGGCAAGAGCCGTTTGGAACTGAAGGACTTCGAAACTCGTCGCAAGGCCGACTTGCTGGCGGCGCATTCCTGTTTCAACCTTTTCGCGGTTAAATTCGACTGTGGCTTTGCCGACTTCTATTTGCTGGCGGTTTGTTTCTACGGCTCGCAGCGACGCGCGAACATCCTGAATGATGTCGTTATGCACTTTCTGCATCATTACTGCTGCCGATTGGACTCCTTTCTCTGCCTGCAAATAGCGATATCGAGCGGCTCGGTTCTGCAGGGGGTAGCTGAACTGAATGCCTATGCGCCAGTTGCCATAATCGTTCCCGGTGGTGCCTTCCCACGCGTCGCCTGCGGTATCGTCGGCGCTTATCGCTAAATACCGAGCGAAGAGATCGAGTTGGGGAAGTTTTTGATTGCGGGCAACCTCCCGACGGATTTGAGCCTGCTCGAGTTGGAGGCGGATTTGCTCAAATTCCGGCCGATAGAGAAGGGCATCCCGAATGTACTGCTCTTCTTTGCCGCGGACTGGGTACTCTGGTACTTCCGGTAAGTCCAACGGAACAAGCGTTACATCCTGCATTTCGGTAATCTCAGCGAGTTGGTTCTTCAGCTGATCGCTGATATCCTCCACTTGCTGGAGGGCAGTAATTAGTAATTGCTGTCGAGCCGCAACGTCAGCTTTGGCTTGTAGAACATCAAGTTCTGGAAGAACGCCTGCGTTGAATTTCGCTGTATTTACTCGCAAGAGTTCTTGAGCTTGGGCAAGAGAGATCCGCAGCACGTCTACGTTCGCTGTGGCGTAGATAAGCTCATAGTAAGTTGTGATCGAGCGGGTCAATTCTGCGAATAATTGCCCACGATACGCCTCCTTCGCAATCCGCTCGCCGTACTGTGCCAGCAGGATCCCGGATTCAGTGACGAATCGCCCGGCATTCTTTAGCAGAGGTTGGGAGACTTGCACACCTGCACCGGTTGCGTAGTAAGGGCTAAAATAGAGCGGATTGTTATTTTCGATTGTGGACTGCTGAAAGAGGAGTTCAATCAGTCCTCCGGAGGGAAGAAGCTGACCCACTGACATTTGAGCCGAATAATCCCGTTGTTTTAGGCTCTCTGGTTGACCAGTTGGTGGGCCATTCTTGTAGGGGACAGGTGTGTTGGTGCGGTCAACTCCCACCGTCCCCCCCAGTCGAAGATCATAAATGCCTTTCTGGGCATTCACCTCATCTTTGGCCGCCTCTCTGGAAAGCTCCGCAACCTTGATGTTAAGGTTCTTGGCTAAGGTGCGCACAACAACTTCGTTAAGTCCGATCGTAAGTTTTCGTGGGCTTCGCGTGTGCAGATACGCTTCGAATTCGGCAATGTCCGGCAGCCTTAGTGATCCTGTGGTCTCAACGCTTAAAGCAGTTCCAGTGAGCGTTGTCCCGGTTGCGTGATGTTCGAGCTGGGAAACCGAGGACACAGCAGGCGTTTCCCCCGTCGAGGCAGTGGTAGTGTCGTCAAACGATCGTGCTGATGCTGCACTTGTGATAACGCTACAGACCGTAAGGAAAGCGACAAACAATGTTACCTTGCGCACAAAACACACTTCGGGCATCATTCCCCTCTTCGTTCCCATGAAATTGTCATCAGGGGTGAACTTCAACGGTGATACGATTGCCAGAGCGATCCGTGATTCGTAGGTCTAAGGCCTGAAACTCGGCCAGAGCTCGTTCCAAAACAGAGTAGTCTCGTGAGGTCAGGACACTGAGAATTCCGACGTCGCCGTAGAAACTTCGGACAAGGCAGCGCGTGCCTTTGCCCAAAAACGTCTCAATCTGCCGAGCGATTAACTCAAGATCATTTGCCCGTACGTTGGTGAACATAACCTGAAACTTCGCTTTTTCCAGCTGGGTCTGTGCCCATACGATTCCTGCTTGGCCCGCAAGATTTTTGTACGCGACTCGCATGGCATTCCGGATGGCCTCATCCCTCGCGACTCCAGCATCCTTCTCGCTCGCGCGTTCGACGACTTCTGTCCGCGCAAGCTCAGCCCCGTCGTCGGCTCGTGCCACTCGCAGTTCAACCCGACTTTCGTAAGTGGCGATTGTATCGTACAGGACCTCTTTCTCGCTGACCTTCGAGGTAGCAATCCTTCCGGCGATCAGAATATGTGCCCCTTTGCGAATCGCGGCCTCACGCGCTTTGTCAAACGCGGCTGGGGAAGCCAGCACATCGGTCGCCGGGTCTATGATGAGTCCGTCTTCGGAAATGAACTTCGCTCCTTCTTCCGAGAGCGTCTCTTGCAGTGCTTTGCGAGCGAGAGGTGTGCTTGTTGGCTGGCCATCCACGTATTCAGCAAGGAAGAGAGCATGCAGAGGACGAATCTCTGGCAAATAGAAGAAGCGTTTCTCCCGCAGGTCTCGCATCAAAACTTCGGGCATGGTTTGAACCCGAACCCGCACACCGAAACCATCCCGATCCGCTCGGCGTTCCAGTACATAGGTGGAAGCAACGTACTTAGGCCAGTTCTTCTGAAGATAGGGCTCCAGCAAATCTCGCGCTTGAAGTCCATAGTCGGAGAAAAGCAGTCTTCCCACCGTGGCCTTTACCGCGCGAATGCAGGCAAGGCGCACGGCCTCTTCTTCGTTTGCCCCCACCTGCTGATATTCCATGGTAAGCAGATCATGGCGCTCTGCGACCACCGCTGCAAAGCCTGATGGTGCTCCCGACACCAAAAGAATAATTAGTGTCAGCAACACGTTCGCCTTGGATGCGGTTAGAGCCCAAGAATTGATTGCACTCAGCATTGGTTTCTTTCCACCTGTTCCGTTGGTCACCCCGCAAGCGCGACTCACAGGGACTCGATTCTTTACAGCCTTACGATGCCAACGCGCAGCATTGCGTCAAGAGTAATTGCCCCCCTTGTTCCAATCATAGCCCAAATCATGCGCCAGCTGTTTCAGGACCCAAAACCATAGGCACAGCTAATTGACAGACAAGTGGTCGGTGGTCGGAAGCAAGCCGAGCCAATCGCTGCCGGCTCACATCGCACGATAGTACGGTGATCTCTGGAGAAACAAACACGTAATCGAGGCTCAGATAAGTGATCGGGTGCCCGAACGTGTTTATCCGTTTGCGGCCAGTCACTCGACAGGCGTCTTTGAACTGCTCCCGAAGCAACCGGGCAGACTTTACAGGAAACCAATTGTTGAAATCGCCAAGGAGAATCCGTGGTCCAGAGTGAAACCGAGGATGCCCCAAGACCTCATCACTCATAAGGCGCGCAATTTGATAATCGCGTTCGCGCCACCGCAGACCAAGATGGACGCAAAAAACGTGGAGCGAGATCCCCATCGCCTCGATTCGAGCATGCAAGCACCCCCGGGGCTCGCATTGTTTGCTAAATGTCAAATCGTAGTGGTTATGTTCCTTGATAGGGAATCGTGACAGAATCGCGTTGCCATAAGCAGCGTGGGAGTGGTGGTCCGTCGTCCGATGGTCTCGGACGCGCGCGAACACAACATTCATTCCCAGTTTCTGGGCAAGCTCCCGAGGTTGGTCGACGCGCTGGGTCCTATGCCGAAACCGCTCAATTTCCTGAATCGCGACAATATCGGGGTTCTCATGAGCGATGACCTGAGCGATTCGATCGAGATCCACTTTCCTGTCTGTGCCGCGACCATGATGTATATTGTACGTCAAGACGCGTAACAGGAGTTGCGGTGCCACGTCGTGGGCCAACAGCCCTTGGCGGCGGTGGGTAGTCGCGCCACGCTCTTTCAACCCGAATTTCTTCTCAAGCAGCCGCTGTATCATTCACAAAACAGAGTCACAGGGTCTTTTTATATTCAGCTTACTCACACTGGCGGTCAACTATGCAAAAAGATTCTGTTCGTGAGTCTCATGCCCTTTTAGATTGGCGCGTGGCGTTGGAAAAAGTCCTCGCCGCTGTGCCCACGCTCGCGGCCGAACCGTGTTGTATCGAGCAAGCGGTGGGCCGCATTAGTGCCCAAGACTGCATCGCCCCAATTGAGGTTCCTCCTTTTCACAACAGCGCGGTGGATGGCTATGCAGTCCTTGCGGCGGATACAGCAGAGGCGACCCCCAGCGCTCCGCGGCGGCTGCACGTCGTTGGTGAGTCGCGGGCTGGGGTACCGTATCCGGGGGAACTCCAGTCGGGGCAAGCTGTGGAGATCATGACGGGCGCCACTCTCCCGCGAGGTGCAGATGCGGTAGTTCCCAGTGAAGCAGCGGTGGCCGCCTCTTCGGGCTTTGTGGACATCCTAAAGCCTGTCCGGCAGGGAGCTGCGGTTCGTCTTGCGGGTGCCGACACGCGACGCGGTGACGTGTTGCTCCGGCAGGGTGACGTCGTGACTCCTGGCATGGTTGGAAAGCTCGCTTCATGTGGGATAGCCGAGATTCAAGTGATCCGCGAGCCGAGAATCGCCGTTGCGACCTCAGGTGATGAACTGATCGCTCCCGGAGCTGGCCCTCTCCGCGAGGGCATGATTTACGACTCTAACACCCCCATGCTCCTGGCCCTATATCGTTCGTGGGGCTTTGCTCCTCAGCAATTGGGGCATGTGTCGGACAGCCTTGATTCGGTAAAAGCCACCATAAATCGGGCCGCGGAGTTTGACTTCTTTGTCATGACCGGCGGGGTATCAGTGGGGAAATACGACTACGTTAAGCAAGCTGTCCAAGATTTGGGAGGAGAGGTCCTGTTCTGGCGTGTCAATCAGCAACCGGGGAAACCGCTGTTTGTTGCAAAACTTCAGCGGACACTTTTTTTGGGGATGCCCGGCAATCCCGTGGCCTGTTATATGTGTTCAGACGTCTATTTGCGTCCGGCACTACGGAAAGCTCGCGGAGAGCGACCGCCGTACTTACGTGTGTTGCGGGTTGAGACGGGCGAGCAGATTACAAAAATGGATGCGCGGACAGCATTCCACCGGGCCAATCTTCGTTATTTGAACGGGCGTTTTGTTGCATTCGTGAGTGGCCCACCGGATTCCCATATTCTACGTTCTGTTACTGGTCATGACGGCTACCTCATTGTCCCAGCGGAGCGGGCCATGTTGCGAGAAGGGGAGCCGGCCGATTTTATTCTCACAAGTATTGGGGCGGCCGAGCGGTTGCTGCTTGAGGTCAACCAGGAAGGCGCTGGGAGGTATTTCGAGGAATCCCTCCGAGCTTCACTTTAGGGTTTGCGTGAGGCGCTTAAATTAAGCACAGTTATGAGCAGTGGAAACGATACAGTCGTTGTCCGGTTGGACAAAGAGTGGGGCAACTATGGCAGAAATACCGAAAGATCGTAAAGTCGCAAAACGTAAAGGTCGGGGGGAGGTCCCCGTCGAGGAACTCTCACTGGAAGAGTGTTTTGCAGAGCTTCAGCAAATTGTCGATCGTTTGGAGAAAGGGGAATTGTCACTGGATGAATCGCTTCAACTTTTCGAGCGGGGGATGCAGTTGAGCCGACGGTGTGAGCGTGAGCTCCAAAAAGTGGAGCGACGCATCCAACTCATCCTTGAAAACCAAAGCGGTGAGACACAACTCGAAGATTTCTCTTTGGAGCCAGAGGAGAGCGCGGAGGACGAAACCCTGTGAGGTACGCTCAAAGCTAAGACCAAAGGTACTGGTTGCGGCGGAGGGAGGCGAATACTTCTGCGCTTCTTCTGCATTATTGTACGCGCACCGGCGGAGCTTGCGAAAGAACAAATCGTACTATAGGAATAACAGCGGATGGCATCCTATCTTGAACAGATTGAGTCGCCAGAAGATTTGCGCCGTCTTACCATGGCGGACTTAAAACTTCTGGCCGAGGAAATGCGAGAGCGGATCATTGAAACTGTGTCCAAAAATGGAGGACACTTGGCATCCTCGCTTGGCGCAGTGGAGCTGGCAATTGCTCTTCATTACGTGTACGAGACTCCCCGCGACAAGTTGATCTGGGATGTGGGGCACCAAGGCTATCCTCACAAGCTCCTGACGGGTCGTGCCAAACAGTTCTCCACCCTCCGCAAGCAGGGAGGGATCAGCGGTTTCTTGCGGCGCAGCGAAAGCATTTATGACGTGTTTGGTGCCGGACACGCCGGAACGTCAATTAGCGCCGCCGTCGGCATTGCACAGGCTCGCGATCTCAACCAGGAGGACTACAAAGTGGTCGCAGTCATCGGCGACGGCTCGATGACGTGTGGTCTTCCTTTCGAAGGCCTCAACAATGCGGGCCACACAGATCTGGACATTCTCGTCGTGCTCAACGACAACGAGATGTCCATCAGTGAAAACGTCGGGGCTCTCGCCAAATACCTGAATGCTCTTGTCCAGTCGAAATTCTACAACCGTTCCAAGACCGAGGCATACGAATTGGTCAAACGGACTCCTGTCGGAGACCGTTTGATCAGATTAGTCCACAAACTCGAGGAAAGCACAAAAGGCCTGATCTTGCCGTCCATTTTCTTTGAAGACTTAGGCTTCCGCTACTTTGGTCCGGCGGACGGACACAATCTCGAGGAACTCATCCCCACCCTCCAGAAAATCCGAGAGCTCCGAGGACCAATTCTTCTGCATGCCATCACACGTAAGGGCAAGGGCTATAAACTCGCTGAAGGCGATGCAGTGTTTTGGCACTCGCCACCGAATTTCAAGGTTGAGACCGGTGAGTACAAGAAATCGGATGCTCGAACCTACACCCACGTTTACGGCGATACGCTTGTCGAATTAGCAGAAAGCGATCCAAGAGTGGTAGCCATTACGGCCGCGATGGCCACGGGGACTGGTCTTGTAGCGTTTTCCGAACGCTTCCCCAAGCGTTTTTTTGACGTCGGCATCGCAGAAGCCCACGCCGTGACTTCCGCAGCGGGAATGGCTACCGAAGGCTTGCGTCCTTTCGTTACGATTTACTCGACCTTCCTGCAGCGGGCGTTTGATTCCATCGTCCATGATGTCGCGTTACAGAAATTACCGGTCATTTTTGCGATGGATAGAGCTGGGTTTGTGGGTTTCGACGGTCCGACGCACCACGGGCTTTTTGATATCGCGTATTTGCGCATCATCCCGAATATGGTGGTTATGGCTCCGAAGGATGAGCGCGAGCTTCGAGATATGATGCTCACCGCCAAAAACTATACGGACGGCCCGATTGCGTTTCGGTATCCTCGCGCCGGTGTCACCGGTGCCGATCTAAGCCAGCCCATGCAAGAAATCCCGATCGGAAAGGCCGAACTGATTCACGAAGGTGGGTCGGGGGTTGCCCTCCTGAGCTATGGCCATATTTTTGCGAACGTGCTCAAGGCGGCTGAACTGTTAGCCCAAGACGGAATTGATGCAACGATTGTGAATGCGAGATTTGCAAAACCGCTGGATCTGGAAATGTTGCGGTGGGTCGCGGCGCATCACTCGGTGATTGTCTCCGTTGAAGAGGGTTGCATCCTTGGTGGATTTGGCTCCGCAGTGAACGAGGCTTTCCTTGCGGAGAAGATTGATGCTCGGTGCCATATTCTTGGCATTCCCGATGTCTTCATCGAACACGGCGATCAGGCTTGGCAGCGAGAACAAGCGGGGCTGGCTCCCCACCAGATTGCCCAAACCGTGCGCGATCTGGTGGCGTCGGGCAGTGTACGGGTGGTAGAGGAACGGGCTCAGACCGGGAGTGCCCCGCTGTCAAATCGAACTTTGTCGAAGATCGCTCAAGCTCGGTAAAAAAAAGCGCGGCAAGCTCGCTTCAGAGTGAATAGCCTTTTGAGGCGGGGCCCCCGTGGACTGATTTCGTGAACAATTTGATCCGCGACCCCCAACGCATGTGTTCTCGCCTTCCCTATAGATGTGCTCAGGCATTAGCTGAGCGAGTGTCAGCGTTCTCTGCTGGGAGAAAATAGTTTCTAAACGATGAGGAAGCCCCCTCAGCTTGTTGTTAGCAAGCTGAGGGGGCGATTAGTAGTTCTGCTCACGCGGTCACTGCACGAGCAGACACTTGCCCTCCGACTCCGGAGGGGCAGTCCCCATCACTGGAAAAGCTGCCAATCGTGCGCCGCCGTGCTTGGCACGACATCAATGATGCGGAAGTTGTCGAACAGCATGTAGGACTCGTTCGCCGGGGTGGAGAAGCTCGCGAACGGATCGCCTGCGATCAGGCCCACCTTCTTGGTGGTTTTCGTGCTGGTGAGTTGGACAATCGGGTTGCCGTTGATGTAGAAGGTCACAAGAAGCTGACCCGGCGTCGCAGTCTCACGAACCGACGCTTTGATTGTGTTCCAGAGCCACCCAGCCACATTGCCAAGGGTTCGCCCACTTGGTTGGGAGAGTACGTAGCTAAATGTATTGAAGTCGTGAGCTACCGTTGGGGATGGATCGCCACCAAGGAACGTCCCCGTTTGTCCATTAAGAGTAATGGTGGGGCCACCTGTCCGAGCCGCCGGATCATAGCAGAAAATGTCGGTCGCCGCTTCACCGTTCTCGCCGTTAAAGCCGAAGGCAATACCGTCTTGGTATGGATATGTGCTTGCCGTCGTCGACACATCACTCCACCCGAAGGCTGGATTAATGGGACTCAGAGCATTGTTTCGTAATCCGCGAAGCCCGGTGCCGCTCCCTTGGATGACGATGCCAATGTGTTCGGTCGTTCCGCTAGCAGGGGCAGTGATTGGATAAGCGATGAACGCATCAACGCTCACGTCGTAGTTGTTTGTTGCGGGTTCTGTGGTACACCACACCGTGACGCCTTCTTGGTAATCAGTTGGATCATCCGTGTTGTTGGACTCAATCTTGAGCCCCACGGTGTCACCGCCTGGGCTTGCAGGAACGGTGGTGTAACCTGTGCCCGCAGGAGTTGGATCGCTCCCCCAATTGTACCCGAAAGTCACTACATTGTCAGGTGTCTGGGTGGTGACGAAATCGCTTCCTGCGGTATTGAGACCGCTGGAAATCACTACGGTGTCGGCAGAACCAACCGACGCCGCTGCAAGAATTAGTAATACGCTAAAGTAACGCATGGCTTACCTCCAGTATATATATTTGACTCTGCAGTGTGGTGCAAAGGGATCTTCGTTGTCAACGAAAAAGCATAATGGATCGTTTTATGTAATGAGCTTATCGCTACTCAAGCGGCGCGGGGAAAAAAACTACCGCACTATTTGACAAGAAAGCGTCAGGAGCCCGGCAACTCAACAGCCACCACAAACGCGAAAAATCGTGCGCCTTCAGCAAATAGGATTTGCATGCTGAAGTGTAATCCAAACGATTCATGGGCGGAGAACACAAACATGCGCACAGTCAATGAGGAGAAAAAGGTTCTATGAGCGTCACCATGGATGCCATTGTATCGCTGTGTAAGCGGCGTGGTCTCATTTTTCAGAGCAGCGAAATTTACGGAGGACTCGCGAGCACTTGGGACTACGGGCCGATCGGCGTCGAACTCAAACGCAACGTTAAGGAGGCATGGTGGCGTTCCCTCATTTACGAGAGAGACGATATCGAGGGCCTCGATGCAGCCATCCTGATGCACCCACAGGTCTGGGTGGCGAGTGGCCATGTGAGCTCTTTTACCGATCCTTTGGTCGATTGCAAACAATGCAAAAAGCGCTGGCGTGAAGATCATCTCCCCAAGAACTATTCAGTTCGTCTCCGTGGCGAAAATGGGGCTGGTGAAGTCTCCGTAACAGTCTGTGTGGCTGCGGAGGACGAAGAAGATGCGCTAAAAAAGGTGCGTCAGACCAAAGAGTGGGGCTCAAAGCCAAAAGGGTTTTGGGCGATTGACGGCTCTCCGCAGCTCTCGAAACCTGTCTGTCCGGAGTGTGGCGGAGAATTGACCGAACCCCGATTGTTCAACCTGATGTTTAAGACGTACGTGGGCCCAGTCGAGGAAGCAGCAGCCGTGGTGTATCTTCGCCCCGAGACCGCGCAAGGGATTTTCGTCAATTTCGAAAACGTGATGACCACCATGCGGCGCAAGTTGCCTTTCGGAATTGCCCAGATTGGCAAGAGTTTCCGAAACGAAATCACGCCCGGCAATTTCATTTTCCGAACCCGCGAGTTCGAGCAGATGGAGCTCGAGTTCTTCTGCAAGCCCGGCGACAAGTGCAAGCCCGGCGAGCGGACAGATATGGAGTGGTGGGAATACTGGAAGGCCGAGCGCCTGAACTGGTATCGGCGATTTGGAATTCGAGCGGAGAACCTGCGACTTCGAGAGCATGCAGCCGACGAATTAGCTCACTACGCGAAGGGATGTGTGGACGTCGAATATCGTTTCCCAATTGGATGGAGCGAACTCGAGGGGATTGCGAACAGAACGGACTACGACTTAGCCCAGCACATGAAGCATTCAGGTCGTGACCTACGCTATTTCGACCAGGAGCGCGGCGAGCATTACATTCCGTACGTGATCGAACCCAGCGCAGGTGCGGATCGCGCCACCTTGGCTTTCCTGTGCGATGCCTACCGTGAGGAAATCGTGGAGGGGCGGGAGCGCAGGGTTCTCTCGCTCCATTATGCCCTCGCGCCGATTAAGTGCGCTGTCTTCCCATTACTGAAGAACAAGCCAGAACTAGTGGAGCGGGCGCAAAAACTAGCTCGTGATTTGAAACGCGAATTTTACACTGTGTACGATGATACGGCTGCGATAGGGAAACTCTACAGGCGTCAAGATGAGATTGGGACGCCCTTCTGTGTAACAGTGGACGTCGACACGTTGACCGATGGGCAAGTCACCATTCGCGACCGCGACTCGATGCAGCAGGAACGGATCCCAATAGAAAAAGTTCGCGATGTCATTGCCACACGCCTTAAGGAAGCTTGGCGGGGAGCTCAGTAGATTCGTAGAATTATGGTGAGCGTGCATAAGAGCCCCTGAAAGTTTCACTTCACCGGAATGTGAGGTCACACGTGGTGCTCTAAACTTTACGAAGCGGCGAACTTCTGGCTAGCTCGGCGGAGAAACTCGAGATCTATTCTATGTCGCTTTAGGCGGGCCAAATGTATGTCGACGTTTCATCTCCACGAAGTTTGGCTCGACTTTGAACAACGCTTATCTGCCTATCCGATTGACCATTTTGCTACGTCTGGTGCAGCGTGGCTCCAATGAGTGTCGCAAGCTTTCTCCGCAAATGGCGTCTGATTCACGAGATAGCGGATGATGCTGAAACGGCCCGTCAGCTACGTGCCCTGTTTTGGAGTCGCTATCGTTATCCGGGCTCAGCACTTATCCGCCGAGTTATCCCTTCAGGCGAGGGACTTGTTCATTTGCGCTTGCGCTTGCGAGGAGCAGTCCGTCCTGTCGAGCTCATCCTCAGGAGTACCGATGTAGGCGATATCGCAAGTTTATTTGAAAATGTGGTGGAGTCCGACGTACGATCCCTTTTCCAGAGCGCACCAAGGTTCGTTGTAGATGCCGGCGCACATATCGGTGTCTTTTCCCTTATTGTCTCCGCTTATTTCCCTGAGGCGCGGATACTCGCAATCGAGCCGAATCGAGCGAACATTGAAATCTTGGAGCGGAACTTTAGCGCCAATCAAGTCCATGGGGATATCCAGCCTGTAGCGTTGTGGAACGAAAACACACCTGTGGGGTTTTCCGGCGGACAGTCCAATGCGGGGCGCATCCAGCCAGATGAAAGGGAAGAACAGGTACAGGCTCGAACGCTGTCGTCAATCCTTGGAGATTCGATCTCGGAGGTCGACTTTCTGAAACTGGATATCGAAGGGGCAGAACTCGCCGTGTTGCCTGATGTTCTGCCGCAATTACCGCAGACAGCGTGTATCTATGTGGAGCTTCACGACGCTGCCTGCCATAGCCAACTTTTCCACGAGATATGTCGTCGAGCAGGGTGGTGCGGGCAGCAACTTTACCAATATCCGCCCCACGAAATGTGGCTCTTGAAGCGCTCAGCTGGAGCGACGCACTGTTAAGAGCGCAGCCGGCGCCGACGGTATATACGATACGCTCCCATCGCGACAAGCAAGGCATACACCACTACCAGAACCAGTTTAGCGCGCATTGGTAGGCCTGCCGAGGACAAAATCATTACGGCCCCACCATGCAACAATGTCGCCGGAAGGAGCGTGCGAAGATTTAGAACTTGGCGTTCCCAGCGGAACAGTTCGACGAGCAAGATTCCGACGAGGAGCCCCTCCGTTCCAACCATCACGTAGGAAGCGCCCAATCCGCCATAATGCGGCAGAAACATATAGCACAAAACCAGCTTACTGGCTGTGGCAATCCAACTTGCCCCCGTCGCGAAGCTCTGACGATTTCCAGCCGCAAAGATGGCGGACAATCCCGTAGCAAGAAAGACGAGCGGAATAGCCCAAACTGCGCCCCCCAGCATGGGCACTGCGTCTGAGTACTTCTGCCCATACAGGAGGGGCAGAAGTTCTTGGCGAAGGAAAAAGACTGTGACAGCCAAGCCGCCACCAACAAGAAAGAGCAGGTTCAGGGTATCACAGGCGAGCGAACGATATCTACGTCGGTCCTGAACGTAGGTACGCGCCAACTCTGGAAAAACAGCTGCAAGAAGACTGTTTGGGAGAAAAAGAAAAGTCGTGACGAAAGTCAGTGCACTTGAGTACAAACCGATTTGCGTATCCACGGTCGATGCTGTACCGCGAAAGAGATACTTCAGTAACACCGGATCGAGATAATAACGAAGCTGCTGGCAGATGAGGTTGAGGGTAAAAGGCACACCCTCCACAAACAGGTGTCTTATTCTTTTTAAAGAGGGTAAGCAACGCAGTCGGCCGTACCGGTACAGTAAGAACAAATGACTAGCTGCCAGATCCACTGCATCGGCAATGATGAACCCCGCAACAATGCCCCAAATATCACTTTTTCGCCAAACCAGGTAAAGTTGTGCGATGAGCGCGATGGTCCGATTCAACAGCAGAAAAAACGCGTGATATTGGATTTCCTGATGCGCTTGAAAAACGACCTCAGCGTTTTTGCGGAAGTTCTGAAAAACCACGGCCACGCTCCAAACGGCGAGCAGGAGCCGAGTGGTTTGATCGAGCTGGTGAGATAGAGGCGAGCGCAGGGCAAACCAGAGCAACCCAACCATGATTAGGTTTAGAAGGATCCGTGCAGCTGTGAGCGCTTGAACCCATTCTCCGAGCTGCTCACGGGGTACTCGCGTTATCAGGCGAACCGCCGGACGAGAAATTCCACCGTCTCCTATAATGGCAAAAAGGATCCCTGCACTAAAAACAAAGCGCAGTGCGCCCATTTCCTGGGGATCAAGGTAACGGAAGAGCAGCACGCTGATAGCAAAATTTAGCACTCGCACGCAGATTTCTGCGGACCCCATGACTATTGCGTTTCGGGCAATATGGGATTCGATGCCCAGCCAGCGAAGAAGATTTAGTACGGCGGTCTTCGGTAGCATGCGGCGCATTCCTATGCTTTCGCAGGGAGGGGCGCAAGTGTTATATCGGTGAAGCTATGCACGATTTTGCGTGACTCGTTCCTCCAGCCACCTAATCAAGGCCACTATGCAACGCCGGCAAATTGTGATTATTGGAGCAGGACCGACTGGTTTGGGCGCCGCATGGCGCTTGGAGGAACTTGGCTTCTCCGATTGGTTGCTTATTGAAAAGGAGCAGCAGGCGGGAGGTTTAGCTGCTTCCGTTACGGACGAGAAGGGCTTCACGTGGGATCTTGGCGGACACGTGCAGTTCTCGCACTATGAGTACTTCGATCGCCTCATGGATATACTGCTCGGCACCGATGGGTGGCTCTATCACGAGCGCGAAAGTTGGGTTTGGATTCGTGACCGGTTTGTCCCCTATCCCTTCCAGATGAACATCCGGCGACTGCCCCGCGAAGAGCTCAAGAAATGCTTGGCTGGCCTCGTCCGGCTATACAAGAACCCACCCACGTCCCCTCCACGGAACTTCAGCGAATGGATTGATGCCACCTTCGGCGAAGGCATAGCAGAAGTCTTTTTGCGGCCGTACAATTTTAAGGTGTGGGCATACCCCCTCGAAATGCTTGGCTACAGCTGGGTAGGGGAGCGGGTGGCAGTGGTAGACCTTGAGCGCGTCTTGAGTAATCTGATTGACGAGCGCGATGATGTTTCGTGGGGGCCGAATAACAAATTTCGTTTCCCCACATTTGGTGGAACAGGCGCCGTGTGGCGCGCGTGTGCGGCCCGCCTTCCAAAACAGAAGCTTTATTTTGGCCACGCGGTCCAACACATCGACCACGAGCATCACCGTCTCACGCTCTCGAATGGCGAGCAAATTGAGTACGGTATGCTTTTGAGTTCAATCCCCCTGACGGAGCTGGTCCGACTGGGTGGACTTGAGCATCGTTTCCCTGAAGTGAACAAGTTGGCCTACTCGTCCACACACATTTTTGGAATCGGCCTTCGCGGTGCGCCCCGTGAGGAGCTGGCGACAAAATGTTGGATGTATTTTCCGGAGTCGAACTGCCCGTTCTATCGCGTGACCGTCTTCTCGAATTATTCGCCAAACAACGTCCCGGATATCACGCGCTACTGGTCACTGATGGCCGAGGTCAGCGAATCTCCCTACAAAAAGGTCCCACCAACCCCCGAGGCCCGCATTGAAGAAGTAATCCAAGGCATGCTTGCCACGCGCCTCATCGAAAGCAAGGACGATATCGTGGATACGTGGTATTGTCGCCTGCCTTTTGGATACCCGACGCCAACGTTGGAGCGTGATGAAGTAATCTATCGCGTCCTGCCGGAGCTCGAGAAGCTTGATATCTATTCGCGCGGGCGGTTCGGCGCATGGCGTTATGAAGTCTCCAACCAAGATCACTCCCTCATGCAAGGGGTGGAATGGGTGGATCGGATCCTGTCTGGCGGAGAAGAGCTCACGTTGTGGCATCCGGAGATTGTCAACCGTACCCATCGGCCTATTTCGAAACCCACCAGCTAAATGAGTGTGTATTTGTATTTGCGGGAGATGCTCAGTTGTGGCTACATTAGGCTTAGTTATTATCTCTTCGACGGATTGTACGAAAGATGGGACAAGTTGACGTGAAGGAAATCACCCACGAAACCATTCAAGCGCTTGTTCGCGAGATGGGGCAAAAAGCCCGGCAAGCCGCCGCTCAGTTAGCTATGTTGCGGCCGGAAGTGAAGAACCGCGCTCTTCTCGCGATGGCCGATCTGCTCCGCAAATCAATTGAAGTAATCCAATCGGAGAATGCCAAGGATATTGAGGCGGGCAAAGCGGCAGGCCTTAGCGCAGCAATGCTCGATCGTCTCTTGCTGAATGACAAACGTATCGAAGCAATGGCTCAGGCGCTCGAACAAGTCGCTTTGCTCGACGACCCAGTCGGTGAAATCTACGACATGAAAACTCGCCCGAATGGTCTGCGTGTGGGGCGCATGCGCATGCCGATTGGGGTGATCGGTATCATCTACGAGTCGCGCCCAAATGTGACGGTGGATGCGGCTGCTTTGTGTGTGAAAAGCGGAAACGCGGTGATTCTTCGAGGAGGGAGCGAAGCCATCCACTCAAACCGCTGTTTGGCTCGCTTGCTTGAAGAAGCTGGTAGCACCGCGGGTTTGCCTCAAGGAGCGGTTCAGCTCATTCCGGTCACGGACCGCTATGCCGTGGAATGTATGCTCAAGCTCAATGAGTCCATCGACCTCATTATCCCTCGGGGGGGAAAGTCTCTGATCGAGCGCGTCGTTCAGACCTCCACGATTCCAGTCATCAAGCACTATGACGGGAACTGCCACGTGTTTGTGGATGAGAGTGCAGATCTGGAGATGGCCGAGCGAATCGTCCTCAATGCCAAGTGCCAACGGCCCGGCGTCTGTAATGCGATGGAGTCACTGCTCGTTCACAAAGCGATCGCCTCGCATTTTCTACCGCGGATTTGTCAGCTCCTGACTGAAAAGGGGGTGGAAATCCGCGGCGACGAAGAAACATGTCGCTTGGTCCCAAACGCGAAGCGCGCGACCGAGGAAGACTACCGGACTGAATTTCTCGACCTCATCTTAAGCGTGGCGGTCGTGGATTCGGTGCAACACGCAATAGAGTGGATCAACACCTACGGGTCGCATCACACCGATGCCATCGTGACTCGTGATCACCAAAACGCGATGCTTTTCTTAAACGCCGTGGATTCTGCGTGTGTGCACGTCAACGCTTCTACGCGTTTCTCGGATGGTGGAGAGTTCGGGATGGGGTGTGAAATCGGTATCAGTACGGATAAGCTCCACGCAAGAGGTCCCATGGGGCTCCGAGAACTCACCACAAGCAAGTTTATCGTGTTTGGGGACGGCCAGGTGCGAACGTAAGTCGTAGCCAATATCCGAAAGGAGGGATTCTCATGCCAGATGGAGCGAATGGAAAAGAGGAGCAAGCCCAGTGGAAATTCGCGACGGTGGAGGAGTATTTGGAGGCCGGTGAGGCGCGCGCCACAGCGGAAGAATTGGAGCAGGCGGTTGAGATTCTCAGAGAAGCCGCTAACCGGTGGCCCGATAATCCGCAGGTGCATTATGAACTTGGGGTGTGCATTTTCATGCTGCTCGAGTCGCGTTTAGCCCACCTTGATCTTTGGGAGAATCTCGCGGAAGATGAAGCACTGGCTGAAGAGGCGGTGAGTGCCTTCGAAACAGCGATCGCATTAGATCCGCAGATGGCTGAAGCGTACACAAATCTGGGAAACCTGCTTGCTCTGCGGGGGCGCGTGCGAAAGGCGATTCAACTGTGGGAGAAGTCACTGGAACTTAATCCCGATCAGCCCGCAGTCCGGGACAATCTGACTCTTTACCGAGCCCAACTTACAGAAAAGGACTCTGGCGAAGGGGGGCAATAAATGGATAACTCAGTAAGGCCCCTTGAAGTGTGGAGAGATGGCAACCGAGTCCTGAATTGTTGTCGAAAAAAACTAAGCAAGAAGCACTTCCCTCGGCCGCTCTGAATGATGGCGCAATCGATTGAGATCATCTGCCTAAGTCATTTGGCATGGGAGCCGACTTTATTTCAACGCCCCCAGCAACTCATGAAAGAACTCGCGGCCAGAGGTCACCGAGTTGGCTATTGGGGATGCGTAGGACGCGAGCGTGCTCGGGAGTTAAGCACTCGGAATCTTTCTCGCGGAGAGGATCAGGGCGTCCATTTTGACAATCACCCATTTTCGGCTTTTACATTTCGTCCGCAGCCTATTCGAAAATGGTCGGTAACTCGCTCAATTGTTCAGTGGGCAGCGAGTGGGGAGTATTCTACTGCCCCCTACCCTCGGCGAAGGCTTTTGTGGATCTACCACCCGGCTTTACTGGCACTTGTCCCAGCCTTGGAATCCGCATTGGTCGTCTACGACGTAATGGACCGCTTTTTGAGTTTTCGGGCAAGCAAGGGGCAACTTGCTAAATGGGAGTCGGCCGTGTATCGGCGAGCCGACATTATTTTCGCAGGCGGGAGAAGTCTTACTGCTGCGGCGAGGCAGGATCTTGAGAAGTTAGGGATCTCGAAGCCAGTACACTGTTTCCCAAGTGGCATAGACATAGAGCATTTTTCGAGAGCACTCAGCAGCGACACGCCTGTGGCTGAGGATTTGCAGCAGATCCCAAGCCCAAGGATCGGCTACATTGGCGCGGTGGATGAACGGATCAACTTTGATTTACTTTCGCAAATGGCGCACGCCCATCCCGAATGGAATATCATTCTTCTTGGGCCAGTGATTGGCGAAGATACTCGTCGTAGCGTGGCAAAAAATATTCATTTTATTGGTGGCCGCCCGTATGCCTCGTTACCGACCTATCTCAAAGGTTTTGATGTTTGTATTCTCCCGTTTCGATCAACGGAGCTTGTGCAGTATGTGAGTCCAACAAAGACCCCAGAGTATTTGGCAGCCGGATGCCCCGTTGTGAGCACTTACATTCCCGACGTCGCCGCGGACTATGGGGATGTGGTAGCGGTTGCCAAGACTCCCGACGAGTTCATTGCACAGATAGAGAATTTTCTGCGATCGAAACCTGCCCCAGAGCAGTTAGCAGCCGTGGCCTGCAGTCGTGCTGCCACGTGGTCAGCTATTGCAGAACAAATGGAAGCAATCCTCGTGAACTCCCTGCAAGATTCGCGTGAGGATATTTGACAGCGCACATCTGCATCTCGCAGTAATGGGCTCCTGAGAGCAGACGATGCAAAAAACAGCTTTATACGATAAACACGTGGAGCTTGGGGCCACCATTACAGAATTTAATGGCTGGCTCATGCCCCTTTTCTATACGAGTATCACCGAGGAGCATCACGCGACACGGCGAGCAGTGGGGCTATTCGACCTGTGTCACATGGGGCGAATTCTTGTGCGCGGGACGAAAGCTTTCGAGTTCTTGAATTGGCTCACGCCGGCGCGCTTGCGCGAAGCGAGGGTTGGACAAGTTCTTTATTCATTCCTGCTCACCGACAAGGGAACCCCACTGGATGACATTACGATCTATGTGGGAAGCGACTGGTTTCTCCTCGTGGTGAATGCAGGCAATTGTGCCCGAGCGCTTGAGTGGCTTGCCTCCCATGCGCAAGAGTACGAGGGGGTGGAAGTTCGCGATCTTTCTGAGCAAATCGGAATGATGGCGGTGCAAGGGCCGCGAAGTGACGCGGTACTCCAAGCTTTTTGTGGGGAGAAGTGGGAGCCCTTGCGATACTATACGTTCTCGGGGGAGACCCATTGGGATTCCGCTGGCTCCACGCTGATTTCGGCAACCGGATACACGGGCGAATGGGGGTACGAGCTATTTCTCCCTGCCCACGAATTAGTCGCTGCATGGGACAAGGTCTTGGCCGCTGTGCGCGAACAAGGAGGACAACCAGCCGGGCTTGGGGCACGCGATTCCTTGCGTCTTGAGGCGGCAATGCCCTTGTATGGCCACGAACTTTCGGAGGAGATTACCCCCCTTGAGGCCGGATTAGGGAAATTCATTGATTGGGAAAAGGAATTTTTGGGCAAGCAGGCGCTCGTGGCTCAACGCGACGCGGGGATCGCACGCCGGTTGGTTGGTCTCGAGATGCAGCAACGTGGGCCAGTCCCGCGGCATGGGTATCGAGTTTTAGCTCGTGACCAGAGATCTATTGGGTTAATCACAAGTGGCCTGCATTCCCCAACACTGGGAAAGAATATTGCCATGGCTCTTGTGAAGGCTGAGGAGACGACCCTTGGCAACGAAGTGCTGGTTGAGATTCGAGGCAGCCTTTACCCAATGATCATTGTGAAGAGGCCATTTTACAAAAGGAGTGAAACACAATGACATCCGAGGACATTCGTTTTACCCGCTCGCACGAATGGGCGCGGCGCGGTGAACAGATAACCGTTGGAATTACGGACTACGCCGTGGAGCAGCTAAACAAGGAGATTGTTTTTGTCGAACTTCCCCAAGTCGGAAAGCAAGTAAAAGCCGGAGAGGCCTTTGGAGTGATTGAGGCGGTTAAGACGGCAGCTGATCTTTACGCGCCGGTGAGTGGAACCGTGACAGAGGTCAATTCCGAGCTAACCGACAATCCATCCCTTCTCGCCGAGGATCCGTATGGAAAGGGGTGGATCGCAAAGATTGCCCCTTCCGCCCCAAACGAATGGGATCAGCTTCTATCAGAAACTGACTACAAGAATGTGATTCAGAGTGAGGAACAGCATTGAAGCGCAATCCCTACGTCCAGAACACCGAACAGCAGACCCACGAGATGTTATCAACGGTCGGAGTTGCTTCCATCGAAGAGCTGTTTCGGGAGCAAGTGCCTGCCGAATTGTTACAGGGAGCGACCTTCCAGCTCCCGCCACCCCTCCATGAGATGGATCTTCTCCGCGAAGTGCGGTCAATTGCATCGCAGAACACCACACTACGCCAAGCACTGTCTTTTCTGGGGGGAGGCATTTACGAACATTTCATTCCGGCGGCATTGGAACCTATTGTGAACCGGAGTGAGTTTGTAACTTCCTACACTCCGTATCAGCCAGAGGCGAGCCAAGGCACATTGCAGGTATTCTTCGAGTATCAGACGCTCATGGCTCGGCTTTTTCAGATGGATGTCTCCAATGCATCCCTCTATGATGGTGCGTCTGCTCTTGGGGAAGCCGTGTTGTTGGCCATCGGTGTGAAGCCAGATCGGCGGGAAATCGTAATCCCAGAAACCCTACACCCCCACTACCGCGAACTGGTAACCACGTATTTGCGTTGGTTCGATGTCGAGGTGCGGGTCGTCCCAATGGACCATGGCCGCACTTCTCTCGCAGCGGTAGATGCGATGTGTAGCGAGCGCACCGCTGCCGTGGTCGTTCAGCAACCCAACTACTTGGGTTGTTTAGAGGAAGTTTTTGAAATCAGCCGAATTGCCAAAGGGTCTGGCGCAATGCTGATTGCTGTGGCAGATCCAATTTCGTTAGGCCTGCTCGCTCCGCCCGGCGCGTACGATGCAGATGTGGCAGTCGGAGAGGGTCAGCCCTTGGGGATGCGACCTGCCTTTGGCGGAGAGACGCTGGGTATTTTTACCTGCCGCAATGAGTATGTGCGAAGGATGCCGGGACGTCTCGTCGGGCTTACCACAGACCGGCAAGGCCGCCGAGGGTATGTTCTGACCCTTCAAACCCGCGAGCAGCATATTCGGCGCGAGAAGGCGACCTCGAATATCTGCACAAACCATGCCCACAACGCCCTTCGGGCGACAGTCTATCTTGCCTTGCTGGGACCTCAGGGCTTGCGATGGGTTGCCCGCCGATGTGCTCGGAACCTCAACTATTTTCGAACGCTTCTGCGCAACGTGTCGCCATCGGCTGAGGCATTTCCTGATGTGCCATGCTTCAAAGAGGTGGTAGTGCGCACCAAGATACCAGCGCGTGAGGTGGTCAAGCAGCTTGCAAGTCGGAACATCTTTGCTGGAGTCGCCTTGGACCATTTAGGGGAACACTTCCAGTACGACTTGCTGATTGCCGTGACAGAGCTTCGGACCGATCCCGAGATTGAGAGATTCGTCGCAGCCCTTCAGGAGTTCGTGTAATGCCTGAGGAGAGACCAACTAAGTTGAGTCAAATGTGTACCGTACCCTCCCTATTCGAACAAGATGCCAAGGGGCGGATCGGAGCGGACCTGCCCGACGAGCCTTCGGACACAGGCGAGCACCTTGCCCAAGCAATCCCAGCCCACCTCCTTCGAAGTGGGTCCTTGCCCATTCCGGAGTTGAGTGAGCCAGCTGTCGTCCGCCATTTCACTCGTCTCTCAAGTCGGGTGCTCGGTGTGGACACAACGTTTTACCCCCTTGGTTCCTGCACCATGAAATACAACCCCAAGGTGAACGAAGTGGCCGCTTCGCTGGAGGGATTTACCCATGTTCATCCCGCCCAGCCCCAGAGCACGGTTCAGGGGGTGTTGCGGATTTGCTATGAATTACAGGAGGCGCTGGGGACTCTCACCGGGTTACCAGCCGTGTCGTTACAACCACCAGCTGGAGCTCATGGCGAGTTTACAGCTCTCCTCATGATTCGAGCGTACTTTGAGGACCGAGGAGAATCGCAGCGTCGAGAGGTCATTATTCCGGACACAGCCCATGGAACGAATCCAGCCTCCGCAGCGCGTTGTGGGTTTGTGCCTGTCGCACTTAAATCATCGAGTCGAGGTCGGATCGACCCAAAGCAGTTAGCGGATCTGGTTGGACCACAGACAGCCTGCTTAATGATAACCAACCCCAATACCCTTGGTTTGTTCGAGGACCAAATCACAGAGGTTGCTGAGCTGGTTCATCAAGCCGGCGCGCTGATTTATATGGATGGAGCAAATTTCAATGCGCTGGTGGCACGTGTTCGGCCGGCCGACTGTGGGGCGGATCTCATGCACATCAATCTGCATAAGACATTTTCCGTTCCGCACGGCGGCGGTGGCCCGGGTGCTGGCCCAATTTGTGTGCGCGAGTTTCTACGACCCTACCTCCCAACGCCGCGAGTTGAAAAAACGGAAGAAAGATACTGCCTGACGACAAATCATCCAAAATCTATAGGGCGGGTACGGTCATTTTTGGGAAATGTGCTGAACGTGGTCCGCAGTTATACGTACATCCGCCAGCTCGGTGTCGAAGGACTACGCGACGTCAGTGGCCATGCCGTATTGAATGCAAACTATCTCTTGGCACTTTTGCATGAGGCGTTTGAGGTTCCGTTTGGCCGTCGCTGCATGCACGAGTTTGTTCTGAGTGCGACCCGCCAGAAACATAATGGCGTCAAAGCAATGGATATCGCAAAGAAGCTTCTCGATTATGGCTTCCACCCGCCAACAACCTATTTCCCTCTTATTGTGCCAGAGGCTCTGATGGTGGAACCAACGGAAACTGAAAATCAGGAAACGTTGGTTGCGTTCGCACAAGCGATGCTTGAAATTGCTCGTCTGGCGGAAGAAACGCCGCATGAGGTCACTTCTGCACCCCGGACGACGCCGGTGGATCGCTTAGACGAGTTGGCAGCGGCGAGGAACCCAGTTCTGGTGTGGCCGCAAAATCCCTGTGAGCAGACGTAAGCTTTTGATTATCTAAAGGGAGGTCGACGTGAGGGGATACTCTGAGAGATTTCGTACAGCTTGGCGAGGACGGCGCTTCGGTTCACGTCCATTGCCCCGGCTGCTATTCGTAGTTTTTCTTTTGGCTCTGTGTTCGGGTGCAGAGGCTCTCCATGCCCAGACGACTTTTACTTTTGTGCAAATTACCGACACGCACATTGGTGTCTCTGAAGCAGATCGAAAGCTCAGGCAGACGCTGACGGATATTCAAAAAACGTTTCCAGACACTGCCTTCATCATCAATACCGGCGACCTCACGGAGATGGGGACACGTGATGAGCTCACGACCTATATGTCGATCATCCGGGAAACGACGATCCCCGTGTACAACGTCCCGGGAAACCACGACGTTCGGTGGTCGGAGACGGGAAAGGGGGGATTTCGTGAGATTGTTGGGCCAACCTACCAACAATTCGACTACGAGAATCTTCGCTTTATCCTTCTCGACACATCCATGCTGTGTGAGCACCACGGCCATTTTGACCAAATGCAGCTTGAACGTTTGGAGACAGCCCTACAGAGCATGCCAACGTCCATGAGTGCTGTGCTATGCTTTCATCACCCACCCCTCATCAGCGGCAATGTGGACAATGATTTCGATTTTGCGGAACTGATCCGCCGCTATAATGTTCCTCTCGTTCTTGTGGGCCACGGGCACAATTTTACCCGTTATCACTACAATGGGACGACCTACGTTTTGGGCGGCTCCACTTCTTATGCCTACGTCCTGGGTGACCGGGCCTACCGCGCCTTTCAAGTCTCCCCTGACGGGATTCTTCCTTACAAAAGAGTGGTGAAGACGGATCGTTTGACGAGCGAATCCATGATTCCACGAACGCGAGCCCCCTCTTATTACGGGGAGATCACTCTTTCGGCCAGCCACAAAGACGGAAACGGGCGAATTCGTGGAAGAATTGCAACGACGGCTCCCCTGAGGGTCAAATCCGCTACCTACCAATTTGATCGCGGCCGACGCCTCCCATTAGAGGTGAGCCCTTCAGGCAAATTTGAAATTCTGGTTCCCGGTATGGCGCCCGGCTATCATCAGCTAAATGTCATGTTTGTGGATGACAAGAAGACAACCCATCTTCGGGTGGCGAACTTTCGAACAGATTTATTGGATAAAGATGGGCGTCCTCAGCCGCCAACGATTCGTCGAATCTTTACTCTGCCATCCGGGATCCAGAGCTCTCCTGTCGTGGACGGCCGACTTCTTTTCATCGGGTGCAATGACGGAGCATTTCGTGCGTTCGATCTGGTGAGTGGTGAACTTTTGTGGCAACAGCCGACGGGAGCGGAGATCATTTCGACGCCGGCGGTATCCGAAGGAAGAGTGGTGGTGGGTTCGAATGACGGCTATGTCTATTGCTTCGACAAGACCACTGGTGGGGTTCTGTGGAAGCACCGTGCTCAAAAAGCCGTCATGGCCTCACCTTTAATTGCTGAGGGCAAAGTGTTTGTCGGCGACGGGGAAGGTATCCTGCACGCCTTGGATTTGAGAAGTGGGCAACTGCTTTGGCAATTCCGTGCCAAAAAGATGATCAAAATGCGGCCCGCCTATGCCGGGGGCAGCCTGTTCTTTGGAGCATGGGACAATGCATTTTATAGCGTGAATGCTAAAGATGGTCAGTTGCGATGGGCTGTCCCTGTTTCTTCGACGAGTCAATTTTCAGCTGCAACCGCGCACCCGATCACCACTGGAACACGCGTCATTTTCACTTCGCATGACTATAAGATTCGTTGTCTTGATCAGAAAACAGGCGCTCACTTGTGGCTTTATGAACCCGAGCCATCAGAGCTTGGACCAAGCTACTCGGCTTTTGTCGTTAGTGGTAACACGCTGTTTTCAACTTCTCTTAGCGGTCGCGTCGTGGGCTTCGATGCCCTGTCGGGAAAGAAAGTGTTCGACGTAAACGTGCGTCCCGAGTATCCCGACGCCCTGTTTGATTCGGCTCCGAGTTTTGACGGTCGGTATCTCTATGTTGGATCCACCGGCGGCTACCTCTACTGTGTGGATACACATGTGCCTCGCGTGGCATGGAAGGTCGCATTGCAGCCGGGATTTATCTTTTCTCAGCCAGTACTCTGGGGAGATCATGTACTGGTGGCGACCACGGAAGGAAAGATCTTCGAAATCCTTGCGCCCCAATTGGAACCAGCACCTACTGACCCCCTTCACCAGATCCGGCAAATACCTGGGACCAAAAAGTAACGCAACTCTCAATTGGTCTCCTGCAAACCGTGCCTTGAAAATGGCGAGGTCGTTTGGCGAGAAAGAATACATGAACGAACGACCCAGCAGAATTGTCGCGCTTGACGTTGGAGACGAGCGAATCGGGGTGGCAGTGAGCGATGAGAGCCGTTTGATTGCGTCTCCGTTGACGATCATCGAACGCAAAGCCGGAAAAGCCGCGGAAAAGATTTTACATCTGGTGAAGGAGCTGGGTGCCACAACGCTTGTAGTCGGTTTGCCCAAAAATATGGACGGGTCGGAGGGATCCCAAGCTCGAAAAACTCGTGAATTTGCCAAGCAGCTGGCTGAGGGACTGAGCGACCTCCAAATAGAATTCTGGGACGAACGATTGACGACTGTTACGGCCCACAGAATTTTACAGGAAACAAGTTCTCGCAAACGCCGACGCATGCCTGTGGACGCCGTGAGTGCGTGCGTACTTTTGCAAAGCTACTTGGACGCTTTGCGGAGGAAGCACAGTGACTGAGCTTCTCCATGATGTTTTCAGGTATGTGCGACGAAATTATTTCATCCTACTCTCCGTCGCTGTGGTAGGAATTGGGACTCTTGGCTATCGTCTGATCGAAGGTGTATCGTGGCTCGACGCTTTTTATACGACTTGTATCACTGTTTCCACGGTGGGTTTCCGCGAGGTTCAGGAGCTTTCCGCCGTTGGAAAATTGTTTACAGTTGCCCTGATTGTAGCGGGATTAAGTACAGTGGTGGTGGCAGTTGGGCAAATCGGACAAGACATGATTGCCCTGACAGCGCGCCGCTATAAAGAGCGTATGGAAAAGCAAGTCGAAGCCTTAAGTGGACATTACATTCTCTGTGGCTATGGGCGGATGGGGCGGGTTATTGCTCGTCATCTGCAGAGCGAAAGAGTTCCCTTTGTGGTGGTTGATCATACGCCCGAGCTGGTCGAAGCAATTCGCGAAGAAAAACTTTTGGCCATTGAAGGGGACGCGACTAGCGACGAAACGCTCGAACGCGCAGGAGTGCGACGAGCCAAGGGGCTGGTCACAGTTCTTTCAAAGGATGCGGAAAACGTTTTTGTGGTCCTCACTGCGTCACAACTCAATCCCTCTCTGTATATCTTGGCGCGTGCCAACAACGACGACGCTATTCCCAAACTCATCCGTGCGGGTGCGAATGCAGTAATCAATCCATATGAGAGTGCAGGCGCACGCATCGCACAAACACTGCTGCGACCTGCGGTTACGGACTTCATGCAAGTGGTCACGAGCCGAGAAGGCTTGGATATTCTCGTGGAGCAAATTGAGATCCAACCTGAATCCCAGCTCGCCGGACGTACTTTACGCGAGAGCAATCTGCGGCAAGTTGCGAACGCCATGGTGGTAGCAATCCGCAAGGGACGTTCGGGGGAAATGCTATTCAACCCAGAGAGCTCGGCACTCATGGAAGCTGGCGACACCTTGATCGCCATCGCAAGTAAGCAAGCTTTGGATCGTCTGGCTGAGATGGCACGCTCATCGTATTCGTCCTAAGTTCCCTCTTAGGGATGTTGTGGAGAGGGTTGACGAGCTCCATAGTACGCGTCTAATGTCATTCATAAACGTTGTCGTAAGGAGCGAAATGATGATTAAGCTGCGCACCTTCGTGTCCGCACTTATGCTGATTTCCATGTGTGGAATTCAACCCTACGCTGCTGAAAACCCCACTACTGCTTCGCAACCCATCAAGAAGATCAAAGTAGGTCTTGTTTTCGATGTCGGTGGGCTTGGAGATAAATCATTTAACGATGCGGCGTATGCCGGATTGATGAAGGCAAAGAAGGAGCTGGGGATCGAGGCAGAATACCGCGAACCCGGCGAGGGAGCGCATCGTGAAGCTCACCTGCGCAATTTCGCGAAAGGTGACACGGATCTCATTATCGGGGTTGGATTCCTATTTTCCGATGAAATCCGAGGAATGGCGCAGGATTTCCCAAAGAAGAAATTTGCTTGCGTGGACTACACCGTGGACGAGCAGGAAATCCCCGAGAATTTGGCGGCATTGACGTTTCGTGAAGAGGAGGGATCCTTCCTTGTCGGAGCGATTGCTGCACTGAAGTCGCAAACAGGGAAAATTGGTTTCGTGGGGGGTGTTGAGAGCCCGCTGATCAAGAAATTTGAGGCTGGCTATACGCAAGGAGCAAAGCACGTTCGCCCGGATGTTGAGGTGAAGGCGGTCTACGCTGGGGTTTCCGACAGTGCGTTTAAGGACCCACAAAAGGGTAAAGAACTTGCGACCAGCCTCTATGATGCTGGTTGTGACATCATCTATCACGCCTCTGGCTCCACGGGCCTTGGAGTTTTCAAAGCTGCAGAGGAACGCAAGAAGTTTGCAATTGGCGTGGATCGCGACCAGTCCGACGAAGCTGCTCCGGGGATCATTCTCACCAGCATGGTGAAAAATACTGACCAAGCGGTGTTCGAGATTATCCAAGAATGCGCACGTGGTCAATTCAAGGGCGGTGTCCACAGCCTTGGCCTAAAGGAGGGTGGCGTTGGCTACGTGTACAACGAGAAAAACAAGGAACTCATTGGGGAAGAAATCCACCGCAAAGTAGAGGAGATCAAGGCGAAGATCATTTCGGGGGAAATCAAGGTGTCCAAGATTCCCTCAAAGTAATTGGGCCGGGCCGCATATCTGTGCTGGACGTTCACGGTCGAGTCGGCTGTCGTGTCCGCTACGTGCATGGTGAGTCTATTGGCGCAGCACGTGAGGCCAACGCTACCTTGCTCACCTCGCGCAAGACTTGATGACAAGAACCTCGTCCCCACCCAGTGTTAGGTACTTCAGCTTGCATCGTAAGTGCGGAGACGCCGAGTGGCCACTCCCGGAGTTTGCGTTACCCGTTAAGGGCGGATTCACCGGAATATGTGTGGCATCAGAATTGGATTTCGACCGTCGTCATTTTTCCCGAATCAGGAACCACGACCTCGCATAATTCGTTATGCCAAAGCACGGGGGCGGATTTGCCATCGACGCTTACTTGTTGGGGTTTCTGCGAGACCCCGTGAACGCGAATTCGCCACTGTTTACGAGCAGGCATGTAGCCCGTCTTCTCAGGTCGAAGTGTGAGCCGAAAATGTTTTTCGTCCATGCCGCCTTCAAAGACCGTTCGGCGTTCCTTTCCGTCGAGATAGGCTCGGCTGACTCCATCGTCCTCCACAAGAAGGCCGTGGATCTCAGTGGCTGGGAACACTTCAAGAGCGGTTTCGTGAATCTGCTTTTCACCCACGTACTGTTGGGACTCTTGCATGGGAATGACAGAGCCCGCTCGCACGAACACGGCGGGTTGGCCCAGCGGCGCCTCCACGATTTGGTAATCAGGGCCCGTGAAGGTTGCACCTGTCCACCAATGCACCCACTTTCCCGCAGGGAAATACACCATGCGACGGTCTGCGCCCGAAAATAGAACTGGGGCGACAAGGATTGCATCACCGACCAAGAATTGATCAGCAATCGTTCGGCAATTCGTATCAGAGGGGAATTCATAAACCAACGGACGATTAATCGGCGCACCCGTTTCTGCTGCGGTCACAAACACCGTGTAAAGATAGGGGAGAAGCTGCATGCGTAGCTCAATCATCTTTCGTGCGATGTTTTCAACCTCTGAACCAAAACTCCACGGTTCTTGATCTCGTGTTCCTTTCGCCGAGTGGGTTCGGCAGAAGGGTTGAAAAACTCCCCACTCGATCCAACGCGCGTAAAGTTCCGGCGTACAATCAAAAGCAAAGCCGCCGATATCGCACCCCACGAACGCGATACCGCTAAGGCCCATGCTCAGATTTAGCTGAAGGTCGAGAATCATACTCGCCCACGTGGACTGATTGTCCCCTGTCCACATCAAAGCATACCTTTGTACGCCAGCCCAGCCCGAACGTGTGATTATGAAGGGGCGGTCGTCCGGCCGTGCTCGACGGAATCCCTCCCAAGAGGCTTGGGCCATGGTCAGGCCGTAGATTTGATGTATCTCGCTATGGGGGCGGTTCCTTCCGAAGTCGTATTGCAACACGTGACCCGGAAATTCCTTGGCGTCGAAAGTATGCGGCTCGTTCATGTCGTTCCAAATGCCGTCCACTCCCTTCGCGACGAGCGTTTGATCTTGGAGCTCTCCCCATCGTTCCCGCACATTCGGTCGCGTGAAGTCTGGGAAATGCGTTTCTCCGGGCCAAACGCGCCCAACAAACGGCTGGCTTGTCGCGGGGTCCATACAGAAGAAACCGGGTTGTTGGGCAAACTCCTTGTAGACCGGATAGTCGGGATCAATTTTCACGCCGGGGTCGACGATGGTCACCACCCGAAATCCATCGCGATGCAAATCACGCAACAATGCTTCTGGGTTAGGGAAATTCTGCGGATGCCAGGTAAAAACGCGGTAGCCATTCATGTAGTCAATGTCGAGGTAAAGAACATCGCATGGGATACGACGACGGCGAAACTCTGCCGCAATCTCCCGAACACGCTTCTCGGTGGGGTAGGACCAACGTGACTGTTGATTTCCCAGCCCCCACAGTGGCGGACGCTCCATGCGCCCTGTGAGTTCGACCCAGTCGCGTAGTGTCTCCCGAATGTCGCCGTTGAACCACAGCCACAAGTCGAGATCACCGGTTGCAAGATGGTAGGATGCCGTATCCGGGTTTGTGAAGCCGAGATCCCAAGTTTGGCGCCCCGGATTATCAATGAACATGCCCCATGCTCGTGTGCCGGCAGCGTTCAAATGGATGGCAAAAGGGATTTGGCAATAGAAGTTCTGTCGCACATTGCGGGAGAAGTCGTCGGTGTTATACAGCGTATATTTTCCGCCACGCCGATCGAAGAGTTCCCCGACCTCGCCCATTCCGTAAATGGACTCTTTTTGTTCCAGTTTGTGCGTTACTGTGATGCCAGAGCCAAAACTCAGCGCGCGCTTGCCACTTTGAAAGAGCACCCGACCCTTTCTATCGTGAACTCGAAGTGCAAATGGCTGGGAGCGGACAATGATTTCGAGCGCAGAGGTTTCAATCCGAACATGATCCGTTTCTTGGGTAAGTTTGTAGTCGGTCTTTGGCCAGCGTTTGCGTATAACGGCATAACTAACATCTTTTCCCAATTCGCCGTGTGCTCCGACCCGAAGTCGGAGAGTGTGGGCATCGGCTAAGGAAAGAGTCACTCGATGACCATCTTCGATCGCAGACCATATCTCCAGTGGCTTGTTTGGCATCGTCTCTTCAGGTTCCTCATTCTGTGTTAGTAACTGCGATTCACGAATGGAACTCGCTATTTTCGATGTAGTGGTCAGGGTAGAACCCATTCCAAGCGAAGTGCTCAGAATTGCCCACCCGCTCAGTAGAACAGCAACAGTAATTTGCAAACTTCGTCGCGCGCGAATCAGTTGAGTTGCGAATACATAGCACGTATTCATTTGATTGGTTCCGTAAAACCTTCCGGTGGTTTGCTCCCCCCAATTTCACACGCATCTTCGGGCGGCTGGGGCTGAAGCGGACGAACGGCGAATAGAAACTCGCGTACGAGTGTGCCGTGACGCAAATGTTCTTGGATGATTCGCTCTAAAACGGGAGGGGTGCACGAGTGATACCAAGCCCCTTCTGGATAGACGACGGCAATGGGACCGCCTGCACAAATCCGCAGGCAGAAAGACTTTGAACGAAGAATTGCCCCAGCTCCTACAAGGCCTAATTCGTCAAGGCGTGCCTTAAGATATTCCCATGCTTCGCGACTCGTCTCTGGGGAACAACATTTCGCCTTGCTCTCGTCACAACACAAAAAGATATGCCGTTGTGCTTTGGGGATTCCTACACTTTCGGCGATTTGCTTGAGTTCGTCGTTGGTCATTGTGCCACCCTTGCCAACTTCTCCAGTCCATTCTGAAGCGCTTCCACTGCAAGTAACGCCGCGTGCTTCTTCGTGGCAGGCAGGCCGCCCGCAAGCTGTTCGAGATCTTCAGCAGTGAGCTTTTGCAGCTCATCCGTTGTGCGCCCAACGATATATTCCGTCAAAATAGAGCCCAATGCTATGGAGGGCACACATCCTTCCACCTGATACTTTGCGACGGTTACTCGGCTGTTTTCTACTTTTAGAAACAGAGTCAGTTGGTCGAGACACGAGCTATTCTCGGCAAACCCGATAACGGTTGCATCAGGCAACGAGCCCACATTCTTTGGGGACTCAAAGTGTGCTTGGATAGTCTCGCTGTATTTCATTGCTGATCAGCAAGCGTTTCTCTATGTCGGAGGAGAATGTCAACCGCGCGATATTGGGAAGAAGTCCTCACTATGGAATGCGGAATGTTGGCTGAGACGTCACAGGAGTGTGGTTTTTCGCAAAGTGGAGATAAGATGGTTCTTCGCTTCTTACGGGCTTTGATCTGCTGTGTGGTGTGCATCTTGTCTTCGGCTGCCGTTCATGCCTGTTTTTATTCTTCCTATTCGTTTTCGGCAAAGAGCCCAAAGCGAACCAACCTCGACGATCTCCTGTATGACCGACTGCTGGCTGAAGAAAAGGAGCGTGGAGGTAGCCAGTTTTTCGTGCGGGAGGCGAAGGAGCTTTCCCGTGAATATCCCACAAAGCGCTCGGATCCAGCCTTTCTCAACGACTACGCCTACGTGACCTATATGAGTGGTAATCTTATGGAGGCGCTTCGTATATGGGAAGAAGCTCGAAAAATTGCGCCAGACGATTACCAAACCCTCTGCAATCTGGCAACGGCGTTTCATCTTCAGGGCAAATTCGACGAGGCCATCAGCCTCCTAACGCAGGCAACTAAGCTCCGCCCCAATTTTCGCTATGGAGCCGAAGAGTTGCACATTCGGCTTTTGGAGCATCTGAAGAAACAACGCGAGGATCCCCTGTACATTACCCGCGAACTTCTCTTACCGGAACTGACGCCCGCCTGGCAGAAGCGGCGGGACCCGCCGAACCGGTTTGAAGCGGAGAATTTGCCGAAAGATCTCAAGCAGGGACTTACCGAGCTCCTCAAGCAGTTTCCAAAATCGGGTGATACTTGGTTCGTTCTCGCGCTGCTTCTGGAAAGCTCAAAAGATTACCACCGAGCTCGGCTCGCTTATCAGAAGGCCTTGAAAACCGGCTGTGGGCAGAGTGAGGCGCTGCACTCCTATATGAAGAAATATGTGGCTTTTGAGGAGAGCCGGAATCCCATTCACTACGTGGGCCGAATGTTTCTTGGGGCGTTCATTTTAACGCTTGTCGTATTCTTTGGTGCGCGACTTTGGAATCTCTTGCGCGATGTCATAGATGATATCCGGGAAACGCGCGAACGAAGTAGTGAAGCGGCCGGCAAGGCTCGAAAGGATTTATAAACTCATTAGGCCACGCCGATGCAGGATACAGACAGCTCAAAAGAACTCCTTTCGGTCGAGGGAACTGTTGACCGCATTGTCTATGCAGATCCCGAAACCAACTTTGGCGTTGTCGTCGTAGTTGGGCCGTCCCGTGGCGCGGAAACGGTTCTGGTCGGCAATCTTTTTGGTGTTCAGCCGGGGGAATACATACGGTGCCAGGGGCGTTATGAGTTGGACCCGCGATACGGAAAACGCTTTCGCGTGGATCATTACGAGAGTGTGTTGCCATCAAATGTCGCAGCGATTGAAAAATTCTTAAGCAGCGGATTGATCCGCGGCATTGGCAAGACGTACGCGAAGCGGCTCGTAGAGCGGTTTGGGGAGAACGTCTTTGACATCATCGAGAACGAACCGCAACGGCTGAGAGAGGTCGACGGTATTGGCCCCAAGCGCATCGATCAGATTATCCGTAGTTGGGAGCAACATCGCGCTGTTCGCGATCTCATGCTGTTTCTTCAGCAGTATGGAATTCCCCAGTCCTTCGCGCCCCGTCTTCTTGCCGAGTACGGAAGCGACACAATAGAACAGATTCGCCGCAATCCCTATCAACTCGCACTGGACATCAAGGGCATCGGTTTCAAGCGGGCAGATGCGTTAGCAGAACGCCTTGGGATCCCACGGGAAAGCATCGAACGAGTAAAGGCAGGGGTTTACTATCTTCTGCACGAGATGGCGGAGGATGGACATTGTTTTTATCCGGCCGATCCACTCATTGAGCAAGCATCAGCTATCTTAGAGGTGGGGCATGACTTGGTGGTTTCAGCGATCAATGCCCTGCAAAGCGAAAAACGAGTTGTACTGGAGATTCTGCCTGACGAGACGCGCGCGGTATACTTGACTCCACTCTACCGTCACGAAGTCGGCGTTACCCAGCTCCTGACCCGCCTGATCCGTACCCCCAAGCTCTTCCCTAAGCTCGATGTCGAGGCCGAACTGATGAGGTTTGAACAACGCTATCGATTTACGCTTGCAACGCGACAGCGGCAGGCGGTGGCGACGGCGCTCAGCGGGGGAGTGATGGTCATCACAGGAGGGCCCGGTACCGGCAAAACAACTATCATTCGAACCATCTTGAACATCTTGCAGACTGCTGGGATTCGCGTTCACCTTGCCGCTCCGACAGGGCGAGCTTCAAAACGCATGCAAGAACTGACGGGCTACGACGCCTCCACGATTCACAGGCTGCTACAGTATTCTCCACAGGAAGGGCGATTCCTTAGGAATCCGCAGAATCCTCTACGCACAGATTTCTTGATCGTGGATGAAACCTCCATGTTGGACATCACCATGGCCTATCACTTACTCCGTGCGCTGCCAGCCACAGCCTCGCTCATCTTTGTCGGAGACGTGGATCAGCTCCCATCGGTGGGACCGGGGAATTTTCTGCGAGACCTGATTTTGAGCGAGACGATTCCTACCGTTGCTCTTCACGAGGTGTACCGACAAGCGCAAGAGTCGATGATCATCACCAACGCCCATCGCATCAATCAAGGCAAGATGCCGGTCCTGCCAAGGCAAACAGAAAAGACCGATTTTCTCTTTGTGCAGGCTGAGGCTCCCGACCAAGTGTTGGAGGAAATAAAACGCCTTGCCGTAGTCGATCTGCCGAAGCGCGTGGGATTTTCGCCGACACGTGAGATTCAAGTCATCACCCCCATGCACCGCGGGCTTATTGGGGCGCAGAACCTAAACCGAGAACTCCAACAAGTGTTGAACCCGAACAGCCCGGGGATTGAACGTGGTGGGATGACATTTAGGGTGGGCGACAAGGTCATGCAAACGGCCAACAATTATGACAAGGAAGTTTTCAACGGGGATATTGGTTTTATTACGAATATCGACCGCGAGGAGCAACTCCTGAAGGTACGCTTTGACCAACGGGTGGTGGTTTATGATTTTTCCGAGCTGGACCAGTTAGAGCTTGCCTATGCGATCACCGTGCACAAGTCACAAGGTAGCGAGTATCCCGCAGTGATCATGCCCGTGCATACCACCCATGCGCTAATGCTCCAGAGAAATCTTCTCTACACAGCGATCACCCGCGGTAAGCGATTGGTTTGTCTCGTGGGCCAAACCAAAGCAGTTGCGCTTGCGGTTCACAACGTAAACCAGACTCCTCGTTACTCCGGCTTGCACCTGCGGCTCCGAAGTCTGCTGCAAAACCGTGCTGAGGCCACCTGAAGTGATAGGAAACCCCATTTTACTGAGGGGTCCCTTTCTTGTGCCTTTTATAGAGGTGGTGACCAATAGCTCCAAGCGTGGCAGCAGCAATCAGGCGCGGGGTTTTTCTTAGCACTGTCGCGATGAGTGCTACTGCCGCGGTCCCTACGACGAGCAGGAGTGCGAGAAGCACTCCGAAAAGCATGACCATGACAGTTCCGAGTGTCGAAACCCGTGTGTCGCCCTGCGCCTCTTGAGGGTCAAAGGGAATGGCTTCGCACTCTATGGGGCTGTCGTGCTTACGAACCTGTTCGCGATGTACGGGCAAAAGGCGATTATCCACGTCCCAATACTACCTGACAGTCATTAGTTCGTTCAGCGTGGATCCTATGTTTTCGCTGTCGTGACACAAGGGGACAGAACACAAGAACATAAAGCAGTTCCCACTTTACTCCGCTTTTAACGCGGGGCTCCAAGTTCACACCACGACTCACGCTCGCGTTTTTGTGGGACTTGCTTCGGAGGAACCCGGACGCCAAGGAGTTGGAAGCTATCGAAGCTGTTGATAAGAAGCCGTCCTGAACAAGAAGTGAAAGGTTGCACCGTCACGGCTTTGTCAAGATTCAATGCTGAATAAAACAAAATTTGTGCTTTAGCGTCTAAAAGGAATTTTTGTACGCGCATCGGGCAAGTCCCGAGAGAGCGTGGTTTAGAAATGCCCACGGAATTACTAAATGAAAGTGTATTAGTCCTAAACCGCCACTGGGTCGCGGTTCATATCACGAGTGCCCGCCGTGCCCTCATCCTCCTTTACTCCGATCATGCGCGTGTGGTGACAGAGGATTACGCCGTGCATGATTTCGACAGCTGGCGTGAGCTCTCCATGGCGATGAAATCGGTAAGGAAGATCGCGACGCCGGCCTATCAGATTGCCATCCCTGAGGTGATCATGCTCACGGAGTTCAGTAAGTTTCCCCCCCGGCAGGTAAAGTTTTCCCGGCGAAACATTTATTTGCGAGATAACTACACCTGCCAGTACTGTGGCACGGTACCACCTCGCGATGAGCTAACGATTGACCATGTCATTCCTCGGTCTCGAGGGGGCAAATCCGTGTGGGAAAACGTGGTGCTCGCGTGCATGCGATGCAACATGAAGAAAGGGAATCGTCTTCCCGAAGAAGCTGGCCTCAAATTGCTTTCCAAGCCACAAAAGCCACATTGGTTAGCGTGCACGAGCTTTCATACACGACCTCAAGCCCACTCACTGTGGCAGCGATTCCTCGACAACGCCTACTGGAATGTTCCCCTCAAAGAGTAAAAGCTACGAGAGGGTGACCACCACAAACAGCGTTTTTCCGATCTTGAGTTTGTATTCCCCCGGAGTCAGTGAGGTGCGTGCCAACTGACTTCGATCTGCTTCGGGCACACTGCTCAAAGGCTTGTCCGGGGGCTCCGCAAACACCTTCACTCCACCTTGGGCGATCAGACGCTGCGCTTCCCGGTTCGACTGAACGGCATGGATGGCCACCAACAGGCGAGCAAGATTTGGAGCCTCATCTCGTGTGAGCTGGAATCGCTCGGCCGTCTCCTCCGGGAACTCGCGCAAAGAGAACCTTGCGCGAAATTCTTGCGCCTCGGCCTCCGCAGCATCGTCGCCATGGTAAAGTCGCACGATTTGCTTCGCGAGCAACTCCTTCGCATCGCGTGGATGAAGCTCGCCACTCTGCACGCGCTCACGCAAGCGCTGGACATCGGCTGGCAACATCCCCGCCACCAGCTCAAAATAATCCCACATAATCTCATCGGGGATGCTCATGGCCTTGCCGAACATATCTCGGGCGCTTTCGTTGATCCCAATGTAGTTGCCGAGGCTCTTGCTCATTTTGTTGACGCCATCGAGACCCACAAGCAGCGGCATCGTCATGATGCACTGTGGCTCCATGCCCGCATCGCGTTGCAATTCGCGCCCCACAAGTAAGTTGAACTTCTGGTCTGTTCCGCCCAGCTCGACATCTGCCCGAATTGCAATGGAGTCGTAGCCTTGTAGCAGGGGATAGATAAATTCATGAAGATAGATCGGGACTTCGTTTTCGAAGCGCTTATGGAAGTCTTCGCGTTCGAGCATCTGGGAGACGGTGAACTTGCTCATGAGCTCAATAGTCGCGGAGACATCCATGTTCTCCAACCACGTGGAGTTAAACACAACTTCCGTCTTCTCCCGATCCAATATTTTGAAAATCTGATCGAGGTACGTCTTGGCGTTCTCGTTGACCTGCTCCTTGCTGAGTCGTGGACGCGCCGCATTCTTGCCGCTCGGATCTCCAATGCGCGCCGTGTAGTCCCCAATAAGGAAGATCACATGGTGGCCAAGATCCTGGAACTGTTTAAGTTTGCGGATCGGGACACTGTGGCCGAGGTGGATATCCGGAGCCGATGGATCCGCACCATATTTGATGCGAAGCGGACGTTTCTCCCGTTTCGCCCGGAGCAGTTTTTGAATGAACTCCTCGCGCGGTAGCACCTCGACCGTGCTGGCCGTAAGGATTTCGTATTCTTCGCGAATTTCTTCAGGAATCAAAAGCGGTTGTTCGTTCATATCGCTATGCGCCTATGGCGTTGGGCTCCTGAAATCAACATCGAATCGCGTTTCATGAAGGTAACGCAAAGATTCAACATTCGAGCGCATGCAAAGACTCTCTTACGCGAGCGAAACGAGCCTCAACTCTCACTGGGCTGGGGGATTCTCCGAAAGGGATGAAACGCATCGGCGGGCAATCTCTTCCAGCTGCTGAGGTGCGTGCGCACGCACAAACTGCTGGAACGTCTCACCGTTTTGCGCCCATGCAAGATAAGCTTCGTAAAGATCCCCAATCGCCTGCCCAATCACTGAGGAGGGGATTTTCTTTGCCACCGCTTCTGCAAAGGCACGTTGGGACCCGATGCCACCGCCCAGCAGAATGTCATACGCTTCCACGCTCTGGCCGTTCACTTTGGTCAGACCGCCGCGTAGGCCAATGTCTGCGATCGAATTCTGCCCGCAATTGTTTGGGCAACCGCTAAAGTGAATTCGTACTTTCCGTGACGCCCCGGGGAATCGCTCCTCGAGCTGCCCGGCAATTCGCCTTGCCAATTCTTTGGTCTCCGTGATGGCGAGGTTGCAAAACTCAATGCCCGTGCAGGAGACCAAGAACCGCTTGAAAATTGACGGACGATAATCAAAGCCATTCACTTTCAAGTGATCGCAAAGGGCACTCAGACGCGATTCCGGCACGTGCGTAATAATAAAATTCTGCTTATTTGTGTTCCGGATGGTTGCTTGAGTCGAGAATTCGTCGGCGATGTCTGCCAAACGGATGAGTGCGTCTCCATTTGTTCGCCCCACAGTCACTCCCACGCCCACGTAGTATAGCCCCTCTTGTTTTTGTGGGGTAATACCAAGATGGTCGTCCTCAGCATCCGGCGGTGGGGGAGGAGGGGTAAAGCGCTCCAGTTGGTAACCGATCTTTTCTTCGATCATCTCCCGGAAACGGTCGGGGCCCACGCCAATCTTTGGGTCGTGGATCAGGAACTTGAGCCGAGCGCGGCCGCGGTCCTGACGTAAGACATCACTATCCCTAAAAATCTCCGCAATCGCCCGAACGACCTCGAAGACCTCTTCAAAACGCAGGAAGACGCCGAGGTCGGCAGCAAAGTAGGGTTTTGTGCTCAGCCCGCCCCCCACCATGAGACCAAAGCCGACTTCGTGTTTACCATTCGTGATGCGCTCCGTGCCGTAGACGCCGATGTCGTTGATGTCTGGCTGAGCGCACCGCAAACGGCACCCAGAAATAGAGATCTTAAATTTCCTGGGGAGGTTTGAAAAATCACGGTTTCCAGTGAGATAAGTGCTCACCTTCTTCACGAGGGGCGAGGCATCGCAATACTCGCTTGCGTCAATCCCAGCTACTGGGCAGCCAACCACGTTGCGTGTGACGTCGCCGCAAGCCCCAACTGTGAGAAGCCCCACCCGATGCAACCGCCGGAAGATCTCTGGCACGTCTTCAATTCGAACCCAATGGAGTTGGTAGTTTTGCCGCGTTGTAATGTCAACGAGGCCCCGGGCAAACTCATTCGCAATTTCACCGACCGCACGGATTTGGTTGGCGAGGAGGTCGCCGTTGGGGATCTTGATCCGCATCATGAAGTAGCCGTCTTTGGGCCGCTGCTGGTACAGGCCATACCACTTAAAAAGGTCAATAAACTCGCGGTCCATTTTTTCAAAGCCGACTTCGGCCGCCCGCATGATATCGGCTAAGACGTCCAACCCATCTTTTTGTTGTTTGAGCTCTTCAACTTTGTTTGGCATTGGAGTTCTCTATAAAAATAGTAGAGTTATAGGCTAAGTAATGCTACGTGTCCCGCTCGCCTTTATTCGCACCCAGTAGTCTGATTATTATTTCCGCAAGCACCGGGCGTGTAATCAGCCGTTTTCATTGAAAGTCTGGCATATCCAGGTCTGCGGGAACCAAGGCGCCTTGCTGGATTCCCGACGTGTAATGGGTATCGTTTTGTTCAAGCGGTGTAGCCGTTGGATCACTTTATTCAGTTTTTCGCCGGCCGTACCCGTTGGAACTGACGTAAGCGCGCTATAAACAAGGAATATTCAAATAGGTCACTCCATCGCCGATGTTCAGAGCTTCTCTGATCAAGCTGCCCAAATAGTGGTAAACCTCGTCCCGGGACTCAGCAGTACTCAAGCTAATTGGGGCCGCCGCTTTGTCGTCTGGAACCCCGGCGGGATGGGCGTTGGACGCCTACACAACGTCTTCATTTGGCAGCGCGCTCTGCACTGACGTGCTCGCTGATTGCCATCCGAACGATGGGGTTTCGGGCAAGAACTTCACAGGCTTGTCGGTAATTAAAGAGCCCCGTGGCGATCAACAGCGCCTTTGGCACCACCTTCTCAACCTTTTGGGAGACCTCGATACACTCGCTGATTGTGGCATTGCGCTGAGAGGCGGTGAGTTCGTCTGTCTCGAAGATAGCGCGCAGGAGAGCTTCAAGCGCCGTGTCCATGTCGACGCCGATCAGGTCCATGATGATTCCCAACGTCCGGTGGAAGAGCTTGTTGTTTGAAATGCGCAAGTCCACCATTCGATTCCCGTAAACTTTTCCGGCAAGGATATGGGCTCCCGTGGTCAACGCGTTTAGGACAAGTTTGAAACTAAGTTCGGTGGTCGCGACGCCGAAGACGTCGTCTTCACCCATGCACACATTGACAACGAGAACGTTCCCAGGAGTCGGATGCTCACCCCACCCCACAGCGGCACACTTTACGCCGCGCTTGTGTATTTCCGGTACGAGGCTAACGGCACTTGGCACGTTGCCTAGGATGACGCAGAGGTCATTTTCTGACAACTGCGGCAGCTTGTCGTTTCGAAAATCCTCAATTGAGACGCGATAATGGGGTGCGCGGCCCGAAAGATCCACGCTCCCATCCGGGTAAAGCGTTCGCCATCCTCCTTCGACGAACCCACGAACGTCTTCAAAAGCAGCCCCGAAAGTGGGTGGACACTCGGACGCGTCGATCAGTCCTAAGATGCCAGCATCTGGTTCGGGGCGAGAACTTTTCGCACTGCGGCCGGCTCCACCCAAGTAATAGATGTGTCCTTTCGTTCGCAGTGTGGCTCCGCCTAATTCCACAAGTTGGGATATTTCAGAAATGCCGTGGTAAGTGCATCGGTAGGCGCGCTCATAACGCTCGAATGCATCGCGTACGAACTGTTGGACGCTCTCTTTGGGCAGTTTTCCCAAGAGCTGCAAACGAACTGCAGCAAAGAGGACCTCCAGAAGGATTTTAGTCGCGGTTCCACTTTTCATTCGGGTGGAGCCGGTGATCGGTTCGGGGCCAATGACGGGATTCAATAATGCGCCATTCGAAGCTGCTGCGACTTTTTCAGCTGTTGCCTTAAATGGCCACGGCCACCCTTCCACTGGCGTGGTGCGGGCGAGCTCCAAAGGGTTAAATCCCAAGAGCACCGCTTTCCAATTTGGTTGCTGGAGCGCATACTCCAATTGTCCAGCAATGTACGGCGCACTAAAGCCGCAAGTAATCCCAACGTAGAACACGTGCTGACTGTTTTGAGCTATCGCCTCAAGGTCGCGTTGGGCCTGATATGGATCATCCTCTGCTCCTTCTTGGGCCTGAATCAAGGCTGGGGGGCCGCCGGCCAGAAGAAACCGGAAGGGTGACGGACTCGGCCACCCGGGAAGATGATTGAACTCCCGCGCAATGAACATAGCCAATCGGCCACTGGTACCTGCCCCGCTAAGAACAACAAGCCCATCTCCTTGGGAGAGGATGTTTGCGCACCAGTCTGTAAGCTCAGCCATGCGCTCCAAGGTGTCGCTGTCGTAAAGCCCCGGATAGGTCCCGTAACCCGCAAATATCTGTGCGTCCGTCTGACGCAGCAGTCGCACAATTCCGAGTGGGGAAGCGAGATCAATGTCGCCCGTCAGTAGATTAGGGGTTTCCGTAATTGAACGGCTATGCTTCATGACCTCTCCCAACTTTTAAAGATTCGTCCGCACCGTGTAAACATCGGCAAAACTGGAGTCATGAATTTCAACTCGCAACCGAATTTGAAGGATACCTCGAAATCACGGATAGACGCCTAATGCCTATCGCACGCTGATTGGATAAGAAAACTCGCTCCAGTAGGTGCCATCGGCTCGCGCTGGGACAATAGCCATGTGAAACAAATTCGACTGCGTGCCATCGGTATTCCACCGCGCTACGCGGGCACGCAAACCATCAAGCGTAAAGCTTAGTTCGAACTTGGAGTCTTGAACCCGAGCACGCTTTTCCAAAAGGGGAACACCGCCTTGTTCGGGCATCACAAAAAGCACGACTTCGCGGCTTGTGGGTGGGGCGGTGCCAGAAATCGAATATGTGGAGCCCAAGCGCATCAATTTGCCCGGCATATCCGTCAAGTGTAAAATAACTCCGTTAATTGCAAAAGCGGTGAGTGGGAAGGGGGACGGCCCAGCAAATTTGCTCACTCCAGAACCGTCATTTGCCGAAGTGTAAATGTGGCCTTCTTTCGGAATGCCGTCCCCTGCAACATCGAGAAATGTGGCTCGGAGAGACTCTCCCAATCCATTCTGAACTTGGAAATGTAGATGGGGACGCGAGGAATAACCGGTGTTTCCGCTCAGTGCGATCACCTGTCCGCCGCGCACGATTTCGCCCTCGCGTACCTTCACAGAATTCGCCTGAAGGTGGAGATACTCCGTGTAAATCCCGTTGCCGTGATCCAGCACAACCATATTTGCCTTTTGGCGGAGCGAAGGATGAGTGCCACCCTCTACGGAATCTTGCTTAATACAGACTACCATGCCGTCGGCTACTGCGCATACCGGCGACCCCAAGGGCATAGCAAAATCCCATGCGTAAAAGCTGTAACCCGAGTGAGAGAAAGAACCACCAATCCCTTGAATAACGGGGTAGGACATGCCGGCCGGATAGGGCAATTTCATGCGCAGGTCGGCTGCATGCGTTCGTTCTGGTTCCACCTGCTCTGTATCGGGATCGGCGGTGCCGCGGGCGGCTGGGATCTCAGGGGCAAACAAGAGAATGATAAGCAGGGCTCCTAAGAAGACCCCCGCCTTGGTGTGCTCCGGTAGTGCAGTTTTTATTAAAGGACTCATCGGACGGTTTATTTAGCGAAAGACGATGAGCTGGACGCAAGCGTGACGTTCGAACCGTTGCCAGGGGTGCAAAGGTGGCAATTTTGGCAAGGCGGAAGTGTGTCGCATGCCAGTTATGGTACATGTCCCCACCGCGATTTGGTGCAAAGAGCGTGGAGAAGAAATGGAATTGATTTTCCCCGAGCATTTTTCTCCCTCTTCAATGAGTACAACCAATGGCGACGGTGAGCGTGAACCTTTTTTGGAAGATCTTTGTTTTTACGGCGGCGATCGCGTTTGTCGGGACTTGGGTCGTGCGTGCGGTCATGCGGCGCATGGGGGTGTACGATGCGCCGTCAGAGAGCCGTAAGATCCATCGCGAACCCGTCGCTTATGAAGGGGGAGTGGCGATCTACGTGGCGTTTGTAGCGGGCCTACTCTTTTACCAAGCTCTGGAGGGTACCTCCCTATTCTTTCGGGACGACATAAAAGCGATGATTCTTGGTGCGACGTTGACGGTGGCGTTAGGGGTTGCCGATGACCTCTTAGATCTCCGCCCAGTCATTAAGCTTTTGGGCCAAATTGGAATCGGATATGTCATGTATCGGGCGGGATTTCAGGTGGAGCGCATTAGCAACCCCTTCGGTCAAGAGATCCAGTTTTGGCCGTGGGTGAGTATGATTGGGACAATCCTTTGGTACGCAATTCTCATGAATGGCATCAACATGATCGACGGACTTGACGGTTTGGCGGCGGGGATCGTTGCCATTACGTGCATCACATTGGGGGCTATAAGCGTAGATCTTGGCCAACCCTTGGCGGCGGTGTTGGCGCTGATTGGCGCCGCGGCGTGTTTCGGCTTTTTGCCCTTCAACTTCAATCCGGCTACGATTTTCATGGGCGATGCGGGCAGTTTGCTGCTCGGGTTCCTTTTAGCCTCCATCACGCTTCTCTCCAGCTCAAAAGCGCCGGCTTTGCTGACACTCTTGATTCCGGTGTTGGCTGTGGCACTACCACTCTTCGAGACGCTCTTTGCGTTCGTTCGACGTATCCTCCGCGGACAAAACCCATTTGCGGGGGATCGAAGTCACCTTCACCATCGCTTCCTCGATCTCGGATTCTCTGTTCGCAGGACCGTGCTTATTTTTTACTACTTCACGGCATATTTGGGGGTGACTGCATACGTTCTCCAACGATTGGATTCGCGAAGCACCATCCTCGTCGCGATCCTCATCGCAATCGGTCTGCTTCTGCTGGCCAACAGCATGGGCTACCTTCGGGACAAATCTGCAGCACGCTAACGCCGGCTCTTGATCCGCTTCAGTCGTTCCCATGCTGCTAATCGTCGCTGAATTGGTTGAGCGATTTGTGCATTCACGTGGGGAATGGCTTCCTTGATCTGATGGCGATCTTCGAGCTTTGGCACCGAGATTGGCTGGTGATATTTGACCACAATTGGCCGAAACCAACGAGGTAGAAGATGGTGCTTCGGCCAAGCTTCGTAGGCCCCAATGATGCTTACCGGCACAAGGGTGGCACCCGTGGTCAATGCGATACGTGCTGCTCCCTGTTCAAAGGGAGCCAGCTTTCCATCAGGACTTCGTCCGCCCTCAGGGAAAATCAATACAACTTCATTGCGTTCCAACACGCGAATCGTCTGGGAAACGGCCCCTTTGTCCGCGCTTTTTAGTTTTACAGGAAACGCGCCGTAAAGCGAGATAAACCATCCGAGGAGTGGAACGCGAAACAAGGGTTCCATTGCCATGAATCGCATCCGGTAGGGAATCCCTGCTGGCACGACCAACGCGTCGTAGTATGAAACGTGATTGGGAGTGATAATTGCGGGCCCATGATCCGGAAGCAGATTTTGGCAGCGGTAGCGCAAGAAGTGAAAGATTCGAAAGTACAGGATAAAAACAGCTCTGGTGATTTCCCACAACACGTTTGTCCGTAGAATATCCCCTCGCGGGCGAGCAAGGCCGGGAGCGTATCTCCTGATGAGTTTCATCCGCATGTGCTCCTGAGAAAGGTCCTTTGTGCTAATTGCTCTCGCTGCTTCGGAAGCAACGTCGCCACCACATATGGCGCTCTGCAACTGTTTCTTGAATTCTGAAGTAGTAAACTCTCGTCGCGTACTGTAGAGAAACTGTTAGCATGATGTTTTCACTGGAGCGTGAACAGTGACAAAACCAGAACTCCTTCTCTCGTCCTCTTACCCAAAGAAAGCCGATGCTTACGTTCTGTTGGTGACGCAGAAACAAGAAATCTTCCGAAAAGAATCCCTTTCCAGAGCTCCAGAGTGGCTGGATAGCGTTCTGGACGCGAACTCAAACAATGACTCTCCGGAGGTGTTTGCAAACGTTGCGTGGCCCTCGGGACCGAAGCATCTCATTGTTCTCCAACTAGACCGCGAGGGACGTTACGCGCTTGGAGAAGTGGTGAAGACGGCTTCAGCTCAGGCCCTCTCACATGCGCGCTCGTTGGGGTGTGCTTCGATTGCATTTCTGCTCGATGGTAAGGATGCCGACGACTTCGTTCCGTGGGTTGCTGAAGGGATACGGTTAGGAAGCTATGAGTTTAGCCGGTATCGCTCCCCGTCTCAGCGCAAGTCCACGGTGAACCGTGTAATCCTAGCGGTGAGAAAGGAGGGAATTTCGCACCTCCGTCGGCGTTTGTCTGAGATCGAAATTGTGGCCCAAGCCCAGAATTTCGCTCGCGACCTCGTCAACGAACCACCGAGTGTTTTGGGCCCACGCGCTCTTTGTAAACAAGCGCAGAGCGTGGCACGCGAGTTTGGGCTCCGCTGCCGTCTTCTGGGTAAGTCTGAGCTGAAGCGCTTGGGTTACCATGGGATTCTTGCTGTGGGGCAAGGTGCTGACGAGGAGCCTTGCCTAATCGAACTACACTATGCGCCCAAGCAACGGTCCCGCCATCGTGTCGCATTCGTCGGGAAAGCCGTGATGTTTGACACCGGTGGCTACTGCATCAAACCGGCGAAAGATATGTGGCGCATGAAAGGCGATATGGCGGGAGGTGCCGCCGTGTTGGCTGCGATGAAAGCAATCGCTCAGCTCCACCCCAACGCAGAAGTTTACGGCCTAATTCCGTGTGCGAAAAACCTTGTGAGCGCGCATGCGTTTCTTCCGGGCGACGTCATTCGCACGCGCATCGGAAAAACAGTACATGTCGGAAACACGGACGCCGAAGGTCGTCTGCTGCTCATGGATGCCTTCATTCATGCGGGGGACAAAAAAGTCACTTATCTCGTAGATATTGCCACGCTGACTGGCTCCGTTGTTCGAGCCCTTGGGCCTTCTGTGAGTGGAATTTTCGGAAATGACCAAGAGTGGGTTCAGGCCCTGATTGGCGCTGGTCAGCGCGTTGGGGAGGACTTCTGGCAATTGCCACTGGTCGAAGAGTACAGAGACTACCTGAAAAACCACGTTGCGGACCTCGATAATGTCGGCAATAAGCCCGACGCTGGGGCAATAGTTGCGGCTCTATTTCTTCGGGAGTTTGTACCTGACGGTGTTAAATGGGCTCACCTCGATATTGCCGGTCCCTTCTTAGTGGAACGCCAGTGGAAGTATTATGGGCCGGGCGCCACAGGGTTTGGGGTCCGCACGCTTGTGGAACTCCTTCGAAGGTTGCCGGAAAAGTAATTTCTTCCCGCGCTGTGACCTGTTTGGCGTGTGCTTGGGCGCAGCAAATTTGAGGGAAAAAGCTTATTGACCCACCGGCCCCCTTTGTTGCATGTGAGCGCAAACTAACCTCAGGCCTACGCGGGAGGGATGTGTGTGGTCATCTTTTACGAAAGATGAGAAGAAGCTATTCCTCTTCTTGGTCATCCTGCTTTTGATTGGCGCAATCGTGTTTCCATATCTTGATTCACGCCGCCGAGTTGAAGTGTTCACCGCGGGTAGTGAGGTGACGACCAGCGGACAGGTTGTAACGCGAGGGGGGCGCAGTTCAGGGATGCGGCGTTCAACACCGCCTGACAGCCCTCTTGATCTGAACGAAGCCACCCAAGAAGAGCTGGAAACCTTACCGGGGATTGGCAAGAGCCGAGCGGCAGCCATCATCCGATACCGTGAAGCCCATGGGCGATTTCGTTCCGTTAACGATCTTGCGAAGGTGTCGGGAATTGGAAAGAAAATCGCCGAGCAAGCTTCAGCGTTTGTAGTAGTGCAAAACGAAAACTCGGAAGGAGAAACGAGCCCGATTGCTAAGCAGCGGCTCGGCGGTGGTGTTTTTGTTCCGCTCGGAATCAAGTCCGAGCAAATGCTGGACTCACGACCTCCCACTGAAAAAACCTCTTCCGCTTCCAGGGCTCCGGCTACCCCAAGCGTAACCCAAGAAACCGGCGTTGTTGACATCAATAGTGCCAGCGAGAATGAGTTGGCAGCCCTCGAGCAAATCGGCCCAGTACTTGCGCGACGAATTGTTCAGTATCGCAACGAGCATGGGAGATTTCACTCCGTGGATGAGCTCGACCGCGTTCCGGGCATAGGGAAAAAGCGCATCGAGCTGAACCGTCACCGCTTGGTAGTCAAATAAATGGCACGAAATATTCGTGCAATCCATGATCCCCGCTGGATTTAGGGCACAATGCTTACCCCCGGCCATAGCGCTTGAACGGACTTCATTACGGGCGATTCAATGCAGGTGAAGCTTCGTCGACATAATAGCGAGGTAATCGTTTTCCAATCCGGGTCGTTAGCTCGTACCCAATGGTGCCGATGGCATTGGCTACAATTTCCACCGGCAGAAAACTCTGAGCACCTTTACCAAATGCGACGACTTCATCCCCCAACTGCGTCTCAGGAATGTGGGTCACGTCAAGAAGTGTAAGGTCCATACAGACTCTACCGACCACTCGCGCAGGAACTCCCCTCACGTGCATCACAGTGCGATTGCTTGCGTGTCGCGGGTATCCATCTGCATAGCCAAGTGGGATCGTCGCAATACGCGAGGGCTGCTTGGTGATATATGTGTGGCCATAGCTTAGTCCTTGGCCAGGTGGGACGTCTTTCAAATAAACGATACGACTCTTCAGAGTCATAGCGGGGCGCAAGGGGAGGCGTCGTTGTACGTCAGCACTGGGATATTGGCCGTAGAGGATAATGCCGGGGCGGACAGCATCAAAATGCGCCTCGGGAAAGTCCATCGTCGCGGCGGAGTTTGCGAGGTGGAACATTGGGACGTTGAAACCACTTGCAAGAACCTCTGCCCGCACTTGGTCGAAAGTTGCAATGTGTTGCTTGGTAATGTCCGCTGGCGGAGTGTCGGCACAGGGGAGATGGCTCATGATACCTTCCACCTGAAGTTCAGGATAGCGCATGAGCATTCTCAAGAATTCAAGCGTATCGGTCGGCGCTATCCCTAACCGCCCCATTCCGACATCCACTTTGACGTGAATGGCAACTTGCTGGCGCAAAGCGCGTGCACGTCCTGCAAGTGCTTCGACATGTTCCCGAGCACAAACAACAGCAATGCATCCAGCACGGACCAGGGATTCTGCCTGCCCGTCCAGAGGAGGTGCAAAAACCTGAATGGGGGAGGCAACGCCAGCTGCACGGAGTTCAAGTGCTTCCTCCACCCGCGCAACGCACAAGCGGTCTGCCCCCGCCTTGACCAGAGCTTTTGCCACGGGCACAGCTCCATGTCCGTAGGCATCTGCCTTCACCACAGCAAAAACGCGCGTCGACGGCGACACCAATGATTTCACAAGACGAAAGTTGTGAACAATTGCTCCCAGATCCACTTCCACCCACGATAAGGGTGCGGTTGAGACAGCGTCATTTGACTTGGTCATGGTCTGCTATCACATCCCAGTTTTTTGCCACGTACACAACTCCGGACAACACGGTAAGAATCAAGATGATCGCCAAAATTGCTGCGAAGCCCCATGGGAGCCAACGATCCACAGTGGGTAATAGGGGAGATTGGGTCAGACGAAGATAGTCTCTAAGACTGAGCGCAGCGATTACCGTGCTAATCCCGATGAGTTGCCAAATCGTTTTGTGCTTGCCAAGATGATCGGCTTGGATGACCCGTCCGTGTTCAAGTGCCAAGGCACGCAGGCCCGTGACGAGAAACTCGCGGGCCAAAATCAGAACAATTGCCCATGCAGGAAAAACAGGCAAGTTGTTTGGGCCTCGGATCTCAACAAAACAAACGAAGGCAGCCATCGTCAGGAGTTTGTCTGCGAGTGGATCCATCAGGCGACCAAAATTCGTGATCATGGAGTAGCGGCGGGCGAGGTACCCATCGAGCATGTCCGTGACCGACGCCACGATGAAGAGCACCAAAGCTGCCATACGCCCGCAGAGCACAAACTTCAGGTTGTTCGAGAGGTTCTCCACCTGTAGAAAACCCACGATGAGCGGAATGAGCAGGATTCGCCCCACCGTAAGCTTGTTCGCGAGATTCATGGCGTGTCTCTGCCCCCCGCGGTTTTCCTTCTTATGCTCATGTTACGGCCCAGCACACGTAAAAATGAATATTTGTGTCACCATATTTTTCAACGCGGTAACGGCGTAGCCGCGGCACTTCATCGGGGAGTTCCTCGCGCGTGGAACTCTGGATGACAACCGTTGAGTTGAGTTCCAGCGGCAGGTGGCGACTGACGGCTTCAAGGGATCGCAAGGCATCTCCCCGCAAGTAGGGCGGATCGCTGAAAACGAGGGTGAATCGCGGCCAACCGCTGGTCTTTTGAAACTCCAACCAACGGTAGGCATCCGCGGGCAAGACTTTACAGCGGTCTTCATAACCGAGCTTTGCAATATTTGCTCGCAACGCTTCAAGAGCTGGGCGGGCTTGTTCGACAAAAGTGCATTCCTTGGCCCCCCGACTCAATGCTTCCAAGCCCAAGGCGCCGCTCCCCGCGAAGAGGTCGAGTACGTGAGCCCCGATCACATCAGCAGCCAGAATACTGAATAGCGACTCACGTACTCGTCCGAGAGTTGGACGAGTTGAACTGCCACGCGGCGCTTTGAGGGGAAACCCTCGCTTTTCTCCTGCGATGATTCTCATCGTGGACTCTCATGGCGAGATGTGGTTGTCTTATTCAAGAAGAGATGCACAGAAGTTATAGAATTAGTGACGACTATTTCCTTCAAATTGTTCGAATGTCTGTACGTGTGCGCATTGAAGATCGTGAGAGTGACTGTTGAGGAGGGTTTGCGATGCCGCATGTGATTTTGGGCGGAAAGGTGGACTTGCGTGCACTCGCGCAAAACTTCCAACCGCAAGTTCGTAACGAACGCGGTTGGATTACAAAACTGACCGACTATTTCGTGGCGGCCGGGGAGAATTCTGCTCTTTTTGAGGCGCTTGCCGTAGCACAAGGCGTTACGCACAACTTCTTTGTGCGTGTTGAGCAGAAAGGCGACGAGGTAAGTGTGCGCATTGACCCGCGGACGAATGTGGAAAAGAACGACGGCGTGAAACGTGCTGTGGCGATCGCTGCAGCTCTTTTGCGACAACACATGCCGTCGCTTAGCGTGAAGCGGACCAACCTCCCGCAAGAGATTCTTGAAGCTGAGAATTTGGCCCAATGACCGTGAGTGCTCTTACTGCCAGCGAAATTGCTCTGAATCTTCCCGACCTGACGCGTCCACTGGATTTCCAGCAAATGTTTCAGCGCGAAGCTCCTGTCGAATTGGAGATTGGAAGCGGACGGGGCGACTTTTTGATCTCTTATGCAAAGCTGCGTCGAGATGTGAACTTGCTAGGAATCGAGCGCAAGCTGGTGATTGTGCGGCGCGCAGCGAACAAAATCTCTCGTGCAAACATCCGCAACGTGCGCTTAGTATCTGGGGAAGTCTTCTATCTGCTTCAGCATTACTTCCCACCACAATCCCTCCACGCAATCCATTGTTATTTCCCCGACCCGTGGCCGAAAAAACGCCATGCAAAAAGGCGACTGTTCCAGCCGGGTGTACTGGATGTGTTTGCTCGTGTGCTCAGGCCCTCTGCGTCCGTGTTCGTGCGAACCGATGTGGCCAGTTACTTTGATGTGATTCGACAGCTATTTCGTGAGGATTCCCGATACGTCCCCATCGATCCTGACCCCGCTCTTCTTCAGTGCCTGACGGGCTTTGAGCGGCGCTTCATTCAAATCGGCAAACCGATCTATCGGGTGAGCTATCGTTTCGTGGTTTCATGAAGTCGAAGTCGTGAAAAGCCTCCTAACTACTACAAGAAAAATAGTTGATTGACGCTTCTTGGGTGTGACGCCTTTAGTGTTCGTATCATTGATACTTTTTGAGGAGTGTGTTTCACATGGATGCCCAAATGGTGGGAGCTCTCGACGAACATGGGCGCCCCCCCATCATCTTTTCCGGTTCAGCAAGTCGTGACCTCACTGCACAGATCTGTTCCTATTTAAAGCTGCCTGAAGGGCGTATCGATATTCGCCATTTTAGCGACGGCGAGATTCGTGTTAAGATTAATGAGAACGTCCGTGGGGCCAACTGTTTTGTAGTGCAGTCTACTTACACGCCAGCGAACGAACACTACATGGAGCTCTTCTTAATCCTTGATGCATTGAAAAGAGCTTCAGCGCGACAGGTGAACGCGGTCATCCCTTACTTTGGTTATGCTCGCCAAGATCGCAAAGATGAAGGTCGGGTGGCTCTTTCGGCTCGACTCATGGCGAACCTGCTTACTGCAGCAGGAGCGACTCGCGTGATCGCAATCGATCTTCATTCAGCTCAAATTCAAGGTTTTTTTGATATTCCAGTGGATCATCTCTATGCGGCGCCGGTGCTTGTGAACTACATCAAGTCGCGCAAGCTGGATGACTTTGTGGTGGTTTCGCCTGACGTGGGGAACGTCAAGCGGGCTCGGGCCTACGCCAATCGTTTAGGTTCTCCCTTGGCGATTATTGACAAACGTCGGCCTGAGCCTAACGTCGCCGAAGTTATGAATATCATTGGGGACGTCGAGGGAAAGAATGTTTTCTTGTTCGACGACATGATTGATACTGCCGGCACCCTCGTGGGAGCTGCGAAGGCTCTGAAAGAGCGGGGAGTTGGGCGTATTTATGCGTGCTGCACGCATCCTGTGCTAAGTGGCCCAGCAAAGCAGCGGCTGGAGGAGTCGTGCATCGAAGAAATCATCGTCACAGATACCATTCCGCACGGAAATAGCCTAAAGAAGCTTACAGTGGTAAGCGTTGCACCGTTGCTTGCTGAGGCGATTCGGCGGATCCACACGAATGAAAGCGTGAGCTCTCTCTTCTGATGCGACCAGCAAAGCATAAAGTCCGAATTCGTGTTCCTGCTTCCACAGCAAACCTGGGCCCTGGTTTTGACTGCTTGGGGATGGCTTTGCAGCTCTACAACGAATTCGTTCTGTCGATTGGAGGCGACACTCCCCTCGAAGTAAACGTGCAGGGCGAGGATACAGAGGGCATTCCTTTGGATGGGAACAACCTTGTGTGTCGGGCTATGGGGAGGATTTTCCAAATTGCAGGTGTCGAACCCGAGGCTATGCGCCTCGATATTACGTTGCACACCCCCTTGGCCCGAGGTCTGGGAAGCAGTGCCTCTGCGATCGTAGGGGGTATGGGAGTAGCGAATGCCATTCTCGGCTACCCTCTTTCCGAGGAAGAACTCTTGGCGGAAATGATCGAGATGGAAGGCCATCCGGACAATGTGGTCGCGTGTTTCTATGGAGGCTTAACAGCGTCGCTTGTTGCCGAGGGGAAAGTGATTGTTCGGCGATATGAGCCTGCCGAAACTCTGCGGTGCGTGCTTGTTATCCCAGATTATCCGATTCCTACACGCGAGGCCCGACGCGTTCTCCCGCGCAAGATTGCTATCAAAGACGCCGTCTTCAACATTAGCCGCATACCATTTTTGTTAGACATGCTCCGTACAGGAGACCTGCGTTTACTTGACATTGTCATGGATGACCGGGTCCACCAACCCTACCGGCGAAGCCTGATCCCTGACTACGATGTCATTGAAGCAGAGGCGAAGCGAGTGGGGGGAGCAGGGGTCTGCATCAGTGGGGCTGGGCCGACGCTCCTGATCATCACCGATGTTGCGTCAGGACAGGAAGTTCGCGCGGCATTAGAAAAGGCACTTTTGCCACTGCCTCGTAAGTATTCAGTGCAGTTGGTGGCGCCGGATCTTAGCGGAATGACTGAGCTCGAAGGCTGAGGATAGCGGGAACAAGGCTCATGCTATTGGGCAGCCATGGCGAAGCACCTGGCGTTGCACAGGCGAACGGGGCGTAACGCTTATTGGGGGCACCTGCGCGGACTAACTGTGCCCCTCAAACGAAAGCCCTCTACGCCTCGATGGTCACTGCTCCGCTGGCGGGGGAATCGAATTTGTCGCTTCCCGGGAAGGCGAAGCAGGAGACAGGTCAGGAATTGGATATGCAGGCGGTTTTACCGGCCGCTCGGACCATGCCAATTCAAACGTGTGGGTACGCGAATTGTACGCACAACCCGAGAGGAGTACGGCTAAGCCAAGAATGAGAATTCCCTTGTTCGCAGTCATCATAGCGGCACGAATATCCGTTAAAGAGTCCGAGCACGTCAAGAAGGATAACTGAGTGTGAGGGTATTGATCGCAGCCGGAGGGACGGGCGGGCATATTCTTCCCGCAATCGCAGTTGGAAGCGTACTGAGTGGGCGTAGAATCACCGTGGACTACCTCTGCGGGGAACGTGACGTGGAACTCGCCCTATATCGCCAGCACAATCTTCAACCCTTGGTTGTACCGGCTCGCCAATTGGGACAAGGCTTGGGTGGTAAGCTGCGTGGGTTTGGCGCAGCGATGTCGAACGTTGTGCGTTGTGCTCGTCTGATACACAGTCGGCAGTATGCAGTCGTGGTAGGGATGGGGGGGTACGTCGCTGGTCCGGCCCTTGCGGCCGCACTCTGCCTACGGCGTCCTACCCTCGTTCACGAAGCGAATAGCGTGATAGGCAAGACAAATCGATTACTCGCCCCATTCGTCTCTCGGCTTGCGGTAAATTTCGAATCGTGTGTCGTGGGTTCCCGTGTCCATCGAAACACAGTGGTCGTTGGGATGCCGATTCGCTCGTGGCTTTTGAATGGCTCCCGGAGCGAAGCTTGTCGCATCTTTGACCTCGACGCCACCAAGAAGACGTTACTGGTGGTTGGTGGGAGTCAGGGGGCAAGGCGGCTGTATGAAATCCTGCTTGAAACGTTGCCGTTACTTGATGGTCCCGACGTCGCGAATCTCCAGATCCTTTGGAGTGGGGGAACCGCGAATTTTGAGTGGGTTGCACAGCGCTTGAAGGCAATCAATTTGCGTTATCTTCAGGTGCGTCTAATTCCCTACATTGAGCACATGGAACACGCATTAGCTGTGGCGGATGCGGCCATAGCTCGTGCCGGCGCAAGTACGATTGCTGAGCTCTTGGCTGCTGGGATTTATGCCCTTTATGTCCCGCTGCCTTCCGCAATTTACGACCACCAACGTCTAAACGCGGAGCAGGTTGTGCGTGCTGGGGCTGGCCGGATGGTGCTGGAAAGCGAACTCACGCCAGAGCGCTTGAGTGCCGAGGTTCGCGAGCTCTTCGCTGGAGCTGTTGCTGATCGTAGCAACGTTGCACGGCTGGGTGAACTTCATCGTCGTGCCGCTGAACGACTTGCGGAGGAAATTGTGTCTCTCGCAAAATAAAACTTCAGCCCTGAGTTGCTTCGTCGGGTGACTTCTCGCGGCCCACAGAGGGAACGTCTGAGCGAAAGGGTTTGCTCAACATATAAAGTGAAGCACAAGTAGGTCCTCGACTGCCCGTTGTGGTAAGGGAAAAAACGGCCACGATAAAGCTACTGTAGATTGAAGCGTCCCTCGATAAACCCGAGAAGAAACATCAGCCCATACCACCGAATCCTCAGGGGGCTGAGGTGGAACGCAACCGGTGAAATATCAGGATATTGAACAACGGCTTTGTCCGGCTGGGAGAGGGCGTTTCAGCATCTCATGAGGACCGAATGCCTCGAACAGTCAGTGATGCAGCGTGTACATAGCAAATGAAACACAGCTCACATTGAAAGACGAGAAAGCTGAGTTGCAAAAAGAATGTCAGCCTATTTGCCGAACATCGAAGAATTGCAGCGGCTAAGTCGGCGTGCCGAAGTGCTGACGGATGCAGAAGTCGAGCGCGTTGTGCAGTCTGCCCGAGCTACTCGGCTACAGCTTGACGACCTTGCAAGCTTAGTTAAAACTGTGTTGGCAGCACCGCACTCGACACCATCCGAAATCATTCTCCGCCACGCAGAAGCTATCCGGCAGGAATTGTTTGGCCCCTATGTGATCCCAATGGCGCCCGTTGAGATCTCAAATGCTTGTGCCTCAGATTGCATGTTCTGTGGGTGGCGCGCCTCGAACCGTGAGATGAAGCGCCTACGCATGCCTCTCGACCTGCTTCTACTTCAAGTCGAGTACCTTCTGGATTTGGGGATCTATTATATTGAGTTCGTTTCAGGTGATGACATCGGCGTGGTGCGCGATCTTCTGCCTCAGCTCATCCGAGAAACGCGCGAACTCTTTTCTGAGCGTGGAGTCGAGGGCAAAATCTCTTTTTGCACTCTTTCACTAACCGAATCTCAGTATCGGATGTTGGTGGAAGCTGGTGCAGATTCGATGATTGTTTGGCAAGAGGCCTATCAGCCGGATGTGTATCGAGCCCATGTCGTCGGCGGCCCGAAGGCTTATGGTCTGACGGAGGATTGGAAGGTTCCAGTCGGAGCAGACGGATGGGCGTTTCGTGTGCAATCTCAGGAGCGCGCCCTCCGAGCCGGGTTGGAGGTTGCGGTCGGCACAATGCTGGGGCTAAATCCAGATATCATCACGGAGTTTCTCGCGACAGTCGAACATGCGCGGCACCTGATAGACCGATATTCTCCAACTGAGAAACATCCACTAATTGTCGGGATGCCTATCTGGAATCCCATTACGACGCGTCGAACGGATAAGCGCCCCAGTGAGGTTCCAGACATGGTCGCGCTTTTTCCGATTTTTGCGGCTTTGTATTTGTTGGCCTTGCCCACTCGCAGCGTTTGGGTGTTCCCCAATTGTCGAGTTCCGCTCCAGACGCAGGTTCAAGCTGTAAAAGTCGCAGGCGTTTTTACTTCAACGGAGGTAAAACTCGGTCCCGGCGGATACTTACCTGCCCTCATCTCGAAGATGGAGGCAGGGGGACAGGATACCGTGGCTTTGCGCAAGCGGCTCGCTGCAATGCTGCGCGACGCGGGGGAATCGGTGGATGAGCTGGCGCGCGCCTTGGATGAGCGCGAACAGTTTGTTCACCACTACCATGCTCATGAAATATACGTGAGGGAAATGGAGCGTCACGGGCTTCAGATTCTCAGAGGAGTCCATTTGCCGGCATGCGAAGTTCCCTCCGTGGCGCAGAACTCCACTTATCTCCCCAATTGTCTTTAGATCATTCACACGGCCGACCGACGAATAGCCTCGTACTCGTCCACGAGCTTTTCCCATTGTTGAATGAGTTCAGGGAGTCGTTGCCGGATCGAGTCGGCCTCGGCGCACAATTCGGGTGTGACCAATCCATTTGAGTAGGCCTCAGGGTTAGCCTGAATTGATTCTATTTCGCGGAGTCGAATTTCGAGAGATTCAATCTCCCTCTGTAAAGCGTCGAGGCGCGTCTTGATTTCCACGCGACGTTGCGTTCGAAGCTTTCGCTCCAACACGAGTGGGTTTTGACGTTGACCCTCAGCTTTCCTATCCTTTGAGGCGGCCGATTCGTTTCGAGCGTGACCTCGAACTGCGTTTTCCTTCAATTCGGGTCGCTCGCTCTCCTGCCGTTGTTTTTCAAGGAAGCCTTGGTAGGTAGTGTAAAAAAGGGTCGCCTTTGACCCGTCTAACGAAACGATCTTTGTCGCAAGTTGCTCAAGGAAGTAACGGTCGTGCGAGACAAACACCACTGTGCCAGCATATTCCTTGAGCGCTTCAAGCAAGATTTTGCGTGTGGCGATGTCCAAATGATTCGTAGGTTCATCGAGCAGAAGGACGTTTGCTGGTTTTAGCAAAACCCGAGCAAGTGCCAATCGCGTTTTCTCCCCACCGCTGAGCACGCGCACAGGTTTGAAAACGTCGTCACCGGAAAAAAGAAACGCCCCAAGAAACGTTCGCAACTGCTCTTCCGTCATGTTGGCTGCCCAAGATGATCCCACTTCCAACACCGTAGCTTCGAGGTCCAGGGCCTCAGCATGAGACTGGGCAAAGAAGGCGATCTCTGTTTTTGCCGGCACCACTCGCAGTCCTTCGCACAGTTCGATGCCAGCGCAAATCCGCAAGAGAGTGGATTTGCCGCTCCCATTACGTCCCACCAATGCCACTTTGTCACCCGCGTCAAACCGTAAGCTAATGTCTCGCAAGATCGTTTGGCCCGAGTACTGTTTCGAAACGTTGCGAAGTTCCAATACCGTTTTGGCCGAGGGGAGAGGCTCGGGTAGCCGCAGGCGCACGTGACTCACTGTGGGCGGGAGTTCGATGCGTTCCATTTTTTCTAACTGCTTGATCCGGCTTTGCACAGCGGAAGCTTTTGTTGCCTTGTACCGAAATCGCTCGATAAAGCGTTCTGCTCGGGCCAGTTCTCGCTGTTGATTCTCGTACGCACGCAGGAGTTGGGCTTCCTCTTGTTCACGAGCACGAAGAAACGCAGAATAATTCCCAGCGTAAGTTCGAATTTTACCGACACTGAGCCACGCAATTTCCCCCACAACAGTATCAAGGAAGTAGTGATCGTGGGAAACGACAACCAAAGTCCCAGAGTAGCTGGTCAGGAATTCCACGAGCCACTGCGTGCTCTCGAGGTCGAGATGGTTTGTGGGCTCGTCCAAGAGGAGGACATCATGGCGTTCGATTAGAAGTCGGGCGAGGGCTGCCCGCATTTGCCAACCACCACTGAATTCTGCCAAAGGTCGCTGGAAATCGGCTTGTCGAAAGCCTAATCCAGCCAAGACCTTCTTTGCCTCCGCCTCGATTTCGCTGAGGTCCTTGTGGCGGACAATACTCTGGAGTTCATGGATCCGCTCAAGCGTGCAAGCTTGGGTCTCCCCGCTGAGTTCACCGAGTTGTTCGTAAAGCGACCGCAATTCGGCGGCAGCCTGCTGTTCGGCCTCCCATGCTTGAAGCACTAACCCTAAGACAGTGCCGACCTGTTCTGATGGAGTGAATTCTTGACGCAGAAACCCAACTCGGATCCGGTTTCGCCGCGAGACTTTGCCATCAGCGGGTTCCAACTCGCCGGTTGCCATGCGCAGAAGCGTTGTCTTGCCTGAACCGTTGTCACCCACGAGACCAATGCGACATTGTGGGCGGACATGCCAGCACAGGCCTTGGAATAACGTGCGCTCGCCGACAAAGTGAGTTACGTTTTCAAACCGAATCACTGGGGCAAAATTCCACTTGTCAGATTAGGAGCAAACTTGTGCGCCTTATCGGCCGTAATCGTCCTGAACCCTCACGATGTCGTTTTCGTCGGAGGGATGATTTGGATCAGCGTGTTCCCAGATTTCGGCAACGCGGCCCCAGCAATCGAGCCCTTCGAGCCGATGCCAGTAGCCAACTTCAATCCGAATCACCTCACCTGTTTGGGCGACGATTTCCTGCAGGCTATCCTGATTCGGGCCGACAACGATGCGCACCGGGCCATCGAGCACACGCCAGTGTTCCCGGCGCCGATGGTGATATTGGAGGGAGAGACGTGCTTGCGGGGCAACCAGCAAGAGCTTGGGATCGAGACGAAGATTCTTTTCCGCCACCGGCACCTCTATGCCTTGCCAATAAGCCTGATAAAAAGCGGGCAGCGAATGATCAGAGATGCGGAGAAAAGCTCCCCACGGACGAGTGTTATCGCAAAGCTCATCCACAATGGCCATTCCGAAACCACGGATTTCTGCTTTTGCTCTCTCGAAAAGCCACTGTTTGACTTGCCCATGCTCGATCATAGTTTTTCTCAGTTCTCCTTACAACTGTGCATCTGTGTGTTGCCCAAAGCCGAAATACCCAACCTAAAAAGTCTCGCATACCGATCCTATTCAGAGCAAATCTAACGGATCTACATCGACTGTGAGGGTAATGTGGCTGTGACGCGGTGTCTTTTCCCAACGCTCAAGTGCTCGTCGCAGAACAGAACGCATCAGACTGGTATTAGCGCTCCGCAGTAGCAGGCGCCACCTGAACTGCCCCTCGAGACGCGCGCGAGGAGCCGGAGTGGGTCCAAGCACCGAAACCTCATCCGAGTGAGGGTGCGCGGCATTTTCAACAATGCGCGAGAACTCATGAAAAAGCTCTCGTGTGCGCTCGCTGTCTTTCCCCAGTCCAAGTATCGCAATCAGACGCTGATGAGGTGGGAAACGCAGAACTTTGCGCACACGAATCTCTTTTTCATAAAATCCGCGGTAATCCTGCGACTGCGCATACTGGATTGCATAGTGGTGGGGGACATACGTTTGAATGATCACACGCCCCGGTGTGGAGCTTCGCCCAGTTCGTCCAGCCACTTGCGTCAAAATAGAGAAAGCTCGTTCTGCAGCGCGAAAATCCGGCTGGAAAAGCGACACATCAGCCAGCGGCACCGCCACAAGAGCAACGTTCACGAGGTGGAGCCCCTTCGCGATCATCTGGGTTCCAAGAATGATCTGAACTTCGTTATTTACTATTTGCTGCCACGCCTTTGGGTAGGCGTATTTCGATTTCATGGTGTCGAGGTCAAAACGCAGGACGCTTGCCTGCGGAAAGAGTCGGGTAAGTTCTTCCTCGACGCGTTGCGTGCCCAGCCCAAGCATCGCGATTTCCGCCGCGCCACACTGCGGGCACACAGTGGGACGAGGCTGCTGGAAGTTACAGTAGTGGCAAAGCATCCGGTTACCCACCTTGTGGTAGGTGAGTGCAACGTCGCAGTGCTCGCAGCGAATCACATTCTGGCAAGCCAAACATATGGCAAAGTTGAAGTACCCACGCCGGTTGAGAAATACGAGGACTTGTTGCCCAGACTCAAGAGTCTGGCGCATGGCCTCGAGGAGAGCTGCACTGAATAAGGCGGGATTGTCGCCTTCAGCCACTTCACGAGTCATATCAACAATATGCACTTCTGGGAGCGGACGCTCTTCCACTCGGTGCGGCAACTCGAGCAATTCGTATTTGCCTGTCTGACAATTGAAGTAACTTTCCATGCTTGGCGTGGCACTACCAAGGATGACAGGGCATTTGCACATCTTCGCGCGCACAACTGCCACATCGCGCGCATGATATCGCGGGACAGAATCCTGTTTGTACGTCGTTTCGTGTTCCTCGTCGACGACGATAATTCCGATGTTTTCGAAGGGTGCGAACAAGGCCGAACGTGCACCGACAAGCACCCGGCATTCGCGAGACTCAATTCGTCGCCATAATTCGTACTTTTCTCGGCTGCTGAGCTTGGAGTGGTAAACGCCAACGATATTGCCAAATCGTCGGCTGAAGCGCTGGAGGGTCTGGGGCGTCAACGAGATTTCAGGAACGAGAACGATCGCTTCTTTCCCGAGATCCAACGCGTGTTGGATGGCCTGCAGGTAGACCTCGGTCTTTCCGCTGCCAGTCACTCCATGAAGCACAAACGCGGTGGAGAGCTGCTCATCCATTGAGCGACGCACCGCGGCGAGAGCGCGGTTTTGATCCGCATTGAGGGGCAATGGGGACTCCAGCTCAACTGATGTCAGGTTGGCGGCGCCGACCTCGCACTTCTCCGTGAGCACCTTTTGCACAAGCCCTTTTCGCAGCAATGTTTCTAAAACGCTCGCGCTCACTCCTGTCGCTCTGAGGATCTCTTTAGCTGAGAGAGGGGAGTGGGAGGTCTCCAATAAACGTACCACCTTCGATTGCTTTTCAGTGAATTTGCCGGAGGGACTTCCGGCTAAGCGAGTCAGCGAATAGGCAACTTGGATTTCGGGCGCGAAATGGTTGAACCCAAAGAACGAGATGCATCTCAGGGTTTGCCCCAGGGGGGAGAAGTAGTAATCGCTCATCCATTTCCCAAGCTCGAGAAGGTCGGGTGAAATTCTGTACTCGGGCGTGAGGATCCGTTTCACAGGAAGAATCCGGTTTGGCGAAATCTCCGGCGAGTGCGACGAGCTCACCTCAACGACACAGCCACAGGTCGTTTTCAGGCCAAATCTCACTTCCACAATGGAACCGACGCAGATTTGCTCCACCAAAGGTAGTGGAATGCCATAATCAAACAGGCCATCCACGGGTTCGTCTACGGCTACCCTTGCGTAGCGCACATACTGAATCCGACTGGGCTTCGCTTGCGCGCACTGATCGTGCCCTTGAGGGAGAGGGGATACGCATTGGCCAAACAGATCATCCTGCGCTGTGGATTTTCTTCTCATGGTCTTCAGATTGTAGTTTGCAGCGGCCTTGCCGGCACTTTCACTTGAAATGAATGACCTGATCACCCTATGCATGGGGCATGCGTTTACTTCTGGCAATACTTTTGGCTTACGGCATCGGTTCTATTCCTTGGGGTTATTGGATTGGCCGATGGGTAGGGGGAATCGACATCCGCGAACATGGGAGTGGGAACATCGGCGCGACCAATGTCGCAAGGGTGTTGGGCAAGAAGTGGGGTTTTACCACGTTTTGCTTGGATGTTCTAAAAGGATTAGTTCCAGTTGCCATCTTCCCTTCCCTGTTCGGTCTGACCGACAGAAGCGGAACCGCCGAAATTTTACTTGGTGCGGCGGCAGTGGTAGGGCACTGCTATTCACCCTTTTTGGGTTTCACTGGGGGCAAGGGAGTTGCCACCGCCTTGGGGGTATTCTTGGCGATCGCAACGCTTCCTGTCCTCATCTTGGCGGTTGTTGCCGGTGTTCTCATTGCGTGGAAAGGCTATATTTCGTTGGCAGCAATCGTTTGTGCAGCCCTCTTGCCGTTCCTTCTCTTCTTCTTTGATTATCCGTGGGTGGTACTTCTCGTAGGGGAGCTGCTTGCTGCGTTGGTGATCTACAGACATCGTGGGAATATCCAGCGACTGCTCGCGGGAACTGAATCGCGAGTGTGGGATAGCGCACTTGGGCTCGGCGAGGAGGAGCCAATCCCCACCACGGTTGGTGATTCGAGAGAATAAGCGCAAATGAAGATAGAAAGAATCACAGTTTTTGGTGCAGGGGCTTGGGGGGTCACTTTAGCCGACCTATTGGCCAAAAAAGGATACTCAGTGTGCGTTTGGGATGTAGACGAAGCGGTGCTTACCATGCTCCGCGAAAAACGCACCCGAGGGACTCCACCGAATTTCTTTGTAAACGAGGCTGTTGCGTTTGAGTCTGATTTTGCCCAGGCTGCGGCCTACGGCGAAGTGCTTGTCTCGGTTGTCCCTTCGTTTGCTGTGCGATCTGTGTGCGAAAAATTGCGCACCAGTGGCGGGGTGCAGGGACGCCTATTTGTGAGTTGTTCGAAGGGCATTGAAGAGGATACGCTTCTTTTGCCCTCGCAAGTGTTCGCCGAAATTTTCGGGGAGCAATCGCTCAGGTACTTTGCCGTTCTCTCAGGACCAAGTCACGCAGAGGAAGTCTGCAGGGGCATTCCGACGACCGTGGTAAGTGCTTCGTCGGAGTCGTCCACGGCTGTAGCGGTCCAAGACCTCTTTATGACCCGGGAGTTCCGAGTCTACACTCAGGCCGACGTGCGCGGAGTCGAACTCGGGGGTGCTTTAAAAAATGTGATCGCAATCGCCGCCGGGGCATGTGATGGCCTTGGTTTCGGCGACAATACAAAAGCAGCGTTGCTCACCCGTGGGCTAGCCGAAATTACCCGCGCGGCTGTTGCCTTGGGGGCACAGCGTGAAACCTTAGCGGGGTTAGCTGGCTTAGGCGATCTCGTGGTGACAGCCATGAGCCGCCACAGCCGCAACCGACTGTTTGGCGAACTCCTCGCTCGGGGACGTTCATCTGCTGCAGCGTTGCAAGAGGTGGGAGCTGTGGTGGAAGGCTACCGAACAACGCGCTCTGCCTATCAACTCTCCCGCAAGATAGGCGTCGAGATGCCGATCACCGAAGCGATTTATCGTGTCCTCTACGAGGGGCTGAGCGTCCCGGAAGCAGTCGCCTTGTTATTGGAGCGCGAACCCAAGCCTGAAATTTATTAGGTCTTACGCAAGTCCTGCCAGTACATCCGTAGGACCTCTCGGTAGCCGTGAAGGCGTGCTTGGAGAAGAGGATCATCCCTACGCCAGAGAAGTGTTGGGGAAAGAAGTAAAATGCGGAGCACCATATCCGCGATCACGCAGTACTCAACTCGCTTGCGCCTGGCGGGTGAATAGTTATCCTCCAAAAACACCTTGAGCCCGCTAAACAAGCGCTTGCACGCTTCGGCTCGCTTTTGGGGCGCACTTTCACCTTGAGTGTGGATGAGCGTGACTTCAGGGGCGTAGAAAACTTCGAAACCGGCTCGCCTCATTCGCCAACACAGGTCGGTGTCCTCAGCATAGAAGAAGTATCGCGAACTGAAGCCGCCAACACTATCCCACGCTGCGCGCGGAATCAGCATTGCCGAACCCATCACCCAATCGACGGATCTTAGGGAGCTATGGGCGGTACGGGAGCCGAACCCTAAGCGCTTACGTGCGTATTTGACTAAGCCCGCACAAATGGAATGGGCGGACCAATAGCTCCACATGGTGGGGAAGCGGTAGGCGGAGAGTTGTTCGACCCCGTTCTCGTAGGTTAGACGCGGGGCCACAATGCCAACAGGTCTGCGTTGACCCAGTAGCCTCTGGGCCGTCGCAAGCCACCTCTCAATCGCGCCCTCTGGGACAATGATATCAGGATTGAGAATACATAAAAACTCTCCATGGGCCTCTTGCGCCCCGAGATTGCATCCAAGTCCATAACCCAGATTTGTGTCGGAGCGGATCAGAGCAATCGGTAGGTCCTGCAGGTCTTGCCAATCGGAATTGGGCGATGCGTTGTCGACAACAATGATCTCGTGTGGGATAGTGACATTTTGGAGCGACGCAAGCAGCCGGCGCACCAAGTGACTTGTCTGGTAGTTTACGATTACAAAGGAGATCAGACAATCGGCCTTACCCATTCCAACCCTTTCCGCCGTAGACGACGCTGTCGTGTACAAATCTAAGCGTCACCATCTACCCATGATCACTTGATAGCAAGAAGCGAGTAGGACTGAGAAACAGTACAACCATTGTCCTAACGGCGGGTTACGTCTGTCGACAGTGAGAAGCTTGGGCGCAGTGATTGTTCAAGGCGTGTGCTTAGCGCTCCTCCCTTGCGGCAATACAAGCGGAATTTTGGATCACTGGATTCCAAAAGCGGGTGAGCGGCGTAATTGTTATTGAACCACTGGACGATAGGATGTGAGGCCGGGGCTGGATTGTCGAGCATGTTGATCACCAGCAATTCAGGATGTGTGCGCTCAAGTTGGTGCAGAGTTCGTTGGGAGAGAGTCTGAGTCGTTGGGCCATATAAAAGAGGAATGACAAAGAATACGCCAGTGGGCGGACGTTTAGAGGATGCCTCATATAGGGTCGGGGTATTCCCCCAAACGAAAAAGGTCTCTGTTGGTGTGAGGATGCGGGCTATGCGTTTTCCAAGTGTTTCTTCATTCACAAAACAGGGACCATACTTCCGGAGGGACCACTCGACAGGTGAGTGGAGCAAATCAGCACCGAAGGTGCATGCCCGCCAAATTGTTAACACGATTAACGCCCCCACCCACACGGCTCCTACTTCTTTACTCAGAGAGCGGCGCAGTCTCACACCTGCCACTGGCAGGAGAATTGCAAGCCATGGAAGCCAGAGTTGGTAGTAGTGTGGATACCACCTGCCCGGTAAGCCAATCACCGAAGGCAATAGCGCCACTATGCACACGATGTGCCAGATTGAGTGGCTCCGCCTTTTGGCCATTAGTACCGAGCACGCAACCGCCGCTGCGAGGACCCAAGGGATCAAATCGCGCATCTCGACCGGAAGAAGATTCACTGGCAGATATGCTTCGAAGATATTCTGCAGTGGATTCTGGGCATACCATCGATTCCAGCGGAACATAATCTGGAGAAATTCGGACAACGAATTTTGAAAGTAGAGTACCGTGATTGCGGCAGCTATGGGCAATGCCACTCCAGCGCTGAACACAAGAATCGTTTGCAGCCAACTCCATCGTAAACGATTCGCGGCCACCGGAGAGACTAGGAACCGATTGCGGGGATGTGTGGCTTCGATTAGTATGCTTGTGCCTACCCATGGGGCAATCACGGGCTTAAGTAGAAGCCCGACTCCAAACAGCACACCCGCAGTGAGTCTGGAGTGCAAAAAGGTAGAAGGGGAGGAATGTGTCTGTGGCAAAAGCAAGACAACCATCGCCCAAACGACCACAGCATTTAGAAACACTTCGGTGTTTGGCTGGTTGGCTTGCAGTTCGAGATGTTGACTCAAAACAGTCCATGCAAAGGCAGCCCAGATGCCTGCTGTCCGACTGTGGGTCAAAATCTGGGCTAAGCGATAAACCCCGACCATCGTGGCAACCGATGGGACGATCCATAGCCAATACCGCATCCACGGGCCACTGGTGGTAAAAGCCGCGGCACAAGCGTATAGCCAGTAAATTGCTGGAGGTTTAATGTCCCACAAATCAGAGTAAAGTTTGCGTCCTGCTACCAATTCTCGCCCGATAACGGAATACACGGCAAGGTCGGTCTCTGGGGGTTCGGTAAGGGTACGCAGGCGAGTGATTGCGAGAAGGACCGCAAACAGAAACAGCATAAGATGCCGCTTTCGCCCAATCGCGGCGACAGCCTTTATACTAAGTGAACGATGCATCCGCCCCATTCGCCAAGGCAATCTCGCGCAGCAACCCTAAGTCCGTGGGCGCTCAGCGCCTCTTCGATCTCTCTTCTCTCAGCCTCAAGAAATCCAGTCACAACTGTGAAAGAGTGCAGACTGAGAAACTGTTTTATAGTTGGTACAAGGGGGAGCAGATGCTGAGGAAGCATGTTACACAGAACAAGATCAAATGGGTGAACTCTGAAAGCACTCAGCTCTGCAACTGCGATCGAGACTTGTTCGGATGAAATTCCATTTAGGCGTAAATTCAAGGCAGCGTTCTCTGCAATGAGTGGGTCGTTGTCCACTCCGAGGCACCATTTAGCCCCAAGCTTAGCACAAGCAATGCACAGGATTCCGCTGCCGGTTCCCACGTCAAGGACAGTCATTCCGGCCTTGAAGACTGTGCGAAGCATCGTCAGACAGAGTTGCGTTGTCGCGTGGGTCCCAGTTCCAAAGGCCATTCCGGGTTCAATGATGAGCGAAACCTTTCCACGAAACCCATTAGTGTCCGCGGCCCATGGAGGGCAAATCACATAATCCGGGGGTACGTGCACAGGGACGAAAAACTGCTTCCATTTTTCGTTCCAGTTTTCGCGTGGAACCAGCCCAAAGCCTACCGTGACCGATTGAGGATCGAGCCCGGTCTGCGTGAGCCACTCTTGGAATGCTGTGTGGAAATTCTCTCTCGACGTCTGGGCGGGAAGGTAAATCTTCCAAGAGGTAGCGCCTTCGGCCTCTGATTCGTTTATTCCCAAGACGTCCCACTCTGCAAGAAACTCCCACAAACGCTCAGACGTTAGCTGAGAATGCTTTCGACACTCAATTTCGACGCACAACCAATCGTTTTCCACCGGCACAGCTTATCCTCGCGACTGCAACTTCCTACATGTCGTTCTTAACATTTCTTATTGCACCCAACTCACTAAGCGCACCAAATAAGCAATCGTTAATGATTCCGAATGTGGAGAAAGTGGATCTGCATGGCTGAGGAAACGGCAAAGAAAAAGAAGACAGCTCCCTCGGGTCAACTGTCGTTTAGTGTGAGGGACATCAAAGAGCTTTTCATCCTGATGAAAGAAAATGACATTGCAGAGCTGAACATCGAGCAGGGGGGCACGAAAATCCACGTCGTGAGTTTGCGGGGCCAAACAGCAGCCCAACAAGTACCACAGGTCGTGCCCGTTGTACCAAGTGTGGCGCCGGTGAGCGTGGTGAGTCCCCCGCCAATTGCTGCAGGAGCTCCGCCGATGGATGCTGGGTTAGAAGTCCCGGCTCAGCCGTCAACGCCGGCGACGGCAGCTCCCGCCGAAGCCCCTACAACGGAATCTGAACCTCCCGCGCATTGGAAAACAGTTCGTTCTCCGATGGTCGGTACCTTTTATCGTGCTCCAGCGCCAGATGCACCACCCTTCGTTGAGGTTGGCGACCGCGTGAAGGAAGATACCACGCTCTGCATCATTGAAGCGATGAAGCTGATGAACGAGATCAAAGCAGAGATGCGGGGGCGCGTCGCGAAAATCCTTGTGGAAAACGGCATGCCGGTCGAGTACAACCAGCCGCTGTTCTACATTGAGCCAGAATGAGGCGCCTTGGCGCAAATCTGTGCTTCAAGTAACACGCGAGAGTATAGAGTCTAAACAACACATCATCAATTATCGAATTGAGCTGAAGTTGGTATGTTCCGAAAAATCCTGATCGCAAACCGCGGTGAAGTGGCGCTTCGAATCATACGCGCTTGTAAAGAACTCGGAATCCAAACCGTGGCAGTGTATTCGGAAGCAGATGCGGACTCACTGCACGTAAAATTCGCGGACGAGGACGTCTGCATTGGTCCAGCACCCTCGAGCGAAAGTTACTTGAACATCGCTCGGATCATTAGCGCTGCAGAAATCACTGACGCAGAGGCAATTCATCCCGGGTATGGATTCCTTGCCGAGAACGCGCGCTTTGCGGAGCTTTGTGAAACATGCAAAATCAAATTTATCGGTCCTAAGCCTGACGCGATTCGCAGAATGGGCGATAAAGCGGAGGCGAAACGGACCATGCGAGAGGCCGGCGTTCCATGCGTGCCTGGAAGCGATGGGATTGTCACCGATCAGAAAGAGGCACGTGCAATTGCGGATGAAATCGGTTATCCGGTCATTATTAAGGCCGCGGCTGGGGGAGGCGGTCGCGGAATGAGGGTGGCACATACGCCGATCGCATTATCTACGGCATTTGTGACCGCCCAAGCAGAAGCCGAAAAAGCGTTCGGAAATCCCGGCGTGTACATTGAGAAGTACATCGAGAATCCAAAACACGTGGAGGTCCAGATTCTCGCCGACGAGCATGGAAATGTCCTCCATTTCGGCGAGCGTGATTGCAGTGTCCAGCGGCGTCATCAGAAGCTGATCGAGGAGAGCCCGTGTGCCATTCTTGACCCGGAGACTCGACGGCGGATCGGCGAAGCCGCAGTGCGTGCTGCTCGAGCGGTAGGTTATCAAAATGCCGGCACCATCGAGTTCCTCATGGATAAGGACAAGAATTTCTACTTTATGGAAATGAACACCCGAATTCAGGTGGAGCACCCGGTCACCGAAGAGGTTACGCACTTTGATTTGGTGCAAGCTCAGATTCGAATTGCGGCAGGCGAAAAACTTACGCTTAAGCAAGAAGACATCACTCTTCACGGACATGCCATTGAGTGCAGAATCAATGCGGAAGACCCATACCGCAATTTTATGCCAAGTCCCGGCCGACTCACCACCTACCACGTTCCGGGTGGCCCCGGTGTGCGTGTAGATTCACATTGTTACGAAGAGTACACAATTCCTCCGTTCTACGACTCCATGATTGCGAAGCTCATCACGTGGGCCCCCACGCGCGAAGAATGCATTGCACGCATGCGCCGTGCATTGGACGAATTTGTGATTGAGGGAATTGCCACCACGATTCCATTCCATAGAGAAGTTATGGATAGTGAGGAATTTCGGAGCGGCCGCTTCGGCACGAATTTCGTTGAGCGATTCTGGAAATAAGTGCCGAAGAGTTGCGAGCTGCTTCAGGGGCAAACGCATTCAATAGAGAATTGTGAACAGAAAAAGAGGAGTAGCGATTTCCCGCTACTCCTCTCTCGTTTTGTGCGTAAAACGCGAGGAGGACATTTGCCAGCTATCGGTTCACAATGTCCTGTCCAGTGATTTTCTCGAAGATGGCGCGTGGAACTTTTTCATAATGTGAGAACTGCATCGTATATGTTGCTCGCCCCTGAGTTCGGCTTCGCAAATCTGTTGCATAGCCAAACATCTCGCTCAGCGGGACGTTTGCCCGAACGACTTGGGCGTTGCCACGCCGCATTGTCTCTTCGATTTTGCCTCGACGCGAGGTGAGGTCGCCTAAAACATCGCCGAAAAACTCCTCCGGGGTTACGACCTCGACAAGCATTATCGGCTCCAGCAGTTCTGGATCGCACTTGCGGGCCCCCTCCTTGAATGCAATGGACCCGGCAAACTCGAACGCCATTTCGCTGGAATCGACCGGGTGGAATGAGCCGTCCACCAAGGTGACCTTAATATCCACCATCGGATAGCCGGCAAGCACTCCAGTTTTCATTGCGCCGACCACACCCTTTTCTACCGCTGGGATGTATTCTTTGGGGACGACTCCGCCCACAATTTCGCTGTGGAACTCGAAGCCAAATCCGGGTGGCATTGGCTCGATGCGCAGAACCACATGACCATATTGGCCGCGTCCACCACTTTGGCGAATGTACTTGCCCTCGGCCCGATCAATGGATTTCGTAATTGTTTCACGATACGCGACCTGCGGTCGCCCCACATTTGCTTCGACTTTAAATTCTCGGCGGAGACGGTCCACGATAATCTCGAGGTGCAATTCGCCCATACCGCTGAGGATCGTCTGGTTCGTTTCCTCGTCGGTATGGACGCGGAATGTCGGGTCCTCCTCAGCCAGCCGCTGAAGCGCGGTGCTAAGCCGATCCTGATCTTGTTTCGTTTTCGGTTCGACCGCAATGTGAATAACTGGCTCAGGGAATGTCATCGGCTCCAAAAGGATCGGATGGTCTGGATCACACAGCGTATCGCCTGTCTGCGTGTACTTGAAGCCGACGGCAGCAGCGATATCGCCAGTGCGCACCTCGTCGAGCGGTTCCCGGTCGTTTGCATGCATGAGCAGGATACGGCCAACGCGCTCGGTTTTATCCTTCGAACTGTTGAACACATAGGAGCCTGAGCGCAGCAGCCCGCTGTAAACGCGGAAGTAGGTCAGTTTCCCCACATGGGGATCCGTCATGATCTTGAACGCAAGAGCCGCAAACGGCTGGTTGTCGTCGGGCCTGCGTTCTTCAATTTCCCCCGTTTCCGGGTTCTCACCTGTGACCGCGGGAATATCGAGGGGAGAGGGGAGATAATCGATCACCGCATCCAGTAGCGGTTGAACACCTTTATTTTTGAACGATGAGCCACACAGCACCGGAGTAATCTTGGCGCTTAGGACGCTTTGGCGGAGTAAAGGTTTGAGTTCCTCTGGCGAGAAGTCATGGTTTTCTTGTTGGAGATACTTCTCCATGAAGGAGTCGTCGTACTCCGCGATGGCTTCGAGCATTTTTGCATGCCACTCAATAGCTTGCTCCCGGTACTCGTCTGGTATCTCGGCAACCTCGTACCGCGTTCCTTTCCATTCGTCCTCGAGGGGCCATAGTATAGCCTTCATCGCAACGAGATCAATGACACCCCGGAACGAATCCTCGACGCCAACGGGAATCTGAATGGGAACGGGGTGGCAGCCAAGGCGATCGCGCATCATTTCAACCGTGCCGAAGAAGTCTGCGCCGATTCGATCCATTTTGTTCACAAACGCGAGCCGCGGCACCCCATATTTGTCAGCTTGGCGCCAGACGGTCTCGCTTTGAGGTTCCACGCCGCCCACGGCGCAAAAGAGTGCAATCGCACCGTCGAGAACGCGGATAGACCGTTCGACTTCGACCGTAAAATCCACGTGTCCGGGCGTATCGATAATGTTAATATGGTGATCGCGCCATGTGCACTGAGTAGAAGCCGAGGTAATCGTGATCCCTCGCTCCCGTTCCTGTTCCATCCAGTCCATTTCGGCCGCACCCTCGTGAACCTCACCAATCTTATAGGTGCGCCCTGTGTAGAACAAAATGCGCTCCGTCGTAGTCGTTTTGCCTGCGTCGATGTGAGCCATGATGCCAATGTTGCGAACACGACTCAGAGGAGTTTTGCGTCCCACGGTTTATCAATTCCTTCCAGCTTGAGTTTCTTAGGCACAGTGGGTTAGGAATCTTGGTCCTACCCGCAAAAGCCGGTCTGCTGTACAGAACACCGCGTGGGTTTATTTCGGACTCGGGAACTTCGCAGGGGGATTTACCAGATTTGTAACGTTTTTCGAATGGGGTGAGTTCGCGGCGATTAATGAGGAGAGCCTAATCTCCTACGCGTTGGCCTTTAAGTCTCTGAGTCAAGCGTGTGAAGCTTTGAAACAGACCGCCGATTTCCCTAATTCCGAAAAACTTACAGGCAAGTAGGTACACCAAAGCGCCAACAATGCTAATCGCGGTGAGTCTTGTCAGTTCAGGCAACTGAAGAGCCCGCAACCATCTAACGTGTGGTCGATCGTCGTAGATCACGAAGCGTACATTGGCCGAATCAAAGGTCCCAGCCATCTGGGCTACAAGAAAGGCAGGCTCAGCGGGAGGTGTGGTCCCAGCTGGAATCGGACGCCGATAGACCTCGACAAGAAGCTCCGGCGTAGAAGCGCCTCCCGTCCACGTCGCCTGTGCTAAGCGTAGCCAGGCATGACACGTACCACGCGGAGCAAAAACCACGACCACACGGTTTTTGCTAAAGTCCACAGTGGGAACTGGCGAGTCCTCTTGGCGTAACAAGCTCCAGAAACGTTGGAATTCCTGCTGCTCGCAAAGAACTAACGACCCGCCTGCATCATAGCGCGCACTGACATGAGCAGGGAACTCCCGCCCTTGTTCCAAGATAGCGATTTTCGGTTGGGTCAGAGTCAAAAGAGGCCACACAAACGCAGCCATAGCAAGCGATGCCCCCAACATCCGCCCACAATAGAGAAGTAGGTCGGGAAGCAGCGTCCACTCAAGTCGCTTACGCAGTGCGTTCAACGAGAGAGCAAGGGTGAAGACATACGTCACAGCCGAGCTCAGTGCGATCCCCGGGATGCCAAACCACCTCATGAAAAGGAAATTCAAGGCGATATTCAGGACAACACCAGCTATGTTGATCCATGCAGGAGTTCGGGTGTCCTTGAGAGCGTAAAATATTCGAGTCGCAAACACCACAAGAGCGTAGGGGACAATAGAGAGTGCATAGAGTGCCAGGAAACGGCTTGTGAATAGACTATCTGCATAGTGGAACTGACCCCGTTCAAACAGAACTCGGGTAATCGGCTCGGCCAGAAGGCAAATACCAACGGAAATCGGCAGAAGTGCTAAAGTTGTCCACCGAACCCCGCGGCTCATGGTCTCGAGAAACTGCGCGCGGTCATCTTTTGCTGCATGCTCAGCAAGCGTCGGGTAGAGAACAGTCGCAATCGAAACAGCGATAATGCCGTAGGGCATCATCACAAGCTGAAAGCAAAACGTATACGTGGTGTAGCCGCCCCCAACCGAATAAAGGAGGTTTGTGCGCACAGCTGTTGCCACAAGGTTGGCAGCTGCCACCACAAGGACCGGAAGGCTTAGGGTCACGACAGATCCCAACAGGGGGTCCCGAAGCGAAAAGCGTGGCCGGATTGGCATCCGGATCTTGAGAAGCCACGGTACCTGCACCAATGCCATGGCCGCGATGCCTGCTGTCGTCCCAACCGCTAAGCCCGTTACACCAACCCAACCCATGCGATAGAGAAGTAGCGTAGTGATCACAACAACGTTGTTTAGGATAGGGGCAGCGGCGGTGATTCCGAAAATCTTGTGAGAGTTCAAAATGGCCATGAAAACAGCATTCAGGCCGTAGAAGAACATTTGGGGTGCGAAGAAGCGAAAGAAGTACACCGATAGCTCACGACTGGCAGCCGCATGACTGCTTTTTCCGAGTGCTGTCAGTAGGCCAACGATTTGTGGCGCAAGCGCAACTGCAGCTGCCGAAACAATCGCGAGGATTCCTCCCACGTAACCCAAGAGGAGATTTGCGGTGCGCCACGCTTCCGGCGAACTTTTGCCGTGTCGCTGTTGCTCGCGAACAAGTAGGGGGATCAGGATGGAACTCAGAACGCCGCCGATGATGAATTCGTAAAGGATGTTTGGAATGGTGTTTGCGAGCTGATATGCGTCATCGAATCGCCCACTCCCAAGAATGGCCGCAAAGGCCATTACTCTTAGCAAGCCCGTGATGCGGCTAAGTAATGTGAGAAACGAAAACGTCGTCGTATGGCGAAGTACTTTGTTCACGCTTGCGCGAAACGATTGACGCGTTCGTCAGGCTCGGTCAATTTCGATATTGTTAGCTTCACGCGGACTTTCTCGAATAGCAATCCAAGCCGTTTCCTATTAGAGTAACGCTGCGTGTTTGAATCTTTATGTCCATTCAGTGGGTGGATTGAGCATGGCCCTAATTAGAATGCCTCGACTAAGCGATTCTATGGAAGAAGGAAAACTCCTGAGATGGTGCGTTCGACCGGGTGATTTTGTAAAAGTTGGCGACGTCATTGCCGAAATTGAAACTGACAAAGCCAATATGGAGATTGAGGCCGTTGAGCAGGGATGGATTGCTGAGCTCTTTGGCAAGCCGGGGGATCTGATTCCGGTCGGAGAGCCAATCGTGCGTCTCACTTCGTCTCTTGAGGAGGTTGCGAAAGCTGAGGGGAGTAACGCCCACGTTCCAGCGGAGACCATTCTTCTTGAAGACATTGTAGGTACTGAGACCGAGCTGCCAACCGATGCGGACGGTTCGAGAGCCTCTTGTTCAGCTGACAATGCCTCCCCCCTTGCGAAACAACGCGCTGCGGAGTTGGGAGTTGACATCGCTACGGTGCAGGGGACGGGGCCAGGTGGTCGGGTCATGGAAGCAGATGTTGTGGCGGCCGCAAAGGTTGTAAAGCGAAGTGGGATGGTCTCAGCGCAGGAGACTGGCACGATCGCTTTGAGCGAACTCCAACAGGTTGCCACAGAGAGGCAAAATCAGTCACATGACGAATGCCCACCGCCGTGTTGCGCTCAGATGGTAGATTCACGGGGGCTATCTTTGCGCACGCTGATAAACGCGGGCTCGGTCGCCGGGTGGCTACCCGCCCTTCAAGCACGTCTCAATCTTCCAGCAGGATGTCATGGCGACCATCTGATTCCGCCAATTGTGGCCAAGGCGGCCGTGCATGCGCTGGACAGCGTACCAGAACTTCGCGATCAAATTACTCATCCAGAAGCAACACGAGGAACCGCGGCCTTTGCCGTGCGATGCCGCGATCGTGTGCTTTACCCCGTCATGCGAGCAATCCATGCGTTAAGTCTGGGCGAGGCGATTCGCAACTATTGGGAACTACGAGAAAGGTGTTTGGCTGGGTCACTTCTTGAGAGCGAGTGTCGGGGCGCAGAGTTTGTCGTCGACGATCTGCGCCCGTGGGGTGTGGAAGCACCGACCATTTACGTGCGCCAGCACTCTGTCCCCGTAGTTTGCGTCGGCGCAGCGGTGGGAATGGAGCCTTCCTTCTGGACCATTTCAGCTTCTTTTGCCACGGGCGACAAGCTTGATCCAGCCTTAGTCGCAGAATTTTTACGGTCTTTGCGTTTGTTCCTCGAACAACCCGTGCTCATGTGTCAGTGAGAGAGAAAGGATTTGTTCCGACGAGATGGTTAGCTTCATTGGGCACCCAAGCGTATAGGCAAGAGACGATACCGATGACGCTTGCTCCCGAAGTCTTATGCGTTGATTCCGGGCTGAACGCGGAATGGTGGGGAACCTGTGATTATTTTGCTGCGTTGTCGCGCATGGAGGCGCTGCAACATTCACTCATTGAAGGTAGAGGGGAGAACGTTGTCGCTTACCTCGAGCACCTACCAGTGATAACGTATGGCCGGGCGACTCCACGTGAGGATTTGCCGCGAGTGAAATTCGAATGCCCTGTGGTAGAGGTCCCGCGCGGTGGGCTCGCCACATATCATGGTCCCGGGCAACTCGTCGGTTATTGTATCGTCAATCTTCGACTCCAACAGGGGGACAGCTCACCGGACATTCATTCATATATTCGCGCGCTCGAGCAGGCGCTTATCGAGTTCATACGCGACACGTGGGAACTCCCGGCGGTGCGTAGTCTTGGCCGTACGGGTGTGTGGGTTCACGCCCACAACGGGCAGCTCCGAAAGATCGCGTCCATTGGCATCCACGTGCGCCGCTGGGTCACCTCTCATGGCTTTGCTCTCAATCTCGCCTCCGACCTCTCGATGTTCCGCAAGATCGTCCCATGTGGCATACGCGATGCGGAAATGACTTCTGTAGAACGTGAATTGCGGGAGCGTGGGCGACTCTCTGAGGCGCAGCTTGTGACGCAAGGCGACGCCCTTAGAAGAATAGCGAAGCTTTTTCATCCCTATCTCGTAACACAATTCCGAGCTGGTGGCTGGCTATCTGAGTCCTAAAGTAGACGCCTAACCAAGTGACAGAAAGAACAATGCAACAAGTAGAACTGCGCAGACATCCCGAGTGGATCCGCGCCAAAATGCCTGACACAGGGCACTTTGCGCAGACCGTGTCCATCCTGCGTTCATTGAACCTACACACCGTCTGCGAGGAAGCAGAGTGTCCGAATCGCGGCGAATGCTACGCACATCGAACGGCGACTTTTATGATTTTGGGCAATGTCTGCACTCGGCGCTGCTCATTTTGTGCAGTCACTAAAGCCAATCCGCAAGCTGCGCCTCCAGATCCGGAAGAGCCAGCACGGCTTGCAGAGGCTGTTGTGCGCTTAGGACTTCAGCACGTCGTCATTACCAGCGTGAATCGCGACGACCTGCCGGACCAAGGGGCAGGCCATTTTGCAGCGTGCGTTTGTGCCGTGAAAAGCCGCGTACCAGAAGCGCGAATCGAGGTCCTAATCCCTGATTTTCGTGGTGACCGTGAATTGCTTCGAACAGTGGTTCATTCACCCATCACTGTCTTGAATCATAACGTGGAGACGGTTCCCCGACTTTACCCTAAAGTCCGGCCGGGTGCACGCTACGATCGCTCTGTGCTCCTGCTTTACGAGGCAAAGCGCATGCGCCCGGATTTGGTTACGAAGACGGGTCTAATGCTTGGCATGGGGGAAACCGCAGATGAGATTCGGGCGGTCCTTGCTGATTTGCGGGAAGTCAACTGTGACGTACTGACGTTGGGCCAATACCTATCCCCTTCTGCCGAAAACGTTCCGGTTGCACGCTACGTTCACCCCACCGAATTTGCGGCTTGGGGGGAGGAGGCCCGTGCGATGGGATTTGCTCACGTGGAATCTGGCCCCCTGGTGCGAAGTTCCTATCACGCATGGAGCCACGTGCCGACGAATCGAGGCTGATTTGACGCCCATGCCCCAAAGAAGCTTATTTTTAAAATGCTAAGTCATCGTGGATTTTGATATTTCTTCAGCAACCTCAAGGAATAGTCGAGTTCTCTTAGAAGGGGTCTTGCAAACACAACGTCCCACAAGATGTTTTCTTGCCTTTATAAACTCCCAGATTGAGGAACTCATCCGTGGTCTTGGTACAGGATTTTCTGCTCTACTTATGGATTGCCGCCCTTGCGTACGGGGTGGGGTTTAGGAGCCTCCGTGCCACCGGATGGATTGCGTCTGGGGGTGCGGAGACATTCTGGCTAAGCACAACGCTTGGCTTGGGGTTTCTGACGGCATTAGTTTTTGCTTTAGGCTGTTTCCATCTCTTTACGCCGCTGGTCGTCTTTGGCATTTTGGTCCTTCTGACCGCTTGGCTCCTCTCACAGGGTGAACACAAGTTCCATAATGGCTCTGCGGCTGAGATGTTTTTGCGCTTTGTGAAGGCAGGCCTCGGGCTTGCTCGCCGGTATCCTCTACGAACTGTAGCGCTCGGGGTGGTGGTTTTTGCAGCTTTTCTGGGGTGCGGTGCGCCTGAGGTTCGGGGTGACCCGATTATTTACCACATCACGGAAGCATGGCTCTTCGTCGTGAATCGGGGCCACGTGAATATCCCGTCGTCGGCACTCACCTACATTCCTCAGAATCAGCAGCTTCTTTACGCGCTTGCCCTTTTGCTCGGCTCAGACTCCCTCGCAAAACTCTTTCACTGGACTATGGGGGTGTTGCTGCTTGCTGGTACTTACGTAGGGGCCTTGCGACTGGGATTGGAGAGGAAGAGTGCACTCATTTCCTCACTCTTAGTTGCGTTGGTTCCTACGTGGTTTTATCTCGCCACCACTACTTATATAGACTTGGCCACGGCGAATTACCTTTTGGCCAGTGTCTATTTAGGCACGATAGGGTTATGGACCACCGCTTCCAACCGAACGTTCTCAGGTATTCTTGCAGGCTTTTGCCTCGGAATGGCGGTCGGAACGAAATACACTGCTGGAGTTGTTGGAGCGCTTCCTCTCCTCGTAGCCTCGGCTTACCTCGGAATCGTTACTCAGCGAAAGAGCGGGCGCTTGAACTGGCACGATATCGCCTCACCCCTCGTTGTCCTCGCCGTCACAGCATGTGTTGTTTTTGCGCCGTGGCTTGTCCGCAATTGGCTTTGGACAGGCAATCCTGTTGCTCCCAGTTTTATGAGATGGCTCGGCCCAGTTGACGCCCCGGAGGAAACCAAGGCTTCTCCAGACATCCAAGCCTTTGCTCTGGGTGCTGACTGGACGATCAGCGGTATGTTGCAATCTTATGCCCACATGTTCTGGGCGTTTACGGATTACGGCAATTACTTGCCAGTCATTGCTTTGCTTTTGGGGCTGAGTCATTTAGCCGTGCGTGCTCTGAGGGGAAGGAAGGACGAGCTTTGCGAGGATGTTCACACGGTAGTGCACTCCCTGATCATCTTTCTTGTGATCGCTTTTCTGCTCGGTGTTCCGCTTGCCTCGGTTCGGCGCGATTCGCGTTATGTGATGTGCCACACGGCAATCTTGGCAATGTTAGTTGTATATTTCTTCGAGATCACAGTTACCAGTCTGGCAACTTACGAACGTAAGTTGCGCCGTTTTGCCGGTGGGGTCGTTGGCTTACTCTTTGGTGCATGGGTCATCGCAAGCTACTGGAAGTACCAGGACTTGCGGGAGATTTGCTGGCCAGTGTTCGATCGCCAAAGTCGTGAGAGGTACTGCGCTGCTCGCCTCTCGAACTACTACGCAAACCTTAGGGTTGGGGACCTTGTGAAACCCGAGGAGGGGAAAGTGGTTGGTGCAGCCTATCCAGCGCGCGTTCATTATGTGCTGGGGGGAAATCCGGTAACTCCGGACTTGCTAAGGCGACAGGTCACCGAGCATCTCGTCCCGGAGGATCTTGCACCACTGCGCAGACAAGGGGTTCGCTTCCTTTTTGGCAAGGTCGCACCTACGCTCCAGCCGTACGTGAGACTGCGCGGATACGCAGCGAATCGCCCGCTCTGGGAGATTGTTCGGGAACCCTGAGGAGATCCTCTTGTTTAGGGTGTACGGGCACTCCGGATTTCAAAGTCAGGTTTCCCGTGTTTCTTAACAATTTTGTCGAGGACGCCGTTGATAAATGCCGGCGCCTGATCAGGAGCGTAAAGTTTTGCGAGCTCCAAGTACTCGTTGATGGTAACGCGTGGCGGGATGTCTGCCTTGTGAAGTATTTCCACCGCACCAAGGAGCAAGAGGGACCTTTCCACAAGCCCGAGGCGCTCCAAACGCCAATGCTCGAGCACACTTTGAATCTCCGCCTCCAGCTGGGGGCGGTGTGAATCCACCAGCTTAGCCAGCTCCTTGGTGAAATCTGGCAGTTGGGCCCACTGCGGATTCATTGTTGTGAGAAGCTCGAGCGTCTCGTCCATGGAATAGCTGGTGCACAATTGAGCAAACGTGGCTAACATGGCCAGTCGTCGGGCTTCGCGTCGCTTTGGGCGTGGAGACGTGTTGTTCATTGTGGTCTCTTTTCTAAAAGAAGCTGCATTGAAGTGAGGGTTTCAACAGTTTCGTGATAAGTTGACTCGCATCGCATGGCAGGGGCGTGCACCTATCGCTAATTCAGCGTAAGCGCCTGCGTGAGACGCAAATAGTGTGGCTGAAACGCCGGGTCATTTTGCGCAAAATAGTCGTTGAGAGCGTTGTAAATGATGATTGCTGTGAGGCGCTGAAAACGCGGATTTACGAGGTAGCGCAACTCGTCTGTGTTCGTAATGAATCCGACCTCGATGAGAACTGCCGGCATGTAGAAGTTCTTTAAGACGACGAAGTTGGCGCTCTTAATGCCCCGCACGTATGCAGCGAAGTAGGGATGCTGCTGAAACCGCGTGAGAAGAGATTTTGCAACAAGGTAGCTTTCGTACTGCCAATCTTCCAGTTTTCCCCGCTCGAGGTCTGTAAGTATTTGTCTCAGGAGAGGCGTCCCCTGCGTTGTTGGGCCGCCATTCGTTCCTACATCCATATTCTCACGTTCAGCGACTGCTTTTGCTGCAGCGTCAGCCGTTCCTTTTTCGCTCAAATAAAAAAACTCGATTCCACGAGCGTTGGGATTTCCCGCGCCGTCGTTCATGTGAAGTGATAGAAAGAGGTCGCCTTGGTTTTGTTCTGCAAAGCGAACGCGGTCTTCTAAACTGAGCAAACGATCATCGGTGCGCGTCAAAAAGGCTACCATGTTCGGCGACCCATCGATTACCTTCTTAAGGTGATACGCAAATTGCATGGTGAGGTCTTTTTCGAGAACAGGTTGTCCCCCGATCAAGATCGGTGCTTTTGCGCCTTGGTTGGCCCCGCCATGTCCCGGGTCTATGATGATGTACTTCTTTTTTCCTGACGAGCCCGATCGGTTGCCCAATCGCTGAGGCTCCGGGATGCTGGGTGTATGAATCACGACTTGTTGATCGCGAATGACGATGGGATTTGTGGGCGTGACTGAGCTTAGCTCCGTGGAATAGGTGACGTTGGCTGAATCGGTTGGAGGTGGTGTGGGTAGCTCGGCCTTAAATACCGTGTCTATGATCAGGCGTGGTGGTGAGTCAAGTTTGTGCACGGCAAATTCTGCGTTCAGATTCTTGACGTAGAAAACAAATCGCAGAACTCCATACTCAGGATACGAGATCGCCTCAACTTGTCGAAGAAGTGCGTCGTCGATCGGCAAAATTCGGCGTTTGTAGACGAGCGAGATTCCATAGACGTCTACGTAGAAATAGCCTTTATCCTTAATTGCGTCGACGCTGTGATAGAGGGGAGATTGGTCGAACTCGACGAGGAACCTATTGAATGTGGGGTGGGAATCCCACGAAATTCGCGTGACCTGAGTGGCAATGGCTCCCGAGCAAACACATGTGACAAGCAGTCCCCAGAGGCAAAAGACAAGGCGTTGGCCCCGCCACAGCATACGGTAGCTCGAACTCACGCAACTCCTCGTTTATTGTCTGTTGCGAGTTTTGCCTCAGTATTCAATTGCCCGGTCAGAGGCGTTGCTCCTGCAAACTTGGTCTTACCTGTCACGCTTAAGAGGCTGCCAAGGTTGCCAGGTGGGCTTCTACTTGTTTCTTGGCGTCCTCACTTTCAGCAGTGGCGAGGAACTTTTCCCAGGCTTGCTTTGCATCGTCGACCTTCCCTGCTCGCTCAAGGCACAAGGCAAGATTGTACCAAGCATCTGCAAATGATGGATCGTCCGTTACCGCGCTCTTGAGCAAACGGATTGCCTTAGCCCAATCTTCTTTGTGAATCGCGGTCCAAGCAAAATTGAAATAATCCACGGCATCCCGAGGCTTCATGCCAATTTTTTCCGCGATCTCCAGCTGAAGGAGCGCGTCCTCGAGATCGAGGCGGTTTTCGTTGTCCCAATGCACAAGCGAGTGGTAAAGCGTGAAACCGTACCGGCGCATGGCTTCGTCAAGGTTTTCCCGGACAACTTGCCGATACCTTTCTAATTCCGCATCGTAAAGATCCTGCTCGAACGCGCTGTCGTCTTGAACACCATTTACGAGGTCGGATTTGTCAGTCATGAGGAGCCCACCACTCTTTTCAGTAATTGTTTCTTCCCACGCCACCTTTTCCGAAAGGTGAACTCTTGGGATCTCTTCGCAACGATCGCAGCACTATAGTGTTTGCTGCCAACTTTTATTTTCGCCCCAGCGGACCGGCCGACTACTCTGTCCCTGCACTGGGGGGAGATGGGGGAGAGGCTTCGTTTTCATAACCTTTCACTATGCACTCTGTGGGAGTAACGGTCAGAGGTGACGTTGCAACGTGCCCGCTCAGGCAATGTACGATGCTTAGGATGTGCTGAGCGATTGTTTCAGGGGGCCATAAGACAGTGGGTAGGTTTTGCGTCCAAGGGTAGCGGACCGCCGGCCACGCAATAGCGACGAGCTTCAGAGTCTCGGAAAAACGTTGGGTATTCAGAGCTGTGCTCAGCGCTGTGAGTGCCCCATAGGTCAACTCTGTTCCCACAAGGACAATCCCATCGGGAAGCTGACCTTGACACTCATTGAACAAGTCGAGCATGGCGCGGTAGCCCCCGCCGCTTCGAGCGGTTGCGTGGTAGATGAACTCTGGTTTCAAGGTTGCACCTTGTTGGATTACACTCTCACGAAGCCCACCAAGCAATTGCTGCATGGAAGGTGTGTCTGGACTCTCTGGAAGGAGAGCTCCAAGGACTTCGCCTGCGGTGGGACAAAGTGCCTTAGCTGCCAGTTTTCCGGCCGCAGAAAAGTCCAGAGATACGAAGAGCGTCTCACTGTTTAAAGGCTCCTTGCCCACAACCAGCACCGGATGCACGGCGCTGGCATCCGCAATGAATTCAGCAAGGCTCGAAGGTGGATCGTAAAATATCTGAACAGCGATGTGAGGCCGAAGGACCGATTCATATAAAGCTGTGCTGTCCGCCGGATAGGGATTGAGCTTACACTCCATAGGGTGCGGGACGCTCGGCTGCAAAGCAAGAAAGATTGCGTCGGGTGGGACGTAGTCGAACTCAAACCGAGGCGGCTGATAGTAAACTTCGATGACACGGTGTTGAATCGGGGTGACTGCCCGTCCGGCGGGTTCGAAATGTTCTTGCACAAATGTACCTTTCCCTTGTTTGCGTGCGATGAGACCGTCGCGCTCGAGTTGGTCAAGTGCGTGGGACACGGTGGAGTAACTCAGACGAAATTTGCGCATGAGTTCATTCTGAGAGTAGAACAGTTGCCCGGGTTGGAATCGTCCTCGCTCGATTTGCGAACGCAGTAATCGGTACAGCTTTATGTATCGTGCGTCAGAAGTCATGTTTGAGGTCGGTAGTTTCAGGAGCACACGGTGGGACGCGCTGTCAACAAGCTGAGCGTTGTTCTCTCCTCGGAGGTGTGAAATCAGAACAAAACCAAGACGATAATGTAAAACAATAGCTTATGGAAGAAACAAAGAAAAATCAGCAACCCATCACTGAAGAGTTCCTCCAACGTCTACCGAAGACGGAGTTGCATTGTCATCTGGACGGTTCCCTGCGCATCGAGACGATTCTCGAGCTTGCTGAAAAGCAAAAAGTACGCCTTCCCGCCGACGATCCAGACAAGCTGCGTCAGCATGTTGTCGTTCCCGAAGACTGTAAGAGTCTGGTGGATTACCTGAAGGCCTTCGATATCACTTTATCTGTGCTGCAAGAGGCCGATGCCCTCGCTCGTGTCGCCTACGAGCTTGTGGAAGACTGTGCGAAAGAAAACGTCCGCTATCTTGAGGTGCGGTATTCGCCGATTCTTCATACCCAAAAGGGGCTGCGACTAACGCAAATCGTCGATGCCGTGCTCGATGGGTTGCAGGCGGGCGAACGCGACTTCAACGTGAAGACGGGCGTGATCATCTGTGGGATGCGAAATATTAATCCGGAGACGTCTTACCGACTTGCCGAGCTCGCCATCGCGTACAAAAACCGTGGCGTGGTCGCGTTCGACCTTGCTGGAGCAGAAGAAGACTATCCTGCCAAAAAGCACAAAGATGCGTTCTTCTTGATCCTGAACAACAACATCAATTGCACGTTGCACGCGGGAGAAAGCTATGGGCCGGAGTCAATTCACCAAGCTCTTCACTACTGTGGGGCTCATAGAATCGGTCACGGCACGCGCCTCAAAGAAGACGGAGATTTGCTCAACTACGTGAACGATCACCGGGTGCCGCTTGAGATATGTCTCACTTCGAACGTGCAGACTAAAGCCGTGAAGAGTTTTGAGGAGCATCCGCTTCGTTTCTACTACGACTATGGGCTGCGAACGACGATCAACACAGATAATCGTCTCATGAGCGACACGACTGTGACGAAGGAGCTTTACCGCGCCCACAAGTATTTGGGGTTCACCCTCGAGGAAATCGTCGATCTGATCGTGTTTGGTTTCAAGAGCGCTTTCCTGCCCTACCGGGTCAAGGTTAAGCTCTTACGGAAGGTGTTGGAAGAGTTAAACCAGTTGATGCTTGAGCCCAAGACGCAAAAATTACACACGAGTGCGCAAGCGGAGGCTCTGTAAGGCGTGGTGGAGCACTCGCTTTTTGGCAATGGGAAGGCAGGGGCAGAACCTATATCCCAACATTGCCTTTCACTGGGTTGAGAACCAATGGGGGCAGGGGGGACAAGCGCCAGTTGCCTGGAGGAATCATAATTCATTTTTCTTCGTCAAAGACGTCGGGGGCAAGGAAGATTTCTTTAGACAATCAAAATCACGAGGTGCTCCCTTTTCTTTTTAGCCAAGAATCACCTGAATGCCTACCTCCAGTCCAATCTTTGCGTGGGACAAAGGCGAGTTGCGTCTCACCGATCCCTATCGAGGAAGCAGGTTGCCGGTCTACGATGCGACTCGAGACCGGTCTCACAGGAGCTTCTCCTTGACCAGCACTACCGCCGTTGTCAGGAACACATCTGCTGATGCCGTTACACAGTTTTTTCTATCTTCTCTGGGTTGCCCTTGCTGAGCGTAAGGGCCGAGTGTTAGCTGCAATCGGAGTCGTGGCGGTTACGGTTGCGGTAGTAACAGTGAGTCTTTCTTTTGGCTTCGGATTTCTCTATGGTGCGATCCAAAGAGCCGAAGCGCTTTTCCCTCGGAGCACAATAGTCGTTAAGCCGCGCTCGCTCGACGTAATGATGTTCCGCTTTAATGCGGGAGCTCTGTCCGACGAAGTAGTGGAACGGCTGCAAAGACTTGAAGGCGTGAGCACCGTGGCGCGGCAATTGAGTTTGAAGATGCCGCTTCGGGCTGAAGGCGAGATACTCGGAAACCAGCTTACAACAGATGCCGTGGTGGTGGGAATAGATGAACAGTTTGTGGCGAGAGACCTACACAAGCCGGAGGTCTTTCATTACGACCCGCTGAGTACAACTCCTATCCCCTGTGTTGTCCCACGGTTTTTCCTCGACATGTACAACCTTGCTTATGCGGATTCCATGGGACTCCCCAAGATCAATGAGGCCTTTGCGATAGGCAAGACGTTTACGCTTGTTTTGGGAGAAACGTATCTTCTGGGTGGGGGAGATGCTGCAGCTGGGCAACGCGGTGAGGTTTTGTGTCGGGTAGTGGGATTTACAGATAACCCCTTCCTTTTGGCTGGAGTGCTGATTCCGTTAAATCATGCAAAGGCTTTGAATCAGTGGTATCGCGGGAATCTGCCAAGCTCCTACACGGCCTTGTACGTCGAGGTTGCAGATTTAGGAAAAATCGACGAGGTCACAAGTGCCATTCGGACCTTAGGATTCACAGCAGAAAGTCAACGCGAGAGCATAGAAAAGTTTCTTTTCGTTGCTCGTTCGGCAATCGCGGCAATCTTCCTGTTTGCCGCCCTCTTAGTCGGTATCGCATCCCTGAGCATTGTTCACACGGTTGCGCTCAGCTTGTATCAGCGCCGCGGAGAGTTTGGGCTGATGCGTGCGGTGGGTGTGACGAAACGCCACTTGATGGCCCTGCTCATCGGCGAAGCGGCAATTATGGCCTTGGCTGGCGGTGCAATCGGAGTGGGGTTGGTGTTTCTGGGGGGACGCGAGCTTGAAGCCACTGCGGGGGCTTGGCTTCCTCGCTCCACATTCATTCCACAGCAGATTTTCCTCTTGGATTGGCGAGTGGCATTGGGAGCTCTTTCTGTGGGCGTTCTCATCAGTGTTGGTGCGGTTTTACCTTTGTTCTGGCGAGTGATTTCTACGCCGCCAGTTCGGATGCTTACAGAAACAGGCTAATCTGGGGTTCTTGGCAAGGATATCACTCAGTTCGGCGTCGGCTGGCGACGGGGGAGCACGAGCACTGGCATTTTAAAAAAAGAAGAGCGCTGGCCACTTGCCTTGCGACCAGCGCTCAAGTTTTAACTTTCTCGGCTTTCGAGCGACTAATTAGCGACCCGATTTGCCTTTCCAACGAATGATGTCACCAGGAGAGATTGTCCCGTTTGTCGGGTCATACTCAATGAACGGTGACGGATACGTGGGCGTCAGAACCGCATATTTCTGGTCTGGGCCAAGACTGAAGACCAACCAACCGCCATCATCGGTGTACCAGTTTGTCGCTGGGCTAAAGAAGTCCGGATAATACTGGAAAAAGATTGCAGCCGTGGAAGCAGAGATGGCGTCCAGTTGGCCAAGAACGCCCTCGGAGTCTGACGCTGGGTTGCGCCCCCAGAGGACCAACACACGGTTTAGCACATCGGCATCCACGTTGTTAAACGGATCCGGAATGACCGAAGTGATGTAGGCAATAGGGGTGGTGAACTGTGCATTGATGCGAGTCCGGGTCCACGCAGCGCTTGGGCGATAAGTTCGGCCGAGCTTATTGTTGTCCACCAGATAAGCTTCGATGGCGGTTGCAAAGCTACGCATGTCGGCTTTTACCCGGCTAACCTTTGCGCGTGTTTGCGCTTCCAAGAAGTTTGGAACCGCGATGGCTGCCAAGATGGCAATAATTGCGACAACGATCAGAAGCTCGATGAGCGTAAAACCAGCCCTCGAGTCCTTTTTGATGTATTGTGTAATCATGAAAGACCTCTCCTTTCGTGGATTATGGATGTCGGACAGTGCGAGGAGTCAAAATGAACGCCGATTGCGCACTTCCAGCATCTCTTACTTCAATTCTAAACCATCACTTTCGAGCGTAAATTCAATAAAAAAATTCATGATCTTGCATTTTCTTTGGTGTTGAAGCATTGAAGACGGTAGGTTAGCATGCTAAGGTCAAACCGATCGAAATTGGCCCAGCTTGCACCTGCCGAAGTAATTTTCCAGCCACATTGAGTGCAGCAATTGAGCGGTTTCGTCAGACGAACGGCTACAAATTTGTACGTAGAATCTTACCACATGAGGCGTCCGGGACCTGCTTTTGAACTTGTTGACGATTACCAGAGCTGGGCGTGAAGATGACATTTGTGTTTATGCAGCGACCGCAAGGAAAAGGCTTTTCTCTCTTGGAGATGGTGCTTGTCGTTACCGTTCTTCTCCTCCTCACGACGTGGTATTTCCGGCCATGGGAAGCCCGCGCTCCATTTGGGGTAGGTTCTCGCCCAGGGGACGAAATTCATTCTGTACACTTGGCTACGGCATGTCTTGCCCAGCGCGCAAGTTTTCGCTCTGCGGTTGAGATATTGCGTGCTCAAAGGAGTTCGGATTCCATAACCACGCAAGCGCTCGAAAAGGCCGGAATTCGGATGCCGTTGTGTCCCGCGGGTGGGAAGTATCTGCTCTCGCCCCAAGGAGTGCTCAGCTGCACCCTGCATGGGGAATGAGTGTGTAATGTGGGCCGAAGGGCTAAGTTGACTGGGAGTGTTTCCGACTGACAGTTTCCTTGGTCCGCTGAGGAGCGCGAGACGTCAGCAAAAGCCGCCATGCTTATATCGAGCTCCGAGCTGCGAAGATGCGGGTGCGGTGTGCAGACGAGGAAAAAGTGTCGAGAGGGAAAATGAATTTATGTCAAAACTGTATTTCGCGAACGACGGATGGGCGCTCCTTGGTTCCCATCCTTCAGACAGTGTGGGCCTATAGCTCAGATGGTTAGAGCGCGCCCCTGATAAGGGCGAGGTCGGTAGTTCGACTCTACCTAGGCCCACCACCTTTTGCCTTCCTGATGTGTTGCTCACCGTGACGCGCTTGACAAGAACGTCTCTCCTTTGTTCGGGTTGCGACGAGATCAGACGTTCATTAAACAATGGAGATATCCTTGTGAACCGGAGAACGAAGTTTTCACTCGCTGTGGTTGGCATTCTGATTGCATGGGCTACAGCTCAAGCTGGGACATCCTCCCCCGAAGTGAGTCAAGCCCTTGCCGAAATTGAGAAAGCGTACGCACAAGTGCCTGGGTTTCAAGCAGAGGTCACTACGCGTCATCAGACACAGGAAAGCGACGTGGTAGCCACACGTGTTCTCACTGTCTCCAAGAAATTCGGTTGGAAAATCGTCGACTGGGTCGGCGACCAAAGGCGCGAAATCATCAACGACTTTCGCACGAATTATGTTTATCTCCGTGAGCAAAAGAAGGTCCTCAAACTCACTGCGACATCCCCTGAATTAGAACAGGAATTTCGCAAACCCGTCGTAGAGTTGAACCCGGTCTTCCTGTTGGACCGTAACTCGCTCCGCCTCGTATCGACAGAGGAATTTGAAGGCGAGCCGGTCTACCATTTCTCCGGGACGACAACGACCCAGATGATGCAACGCGGAAAGCCTGTCACCGTTGAAGTCGACGCGTGGGTGTCACGGCATGATGGAATCCCGCGGAAGACCGTGGAAAAAATTGGTAACGCAAAAGGAACCACGATTTACCGACGAGTGAGTATCCGTCCCGATCTCACAGCTGAAGATTTCCATTTCCAGAAGCCTCAGGACGTTGCCGAGCTCAGCATTCCATTAGGCGAAGCTGAAACGGTCGCTGAGGAAGAAAAGACCACTGGAAACACAAAGAGTAACTAAGCGTGGGCGTTAACCGCGAAAGTCTCGGTCGCGCAACGCCTAATAGCCCGAGCAAAGAAGCGCTTGGGAGGAAGATCGGGGATTAAACTTCGCGCACGGCTGCGCGGTACGCGCCCTCTGATTGTTGTGGGTGGGGAGCCGGCGCCATGTTTCTGCTATTGAACTTCAAGGGGGCGTTTCTCACGCACTTCGGACGTTTGGTCAGAGTCCTCCACCCGCATGCGGACTCCTGCGAGGGTGGTGGCTTCCTTAGGATAATCTGCTAAGATGTTATGCGACAAATAGGTTACGGCTGTCGTAGGGTAAATCCCCGGTTCATTCCGCACTAAAACAATATCACTGGTCCGCGCGGACTGTTTTGCCCGAAATGTGATCTGGGCTAACGTCCCCTGACTCCGGAGCGGACGAACCTCCGTGGCCTCATCGTAAATGATCACGCCCTTTTCGTTGTCCGCGAAATTTTCTCGATGGAAATCGAATGGGAAATCTGTGTGAGCGAAGCCATCGGCGATGTTGATGCCACGCTTGATCCAGTTTCCCTTGTCAGCATCCACGACCTCGAATACCTTTGGATCGAACTGAATGTATAAGCGCACGCGGTCGAAGGGCGTGTGTAGCGGATTATCCAAGACGACGTCCACTGTGAATTTCTCGCCCACTTCTACTTGCTCCCTTTCTGAGACCAAGAGCAATCGTGCCGTGGGCTCAGGAGGACGAACTCGCCCTGCGGTGACAACGAGCCCTCGTTTACCTACCTGAGCCACGTAGGGTTTGCTGGACTTTGGTCGGATAAGCACCGTTCCGTTGACGACACCATCCGGCGCACCGGGAGCTGTGCCCAAAATGCTTGTACCGTTTGCCCGAATATCTGTTGAATCCTCGCCTCCAAGAACAAATCGAATTTCCGCGAGATCTGTCGCAGCCAACGCCTCCCAATAACATGTCGCGATCGGCCGAGAACGGAACTTCTGAAGTTGTTGCAGACGAAGATGAAACGACACTTCGCCATTCTGGCTATCGTCCACGTACTCGACATTCCCAAGTAAGTAATCCGCGATTGGTGAAAAATCGACTGCCAAGAGATTGAGATTTCGAGCGGGGAATCGCATAACCACGACAAACTCATCCGCCATACCATCCTTGCAGTCCACCATGATGTCAGTTCGGAACGTTTCTCCCTCGTTCACGACGCTATCGTAAGGCCTAAGGTAGATGATGCTCCGGGCCTCGCTCCGCGCTGCAGTGGGTTGTTGCGGTGGAGCTTGGGCAGGCTGAGCTGGCGCCGTCTGAGTCGGAGGTGTATACACTTGGACCGGGCCTTGGGGGATCGGGGCGCCGGGTTGCGGAAGTGGTAAGCTGGTCCCGGGTGCGGAGGGAGCGGTGATCCCTTGCTGGCGAGCAGCCGCCGCACGTCGCGCCTCTTCTTCTTGTCGTCGCTTATTCTCCTGAATGATTTGCTCAATGCGTCGCTGATGGAGCTTGATGCGCTCTTCGCGGCTCATTGCTCGTAACTGCTCAAGTGTTGGAGTGGGTTCCGGTCCTTGCGGAGGTGTTGGATTTTGCCCCAAACACACCGCCGTAGCGATTACGAGCAAAAGTGTAAGCGGAATGATGACACGTCGTTGGTTTCTCATCCGATTTAACCCTACCTGATTGAGCATACTACTGTAAGATGCAAGAGCAATGCCAAAAGCAAAGGGGTTCCCTGCGGCCTCGAGATTGTTTTCGGTAAACACTCAACCAACAATCCAATTCCTCATTTGCAAATGGCCATGGTGCATCGGCATATGAGCCATGTATGCGGAATGACGAGTACTCGCGCATGTTTGCGGTGGAAGACACCTTTTGGTGGTATGTTGCTCTGCGGCGCTTCCTCGTGCGCGAAACGCACAAGCGCCTTGGAACTTTCGGCAACGATCGGAATACCCAAAGGGAAGAACCATGGATTTTAGATGCGGGTTGTGGAACGGGGGCAAATCTTAACGCTCTGAGCTGCTTCGGGAGGTGCATTGGGGTAGATATTTCCCCGACCGCCCTGAATCTCGCTCGCAGACGCGGGCTAAGCAATTTGGCGCGGGGATCTGTGCTCCAACTACCGGTTCGCCCGGAATCGGTGGATGTCCTACTTTCGATCGACGTCCTCTACCATGTGTGGGTGAAAGATGATTTGGCGGCTCTTATGGAGTACCATCGGGCCCTGCGGCCGGGAGGATGGCTCATTGTGCATGTGGCGGCCCATGAGTGGTTGCGCGGCAGTCACGATGAGGTGGTCATGACCCGCCACAGATATACGTTGAAGGAACTGGTAGAACGTGTTGAAAGCGCTGGGTTCCGCGTCCACAGGCAAACGTACCGCAACACTTTCGTGTTACCGCTTATGTTGATTGCTCGTGTTCTTGGCCGCGGGAAATCTAAATCGGAATCGGATCTCCGCCCTCTGCCGAGATGGTTGAACACCCTGCTACTTGTAGTGATGAAAGTAGAAGAATTCGTACTGAGTTTCACCAATTTGCCGATTGGCAGCTCGGCTTACGTGGTAGCGCAGAAACCACTCACGTAAGGTGACCGGTGTTAGAAGAAAGCCATCCTTAACGCCGCGGTGCCAGCAGCCGGTCGAGAATAATCGCCACTGCGGCCCGCACCGAAAGATGATTGTACTCCGTTGGGCCCACAATCGGTTCAAGAATATGATCCATGTCGAGTAAGAGTTCGGGATGAATGCCCCACCCCGTCCCGAAAATGAGGCAGACAGGGGGGGAATCCTCGTTGAGAATTCGTGTGAGTTCTCCATAGCGGAGGGTGTTGGGATAGCGCCGCGCGCTTGTTGCGATCCATAACGGTTCACGCCCCGAGTCTTGTTTGATTTGCTCGGCCACCTCGCCCAAATCCGGAACAATGGCTACGGATTCTAAGGCCTCTTTGCGATTGGGATTGTACGTGGCTCCCCAACCCTCTTCCCAATGAGTAAGAATTCGTTCTGCTAACCACCGTTGCGCAAGGATCGGTGTAACCACGAAGTATTTGGCGACACCATAAGTGCGACAGGAACGTGCAATGTCGTGGATATCCAAGTTCGTGACCGAAGTGCACACCACATTATTTCTTCGGTCCCGCATCGGGTAGTGAAGGAGAGCGATGTAAATTTTTGCCGCCATTTTCATGCCAAGCGTTCAACTTTATGGGGCATTGTGCGCAAGCAAAAAGGTTTTTTCTGCGCTCTGGCATGCAATGCCCGACGTATAGGTTGGGTACTATATTTTGTACCAAAGGGCCGCTGTGAATACAATAGCCTTGATTATTCCGGACGCCCGTGGCATGCAGTGCGTCAATCGGGAATTACTGTGCCGAGGCGATACCCCAATGAAGAAAATCATCAGCCCATACGCTCGTAGTACGCTTTGGATGGCTGACGTGCTTCGCAAAGTTCCGGCTGATTGGACTTGGCCGCTCAGCGTCGCCGTCGGGCGCTTGCTTTACTGGACACGTAGCGGAAGGCGACGCGAGGTGCTCAGGGCATACAAAAAGCTCTGCGAAGTGGCGCATCTGGAACGATCGGCCGAGAGCCTCACAAAAGCGTTTTTCGACCGGCAACTGATGCTCATGACGGCCAACTACATTCTTCAAGGCATGCCGCCGGAACGTTTTGAACAGCTTTGCGATTTCGATGGGCTTGATGGAGTTCGTGAGGCCCTCTCGGAAGGTAGGGGAGTCATCGTGACGTGCTTTCACATTGGCACTCACCTGCTCTCATTCGCGAAATTGGAAAGGTAAGGCTACCCGTTGACGACCCTGCGCCCAGCTTTTATGCGCGACATTTCGGACCCACGTTTGCGACGCATGCTATTTATCCATAACGGCGCCATCTACGTTGGTGATTCGACGGGTTTAGCCTCCCCAGTGCGGGAGGTGGCGAAAACGCTACGCAAGGGTTACATAGTCGGGATTGCTCCTGATGGCGATCAAGGAGGGGGGCTAACGGATATCAGCGTTTTGGGCGGGAATTACCCGATCCGACGCGGGCTGGTCGAGATTGCAAAGGTGGCGCGGAGCCCCATGGTCTTTGCTTTTGGTGTTGTCCGAAACAAAAAGTTCTACGTCAAATACGACGCTCCGTGGTTTGTCCGCGATGGCGACGATGCGGGAGCGGTTGCAGAAGCGTTTTTGCAGGATTGCGCCCGCAAGTTTGAAGAGGTAATTTTAAACTACCCGGAGTGTGTTTGGTGGACTCGCCCCTTGTGCCAAGCTTTGGGGCTTAAGTCTGCCAGTTCTGCGAGCGAGGACTAAGAGGCAGGGTGTCCTCTCCATTTTCCAAGCTGATTTCGCTTGCGAGATATTTGGTGAAGACCCACTTGACAGAGTTTTTTGTGCGGTGCGAGAATAGCAGAGATTAGAGTTGTGTTTCGAGCCAGTGTGGTGAAGACGGAGTTACGGCCAATGGCGAGGCTCCGATTTCCGACGAGCTTTTGAAGGCGTCGTGGTCGCTTCATCAGCGCGAAAAGTTATTTTGCAACTTGAGGAATGAAACAGGAGTCAGGAGTGATGTTCAGACCCGAGAACCCAATCATCGTGCAGTCCGATATGACGGTACTGCTCGAGACGATGGGACCGCTTTACGAGCAGGCCCGGGATTTCCTCGGCCAATTTGCAGAACTCAGAAAGAGCCCTGAGTATCTGCATACCTATGCAATCACTCCGCTATCGTTGTGGAACGCGGCTTCTGCAGGTCTGAAGCCAGATGCGATTATTCAAGAGCTCAAACGTCTCTCCAAGTACGATGTTCCGCAGAATGTCCTGACCGAGATTCGCGAGCAGATGGCTCGCTACGGCAAGATTCGGTTGGTAAAGGACGATGCGACTGGGGACCTCCTGCTTGTATGTGACGATAAATTTGCGATTGAAGAAATTCTGGCCTCACCGCACGTTCGCCCGTTTATTTCTCAGAGAGTTAGCGAGAACACCCTGCTTCTTGAACCCGGAGTCCGGGGGCGGGCAAAGCAAGCGCTGATCAAAATTGGCTACCCTGTCGAAGACCTCGCAGGGTATACTGAGGGGGACCCGCTTCCGTTTTCCTTACGTTCAAAAACTCGGCTGGGTGCCAATTTCGCCTTGCGCGAGTATCAGCGGGACGCCGTTGAGACTTTCTGGGCTGGCGGTTCCCCTGCGGGGGGGAGTGGTGTGTTGGTTCTCCCATGCGGGGCTGGGAAGACCGTAATCGGAATGGCGTGCATGGAGAAGATCCAACAGCATACGCTGATCCTTACGACCAACATAACTGCTCTTCGCCAGTGGATTCGGGAGTTGTTAGACAAGACCACTCTCACTGAGGACCAAATTGGTGAATACAGCGGCGAGGTCAAAGAGGTCCGGCCGGTAACCGTAACAACCTATCAAATCATGACTTATAAGAAAGCTAAGGGGGACAACTTTCCCCACATGGAGCTTTTTCAAAAATACAACTGGGGACTCATCATCTACGACGAAGTGCACTTGCTTCCGGCCCCTGTGTTCCGTGCGACGGCTGAAATCCAAGCACGCCGCCGCCTTGGCCTGACTGCGACCCTCGTGCGGGAAGACGGAAAGGAAGATGACGTCTTTTCGCTTATCGGCCCCAAGCGTTTTGATAAGCCATGGAAAGAACTCGAGCAACAAGGGTGGATTGCCAAAGCGCTCTGCATGGAAATTCGTGTGCCATTAGCTGAGGACAAGCGTTTAGAATATGCAACCGCCGAGCTGCGCTCAAAGTATCGTATTGCGATGGAAAACCCCGTGAAGCTCGAAGTGGTCAAGCGACTACTCGAAAAGCATGCGGGCGATAACGTGTTGATTATCGGCCAGTATTTAGACCAGCTCGAGCAAGTTCGCGCCATGACCGGAGCCCCAATTATCACTGGAGAAACCCCAAACGCGGAACGCGAAGCTCTCTATGCCGATTTTAAGAGTGGGCGTCAGAAGGTTCTGGTCGTGTCGAAAGTGGCCAATTTTGCCGTGGACTTGCCAGATGCCAACGTCGCCATCCAAATTAGCGGGACCTTCCGTTCTCGCCAAGAGGAAAGCCAAAGGGTCGGCAGGGTCTTGCGACCGAAGCCGGGCGACAATTATGCTTATTTCTACTCGATTGTCACGAAGGACACGAAGGATCAGGACTGCGCCAAGCGCCGTTCACTCTTCCTGACAGAACAAGGGTATCGCTACAAAATAAAAGTTTTGGACGAGGCCTCCCTCAACACTGAGACGTTTGATTTCAACGAAGCGGAGGACCTTATCGGCACTGCGGAATCTATTGAGGTTGAAAACGAGGAAGAGTTCGATGATGCGCTCGCCGAGACCTAAACAGCCGAGGAATTTGAGAGCATGAAACTCCGCACAATTCTTCAAGGGCTCCCTGCTGAAAGACTAATTGCGATTGCGAATGCGTGGCAACTGCCGTTACCGGCGGGTATGGATCCCTCCACTCCGGAAGGCCACAACAAGTTGGTCGAGTACCTTTACCCGCGGATGCAAGCAACAAGGTATTTTCGGGCTGCTTTTGCGAAGTTGACCCCGCAGCAGCAAGATGCATTGCGGCTTTTGGCCGTGCATGGCGGAGAACTGCCGCTGACCGAGCTTGCAATTCGGTGTTTCGACGGCGACGAGTCCCTCGCCGAAGCCGAGCTTCGGCAACTTGCGGAAAATGGCTTCATCTGCATCGAGTCGGGAGAGGAGCCCTACGCCATTCTCCCAGAGGGAATTTTCTACCACTTTGAAGTTGGGGCCCACCTGAGCGGTTTTCTCGGGGCGATCCTTCACAAATTGCCCAAAGCCAACTTGCTGCAAATCGCGGAGCAAATCTTCGGATCGAAAACCAAATCACTATCTCGAGAGCAATTGGTTCGGTTGCTGCGCAGACAGCTACTCGATCCAGATTTCCTGAGACAATACATCGCTTCGCTCCCTCACGAAGAAGCCCAGCTTTTGGAAATCCTAATTGAGAAAAACGGCTATGCGCTGTACGGCGACCTGCTCGAGGCTCGTGGGCGGCGGCGGTTTGATCTCACACGTACCGAGCAACTCAACTCCCTGATTGGTTCGCGCGGGCTGGCGTATGTGGTCTCGCGTGGGACAAACAAGTATGCAGACGTCGTGATCATTCCCCGCGATATCCTTTTTATCCTTCAACATGACTATACCCCCGACATGCGTACGCTTCGTGAGCTGGACGCATTGGGGGCTTCGGCAACCGAGTTTAGTCCTGCTGTTGTGTATGACAACAGCCATTTGGTTTTGCGGGATTTGGTTCTGTTAGCCAACTTCATTCACACGCAGGACATCCGAGTTTTGACCACTGGGGGGGTCAGCAAGTCCGACCTCAGAAGAGCGCTTGTCTTACTGAGCAGTGGGAAAAGCCTCAAGTATGCAACCTTCCTCGTGGGTTATCTGTTGTATGCAAAGTTTCTCATTCAGGTGGGGCAGTTCTGGAAAGTCTCGGATGCCTTTCTCGAAGCGCTTGAGAATCCCGCGCATATTTACAGCGATCTCTTTACGTGGTGGCTCGAAGTTAACGATTGGAATGAGGCCATCCCGGACGGAATTGCGTGGGAAGAGGAGCAGCGCACCCGTGGGTTTTTAGGATTGATTGAGATTCGCCACCGCGTGCTGGAGGCACTCTACGCCACTCAGCGAGACCGGTGGATTTCCTATGCAAAATTCGAGGAAATGCTCCTCCCTCAGGTTGTCGCGGTGCTACTGGCGAGCGGCGACAAATGGAATGAGAAGTTGGCAACCCAAGTCGGCCTGAGAGTCTTGCGAGCGGTAATCACGGAGCCACTTTCCTGGCTCGGCTTGGTCGTCCTTGGGGCCTCGGAGGTTGATGCGTTTGCCGAAGAACAGGACGAGAAAGAAGCGAAGAGCTCAGTCTCCCGTTCAAGCAGGGCTGCGCAAAAAGGTGAGTTGGCGCTCCGACTGTCAGATCTTGGACAAAGTTTATTTCAAAGCGGTGCTATCCGTCCTCGGGAAGCGTTCCACGAAATGTCTGTGGAAGAGTTCCCACTTCAATATTCGGCGGAGTGGTTCTTCGTACAACCAAATATGGAAATTGTGGCTCCGCCGGATTTGCGACTCGATAAGCTTTATTTCCTCACCTCATTTTGTCGAGTCCGCAATGTTGACGTGATGACGAGCTTTGAGTTGTCGCGTGAGACCTTGCGCGCAGCTCTGGATAGAGGTGTTCATCCAGAGGAAATTCTCGATTTCCTCAATCAGCATTCGCGTCCTGCTGTCCCAGAAACGGTGAAACGCTTGATCAGCGACTGCTCGGAAAAACATGGGGAGGCGCTACTTGGTTTAGCCGGCGGCTACCTTGTGAGCGATCAACCCGCCGTCATCGAAGAGGTCCGGGCAAACCCCAAATTAGCACCATTCATTCGCGAAGTCATCGGGGATAAGGGCATGGTGTTTGTGCCCGACGTTGATCTCTCTAAATTAGCAAAGGAAATGCGGGCAGCGGGACTCATGCCGCGATTGGAGACCGGCACGGTACAAGCGACGCGTGACGGTCGCTATCACATCAGTATTTCCCCGGAAGATTTGCTCGACCTCATTGGACTGATCCGACTCGTGCGGGTTCTTGAGGACGAACTCGATGCTGACATTACCAACCAGAAAGCTGCAGCTCTCGCGCAAAAGCTGGAGCCAGAAGGGGGTGCTTTCTTCGCCTTGCGTGGGACAGGCGAAGCAATTGCAAATGTTTTTGAAAAGCGCCTGTTGGCTGCTCTCCAGAAGATGCGCGACCAGATTGAAGAAAAGTATAAGGATCAACTCTCACGATTGGTTGCGAAGTCGGTGGCTCACCGCGGCCCGACACGGTATCACTACCGTGGTCAGAATCCAGCTGTCGAACGTAAGGATATCATAGCATTGCTGAAATTTGCAGCAGATTATGAGCTCGAAGCCGAGATCCAGTATGTGAAACGCAACGAAAACGAAGTGACGTTGCACATTTACCCCAAGAGCTTTGAGGGCAATCGAATTTACGCGTACTGTGTGGAGTCTGACCAAGATTCCATGTATTCTCTCGATCGCATTCTCCGAGCAAAGCTTTAGGAAATTTCGTCTTACCTAAATCTGCCGTAAGCGGGGTAGAAAAGTGTGCGCTGGGATGCAGTTCTTGATAAGCAGCTAATCAAAAGCAGGCTTACGGCCGGGAGCAAGGTTCTTCTTGGTGTATCGGGCGGAGCAGATTCCATGTGTCTGCTCGTCGCGATGGCAGAGGCAGCGGAGGAGCTAGGATTTATCTGCCGTGCTCTGTACGTGAATCACTTAACGCGCCCCACGACCGGAGCGGAGTATGAGTTGGTTTTCTCCCAATGCAGGAAACTTGGCGTGCCTTGCGGCTATCGAGAGATTGAGCGCCTGACCAAAAAAACCACTGGGAAGACAATCGAAGAGTACTTACGTGAGCAGCGCTATCAATGCCTCATGACCGAAGCTTGTGAGAGCGGATGCAAGACGATTGCGTTGGGACACACTGCGGACGATTTGGTGGAGACTTTTCTCATGCATCTCGTGCGTGGGGCTGGCGCCCATGGTCTGAGCTTTGAAAGAAAGAGCAAGTTGGGGACACTGGATCTCCTTCGTCCTCTCTGGGCAACGCCGCGAACGAGAATCCTCACTTATTTGCAAGAACGAGATGTGAAATTTGTCGAAGATGAGTCGAATGCGCTTCTTGAGTTTACACGCAATCGCATCCGCCACGTGCTGCTTCCTTTGTTAGAACGGGAGTTTAATCCCCGTGTGCGCGAGACGCTGTTTCGCACCGCCACTCAGCTTACTCAAGTGCATGCTTATGTGGAGAAGGTTGCACTTCGAAAGCTGCGCTACTACAGCAGGCTTACAGGGGATCCGACTCGGTTGCCTGCAGAGCGGCTTCAGCGTTTACCGGAAATTCTTCAAGCAGAAATCGTTCGCTTATGGCTCCAGCAGTCCTGCGGATGCGTTACGAAGCCATCAAGTAGGGAATTGCAGCAGATCTTGAGGATGGTGAAGGGCACAGAGACTCGAAGAACTATGCTTCGTGGCGGCGCCATGGTTCTCTCGAGCGGCGGGCAACTAATTTATGTGTCAGCCCTTCAAGATGTGAGGCCCATCGGTTCTGTTTCCGGCGGCTCCCTCATACCTCAAATAAATGTGGAACTCGCGCGGCGCTGGGTGGAAAAAGAAGCTCAGTCGGTGTTGGCTTATCTCGAAAAACCGATGGAGCTGAGTCCGACGCCCGACAAGCCAAACTCCTACGTGGCACGCGTGAAATGCCTCGACGGTAAAGTGCGCCGGATTCACGTGGAATTGCCAAAAGAAGATGCGCAAGCGGATGGCAAGGCGGCTTTGGACGCAGCGACGCTGCTTTATTTGCGAAACCGCCGCCCGGGGGATAGGATCTCTCGGTCGAAACGACTAAAATCCTTACTGATTGAGCAGAAAATCCCATCGTATGTTCGAGATTTCGTCGTGCTTCTTGTCGACAGTAAGGAGCAACTTCTGGGCATTGTCGGATTTCCAGAGCTGACTGAGGCTATCACAAAGAAAAGTGGTTTAGTGGTTCGCATCGAGACCGAATAGGTAGACGTGTCTGGTTAGCTCTGGCGGATAGGGGACGATGCTTGGCCCCTCTGCTGCGTGAATTTCATCAGGGGTTTCAAGTTACATACCGCGGGCCATAAAATGTCGAACAAGGATTCCATACGTCTGATTGCCACAAATCGGCGAGCGCATCACGACTATCACATTCTCGATACGATCGAGGCCGGCCTCGTTCTGACTGGAACGGAGGTAAAGTCGTTACGTGCTGGCAAAGCGAGTCTTGCAGAAGCCTATGCGGGCTTTGAGCGGGGAGAGGCGTACCTGTATAACATGTTCATTAATCCGTATGAAAAAGGTAATCGTTACAACCACCCCGAGCGACGTCCCCGGAAACTGTTGCTTCATCGGTCAGAAATCAATCGGCTAATAGGGCAAGTATCCCAGAAAGGCTACACGCTGGTTCCCCTGCGACTATACTTTCGAGGTCAACATGCGAAAGTTGAACTTGGATTGGCACGCGGAAAGAAAAGCTACGACAAACGCGAAGATATTAAGGAGCGTGACGTGAAGCGCGAGCTGGACCGAGCCATGAAGGACGCGCTTGGACGTTGACTCCATTCGCTCCGTATTCCGTCGGCGCAGCACTGATTGATCTTGAACGCAAAGGGTTTGTAGATTTACCTTCTTATTATAAACACAGCGAGGAGTACGGAATGGCTTCCAAGAGCCCACGAAGTTTCCTTCTCAGCGAGTCCAACGATGAATGTTGGGAGGAGCTACTCGTTGTGGCGATCAAGCAGCGGCTTGCTGCGACGGAAGAAGATGGACTGACGGTTGATGTGTTGCTTCCGTCAAAAGACCAAGACGACGATTTCGAGCAACTTCTGGGGAGCAACGTCTTGCGACGCTGTTGAGAATACTCCGGAGCTCTTGGAGCAGGAGTGCGTAGGCGAAGAAGGCAGCTCGCCCCAGACACCGAGGGTGTCTGTACGGGAAGCAGAAAAAGTGTACTATCGGGAGGGGACGGCAAGTGTGATGCAAGAGAATCGGAGCAGGTAGATTTGCGTCTTCGATGGTTAGGAAACAGTGACCAGTGGTCGGCTTATGGGCGAAAGTTGTTTGTCCTGTCTTTGCTGGCAGGATTGCTTCTTCTTCCTAACTTTGTGATACCTCGTGTCGGAACGCAAAACCCAGCGATCCATTCGAAAGAACTAATGTCTCGCTTTCTCGTCGCATGGATGGCGGGGGTTTTTTTTCTGGGATGTTGGCGTACAAGAAAAAGAGATCTCCATTTTGTTGAACTCGGAATCCTTGGTTTAGTGGTAGCCAACCTCTTGTCGTGCCTCAGCAGTTCTCATGCCGTTTTCTGCTTTGGCGAATCGTGGCATTTGTGGGGCTTTGCGCTCTTGGCGGTGGCAGTAGCGCTTGTGAATATCAATCTAAAGGAGCGCCAACAGATCATACTTGTGGCTGTAGGTGCTGCGGTCATCGCTGCGGCCTACGGGTTTTGTGTTTATTGGGGCTTCGATTTTCTTCGGACCTATTATCCTTTTGCGTATGCGAAGGGGGATGCGAGGAACTACGTCCATTCGTTTCTCGGAAACCCTGAGTATTTTGGTAGCTACATGGCTGCGGTGGGAATTCTCGCTTTTGGGCATATTCTCCGCCCAAATAGCCGCTGGCCTGTGCGGGCAGCCTGGGCGATCTTATGCATGTTTTTCCTCTTGGCGATCGTTTTGAGCGGAACACGCAGCGCGTTTCTTGCATTCGCAGTTGGGGCTGGTTTCTTGCTGAAAAGAACCATAGCCATCCTGAGTCCGTCGCACCGAAGGTACGCCTTGCTCGGGTTGGTTGGATTTCTTGCTCTGGCGACCACAGTTGTAGCAGTTCTTTCCTTCCCCAACCCGCTGAATGTACGGCGGATGCGGTTGGCTCAGCGATTTGTCCAAGTCTTCGACCTGACTTCCCCGTCTGTGCGCGAGCGAATTCTCTTTTACACAATCTCGGGGCGACTCATCCGAGAGTATCCCGTGCTTGGAGTGGGACCGGGGGCGTTCAAACTCTACTTTTATCCCACCGTAGAGAAGCTTGTCGAAGAGGATCCGCGTGCCGGGTTTCGGCGTTTCGCCGAAACGCTTCAAGGGCGGATTGCAGAACATGCTCACAACGATTACTTAGAAATTTGGTCCGAAACGGGTAGCGTGGGGATTGGAGTGTTTCTATTCCTCATCGCCTCGTTGTTTGTGCGCTACATAAAAGGGCCGAAGAACGTTACTATTTTAATAAAGGGGGACATCGCGGGGCCTTCTGATCTGGCTTGGGTGAGGTTTCAGCGGGACCTCTTTTTTGCCACGTTGCTCGCGATTCTGGTGAACGGTTTCTTCAGCTTCCCACTTCATCTGCCGGTTCGTGCCTTTCTGTTCTGGGTGTGTGTCGGATGTTTCTTGGCGGCGGACCGCGAACTCCGTGAGCGAACACTCAGTGTTTATCAGCGTTCAGCATCCTCTTTGGCTTCTGATTAGCGCAGCGTTCCGTTTTGCTGCTTTATGCTTGAGCAAAATGCGCACAGCTTTCTTAGGTCAAAGTCTACCGTCAGTTCTTATGTGGAAAGGAGATGAAAATGAAAAAGCGTCTACTCCGTGGCCGCGTGATAGATCCGCCCCCGGTGGGACCCGGATGGAAAGTTGCGGACCTGGTCGACGAATGCTTCTTGGCATACAATGCGGCCCGGCTGCGAGAGGCAGCGCAACTCTTGGTAACAAAGTGTCTCAATGAGGATGTGACGATCGGTATGACCCTGACGGGAGCGCTGACGCCCGCGGGTTTAGGTGTGTCATGCATTATCCCCCTGATTGAGGCGGGCTTTGTGGACTGGATCATCTCCACCGGCGCAAACCTTTACCACGATACCCATTTCGGTCTGGGCCTCCCCCTTCATGTTGGCCGTCCCAATGTGGACGATGTTACGCTTCGTAAGGAAGGTGTGGTGAGGATCTATGACATCTTATTCGACTACAATGTCTTGCTCCGCACGGACGAGTTTTTCCGGCGGATTTTCGATGCGCCTGAGTTTCAGCGAACGATGGGGACAGCTGAGTTTCACTACTTGTGTGGCAAATACATTGCCGAGCGGGAACGAGTTTTAGGGCAAAAGAAACGGTCGCTTCTTTCAGTGGCGTATGAGTACGGCGTGCCCGTGTACACGTCCTCGCCCGGCGATAGTTCCATCGGCATGAATATCGCAGAGAAGTACTTTACCGGCAGCAAACTGCGGATTGATCCAATCTATGACGTGAATGAGACAACCGCAATCGTTTTGGCGACAAAACGCGGGGGAGGCAAAAGTGCAGTGTGGATCCTTGGAGGAGGATCACCTAAAAACTTTGCACTCCAGACGGAACCTCAAATCCAAGAAGTCCTGAAAATTGATGAGAAAGGCCACGATTATTTCATTCAGATAACTGACGCGCGACCCGATACTGGAGGTCTAAGCGGGGCTACGCCAAGCGAAGCCGTAAGTTGGGGTAAGATCGACCCCGCCCAGCTCCCAGATACAGTGGTATGCTATTGCGACTCGACGATTGCTTTGCCGTTGCTCACGGCTTATGCACTTGAGCGTCATGCCCCTCGACGGCACAAACGGCTGTATGAGCGAAGGGGGGAATTCATGCAACTTCTGGAACGTGAATTCCACCTTGCCCAAAAACGCGAAGCGAGACGCAAGAAACGCATAAAGAAGTAAGTCCACGGCATCTACTGCGTAGCGGCTGTCTCCCTAGAGAAGCGTGGGAACGTGGAGGCGCGCTGCCCCGGAAGGGGATTTGCGGTTGACGATGGTGGGCCCGCTCGGACTTGATCGAATAGATGACAGAGCGTTTCCGGACGCGGGCCTACGTCCTCGAGGCTCGCGACTATCGTGAGTCTTCGCTCCTGCTGGGATTGTTGACGGAAGAGCGTGGGCCTGTGCGCCTTGTTGCACGTGGGGTCCGTTCGCAGAAAAAGACTTCGGAACGAGCCATCGACCTGTTTGCACGAGGAGAATGCGTATTTAGTCTCCGCGCAAGCTCAGATCTTGGGACATTGATCCTCTGGGAAACCGAGGAACAACACAGTGGTCTGAGGCATTCGCTGGTTGGTTATGCTTTTGCTGCCTTTTGGGGGGAGACCGTATTGGCAATCTTGCCGCCGCTCGAGCCAGCCAAGGACGTTTTTGAGCTCTCTTGCTCTTTTTTCCACGTGCTGGAGGGGGGGCTTCCAACAGCCCAAGGCGTTGCTCATCATTTCTTGAGGTTACTTGCTGTGGAGGGGTTCGAAATTTCAGTGGACCGCTGCGTCGCCTGCGGTGCGAAAGCCCCGCTCGCATATTTCTCTTGGGACCGATTGGCATCCCTCTGCGCGAAGTGCATTGCGCCTACGGAACGTGCGTTCCCCCTCGATCCTCATGTCAGTTTGGCGTTAGCGGAAGCCTCTCGAGTTCCGGAGCAGGGACCTCTTATCCCCAAAGAGAGTCAGTCAAAATCTCTTTTGTCGTTAGCTGTCTTCACCGAAGAGCTTATTCGGCGACTCTGTGACACGCGCCTACGCACGGCACCGTTTTTACGAGACGTGTTGGCCAAGCAATCTTCAGAGGAGTAAGCTACGATTCCTGTTGCGAAGACGGATCAGCTTTCTCACGCTGTAACCACCAAGTTGTAGGGTGTCGGGTGTGTGTGCAATCTCCAGAGGAGGGCCATGAGAAAATGGCGGGAACCACTAAACCGCATGACCGCAATGTCGACGGTATCCTTCATTATTTACGCGACTATCTCAGCATTCGGCAGCAACAAGCGATCCGCATCAATCCTCGTATCGCAAACGTGATAGATGACGTCGTGTGGTCGCAAGTTGAGAATCTTCGCCAAGTGCTCACCGGGTTGAAAAGCTTCGGTCCCGAGCGCGTCCGTGTTGCGGATATTCTGGCAGGGGATGACGACTTGCGTCGCAAGGCGTTATTCAGTCACAGTGACCAGAACTCGATTGTGCACGAGATCATCAACAGGCCTGAGGAGCAGCGGGGGAGAGTTGCCGAGTTGGCCATCCACGACATGCGAACTCTCTTCCGTTCGATGGACCCAACCTTAGAGCATATCGTGGAGCTCATTCAGCACTGGCTATTGTGGGATTTGCCCGATGCTGCGGACCTGTTTCATTTTGATCTGCAAATGCATCGGTGTGCATATTTCCGGACAAATCCGCTGACAGATGAAATTCGGGACCGTTACAAAGCTGCGCTTCACAAGAGACCAGATGAAACGGTGACGGAACGAGATATCTTGGCATTCGAGCTGAAACGACTCGAACACATTTTAAACAACTTTGTCACGCGACGGGCTGAAGAAAAAGCCTACATGATGATCATTCGCCGCGATGAACAGGTTGGTAGCGCGTCCAGTCAGGAAATATTGGCCCTCGCCGAACGTCTGAAGTTCATTGAAAGCCTCGAAAGCAGCGATGGTCCTGTGCCAGCAGAATTAGCTGAGAAGTACGCTCGTGTTTTGGGGTGCGCGCGAGACGAAGTCACACGTAACGCGATAGTCGACTACGAAAAAAAATTGGTGGCGGAAGGAAAGCGGCGCCTCCATCGCTACATTGAGGACGATCGCTACCTTGGTGAACCGTACGACTATAAAAAGGCACAGATGGTTCACCTCCAAGAGCGCTTTCGTGCGGAGGTGGCAAAGTGCCAGCCCCTCCTCGGAGAGGCGAATAAAGAACAGTCTTCCGGTGGGGAGTGACGCGCCGAAGGGGACTAAATGCCTGGTCTGAAAGAGAGTCGTATCCTGCATGAGGGAAAGTGTGAGAGCAGAAATCCGGCAAGTAGCTGATGGGCTTGTTTTCCCGGAAGGCCCAGTGTGGCATCCGGACGGCTACCTTCTTTTCTCGGATGTTCATGGGGCGACAATCGAGCGACTTAAACCCGACGGTGGGACGGCAACATGGTGGTCGGTAGGAAAAAAGACGAATGGGCTGATTCTGAGTCCGGACCGCCGCAAGATCATCGCGTGCTGCTACAGTGAGCGGGAGCTGCTCGAAATTGATGCGGAAACACGTGAGTATCGGGTAATTACCCGGGAGTGCGATGGAAGGCCTTATGTAAACGTGAACGATGTGGCCGCAGATTCGAATGGTTTTATCTACTTCTCGGATCCCAAGTGGAATCCCGCACCCGACGATGTGCAAGGCGTGTATTGCGTCCGGCCCGATGGAACGGTGTTTTTGGCTGCCCACCTTGACCAGCAGCCGAATGGTCTGGTCGTGAGCCCTGATGAGCGTTACTTGTATGTTGCGCGTTCGGGAGCAGATCACATCGTACGGTTTCAGCGCCGTTCCGACGGGACACTTACCGACATGGTGATTTTCGTGGAGCTTGAGCGAGGAGCAGAACCTGACGGGATGACTGTGGACAGTTCGGGGAATTTATATATTGCTGAAGCCGGGACTGGGCGCCTGACGGTTGTAGCGGAGAGTGGCCAGATTCTCGGGCAGGTCCAGGTATGCGAGCGGATGGCGACGAATTGTGAATTCCACGGTCAAGACTCGGATCTACTCTATGTCACAGGCGGAGGAAAGCAGGGGACTCGCCAAGGCCGCGTCTGGGAGCTACGATTGATCTGGGGCTAAAGAAGCATTAGTCGTGAATGGACAGAAAATCGGTAGCTTTTCCAGTGAGTCGTTTAGCGGCTAGCTGATGCGATGTGGGCTGGGAGATGTTCCTGAGTTTTGGAAGAGCCACCATTGAGTGAATGTCCGCGCAAAAAACCGGCGCGAGTGTCGCCTACGCAAACACCCGCGCCGGTTGCGATTAAGCCTGACGCATTGAAAGTTCCACAGCCTTTTTGGCCCCCTCGCTCATTGTCGGAACCGAAATCAGCGCGGTATCGCGAAGCATTTCTCGCGCTTTTTCTTCGTTCGTTCCGCTGAGACGAATGACAATCGGGATCTTCCATTTGGGGAATTGCTTGAGTGCTTCGAGTATTCCCTCGGCCACCAGATCGCAGCGGACAATTCCCCCAAAGATGTTAAAGAAGATGGTGTTTACGTTTTTATCGCTGATGATGAGCTTCAATGCCTGAGCAACCTGCTCGCTTTTCGCTCCACCGCCGATGTCGAGGAAGTTTGCGGGCTCCCCGCCGTAATGCTTGACGATGTCCATCGTGGCCATCGCCAGTCCCGCTCCATTGACAATGCATCCGATCTTCCCGTCGAGCTTGACGTAGTTGAGTTTCAACTGTCGAGCTTTCCGCTCAAGAGGAGCCTCCTCGGCTACGTCTCGCATTTTCGCAATGTCGGGATGACGATAGAGTGCATTATCGTCGAAGTTCATTTTGGCATCAGCGGCGATCACTCGTTCTTCACCAGTCAGCACTAAAGGGTTGATCTCGGCGAGCGAGCAGTCGTTGTCCACGAAGCTTTTGTAGAGCCCTCGCACCACCGAACGGAAGGACTCAACCGCCGCCTTCGGCAGGCCGAGAAAGAATACCATCTCGCGTATTTGGGCATCGGTGAGGCCAAGCAGAGGCTCGACTGGAGAGAAGAGTATCTTCTCTGGGGTTTCGGCAGCTACTTGTTCAATCTCCACACCACCAGCCGCACTTGTCATGAATACGGGCTTTTTTCGTGCGCGGTCCACAATGATGCCGAGATAGATTTCGCCACGAATGTCGAGCCCTTGCTCAACGAGAACCTTTTTTACTTTTTCGCCTTTGATGGTCATGCCAAGGATCTGTTCTGCAACCGGCCTCACCTCGTCTTCGTTACGGACGAGCTTGACGCCGCCAGCTTTTCCTCGGCCACCCACAAGCACTTGTGACTTGATGACTAACGGATATCCAACGGTGGAGCTCAGCTTTTTAGCGGCCTCAACCGCCTTCTCAGGTGTGCGCACAACGATGCCTTGAGGCACCGGTACGCCGTATTTTTTGAGGATAGCTTTTGCTTGGTACTCGTGGATCTTCATGCTGGATGAATCCTATTCCGCGACAAATGCTGCTACCATGTCTCCGACTTCGGTTGTTGTGTAGCCCATTTTGCCTGCAGCCAAACTCTTGAGCTTAGTTCCGGTGACTTTCATCACCGCCTGCTCAATCGCTGCTGCAGCGGCATCTTCGCCTAAAGTTTCGAGCATCATTTGCCCGGCGCAGATTGCTGCCAGCGGGTTGATCACGTTCTTGCCGGTATATTTGGGCGCACTACCACCAATCGGTTCAAACATGGAAACCCCACCCGGATCCGGGTTGATGTTTCCGCCGGCCGCAATGCCCATGCCGCCCTGAATCATGGCCCCAAGGTCAGTGATGATGTCACCAAACATGTTGCCGGTAACAATCACGTCGAACCATTCCGGATTCTTAACAAACCACATGGTTGTGGCATCCACGTGGGCATATTCGCGCTTAATGTCGGGGAATTCTTTTTCTCCCATTTCGTGGAAGGCGCGTTCCCACAAGCCGTAGACGTAGGTCAAAACGTTGGTCTTGCCTACAAGCGTGAGAGTTTTCTTTTTGTTCCGCTTCCGGGTGTAGTTGAAGGCGTACCGTAAGCAGCGGTCGACACCGAACCGGGTGTATACGGCTGTCTGCGTTGCTACCTCTTGTGGGGTGCCAAAATGTGCAACGCCGCCCATTCCAGCATAGAGATCCTGCGTGTTCTCACGCACGACGACGAAATCAATGTCCTCTGGCCCCTTGTCCTTGATCGGGGTTTCTACGCCCGGATAGAGTTTCACGGGTCGAAGGTTGATATATTGGTCGAGCGCAAAGCGCAGTTTGAGCAGAATCCCTTTCTCAAGGATACCCGGTTGAACGTCGGGGTGGCCAATTGCACCGAGATAGATTGCATGGAACTTTTTCAGCTCTTCGATTGCTGAGTCGGGCAAGGTCTCGCCAGTGCGCTTATATCGCTCACCGCCAAAATCGTATTCCGTAAAATTGAGTTTGAACCCAAACTTTGCTGCTGCAGCGTTGAGAACTTTGACCCCTTCACGAACCACTTCGGGTCCAGTTCCGTCGCCCGGGATAACGGCGATATTGTAGCTTCGCGTGGTGGTCATAAAATCTTTTGCTCAACCTCCGAATCGTTTTCGCGTTATTCTTGAGCCAAACGCTTGGGGATAGCTGCTGGGTTGTCAAAACGAAAACAACAGAATCTACTCTCTGAGCGGAGGCCGGTGGGGCATTTCCTCCACGCCTATCTTGGGGTGTTCCGATGCGGCGTCGTCAGGGCGCCCAGTTGGTTCAAGTTGAACTTCGAGGGAGACCCTTTCCCCACAGAAAGCGATCCCATCAGTGAGCAAGGTGACAGGTGTTTCCGTATCTCGGACCGAGACGGGGCGAGCCGGCAAGTGCCAGATTACTCTCCGAGGTGGAACCCTCCAATCGGCGTCAAAGTTGATTCGCGAATAGCCCTTGAAGAATTCCACACGCAACTGGACCTTGCCAAAGTAAGTGGGGGCATTTTGTAGAGACACAGACTGACCGGGGCAGGTCCAACTCTTTGGCAACAGGCGGGTCAAGTGCAGTTCATCGTCAGCTTCCTCGATGAGAAGCCCTCGCATGAGGAGTAACCATTCGGCTGCTGCCCATCCATGGTGTCCGTCACCCATACAGCCCCCCAATGTTCTCGGGTGAATCGCCTCCGGCCAGCACCACGTGGGGGAGGCCAGTTCAAGCATGTAGTCGATTAGGCGAAAAGCTTCCTCGTCTTTCAGCTGCACGAGGCATTGCGCCACCTGCATTGTTAGGTAGGAGTTGATCCCACTATGGATCATCTCTTGGTAGAACCCGTCGCCGTGGAATAAATGATTGCGGATGAATTCAAGGGTACGTCGTAGCCATTGGGTCTCAGTAATCGAAAACAACTGGAGTGGATAAGCTGCACAGATATTCCCAATCATGCCAGCGTCTGGAGGTCTTCCCGGTGCAGCGGGAAGAGCATGAACCTCGCTGTGCTCAATGTCCTTCTGAATCGCGTGCAAAATGTCCCGACGATACGATTCAGCCCACGATTGGAATTTTTCGGCATCCTCCCGAATGCCTAAGACGCGGGCCGCTTCCAATGCATCTTCGAGCCCCTTAAGCGACCAGAAGTTATCCCAATAGTAATGATCATTGGGACCTAAATGTTCTGCACTAAATCCAGCGGGCATGAGGCCACGCGGCTTCGTTTTTGAAACCGTCACATCGTGCCGTTTTTTCTCAATCCAGATCGCTCCTCGCCGCACCGCAGGGTACAAGTCTCGTAGGCAGTTCACATCTCCAGTGAGTCTGTAGTGTTCCATAATGGACCAAATGGCCTGACCCGTGGAATCCCACTCGCCTTTTTGTGAGCAGAAATAGCCGTTTTTCCATTGTTTCAGCGGGTAAAATGAGAGGACCTGCGCAACCTCTTGATGATAACCGAGCCGGGATAATGCGCTCAACATATAAGCGGCGTCACGAAACCAATGGCGATGATAGGTAAAGGGACCTGCGGTTATTTCGTAGCCATCGTTCAGCAATAAGAGGAACGCCTTATTTGCATTGAAGCACTGCTGATAGCGAGCGTCAGGAACTTCTATCTGTAACCCCCTCGCCAGCTTTTCGGACCATTCTCGGCGTGTGTCCTCCCGAGTCATCAGCAGGTGCTCTCCGCGCACTGTCTGAAGAGGAAAGAATCGCGGATGAGTGGGTTCCAGCGGCATCACGGCAATGCGGCTCATGGACTGCCCCGGCTGTAGCGTTGTGGGATAGGACACGCACGCATTCGCTAAGCCAACGGGACAGTGCACAATGGGGTCGCTTTTCGAACGTCGGGGAAATAGGTGGGCGACATCGCCGTCTCGATGGGTCGACAAGAGCCATTTGGCGGGTTTCTCTATAAGCGCAACAGCCAACTGATCCTCCACAAGGAGAAAACCTTGGGTGTGGTAGGCAAGGCGCTTGATAATACTGATTCCCTCGGGATTCGTGGGCCGGAGAGCAAAAATAAGGGAGCAGGGTAGGGGGGACGAAGTCTGATTTGTCAGCGTCGCAAGATGAACAATGCAAGCCCGCCCTTCCACAGATACTGCCCAGTCCTCGGTCACGAGTGTGGCCGCTGGAAACTTCATGGTAGTCCGAATCCACGGGATTCCCTCCACAAGCTCCTGCGAAACTTGAGTATCCGGAAGTCGGGAAGGGAATCGAAGCTGCTGATCGACCTCAAGCCAAGTGTCCAGGGACCACCCGTTCGGCCACGGCGTGACGGCTCCACGCGGATCCACGATCGCTTCCCGCTGTCCGCCAAGCACTCCCACAGCAGTCCAATTCCTGTGGGTTAAGTTGAGGTACGTGACATTCATGGCGCGGGGGATGAAAGACGAGTCGTGAGGATCGGATTGTCGCTCCATCCAATAGGGCCAAACCCAGTCGCTATTGACGGAAAGAACGTGCAGATTGAGTAGACCTCGTAATTGCATGAGCACGCCAGCGGGGATCAGCTCATTCGGGATTGTCACCTCGGAAGGGCGGTTTAGGTTTCGAAGTGCTTCCACGTACTCAAGGCCGTGTTCGACCCGATAATACCGCCGCAGATAGTTGATCAGGTACTTCAGAAAAAACATTTTGGCTGATTTACTCCTTCCGAGCTTATCTTAGCCAGTCGAGTGGTCATTTGTCTTCAATTAATGACAATACTGCGAATCCCGTGGCTCTCGTGCCACAGCGTTTTCTATGGTCTCGCTCACCACGCATTTTCTTTTGAGGAAAATCCATGGCTCTTGGTTTACTTAGAGCGTCATGCCGTATGCAAAGCATGAGGCCACTACTAAACCCATGAAGATAGCGTTTTTCACGAACAACTACAAGCCGTTCGTGGGGGGGGTGCCCATTGCTGTCGAAAATTTAGCGAAAGGACTGCGCAGACGCGGCCATCGCGTACTGATCTATGCACCAGAGTATGAGGGAGAAGTTGCGGACGAGCCGGATGTTTACCGGGTCCTTTCCATTAAGAACTTCAATTCAACGCCCTTTTCGCTTCCTCTTCCTCTCACGGTTCGGCCGCACGCAGATCTTGCTGACTTGGAATTCCTCGATATTGTGCATGTGCACCACCCATTTCTCTTAGGAATGACAGGGTTGCAACTGGCCCGTGCCCAGCATGTGCCAGTAGTTTTTACGTATCACACCCAATACGAAAAGTACACGCATTACCTGCCTTTTCCGGAAAAAATGACAGCTGAAATTGCGGTGGGATTGAGCACCCGTTTCTGCAATTGCTGCGATACTGTGATTGCACCTTCGAGTGACATCCGCAAGACTCTGGAAGAAAGGGGAGTTAAAGTACCCATCGAGGTCATTCCCACTGGGATAGACCTCCGGGCGTTTCGAGGCGGATCCCCGGCCAAGTTTCGTGGCGAAGTGGGTACGAATCCAGACACGACAGTTGTGCTTACTGTCAGTCGGCTTGCGCGAGAGAAAAACATTAGCTTTCTCATCCGTGCGTTTGCAGATTTCCACCGCATCGTGCCGCAGTCTGAGTATTGGCTGGTGGGAGAGGGAGATGCTCGGAGTGAGCTGGAGGAACTTGCCCAAGAGCTCGGAGTTGGAGACTGTGTTCGGTTTCTGGGGACGCTACGCGGCAAGAGGCTTGTGAGTGCCTATAAGGCCGCTAATCTTTTCGTGTTTGCATCGACGACCGAGACTCAAGGGCTTGTTGTCGCCGAAGCCATGGTAGCAGGCTTGCCGGTGGTGGCTGTGGAAGCACCGGGAGTTCGAGACATCGTGCTCGCGAATCGTGGGGGGTTTTTGGTTCCGGAAGGGGACTTCGTCGCGTTTGTCCAACGTATGATTCAACTAATTCAGAACCCTCTACTTTGGAGAGAGATTTCGGAAGAAGCAAAAAAAAGAGGTCGGCAATTTTCGATTACGGCCACAGTGGACAGAGTAGAGCGACTCTACACACGTTTAATCAAATCGCCACCGACACCCGCCAAAATTGAGCGGTTCATGCTATTGCGGGAGTTTTTACGCTACCACTTCGAGAAATTCGTCGAGGAAGTTGATCGAATTTTACCATAGCCTGGGGCCAAGCTGTCTGCGGGAAAGTAGATGCATTGTAAACCTATTGAATATAGTATCCATTCGATTCGCGCCGCGACTATTCTGAGGAAATGCGATTTGGGGATTGCAAGATCGCAGCAATCGAATATATATCACATTGAGCTGTCAATAGGTGTACATAACGACGGGAGTGGTTTAAGCCATGAAGATAGAGACCTCCTTTCCCATTGCCGCGGTTAGCGGGCGGCTGGGAGACTCGGATGTAGTAATTGTAAAAAGGGGCAATAAGTGCTACGCGCGCAAGTATTCGCCACCCAAGAACCCGCAGACAGCTGATCAAGTGGCAGTCCGCCGCTTTCTGGCCAATGCTACCAAGGCGTGGTCATCGTTAACGGTTCGCCAGCGTGAGGGCTGGGCTGACTACGCCAAGCGGTATTCAGTTTCCGCCTTTGGGCAAGAATTAAACCCCTACAATATGTTTTCAAAGGTACAATACTACAGGCAGGCATTAGGAATGGCGTTACTATTGGACCCACCGACGCTTGCGCCTCCGCCGCGTCCTGCTGCAATCATCCAACGACCTGCTGCCACGACCGACGAATTTCGCTTTGTGCTTCAGCACTCAATTGCGAAGCGAGATGATTACGTGGTGACATTCGAAATTACCCCCGCAATGCCTTCCACTGGACGAAAACCGCGAAGCATCGAGTTTCGCATGATCCGCCATGTGGGGGCAGCGTCGTTCTTCGCCTTACTTGCCCCCACACATCCGTACATCATTTCGGGAGCTCGATTTGAAGTAAACCACGGTCAGCGCTACGGTGTTCGCGCTCGAATTGTCACTGCGGAAGGGGTTCCTGGGGAAGTCTTGGAGACGGATTTTGTAAAAGTCATTCAATGGGGGCTGCGTCCAAACCGGCCCGATGAGGCGGACGCAGAAGTCGAAACCGACTTGTTCTCGGTTCAAGCAGAGACTCCGTGTGATTCGCCGGAAGGCAAAGACTCTTGAACGTTGCAGGGTGGTGCTGTAGCCCTTTTGACAGGATACGACGCAGAATGGGTGAAGCAAGATTCCAAAATCTTGCGAGAGCTGTTTTATGCTCAAATTGCTAAAAATACGCGACTTCGCAATCATCAGTGAACTCGAAATTGAGTTCGATCGGGGCTTTACAGCGATCACGGGAGAAACCGGGGCTGGCAAATCGCTTCTGCTTGGTGCCATCCGGCTATTACTTGGCGACCGCGCCAGCGCAGACATCGTGAGAGCGGGCGCAGCGAAGAGTAGGCTTGAGGCGCTCCTGAGCTCCGTGCCGACCTCAGCTCGAAATTGGTTGGCCGAGCAAGGAATTGGTGAGGATCAATCGGTGGACGAAGTCATCCTGCGCCGGGAGATTAGCGCCAGCGGAGTGTCGCGTCATTTCATTAACGGGAATGTTGTGACCTTGGCCCAGCTTCGACAATTCGGCGAGGGGCTAATCGATTTGCATGGCCAAAACGAGCATACGTCCCTTGTGAGGCCAGAAGTGCAGCTCGAGTTGCTCGACGCTTTCGGCGATTGCGTGTCCCTGCGCGATACTTACCGGCAATGTTATGAGGAATGGCAAACAGCAGTGCGGCGACGAGACGCTTTGGTTGTAGACGCTCGCGAGCTCGAACGGAAACGCTCGTTTCTTCGCTTTCAAGTTGAGGAAATTGAAGCAGCTCACCTGAGTGTGGGTGAGGAAGAGGAGCTTACGCTGGAGCGCGCTCGGTTGCAAAGTGCTGAGCGACTGCGAGAGATCGCCCTCCAAGCCACAGACGTGCTCTACGAAGGGGAGAAATCAGGGGCAAGTGTAGGAGCTCTCGTTGCTTCTGTTGCAAGAATGCTCGCGCAGGCCGAGAATCTGGACCCTACGCTTAGTGCTCTCCGCTCGCAAGCCGAGGAACTTCGTTTTGCAGTGGAGGATCTGGCGTCACGCCTTCGCGATTACGGAGCACAGCTGGTGAGTGATCCGGCTCGTCTCGAGTGGGTTGAGGAGAGACTGGAGCTAATTCGCGCCCTGAAACGAAAGTACGGCAACACGATTGAAGAAATCCTGCAAGTTGGCCACAAACTGCGCGCAGAATTGGATGAACTCGAAAACTATGAGGTGAGTTTAGCGACAGCCGAGGCCGAGGTTGAGCAGGCTCTGAAAAGCGCCCTCTCCGCTGCGCACAAACTGCGGGCCCGAAGACTCGAGGTTGCACGAGAATTCAGCAGACAGGTAACAAATGAGATGCAGGACCTGAGTCTGGGGGGAGCAGAATTTGTTGCACGAGTGTTCGCGCGTCGGCGTGGTTGCGATAGCTCTGGGGTGGACGTAGAGTATTCTCCAGATTTTGCAATTTCGGAGGAAATTGCGGGAGAAGAATTGGGACCCACAGGGGCCGAACAGGTGGAATTCGTCGTGAAGTTGAATCCCGGCGAACCAGCTCTTCCGCTTCGGAAAGTCGCCTCAGGTGGGGAGCTCAGTCGCATCATGTTGGCGGTCAAGGCAGTCTTAGCCGAGAAGGACCAAATCCCCGTTCTGATCTTTGATGAGGTCGATACCGGAATCAGTGGTGAAGCCGCAACGCGGGTAGGAGAAAAACTCGCTTCGTTAGGCACGTCTCATCAAGTATTGTGCGTGACGCACCTTCCGCAAATCGCAGCACGGGCCGACCAGCATATCGTGATCAGGAAAGGTGAGAAGGGCGGCCGAACAGTGGTGACCGCAGAATTGCTTCAGGGTAGTGCGCGGGAAAGAGCGATTGCAGAGATGCTAAGCGGGCAAACCCCGGACGCAGAGTCCTTACGCTACGCAAAGCGGCTACTGACGGGGCGTCGTTGAATGAGCGATGCTTTTTTGCTGTAAAACGCTACCGGTCTCCATTCGAGCGGGAGTAGCTCAGTTGGTAGAGCACTAGCCTTCCAAGCTTGTGGTCGCGGGTTCGAATCCCGTCTCCCGCTCCAATTTCTTTCGCAGCCGTCATCGGAATCCCGCTCTCTACGGTCGGAGATGGGCACTGGCGGGAGAGCTTGAGCATTTCCTCACGTGCCCAAAAAAAAATCCCGTTTGGCTGGCTTGCGCCAAACGGGAAATCAGTCCACCGCCTACGCCCGAGTTTATTTAATCTCGATTTTCCTTGGTTTTGCGACTTCTGCCTTAGGAAGCACCAGCTTCAGCACTCCGTTTTCGTAGGTGGCTGTAATCTTTGAGGAATCGATGGATTCGCCAAGGATGAAGGAGCGTTTGTACGCTTGCGGGCGCCGCTCCTTCACGAGCACTTCATAATTCGATAGATCCTCAGCTTTTCGCCAACCCGTTACAGTGAGTTCGTCGTGGTCAACCGTCACCTCAATCTTGTCACGCTCTACACCAGGCATCTCGAGATCCACGACCACTTTTTCATCTGTCTCAAACACACTGCAATAGGGTTGGGTGAACCGTGGACCGCGATTTTCCTGATGCGCAGTGCTCGGAGCATTCTGTTCACGACGTACCAGCTTCGTCATGGTCTCGCCCTCCTTTCCTCTTGTGTTATTTCACCTCGATAGCGATCTGACGAGGCTTGGCCTCTTCACGGATTGGAGCATGGATTTCGAGCACGCCATCAGTAAACGTTGCTGTGATCTTCTCCGGGTCCACTGGATTCGGGAATTCGATCACCCGTTCGAAGGAGCCAAACACCCGCTCGCGCCGATGGTAGTCGCCTTGCTTCACATCCGTCTCTTCTTTCTTCGTGCCGCGGATGAACAACCGGTTATTAAGGATCGAGATCTCGACATCTTCCTTCTTCAGGCCCGGCAAGTCCGCGCGCACGATGAACTTCTCGTTATCTCGCAGGACGTCCACCGGCGGAACGAAATCGCCTTCAAACAAGGCGCTCGACCCCGCTGGGCTCAGAGCCTGCGAGAACAAACGATTGACTTCTTCCTGAAGCTCAACAAGCTCCCTCCATGGATTCCAGCCGCGAGTTGTTACTGGCAGTGTCATTGGCGATCCCTCCTTTTCCCGATCAATGTCTTAATTTACACCCATCCGCTCTTGCAGTGACTGTGCCAAGGTTCTATTTTTGCAAACGATTGAGTTAAAGAAACTTACGTCGAGAAAACAGTTTTGTATTGGCAGAGTTGTGCCAAACGGAAACAAATGCGTGGGGCTTGACGAAAAGGGCGTGTCGAAGTGACGCAGACCTCGCTCAAGTTGATTGCTTGACGCCCAGCACTTCGCGCAGGGAGGACGGTTTCTGCTGTGTTGATAATCACGCTCACATACCTTGTCGCGCTTGCATGGTTTGCTCTCTGTTGGGAAGGCTGGCGAGGGCGCCGTTCGTTGGTTCGTTTGGAACAGGTCTCTCCGCTTTCAGATGCCGAGCGACGTTCCTTTCCATTCATTTCGGTAGTTATCGCTGCGCGCAATGAAGAACGCACGATTCGCCAAGGTCTTCTCTCGCTCCTTCAACAGGACTATCCGTGTTTCGAGATCATTGTTGTCGATGACCGTTCGGAGGACGCGACGGCCAATGTTTTGCGAGAGATGTTGGAATCTGCCCCACCCGGCAGGCTGAAAGTGATAGAAAACAAAGAGCATCCTACCGGGTGGCTTGGGAAATGCCATGCTCTTCATCTTGGCGCACAGGTGGCGACCGGGGAGTACTTGCTCTTCACAGATGCTGATGTGGTTTTTGCCCCCGACGTTCTGCGGCGGGCCGCCCGCCTGCTCGTGTCCGAGCGAGTCGACATGCTGTGTGTGTTTCCGAGGATGATCGTTCGTTCCTTACCAGAGAAGCTTTTTGTAGCTGCATTTGCCCAACTTTTCTTTTTCGCGTTTCGTCCGTGGCGAGCAATGCAAAGGAGGTCCAACGCTTTTGTTGGCGTTGGTGCCTTCAATCTCGTTCGAAAGTCTCTTTATCAACGTTTCGGAGGACATCGCCTCCTTCGACTTAAGGTCGTAGACGATGTGGCGTTAGGGAAACTTGTGAAGTACTCGGGTGGGCGTGTCCTCGTTGCTCAAGGCGGAAGTTTGCTAAGTGTCCGTTGGCAAGACTCCCTCTGGGGGTTCATCCGGGGAGTTGAGAAAAATGCGTTTGCAGGAATGAGGTTTAGCGTTTTTCGGACGGTTGGCGTTGCGGTCGCCCTCCTCTGTCTGTATTGGGGGCCGTGGGTTACTGCTTGGGTAGGATCATCTCCCTCTCTTACCGTAGTCGCTTGGATCGCGTGCAGTCTACAGATACTTGCCTGCGTCGCCACATGTATTGAGCTTGGATTCTCATGGACTTTGGCGCCGCTCGTGCCTCTCGGAGTAGGATTTGTGATGTTTGCTCTGCTGCGTTCGATGATTCTCACCCTAAAGCGCGGTGGTGTCGTTTGGCGGGATGATTTTTACTCGATTGCTGAGTTACGTCGATTTTGGGATTGAAATTCCAATATAACAACCATTAACTTAAGCACAAAATAACATGCAGCCTTGTTTTTTCTCATTAATGAGGGGCAATTTAACAGCGATTAGTCTCTGAAGGTGGGGCGGTGGCAGTTCCTCACCAACGGGAAAGCAGCTGTCGAATCAAATAATATGCAATGAAGGAGAACGAAGAGGGTTATGATGCGGGGCATGTGGAACATCGCTTTAGGGGTACTTTTGACGATTGGAGTAACCGGAATGACGGAAGCGGCGCAGAAGAAGGTGATCTCCGTCCAGCGTAACGGAATCGAGGTGTGGGCTGGTTCGACTGACGGTTTTGAGGTAAGGGTGGACGGTATTCCATTCCTGCGCAAGATGACGCTCTACGTGGTTAAGCCGCGGTGGGTCGGCAGGTACTATGGCTTCGAGGACGACCCAGAACTTCTTTCACGTGTGCGTCTGGTAGAGCGGCAAGATGGCTCGGCGCAGATTGTTCTGCCGATTCAAAGCCCGATTCGCGCAGTCCAGGGCCAGGTCCAAGTCGAGGTATTTCCTGATCGTCGACTTAAGTTATCTACTAACCTTGATCTTACTTCGAATGTTCAGGCTTTCGTCGAGCATCAATTTGGCCGGATCGGTGCGGGCTGGGTGATGGGGCGAGACTATAGCGCCGAGCTTCGGGACGGTAGCACGACGCACGGTGTGGCACCCATCGTACCTCGCTCCTCGAAAATTGCCGAGTCGCTTATTGCTGATCGCTTTCGCCGCTTAAACCTTGCCACACCCATTGGCGAGGTACGGATGCAGGCTACTGGTGATGTACGTTTTGTCCTTATAGATTATCGCCTCAATCCGTATGCCGACGAAGACAAGTCCTACTGGTTTGGTGTTCTTGAGACACCCCTGCCGTCCCAAAAGAAAGTCTCTTATTCCGTTGAGATGCAATTTCCAGAGCCAAGAACCTCAACTCATAGCGCAAGACTGACGACGACAACGGCGCTAAAGGCAGCTGAGTTAGCACTTTCTCCGGACGCTCCCCCTGATTTGATCATCCCGACTCCGAAATCTCTGCGTTGGCACGATGGCACAGTGCCTGTTGGGAACACGTTGACGGTTTCTGTGAAAGCACCATCCAGCGCCCTCGAATCGGAGATCGTGGCGCTTGCGAAAGACAGCTTAGATTTTTGGATGACGCGAGCCGGAATCTCCCTCACATTCGATGCGACGCCGAATACAAGCCCATGCCTAAATCTGGTGCTGGATCCGACGCTCGCGAGCGCTCCTCATGGGCAGGCGCCTGAGTTTTACCGACTGGACACCACTTCCTCCGCGCTGCGGATCGAAGCCCCGACGACGAGCGGTTTGTGGGCTGGCCTGCGATCATTCGTTCAGCTGATGCGGAGTTCGGAAAATGAAGCATCGGTACGTCGCTGCGAGATCGAAGACTACGCCTCGCTCCCTGTGCGCGCTATCCATTTCTTCAGTGGCAAAGATGCGCGCGATTTGCAGGTTCGCATGGTCCGTGAGATTTTGGGCCTGCTCAAGATCAACACGCTTGTCTACCAGTGCGAGTATGTGAAGTGGGATTGCCTCAAAGAAATTCATCATCCGCGGTATGGAATGGACAAGGCCGACGCGGCGGCAGTGCGCGATGAAGCGCGACGGCAACGGATAGAAATCATCCCATTGGTGAACTCTTTTGGCCACATGGAGTGGTTGCTCGACAACGACCACTACCGGCACCTTGCCGACAATCCTAAGAAGCCCTACGCCTATGACCCCTCCAATCCGCGTGTCTACGAGATCTGCGAACGGATTTATTCCGAGGTGATCGACTTTTTCCGCCCGAAGACGATCCACATCGGCCACGACGAAATTACGATAGGCGGATTCCCCCAAAAGCCGGAAAACAAAAAGGTCGGGGCCACAAAGTTAATCGTGAAGGACATCCGGCATTACCACAATTTCCTCGCGCGTAGAGGAATTCGCACCATGATTTGGGGCGACTTGTTCTTAGGTCCGGGTGAAGGCGTCGGTGCTTGCTTCGCCGAAAGCGTTGCGGAAGCAAAGGAGCGGCGACGTGGCATCCCGCGTGACATTATCATCGCCGACTGGCATTATGATCCCGCGCCAATTAAGGAATTTGTTAGTCTGAGCATTTTCAACGAGGAAGGGTTCGATACTTTGGCCTGCCCGTGGTATCGGCCAGACAATGTTGTGCTGTTTGCTAAGGCTGCCGCTTTGGAATATGAAAAATCACACTCGAAAACGAAGGGGGACAAGAATTCGAGCGCAAGACGTGGGCAGACTCTGGGGGTGATGCAAACCACCTGGGCAGGGTATTCGTTCGACGAGAAATCTTTCCATGAGAACCCAGAGCAATACTCCGCCTACGTGCTCGCGGCGGAGGCTGCTTGGACTGGGGGCTATGATTCCGCAGCCCAAGTGCCATTCAATTATGAGCAAGAGTTCTTGCGTCTATGGGGGGCCTCAGTTTTTCCGAACGGAAGTCGCGGTTGGTTTGCCGATCTTTCCCCCCTTGCGAATTACCGACTACCCGCCGGTACCGGGCAGGACATCCTCGATGTGCCCGAATGGTCCAGCATGAAAGATTTCCCCAAAGGGGAGGTTCACTTTGGGCGCTTCCGCTTCCTGATTCCTTCGATTGGTGACCGGCCTGCGGCGGTGCTGCTCGATGGGGCGTTCAACCCGCCGGGTCAGTGGCCCAAAGAACTTGTGCTCGATCTCAATGGCAGGGCAAACTTGCTGGCGTTTGCAGTCGCAGCGAGCCTTCCGCTTCAGAACGGAACTGTGATTGCCCGAACAAAAGTTAAATATGAAAGCGGGCGCGAGGCCTCAATTGATTGGAAAATCGGTGGCACCGTTTTCTCGCTCGACGATCCAAGAGTGGGAGCAGAAACGCCTGTGCTTTGGAAGAACAGCGAGAGCGGGAAAGCCCCGCGCGTGGTTCATGGATATTTGTGGCATAACCCATACCCCAATGAGACAATTCGCTCACTGGTTTTTGAGAGCGCAAATAGTGGGAGCGGGCTTCTGATCTTTGGAATTACCGGTTTACAACCGTAGAGCTCCAGCTCCCCGGTTTGACGGGATCGAAATTGCAGGATGCTGAGCGCCTCAGCTCAGGAAGATTGCCTCCATGCGTTTTCGGAGGTTTGTCTTGCGAACACGCTCGGGAAAGATCACCCGGCGGATATGCGCTGTGGCTCGCGCGAGCCCTTCGATGATGGGTGAGACCTCGTGAATGTCGCGGTAGACGCTCTTTGCACGCTGTACTTCGATCATGATATGGCGAGCAGGATCGGTTGTCCGTGGAGAATAAGGTTGATACGCCACACTGCGACTTTCGTCGAGGACAAAGTAGTATCGAGAGTCTAACCCAAGCGCTTCGATTTCTCTCTTCGCCTTACGGATGCGCGAGGCGAGATTTGTTACGCCAGAGATGTCGATCGTCTTAAACAGATTTCGCTCACACAGACGTGATGCAAGATCACTGAGAATGGGATCTGGGGCCTCTTGCCACTGAGCGATGTTTGTCATCAATGTGTCGTCCGTCACTCCAAGATAATGGGGCAGTGCGATTTGGTCGCCTGCGCACAACAGTTCTGCTAAAAGTGGAGTCACAAGTTGTGCATCGATTTGCTTGGACATCAGAAGTTCTCGTGCACGTCGCAGAAGTAAAATCAGCATGTTCTCAGCCGCTCGGACTGTTTTGTGGAGGTAAACCTGGGTAAACATGTGGTATCGTGCTTGAAGGTATTTTTCCACAGGGTGAAGCCCGTTGGGGGCGATAACAATGCGTTCCCCATGTTGGTCGAGTCGAAGCACCTTCAGGAGTCGCTCTAAGTCGTAGATACCGTACTTAACCCCCGTCATAATGCTATCCCGAAGGAGGTAGTCGAATCTGTCTGCGTCCAGTTGCGAGGTGATGATTTGGGAAAGAAACGGGGGCTTGCTCCGCCCCAAAAGGATCTGCGAAACCATCCGGGGCAATGCAGGGGAATAGGCTGCTAATGCGCGATGGACTTTAGTATTTGGATTCAGCAAAATGAGTTGAGTCCAATGTTCATGATGGATGCCAGTCACGGCTTCGAAGAGGTGGGAAAACGGGCCGTGGCCAATGTCATGAAGTAACGCGGCACAGCGCACAGCGATTGACTGCTGGGGGGAGATAGGCCACTCTTTGCGGAGCTGTTGAAGAATTCGAGTCGCTATCCACATCACCCCCAATGAATGGGTAAAACGACTATGCTCAGCCCCTTGGTAGGCGAGTGAGGCGAAACCTAACTGACGAATGCGACGGAGACGTTGGAGCTCGGGGGTATCGATGAGCTCCATCAGGAGGCGGTCCTCGCGCGATGTCTTATCAAGCGCAATAATGTCATGCACGGGGTCGCGATAAAGTTTTTCGATAATCATGAGCGCCTCCAGATTCTCGCCAGAGTATTAGTAGATGTAACCTGATAGTTAACCTCAGGACGGAAGACAACCGGGATTTGTGGATTCAGCGGTTTTACCCAAGGGGAACCGCGGGGGAACCGCGTTGGAGCGCAGGCTGTTCTGAAAATGTGGTCATTCACGTTTGATAAGTGCTGCACGAATTTTGGAGTTGCTCGGGAAAAGCCGCAAGATGCTACATTCGTGCCGAAGCGAGAAAGGAATACGCGATGCAGCGAATGTGGGTTGTCTTGTCTCTGACTGTTTTGGTCCTGCATCTGGAAAGCGTTTCGCTGGCCAAATCATGGCTAAGCCCAAATGGGATTGTTCATGCAACTGGATCAGTCGTGCGCAAGGTTGCTGAGGTACCAATGTCGGCTGGCCGATTTCTCGTCGGCGGGGGAAAGAAAATTGCACGCGGAGTCGGCGCAGACAGAATTCCTAACCACGTGCGGACAGCAGATGAGAAATTAGGCACGATGGCCCGCACCGCGACCACACCAGTCAGAAAGTATGTCATTCAACCACTCTCGAATGGTGTGGTTCAACCGACACGCCAGAAAGTTGCCCGCGTTTGGCCATTTACTTGGCTTTCTAAAACGATTGCAGGTTCGAAATGAAAGCAGCCACCCGATTCTGTGCCGTGATTTGTCTCGTTGGGTTTTGCGTCCTTGGCGCGAATGGATCGGATTTGTTGACTCCAGCGTTCAGTAGTCTGCCTGACGACGGTCCTGTCCTCGGCACGCTGGCACCTCTGGATCTGAACGAGATAGCCGAAGAGATCACAGACAGTGTGACATTCAAACTGGATACGTACGCACACGTTCGGGCTATGCCATGGAATTGGAGGGGCGCAGGAGACGCCTCAATGGAATGTCAGGTGGCTTTCACGCCAACTGCACTTTACGTCGAAGGCACGTTTGCTGACGATTATCCGTTTTGCCAACCGATGTTACGTCCCAGCAAACCGGATTGGTGGGGGATCGGTTATGGAGCAGACGGGATAGAGTTTATTCTCGAGGATGCAACGACGAGCACTCGCACTGTGCGCTTCCTCCTTAACTTTAGCTCACGAGCGGTCGCTCCTCGGGTGGAGCTCGCACAGTCCTTGACAGGTACGCCCCCCGGTTTTGTCGGCGGAGCAGCAATTGAGCTGCGGGATGGGGAAGTACCTCCGTGGCTCTCAAGAGAAGAAGCGGCACAAACCGAGTTGGTTCACTTTCGCGCGGCAGTTCCATTATCAGTTCTTGCAAGCCCCCGCTTCTTGAACGCACCGCTACGTGTGACGTGTCGCCTCCACGATCGGGATGGTGATATATCGACGTATAAGATGCTGGAAGCGACGGAGCTACATAAACCTGTGATTTTCGGCCAATGAGTGTTGTGGCGAGAAGTGGCTGAGAGAGCGCTACGAAGATAGAGCGCTGAGATGGTTCACAGGACTGGCTCCTTGACCCACGACGACTGCTTGCTCAATGGCTCGCCGGATGAATGTTCGCCCAAACGCAACAGCTTCGCGCACGTCCATACCTCGAGCAAGCCCGACACAGATAGCTGAGGATAACGCACAGCCACTGCCGTGGGTGTGACGCGTTGCAATTCGAGGCGCACGCAGCAGCTCGATCTCATCTCCGATGCAGAGCACGTCGGTCACCACGTCGGCGTCAAAGGTTGCGTCGCCCCCTTTGACCAACACAGCCGACGGCCCCAAGCCAGCAATGCGGCGGGCTGCAGCAATAGCATCGTTCAGATTTTGAATGGGATGATTCGCAAGAATTGCCGCCTCAGGACAATTCGGAGTGACAAGCGTGGCCCGTGGCACAAGTTTTTCGCGTAGCAGATCAATGGCATCTTCCGCCAGAAGACGGGCTCCAGTTGTGGAGACCATGACCGGGTCAACCACAACGGGCAATTCGGGCACCTTGGCAAGTTCTTCTGCGACGACAAGAATGACGGATTGGTTTGCCAGCATTCCTGTTTTAGCTGCGTCGCATCCGAGATCGCTCAAGACGATGCGGATCTGCTCACGGACGAACTCAGAAGGGACCTCATGGATTGCGCTCACCCCCAGCGTGTTCTGCGCAGTCAAGGCGGTGATTGCACTCATTCCGTAGGCGCCAAGAACCGTGAATGTCTTTAAATCGCCTTGAATGCCAGCCCCGCCCCCCGAGTCACTGCCAGCAATCGTAAGACATTTCACCATCCGTTGAACCATGACAAAAATAAACGGAGTGCTGTGTTGGTAAATCAAGCCGGATCATGGCGCCGAAGTGGCGGAATGGCAGACGCAGAGGACTCAAAATCCTCCGTGGGCAACCACGTGTGGGTTCGACTCCCACCTTCGGCACCATTTTCTGTTAGTCCTTGCGGCTCACCACGACTCGGCAGTCTTCGCAACATTTCAGACCTAATTGCCGGGGAGGAACAGAATGAATTGGTTCGGTGATCTTTTTTTTGTGCAATCCGCGGCTCAAGCAGTCGTTGTGCTGCTGCTTGTTTCGGCCGTGGGGCTGGCCTTCGGAAGTGTGCGTGTGTTTGGAGTCAGCCTCGGCATTGGGGGAGTTCTTTTCGCAGGATTGTTGTTCGGCCACCTAAAAATCTCTTTGGATGAACACGTACTCGAATTTGCGCGAGAATTTGGGCTGATTCTTTTCGTCTACACGATTGGGATGCAGGTTGGGCCAGGCTTCTTCAGTTCTCTTCGACGGGAGGGGTTGCCGTTAAATCTTCTTGCGGGTTCAGTGGTGCTTGGGGGCGTCCTTTTGGCATATCTGATTTATAGGTTTGGGAACGTGCCGGTTCCGGTCGTTGCCGGGCTTTTTGCAGGGGCCACGACGAATACGCCCGCTTTGGCTGCGGCTCAGCAGGCTTTAAAAGATGTCCCGAATCTTGATCCAGTGGTTCGTACTCAACCCGGCCTCGCCTACGCCATCGCCTATCCTTTCGGCATCATGGGAATCATCATAACGATGCTCCTAATCCGATATGTTTTTCGGATCAATCCGCAGGAGGAGGCGGCCCGTTTCTTGAGTCTGCAGCGTGCTGCGATCCCCAAGCCCGCCACCATGAATATCGAGGTCCAAAACCCCAATCTCGAAGGGCTCCCGTTAGAGAAAGTACCTGTGATTTCTGACGGAGGCGTTGTCGTATCCCGCATTCTGCACGACAATAGGGTTGAGGTTGCCCAGCCTGACACGATCTTGCATGTCGGGGATATCTTGCTTGCGGTAGGCCCTAAAGAGAAACTTGAAGAAGTGCGGCTTATTGTCGGACGGGAAAGCGCAGTAGACGTCAAAAGCGTTCCAAGTCGAATCACCACTCGCCGAATTGTGGTTACGCGCAAATCGGCTGTGGGAAAGACCTTGGATGAGCTTGAAACTCCAAGGCTCTACGATGTGAACCTCACGCGAGTCAGCCGCGCGGAGATTGAATTCACTCCAACCCCCGATTTTCGCCTTCAGTTTGGTGATACTGTGCTTGCGGTTGGCGAAGAGCATGCAATTCAGAAGGTTGCGGACGAACTTGGAAATTCGCCAAAGCAACTCAACCACCCTCAGATGATCCCTATTTTGTTGGGAATTGTGCTTGGTGTAATTGTGGGGAGCTGTCCTATTTTTCTTCCCGGATTGCCGGCTCCTGTCAGGCTTGGTTTAGCGGGTGGCCCCTTGCTGATTGCTATCTTGCTGAGTCGCTTAGGACGTCTTGGGCCACTCGTGTGGTACATGCCGATTAGTGCGAATTTCATGCTGCGTGAGCTGGGAATCGTTTTGTTCCTTTCCTGCGTGGGACTTCGTGCAGGAGACCAGTTTGTTGCAACTCTGACCCAAGGTGATGGGTTTCGCTGGCTTCTTTACGGCGCCATGATCACTCTCATTCCAATCCTCACCGTGGCTTTCATTGCCCGGTATTTCATGAAGCTGAACTATGCCTCGCTGTGCGGATTATTAGCGGGGTCGATGACTGATCCGCCTGCATTAGCTTTCGCTGGTGCAACCACGGGCTCCGAGGCTCCTTACATTTCCTACGCCACCGTGTACCCTCTTGTCATGTTGATGCGCGTGCTGGGGGCGCAAGCGCTTGTTTTAATGCTAATGCGCTTGTAGGGGGATGGCGGGAGTCTGGTACCCCAATGGCGCTGCTCGAAGAGGGCCTCGTAATTCCAATGCATGAAATAGGAGGAGAAACGTTGACGCAGGGGGATTTTATGCCTTATGCTAATCCGCGAAAGGTATCGCCTGCACCGAGTAGTTGGGGAAAATAAGCAAGCAACTGAGGGGCTACATCTTTGCGCCACAAGCTTTGAAGCAAGAGGACGAAGTTGGGCAAGACGTACTACGAAATTCTTGGCGTATCGCGATCCGCTGGTGAACGTGAGATCAAGGCTGCCTATCACCGGCTTGCGCGTTCTTTGCACCCCGACAAAGCTGCGACACCGGAAGAGCGCAAGCGGATGGAGGACGAGTTTGCCCTTATCTCACAAGCCTACAATGTTCTCAAAGACAAAGAGAAACGGGCACAGTATGACAAGACCTTGGAAGTGCAGCAGCAAACGGCGGGGGGAAGCGCACAGAAGCCAAGCGGCGCGGACTCAAGCGGTGTCCGGGGTCCTGTGGGTGCAGCGGCTGCAATAGAAAGAAATCGTGCTGCCGTGGCCCGGCGGGCATACTTGCGTGGGCTCCAAGCATTTGCTACAGGCGATTACGAGCGTGCGGCTGAGTTTTTTGAAGTCGCGATCAAAAACAAGGACGATGAACCTAACTATTACGCGAAGTTAGCGCAGACGTTGCTGCGCGCCCAGCGAAGTTTTTCTCGGGCGACGGAAGCAATTCAGCGCGCCATTGAGCTGGACCCTTACAACACAGATTATCGCCTTATCCTCGCCGAACTATATGAGCAAACCGGTATTAAATCCTTGGCACAGAAAACCTACGAAGAAATCCTCAAGTGGGACCCAACTAATCAGCGGGCCTTAGCCGCGCTTGCGTCAACACGGCCGCTGACTTTTTCGGAGAAGCTGAAGCGGGCAATTAAAAGTTTCTTGGGCCGGAGCTGACCACAGATATGGAGCGCGTCATCGGCATTGATCTCGGCACCACCAACTCGGTCGTTGCTTATTTTGAGCAGGGCAGACCCGTCGTCATTCAAAATGCAACGGGGGGTAAGATCACTCCCTCGGTGGTTTGGTACAAGTCGCCGGGTGAAATTGTGGTTGGAGAGCTGGCGAAGCGACAAGCACTTACGAATCCCAAGCAGACCATCCGCTCCGTGAAGCGTTTCATGGGAGCTCGATTCTCCGAGCTTGGAGAAAAGCGCCGTGGAATTACCTATGATCTGGTAGAAGGTCCCGACGATTCCGTTCTAATCGATGTGGGCTGGTGTCGGGTTACCCCCGAGGAAGTTAGTGCTGAGATCTTAAAACATCTCAAGAGGACGGCCGAAGAGTTTTTTGGCGAGCCGGTGGACAAAGCCGTTATTACCGTGCCCGCCTACTTCAATGATAACCAACGGGCGGCAACAAAACGCGCCGGCGAACTTGCTGGCCTTGATGTTCTTCGCATCATTAATGAGCCGACCGCTGCTGCGCTGGCCTACGGTGTGGACCGCTCCTCCGAGCAGAAAATTGCAGTGTTTGATTTCGGGGGCGGAACCTTTGATGTTACTATCCTCGAAATTGATAAAGACGTTTTTGAGGTAAAGTCTACCCGAGGCGACACGTTTCTTGGTGGCGACAACATCGATGACCTGATTGTGGAAGCCCTTATTTCGCGGTTTCGTGCCGAGACAGGGGTTGACTTGAGTTTGGACATCGCAGCTCTTCAGCGGCTTCGGGAAGCAGCCGAACGAGTGAAATGCGAATTATCTGGGACAACGGAGTCCATTGCAAGTGTCCCCTTCATTGCGTCAGGTGCTTCGGGGCCGCTGCACTTGCACTACTCGCTTTCGCGCGAGTGGCTAAATGAGCTAATCCGGCCTCTCTTTCCACGACTACTTGAGTGTTGCCGTTGTGCATTGGAAGATGCTCGTTTGAAACGCAACGAGCTTTCCAACGTTCTTCTCGTCGGCGGCTCGACGCGTATCCCAGCGGTGCAGGAGCTGGTTAAGGAGTTTTTCGGACGAGAACCATCCCGCACCCTTAATCCTGACGAAGCAGTTGCGATAGGTGCGGCGATTCAAGGCGCAATTATCAGTGGTAGCCTGCGTGAAGTGCTGTTGCTCGACGTCACGCCTTTGTCTCTTGGAATCGAAACCGAGGGAGGGCTATTCAGCGTCATTATTCCAAGAAACAGTTCAATTCCCGTAGCGGTTCACAAACAGTTCACCACTGTGCGCGACAACCAAACCTCGGTGAAGATCCATGTGTTGCAAGGGGAGCGCCGCGTTGCGGCTGAGAATCACAGCTTGGGTTGGTTTCGCTTAGAGGGTATTACGCCGGCGCCGAAGGAGATTCCCGCAATTGACGTGTGCTTTCAGATTGATGCGAACGGACTCTTACATGTCTCGGCGACCGAGGTGACCTCGGGAATCTCCAATTCAATCACAATTCACAGCTTCACGCAAGTTACGCCTGAGCAGGCTGAAGAAATGGTTGCGGCTGCACAAGCGGCGGCGGATCAAGATCTCCTTCACATTCGCAAGCAAGCTCTGCGACGAATGGCCGATGAAATCATTGAAGGTCTGACGCGAATCCTTGAAAACCAAGAACGGCCTCTGGATCCGCTCACCGCCCAGAACATTCGGGAGACAATCTTCAAATTCGATGTGGCGTTTAGTCGTGGCGAGCTTCCTGAAATCGAACGAGCTTACGAATTGCTAAAGGAACTGGGCGACATGTTTTCGTCACGGATCCTCTCACAGCGACTTGAGACGTTGGAGGATCCCTCTGCGGGGTGAGGCTTCTTTGTTAGCCGGTTCTTCTTTTACGGTGTAGTAGAGAGCGCGTGCGTTTGCGACAATTCTTTGCACGCCGGAAGTGGGATTATCTTTAAAGCGTTCGATCACTTGTCGGTAAAGCTCTTGAGCCTGAGAGAATTTCCTTTCACTCGCGTACGTTTGCGCGATCGCAAAGAGAGCCTGAGCTTGCACGTAATCGTTATCAGGCCACTTTTGCATGGCCTCTTGAAAGAGCGATCGGGCTTCCCCATATTTCTCTTGGCCTGCTTTGGCTGCTGCAATCGCGAGAAACGAAAGTGGGGTGTAGGTGCGGTCGTTTGGAAAGTTCTCGACGACCTTTGTGTGACACTGAATGATCTTATCAAGCTGCACTTTGCGTTTGGCACGGTCAGTTGATAGTATCGTGGCTTGCTGGTAAGCTGTGGCGAAAGTGTACTGATCCTTTGCGTTGTCAAAGTCCGGAATGACAAGTTTGGTGTCTTCGCGCTTTATTTGCTTGGTTTCCCACGAGCTTAGGGAACAACCGCTGACTGTAAGGATGAGGCAAGTGATTAAGAGGATTCCCGACGTAATTCCGAAATTTCGAGCAGTATGCTTCATTGTGGTTCCACCTCGCGTCTCGTTCGGTCAGTCTCAAAGGTTAGAGTGAGGGGATGCCCGACGCAATTCGCATTCTCTCGGTGAGCGCAGCAATATTCTCAGCCACTCGTCGGTCCCCGAAGACTGCGGAACCTGCAACTAAGACTTCGGCGCCTGCCGTGACAGCCAGCTCAATTGTCTCGAGGTTGATCCCTCCATCGACTTCGATAACGTATTTCAAACGCTTACTCTCGCGATATCTGCGAAGGGTTCGTACTTTGTTCAGGCAAGATGGGATAATGGATTGCCCACCAAACCCTGGTTCCACCGTCATGACCAGTACAAGATCCACCTGTCTTAAATAGGGCTCAATGGCTGCAACGGGCGTTTTGGGTTTCAGGCTGATTCCGGCGCGAAGCCCATGCTTATGAATGAGTTCGATCAGCTCAGACGTAGAGTCCCCACTTGCTTCCACGTGAAATGTCAGATTCTGGGTGCCAGCAGCAGCAAAGGCCTCTACCAAACCCGTGGGATTCTCCGTCATTAGATGGGCATCGAAAAACAACCGCTTTGAGACCTTGCGCAGACATTTAACCACCGGTGGCCCAAAAGTTAGATTCGGTACGAAGTGATTGTCCATGATGTCCAAATGGACCCACCGGCAGCCGGCGCGCTCGATGGCCCGCAACTCGGAGCCAAGTCGAGAAAAGTCTGCGCTCAAAACAGACGGGGCCAATATGGGATGAATTGGTGGTCCTACTTTGGGCCAACATGACACCTTTCGTTGAGTCACAACTTTACTCACAGCTTCCTTATCGTGAAATGTTGAGCTTCGCTATCTGCTCTCGAGCTTGAGCCGCCTCCTCGCTTGCTGGCGCCAGTTCAATGATCTTGCTCAGAGTTGCCTGTGCCTCGGCTGTCCTTTGCAATGCCTCACAAATTGCGGCTTTAAGTTGGTAAGCGACCAAGTTCTTTGAGTCAGACTGAATGACCTTATCGACATCGCTCAATGCTGCAGTCAAGTGCTCCGTTGCTTGTGGGGACTTGCCACATGTTCCTTGGTAAAACCTGGCGTTGGCGAGGTGCAGAAGAAAATCAACTTCTTCCGGTGCTGTTGCCACGGCTTTTTGATAAGCCGCAACGGATTCATCGTACTTATCGTTTCGCAGGAGTGCAGTCCCTTTCCCATCGTAAGCACGCGCCAGAGCGATGCGTAGTGGCTTGGGTGGATCGTCCGTTTGGCGAGTTTGAGCGAGGTAGCTTGTAATTAACGAGATTGCCTCGTCGTAGTTGCGTGTTGCCAGATAGTCGGTCGCGAGACGTAGAACTTCTTGTTGCGTCGGAGTAGCTGTTTGGAGAGCCGCGAGATTTGCAACGGAGCGTTGCGTAGCCGGGGCCGACGCCAAAGTGAGTTTGTCCTTCCCTTTGAAAAACTTCAGGTACGTTGTCCCGCTCGCAATTGCTATGAACATAAGCATAGCCATGTACATCAAAAGTGTTGCTCCCACGGGACTCTGAAAGCGCGGCCAGGACCAGTTTTGCGTCCTCGATGGTGCTGGAGGAGCATTTGTCAGCAAATCGTCGGTTTCTTCGCGTGTAAGGCTTTTCTCTTTCTTGCTACGTCGCCGCATGCCAGAAGCCGGGGCAGATTCCGCTGCTGCCACGGGGTGATTGTCCTCATGGGAAAAGGATTGAGGCGAGACAATCTCCTCTTGTTCTGTGCGGTTATGTCGAGCAAAGCGATAGGACGTGTCCATGTCGGCGGTCTCTTGAATTGCATTACTGGTCGCCCCCTGTGTGCGCACATCGCGGTACGACACTTCATTTTTTGTCGCTGAACCAAGAACGCCCCCGCCTTCGGACTGTGCTCTTCGAAAGGCCGTTACTTCTGACGGGGCATAGTCTCGAGCTCCCACGGATGGGTTGGTGGTCGCAGAGGATGTCAGTTCTTCTTCAAGCTTCTTTATGAAGAAATCATTATGGGGTGGCAACGCCACGTCAGTTGTTGCTTGATCTACCTGAATTGGTCTGGGATTGGCTTGGTTTTCTTTGGTTTGAGGTGCAGTAGGTTGCCGAAGTTTTCCCCGGCTTTCATCAGGCATTTCTAATGGTGCCTGCTCGAGAGCTAAAGCAAGCAACGCTTTGATATCCTGACGTAAAGGGTATAACTGCGAAGCTTCGCGCAGGAGGGAAACCGCAGTAATAAAATCGCTTTTCTCGAGCGCGGTACGGGCAGCGGCTACAAGCGCATCAGCATCCACGTTCGCTTTTTCCATTGCTCAACAGCCTCTACAGGAACGTTGTCGCGTTCATCACATCCGCATGTGATCCGTTTTTCGCACTCTCACCAGCGCATTGCAACAGGAAACGGTATCATCCGACCGAAGTCCGCTTAAAAAGGGGGAGCCTAAAAATGAGCCCACCATGAGTTGCGACGCGTTGAGAGACTAACCGAAATAGATAAAGGACTTGCTGTGTACGATTCGCTAAGCATGTATCCGCAAGCGCTGAATAACTCCTCCTTGGGGTCAAAACGGTGGGGGATTGCGCTTGCACTTGCCCTAATTTTCTCAGTCTTTTTGGCTGTCGGCTTTGCTCATCACCTTTCTCATTCGTCTTGCGATGCGAATACATGCTTATTCCAAGTCGCACTACGAGTTCTTGTTTGTTCCGACGTCGTAGAGATTAGCCCCATTCAGTGGGGGTACGCCATTTGGGGCGTGATCTCCTTTTCAGTTGTCGTCCAAGCATTTTCCCCTTTTATCACCACACCGCGCACCCGTGCGCCTCCCTTTCCCCAGCCAATGTTCTCATAGTCTAACGATCCATCTTTGCTCCGCAGCGAACCCGCAGAAGTCAGCTTTGCGGGTAATTTCCGCATTTTTTCCCTAGCAGGACAAGGAGGCGCACGATGCAAATGCGTGGTTTCACGCTCATTGAGTTGCTAATTGTTGTCGCAATTATCGCGATTCTTGCAGCGATTGCAGTTCCGAATTTCTTGGAAGCCCAAACGCGCTCGAAAGTCAGTCGAGTGAAATCTGACATGCGAGCCACCGCGACTGCCCTTGAGGCTTATGCGGTGGATCATAACGCATATCCTCCGCCAATAGCGTATGAAGGACCAGCACCATTTTCTGTCAAGGATCCTACAGATGATCCAGAAGAAGGGTTTACCCCTTACCGGCTGACCACACCAGTGGCTTATATTAGCTCGCTTCCTATTGATGTTTTCGAAGTTGCTGAAGAAGGTGAGCACCCAAAGAAGGTTTCTTGGCACTACGCAGAGCAACGCACTTGCGAAGCGCTCGGCGAGCCAGACCATCTTCGCAACATTGCGGAAGAGCTGACCGTCGGCAACCCTTCTGGAATTCGTTGGATGCTCTTTAGTCACGGACCAAACCTTGAACATGATGAAGATCCCCCGCTTGTTCACTATGACCCAACGAATGGAACCGTATCGCGTGGGGATATCTATTGTTTTGGTCCGGGTGTGGGGCTAAGATAACCTTTCCATTATCACAATGCAAGTTGGTGCAGGCGGGGTATGCCGCCCCGCCTGCACCGAGTTTTATGGTTGGGCCCCGCAGACTTTTTTGAGCACGGATTTGCCAAAATTTGCTGCACGAAATTCTTGCACGGGGGAGATTTACCCGGCAGATCATAAAAACGCACAACATCAAGAGGATAGAAGCTCGCGAAATGGCTTCGGCAGGGCGCACAATTTACAATTTTACTTACTGGGCGGCAGTTGGCGGCGGGCTCTACTTGATGCGCGAGCATCTTGAGCACTGGTACGTTTTGCTCCAAAACGAGATCGGCCCCTACGCTGGTGTGACGTTCTTTGCGGGGGGCATAGCCTTAATATTTGGTCTGATTTACCTTCAGGTGGCAATTCAAAGCACTGTAGTCGCGATTTATAGTCGATTTAAGCATGGACCAGCTGTTGATCCTGAGTCTCTGGGCAGAAACGAGGCAGTGCTTCGGCGCCTCGCGGTAAAGCACATCAAAAAAGGTGAATTTGCCCAAGCTGCAGAGATCTATGAATCTCTGGAGTCGTGGGAGGAAGCAGCGGAATCCTTTGAAAAAGCAGGGCTTTTAGGGCGAGCTGCTCAAGCTTGGATACGGGCGGGCAACCGCCTGAAAGCCATTCCATTGTTTGAACAGGAAAAACAATATGCTTTGGCTGCAGATGCCGCAATCAAAGAGGGATTACGGGATCGGGCAAACAAGAACTATCGTTTGGCCGGCGAGGCTGCCTACGCAGAAAACAGTTACACAAAGGCAGCACAGTACTTTGAAAAAGCCCAGGATTATGAAAGGGCAGGTAGGATATTCGAGAGCCTGAAGCGCATCGAGGATGCACTTCGTTGCTACGAACGAGCAGGGGCGGCAGATCGGATCGAGAAGCTTGTACAGGAGCTCGACACAAATGCCCTGCTCGCACGCGGCGATGCGTGTCTCGAGCTGGTTCGGCGTGCTGCGGAGCAACTGGCGCGACAGGACAAACCGGGGCAGGGTGCGGAACTCTTGGAAAAAGCGGGGGATTTTATCCGGGCCGCGGAAATGTACGAATCCGCAGAAATGTGGGATAAGGCCGGTAACGCCTATTTCCAAGCTGAACTTTACGACCGAGCTGAGCAATGCTATTTGAAGATCGCGGAGAGAGCTAAGCAAGCAGAGTTACTTGCCCGAGTCGCAATTCAGCGCAGTGACTGGCAGACAGCTGGTGATTACTTCCTTGAGGCGGACAAGCTAACGCAGGCGGTGGATGCGTTCAAACGAGCGAAAAACTACCTTGCAGCCGCAAAGGTGTACGAACAGCAAAACCGCTTCCTTATGGCGGCTGAAATGTACGCAGCCGCGAAAGAGATCCGGTTAGCCGCGGAAGCTTATGCTAAGGCACATGACTGGCGGAATGCGGCGGAGTGCTTTGAGGCAGCGGGGGATCTTCCGCAGGCGGTTCAGGCCTACGTTTCTGCGGGCGATTATTACCGGGCAGGAAAACTTGCGTTGCAACTGAACGACCTGAGCCAGGCAGTCGACTACCTTCAGCGTGTCCCCCCCACTTCTCCCGATTGGAAATTGGCAACAGGGTTTTTGGGAGCTGCTTTTTATCGTCAAGGGCGGGGGGATCTGGCTCGCGACATGTTCCAACGGGTTGCAAACTCGGTTGTGCCAACAGCAGAGACGCTTCCCATTCTCTACGCCTATGCTCGGCAGTTGGAAGAGGAAGGGGACCCCGATGCAGTAGCGATCTACCGCCGAATTCTTGCAGTGGACGTGAAGTACGAAGATGTTCAGCAACGTTTACCAGGAGCCGAACGCCTTCTCGCGGAGGCGTCACGGCGTGAGGCGTCGCAAGCACGGGAATCAGGGATAGGGTTTGCGCCTTTCGAATCAAGTGGGACGGGGTACCCAACGATTGGCACGAGGACTCCGACGCAAACTTCGTTTTCGTTCCGCAGACCGATCACACAGGTTCCAGAGACTCGCTTCGGAGAAGAGAGTCGTTACCAGATTCTCTCTGAGCTTGGGCGTGGCGGCATGGCCATTGTCTATCGTGCTTTTGATACGCATTTGGAGCGCGAAGTGGCATTGAAAACGTTTCCACTATCTCGCCACGCCGGGCCCGGCCGCGAGGATGTTTTCTTACGAGAGGCGCGGCTGATCGCCCGCCTTTCGCACCCGAATATTGTCACCATCTACGACTGTGGCCACATGAACTATCTCTACTACATTGCCATGGAGTACGTGCCTGGCGAGAACTTGAAACAGATTGTGAAGCGGAAAGGTCCGCTATCGCTGGAAGAACTGAGATCTGTAATCGCGCAGCTTGCGGATGCGCTCATGTATGCTCATTCCCAACAGGTTCTGCATCGCGACATCAAACCTGCGAATGTGATCAAGCGCGAGAGTGGAGATATTAAGGTTGTGGATTTCGGCGTTGCGAAGATTTTGAGCGATGCTGCGACTTGCGCTATCGCTGAAGAGGATTCCCAACGTACGTTGGTGGGAACACCCCAGTACATGGCCCCTGAGCAAATTTTGGGGCAACCTGTAGACGCGAGAACAGACATTTATGCGCTTGGCCTCACCATTTTCTATCTAGTCACAGGCCGCACGCCATTCGATGTCAAAAAAGTGACCGACCCAGTTGAGATTTCTCAAATGCAGGTGCATTCATCGTTCCCCCTACCGTCAACGATCAATGCTACCTTGCCCCCCAAACTTGATGAGATCTTTGTGCGTTGTACGCGCAAGAATCCGAACGATCGCTATTCAAGTGTTCGGGAGTTCCTGGACGAGTTCATGCAGGTTTAAACACTTGCGCGGCGCGGAATCGAGGTTGATTCACGCGCCGCGCACGATGGCTTCAGAAAAGGGAACAGTCGAGGTGGTTACTTGATCTCGACCACAGCACCGGCAGCTTCGAGCTGCTTCTTGAACTTCTCAGCGTCTTCCTTATTGACGTCCTTAACGACTTCTTTCGGTGCGCCCTCAACGAGGTCCTTGGCTTCTTTCAGACCGAGGTTCGTGATGGCCCGGACTTCCTTGATGATGGCAATCTTCTTGTCCGCCGGAGCCTCTTTGAGGACGACGGTGAATTCGGTCTTTTCCTCAGCAGGAGCAGCCGCTGCAGCGCCTCCAGCCACAGCCGGCCCAGCTGCTACAGCCACTGGGGCTGCGCTCACTCCATACTTCTCTTCGATCTTTTTTACAAGCTCGTTGATTTCCAACAGCGTCATCGAGTCAAGGCGCTCGATAATTTGGTCGATCGTAATCTGCGACATTGTTTCACTCCTTAATTCTAAATCGTTATCCCGCGATGCAGACTAACTTCCGAGGTGCGGGGCCCCGGAAGAATCATGAGTGTTCTAACCACCTTGCTCTGCCTTCTTGCGAGCAACGGCGTCCAGCGCGTAAACCACCTTGGCCATCGTCTGGTGCAAGGCAAACGCCAATCGTTGGATTGGGCTGCTCAAGCTGCCAACGAGGCGGCCGAGAAGCACTTCTCGCGAAGGCAATTTTGAAAGCTCGACAAGTTCTTCTACGGACAGGACCTGGTTGTCCATAAGCCCAGCAACGAGCTTCAATTTCTCGTTGTCCTTTGCGTAGGGCACGAGAACCTTCGCCGGCGCGATCGGATCGTTCATGCCGAGCGCAATTGCCTTCATACCCTTGAGATAGTCGTCCATGGTGTTAAGGCCGGCTTCACGCAAGGCGATCTTCGCAAGGCGGTTCTTGACCACTTTGAATTCGACTTGCTCCTTGCGCAGACGAGCGCGCAAATCGGTCATTTCGGCCACCGTCATCCCTGTATACTCGGTAATAACGACGGATTTGGCCTGTTGGAGCTTTGCTTTGAGAGATTGAACAGCTTCGATTTTCTTCGGCTTCGGCAAAAGGTTCACCTCCTTTCGTTTGGTGTGAGGATTGCGTCAAACCGGTCGCCGTAAACGCTGACGTTTCGACGATCCTCGCACCTCACGGAGGTGGAACCTCTTTTAGAGAAGGGCAAAAGTTCCGTGCATCGGGTCGAGGATCGCAGGAAGACTTTCGCGGAGGATATCCGCATCGTCTCCGTTCAGCGTCTTGGCAGGAACATTTACGCTGGCGGCACCCGCCAACAACCTGCTGTCTCTGACACCTCCGGATTCCTGCAATCCGTGATCACTTGGAGCTGCTTTGAGCAAATCCAGTGACCGGTGCACTTATATTTGGGCCTGTGGGACGTTATTCACATTTGTGTCGTCGTCTGGGGGAATCACCAATCCGATCTTGATGAATTCCTTTTGACGGCCCGGCATTAATCGCTGTATGTATTTGCGCAAGAGTTCAACGGTTGAGCCTCTGCGACGTTAGTACGAGCCGAAGAATTATTGAGCCAACACCTTCAATGAGGGAGCCTTACATGTGCCTGTGGCCGCCATGCCTCAGGGGTGAGGATCGCGATAAGCAGGCATGCGGGCACCCACCTAACGCCGAAGGTTCAATAACAACGGCTTCTACGGCGGAGCGGAGGCTCGTTTCCTGACATTTTTTGCTCGGGTTGCCTTTTGGCAAAGGTGGTTCGACAGCCAAAGCATGCCTGCGAAGCCAGATAAACGTTATGTCGCCACGAAAAAAGAAAACCACTCACTCGAATGAGAATCATGAGGAGTCGTTGACCGAATTCCTTGGGGGTGAGGGCGCGGAGAGCGACTTCTCTGACGCGCCTCAATCAGAATTGGGTTTATTTGGGGAGATCCTCGAAGGAAGCGAATCGACCACCCAGGACGAGGAAGTAGAGCAGGCTCCCGAAGCCGTATTGCCTCTGGATAAGAGTGTTCAGCCCCGAGCACACCAAGAGCCTTATGTGGTTCTCGCTCGCCGGTACCGCCCCCAAACGTTTCAGGACATTGTTGGCCAAGAGCATGTCCGCGACGCCCTTTGTGCAGCGATCAGCCGGGGAGAAATTGGCCATGCCTATCTCTTTAGTGGGCCACGGGGGACCGGCAAAACCTCCACAGCACGAATTCTGGCAAAGGCTCTAAATTGTCAGGAAAACGGCCCTCGCCCTGATCCTTGTGGGAAATGTGCGTCCTGCAGAGCGATCGCGGCAGGGAGCAGTTTGGACGTTATCGAAATCGATGCAGCATCGAATACTGGGGTGGATAACATCCGTGACTTACGAACAGGTGTGGTCCTTGCCCCGTTCTCGCGATACAAAGTCTACATCGTAGATGAAGTCCACATGCTTTCCATGCAGGCATTCAATGCCTTGCTCAAAACCCTCGAAGAGCCTCCTCCGCATGTGGTTTTTGTCTTGGCAACAACGGAACTGCATAAGGTCCCGGAAACAATCGTTTCACGATGCCAGTGCTTCCATTTTCGCCGTTTCACAGTTTCGGAGATTGTGCGGCAACTCGACCGCATTCTTGAGCTCGAGCTGTCCCGCCGTCAGCTGTTCATCGCGCCGGGGGAACGACAAGCAATTCTGGAATTGATCGCTCGGAACTCCGAGGGCGGCATGCGCGACGCACAGGTGGCGCTCGACCAAATTTTGGTTCTGAGCAAAGGCGAGATCACGCTTGCAGCTGTGCAACGTTTCTTGGGCATGGCCAACGTTTCGGCTCTGGACGAATTTGTGCGCGCTTTAGGCGAACGCCGAACCGAAGATCTCTTACTCATCATTGACGAATTGGTCCAGTCGGGATTTGACCTCGAGCGCTTCACGCGCGACGTGGCCCACTATCTGCGGGACTTGTTGATTTTGCGCGCGGCTCCTTCGCGCGAAGAGCTTATTGGGGCAGCCCCCGATCGTCTCATGGCGATGCGGCAGCTCAGCGAAACACTTCCTATGACCTTTCTTTTCAATCTGTCGCGGGCTTTCGCGAGTTTAGCGGACCAAATGAAGCAGATGCTTCATGCACGTTTCGCTCTCGAATTTGAAATCATCCGCCTGACAAAACTTGATCCGGTGGATGATTTGAAGCGCTTAATCGACCGGCTTGATGGCGTCACAGGTAAAGTTTCTTCGCCAGCTCCTGAAACAAGAGGGCGTACCTTTACCTCTGGGGGGGAGCGCAGCGTGGTGACCCCGCCTTCGCCCTCTCCACCAGAAAAGACTGAACTAAGCCGGGATGTGCTGAGGCCAAGTGATAAACAAGTCGTCGATCCTGCAGTAGCAAGCTCGGGCGCCACTGGAGTAACGGGTGAACGGGAGAATGTACCTCACACCCCACGCCCCGTAGAGACGGCAACCCCCGCCATCTCTTCTCCTGCGACTGCACCTGCAAGCTTATCGCCGGGGCAACTATCTGGAACAGAGTTTTACCAGAAACTTGTCGCACTTGTGGCTAATGAAAATGAAGCACTTTCCCGGAGCTTGCGCGAGGCAGCGCTCGTCAAGCTGAGCGAGCAAGCAGTAGTATTAGCGGTGAACCCAGCTAATCGGTTTGTTTATGACCATTTGAACCGGGGACCGAATTTCAAAAAGATCTGCGCTGCGATTGAGCAGCTTCTTGGGCGCCCGATTCCGCTTCGGATAGAGTTTTCCGATCTGGGGGACGGTGGGGGAGCTGCAACCGAAGCAATTAAACGTATAGAGGAAGCGCCAAGTAAAACTGCCGCGGACCAAGGGGCTCCGCCTGAAAAGAAGCACTCAGTCGCAGGAGTGGTGGACCCAAAATCCTTTGGTGCTTTGGAAGAAGCTGAGGACACGGACGAATCTTTGGAGGCCGAGCCGCCAATCGTGGACCGAGAGAAGATTCTCGAGAGCTTCCGGGAACCTTTAAGGGGCAAAGCGTTAGAGAGCTATCTTGAACGAAACGGACAAGCCAAAAAAGTTGTCGAAGAAATCCGCGAACTCTTCAATGTACCAGATTCAAATTTCGGATTTAAACCTAATGTGACGTAGGAGTGAGATGATGTTCGATTTGCGCCAGATTCAAAAGATGCAGAAAGAGCTTCAAGAGCGGATGGAGAAAATCCAGGAAGAGCTCAAGACGAAAACCGTTGAGGCGTCTTCTGGTGGCGGAATGGTCACAGCGATTGCGAACGGGAATCAGGAAATTGTCGGGATCAAAATCAAACGTGAGGCAGTTGATGAGGAAGACATCGAAATGCTCGAGGACCTCATTGTTGCCGCAGTGAACTTGGCTTTAGAAAAAGCGAAAGAATTAAACCAAGAAGAGCTGTCAAAACTCACCGGTGGTCTCAAATTGCCGGGTCTTTTCTGAGGCTAATTACCCGACGTAGTGTCGCATGATGCGCTCTGCCTGAAGCAGATAGCTACTGCCAAAAAGCAGAGCGTGGTTCAAAATGTGATAAAGGTTGTAGATATCCCGTCTGTCCCGGTACTCAGTGTCGAGCGGATAGGCCTCTCTGTACGCTGCATAAAATCGCGCGTCGAAGCCACCAAAGAGTTCCGTCATGGCTAAATCTGCCTCGCGATGACCGTAGTAGACGGCCGGATCGATCAAGGTGGGAGAGCCATTGGCATCGCTCATGACGTTGCCACCCCATAAATCTCCGTGCAATAGCGAGGGCGGCTCGACAACAGCGGACAGCAGTTCGTCGAGCTTGTTGAGAAATCGCGTTGAGAGCTTTATTTGGTCAGGGGAGAGTCGGCCTTGTCCTGTCAATAGACGGATTATGTGGCCAAGGCGCCATTCACGAAAAAACTCAAGCCAAGAACCGCACCATGGGTTTGGCTGAGGGGTAGATCCAATGAAATTGTCTGCATGGAAGCCAAACTGGGAAGCGTGGCGTTGGTGGATGAGTGCAAGACCTCGCCCCAACGTCTCACTGAACTGAGTCTGGGCGGCTCGCTCGTTGCCGGGCGTCGGTGCGGTTACGTCCTCAAGTAAGAGCCATGCCGGCGTTTGCTCGGTGGTATCGGAGGCAGCTATGGCCTCTGGAACACGCAATACCCCACAGGCACGGAGTTCTCGGAGACCCTCCATTTCGCGAATGAAGAAGGTGGGGGGAGCGTCGTGGTTCCACTTCAAGAAATAACTTCTTCCAGTAGAGGTGAGCAGCTTTGCGGCATGGTTGATGCACCCACCGCCACATGATAAGATTCGCTCAATTGTTACCGAGCCCCCCTCATATTCAGCAAGAGCGTGCTCCACATCATGTATCAGAAATGATGATAACATTTTACTTAGTTATCTTGACACAAAGTTCTGAGCAAGTTGCAGCAGCCTTTTTCTACAAGATCCATAACAAGCTCAAAGCCTGCGGGCCCGCTCCAGTATGGATCTGGAACATCAAGGTTTCCTTCCCCGTCGTTGACGTAATTCATGAAAAGCTCGACCCTTGCAAGTCGGTTTTGCTCGGGTGAGGGGGGCGCAAGCTGTTGAAGAGCTTGGAATATCTCGCGATCCATTGCCAGAACCAAATCGAAGTTGTAAAAATCGTCCTTCGTAATGGGTCGGGATCGGTGGGTGAGCTCGTAACCACGTTTTTCTGCCGCTTGCCGCATACGTGGATCTGGCAGTTCACCTTCATGGTAGTCTAAAATGCCTGCACTGTCGATATAGAAGCGATCGCCAACCCCAGCGCTCTGAGCCATTTTTTGAAACACAGCGTGCGCAGCTGGCGATCTGCAGATATTGCCCAAACACACAAAAAGAACACTTACCGTCTTTGGTTTATCGTTCATATCCCGCTGATTCGATATAGAAGTTCTATTCAGCTGTTCCGCGTTAGGCATATTCGCGAAGAGCGAAATCGTTCGAAAAAATACCGTGGTGCAAAGTGGAAAATGATCCTGGGATTCACCGCGAAACTCCAAGCTTGCGGGCGTGCTTAAGCAAAGCTTCTCCCGCCTCTTCTGCGGAAATTAGAAGCATAGCATAGTTTTCTGGAAGACCTGTCTGTTCGAGAGGCGATAGATACTGAATTGGGGAACGAATAAACCCATGGAGCTCGCGATCGAACCATGCTCCCCACCTTGTTTCAGAAACAGCTCCGTAGAGTGTAAACGTTGGGGTTTGGCACGCGTAGGCGATGTGTTTGGGGCCGCTGCATGGACCGATTGCAAGCTTGGCATGAGCAATGAGGGAGATGAGTTGTGTCAGACTGATGCCACAGGCATTGGTTGCATGTTCGTGGCCGAGCTCCTTCACGAGTTCTTCGGCGATGTCGCTTGCCTGAAGGTTGCCAATGAATACGCTGTGTAACCGGAGTTTGTCGCGGCAGATCTTTCCCAGATATGCCCAACGCTCTACTGGCCATCGTTTCATTTCCAAGGCAGTATCGACGTGGAGTGTAGCAAATCGCTGCCCCCGCAATTGCGGGTAAACCGATGTAAGCTGCTCCCAAACCTCTGGATCCGGCGAAAGTCGGGGGGGTTGTAGCTCGCCTACGAGCGGCCAGAGACTAACGAGATTGAGTAAGTTCAGGTGCTCATGGACGTCGAAACGTTTGTGAACGCGATGCGCTGAAAGAAAATAGTCACTGACCTTCGAAAACCCTACATCCGTGTCAAAAGTAATACCACGTGTTGAGAGGATGTTGCGCCAAAGATTCCGTGAACCGAAATGGTAGTAGGGAACGAAATTGAGCTGGCTCGCACAAAGTGCGTAGCGCTGGACTTCGGCTTCGTTGGCCGGATCGGTCGAAATAATTTGGATGCGGGGATCTGTGGTTCGGAGTATTTCAGGAAAAGCTGTCCAGACAACGATGTTGGCATGAGGCCATGTTTCGGCAAGGAGTCTGACCACTGGCTGAAGAAGGACGGTGTCGCCCAAGTAGGTCGGCGCTGCGATAAGTAGGTGTCGGGGCGGATCGGGGATTGCCAATTTCGGCCTAAAGGCACGCTTTGCTCGCAAACGGATCACGCCGACCTCATGACGCAACGCACGACACACGCCCTCAACGATCAAAGAATCCAGTCTCTCCTTGCTTGTGGCTTGAGCGGCCGTGGCATGCTTTGCGAGAGCGAGTTGGCGTGTCGCCCACACATACTGCTCCGAGCACTGAGCGGGCTTTGACATCCATTGCCACGGTCGGAGCCAGAGCTGAGTTGCGATTCGAGATCCTTCTATCGCTGCATGCCGGGCAATCTCCTTATTGGGGAAGCGTTTCCCCGCTGCAGCACCGTCCATTTCCGCCCGCCGGATAACATAACGCCACAGGATACGCTCAGCGGGAACCTTGTGAAAAACGATCTGCCGTAGGTCTATATGAAGGCGCCAGCCGCGGCGACGCGCTTCAAACCACCATTGCGCGTCCTCTCGACCCGCGAGATATTGCTCATCGGGGCCCATAGAGGTTGGCATGGGGGCAAACGGTAGCATCTCAAAAAGGTGCCGGTGGGCCGCCAAGTTTGCCGTTGCGGGATAGCAATCATCTTGCCGCCGAACAAGGCCGCGAGGGGACATGCCAATTGTCCATGCAAATTCGCCGCTCCACCATCGTGGGTAGGCGTAGAGCTTCCCGGGCAGGACCGGCCCACCGACCGCCTGAAAATGGGTAAGGTTGTGCTTGATTCGTGCAATCCAATCGTGGGCGGGAATGCAGTCGTCATCAGTGAAAGCGATCCAGGAACCTTTTGCTTCCTGTACAGCAAAATTCCTCGCGGTCGCAAAATCTGCTTTGGAATCAGGCACGACCGTAAATCGCACGGGCGGGGGGAGGGTGGAGAGCCATGCAACGGTGCCATCGTTGGAACCCGTATCGCAAATTAAGATTTCATCACCGGGAGCAGTATGGGGCAGCAAGGCGGCAATGCACTCGCGGAGAATGTCCAAGCGATTGCGTGTAAGAATGATGATTGAAAGTTGAATTTCGGGAAGGGACGGGACCACTGCAAGTTCCATGGCAATCAGTCCTCGTATTCCGGGCAGAGTTCACCATGATGTGCAAACTCGTGAAAGATCTCAGAGTCGCTTCTTTGAATCAAAGGTGCTCGCCGGGCCCTTTCTTTCTCAATGTCTGTTAGGCGGCGCGTGGCTGCACAAAATGCCCGAAAATCTATCCAACTTTGTCGGCACGCCATGGAGAGATCCTTCGGGAGCCTGCGACACGTGGATTCGATGGATGCTCGATCCGTAAAGTTGAGCCACTGAAACAGGAAGTAGTTGCGTTTGCGGACATGCGATAAACGCCGATGCCCGTATGCCCGTAGCATGGAGCCTTGGCCAAGGTGGCTTCCTAATGCCCGTGGATTATACAATAATCGCCATCCGGCTTTGAGTGCGAGGTAGGAAATGTCGTAGTCTTCCCAATATCCGGGCGCGAAAAGGTGATGAAATCCCCCAAGGCGCAAGAACTCATTGCGCCGCATCGCGCACGAGCCCCCCTGAAGAAACATCGTCGGGCCTGCAGCTTTGGAATCCTCGTAGCACAGGACGAAGCGCCCGTCCACCAGACGTCCACCCATGTTGACGTGGTTTGGGGTGGAAGTGTACCACTCAACAGTTTTGCCTGAAACGCCAAATAGATCGGAGCTATTAAGTAGGGGCTCAATGAGTTCAGAGAGCATACCTTCTCGGGGTATGAGGTCATTATTCAGTAAGACGATGAATTCACCGCGTGCTATTTGTGCGGCGCGATTCACGGTAGCTCCGAACCCCATATTCACAACATTTCGTTCGACAGAGACCTCCGGCCAGCGCTGTTCTATCTCGTCGGCACTCCCATCGCTGCTTGCATCATCCATGACGATGATTTCGTGATCGAGCTTGGTCATACGCGCGCTCAAAACGGTCGCGGCAACACATCGGCCCAAAAACGAGCCACCATTCCAGTTAGGAATTATCACAGAAAAGCAGGGCGCCATGGTATGAACTATCACAATGGCGTCAGAGGTGCTTGTCAACGATCCCCGCGCGAGGGCGAAGCTCTCACAGTGTTTGCGATCGTGGTACCGGCAGCATGCGCGCAAGCTGCCGTGGCGCGATACCACGGATCCCTACGCAATTCTTGTGTCTGAAGTCATGCTTCATCAGACGCAGGTGAACACGGTTCTTCGCTATTTTGAACGTTTTATGCGGAAGTTTCCGACAGTACATTCTTTAGCAGAAGCGTCGTTAGAAGACGTTATGAAACTGTGGGCGGGGCTGGGATATTACCGACGCGCTAAGCTTCTACACGCCGCAGCTCAGAAGATCTGCGCTGAATTTCGGGGAAAGGTCCCTCCTTCAATAGCCGACTTGCAGCAAATTCCCGGCATTGGCCGCTATACCGCTGGAGCAATTGCGAGTTTTGCTTTCGGAGTGCGTGCCCCGATTGTGGAAGCGAATTCGATGCGCGTGCTTCAACGGGTATTTGCGCGGCAACTTGCCTCGGAGATTACACGAGAGTCACGACTTTGGGACCTTGCTGAGCTACTCCTTCCTGTGCGAAACGTTCGTGAGCACAATTACGCGATTATGGAATTAGGCTCGTTGGTGTGTAGTCCACATGAGCCGAACTGTGAGGAGTGTCAGATTCGGTTGTGGTGTGATGCGTACGAGTTCGGGCGGCCTGCCGAGATTGGTCGGGGGAATCTTCGGTTGCCGAAGGTTGATGTCCACTTTATCACCTTGGCATATCTTGCCGGACAAGATCTCCTACTCCGCCGGATCCCTGAGGGAGAGTGGCATGCCGGCACTTATGGCCTGCCAATGGTCAGAGTCGAGTTTCCGAGTCATGGCGTCGCGGATGAGCAATGGGTTTGCAGTTTTGTCCACGGGGTGAAGCCGTATAGCTTGCAGCATATCGGGTGCTTTCGATACTCGGTAACGCGCCATCGAGTCTTTTCTCATCTGTGGCTAATTCGCCTTTCCCTTCCATGCGCACCTTCTGTTTTGCTAAATGAAGAGGAGGCTTCCGCTTTTTGGATTCCCTTGCCTAACGTCACGAACTTGCCCTTAGGTTCTCCTCATAGACGTATGGTGGAAAACGTGGTGCGTGTCACGGCGGAGGAAAAAAGCAATGGCCGCGGACAAGAAACTCTCGATTCGTGAACTGTTGGATAGCTGTTCTCAAGACATGGACCTGGAACTTGTCGCTGGTGAGAGGGGGCTCCAAAACGTGATTCGGACAGCGGAGATTACGCGACCGGGCTTGGCATTTGCTGGTTTTTACGATGTGTTTGCCTATGATCGTATTCAGATCATTGGCAACACGGAGATGTCCTACTTGCGAAGTCTTGGCCAAGAGGAGCGCCAAAATCGGTTAGACCGCGTTTTCCAATTCAAGATTCCGTGTTTTATCGTCACCAACGCGAATCCGATTCCTAAGGACTTCATGGAAAAAGCAGAGTTGTACGGTGTGCCGCTATTACGGACTACGCTGATGACGACTCGCCTTGTCAGTCATCTCAATGCGTTTCTCGAGCGCTTTTTTGCACCAGAGATTGGAGTGCACGGGGAACTGCTCGATGTTTACGGTATGGGACTGTTGATTCTCGGTGCGAGTGGGGTTGGAAAAAGTGAGGCCGCGTTAGAGCTTGTCGAGCGTGGGCATCGCCTCGTGGCAGATGACTATGTGTGGCTTCGGCGACTCTCAAAGTATGAGATTGTTGGGCGAAGCGATCAAAATATCCGCTACATGATGGAGATTCGTGGCTTGGGATTGCTGAATGTGGAAATGATGTTTGGTGTGGCCTCGGTCGTTGAGGAGAAACGCGTGGACCTTGTTGTTCAACTTGAGCGTTGGGACGAGTCGCGAGAATACGAGCGGCTGGGGCTCGACGAGCGATACCACATCTTTTTTGACGATGTGAAAATCCCTGAGTATATCATCCCAGTGCAGCCAGGTCGCAACATCTCACTGCTGCTCGAGATGGCAGCGTTGTCCCAGCGTTTAAAAAATGCGGGGAGGCATCCGGCAGACACACTCGAAAGGCAACTTATTGAGAGGGTGAATGCAGAATCAGCTGAGGGGCAAGATCGCGAGCCGTGAGCGGACGCGTAGCCAAGAGCCTAAAGCAGGACTTGCTCAGGCGAGTGTTCTTGTGGGTATTCATTGCGCTTTTTTTGAGTAGCCTACCGGCATCACCTTTCTCATTCGGTGGCGCCGTCTCTTCAAAGCAGCTGTTTCCTCAGCAACCGCCGTCTTTCGTTGGGGTTGGTTTAGGGAGTGTAGCAAGCGTGGCTGTCGAAACGGTCGGTGCGGTGAGAGTTGTCGTGGACGGAAATACAGTTTTAGACAGCCCATTTGTACCGCAGCTCACTATTTCCCAGCGGATGAATGGGTTAGTCGTCATGATGGGGGATAGGGAGCTCGCGCGCGGTAGGGAGGTCAAGATTCTCCCAACGGCGATGCACCAAGCCAGCCTGAAGTGGAAAGGGTGCCCATACTACGGTGCGTTTGAATGCTCTTTAAGGGGAAGTTCGGTTCAACTCATCAATGTGGTACCACTCGAAGATTACGTGCGCGGAGTTGCACAAGCTGAGATCGGAGATGCGCCGATCGAAGCGGTGAAAGCGCAACTCGTGGTTATTCGATCGGAAGTGATTCACAAACTCAATCTTCGACGCCACGCGGCTGAAGGTTTTGATTTTTGTACGGACAATCATTGCATGGCTTACCGCGGTGCAAAGGATGAAAATCAAAACTTGATAGAGGCAAGTCGTGCGACCGCTGGACTCGTCCTCACAAATCGCAACGGGGTTTTGGATGCCGTTTTTCATTGTGTTTGTGGTGGTGTGACCGCTGGTGCAGAAGACGTGTGGTCGAGTCCTGCTATTGAAGGACTAAGCTCTGTGTTGGATTGCTCTGGTAACCAGCAAGCGCCCGATCTATCGTCCGAGGAAGCCGCAACAAACTTTATCCTGAACCCACTGCGCGGATCATTTTGCGATTCGCAAAATGCCGTATACCCTCGCTATGCGCAGAAGTATTTTCGATGGCGGAAGGAACTGAGTGGCGAAGAGCTGTCCAAGCTGGCAGGCGTTGGTCGTGTAACGGAAATTTTTGTTAAAGAACGTCGACGAAGCGGTCGCGTTCGGCGCCTGCAAGTGATTGGAGAGCGTGGGACACGCGTATTTGAAAAGGAACTCCCGATACGAAATGCATTTGGATTATGGAGTGGTTTGTTTATCCTGCAAGTCTACAAAGCAGGGGGATGGGTGCAACGAGTGGAATTTGTGGGAGCCGGTAACGGACACGGAGTTGGGTTATGTCAGATGGGGGCTTGGTCCATGGCCCGGCAGGGCTACTCTTTCGAACGAATTCTCCAACATTATTACCCCGGTGCGCGCCTCCAAAAGCTTTATTAGAGAAATGCTTGAGGCGTGCGATCAACCGGAGGCGTTTTCATCTCCTGCCACATGTGGCCTCTAATGCGATTAGTGAGCTTTTTGAGACAGGAAATTTCGAAGGATCTGCTTACCGTGTGCGGTGAGGATCGATTCGGGGTGGAACTGAACGCCCCAAACGGGTAGCGTTTTGTGTTTGAGGCCCATAATCGTACCGTCCTCTGTCCAAGCAGTGATTTGCAGGCACTCCGGCAACGACTCGCGTTCCACAATAAGTGAGTGGTAGCGCGTCGCGATAAACGGTGAGGGAATCTGGTGAAAGAGCACATCATTGTTGTGGTGGATATCACTGGTTTTTCCGTGCATGACTTCCCGCGCACGAATTACTCGGCCCCCAAAAGCTTGCCCAATGGCCTGATGGCCTAAACACACACCGAGGATCGGTATCGTCTCCCCAAAAGTGCGAATCACATCCAACGAAATTCCAGCCTCGTTGGGGGTGCAGGGACCGGGAGAAATTACGATATGTGTGGGGCTGAGCTGAAGAATCTCAGGGAGGGAGATGCGATCGTTTCGTGCGACGTGCAGCGTAGCCCCAAGTTCTCCAAGATATTGAACCAAGTTGAAGGTAAACGAGTCGTAATTGTCGATGACAAGGATCATGTTATTCCAGCCCCCGTTCGGCCAATTCGATGGCACGAATCATTGCACTCGCCTTGTTGATGGTTTCTTTGAATTCATTTTCGGGTATGGAATCCGCAACGATTCCCGCGCCGGCTTGGATGAACGCATCGCCGCCTTTCATTACGATGGTGCGAATCGTGATGCAGGCATCCAGATTTCCGTTGAAACTGAAGTAGCCCACTGCTCCTGCATAAGGTCCCCTTCGGACTGGCTCAAGCTCTTCGATAATTTGCATAGCACGGATCTTCGGGGCACCGGTCACCGTTCCCGCGGGGAACGCCGCAGCAAAGACGTCGTATGCATCCAGCCCTTGGCGGAGCTTCCCAACAACGTTCGAGACGATATGCATGACGTGCGAGTAGCGTTCGATGATCATCAGGTCGTCAACTCTTACGCTGCCGTACTCACACACCCGCCCGCAATCGTTCCTCCCAAGATCCACCAGCATGATGTGTTCGGCTCGCTCTTTAGGGTCGGCCAGAAGTTCTCGTTCCAGCGCTATGTCTTCCTCTTTGGATTCGCCCCGCCGTCGCGTCCCTGCAATAGGACGTAATTGGACCGTGGAGCCGGTAAGCTTTACGAGGATTTCTGGGCTTGAGCCGGCTAAGCAGACTTGGCCAAAGTTGAGAAAAAACATGTAGGGGGATGGATTGATCGCTCGCAGGGCCCGGTAAACGTCAAAGGGCGACGAAGATAGGGGAACCCGAAAACGTTGGCTAATCACCACCTGAAAGATGTCCCCAGCACGAATGTACTCCTTGCAGCGTTCAACCGTATTCTCGAATCCATCCTTGGTGAAATTCGATTCCAATCGAACGGGCACACTGTTTAGCGTTTGTTCGCTGATCTCGAGGGGACGGGCTAAGGCTGCGTGAAGGGCATTAATTCGTGCCACTGCCTCGTCATAAGCTTCAGATGCGGACGTGCGCTCATCAATAAAGGCATTTGCAAGGATCCGGACCCGATGTTTTACGTGGTCAAAGATCAAAAGAGTGTCCGTGATGAGGAAAAAGAGGTCTGGCAGGTTCAAATCGTCCTCGGCGTGGTTGCCGATTTCTTCGAAGGCTCGCACAGCGTCGTAGGCAACGTACCCAACAGCGCCCCCGCAGAACGGCGGCAAGGCGGGGTCCGGAACGTAACGGTACTTGGCCATTAACCGACGAAGAGAAAAAATGGGGACATCATCCCGGAAGGATTCTTTGCGCCCCTGTGCATACTCGATCTCCACTTCATTTCCCTTGGCGCGAAACACGGCACGAGGACTGGTTCCCAGGAAACTATAGCGTCCGAGTGTTTCACCACCTTCCACACTCTCGAGCAGGAAGCTATAGGGAAGATTTCCTACCTTCTTAAACGCACTCACAGGGGTTTCCATGTCCGCAAGAATCTCGCGGTAAACTGGAATCACATTTCCCCTTTGAGCTCGTTCCAAAAATGCAGATTTAGTAGGTTCGTACACGGTCATGGCTGTGTCCTATCGACATTTGCAGCCCAGAAATCGAGCGGACGACGGCGTGCTCGTCAGGCCTCATTTTTCATAAACGGCTGAAGGATCAAAAACTTTTTCGCCATCTTCGATCCAACCCGAATCCGTAGCTTTCCGGTAGAAGCAGGAGCGGAACCCAGTGTGGCACGCCCCTCCTACTTGCTCCACCAGCAGTAAAATTGCGTCACCATCGCAATCAAGGCGTACCTCATGCACTTTCTGCACGTGTCCTGAGGACTCTCCTTTGAGCCACAGTTTCTGCCGGGAGCGGCTCCAGTACCATGCGCGTTTCTCGACAAGGGTGCGCTCAAGCGCCTCGCGATTCATCCACGCAAACATGAGGACTTCTTTCGTTTGATAGTCCTGAATAGTAACGCCGACAAGTCCGTCCGCATTGAACCGGACTGCCTCAAAGAGATTTGATTCGCCCATGATGCATGACTCCGTATTTGTTGGGTTCATGTTTTGTTGTTGCCTTACAACTCGCTCGCACATGCAATGCGCACGAGGCTAAAGAAAAGAAACCTTTCTACGGTTGTAGAGTTTTGCCTTGTGGCAGTTTTTTCAAGGCAGTTAGGGAAACGGAAAGCTGAATCTAAACCAGAGGGACGATGTGCGCATGAAAGTTGGTGTTGTCGGGCTCGGTTATGTTGGTCTGCCTCTTTTGGTCGAGATGGCAAGAAGTGGTTTCGAAGCCATTGGCATTGATGTCGATCCCAAAAAGGTCGATGCGATCAACGCTGGGAAAAGTTACATTGAGGACGTTCCAGAAGAGGATGTGCGCTTACACGTGACCGCTGGGAAGCTTCGTGCTACCTCCGACTGGGACGTCGTGCGCGATTTGGACGCTGTAAGCATTTGCGTACCGACCCCCTTGCGGAAGACGAAGGATCCGGATATTTCCTACATTGTCAGCGCGAGCGACCAGATTGCACCGCGTTTGCATAAGGGGCAAATCATCATTCTTGAAAGCACGACGTATCCGGGAACAACCGATGAACTTCTGTTACCAAAGTTTGAACGGCCGGACTTTAAGGTAGGGCATGATTTCTTCCTCGCGTTTTCGCCGGAACGTGTCGACCCCGGGAATAAGAAGTTCACGACGCGCAACACACCCAAAATCATTGGGGGCGTCACATCTGAATGCACGCGGCGGTGCGCCGAGTACTACTCAAAGATTTTCGATACCGTCGTCCCTGTCAGTTCCAGCCGCTGTGCGGAAATGGTGAAACTCCTCGAGAACACTTTCCGTAGCGTAAACATCGGACTCGTAAATGAAGTTGCCGTGATGTGCGACAAACTTGGATTGGACGTTTGGGAAGTGATTGCAGCGGCGGCAACGAAACCGTTTGGTTTTATGCCTTTCTATCCGGGACCCGGACTAGGCGGGCACTGCATCCCGATTGATCCGCACTACTTGGCTTGGAAGCTTAAGACGTTGAACTACACAGCGCGCTTCATCGAGCTCGCAAGTGAGATTAATGGCTCTATGCCGCACTTTGTGGTCGACAAGGTTGTCAGGGCACTGAACGACGACAAAAAGCCCGTGCACGGGAGCAAAATCCTAATTCTGGGAGTTGCGTATAAACCAAACGTTTCCGATGTGCGTGAGAGCCCCGCACTCGATATCATTGGACTGCTGACGGATCTGAAAGCGACGGTGAGCTACCATGACCCCTATGTCCCAGAACTCCGAGAGGGGGATCACTCGCTGACCTCAGTCCCTCTGAATGAAGCAAATCTGAAGGCCGCCGACTGCGTGATCATTGTCACGAACCATGCGGCACTGGATTATAAGCTCGTTGGGCAATGTGCTCGCCTTGTCGTAGACACCCGGAATGCCATGAAAGAGGTGCCAGTGCAGGGCCGCCTCGTCAAACTCTGACCTCTGAAGGGGAACAGTAGGTTCCGCTCGACTGACAACGGGAATCCGGCTTTACGGCTTCTGATTTTGTATTTGGGCCTCCGGATGCCCACGAAGTCACTGTTCGAGTGCAGCGATTGCCTCGTCGAGCTCTCGTACGATCCAATCGGTCGAGTAAATGATACCTTGGTGAGCAATTCTCTCTCGGAGCTGTCGGAGCCGCATGACTACGTTCTCTCTGCTCCCCGAGGTGGTTTCCCCAACCAAGGTACGGTTGAGCTGGACGTAGTCGGCAATTTGCTGCAATCTCACCTCTGCATGCTGGATTGTGCATAACACCGCCTGACGGCTTACCCCGTAACGGCGTGCAATTTCAGCAAGGCTTAATCCCTGCTGGTGGTGGAGTTCGGCGTACAGGCGTTGCTTTTTCGAGAGTAAGCCACCAAAAGCCGCTAACCGGTTTAGTATCTCTGCATTTGCCTTATGGGGTCGTGTTCTCGGACTCATTCTTGCACACGTTTCGCCGTCTCATTCTGAAATCTTTACACACTCCAATTGAAAGAACGAAATTCCCAGAGCACAGAGGGGCATTCTTCGATCAGGAAGCCAACAAAAAAAATGGAGGCGACGAGCGGATTCGAACCGCTGAATAGAGGTTTTGCAGACCTCCGCCTTACCACTTGGCTACGTCGCCATTTTTACGAACCGAAATCTATTTACCGTTATTGAGGATCGTCTATTTTCGAGAGCGAACAGCTGTCAACACTATCTTGCAATAATCGCAATGTTTTGACGCTCTGCCTCGCGTAAAACCTCGTCCTTATCGAAGATTAGACACTCTTTTGCCGACACAGCCAGTGCGCTACAGCCGCACTCCGCCATGGTTGCGATCGTCTGGCGCCCGATGACCGGGATATCGAATCGGAAGTCCTGATTGGGCTTGCTTACCTTTACGACGACACATCCTGCACCAGCGAGGGATGCGGCTCTGCGAATGCACTCGTCGGTGCCTTCAGCGGCTTCGACGGCCACAACCATTTTCTCTTTTACGACAATTGTTTGACCAACGTCTTGTCCGGCGATTGCTTTCGCAATGGGATACCCGAATTCGATATCCTGTGTTTCACGTTCAGAGGGAGGGCGACGAGGCGTAAGAAGTCCTGCCTCCGGCATGAGTCCACGCAAGAAGAGGGAGGAGTCCACCACCTGAATCCCCTCCTGCGCAAGCTCATCAGTGATAGTCTGAAGTAATGTGTCAGCCTTCCGGTTGACTGCACGGGCAAGAAGTTTCATCGCGCGCAAGTCGAAATGTCGATACTGCAAGATGGAGAGATGGGGCACCTTGCCAACCAGTGCGACGTGCCGCACATTGGCTGCCCGCAATAGCTCGATGGTGTGTTGGACTTGGCCAAGCTCAACCCAGTGCATCTCATTGGCAATTGCTTCGAGCCCGGGATTAGCCATCCCTCGAATCCCAATTACAACCACCTCGACACCTGCACCGCGGGCGGCGCGAGCCATGAGTATGGGAAAATCGCCTTGGCCAGCAACTATGCCAAGGCGTCGAATCTCTTCTTGGGGTATAGACAACGGTTCAGTCACTTGAGCGATCCACGTTGAATGGCTTATGTCTCTATGCAAGATGCTGCAAGATCTGTCCGGTTATTTCTTATTCTTCCGGGCTTCAGATTTTTGGTTATCGAAAATAGGACCTTCCAACGCATCAATTCCCTCAGCTGGGCGTGGAATTACATGGGCTGAAATCAGCTCACCAACACGTCGTGCAGCAGCAGCCCCCGCATCGACAGCGGCCTTGACCGACGCTACGTCGCCGTGGAGGAATATCGTGACGAGACCTCCGTCTGCCTTTTGGCGGGCAACCACGCGGACCTCGGCGGCCTTTGCGGCGGCGTCCGTGGCGGCGATAAGACCCACATATCCACGAGTTTCAATAAGACCCAAAGCGTCTCGCACTGTGGTCATGATGCAAGGCTCCTAATCAAACCGATCGTTCATCTTCGTCTTTCGCATGGTACGCTGGTACCAAGTTGAGCTATTGACTCAGACGAATCGGCACGTCTACAGAAAAGCATCGCATGACACCTGAAGAAAAAATCTTCCAAGGAATTGCGGTTTCGCCGGGCATTGCGATCGGGCGGGTTGCCCTATGTGCGCATCTCGGCCCTGTCCGCGCCGAACAACGCGAGATCCCGCCTGAAGAAGTAGAAAACGAGGTGGCTCGCTTCCTAAGAGCGGTGGAAGAATCTCGTGCCCAAATTGAAAAGATTCGTTCCCACGTGGCGGCTGCTTTGCACCCCAGTCATGCCGAAATCTACACCGCTCAGCTGATGTTCCTATGCGATCAGGAACTAATCGATGCTACAGTCGCTGACATCCGGAATGAGCAAAAGAACGCAGATTACCTCTTTGCTCGTCGAGTGGAACGGTTTCTCGAATCCTTGGCTGCTTTCGACGATCCCTTTTTTCATGGTCGTGATAGTGATTTCCGCGATGCAGCCCACCGGGTATTAGCCAATCTCAAGGAGCAGCCGCTGACCACGCGCGTCCATTTCGGCCCAGAGACGGTTCTCGTCGCTCATGATCTTGCCCCAAGTCAGGCTGCCAACCTTTTGAGGGAGAACGTGATTGCTCTTGCGCTTGAGCGCGGCGGGGCCACCTCGCACACAGCTATTATGGCCAAGGCGATCGAAATACCTGCAGTTGTAGGCTTGCACGGTATTACCAGTGCGGTTCAGGATGGTGCGCCGATTATTGTCGATGGCCTCGCTGGCAAGGTGATCCTGTATCCGTCGCAAGAGACTTTTCTCCATTACAGTCGCCGGCAAGGCGAGTTTATTGAACTCGAACAGCAACTCGAAAAGCTGCGTGAGTTGCCGTGTGAAACGGTGGACGGCTACTCGGTCGTCTTGCGAGCGAACCTCGAGTTTCCCAATGAGGTGCCGCACGTTATTCTCCATGGGGCCAAGGGAGTCGGACTGTTTCGTACCGAATTCGTGTTTCTGAATCGTGAGTCTCCACCTACCGAAGAGGAACAATACACATTATACCGACAGGTTGCAGAAGGGGTCTACCCCGAGACCGTGGTCTTTCGGACGCTTGATTTAGGGGGAGACAAGCTTGCGTCGGTTGTGCAGCACCAGCGTGAGCTCAATCCGTTCATGGGGCAGCGGGCCATTCGAATCTGCCTCCAAAATCCAAATTTGTTCCGTACGCAACTCCGCGCAATTTGCCGGGCGAGCTCACTGGGGAACGCTCAAATTCTCATCCCAATGGTCTCGGGCATTGAGGAGATGCGAGCTGTGCGAAGGCATCTTGAGGAGGTCAAAGCTGAGCTCGCTGCTGAGAACATTCCTTTTGACCCACAGATTCCACTTGGGGCGATGATCGAAATCCCTTCGGCTGCAGTTACGGCTGATATCTTGGCACGCGAATGCGACTTTTTCTCGATTGGCACCAACGACCTCATCCAGTACACGCTTGCAGTTGATCGCGGCAACGAGCTGGTGGCCTATCTCTATCAGCCACTTCATCCAGCTATTTTGCGGCTTTTAAAGATGACGGTTTCGGCGGCCGAGGATGCGGGGATTCGTGTCTCTGTCTGTGGGGAGACCGCGGCGGATCCAATGATGGCCTTGCTGTTCGTGGGAATGGGCGTTCAGGAGCTTTCGATGAGCTCAGTAAACGTCCCGGCTGTCAAACAGGTGATCCGAGCTGTCTCTCTATCTGAGGCAAAACTTTTGGCGGAGGAGATTCTCTCGGAATCCTCAACAGCACAAACAACGGCCGTGATGAAGAAATGGTTGGATAAACTGACCCGTGAGGAGCGTATCCCTGCTGGGGAGCTGTTTACCGCTTCGTATACTCACATCTTGTAACTCGCGAAATAAGGTGTTGTGTTTGAAAATGACGCAAGACAGGGCTCTCAAACGTCCGACGCTGTGCCAAACGTGATTCAGTGGAACGAGCTGGTTCGATGCCACGTCAAGGTTTCTGGAGAATGATTCTGCCAAGGGATGGGTGGCACATTTTTGCTGCTCGCATCTTTCTGGGACTCCGGAAACACCTCTCCCTTGTTATTCTCGTGTTGGTAAGCGTGGCATGGCACGTGCTCTTTGCGGCGAACGCGTCTCCCAACATTTTCCCGGATACTGGAAGCTATGTGCTGCTCGCCGAGGCGCTCGTGAAAGGGGAGTGGCCGGATCCAGGCTTTGCTTTCCGAACTCCAGGATACCCCGCGTTTTTACTTATTATCTTCACTTGTTTTGGTTGGAAGAACTGGTACGCAGTCATGTGGATTCAGTACGCGTTGGCGGCCTGTATCCCAGTCTTGTTGTACTTTCTGTTCCTACCTTTAGCGCGTCGGCCTGCATTAGCTGCAGTGGGTGCGGGGGCGTATTTCCTCGACCGCTATAGTTTGGCTCTGCCGACCGTACCGCTGACAGAGTTTTTGTCCGCTTTTACTGTCCTCTTGGCGCTTACTGTATTTGTTTACGGATTTCGTTCACTACGTCTGGCGGCAGCTGTGCTTGCCGGCGTAGTCGCGGCTGTTTGTGTTCTTGTTCGCCCCTCCTTTCAACTGCTCTTCTACGCAATGCCTGTTTTGATTGGAGGCCTGACCGTATGCTACTCTGATTTACGAGAGAAATGGAAGACTGTTGCCCAGTGGAGTCTGATATTCCTCTTGGCGTTTCAACTGCCCCTCTGGGCATGGGCGTGGAACGTTTACCGACATATTGGGGTCTTTGCATTGTCAGTCCAGCTTGGGGCTTCCATGACGAACCATACTGGCGCGTTTATGGAAGATGCGCCGGACGAATTTGCAAAGATCCGCGACATCTATGTTGCCGAGCGTAACGCCCGGAATGGAAACCATATCAACCTTTTCGACCAGTCTGCGTGGAAGATTTGCGAAGCAACGGGGCTCACCAAATGGCAACTTTCGTTGAAGTTCCACGAGATAAACAAATTTCTCCTTCCGCGGCATCTCACACGTTACTTTGAGCAGGTGCGCCAAGCATGGGTTAGAATGTGGACCGAGGACTCCCGATACATTACAGATTGGACTGATCCCGACGGCTCGGGCACTGGGCGATTTGAAGCGACGCGATTATTCCGATTCATAGTCGAGCAGCGCGCGCTTCGGATGCTTTACTGGCCGATTGAAAAATTCCTATGGAATAATCGCGTCCTGTTACTGGTCATCCCGTATTTGCTCTTAGGACTCTCTGCGTATCTATTTGGCCGTAGGCGATCGGAGCCTTTAGGGGTGCTGGTCGCGGTTGTTATTCCGCTTGCCGTGCTTTACCACGTCTTGGTGCACATTGCAGTGCAATTCACGGAGTTCGGGCGGTATCGTCTTCCTGTTCAACCCCTCTGGTTTTCATTTCTCGGGTTTGGGGTTCTCTGCGTCATATCTGACATGTGGCTGTGGGCCCGAGACTTGTTTGGAAAAAACACCGTCAGCGATGCTGGGTTAAAAGGAGCCACAGACATGCCCAAGCACCATTCCCGAGCGAAATCACAGCGAGGAAATAGGACCCGGACGAGATAATGACGACTTCAGCACTCACCTCTTCAGCTCGGACTTGGTTCATGAAACAGGTGCGCCAACATTGGCCTTTGTGCCTGCTTCTGTTGGTTGTTATTCCCTTCGAGATCATGCTCCGCCTGCACGCCCGGCCAAACGTATTTCCAGATTCTTGGGGATATTGGGAGTTGGCAAAGGCCATCTTGGCTGGGAATTGGTACCACGAGCGATTCACGTTTCGCACGCCGGGGTATCCCGCTTTCTTGGCCGCGGTGTTTTCGCTTGCGGGGGACAAGAACTGGGACGCCGTGATTTCAGCTCAATTTCTCTTAGGGGCAACCATGCCGGTTGGCCTTTATGTGGTCTACTACCGCATCTCTGGAAAGACTTGGATTGCCGCCTTAGGGGCTGCAGCGTTTCTTGCCGATCGCTACACGCTCGAGCTCCAAGCGGTTCCCTTGACGGAATGTCTGAGTGCGATTCTTGCCGTGTGGTTTTTGGCGGCGTACGTAATTGCCTCCGAACGAAAGGTGTGGTGGCAAGCAGTCCTCGTCGGTGTACTCGGCTGCATTACCATTCTTGTACGGCCATCCTTCCAGCTACTACCCATGTGTTTTGCGGTCGGAGGCGTGATCCTCGAGTGGCTGCGGAAGGAACATCGGGCACAGTGGCGTCGAATCGTTGGTTGGAACGCGGTTATGTTGCTTATCGTCCAACTTGGACTCTGGGGATGGGCCTGGGTCATCTATCGCCAGACAGGTAATTTTGCCATTTCTCTTCAGCTTGGGGCTTCGATGACTAACCACACGGGGGCTTGGATGGAACACGCCCCCGATAAGTTTGCAAAGATACGCGACATCTATGTTGCTGCCCGCACAAAAAACGGCGGGAATTGGATCAACCTCTATGACGCAATCGATGACGAGTTGACTTCGGCAACCGGTCTTAAGGGATGGGAGCTCTCTCTGCAGTTTCGGGAGTTGAATAGCTACCTCTTAAAGCGTTTCTGGCGTGAGTATTTGCAACACGTTTACTACGCGTGGCAAATGCTCTGGGCTGAACCAAGCCGGTACGTGGTGGACGAAATGGCTGAAATACCACCGGGAATGCAAGTTCCCCCAATGACGGAAATTGGCAAATTCATGCGCTCTCTTCCCCTCATGTGGGATGGGCTGTACCGTCCCTTAGATAGGCTGTTGTGGAATAGGCCTTCAACATCATTGAAGATCCCATGGGTGCTGACGCTGCTCTTCATAGGCGTGCTCTACCTGAAGCGACGCGACATCCGAGCTGTAATCGCGGCGACACTGTGCTTTGGGACAATTTTCTACCACATGTTGATTCATGCGTTGGTACAGTTTACTGAGTTTGGTCGCTATCGGCTCCCAGTGCAAACCATGTGGCTTGGTCTCTTGGTGACGCTGTTTCTGATTGTGGCAAATGAGGTCTGGGTGAAATTGAACGAAATTGCGGCAGGTGCGCCTCAGGTCGGCGCCGGTGATCGCCCCACCCCAACCCACCATGCTGGACGTAAGCGGACGAATCGGTTCAACAAGGGCGGAAGGAAACAAGGAAAGAGCGTTCTTGATTAGGTCGACGCTAAAGGTGGTAGGGGTAAAACAAGACGACTGACAAAGGGCGAAAAACACGAAATGCGGATTGCTTTTTCTAACGATCATGCGGGGGCGCCGATGCGGGAACATTTGCTGCCCATCCTAAAACAATTAGGCCATGAGGTGCTTGATTTTGGCGCAGATGGCCAAGCGTCCGTGGATTACCCGGATTACGCGTCCCCGGCCCTACGGGCACTTATTTCTGGTCAAGTGGAGCGCACGATTCTTGTCTGTGGCAGCGGTGTGGGCATGAGTATCGTCGCGAATCGGATTCCCGGTGTGCGATGTGCCCTTGCCGTTGACGTGTGGACGGCCGAAATGTCCCGGCGCCACAACGACACGAATTGTCTTGCGCTTCGTGCCCGAGAGCAGGACCCGAAGGTCAATGTGGCGATCGTCGAAAAATGGCTTGCGACTGACTTTGAAGGCGATCGTCATCGACGACGGATTGAGAAGATTGAAGAAATTGCCGCAGCCCTGCGGAAAGAACTGTAGGTGTCTGACCCTCATTGATGCAACTAAGGAGTAACGAATGACTAATTTATCAGTTACTAGTTCCGGCCTTACTCTGCGTGAAAGTGACCCCGAGGTTTTTGCTGCGATTCAAGCGGAAGAAGCCCGCCAGTCAGGGACGCTTGAGATGATCGCGAGCGAGAACTTCGTGAGCCGTGCGGTTCTCGAGGCACAAGGGAGTGTGCTCACGAACAAATATGCGGAAGGGCTTCCCGGAAAGCGCTACTACGGCGGATGTGTGAATGTAGACGTCGCTGAGTCGCTGGCGATCGAGCGGGCCAAAAAGCTTTTCGGTGCGGATCACGCAAATGTGCAGCCGCATTCGGGAGCTCAGGCCAACATGGCAGCTTACTTCTCCCAATTAAAGCCCGGTGATACGATCCTGGGAATGGACTTGGCCCACGGTGGTCATCTCACCCACGGCTCCAAGGTCAACTTCTCAGGTATCTTTTTTAACGTGGTCTCTTATGGGGTTCGAAGGGACACCGAGACGATTGACTACGACCAAATGGCGCGTGCTGCGCGGGAGTACAAGCCGCGCATGATCATTGCTGGTGCAAGTGCCTATCCTCGCCAAATCGATTTTGCTCGTTTTGCGGAAGTCGCAAAAGAGGTGGGCGCAATTTTCCTGACGGACATGGCCCATTATTCAGGGCTCGTTGCCGCAGGTGTGTACGGCTCTCCCGTCCCATACGCTGATATCGTAACCACAACAACCCACAAGACGCTACGCGGGCCACGCGGTGGCATAATTTTGTGCAAAGCAGAGTTTGCCAAAGCGATTGATAAGTGGGTCTTCCCCGGTGTGCAAGGTGGGCCTCTGATGCACGTCATCGCAGCGAAAGCGGTGTGCTTTGGTGAAGCGCTGAAGCCAAGCTTCAAACGCTACGCCCAGCGCGTTGTGGAGAATGCAAAGGTGCTGGGAGAGGAGTTGGTTCGGGGCGGGCTTCGTCTGGTGAGTGGCGGCACCGATTGCCACTTGCTGCTCGTGGATGTCTCACCTCTTGGGATCACGGGGAAACTTGCTGAGAGCGCACTTGATGAAGCCGGAATCACCGTGAACAAAAACATGATTCCCTTTGACGAACGGAAACCGGCCGAAACAAGCGGCATCCGAATTGGAACCCCTGCCCTTACGACCCGTGGAATGGGTGTGGACGAAATGCGCAGGATTGCGGCTTGGATTATCGCAATTCTCAAAGAGCCTCAGAACGAAGCGTTGAAATCACGAATTCGTTCCGAGGTCCGCGAACTGGTGGCGCATTTCCCGCTTCATAGCGCTGAGTAAGGAAGAATCGCTAGCGAGCAGTTTTATCGGAGAGCTGGGAATTTCTGCTGGATCTCTTTCTTGAACCGGCTTTCTGGTGCCAATTGTAGATGCAAGCGGTAATAACCCTCCGCTGATTTGTGGTCCCCCTGCTGGTAGTAAATGTCGCCAAGGAACAAGGGAATTTCGGCATCGTTTGGCACAAAGCCCATTGCGCGCTTGAGTGTGGCAATTGCTAAATCCAGTCGCCCCTGCTTAGCATAAGCGAGAGCAAGGATCTTCTCTGTTGAGCCGTCCAGCTCACCACGCATCCGGTTCAATTCCAAAAAGCGCGTCAAACTCTGTAATTTCCCGGCTGCAAGAGCGTTCGCAAAGAGAGGCCCCGGATCCATGCGGTGGGTCGGTGCAAAAAACTTAAACATCCGATAGTAGTAGTCCGCCATCGGGATTTGATCGAGAAGAATCGAGTTCAGGACGCGAGTCTGAAGAAGCTCTGTACGGAATTTCTGATAGGCTTCCGCTTTTGCCAGAGCGATTGAGGCGCGACCAAACTCCTGCGAATAGCATAGGGCTTGAGCCCACATTCGGAATATGAGGTCTGGGCCAGCGCGAGGCGCTGGATCCATCCGCAGATAGCGATCAAGTGTTTGGGTAGCGCGTGCATAGTCCCCAGAGAAAAAGTAGCCTTGGGCAAGCATCTTTAATAGAGCAGGAAGATGCGGCATCAGAGGTATCGCGGACTGGAACACGTTTATTGCTTCTGGATAACGTTCTTGGAGCAGCTCGAGGTAACCCAAATAGTAACGAGCGTAACCATGATTTGGATTCAGGGCAAGGGCGCGTTCGGCGTTCTCACGAGCACGCGAGTAGAGCTGACGATCGGTGAGACGGTCACTTTCTGAAGCTAAAACTTCAGCTTCGTAGTGCGCGTAGGCGACAAGCAAGAGGGCCTGCAGGATTGTCAGGCCCACGATAATGAGGAGAGTCCGTCGCATAAAGCGAGTCTGCATATTCGCCCGAGCTCCCACCGTCCATTCTTTAAAAGTTACGCTAAAGCAATCGATTGGCATACGTTTTGCTTAAATGAATCGTAAAAGGCATTTTGATGTTTCAACTACCATGTGAGCTGTAGCTGCATAACTCATATTGTTTCAACGCTATACACGCTTTTCATTCGCCAATTGAATCTAAGTCCTTCCCCGCTTGACTCGTGATTGAGCTTTCGCATATGGTTGAACTCGATACATAAGAGAAACGGAACGCTATGGCAATCACAATCCAACAAGTTCAAAAGCAAACCCAGAAGTTAGCCATGACTCCGCTCATGCAGCAATCGTTGCAATTGCTGCAAATGCCGGCGTTGGAGCTCGAGCAAATGGCGCTTCAGGAGATTGAGCAAAATCCGTTTCTCGAGATTGCTGAGGATGTGGAGGATGATCAAGCGTCAGTTGAAGAGGATTTGGCTGCGGGACTGGAAAGCGGCTCGGCAGAGGTCGAAGTGGACGATAAAAGTTCTGAGGGGGCCGAGGAGCCCTTACCCGATCCGAGCGTCGTAGCAGATGATTCTTCAGGGCTGCCATTGGGGGACGAGGATAAAGAAGAGGGCGTTGAGCTGCCAGGGGAAGCAGAGGTCGCCCATTTTGACGATGTGGATGTGAATTGGGATGAATGTTATGATGGGGCGGATAGCCCCGTCTACTATGCCCGGTCTTCCGACGAAGAGGAGCATGATCTCGAGGATTATGTGGCGGCGCGTCCGGATCTTCGTCAGCAGTTGAAGTGGCAACTGCAAATGTCTGTCGCGACCGACGCTGAGCGGCGGATTGGCGAGTACATTATTGGAAATCTCGACAGCGATGGATATTTGCGTGTTCCCATCGAGGAGATTGCAGCGGATTTAGGGTGCAAGCCCCAAGACGTTGAAAAGGTTCTTAAGCTGATTCAGAGCTTCGACCCACCCGGTGTAGCAGCGCGCTCCCTTGAAGAATGCTTAGAAATACAGCTCCGCAATCGCAAAGTGAAAGACCCACTTGCCTATGAGATTGTTCGCAAACACCTGAATTTCGTCAAAAACAAGCGCATCCGGACACTGGCTCAAAAGTTAGGCGTGTCCGACGACCGTGTTGCACAGGTGGTGAATCTGATATCTTCGTTGGATCCAAAACCGGGATCGCGCGTCCAGCAGGACACCGTTCCATATGTGGAACCTGATGTAATCGTGAAAAAATTAGACGATGACTATTACATTTTTGTGAACGAGGGGCGCCTCTCCGGCCTTCGCCTCAATGGATATTATCGTGCGCTCCTGCAGAGTAAGGACGCTTTCTCAGAAGAAGAGCGCAAATTCGCCTTAGAGAAATTTAAGGCAGCTGTTTGGCTGCTCAAGAATCTCGAGCGCCGTAAAGCGACTCTTTTGCGGGTAACGCAGGCCATCATGGAGCACCAGCGTGGGTTCTTGGAGCACGGCGTCTCAGCGCTAAAACCCCTCACGTTGCGACAAATTGCGGATGAGGTGGGTATGCACGAATCCACGATTGCGCGAGTTACGAGCGGGAAGTATGTGGAGACGCCGCGCGGACTTTTTGAACTTAAGTATTTCTTTACACGCGGGGTCCAACAGGACTCGGGCGAAGAACTCAGCAACGAAACGGTGCGCCAGCTAATCAAAGAACTCGTGGAGTCGGAAGATCCAGCAAACCCGCTGAGCGATCAAGCCATTGTAGCGATTCTGCGAAAACGTGGAATCAACATTGCTCGACGGACTGTGGCAAAATACCGTGCTCAGCTTGGAATTCTCCCCTCGCGGCTACGAAAAACAATCGACAGTGCTAATAAGGACTGAAATCCGCTAATGCAGCGTGTGCGAATGTGGCTGCAGTTGATCCGCCAACGCGGATTGGTTTGTTCGCTTTGGTTTCGAGCTCCTGAAACGTCATGTCATCCAGAAAACGTTGATCCCAAGGCCGAAGCGCATTCTCCGGAATCAAATATAGGTCGAAGTTGGGCGATTCTTGGATTGCTGAGAGGAAATCACGACCGGGGAGTAACCCTGTGACCGTGATCCCCGGCCCAAAGAGACTATTCGTGACAGTCAGCGCCTCAATGCGCAGATTTTCGATTCGTTCATTCATAGCATCTATTAGTTTTTGGATCACTTTTCGTCCCATTGCAGTAGTGATCGCAGCCACGCGATAGTGACGGGGGAGCACGCTTGGAAAATCGTGGAGTAGCTCCGAGAATCCCCAGTAAAAGCGACTCACCATCCCAACCCCGTTCTCAATCTGCGGTATTTCGGAAAATTCGTCGTATGACGGTGGTTCTTGGCCAGCGATCAGATAGAATTCATCACTTGGGAAAACCAGGGGATACCCGATGGCCTGTCTGGTGATCTGCTGAATTCGGCGGCAATGGCGTAAGAATGCCCTCGCATATGTAGGGGTAACGTTCTGGAGCTTCGGCAAGCGCTGTCGATGTGAGGTCAACCCGACCGGAACAACGGCAATGGATTCCAACATAGGATAAAAACGGCTCAAATCGCGGACGGTCTGTTCAAGCACCGCTCCATCATTGATGCCCGGGCAGAGTACGATCTGCGTGTGAATTGCGATTCCGCGACGCGTGAGGTAATCCAATTGCTCAAGAATCGGGGGAGGGTTGGGATTAGCCAAGAGCTGGCGCCGAACACTCTCATCTGTCGCATGCACGCTGAAATAAAGAGGTGAGAGCTTTTGCCGGACGATTCGTTTCATGTCGGCCTCGGTCAAAGTCGTGCCCGTGATGTAGTTTCCGTAAAGGAAGGAAAGACGAAAATCCTCATCCTTTACGTAAAGCTCCGACCGAAGCCCTTTCGGGAGTTGGTGAACAAAGCAGAAGATACACGCGTTATTGCACCGACGAATCTCAAAAGGCTCCACTTCCAGCCCTAAACGCTCCTCGTAAGTTTTGAGTGCAGTACGAGATTGCCGCGTGCCCGTGCGATGAGAAATCCACTCAACGCGAATTCGACGCGCCGAGCTATAGAACCAATAATCCAGCACGTCATGAACTGGATGACCATTGATCGCGATCAGAGAGTCGTTGGGCTCGATGCCAAAGCGCTGGCCCAGCGAATTGGGTTCCACACTGAGCACCCGAAGCCCTACCGCACTGGGCCGATCTTGGACATGGGGTGTTTGATTGGTCATAAGCATTTGTTGCGGGTCTCCGAAGATGGCACGTCTGAGGATTCGAGCGAAGGCTGGAGGGTGGCTGACAATCTTTGGACCAAATCAGCAAATTCGCCGGGGCGATAGGGGAGTCCCCTTCGCCGAATAGCCATCCCTACATAGGTCTTCCCCGACGATTCATCCCGCCAGATCCACACTTCACGATACGTGATGAAAAAGGCGACCATCGTTCCTACCAGAATGATCAAGCAGCCCACATAAATCCACGGGATAGCCGGATCCTTGATCATGCCAAGGTAGGTTACATGTCCTGAAGTGGTCCCCTGATAACTCACCTCAAATCGCATCGGCTGCGATGTGGTCGCAGAGGCTTCCACAGCCTGCCCGGAGATGGAGCGTGTAGTTTCATCATTGAGGTGGCTAAAAATTTTCGACGGAGTGGTTGTTCCATCGCTGAGCGACCGAAACGTACTTTCGCTCCCAGTTGTCTCGGCTGACGCACTTTTCAGCGGATCGGCTTGGGCCAGTGAGGTGGTGGTCACCAGACTGGAGGAGTGTGCGGCTCTTGGCATTGAGCTCACGTTGGGAGCGGAGAGAATCTTCGGATCCACATCAGGGATTTCGAAGACTGTTCCCGGCTGAATCCAGAACTTGCCAAGCAATTTCGGTGGGAAGCGTTGCCGCAACTCGACCAAGACTTCGTAGTCGAAAAGAGTCGAGCTGGAAGCGGTGCCGCCCCGCTTGCGATAAGCCCTAAAATAGGCCTCAATCTCAGGATGGGGCTGTCCCATGACGCTTTGGGCCGCTTCATGGAGGAACAGCCAAAGTGAACCGTTCGGCTTTCCGTTCTTGTAAAACATTGCTAGGATGGCTGGGTTCTCAAAATGCTCGTTCTCGGTTGTCGGAAGTCCATCAGACCCGATCCGAAAATTGGGAAAGAGAGCTGGGATCACGAGTGCGTAGCGGCTGTGGGAGAGGGTTCTTTCAATATCTTCTAATGTCATGGAGGCAGGATTTTGCTCCACTCTGCCTTCCTGCAAAACGTGGTTTCCTCTCAGGTCAAAAATCTTGTAGGCGATTTCACCCTCGATGGCGCTCGCTTGGAAAAACGTATTGTCCTCACCAGCCATAGGAATGCGCACTGGATCGTTCGGAGAGACGTCGAGTACGTACGTTTGGCCCGTTTCGCGGTCCGTAATAGAGAATTTGCCCCGGACTACCTGGGGATTTTCCGAAAAACTATTCTGGGTGATTTTGAATCCGCCATAGACGAGCGGATGGGCCATAGATATCTCAGCAATTTCAGAATTGCGACCGTCAGAAACCTCCACCAACGACGAGAAACTTTTTGCGACCGAACTGTTGGGATAGTACTCTGCGCGGAAGTCAAGCGCGCGAATGTTGAATGGCAAAGGGCGGGCTCGCAGATTTCCTTCAACAGGTTTCTTGAGGCGATCGATCCGAGAGTAGTACACGTCTGTGGTCTTGCCCTCAGGGAGGATAATTGTTGCGTCATAAACTCCCCACCCGAAGTCGTCCGCATAGATTCGAAACAAACCAGCGGCCATCACCCAGAGGAGCCCGATGTGAATGATAGTAGCTCCACAACGACTGAGTAACCCTTTTTGCGCGTACCACGCGTTCCCGTCCTGCCGGACCACAGTAAACTTCCGTTGTAAAGTTTCTGTGATGTCGGCGGTGGGTGGCGTACCTGTGATTTCGGCTGCGTAAGGCAATTTTTCAAAGAGCGAGGGACTACGAAGAAAGTGGCGCCGCCAATACAGGGTGAGCGCAATGACAGATTTTTCCCAAGAACACAGGATGAGATTAAGTGCCAACAAACCCAACAAGAACAAAAACCACGGCGTATGGAATACCTTTGCCATTGCATGATCCACCCCTGCATTGGGCGATGCCGCAAGTAGAGAACCGTAGACGCAGGCAAGGGTGACCAAAACAATGAGAACGATGCCAAGTCGAATCGATGACAGGTATCGAACGAGTGTTCTCACGAGTTTCTTCTGGCCCAGTCTTTCGAATGAATCGCAATCAACACCATCGTGGTCAGATGTGGATTAGTCTGCGAGTGCAGAGATATTCCCGAGAAAATAGGGCTAAATGAGTTCTCTTTTGCGTGTTGGGAGTTCTACTTCCCAAAAACCTCACTCAGAACATCCTCAAGCGAGCGAACGAGAACCCCCTTACCGGATCGGCCGACAAACAGAATCGCATCATACCTGCGCAGATTCTGCTCTGTGAAGATCTCTGTTTCGTAATAGGGAACAAGGAGAAAGCGGCGACCATCCTGCATTTTCAGGACGGCCGCAGCTCTCGGGTTTCCATGTAAGGCGACATGCGATTCTATTTCTTTCAGAAGGCCAGCAGTACGAAGTTGCTGAAGAACTGCTCGGCAGCTTTCCTCCACCGGAGGCGCAAGACTGATTTCATTGGTAACTTGCATAGTTGAGTGGGCGGTGTGGCCGCTTTGCAGCTCTGCGGGTACTTGGGGAACAGAAGGGGAAGGCGGGGGCTCACCCGTTCTGGTCTGGCCGGACGTATTGCCCAGCAGGGCCAACATACGCGCCTCAAACTCTGCTGCGGCGATTTCCTCCCGCAGCTTCTGTTCTTCCAGAGTCCGACGCACATGCCAGATCACGTAGAGGAGGAGAACGCTGGCTACGATAAGCACTCCCCACGTAGAGTATGAGAAGAGCTGCTCCACCCACCCCACCTCTGCAGCCTGATCAAACGTTTGAATGGGAAGCGATGGCGACGTCAAATGATGCTCAGGAAATGATGCAGTCACCAACCGGGGTGTTACACCCAACACTGTGGTGGCGATCGCTCGGCTTCTGATTAAAGGTAAAACACCCATAAAATGGAGACCAGCCACAGAATTACAGTTGCTATGAGGCCGGGATCTTTCAAGAGAAGAGCCTCCGGGGCACCGCCCTCATCGCGTCGGTAAACAAGGTATAGATAGCGGAAAATCCCATACAGGACAAAAGGAAGCGTCCATATCATGTGTTCATGGTGGTGCACGCTTTCTTTCTTCACGCCTGAAGTCACGTAGAGTGCGTAGCTCATAACAGTAGCCGTGGTGACAACGCTGACCATTTGATCAAGGAACGCAGGGGAGTAGTGTTCAAGCACAGGGCGATGCGAAGTGGCTTTGCCAGCAAGCAAAATAAGCTCGTGGCGCCGCTTGCAAATTGCCAGAAACAGGGCTAAGAAAAGCACACAGGTAATAAACCACGGTGTGATGGGGATGTGCTCGCCCGGGTTTTCAATTGCGTAGATTCCCGCGATAGAGCGAATCACAAATCCCATGGCCACCACCATGAGGTCGAGAATCACCAAGTGCTTCAAGAAGAACGAGTAAGCAATCATCAGGAGAAAGTAGACGGATGTGATCGCGGCGAACTTAAAATTCAGCGTGAAAGCCCAAGCCAGGCCGACCGCAGCCAAGAGCCCCGCTACAACAATTGCCGTTGTGACCCCGAGTTCACCGCTTGCGATGGGACGTTGGCGTTTTAAGGGATGGTTGCGATCACTTTCGAGATCTTTGATGTCGTTAATGAAATAAACCACGCCTGAGAGGAGGCAAAACACGACAAAGGCAGCAACGGCGCGTAGCCCGCGAGCGGTGTCCGTTAGATTGTGCGAGAAAATGAGACCAGCAAAAAGCAGCAGATTCTTCGTCCACTGCTTCGGGCGCATCGTTGTCAAGATAGCAAACAGCTTTTGCATTGTCGAGGGCACGTTCTCTAAGAAAAGGTGGTCGAATTCAAACGCTTTTTGCGAATGCGCCCCCCTCACGCTTGCATGTAATTGGATCAACAACGTTTGATGTGGTTTTGTCATTGACCCAGCGTAGCTTTTTGCCAAGCCTAATGCGTTTATACGAAGAGAGTTTTTTGTTGGAGTAGAGGTGCATTGCACGGAAAACGACGTTACAAGTCTTACAAGTGGTTTATCTGGTGGGTGGGACAGACTGCGCTGTTTCTTTGCTTGATCTGGCCGGCAAATCTTTTGGTCGCTCAGCCAGAAAACACATCTCCGCCCCTACATCAGGAGGAAACGCTTACCACTCGAACAAGTGAACAACTGATGGCGACCACGAGACCGGTTGCCCGCGAGTTTCGGCTGGCTGCGCTGTCGACTGATGAGGTCAAAGCCGCACGCAATCAGGTGAAGTTTGGCAAAGTAGGAACGACGCAGACGGTGGTGCTGAAGGTTACGGACGAAGAGGGGCAGCCACTGGCGGGTGTGACATTATCCCCTGTCGTAATCCGCGAACCAGAGGGCGTCACCCAACCGATGCGCTTGTATCCGACGACCGCCGTGACGGACGCCTCGGGAATAGCTCGTTTTCAACTGTTACCGGGAGACAAGGCCGGCAGATATGATGTCTTGTTTTTTCGGGGGGGGGAGCCGTCTGGGGAAATCGCTTTTACCCGTTTAGAATTTGTTGCACAGGATTCGAACTGGGCAACGATGCTGATTTTGAGTTTAGCGGGCGGGCTTGCCATCTTTCTTTATGGGATGAAGATTGCGTCGGAGGGCTTGCAGATATTTGGGGGGAATCGTCTGCGGTCCAGTCTCGGGGACATGACTAAGAGTCCATTGCGAGCCCTTGGTTTAGGTTTTGCCCTTACGACGCTGACACAGAGTAGCGGCGCCACCACCGTTATGCTGATGTCATTCGTCCGAGCTAAACTGCTGTCATTTCGGAATTCCTTAGGGGTGATTCTTGGCGCCGCAATTGCAGGAACGCTGACAGTACAGCTGATCTCGTTGAACCTTTTTTCCTATGCGCTCCCCGCCATAGCGGTTGGATTCGCCATAAGCTTCAGCAGTAAAGCACCACGACCGCGCGCTGTGGGAAATTCACTCATGGGTTTCGGATTTGTTTTCTTCGGAATCAAAATCATGACCGATACCATGGCGCCTCTCAAAAGCTTCCCGTTCTTTGCGGATGCGGTAAAAGCGTTAGGGGAACACCCTGTGTGGTCCGTAATTCTTTCGATGCTTTTCACCGCTGCTGCTCAGAACAGTGGCGCCACGGTGGGAATTGTGCTCTCCCTGACACGGCAGGAACTGATTAGCCTTGAAGAGGCCATTCCGATGTTTCTGGGTGCCGCGATTGGGGCAAGCTTCACTGGGCTCACTGCCGCGATTGGGGCACCTGCTGAGGCAAAGCGAGTTGCGGTGGCGCATCTCATTTATAAGGTGGTGGGAACGATTCTGTTCCTTCCGCTCGTGCGCCCTCTTGCCGATGTGGGAATGGCACTTACTAAGTTTTTGATGTTCCACCCGGAGAGTGCACCGCTACCCGATATTGCAGCCCGTGCAGTGGCGAACACATACACTCTTTATATGATCATCACGGCAGCTCTAACCCTTCTTGTCCTCCCATGGTTAGAGAAGTTGTGCGTGAAGCTCATTCCTGAAACGGGAGAGGTGGGCGATTGGGACGTTCGCACGAAGTATCTGGACTTGCGGATTGTCGACACCCCAGTGGTTGCTTTGGGCAGTGCGCGGCGAGAAATCTCGCGCATGGGTCGCTTTGTCGAGGAAATGATGAAGGCGTTCGGGAAAGCGCTTTTTGATCGAGATGAGCAAAGCCTCGACTTCATTCGTCAGCGCGACCGAAAAGTAGACGCTCTAAACGCTGAAATTACCCGCTTTTTGGCAGCACTAACCCGCAAGACAATGAATGATAAAGAAATTTCAGAGGCCACCGCTCTGCTTTTTATCGTGAGCGACCTGGAGTCAGTCGGTGACATTATTGACAAGAACCTTGTCCCTCTTGCGGCGAAAATGATTGTTCAGGGGCGAGAATTTTCAACCGAGGGCAAGGAAGATCTGATGGCACTTCATGCTGCGGTCAGCGAGCGCCTTTCCCAGACCATCATTGCACTCACGACCAACACCCAAGAACTGGCTGAAAACGTGATTGCTGGATTCGACAAGTTGCAGGAGGAGGGGAAGTTACTGCACGCGCGTCACCTCAAGCGTCTGCGCGACAATATCCACGTCTCATTGGAGTCCAGCAGCGTCCACCTTGATGTTATCAACTATCTGCTCCGTATCGACTATCTTGTTTACGATATCTGCTTGCACATTGTGGGGCGAGCAAAGGCTCAGAGCCTAACGGATGTCTAAGAATTGCGTTTCGCAGTGGCAGACGCGTACAAGGCGAACGACCTCGTTTTCTCTATGGGTGAAAGATGTTCGAGTCAGAGGCAAAGACTATTCGCCAGCCGACTAAAGTTGTCTTGGTCACAGGAGCCAGTAGGGGGCTTGGACGCGCTGTTGTTTGCGAAATCGCACGAATGGGGCACCAAGCGATTGCGGTAGCCCGGTCAGCTGATCAATTAAGTGATCTGCAGCAGAAGCTCGCCACAGAAGATAGAACATGCGACTTCTTCGTATGCGACGTTACCCAACCGCATTTAGTCAGGGAGCTTTTTGCACACTGCCGCACGCGCTACGGGCGTCTGGACGTACTTGTGAATAACGCTGGGGTGTTTCGGCATGCGTTACTGAGAGATACCAGCGACGAGGTATGGCGGTCCGTTTTAGATACGAATCTGAGTGGCCCCTTCTTGTGTTGCCGTGAAAGCTTGGATCTTCTGGCTGCGGCGCGTGGGCTCATCATTAATGTTGGTTCGATCGCAGCTGTTCACCCGGCTAAAGGTATGGCAGCTTACGCGGCGGCAAAGGCAGGCCTCAAGGCACTTTCAGATGTTTTGCGTACCGAGGTACGAGAATTCGGCGTACGCGTATGCACACTTCTGGCCGGTGCCATAGCGACAGAAATATGGCAAGATTCCGGACTTTCACGCATTCCACCAAGAAATTGCATGATCCCAGTTTCAGACGTGGCGCGTTTTATCTGCTTTCTCATTGGTCTCCCTCCAACCATGGTGGTGGAGGAAGTCGTCCTTATGCCGCCTAGCGGGTTGCTGGATCTTATCTGAAGGATCGAAGTAAGTCTGGTAAAATCTCCTGTGGTCGGCGAGGGGCAAAACCAAATGCGCCGACAGCTTTTTGAATGTTTAAAGAAACATCTTTGGGGCGTGGTGTGGCAAGCTGTGCGTCGGCAAGTGTTGCGGGGGTGATCGTTGATTTTGGCACACCAAGCGCATCAGCTACCATGAGCCCAAATTCATAGCGTGACGTGCGCTCGGGTCCCGCGGCATGCCAAATCCCTTTCGCATGAGCTAATAACATCGCCAACAGCAGTTCTGCGAGATCTTTCACGTAAACAGGCGTTCGAAACTCATCCTGAAAGAGCACCATGTTGCCATGGCGGAGACCTTCGACCAGCCAGCCCAGAAAGCTACTGCGTCCGGTCGCTGCTGGTGGGCCATACATCAGCGCACAACGTACGACAGCCGCGGCAAAGGGTGAGGCGAGGACCAGCGTCTCAGCGAGGCGCTTAGTTTGTCCGTACACCATGATTGGGTTGGGTAGATCATCTTCTTGGTAATTCCCCTTGGTTCCATCGAAGACGAGATCGGTGGAAATATAAACAAAGTGGGGAGGCTGGGGGAGGGCGCAAGCTGCGCTGATCAGGTAGTGGGTGGCAAATACGTTGGCCCAGCACGCACGGATTGGATTGCCTTGACACCGAGATGTATTGGCTTCCGCGGCAGCATGGATGATGTGGGTGGGGCAGAGTGCCTGCACAAGAGCGCGCACGGCGCTTTCATCTGTCAGGTTGCAACGCACCCATGAGCCACCTCGGATCCGAGGCGGAGACGTGAGCCAAGTTCCAGTTACTGGGACACATCGCTCTATGAAAAAATTACAAACATGGTAGCCCAAAAAGCCGGATGCTCCGGTCACGAGGACTTTCAAGATTGGTTCCCCCCTAATCCGCCAATGTCTACCAAGCGATCCACTGCACTCCGCAGTTTCTGGGTGTTTGTGTGAGTGTAGATTTGCGTTGAAGTGATAGACGCATGTCCCAAGAGCTTTTGAATCTCCAGAATATCCACCTCATTGAGGTGGAGTAAAGTGGCGAAAGTGTGTCGTAGTTTGTGTGGGCTAATTTTAGATTTACCAAGCCCAGCCTTACGGACGTATTTTCTTACGATGTCGAAGACGGACCGCCCCGTCAGCCTTCCTCCCTTGCGATTTACGAAAAGCGCATTGGGGTCGCCAGTTGCAGGCCGCACCTCTAACCATGCGTTCAGAGCGTTCATGACAATAGCATTGAGTGGAATGAGCCGCTCCTTCGCACCTTTTCCAAAGACCTTTGCGGTGCATCGCTCGAGGTCAATGGAGCTGAGATTGAGCCCAACCAGCTCTTGTCGGCGCATTCCCGTGAACCCGAGTGTGACCAGGATCGCGTAGTCGCGAATGCCCCAAACATCGGAGGGGTCAGGTGCCGCCAGAAGGCGCTGTAACTCGCTTTCGATCAAATAAATAGGCAGTTTCTTTGGCAATTTGGGATTGTGTATGTATGCTGCGGGGCTCACTTCGATGTGCTGCGCCTGCACACAATATTCGAAAAATACACGGAGGCTCGAGATGGTGCGTCCCAAAGTCGTGCTTTTATAGCCTTTTTTCTGCTGGAGGTGTGCAAGGTACTCCTTGATCTGAGCCGCAGTCACTTTTTTGACGGAAGGCTCCGCCCCCAAAATCCGGATGAGATATTCTTTAAATTTCTGAAGATCGTATTGATAAGCTTTGCGCGTGTTAGGGGAGAGGTTGCGTTCCACTTCCAGAAAACGATCAAACTCGAGCATCACTTGCGAGAACAGGTGAGAACTCGTCATTGTACCCATGCTCAGCAGCCACCACCGTCACAATTGATCAGCTTGATTGTCTTAGATACCATTTCGCATGGGTGTTGCAAGGCGAAATCCACTCCCCGCGGCCTCCCATGAAACATCGGACAGATGACGGAAGAGGCAAAAACATTCTCTGTTTCGTTTTGACATTGTGCTGCAAACAATTACCGCTGAGTCGAATGATGTGGCCCCAATTCTCATTGTCGGTTCTCAAGTCGCAGATCGTTCGTTTTTCTGAAGTCATTCTTGGAAGATCTTTGGGGCCAAGCGGCAGAGCATTCTTGAAAAGTGTGGGGTGGATTGGGTTCTCGTTCGTTGTCGCTCGTCTTTTTTCCATGGGAGTTCCGCTGTTTGCGGCACGCCTGTTGGGGAAAGAGATTTTCGGCGAGTTTGCGCTTTCAGCCAATAGCATTGGCCAAATTGTCGGGCTCATCATGCTTTTTGGCATGAATGCGGCTGTCGTCCGCTATGCGGCGCCCAAAGCCCACCCGGACAGCGAAGTTGGGGCGGCGTTTTTCATCAGTGGAGTCAGTACCGTCATCGCATTATTAGCTACGATTTACCTCTCATTTACGCCGGCAGTTGGACTTCTCAAGCTCAACAGTCCTGCTTTAGTCTGGTGGGGACTTGTCTTCGCTGTGGCCTTTTGGTTTTGGACGTTGCAGAGCGCAACCCTGCAAGGGTTACATCTATTTCGCGAAAGGGGAGTAGCGGAGATTGTCAGCGGAGTGGCGATGGTGCCTTCCTTTGTGCTCGCTTACCAGTTTTTTGGGCGTGCTTACCCTTCACTCGTACTGGCCTACGTGATCTCCTACACGCTTTCAGGCGCCTACGCTGCCCACCATGTCATCTCTCGCGTGCGGTTGCGTCTGCCGAATCTCGCTTTCCTTCGTGAGATTCTTGTCTACGGAGCCTTCTGTTTTTTGGGGAACGCAGGCTTTATCCTCACGTTTTCGGTTCAGCCAATGCAGCTAAATGCATATTTGTCAGAGAGTGAAGTTGGATTTTTTCGAGCCTATCACATGGCGAGTATTGGAATTGCCAGCTATGTCAGCACGATTTTTAATACGGTGTTTTTTGCTAAGGCTTCCGCAAGCTCGGATAGAGGTGCCTTGTGGCGGCTGATGTGGCGTGTGTGGCTGTTCGCTGCCATCCCAATGGTGATAGGGTACGTGATCGCGTTGGTTACGCTTCTCGGCATCGCTGGCTCAGACTATCCTTTGGATTGGCGCTTGCTCGTGGCCTTCGGGGTTACAGCCACGGTCGTGACCATCCAATCATGTATGGGGCAGTTCCTTGGAACTGAGGGGGTCAAGGGCGCTGGTTTTGGGCTAATTCTTTCCATCATCTCAGGTGTGGTAAACGTCATACTGAGCATGTGGCTCATTCCTGCTTATCATGTTTTGGGTGCTTGTTTGGCCCTGTTTGCCACATACACCCTCGCGACCCTCCTGGTGATCCGGGTCTGTCGAAAGGAATTTCGATGGGGCCTTCTTAAAGCGTAGAAACGCATAAAGCACTGCAAATTCAAACATTGCAATCCAACACTTCAAGTTTTTATTCACTTGAGTGGGTGGATCATGTGCGCGGGGGAGTACCCCTGAGTCTCGAGGGGCGGCCATAAACCTGGCTTGAATTGGCTTGCATGCCTACGGCTTCAGATCGCTCTGCCTGAGCCGGGTACACCCCGGGATTGCGCCTTGGCACCAAGCGGTAACTTGATTGAACGCTCATGACAGCAGCCACAGAATCACACAAGCGTTCACGCGCAGCAAATGAGTTGGTACTATACGACTATTATAATGCCATTTTAAACCAAACAAAGTGGTTTGTTACTACCATACCCTGAGAAAAACCTTTGCCTAAGACGTCAGTTGCGTGTTTTGCGTGCTACCCCTTCACCGTCAACTTGTAGATTGCCAGTCTGCGCGGCGACTGCAACGCTCGAGACCGGCTCGAATGAAAAGAGGGATGGAGCTGGCTCGGTTCCCTTGTACCACAAAGCCGCAGGGTTGACTGGCGTCAGTTTGCGATTGCACAACAGGTTCTCGCTGGCCTCGCTGGTTCTATTGTTGTGTGGAAGCACGTCTTCTTAATCATGCTTTCTTGGGTACGGACTCTTAGGGTCGATCCATGTTGGACAGCAAAAAGCCCCGCCTGAGCACCTAAAACGGCGTTTGAAGGGCTTCTACTCACCCATCCAAGGTTTTCCACAACTTCCTTAAATGTAAATTTAAGGAAGTTTGGTGTAAATTGAATCAAAAGATTGATATTAAACATGTTAATTCGCGTTTGGCACAGAAAGCGCTTCCTTAAATCGTGGCTGTTGTGTGTGGGTTGCTGTGTGGCGAACTGGGGTTTCCGAAAGGCTTCATGGAATAGCTCTTCGGTTTGAAGAGGCCATTGGCTGGTTCATTGGTGTGGCAAGCCCGCATCGGTCTCTGTCAGGGGCGAATTGACCGGCTTACAGGTCCAGCGTTGGAATGTAGGTCGTTTGAGTGTATAACCCATCGCACTCGCAGACAGCATCTCTCCCGCCACTACGGTTGAGCATCCGAAGTGAAATGAGATTTTTACAACGGCTCTGTGGGTGCGGCTTGGCCATTACGGCGCAGACGAGGAGGGGTTGTTGCCTGTCGTGTGATGAGGAGCCGTCCCCAAAATCCGCGTTAAACGCCTGCAGTGCTTGCTGCGCAAGCGGGATGCGTGCAGAGTTACAAAAAGAAGGCTTGAGTTGCACTGGCTATCCCCCACGAATCAGGCTATTCTAACGCTTCGCTTGGAAGGGGGCAAGTGCAGTGGGTTCTCATCGGCGCACCTCGCTACACCCGGCCGGAGGCAAACGTTTTTTGGTTTCTCAGTCCAACCGTAAGGCGTCTCAGCTGCGGGCACTCCCATGGGGACATTTTACCGCCGTCATCTTCCCAAATATGAGAACCTAAGTGGAGAATGGATTCACGCATATGCGTGCGAGCCAGAGGTCTTCTGTCCGCCAAGTATGATAGTAACAGCTTGAAAACAAAAGCTTTAGATATATTCGTTTCATAATAAACATTAACAAATCCGGCGGGCCGGAACTGAGGCAGTGGGCCCCGGCCAGACGGGCATCTGATTTTCTACGTATGAGGCTCAAACGACCGTTTGGGCGTTGCCATCAAGAGAAACTAATGAGTTGGCGGATGGGCTGGGTTCATTTTAGAGTGACGTTCTTGGTTTTTACCGGCTTGGAGGCCGGCCTCTTCCTCGTTTTTCGAGTTATGGTTTTCCAAGGTTTAATCTACGTGGACAAGTGTGGCGGCTCCAGGAAATGTTAAATCAGCAAAGCTCGGACAGAAACAGAAAGCGAGGTCCCCGCGCAGAACAGGCTCCCGTCGGGTACCCACAGTGAAACAATACTTTACGACTTGCTGTGGTTGCCTATCGCACTGGGCGCCAGCGGCTCAGACAAACTGTTCGGGACGGAACAAGGGGCTATTCATTCAAAGAGGATTTTTTGGAAGAGAACAGAACCGTCGCCCCCTTGCGCAGCGTCAGAGGTGTAAGTCACGACTACCCCACCATCGAACGGGGCGACCGCAGGCGCGTTATAAAAGCCACTGGTTCGGCCGTCGCTGACCTGAAGAACGTCCGGATGATCGGTCGGCAATTGAACGCCACGCGTATAGAACACTTGGGGCCGACTTGTCTGGTCATCCATTGAGCACCAGACAGCTATTAAATTGCCCGAAGAAAATGTTCCCACGACAGGATGGTTTAGCGCTCGCGGCCGGTGGTCAATAATTGTGCCGGCGCCCCGGGTCAGTGGATCTTGCAATCCCAAAAAGATCCGCTCGGTTTCTTGCACTTGGTCGTACCAAATACCTGCTAAGGCTTCTTGCCCTTTCGCAAATAGCCCGGGAAGGCGATTTGCTGGGAGTTGATCGAGGTTCTTCGGAACAAAGAGCTCCCAAGTTTTCTGCTCTCGGAGGAATCTGGCTGCGATCAGGGAGAAGGTGGCGTTTTCTGCAGCGTACCAATACACCACGGGTGTGTCATGTTCAAACTGGATACTTGGCATTAGGTTATAGTTAATGGCTTCAGGGGTAAGTCGGTGCACGACGAACTCTCCCCTATCGGCGCAAAGTTCGGCGCAGTAAATGTTTACGCGATTTGCAGTGCCCGACTGCCAAGCGATCCAGGGGCGGCCATCTGGTGCGACAGCAATCGTCACAGCATCGGCCGAGCCGCGCAGGTCATCTGCGGCGACAAGAGGAATGGGGGGTACCCATGCTTCGCTAATACGGGCTGTGTAGAAAACGACGTCGCGCTCCGACTGGCGCCCCAACCACACCACATGGACATTTCCCATGTGGTCAACGGCAACGTCAGGGGAATGGTTTGCAGCAGCAGGCTCGGCATCTAGCACAAACTCGTTCAGCCACTCCCCTTGTACACTCTCCCGGCCAACGATCCGGCGCTGTCCAGCAACGATTCCATCCCATACCACAAAAACGCGATCTCCACCCGGTGTGACGCTAATCGCAACATGCCGGTTCTCTCGCGATTGTTGATTGAGTACTTCCGCCGGGGTCACTCTATCTCCAAAACTTGCCGCAGCCATAAGCGATAGCCCGACGACCCACCCCCGCAGGGGCAGGTTCTGTCCCCAAATCAGCCGTTTTGTGAGTTGGGAAAATAGGTATATTCTCATCGGCGTCTCGGAGCAATTTATCTGCTAAGGCGGCGAATGTTTCAAGTAACTTTGCGAGGTATTTCTTCCTCTTTTTGAGCGCTCACTTGTGTTTGCTTTATGTGGCACGCATCCGCAGATTTGCAGCATTCAGATTTAACCCTGAGGAGCCCACTTTCTCCTTTTGCAATAGAGGGGGCTAAGGCGGCCCGGGGCTCGACTCTCCCCTCCAGCACTCAGTTCAACTAAGCGTGACAAAACTCTTTGGAAATCGCGTCAGGTTGCGGGGCCCGTTCTTCGTCACAATTACAAGGTCCTCGATGCGGACCCCACCTTTCCCCGGCAGGTAGATCCCCGGTTCTACTGTGACCACCATTCGTTCCTCAAGAACGTCCTCTGAGTTGGGGTTGAGCGTTGGCGCCTCATGGATTTCTAACCCAACGCCGTGTCCTAATCCGTGGCCAAAACATTCTCCGTATCCGTGCGCAGCAATGATCTGCCGCGCCGCAGCATCAACCTCGCGGGCAGAGATCCCGGGCCGGATTTTCTCAAATGCCGCACTTTGAGCTTCCAAGACGATTTCGTAAATATTTCGGATCTCGGGTGTGACGATTCTCCAACCTAACGTTCGCGTCATATCGCTGTGGTAAAATGCTTTTTTTACCCCCATGTCTATCAAAACTAGACCTGAATTTTCGATGCGTCGCCTTCCCGGTCTGGCGTGGGGCAAGGAACTGGTTGGTCCAAAGGCGACAATTGTCTCAAATGCCTCCTCCACGCCGAGAGCGATCATTTGGGTTCGGATGTAGCGCTGCAGGGCTTGCTCTGTGATCCCTCTTTCGATGTGCCGCACGGCAGAGCGGAGAATTCGTTCGTTAATACGTTGTGCTTGCTCAATCGCCCGTATCTCTTGAAGATCTTTTACGGCACGCAATCGGCGCAAGAGGCGACCTGACTCGACCAATTCACACGTGGAATTAAGACAGGCCTGTAACTTCTGAACCGACTGAAACTCCCAGCGTCCTTCGAACCCGAGTCGGTGAATGCGGTGTCGTTGGATTATCTCACCGATTTCGCTCATGCCATTTTGGGAAATCCGCACAACAGTAAGGTGCGATAGCGATCGCTCCGCGATTTCGATATAGCGAAAATCCGTAAAGAAGAATGCTTTATCCTGCAGTACGAGAATCAGCGAATGACTGCTGGGCAAGTGACTCAGGTAAAGGCAGTTTGGCCGCGTGGAAATTAGTAAAGCGTCGAGTTTAGCATCCTGCATCGCAAGCCGGAGGCGGTGCAGGCGACGGGACAGGTCAAGCGGTGATTTCATAGCTGATTGGCTAAGAGCGATAGAATTCAACTGTCTATGACTTTTTGCTTGGCCACGCATCGCGACGCTCAAATTGCGAATGCGTCCTCAAAATGAGGGGGAGTCGCTTCTCTCCCCCTCGAGACCCTTTCGCCACTCTTGGAGCTTATCGAGCTCAGAGCCACGCATTGAGCTCTGCGATTGGGCCAGTTACCATTTCCGCGATCTGGAGACTGCCATAAACTGAAACGCTACTGAACAGGCCAGCCTTTAACCGCGAGTTGTAGTAGATATCAGGGCTCCCGGTTCCGCCATAGCCGTTTTTCGTCACGATGCAACCATAGATCGTGGCATTTCCTGTACGGGAGAGACTACCCGTTACATACAGTAACCCGTCGAGATAACAATTTGCGATTCGCGTTCCCGTGCTACTTCCGGTTGGATCAGCCGCATATTCATCAGGGTTTTTCATTAGGACTGTTGGAAACGCCCCACCGCCAGAGGTGGACCAATTGCCATTGTGGTAGATCATGCCTTTCCAGAAGAAGGCGTCGTTTGAGCCTAGGGAGATCGTGACTGGTGTCCCGTTTGCCCGCCCTTCTGGTGTGTCAATAAACAGCATGCGATCCGGGATCGCAGCCGTATTCCCGTCGGGAGGAATAAGTCTTTTCATCGAGATCTGGGCAAGGCTTGTCAAGGGGGTGTTGCCTGTAGAAACTGTGGTCAGAGTTCCCGACGGCGTCACATGGAGGGTTTGGCCCCGCTCATTGACGAATCCCCCGCCGCCAGCCCGAGGTCGGATATACCCATTGTTCGCAATCGCAAAACTCTTCCACGATTCATAATCGAGGATGTTGTTGATCATGTTGTCGACCGTCACCGCAACTGGCTGCCAATTTTGGATGAGGGCACCAGAGCCCATTGGGTAGGCCGCTCCTCCATCGGGGATGGGGTCAAAAAGAATGCGCTCGCCGGTTGTGGGGAGAGCCCACTGCCCCGGACCTGTCCAGTTATAATCGCCGCCCAAAGACAAGGTTCCACGCGTCAACGGCTTAGCTCCGGAATTAAAGGCACCGTTCAAAACTTGCACAAAGAAATCGGTCACAGGCACACCGTTTAAGGTGTTCGGAAAGATTGGCGTAAGATTGTTCCCGGTTTTGTTGTATAGACGGTCCGCTGAAATCCATTTTACCCATTTCTCATCGCCAACCCCCGCACCGACAAATTTGTTACTGGCTGCACTCAGCTCATACGGATCACCGCTTTTGGCCGGGATGGAAAGGGGTGATAAGCCCAAAAGGTTGATTGGACCTTTGGACACAACCGGCCCCCAGTGAATGTTTAGACTGCTGGTTCCGCCCGCCGTCACGATTGCCCCCGACATTAAGCCCGCTGTGGACCCAACAAGGGGCGGGGTGTTCGTATCGGTACCGGGGATAATGAGAATCTTCTGCTGCACAATGCGTGTCTTGGGACGAGGCTCTCCAATCACTTGCCCTTCAGACTCGATGATAAGGGTTACTTTTCTTAGGTCGTCTTTAGCGTAAGGCCCAGCGGCCGATGTCCCCGAGCTGCGATACGGGGTGGTAATGCGGATACGGGTCACGTAGGCTCGCGCACCGTTTCCAGAGTTCGAAAACAAATTCTCCGTTGGGTTCCCTAAGGCATCGTTCCGGAATCGGATCACTTTGTTGTCGGGACCTGTAAACTCATACAGAACCTGCCGCCCATCTGGAAGAATTCTTCCGCTTCCAAGGGAAGCGTCAAAAGCGGTGTAGTACGAGACGATCTGGCTCACGGTAAGATTGTCGAGCAGGGATGTGTTATCCCGGTTCGCACGCACGTAATTGCTAAACGCGATCGCTCCAGATGTGATCTTCTCCAACTTCCCGCCGATCGTAGAACCGAGGTGCGCTTTTGCGAGGGCGGGTTCGCGTATCCAGTTTCGGGTGGCGGCGAGGCCAGACATGGCAGTGTGATACGCCTCTTCGTAAAGCACTTTGTTTAGCGTGGAGCGCGAAAGATCTCGGACGTGAAGCAACATAACTCCAACCGCAAAGAACATAATGCCCACGAGGATAAGCGTTACCACCATTGCCGAGCCACGGCTCGACTTAGAGCGTGGCAGGACCAGATGTCGTGATGTCTTTCGCATAGTTGTCCTCCCCTTTATCGAGGAAATGATTCTTCGCAATCACATCGGTGATAAACTGTCCGTATTGGGGATTGCCCGGGTTCTCAAGGACCCGAGCAAACCCTCGGTACGTGAATCCAGCAACGAGTGTAACACGGAACATGCTTTCATATCGAATGCCAAAACTTTCCATATAAGGAAACGACTTTGCAGGGGTCCCATTTGGGTTCCCGTCGGAGTCGAACGTTACCTGATTCTCACTGTCGAACCAGTAAAGTTCCTTATTTCTTGAATGGTAAGCAAGTACGGCCGTGGTGACTGAATTTGCGCTCAAGGGCATTGCGACTTTTAATCGTTTTACTTCCTCTAATGTAACGGGGTCGTCCGGATAACGCGAAAAATAGGCAGCATTGCGAAGCAGGTTCGCTGTCACTTCAATTGCATTTGCTGCGTTCACCTGACTAATGATCTGCTCATGCAAGCCAGCAAAGTTGCGTCCTGAGTAAAAGGTAAGGTACGCAAGAAAACTAAACACCATCGCCAGAATCGAAAGCGAAATCACCATTTCCGCAATCGAGAATCCGCGCTTATGTCTGGCGAGCCTCTGCGTCATGTCGTTCCTGCCCTCACAAGTGTGGACATACTAATGGTTTGGACCCTGGAACTGCTGCCGGGCGGCTGCCACGACACCGTCACCCGGCAAAGGGTGAGGCGTCCGTAAATAGCAGCAGGTTGCGGATTATCCCAATCCACCGTCCCATCATCCCGCACGGGGTAGAAGGTGACTGTCACAGTCGCCTCAATTTCAAGGCCGGGTGCGTTGAAGGGAACCAAAGTTTTGACCCCTGCATCGATGGATGCATTTGTATGCGCTGCTTCGAGCGCTTGGCGGGCATAATTCAACGCTGCCAGCCGCTGCTTATCGAGTTCCATGGATTGTCGGGTGAAAACCATACCGCCAATCACCGATATTCCGACAATGAGCGTCAGCAGCATACTCACCGTCGCTTCTACAAGGGAGAACCCTTTATTTCGCTTTTGAGTTTTCATGTGTTCGCCCAGCAACTCTGGTCTGGTCCACTAACTATAACCGGTTATGTGCATTTTTTGTGCCATACCCCCTGACAAAAGCAACCGGAAAATTGGGATCAAAAACGTTCCAACTATCAATCGTCTGCCGCGGGAGTTGAGGGAATATTTAAACCTGATGCACAAAAGTTGTGCGCCAAGTGAGTGATTTTGCTCTCACTTGAGCTCAGGAGGTTTAGGTGGAATTGGGGGCATCTGCGCCGTTAGTCCGTGATTTTTCGCTTCAAGTCAGGCAAGGTACTCTTATCACCAGCTCTCATGTAACGCGACTCGTTGCCCGTGGCGGTCACATTCTCGTAGACACCATGGTCACGCTTAACAAGTTTTGTGAACCCAAGTTCCTTCAGTTTTGAGTCACCGATGGGAGTGCTAATCCCCGGCGCAAAAAGCAGTTTTTCGACTGGCGCGTCGGCTGGTGTGTCACCGAGTTCTATGCCCAATGCGGAGCACACTTCCCCCCACGTCTGGAGCCGGACATTCATCGGGTGCAAAACTTCGACCGAACGTCCGTTGTGTGGGCAAAAGTATTCGTACACAGGCATCGCGTCAGCCTCCCCTGCAACACCAAACTCAAGTTGTGTCGAGCCCGAAGATTTTATACGATTTCGTCTGGGGTAATCTTCACGCGTTGGTGGCGCGAAGAGTGTCGCTCGGCTGCGATGATCTTGCGAATGGTAGCAATGGTTTGGGGCAGATCGTCGTTGATCACGACGTAGTCATATTTCTCGGCAAAATTGATTTCATGGACTGCGTTGCGTAGCCGCTTTTGAATTTCAGCTTCTGAATCTGTAGCACGACTCCGCAATCGTTCTTCCAAAACTTTCATCGAAGGCGGCAGGATATAAATCAGTACTGCCCGATCATTCAATTTCTTGACGTTCAAACCGCCTACAACATCAAGGTCGAGCACAACGTCCTTTTTCTCAGCAAGCCTGGCTTCGATGAGATCGCGTCGGGTGCCGTAATAATTCCCGTGGACCTGAGCCCACTCGTAAAAGGCCCCCTCACTGACGAGACGGTGAAATTCTTCTTCTGAAACGAACCAATAGTCTCGTCCGTTAACCTCTCCCGGCCGAGGGGGGCGACTTGTCACCGACACTGAGTATTCAAGTTTAGGATCGGACTCAAGAAGAGCGCGGCAGACCGAGCTCTTCCCGCCACCACTCGGCGAAGACAAAACAATAAGCATTGCGAGTGATTCTAACTCAATTGGCATAGTTGAACCGCGTAAATTTGGGGTGAATGCGTGTCAAGACCCAATGGTTGTGAGTCGAACGAACCGGCGGTACACCATTCGCCATGCAACTATCCCCATTGCAGCGGCAACGCAGTCCACCGCCCAATCAGCTAACGAGAAAGTGCGCCGCGGAACAAAGAGCTGGTGAATTTCATCAAGCAAACCGTACGCAGCGCAAAGCACAAATGCACCGATCAGACGCGTCAAAAATCCCGGACTCGCGGAAAAAGGACTCCCCACAGAACAAGCTGCTGCCACTGATCTTGCAACGAGAAAGCCGAGCGGAAAAAAGAGAAGCGCATGCATACCTTTGTCGGCCTCTGGGATCGGAACCTTAGGAAATCGGTACCCCGGAATGGACGAAAGTAGAGAGATGAGGCTTGCCCAAGCTGCGGGGGGAAGCCACCGCAGCCACCTATTTCCGGCAGCAGTGACACACCACTCCCCCACTCGCTGCCCAAAGCTTCTTCGCCTTTCGCGCAGGGAAGTCATGCCAAAGATACGGCTTCGCGAGCTTTCTCGTAAATGAGTTTTCCCCCAATTTCCACAGAATCAACAATGCAGATGATGGCCGCATCCACCGGCTTGTTCTTGGTCTGCTCGGTAAGACGAGCGCTGCTACCTTGAACAACGATCACCACTTCCCCGATGCCAGCTCCAACGGCATCACACGCGACGACATACGAATTCGTCAGCTTCATATCAAGGCTGAGATTCTGAACCAGCAGGAGTTTAAACCCTGTCATGCCTTCGTCTTTGTGGGTGGAAACGACCGTGCCAACGACTCTTCCCATAATCATTGCGGCTCATCCCTTAATCGAGTAGGTTGTTGTGGATAAATTGTGAAAAACCGTGGAAATTCGCACAGTTGCCAGGTAGTTCCCTTGTCAAATGAAATGGATTGGTATTTAACTTTGCGTAAAACACTGACATGAAGCAACTTGTACGGCGCTTTCCCCGACCGAGAGCTTCTTATATCTTAACAAATCTGAACCGAGCAACTTCCGATTCCAATGGAATCTGAAACTTCTTGTGGATAAATGCGCAAAGTAAAGGACAAAATCCGCAACTATTTTGGGCTCAGCCCCAAATAGCGGTTTGCTCCTCCTCTACTACTAAGTGTGCCAGCTGTGCCTGTCGTCGCGTCCGCTGTTATGGCCCTGAGCTCTTAAATCTTGGCCAGAGTTGGTCTACCGTGAGTCTCTTCCCAGCACGCAATTATTTTTTCGGTTCAGCGAGGATGCACAGCTTTTTGGCGATTGCCTCGAATTCGTCACGATATTCAAGCTGGTTTAACCAGCGCTCCGGAATAGCATGCGCGCCGAACCGTGCCCCTAAAAATGCGCCCGCAATTGCACCAAGAGTTGCAGCATCTCCCCCCAAGTTAACAGTGCGGACCAGTCCTTCCTCAAAATCAATTGCGTTGAGAACAATCCAATAGGCGGCCTGAGCGGCATGGATAGCACGGCCGTCGGATTTCAAATCCTCGTATTGAAGCGAGTTCACAGCCCGCAACGCCTTGACCATGTCTTCGGACGGGGAGTCTGTCCCCACAAGCTCACGATACTCGCGTGATTCTCGTGCATCGGCGACAAAACGCCATGTCTTAAACAGAAGCTTGGACGGATCCTTACCTGAGGTGAGATACGAAATCCCAAAGTTGTAGGCGATGGCGGCGTCCACGCATCGTTGGTCAAAATGCGTTAGCCGGCACACCTGAATGGTGTCAGTGATCAGTTCCTTGAACAACACACGCCGTAGAAGGCCAACGGGCATCACACGCAGGAGAGCCCCACAACCCGCTGCTTCGTCGCCTAACTGTTCAGCAATCTTTTTGGCGGGCGCAAATAGATCCTTAGCGCGGGGCTTCAAAACACTCAGAACAGCATTGGTCACGGGGCCTGTTCCGCGTTGCTCTGTTGACCGTGCCCCGAAGCACTCTACTAATCGCTTGACGATTTCGCGCAAATCTACGTCGCCTTTATCTGCAAGCGCACGCGCGACGGCAAGAGCAAGCAGCGTCTCGTCGCCTCTTTCGCCGGGCTTTACTCGTAGTCTTCCCCCACCCACGATCTCCCGGTGAACACCATACTGTTTTCGGACCTCTGTGCGCGAGAGCTCGTCTACGGTGGCACCCAATGCTTCACCTACAGCAGCACCCACGAGTGCGCCTCGGTACAGGTCCAGAGTTTCTTCCATCTTTTATCCTTCCACTTAGGTTGACAGATTTACTTTTCTATCCTCAAGCAGCAGCGGGGCCCGCAGAAGTTTTGCGGATTTCAATACTCATGCTGCGGCTCGGGAAACTTTCTGGTGCGCACTTCCTCACGATAATCTTCAATTGCCTGTTTGATTAGGCCAAAAGTGTCGCAATAGCGCTTGGCAAACTTGGGGGGAGTCCGTGGTATCAGACCGGCGAGATCGCTCAACACCAGGACTTGTCCGTCGCAGTTGCGGCCAGCCCCGATGCCAATCGTAGGAACATGGAGTGAACGACTGATTTGCGTTGCCGTGTCTGGGTCCATGGCCTCCAGCACGATGGCAAAGACCCCAGCCTCCTCAAGCGCACGAGCATCCTCAAGCAGCGAGGCTGCCGCCTCGTCGTCGCGCCCCTGAACTCGGTATCCACCGAGTTTGTGGATTGACTGTGGTAGCAAGCCAATATGACCAAGTACGGGAATGCCCGCTTCGAGAATTCGACGAATGACGGGCACCATTTCTCGCCCGCCTTCAATTTTTACGGCTTCGGCGCCGCCTTCTTGTACTAAGCGCCCTGCATTGCGCACTGCCTCTTCAGCTGAGACTTGATAGGACAAATAGGGCATGTCCGCGATAAGGAAGGCCCGCCGCACAGCACGGCGTACTGCAGCGGTGTGATGAACCATCATGTCCATGGTCACGGGGATCGTGGACTCGAACCCCAACGCTACCATTCCCAAAGAATCGCCAACGAGGATGGCATCTACCCCCGCTTCGTCGGCAGCTAACCCGGTGGGGTAATCGTAAGCTGTAACGACAACGATGGGCTGATTGCGCTGCTTGAGCATTGCGAAATGGTGGACCCGCCGCTTGGGTTCAGTTGTCGCTTGGCCTTGTGCGCTCATTCTATGTAATCATTCCAATAAAAGGCTGGATTGTCAAGTGCCGATTAGCCGTACCTTCCAGCACCAACGCTTATCATGGTGATTACAAGCGAATGGCGGTGATGCATCACAAGGTGCTCGGCTTTTCTGCTTCATCTGCTAATTGGTTTGCTTGGTCGACCGTGTTTGCTTTGGGCTTTCCAAACGTGTTCAAGACGTATCGGATTGCATCCTGCTTGTCCTGAAGCTTGCCTTCAAGTTGCGCATCTTGGACACTCCGCAGAATGTGTTTAAACTGGGGGCTGGGGGTGAACCCCAGAGCGATGAGATCGTGGCCGTTGAGCAAAGGTGGAGGAAGTGCTGCTGGGCCCTCTGTCACCAGCTGACGCAGCTTGGATTCTGCCAAGTCGGCATTTTGAAGATTGCCGTGACTCGCAAGACAATCTACTCGGTGCAGTTCAATTTCCTCTTCGATGGTGGGAGCAGCCAAAAAGCGCCGCAGAGTGCTTTCGCGCATGTTCGGAAGATTTAGAAAGGTCATGTGACGCCGAACCATTTCGACCACGTTCTTGCGCAATTCGTTGGGAAATGCCAATCGACGACAAATGTGGTCGGCAAGCTCCGCTCCCACTTTATCGTGATTGTTGAAACGGATACGGCCATTGCACTTCTCCGCCGTCGGGGGTTTCCCGACATCGTGGAGAAGGACAGCAAAAGCGAGTGCGATACTGGGACTGGAATTTCTTTCGGCAAGGTACTTTAGCATCAGTTTTGTGTGGGTGAAGACGTCGCCTTCCGGATGATATTCTGGAGGCTGTTCGCACCCTTTCATTGCCTCCACTTCAGGGAGAAGAATCGCAAGCAAGCCGGAAGCGTCCAAGAGTTCAAGAAAACGATCGGGGTGCGGCGATGTAAAGCCGCGGACAAGCTCGTCCCGGACGCGTTCCGCGGAGATTTCCTGGATAAGCTCGCGCGTTTGGCAAATGGCCTCCCATGTGCTTGGCTCGATTGTGAATTCGAGCGAGGCAGCAAACCGAAGGGCCCTTAGCAGTCGCAAAGCGTCTTCCTGAAAGCGCTCCACTGGGCGTCCGATCGCCCGCACCAAGCGACGCTGGAGGTCGGAACGGCCGCCAACAAGGTCAAGAATGGTGCCTGTAAATGGGTCTTGGTACAACGCATTGATTGTGAAATCTCGGCGCTGAGCATCCTCCTCCACGGACCCGAAAGCAACATGCGAGGGATGCCGATGATCCACATAGCCAGATTCGGAGCGAAAGGTCGCGACTTCCACCTGCGCGCAATCACTGACCACGGTGACAACGCCAAATTTCGCTCCTACAAGGACAGTTTTCGGAAATAGTCCCTGCACCACATTGGGCGGAGCATTTGTAGCAACGTCGAATTCGTTGGGCTCTCGGCCCAAAAGGCGATCCCGCACGCAGCCACCCACGAAATAGGCTTCATAGCCGTGCTCTCGGAGAGCCTGCACCACTGTGCGTGCCAGTTGTTCGTTGTGAGACATGCTTTCTCGTTGACCCATGTTCTACCGCTGTAAAGCATCAGAACGCGATCAAAATTCACATTGGGAGGCCCATTGCTTGGTTACAAGCAGCGAGCAGCCGCGAATTCGCATTGCCTACTTTATCACAAGTCTCGAAGTAGGCGGTAGCGAGCGTCAGCTTGTCTCTTGGTTGCGAGGGCTAAGTCCAGAACGCTATGAGCGTCATCTGATCTGTCTTTCTGGCTTTGGGCCCTTGGAGAACGAGGCTCGTGCGACTGGCGCTGTCCTCCATGACCTTCGGTATCCGAGACTCAAAGCTGCAGGGACGATTCAGTGGCAGAACATTCCCGCGGCTGCGCTGACACTTGTGAGGCTGGTTCGGTTACTTCGGGAAATTCAACCCCACGTCTTACACACGATGATTCCCGTGTGCAATGTCTTGGGTGCCATAGCTGGGAAGATCGCGGGCGTACCGCGCATGGCGTGTACGAAACTCGCATTGGGGGCATACCGCGATAAAGCACGCTTGTTGCCAAAGATCGAGGATGTGACAGACCGTTGGTTTCATCTCATCCATTGCAAGTCCCGCGGGATCCTTGAGGATATTGCAAGAAGGCAGCCCATCCCAAGAGAACGAATGCGCGTGATTTACAACGGCATTAGTGTGAGCCGGTTTGATATTGTGTGCGATCGGGAACGAGTTCGAGAAGAACTCAACATCCCACAGGACGCATTTGTGATCGGCATGGTTGCAAACCTAATTCCATACAAAGGCCACCGGGAAGCGATTGAAGCCTTTGCTCAACTGCATGCTAAGCATGGGAATATCCGCCTTTTGCTTGTTGGTCGTGACGATGGGATCGGCGACGAGCTTCGCGCATTGGCGGAAGAACTTAGGGTGGGAGAGAAAGTGATATTTACTGGACCGCGGAGCGATATCCCACAAGTTATGATTGCAATGGACGTGCTTCTCAGTGCGTCACATGAGGAAGGCTTCTCAAATGTCCTGCTTGAGGCTATGGCCAGCCGCCTACCAATCGTTGCTACTCGCGTCGGCGGCAATCCAGAGGCTGTCGTGGATGGCGAAACGGGATTCCTTGTTGATGTGAAGGCTCCCGAACAAATTGCGAAGGCATTCTCCACCTTAATTGAGAATCCTAACCTCGCAAGGCGCATGGGCCAGGCGGGGCGAGAGCGAGTCGAACGAGAATTCTCGTATGAAGCGATGATGCAGGGACTCGAAAGGTTCTATGAGGAACTGCTTCAAGACATTGACTTGTCGCGTCACGCTCAAGCGTGATATCAAATGTTGCGACAGTGCAGTAGCGCTGCGGCATCTTCTATAGTGAGGAACGAGATGAAAGGCATTATTCTTGCGGGAGGATTGGGTACGCGACTCTATCCTCTAACCAAAATTACCAATAAGCACCTGCTTCCAGTTTACGATAAACCGATGGTGTATTACCCTCTCGAGCAGCTTGTAGGGGCCGGCATCCGTGATATCATGCTTGTGACGGGCGGAACCTACGCCGGCCACTTTCTCAACCTACTTGAGAATGGCGGCGAGTTCGGCCTGAGGCGCCTACACTATGCTTTCCAGCGTGGAGAAGGTGGCATCGCTGACGCGCTGAAGCTTGCCGAGGACTTTGTGGATAACGATCGCTGTGTGGTCATTTTAGGGGATAACATCTTTGAGAATCCTATAGCTCCGTCTGTTGAGCGGTTTCGTGCTCAAGCCGGCGGCGCAAGAATTCTGCTGAAAGAAGTACCAGATCCGCAACGATTCGGTGTGGCAGAGTTGCGAGACGGAAAAGTGGTTTCGATCGAGGAAAAGCCGCTTCAACCGAAAAGTCCGTACGCAGTCACCGGCGTCTATATGTACGACGCGTACGTTTGGGAAGTTCTCAAAACCCTCAAGCCCAGCAAGCGAGGTGAGCTTGAGATCACAGACGTTAACAATGCCTACATTGCGCGCAATGCGCTTGAGTATGACATTGTGGAAGGTTGGTGGACGGACGCGGGGACTTTTGAGAGCCTGCTTCGCGCAAATCTTCTTGTAGCTGAGCAGCGAAAAGCCTCTGCCCCATCCGCTTAGCTGGCCCGCAACGAACTGCCGTCGGCGTAATAAAAGTGGGGGGCAGCTGCTAAGCCGCTGGCTGCCCCTCCGAACCTTGTTCGCTCAGCAGTGCCATCATCTTTTCTCGCATTTCGTTTGGATAATGGCAACGCTGGAGCGCAACTTCACCCGTAATGATCCCACGCTTGTACAGATTGAGCAGATAGTCATCGAGAGTAATCATGCCCTGCTTCGCGCTCGTTTGGATCGTGGAAATAATACGGTTCACCTTCTTCTCGCGGATTAGGTTTGCCACTGCGGGAGTGTTGTGAAGGATTTCGTACGCAGCAACACGGCCCTTACCGCTCGCACGCGGAACAAGCGTCTGGGCGATGATTGTGCGAAGCGCCACAGAGAGCACGGCACGGATCTGCTCCTGTTGGTTCACCGGGAATGCGTCAATGATGCGGTTTACAGTTTCGGATGCACTCACGGTGTGCAACGTTGCAAACACCAAGTGACCTGTTTCCGCAGCCGTGATTGCGGCTTCCATCGTCTCAAGGTCGCGCATTTCACCGACCAGGATGACGTCTGGGTCCTGACGCAACGCGCCACGCAGCGCGTATGCAAAGCTTGGGGTATCGACGTGAAGCTCTCGGTGCGTGACAATAGCTTTCTTGTGGGGGTGAATGTACTCTAAGGGATCCTCGATTGTAATGATGTGCACGTAGCGCTCGGAATTGATGTAATCGATCATGGTCGCCAACGTTGTGGTTTTACCGGATCCAGTGGGACCAGTCACGAGCACCAAGCCACGGTGGGCGTGGAGCACCTCAATGATAGAATCTCGCGGCAACCCAAGTTGGTCAAATGTTAAAATTTTGGAAGGGATGAGACGCATCACGATCGAAATGTTGCCGCGCGCGCGAAAGACTGCGCACCGGAAACGCGCTAAATCGCTGTAGGCGTACGCGAAGTCAGCACTCCCGGTTTCTTGGATCATTTGCTGATACCGGGGCGGCGTGATTTCGCGCATAAGGCGGTCGGAGTCCTCGGGTGTGATGATGTTGGGGTCTACGATGTCGAGTGTTCCGTGCAAACGCATGACAGGTGGCTTACCCACCGAAATATGCAGGTCTGATGCGTCACGTTCCACCACAAGCTTGAGCATTTCGTTCATTTCAAGCATGGTGCTTTTCCTCTCCCTTCACTCCGATTCCTTTTATGGTGTGAGTATATAACGGTTCGACCACAACGCTGAGAACTCAATTTACGTTGATGGGACGCAATGGCTCAACGCGTCAATTATTTTCACACTACTTTTTCCACTCCGTAGGTGGGAGCAAGCGCGAGATGACGGTGTCTTTTGCACTCATTGCTCCTGGGAAATCCCCGAAGACTTCGCTTGCAAACCCAATACCAGTGGCCTCTTGGGTGCTCCAATAATGCATGCCCACTCGTTTCCCTGCTTCGTCAAACGCCCAACTAATAAAGATCACACTGTGCCCGGATTTGTTTGTCCGCCAAATCTGGACAAAATCTCCTGGGAGTGCCTCGTCGGGGTTCTCGATCCGCCGTCCAATTCCGAGAGAGGTCATGGCTTCGTCAGGCCCCGGCGCATTGATTGCGCGACAGAACCACAAGGAACGCATTGACGTTGGGCCCACCTCTTCCCACAGCGGTGGGGTTTGGGCTTCGCTTTCAAGCACACGGTAAAGCACCTCAAGGGTGAGTCCGCAACAATACGTTCTGCCCTTGGGTTCCCCTTTCATGACGAGTTGCCCCCGGTAGAGGATGTCTGTTGTACATCCATCATAGTTTGATTCGCCTTTGCGTGGCCACCAATAGGAATGCTGACCGTTACGGGGATATCCGAGAATGGTTTGAACCACGCGCTTATTCATTTGGGGGAGCTCGTCACACACGGCGTTCAGGTATTCAACTGGGCAAAAGGGTTGGATGGTGGTTCGCGCGACCTCTACTTTCTTGTTCTTCGTTACGATGCAAGTAGTCAACGATTCGCAGCTTGTGGAGGCTGTTGCTTTTTGAAGGCGAAAAGCTTTATCTTGAGGAAGCTGAGCAAAGGCCCCTGAAGCGCACATGAAGGCCCAAACGAATCCGTACCTGGAAAACAAGTTTCTCCACCTCATAGGTTAGCCCTTTCAATCCGTTGTAGAGCTTCTGCAATTCTTTCCTCAGGAGCAGTGACAGCCATGCGTATGAACCCTTCGCCGGCATCCCCGAACGCAGTGCCGGGTGTTACCATAACCGCGCAGCGACGCAGAAGCTCACGAGTCATTTCAAAAGAAGACCTCTTGCCGCGTGTTCGCAACCAAACGTAAAACGTCCCTTCCGGGCGTGTAAAATCTTCCCAGCCGATTTTTTCAAGGCCCCGAACCAGCACCTCAGCTCGTTTTTGGTAGGTCTCTAACAATGGGGGCACAATCTCGTCGTAATGGCGAAGCGCCACAATTCCAGCATGCTGAATTGCACCAAAAACTCCAGAATCCAGGTTCGACTTAATCGCCAGCAAAGCTTGAACAAGTTCCGCATTGCCGCACGCAAACCCTAAGCGCCAGCCGGTCATATTAAAGGTTTTCGAGAACGAGTGCATTTCAATGCCGACTTCTTTGGCGCCAGGAATTTGCAGGAAGCTCACCGCTCGCTTTCCGTAAAACGCCAAGTCAAGGTACGCGGCGTCGTGGACCACGATAAAGCCGTAGCGCTTCGCAAGGGCGACAACCCGCTCAAAAAACTCCTCCGTCGCAAATGCTGCGGTTGGATTATTTGGATAGTTCAAAAACATGATTTTTGTCCGTTCCAAGACATCCCGACCGATGGCTTCCAAGTCGGGAAGGAACTTGTTTTCTGGGCGTAGCGGCATCGCAATCGGGATGCCTCCGGCGAAAAGGGTCGCTATACGATAGACCGGGTAGCCCGGCTCTGGATAGAGGACGACATCTCCGTCGTCCACAAAGGCCAGAGGAAAATGGCCAATACCCTCTTTCGAGCCAATGAGCGCGATGATTTCGTCTTTTGGGTCCAGTTCTACCCCATAGATACGGGCATAGTAGTGGGCGATCTCTTGGCGCAATTCGAGTTTTCCAGCACCGAGCGGGTATCGATGGTTTTGGGGAATCGCGGCACCCTCGGCCAGTGCCTGAACAATAATTTGTGGGGTAGGGAGATCAGGGTCGCCAATGCTGAGGCTTATGACGTCCTGCCCTTCTGCAATTGCCTCCTCTTTCATGCGGTCCAATTCGACAAAGATGTATGGAGGAACCTGCTGCAGCCGTTTTGCAACCTGTGCCATAGATGGTAGGAATCTCCTTTCCTAGTCGGTACGATCACCGAGCGAGATCATTTCAGCCAATGAATGGAGAGAAATGGAACTTATTCGCCTGCCCCTACTCTTCCAAGGGGTCTTCGACCAATCCCAGCAAATCGTCCTTCGACAAGCCCTCCTCTGCCCTGTTCCCACTTCGGGGTCGTACGGGATGATCGAGTTCCGACGATTGTGACGATGTTTCAAGCAGCGTTGGTGGTGCCTGGAGCATGTCGGGAGTTCCACCAAAGATATAGCGCTCAAACATCGGGCTATACTCCCACTTTGCTCCCACTTTCTGCAGATTTCCAGCTATCTCCAGATAGTTGGAAATCTGTGCGTCCAACAAATCGGCGTGATGGAGAATAATTGCCTCTAATGTCTTGGGTCTTTTGGGGGACCCGAACTCAAGGTGGCCGTGATGGCTTAGGATCATGTGTTGAATGAGGATCTTTTTGTTCGCTGGGAAATTGGGGATGCGACTGCACTCTACCTCGATGAGCGCGTGCCCAATCGGAATATGCCCGATGAGTCGTCCAACGTCGGTGTACGCAATCTGACGTTCATACTCAAACTCGGCAATTTTCCCAATATCATGGAGTAGTGCACCTGCCACAAGTAGATCGCGGTTGACCTGTGGGTAGTTTTCAGCGATCCGGAGCGCATTTCGCGTTACGAAGACTGTGTGCTCGAGCAATCCCCCAAGGTACCCCTGATGCATAGATACAGCGCTTGGGGCTTTGCAGAAAGCGTCCCATCGCTTTGGATCGTCGAAGATGCGCTGCACTAGCCGTTTCAAATCTTTGTCACGAATCTGCGCAAGATAGCCTCGAAACTCCTTCTTCAGTTCCTCGACGGGGAACGGCGTTGATGGAAGAAGATCATTCAGCAGAACATCCGACTCGTTTACCCTGCTGACCCGCGTGACGCGCATTTGAAGCTTGTTCTGAAACTTCTGGACATCGCCCGTAACTTGAACGACATCATTCACCTTTATGGTTTGGTTGCGAAGGGATTCGAAATTATCCCACATGATGCCAGTGATTTTGCCCGTGGCATCACGCAAAACAATGGTGGCAAAGCTGGTTCCGTCTTTTCGATTCCGAATCTGCACGTCTTGCAGCATATAAAAGGACTCGACATGGTCCCCGCTTTTCAGTTCGGCAATCGGAATTCTCTGTGTACTCACGTGAGCATGCCCCAATCCGTCATTTACTGAAAGCACCGCTTTTCAAGGGTTTGGTGGTGCGACTTAAGTAAACTAACGTGACGTGTTGCCGTGCTGATTGCAAAGAGAAACCGTGTGAGGCCGTGCCGTTAAAGTGCATTTAGGGATTGGGTGGGCCCAGCGGGAGATTTCGGGGCGCAGTTCAGGAGAGCTTGAATAGCGGGAAAACGAAAAGATAGTGTCCCAAGAGATGTGCGATCACAACAAGGCGACAGCTATGATGACCCCCAAGACTTTTCACATCATCACCTACGGCTGCCAAATGAATGAGCACGACTCAGAGATTATGGCCGGAATCCTTGAGGCTCGTGGCCTTCAGTGGATCGAGGACGCCTCGCTTGCTGATGTAGTTATTGTGAACACGTGTGTGGTGCGTGAGGGGGCGGAAGAGCGAGCAGTTGGCCGACTTTCCACTCTCGGTGCGTTGAAACGCAAGGGCAACCGCATTTTGGCTGTCGCCGGTTGCATGGCCCAAAAGGACGGCGTAACTCTACTTGAACGTCTGCCCCAAATTGACCTCGTCGTAGGAACACGGGACCTTTTCAAAATCGGGAATCTCATTGATGAGGTGGCACTCAAGGGAGATAGGTTGGTTTCTATCGAGGACGTGGATAAGCCCGTCTTTCTTGATGCGCAGCCTGTGCGTCGCCACAGCCATGTCCGAGCCTTGGTCACGGTCATGTATGGGTGCAACAATTTCTGCACGTTCTGCATTGTTCCTGCCACGCGTGGCCGCGAGACCAGTCGGCCCTTGCGCGAGGTCGTGGACGAGGTTCGGCGTCTTGCTGAAGCCGGCTATCCGGAGGTAATGCTACTCGGACAAAACGTGAACAGCTATTACGATCGGCAAGCACGGGCCGACTTTGCAGACCTTTTAGCTGCAGTGAGCGAGGTCGACGGCATTCGCCGTATTCGGTTTATCACTTCGCATCCCAAGGATTTTTCGCCAAAGTTGATTGATGCCATTGCCAAGATCGAGAAGGTATGCGAGGCGATTCATTTGCCTGTGCAGGCGGGGGCTAATCGAGTTCTCCGCCGTATGAAGCGGTTCTACACAAAAGAGCAATATCTCGATCTGCTCGCCCAAATCCGCGAACAAATCCCAAGCGCGGCTATCACGACGGACATCATCGTGGGTTTTCCTGACGAGACGGAACAAGATTTTGAGGAAACGTATGATTTGCTGGAACGCGCGCGGTGGGATAGCGCGTTTATCTTTATGTATTCGCCGCGACCGGGCACGAAAGCAGCCACGTGGTATGATTCCGTCCCAATCGAAGAGAAAAAACGACGGCTTCAAAAATGCTTACGCCGCCAAGAAGAGATTAGTGGAGAGATCAACCGTAAGCTTGTGAACTCCGTTCAAGAGGTCTTGGTCGAGAGCGTCTCAAAGAAATCCACAGATCAGCTCATGGGGCGGACCAAGACAGACAAAGCGGTCGTCTTCAGTGGGAGTCACGATTTAATCGGGAAACTGGTGCGTGTGCGCATCACCGAGGGGTTCCCCCACACTCTTTTTGGAGAACTCGTGGGTGAGGCTTTGGGTGCCAATGGGTGGAGTGACCAGCGCGTTGGTGCGCAGGTGCTCTCTGAGTGTCAGTCCGAAAGAGGTGCAGCGTGACTCAGGAACTGAAAAAAACATCGCCCGTTGCTGAGTATTTTGGCACGGTGTGGAATGCACTGAAAACAACGGTGGTGGGCATGAAGGTAACCGGCAAGTACCTACTGTCGAAGCCGGTAACGCTCCAGTACCCGGAGGAAAAGCCTAATGTTGCTCCGGGATATCGTGGAATTCATGTCTATGAGGTCGAGCGTTGCATTGCGTGCGACCAGTGCGCCATTGCCTGCCCGGTGGATTGCATCTACATTGAAAGCATTGGCAAAGGTAAAAACGCCGTTCTCACGCGTTTCGAGATCGATTACAATCGCTGCATGTTTTGTGGCCTTTGCATCGACCCCTGCCCCACCGATTGCATTCACATGGGAGAAAGCTTCGATTTAACGCGTTTTCGAAGCGAAGATTGTTCGATAGATTTTGTCGCCCTGGCCAACCAAGGCTTGCAATCGCCGACCGGAGAACGAGTAGTCTGGCTCACTGAGCCGAGCCGAGGATCGAAGGCAGCGGAAAGGCCATCGTCCCCACCTTCTGGCGCACAAACCACCTAATGCCTCTGCGGCGCGGCGGTGGTGACATATTGGTATTGATTTTGTGCCTGTAGAAAGTCACCTAACAAGCTATGTCCACAGTCTTAGTCCTTGGGGTTGGGCCCCTGCCGGTGGATTCTGGCAAAAAGATTCATGCGCCGGGAATCCGGGTGTGGCACCTTGCGCAGTATCTTGTGAAACACCACCACAATGTAGTCTTGGGAATCATCGAGTTTGGAGATTTTCGCGACAATGAGACCGCGGAAATTCGTTCTCGCCAAGAGTCGTTGGGAGATCGTCTAAGCGTTTGTCGTCTCAAGTACCATTCGGTTCGCACTCCAGAAGCGCTGGCAACTCTGCACGCACATTGTCGTTTCGATTGTGTGGTTTCCACAACTGATATCATGAATAGCGTTGCGGCCTCAATCCCCGTTCATATTCCCCTTTGGCTTGACTATCTTGGTGACCCACTCAGTGAACGTCAGCTTCAGGCCGCGACATACAATAACGATAGCTCGCTTCTCGAGCTGTGGCAAGTTATGGCGCATGCTTTATTGCAGGGCGACCGCTTCAGCGTGGCAAGCACACCTCAAAAATATGCCCTCATTGGCCAACTCGGATTAGTGGGACGACTGAACCAGTTCACAGCAGGACATGATCTTATCACTGTGCTGCCAAATTGCTCACGAATCATGCGTGAGCAGAATCTTAGAATTCAGCGCCCTCTGAAGGGCACGATTGTCCCGGCATCGTCGTTCATTTTGCTCTGGGCGGGTGGCTATAACACATGGACAGATCCGGAAACTCTGTTTCGCGGATTGGAACTGGTATTCCAACAGAACCCTTCCGTATATTTTGTCTCTGTGGGCGGAGAGATTCCCGGACATGACAACGTGACTTTCCATCGTTTTCGTGGACTCTGCGAAAACAGTCTGTACGCAAACCATTTTCAATTTATCGGTTGGGTGCCACCGCATGAAGTCCCGAGTTTTTATGCTCAAGCAGACGCGGCGATCAATGTGGATGCAGCGTGTTACGAGGCTGAGATTGGGACTCGCACACGTATCATCGATTGGATCTCGTATGAGATTCCCGTGGTGACGACAGCTCTGTGTGAACCGACACTCCTTTTGCAAAAAGAACAATTGATCTTTCCGTTCGAACCCGGAGACCCAAAATCCTTGGCCGAGGCTGTCTTGTGGGTCGCCTCTCATCGGGAGGAAGCGCGGCAGCGCGCCGTTCGAGCGCGGGCTTTCTTGGATCAGCTATATGACGAAGAGGTTGTCTTTGCGCCCTTGGACGAGTGGGTTCGCGCGCCTGCTTTTGCTCCTGATCGGACGGCGCCACACTGGTTGATTAAAGGCCCGCAGGCCCCGCGTACCCCGGATTGTAGCGTAGCAAATTTCCAAAGAAAGTTTTTACAGAGTTGTGTCTCCCCGCCAATGGACGCATCAGGCAATTCTCGGAATGCTGGCCGGTTCCTCCGCAAACTCCTCAAGCGATTTCGGCGCGGTTAGGCTTCTCAGCTCTCCTAACTGGCTCTGAGGTAAGACTGGATTTTGGCAAAAAAGTAGACCATGAAAATCCCAGTTTGAAATATGTAGTGTGGTGTAAATGCGTACTGCTTTCGATAAGCAGCCTGCGTTTACCGCGAATTCTTGGAAGGATGGCGTACAACCTCATGGCACTCTCTGAACAGGCAATTTGGGACGCTTTGCGTACCGTGCAAGAGCCAGATCTCGGCCGAGATCTGGTTTCATTGAACATGATTAAAGACTTACGAATCTCTCCTGAAGGGCGCGTTTCCCTCACTGTTGTTTTGACTACACCGGCATGTCCTTTGAAAGCGAGAATCGAGTCTGAGGTGCAGGCTGCGGTCATGCGAGTGCCCGGGGTATCAGGAGTGGAAGTTCAGATGACCTCGAACGTCACGAGTATGCCGCAGCGAGCGGAACTGCTTCCGGGGGTGCGGAATATTATTGGGGTGGCGTCAGGCAAGGGCGGGGTTGGCAAATCGACAGTTTCTGCAAATCTCGCCATAGCGTTGGCGCAGGCTGGGGCGCGAGTCGGACTTCTCGACGCGGATATTTATGGGCCGAACCAGCCATTGATGCTCGGACTACGTGATGCACAACCAGAACTCCGACTCGTTGAGGCCGAGAACGGTGAGCAAGTGGAGATGCTGCTACCCGTTGAGAAGCACGGCATCAAGATCATGTCGATGGGCTTTCTCATTGGGGAAGATCAACCCGTGATTTGGCGCGGGCCGATGCTGAATAGTGCGCTCCGCCAATTTTTGGGACAAGTGTTGTGGGGGGATCTCGATTATCTTGTCGTGGATCTGCCTCCGGGAACTGGAGACGTGCAAATCTCGCTGATCCAACTAACGCGTATTACTGGAATCGTGCACGTGACGACCCCGCAAGAAGTGGCATTGCAGGACGTGCGCAAGGGTTTAATGATGTTCCAAACACAGGGGATTCCGCTTCTCGGAATTGTCGAGAATATGAGCTATTTTGTCTGTCCCCATTGCAGCCAACCAACCGAGATTTTCTCGCGTGGCGGGGGGCGCAAACTCGCGGAAATGTATGGCGTACCTTTTTTGGGTGAGCTCCCCTTGGCACCCGAGATTCGCTCAGCCAGCGATGAGGGGGTTCCTTTGGTGATTGCAGCGCCAGACTCCGAAGCGGCAGCCCGCTATCGTCAGATCGCTGAGACGCTTGCAGCTCAGATTAGCATTCAGAACTACAGCGCCACCGCTGGGTCAGGCCACTTGTTATCAAAACGGGAGTCGGAAGTCGCGAAGCCATGACAGAGCATTCTTCAAAGATGGAACGGACAAGAATCATCGCTGACGACGAACCAATTCCCCATGTCGAAGGGCGCTATGTTTTGCTGGGCGCCACTTTCCGGCAGCTTCAAGAGCTCATAAAAGCCCAAGGGTTTCCGGCGTTTCGCGCACGCCAGCTTTATCATTGGATGTATCATCGATGCGCTCGCGACTTTTCCGAGATGCACAACATCAGCAAAGAATTTCGGCGCTGGCTTGAGGAAAACGCTACCCTCGGACACATCGCGATCTTAGATGAGCGCCTATCAAAGGATGGTTCCAGAAAGTTTGTGTTTCAACTCTATGATGGACGATTGGTGGAGAGCGTTCTGATCAAAGAGGAAGGGTGGAACACCCTCTGCGTTTCAAGCCAGGTTGGCTGCGCGGTTGGGTGCACGTTTTGTCTTACCGGTTTCGGTGGCTATCAACGTCAGATGACGCGGGCAGAGATCGTCTCGCAAGTGCTGATGGTCAAGCGCCTTCTTGGCGAGGAGGAGCTGCTGCGCAATCTGGTATTCATGGGAATGGGAGAACCCTTGCTCAATCTGGATGAAGTCATCCCCGCCCTACGCGTTCTGACTGACCCAGAAGGAGTTGCTATAGCGGCGCGACGTGTGACAGTTTCGACAAGTGGCATCATACCCGGGATTCGGCGCCTTGGTGAAGCGGATTTGGGGGTGAGTTTAGCTGTTTCACTAAATGCGACAAAGAATTCGGTGCGGGACGTTATCATGCCGATCAACAAGGTTTATCCAATTGAAGATCTTTTGGAAGCGTGCCGCCAGTTCCCGTTGCGTCCTCGTCGGCGCATCACGTTTGAGTACGTATTGCTACGGGACATCAATGACTCAGTGGAAGATGCGCGTCAGCTTGCTCGCCTCCTGAAGGGGATCCCGTGCAAAGTAAACCTCATCCCGTTTAATCCTGATTCAAGACTGCCGTTTGATCGTCCCTCCCCTCAGAGGGTTGAAGCGTTTCAGCAAGTGTTACTTGATAAGCATTACACCGCAAGTATCCGATATTCCAAGGGTTTAGATATTGGCGGGGCTTGCGGACAGCTTGCAGCTCATTGGCGGGACGGCCGAAGGTAGACGTCGAAATGGGAGAAATGTTGCGTGAGAACAAGTGTGTAAACCCTACACCACCCGACGGGATTCAGAGCAATCCTAAGGATTGGATGGTTCAGTGTAGCTCTTGGGTTGGGAAATGGGACTGGCTTTTGCACTGCACCACAACACGCTTCTTCCCTGATGGGAGCAAACGAGTCTCGGATGAATTGCGAAAGTTACAAGGCGCGGCAGGCATTTCGAGCGCCATGCCCGTGGCTTATTGTCGTCAGCGCCATACAAACCGCGTTGCGATCGTAACCCGACAAGCGGCCGAGAAAGCTTCGTTGCAAGGCGAGATAGTCTTCGAAGCAACAGATGCATTGGTCACTGCCCAACCGGGAATCGCCTTGGCTGTCTACACCGCGGATTGCGTACCTATCTTCTTGGTTGAAGAGACTATTCCTGTCGTAGCTCTTGTGCACGCCGGCTGGCGTGGCACGCTTGCTTCGATCGCCCGGGAAACCGTTTTCGCGATGAGTTCTCTTGGTGCAAATCCAGCGCGGATCCACGCGTGGATTGGACCAGCAATTTGTGGCGTTTGCTATGAGGTAAGCGAGGAACTGCTCCACACTTTCATAGAACGTTTCTCTCACCTGGCGCCTGCCGCCGAGTTTTGCCGTGGCCGAATGTTGGACTTGCCAAGGCTTAATGCCCTGCAACTTCAAGCAGCGGGTGTGCCGGACGCACACATCTCAAATTCTAGGCTTTGCACCTTTCACGAAAAGCAGCGATTCTACTCCTATCGGGCTGAAGGACAGCGAGCCGGTAGACTCATTTCCCTGATTGGGATCACTTCGCCTGCAAAGCCTATGTAGGAATGAGATGGAGTAAGCGCTGTGACGCAGCTACCCGAGCTACTCGTGATCTCCGGACCAACTGCGACGGGGAAGACTGCATTAGCGGTTGAGTTAGCGCGCCGACTGAAGACGGAGGTTATCTCAGCCGATTCTATGCAGGTTTACCGCCACCTTACGATCGGGACCGCAAAACCCAAGCCAGAAGAGCTCCAAGGCGTCGCGTATCATCTTATCGACTGTATAGCTCCTGACTACCAGTACAATTTGGGGGATTTCGTGCGAGACGCTGATCAGCTCATTGCGCGGATACGAGCAGAAGGAAAACTCCCGATCGTCTGCGGGGGGACCTGTATGTATCTCAAGGGGCTGCTTTACGGCGTTTTTGGTGAGGCTTCGCGCGATGAGACCGTTCGGGCGTGGTTGAAGGAACGCCTCCAGAAAGAGGGCTTATCAACTCTCTACGAGGAGCTCAGGCGTGTTGACCCAGCTGCGACGCACATTACGCCGAATGACAAGCAACGTATTCTGCGGGCCCTTGAGGTTTTCTATATTACCGGCAAACCAATCACTGCCCTTCAACAACAGCACCGTGGTGAACCACGATATTCCTACAGGATGTTCGTACTGTCATACCCCCGCGCAGAACTCTATCAACGAATCGAGCAACGTGTGGATCAAATGATCGAGCAAGGACTCATTCAGGAGGTTCAGTCCTACTTGCGAGCCGGTTTTGCGCGCGAGAACCCCGCGATCCGTGCGCTCGGATACGCCGAAATCATCGCCTATCTTGAGGGGAAAATGCCACTGGAGCAGGCGATCGCCGAAATGAAGAAAAAAACCCGTCACTTTGCTAAGCGTCAGCTCACGTGGTTGCGTGCTTTCCCTGCAGCCGAGTGGGTGGACGCGAGTGGTCGTTCTACGTCCGAGCTGGCAGATGATATTATGGGGAGACTGACGCAGTTTTTCTGCACCAAGAAATGAGTGCAGGAGAGGAAATTGACCCAATGTCGTTTTTTCTTGCGGTCGAAATTCAGCAATCTTTACAAGTGCGACTCACGCGTTTCAAAAGCGCGTGAGTGAAGTAACGAGCAGTAGGAGTGAATTATACATGTCGAAACCGGGAGCAAACCTGCAGGACAGCTTTTTAAACCAAGTCCGAAAGGAAGATCAGGAAGTCGCTGTTGTCATGACGAATGGCATGACGTTGAACGGTCACGTGAAAGGCTTTGATAATTTCACGGTGATCTTGGGGACTTCTGATGGCAAACAGCATCTGATCTATAAGCACGCGATTGCTCAAGTGATCGGCTCTGCGGCGATTGCTCCCCGTTCAGCCGATTCGCGGCGGGGTCGCTCGGATAAAGACGGAGCAAAACGTCGGCCCACTGAATCAAACCAGTCCGAGACGACCGAAGCGAAAAACAAGGAGCCGTTCAATAAAATCGACTTGTCGGGGCTTAAGCTGGAGCAGTAAATCTCATTCTCTCAGCCAACCAATACCTTCTAAGAACAGAATGTGGATGTGTGGGTTTCAGCTTTTCTTGAAAAGCTTGCGTAGCCGGTAAACAAGCGAGCCCGAGAGCGCTGTTTGGAGGCGCTCAATTTCTTTTGTTTGCTCGTCTGCTAGTTTCTCTAAGGCCAAAAGCCGTGTATGGAGCTCCCCAATGCGAGAGATTTTCTCGTCTCGTTCCGCGGTGACTTCAGCCAGTTTCTGACGCGCAAGCCGCAGGTCTTCCTCGAGTGCAGCAACTTTCGCCTCCCACTCCTGCTGCTTTTTTGCCAATTCACGCTCAAGCGCTTGCTCCGCATCCCGCCCGCTCAATAGGATTTCTTCTTGGGCTACGAGTGGTTGAGCCAGAAGCAGAGAGAAATTTCCGAGGGCCGACGAGTTTGAAACCACCCTTAAAACCAGATTTGCCTCTACGGCGTCTCTTGGGAAGGGCACCAAGATTTCGCTCCAATTCCGGAGGAATTCCGTGTCCACCGCGGTGAAGCGCCGTTCGAGAAGCGTTTGGTCTCCGTGCGAAGTGCGCCAAATCACGCTAAACCCGATAGCGGAGGAGGTTCCTGTTAGCAAATCGAGGGAGCGATATGTGGCCCCAACGTAAAAAGAAAGAACTTGGCGACCTGTTGGGATCCAGGGGAAATGGATCTCGCTATTTGCTTGGAGGGCTAAATACCCGAGCTGCTCGTTACCCAGCCTAAAGGTTCCGACATCCACTGCAAGAGGATTGGCCAACTGAAAACGCGCTCTTGTGAGCTCGTGGAGCAAATTCACAGTGGAAGGGGGCGGGTTTGGGATGTTCCGGACCGCTCGGGCGATCGCATGCATCCTGAGGCGAGACATCGCGTTGTTCAGCAAGGCATGGGATGCCACGGGAACGTGTGCCGCTGGTTTAAGAAAATCCACAATTGGAGTATCTGAGGCTGCTATCGGATGCTCCTGCTGTTTTCCCCTGAGGTATTCCGCAAGGGAAGTTCCTGTAATGGGGCAAAAGAAGCGAGGTCGAACATCGTCAAACTCGATCTCATTGAACAGTGCGACTGTCTCGCGTACGCTTTCTTCACTTTCGAGCGGGACCCCAAACATTACCGTTGCACCAACTTGGATCCCCAGCTCATGAGCGCGATTTACTATTTCTCGAAGTTTTGAATTCGAGTGGTTGCGGGTGGCAATACGTTTGCGGAAAGCCTCGTTTCCATTTTCTACCCCGATCCATAGCTTCGCACAACCAGCTTCCTTGAGCAGACGCAGGGCTTCGTCGTCGCACATCTCAGCGGCGGCAGTCACTTCAAAGGGGGGAGGTGTGGCGCGCTGGAGATGTTGCACCAGCCCTCGTAGCCATGGCTTTTCCATCGGAAACAGCTCGTCGCAAAAGATAATACGATCATAGGGAAGTCGTCGGAGTTCCGCAAGGATTTCACCTGCGACGCTGGCAGCGGAGCGACAGCGAAAATACGTGCCTTTTCCACCATAGGCGCGCTTCAACACGGGACTGTAGCAGAAGACACACTCATGGGGGCAGCCCCGAGACGCGGCCACATAAAGCACCTTCTCCCCAACAGGAGTCTCAAATGGGAACTGATCAACTGCAGTCCGATCCGGGATGGGCAAGGTATCGATGTTCTCCACGAGCGGCCTTAGTGGATTTCTTCGCCACTCCCCTGTTGGTTCCCGCCACCAGAGGTTTTTCACACGCGAGAACTCTCGCTGGTATTCTAATTCGTGAAGAAGCTCGTAAAGAGCAATCTCCCCTTCGCCTATTACTAAGAAGTCAAAAGCCTCGCTACGAATCAATTCATCGGGACAAAGAACGGTCCCGATACCAGCAGCAATTATTGCGTATGGGAAGTTGCTTCGCCTCAGTTCCTTCGCAAACTCAATGCTTGCGACGAAATTGAATTCATCAAGCAAGACAACGACGTACTTGCCTTCACGCGAGAACTCTTGTGCCACTCTGGCGTTGCTGCGCTCGGGGAAAATAACTCGGTGACGTACTTCAAAGTGCCCATCCGCAAGAACTTGTGCGTAAACGCCTAATCCCAAAAGATGGAGCGCACGGGCAGGCGAACCGACATCGCAGTAGACGAGGTTTACATGCATGACAGTTGAGTATTACACTGGGGCACGCGCTCCGACAAGTTTAAACACTCGCAGTGTGAGAAACCATCAGCGTGAACACTTACAGTTGGGAAGCTCCGTCGCTTTGATACATTGCTTCGATGACGTTTGCATAGCGGGACATGATTACGTTTCGTTTCGGTTTTAACGTCTGAGTAAGTAAACCGTTGGCGTCCGTAAATGGCTCCACCAGCAAAGTCACTTTGTTGATCATCTCAAACGCCCGGAAGCCGCCGTCTTCGCTAAGCATCTTGTTGATTTCATCTCGCACCAGTCGAGAGGCGTTGGGGTGGGAGACCAAATCCTCTGGTGGGACATCTTGGGGTAATCCAAGGCGAACTGCCAGTTGCGCGAAATCCGGGACAACCAAGGCGCCAAGCGTCTTACGGTCTTGTCCAACAACCACGATTTGAGAGACAAGCGGACTCTTGCGCGCAACAGTTTCGATCTTTTCCGGTTCGACATTCTCTCCCGACGAAAGAACAATTGTATCCTTAGCTCGTCCGGATACCACTAAGTGACCGTTCCATGTGAACCACCCCAGATCACCGGTGTTCAGCCAGCCATCTTCGCTCAGAACTTTGCGCGTTTCTTCTTCGTTGCGGAAGTATCCGTCCATCACCTGCGGGCCCCGAGCGTAGATCACCCCTACTTGGCCTTGCGGGAGTGGATTACCGTCCTCATCACGAATCTCGATCTCCGTATCGGGGAGTGGTTTTCCTACGGTGCCCCGTACATTTTCTTTTAGGGTGCGCACTGCAAGAACCGGCGATGTTTCGGTTAGTCCATATCCATTTAGGATAGGGATTCCGACAGCTTCAAAGAAGTCGTCGAGGTAGGCTGCCAAAGAGCCCCCACCACTGACAGCTGCTTTGAGTTTCGTTCCGGTGAGTCTCCGAACTTTTCTGTACAGGAGAATGTCGGCAAAGATGTGAGGCAGGCATAGCACGACTAACTTGCCCAGGGCCGCCAGCCGAGATGCGACGGGTGGTGGGGTTGAAGAGCAGACCTTTCCCGTAACCAGACGTTTGGCTCGAACATACTCCCGGCTTTTTGCCAGCAGCTGCTCAATAAGTCTGCGTTTGATGGGGGACTCGGCACGAATCTTACCCATAACTGCATCGTAAACCGATTCCCAGATTCGTGGGACGCACGGTAGAAAAGCTGGATTGGCTGCTGCCATATCTTCTCGCAGCCAGCGCTTATCTGTGTAGTAAATGGTCACGCCATGACGCATCCCAAAGTATTCGGCAACGCGCTCGTACACATGCCACGCAGGCAGTATCGAAAGGAGTACATCTCCCGGGTGGATCTGAAAGCCTAAATCGATAATGTCGCATTGGTAGCTCAGATTCCGATGTCGGAGGGGGACCCCTTTGGGGATTCCCGTGGTTCCCGACGTGTAGACTATTGCAGCAATCTGATCAGGCGTCACTTGCTGCCTTGCGGTATGGAATTTGTCCCGTTGCTCGCGTCCTCGCTCCACAACATCTGAGAAATTGTACACGGTGATTCCGCCAGCTCGCTCAAGCGCGTGGGCCGAATCATCCATCATCACCAAAAATTGGAGCGAGGGGGCGAGGGAAATGTCGTGAGCAATTCGCTCATAGAGGCGACGGTCCTGAAGAATGGCTGCTTTTGCTTCGCTGTGATTTACAATGTACCAAATCTCGGGGACTGTGGTGTCGGAGCTCCGAGGTACGCTAATCGCGCCGGTACACACTAAAGCGAGATCGCTAATGAGCCATCGCGGGCGATTGTCCGCCAGTAGGGCGACCCGGTCACCGGGCGCGATCCCCAAGGACAACAGTCCAGCCCCAAAGCACTCAACCTGTTCCGCAAGCTCTTGATAAGTGTATTTTTCTGGAGGCTGTCGGTGCGGGGCATGGATTGCTAATACGCTTCCCCAGCGGGAGACGGTCGAAAAAAATATATCCGGTAAAGTCCTTGGCTCGGATGTGATCCCTATGGTTTCGACTGGGTTTGTCATCTCTCGCACCAGTTACGGCTCTTCTGGATAATATTAGTACTAAACTGTCAGCTCATCTGTCGCGCAGAGATAAGTCTTCTGAGCAATGGTGCCCCTTAACGAACCACTCGTTCGGCTATTCGTCAATTAACTACCTCGCATATCTCACGAGAGACATCGACAGCTTGAGCTAACGTTGAATGCGGGAATGGCCGCCCGGAGGCAAGTGAGATTTCCATTTGCGCACTGACAATCTGCGTGGGAACCCACGGGACGAAGTTCAACACCTGTTCGACAAGACTCCTACTCCCCCACCCTGACGGAGTGTGTTCACGTTCTATTCTCCTTGTGTCCGAAAGGGATCACATCGCCCCGTAGCCTGTTGCAACAACGTATACGGTTTTCAGTAAGATCTTGAAGTCCAACCAGAGTGACCAGTTGTCGATATACTCGAGGTCGAGTTTCATCCAAACGTCAAAAGGCAACTGATTGCGTCCACTGACTTGCCACAAGCACGTGATCCCCGGCTTCATCGAGAGACGTCGGCGCTGCCACCGATCGTATTTTGCAACCTCGGAGGGAATAGGAGGGCGCGGCCCGACGAGACTCATATCTCCTCGCAAGACATTCCACAGCTGAGGCAGCTCATCAATGGATGTCTTCCGGATGAACTTTCCGATCTTGGTCACGCGAGGATCGTCGCGCATTTTGAACACAGGACCGCCCATCACATTCTTGTCTCTCAAGCGGTCAAGTTCCTTATCAGCTCCAACTTTCATGGAGCGGAATTTCCAACAGGTGAATGGTTTGCCGTTGAGCCCACAACGCGTTTGGCCGTAGAAGATCGGGTCTTTCCATGACTCCGAGGTGATCTTGATCAAGATTGCGGTGATGACGAAAATGGGCGAGAATAGGATGAGCAGAATCGCAGCTGCAATCCGATCGAATGTGTACTTGAATAATAAAGCAGCGTTCATTTCTCGCGTTGGCGTATAAGTGACGACTGGGAACCCCTCGAAGAAATCCAGCACCGGCTTTGCAATGGTCGGCTCAAAGAAATTGAGGGACAAGCGGGTTCGAACCCCCATTACCTCGCATTGCTCCAACAAGGGGGTGAGCTCGTTCAGAGAAAGTTGTTCAGGGAGAAAAACGACTTCGTCCACGCAATGGGATTCAAGGAAAGGAATGAGATTTGAAAGCCCACCCACCACTGGAACTCCGTCCACGAATTTGGCTTCCCGTCCGACGTCATCGATAATTCCCTCAACGCGAAATCCCCAAACTGGATGATTTTTGATTAAAGTAAGAAAACGCCGTAAAGGCAGCCCACTACCCACAATGAGCAAGGTGCGGCAGAAGTGACCTCGCGCTCGTAGATACTGGAGAACTCTCGCCACAAGAACGGATTTGGCTAAAAGAAGCGCAGTGAGAATAGGAGCCGTGAGCAACAGGACTCCCCTGCTTACATTCTCACTTCCCAATAGTGCTCTCTGATTGAGGCCGTCTCTATCCTTACCTTGGAGAAAGAAACTGAGCAATGCAAGAACCGCTACTGTTTCGACCGCGCTGACGATCGCCGTTCTCCGCAACTCCCGGGGATTGCGCAAGCGATCCGATGCATAATATCGGTTCGCATACAGCACCGTGATCAGCACGACGGGCGTTACCCATGTCAGCCATACATAATCAGAAAAGCGCGAGGCAGATCGGAAGAAGTCTGGCAATAGGTAGGGAGCTATGATCTCGTTGCGCAGCACGTGGGCAAGCGCAACGGCCGCTGCTCCCAGTAGCCCGTCCAAGGCCATATTGACGCGTGTAAAAATGTATTCCTGCTCTTTAATCATCTGCCCTATATATCTTTACCCTCATGGGAGGAGTTACTGTCAACCCAGACGCCGTATCTTGGAATCCCCTACCGAAATAACGACCTCGCAGCCCATTTCCGTCTTCAGAGTCGGACGTTATCAATTAAACGCGTCGTTCCCAAGAACACAGCTGCAGCAATCATAGTGTTACCCAACTCAATCTCTTCCATGGGGCTCAAATCACTCATTCTCACGACTTCGACGTAATCCACTCGTGCCCCCATCTCGTTTTCGACTCGAGCGATCACATGGCTTCGTAGCTTGGCTGCAGTCTTTTGGCCCGAAAGCGCTTGCAGTTTTGCTTCTGTTAGAGCTTGTGCCAGAATCGGGGCGCGCTGGCGTTCGTCGGGGCTGAGATAAACGTTACGCGAGCTCATTGCCAAGCCGTCTGGCTCGCGCACGGTTTCAACGCCAATGATTTCGACTGGGAAGTTGAGATCCTGCACCATTTTGCGAATGATAAGCAGCTGCTGCGCATCCTTCCATCCAAAGATCGCAAAGTCGGGTTGAACGATATTGAAAAGTTTCGCTACGATGGTACACACCCCGCGAAAGTGCCCGGGACGCGACCGGCCGCAGAGGACCTCCGCCATGGGGCCCGGTTCGACCATCACTTGCAGATCCTTTGGCGTGAGCAACTCTACACTCGGATAGAAAACATGTGTCGCGCCGGCGCGCGATGCCACTTCAAGATCATGATCAAGGTCCCGCGGATAACGCTCGAAATCCTCGTTTGGTCCAAACTGCAACGGGTTGACAAAGATGGACACAACTACAATGGGCGCCATCTCTTCGGCTTTACGAATTAAGGTGGCATGCCCTTCATGCAGGTATCCCATTGTCGGAACAAAGCCAATGAGCTGTCCACTACTACGAGCCTTTGCGATAGCTTCCCGCACCTCTTCGGGTGACCTGAGAATTTGCAACGACATGGCCTTCCCTCCAGTCTCCGTTAGCCAATCCTACTCGCAAACATGGATTGTCCATGGAAACATACATGCAGTCGTTGACATTTGTCTGAAACGGATTGAGCCTTCGCATCCATGGAAATCCTGAGAGAACCCATTGGAGCAGTGAGGAGAAACGCAGTTTGTTTCCTTGTGGTCGCCCTCTTGCTAATCTGTTGTGGGCCTGTTTCGGCGGATGAAATCGTCTACAAAGGGACGAATCAGGTCGAGCGAGGAATTGTCGTCGAGGAATCCCCGACGAAAATACGATTCCGCGACGAGCAAGGTCGCGAAAAGCAAATTGATCGCATACTGATCCAAGAGATTCGCCGGGATACGACGGGCGGTGTTACTCTTTCGGAATTGTTGAGTCAGATTTCCTTCGCTCGCCAAGCCGGCGATTATCGGCGAGCCTTCGAGGCTGCACTGACTGCGGTCAGAACCAACCCGCAAAGCGCCACGACTCTCTCAGAGGCATTTCAAGTGACCTTGCTTACAGCGGAGAACTCCGCACGTGAACTCTATGCAAAAGGCGATGTAGCTGGAGCCCACAAAGTTTTTGCAGAGGTTTTCCGCGCGATCACGGCACCGGAGGCGGAAAAACTCATTGCTTCAACAAGTGATTTAAAGCGCTGGCGGGAAACTGTGGGGAGATCATACTCCACGGTTGCGTACCTCCTTGCCATCCAAACGCTACAAGATTCAGCCAGTACGACAGCTGCGCTTCAGTTGCTACGCCAATCTGTTGAAGCAGATAATTCGAATACGACAGCGGCTATTTCCTTGGCCCGTTTGGCAAGGCGACTTGGAGATACTGAGCTTGCCCGAAAAACCTACGAATGGGTGATTCGGACGGGAGGAAACGCCTCAGAACTTGTTGGTTTAGCCCGAGCCGAACTCGAACAGATGAAAGCCCAGCTTTTGGCCGCTCAGCCGCAACTGCCTACTGCAACTGTGGCTCAGCCTCAGCCGCAGAATCCGCAGACTGTCTCCTCTCCCCTGCCCCAAGCCGCGCCTCCTACCACAGCCGCGGAGCCTCAGTGGCTGCGTGCTTTGCGGGAGCGCCTTGCTTCTGTGCCGGGCATGCAATATCTTAAGCCGGTTTACGACGAAGTCGCGAGTGGCCAATACAACACCTATATTGTAGGCGGGGGCTCCTTTATCCTTATCTTCTGGATTATCCCTTATGCCCTTGTACGGAGTCGAAGTCGGAAAGGCGATGTTTTAGCCGCGGAAGCGCGGCAGAGTGTCAAACGGTGGGGTATAATTGCATTCATCCCGTATCTGTTCAAAAGCCTGGCAGCAGCAAAACCCAAAAATCGCTGCCCATTTTGCAATAAAACGCTCGACAGAATTGACGATTACACTGATCTGAACTTCTATTCCTGTCCCCACTGCCGCGAGACGATTACTCCCATTTACGACTTGAAGGACTACATTAACCACTTAATTCGCCAGGTGGACCTTTCTTCTCGTCACGCAAAGCGAGGCTTGGAGACCGTTGTCGAGCGCGATGCAATGGTAAAGCTGGTTCGAGCCGTGATAACGTTGGCGTTTCGTCGTCGTGCCAGTGATTTACATTTGGAGAGTGATTTAGAAGGCGCAAAGTTGCGCATCCGAGTTGATGGAATGATGTACGATTTTCTCAGTCTCCCCAAAAGTGTCTCTTCAGCCTTTATCTCCGCACTCAAGATTATGGCGAACCTCGACATCACGGAGCGTCGGGTCCCACAAGATGGCAAGTTTTCCCTCTGGGTGGATAAGAACGATCTCGATTTGCGCATCAACACAAGCCCTTCTGCCATGGGGGAAAAAGTTACCATACGAATTCTCAGCCAAAAGTCCATTTTGGTGGATCCCGTGAAACTGGGTCTTGAGGGGGAAAATCTTGAGCACTTTGAAAGTGCAATTCACCGGCCTCATGGAATGATCATTGTCACAGGCCCTGCTGGATCAGGAAAATCTACGACCCTCTACGTGGCATTGAACGAGATCAATACGGGCGAGAAGAATATCGTCACCCTTGAAGATCCCATCGAGTATCAGCTCAAGGGTATCTCGCAAATGCAGGTGAATCCAGCTGCGAACTTCACCTTCGCGTCCGGAATGCGTTCAATTCTGCGTCAGGATCCTGACGTCATTATGGTGGGTGAGATTCGCGATCCAGAAACTGCCGGGATTGCGGTGGATGCGGCTCTCACCGGCCACCTGGTCCTCACAACCCTACACACAATTGATTCGGTCACGATTTTTGCTCGGTTGGAAGAGCTTGGAGTGGAGCCTCGTCGAGTGGCGAATGCCTTGGTCTGTGCAATTGCCCAAAGGCTTGTGCGCGTGATTTGCAGCGAGTGTAAGCAACCCTACAAGCCGAAAAAACCAGATCTCGAGGCGCTGGGGCTCTTAGCGCGCGATCTCGAATTCTTTCACGGGGCTGGTTGCGAAGAGTGCATGAATACGGGATACTGTGGCCGTGTCGGCATCTTTGAATTCTTTATCCCTGATGCCGAAATCCGTGAGCTCCTTGAGGCAAATGCCACCTTATCTGTCATTCGTGAGCTGGCGCGCAAGAAAGGGCTTCGGACTCTACGAGAAGAAGGAATTCAAAAAGTGCTGCAGGGCCTCACAACGGTAGAAGAGGTCATCCGCGTCACATCTTAGTTTCAATCTTAGAGATGGTCAGTGGCGCGCTCCCGCACTCGTCGTCAGCCGGTACAATCTTGCGGGTCGGACGGGAGCTCTTGGCCTGCGAGAAGCGCATGATAAATTCGTTCGTATTGGGAGATGATTTTGTTGAGATTGAAACAGGTGGCAGCTCTCCTGCGCGCTGCATTTCCCATTTGACGTGCAAGTTGTGGGTTGCTCAGCACCTCGATCGCGCGTGCGGCTAACATTTCAGCATTGCCGACTTCGCAAAGGAAGCCGGTGATGCCGTCGACTACTACTTCTGCAAGTCCGCTTCCACCAGTGCAGATCACTGGAACCCCAGCTGCAGATGCCTCCAATGCAGCCATGCCAAAGGATTCGTATTCGCTTGGCATCATCAGGAGGTCAGCGATGGAGTAAAACTTCTCAATCGGATGCTGTTTTCCTAAGAAAAGAGTATACCTTGAAATTCCGAGTTCGTGAACGAGTTGGGCACAGGCATCGCGCTCTGGTCCGTCACCTAAAAGCAACAGGCGTGCGGGTAACTTCTTGAGAACAAGAGCAAAAGCACGAATCGCGTCAGGAATGCGCTTCACCGGCCGAAAATTCGAGACATGTAAAATGATTTTTTCGTCCTCGTCGGCGAAATAACTTCGGAAGAGGCGATCACTCCGGGTTTTCTTGAAGCGCGCCATGTCCACGAAGTTGTACACCACCAAGGGTGGGCGGGTGATCTTAAACTCCTGAAGAGTCCGATCGCGAAGCCACTTCGAGACACAAGTCACGGCGTCGCTGTGCTCGATGGCCCAACGAGTCAACTCATAGTACGATGGCGACACACCTACCAACGTAATGTCGGTGCCATGTAAAGTTGTTACGACGTGCAATTCGCGAGGCAGCAAGATGAGCTTGGCGAGAAGCGCACTAATCGCATGCGGAACCGCATAGTGCGCGTGAAGAACATTCAAAGAATGCTCCTCAGCGACTCGCAAGATACGGGATGCCAACTCCAAACCGTACGAACGATGAGGCAGGGCATCATAGTAAACAGTTTCGACCTCATGGTAATAGATGTTTTCAGGGGCTTCCGTTGAAAGAAGGCGGAAAGGAAGCTGGTTGCTCAAGAAATGAACTTCATATCCGCGTTTGGCAAGCGCCCGCCCAAGCTCGGTCGCAACTACTCCACTCCCCCCATACGATCCAAAACACGCAATCCCTATTTTCGGCAAGGGTGCCATGTCCCTTACTCCGTCCCAGTCTGAGAGAAGATCTGTCAAATTGTTTCTGTCGGTGGGGTGTGTACAGACTCACTTGAGGAGGGCACCGAGTGCTCCCGCAGGTAAAGGAGGAGGACCCCGATATCTGCTGGGTTCACTCCCGCAATTCTAAGAGCCTGGCCAATTGTCGCAGGCTTCTTTGCTGCAAGTTTCAAAGCGGCTTCCTTGCGCAGCCCGCGAAGATTCGCATAGTCCAACGTCGGGGGAAGCGCTAAACTTTCGAGACGTGACATGCGTTCGACCTGCGCCTGCTGGCGTTCCAAATAGCCGTCGTATTTGACGAGCAGCTCGATTTGCTCACGGGCACGGTTAAGCCATGATTCAGGCAACTCGGACGGCCCGGTTTGAAGCGAACTTGCGTACCCGAGATTCAGAAGATCCGTGAAGTGGATTTCAGGCCGGCTGAGAAATTGCCAAAGCGAAATGCCTTTCTTTAGGTTGTTGAGCTCGTACTGGGATGCCAATTCGGCGTCGAGCTCTGACGGGCGAATGTGGGTTGCTTTCAACCGTTCAAGCTCCTGGTGGATGATACTCCGATACTTGCAGAAAAGCTCATAACGCTCGGCGGAAACCAAGCCAAGCTGATACGCCTTTTCAGTGAGCCTGAGATCCGCATTGTCTTGACGCAATAGCAGTCGGAATTCTGCGCGCGAAGTGAACATGCGGTATGGCTCGGAGTGTTCTTTCGTGATCAAATCGTCAATGAGAACGCCAATGTAGGCTTCGTTACGCTTCAAGATAAACGGGGGCTCATCACGAAGCGACAGAACTGCATTTACACCTGCGACAAGCCCTTGGGCTGCAGCTTCCTCGTAACCTGTTGTGCCATTAATTTGGCCAGCTAAGAACAGTCCTCGTACACCCCGAACTTCGAGTGAAGCCGTAAGCTGGGAGGGCGGAACGTAGGTGTACTCGATGGCATATCCCACCCGTGTGATCCGTGCATGCTCCAATCCCCGGATGGTGTGGATAAACTCTCGCTGGACTTCTTCTGGAAGCGACGTGCTAACGCCATTGACATAAATCTCGTTGGTATCGAGTCCCTCGGGCTCCAAGAACACTTGGTGACGTTCTTTATCGGCGAAGCGAACGCATTTATCCTCAATGCTCGGGCAATAGCGAGGGCCTACACTCTTTATGTATCCCCCGTACATTGCGCTTCGGCTGAGGTTGTCGAGTATAATTTTGTGCGTTTCTGCGTTCGTATATGTGAGGTAGCAAGGCACTTGAGGTAAGACCGTCTTTTCCGTTAGATAAGAAAAGAACGGCGGCGGGTCATCCCCATACTGAGGTTCGAGAATCTCCCATTGTATCGAGCGCTTGTCGAGCCGCGGCGGGGTGCCCGTTTTCAAACGCGCCGTCGTGAGTCCAAGTTCGCGAAGGGAATCCGAGAGACCAATCGCCGCATTTTCTCCCGCGCGGCCAGCTGGGACACTGCGATCACCAATATGGATGAGACCATCAAGAAAAGTCCCCGTCGTTACGATGACGGCCCTGCACGCAAGCTGCTCTCCTGTCTCGAGTTCAACCCCACAGATGCATGGTGATTGGCCGTCGCTTTTCCACAAGAGGCGTTTTACAGTGCCTTGGCGAAGCGCGAGATTCTCAACGTTTTCGAGGAATTGCTTGACCCATCGAGAGTAGCGTGCCTTGTCGCACTGAGCACGGGGGGCCCGGACCGCGGGACCTTTTGAGGTGTTGAGCATGCGGAACTGGATTCCTGTGTTGTCCGCGGCCAAACCCATCAAGCCCCCGAGGGCGTCAATCTCGCGGACCAGGTGTCCTTTGGCAAGCCCGCCAATGCTCGGATTGCAGCTCATCAGGGCAATGTGATCCAAGTTCATGGAAAGGAGGAGCGTTGAAACCCCCATACGCGCAGCGGCGAATGCCGCCTCACATCCCGCGTGGCCCCCACCTATCACGATGATGTCATAGCGTTCGATGGACATTCCGCGCTTTGATACCGTTCGAGTGCCCGTGGCATTTATTATGCTGCCGAACGTTTGTCGGGGTGGTAAGCCTTTTGAGTTAGATCTGAAATTTATGCGTGACAAGCGGAGTCGGAGTTTTACATCTCGAGAGTCACTATGACAGCAAGACTTCTCGATGGTAAAATTGGAATAGTTTTTGGGGTTGCAAATCGGCGCAGCATCGCCTGGGCGATAGCCGAAGCCTGGGCTGCTGCCGGTGCGCGCCTGATTTTTAGCTATCAGGGTGAACGGCTGAAAGATAGCGTAGAGGAACTCGCAGCTTCCCTGGGCCCAGAGCCGTGGGTCGCCCCTTGCGATGTGTCGTCGGACGAGGAAATCGCTCGCTTCTTCGATTATGTGCGCTCGAAAACGAATAAGGTGGACCTTTTGCTCCATAGCATTGCGTTTGCACCGCGGGAGGCGTTGAGTGGTGCATTTGTAGACACTTCCCGCAGTGCTTTTCTGACCGCACACGAAATCAGCGTGTATTCACTTGTGGCTCTCGCCAAGGGAGCGCTACCACTTTTCACGGAAGGCGGAAGCATCGTAACGCTTTCGTTTTACGGGGCCCAAAAAGTCTTCCCACGGTACAACGTTATGGGGGTTGCTAAGGCGGCGCTTGAGTCCGCAGTTCGATATTTGGCGTATGACCTTGGACCCAAGCGCATACGGGTCAACGCAATTAGTGCCGGCCCAGTCAATACGCTTGCCGCTCGGGGAATCAGCGGTTTCACAGAAATGCTTAAGCGCTACGCGGAACTGGCCCCTCTTGGTCGCAGCTGCGAACCCGACGAGATTGCGAGCACAGCCCTCTTTTTGGCAAGTGAGTGGTCGAAGGCGATCACCGGCCAAACCATTTATGTGGATGGCGGCTACGAAATCATGGGGATGAGATAAAATCTCTCACGGCTCATGGGTTCTCGGTATGAGGCGGTTACCACGGCGGAGTCCCCCTGCTAAAGCCCTGTGGAGCCAACTCATAGTAAATGGAGTTAAAGAGTTTTAACCGGGAGCGCTGCCTATGAGCCACTATCCAGTGAAATGGGTGGGCGAATCCACGGAGGACAACTGCAAGAAAAAGTTCCCACATACAGTTCTCTTGTGAGATCCGGGGAACAAGATCGGGAAAAATGGCTACTAAGCCCAACCCTTTGGGAGCAAAGGAAGAGCGGCTCCTATTCCTAATAGGAGTTGTCATTGGTGCATGCTTGCCGTTAGGTCTAATTTGGAGTCATGGAATACTTGTAATTCCAGGGCTTCCACGATCAGATTTCGAGTATTACTTTTATCCGCTCCGCATTTTTGTTTCGCGCTGGCTTCTCAGAGGGATTCTACCCTACTGGAATCCACACTTGTTCTGCGGCTACCCAGTCGTTGAGTCGGTCCAAAGCGCGCTTTTTTACCCGTTCAATAAGTTTACAATCCTATTTCAAAGCCACATGGGTCTTGTTAGTGACCTTTCTCTTCACATTTTGATACTGTTTTTTGCGCAACTGTTTGCTCTGCGGTATGCTTTCGGGGTTCGGTGGGCGCCTGCAGCAGTCGCAAGTGCTCTCCTCCCTTGGACGGCTATCATCGCCCATCGGCTCATGGCCGGCCATGCAACGATTCTTAATGTAGTCGCTTGGCTACCCTTAGCCCTTGCAGCTTCAGTTCGTGTCGCTCGCTGGTCGAGGTCCGGACCACGTTGGCTCGTGGTGGGCGGACTCGCAACCGCTTTCATGCTAACCGGTGGTGCTCCGCAGTTTGCTGTCTATGGAATTTTTACCCAAAGTTTGCTGATGTTTGCTTTTCTGAATCGCCCGCGTTGGGCTACTGTCTTGCGCTTCATGGGGATGTGGGCACTTGCTGCGGCAATTTCTGCACCCCAATGGCTGCCGACGCTTTATTATCTACCGTGGTCGGCCCGTGCCGGCAACTGGACGTTTTATGCAGACACGGGGTTAGCTTTGCTGGTGAACGTTCTGGAAACCTTGCTGCATGCTCCTCTTGGGGACGGTCTCGTAGACCCCCACATGAACTCGCGTGGTGTGTGGGACACGGCTGGATATTTCGGGACGGCTGCGCTTCTGTCAGTTTGTGCCTTACTTGTTTACGTTGTGTGTTATCGACAATCAGCCTTGCGCAGTCCCCTCCTCCGGACTGCGTTTGTTTTGGTTATAGTTGGTTTTTACGTTGCGCTGGGTGGAGAAGTTCCGGGCTCCACCGGATTTCGAACACCACATCGTGGCTTAGTATTATGTCACTTAGCGGTACCGCTGCTCCTTGCATGGCTACTTGACGCACGCCGACAAACTCACCGTAGTGTGAGGTCATTTGTCAGAATCCTCGTCGTGGTTTGTGGGATCTATGGGGCGGGCTTGGTTATCGGCTGGTATTATCTCGCTCAAAAGCCTGAGGTGGTCGCTGTATGGCTCGAGCAGTTGGCTCGATCGGGCCCGGGAGGCCCCCCACCAGGCATTGCCACTTTTGATGAAAAAGGCAGCTTGAACATCCTCGGACCTTTTCGATCATCTTTGGCGCAGGCAACTGTATTTTGCGGACTTACAGTCCTTTGTGGATTGTTTTGTATTCGCTTCCGCGCTCCTTGGTCTCGTCTCTGGCCCATAAGTTGCGCCGTAGTTTTCCTAATTGATCCTGTGCTTTCTCACTGGAGGCTTTACAGATGCGTCACGCCGCTAACGGAAACCGGCTGGCCACCTGAGTTGGCGGTACAACTCGAGAAAGCGGTCGAAGTATGTCGGACGGACCGCGGCACTCCCTGTCGGGTGCGTGTACCCACTTGCGTCACGAACGCGGTGCAGTTACTTGAAGACGTTGGTGAACCGAGTGGGTATGACCCCCTCATGCCCCTACTCGTGAATGCACGCGCTCCGTGGTTTTCCCAGCCGGCATCTCCAGAGGAACGTCGTGAATGGAAAGATCGCGTTCTCGGTGTTGCATGGGAGGTCATTGAGGATCCACCGACGTCTGAGGCGGTCCCCATGCCTCAGCATTCCCTCGTTCTTAAGCCGTCCAGTGGAGCGGGCGAACTCGCTTCGTTGGAATCGTCTTTCGATTTACAACCCGAAACATTCCATTTCGGTCCAATTGACGGCACCACGAACACTCTTACGAATCCCGAAAGTCTGGCGGTCGTACGGCGATGGCTCGGGGATATCGCAGTGAAAAACCATGGACAGGTCCTCTGGGAACGCGTGAGGTCGCCGAGTCGAATGAGATTTGTGACGCACTCTTCGACCTCTTCTGTTTTAGTGGTTCGGGTAACGTGGTTGCCGGGTTGGAAAGGCGTGTGGCCAGATGGCCACTTTGCCACTCCCCTTCGCGTCAATGGATGGATGATGGGGGTACCCGTGAGAGAAGGTGTCAGCTCGGTTGAGTTCGTTTATACCCCGGTCGGCTTACGTTACGCCCTCTTCACGGCATTGCTCGGAATTGCTCTTTCAGTCTCCCTGCTCTTGGGGAGATTCAGATCTTTCGTAAGAAATTAGGCAACATCCGTAGAAAACCAACCGACGTAAGGAAAGGTAACACTGACCTTTGTAATACCAATTGTATACATATTGTGAACGCAAGAAACACGGCGCAACATTCACTGCTCCCAAGGCTTGAAGAACTCTCGCAGTGTGCGACGAGGCTGACGGTATTCCCACTCCCATCCCAATTCCACTGCACGTCTCTTGTACGCGCTCACTGGATGAGTATCTCCGAGTTCCTTTTTGGCTTGGAGAATGAACTCTATGTGCTGTTTCGCAAGCCACACCGCAGTTGCCAGAGCACACGAAAGTAGAGGAAGCCCAACAATCAACACAATAAAGAGGAGTGGCAGGAAGATCATTCCCAAAATCAGCGTGAGGCCAAAGCCCAGAAAAAGAAATATCCACACTGACGGGACAATCGCAAGGTAGAGAAGGGTTCTTCGAAACAGCGTGCGAATGGGCGTAGGGGCATCCTCGAACCCAATCGCTGCCCATGCCACGGCAACGAAGATACACCAGAGAGCTGCAAGGTAGATCAGGACTACCGTGAGAATTCCAGATGTTGTCCCAGCAAATTTCCATGGATGATTTGTGAACCCTCGGTAAAATAGAAGATTTATCGCGAGGACGATCAGTCCGATCCCCCATATTCCAGTGAGTGCCGTTGTCGCCTTGAGATTTTTTCGAATGCTATCCCAAATGTGTCGCCAGCGGGCGGGCTCGCCGTTGGCAACACGCGCTGAAAAGCCGGAAAACGCCGCCAAAATCAGTGCTAACAACGAAAGGCAACATGCTGCAAAGACAAGGCCCAGAAGCGCGAAACCACCGGAGAGGAGAGAGAGAGAGAGCCACAAACCACCACCCAGCAGTGCAAATGCAAGAACACCCAACAACAGATACGTGCCTAAGTAGTCGTAAAAGTTCCAAAAAAAATGGTAGAGGAAACGGCGGATCATTGGCTCGGAGACGCAATATCTTCTGGTTCGTTATCTGTGATTCGCACGACGTCACCGCCCAACAGCTGCAATTTCTTTTCGATCGCCTCGTAACCGCGATCAATATGGTAAACTCGGTTTACAATCGTGGTGCCTTCTGCGGCCAGGCCAGCTAAAACGAGAGCGGCCGATGCGCGCAGATCGCTTGCCATGACTGGGGCACCACTCAGTTTCGGTACGCCCTGAATGGTTGCAATGCCGTTGAGAACTTTGATGTTTGCGCCCATGCGGTTTAGCTCGGCCGCATGCAAGAACCGATCTACATAGATGGTTTCGCGAATGATGCTTGTTCCTGGGACAAGAGAGAGCAACGCCATAAACTGAGCCTGCATGTCGGTTGGAAAACCTGGGTACGTCCATGTTTGAATGTTGGTTGGACTATAACGCTCAAAGTTCCCGACCACGTGGGCGCTACTACCACTGGTTTCGATCTTCACGCCGATTTCGTAGAGCTTGCTAATCACAGCATCCATATGGTCGAGAGGGGCATTGACGATGGTCAGTTCTCCGTTGGTAATTGCTGCAGCCACCATGAATGTTCCCGCCTCAATCCGGTCCGCAACCACGGTGTGCTCAACTCCGCGCAACGTTTTTACGCCCCGGATGCGCAAGTCGCGGGTACCTGCACCTTCGATTTCTGCCCCCATTTTCCGGAGTAAGGCCACCAGCTCACAAACTTCTGGTTCGCGCGCTGCCCCATGAATCACAGTTTCCCCCTCAGCCAGGACAGCCGCCATCAGCACGTTGCAAGTTGCCCCCACGCTCGAACCTGCAGCTCCGGACAAACTGAATTCATTGCCACGGAGTTTCGGCACCTCCGCAACGACATTGCCATGCTCGATTCGCAAATTTGCCCCAAGCGCTTCAAATCCCTTGAGATGAAGATCGATTGGGCGGGGGCCGATCGCGCATCCCCCCGGCATGGAGACATTCGCCTTTCCCAACCGCGCGAGCATTGGGCCCATGACATAAACCGACGCTCGCATTTTTCGAACCATGTCGTAAGGAGCCTCGTGGTTGGAGAATCCCGAGGGGTCGATGCGCATGACGTGATCGTCAAAGTCAACTTTTGCACCAAGGTGGCGGAGGACATCGGCCATCGTTCGGGTGTCGCGGAGGTCGGGTACATTGTACAGAGTAGTCGGCGACTCCCCTAAAAGAGCCGCAGCCATGAGTGCAAGAGTCGCGTTTTTGGATCCGCTAATGCTCACACTCCCACACAGCGGATTTCCGCCACGGATGAGAAATCGGTCCACGAGAACCCTCTTTCGCTTAGCAACTTTTCAAATAGTTTGCAAATGGAACAACAGACCGCTCACACAACGCGGATTTGTAGGGCCTGCCGACCAAGCGCTGTCCCCCGCCTCGCCGGGCTTAGAACGGCTTCGCTTGGGGGGATTCAATCTTCGGCATGTGCGCGATGCATTCAATCTCCACCAAAACATCCTTTGGTAGACGCGAGACTTCCACTGTTGCGCGCGCGGGTGGGTCCACAGGGAAATACTTCGCGTAAACTTCGTTCATTGCTGGGAAGTCTTCCATGTTTTTGAGGTAAACGGTCGTTTTCACGATTTGGAAAAGACCGCTTCCCGCTGCTTCAAGGATCCCTCGCAGATTCTCGAGAACGCGTTCTGTTTGGGTGGCAACGTCGCTACCCACCACTTGGCCAGTCTTGGGATCCAGCGGAATTTGGCCACTACAAAAGATGAATTCTCCACACTTGATTGCTTGGGAGTAGGGCCCGATTGCAGCTGGTGCCAAGGGACTAACGATAGGGACCTTATTGTGAGAAATCATTTGTGTGTGTCCTCCTCTCAACCACGTGGTAAACCAATGCGTCCTGTTCGGGCGATCGCTTTGATGCCATAGGGCTTTAGCATCTCGATGAGAGCTGCAACTTTCTCCCCGCTTCCAGAAGCCTCAATAGTAAGCGAGTCGTGCTGAACATCCACAACTTTACTGCGGAAAATGTCGGCAATTTCAATGACCTCACGACGGTTTTTTGCGGAACTTGCCACTTTTAGTAGGACCAGTTCGCGTTCCACAAAGTTTCCGGTGCCACTAAGGTCCTCGGCTGAGATGACGTCCACCTGTCGCTTCAATTGCTTTAGAATCTGCTCTACCACCGCATCGTCCCCATGGACGACGATGGTCATGCGCGAGACCGTTGGATCCTCCGTCTCCCCCACCGCCAGACTGTCGATATTAAAACCGCGTCCGGAAAACAACCCCGCAATGTGGGCAAGCACACCAAACTTGTTTTCTACCAGCACTGAGATTACGTGTTCCATCGCTTGATCACCTTTTTCCGTTGCTCTGTGTTGAGCATTACCAACTTTTGGAAAGTAGAGAAGCTCGTCAACAGAAAGAGTAGTCGTGGACGCACAGAAGGCGCTCAGTCAACCAAACAGAATCCCATGCGTTCTGCCACGGGTTCCTTTTTCGCTCTGGAAGTTGATACCGATCGTTCTCGGCTGTGCGGTCATTTATCAGCCATTGTTGGAGTACGGCCAATGCTTTAGCGGAATGGACTTCCTCAATTTACTTCTACCGCACGCTTTTCTTGTGGGGAAATCGTTTGCGCACGGTGTCCTTCCCCTGTGGAATTGGTATACTTGGGGAGGCTCTCCGCTTTTAGCTGAGATGCAATGTGCCTCCCTGTATCCTCCCATGTGGTTGGTGTGTGCTGCACCTCTACCCTACGCACTTCAGCTCTATGTTTGGTTCCATATTGTTTGGGGAGCGTGGGGAGCCGCCGTTCTTTCCAACCACGTCTTAAAAACCTCTGGGGCAGCTGCCGTTATGGCAGGTTTGGCGTATGCTGGAAGCGGCTTTTTTCTCGGTCACGTGGAACAACCCAATACGATCGCTGTTCTCGCATGGACCCCATGGCTTGCGTGGGCCACCGTTCTGTTCCTCCTGCAAGGCCGTTTCCTTTTTCTCACCCCATGGATCGTTGGTCTTTCGCTGTTGGCCGGCCATCCCCAGTACGTACTCATCAACCTTATCTTTGCCGAACTGGGGATTGTTGTTATGGTCGCAGTGCAAGGAGTCTCGGTTGGTTCTCGGCATAGATGGCAGCTGGCAAGACGGATTCTTAAGTGGCACTTAGCTGTGGGAGTAGGCTTTGCAATTGCCGCGATCCAGCTTCTCCCTGCTGCAGAGTTGAAATCGCTCTCAGAGCGCGTATGGCCTTACGACGATCCGTATGCACCGCGCTTTTATGTCACACACTTGCTCGCCTATGTCATCCCTCGGTTCTATAACCGCTTGGCTGGCACCTCCGGGCAGCCAGTGGGCTACACGGAAGAGGGTGTGTACGCAGGCATCCTCACAGTCGTTTTGGCCGTGATTGGTAGCGCTCTTGCGGTACGCCGGCGACATAAGGCCGCTTCGGTTCTACTCTTAGGTTGGGTTCTCGCAGTTGCCTACGCTCTCGGGCCGGACGGGGGAATTGTCCCTTTTCTTCGCCAATTATTTCCTGAGCTCGGTGTCTTTCGCGGAACTGCTCGGGCACTGAACCTTGCGGCTTTGTGTGTCGCACTTCTTGCGGCCTTGGGGGTGGAGGTTGTTTCGCTCGCAGTGAAACAACACTTCTGGCGGAGAGTTTTTAGGCCCTTCTTAGGGCTGATAGTCGTGCTCGACCTTGCAATTGTCCATCGTCCAGAATTGTCTTCATTGTTTGTGAGCGTTGAACTCCTTCAAGAGCGCACTAACTCCGCCACCCTCATCCAGCCTACACTTGAACGCCCAAACCGTGTGTTTCGCTTTATGAGAAACGACAGCGATTACTATTTGGACCACCAGCCGAAAGCTGTTGTTCAGCGCATTTATCGTATCCAGCCGAATCTAAACGCCCTCCACGGCATTGCACTGATTGATGGGTACGAAGAGGGGTTGTTACCAAGCTGGCGTTTAGGGAATTTCCTGCGCGCCTATAATAGAAATTTGCGCAACGCCACACTCGATGGAGCGCTTCTCTCGCTTCTGGGGGTGGTTAAAGTTCTAACGGAATATCCCCTCGCAATGGAAAGCCCTTACTGGCGGAACGCAGGCCCGCCGCATGTTTCTCAGCTCGATGGTGTGACGTATACCGTCTGGAAAAACTCAGCTCCGACGGCTTGGTTCTACGACGAAGCCGCGCTTTACTCGAGTTGTGGCGAGAGCACGGGTGTTCTATCGTCGAGTTGGCCTGAGGCTTCAAGGCGGGGTGAGCAGGGGGGTGTCTTAAGAGCTGCGCTTGGTCAGCAGGCTCTGTCATACCCACTCATTTCAGCTTCACCTGACGTTTTCGAACAAGCGGCAGCCAAATCGACTTTTCGGGTCGCAGAAATTCTTCCAAACGGCATGATCCTCGAAGTGACAGACTCGGGAGGCCGTGCGGCTGTTTTCTCGCAGGTCTACTGTCCGGGATGGAAGCTGCGCGATGCAGTCTCGAAGCAAGAAATTGGGAGGGTGGGTTTCGCACCTCCCATTCTCTCTAAAATTGATTTCCATGAAGGCGGTCGAGTCCCAAAGAGCAGCAAGGTTTTGCTGCGTTACGAACCTTACTCACTGCGCCTTGGGAGTTTTATCACACTGATGGTTGTCGCTCTTGCGTGTTTGTATCTCGCGAAGAAGCTCGGAGCGGCAAAGCGCGTTACATAAGGTAAATGTCTGTGTGAAATACTGAGCTTGACGCTTGGCAGGCAGGGGTGTTTCATCGGCGATATGACAAGCGAGAAAAATCGGCGGTATCCACGTGTTCCGGTCGAGATTGATGCCACCCTTTGTATTCTTTTGCCTGAGCAGACCTTTCAACCCATTGTGAAAAGTGCAAAGATCGTGGATCTCAGTGAACGTGGGGCAATGGTGGAGTTTCACGGAGACGACTCAATTGTTAGGGAACTTTTGCGAGCGACGCGTTACTGTCGCCTCGGCATCAACCCGGGACAAGGGCTTCCCGAAAAGCTTATTGGGAAAGCCGTGTGGGTGCAACCGATCTCTGAGGAAAGCGGGGGTGTCCGATGTCGGGTTGGACTATACTTTGAAGAGGTAGATGACGCGATAGTCGAGCAGCTGCGAGCCTATGTAACGAAACGACTGCGGGAGCTGGCTGCCGAAGAAAGTCAATCCTAAGAGGGTGACGGGGAGTGTCCGCTTTGCCCAAGAGAAGCGCCCAAGGGAGTCCAATTTCACGAGAGGGAAAATAACACAAAATGGTGCTCGGGTGGTTTGATAAGAAAAGTTGGCGCCTCCGACGGAAAATTAAAGATCTGCAAGCCGACCTCCGTGAGGCGGAACGGGAGGGACGGTTTATCCTCGAGGACGGAATCTTCTTCGCCGAACTTGAGGATATGGGCGAAATGACCATGCTTGTTTTTGGGGCTACAGACGTTCTTAGTGCCCAAGAAGAGTCCGTGATTCGTTCCTTTTTTGACAGGAATGGTTTCACTGTCCATCGATTGAAAATAGATCACACTCAGAGTCACCTCTCGGAAGTTGAGATCATCCCCCCCGAGGAAATGGTGCGTTATATTGCCCGCTTGCTTAAGGGCTTGGGATTCAAGGTTGTGGACGATAGCCAGCGAGAGATCCCAAGCAATCTCGCGGCGAAAATCGTTTCTCTCAGCGGGCTGGTGCGTGGTATCACGATTATGTTTTGTGACCATGTGAAGAACGTGATTGCAACCACCCGCGTGAAAATGAACAAGGAAGGGAACCGACTTCTCCACTGGCTTCCCCGAATCGTTGAGAATTTGAGCGCTAAGGTCTCGCCTGAATTACTGGAACTACTTCGTCAGCCGTTCGATCTGGCGTATTCACGTTTTTACTCGAATGTTGGGCAGGGTTCCGCCCAGAGTAAAGCAGGATCCCCTTCCACAGCTGTTCCCTCCGCACAATCTCGCCCACCCTCGTCGCCTATCGAGCGAATTCCCAGTATATCGTTTCCGGCGAAAGAAGCGTCATCGCGAGGCGAGCTAAGGGCTCCCAAACCTTCACAGTCCCCGCCGCCGTCCTCGCTTCCATCAGAGATTGGGCCCCCCACGGCCAGCCTCCCATTAGTAGGTGTTACGGGAACTCCTCCTCCGGATGTTGCTCGTGCCAAACCGCCTCAGGCTGTCACTGCGGATGATCAGAGAGAAGTGTTACGCCTGATGAAAGACTTAGACGCGGCGGAAACGGTCGCGAAAATGTACCGCAAGTTGATTAAGGCGCATCCTTCTCGGTGCGTTCGGAACGCTGAAGGTTTGCTTGAGGAGGTTCAGCGATTGTTTCGGGCGACGGCGACATGCGTCCTTGTAAAGGTCCCCCACGGTCACGGCGTGACAATTCATGCGCAAGCGGGAAAAAAATTAGTTTGGGGTGCAGAGGGACGAGAGGGGTTTCCTGTGTGCACTTCTGTCGTAGCTGACTGCCTCCGTCGCCAAAAACCTGTAGCCACTGGTAGTGAGAAAACGGCTCCAAGCGAGAGCATGGTTTTGCACCAAATCGAATGCGCGGCCGCTGCTCCTGTGGTGCTAAATGGCAATGTTATTGGAATTCTGTATGTCGATCGGCGCGAAGGATTGAGTGAGTTCGACGCGCACGACTTACGTGCACTGGAGAAAGTGGTCAAGGTATTCGAAGAGTTTCCTGACCTAACCCTGGGATTGTTATAGGTGGCACCCCAACGTGATATGAAGTCGCGAAACGTGTGGCGCATGATTTATGAATACCCTTTTCCCTGCCTTACGAAACGCAGTTTATGGGGTTTCCTTGTCGCTGGTCTTTTCAATCTTGCGCTGGCGAAAGGAGAGTTCAGCCTTAAGCCAATTGAGCTGCCTTCGAGCGATTTGTTGCCCAAGCAAAGCCTTCACCCCGTGAATGTGCTCGGGGGGCCAGAAAAGGAATTCGTACGCATTTCGGAGGGAGGCGAGCTTGTTATCTACGCCATGGAGGGTGAGCGGTATGTAGTTGCGCAGAACTTGGTCCTGCCAACGCCACGCGAGGCCAACGGGAAGACCTACGTTGGCTTTGGGCGGTTGAGGCCAAATGCGCCTTACTCAATTTTGCTTCTTATGCCGGAAGGTTTGTATGCCTATGGCTTGGCCGAGAACCGGATTGAAGACTCGCCCAAGCTGCTTATCAAGAAGCCGATGATTCAGGGGCAGGGAGGTGAATCGTCAGTTCAGTACTTTGAATTTGCGCTGGATTTGGATGCGGATGGAATGGACGAGCTGCTGTTGCCCGAGTCGGAAGGTTTTTCTATCTATCGGCAAACAGCTCCGCTGAAATTTGAGCCGGTCGCCCTCCCCAAATCTCCCTTTGCTCACGAAAAGATTTTCAATCTGCGCCGACAGACTCCTGATGATCCCGTTCGAGTTTCTGCTCTATCGGGTTGGTTCTCCCAACGAAAAGGAGTCGACAACTTGGTTCTTTTCGATGCGAACCAGGACAAGAAGATAGACTTAGTTTACACCAGTATTCTACCCGGTGGAAGGGGGAAGCAAGTCGAGCGTTACGAAATTTACTACCAGCAGAGAGGGTTGCGGTTTCCAGACTCGCCATCGCAAGTGCTTGAACTGGACTATGACGAGCGTGCTTACGTTACGTTCCGAGACTTCAATCGCGATGGAAGAACAGATGCGGTAGTGCTGACGAGTAACTACGACATTGTCAATCCACGCACTGTCATTCGTTTTTATTTGGCTGGGTCAAAGCCATATCAGTTTCTCTCTGAGCCCTCGGACCAGCTTGTGACAAAGGATCCGATCGGACTGATGGCGTTAGGGGACTTTAACGGCGATGGGTTTTGTGACTTTGCCACGACATTTTTCAGTTATCAGTTCGGCTCCGCAGAGGACATTGCAAGTTTGGTCGTTGCAAACAAAGTTCGTTTCCGTCTCCAGTTCTTTTTGGGCAAAGGGGGCAAGGTTTTTAGTCATCAGCCGGACTATGCCCCCCAATATACGCTAAATCTTAAGTTAGATGCTTACGGCGGATATCAGCCATTCGCTCTTGTTGAGGACATGAATGGCGATGGTTTTATGGATCTTGCAATCCGTAGCGATGAAAACAAGTTAACTATCTACACTTCTGAAGGCAAACTGAGCTATCCACGCCAGCCGAGTGCAACCATAGCTGTCCCAAGCGACGCAAATATGGACTTCGTGGATTTGAACGAAGACGGACTGACCGATCTCGTTGTGTCGAGTCTCCAAAAACACAGTGTTTCTGTTTACTTCTCGGTCAAAAAGCCGTGAGATATTTGCATCCGAATATTTGTGGGAGGGCTTTAGCAGCTAATGGCGTTAGCCGTGCGTAATCTTGTGGACAGCATGTCACTCGAAGAAAAAGTCGGGCAGGTTTTCATTTTTACACTCAAGAATCTGCGCCAGGCTCTGAATGATCTGCAGCTCCATCCGGGAGGTTTTGTTCGTATCTACTCGGACGCCCTCACGGTTGCGAAACAGAATTTGGCTCTTCAAAGTGCAACGCGTATTCCATTGTGGCTCGCTGCTGATTTTGAGCAAGGGGTGGCCCCAACAGTCAGCGGGGGAATCCATGCGGTTCCTGCAATGGGTTTAGGTGCAACGGGTGATACCGCCCACACCTTTGCTGTGGCTAAAGCTATAGCAGAGGAAGCCAGTGCTTTGGGCGTGAACCTTAATTTCATGCCGGTAGTGGACGTCAACACGGACCCACGCAATCCGGTGATCAATATCCGATCCTTTGGAGAAGATCCACATGCTGTGGCACAACATGGTATTGCGTTCATGCGTGGACTCAATGCAGGCGGGCTTGTCGCATGCGCGAAGCACTTCCCCGGTCACGGCGCTACTCACGTCGATTCGCACTCGGGTTTACCTGTCATCGACGGTACTGTTGAACGTCTTTGGAATGTAGAGTTGTTGCCATTCCGAGAAGCCATTGCTGCTGGGATCCCAATGATCATGACGGGGCACCTATCTGTCCCCGCACTGGACGAGAGTGGGAAAGCAGCCACCCTCTCCCCTATCATTTTACAGAAGGTTTTACGCGGCGAATTAGGATTCAAAGGGGTGATTATCAGCGACGCCTTGGATATGGGGGCCATCGCCAACGCCATGAGCGAAGAAGATGCAGTCGTAAGCGCCTTCAATGCGGGGTGCGACATTTTGCTTATGCCTCGAGAGCCCCGTCGAGCCACGCAAGCGCTGCTGGAAGCGGTAAGGTCAGGGCGGGTCAGCGAATCCAGACTCGACGAAGCCGTGAAACGCATTCTCTCGCTCAAGGCCGCCGTAGGTCTGTTCGAGAAACCCTTCGCACACCTTGATCTCACCTCAATCGCTGCTCGGCTTGATAATGATGAGCATCGGGGCGTCGTCCGAGCAGCAGCGATGGCGGCAATTTCCCTTGTATCACACTCTGGGCATCTGTTCCCAATTTCTCCCGACGCCTCTCTCGGGATTATGATCGTTGGGAATGACGATCCTCACCCCCGCCAGATCTTTGCAGAACCACGCACATTTGCGGACCACTGCGCGGCACTCGCCTCACACGTTCGTGTGGTGGATTGCACGGAATTTGGTAAAAACACCGAGGCCAGCGACCGAATCCAACGTCAAGTTGATCAACTCGTATGCGAGAGCGATGTTTTGATTCTTAGCGCGTACGTCCGTGTCCGTATCGGTTCGGGAAGTGTGGAGTTGCCACATATTTACGAGCCTTTGCTCAACCGTTTTCTGTCGTCTAACAGCCGCAAGTGCGTGGTCTCATTTGGTCATCCCTATCTTTTTCGAACATTCCGCGGTGTCGATGCTTGCGTTTGCGCTTATGGAAACTCCGACCTAATCCAAGAGTGCACGGCCAGACTCATGTTCGGACATGGGCAGTTCATGGGACGGCTACCCGTTAGCTTAGACTGAGCTGGCAAGGAGCTTCCGTGTATCAGCGAAGCTGAGAGGTGAGACACATGAAGATCTCCGATTCAATAGAACCGAAGACGGGAAAAACTACCCTTGCGCAAGAGGTGGACGCCTTGATCCGACTCTATGACGTTACGGAGCTGGAAAAGTTGCGAGAGGCAACAGAGCCAAAATGGTGGGAACACGGGATTGTGGTACTGCTTTTTGTCTCAGCCCTCGGAATGCTGGCAAGTGGCTACAAACTGATTCCAAACAATGTGGCTGCAATCCACTGGTTCGTGATGTTCTGGGTTGTTCTGTTTGTTGCTACTTTGGTTGCGGTAATTGAATTTGTTTTGCGCAAATTACGCGCGCTACGCCGCCTTTACGAACTTCAGTCTCGGCTACTCAGACATCTCATGAGTCAGCAGGCAGCACCGTTCCGAGATCCGTCGTCTGGGGACGACAGATGAAAAGGCATTGAAAGCTCTGTTTTTCAAAGAAAACGTTTCTGATAACCGAATGGTGAAATTTTCATTATTCGGGGTGCCAAATTCACGGGGTGATAAGGAGCCGCAACATGATCATTGGGATTCCAAAGGAAATAAAAAACAACGAGTACCGAGTTGGCATAGTCCCTGCGGGAGTTCGCGAACTCACACGAGCAGGCCACACTGTCCTCATTGAAACGCGTGCGGGTGAAGGAAGTGGTATCTCCGACGAGGAATACAAAGCCGCTGGAGCCAAAATTGTCCCGGACGCGGCGAGTGTGTACGGCGAAGCGGACTTGATTATGAAAGTTAAAGAGCCGCTCGAACAGGAATATCCCCTCATTCGCGAGAATCAGATTGTCTTCACGTATTTTCACTTCGCCTCGTCTCGCACACTGACGGAGGCCATGGTCCGCACGAAAGCCGTTTGTGTCGCATACGAAACGATCAAGACGCCCGATGGGAAGCTTCCCCTTCTGACTCCGATGAGTGAAGTTGCAGGCAGGATGAGTATTCAGGAAGGGGCGAAGTATCTCGAAAAACCGATGAAAGGGCGAGGTATCTTGCTCAGCGGCGTCCCAGGGGTCGAACCGGCACGTGTTCTCATCTTAGGTGGTGGGGTCGTTGGTGCCAATGCGGCGAAGATTGCGGCTGGGCTTGGTGCCCAAGTTGCAATCCTTGACGTTTCGCTCGATCGGTTGCGCTACCTCGCCGATATCATGCCGCCGAACGTAGTGACCCTAATGAGCAATGAGGACAATATCCGTTCGAGACTGGCTCTTGCGGACCTTGTGATTGGGGCGGTTCTTGTGGTGGGAGCCCGTGCCCCCCGTTTGATTACTCGCGATATGCTTAAGCTAATGAAGCCCGGCGCGGTGATCGTAGACGTCGCGATTGATCAAGGCGGATGCGTGGAAACCTCACGCCCAACAACTCATGAGGATCCGATTTTCATTGTCGATAACGTCGTGCATTATTGTGTCGCAAACATGCCGGGTGCGGTGGGGCGAACTTCTACGTACGCCCTCACCAATGTCACCTTGCCGTATGCACTGAAGATCGCAGATCATGGGTGGCCTGAGTTTGCTCGGCGCGATTCTGCACTGGCCCAAGGGGTGAACATGGTGGGCGGGGTCATTACGTGCAAACCCGTGGCTGAGGCGTTCAATCTTTCAAATTATGTACCAATTGATGACGTCTTGAAATGAGCAACCAAGCGATTTGGTAGTACTCCAAGTGTGGCGGTAGCAGTTTGAGAAGCTGCCGCCACAGATTTTTTGCTGTATGCGGCAGCTTCTCAGAATTAGGCAGTACAACCTGTTCTGAACGCGATAGTACCACGATGCTACGCTTGCGAATACTTGATAGACACCTACTGCGGGAATTTTGGCTCGCCTTTACTGCCGTATTGGCTTTCTGTGCCCTCCTGCTTCTCGTCGCCTCGATTTTCGACAAGTTTCAGGAGATGGTTGAAAATAATACCCCATGGAACATGGCAGCCCTGTATTTCTTGTGTAGTCTGCCGTTTAAACTTATCCAAGTCATTCCGATTGTTGTGACCCTCGCTGTTTTGTTTTCTGTGGGTACGTTGGCGCGCAACAATGAAATCCTCGCTTTTTTGACAAATGGTGTGCACAGTCTGCGGATTGCAGCCCCAATTGTTGCTGCAGGACTTGCCGTTGCAGCGGGCGTGTTTGTGCTCAACGAGTTTTTTGTTTATCGCTTGGAAGAGCGTGCTCGTTATCTTGAGCGGCGGTATATCGAGGCTAAGTCGGAAGCGAAGCTGTTGACCCGTAAAGATATTTTTACGCGGGGGTTGGCGAACCGCTTTTACCTAATGAAACTATATGAAACTCGAGAGCAGCGCATGTATCGACCCCAGATCGTGGATATGACCGACGATTACTCGACACTGCGCCAACGAATCGAGGCGCGATATGCCACACTTGTTGCAAATCGCCCGGAGGAGAATCGCTCGGAATGGATCTTAACCGATCCCCGCATTTGGAGTTTTGACGAGCAGGGAAATCTTCGATCGTTCTACGAAAAAGTCGGAGATCATACTGTCTACTTAGAACCTGATCTCCCCATCATCCTTGGGCAAAGGAAGAAGCCCGAGGAAATGAATTTCTTTGAACTGGCGCGCCACATTGGAATCCTTGCGGCTCGCCAGCAACCGGTGAACGAGTTGGTTACTGATTGGCAACGCAAGTTGGCCATGCCGGTAGGAATTGTCCTCGTGATGTTGGTGGGTTTTTCGTATGCGATGCGTACACGAGCGGGTAATGCGATGAGCATGTTCGGTCGCGGCATTGTCTGGGCGATTCTTTATTACGCGGTCTCGGCATTTTTTGCCGCGCTGGGTCATTCAGAGGCTCTGAATCCATACATAGCAGCGTGGTTGCCAAACATCATCTTTGCGGCACTTGCTGCTCGCTACGTCCAAAAGAGTTACGGGTGGTTTGAGTAAGTAGGGCCGGGAGCATTGCTCTGACTTGGCTCAGCAGAACTGAGGACGACTGGCTGGCGGCATCGCTCAGGATTTTGAATCGCTACGCCACGCTTCACGAAGCACCGTGAGCCAATTTCTTAGCACACGTGCAAACTCTGCACCCTCGATCTGAGATACCCCCATGACCGTGAGTGCAGTACCGGGACGATGACACTTGCGCCACTTCGATAAAATTGAGGCGAGGCCCTCTTGCACGACGGGATCTTCGTGATTCGGGATAGGAATCCGAAGATACCGCAAGTTTGGAGCCACCGCGGCAATTTGGCAAGTTACTTGAGCAATCAAATCGGGGTGAAACGTTTCGAGCGTCATCGCAAACGGCGCTCGTGGAATGTGCGCTTTAATTCGAGTGATCCAGTCAGAGAGCGCCCCTTCCCCCAAATGTTGGCTCAATGGAAGTTCCCAAACAACCGAACTTGGTAAGTTTTTTGTGAGATGCTGAAGAAATACAGTTGCCCACTTCGCAAGCTCAGCGTCGTTGAAAGTTTCCCTGACTTTGGGTGGTGGCGCAAACTCTACCACTGGTGTTGCGGCTATTTCCCGGACCAGTGCAATCACGTTCTGCTTCGTCTCATCGTTTTGAATATCCGTTTGCGTCACACGGACGTAGTGCGCGAGGCCGCGGAACATTTCTGTGCTCTGAGCACGTGGATTACTCGCGTAGCTGGACCACACGGGATATTCGATGGCTAGTATGCCCGCTTGCTTCAAATTTGTGAGAAGCGCGGTAAGATCGTCCGTATCTTTCGCGTGCTGAAAAGATAGTCCCGGGATGAGTTGAAATGTCGGCACGTAAGACTACCTCATTGGAGCACGGAACTCAATCTTTTGCACAGGGTCGACCCACTCTGTCACGGCGCTGCCGAAAGCCTTGCGAAGCCACTCGGCAAATCCCGTGTGCGGAGTGAAGTCGACTGTCGGTGCATCGGGAGGCAGCTTTGCGAGTTTTGCAGCAAGATGCATTGCGTCCTCGAAGGTGCCAAGCTCATCCACAAGTCCCAATACCCAAGCCTGTTCCCCTGTGAAGACGCGACCATCCGCAAGCATTCGCACGAGGGTCTCGACTTCTGTAGTTGTTCCAATTTCGGCTGCGAGCGTACCCGGCTGAAACGCGCGCCACTCAAGCGCGTTTTCCATGCGTTTTGTTGTGGACGTGGAAAGAACGTCAGTGATTGCAACAGAACGCTCGGTCAGCGCTCTCTGGATTTGCTCGTGGCGCCACCGAAGGACCTCTCGTACAAACTGACGATAAAAATCAAAAACTAATCCCTGAAGCAGGTTAAGTTCTTCCTTTGTCATCGAACGAAGTGGCGAGCCAGCATCTTTGTGTTCGCCACTTTTGATGATCTCTGTGCCAACACCTAATTTTCGGAGGAGAGATTCGATGTTCAGCTCTGCCGCGAGCACGCCAATACTCCCCGTGATCGTCCCGTGATTGGCGACAATTTTGTCAGCCGCAAGCGATACGTAATATCCGCCTGACGCTGCCACGTTTGCCATCGAGACGACGACTGGTTTCTTCGTTTCCGTGCGCACACGCATCACTTCGCGGTAAATTTCCTCGCTGGCGCCCACACTGCCGCCCGGACTATCCACACGCACAACCACAGCCTTAACATAAGGAGTTTTTCGCACTTTGCGCAGGGCGTCCAGCGCTGCCCCACTCTCGTAAATCGGGCCTTGGAGTTTGAGGATCGCAATGGCTCCCTTGTCCAAACGCGCGCGTCCCAGCTTTGTTGCAACAAGTGTAAGACTTATCAGTAGAACGAGGGTGACCAGGCCGAACACCATGCAACCGACAAACCAGCGAAAACATCCGCCGCCTCGAGTTGCTCTTCGTAACGACGAATAAGACTCAGTCATGGTTCTACGAGTCCTTTCTCTATTTAGGGCTGTTCTGAACGCACGCCTCGCATCAACTTAACATCCCTCCGTTCAGACTTGGCTATTGCCGGTGGCTGTTTGCGGCTCACCCAGGAACATCTGCCGATTTGTGTCACATCTGATCAGGGTGTTCAATCCCCAACACATCTAACCCTGTCGCAATCACTCGCGCCGTCAACTCACACAACGCAAGGCGGCTTTCACGAATGGCGGTATCGCTGTTCAATACCGGGCATTTCTCGTAAAACGCAGTGAAACGATTCGCCGTATCAAACAGATAGGAACAAAGCAAATGAGGCTTCAGTTCACGATTCACGCTTTCGACAGCCTCGGGGAACCGCAAGAGCTGCTTAGCAAGCTTAATCTCTTCAGCAGTTACCAAAGTGAACATTGCCTGAGGCGGTGCAGCCACGTTCCCGCGTCGGAAGATCGACCGAATCCTCGCATATGCATATTGCATGTAGGGGGCAGTGTTGCCATCGAGCGCGAGCATCTTGTCCCAAGAGAAAACGTAGTCGCTAAGGCGGTCTTTTGACAGGTCGGAGTATTTGACACCACCAATTCCCACGGCCCGAGCGATCGAGCGCCGATGACTTTCCTCAAGGTGGGGGCTTTTTTCTGTGACGAGGCGATACGCCCGTTCCTCTGCCTCATCCAGCAAATCCTTCAGCTTGATGGTATCCCCGCTTCTTGTCTTAAACGGTTTGCCGTCCTCTCCTAACATCGTCCCGAAGGGCGCGAATTCGAGCTTGACCCCCTCCGCCCAACCTGCCTTTCGCGCCACCTGAAAGACTTGGTCAAAGTGCTGCGACTGGCGCGAGTCATGGGTATAGATGATTCTGGATGCACGGAGGGTTTGAACCCGATAGCGAATCGCGGCCAAATCGGTCGTGGCGTATAAATATCCGCCATCCGACTTTTGAATGATGAGAGGAGTTTCATGACCTTCCGTAAAGACAACAGTCGCGCCTTCACTGAGAACGGCGAGCCCCTTCTCACGGAGTTCGTTTACCACATCGGGCAACATGTCGTTGTAGAACGACTCACCGCGTTCATCGGCAACCGTCAGTTTCACTCCGAGCCTCTCGTAGATTGGCAGATAGTGTCGGCGAGTTTCCTCCACAATTCGGGCCCACAACTGTCGTTCTTCGGGCGCGCCTTGTTGGAGCCGAACGACCGTAAGGCGAGCTTGTTCCTGAAACTGTGGGTCTTCATCAAATCGGCGCTTAGCGGCGCGATAAAACTCTTCGAGATCCTCAATATGAGCTTCGGCGGGGAGGTTGCTTTCTTTAAGATATGCGATAAGCATTCCAAATTGAGTGCCCCAATCGCCAACGTGGTTCTGGCGAATCACGTGGTGTCCAAGCAGCTCAAGCAAGCGGCTGATCGCGTCGCCAATGATGGTACTGCGCAAGTGTCCGACATGCATTTGTTTGGCAATGTTCGGACCTGAATAATCTACGACGACTGTCTCTGGCTGCTCGGCGCGAACAACCCCTGAGAAGGGGTCTTGATAAACTTGGGCAAGTCGCTGTGCCACCCACTCATTTGCGAGTGTCACATTGATAAAACCGGGGCCAGCAATCTCAACTTTTTCAGCTAAGTCGTCGAGCTCAAGGCGATTGACGATGGTTTGTGCAACCTCACGAGGATTCGCCTTGCCCTTGCCTTGCGAAGCAAGTGTTCGTGCCAATCCCATCGCAACATTGGCTTGATAGTCGCCAAAGCGCTCATTTGTCGCTGGGGTAATTTGCGGATCGGCTTCAATCCCAAGCGCGTGTCGAATTGCGTCCTTAAAGCGTTCCTCAAGGATCTGCGCGATTGTCTGTTTCACCGGACTGCTTTACTCCTTATATGCCATTTTGTGGATAGGCACTCATCTCTTTAGTGAGCGAGTGTTTCCGCTGCTTCGGACAGGACCGCCGTACCGCGCTCATAGGCTTGGCGTAGCTCGGCCGTTTTAAATTCTATCGGCTCACTCATCAACGTGATTTGGAGTGTGCCCGTTGAGGTCGTTTTCCCAAGCCGACGAACGGGAACGCCAAATTTGCAGCAAATCTCCTCCACCCTTGCCAAGTTACTCGGTTCCACGCTGACAACGACCCGGCCCGGAAACTCGGCAAAAAACTCGATCGGAATCCGAGACGGGGGGAGTTCCGAGAATGCCGAGATCTCGGCCCCCAGTGAGTCGTCCTCAGCCCAGAGGAGGCTCTCGCAGAGGGTGATTGCCAGTCCCCCGATCGCGCAATCATGCGCAGACAGAAGTAAGTTTTCCTTCGCACAAGAAAGCAATGCTTCTTGCAGTCGTTTTTCGAAGTCCAAGTCGCACTCTGGGCATGGCCCAAAAGCCTGTCCTGTTTTCCACAGGAGGTATTCGCTGGCTCCAAGATGAGTTGGTTCATTTCCTATTAGGAGAATCTCGATGTTTGGAAAAACTGGAAACCGTCCTTTGATAGGAGTGGTCGGCGGTTCAATTTTTCCAATCATGCCTATGACGGGAGTGGGCCATATTGCACCCTCCGAGCTCTCGTTGTAGAGGGACACATTACCTCCCGTGACAGGGGTTTCCAGCATCCGGCATGCGTCACCGATGCCACGGATGGCTTCAGCAAGCTGGTAGAATATCTCGGGTTTTGTTGGATTGCCAAAGTTCAAACAGTTGGTGATTGCTAAAGGGCGCGCTCCCGCACAAACAACGTTGCGGGCTGCTTCCGCGACAACACTCTTGCCCCCTTCATAGGGATCCACATAACATGCCAACCCATTTCCGTCTGTAGAAACAGCAAGGTAATTGGGGGACCCATGAATTTTGAGAACCGCAGCATTTTCCCCCGGCGGCGTGACGGTTTGCGTCTGGACCATATAATCATATTGCTCGTAGATCCATCGCTTTGAATTTACGTTGGGATTGGCAAGGAACTGAAGCAATTCCTGCCGCAGGTTCCAATCCGCCGGAACACTGTACGTTCGCGCATCTGGTAGAGTATCGAGATACGCGGGACGGCGAGATTGTCGGTAATACACTGGTGAATCCTCAGAAATCTTCGCCGCGGGGATCCTAGCCACAACCGTTCCGCGATGGATCACGGTCATGATGCCCGAATCATCGAGTTGCCCAAGTACGTGGGCTTTCAAATCCCACTTTGCGAGTATTCGCTCCACCAATGGCAAGGCTTCAGGCGTGCAAATCCCCAACATTCTCTCTTGGGATTCGCTCAGCATAATCTCATAGGCGGTCATGCCTTTGGCGCGTTGCGGAACCTTGTCCAAATCAATGGTAATTCCCATTCCGCCACGTCCGGCCATCTCTGCGGTTGAGCAGGTCAAGCCCGCAGCTCCCATATCCTGCAAGGCCACGACTGCACCCGAGGCGATGAGCTCAAGGGTTGCCTCGAGAATTTTCTTCTCCATGAAGGGATCCCCCACTTGCACTGCTCCCCGCTTCTGTTCGCTTTCCTCACTCAAATCGGTGCTTGCAAAGGTTGCGCCGTGAATTCCGTCGCGCCCAGTGGAGTTGCCGTAATAGAAAACAAGATTGCCGACTCCGCTCGCCACCGCGCGTGTGATTTTCGTCTTCTCCAACACGCCTACGCACATGACGTTGACCAAAGGGTTCCCATTATAAGCGCTGCCAAAGTAACATTCGCCACCTACCGTTGGTACGCCAACCGAATTTCCATAGTCGGCAATCCCGGCGACGACGCCCGACGTAAGACGCCGAGTCTGAGGGTGGTTCAGGTCACCAAAGCGGAGTGGGTCGAAGAGAGCGATCGGGCGGGCACCCATTGTGAAAATATCTCTTAGGATTCCTCCCACCCCTGTGGCGGCACCTTGGTAAGGCTCGATCGCTGATGGGTGGTTGTGTGACTCTATCTTGAACGCGATCGCAAGTTTGTCGTCGAAGTCTACAATCCCAGCATTTTCCCCCGGCCCCTGAAGAATATGGGGCCCTTGAGTGGGGAACGTGCGCAACAAGGGTTTGGAGTTCTTATAGGAACAGTGTTCACTCCACATCACCGAGAAGATGCCAAGCTCGGTGATCGTTGGCTCGCGCCCAAGGATCTCGAGAATCTTTGCATACTCCTCGTCGCTGAGTCCGTGCTCAGCAATAATCTCCGGCGTGATCTTTACCTTCTCAGCCACCGTTACAATGCATCCTTTCCGCGTTCACCTGTTCGAATTCGGACGACTTCTTCCAGAGGGATCTTGAAGATTTTCCCATCACCGATCGTGTTTGTCCGCGCAGCGTTTTCAATTGTTGTAATGATTTCCTCAGCCATGTCGTCATCGCACGCAATCTCGATACGGACCTTGGGCAAAAAGTCCACACGGTATTCGCTTCCGCGGTAAAGTTCAGTATGCCCTTTTTGGCGACCGAACCCCTTGACCTCGCTCACCGTCATGCGTATTGGCCCCAACTCTGCCAACGCCTCTTTCACATCGGTAAGCTTGAATGGTTTGATGATTGCTACGATTAGTTTCATGAGACAGACTCCTGTTGCAGCTGTGCGGAACCACCGATTTGCAGCATTCGATGTTGAGCCAAAGCTCGGAGGATACTTGCGTCAAATGCAAAACTTGAATTCCAAGCGGACGGACTGGTTGCGAGGAGCGTGCGACGGCGAGTACGACAGCTGCAAGGCGTCTCCGAGGAGTGTTAGAGCTTCCGATTCTGATTCTGCTGCCATCATCATGAGCACACCTCGAGCCCTGTGGCCATTTTTCATAGGTCTGTTCCTCTGTTTGGCACTTCTTGTGGGTAGACCCACGGCGATGTCAGCTCAAGTGCTTACCCCAGAGATTATTTCACAGACTTCTTTGAGAGCCCTGCTCAACGCAGAAGAGGAACTCCAAAAACGCCGGATCAGCGTGATTTGGCGAAAGGGACGGCTCTATTTTTATCCAGCGAAGTCTCATGTGTTGCTTTACGCAAGCGAGGATACCCCTTGGAGCATTCTCGGGCAGATTCCTTTACCCGAGCCTCTTTGGCGAATGCAGGCCATCGGGTTTGCGAGCGAAGCGGATCGTGTGTTTTTCGTCGGAGAGGGACCTGATTCTGGTAATGGCGTCATCTACATCACCCGGGTTCGCCCCGCCGACGCCTACGGCACTGCCTACCGTATCCGAAGCGACGATTTGGAGACCGTGACTATTTCCGCGCCGGGCAAGGAGGTTCCACGACATTTTGTCCCAACTATGATTGCTCCGGGCCCAAGCGGGGAAACATTTTGGCTGGGTGCCGAGACCCCGGAGGGCAACGTTCTTTTACGTGCTGTGCTCCAAGACAGCTCGCTCAAGTTTAGAGTCACGCATCGTCGCGCTGAAATCGTCGAGGTTGTACGAGTAAGAGACAGACTACCCCAGGAACCTGATATAGCGATGAAAAGCATCTTGTGGGATGCCAGTGGCCTCTTTGTGGCAACAGCACCAGTCCGCGGCCAACGTGGAGGAGGGACCAGCAGACTGTGGCTTTTCCCGTGGGGGGGCGGGGAGCCCACACTGATTATTCCGGCGGTGTTTAAGAGGTTCGACCTTGAAGCTCTCGCACATTCTCCCGCATCACTTTTTGTGGGCGCGCGAGACCGGACCGCCGAGCGGTTTTGCGTTGGTATTATCCCAAAGCTTCATGCCTCTCACCGGTAAGGCACGTCCCTTGCTTGACAACAGTGGGATATCGCCCATCGTTGTGAGAACGCATGTGTGCGTATGTATCAGTCAGTCGAAGTAGTGGCGAGAACACTTCGAAAAATGACAGTTGAGGAGAAGTGATGAAATTTTCACATTGGGTCGCCGGAGTCACACTGGGATTTTGCTTTATTTTGGCTAGTTGTGGGACTGAAGAGGTTAGTCAGCCAAGCGCTTCGACCCCAGCGCCAACTGTTGGTAAGCAGGCCGCAACACCACCCTCTCCGCCTTCGGATGCCGCGACGACCTCGCCGGCAGTGGTTGTGCGCTTGGATGATCGCGAATTATGGGCACCTCTACTTGGCACCATTAAGGCCTACGTGATTCGTGAGGCTTCCCAGTTAGCGCCCGGGCTTCTGGCGGACGGCTTCCTTGGGGATCTCGTCCTCGAAAACGACTTGGTGCGTTTTGTGGTCAGACGACCGGATAAAAATCTCCCATCTATGCCCCCCATCGGTGCAATTATCGATGTGAGTAATTCGAGATCTAAAGCTGATTATTTGAACTATTATGAGGCGATTCCAGACGTTGAAAGCACAACGTCCAAAATCCGTTATGAGTCCGTTGCGTCCTTTATCGTGGATCGGCAAACAACTGCTCGACTTGTGCTTAGGGGACATGTGGTCGAGACAGTCGCTGACGCTGAATCCACCACCAGCAGTGAACGTCAGCTTGCAGTTTCCGCGGTAACGACTTACGAACTTCCCAAAAACGAGCCGTATCTTCGCATTTCCACAAAGTTTACCAATGAGAGCTCAGCACCAGTTACACTCGCACCGGGAGACTATATTGACTGGGGAGAAGCCACCACTTTTGTGGAAGGTGCGGGAGTGCTGCCTACAATTTACGAACCCGCTAATTGGGTGGCAGCGGCAATTGACGACTTCTCGGCGGGTGTTTGCGTTCCGGGAATGCAGCCTCTCCTTGCGGTAACATCTGGGCGCTTTACGGTGGTTCAAGCCTTTGGGAACGCTGCAGCCCTGAAGGCCAGCACATCTATTTCGGTACCGAAGCCAAGCAAGCTGTCGCCAACCCCGCTGGGAGAATCCCTAAAGACAACACCCTCAGGCGTCTCATCGCCTGCAGTGCAAGCTCCCTCTGGCCCTGGCCAGAGTCTCACTCCTACCCTTCCTGTTCCACAACCTACGGTGGCGCCACCAGCTTCTAAAGAGACGCGGTATAATCAATCACCTGTTTTGCCGCTTCGGTCTCCAAGTAGAAGCGAAACTCACTATGGTCCTTCTTTAGCCCCGCCCGCCAAGGAGACAAAGTATACGGGCGTGGGCGAGACCTTGAGAGACAATGCCCCGAATGAAGAGGATTTGCCGGGTAAACTCAGTCTCGGTGGAGGTGCTGAGAGCCGCTCGGACAGCACAAAGTCTGAGAAGAAATCGGATGGCGTGCTAATCGACGATAAGGGGCGAGTTACACTTCAGCCCGGACAATCCGTGGAGTTTGTCCGCTATCTGGTCGTCTCTACGCGTGATCTGGGCCGACTGGGGCGAACCGTTTACGAACTCAAAGGCATACCCACCTCCGTCATTGCGGGTGCAGTGCTTGAGGATGGATCGAATGCCCCCATTGAGGACGCGGAAATTCGGATTTCAGGCGGTCCCAAATGGGATGGTAAATCGAATCCACGTGCATTTACACGTGCGGTGACAAGGCGCGATGGCACCTTTTCTGTTCGTCTACCGTACGGGAATTATCACGTCACGGCATTCAAGGTGGGTCGTACCGTTAAAGGGGGGTCACAAATTGTCAAATTATTCCGCAACTCTCCGAATCAGATCGTTGCTCTGCTGATGTCGAGGCCCGCCACCGTCCGGGTGGCCGTTAGCGACCCCGATGCCCCAACTTCTGTAGGTTTGCCGTGTCGCGTGACCCTCCTTGCCAAACCGGGTACGCCACCCGTTGATTGGGGCTTCAGCCCAAACATTGCCGGTGGGGTTCGCAATCTCTTCTATTTGCCATTTGGGGCTGCCGTGATGCCCGTAACGCCTGGTCAGTATCGTATGATCATCAGCCGGGGGATTGAGTACGACGCGGTCGAGCAAGACATCGTTGTTACGGAAGGCTCTGATCAGAAGATCGTGGTGACTCTACCCCACGCTTGGAAAATGCCGGGAACCATCAGCACCGATATTGGCGTCATGACGACGGCAAGCGCGGTTGGACTGATCACCCCAGAAGATCTTGTTATCATGGCTGCTTGTGAGGGGGTGTCCGTCTTGGTCTCGGGAGATTATGACCAAGCGACGGATCTTGCGCCGGTGATCCAACGATTGAAGTTGGACTCTTACGTTCGTGCATTCCCCGGAATGCGAATGTTGGTCCACGGCCGAGGTTTGACGGCCAACGTGCTTGTGTACCCGGTGACGCAGGCGACGGCAGAGAAACTCCGCCAATTTCAAGCAAAGCATCGCGGTGCTGCACCAGACATCTTTCTGGCAGACTTAAGGCGGGCATTCCCTGACCTTGTGATCCAAGTAGATCAACCCCTGCACCCGCTTGGTGGCTACTTGGCACAATTCCCATTCGATCAGCAATTTAAGCGTTTCCAAGACGACAATGTGCCTCCACCAGACTTCCACGCGTTGCAGGTACTCAATGGCAAGGTGGTTGGGGAATTTCAAGATCTGCAGGATCGCTACTTTGATCTCGCCATAAAGCGTACTCGGTGGCCGGAGCCCGCCCCTGCTCTCACTGCGATCGGCGGCTCCATGTGTCGATTGCCATACGGGACCGAGGTGGGGTATCCTCGCGTTTATGTTTACACAACCCGTGATACGTTAGACCGCTTTACGCCCGAGGATCTTGTGCAGGCGATCAAGGGGCAACATGTGGTGGTTACCAACAGTCTCTTCCCGAAGTTGAACGGGTATAATCCGGCGACTCGTACGTTTGGAGCGCAACCGGGTGACGTCATCGAAACCGGTACTACCGGAAGTCTGCCTCTTAAGATCAATATCTATGCGGCCTCGTGGGTCTCGCTCAGCAATTTTGACCTGACGTGGAATGGTAAGGCTGTGCGGCGAATTCAGGTGATGCCTGTGCAACGGGTGTTGCGCTACCCAGTTCGAGCTCAAAAAGATGCGGACCAACAGATTGTTTACGTCACAAGCGATGGCTTCACAAACCTTGTTGCATACAGTGCGCGGAAGACTCTTTCGCCGATTGTACCACCGGCACCGCAGGATTGGGGCGGGGAGGTGTGGCCTCTATCATGGACCGGCCCGATTTTCATAGATCAGGACAGGAACGGCAAAGTCGTCATCCCCGCCGAGAATTCGGGCGAGAAGACGACAAGTCCATAGTTGCATGTAGCCCCATAGATTGGCGTCTTCACCTGCGGCCGTCAGGTGTGCGGGCTTTCGTGGCGGTGAAGTGCCCACAGCCGTAGCCTTTTTTAGCCTTTTCTACTCAGCGTGGGCACACGGAATCGTGGCGCTTCAGGACGGCGTCGCCGCCTCACCGAAAAGCGCGGGGATCGTTTCGCGATACGGAGGGCGAACAATTCCACGTTCCGTAATAATAGCCGTCACGAGGTGATTCGGCGTTACGTCAAACGCAGGATTGAATACACGAACTCCTAACGGGGCGACACGGTGAGAACCGATCGTCGTAATTTCCTCAGCTGGGCGCTCCTCAATCGGAATTTGCGTGCCGTCCTCAAGAGAGATGTCGATTGAAGAAGTAGGTGCGGAAACGTAAAACGGAATGCCGTGGGCTCGGGCAAGGAGCGCAAGGCCATACGTTCCTATCTTGTTCGCAACATCTCCATTCCGAACTGTGCGGTCTGTTCCGACGATCACTGCATCTACCCAGCCACGCTGCATGACCGTTGCGGCCATGTTGTCACAGATCAGCGTTACTGGAATACCATTTTCCATGAGTTCCCACGCGGTTAACCGCGCCCCCTGAAGGAGTGGCCGGGTTTCGTCGGCAAAGACTTCAATGTGCTTCCCTTCGTGGTGTACCGCGTAGTACACTGCGGCGAGAGCCGTTCCGTAACGGGCTGTCGCGAGCCCACCCGCGTTGCAGTGCGTCAGCACCCGATCACCCGATTTCAAAAGCGAGGCCCCATGGCGCCCCAACGCCAGGCATACTTCATTGTCTTCTTCGATCATTCGTTGGGCTTCTTCATAAACGCGTTCCCTCAAAGCATCGCCCGTTGGGATTTCTGAATCCGACATTAAGGCCTTAATGCGATTCAGAGCATGGAAAAGATTCACTGCTGTCGGACGGGCTGTTGCCAGATAGTCGCATGCACGCAAAATCTCATTCGCAGTTTCTTCTTTGCTCGCCCCCCGGAGTTCGCGCACGGCAAGCCATACTCCAAATGCCGCGGCAATGCCAATGGCTGGGGCTCCACGGACTCGGAGACGACGGATAGCATCCCACATTTCTTCGACAGTCACGAGTTCTTGTTCTACTTTCTCGAGCGGGAGACGAGTCTGATCCAAGATGAAGACTCTTCCGTCCTTGGCCCAGATTGTAGGTTGATTCATATCCAGCTCCTTGACGTGGTCGTGCGCGTAACGCCAAATCGAAATCCTTGTTTGGATTGGGGGGCGCAAGAGAATTTCCGCGATAGCAGAAAACATTATTTGAACTGACCTCGACCGCTCTGATGCCAGAGAAAGTGAGGGCACCTATTGGTGCGTCTCTCTTCTACAGCATGTCATCTCATCAAAGATTGGGACGATCGAGCTGGGGGACCTCCCCACGCGCTCATGAGGCGGCTTGATTCTCTAAATTTTTTGCAACTAACTTTCCGGCCGCGAGCTATTTTCAGAGCTTGTGGCGGTTGGAAGAGGTGGTTTGTTTTTTTGAATTCACAAGCATTGATTCGTGTAAGATTGAACCGGCAATTCCGCCCACGTAGCTCAGTCGGCAGAGCACGCCCTTGGTAAGGGCGAGGTCACCAGTTCGATCCTGGTCGTGGGCTCCACTTTTTTTCGCAAAATACGAGGTTTTCACATGAACGCAAACGACATTCGCCGCGGTCACATTATCCTTTATAATGGAGAGCCCCACCTCGTCCTCGATTTCCAGCACAGGACACCGGGCAATTTACGGGCCTTCGTGCAGTGCCGGCTGCGCAACCTAAAAAGTGGGAACTCGTATGAAGTCCGCTTTAGCTCAACCGAACCTGTCGAACGCGCAAACCTCGAGCACCACGATATGGAGTTTCTCTATAAGGACGACAACCTGTATCATTTCATGAACACGGAAACGTTCGAGCAGGTTGCGCTGAATGAAGAGGCTCTTGGGGACCATGCCAAATACATGACAGACGGCCTTCGCGTCCAGATCAGCTTTTTTGAAGGGCAGCCGATTGCAGTGGAGCTCCCACCGACCATTGAACTGGAGGTTGTCGAAACCGAACCAGAGGTGAAGGGGGCCACTGCGAGCAATTCCCCCAAACCAGCGAAGCTTTCGAATGGTGTAACGGTGATGGTTCCGCCGTTCATTCGCGTGGGAGACCGAATCCGGATCAATCCAAACGAAGACAAGTATCTTGAGCGGGTGAAATAGTCCGAGCTTGTAGTCTGGTTCTGAGGCGAAGTTGCAAGCCACGCAACCCGTGTCGGGGGCGTGGCTTACTTTATCGCCGTGCAGCCAGCGACTCTACGAGTGACCTCCAAATGAAAACGCCATCCGCTCCGCCCAGCTCCGCGGAGATCGCTCGCTCAGGATGGGGCATCATCCCAAGGACATTTCCCTGTTCAGAAACGATCCCAGCAATGTTGTTCACAGACCCATTTGGGTTGAAGGTGGGGGCCACCTCGCCCCGGCACGAGCTATAACGAAAAACCACCAACTTCTTGGCTTCGATTTCAGCGAGGTCCGAACTCGAGGCGTAGTAGTTCCCGGTGGCGTGCGCGATTGGAATCCGTATTACGTCGGGACATTGCGAGGTAAACGGAGTGTCCTTGCGTTCCACCCGCAGATGCACCCATTTGCAAATAAATCGGAGCTTCCGGTTTCGAATGAGAGCTCCCGGCAAAAGTCCAGCTTCTACAAGAATCTGGAAACCATTACAAATCCCCAAGATGAGCCCGCCGGCCCGTGCAAATTCAATCACGCTTTGCATGACGGGAGAGATTCGAGCAATAGCTCCAACTCGAAGGTAATCTCCGTAAGAGAATCCCCCCGGCAATACAACGAGGTCGCAGTCTTTCGGAATTCGGTCTTTGTGCCAAACCAAAACAGGATCACACTCACACACGGCACGAATAGCGCGCACTGTGTCCATCTCGCAATTCGATCCGGGGAAGCATACCACGGCCGCCTTCACTTACGGAGCAACCTCCTCACGAGTTTCGAGGCGAATCTCGTAATCTTCAACGACCGGATTCGCGAGAAGTTTCTGGCACATTTGCTCAACCGTTGCGTGTGCCAACGGGACATCATTGGTCAATAAATCCACGCTCAGGAACCGACCCACGCGGACCTCTCCGACGTTCTCAAATCCCAAATTCTCAAGTGCTTCGCGTACTGCCTGTCCCTGCGGATCCATCACTTCCGCCTTCGGCTTGACGATGATATGAGCCCGGATCATCCCCGCTCCCCTAACGTCTCTTCGAGAGATTTTCCTGTAATTTTCTGAAAAATCTGGAGGTAGCGCTTCGATGTTTCCTGCACCACATGCTCTGGTAGAGTCGGTGCAGGTGGTTGCTTATTCCACCCAATGGACTCGACATAGTCGCGAACAAACTGCTTGTCTAAACTTGGCGAATCCTTCCCGCTGAGGTAGCTTTCAGCGTCCCAGAAACGTGAGGAGTCGGGTGTGAACACTTCATCGATCAACAGAATCGTATCCTCAACCCTGCCGAATTCAAACTTGGTGTCACTGATCAGGATGCCTTTGCCGAGCAATTCATCGTGAACGAACTGGTAGAGCTCGAGACTTTTTAGACGAATGAATTCAGCGGTTTCGTGGCCAACCAATTCGACCACCTGCTCAAAAGAGATGGGGAGGTCGTGGCCAGTCTCGGCTTTCGTTGTGGGTGTGAAGATTGGTACAGGAAGTTTTTCGCGCCGACGTAGTCCCTCGGGGAGCCGAATTCCAGAGACTGTCCGAGTCTGCTCGTAATCGCGCCATGCGCTTCCTTCAAGATAGCCGCGGACAATGCATTCCACTGGCAAGGGAGTGGCTTTCCTGCAGAGCATACAGCGGCCCCAAAGTTGATCGTCCGTGAGTTCGACGTTACCCACACGCTCGGGCAGGGCACTGAGCATGTGGTTTCCCACAATGTGGCGGGTGCGCTCAAACCAGTAAGCGCTAAGTTGCGTCAATACCTTGCCTTTCTGAGGGATCGGTTGATCAAATACGACGTCAAAGGCACTCAGGCGATCGGTCGCAACAATCAGTAAAGACCCATCCGCTTCGTAAACGTCACGCACTTTCCCCCGACGGAGAAGGGGTAGACTCAAATCACTGGAATACAGAATCATGGAATCTCTCTCACCGAAAACAAGTTTTATGCACCGCTCTGGTCGAAATGGGATGAGAGGTGGGACGGATACCTGCAATGGAATTCAAAGGCCCTCCCGACGATTGCGGAACGATTTCAACGTCCTGTCACAAATGAGCTAACGCGCGTGTTCAAGGACGTCGTTAACAAATGCTTCCAAGGCCATGAGTTTTGCCCGAGCTTCGAGTTTCTCTGGGTAGCCATCGGCTTTTTCGACAATGTGATACTCACTTCGGGCAACATTGGCCAACGCCTCAAATTCTTTCACACTGAAATCCGGTCCGTCGGGATCAGCCTTTAGGACATACTCTTTCGCGAGCATGTAATATAAGTCCGCGAGCATGAGATGGTGTGCGTAGCGCCTCTTGCTTTCGCGGTTTTCGTCAATGTTCCGTTTGATCTGGAGCACAGCGTCCTGAGTGGTATAAGGCTGGACGAACCGCATGGTTATGTAAAACTGGGCCAGTAACATCTGGGCGCGTTCGCGTTCGAGAAGTGCGAGACATTGATACGGGGTTCCTTTGAGTTCGCGGGCAAGTGCGTCCAGATCGCGAATCTTCTTCTGCAGGTCTCGTTCAAAAGTTCGAAGACCCGAGTAATCAAGCTCTTGGTGTGCAATGCGCGCAAACCTTCGCGTGCGTTCTAACCCCTCCCCTGCTACCCGAGCTACCGCAGCATCCGCTGACTTTGACGCTACTTCGTAATAACGTGCAGCCTCTTCATATGCGGTCAGCTTCTCGTAGGCTTGGGCTTTCGACAAAGCGACGATGTCACTCATTTTCCCGGGGTAAAGCGTCTCGTAATTGGCCAAGCGCACAATCGCCGAGCGAAACACATTTTGGCCAGTCACGTCCGTAGGATAGGGGAAGCGATAAACGTCTTCGTTAAGGTGTCGTTGGATGTCTGCAACAATGATCAACAGATTCTCAGCGGGTTTGGCGTAGGTGGCAGCATTTTGTTTCGGCTTCTTGATTGGGGCTGCGGTCAGGGCGAAGCATGCAAGGAAGACGAACATCCATGCGAGCGCAACTTGGCTTATGCAGAAACCAGCGACTCTCGTGTGTTGCCGTGATCGCACCTCAGCCTCCCTCAAAAATCACCCCGAAAAGGGGTCGAGCCCGTTGGTAGTAAACACTCCTAACGTAAAGCGTTTCCAAAGCTCTGAATAAATTCTTCGTGAACGAGTCCATTCGTGGCAAGCACCTCGTTGCCAAATGGTGAGAATTGGCCTCCGGTAAAATCCGTGACTTTCCCACCCGCCTCTTCTACAATCAGCCAGCCAGCTGCAGTGTCCCACGGATAAAGGTTTCGCTGCCAGAAGACGTCCAACCGACCGCACGCCACGTAGCATAGATCTAACGCCGCCGCTCCCAGTCGCAGTACCCCGTGAACATGGCTCAATACTTTCCCGATTTCCGATAAACATCGCTGAAGCACTTCGGGCGTGTCATAAGGAAATCCTGTTACTACAAGACACTGCGACAGAGTCGCATTCCGGGAGGGGCGAATTGGAGTTCCATTGAGAGCGGCCCCACTGCCCCGCTCTGCGAGAAACAGTTCCTTGTAGTAGGGGTTGAAGACGCCACCGGCTACAACTTCGCCCTTAAATTCAACGCCAATGGAAACGGCAAAAAGCGGCATGGTATGCGCGTAATTTGTCGTACCGTCCAGAGGGTCAATGATCCACCGGAAGTCGGAACTCCCCCGCAATGCCTGCGCGCCTGTTTCCTCACCAAGAATGCTGTGACTGGGAAAGTGTGACCAGATAACGTCTTTGATTGCTTCTTCGCTCTGTTTGTCGGCAATGGTCACAAGATTCTTGGCAGACCCTTTTGTTTCAATCGAATCGAGGGCAGCATAATGGCGCATCAAAACCTCGCCCCCTGCCTCCAACGCTTTGATCAGGACGTCAGTGATTTCACTCATGGACACTATGCCGGTTTGCGGCAGGGCTGGCTTGCAAGACTAAGTTTCACGATTCGGATACGAAGAATCTCGTTGTCATTCTGCACGCTGCTGAGCTTGAATAGGAACGACTCAGTTCGCTATTGTTTTATGAAAGGACGGCCACGAGGATATGCCTTCCATCGGACTTGGAGAATGGATTTTCATCTTTCTGATTGTGCTGGTCATTTTTGGCCCGTCGAGTTTGCCGAAAATCGGCCGCGGTCTTGGAAAAGGTATCCGTGAATTCAAGGATGCGCTAAGCGGCATCGGATCGGCCATTGAACGGGAAGAAGCGGATAAGGAGAAAGCGAAACCGTCCCAATCGGCGGCTGCTGACATCCCAAGTGTGCCCCAAGAGGACACGTCAGAACCTTCGAAAAAAGCCGATGCCTGAGTTCCCGTCCGAGCCGGGCTCGGCCGTCCGCCGGCCTTCCCATTTTTGCTGGTTGGAGCAATGATCAAACCCGGACGCGCCCAGACTTTTACGGAGCACCTTGAGGAGCTCCGCGTTCGGATTATCATTTGTGTCGTTTTCTTCATATTTGCCTTTGTTTTGTCCTTTGCTGTCGCCCCCAAGGTTTTGGGGTGGCTTATCAAACCTCTAACACGCGTTACGCCCTCAGGTCCGACGCCTGTTCTGACTCTTGCTGTGAGTTCAGATGGGGCTCTCCGACTTTCGCCGCAGAATGGAGCCGTAAGCGCGTCCTTGCGAGAATTAGAGTCGTTGGCCGCAAACCAGAAAGAGCTCTCCGGCTTCGAGCTGCGTTTACCAAGTGGCCAAACCTTACGTTTCGGAGGAGGACGCCATCAGACGAATTTGTTCTTTCTGTCCCCCCTTGAGCCGTTTATGCTCTTGCTGAAAGGGGCTCTCTTGGTCAGCGCGCTCATTGCTATTCCGATGGCAATCTATCAACTGTGGCTGTTCATTGCCCCGGGGTTGCTGCCGCGCGAACGACAAGTGGTTAAACCAGTCTTAGTGGCCTCGTTGTTTCTTTTTCCGATGGGGGCAATCTTTGCGTATTTTCTCTCTCACGTGATGCTGCGAGTCCTTCTCGGCTTCAGCGATTATATCCCGGGCTTGGAACCCAACATTGTCGCCTCCAAGTATCTTGGATTCATGCTGACATTGATGCTTGCGTTTGGCCTGGTGTTTGAGTTTCCCCTTGTACTGCTGCTGTTTGCCCGCCTTGGGCTCATCAACGCGTCTTTTCTCGTCGAACGTCGCAAATTCGCGATTTTACTCGTTGCCATTGCTGCTGCCGCGATCACTCCCACCCCAGACCCTCTCAACATGCTTCTGGTGATGACTCCTCTGATCATTCTCTACGAGGTATCCATCTGGGTGATCCGTGCGGTTGAACGGGCCAGCGACAAATCGCTCGTGTCTGCAAAATCAAGTTGACCGATTTACGGAATCCTTGGAGTACAGTAACTTCAAGATCACGAGCGATGGAAAGCACAGAGAATAAGAACTCAGAGCGCATTCTGATCGCAGATGGCGATCCGCTTTCCCGTCGCGTGCTTGCCAACTATCTTGGCAGATTCTACCATGTAGACGTTGCAGAGAATGCCAGCCAAGCGTTAGATCTGGTCGAGAGGTCCTATGAAGACTACTCGGTCGTGTTGGTGACCAATGAGCTTCCCCCTTCCGGACTTCAATGCATCGCGCGGGTTCGAAAGGACAATCCGCACCTAAAGATTGCATTCCTGACTGGTTCCGACTACGACTCCGAGTTTCCCCTTTTGCGTCGCTACGACATCTTCACCGTTCTCGTGCGTTCGGTGCCATTTGATTATGACGAACTTCTCATCACCATCGAAAACATGATCTCTCCCCACAAAGCGATGGGGTTGCGCCGCTACTTAAAACTGCAAAACCAGTGCCACGAGAGAGTCATACGCTCGTTGGCCGATAAGCAGGCGATGATGGAAGAGGCTCTGAGTTTCTTTCGCAGGTACCGTCCGCATGATACGGACGTCAGCCAAATCCGTCTCGCTTTTGAAGAATTGATCAATAACGCCTTTTACCATGCATTCAAACGCACCACCGGCGAAGAGAAGTATGAAATGGGTGCGTTTACTGAGTTGGAGCGTGGAGAGCAGGTGGTTGTGGAGTTCGGATGGGACAAAAATTTTCTCGGTTGCTCCGTCACAGATAACCAAGGGACGCTTGATGTGGACACGGTTATGCGCAAGCTCGAGCGTCAGATCACTCGCGAGGGGCTCCTCGATGAGCGAGGACGGGGCCTCTATCTCACCCGCACACTGTCGGACAAGATGGTGATCAACATCCACCCACGAGTTGCGACTCAGGTGATTCTCCTCTTTGCCCACAAAGGCCATGCTAAAGTGAAGCCACTCTTTATCAATGCGTTGGGCTAATTTGGTGTGAGGAATTGACCTGAAGGAGGGGCTCGACAGGTTATTTTATAGACCGCTTACTGGAATCGCTGCGAAATCCGTACTGGGAAGCAATTGGATCGTTGGTTGGAGGCGCAGCTCCGGGTGCGTATGGAGAAGCCGCTGGCGGAACGCGCCACAACGGCTGAATCTTGGAACCTTCGATGACCACAGGAGTCGCTTCCGAACGGGGCTTCGCTGAGTCGCTCGTGGGTGTGCGACTCGCCCGAACTGCCGCGCTGTTCTCTTCGCCGGCTGCGCGGGAATAGCTAACCGATGCTTTTCCTTGCGTCAGAGGCGATGACTTTGGAGCACCCTCAGCGTTGAAAGAACTCGATTCTGGGGCCCAGCTTCCTTTGCCTGAAGTTTGGAGGGCTCGCTCAGCGGCGACTGTCTGAGCCCGTGCAGCCGAGATGCGCGAGGGGGACTCTCCGCTTTGGGATTGACGTTTTTCGACCCACCCCCGAACCAACCGGATATGCTGGGGGTCGCGGAGCGTTTTGAGCAGTTGAGCAGCACTCTCACTGATAAGCCACTTCCGCGGGTACCGGGCTTGCACAACTTCCTCAGCCGCTGCGATCGCAGCTTGCCGATTCTTTTCCATAAGCTCGAGCGACGGACTGGCCTCCATCCTCATGGCGTATATTTGGGCAATCAGAAAGTGGTGAACGGCCCTTCGCTCGGGGTTTATGCCCTGGGTATTATAGATCTCCTGCGCTATGAGCAAAGCTGTGTCGTAATCTTCGGTTTGAATCAGTTTCTTACAGAGTTCTTCCTGAAGCTGAGTCCGAGTATTTGGGTCTTTAGCCAGTGAAATTTCCCGCACGCACTGCGCAATCGCACGCTCAAGTTCGCGGCGGTGCTGGGGCGTAAGCGAGCGGCTACGGTACAGCTCCGTCGCTACCGTAAGGCATGGCCAACAGCAGAGAGCCAAAAGCAACATGCTGCGCGCTAAATTTCGGTGCAACCCGTTCATCGGTTTCCTGAAGCTTCTTGTATAGGCTCTCCTGCAGTCTCCAAAGGCAAGTACACGGTGAAGGTTGTCAATTCATTTTGTCGGCTTGTCACTTCCACTTTGCCACGGTGAGCCTCGATCACATAGCGCGTGACGTACAGGCCGAGCCCACTGCCCTCGATCGTCCCATGCGCACGACTTCGGCGATATTTATCAAAAACCTTTGGCAGCTCATCGGGTGAAATGCCTGGGCCACTGTTCGAGATTTGCACGCAGGCTGAATCTCGCTGAAGTGGGGACGCAGGAGCACCGACTCGCATTGTGCGAGCTGTGATTTGCCCACCGACGGGGGTGTATTTGCATGCGTTCGCGAAAATATTACTGATTGCGCGAAACAACATGTTCTCGTCGCCCATCACAGGGGGCAAATCTGGATCCAGCTCCACCGTCACATTGAGCTTCTTTCGCTCAATCTCGGCTTGAAGAACACAGGATAGGTCTTCAAGAATGAAATTGAGATTCACCTGCCTCGGGTAAATGCTTAGGTGTCCAGCTTCGATTTTACATGAAGTGAGGAAATTATCAATCAGGGCGAGAATCTTCAGGCTGTTAGCATTGATCGTCTGCACAAACTCCCGCGCACGAGGATTGAGCTCGCCTGTCGTTCGGTCGAAAATCAGTGAACTGTAACCGATGATGGAGGACAAAGGGATTTTGATATCATGGGTGATCATTGAGATCATGTCCTCACGAAAACGCACAGCATTCACGTGTGCGTAGGCCCGATCGACAGCTTCCCTTAGTTCCTGAAAATCGAAGGGTTTCGTGATATAGTCGAAAACCTTGTGGTGGACCGCCTCGATTGCAGATTCGGTGGAGGCGTGGGCAGTAATGACAATCACTGCAATTCGCGGGTTATCACCGATGGACCGAATGACTTCAAATCCGTCGACATCGTGCATTCGCACGTCGGTAATGACGACCGGATAGTCCTTTTCCGCTAACTTCTGAATTGCCTCTCGACCGCCATAAGCCGTATCAGCCTGATAGCCACATGTCCGTAGGAGAGAAGCCACGCTGTCAGCCATTCGCTTCTCATCGTCCACTACGAGCACACAGCGCTCCGGGCTACCGACTTCCAGATTTGGCTCCTCGCTCATGAATTCCTCAAGTTCCCCACCGCAAATCTGCGCTTCACACCCGAAGTTTTCTTTTTGTTCCTTGCATCCGTCTGTAGTCGTATTGAAAAAGCCTAACTCGATGGCAAGGGAAATAGAGGGCAAGTTGACGCATCTGGATGAGAAGGGGCAGGAGCGGATGGTGGACGTTTCTGGGAAATCACCCACCCACCGAGAGGCCGTGGCGGAGGGAATTCTCCGGTTGCCCGAGCCCGTCAGCGAAGCGATTCGAACTGGAGCTCTTCCTAAAGGGGACTTTTATGCCACCGCGCGAATCGCCGGAATTCTTGCGGCCAAACAGACATCTACCCTAATCCCTCTATCTCACCCACTTCCGCTTGAGCACGTCCAAGTTGAGGTGTGGTTTGATCAAAAACAAAAAATTTGTGCTCGCGCGAAAGTCGTGACGGACGCAAAAACTGGCGTGGAAATGGAGGCGCTTACGGCAGTGACCGTGGCTCTCCTTACCGTCTACGATATGCTGAAGGCTCTCGGAAAAGGCATGGAACTTGGACCAATTCGCCTACAGTCGAAGACCGGGGGGAAGTCGGGCGAGTATGCGGTGCCCAGCCTGTTTGAAGAGGATAACTCCTCAAGCTAACCTTCGAGGCCGTGGGCGAAACAGTCCATGACTTGTTTTTGAAACAGTCGTCATCGAGCGGTTTAGATCGATTTAGAGGGGTAAACATCTGCCACAGTTTTTAAAAAGTCCCCCGAAAAATTTCGTCTTGACCTCGAACGATTTTGCCTTCGCCGTGTATCACGATTTTGAAAGTGAAAGTTGGTTAGAGCGCCGGGTTCTTCCGGCTAAATTCAACGGAGGTCTAGTGTATCATGGCAACCAAGGTTGCAATTAACGGTTTTGGCCGAATCGGCCGGGCAGTGCTGCGTGCAGCAATTAATAATCCGGACATCGAGATCGTTGCCATTAACGATCTTTTCGATGCGAAGACCAATGCCCATCTCCTCAAATACGATTCGGTTCATGGTCGGTTCCAAGGAACCGTTGAGGTCACCGGCGAAGGCGATCTCAAAGTGAACGGCAAGACTATCAAAGTCTTCGCTATGAAGGACCCGGCAGAGCTCCCATGGAAAGATTTGGGAGTGGACGTAGTGATTGAGTCGACGGGAGTATTCACTTCCAAAGAGAAGGCCGGGAAGCACCTTCAGGCTGGCGCTAAGAAGGTCATCATTTCCGCCCCGGCTGAAGACCCAGACATCACTGTCGTCTTGGGTGTGAATGACGATAAGTTGACGGCTGACCATAACATCATCTCGAACGCTTCCTGCACAACGAATTGCTTGGCCCCCGTCGTAAAGGTGATGCAGGAGAAGTTTGGGGTGAAGCGTGGTCTGATGACGACCATTCACTCCTACACCAACGACCAGCGAGTTCTCGACCTTGCCCACAAGGATCCCCGCCGGGCGCGAGCGGCGGCGCTCAACATGCTTCCTACAAAGACCGGTGCGGCGAAGGCAATCGGGCTGGTGATCCCTGAGCTGAAGGGAAAACTCGATGGTCTCGCAGTGCGTGTCCCAACCCCCAATGTCTCGTTGGTTGATGTCGTGCTGGAAGTTGAGAAGCCCACGACTAAGGAAGAAGTGAATGCTGCCCTCAAAGAAAAGGCGGATAAGGGCAATTTCGCGGGAATTCTCAAGTACACGGATGAGCCGGTTGCATCGATTGACTTTAACGGCGACAGCGCCAGTTCGATTGTCGATTCGCTTGAGACCAAGGTCATTGATGGCACTCTTGTGAAAATCCTCGCTTGGTACGACAACGAGTGGGGATATGCCAATCGCTGCGTCGAACTTGCCGTCAAACTGGGCAAGCAGTTCCTGAACAAGTAAGTCACGCGGCGACGCATTGCTGGACTGGGCGGGGTCGCCCTCTCGCGGGCGACCTCACCCAACCGGCGAATTTGTCCTTTTAGGTTTAAGAGAAAGGGTCCGTTGGGTTTTGATTATGGCACGAAAACCGATCATTGCGGGAAACTGGAAGATGCATAAGACTCGCAAGGAAGCAGCTGACCTTGCGAATGCTTTGGCAGCGGCATTAGGGACCATCACTTCTGTTGAGGTAGTGCTGTGTCCCCCATTTACCTCTCTGGAGGCCGTTGCAGCGGCAATTCGTAACACAAATATCAAGTTGGGTGCCCAGAACTGTCATTGGGCCGATCAGGGCGCTTTTACTGGCGAGGTCTCGCTCCCGATGCTGAAGGAAGCGGGCTGTGAATACGTGATCATCGGCCACTCGGAGCGACGCCAATACTTTGCCGAGACTGACGCAACGATTAATCAGAAAGCCGCTGCATGCTATCGGCACGGCATCACTCCCATCATCTGCGTAGGTGAAACGCTCGAAGAGCGCGAAGCGAACCGGACAGCAGAAGTAATCACCACTCAGGTGCAAGGGTGTTTGAAAGGACTCCCCGCCGACAAGGTTGCCCAAAGTGTGATCGCCTACGAACCAGTTTGGGCTATTGGCACCGGGAAGACAGCAACGAAAGAACAGGCGCAGGAGGTACATGCCCTGATCCGCAAGCTTGTCGCTGACATGTTCTCTGCGGAAGTTGCTGAGGCCATTCGGATCCAATACGGCGGAAGCGTCAAGCCCCAGAATATTCGCGAACTTATGCAACAGCCTGACGTTGATGGGGCTTTGGTGGGAGGTGCAAGCCTCGAGGCAGACTCCTTCGCAGCGATTGTCAAGTTTGACTGAGAAGGAGATGCTGCCTTCCAGCGTGAGTCGCGCATCTGCCTTCTCACGTCATGTTGGTCAAAAAGCTAACATGTTTTAGGTAACGGACGGAAAGATAGAAGAGGGATTCAAAATGAGCCAGGACGTATCACTTCTTCAAACCCATCGGCTAAAATATCAGCCCAAGATGCCTGCAGCTCTTGCAAGTGGGCGGGTTGGTATTCGCAAAGGCGAGTTTATTGAGCCGGCATCGCATGCCGAAGAAATTAAATCGCGTTTTCCAAAGTCCTATGGTTTACCGCTTGTGGAAATCGTAGAAGGGGAAGGGGAACTCTCGAATGCACCGCTCAAAGTCGGCGTGGTGTTGAGCGGGGGGCCTGCACCGGGCGGACACAATGCGATTGCAGGGCTTTTCGACGCACTCAAAGCAGCAAATCCCTCCAGTCAGTTGTTCGGATTTCTAAACGGCCCAAAAGGGATTTTTACCTCTAAGTACGTCGAACTCGCAGCCGAGGACATTGATCGGTACCGCAACACTGGTGGTTTTGACATGATCGGGAGTGGCCGCGACAAGATCGAAACGGCTGAGCAATTGGCGGGCTGCGAGAAGACGGCAAAAGAGTTGGGCCTGAATGCGCTTGTGGTTATTGGTGGGGACGACTCAAATACCAATGCGGCCATATTGGCTGAGCATTGTTTGGCCAATGGGATTCCGCTGCAAGTGATCGGCCTGCCGAAGACAATCGATGGCGACATGCGGAATCAGTTTATCGATGCCTCTTTCGGATTCGATAGCGCCGCAAAAACCTATGCCGAACTCGTCGGCAACATTTGCCGAGATGCCCGTTCTGGTCGAAAATACTATCATTTTATCAAGCTAATGGGCCGTGCCGCCAGCCACGTAGCCTTAGAAGTCGCTCTCCAGACACGACCGAACCTCACGATCATCTCTGAAGAGGTCAAAGCAAAGAAGCTCTCGCTAAAGGACGTGGTGGACACCATTGTGGACGTAGTTGTTCGGCGTGCAGAGGCTGGGAAAAACTACGGCGTGATTTTGATTCCCGAGGGACTTCTTGAGTTCTTGGCGGATTTTCAGGAATTCCTCAAGGAACTGAGCTCGTTACTGAAACACGAAGAGCAAAAGCTTGAGAAGCTCTCGCGCGAAGAAAAGCGAAAATTCGTCGCAGAGAACCTGAAATCTGGGGCACTCTACTCCACTCTGCCTCCAGCAATTCAAGATGCGGTGCTGATGCGCGATAGCCATGGGAATTTGACCGTTTCTCAGATCGAGACGGAGAAATTCCTCGCCGAGCTCGTGGCGAGCCGCTTAGAAGTGCTAAAGTCTAAAGGCAAGTACAGCGGGAAGTTTTCTGCGCTCACGCATTTCTTTGGTTACGAAGGCAGATGCATCTTCCCATCCAACTTTGATGCCGACTATACATACTGCCTTGGGTACGCAGCGGCTCAGCTAATCCGAGCGGGGCTGACAGGCTACACGGTCAGCGCGAAGAATCTCGCCCACCCGGTAGATAAATGGGTCTTTGGTGGAGTCCCGGTAACTTCGATGCTCACCATGGAGCACCGCAAAGGCGAACTGAAACCGGTGATTGCAAAGAAACTGGTGGACCTCAACGAGGCGCCGTTCCAGTACTTTGCTAAACACCGAGACGAGTGGGTGGTTGAAGATGCGTATCTGGCGCCAGGCCCAATTCAGTACTTTGGTCCGTCTGAAATAGCTGACGCACGAACCAAGACACTTTTGCTTGAATCAGGTCTCATTTAGGTGAAGCCTTCATCGCCATGAGTGCGGATGAGGCCGGTTTCCCAAGCGAAACGTTTGAAATCGACACATTAGGAGTCCCAACGATGCCCTCGCCGTTGCGGTTAGCACCTCGCTACGGCGAGGGCTTTCCATCATTTGTGACCGAGGACGTCCGTGTGCGCTTCAACATCGAGGTAAGCGCAAGGGACCCAGAATGTCGTGGCCCGCTATTTGAGAAGGCTGGACCGCGAGAACGTATCTTTTTCGACCCGCGAGAGACAAAAGCTGCGATCGTCACGTGTGGGGGGCTGTGTCCGGGGCTAAATAACGTGATCCGATCGATCTTTCTTGAGCTGTTTTTTAACTACGGGGTGAAAGAGATTTGGGGCATTCGTTACGGATATGCCGGCCTCAACCCGGCAAACGGTTTTGAGCCTCAACTTCTTACCGAAGAATGGGTTGAGTCCATCCTTAACGACGGGGGTACAAAACTCGGTAGCTCGCGGGGGCATCAGGATCCCGGAGTGATCGTGGATTTTCTTGTTAGCCGGGGCATGAATCTTCTGTTCTGTATCGGAGGGGACGGAACACAGCGGGGGGCTTGGGCGATTGCTCAGGAAGTGAAGCGACGGGGGTTGAAGATTGCTGTCGTCGGTATTCCAAAGACGATTGATAACGACATACCGTACGTCTCACCATCCTTCGGATACCACACAGCCATTGCGCGAGCACGAGATATTCTCGAAAGCGCTCACGCAGAAGCCAAAGGCGCGCCGTACGGCATTGGACTCGTAAAACTGATGGGGCGGGAAGCCGGATTCATCGCTGCTGGTGCTACCCTTGCAAGCCAACAGGTGAACTTCTGTTTGGTACCCGAAGTGCCACTTATTCTGGACGGCGAACGGGGTTTTCTGAACGTGCTTCGTCAGAGGATGCTGGCGCGACAGCACGCTGTAATCGCGCTCGCAGAAGGGGCTGGGCAAGACTTGTTTGGGACGGCTCACCGAGAATACGATGCTTCGGGAAATATCAAACTGCACGACATTGGGGGGTATCTACGCGAGCGGATTCTTTCCTACTTTGATTCGCATGGCCCAAAGGTGAATCTGAAATATTTTGAGCCCAGCTATTACATCCGAAGCGTCCCAGCGAACACCGTCGATATGTTGCTTTGTGACCAATACGCCCGCCACGCCGTCCATGCTGCCATGGCAGGCAAAACAGGGATGGTCATTGGATATTGGAACGATAAATTCATTCACGTGCCAATGAGCGCAGTTGTTTCGAGCAAACGAAGATTGGATCTCGGATCAGAACTTTGGCGGGCAGTGTTAGCGGTAACGGGTCAGCCGGCAACATTTAGTTAAGCTGATGGCGTGGCGCCAATGGTGCCGCAGTTCAAAAGGAGCTCTTCATGCCATTAAATCGTCGGCTTCTGCGCGAGTGCAGTCCGCGGCACTCCCCTATTCGCCTGGTTTCGCTTGTGGTGATCCCTGAGTAGCCGCTGGATTTGGAGATTTCGAGGCCGGGGCTTTCAGAGGCACGATCGCTTTTGCGTCCTCGTCGGGTTTTGGGTACCAATCGTCGCCGCATTTCCTTACATTCGAGATCCCATGATACTCCAGAGGCTGCACATAGTCTTTTCGCAAAGGATGTCCCTCCCAATCCTCTGGACAAAGGATCCTCCGCAAGTCGGGATGCCCCTCGAAGATGATACCCATTAGATCGAACTGTTCACGCTCGTGCCAATTGGCCGCAGGATACAAATCTGCGATCGACGCAATCACTGGATTGTCCCGCGGAATTTGCGCCTTTACTGCCAACGAGTGTTGGTAAGTGAGACTCGTCAGATGATAGACGACTTCAAAGTGCATGGGATAGTCCACCCCAGTGATCAGCTGAAGGTAATCAAATGCCAAATCCCTGTTGTTCTTAAGTTCGTGAAGAACTTCCCGGACAGCAGAAGGATGGACGCAAATGGTTGGGGGAATGGTTCGATCCCTCAGTTCGACGACCTTTGTTGCGCCAAATTTGCTCTGCATGTGTTCAAAGATCAGAGTTGGCTCCATAGTCATTAATTCTCCGTAGCTTGGGGGAAACGGGGATCCACGACAGAGCGCCCCAAGGGATCCGGATACAACCCGAGCTTCGCTGCGACTGGGTGCTCACTTCGGACTTTCTCTTGGAGTCGCATGAGTGCTTCTAAGAGAGTCTCGGGACGCGGCGGGCACCCTGGAACATAAACGTCGACAGGGACGATTTTATCAACCCCTTTCACGACGTGGTAGCCATGAAGTGAATACGGGCCACCACCGAGGACACATGCGCCCATAGCAATCACATACTTGGGTTCGGGCATTTGATCGAAAAGCCGTTTAACGCGTGGAGCCATTTTGTAGGTCACAGTGCCGGCGACGATCATCACGTCGGCCTGCCGAGGGGTCGCCCGGAACGCGCCCGCCCCAAACCGGTCAATGTCATATCTCGAAGCGCCGGTCGCCATCATTTCTATTGCACAGCAGGCCAACCCAAACGTCATTGGCCAAAGGCTGCTGAGCCGTGCCCAATTGATGATTGAATCCAGGGGCGCTACGTACAAAGCTCGATCAAGGCCTTCCTTGCGAATGGCTTCATTGAGTTCTTTGCGGATTCGCTCACGTTCTCGATCCGAATGATCTGCTGGGACCTCGTATCTAAGGCGTGGATCCAGAAGGCTCCCCATGTTACAGTCTCCTATTCGCGAGTTCTCGCAGTTCAAGTTCCCGTTCCAGATCAGCGTCTGTGGGCCCAATTGAAGTTGAGCGGGAAAATTCTGACGAGGGTTCTGAGTGGCTGCGAAGCCAATCCAAGTTTCCAAAGCGCCATGCGTAAGCAAGCGCAACCACCAGTACGGCAACAAAACCGAGTATCTCAAGAAGCGCGACCCAGCCGAGCCCGTGTTGAGTAAACCACCGAAGCACCCGCGCAACAGGGAAGAGAAAAACAGTTTCTACATCGAAGACGAGAAATACGAGTGCGATCGTATAAAACCGGATGTTGTAACGAACCCACGCGCTTCCGACCGTTGGCTCGCCGCACTCATAGATGCGGGCCTTATCCTTGGATGGCAAATGAGGGCGGAGTAGGGCACCAATCCCTAAGTTGACGTAAACAAACGCGAGACCCACTGCGAAAAAGATCAAAGCTGCTAAGAAATCAAAATGAATACGTTCAATCTGGAGCATGGCAAAATACCTGTTGTCTCACCATATCCGCTTTTCGGTAGCTCATTCAAATGTCTATCTCTGGCTTGAGTGCCGCAGGCCGCCTTGGAAGCAGAAGTCCGACCCGCTCTGGATCATCGCAGTGCGAACACCGAAACAGGGTAAAAAAAGTTTTGTCCGAATGGATTTTAGGCTTGCATGTCGCTGTGCTTGCCAATTAGCGTAAATTTACTGAGGTTAGAATAAACTGCCCAAGGAGGCTGAATCATGAAAGCCATCGCAATCGCCGTTCTTACGGTCTTTGCGGCTGTCACGCTTGCTGGCTGCTGCTACAAGACAAAGAAGTACCCATACCCACATTATGATTTGTCGCCGGCAAAGGTCTGTGGAGCCGGGCCGTGTGCGCCTGCACCGTGTAAGTAACCATGAAACTACTTGCTACGATCATCTTGGCGCTGAGTCTGGGGGGATGCTGCATGAGTGGCGGGTACTATGTTTCCTGCCATCGAGAGGTGGGGCCTCACCGCATCAGTGGGCCATGTCGAGCCGCGACTTCGGTGAGTTGGAGTTGTAGTACTTGCCAAAATTGCAGCGTGCAGAAGCAACCATCCAGCCGTTGATCGGTAGAGAGAGGAGAAGTTCCGCCCCGACTTTTTCGGGGCGGTTTTTTTATGCTATTGACTCAATGGTGTTGGCTTTGCGTCTTCGTTGCCGTAGATCCCCCGAATGTTGAGTCTCGGAAAAATTTGCGAACATGGTTCGGCGGGCTCTGCTGTGCTCTGGCGTTTGCGCTGTCCATGCGGTGCCGCTTCGCCACGGTCGATAGAAGGTAGATTCTTTAGAAAGGGATCAAAATATGCCTGTCGAGACAGCTACGGAAACAGTATTTCGTCACAAACATTTACTTGGGTTGGAAGAACTGTCCGCAGAGGAAATCACGCTAATCCTCGATACTGCTGCGGGCATGAAGGAGATCTTCACTCGGACAGTGAAAAAGGTCCCAACCCTACGCGGCAAAACGGTGTGCAATTTGTTTTTTGAGAATTCCACACGTACCCGCACCTCTTTTGAAATCGCTGCCAAACGTTTGTCGGCCGATGTGGTGAACTTCAATGTGGCTACCAGCAGTGTTGCTAAAGGGGAGTCGCTTTTGGACACGGCTCGCACGATTCAAGCGATGGGAGTCGATTTCGTGGTGATGCGGCACTCATGCCCCGGAACGCCTCACCTCCTATCACGTCGCCTTCAGATGAGCGTCATCAATGCTGGGGACGGCGCGCACGAGCATCCCACCCAAGGGCTGTTGGATGTTTTTACGATTCGCGAACGGAAAGGGCGCATTGAAGGCCTGAAGATCGCCATTGTTGGTGACATACTGCACTCGCGGGTCGCTCGGTCCAACATCTGGGCCCTAACCAAATTGGGGGCTCGTGTGGCATTAGTCGGACCTTCTACGTTGGTCCCTCGGGAATTTGAAAAGCTTGGCTGCGAGATCCATTACGACCTTCAAAAAGGCATCGCGGACGCCGACGTCATTAACCTTTTGCGAATCCAGCTGGAACGCCAGCGCAAGAACCTTTTCCCCTCCATCCGCGAATATCGCTTGCTCTACGGGCTCACGCGTGAGCGACTCGCATGGGCAAAACCCGATGTGCTAATCATGCACCCCGGCCCAGTGAACCGTGGTGTCGAAATTTCTCAAGAAGTTGCGGATGGAGATCAGTCCGCCATTAATGAGCAGGTCACGAATGGCATTGCGGTGCGCATGGCTGTGCTATACTTGCTCAGCGGAGGGGCAGCGCGTCAGCTTAATGCTCGCGATTGAACGTCGTTGCTTCAAAACTCTTCACTGATTGCGTAATGCAAGCCTCCGCCGAATGCTAAAGACGGAACGGCGCACTGCAAAGACCTGCACCCGAATGTAGCATGAAATGGCCAATCGAGCTGAGTGCACCTTATTGCGGCTTTGTCAGTGTCCGGAACTGATTTGCCATAGCAAGGGCAGCCAAAGCGGCCTCGTAGCCTTTATTGCAGGACTTCTCCCCCGCTCTTTCCAAAGCTTGCTCGACAGTTGCAACCGTGAGAATCGCATTACCGATGGCAATCTCCGCCTCCAATGCCAGATCTGCGACTCCCCTCATGGCTTGCTCAGCCACAAAATGATAGTGATCGGTCTCCCCGCGGATCACACACCCGCAACAAACCATCCCGTGGAATGCTTTTTCTCCCGAGCCATAGCGAGCGACGCGCGTCGCTAAAGCTGGGATTTCAAGTCCGCCGGGACACCAAAAGACCTCAATATCAGCAGGAGCTACGCCGTTTTCCAGCAATGCGTCGATTGCCCCCTGAACAAGTTTCTCAGTGATAAAATCATTGTAGCGCGAGGCAATGATGGCAAAACGCAGTCCTGTGCCGGCAGTCGTGAACTCATGATTCAGAATCTCTTGCATCGCATTTCCTCAAATGAACGGCTCACTTTGTTGTCATGCTATGCAGCAACCCTGTGGAACAAACTGCTGCGCGCATTCATCAAGACAACTTTATACGGAGCCAATGGCAACTAAAGTCAAAATATGCGGTATAACCTCGGTTGCGGATGCGCTTCATGCTGCTGCATGCGGGGCGGATTTCTTGGGATTTGTGTTTTATCCGAAGAGTCCTCGCTATGTAGTCCCTGAGCGCGCAAAGGAGATTGTTGAAGAGGTCTCTCACGAATTTCCCTCCATCATCCCTGTCGCTGTTGTAGTCAATGAACCCTTTGATCAGCTTTTGCGCCTCAGTGAGCATTCGGGTATCCGATGGTTTCAGCTCCATGGCGAAGAATCTCCGGCGCTTTGCGCACAGGTTCGTGGCTGCGGAATGACTGTGATTAAGGCTCTTAGATTTGGTGCCGGTGCACCTCCCGTAGCTTGGGAGGAGTATCGGGTAGATTATTTTCTCTGCGATACGTTTGACTCAAAACAAGCCGGCGGAACTGGACGAGCGTGGGAGACGAATGCCTTGCCTGCTGGCTTCCCCCTGAAACATAGTTTTCTTGCTGGTGGGTTGCGCCCTGCTACCGTGAGTGCGCTCATTCGCGAGTTGCGTCCATGGGGTGTAGATGTGTCCAGCGGCGTGGAAATTCGTCCGGGAGTTAAAGATCGCAAATTGGTGGAATCATTTATCAGCGCAGTTCGGCACGCTGAGAGTTCGTAAGGGATGAAGGAAGAGTTGTTTTTATCTAAACAAGAAAGTGGGTACTAACGTGGGTAGCAAATCGACTTCAGCCATGATTGCGCTTCCCGATGAGCGCGGATACTTTGGAGAATTTGGGGGGCGTTACGTCCCGGAGACCTTAATGCCTGCCCTCATCCAGCTCGAAAGACAGTATCTTGAGCTCAGGAAAGATCCTGAATTTCGACGAGAGTTGGAAGCTTTGCTGCGCGATTACGTTGGGCGCCCCACCCCACTCTACTTTGCCAAGCAACTCTCACAACGGCTGGGAAAAGGTTGTCGAGTCTACTTGAAGCGTGAGGATCTCTGCCACACAGGCGCCCACAAAATCAACAATACCCTTGGCCAAGCCTTACTTGCCCAGCGGTTAGGAAAGCGTCGCATCATTGCGGAAACAGGTGCCGGGCAGCATGGTGTCGCAACTGCGACAGCTTGTGCGTTGCTCGGACTCGAATGCGACGTATACATGGGCGCAGAGGATATCGAGCGGCAAAAGCTAAACGTTTTTCGCATGGAATTGTTAGGGGCGCGTGTGATCGAGGTTCGCAGTGGCACGTGCACACTCAAAGATGCCACTAATGAGGCTATGCGCGATTGGATGGCAAACTGCGATCACACCCATTACATTATTGGTTCCGCAGTTGGGCCCCACCCCTTTCCGATGATGGTGAGAGATTTTCAAAGCGTCATCGGACACGAGACACGCGATCAGATTCTGGAAAAAGAAGGACGCCTTCCCGATGCGATTGTGGCGTGTGTTGGAGGGGGAAGTAATGCGATCGGTATTTTTTATCCCTTCATCGAGGATAAAGGTGTGCGTTTAATCGGTGTTGAAGCAGCCGGGCGGGGGCTTGCAACAGGTTTGCATGCAGCCAGTATTTGCAAAGGTGAAGTCGGTGTATTTCACGGGGCGCGCAGTTTTGTTTTGCAGACCGAGGACGGCCAAATTACCCCCGCGCACTCAATTTCTGCTGGGCTTGATTATCCCGGGACAGGTCCTGAGCACAGCTATTTAGCCGCTACCGGACGGGCCCAATACGTTGCGGTGACCGACACGGAGGCTTTGGACGGGGTGAAGCTCCTTTGTGAAACCGAGGGCATCATTCCAGCTCTTGAGAGCGCCCACGCTGTCGCCTACGTTCGTGAGCTCATTTCAACTTTGCCTGAGCAATCCGTGATCGTAATTAATATCTCAGGTCGTGGGGATAAAGACGTATTTTCGATTGCAAAAGCCTTGGGGCGCACGCTGTAGGAACAAGACGAGAGTTGTCACGGGGGAGACTTGCTTTCGGGTAAAAGCCAAGAAGTGATTTGAACAGGGTGACCTGAGAGCCATCTCGTCCTTAACCTGCTGTTGTGTCGGAGTTCATCTTGCGCTTCCAAGCGCGACAGTTGGACTACTGTTTCGTCTGACCGACGTAAGCCTCGCGAATGCGCTTCCGTACCTCCCCTTCGAAAAAGCCGCTCAGTACATACGGGGCCAAATACTTGCCGGGGCAGAGAGTAGTCGGCACGTATTCTTGGTGGCAACGGACAGTTTCGGGAGGGATATTGTAGTAGTCGCACAGCCACGCTACCAGCTCCGAGATCGCATTGAGCTGCTTTTCATTTGGAGCCTGAATTTCGTAGTTGCCCATCACCGAGATGAGCAGATGCCCCGTAGGATCGTAGTTTGTGTTCGTGTCCCCGACAAACTGCGGGTTTCTCCCCGCATAAATATTTCCATCAAGATCCACGAGAAAATGGTAGGGCAAATCTGGCCAGCCCCGCTCTCTGCGTCCCCACTTTTGAAGGTTTTGTAGAAGCTTTTTGGGGTCCTGATCAGGGGTGAGTGGCTTTGGACTTCCCTCGTGGTGGATGGTGATCCTCGTCGGAGTGTGCGGCTTCATAGAAGCTGTGGTCTCTTCCCCACCCCATTCGGACTGACCAATAATACGCGGCTGCTTTACTTTTGGATGCGCATTTATGGTGCCGATGATTGTGGGGGAAAAGTCTCTTCCCAAGAGGAGTTGGCGCTGCCCCAAAGGACGGACTAAATCGCTTCCCGTTTGAGTTGATTCAGCACAAAGACTGCTTGGCCCACTACCGACTCCCGCGAACACACAGAGAGAGATCGCCGCGAGCGCGAAATTCACTTTCCTTAGATTCTCCCAAAGTTTAAACACGATTATTGCTCCCCACCAACTTGTTTTCGTACGGGCAAAGCGGTGTTGGGAGGCAACGTTGTTCCCTCAGCAGAGGTTTTTTCTTTCCATCCACTCTCAGTGACGGTGGGCGCGACCTTTTCGGCCTTACGCATAGGGAATCGTTCCTTCAACTGCGTACAGCCTGCAAGTGCACAAAGAAGTGAGAGCGAGATTACCCAACTGATCAATACACGCGGCGACAACATTGCTGACCTCCTTTCTCCATTTTCACGCTCGTAAGCAACCCTGTTATTACATCTAAATTGCAACAGTCGTGTTTGCAACCTGTTCTTTGGTTTTGAACTGGAGCTGATAGTAGCGGAAAAACTCACCTTTGCGAGCCATAAGCTCTTCGAAGTTACCAGCCTCGACCAAATGGCCTCGCTTGAGCACAAAGATGCGATTGGCTTCGATAATGGTCGAAAGCCTGTGCGCGATGATAAAACAAGTGCGATTGTGTCGTAAGTGTTTGAGTGCTTCCTGAACCACCGCTTCACTTTCACTGTCGAGGGCGCTTGTTGCCTCGTCGAGCACCAAAATCTTGGGGTTCTTGAGGATGGCGCGCGCGATTGCAATTCTTTGTTTCTGTCCACCGCTCAGCCGCACCCCCCGGTCGCCAATATCTGTGTCATACCCGTCCGGCAGACCCGTAATAAAGTCATGAGCATTCGCAAGCTTTGCCGCAGCGACTATTTCCTCAAAGGTGGCGTCCATTTTCCCATAACGAATGTTGTTTAGCACGCTGCCGCTAATAAGGATATTGTCTTGTGAAACCACGCCGATTTGTTCGCGCAAAGCCCGCAAGTTCACCTTAGTAATGTCATGTTCATCTATCAGGACCCTGCCTTCTGTGGGGAAGTAGAATCCAAGGATCATGTTTGCGACTGTAGTTTTGCCTGCGCCGCTTGCCCCAACGAGGGCGACCTGCTCTCCACTTTGAACCCGAAAACTAACGTTATGTAAGACGGCCTCGCCTTTTCGGTATTCAAAGCAGACATTCTGGAATTCCACGGCCCCCTGCACATCAATACGCGGCAAATGGTCCGACTTTTCTGTGTCGTAAATATCCAGTAAACCATAGACCGACTCGAGACCGGCTCTGCCCGCGTAGATGGTGTCTACGCAGCCAATCAAGGTATTAATTGGATTCAAGAAGTAAGCGAGGAGCGAACTGAAAGCTACAATCTCTCCAAGAGTCATTCGGTCGTTTATGGTCATCCAAGCTCCAACGGTGAAAATCACGAGGAGCGCAAGGCCGCCCACAAATTGGAGCAGAATCTGAAAGGCAGCTGTCTCTGTGAACAAGCGCACGCCGCGATGGGTTACCCGGCGGATTCGCTCCTGCACCCGTTCCTGTTCGAACGGTTCTCGGGCAAAACTCTTTACGAGCCGAATGGAATGAAGAAGCTCGTGAACGATGGAGCTCATTTGCTCCATCTCTTTACGAAATGAACGATGCCCTTCTTTCAGCTTCGTGGAGAAGGTGCGCTGAATGACATAGTAAAGTGGCACCATGACAAAAACCAGCAGGGCCAAACGTGCGTTAATCATCAGAAGCAGAACAGCAGACGCAAGAGCCACCACAGCCGACACCAACACGGTCACAACAAGGGCATTCGCCATGACGTCAACGCGCTCGGTGTCCATGACTACACGAGGATGGAGTTCGCTGATGCGCTCTTTATCGTAAAACCGCAGGCTCATCTGCTGGAGATGCATGACCAAACGTGCACGTAGGCGTTCAGTCACGGTTTTTGTGCTGCTTAGCGTGAAGTAACGACTTGCGACGGTTGCGCCTATGTGCACGGCCCATAAACCCAGCCCGACCGCAATGACCCAGCCTATGGCCGAGGCGTCTTTTTGTGGGATGTACACATCAATGATGCGTTTGAAAAGAAGCGAGATCGGGATGAGGGAGACAGCCTGAACGATCGCAAAGATATTGCCGAGGAGGAGCCGGATTTTCAGGTCGTGGAACTCGAACAGGTAGCGGATAAAAACATTTTTCCGTAGTGCCTGTCGAAGCTCATGAGTCAGCCAGTGCCACGTGCGGCGGCGGAAAGGTTTGTCAGGGTCCAGAGAGTGCGAATCCATAGAGCGTATTTTTCCCGATTTGGCTAAGCAATTAGTCAATGGGGTGTCACGATGCAAGAAAGATTCCGGGTGAGAGTGACAGCGCCAGCCCCATCAAACTGCTCAGGTAACGGCGGACAGTGTGCAGTCTCATGACATTTCGTTCGAGGTATCGTTCAGGAACCAGACAGACAAAGGCTCTTGCAGTACAGGCATGAAACCTGCCATGCTTGGGTTGGTCGGACCAAACCTTGGGCACGTTCTGCAGGTCAAGTGTTGCAGGAGGTTGACCGTGCCCAACGAGGAAAAGGCATGCGCTTTATTGGTGTCCCAAAAGAGCTTTTGCTGCGATGCCAGCAAGGAGACGAGGGAGCATTCGAAGCGCTTTATCAAACCATTCAAGCTGATCTCTATGGGCTTCTCTGGGCAATTCTCCGCAATCACGACGACGTGACGGAAACCATGCAGGAATGCCTGATCCGAATATTTCGGCATATCAAGGGATTACGAGAACAGGAACACTTCCCGGCGTGGCTAACGCGACTTGCGGTCAACCAAGCCCGCACGCACTTAAAGCATCGCAGAAGCAATCCAGTGTCATTTTTCCAATTCGACGCAGGCGACGAACATACTGAGGAGGCAGCCGGCGCTACTATAGCGGCCGAAGGAACCAATCCGGTGGCGAACGCGATCGCCCGCGAGCAAAGACGCGAACTTGAGAGGGCGATAGGCAAGCTTACGCCCCGGCAACGTGCTGCGATTGTACTTTATGAGATCGAGGATATGTCTCTTGCCGAAGTTGCCAACGCATTAGGTTGTTCGGTCGGAGCAGTGAAGTTTCACCTGTTCTCAGCACGTCGGCGCCTTCGCGTTTTGCTTCGCGGACTCTCGTTGACGGAGGGCAAGAGGCCATGAGGTGCGCCGAAGTGCGTCTCAATCTCCAGGAGTACCGCCATGGCCGTTTGGACAGCGTTATGGCCGAGGCAATTCGCAAACATCTGGAGCATTGCATCCGATGTCGTCGCCTCTATCTGGAAGAGCTCTCGCTCGCAGAACTGCTCAAAAAAGCCAGCGAAGTTCCGCTGCCGCCAACGAAGTATTTTGAGGACGTTTTCGTTGCTGCTCGGGTGCGCGCGACGCTGTCGTCCCCGCGTGAGTACGAAAGTAGTGCACGCGACAATCGACTTCCGAATCAAACGCGCCCCCACTCGTTATTACGGCAAGTTTTACCGCTCGCAGCATCCTTTATAGCTGGTGTGGTCCTTACGCTTTTCCTCACTCAGCTTGACCCACTCCTCTATCATGTTCAACGCGGCCACCCCTCTACTAAGGCCGTTATTGCTCACTCTCCGGCACTACAGACGGGTTCATCGAAGGGAGAAGACATAGGACAAGCAACCCATGTTGGGGAATCAATCTCGGGCTCACCCGAAGGTGCCGTTGCACCCGCGGCGCCCACACTGGCCTCTGATAGCCCCAAGCTTGCTGCGAGTGCTGAACCAACGCGCTTGTCCCAACCGGGTAGGGAGGCATCCTCATTGCGACGGCTAAGCAAGTCGCCCGAACCCTCTGGCACTTCGCCTGATCAAGTCTCATCTCAGCACCGCTTGAAGGGTATCGCGACTTTTCCTGAGCGATTAGAATCGTTTGATTCGAAGATGCCTGAACGGCCCGATGCCAACGTACTGCCAGGATCGGCTGCTGCTCCAAGCCTCATGCCCGCTACCAAGCAATCGCTATCGCGAAGAATCGAAGCCAGTGCTCTGGGGGGGACTGGGTCAAAGGACCAAAACGAAGGTACTTCACAGCTCATGGAGAACAAACTGCAGAGCGAGGAAGCGTCCGTTGGTTCAAGTAACGACTTGGCGGACTATCTCGCGGCAGGCGACCTCGTCCTGGCAGGCAAGTACGAAGACGCTTACCGGAAGTTTAGGGAAATTGGGGAACGCTTGCCGCCAACAGCGTTTCGGGTGCGGGCGTTACTACGGGCGGGGGAGATTGCATCGCAGTATCTAAGGGATCCGAATCGCGCTCGTGAAGTTCTAACGCGGTGCTTACAGCCAGAATACGCGGCTCTCATCGATGAGACTTTGCGAGAATCCATTCAGAGGTCTTTCCAAGCACTTGAGTGATGCTGACGTAGGGTTATAGTTGCACCCCGCGGCTGCGTGAGGACATGATTGCTTCTCAATGATAGCCGAGCGTGTGCAGCCCCTGAATTCGCAACCAGTGCGTCTTGGGGATTATGTGCTTTATTGGATGCAGCAGTCCCAAAGGGTTCACTGGAACCATGCTCTCGCGGTCGCAATTGAGCAGGCCAATGAACTAAAGCTGCCACTGCTGGTCGGTTTCGGCCTCACCCCAAGTTTTCCAGAGGCAAATTATCGCCACTATTATTTCATGATGGAAGGACTGGTAGAGGTTGCCGCAGAACTTCGGAAACTGGGCGCAGGGTGGGCTCTTCGTTTGGGGAGTCCTGATGAGGTGTGTCTGGAATTAGCCCAGTCAGCCGCTCTTGTGATATCGGATCGGGGATATCTGCGAATTCAAAGGGAATGGCGAAGACGAGTTGCGGAGAATGCTCCATGTGCGGTTTGGCAGGTCGAGAGCGATGTTGTCGTTCCCGTTGAGGTAGCCAGTTCGAAAGAAGAGTATGCCGCACGCACGCTCAGACCCAAAATTGCAAAATACATCCCCCGTTTCATAGAACCCGTGTCTCTGCCAGCCCTTCACGTTCGCTGGACTCACAGCGCAAATGCCGGAGAGTTCGCTGACCCCGAGGCGATGGTAAATCTTGTCTCTAAATTCCCGATCGATTTTTCGGTCTCCCCTTCTCCCCTATTCAGAGGCGGTACGAGAGAAGCTCTTCGTCGTTTCGATGATTTCCTTGAAAAACGTTTTGAGCGGTACGCAACCGACCGTAGCAACCCCGGCGCTGATGTAACTTCCGGAATGAGTCCCTATCTACATTTCGGTCAGATCTCCGCAGCTTATCTTGCTTGGCGTGTGTGGCAGCAGCCACCTTCCCCTTCAAAAGAGGCGTTTCTCGAGGAACTCATTGTCCGGCGAGAGCTGAGTATGAACTTCGTTTTCTACAATCCGCGCTACGACTCCTACGATGCAATTCCTGAATGGGCGAAAGAGACCCTTGAGAAACATGCTAAGGACCCGCGATCACAAGTCTATACCCTCGAAGAACTTGAGGCCGCCGCTACCCGCGATCCCTTTTGGAATGCGGCACAAAGCGAGTTGGTTGCTACGGGTTCGATGCACAATTACATGCGCATGTACTGGGGAAAAAAGATTGTCGAGTGGACTCGGTCGCCTCAAGAGGCTTTCGCGATTGCTCTTTACCTAAACAACAAATACCAGTTGGACGGACGCGATCCAAACAGTTTTGCAGGTGTTGCTTGGTGTTTTGGTAAACACGACCGACCGTGGCCGGAGCGTCCCATTTATGGTACGGTGCGTACAATGACTTCGTCTGGGCTTGAACGCAAATTTGACATGTCGGCCTATATAGCGCGAGTGAACTCACTAAACGGATAGACGGGGAGTCAGCGAACGGTGATGATCTACCCAATTGATTCGCGGGATCGCGAGCTTGCAAAACTGCTCGTGCGTTACTCGACCAAAACGCGACCAGGCGATCTTGTGTTTATAGCATGCAGTGGGATGGATGCCTTGCGGCTCGCAGCCGCATGTGCGGAGGAAGCTCTAGCTGTGGGGGCTGCGCCCTACGTTCAATTTGTTCCGCCCGAACTGCAGAGAGAAACAATCACTCATGCTACCGAAGAAGTGTTTAAACTAATAGGGCGCTTCGAACTCAGGCAGATGAAGGCCGCGAACGTTTTCATCGGCATACGCGGGCCGGAGAACATTTTTGAACTCCGAGGGGTTCCGCCAAAGCAAATGGAACTATACTCACGCTATATTGTAAAACCAGTCCACCTTGAGCAACGTGTGAAGCACACGCGTTGGGTAGTCACTCGCTATCCCAATGCTGCAATGGCGCAGCTTGCTCAGATGAACACGGCGGAATTTGCAGACTTTTATTACCGGGTATGCTTGGCAGACTACAGTCGGATGGCGCGCGCGGCGGCGCGGCTAAAAGCTTTGATGGAAGCAACTGATGAGGTCCGAATCAAAGGGCCAGACACGGACCTGACGTTCTCGATTCGGGGGATTCCAGCAGTTCCATGTTGCGGCGAAATGAACGTCCCAGATGGCGAATGCTTTACTGCGCCCGTGCGGACCAGCGTGAACGGTACGGTTCGATTCAATGCGCCCACGGTTTGGGAGGGCCAAGCGTTTGAAAACATCTGGCTGCGATTTAAAAACGGCAAAGTGCTGGATGCTCGAGCGGCGACCTCTGAGCAGACCAAGCTGCTCAATCGAATTCTCGACCGCGATGCTGGTGCGCGGTATGTGGGTGAGTTTTCTATAGCTTTTCATCCGGGCATTCGCGAGCCCATGCGGGATATTCTTTTTGATGAGAAGATTTCGGGAAGTTTCCATATGGCGCTTGGGCAATGCTATGATGAAGCGCCCAACGGAAATCGTTCCGCTGTTCACTGGGATTTAGTGTGCATTCAGCGCCCCGATTACGGTGGCGGTGAGATCTGGTTCGATGGCCAACTTGTGCGCAAGGATGGACTTTTCACCCACAAAGCCCTCAAAGCACTTAATCCGGAGAATCTCAGATGAAGGGTAGGTCTTGGTTCAGACGGCTTCCATGGTTAGTCGTGTGGGGGTGAACGTGTGAGAAATATCCTGTTGAGAGCAGCCGTGCCGTTTGGGCTCGTCGTGGTAGCCGTTGGAGTCTACCTCTTCTCTGAGTTCTATGCTCGTCACAGCGGTCGTACTCGGCAGGAAACGGTGATTTCGTTTTGGGCGTTCGCTTTTCCCGCTCAGACGATGAAGATTCTCAAAACAGAATTTGAGGACGCGCATCCGGGGATTCGGGTGGAGGTGCAAACAGTCGCATGGGAACATTTACAGCAAAAAGCACTTTGGGCCATTGCTGCGAACTCGAATGTCCCCGACGTGATTGTTGCGAGCTCAGAGTGGGTTGGAGGGTTGGTGAGCGCCGGAGCTTTGGAGCCATTGGACGGTCCTGAATTCCCTGCAGAGTTCTTCCAACGGTATTTTCCCGCTGCGTTGGGGGTATACCAGTTTCCGGAAGTTCGTCGAGATCAGCCCGGAGAATATGGAAGAATTCGCCAATACGGGATCCCCTTGGATCTTGATCTCATGATGATCTTCTACCGTGCCGATCTGGTCGACCCGATCCTTGAACGCTTGGGGTTCAAGGCGTTTCCTGAGGATTGGGAGAACTTTCAGAAGCTTGGTCGTGCGGTTTTTCAAGAATATGGTACCAGCACCCCCGCCGCCCATCTCCTCTATTTAGATCCTGAAGATCCTGTGCCGATGACCATGGCTTTTCTTCCAGCATCTGGAGCTCGAGTGCTGAGTGAAGACTATCAACGTGCAGTTTTTAACAGTCCCGAGGCTGTGGAGGCTTTTCGACTTTTTGCTCAGCTTTTAAAAGATGAGTGTGCGATTCGGTGGGAGCGAGGGACCATGGAAGATCCCATGGTGCTCTATAAGACGCACCGAGTTCTGGCGAATATTTCTGGTCCATGGTTCAGCAAACATCTCGAACGAAGAGCGCCGGAACTCTCAGGGAAATGGAAAGTTGCATTGTTTCCTCGGAGAAAGCCTGAGTACCCCTCATGCGGCTTGGGAGGGGCGTGCTTAGCAATTCCATATAATGCTCCCCACAAACGAGAAGCCGCGGAGCTCCTCCGATTCATGGCTACGGAAAGATTTGCGTTGGCGTATTTTCAGCGAGTTGGAAGTCCTCCCCCCCAGGTGACTGCATGGAGTGATCCAACATTTGATCAGCCGGTTGCGTATTTTGGGGGACAAAAGATTTATCATGTTGTCCGGCGCGCGATCGAAACAGCTCAACCCATTCAAATTGTTCCCAAAACGCAGGTGACGCGCGATGTGCTGAGAAAATCGTTGCGTGCCATTTGCGATGGTAGAGATTTGCACGAAACCCTTGACGCGGCCGTGCAGGAAGCCAATGCGATTCTTGCGGAATAAAGTGAGGTTGACCTGACTGCAGATTGAAGTTGAACTTGCCAAGATTCCCGAGTTTTGCACGCTGCCTTGGTGGTGTGCGCAGAGGCGGAAACATATAATTAATACACAATCGATTAGGAGAGGTCGGCAAAACTGAAATGGCAGAAATACTCCCATTCATCGGAACACGCTACAACTCGCAACTCATAGGAGATCTGAGCAAGGTTATCGCTCCGCCCTATGATGTGATCACCCCGGAGATGCAGGAGGCACTTTATGAGCGCCATCCGAACAACATTGTTCGAGTCGAGCTGACGAAAAATGAGGAGGATGACAGTTTCGCCGACAAATACGCGCGAGCAGCAAACTATCTCCGAACATGGCGGAGCGACGGCGTTCTGATTGAGGATAACCAACCCTCCATCTACCTTTACGAACAAGAGTTTGCTCTCCCGACCGGCGAGGTGAAAAAGCGGCGTGGCTTTTATGCCTTGGTGAAATTAGAGGACTATGCGTCCGGCGGCATCAAGGCGCACGAGCAAACGTTTGCTGGACCCAAGGCGGACCGCCTCAAGCTTCTTCGTGCGACCCGCACAAATGTTAGCCCGATTTTTGTGATTTACAATGACCCGGATGGGGCAACCGCAGCGCTGCTGAACGAGAGGTTTGATAATTCAAAGCCGTGGGAAGAAGTGGTGGACGATGACGGCGTCACCCATCGGTTGTGGGTCGTCTCTAAGAAAGAGTTCATTTTGCAACTGCGCGAACTCATGAAGTCGCGGAATCTTTTCATTGCAGACGGACATCATCGGTATGAGACGGCGTTGGCTTATCGCAACGAGATGCGTCAGGAGACTGGGAAGTGTGATGGTAAGCAGCCTTTTGACTACATGATGATGTACCTCACCCACGCGGAGCAGGACGGGCTGGTGATTCTGCCTACGCACAGGGTGCTGACAAAGGCGATCATGGCAGAAGTTGACCTGAAAGAAGCACTCGATGAGCTGAAGGAGTCGTTCGAAATCACCGAAGACCGCGTAAATCTGAAAAAGTCGGCCGAGGAAGGAAAACGTCTCACAGAAAAAGTCGAGAAGTTGGGAAAGAGTCGCCCCAGTTTCGGGATGGTGGATGCGAATGGCAAGGTTCGCTATTTGCGCCTGAAAAAGAATGTCGATCCTGCGGATCTCATTGAGAGTGATGACGTCCCTGCCCCAGTCCGGAAATTAGATGTCGTGCTGCTTCACAACTACATCATCAATCGCGTAATGATTGGGAACCCAGAATTTGAATTAGCTGACGATGAATGCCTGTACGTTCGTGATGCAAAGCGCGTTCTCGATCTCCTTGCTGATAAAAAGGGATTGCTTGCGTTTATCATGAACGCCACTCCAATGGAACAAGTTCTGGAAATCGTGAGTGCTGGGTACAAGATGCCCCACAAAAGCACTTACTTCCATCCAAAGCTGGCAAGTGGTTTGGTGCTTCGAAATATGGAAATCGAGTTCCAGAAGAAAAAACGCACTTCTTGCTGATGGCCCACGTTATTCTCGTGTCCCATCAAACCCACAAAGATTATGGCGCTCGTGTGTTTTTATTGGGATTAGGTGAGGCCACAAAATGCAGGAATGGGGCCTACGGGGCCGGTTGAAATCATTTCTACTCGATGCGTTCTCTCAGGGTTTAGGTGTGGCCATTGAAGATGTCGTTTTGGAAAGAAGCCACTCCCCTGATTTTGGCGATTATTTTACCACCGGTGCGATAACCATCGCCCCTCGGCTCGAGCGTTCTGCCGCAGAAGTCGCGTGCATGGTTGCCGAAAAGCTTAGTGCGAAGGCTGCTGACTGGATTAGTCGTGCGGAAGCATGTGAGAATGGATTTGTAAATATGTTTATTCGCTACGCTCCTGCCGCGACCGCTTTGCTTGAGCTGGAGGGAAAACTTCACGCCTTGCTCCTCGCTGAACCAATCGTCCCCGAGAAAGCTCTGACTTATGTGGCAAACTCAACCGATAAGCGACTCGCGGTAGTTGGCGATGTGCTGCGTGCAATCACTCCGTTTATTCGTCATAGTTCGTCCCAGCCACCCTCCCGTGACGCGCTGACGTTGCTACGCGAGTCTGAAGAAATGGATTTAATACTTCAGCTCCACGAGTTCTCGAGAATTATCACGCAGAAGCCGAGATCTCGGCACAGCATGGTCGGCTATCTTTACGTTACGAGTGTGAAGTTTCGAGATGGTTTTATGTGGGGAAAACGTGTTGCCCCATTTTGGTTGAGCAATAGTGCCTCAACCCCGCTACATGAGGCACGAGAATTCCTGGTCACGCTAACTTGCAAAATTTTGCTTCTTGGAATTTCACTTGTCGGGAGAAGTGATGAAACCGCGTAAATCCCACCTGCGTCACAAGCCTACAAGAGATGGAAAAAAATCCGCCCCAATGGCTGCTGGGTATCGCATGCCCGCGGAATGGGAACCCCATGCAGCCACTTGGATTGCATGGCCGCACAACCGAAGTGATTGGCCGGGCAAATTCTCTCCGATCCCTTGGGTCTACGCTGAAATTGTCCGCCATCTGTCGAGCTCCGAGACGGTTTGTGTCATTGTGCGAGACAAAGAGATGCAAGAGTCCGCTCAGCGAGTCTTGGCAAAAGCAGAGGCGGTGAGAGGCCCCGTACGTTTTTTCATTGCCCCCACCAATCGTACTTGGACTCGCGACTATGGTCCCACTTTTGTGGTGCGCGAAAGCGACGGAAATGTGGCTGCTGTGAAGTGGGGATTCAATGGTTGGGCGAAATATGACAATTATTTGCTCGACGAAAAAGCCGGGCAGCAAATCGTGCGATGGGCCAAAGTTCCCTGCTTGCGTCCGAAACGCTCCGACGGAACACCGATCATTTTAGAGGGCGGAAGTATTGACGTAAATGGAGCAGGTTGCCTTCTGACAACGCGCGAGTGTCTTTTGAGCTCAGTGCAAGAGCGAAACCCCGGTTTTTCTCAGGAGGATTATGAAAACGTCTTTCGCGACTATCTCGGCGTAAGAAAAACCATTTGGCTGAATCGGGGCATTCTTGGAGATGATACCCATGGGCACGTGGATGACCTTGCACGCTTTGTTCGTCCCGACACAATTGTGACCGTAGTCGAAGAGGATTCGACAGACCCGAATTTCGAGCCCTTGCGCGAGAACCTCCGCATTCTCAGAGCTGCAACCGACGAATCCGGAAAGAAAGTCCGCGTTGTGCCCCTCCCTCTTCCCCAGCCAGTCATCTTCGACGGACAACGACTACCAGCCAGCTATGCGAATTTCTACATCGCGAATCGCGTCGTGTTGGTTCCAACGTTCAACGACCCAAACGACCGCATTGCGTTAGATCGGCTCCAACGGTTGTTTCCCGACCGAAAAGTTGTGGGGATCTGCTGTGTTGATTTGGTGCTTGGACTCGGTACACTCCATTGTTTGACGCAGCAGCAGCCGGCGGCCACGTCAGCTAAGTGAATTGTAACACTCCCGCAGCGTTGGTAAAGGGAGCTGTCCAGACCTGTTGAGGTGGTTAGACCGATGGATTCCCTGTCAACGAACCGGCGGGCGTGAACGTGTGCGTGTACCTTAAAGCCACACAGCGCCAGCCGTGCTCGAGTCTGCCACAAATAGGTTATCGGACAAGAAAGCGTAAGTGATTTCTTCATTCTGCATGCGAATGAGGAACTCGCGTTGTGGTGCTAAAGTTCATTGAAATACGGATCATGGGGCTGCGGCGAATTCTGGGGGAGGTCCAGCGTCAGTGTTTGTCCTAATTCAATCGCAGAGCCCGTCCAAGATTCAAAGCAGAGGAAATTCCTATGGGATCACGATCACTGCGCGGTTTGAAAGGCATGGCGCCGATTCTTTTTGCTGTGGTTTGTGCTAGTGCGGGGTGCCGGATATTTGATCAGAAAGTTCGCACCCTCTCAAGCTCTTCACCAAACCTTGTCTTGATTGTGTGTCCGAATCCCCAGAATCCGCAGGGGCAGGTGACTCTTGCACTTGATGGGGTGACGATACTTCGGGGTGCGTTAAATCAGGAGCGCCGTTTTGCCCTGTCCACGTCACCGGGGTGGCATCGACTTGATACCTACCTTGGCGAGGGATACCACCATACTACTGTCGTAAACACTGCCGCACCGAAATGGGTGAGAATCGCAAGAGAGCCGAGCAAGGCCGAAGGCGTTGGGGTGCATGTCACGGAGTTCCCGCAATGATGCTCGTGAGGTTGGTTTTATGATCTCAGCACGGTAGATTTCGAAGGCTTTGCCCACCGAATAGATGGAGAGCAGAATCAGCAAAACTCCAATGACTCGCTCCACAAGCAGGATAAATCGTGGGTTCAAGTGTTTGTGGAAGCTACCAATGGCAAGTGATGCTGTAAGAACCCATCCCGTGCAAGCAACAAATACTCCCGTCGCGAGTACCGTCGAAAAAAGGATTCCATTTCCGAAATGCTGGGCAGCTTGCACGCTAATCAAAAGCCAGTACAGAATCGTTGGCGGGCTGCCGAGAGTTAAAGCTAGCCCTAACAGGTAACTTCGCACCAGCGGTGCAATACGCTGTCCTGTATACTCGGGGCAGACATCCTCCCCCACCGATTCCTCGTTTTCTTCTTGTATGGGGGCGCACTTGGCCCGCAGTGCTTTCACGCCAATGATGAATAACAGTACTCCTCCGAGCACGTAGAGACAGGCTTGTGCCCAATTTGGTAGGGCCTGAAGGACTGCAGCCGCTCCCGCTGAGATAGCGAACACATAAGAAACATCCGCTGTCACTGCCCCCATTCCAAAAGCAATCGCCACGTTTGGGCCGCGTGAAATGGCGCGGCGAACCACTTCCAGATTGATGGGGCCCGGGAAAACGGCCGCCCCAAACCCGACCACAAAACCGTATATAAATAGGTGCCACATAAGCATTTGCGAATCACCTGCACCTGCAGGGTTCATTGCAAGCATTCTTTGTGTGATGGATGCGATTCACCGCTTGGACTAGTTGCGGATCTCCCGACGTTGTCTTCGAGAAAAACTTTGATTTTAGCCCGACTATCAGGTCAGAAGTCCCGGACGATGACTTTTACTGAATTCACACGCATGTATCCCGAGTATTTTTGGCTTTTTGCGTTTGTACTGGGTGCTGTTTGGGGAAGCTTTCTCAACGTATGCATCTATCGGTTGCCTCTTCGAAAATCCGTAGTGTACCCGGGATCGCATTGCTATCAGTGTGGATCAGCCATTCGATGGTACGATAACATCCCCCTCCTCAGTTACTGGATTTTGCGGGGGAACTGTCGGTTTTGTGGCAGCCATTTTAGTGCGCGCTATTTCTACATTGAGCTTTTGACCGCCTTATTATTTTGGGCGTTATGCTATCGCTTTGGTTTTCAGGCCGTGACGATTGCGCATTGGATTCTTGTTGCTCTCCTAATCGTCGCGACATTCACAGACCTCGATCATTACGTGATCCCGGATAGCGTTACAAACTGGGGTTTAGCGTTCGCGATTGTTGCGAACGGCCTCTTGGGGTCTTCATCGCTCGTGGTCCGAGAATTGCATTTCATCCACGACTTCTGGTTCAGTTTTTCGTTTGCCCCAGATCGACCTGAGTGGTGGTGGGCCAGCGGACATGTGGGTGGGGTTGTTGGAGCGATCGTGGGGGCATTGGTAGGATGGAGCCTTCTTACAGGCATAGCTATTTTCGGTCGACTATTATTCAGAAAAGAGGCGATGGGGGGCGGCGACATTAAGCTCTTTGCCTTCTTAGGAGCCTACTTCGGACCACTGAGCTGCTTCTGGATCCTGTTCTTGTCTGCTTTCTTAGGAAGCATTGGAGGCTCAATTCTCCTACTTGCCCACCGGCTGTGGGGGCAGGATGAGTACGATGAATTCGCTTTAGATCCAGCGAGAGCAAGACGCCCGCCCTTGCCATCCAACGCCGAACGCCGCAACTCTGAGGGGCCTGTGACGGCAAGTTCAGGTACTGAAGTGCAAGAATCTCTCACGTGTGACGGCGAACAGCAAACAAAGCCGCGGACAGTGCGAATTGCTCGCCGTACGGGGCGGCAATTGCACCATTTCCCGTTTGGCCCGTACATTGCTCTCGCAGCGGTGATAGTTCTCTTTTTTCACGATACGTTGGATCTGGCTTTGCGAGACTACTTGTTGTTGCCGAGCGTTGTAGAAGAACCCGTGGAAAAAGCGTTCAAGTCAGTTACGAAATGATGAACGTAAATTCATTATTTCCCCATTACGGCGTCTGCCCTCAGCATTTGCTGAGAGCGGGAGGGTTTAGTATGGCAAAACCATGGTTTATGTGCTTACTTGTGTCACTCTGGTTATCGTTTCCAGCGACATTTTGGGCGCAACCCGCGGAACCAACCAACACTCCTCCCCCAACCAATGCTCCTGAATTGCAACGTCTCCGCATGTTTGGTGTAGACCCCACCCCTAAGTCCCTCATTGAGTTTCTCCAGAAGGGGTTTCCGCAGAACACGGATTTAGCGCGCTTGCCCAACGATCCACCCGAGCGTTCACAGCTTGCTGTGGACGCAATGGCTTTGCTTGCCACTGCTCGTTCAACCGCGGCTGTAGATACACTTGTTGAGGTGGCACGGATGACGCCGCCGCGAGGCGTCATGCAGCTTGTCGAAATGGATTTGCAACGCACAGATCCCCAAAATCGCGCCGAATTTCGCGAAAAGGCGCTTCGCTTGCTTCAATTTAATGCAGTGAATGCTTTGGGACTCATCGGGGATCCCCGGGGCTTACCAGCAGTGCAACAGGTTTTCGCGCAGGAAAATCATGTTGCAGCGCGGATCCAATATGCTTTATCTTTAGCCTGTTTGGGCGATGCAAGCGGCGTGCCATTTTTGGTCGAAGTGATTCAACAAGCGAACCGACGTGAGAGTGCCGCAGCAGCGAAAGTGTTTTACTTCATCACTGGCGAGGACTTCGGATACACGGATCAGACCCCTGTAAAAGCGCGTCGAACCAAAGCACGCCTTTACAAAGAATGGCTCAGGACCCAATACTCGACATTCCGCGTTGACCCTCGCGCCGTCCTGCAGCGCCGACTTGCACCCGACCCCCTCCAACCGATCACTCCACACACCACAAGAGATTTGGTGAAGTTGTCCAGTTTCTATTTTGATTTTGAGAACAAGCTGCGCTCGCGTGAGGCACGCGAACAATTGGCTCGGGCTGGTAAGACGATCAACCCTGACCTCGAGAAGATCATGTTTGACGAAATGGAAGATCTCAATGTGCGGATGGAGGCCATGAATTGGTATTACGAGATTAACCGCGAAGCCGCAAAAGGAGTTCTTAAAAAGTTGCGTCGGGACGAGAACCCGGAAATTGTAGAAAAGGCGGAGTCACTGTTGGAGAAAATCGAGAGCCCGGACCAACAATCTTCCTCGTATGCGCCCTTTGCAGTTAGGTAGAAAATTATGAGTTCGTCACCTATCAGCAAGCCATCTATGCTGTCTTCATTGAATCCTGTCGCGACGCTCTGGGGGACCATCGTCATCAGCATGGGGTTAGTCGGCTTGCTGATGGGGGCCGCAGCTGCCGCGTTGGTCCCGCCCCGACTGGCGGTATGGACCAATGTTTTGCCCTTTGCTGGTCTGATCGCTGCTGAGCTTGTCCTTGTTCTTGCACTCCGCCCGCGTTTGCTTTATCTTCTTCTGCTCTTTGCAACGATTGTCGAGTTCGAAACGGTCGAGGATATTCACGTTCCGCTTGGTTTTATGAAGCTCTATCTCTACGACGTTGTGTTCCTGTTCAACGTTGTCTTGATTTTGGGCCGTACATTCCTTCGCAAAACACAATTTAGGCAGATACCGTACAATTGGATCGTTGTCGCGTATTTCGCGTTGGGGCTTTTTTCCTTATTCTACGGTTGGTTGATAGAGAAGAATCCGTACGATCGGGCCTTCGGCGATTTTCGCCGCTCTTTCTTCTACTTCATGAACTATTTTGTGACCCTCTATCTCATCGACTCATTTGAGGATGCGAAAACATTCTTCAGAACCCTGTTAATCGGGGCAATAGCGCTAATCGGAAAGGGGCTTTATCAGACTGCGACGGGTCAATTTTATTTCCGACGGGCGGGAGACGCCGCGCATATTCTGTCGCACATCGAACTCACTTTCCTATCCTTGGCTGTTTTTTACGGAGCTGCGCGGTTAATTTTTGATCCCCACGCGCGCCGGTGGCTCTGGATACTTGTTGTTGCGGTGGGCGGTCTGGTCACGGTCATCGGCAACTACCGAGCAGCTTGGCTCGGTTTGGCAGCGGGTTTGCTGCTCATCTTTCTATTTCTGCCCGCGAAGCGGCGACTTCAAGTCACGTTAGTTATGGCCGGGACATTAGTAGTTGCTGCACTGACTGTTTATGCGTTGTGGGATACGGACATCGGCTATCATTCTACCCTTGGTGAGCAGATTGCGGCAAAGGCAAACGTTGGCCAAACCACCCTTGATGTGAATGTGATTTGGCGATTTCAGTCCTATGAGGCGGCAATTCAAGAGTGGCGCTCAAATCCATGGTTCGGGACTGGCTTGGGTAAGTCGCTCGAATTCTACACGGTCACAACCATGGGACAGTCCATCTTGGCATTCGACCACCGCGTCCACAATTCGTTTCTTTATCTTTTTATGAGTTTGGGGCTCCTTGGCTTCCCCGTGGCGCTAGGTGTACACGTACTGTATTTCGTAATTTCCCTGCGGTTTCTGCGGCGTACCAACTGGCTGGAGGGCAAAATTCTGGTGCTTAGCCTTGCTTCATTCTATGCTTCGATGATGGTCGCGACGCTCTTTGAACATTTCCTTGAGACCACGTCAACGGTCACGGTCCTTGCCACCTCGATGGGGATAACAATGGTCATCATCTATTACGGCTTACACAAACACCATGAAACGCCATCAACTGCCCCCTCAGCCTCATCTCCCCCATCACATGTGATCATCCGCGGGAACTAAGGATCTCGTCGATCGCCACCAGCAGAGCTTGGATTTCATCAGGGGTTCCGATTGTGATCCGAATGCCGTCCTGTAAGCCGGGGAGATCGAAGTAGCGCACCAGAATGTGGCGTTGCTTAAGCTCAGCGTACAACTCTCTGGCCCCGCTGTGCCGTGCAAAAACAAAATTGCCGAAGGATCGAGGAACCTCGAAGCCGCGAGCTAAGAGTGCCGCACGTAGCGATTCCCGTGTGGCACAGATCTGATTCGTGCGCTCCTCGTAATAATGCTGCGCCTCCCAAGCCGCTTGTGCTGCGATCTGACTCAATCTGTTGACGTTGTAGCTATCTTTGATCTTCTCAAGCTGACTTATGACATCGCTGGATGCGACAATAAACCCGACGCGCATTCCGGCCAGCGCATAACTCTTGGAAAAGGTACGTGTGACCGCGAGGTTGGGGTACTTTTTCACCAAAGGCACCGCGGTGGTCCCCGCAAAATCCACATAGGCTTCGTCCACTACCAGCAGTCGCTCCGGTCGGGCTTCCGCTAATCGCGCGATCACCTCGATGTCGTATTGAGTACCGATGGGAGGATTCGGATTTGCCAAAAAGAAAACCCGAGCTTCACTTGCGTAAGCGGCTTCAGGAAATCGGTAGTCCGGTCCTTCGACTTGATACTCCTCACACGCACCATTAAACATTGCCGCCAACGTCCGATAAAGGACGTAGGTCGGGTAGAGCATCGCGATACTGTCATTCGCCTTGGGATCGAGATAGGCGTGGCAAACAAGTCGGAGAACCTCGTCCGACCCATTGCCGACAAGAATGTTTTCAGGGGAAACATCAAGCCGCTCCGCAAGACTCTGGCGTAAGCGCGAGCAAGCAGGATCTGGGTACTTCTGCAAACTACGTTCCTGAAGGGCTTCTGCGATTGCACGCTCAACCTCAGGCGCCGCGGGGTATGGATTCTCGTTGGTGTTTAGTTTAATAAAACCGCTTTCACGCGGCTGCTCACCAGGAACATAGGCAGCAAGGGCTTCTACAGCTGGATTCACACGCAGACTCATTAGCTTCTCCATCCTACTTCCTTGTCTGTTACTCTCTTCCCAATGCTTTTCGCGATTCGGCATTCACTCATTTCAGATGACGGCTGCGGCAATTTGCGCCAAATTCTGTTGCGCACCACTTCTCGACCTGCCAAACGTCTCGTCGCACATGACTATGAAAAGTCCAATGTTTTCAAAAGCGATTTTTGTTCTCATAGCGCTTCTGTTTTTTCTCACTGGCGCGACAGGATTGGTCTATCAGGTCGTCTGGCAACGCTACCTACTGAGCCTTTTCGGTGCCACCATCTACTCAATAAGTACCGTCCTTGCCGCCTTCATGGGTGGGCTTGCGCTGGGGAGCTTTTTGTTTGGTCGAGTTGCCGACCGTTCGCGGTGGCCACTTGGGCTTTACGGTGTCCTTGAAATTGGGGTAGGGCTGGCTGCCCTTGCGGTTCCTTGGATGCTCCGTATCCTTGATCCGGTTTTTGTGGCAGTCTATCAAAACTACGGTTCGAATTTTTTCCTGTATTCACTTCTTCGCTTTGTATTTGTCTTTCTTGTCCTATTGGTTCCCACCACCCTCATGGGCGGCACCCTTCCGTTATTAGCCAAGTTTGCGGCGCCGGACGGTTCCCATGCAGGGTTTCGCGTTGGGTTTCTCTATGCCCTCAATACGTGTGGCGCCGTTGTTGGAACAATTGCCTCCGGGTTCTTTTTCATTCGCTGGTGGGGAATCAGCGCCTCGGTTCTGCTTGCTGTTGCAATCAATGTGGGTGTTGGGATCGTAGCCCTGCTCTTGTCTCGTATTGCGTTGCACCGTTCAAGCGAGGGGGCACCTAATACGAACGTCACACCTGTGCGAACGGTCGATGTTCCTCCTGCATCAAGAGCGTGGATTCTTGCTGCCTATATGCTTTCAGGATTCTGCGCTCTTGGACTTGAAGTCGTGTGGAGCCGCTCTCTCGTTTTCACGTTCGAACTGCTGAAGAATACCACATACAGCTTCACCGCAATGTTAGCGGTCTTCCTAATTGGAATTGCGACGGGAAGCGCTGTGGCAGCGCCGTGGGCAGAGCGGGAGCGTGAGCCTTATCGGGCTTTTTCTGCTCTTCAAATTCTCGTCGGATTCACAGCAGTCATTTCCTTTTTTGTCCTCTACTACATCGCCCCAAATCTTGGTGCGACGTGGACAGCACTCGTTGACCCAGAAAAAGGCAGTGTTCGCTGGACTCAGACGTTAGCTCTCGTCTTCCTACGTTCGTTTGTGGTCGTTTTCCCACCCACTTTTGTCATGGGCCTCGCCTTTCCTTTTGCCGTGCGATGCATTATGAGCCTGAGTGCCCCAGAGGAAATTGGTGCCTCGATTGGCAAGCTCTACGCTCTGAACACCGTCGGCGCAATTGTGGGGGCCTTTGTCACAGGATTTTTTGTTCTTCCCGGCATTGGCATCGCTCATACGATTTGGGTTTATGGGGCCGCTCAGCTGCTTATGGGCTTGGTATTGTTATGGCGTATGCCAGTGCAACAAGATGTTCGGCGGATTGCTTGGACAATCGTGAGCTTGGCAGCTGTTGCGCTTACCCTACTGCGAATTCCGCGGCCCACAGTTTTTCAACCTTTGGAACCTCGTGAGCAGCTTTTGTTTTACAAAGAAGGTCCCCTCGCGACCGTTGCAGTCACCGAAAACAGCCTTGGCTATCGCAGTATTTTCGTCGACAATGTGAACGTGGCTGGGACCGAACCCATCATGCTTACCGATCAGAAGAGCCTAGCCCACGTCCCAATGCTCATAGTGGATGAACCGCGCTCTGCACTTACCGTTGGCTTTGGCAGCGGCGGTGCAAGCTATTCATACACTCTTCACCCTGAGCTTGAGCGAATCGACTGTGTGGAAATTACAAAAACGGTTACAGAAGCGGCACCTTTTCTCGTGGCCTCTAACCACGATGTGATCATGTATGAGCCAGAATATGTGGCACGTGTCGGGCGCAAACCGTCAGGTCACCCCTTGTGGGACGATGAAGGGCGCAGCGGATGGTACAAAGCAGATCCTCGCTATCGGATTATTTTAGATGATGTGCGCAGTTATCTCCACTTCACCGGGACGAAATACGACATTATCGCAACGGATTGCACGGACCTGCGCTACAAGTCGAACGCCAATCTTTATGACCTCGAGTATTTTGAGCTTACGCGTGACCACTTGACTGAAAATGGCATGGTCGTGGTTTGGATGCCATTGGCCGGTCTGAGCACGGAAGCGTTCAAAGTGGCTCTGCGCACCTTCTACAAGGTTTTCCCCAATATGGAAGTGTTTTACATGAACAATGAGCCCACGCATTACGTGCTGCTCATTGGTACTCGGGAACCCCTGAAAGTGGATCTCCAGCGTATGAGAAAACGTCTCGCCAATCCGCGTGTGGCCGCTGACCTCCGCGAGATTCATCTGGATAGCGCAGAAAAAATCCTCTCGTGCTTTGTCTGCGGTCGCGAAGCACTTCGGAATTATCTGGCTGGCGAAACACTTAACACTCAAGACTTCCCCTACCTTGAATTCGAATCGCCACGTTTTGGCTATGGGGATGCCCCGATTTTGATGAATATCGAATCGTTGATGGCATTCCGTGAGTCGCCGCGTCGGATTCTGCGCGAAGGTACCTACAGCAACGAGGACCTTGAGAATCTACAACGATACGTGGATGCGGTACCTGACATCATTGCGGGTCATGTGCATTACCGAAAACTGGAATTAGAACAGGCTCTCCGTTGCTGGCAGCGTGCGCGTGAACGCAACCCAGCCGACAGCGCTGTGGCGAACCTGCTAAACTTTGAGGAACTACGACGCAAAGTTCTGGGCCAACCTGACAACTTGTGGGCTCGCTATATGTATGGGCGCCTTCTTGCTTTGCAAAGGCGCGATTCCGAAGCTGTTTCGGTGCTAAACGATTTGGTCAAAGATTGCCGAAATAACCCGCCTGCTGGTCCAGCTGTCACTTTCTATCAGAAAGCCCTTGAAGAATTGGCGTCGCTTTATGAGCGGCACGGTCGGCAGGATCGGGCCGAATCGCTGCGGCAGGAAGCAAAGCAACTGACTGTAAGAGCCCCTCAATGACGCTTGAACCCCATCGTGCACTTATCTGCCTTATTGTCCTTTTCTTATTGGGAGTAAGTGTTCTTGGTAGTCCTACTTCTAACCAGCGGGTCGATTCCTCGTCGGCCCTTCCGCCCTTAGTTTTAGATGCGCACATCGATTGTGCCCGCAGAATCCTTGAGCGCGGCGACGACCTCGCTGACGAGTCCGTGGGAGCTCAGGCAGATATTTCCAAATGGCGAGCGGGCGGCGTAAACATTGTTTGGGTTTCGGCATGGGTCGATCCGCGACGCTATACGGGCGAGCAGGCTTACATGCGCGCGATCGAGCTCATTGACGCCGTTCGCGATCAAATTCACAAGCATTCGGATGAACTCGAACTTTGCCAAACGGCTAAGGACTGCCGTCGTGCGGCTGCACGGGGAAAGATAGCGGTTCTCTTAGGAGTCGAAGGGGGCGTGGTGCTCAACAACAATCCTGCATACGTGCGAGAACTGCGAAATCGCGGGGTTCGGCGCCTCACCCTTGTCTGGCGCGGCAACCTAGATTGGGTCGGTTCCTCTCAGGAATGGGATGAATCGCCAGTCGAGCGTCCACGTGGCCTCAACTCGCTCGGCAGATCTATCGTGGCGGAATTGTTGCGACATGGAATTGTGCCAGACTTGTCGCATGCGAGCGAGCGCACCGCACTTGACGTGCTAAACATGAGCTCAAAACCCGTGATATTTTCACACTCCAACGCACGTGTTCTCATGAACCATCCGCGCAATGTTTCCGATGAAGTTTTGCGAAGGCTTCGAGCAAACGGCGGAGTGATCGGCGTCAATTTCTATGATAAGTTCTTAGCTCCACGTCGCCCCCGAACCCTCTTAAGCGGAGCTCGGGCCTCCATAAGCGACGTGGTTGCACACATTGATCACATTCGGTCGGTCGCGGGGATCGATCACATTGGCATTGGGAGCGATTGGGACGGTGATATCCGGCCGGCAAAAGGTCTGGAAAATGCTTCAAAGCTACCAGCTCTTTTTGAGGCTTTGAGACGTCACGGTTACAGCGACGAAGACATTCGGAAAATTGCCGGAGAAAACTTTCTACGAGTCCTTGAGCAGTATGATCGAATCGAGCTTTCTCCTACCGTTCCGGCAAAACCGTAAAAAACACACGTGGGAGAAGTTAGTTGTGATTTTTGTCACGAATAAATGGTGGCGTAGTGAAATATGCCGCAAGCGAAAGCGGACTCAAACAGTACGAGTTTGCGAAGAGCGTGTGAGCTAAGAAAATCTTTTTGCTTGCCGGTGCGCTCCCGCACCACACGATAGCGAAATGCACCGTTCAAATTGCACGTGATGGAATGGAAAGGTCGGGCAGAGAGTGTTAGCTCTATTCGTCTACAGTATCATGGTTCTGGGTGTTGCGGTTGGGGCGATCGTATTTAGTACTCTTCTCGGTCGCCCCACCCACAATCCGCACAAAGACATGCCATACGAATCCGGCATCACGCCTACGGGCGAAGCTCGGATTCGGACCACAATTCCCTACTACGTGGTTGCTCTCTTTTTTATCCTGTTTGATGTGGAAGCGGTATTTTTGTACGCGTGGGCGATACGTGCCCACGAGCTCTCTTGGGCAGGATTTTTCAAGGCGTTTGTCTTTCTTACGTTCCTATTCGCTGGTTTGGTCTATGTGTGGTTACGCGGAGGTTTAGCATGGCGCCGTCTTTCGAGCAAAGTCTCGGGCGAAGCTTCGTCTTCGCACGACTAAACGATTTGGTGAACTGGGGCCGCAAGTACTCTGTCTGGCCTTTTAACTTTGGTTTGAGCTGCTGTTACGTCGAAATGATGACAGCGTTCACATCGAAGTACGATGTGTCACGTTTTGGCGCGGAAGTCTTACGCGGAACTCCCCGAGAGGCGGATCTCATGGTGATCGCGGGGACGGTGTTCAAAAAGATGGCGCCTTCCATTGTTCGCCTGTACCAACAGCTCATGGAACCGAAATGGGTTATTTCGATGGGTGCTTGCGCAAACTCGGGTGGCATGTACGACATATATAGCGTGGTGCAGGGAATCGATACGCTCTTGCCCGTTGATGTGTACATTCCCGGCTGTCCTCCGCGCCCGGAAGCTTTCTTAGAGGGTTTGCTCATCCTTCAGGAGACCATTCAGAAGTCCCACAAGCGCCCGCTCGGGCTCGTGATTGAGGACCAGCCCTTTTATCCTCGGGCGGCGGCGTTAAGGGGGGAACGCGTATGAAGTTCGCCAAGACAGTTGAGCGCCCCGTCTGGGAATCAGGAACAGACAATGTTCTGAAAGGTTCGCGTGGTGTACTTGGCGTCAATGAGACCCGCACGGTGCCACCGCATGCGATTCTGGACGAGCTAAAAAAGCTTAAGTCGGATCCTACACGCCCCTTCCCGGTTCTTTATGACCTCACGGCGGTAGACGAAAGTGAACGTGCTGACCGTGCGTCAGGGGAAAACTGGCGATTTACCGTTCATTATCTCCTTTGGAATCCGGAAAAGAACGATCGCCTGATGCTGAAAGTCCCAGTGCACGATGACAGCATCGTTCTCCCCTCGGCAACATCGGTTTTCAAGAACGCGAACTGGTACGAGCGCGAGGTGTTCGACATGTTTGGCCTTCGCTTTGAGGGCCACCCGAACCTCCGCCGTATTCTCATGCCCGATTGGTGGACTGGGCACCCACTCCGGAAAGATCACCCCAACCGGGCGACGGAAATGCCTCCCCTCGTGATAAGTGAGGAAGACCTCCATGAGTTTGATGGGTACGAGGTCTTCCACAATGGAGACTCCTACATCCGAATGCGCGGGGAAAACGGTGAGGACCTGATGATTTTGAATCTGGGTCCCAATCATCCCGGAACACACGGAGTGCTCCGAGTCGTTCTGTCGCTCAATGGCGAGTATCTTGAAGACGTGTATCCCGTGATTGGCTATCACCATCGCGGGGCCGAAAAAATGGCAGAGCGCCAAACATTTCACTCCTACATTCCATACTGTGACCGGGTCGACTACCTTGCCGGTACCTACAATGAGCTTCCCTATGTTTTAGCATGTGAGCAACTGGGGGGCGTCGAAGTGCCTGAGCGGGCACAGATGATCCGTGTGCTCCTCGGAGAAATCTATCGCCTCTGCAACCACCTTGTCTGGTTCGGCACCTATGGCCACGATGTGGGCGCGATGACGCCGGTCTTCTACACATTCCGAGAGCGCGAGATGCTCTTCAAAATAATCGAAATGATTACGGGCGGCCGCATGCATCCAAACTACTTACGGATTGGCGGCGTGTCCATGGATCTCCCCCCAAACTGGCAAGATCCTATTCGGTTGTTTCTCAAGGATTTCGACAAAAACCTCATCGAATACGAAAACCTGCTGCTGAAAAACCCAATTTTTAAGTCGCGTACGCAGGGCGTGGGCAAGATGACAGCCGAGGAGTGCTGGGAGTGGGGCGTCACAGGGCCGAACCTGCGGGCAAGCGGGGTAGCCTTCGACCTGCGTAAAGCCGCCCCATACTGCGGCTACGAACGTTTTGAGTTCGAGATCCCAACTCACACGGACGGCGACTGCTACGCACGCGGCATCGTGCGACATGCGGAGATGTATCAAAGCGCTCGGATTATCGCGCAATGCCTTGAGCAAATGCCGGAGGGGGACTATATCTCCCGCGATAATCGCTTTGCCTTCCCGCCGCGCAAAGCGGAAACGATGATGAATATCGAAACCCTCATCAATCACTTCCTGGCGGTAGGATGGGGATTGGATATGCCTTCTGGCGAGAGTTTCGCGATGGTCGAACAGCCCAAAGGGATTAGCGGATACTATGTGGTCAGCGACGGGCGCACTTCCCCCTATCGGCTTCGTATCCGTACACCCAGTTTTGCTCATATGCAGACCTTGCCCGTCCTCTGTCGGGGGCACTTGTTGAGCGATTTGTTGGCAGTCATTGGAGCTATGGATTTCGTGCTGGCGGATATCGACAGATGACGATGATACCTGAAACACTGCGAAATGAATTGAGTGAGCACTGTGCGCACTACCCTTCGCGCCAGGTTGGCTTAATCTATGTCTTGCAGAAACTCCAAGAGCACTACGGAGGGTGGCTACCTGACGAAGCGATTCGGGAGGCGGCTGAAATCGTTGGAGTGCCAGAGCCGGAGGTCGAAGGGGTAGCAACCTTTTATAACTGGTTCTTTCGTGAGCCAGTGGGAAAGACGATCATCGCGTGTTGCGACTCTATCTCCTGTTACCTTTGTGGCTGCGAAGGTGTCATAGACCGACTCAAGAACCGGTTAGGGATCGAAATGGGTCAAACAACTCCCGATGGTCAGTTCACACTACTGCCCGTAGTCTGCTTGGGCAATTGCGACCGTGCTCCGAGTATTTTGGTGGGAGATACGCTTTACGAACGGGTCACCCCGGAAATGGTGGATGAAATCCTTGCTCGACATTCTGGTAAAGCTGAGGAGGGTCGCCCGTGACGGAGCGTGTGTTACTCAAGAATTTTGACCCCATGCGCCCCTCTCCACCTGTTTCGTATGAGGCGTACGTACTCAACGGTGGGTATGAAGGGGCACGAATTGCCCTAAGCAAGACTCCCCTCGAAGTTCAGCAAATCGTAAAAGATAGTGGTCTCCGCGGACGAGGTGGTGCGGGTTTCCCGACGGGGCTGAAATGGTCCTTCGTCCCAATGGATTTCGAGGGGCAAAAATACCTCGTCTGCAACTGCGATGAGATGGAGCCGGGCACATTCAAGGATCGAGCCCTTATCTACAACGATCCCCATCAACTGATCGAGGGTATGCTGATCGCAGCGTATGCAATGCAGATGACAAAAGGCTTCATCTTCATCCGCTACGAGTACCGTCGCGGAGCCGAGATTGTCGATGCAGCAATCGCAGAGGCAACTCGCCATGGATGGCTCGGCAAGAACATCCAAGGAACGGGCTTTGATTTCCATTTGGAAACGCATCTCAGCGCAGGGCGCTACATTTGTGGCGAGGAAACAGCATTATTGAACTCGCTCGAGGGCAAACGAGCGAACCCACGTGCAAAGCCTCCGTTCCCTCAAATCCGCGGATTCCTTGGACAGCCGACAATTGTGAATAACGTGGAAACATTCTGCAATGTTCCCCACATTTTGGCCCATGGCCCCGAGTGGTACAAGAAACTGGGTCTGAACGGGAACGCGGGAACCAAGTTGATGGGAGCAAGCGGCCGAGTGAAAAACCCCGGCCTTTGGGAACTGCCGATGGGCACTCCGCTTGACGTGCTGTTGAACGAGTATGCCGGTGGCCCAGCGCGTGGGAAACCGTTCAAGGCGGTAATACCAGGTGCATTGTCTACCCCAATTTTTACACCCGAACAGTTTTCCACGCCAATGGACTTTGATTCTGTGGCAAAAGCGGGGTCGCGCCTTGGCACCGCCTGCGTGATTGTGTTTGACGAGGGGGACTGCATGGTTGCGGCGCTGGCGAATATCATGAACTTTTACGCGCGGGAGTCATGCGGTTTCTGTACCCCCTGTCGCGAAGGAATGCGGTGGGCTTATGAAACAGTGTGCGCGATTCGAGATGGCAATGGTATCGTTACGGACCTCCAAGTTTTAGACGACCTTGGACGGCACTTTGGGCACACGTTCTGTGCCTTTGCGCCTGGTGCGCAAGGCCCTATGCAAAGCATCTTAACAAAGTTCCGCAGCGAATTTGAGGACCACATCGCCAAACGTTCGTGTAAGGCAAAAGCGTGAGCACCCATGGCTGATAAGGTACGCATTACAATCGAAGGTGTTGAGTACGAGGTTCCGGCGGGAGCCAACCTGTTGCAGGTCTGTCTCGATCTCGGAATTCTCATTCCCCACTTTTGCTATCATGAGGCACTCGGACCGGCGGGCGCCTGCCGTCTCTGTGCTGTGATGATCGCCCCAGCGGCAGACAAGCCGGCTCGCTTAGAGATGGCGTGTATGGCCCGGACGGCCGAAGGAATGGTTGTGCAGGTCAACGCACCCTATGCCAAAGACTTCCGTCGTGGGGTGATCGAATACCTTATGCTGAACCATCCCCACGATTGTCCAGTGTGTGATGAGGGCGGCGAGTGCATGTTGCAGGACATGACGGTCCTCAGCGAGCATATCCACCGTCGTACGCGATTCCCCAAACGGACATGGGAGAACCAGTATTTAGGGCCGCTGATTCATCACGAAATGAACCGATGTATCACGTGTTATCGGTGTGTCCGGTACTATCGCGACTACGCTCTGGGTACAGACTTTGGCGTTTTTGGTTCGCGCGACCGCGTGTATTTTGGGCGCGTGCGTGATGGAGTCCTTGAAAGCGAGTTTTCAGGGAATCTGGTCGACGTCTGCCCGACAGGGGTTTTTACCAACAAGCGTTTTAGGGAAGTTTATTCACGCCCGTGGGATTTACGCACCGCACGTAGCGTGTGTATTCATTGCGCTGTCGGCTGCAATGTGCTGCCCGGAGGGCGACACGACACTTTGCGGCGTATCAAACCTGCGCCCAATCGAAACGTGAACCCCCACTTCATTTGCGATCTTGGCCGCTACGGTGGTGAGTTTGTCAACTCGCCCGGGCGGATTCTAGGAGCAAGAATCGAAAGTGCTGCTGTGGATTCGGAGAAAGCGCTCAGGACTGCCATTGAACGCCTCAAAACAATCGGCGAACGTTACGGCAAGAATGCGATTGCAGCAATTGGATCCGGCCGCGCCTCGCTTGAGGCCAACGCTGCCCTTGCGCTACTCGTTGAGGCACTGGGTTCTAACCAGATAACCTTTCACGCCTCGGACGCAGAACATGCGGCTGTGCGTGAAGCCGTGGCCACGATTGCCTCGCGGGAGTTTGCGACTCCTACTTTGTCCGAAATCGAGCAAGCAGACGTAGTGCTGATCGTCGGCGGCGACCTCACCGCAGAAGCACCAATGATTGATCTCGCCGTTCGCCAAGCGATCCGTGCGAATGCGCGAGTCTATGTGGTATCTCCACGAGCTGGGAAGCTGGATGCCTACGCAACCCAAGTGATTAGGTGCAAACCGTCATCGCTTGCTGGGATTATTGAAAAACTGTCGAGCTTGGTGAGCGCTGATGGGCAGACCGCAGAGGCGGCGGAAATTGCCACGATTGGAACTGCTCTACGAAATGCCAAGAGACCACTGCTCATCTGCAGTGCGATCCATCGCGACTGCAAGCTTGTCCGCGCTACTGCCCAACTTGCGAGAATGGTTGGGAAAAGCGGCAGTTCGACGCCGGGTCTAGTCTTCTTGCTCCCAAGCGCAAACAGTTTTGCCGTGGGACTGATGCGGAAATCGCAGAGTCCGGAGAAAATTCTTAACGGCATTCGCAGCGGTCAGATTAAGGGACTGGTTGCGCTCGAGTCTGATATCCTTTCGGACGATGTTCTCGGGACGGAGTGGAGTGAAGCACTCAAATCGTGTGAGCTCGTCGTGGCTTTAGACAGCCTCGAGACCCCTCTGACCCAGCTTGCGCATATTGTGATTCCTGTGCTGCCCCACTACTTGGCAACCGGAACACTTTTGAACTATGAGGGACGGGCACAGCGTTTTGAAGGACTCTCACTCCCCTCCCCTGTGTCGCAGACAGCTTCTGAGGTGCTTCTCGATGCACTCGAGACTTTGGGATGTGCGGATGCAATTGCTCAAGCGCAATACTCGGACCTCATGTACGTTGATGCGCAGTTGAACCAAGCACTCGAGTCTCTAACCGCCGGCTCGGACGGTGTCTTGGTGAGAGTGCCCTCTGCCGCTTTTGCTGCGGAGGAAGCAAAGCCAATGCTCGTACAGGAATTCGCACCCGGGATCGAGATTTGGAATCGCGTTTCGTTTTATGGTTCCGAGCCTCTCAGCATGTACGCGCCACCGGTGCTAGAGCTCGCTGGTGAGCCGACGGTTGAGGTTCACCCCACGACGGCCTCTAAGTTGGGGTGGCTGGAGGGACAACGGGTCCCATTGCGTCCCCACGCTGCAGAGGTGAGGGTGATCTTTAACGCCGAGGTGGCGCCTGACACGATCAGCGTCACACGCTTTGTCCAGCCGGTTCTCAGCGCAATGGAAGCGGAAGTTGCGGAGGTGACACGGTGACTTTCTTTCAAAACCTCAATCCCACAATGCTAATCATCATCACCACCATACTCAAAGGCGCCGTGTTGCTTTTCGTTTTGCTGACTCTTGCTGGCTATGCGGTTTACGTCGAGCGCAAGGTGATCGCGCGCCTTCAGCACCGGGTTGGCCCAAACAGAGCGGGGCCATTCGGCTTGTTGCAGCCTTTGGCCGACGTTCTCAAATTGCTGACCAAAGAAGAGAGCTTTCCTCCATTTGTGGATAAGGTGCTTTTCATTTTGGCACCAGCCATTATCACCATCACCGGGCTTTTGGCGTTCGCGATTGTTCCGATTGGCGACAGTCCATGGCTCGTGATCGCTGACTTAAATTTGGGAATCCTCTTCTTTCTCGCGCTTAGTTCACTGGGCGTCTATAGCATCGTTCTCGCAGGGTGGGCTTCGAACAGCAAATACGCCATCATCGGTGGGCTACGTGCGGCAGCGCAAATGATCAGCTATGAGCTATCCATGGCGTTGTCCTTGCTGGCAGTGGTACTCATGGCGGGGAGCTTCAACCTCCGTGATATTGTTCAAGCCCAACAACCGCTTTGGTTCATCGTGTTGCAGCCAATTGGCTTCATTGTCTTTTTAGTTTCAATTGTGGCAGAGTCGCGACGGACCCCGTTTGATTTGCCGGAAGCAGAAAACGAGATCGTCGCGGGCTTTCACACGGAGTATAGCAGCATGAAGTTCGCGCTCTTCTTTCTTGGCGAATACGTAGGGATCATGCTTTTGAGCTTTATTCTCGCGATCTGCTATCTTGGCGGCTGGGCGGGACCCGTGCAAGCCGGACCGTGGTGGCTCTTTTTGAAGGTAGCATTTCTGGTATTTTTCTTCATCTGGATTCGCGCTACCTATCCACGCCTGCGCTACGACCATCTTATGGAGCTTGGTTGGCGCTACCTCATTCCATTGGCTATGTTGAACCTGATTATCACGGCTATATTGACGCTCGCTTTTCCGTCATTAGTTCCGAACGCAATTCGGTGAGGACTGAAGGATGATTCGTGATTTACTGAGTGGACTTCAAATAACCGCAAAGTATCTGTTTCGTCGGCCGATTACGCTGCAATATCCAGAAGAGAAGCCGATCATCCCTCCCCGATGGCGGGGAAGAATCGTGCTCACCAGTGACCCGAATGGCGAGGAACGCTGTGTGGCGTGCTACCTGTGCCAAGCGGTTTGCCCAGTGCAATGCATTGATTTGCAGGCAACGCACCGACCCGATGGACGACGCGTTGCCGCGAAGTTCGACATTAATTTTGCGCGCTGCATCTTCTGCGGGTTGTGCGAAGAGGCCTGCCCGACCTACGCAATTCAACTTACGCCCGACTTTGAAATGTCGACCACTGAACGAAGCAATCTTCTTTACCACAAAGAGGACTTGCAGATCTCTGGAACCGGCAAGCACCCCGGTTACTCATTTTGGCAAGTGTCGGGCGTCAACATTGCCGGCAAACAAAAGGGTGAAGGGATTAACGAGCGCCCACCAACAAATTTCCGGAGCAACATGCCATGACTGCGCAGATTGTTTTCTATGTTGCAGCTGCACTCTCTGTAATTTGCACTGCATTGGTCGTGATGGCACGTTACGCGGTCAATGCCGTCCTGTATTTGCTGCTATCACTGTTTGGGGTTGCCCTCATGTTTCATACGCTCGGCGGTCCCTTTGTGGCATTGCTCGAAATCATTGTGTACGCCGGCGCAATTGTCGTTCTGTTCTTGTTCGTCATCATGATTTTGAACGTCACCGCCAAGCCGCCCACCCCTGACTTGGTGCCACCAAGTCGTCCCCATCTTTTAGTGCCGCTCGCATTTGCACTCATTCTCTTCATTGATACGGCGGTTTGTATTTACGCCGGCACAGCGGCCTCCGTCTCCAATCGAGTGATTACACCGGCAGACATCGGCCGAGCGCTTTACCAACAGCACTACTTGGGAGTCGAATTGGCATCTTTGGTGCTGCTTATCGGACTTATCGGCGGAATGCACCTCGCACAGGCGATTTCCATTCCCGACCCAAAAGAGAGGAAACTACATGATCGGCGCTAATGTTGCATTGATTGTGGCAGCGATACTTTTCTGCCTCGGTGCTGTGGGGGTCATCGCTCGACGCAACCTTATCTTTGTTTTGATGGCGGTCGAAATCATGCTCAATGCGGCTGGCCTTGCGTTTGTGGCAGCGTCAGCAATCCATGGTCAGCCAGATGGTCAGGTTTTCTTTATCTTCATTCTGCCGGTAGCGGCTGCGGAAGTAGCGATCGGCCTCGCATTGGCTGTGGTCATCCGCCAACGTTACGGGACACTTGACCTGTGGAAAATTGCGACGATGAGCGAGGAGCAGAAATAGGGAATGTTTCATTCAAGCGGACAACCAGTGCTTGCGCTAATTCCGACCTTCGCACTGATCGGTGCACTGCTTATTTTCATTTTCGCCAAGCGACTCTCTCCGAAGGCGGCTGGGAAGATAGCGTGTATTGCCTCAGGATTGAGCTTCCTCTGGGTGATCATTTCGGGCGCCTCCCTTCTAAATAATAAGACCCCAGATTCCACCTATCATGAGGTTCTATGGCACTGGGTGAATGCGGGTTTTGTGCAAGGGAACGTCGGCTTCTATCTCGACCGCCTCTCGCTTGTTTTTGCACTCATCGTCAGTGGCGTCGGGTGGCTAATCCACCTCTATTCCTATGCGTATATGGACGGCGACGAAGGAGAAAAGCGTTTCTTTGCCTACCTAAACTTGTTTGTCTTTTCGATGCTCGTGTTGGTGCTGGCGGACAACGCTTTCTTTATGTTCTTGGGTTGGGAAGGCGTCGGTGCGTGCAGCTTCCTGCTCATTGGCCATTGGTACCAGAAATCAGAGAATGTGGTAGCCGCTCAGAAAGCCTTTCTTGTCACGCGTTTTGGCGACATCTTCCTGATCCTTGGCATTTTGGTTTGTGCTCGTCTTGCGGGGGTCGCGTTTCCGTCCTTGGGTGGGTTTGAAAATGTGCTCAAGATGGAGTCGGTGCCTGAGTTTTGGGGGATGTCGGGACGTGCAGTTCTGCTACTGGGTGGATTGCTGCTCCTTGCGGGGGCTACTGGCAAAAGCGCCCAGCTCCCCTTGCAAGTGTGGTTGCCAGACGCGATGGCTGGTCCCACGCCGGTAAGTGCTCTCATCCATGCCGCCACGATGGTCACCGCTGGGGTCTATCTTATCGCGCGCTTCCATTCACTTTTCGTGCTCGTTCCAGAATTGATGACCGCGGTGGCGTTGGTTGGTCTTCTCACCGCGTTTTACGGAGCCACTTGCGCGATCGTTCAGGCGGATATCAAGCGCGTCCTTGCCTACTCAACGATTAGTCAGATCGGATATATGGTTTTGGGACTGGGCGTTGGCGCCTTCTCTTTGGGAGTTTTTCATTTCTTCACGCACGCATTCTACAAGGCGCTTCTCTTTTTAGCTGCAGGAACCGTCATCCATAGCCTTCACGGGGAACAGAACATCTTCAACATGGGAGGACTACGCCGCGAGCTTCCGGGTGTCTTTTGGGCATTTCTTGCGGGCGCAGCATCACTTGCAGGAATTCCGCTAATTACTGCGGGGTTCTTCAGTAAGGATGCTATTTTGTGGAGCTCGCTGACCACCCAATTTGGAAGTGCGCCGATCTATGCGCTCGGGCTCTTTACTGCTCTGCTGACCGCCATCTATTCTTTCCGTCTGATCCTGCTCGTATTCTATGGCACGCCTCGCCACTCGCATCACGTGCACAAACCTACCCCCCTGCTAGTCTGGCCGCTTTACGTCCTGGCTATTTTTGCTGTGTTGACGGGATATCTGAATGTGCCGGTAGCGCTGGGCGGGAACGCATGGTGGGAACATTTCCTTGAGCCAGTCTTTGGCGAGCGTGAGGCACGTCCGCTCGTCCACGAGCATAGCAAAGAACTCATCGCCACTGCAATTGGTGGCGTGGTTGCCCTTATCGGTGCTGGATTTGCTTGGCTGCTTTACGGGCCACAGGCAACGCGGATTATTCTTGCTCCAGCGATTCCAGCTGGAGAAATCCAAAACGATACGCCAGCGCCGTACCATTCTCGAATTGCAAATTTTCTTTTCCGCGGCTGGGGGATGGATGCGCTCTACATGGGGGTATTCGTGCGCGGCTTCAAGGTGACCGCGCGTTTAGCCAATTTCGTCGACAACTACCTTGTTGATGGGTGCATTTACGAGCTTTTGGCGCTCATCGTCCGTGCACTTCATAGTCTTGTGATTTTCTTCCAGAACAGTCGAGTTAGCCGATATGCGTTGGTCATGCTCTTTGGAGCTGCCGCAATCGCCACCATTCTGATTACGAGGTTACACTGAACGATGCTGCTGAGTTTGCTGCTGTTCATTCCCTTACTCACTGCGATCATATGCGCGATGGGAGCAAAAGTGGGGGCCCCGATCGTGCGCTGGACAGCGCTTGTGGGCACTTTACTCGACCTGGCTTTGGCTGCGGTTCTGCTTGCCCGTGTTCAAGAAGGTCCAATCACACTGCGCCACGAGTGGGTTCCTCAGTTCGGCCTTAGTTTTTATCTCTACGCAGATAGCCTTGCTGCTCTTCTTGTTCTTCTGACTGCTCTCCTTGGAGTGGTGGCAGTACTGATCTCTTGGGCTGAAATCTCGGAACGCGTGAGTTCCTTCCACGTTTGGCTCATGCTGCTTCAGCTCGGGATTCTAATCGTATTTCTCGCCCGAGATGCCCTGCTGTTTTATCTCGGCTGGGAGCTCATGCTGATCCCACTGTTTTTCATTATCGGAGTCTGGGGGCACGAGGATAAGCTGCGTGCTGCGTATAAGTTCTTCCTTTTCACGTTTACCGGAAGCATTTTCATGCTCGTAGCTTTACTCTATGTATACTTTCGTCACGCAGCTCTTACAGGCACGTACACTTTTGGACTCGATGAGCTGTTAGCAACCAAGCTAAGTGTCGCCGAGCAGTGGTGGGTGTTCTTGGGTCTCGCGATAGGCTTTGCAGTGAAAGTTCCGCTCTTCCCTCTCCACACGTGGCTACCAGATGCCCACACGCAGGCCCCGACTGCAGGAAGTTTGATCCTCGCCGGCGTCTTGCTGAAAACGGGAGTGTATGGACTTATTCGGATTGCGATGCCTTTGGCCCCCCAAGCTGTGGAAGTGTTCACACCCGTCGCGATCGCACTGAGTTTCATCGGTATCTTTTACGGGGCAATTGTTGCTTTCGCGCAGCGTGATTTTAAACGGTTGGTGGCCTATTCGAGTATCAGCCACTTGGGATTTGTTGTGCTGGGGCTCTTTGTTGCGAATGCTGCGGGTTACCAAGGGGCCGTTCTTCAAATGATCAATCACGGACTTGCTACAGGCGGCCTGTTCCTCTTGGCAGGGATCATTCAGCATCGTGCCCACACACGCAATCTTGATATGTTTGGGGGCCTTTGGAAGTTGGCCCCTGTGATGGGGGCATTTCTACTCTTCTTTGCGTTTGCGTCGCTGGGAATTCCCGGGACTGGAAATTTTATCGGCGAGCTTTACGTGATTGGTGGAACTTTCCAGTATTCAAAATGGCTCGGTGCCGTCTGTGCCACGGGAGTCCTGTTCGCAGCCGCGTATTCGCTCCGCCTCTTTGTAATCACTATGCACGGTCCCGCAAATCGCCCGTGGAGGTCGTTTTCTGATTTGCACGGACAAGAGGTGCTGTCGCTGGCGATTCTGACGATTTGCTTGGTGCTCATCGGGCTCTTTCCATCGCTCGTCACAAGTCCACTTTACGCCCCGCCGGACAACATTGTGCCACGGACTGGACGAGAGCCGGAAACCATCGTCTGGCAAGCACCTCGCCCTACTTCTAACCTCGCCCCCAAATATGCAGCACAATTTAAACCGAAAACCTCGCAGTCGGAGGCAATTGAGTGAACGAGTATTTACGGTATCTTCCTGAAGCAATTTTAGGCGTTGGCGGCACCATTGTCCTTTTGGTGGGTGCGGTACGCGACGAAAAGAATGTGCGAGATTTTCTTCGCTGGCTGTCGCTTATCGTCTTGGCACTGTGCGGGGGGGCACTTGCCTTCTTATCGGCCCATGCTGAACTTGGCTTGGACGCCACAGGCTGGACCCGCTGGAGTCCGATCACCTTTGCGTTTTCCATCACGTTTTTAGTTATCTCAGGATGGACATTGTTCGCGGCTGCTGTGCCGGAAAAAGGTGCAGGCGAATGGTATAGCCTTTTGATGTTCGCCGCACTCGGAATGATAGTCTTGACGCGGAGCAACAATCTGCCAGCAATTTTCCTTGGCATCGAGATACTCGCACTCAGCCTTTACATCCTCATCGCGTTTCGATACGAAGTGGCCGGCTCCATTCGAGGGGCTGCAATGTACTTGATCCTTGCTGGGTTTGCGAGCGCATTCATCGCGTTTGGTCTCGCGCTCGTTTATGCGTCCTTTGGTACGCTAAAAATAGACGAGATTGAAAAGAGCTTATGGGCCGCGACCACGTTTCCACCTCTTGCTTACATTGGGTTTGGACTATTCCTGTCGGGTGTAGCGTTCAAGCTTGCGCTGGTGCCTTTCCATATGTGGGCCCCGGACGTTTATGAATCTGCGCCCAGCCCTGTGAGCGGTATTATTGCTTCTGCATCAAAAGGCGCTGTCTTGGCTGCTCTGATTTCGCTCTCGTTCCTTGTTCGTCCGTACGAGGAGATTTTCTATCTTCTCGCCCTGACCAGTATGATTGGTGGAAACCTTTTGGGCTTGATGGAGCGACGGGTGAAGCGCATCCTCGCCTACTCCTCCATTGGTCATGTTGGTTACGTGGTGATGGCTTATTTGGGTGTTTCGCGCCCACCAGTGACTGGCTCTTCTTGGCTACCTATCGTTGATGCACCTGCAGCGATTTTCTTTTACGTCGTGACGTACTCAATCGCCGTCTTGGGTGCCTTTGGTGTGCTTCACTTGTTGGATCACACAAACGAAATAACGCTACGTGACCTGCGTGGTCTCGCGAAAAAGAAGCCAGCCATGGCTTGGGCAATGCTCGTTTTTATTGTGAGCCTTGCTGGCATTCCGCCGTCCTTAGGGTTCTTTGGAAAGTTTTACCTTTTTGCGGTGACGGTGAACGCAGGATACCTCAAACTTGCTCTGCTCGGCCTTCTCGGAAGCGCAATTGGAATTTACTATTACCTACGCATCGTGGTCCATCTTTTCATGATGCCAACAGAGGGCGTGACTGCCTCGGTCAAGAGTTCCACATTGCAAGAGGTCGTTTTCGTGGCGACCGCACTCCTTGTCGTGGCGTTGGGGCTCTATCCATCGCTGGTTTTCTCGCTTTTGCGGTAGTGCACGCCCCACAATTTTCTGACCATGGCTCCGGATGGCACAAGTGTAGACCAAGCAATCTAAGCCCAGCACTGTGTTGCTTGCATTCTCATCTCTTGGCTAATGCAATGTCCGTTGGCGGCACCCCATGCGATCGCGTGTGAGACATATGCGCTTATGTGCAGGGTTTAGTGGGGTGGTGCTCGTCGCGTTGCTTTGGGCCTTAGGAGTCGGAAATGCCTCGTTGTGGGCGGATACTGTTACGCTTCGATCTGGGCGCTTAATTACAGGCACCGTAAATAGACAGAGCCCGACCCATCTTCACGTCGCGACTCCTGCAGGAACAATTGGCATTCCCCTGAATCAGGTGGCATCAGTTGAAATTCAAACTCCCACTACTTATTCCGCGGAATTGGCACTTGCGTACTTATCTCGTGGTCAAATTCAGGCTGCTCTTCAGGTTCTTGCTGAACTGGAAAGAACTGCCGACCGAAACATCTTGGATTCGGCGTTGGAGAAGTGGTTTCGCACCCCCCAATATTCTACCGTGCTGTCGGACAAAGAATGGGCTACACTCGAAGACTATTTGTGGACTCGCACCGAAGCTCCCCCACCGTCGCTTGTTGCAGCTTGTGTGGCTTTTTGTCTCCAATCCAACGATCTTGATAGGGCTTACCGTGTTTTCACAAAGCGGCAACCCCAAGTAGCGAATCAAGGTACAGAGTACAATACGCTTAGGACTGTTTCCGAGACCTTGCTGACCCGATTGCTAGAGAACGATCGTGTCACCTCTGCCATTACCGTTGCCAAAATACTGGGTCGGCTCCAAGGGCCAGAGGCGGAAGAGCAACGTGTGACCTTTGCAGTGATTGAAGAAGCAATCCGGCAGGCTGAGCAAGCAGACCACGCAGCGGCTCTTCGCTATCTATTTGCCCATAAGGATGCCATACCGCTCTCCTTCGCTTATCGTACCACCAAGCAAATCCTGGTTTCAGCTCTCTCGTCAGCCGCTACGTCCGCACCATTGGAAGCGTTTCAAAATGCTGTAGCCTATTTTGCCGATCCGACTTTTCACCAAGACCTTGAGCCCCTTTATCGGTCCTATGCTGAATTTCTGCTGGAGCGCAATGCTTTCGACAGCGCAACGAGTTTAGCCAAGATCGTTGAACCCTTGCTGCCCGACTTAGCTGCAGAACTGCTTCTCGAAACTGAGTACGCTCATCGAAGAAACCAGTTAGCTCCGACCGATTCCGTCGGAAGATACAAATTAGCATGCTGGGCCCTCGAGATGGGATTAACGGGCCGAGGTGAACGCGAATTAGAAGTGCTAACGCGCGATCCATTTGTGGGAGAGAACGCGCGCCTTCGGCTCAAAAGCATTTGGCTTGAGCGGGATCGGCAAGCCCTCCAGCGTGCTCAAGAGGCTTTCGAAAGTGGCAATTTCCGTTTAGCATACGAGCTCGCCAACAAGTTTGCTGTCACACGAAGCGATAGCGAGCTTACGTCCTCTGCATGTGCCTTAGCCGAGTTGGCCCGTTTTTACGCTGAACAGCAGCCACAACGTCAGACCGCCGAAGCCATGGCACGCTATCAGGAGGCCGAACGCTTGTTTTTCCGACAACAGTACTCTGAGGCGTTGGATCTTGTGGTCTCCATTCAAGTCGAATTCCCCAATAGTGAGGTGGGACGCAGGGCAGCCCGCTTGCGGCAGGAGATTGAAAGGAAGCTCAAGGTCAAATGATTGCAGCAGCTTCAAGGTTTTCCTGCCACGAGGAACTCAGCGAGGCCTGAGGGTGGGGTTGAACAGAGTTCAGACCAAAAGACGACTAACCTTCCAATCCTAATTCCTTGATTTTTCGAAGAAGCGTGCGGCGGGAGATCCCAAGCAATTCGGCAGCGCGACTTCGATTGCCGCCGGTCGCAATAAGAGTCCTTTCAATTGCTTTCCGTTCGAGAAGATCAAGGGGCATGCCGAGATCCAGCGTGATTGGGTCTTTGGGGGGCGCCAAAAACTCAGAGGGGAGATCTTGGACATCGATCGTCTCCCCCCGCGCAAACAGAACAAGATTCTCGATCACGTTGCGCAGTTGCCGAACATTGCCGGGCCACGGATACTCCACCAATTTCTGCAATGCTTGCGGACTAAGCTGTAATCGGGGACGTCCATGCTCTTTTTCAAATACACGCAAAAAGTGCTCGATTAGCAGCGGGATATCCTCTTGGCGCATCCGCAAAGGTGGAAGCTCGATGCGCACCACATTCAGGCGATAAAAAAGATCTTCGCGAAAGCGACCTTCTTCAACCTCTTCCGCAAGGCTGCGGTTTGTAGCTGCCACCACGCGCACATCTACTTGAACTGGCTCGACACCCCCCACTCGTAAGAATTCGCGTGTCTCGAGCACACGCAGCAGTTTAACTTGGGTTGCGAGGGGGATCTCAGAGACTTCGTCCAAGAGCACGGTGCCTCCGTCGGCTAATTCAAAGAGCCCTTGCTTGCGAGTGGCCGCCCCAGTGAAAGCGCCTTTTTCGTAACCAAAGAGCTCGCTTTCGATCAGATTCTCAGACAATGCCGCACAATGAATGGGAATGAACGGCTTGTCGCGTCGGCTTGATGCCTTATGAATCGCCCGCGCCACGAGCTCCTTACCGGTCCCACTCTCCCCTTCGATGAGGACAGTTGCACGGGTGTCGGCAATGGTCCGAATCTTTTCGAAGACCTCTTTCATTTCTTTTGAAGCGCCAAGAAGTCCCTCGAAGCAGGACTGTCCATCTAAGGCGCGACGAAGCGCCCGATTTTCGCGCTGTAGCGCGACAACCTCTATCGCCTTGGCCACTTTGACTCTGAGCTCATGGATGTTCACTGGTTTGGTTAGATAGTCATATGCCCCATCTCGCATGGCCTCGACTGCCGACTCGATCGTTCCGAATGCGGTTATGATTATCACACGTGGGGGCAACTCCTGCATTTGTGCAGCCCGCAAGATATCGAGAGCAGTGCCATCAGGCAGACGCAAATCCGATACAACCACGTCCAGCTCCGTCCGCTCAATGACCTCAACCGCTTGCTTGCTCGATGAGGCAGTTAGAATTTCGTATTTCTCACGAGAAAATGCAGCCTCAAGGCCTCGCAGACTTTCTTCGTGATCTTCCACCAGAAGCAGTTTTTTCGCGGACACTGCGCTTGCATCCTCCTGTAGATTGCCACGCTTCATGAGGCTTAGAGTGAACCGTTTTGAGATAAAACTCGTAGGGTGTCGCGCGGTAGTTCGATCATGATTTGAGCCCCACCGCCGTTCGCTTCCTGAGCACGAATGCTTCCGCCATGTTCTTCAACAATCTTCTTTGTGATTGCTAATCCCAAGCCAGTACCCCCTTTACGGGTCGAAAAGAATACGTCGAAAATCCTTTCACGGTTTTCGGGTGAAATACCGGGGCCAGTATCGGAAACTTTGATTCGGATGAACTCACTGCCTTCGGACTCAATTTCGATCATGATGTGGCGCTGAATCCTGTCTTTTACAGCTTCGATGGCATTTACTAATACATTTCGCAGAGCCTGATAGACGAGCCGTCGATCAGCTTCAATCCACGTATCAGAAGGTGCGTCGAGCTCGCACCGAATCTCGTGCTGCGCGAGCTCAGAAGAGTGCACCTCCAGCAGTTCTTCCACCAGACCGCGCAAGGAAAAGCGTGTGATACTTTCTCGAGTAGGAAGCGCAAAATCGAGGAAGTTGGTGAGAATGCGATTGAGGTGTGAGACCTCTTTTTGTATGCGCTCCAAAAGCATGAGCGGACGCGACACATCCCCCCTTACCGACTCGCTTAGTTCCTCTCGAATCACTTCCAGATTTAAACTCATCGCATTGAGAGGGTTTCGTATTTCATGGGCCAAGCCAGAGGCCAAAGTTCCGACGTACGCCATTCGGTCAAGCGCGGCGTGACGCTCTACCAGCGCTACATGACGGGACACGAGACGCCAGACAACCCAAAACACCGCACCAAGGAAGACAAGCAAGAACAGGCATTCTGCGAGTAATGCTCGGGAAATTTGGGAGCTTGTCGCTTCGATTTTCTGAAATCCAGGAGAGTCGGCAATCCGCAAATGAATCTCACCAACACGTTTTCCGTTGTGTTCGATCACTTGCCGAACTTCTTGGCCCTCACTAGCGCGAGGGGTCGTTCGTACAGAGACCTCAATAGGGGCTCGCCCTCCTTGCGTTGCCAGCTCTGCGCGGTAGGCATTGTCACCCACAGATTTGGTCACAAAGGTCTGACTGTCCTCACTCGTTTGCTCGACCACATAATTCCCCGTCTCTGGATCAAAAATCCCGGCCCAAAGAATGTGACGGTTTTGGCGAAGAACGATTTGCGTAAGTGGCCGAAGCTTCTCCTTGACCTCTTGCGCTCCCAGACTGTTGGCTCGCTCGCTACTCAAGAGCTCCAAGATATCTCGCGAGAGTTTCCTCGCTTGTTCTTGGGCGAGTTCCACAGCGAGTTGGACATTGCGCTTTTGAAGCAAGTCAATGTAGTAGTTTCCTCCGGCAAAAATCAGGAAAACGGCTACCAAAATGCATGCACCAAAAGTCAGCAGAAGCTTTGCTCTCAGACTTAGATGACGCTGTTTAGCTGGCCCGTTTTTCATCCGAACTCTGTGGAGTCGTTTTGGTAGAAGTAATGGCGCTTTTTAGGTCGTTCTGGACTTCTCGGAGGGAATGCTTCACTGCAATGTCCACTGTCCGGACAATATCAACTAAAGCAAGAATCAACAGCAGCACGGCAAGTAGCCCAAGCAAGGCAGCAAAACGCAAGATTCCGCCTGGCGTTTGAGTGGGAAGAAGCTGACGAGCCTCCAAAGAAAGTAGCACACCAACAGATCCAAGCAGGCCTGCGATCAATAAGCGCCGCCATAGACGCGACCGCGGATGCAGCCACCGATCCGCCGAAAACCGATGGGTGATGATCTCCCACACCGCCAGTCCAATCGCTGTGCCGATGAGGACCATACCAAACACGTCAGAAACAAAGCTACGGCTGTCCACAATTCTAAAATAGAAGAAACGTGGTGAGTTATTTTGCGTTGGCCCATCAAATCTGCCGGACAAGGCGTTTTTCTGAGGTACAAAACTGCAATCCGAACTCCGCGGGTCGACAAGATCGATTCAACCTGACTTCTGACGAAGTAACTTAGAATCAAATAAGCATTCCCCCCTTACCGAGACAGAATCGCTCAGCGCACCCAACGTCAGCGCTGAGGCTTATATCTAATGGTTGGTACCAGATCCCCCTAATCTAAACTCCCAACGGCAGGACCACATCGCGAATGTAACAAACTTCGGTTTCCAGACCCTCCCTGAGCGAGACTTTTGGGCTAAAGTTTAAATCCCTGCGCGCACGTTCCACCGAAGCCCCAGTATGGGTAACATCGCCACGTTCTCGGGAAGCCCTGCGGACATTCAGCTTTCGTTGGGTGATTTCTTCAATCAGCGAGATCACTTGATTCATTGAGACTTGGGAGCCACCACCCAAATTGTAAACCCCGCCGGGCTGGCCGTTCTGGGCCGCAGCGATATTCGCCGCCACAATATCGGAAATGTAGGTAAAATCACGGGTTTGCTCGCCTGTCCCAAAAAGCACAAATTCGGATCCAGTCAGGGCTGCGCGAATGATTCGATGAAATGCCATGTCAGGACGTTGGCGCGGACCGTATACGGTAAAATAACGCAAGCTTACGGTGTGCAATCCATAGTTTGCTGTATAAAGACGCACTAGGTGTTCCGCCGCCAACTTCGTGACGCCGTAGGGCGAAACTGGAACCGGGAGGTCATCCTCTTCCATGGGAAACTTTCCCGTTTCTCCATAAACAGAGGAAGACGAAGCATACACAAACTTTAGTCCCTCACGTCCCTTGCACGCCTCGAGCAGTTTTTGGGTCGCTAGAACATTGTTGTGGCAATAGCTTTCAAAGTACGTTCCCCAACTTGCGCGGACCCCAGCTTGGGCGGCTTGGTGAAAGACCACGTCAACCCCTTCGAGGAGCTTGAATCCCTCAGCGCTCTCATCTGCAAAAAGGGTCACAATGTCGTTTTCGATCAGCCGGAAAGCACGCTGGGTGCGCAGCCAATGCAGATTCGCTTCTTTTATCGCCCGCGGGTAGTAAGGAACAAAACTGTCAACACCAACAACTTCGTGTCCCTGCCGAATCAGCTCTTCGGCTAAGGAGGATCCAATAAATCCGGCAACGCCGGTCACTAAGCAGCGCACAGCCTACCTTCGCTTCCTTTCCACAAGCACAAAATGCGTCAACGAGATTACTTTTATTCCCCAGCCAAAGCTTTCATTTGGGATGGGTCTCCCGGTCGGATCGCTTTCCCAGCGGGGGCCGCGGATTTCGTGTTCGCTGAACCTTTTGACGTACCAGAGGGGACGGCCCCTTCGACTGAGGGGACTAATTTGACTCGAGGTTCAGCAGTACCTGTTGTTTTTGGCTCAACGGGCTGGGAAGCTCCACGATCCACGACTCCAGCAGTCCCTTGATTACCGGCCTGCTGTGGTTCCATAATCATGGCTCGTGCCCCACCGGAACCAGGGGTGGAAACGGCGGTGGGAGCGGTGGCGGCTTGACTCATTTGAGGCCGTACCCTGCCGCCTCCCTGAACTTTCATTTGGGCCTTTCCGTCCACGATATCCACGACAATCTTATCGGCTGCAGTCGTTTGTACTTTTCCGTCTTTTGTCCGGTTGTAAACCACCGCGTTACCTAAAAACTCGCTGTGTTGGCGATCTGGATAGTACTTGAACAGCTGGCACGTGATGATCAGTTCGCCTTGCCGTACGATAACTTTCTTGCCGGTTGCGGTCAGTTCTCCCTTCGCCGCCTTATAGTCGAGACGATCCGCATTGAGCGTCATATCCTCGCTTGTGAAAATCACGCCCTTCTTCGCCTCAAGCGTCTCTAACTCGTTGTTTTCATTGAACTTGTATACAAATTCTCCATCAGGGTCGGTCGTCAGGGAAAACGGTTTATTGCCTGCCATCAGCCCCGTCTGCTCTTCTGGGGACGGTTTGCGAGGGGCTTGAATCTCTGGCATTTGTGGCTCGTTTTGCTCGGTTGGAGACGGCTGGGCAACACCACCACTACACACGAGAAAGCATCCGACTACTGCCACACACATCCAGCTTCGCCAAATCATTACCCAGTCTCCTTCATAGAAACTTCGAATTTAGTCTTTTCGGCCGTATGATAATGTCAAACGCATAATCAGAAAAGGCGAGCCCACGGCCAGACGCTCTACCTCGTAGTTGGTAATCTCAATAGTCGACGGCCAGCCGTGGTCGTCTGCGTATTAGGTGCTGTCTGCAACCCCGTAGATTCTCCTTGGCGTAAAGCGGCTTCAGCTTGTAACATTTCGGACGGCAGCTCAACGGGTTGGGCGGGCTCAGCAGAATCGGTTTGCACAGGGGCACTGAGAGCCTCAAGTTCGGCACGCAATTTTGCGTGGTGTTCGGCTACATTCGTGGGTAAAGCTGTGCCCAAAGCTCCGTGTTTGACGTTCCACACCCTGAGATCGCGGGTTGCTACAAATTGATCGCCTGCCGCAACCAGGGGCGCACGGTTGGGAACAAACATTATCATTTCGTAGGGAGCGTCACAAACAAACAACTCCTTATCGTTTATCCACCCTAAGGAGCTCGTGTAGAGAATGAGTGAGTCCGTTGTCGGATCGGATTTGGAGGGAGCACGATACTGGACCCTCCCTATAAGCTGAAAGTCTCCCTTCCGGCGCTTGAGTTGGGGGGCATGGGCAAGAAACATCGTTGCCGTCGTTGCGTTCGTCACTCCCTCGATCGTGCCCTCTGCAGTGAAACTTTCAATGGTCGGTGCCGCAAGCAGCAGCATCCCACGCGTTTCCTGATAAACTGCAGCGTCGCTCTTCACGCGCCGCTGCATGAGGCTCCCTGAGGTAAACTCGGCACGCACATTACGCAGCACAATGTCCGCACGCGGGTCATCTGACCGATCGGTGAACTTCTGGTTTACAAACTTGAACTCGCTGCAACCAGTGATCCAGCCACTCAAAAATAGCAGGAGCAGTATTTCATACGCCGAGGAACGCTTCATCTCACCTGAACCTATACATGCGGCAATAATAACTCATGCGTGGGATGTTGGACGATCGCTGCTGGAACAGCCTTCTCAGTAAGCCTTGAGTGGTTAAGTTCGCGTCGGAATCGACTTGAACACCTGCTCCGACCGTGGGTAGTTTATGACGTGAGCAAAGCGTGAAGGAAGGTCGGCTATGCCTGAATATACGTACGAAGCCCTCGACAAGAGTGGCCGACAAGTGAAGGGAATTATCGAGGCAAGCAGCGAAGAGGTCATTATCGAAAAGCTGCGCAACATGGGCTATTACCCCCTGAGCGTCAAGCTCCATAAGGGGAAGGCCACGCAAGTCGACATCCTCGCCCTCCCGGGCTTGCGGAATATCTTCCACAGGATCAAACGCAAGCACGTCACAACTTTTACCCGGCAGCTTGCGACCCTGATTGACGCCGGTCTTCCAATCATGCGCTCGCTCAAGATTTTGGAAGAACAGGTTGAGTCGGTCGTCTTCAAAGACAAAATCGCCCAAATCGCTCGAGACATTGAAAGTGGCTCGACCCTCTCCGATGCCCTTGCGAAGCACCCGAAAGTCTTCGACAGCTTGTACGTCAACATGGTGCGAGCTGGTGAAATGGGTGGTGTGCTGGAAGCCATTCTAAACAAGATCGCCGACTTCCTCGAAAAGCGTCAGGCGATCATGGGAAAAATCCGATCCGCTATGATGTACCCGGTGATCGTGTCGGTGCTCGCTACGGGCATCGTCGCGTTCATCTTATTGTTCATCATGCCCAAGTTTAAAGAGATTTTCGATCAGCTTGGCGCGGAACTGCCTTGGCTCACGCAGGTCCTGATCGACGCAAGCTTTATCCTGGCGAACTACTGGTATTGGGTGATTGCGTGCCTGATTGTGATTTACTTCATTCTGAAGAAAATTAACCAGACACGAGAGGGAAAATACGTTTTTGATGTGATCAAACTCAAGCTCCCCGTTTTCGGCGAGCTTTTCCGTAAAACCGCAATCGTGCGTTTTGCGGGTACACTCGCAACCCTAATCACCTCCGGCGTTCCAATTCTTCAGGCCCTTGATATCGTGCGAGAGACAAGTGGTAACGAGGTCGTCACCCGTGCAATGGACGAGGTTTACGAATCCGTGAAAGAGGGGGAAACTATCCATGAACCCCTCAGCCGGTGCCCAGTATTTCCGCCCCTCGTCGTCCACATGGTGGCGGTGGGTGAAGAGACCGGAGCTATTGACCAAATGCTGAACAAAGTCGCCGAAGCCTACGAGCGCGAAGTGGACGACATGGTCAATGCGATGGCGTCTCTGCTGGAGCCGCTCATGATCGTTTTCCTTGGCGTGATCGTGGGTGTTATCGTCGTTGCTCTCTACTTGCCATTGTTCACGCTGCCGAAGGTCGTGGGCAAAGACTAAGCGACACCGTTTCGCGACTGGCACGCCCCAAAAAAGGAATGGCGTGCCCAGGAGGACTTGAACCCCCAACCTACAGATCCGTAGTCTGTCGCTCTATCCAATTGAGCTATGGGCACGCTCTCGCGTCGGGAGCCGTTTCGACTGTCCAACGCGCTTTTACAATACTCGGTTTCGCTTGCGGATATTCACGCCCCCTCGTAGAGCCACACGCATGATGAATCACGCCGTTCGAGCTTATTGGCGCCACTTGAGAATGAGGCGTTTGGGGCTGTGGCTTGCGTTAGTTTTTGTGGGTAGCGGGATCATTTATTCCGTTGGGCTTGGGCGTGGATTTACAGTTGACGAATACACTACGTGGCAGGCCACGCGTCTTCCCTTGCCAGAACTAATTGCGAATCGACTGCGCGCCGGTCACTCCCCAGTGTATTTTGTTTTTGAGAGTTGGTGGGTGCGCGTCTTCGGCGATGCTGAATGGGTCATGCGAGTCCCATCCGTCCTTTTTGCAGCTGGTTCGGTTGTGCTACTCTTTCTCTTCTTGCGCTCGCTTTTGGGGAACTCAGTTGCAAACTACGCGCTCCCATTACTACTCACTCACCAACTTGCTGTGACATGCGCGCATTCCGCACGCCCCTACGCAGGAGCGTTGTTTTTCTCGATCGCCTTGGGATTTACGCTCTCTCAATGGTGGCGCGATGGCAAACTACGGATGTTGTTCTATCTCTTTGCCACGACGTTGTTGGGCCTACTTTTTTACCCGGCGTTTGGACTTAGCGTGGCAGCCATGGCTGTAGCTTGCTTGACCGCCATACCCTGCAATAAACGAAAAGCGACATGGGGGCTTCTCACACTGCTGTTGGCCGTACTCGTACTCGCGGTGCCAACTCTACTGCTGGCAAAATCGCAGCAACGATTTTCGCTACAAGGATTCTCTTGGTCCTTTGAGCGACCGATAAATCTATTGGCTCGCACAGTTTTTGGCGATTACAAACTCGTCTTCCGCGGGGCAACACGCTACTTGGTCTTAGTTGTTTGGGGCTGGCTTCTCTTTCGTGCGTTTTGGACCCTGCGCTCTTCTGTAATGTTTCGCAGTATCGCATCAGATTTTCCAATAAGCCGTTTTCTGACTTCGTGGGTTTTTGTTCCGCCTCTCGCGTTGAATCTCTTCGAGGCGGTGACACACCGTAACGTCCTCAGTCATCCGCGATATTTACTGCCTTCGCTGGGAGGGATTATAGTTCTCCATGCTGTTGCGTTTGCCAGTTGCCAAATTCAACCGCAGGCCAAGAGGGACGGGTGGAATAAGTGGTTGCGGCTTATGCCGTTTCTGATGGTGACGTTTCAATTGATTGTTACACTTGGTTGGTTGCGCACGAATGGCGATGGGCCCCACGAACTTGCCCCGCAACTTCTGCGCATAAATGCGCGAGCACCCGTAATCGGGATGACCCACCCTCTATCGTATGAGTGGCGCAACCTCGAACATCGTCCACCGCTTATTCCTGCCTACCAATTGTCCGTTGAAGAGTTTCAAGAGCTGATTCACAAAGCTGCTCCGGATGGCATTTCCTGGGTTTTCGTCTACGACAATAACAAGAATTCTTTGGATACGCACGTGCGCGAGAACTTACCGAGAGGGTTGCAATGTGCACAGCGCCTTAGCGTCCAGGATGCTCGCGCCTATCTTATTACACCACGTTCCACCCAAATCGATTAATCGCCGAGTATTGACAACTCGTTGCGAGCACAGCATGACGTTTGTGAATAGCACCCATGTTTAGGAGACGATTCAATCATGTCCGGTCAAATACCATTCGTCGACCTTTACCCCCAATACGAGGAGCTTCGATCTGAGATTGACGCGGCTCTTGCCACGGCTCTTCGGACTTCATCTTTTATCGGCGGGACACCTGTCTCAGAGTTTGAATCTGCGTTGGCACAGTCCGTGGGAGTGCGTCACGCATGCGGTGTTTCGAGTGCTACTGCAGCATTATGGATGACGCTGAAAGCATTGGGAGTGGGTCCGGGAGACGAGGTCATTACGACGCCCCTGACCGCGTTTCCTACCGTCGAAGCTGTTCTCCTGAATGGGGCGAGAGTAGTGTTTGCCGATATTGAGCCAGATACGTTTCAGATCTCACCCGCGGCAATCGAAGCGAGAATCACCTCACGCACCAAGGCGATTCTTCCGGTTCATCTGTATGGCATTCCTGTCAATCTCCCAAGAATACTTGAAATTGCCGGCAAGCACGGCATTCCAGTGGTGGAAGATTGCGCCCAAGCGCAAGGAGCCGAAATCAACGGCAAGCGAGTGGGGAGCATGGGTGTTGCGGGATGTTTTTCTTTCTTTCCGTCTAAGAACCTCGGGGCTTGGGGAGACGGCGGCGCAGTGGCATCGGATAACGAGGATCTCGTGCGCTTTGTCCGCATGTTTTCGAATCATGGGCACCTTGAAAAGTACACCCATGAAATTGTCGGGGCGAACGAGCGATTGGATGCGCTTCACGCTGCCATTCTGCGAGTGAAGCTCACAAAGCTTGATGAATGGAATGCCCGCCGACGTCAGATCGCGGCGATTTATGAGCAGGAGCTTGCCGATGTACCAGAGGTGGTTTTGCCACGGACTTACCCAAATACTGTTCCTGTGTGGCACCTCTACGTCATACGTGCCAAAGATCGCGATAATCTCGCGAAACATCTAAAGGGACGGAACATAGGGACAGGTCTGCACTATCCCCTACCGATGCATCTCCAGCCCGCCATGGGAGGTCGTGACAGAGAAGGCGAATGCCCAATTGCAGAAACGGCATGTAAAGAAATTCTGTCGTTGCCAATGTACCCGCACCTAAAGGCCGAGCAAGTGGTTGCGGTTGCCCGTGCAATTCGTGAGTTCTATGGGAGAGATTCATAAAGAGGGCGTGGTCTTCGATCACCACCGTTCTACTCAGGCTTTCAGTTCGTAGCTTTTGTTCCGCGGGACATGAATGGGGCCACAGTGACCGACAGAAACATTCTTTGAGCTTGCGCAATGATGTCCTTCACAACCTTATGGAGCAAATGGATTGCCAAACCAAACATTCCAGAGCTTTGTGCGTGATAGTATGATGTGTGAAAATCCCGAGATCTCCGTAGTCATTCCGTGCTACAACGAGGAGGAAAACATCGAGCCATTAATTGGTGAGCTTCGAGCCGCACTTGAGCCTCTTGGTCGTAGCTACGAAATCATCTACGTAGACGACTGCAGCACCGATGGATCACTTAAAAAACTGCTGGAAATCGCCAAGACGTTTCCGGCGTTACGAGTGCTAAGGCATAAGAAGAATCTCGGGGAAAGTGCAGCTATCTTGTCGGGATACGAACACGCGCGCGGCAGCATCGTGTTCTCGATGGACGGGGACCTACAGAATGACCCCGCAGACATCCCTAAGTTCCTTGACGCCCTCTCAGACTGCGACGCGGTGTGTGGCGTTCGGGCCCAACGGCGGGATACTTGGGTTAAGCGTTTGTCTTCACGGATTGCAAATGGAGTTCGTGGTTGGGTACTGAAGGATAACATCCACGATGCCGGATGTACTTACCGGGCAATCCGACGTGAAGCTCTCACCCAGCTTATTGCTTTTCGGGGACTCCATCGCTTTATTCCGACTCTTCTGCGAATTCACGGTTTTCGCGTCCGTGAAATCGAGGTTAACCATCGGCCCCGGACGCGGGGCGTCTCCAAATACGGAATCGGAAATCGTTTGTGGGTAGGAATCCACGACATGGTGGGCATTCATTGGTACCGCAAACGCCATTTCCCACCCCACCGTGTTGAGGAGATTCGTTAGCAGGCCATCATGAGAACCTCGGCCCTCCCCCGTTGGGTACGCGATACAATTCGAATACTCCTCGTGCTAACCATATTTGGGACCGTTGCATTTTTCGCAAGCCTTCCCTCTGTCCGGGAGTTTTTCAGCATTGAGCATCTTCGGCGCGATTTTCAGGAACGCGGGTTAACTGGGTATTTGATTTTTATCTCAGTCGGCGGGCTTGCAGTTGGGTTAGGAATTCCTCGGCTTTGGGTGAGCGCCATTGCTGGTGGCCTTTACGGCGCAGTTTTAGGGAGCACACTTGGCCAGATCGCGTCCATGATCGGAGCGGTGATCACCTTTTACATCGCACGAATTCTTCTGCGCGACATCGTCCTCAGACGGATGCCAGCACGAATGCGAATCTGGTATCAGCGTTTCAATGAAAACGGTTTCCGGTGGCTCTTCTATATTCGTTTGTTCCCAATTGCAAATGCGACCGTCACCAATCTCGTGGGCGGAATCTCTCAGGTGACCTTTCTGCAGTTCTTGCTGGCTACGTTTCTTGGGTATTTGCCTGAAACCATCATTTTTGCAGTTTTTGGAAGTTCAGCAGCAAAGAAGGATTACGTGCAGTTTGCGGTTGCAGCCGTGTGCTTAGTACTTTTTATCGTTGGCGAGCGCTTATACCAGCGCTATCGGAAACTTCGCGGCGGCCAAGATGCTGGGGATGAGGACGCTGAGTGATACCGCGGAATCGCGAAGCCAAGTTGCGCATCCGATAATGCGTCGCCCAGAACTCGACTAATCTCGGAAGGGATCACTAAAATGACGAACCGAGAGATTCGATTTGCAATCGTAGGTTGTGGTTTGATGGGTGAGCGACACGCTCAAATCCTTCAAGCCACGCCGGGCGCCAGAGTCACATGCATTTTTGATCAGGACTTAGAACGCGCACGTAAAGTCGCGGGTGACTTGCCAGTCTGCAAGGATTACGAAGAAGTTCTGAGGCGAGAGGATGTGGACGCGGTGGTATTGGCATTGCCCAGCTTCCTTCATGTCCCTTACGGCATCGAAGCCGCCCGTCACGGGAAACATGTCGTGACGGAGAAGCCCATCGCACTTGATGTGGATTCAGGCAGAAACCTTATCGATACATGCCGAGCTGCACACGTGCTATGCGCCGTTATCAGCCAGAATCGCTTTGCAGACGGAAACACTGCTCTGAAGCGAGCATTAGTCACTGGAGACTTTGGTAAGCCAGTGCTTGTGCGGGGCTCAGTAAAGTGGTTCCGGCATGATCCCTACTACACGGAAAGTGACTGGAGAGGGCGAATCTCCGGGGAGGGCGGTGGCGTGCTCATGAACCAAGCTACCCATACGCTCGACCTTCTCCTGTGGATGTTCGGGTACCCTAACGCCGTCTGTGGGCTAACGGCGAATACGCGACCTGTGCTTGAAACGGAGGATGTGGGCGTTGCTCTTTTCCGCTTCCCCGGCGATATTATTGGGACGTTTGAGGCAACGACCTCAGCATATCCGGGATTTGCGGAACGTGTTGAGGTGCACGGTCAGCAAGCCTCCTGCATTGTGGAAAAGGGTGAAATCATCTACTGGGAGCACTCCGCAAAGCTCCCAAAACCGAATCCGCCTGAGTTTACTCCTCCGACTCCGAATCTCGAGCCACGATACGTGCTTTTTCAACGGCAATACCGTAACATCATCGCAGCAATCCAAGGCGAAGAAGAGCTTCTTGTAAAACCAGAAGAAGCCTTGGCGGTCGTGGCAGTGACTCGAGCGATCTACGAGAATCAGGCTGAAACTATCCCGCGTCCGTTAACACTAACCGAACCCGGATGATCGAATGCTTACTGACACTAAACGAAGTGAAGTTGGCCAAAGATACGGCGTAGCTCATTATGCACTTGCACTGTCTTCGCTCGTGATCGCTCTCGCCCTTGTTGTAACGCATCTCACCCATAACGGCCTATGGATTGATGAAATCTACACCCTCCACGCGATCCATCTCCCATGGGGCGAAATGGTGCTGGAGCGACTAAAGCGAGGCCACCTTCCGCTCTACTTCGCATTGATGAAGGCGTGGATCGCACTGGCCGGCACTGTAAATGAAGTTGTTCTTCGGCTACCCTCCGTGGCCTTCTGGCTTTTTGCAGTTGCCTCATATTGGCCGCTTGCTCGACGTGTCCATCGCACCGAGACCGCAGCCCTTGCTCTCACATTGTTTGCTCTCAACGGATTGGCTTTACGGCAAGCAGTCGAAGCCAGAATGTATGATCTTGTGCTGCTCGTGGCCGTCTGGTTGGCACGTAGCTACTTGACATTGCTCGAAAAGCCACATCAGCGACGTTGGAAAAACGCATTTGTACTCATCGCTCTCACGGGTTTTTTTATTTCCAGTTCGCTATCTTTTCTCTTGGGGGCTTTAGTCTATGATGCATGGCGACGAAGGAGGAGCGCGCCGCACCTCCTACGCCTGCTGATTGTCACGTGGCTGATGCTTGCCGCTGTCTCAGTGGTTCCAACACTTCTTCATGTTAGCAGTCGTGACCGAACAGAAATCGCACATGTTCCCCCCGCTGCTCTCTTTCTCCATCTCAATACTTTTTTCAGCGGCGTCCTCGGAGTCGACGATTACTATGCACATGGCCCTTTCCTTAGAGTGGTGGTGGCGTGTGGGGCTATTCTGACAGTTTGGCTTCTCTGGAAACTGTGGAACCTACGTCGCAGTTTACCGATGCCGGTGGAAGTAGCTGCCCGCGTCTCCCTCCTACCACTCGCGGTGATGGTTGCCACATGGCTCCTTGACGAAGCAACGGATTTAGGAATTGCCGTGCACGGCCCTGCCCGTTACTTGATTAGTTTATTGCCGTTTGCGAGTTTGCTTGTCGCATGGTTGCTCGAGCAAGCTTGCCCCACCCCAAAGTGTCTTCTCGTAGTACACAGCATGATTGCCCTCCTGCTTCTTTGTGATGCCGTGGGTGCCATGCGAATCCGCGTCGAATCACCTCGCGAACTCCTTCAGTTTCGTTTAGCTAATCGGTACGAGACCGGTGACGCAGTGGTTGTGGTGCCAGATCAGGCAAAGGAGGCTGTGGAACTCTACGCCCCAAATGCGAGAGTCGAAATGACTTTCGATCGCGCTCTGACAGATGAGACAACCTTGCGCCAGAAACTTCTGCAATTTGCAGATCGGGAACGTCTCTTCTTGGTGTGGCTACACGGCAAGCAATCTCCCGCGGTTCAGGTGGCGGATTTGCTCTTTGGGCAGGGAATTTCGTCTTCGCCAAAGTCGCGGCGCGGCGAACGACGCATCTTCTTGTATTACCCACGCAAAGCCTTAAATCAGGTCTCGGAAACCCTTCCCACCTCGGCCTCGGAGTGACAGGGGAATGTCCTCTTGGTTTTGCAAAATGTCAGGCTCGAGATTAAACGTGACTCGAGAGGTATCCCACTTTTCGGCCCATTCTCAACGCCGGCGGTGGCTACTATTCGTGATAGTGGCAATTGCTATTAGCTTTGGCCTTTCCGTGTGGAACATACTCACCACCGGCTTGTGGATCGATGAACTTTACACTTTACATGCAATTCGCCTGCCGATGCGGGAGATGTTTTTAGAACGTTGGCGGCGAGGCCATCCCCCACTTTATTTCCTCCTTGAGAAACTTGTCTACGGCGCACTCGCTGACTCGTCGCTCCCACTGGAAGCAAAACTGCGCCTTCTATCACTCGTGTTTTGGTTCCTTGCTGTCGTCATGCAGGTAATATTTTCGTTCAGGTTTTTACCCTCACCTGTTGCTGCGGTTTCTTCCATTATTGTCGCCACAAGCACAAATGGTCTAATGCAGGCCGCCAATGCGAGAATGTACACATTAGTGCTGCTCGCAGCGGTTTGTTGGACCCACGCTTGGATTCTTCTTCGGCGAGGAGCTTCCCCATACGCCAAGACACTTCTCATCATCGCAGCGATTGTCGGGTGTGGTGCATCCCCCACTTTTCTTATTTTGCTTGGGATGGCATCTATCCATGCGGTTTTGAAACGCTCGAATCCCAAGCTGATGATCTTTGCGCTTTGCGCTGGCCTACTTGTCCTGCTGCCGGGATTTATTGCCTATGCCAACACTCCCCATCAGATGGGACCTGCAGCTAAGAATCCGGCTCGCCTTCTGGGCGGCATACTGACTCTGCTGAGCGGAATTGGTACTGGGAAACTTCCAGACGGAGCGATTCCGCGCCTCATTTCTGCTTGTGGGTATCTCTTGGGAGGCCTTGCGGCGGTGGGGCTGATCAAACGCCTTTGCAAACGTAGTCTCCCCCAGTGGCTACCAGCCCAACTAGTTTGGCTTCTTTTGCTTTATGTACTCGCGAATGCGTTACTGAAAATCCATCCAGCCACCTCGCGCTTTGTCATTGGAAGCGATCGGTACGTGTGCGCCTTTATCCCTGTCGGTGCAGTGGTGGGGGCGTATGGGCTTCTTCATTTTTCGCGTTCATCTCGTCGCACGATAGTCCCACTCATGGGCTGTCTGGCGGTCCTGAGCTGGCTTTGGCTTCTTGTGACGCCAATCAAAGAAAATCGAGTCTTTGCCCACACAATGAAAGAACTTCGTACGGTTTATCGTGCTGGTCAGGCGATTTTGGCAACTCCGCAAGAAATCCGTGACGGGCTTGAACTCTTGCTGCCGGAAGCGCGTGTGATTGGCACACTACCAGTCTTTTGCCCTAATCCAGCCGAAATTGAACGCGTTGTCGAGTTGGCTTCAAAAGAAGATGGAGTGTGGCTCATTGCGTATCGAGCCCATTGTCCGGCGCTTGTACGAACGATTGTCAGTCGTTGGGGAGAGCCTCAGCTACTCCTACGGGGTGAATTGGAGAAACGAGACACGACTCTCCTCGTCGCTTTCTTTGAGCCAAAACCGGCGAGATAGGTACGAAAACGCATCTTTCACGACTCGTTTGGGGTCTTTTCCCACAGAGCCCTTCCCTGCGAAAAAGTTTGGGAAGCGATGTTTGAATTCGCTTGCCGCGGGGAATTGCTGCAACCGTCAATACTCGACAAAATCACCCTTGAGGTCATCAAAGATGGCACAACCTGATCGACTACTACTCTTTGGAAATGAAGCGGTTGCTCACGCCGCTCGCAATGCTGGAGTTGCGTTAGGTACCGGCTACCCCGGCACCCCCTCAACAGAAATCCTCGAGACATTTTCTGATCTCGGTGGGAAAGCACAATGGGCGCCTAATGAGAAAGTTGCCTTGGAAGTCGCGCTGGGAGCCTCATTTTGCGGGGCCAGAACGCTTGTGACCATGAAACATGTCGGCGTCAATGTTGCGGCAGATCCCCTTTTCACGGCTGCCTACACTGGCGTCGAGGGTGCTCTTGTACTGGTTTCAGCAGACGATCCCGGGATGCATTCCAGTCAGAACGAACAGGATAACCGCTACTACGCCGTTGCCGCAGGAATTCCCATGCTGGAACCTGCCGATGCACAGGAGGCGTACGATTTCACGAATTCCGCAATTGAGATCTCCGAGAAATGGAAGATTCCCGTGATGTTGCGAATGACAACTCGAGTTTGTCATTCCAAGAGCGTCGTCCGGCCCCGCTGGTTGTTCCCCCCATTAGATCCCCCGCGTTACCAACGCAATATCCGTGAACGGGTGATGATCCCAGCCTACGCACGGCCCGCTCATCGCCGGCTTCGCGCAAAACTTGCTGAGATAGAAGCGTACAGCAATGCCTGTGCATGCCATCGCGAATACGAAGGCAGTACGGAGTTGGGAATCGTGACCTCCGGTGTCACTTTTCTTCACGTCCGCGAAGCAGCACCCGACGCGTCCATTTTAAAATTGGGTTGCACGCATCCCGTGCCCATTGAGCGAATCCGAAAGTTCGCCGCCAAAGTAAAACGATGCGTTGTGATCGAAGAAGGCGAACCATATCTTGCCACATTCTTGCGTGCCGCTGGCATTGCCGTGGAACCCAAGCCGGATATGTACAGATTTGGCGAGCTGAATGTGGATCGCGTGCGCCGAATTCTCGCTGGCGATACCTCCCCTGAACCTTCACTGCCACCCGGCAAGTTGCCGGAGTTGTGCAAAGGATGTCCTTATCGGCCGGTTTACGATATTCTCCATCGTTTGGATTGCATCGTAGCAGGGGACATTGGCTGCTACACGTTAGGAGTTCTCCCCCCTTACGAGGCCATGGATACTTGTGTGTGCATGGGGGCAAGCATCACCGTCGGTCTGGGAATGCGACATGTTCTTCCTCCAGATCAGGCGCGACGGGTAGTGAGTGTGATTGGAGATAGTACCTTTGTTCACACCGGACTTCCCGGAATTGCGGAAATGGTGTATAATCCGCCGCCCACAGGCCACGTAGTCGTTGTGCTCGACAACGGCACGACCGCGATGACCGGGCAGCAAGAACACCCGGGAACTGGGCGTACCTTGGATCACAAACCCACCAATCAGGTGAAAATCGAGGAGGTTGCGAGGGCATTGGGCGTCTCCAGAGTGCATGTGGCTGATCCCACTCGTGACCCGCAGGCTTTTGAAAAGCTCTTGGTCGATTGCCTGAACTCGAATGAACTCTGCTTTGTTGTGGCGCGGCATTACTGCATTCTTGCTGCACCAAGCATCCGCGAATTTGAACGCCGCGCAAAACAAGAATTCGACTACCAATGCGTTCCCGGAGGAGTTGAGAAAGATGGCGAATGATGTGACGAATGTGGTTATTGCAGGATTGGGCGGGCAAGGGATCATCCGTGCCTCCGATATCCTGGCTGATGCAGCTTTTTATTCCGGCTTTGACGTCAAGAAAAGCGAAATTCACGGAATGAGCCAGCGAGGTGGGTCCGTTAGCAGCGATGTCCGCTTTGGCAAGAAGGTTTGGAGCCCAATGATTCCCATGGGAGAAGCCGACTTCCTTGTCCTGTGTGATCGTTCACAAAGGGAAGTATTTTGGCCATATCTGAAAGAGGGAGGGGTCCTCATCTCAGTCGATGACATTCCAAGCGATAAGCTTCCCCATTCAAAAACCTTGAATACTGCCCTTTTGGGTGTTCTTAGCACGTATTTACCGATTTCGCTCGAAGCTTGGGAACGGGCTATTACCCTCCGGCTCGGAGGCAAACTGTTTGAAGCCAATCGCCAAGCATTTGACATTGGCAGATCATTGATATCTCAAGCAACTAAATGACCGGGTGGCCTTAACACTGTAGGGAGAATCAAGCAAATGAATGTGCGGGAGCATGGAAAAAAGGGAGGCCCAGCAGGCTTTCACCCTACAAGTGCACTTGATTTTATTCCGCGTGCGCAATTGGAAGAGCTTCAATTGCGACGGTTACGCCAAATCGTTGAGCGAGCCTATCATCATGTTTCTCTTTATCGGGAACGGATGAAGGCTGCTGGGATTCAGCCTGAAGATATTCGAAGCGTTTCGGACATACAGCGTCTGCCTTTCACTGAGAAAGCGGATTTACGCGATACCTATCCTTTTGGTCTATTTGCCAGCCCCATGAGGGACATCGTTCGGCTCCATGCTTCCAGCGGAACAACGGGAAAGCCCATCGTTGTGGCTTACACGCAACAAGATCTTCAGGTTTGGTCCAGCGTGATGGTTCGAAGCTTCGCAGCATGTGGTGTGGACGCCGGAGACATCGTGCAAAACGCATATGGATATGGACTTTTTACTGGCGGCTTGGGCGCACATTATGGCGCGGAAGCTTTGGGCGCGACCGTTATTCCGATTTCTGGTGGCAACACCGATAGGCAGATTATGGTCATGAAGGACTTCGGGGTGACAGTGATCTGCTGCACCCCAAGTTACTTTTTGCACATCATGGAGCGCGCAGAAGAGCTGGGGGTGAATCTCAAAGAATTACCGTTACGCGTTGGGGTGTTCGGAGCAGAACCGTGGACCGAGCAAATGCGAAGGCACATCCAAGAGAATAGCGGGATCCAAGCGTTTGATATTTACGGGCTTTCAGAGATCATCGGCCCGGGCGTTGGAATCGAATGCGCCCAACAGGCCGGTTTGCATATTTTTGAAGATCATTTCCTTCTCGAAATCGTGGATCCAGCCACCGGGGCTCCACTCCCTGACGGAGAAGAGGGCGAGCTTGTTCTTACAACGCTGAGTAAGCTTGCCATGCCCATGATCCGCTACCGCACTCACGACATCACGGCTATTCAAACCGAACCTTGTGCTTGCGGACGCACAATCCGGAGAATCAAGCGAATCAGCCGACGCTCCGACGACATGTTTATTATCCGTGGCGTAAATATCTATCCGTCGCAGGTCGAAGCTGCGTTGCTTGAAGTTGAGGGTACACTCCCCCACTATCAGATCGTTTTGACGCGCGAACACGGCCTTGACCAAATGGAGGTTCAGGTGGAAGTGACCCCAGAGGTCTTCAGCGACCGTGTAGGTGCGTTGGAAGCTCTGCAGCAGAAACTCCTCGCAGCCCTCGAACACACGATCGGCATTCGCGCCGCCGTTCGCTTGGTAGAACCACACAGTATCAAGCGCAGCGAAGGCAAAGCAAAGCGCGTGCTTGATTTACGCAATGTGTGAACATACCTGAGTAAGAGTCGCAACGGACAAACACATTGGATTACAATAGGGAGATGAGGGAGAATGAAAACACACCAACTTTCCGTGTTCTTGGAGAACCGGCCGGGGCAACTGAGTATCCCTTGCCGTGCGCTTGCGCAAGCTGGAATCAACATCCTGACACTTTCGTTGGCTGACACACAGCAGTTTGGAATCTTACGTCTGATCGTCAAAGACTGGCAGCGAGCCAAACAGGTGCTTGAGAAAGCTGGCTGTGTCGTGAATGTCACGGAAGTGCTCGCCATCGAAGTTCCGGATAAACCGGGAGGCATGGCCAACATCTTGGAGGTACTCGAAAAAGCAGGGCTGAACATCGAGTACATGTACGCCTTTACGTTCCGGCGTGGAGACAAAGCTGTGCTTGTTTTCCGGTTTGACGATCCAGATCAGGCAATACGAACGCTTCAGGAAAATGGCATCAACGTCGTGGGAAGCGTGGAACTGTTTGATTTATCCGAATGCTGAGAGACAACGCAATGATGGAACTACCTTGGTGGTGCGTGACACAATGTTCACAGGATAGGGGGATCCGCGGTGCTTAAAGAACCGACCCTCTCCAACGAGATTTGGGATCCAGCGGAAACCCTCTCACGCCCCGAATTAGAAGCTCTTCAAGTAGCACGCTTGCGGGACACCGTAGCCCGCGTTCAAAATGTTCCATTTTACCGCAAGCGTTTTCGCGAGCTTGGGATCACGCCGGACGCGATCCGTTCGCTTTCCGACATTCGGCGCCTGCCGTTTACGACGAAGGCGGATTTGAGAGAAGGATATCCGCTCGATTTTCTTGCTGTGCCACGTGAACAGATTGCCCGCATTCATGGCTCTTCGGGCACCACCGGCAAGCCAACCTTTGTTGCCTACACTTTAAATGATTTGCAGACGTGGGCGAACTTATGCGCCCGCTTCCTTGTGGCAGGAGGGCTGCGTCCGCATCACTTGGTCCAGATTGCATTTGGCTATGGACTTTTCACTGGTGGCTTCGGCCTTCATGCGGGCGTCGAGAAAGTAGGCGCTGGTATCGTTCCCGCCGCGAGTGGGAACACGCCTCGCCAAGTCATGCTGTTGCGGGATCTACAACCAGACGTGCTTATTTGCACGCCTTCGTATGCCCTCAACATAGCAGAGGTCGCAGAACAAGAAGGAGTCGACCCCCAAACGCTCGCGTTGAAATATGGACATTTTGGAGGGGAGCCATGGACCGAAGACATGCGTCGCGAAATTGAGTCTCGGCTTGGTATCATGGCTTTCGACAACTATGGCCTCAGCGAGATCATTGGGCCGGGCGTTTCTGGCGAATGCATCTATCGGGAAGGCATGCACATCCAGGAAGATCACTTTCTTGTAGAGTGCATTGACCCGGAAACACTTGAGCCCGTGGGAGATGGAGAGCGCGGTGAGTTGGTGTTTACTACATTGACGAAAGAGGCCATGCCTCTGATTCGGTATCGGACCCGCGATCTTGCCGTCCTCAATCACTTACCCTGCAAATGCGGTCGTGTAGGAGTTCGAATGAGTAGGGTGATCGGCCGGACGGACGATATGCTGATTATTCGCGGCGTCAACGTCTTCCCATCCCAAATTGAAGAAGCGTTACTTCGCGTGGAGGGAACGGCGCCGCAGTACGTGATTGAGATCGACCGCCCCGGTGCTCTTGATGAGGCTATCGTTCGCGTTGAGATTCGCCCGCAAGACTTCTCAGATAAAATGAGTCAAATGCAAGCGTTGCGGATGCGGATCGAACAAGAGATCTTCCGCATCACGGGAATACGAATGGTCGTTGAACTTGTCGAGCCGAACACGATCGAACGTTCGGTTGGGAAGGCAAAACGGGTCATTGACCACCGCATCGAACGCCTTCGGCAAACAAATCCATCCTGATTGCGAGTGAAACCTATGTACAAGTCCATGCAATTGCTGATCGGCTGCGTGACCGCCGTCGTTATTTTCTCTGTGACAGCTTGGGGAAAGGGCTCCGAGATGATGATCATTGCTCACAGGGGTGCTTCGCGTGAGTGCCCCGAAAACACTCTTGCTGCAGTCAAACGAGCGTGGGAGATTGGCGCAGATGCCGTCGAAATTGATGTGCATCTCTCGGCGGACCGCAAACTTGTGGTCATCCACGATTCAACAACATCTCGCACGACCGGACGCGACTACGTCGTCAGCGAAACACTCAGCTCTGTCCTCTGTTCTCTCGACGCCGGAGCATGGAAAGGCGCCTCATTTCGCGGCGAAAAGGTACCCTTGTTAGAAGAAGTTTTGGCGACCGTGCCAAAGGGCAAGACTCTCTTTGTCGAAATCAAGTCCAGCCCTGAGACGGTGGGTGTACTCAAGAAAGTTCTCGAGCGATCCAAGGCGGCTTCCCAAGTAGTGCTGATCAGTTTTGATCTGAAAGTGATAGAAGCCGCATCGCGCGAACTACCAAACATTCGACGCTATTGGCTCAGAGGGACACTCAAAGATGAGGCAACAAGCGCCCCGCTTCCCCATCCCGCGACTTGGATCTCAATGGCAAAGGCGGCGGGGGCACATGGTTTAGACCTTCACCACGCAGGAATGACTGCTGACTTTGTGAAGGCTGTGCGAGAAGCAGGGATGGAACTCTACGTTTGGACGGTAAACGATCCAGAAATCGCAAAGCAGATGCACGCCTTGCAATGCGATGGATTGACCACAGATGATCCCCGTGCCATGCTTAAGCTCTTTGGCCGAGCCCCCAAAACCGTGGAGGAGCGTCAGCGTTAACCATCGCCGAATTTTTTCCCACTGCGCCGACGCTCCAAATCATAGAGACAAGCTTTCACTCGCTTGGCAGCTTCAAGGTCGCCGGGCTGGAGCAGCTTCTCAGCAGAACGCGCATACCGCTCAGCTGCTTCCCAGTCTCCCAAATAGGCGCTACTGAGGTTTGAGGCCAGCAAATACGAATCGAGAGCTATTAAACGCTGCCCTGCGCTTTCTGCCCACTGCGCTAACAGAAGAGCAGTATCTCTGGCACCGGCAAAATCTCCACGATGCGTTTGAAGGTAAATCGCAGTGCTTGCAGCAAAGGGCGCGTTGGGCCCACCCGCTTTGACGGCGGCACGCGCGTTTTGGATCGCCCACTTCAAATTGCCATCGTGGAAACGGGCGGTTGCAATCCCCATGTACGCCTCGTCGTCATTGGGCTGATGTTTGAGCGACTTCCGGTAGAGGCTGATCGCATAATCGAGGCTATTCATCGAGAGGGCGACTCCTGCCCGCTCCTTCAATGCCCGTTCGTCGCCTCCGTAACGGAACCGATCAAACAAGAAACTTGAGCGAACCTGCCAGCAACAACCACTTAGGCCTAACGCCACAACCACAACACCTACGCTTGCATAACGCTGCCACATGTCGAGGGCACCCTTTCGTTTACTCTGCAGCAAACTCCACTCACGCCTTGCGCTTCCGGATTTCTTCGAAAACCTTCGCAATGAAATCCCCAATCGCCATTGTCCCAAGATCTCCTTGAGCATGGCGCCGCACGCTGACGCTCTGCGAGTCCATTTCTTTTTGGCCAATGATGAGCATATAGGGTATTTTGCGCAGTTCGGCAACCCGAATCTTTGCGCCGATTTTCTCTTCGCCTTCATCTAAGGTGACGCGAACCTGATGGCGCTTTAGCTCCTCGTAGACCTGACGGGAGTAATCCCGGAATTTCTCACTAATTGGCAATATCGCAACCTGCACCGGCGACAGCCACACGGGAAGATTGCCAGCAGTGTGCTCGATTAGGACGCCAATGAAACGCTCAAGTGAGCCAAAAATCGCGCGGTGGACCATCACCGGCCGATGCTTTTGACCATCGGCTCCAATGTAACTTATGTCAAATCGCTCCGGCATCGAGAAATCCACCTGAATCGTTCCGCATTGCCACGAGCGTTTGAGCGAGTCCTTTACGTGGAAGTCAATTTTCGGACCGTAAAAGGCCCCGTCCCCCGGGTTCAGCTTGTACTGAATGTTAAGTTTTTCCAGGGAGTGTTGAAGAGCATTTGTGGCGTTTTCCCACATCTCGTCCGAACCAATGCTCTTTTCAGGACGCGTAGAGAGCTCGATGTGATAATCGAAGCCGAATACCCCGTAGACGTAGCGGATGAATTCAATCGTTTCCTCAATAGCCTCTTGAAGCTGTTCAGGGGTCGTGAAGATGTGAGCATCGTCCTGCGTAAAGCAACGAACCCGGAAAAGTCCATGCAATACCCCGCTGAGCTCATGCCGGTGAACGCGACCGAATTCTGCGATTTTTAGGGGCAGATCGCGATAGCTCCGAAGAGAACTCTTGTAGACAAGAAGGCACCCCGGACAATTCATGGGCTTGACGGCATAGGTGCGCTCATCAATTTCCGTAAAGTACATGTTTTCCTTATAGTGATCCCAATGCCCGCTTCGGTGCCAGAGCTCCTCGTTGAGGATGAGCGGCGTCATAATTTCTACGTATTGCCGCTTCGCAAGTTCTTCGCGCAGGAATGTGATCAGTTCATTGTAAATGATCACACCATTCGGGTGAAAGAATGGGAACCCCGGCCCTTCCTCTTGGAACGAGAACAAATCCAACTCTTTTCCAATGCGGCGGTGGTCTCGCTTCTTGGCTTCTTCGAGTAACCTTAGATGCTCCTCGAGCGATTTTTTGTCGGGGAACGAAGTGCCGTACACGCGCTGAAGCATTTTGTTACGTGCATCGCCACGCCAGTAGGCACCGGCCACGCTCAATAGCTTGATCGCTTTGATGTAGGACGTGCGCGGAACATGGGGACCACGGCACAAATCGATAAACTCCCCTTGCTCGTAGCATGAAATCGTCTCTTCGTCGGGGAGCTCATTGATGATTTCGATTTTGTAGTCTTCGCCCCGCTTTCGAAAGAGCTCGATTGCTTCCTGTCGCGGAAGCTCGTGGCGACGAATTTCGTAGTCACTTTGGATGATCTTTTGCATCTCCGCCTCAATCGCATCGAGCTGGCTTTGCGAGAGTGGCTCCGGTAGATCGAAGTCATAATAAAAACTGTCGGAAAGCGGTGGGCCAATTGTCAGCTTCGCCTCAGGAATCACCCGCTTCACTGCTTGAGCCAGAATATGCGCCGACGTGTGGCGGAAGACTTCCCGTCCATCTTCATCGTCCCACGTAACAAATTCAACCCGTGCATCCGACGTGACAGGTGTGGACAAATCTTTTAGCTCTCCGTTGACCCGTGCCGCCAACGCTGCTTTGGCCAAACGCGGCCCTATACGCTTTGCAACCTCCAGCAACGGAGTTCCAGCACCAACAGGCATTTTACTGCCATCAGGTAGTTCAAGCTCCACGGTGGCCGAAACGTTTGCACTCTCTACCATCTTATCACCTCAGACATGGGTCGGGAACTCTGGTGGGCTCGGCCATATTAAGGTAGGTTACCACAAAGCGGCTACGAACCCGCTTTCCCGTTTAGCTAATTGTTGTCACACTAAACGCATTGCTTTCATTCATGTAGACCGGTGTGCCGTGCGCCAATGCAAGTTCAATTGCTATTGATTCCAAGGGCCGATGCGTGCGACAAGCTAAGAGTCATCGAACCATGTGGGTTGGCCGGGAGGTGCACCAGCAGTGGGTGAGAAAAGGAGTCCACGGGTGCTCGTCATCGAGGACGATATCGAACTGTGCAAGGTCCTGAGAACCCTGCTCGAACAAAGTGGCTTTCGGGTCGACGTTGCATATGACGGTGAAACAGGACTGGCACTTCTCCGCAAGAATCATCCTGCAGTGGCAATGATCGATATTGTCCTACCCCGTCTCAACGGATTGGAAATCATTGCCGAAATCATACGAATGGTCCCTGAAGAACGACCGAAAATACTCGTCCTGACAGGCGTTGCCTCGGATTCAGGAATTACTGATCAGCAGTGGTGCGAAAAGCTCAATGTGGACGCTTATATTTCAAAACCAGCAGACCCTAAGCACATTGTGGAGGTTGTGAACCAACTTCTTGCCTAACAGCGGCTCCACTTATCCGGCCAAGCTCTTTTCGACCTTGGGACGACATATCACGAGCGGAACGGGTAGCAGACGCTCGACGCCTCCCAAATCACTCGGTAAGTTCACCACGCCATCGCGCAATTCCGGGCGTAGCTTCGCTTTGTGAGCGCACGGATCATTGATGAACATGACCGACGATCCGCCACCGTCCATATTCATAGCCTCTCGGCATCCGAGATTCTTCATAAGCTGAGCAAGTTCGGCAAGCGTTGCTCCACATGAGTGACGGAGATCGGCTCGCCCATCCACCACCACCAGCACGACCGTCCCATCTGCGCGGACTCCAATTGCCGTACGCGGAGCCCGCGTGCGATCCCAGTCATATGGAAAACGAGTCGGCGGAACACCACGTTTTCGGGCGGTGCGTAACGCGGACGAAAGCCCTGTCCGTGGCAATTCTGCATTTTCTTCAAAGCGCGGCTCCGTAGTGAGCTCGACCGGCTGAAACTCCTCTTTGCTGCTTCCTAACGGGACGATTTCTCCCTCGCTCACAAGCATGGGCCCCACGGCAAATGCATGTCGCACAGCCACTTCTGTCCCGGAAATAGGAGAGACCACCTCAACGTCGGCGGCATGGGAGGGTTCAATTTCGCCTCCAAAGGCCTCCGAATCCCCAATCACCCAGCCATTCATCGGCACTTCGGTTGAACAGTCCTCAAATGTTTCCACAATCGAGTTGCCCACAATCACCGCCCCGAAGTTCACAGGACCGACCTTGTTTTCCGCATAGGAGCGGTCTGCCTTCGTAAATGGGCTTGCGGCAACAGACTCGCCTTCAAAAATCAGTGGCTCCGCCAGGAGTTTAAGTCCGACGTTGGTCGTGATGAAGGATTCACCATCCATCGTCCGCACAAACGTAGCGCGGCGCAGAGTTCGGATCTGGTGCGTGCGACCATTTTCAATCAGCACGGCAACAGGATCATTCATTGCGCTGTGTAGCGTAACGTACTCTTCTGGGAAATTGAGGAAAAACGTGGAGTTTGTGGCTGCCAGAATCTCGTCTTCAAAGTGCTGGATCTTTCCCCGCGAACGCAATCGCTCTGTCTCGTTCACCACTTCTGAAAGAAAAGCACAGCCTACGTACGGAACCACGCGGCGGATCCTTTCAGCGGTTTGTTCCAGCTCTGCCCCATTCCGCACAAACTGTGGATGTGACTTCTCCATAAACTCTTTTGCTTCGGACTCACACCATGGCCTGCCCTGCTGGTCTTGTGCTTCGAGTTCTCGCCATTGCGAAAATAGGTGCGCATTTTCACCGATGTAGGCATCCACGAAGGCGGTGCGCGAAAGCTCGTATAAGGTAAGTTTCACGTCTGCCCACTCTAAGCCCCAGCACTCGGGTTGGAACTTGTCTGATATGTTGAACGTGTTCTTCTGTGGATCCCAAAACAGTGCCTTGCTGCTTGTGAGCGCTTCACACACATACGCAAGGATGCTTGTACGGCCGAAAACGCGGCGATGCAGGGAAATCCATCTCTCACGAAATGGTGGTGCGAATTCTCCCTTCCATGAGCGATCACACGGCAGAAATGCGACAGGGAAAGTCTGTCCACGCTCAGATCGCAACGCGCCGGTAGCCCAAAACGTCTGCCAAAATGCGTTAGCAATTGCAGCTTGTGCCTTGACGTCACCTCGGTCGCATGCCGTACCGTCCGGTGCAAGCGCATGAAGAACAAGTGGTCGCACATCCAAGGATTCCGTACGAAATGCTTCCTTGGGCACTTCGATCATGTTGAAAGCAAAGCCCCCGGAAAACTCCTCGTTGCTGCAGGCTGAGCGAAGAAAATTGCGCCAAGCGGCTTCCTGCCGATGATAATGGCTTTCACCCTCTCTGAAGACCTGCTCTGCAACCCGCCACTGAGCATCACAAACTTCAAGGCCTGCCGGAAGGGATTCCTTCGGACGCTCAATATGTTCCACAATGCAAAGTTGCTCAATGTAGAGAGGATAAAGCTTGTAGCGCAAACGCGACCAGCGAACAGCCGTGCCCTTAAGATCGGCTACGCCCTCCCGGTCCATTGGCGAATCGAACTCTGCTACCTCCTGAACAAGTTGGCTCAGCCAATTAAGAAAGGTGTCAATTTGTTCCTCTGTGACCCGCGGCGGTTGGGGCTGGGATACGCGCAGTATGCCAAGATTTGGCCATCTTCCGGCCCTGCGAATTCCCTGTACATAGTCGCTCGGTGGCGGCGTTGGTGAAGTACGCCCTAACTGAGTCATCACGCACTCCTTAAATTGTCAGTATTCACGGCATGACCGGCCATTGCTCGTTGCGCGGTGCTTGAGATGACTGCAGAGCCAAACATCGTCAAGTGAATCCGTGGAAAGCAGCCGCCCCATACTTTGATATGTGACCGCGGCTTCCGAGGAACCTTCCGTTAAGAAGGTCTACCGACGCAAAGCTGAAAGATAAAATGTGTAGATGGTGCGGCCTTCATGCTCCGGGAGAAAACCAGTGACGATGACATCACCGATCTTGTCATTGTTGAGGTCGTCGACCAATAGCGAGGAAAACGGATAGCGGGTCCGAATTACGCTTTTCGGTTTCGAGTCAAAGCCAGAGTTCCCCCCAAGGTTGGGATATATGGAAATCTCTTGAGGTCCCGTTTTCATGACCAAGTCAACTTTGCCATCGCCGTCCATGTCGTGATTGATAAACGCTTGTTGTTGGAAGAGCTGCCGGGCACCGTACATTTCGTAGTTCACGGTTACCCGCTGCTTAAAGCTGTAGACATCAAGAAACCGATTGCGTTGCTTATCCCAAAGGTAGAAGCGCAGTTCTCCGTCCAAGCCTTTGCGCAAGTAGGCACGTAGCTGCGACTCCATGCTTGCCGGCTGGAAATCGAGATGAAATAGCGCAATGTCCAGTGCGCCGTCGCCGTTGATATCGCCAAGCGGGACAATCTCGCTGTAGGCAAGATCGCGTGTGTGGAGAGTAAAGTCGGGCTTCGTGGAGAACGAACGGTCCGGTTTGCCTAAGTAAACTGCAATATCGGTTCGCGGAGTCAGTTTAGCAGCCGAACTCTCTACACTAAAGGTATCCCAAATTCCGTCGCCATTGAAATCCGCAAGGTTTGGGGCTGCGATGATGCGACTTTTGAAAACTGCGTAGCTTGTGGCAATGCGTTGCAATAGCTGAGAAGGAACTGCATCAAACGCGCCCTTTGCATTACGATAAAAAACCGTGTTAGGCGTTAGGATATCCAACCGTTTGTCGCCATCAAAATCCAAAACTAAAAACTGCGGTGAGTTCGTTTCCATGCTGAACTGAAGGGCCAGCCAGCCCTTTAGTGAGGGCAGCGGCCGCACGAAATCCGGCGCGTTTTCATCAAATTCTGGCATCCCCAAGAGATCCGGCTCGCGGTGCATGAGGGTTTGCTGCCGCGTGCTCATTGGCATCGGCACTTTGGCCTTCAGGGAATAGCGAAATTCCGAATCCGGCTCGTAAACTTCCAGTTGATCGCTATTTGGAACCAGCAACTCGCTCCGTCCATCCGCGTTCATGTCTACAGCAGCGTCGAGGTAGCGCAAGATCGGTGCAGTGGTGAGGTCAATTGTTCGCTGGAGCAGGGGCTGAAAGGCCGACGCAGCACTGGCCTCCGTTCGAAAGGCCGCCGGCGGGGCAAATTCTACGCCGTCGGAAGAAAAAAAGACGAGCTGAAGGCCACGATCACGCGAAACTTTGCCGACACTTACCGCAGCGTACTTTTCAGGAATGGCAATGGTTTGTCCCAACTCAAGGGATGGTGCTGCCGGAAACGTATTCTCAGTCCCCTGAAAGAATATGAGAATCCTTCGGTGAAACACCACAAGGATGTCATTCCGCCCGTCGCCATTCAAATCGTAGCGGGATTCAATGGCCTCACAGCTTGATGGAAGGTTTATGGCAGACTCCCGAAACTCAGGTTGGCCGAACACCACGCCACTGAGAAGCCCAGCAAAAGCCAGTCCGCCGAAGAGTGTTTTTATACACCAAGCCATCTGCTCTTTCCTTGCTCTTGTACCGTGAGATTACGCAACAAGTTTCCATTCCCGCAACGGAGAGCATTCAAAATTGCGCTGCATTCGAAAACAAATTCAATTCTACGTTCGCGTTTGCGTGCTTATCCTTAGCCTTCTGGCCATGTCACTCGCCCAGGCGGTTCATGCTCGTGTGCCCGAGTCGAATTTTGATGCTGAAAGAGCCTTTGGGTATTTGCGACAGCAAGTGGCGTTTGGGCCGCGTGTTCCAGGTTCCGCTGCCCACGAACAGACTCGTGCATTGATACTTCGTACACTGTCGGAGTGTGGTTTCACCACCTCGGTGCAAGAATTTGAGGCCTATGCTCCTGCGATGAAACAAGTCGTCCGGGGCTTCAACCTTATTGGAATCTATCCGCCGGGCTCGCGCGCACGCGTGATTTTAAGCGCCCACTACGATACAAGATGCATCGCAGAACTCGATCCAAATCCAGCTCGGCGTGAATTGCCGATCCTCGGCGCGAATGATGGTGCGAGCGGGGTCGCTGTCTTGCTTGAGCTTGCGAGGGTTATCCATCAGCGCAAAGCAGTAAACACACCGATCGCATTCGTGTTCTTCGACCTTGAAGATCAAGGGCTCGGTGCCGACTCCCGTGGTTTTTGTCTTGGGTCACGCTATTTAGCCGCCAATTCGCCACCGGCGCTGATTGATTTTGAGATTGGGATTAACCTCGATATGGTCGGGGATGCCCAGCTAACTCTCCCTTACGAAGCCTTCTCATTTCAAGCCGCACCTGAGCTTGTCGAGGCAATCTGGGAAATCGGTGTGCAGGTAGATTCTGCCGTGTTTGTCAAGCGTAAAGGGCCCGCAGTTTACGACGATCATGTGCCGTTCCTCGAAAAAAAGAAAAAGTATATAAACATCATTGATTTCGATTACCCACAGTGGCACACGAGTGACGATTGTGTGGAAAAATGCAGTCCACGAAGTCTGAAGACGTGTGGGGACACCCTATTGCAGTTCTTGTACCAGCAGTAGTGCATGCTGTCCCGCAGTTCCGATATAGCGAAGGATGCAGATCCACACCCTGCGCTGTCTTCAGAATGTGAGTTCAAGTGGAGAAGAAAGTCGGACTTCGCAATGGTTTCTCTCAGCGGAATGTCGATGCTAAGGAATGCGGATATGAGTGGTTCGATCGGACAAGAATTGTGGGAGCAAGCACTACAGCGACTGGAACTTGTACTGGGAGCGGAAACTGTAAATACTTGGTTACAACCGGCGCGCGTGCGGCACATTGATGGCAAGAGCGTGACCCTCGAAGTGCCGAATTTGTTTTACAAACATTGGCTTTCCTCAAACTACCGGGCGCAAATTGAGGCCATTCTACGGGAACTGTTCGAGGAAAACATTGACCTACAGTTCGTAGTGCCCGACGCCCCAAGCTCCGGGTTAACGGTTACACCGGTAGAAGGCTTTGCGGATGGTTCACCGGCACCGGCGGGACGTCCTAATGGTCTTGGGTTGCAGATCTTTCCCAAGGCGTCCATGCTCAACCCTAAGTACACGTTTGAGAATTTTGTGGTGGGTGAGAGTAACCGGTTTGCCCACGCTGCCTGTCGCCAAGTGGCCGATCCGGCATCAAAAGCCTACAATCCACTCTTCCTGTATGGAGGTGTCGGGCTTGGTAAAACCCATCTCATGCATGCGATTGGCCATCAATTTCTTCGCGCCAACCCGAACCTCCGGGTCTTGTATGTGACAAGTGAGCAGTTCATGAATAGTTTTATCGAGTCCATCTCACAAGGCAAACAGGTCGAATTCCGTGAGCATTATCGCAACATGGACTTGCTCATGATTGACGACGTCCAATTCTTCAGCGGCAAAGAACGAACGCAAACCGAGTTCTTCCACACCTTTAATGCGCTTTACGATGCCGGGAAGAAAATCGTGATTTCCAGTGACCGTCCACCCAACGAGTTGCACACGTTAGAGGATCGCTTGCGCAATCGTTTTGCGTGGGGCTTGGTTGTTGATATTCAGCCACCGGATCTCGAGACCCGAATTGCGATTCTGAAGAAGAAATCTGCGGCGACTGGGGATGGCGAACTACCTACGGATGTCGCAGTGTACATTGCTGAGCGAGTCCAGTCGAATATCCGGGAACTCGAAGGCGTCCTGATCCGCCTAAAAGCCTTTGCGGCCATTCACAATCAACCGATTACTCTGGAAATGGCTCGGCACGTTTTGGGCGACCTTATCTCCACCCCAAAATCTCGGGCAGTGGACATCGAAGAGGTGATCGAGGTCGTTTGCCAGTGCTTTGAGATTAAGCGTTCTGAGCTGTTGGGCCCGAGTCGGCAGAAGCGCTACGCAATGCCGAGGCATATTGCCCAATATCTGGCTCGCCAGTACACCAGACTTTCTTATCCCGAGATTGCTGAGCGATTTGGGCGTAGAGACCACACTTCGGTGTTGCACGCTTGTCGCAAAATCGCGACGCAAATGGAAGACGACGAAAACCTGAAGAATCTCATTGCACATCTCAGCAAACAACTTCAGCGCGAGGAGCGTTGATGGTCTGCCGACCCACTTTCTGGCTGGCACACCGTTTGCAAGATGAGCTGGCATAAAGCTCAACATGCTTAAGGGGCTGAAAAACGCGATGATAACAAAGCGACGAAATTTTCAGAGCAAGGCGTTCACCTTTATTGAAATTATGCTGGTGGTGCTGATCATCGGAATCCTGATGGGCATTGTGGTGCCGCGAATGGTTGGCCAAACTAAAGGCGCAAAGGTGCGCGCATGCAAAGCCTCCATTCGAAACATCGGCGTAGCCTTGGGCGCGTTCGAGGTTCGAGCAGGTCGCTTTCCCACAACTCAGGAAGGGCTTCAAGCCTTGGTGACAAAACCCAGTAGTCTCTCAGATGAGGAGTGGGATGGCCCTTACCTTCAAGAATTGCCCAAGGATCCATGGGGCCAAGAATTTATTTATCGATCGCCCGGCGAACACAATCAAGACTACGACTTGATTTCGAAAGGTCCAGACAAGCAGGAGAACACTCCTGATGACATAGCGAACTTTAATTTGTCTGAAGCGCAATCAAAGTGAAACCACTCCGCCAGTGGCTGGCAAATTTGAGTTTCCAAACGCAAAATCGCAATTGAGGAATTCGAGTGACCCCAATTCATCCCACTGCCATCGTAGACCCAAAGGCCGAAATTGATCCGTCCGTGGAGATTGGACCCTATGTAATTATTGAGGGCCCGGTCCAAATTGGTCCCCGAACGAAGATTTTTGCGCATGCCCACCTTTGTGGGAATACGGTGATCGGTGCCGATAACGAGATTCACATGGGATGTGTGATTGGCCACACCCCACAACATTTAGGCTATCGCGGTCAGCCCACTGGTGTACGCATCGGGGACGGCAATGTTTTTCGCGAGTATGTGACGATTCACCGTGGTTCTGAGGAGGGTTCCCACACAGTCGTTGGAGACCGTTGCTATTTCATGGCGATGTCTCACATTGCCCACGACGCTGTGGTCGGCAACGAAATCATTGTAGCAAACGGAACCCTGTTGGCGGGTCACGTTCACATTGAAGATAAGGTCGTCCTTAGTGGGAACGTCGGCATTCACCAGCACTGCCGCATCGGCACGCTCGCCATGATTGGCGGCTTATCCAAGATCGTTCAGGACATTCCGCCTTACATGCTCGTGGATGGGAGTTCAAAAGTCTGCGGGATAAATGTTGTCGGTCTCCGTCGCGCCGGGTTCGATGCCTCAACGCGCGAGAAAATCAAGCGCGCCTACAAGTTGCTCTATCGTTCTAACCTAAACGTTTCGCAAGCGCTCGAGGCTATCGAACAGGAACTGGGAGATTGCCCACAAATTCAACATCTCATTGGGTTCATTCGTGCTTCGAAGCGCGGAATTGCAAGTCACACGCTAAACCGTAGCGACGATTGATCCACCATGCTGAGCCAACGTCTGGCCCTCGTGATCCTCAATCTAAACGGCTGCGACGTCCTGCGGGATTGTCTTGGCTCGGTGTTGAGGTCTGAACCGGAAGCGCCACATGTTATCGTTGTCGATAATGGATCGACGGACGGTTCCGCGGACATGGTCCGCAAAGAGTTTCCGCAAGTGCTGCTCCTTGCCACGGGCCAGAATTTGGGATTCGCGGGAGGCAACAACGTTGGTCTCCAAGTGGCGATCGAGGCGGGATTTCCCTATATCGTACTTTTAAACAACGACACGATCGTAGATCCACAGTGTTTTGCGCACATGGTGGCGGCAGCTGAACAAGATGCCACAGTTGGCGCGGTCACGCCACTTATTCTTTTTGCTGAGCCCGCCGACAGGATTTGGTGTGCCGGGGGCAGTTTTAACCTCTGGTACGGGATTGCCCGCCACTATGGGTTGCGCCGTAGAAGATCAAGTCACCAATACCAGCGACCACGAGATGTGACTTTTGCTACTGGATGTGCAGTCCTTCTGCGAACTCAAGCGCTCAAGGAGGTGGGGCTGCTGGACGAATCGCTTTTCGCATACCACGAGGATGCAGAATTATCGTGGCGCCTACTCCGCGCTGGCTGGAAAATCCGGTACGTGCCGCAAGCTGTCCTCTGGCATCGGGAAGGATGGTCATCACGTCGCAGTGTGGGTCAAGCAATCCGATTGCGACTCTGCGTGAGGAACATTCTCATTGTACATCGACGTTATGCCAGGTGGTATCAGCGTCTCACATTTTGGCCCTGCTTTTTCTGGCGATGGGTTGTGCTCGCGGGGCTAAACGCCCTCCTTCATAGGCGCTTTGATACTTTTCGTGGGATTTTTTCCGGTATAGCGGCTTACTTCCGAGGCGAGATTGGCAAACCAAAGGATATTGCATGAAGGCCCGTAAGAGCACAAGCGAGCCGGATCTTGGCAAGACGAATGGCGCTCCCACGCCGCTTGCGTACGACCTCATCCGAAGCTGGGCCGTGGCGTATGGCATCGCCGCAGCGGTAGCAATTTCCCTCTTCGCTGGGAGTCTCCCCTTTTTCTTGTCGCACTACCTTGGGAGCCCGAGCTGCGACATGAACATCGCCTATCGCCACTTTCTTTCCTTTGGCACGCGGTGGCTCCGGCAAGGAGTGTGGCCCCAGTGGAATCCTCACATTTTTTGCGGTACCCCATTTCTTCCCGGAACATGCGGAGCCATGCTCTCGCCCCTGAATTTGCCGTGTTTGCTCGCGCTTCCTCAGCCACTTTCGATTAATCTCGCAATCCTTATCCACGCGATCGTTCTCGCCACAGGAGGAGTGTATTGGGCGCGCCAGTATGGACTCGGTCCCATAGGTGGTGCCCTCGCCGGCTGTCTGTGCGTGGCGGGGAGCGCTTTCGCAAACCGTGTCTTTGCCGGCCACTTTACGATTGTTTCAACAATGGCCTGGATCCCATGGCTGCTTGCGCTGCATGAACAGATTCTCCGCGGCCATCGCCGCAGCGCTTTGCCACTCGGTGTCGTTGCAGCTCTGATGGTGTACTCTGGCCATCTTCAACTTTGCTACTATGCGGCAGTGCTCTCTGCCCTCATGTATGTGGTCGCACTGATTTCTCAAACTCGTACCGAGCGCAGTGCATGGTTCTTGCAAACTTTGAAGCTCTACAGCTTTGCCCTTGCTGTCGCGTTTGGTTTATCGGCAATCGAACTTTTGCCAGTCCTCGATACCGTTCGGTTTTCCGCCCGAACGGCCGCGCGCGATCTGTCGTGGGTGCGTCGCTTCTCAATGCCTCTTGAGAACTATTTCAATCTCATTGCGCCCAATTTCCTGGGCGCACGGCTTCAATACGCAGGTAGATGGTTTTGGTGGGAGGTCGCGCCCTATTTGGGAGTTGGCGCGCTCCTACTTGCTCTGTTAGGGGCTGCCCGGAGTACAATCGAACGTCAACGTTGGCCTCTGCTCGCGCTGGTGATCGGGAGCTTCGTACTTGCGGGCGCGCCGGATCTGCCGCTGATCGGTCCTGCGGTCTCTTTGCTACCCGGCTGGACTCTCTTTCGTGGTCACGCAAAGATTCTGATTTTCGGTATGCTCGGAGCCGCCGTCCTGGCTGCGGCCGGCTTCGTGTCTCTCACCACACTCTCGAAACGCCAGTTCCGTGTTCTGGTGGGAATCGGAGTGATTGTCACACTGAGCGCCGCCATTGGTCTTGCCGGTGGATGGTTACCATTCTGGGTCAAACACCTTTCAAATTCGGAAATCGTGCAGGACCGCGTGCAGAGCATTGGCATGAGTGGGCCAGAACTTGCGAGGCGTCTCTACGGAACGCTGCACTTAGCGGCGATGATCAGCTTTATCTTTAGTGTCTTATTTCTACTTTTTCTGATCCTTTTACGCCGGGTTCAGCACCGAGCGCTGTTTCCCGTGTTCTTCGGTGTTTTAGTCTTAGACCCATGGTTGCTGTCTTGGAAGACGGCGAACGAACATTTCCCTCTCGCTCAGCCACCCCTTTTTACAGCGATCGGGGCTTACGCTCGAGCACAGTCGTCGCCCGGAAGAATCGAAGTGCCGGGGATTGGGCTCGTGAACGCGGGAATGTCAGTTGAGGCCGAGGCCGTGGGAGGGAACGATGTCAGCGTCAGCCGCTACTATGACACCTTCGTGAATGCGTACCGGCGTGTCCGACCCAGCGAGCCCAATCTTCATACTCGCTTTGATTGGGATAGTCCACTTATGGACATCGCCAATCTCACCACGATTGTTCTCCCGCGTGCCAATGAGGTTTCTCCCAACGTGCCATTGACCCTGAGTGATACAGTAGGCGAATGGAATTTCTGGCAACGAAAGACGGTGCTGCCCCGGGCGTATGTGGTGAGCCGGGCAATTTGGGTCCCGGATCGAGAAGACGCGATCCAAGAAGCGTTGGAAAGGGGAGCAGATTTTCACCGAGAGGTTCTCTTGGTTGGCCGGGCGGAAGAGGACCAACCCTCTACCACTGCGGTCGCTGAGGCAGTCCCAGCTACTCTCCAGTATTTCGGACTTCATCGGGTGGAGGTCCATGTGCCCACCGACGGTTATCTTGTCCTGGCGGACGCTTACTATCCGCACTGGGAAGCATCCCGCAATGGAGAGAAAATCCCTGTTTATCGGGCAAACGGTATGTTTCGCGGGGTTCATGCGAAGGCGGGCGATATGATCGTTTTTGAATACCGGAATCGCATGTTCCTCGCGGGAGCAATCGTGAGCGGCATCAGTTGGCTTCTCATCTTGGCTCTTGTGGCCAAACAACGTATCTGGGGCAAGCGTCAAGACCCGCCGTCGTCACTGTGAGTGTGCACTCGGGGTCGTTTCGGCGTTCTCAAGCGCGCGCAACCTATGTTTCGATTTGACGTCGGTCGGATCGAGCTCGATGGCTTTGCGAAACTCTTTCAAGGCAGCTTCTCTCATTCCGCGTTTGAGGTAGATCAAACCAAGATTGGCGTGCGCAGCCCCGAAATTTGGGTTGAGTTCCAGAGCCCGACGAAACGCCTCTTCTGCCTTCTGTGTATCCCCGACGGCGAGATACGCCATCCCGAGGGAATTAATGGCAGGAACGTCTTCAGGCAAAATGGTTAGAGCAGCTTGGAAAGATTGCAGCGCAGACATTCCATCCCCCAGTTCAAGAAACGCGTGACCACGTGCGAGAAAGTTCTCCGCTGAGCCCGGCGGCAAGGTGAGAGCAGCTCGCGCTACCTCTTTCGCTTTTTGCGTCATGCCCAGCCGACCATAAATGAGAATCAAGTTGGAGTATGCTGGGGCATAACGCGGGTCCACTTCGAGCAGACGCGAGTAAAGTTCAATGGCTTCAGGGAATTTCCCTTGGTCTGCGTAGCGCGAAGCAAGATTGTAAAGCGCATGGGTGCAGGTTGGGTGCACCGCTAATTCACGTTTCCAGAGGGTTTCTGGTCCAGCCCAATACCCAACTTGCCGAAAGCTGATCAGCGCCAACATGATAAGCCAAACACTAACTGCGGCAAATAACGCGGGTTTACGTTTTGGGAAGCGCTGGAGATACGCCTGATCGAATTTGCTTATGCCGATGACCACAGCAAGGGCCGCGCCACCCAAAGAGAGATAACAATAACGGTCAGCCACTGTGGAAAAATGCTGAAAAATAAATGGCACAAAGCCCAAGACGGGAAAGATGGGCACAACAATCCATGCTGCACTCAAAACAAGGCCTTTGTGCCGGCGAATTGCCCACGCGACCAAACATGCCGCCGGCAAAGATAGCCAGAACAGAGGCGACTGCATAGCTTCTCGAACTGTCCTTGGTGCAATCGGGGCCAACCCGAGTGGGACGAAGAACTTCACGAAATAGTAACGCAAATTGTCGGCGGCAAGAAAAGGACGCTGCCACCACAGGAGTGAAAATGGAGCGTCATTCAAATCGGATTGCGCACGCTGTCCGACTACAGCGATTACCACTGCCGCAAGAAGCCAGAGGCTTAGGGCACGGCCCCATCGACGCCTATCCACGCCGTGATACCAAGCAAAAATCGCCGCAAGAAGTGGTAGGGTGACTACCGACGGCTTTGCAAAGAGAGCGAGGATGAAGCAAGCAGTTGCAAAGAGCAAGCGACGTTTCAGCGTCGAGTCGACAAGATGACTCTGAAAGAGGTCAATGGCACAAAGTGCCAGTGCCCCTGACAGTACATCCTTTCTGCCGGTAATCCACGCCACCGGTTCCACCTGCAATGGGTGGACTGCAAACAACACGCTCCCCGCAAACGTAGCCCAACGAGGGAAATCGAGTCGAGATAAGATGCGGAGAACGCTGAATGCCCCAAGCAGGTGAAGTAGAATATTATCAAAATGCATGATTGCCGGTATCAGGCGACCGACGGAAACGCCAATTCCGAGCCACTCCCCCATAGGCGCAAGGAAACTCATCGCAGCCTGCGTTAGGGAGATTTCTACGAAATACGACGTGTAAACCAGAGGAACATAGAGGCTGGCGTAAGGACCGTACCATAAGCGAAGCAGATTGCTGAGTGAGAGATTCAGAAGATAGGGGTTTTCGTACACATTTAGGTTATCGTCCCAATCGGTGAAGCCGAAGGTCACCGCCCGACCAAAAACAATCAAAACTACGAGAGCAAGACCCCCATATTGCCAGAGTGCGGGTTTTCGGGAATTCCCGACCTGCTCTTCGGCAGTAATAAATGAACGGATGGTCGCCTCAGCGTGTGAACTTTTCGCTACATTGCGTTTGCGCTTCGCCATTTTCGATATTTCGACAATGCTATCCGCGGTGAATCCAAGGCAACCGATACTTTCTCTTGACGATGCTCCAGAAAGACCTCGAAAACGGTCCGCGACAATGATTCGAGGGAATGAGAGAGACTGACTATGCCCGGAATGAGCAAACAAGAATTGAAGCACGATGAGCTCAGCGATCTTTTCGATCGGATCGGTTTGTGGTATCATCGGAATGCCAAGTGGATCCAGTATCTGGTCATAGCTGTGGTCTTGGCTTTTCTTGGCTTCCGCTTATACGATCGCTACCTTGAAACAGAACGCGCTAAAGCCACGGCCGAGATCGGGAAGGTAGCCGATACCTTGCAGAGCGCACTGCGCGAGACGGACGAGGCAAAGCGCAAAGTACTCTTTGCGACTGCGATAGCCGATGCCGAGCGCGTCGCGAAGGAATACAGTGGGCAGTACCTCGGACGCCAAGCCCAGCTTTTACTTGGAAACGCCCATTACTACTATGCGTTGGCCTTAGCGAACCAGAAATCTGAAGCAAGTGAGGAGCGCAAGAAGGCGCGCGAAGCGTACGAGCGATACATTTCGATCGCGAAGACCAATGAAGAACGCGCTGCAGGTAAATTAGCTTTGGGCAACGTTTTCGAAAACGAGCTGTTTGCGACTCAGGATATGAATTATCTCAAGCAGGCAGAGGACGCCTACCGGGATGCGATCCGCCTTGCACCGAATACTTTCCTTGCTGCAGAAGCGAAACTTGCGCTCGCCCGAATGTATCAGCCCGTGACGGGAAAGAAAGACGAGGCCGAGCGGTTGTTAAGCGAAATCCAGAAAGAGCGTGCGCCCGCAAGCCAATCCTCAGAGAAGAATGCAGCGACGAAAGAAGCAGCAAAAGAAACGGGACGCAAAGGCCTCTCCCAAGAGAAAATTCACGAGCTTCGGGAGTTCTCCGGATTAAGTTATGCCAAGGAAGCTGAACGCCTGCTCACCGCTCTTCAAGGTTTTGAGCCAGAGAAAAAACAGTAAGAAGAATCCCGCTAAGGCTTGCGTTTGAAAACCAAGCACACCGCTAAGGAGAGGAAATTTCCTCATTGACTCGACCCGGTACGTGCTCCGGAGTAACAGACGAATTTCGGGAATAAAATTCCGGAAACGTGCAATTCTTTGATGAACACAAAAGGAGGTTATGGTTTCAATGGCTGACAAGTCGAACAGGCTTCCAGATAATGCCCCTGGCAAATGGTACGTAGACAACACCTGCATTGACTGCGATGCGTGCCGTCAAGTTGCTCCAAATAATTTTGCTCGCAATGAAGAGGCTGGCTACAGCTACGTCTCCAAACAGCCCGAGAATGAAGAAGAAGAAAAGCAGTGCCAAGAGGCCATGGAGGGCTGCCCAGTCGAATCCATCGGCAACGATGGTGATTAGTAGTCACCTGTTCTTGACCCCCCACGTGACTGCGCCCCTCTCGAGGGGGCGCAGTTTCGTTTGTGGGACTTTGCTGAGCGTGATCCTCTGCTCGGCGCATCCCGTATGGAGTCAGACGAGTCGTTCTCTCTCCAGCCTCACCTTTTACACTCCCACCACTCATTCACTGTTGCTTCCGCCAGCAGGTGAATCCCTCGCGGACGTTCGTGAGCAAATTGAAAGCAAGCTTGCCGCACTGAGCGCTATTCGATGTGATGTGGAGATGAGTAAAGCGCGCGAGAAAAAAATAACGCGCAAAGTGTATACAGGCCCACTGGAAATTTTGCGGGGTCATGGGGGGCGGGTGTCCCTGACGCGTAAAGGGCAAACTGAGATCTACATCGCAAACCCCAAGGTTCTATGGTCCTACGAGCCGCGTAAGAAAGAGGCACAGTTTATTCCCGCCAACACCCCTGTCATCGGGCAATTTGTTGAAGAAGCTCTGCGCTTCAACGCATTTTTGGCAATGGACGAAAACACCATGAAGTTACTGGGTTCGCAGACCTGCGACAGCGAACCATGCTGGGTCATCGAGGGGAAGTCACCTCGCAAGTTAGTCGCCGTAGGTGTGCCGGTCACCAAGATGCGGGTCTGGGTTTCGAAGAACGACGGCTTACCTCGTAAGATCCATCTTCCCACGGAAAAAGACCTGACCATCGTGCTGCGGAACTTTCAGCTGAATCCGCCAGACGTGACACCGTCAGCTTTTGAGTGGTCGCCCCCGAAAGGCGTACGGACAAAGAATATCTTCGGTTTCTGAACTCGAGGACACTGCCGCGATGGAAATTGAGGTACTAACGCTTTTCCCAGAGATGTTTGAGGGCGTATTGCAAAGCAGCATTCTTAAGCGCGCCCTAGATCAAGGCTTTGTACGAATCTCGGTTCGCAACATCCGTGATTACACGACTGACAAACACCACGTGGCTGATGATGCTCCTTACGGCGGCGGGCCGGGGATGGTCATGAAAGTGGAACCCATTGCCGCAGCCATTGAAGACGCGGTGGCGCGCCACGCTCCCACCCCCATGTTGCGAGTCTACCTCTCTCCGGATGGCGAACCGTGGTCACAAGCGCTTGCCGAAGAATTCTCGCGTCTTCCGGGGTTGCTCTTGCTTTGTGGGCGCTACGAAGGGGTGGACGAGCGCGTGCGTGAACATTTTATTGATCGAGAGATCTCGATCGGCGACTACGTACTCACGGGCGGGGAGATTCCCGCCATGGTGATCATTGATTCCGTCGTCCGTCTTATCCCCGGCGTCCTTGGAAATCAGGATAGTACGCGACAGGACTCGTTTAGCGGGATTGGGCTACTTGATTGTCCCCACTACACGCGGCCCGAGGAGTTTCGAGGCTGGCGAGTCCCAGAGATCCTTCTGAGTGGACACCACAAGAAGATTGAAGAGTGGCGTCGGCAGCAATCGTTACTTAGGACTGCGCAGCGGCGCCCAGATCTCCTGAAAGCACTTTGGGACCGACTTGAGAAATCGGACATCGAGTTTCTGAAGGCATGTGGGTACCCCAAACCGCCAGACGAGGTCATGTAAGCCTGCGCAAGGTAGATCCTGCTCGACAGCCTTGGTACGTTCCTCGTTCGGCAAGGATACTCTCTATTTCGCGATGGATAGCGGTCTTTTCAAGCGCCCAAATGGGGGCAAGGTGTCGGGACCGCGGCGCCTGACCTGTCAAACGGTGTACGGCGCATTCCCACCGCAAGAGTTCCAAGGCATCCGCAACAGTTTGAGTGTAGCGCTGCCGCTCCCAAAGCTCAATTCTCCCCTCGCGCCACTGCTTCGCGATGGGAGCATGAGAATCAATGTAGAGATTGTGGATTTTGATGCCGTCCGCGCCAATTTCGTTTACGAAAGCAATGGTTGCCAACGCATCTTCTTCCGTTTCAGCGGGGAGACCAAATATAACGTGGACAACAAGCTCAAGCCCCGCGCTCTTCACGAGGCGAGCTGCCCGACGATAGTCGTCAACGGTCTCGGCGCGGTTCATTGCATCCAGCGTCGTTTGATTGATCGTTTGAATGCCGATCTCTACCCAGACTCGACGAGTATCGCTGTAAGAGCGCAGGAGGGCACAGACTTCTTCATCAATACAGTCCGCGCGAGTGCCAACACTTAGACCAACAACGCGTGGATCCTCGAGAGCCGCGTCGTACAACTCGCGAAGCCGGTCAACAGGTGCATAGGTATTGGTGAAGGCTTGGAAATACGCGATAAACTGTTCTGTGCCATAGCGAGCGCGGCAGCGATCAATTTGTTGCGCGACCTGCGATCGAATGTCGGCAGCTCGGACAATGTGGGCGGCACCACTTCCGCTTGCGTCACAAAACGTGCAGCCCCCCACGGCTTTGGTTCCGTCGCGATTAGGACAAGTAAAGCCTCCGTCCAAGCATATCTTCTGCACGCGGGAGCCGAAGGCTTTTATCAATTCATCGTGAAAGTAATGAATGCGGGACTCACTCATTTTCATGCCAAAATAACTAATACAAGGAACGGGTAACTTTCGGCTGAGAAGGAAGTAACCTTAAATGCACAATTTACTCGCACCCGTCAGTTCGAACGCGATGCCAAGACGCGAAAGGTAACAGTCGGCGACTCATGTCTTCGCCCTTATTTCGAAAGTGGTTTCTCATTTTTGCAGCATTTCTGCTTACCATCGTCTTTTGTGCAGGTGCGGCCATCGGGGCGTTCCTTGGCTACCTGAACCACCTTCCCCCTCTCGAACCGCTTGAAAACTACAACCCACCGGCTGTCAGTCGGGTGTTTGATCGCACGGGCAACACTCAGCTCGGTGAGTTTTTTAACAGCGAGAAGCGTGAGTTTGTGCACATTCAAGACGTGCCGCGCCACGTCCTCGACGCCTTCGTGGCCATTGAGGACGAGCGCTTTTATTCGCATTTTGGAGTCGATCTGCGGGGCATTGTCCGCGCTTTCGTTTCAAATCTCGAAAAGGGGGGGCGGATCCAAGGCGCAAGCACGATCACCATGCAGGTGGCCCGCAACATCGTATTGCTGGATCGGCGGCGCGTTTTTAGCCGAAAACTAAAAGAGATTATCACCGCCTTACAAATCGAACGTAATTTCTCAAAGGATCAAATCCTTGAGTTTTACATCAACCACGTCTTTTTCGGCGAGCGCTCGTACGGGGTGCAGGCAGCCGCAAAAACGTACTTTGGGAAGGAAGTCAAGGACCTTACTGTCCCCGAAGCGGCACTCATTGCAGGACTCCCACAGGCTCCCAGCGCCCTCTCCCCCACTCGCGACATTGAGCAAGCACGCCGGCGTCGAAATCTCGTGCTGGGAAACATGCGTCGCCTCGGCTTTATCAAGACGGACGAAGAGCTTAAAAGATATTTGGAAACGCCAGTGGTCCTGAACCCAGCTCCGCCGGTTAAGGAAACCGCACCCTATTTTGTGGACTACGTCCGCAACTGGCTGACCCGCGATCGCTCCCTCAGTCCCGAGGAACTGAAGTCCAAAGGCTACACCATCATTGGGACTGTGGACCTTAACCTTCAAAGAATCTGCGAAGAAGAACTGAGCAAAGGGCTGAGAGAAGTTGAGAAGCAAATCGAAGAACAGAAACCAGAGCGCTTTGCGCAAGAATCCGCAAAACTGGGGTCAGTTAAAAAGGGACAAGCCCGGCTGGCGCGGATTAAAGAGGTTCGGTCTGATTCGATTGTCGTGACCTTGCAGGGCTACACGGCTACCGTACCTCTGCCAAAAACGCTTCCATACTTTGATCCTCAGGCAGTCGTGAAACCGGGGAACCTAATCGACATCTACATTCAGGATGTTCGAAAAGGAAAGCTGGAAGCCTATCTCTACGACAAAACTCACGTGCAGGGCGCTGCCGTGCTCTTGGACGTGAAGACTGGTGAAGTGCTGGCTTTGGTGGGTGGTGCTGATTACAACGATAATGCAAACAATGGACAATGGAATCGCGCTTACCAAGGAGGCCGGCAGCCGGGATCGTGTTGGAAACCCTTACTCTATGCCTCTGCGATGGATTTGGACGACGCCTCTGGGAAGCCGCGTTTTACGCCCGGATACGTGATCATCGACGAACCGCTCACCTTCCCGGACGGTTACTCGCCCAAGAATTACGAGGGCCGCAGTTATGGCCCAACTTGCCTTCACGAGGCACTCGTCAAGTCGCGAAACATTCCTACCATCAAGCTTTTCATGGAAATTGGGCCGAAGCGGGCTGTTCCCCTCTATCATCGCTTTAATATGGTGACCCGGCCCTCAAATTGGCAATTGGATGCCGTTCCCTCCATGCCCTTAGGCACGCCAAACATAACGCCTTTAGAGCTGGCCGCTGCGTATGCTGTGATTGCGAATCAAGGCGTTGGAATTCCACCCCACCCAATTCGAAGAAAACTTAGCGCACGGAATCCCTCGGAATCTTCCATTGAACGAGCTGAGCGAGTTCAAGTGCTCTCTCCGCAAGCAGCATACATCACCACTCGAATGATGATGGATGTCATTCGCTTCGGGACGGCAAAGACCACTGTCGGCAAATGGATCGACGAACAAACCGCAAAGGGTCGAAAGATCCCAGAAATTGCCGGAAAAACAGGCACGACCAATAACTGCTTCGTGGCGTGGTTTACTGGCTTTACGCCTGAACTTGTTTTGGCCGTGTATGTGGGATATGATCAGCATCGTTCCATGGGGCCCAAGATGGTGGGTGGTAAAACCGTTGGCCCAATCTGGGCCCGCATGATGGACCGAATTCTCCAAACGCGCTCGGACTGGGAGATGAAGTTCCCTGTTCCAGAAGGGATTTCCTTTGTCCCCATTTGCTCGAAGAGTGGCAAGCGACCAACCGAAGCTTGTTATGCAAGTGGGGATAATGTGTTCCCAAACGCTGCCTTCAAGGCTGGGACTGAGCCCTCGGGAACCTGCACATACCATACCTCCGCGCCCCAGGAATCCATCCAGTCCGAAGAAGACGCCGAAAGTGCGTACTCGCAGAGCGGATTAGAAGACACACAGAATGTTCCATCCCGTGGTTTTCGTATGCGTTTCTGGTAGGATAGCGGCCGTAAATCCCGCAACACAGCCTCTTCACGTTGTCAGACCTGCGGAGCCGAAAGGAAACTTTCATAAAGTACATCGTATTCCGCACCGTCAGGGTGCAAGCGACTGCGGTACAGGGTGATTCGGTCCACAACCATCTCACCGAGTTGCACTGCTCGGTGCATGGCAACAACATCCCGTAAGCCGGGTAGTCCCCTCATGGACTTGATACGGGCCAGAGTGACGTGCGGTCGGAAGGGGCGATCTTCTGCCGTAAGCCCCGCAGCGCGACAGCGCTCGCTCAACGTAAGTTGAAGTGCATGCAAGCTCTCCACATCGCCACGAAGGCCCACGCTAATGACGCGCGGATTCTTATCCGTGGGGAAGAAGTGCACACCACCCACTGAAACGCGAAAAGGCGAGGAATGCTGGCTCACACTTTCCATTAGTGCACAAATTTCCTGGACTCGCGTCGGAGGTTGGTTTCCCAGAAAAACCAAGGTTTGATGAAGGCCTTCCGCTTTGACCCAAGTTGGGAACGCCCCGGTGAAGCGGGCCCCCGTCTGCAGGCGTCGAATGAGTTCCGCGCCTGCGGCTCGTATCGCATCGTTGAAAGCGACCGCGATAAAAAGTCGCAGTGAGCCACTTTCTTCGCGGAGCTTATCGACAAGCTGTTGGTGCTCGGAGTTCATCGTCACGGGTTCGTAAGAAGCCTCGCGCCTTTATGATTTGTTTTCCGGAGATGTTCTTAAACTCGAAGGTTGTGACGAAGGAATGCGTTCCTCTTCATGACCTACATAGCGGACGGGGAACACTCGGTTGAGCAGCGTGATGTTTAGCATGCGTAAAACGGCTCGGGATGGATTCTGCAAGCACACCGTCTTGCCCAACTGGGAGAGCTGCTTTTTTAGCTCAAAAAGCATCGCGATACCGGGGGTATCGATATACGGAACCTTTTGCAGATCGAACACCACGGTGGAGGCCGCAGGATGATTTTGTAGATGCTCTTGAATGGATCGCTTCGCAATGGCACAGTTGTCTGCCCCCACGGCGTCGAGCACAAAAACCTGTAGCTCGCCCCCAACGAGCTGAGACCATACTCTTACTTCTGGAGGTAAGCCTCGTCGGCGCTCCTCTCCCATCGGCGGCGTTCCAGAGCTTCGCCTACGGTCTGCTCGGCTTTGACGACGACTTTCCGCCATAGCATATCCCCTTAGAGATCTGGCTTCAGGTTTGAGCCGATTGAACTATCCATGGAAAGTAGGCAGAGCGCAAGGGGTTTGCAGGCATCCACCAAATAAAAAATGGTGCCGGGACGGGGATTTGAACCCCGACGGGATTGCTCCCGCCAGCCCCTCAAGCTGGTGCGTCTGCCAATTCCGCCACCCCGGCACGGAGTAGCATTCAAGTCCGCCAACATATACCTGCAAATGCGCGCCTTATTTCGCGCCATCGGATAGAAAATTACTGCGGTTTTCCCTTTGCGCCCGGGTACGGAGTCGGCTCCACTGGAGGATGGCGCCCGGGCGCAACATAGCCGCCTAAAGTTTGGGTGGTTTCCTTCTCGTCCTCAGGAACCGCAGCGCTGACCGCAACATCATTCAACACAAGGTGGACTGGTTTCGTAAGAAACCGAGCTCCGCTGTAAAAATCGCGACGCCCCATGCCCACCGGTGGATCAATCGCAACACTGACATTCACCTTGTCAATGCCATGAGAAATCGCAATATTCGCTCCATAATACAGAAACTTTCTTCCCCAAAGCATGCGCAGCGAAGTTGTGGAAACCACTTCTTTTCCCACGGTATCGTGCACGGCAACGGCAACTCGGAGATTAGGGATGGTTCGCCCGCTCGTCCTTTCCTGCACCACGACGAGCACATGGTGCGTTTCACCCGAGGTAGGCTGACGCCAACTCATCGTGTGTTCGGTACTCTCGAACCAACCGACACTCCGACCAATTCGACATCCCACTACGATACCGGCTTCAGTGATTGCATGCCGTGCAGGAAAATCGGCTGCGATCTCAACTGGCTCACAAATGGTTCGCGTTTCTCCCGAATTGCTCAAAGAGGCCTTAAGACGTGACTGATTTCCGTTGCTGGAGCGCCCGGGGGACGCATGGGCAGTTTGCCCCGCGGATGAACTCGGCTCGGGACGCAGGCGGTCCTTGGGGGCTGCGACCGCAGCCCCCATTGCCACCACAATCGCCATGCAGCCTATAAACCGCCAGCGCATAACGTCCTACTTCACAAAGCGAAATGGTTTCTTCACCGAGGAGAAAGCCGCAAACCCAGCGAACTGTGCAGCTTTTCCGAGCTCCTCCTCAATGCGGAGAAGTTGGTTATACTTCGCCAAGCGATCACTCCGGCTGGCGCTTCCTGTTTTGATAAAGCCGCAGTTCGTAGCGACGGCGATATCAGCGATGGTTGAATCTTCTGTTTCTCCACTTCGATGCGAGAGAATGGAGGTGTAGGCGGCTCGCTTGGCCATTTCCACGGCAGCAAGGGTTTCCGTGAGGGTGCCAATCTGATTCACCTTGATCAGGATGGAGTTGGCAACCCCACTCTGAATGCCTTTGCTGAGAATTCGGGTGTTCGTGACAAAAATATCGTCACCGACTAACTGAACCGAATCGCCCAGCTTTGCTGTGAGCTTCTGCCACGTGTCCCAATCGTTCTCGTCGGCGCCGTCCTCGATCGACACGATTGGGTACTTCGCGCAAAGTTTTTCCCAGTACGCGATGATCTCATCGCCCGAGAGCTCCTGCTTGCTGCTCTTCTTCCAGACGTACTTCTTCTTGTTCTCGTCGAAAAACTCGGAGGCTGCGGCATCGAGCGCGATTGCGACCTGCGAGCCGGGTTTGTAGCCAGCCGCCTCGATTGCTTCGACGATCACATCCAAAACTTCTTCAGCCGTGGAGAGGTTCGGTGCAAATCCGCCCTCATCTCCAACAGAAGTGTTTAGCCCCTTGCCCTTAAGAATTTTCTTTAGGCTGTGGAAGACTTCTGCCCCAGCGCGGATCGCATCGCGGAACGAATCAAAACCCGCGGGTACAATCATGAACTCCTGAATGTCGACGGTGTTATCAGCGTGGGCACCGCCGTTCAGGATGTTCATGAGCGGGACAGGCAACGTCCGGGCGTGAACACCGCCAAGGTATTGGTAAAGCGGCAGCCCAACCGCGTCCGCTGCAGCTTTCGCCACCGCCAGCGAGACGCCAAGGATGGCATTGGCCCCGAGGTTCTTCTTCGACTCGGTACCGTCCATTTCGATCAACAGCTGATCAATTGCAACTTGATCGGTGGCATCCATATCAATGAGAGCAGGAGCAATCTTCTCGTTGACGTTCTGAACAGCCTTAAGAACGCCTTTCCCGAGGTAGCGCTTGGGATCGCCGTCTCGAAGCTCAAGAGCCTCTTGCTCACCGGTCGAAGCACCCGAAGGTACGGCAGCCCGACCGAAACCACCCTCGCGCAACAGTACGTCAACCTCAACTGTGGGATTTCCCCGCGAATCCAGAATCTCGCGTGCTTTGATGCTGCGAATTAGCGTCATTTGACTCGTCTCCTGTACCTTTGATCTTTGACCACGCAGAAACCTATCGCAGTGAAGTTCAAGTACAAGTAGAAAAACCACGGACGAACTGTCTGCTTATTGTTGCAAGGCATGGATTGTGTGTCTTTGCGTACACCGGATGATGCGTAACCCTAAATTTCAGTTTGTTGTTGGACTCGCGATCAGCGCCTTTTTTCTTTATCTGACGCTGAGGCCGGTGAATTTTAATGACCTCTGGGGCGCGCTCAAAACCTTTGAGTGGCTCTGGAGCGTTCCTTTTCTTGTATTGACGTTCCTGAGCATGTGGCTCCGAGCTGTGCGCTGGCACTATCTGATGCGGCCCCTCGGCCAATTCAGCTCGCGCCGCCTCTTCTCCCCGATGATGGCGGGGTTTGCGCTCAACAGCATTTACCCGGGGCGAGTAGGTGAATTTGCCCGAGCCTACGTCCTTGCCGCACGTGAAAAGCTACCCTTCACAAGTGTTTTTGCCACCATTGTACTCGAACGAATTTTCGACAGTATTACGCTACTACTGCTGCTGGTGTGGACCTTCGCCAACCTCCAGCTCAACCCATCGGATCAAGTTGCTTACGGAAAGTTCGTGGTCACGGGTCAAATGCTGCAGGACTACGCTGCTCGTTTTGCCACAATGTGTGCTATCTTGCTCGTCGTGGCGGTAAGCTTCCTGTTCAATAAGGTTCGGGAAGTTTTCTGTGCTGTTGTATTACGCGTACCGTTTTTGCCGAAGGCATGGCGAGAACGGCTTGCGCAAATGGTTCATACATTTGCAGGCGGGTTCAGTTCCCTCCTCGACGTGAAAGCGATTATTTGGACATTGCTGCTCTCTATCGGGGTTTGGGTATTGGTCGGTGCTTCAATGAGCGTTCTTGCTTATGGCTTTCCGGGAATGAAAATGACCCTCATGCAAGGCATCGCCGTCACGGTGATTACGTGCGTAGCGATTCTCATTCCCGCAGCGCCGGGCTACTGGGGCCTGATGGAGGTCGGCATCATTTTTGGCATGTTCACACTCAAGATTGACACTGTCTACAGCCGAGCCCTTGCCTACGCTTTTGTATGCCATGCTTTGCAGATCTTTCCAATCATCGGGGTTGGCCTTGCTTGCCTCTGGACAGAACGTGTATCGCTGAGCGAGATTCGTGAAAGAAGCGTGACCAAATGATGCGAGGAAAACGCAAAGATTTGTGGGTGCTTTTTGCACTCTTGCTTGCTCTCCCGTCGTTTACTCATGCAAGCACTACGGGAACAATCACGCATAAACAGAGGGGAACGATGAGCACAGACCATACCGTAACCAGCTTCACATATGATCGCGGGTGCATTATTCGGGGGCCGGTTGACAAGAAGCTTATCGCCCTCGAATTTACAGGGGGCTACTTCGCCGATGGCGGGACCACGATTCTCAACGAGCTGAAAAAGCGAAACATTAAAGCATCGTTCTTCTTTATCGGCGATTTTTACCGGAACCCGGAATTTCGGCCGCTGATTGAACGCATCCGAGATGAAGGACACTATCTGGGCCCGCACTCGGACAAACATCCTCTCTATGCGTCTTGGGAAAAACCTCCCAAACTGCTGATTTCTCGGAAAGAGTTCGATGAGGACCTGACTCGAAACCTTGAGGAAATCGAGAAGTTTGGAATCCCAAGGGAGAAAGCTCGCTTTTTCATTCCGCCCTATGAGCACTATACTGAGGAAATCGCTCAGTGGACCCGAGAGCGTGGTATGGTACTTATCAATTACACTCCGGGAACCCGCTCGCACGCCGATTATATGGAAGACAACGACCCCAAGTTCGTTCCTGCGGTGGAGATGGTGCGCTCCGTGCTACAAAAAGAAGAGTCGGATCCGCATGGACTCAACGGGTTTTTGTTGCTCATGCACATTGGGGCAGGGCCAGGCCGCACCCGTGATCACCTTTATGACCATCTTGGGGCACTTTTGGATGAGCTCATGCGTCGCGGCTACCGCTTTGTCCGAGTGGATGAGCTTTTAGCAGGAGCATAGCTTCGAGCGCGCCCATCGTGACTGGCCCGTTCGTGGGCCATTGCGAGAGCGTTTGCTTCCCCCACTGATTGAAGTGTGAAAGGCAGTGCGGCAGTCCCGGCCTCTTTGCGCACTTAATCGGCTAATTTACGCATCAATCTACATCAAAGACGTATCTCCGCCGCATTTGGTGATGGTCCTGTTCACTCGCTCGGCGTGGTCGTGGCAGAATCGTTTTGTGGAATGACTGGCACCGGAAGAAGCGGCTCTGGCTCACTTGAGCGCTGCAATTCCATGAGCTGCTGGAGTAGCTTTTCGATGTCTTCCTGTTCAGGCTCTGGTGCGCGAACAAACTTAAAGAAGCCAAACTTTTTGTAATTGTGGATCGTCACACCGCACTGATTCCAAATGGAAACCTCTTGGGGTTCGTTAGGGCGCGCCACGCGGTTTCTACCGACGTTGCCTCGCCAGTAGGGGACTTCAAAACGACCACGGACTGACGTAAAGGGGATGAGCATCTCTGCCTGCCAGCCGGTGGGGCTCGGTTTGGCAGCGGCCGACCAGTCCTCCACGGGCCGATCGAACTCCATGTCCCGCGAGTACCTGACTCCCGCAGCATTCACAGCGAAGTGAAAGTAATTATTTTTCTCTGCCTGGAGGGTTGGGGCAATCACTAACTCCACGGAATCATCTCGTGTGACAGGCCCGTTGTTGTCACGAACACTGACAACAGCAGGAGTTGCCGTCGTGTCTCTGCAATCAAACCCAAGATACAATGCAGTCTCTGTCGCTCGGAAATACACAATGGTTGGGTAACGTGGCTGTTCGAGGCTGCCAAGTTTCGCCAGTGTGGCAGACGATGCAGCTTCGATCTCAGTCGGCGAGATCTCGCCGTTGATACGTACGAGAAAGTCCCCTCTCGGGATCTGGATTAGTCCACCACCGTAGCTGACCGCGGCAAAAACTAGCATGAGCACTATCGTTAAAGCTCTTGTCCGCCTCATTGCCTCATTTCCCTAAGTGATCTCAGCGTTCCTGTGAGTTGATACCAGCAATGCCATCGAGAAATCAATGAGAAGGTCGCGGATAGTTGTCTGCGAACAACGACGACTCCGAACGGAAGAAATCAGGAAAAGCATTGCGGCAACAACTTGTTTGCAATTCGGACGACCTTCCCCTCTCGATTCACGAATGGATGTCGAGTCATACCCTGAGCAAGGATCAGTCCATCAGCTTCGCGAACGACTTGGTAGCGAAACGTAATGGAGGCCTTGGACAACGCGCTAACGCTGGTTTCGATTCGCAAAAGATCATCGTACTGCGCGCTGTGCCGATACTCACAATGGCACTCGGCGACTGGCAAATAAACGCCGTGCACGTCTTCCCATTCTCGATAACTTTGGCCTAGAGATCGCAGCAATTCTGTTCGGCCGACTTCGAACCAGACAAAGTAGTTCGCGTAATAGGCAACACCCATACGGTCTGTCTGGGCGTATGTCACGCGCACTTGTGGCGCGTCCCTGCCAGTAAGTGTGGGGAGGTGTCGTTTAGCGCTCATCGATTCAATTTCTGCAACTTGAGAATCAGGACTTGAGTTACATCGCACGCCAATCAAAACAGGCGGGCTCTCAGGCATTGGTCAATGAGCATCTTTCGTCCTGATGGCCAGATTCTATGCGACAGAAACTCTGATGAAGCTCAGGCTACAAAATCACTTGCTGTAGCTGGATCTGCTACCGCAGAAAGAAGGCGTGCAATTCCGATTGGATCAATTTTACCGAATCAATCGCCGAGCCCTTATATGGGCAACGATCTTTTTTCTGGTCTATATTTTGCGGGATTTCTTTGCTCTGATCTTCCTGACCTTCTTGCTGGTCAGCTTCACACTACCCGTTGTGAATTACTTTCAGCAAAATACGCGGTTACCGCGCACAGTGATTATCGTAGCGATCTACCTGCTGATCCTCGCCGGGCTTGGGGGGTGGGTTTACTACGCCATTCCTAAGATCATCAACGAAGCAACTGGCGTGGCCGCGGAGCTCACTTCTATTCAGGATAAGCTGCTTTCGCTACGTGATGACCTCGCGGGCAAATACCCAACGCTTAGTCCGCTGTTGGACCGCGTGGACAAGGAATCGCTGGCCGCTTATCTCAGCGAGTTGAGTGTTCAAATTCGCCCCATTTTGGAGAAGTCAGCGACGATTGCCCTCAAAACGGTCTCGACCGTTCTGCTTTCACTCTTGTTTAGTTTCCTCATTATACTCGATCTCTCGCGTCTCACCCACGAACTTAAACGGTTCGAACAGTCGCGCTTGCACGAATTCTACAAGGAAAGCGCCGAACCTGTGGTGAATTTTGCATCGGTCGTCGCCCGGGCATTCCGTGCACAGGCCATGATTGCCGTTACCAACACCGTCCTGACTGCCCTGGGTTTTGTCATTATTGGCCTTCCAAAAGTCGTCCTACTCTCAACGATCGTTTTCTTCTTCAGCTTCATCCCAGTGCTGGGCGTGTTTATCTCAACCACACCGGCTGTTTTGGTGGCCCTGAACGTCGGCGGCTATAAAATGGCCGCATTGGTTATTATCGTGGTCACCGTGATTCACCTTGTGGAAGCGTACATCCTAAACCCACTAATTTACGGGCATCACTTGAAGCTGAATCCTGTCATCGTGCTGATTATCTTGTTCGTCGGTCACCATTTCTTTGGTCTTTGGGGAATGCTGCTCGGCGTGCCAGTGAGCTACTACTTCCTTCATTACGTCTTTGGCGTTCCGCTCGAGCAATCTGAAGGAACTACCGACGAGACAGACTCGCCCGAAACCTCCTCGTCAGCCTAACGATTTCCTGTTGGGGCCATTGTGGTATGCCGACCGAAACGCGTCATTTCGATTTAGGCAAGCGTGTATGGCGGGCATGGTAGGCCTCAGCGAGAGCCGCGATGTCGATCTCAAAGAAATGGCGATTCTGCGGCTGGTGGAGCACTGCGGCCGGGTGCAGACAAATGAAGAGCGGAATGCCTTCGTAGCTTTCCCAAGTCCCTCGAAGCTTCATGATGGGAATGGGACGTTTGAGAAGAGTTCCTACCGCAAATCGGCCCAACCCACAGAGCATCTTTGGTGCAATTATGGAAAGCTGCTGTTTCAGGTAGGGCTCGCAGTTAAGGATTTCATCGGGAAATGGATCCCGGTTGTTCGGTGGACGACATTTCAAAATGTTGCAGATGTAGACCTCTTCGCGGGAAATGCCGTGTTTTCGAAGTTCCTGGGTCAGGAGGTTCCCCGCAGCGCCGACAAAGGGTACGCCTTGGGCATCTTCGTTTGCCCCCGGCGCTTCACCAATAAAGACAAGATCCGCATTGGGGTTGCCGACACCAAATACCGGATTTGTGCGTGTATGGCCGATCTGGCACCGGCGGCACGCCGCAACTTGCTCTGAGAGTTTTTGAAGACGTTGCACTTTTGTCTCGACGATTGCGTCCCCGTTTTCGGTCGTAGCCAACTCCCCTAATGCCTGTGCGGGTACATGGCTACCCTCATCGCGATTCAACCAAATCTCGAATCCTAAGCGACGAAGCCACTTTAGGTAGTTACGAATCTCTCGCAATGTATTGCTCTGATCGTACGTCACTCTCCCGACGCTCCGCTCAACTTGATTCTCGCCAACTCTTGCCGAGTGAGTCGGCAAATTTTGTATCGGTAAGCACAATTCTTACACGCTTTATCGGCCGTGGAGTCGGGATAAAACAAACCTTGATACAACCACCCAACAATCTCGGCGAGGCGTCTCTTCGTTGAACTCAAGCCATCTTCAAACTCTTTGTCTTCCACTCCATGGGTTTTCTGTCTGTTCCTGCCCAACCCCTCGAGCACGGATTTGGGGATAAAGTACGTTTCAAAGGTGTCGCCTCGATCGCGTGCCAGCTTATAAAAATAGCCACCGTCACACGGCCACCCACTTTGCATCAGCACGAGAACGTAAACTGGTATCTGTAGCTCTAAACCGTTTCGCATGTCAGCAGTTGGTGGAACTCTTGAGCTCGTCTTGTAATCGACGACCAACCAGTAGGTGGCCTTGTCTGTATGCACTTTGTCCACGCGGTCAATGCGCCCCGATACGAGAATCCTGTCGACAAGACACCCTGGAGTGTCGTTCAAGGAAAGTTCGCCGCTCAGCTCGGGCAGAGCATGCTTCTGGTCACTTGCAGGACCCGGAAAAGGCTGCTCCACGCAGACCGACTCAATCCGAGCATTTCTTTCGGCTCGAAGTTGCTGCTCAGCTTTCAGGAAAGCTCCAAGATAGCCAAGATTCCTGCTCTCTTCAGCCCAAGCGTCCTCACCGAGCAACTCAAGGCGCAGTAGAGCAATATCGAAATCTGAGAGCGACTCCTCTTGAGCAATCTGACGGAGGGAAGTCTCCAGCAACTCCATAGCCTTTTGTTCATCCTGAATGGTCGGATCTACATCCCAGTCCCAATTCATCACAAAGTTAGCAAGCGCCCGGTGAACAACGTTGCCGATAAAATAACTTTGTCGCACGTCTTCCTCTAAAACCGTACGCTCCACACGGAGGACTCGCCGAAAGAAGAATTGGCGGGGGCACTTACTGAGCCATGTTAACGAGGAAGGACTAAATCGATGGGTTCTTGCCGCGTTCGCGAGCCTCTCCACAAGCTCGCGGTCGAGGATTCGCGAATGAAAAATGCTTTCCACACTTCCCTGCCGTGTTTGCTCCGCCACGCTTGCAACCGCCACATTGCGAACAACTTTCTTTAGTAAGTTTTCTCCCCTTAAATCCGCAGATAGGGCCGACTCTCTCACTCCAACCGAGCGTGCTCGGAGTTCTTTTTTAAGCTCTTCCACACTCCTCGCACTAGCAATAAGGTCATAGTCTGCCAGAAACTGAGACGGGACAAATTCTTCATCGTGCTCCCTGAACCGTGGCCAGAACAAAATCACACGGTCGCGAGGATTCTTGAGAAACTTACTGAAAAGATACCGTTGACTCGACAAATGCTCCTCGCACCGTTGGGCAAGAACTGCGCGACTCCAAACGCTCAAGACATTCGTGGGAGACGAAGGGAATTCGGTTTCTACCAGTCCCCCCACTATGAGAACCCGTGGGGCGTTTGCTACCACTTCGAAAGCTCCAACGACAGGAAAGCCACCCACGTACTGCGTGCGATCGGCAACTCGCTCTTCGCGACCAATGAAATCCACAAGCTCGATGAGCTCAGGAAAACGAAGGCGAGCGCTGTTTCCGTCGTCGGTATGCAGCCCCATTTTATCTGTCACTTGGGTGTAAACACTGCGCAAACGACTCAAAAGGCGAAGAAATTGGCGCACACTTTCACGGAAATACCAGAAACTTTCGACAGAAAGACCTTGCCAAATGTGCGATCCACTGGGCGCGTACCCACCGAGGTTTTTCGGCGCCGCCGCTGCGATGGGTAGAAAACGCCCGGTAAGTAGATGCTCCCACTCTTCAAAAGTCCGTTCTTTGCGCAACTCCGCAAGCCAGTTGTTGAGGTCGTTCAGCGCTTCCAAAAGTTCGGAGACGCGGTGACGGTTCGTCTCATCTTTGAAGAAGCCGCTGGGCCCGGTACCACCATCGTCTTCTTCATCCTCGTTCTCAGACGCCTGCCTACCTGCAGCAGCGAGCTGCTTGCTTAGCCGCTCGCAAAAGCCGTTTAGGTCATCCCACCTGCCAACGAAATTGGCGCACCGCCTAAAAAGCCCGACTGGTGATGTAGTCCAAAACTCCCCGAGGACAATGCGCAGACGCAGGAGTGCCTCGATTGCTTCCTGGGTTTCACCTTTGCTCATCGGATCCCCTGCAATTTCTGCGAGAAGCTGAAGGGTATGCCACATTGCCGAACCCTGAAACTCCCGCCATCGGGCAAGATGATAAGGCACGCCGACCTCGCGAAAGACGCTCCTAACGAGCGGTGCGTATTCCGCGAGGTTTGGAAAGCACACCATGTATTCCTCAAATGGGAAGACTCCTTCGCTATGCCTGTCCAGCTCGGCTCGGAGATACTCGGCGATTGCGCGGACTTCTTCCTCGCGAGAGTTCGCGCAGTAGCACTCAATAATGGGCTGGGGCTCGATAATTGGTTCGAGAGAGACGCGTCCTGATGGGGCTCCCTGAGAATGGGAAAGGCGAAGCAAGTCGTCCCAAATGCGTGCAAGATGTGGGAACTTACTCGCTTCTTCGGCTGGATCGAAATCGAGCAGAACTTCGAAGGAAATGGGAAGGGTGCTTACACGCTCGAACAATCGCCAGAGCCATGGATCGAAACTATCAAAAAAATCAAAGACAATCCTTGAAGCGGGCGAGACAACCCCGAGCAACTCTTCGTTCGTTAGCTTCTCGGCACGTCGTTTCAATAAGGCAGGACGTAATTCTATTCCTGTCTTAGCAAGTTGCTCTCGCACAAGCTCTGCGAGATTCTTGAGGGGGATGAGGTCACTCGAATTGTCGTGGGACACGGAGTCATCGCCTGACAAGAGCTCCATTATTTCCTGTGATAACCGGCGCAGCATGCCATGGGCGAGAAGTGGGAATGGAGCGCCAGACACCTGATTCAATGCAGAAAACATATCAGGCTGATGCTTAAAGAGCTCCCGAATCCAGATAGCTAATTGGGGTGGGTCGATTGGTTTCTCCTCTGCCCCTTCGAGGAGTCTGTCTTCAAATTCTTTAAGAGACAATACGAATTGGGTCAGCCCTCGCCCGTACGATCGAGCGATTTTCCGCGCAACGGTGCGCGCAATACTTTTAGTTTTAACCACAATAAGCGGAGAGGCATGTGAGGGCAAGTTTGCCAATTCCTGTTCATAAAGCATTCTTCGCTGGAAGGAGCTTCTTCTATCGTAGAGTTGGATCATGGCGAGGTCCCCTTAAACTGCCAAATCAAGCAACAATCAGGCACTTCGAGTTGTTCCCCATTCGCTCAACCATTCAGATGAATAAGCCAGACTTTCTCCAAGTAAAAAGTTCGCAGAATTTCAGTACGGTTGTGGGCGATTAGCTCAGTTGGTTAGAGTGCCACGTTGACATCGTGGAGGTCAGTGGTTCGAATCCACTATCGCCCACCATCCCCCAATAAGAACAACTCGTTGTACCCCTTTCTTTAGGCGTTGCGGTTTTCACTCAACCAAGCTGATATGCGACGTAGGACCCATGAGACCGCGCGCACCACAGAACAGAAGCATGAGCGAACGCATCGCTGCGCTTCATTCCCTTGCACAAAACTGTACACTTTGCCCGCGGCGTTGCGGCGTGAATCGGCTGGAGGGCGAACGCGGCAATTGTGGAGGCGGATCATGGCCAAGTCTAATGAGTTATGGTCCCCACCACGGTGAAGAAGCCTGTCTGTCGGGCTCACGGGGCTCAGGGACTCTATTCTTTGGCCACTGCAACCTGCATTGTGTTTATTGCCAGAATGCAGATATCAGCCAGGACCACCAGCTCGCAACACGTCACGAAAAGCCTCCCGAAGTCATTGCTGAAGCGATGCTTCACGTACAATCACTGGGCTGCCACAACGTGAACCTCGTTTCGCCCACTCACAACGTGAATGGCATCGTTGAGGCGATTGGGATAGCGCAGCAAAATGGGCTTAGGCTGCCTATCGTGTACAACACGAACGCTTATGACTCCCTCGAAGTGCTGCAGCTTTTGGAAAACGTTGTGGATATTTACCTGCCCGATCTGAAATACGCGGATGACGACACTGCCCACCGGTTTGGCGCTCCCCCCGATTATGTATCGTGCGCACGTGCGGCCATTGTGGAGATGTACCGACAAGTCGGCGCACTCGAGGTTGACGAGGCTGGCGTTGCCCGGCGAGGTGTGCTTATCCGACATTTGGTCCTCCCCAACGACCTCTCAGGAAGCTTTGAAACGTTGCGGTGGATTCGCCAGACACTTGGACCCGATGTCACTGTGAACCTGATGGCTCAGTATCATCCAGCTTACCGCGCAGCAGCGTTTAGCGAGCTTCAGCGCCCGATCACTTCTGGGGAGTACAGGAAGGTGGTGGACTATGCCGCATCACTGGGGTTGAAAAATATCTTCGTGGATCGCTATGCTTTGCGGTGGGGTGATTAGAAAACGCCTTGTGGCGGATGGGAGGTTGAACAATGCGTCCGCTCGTTTCAGTTGGTTGGATACTGGCTTTGCTTAGCAGTGCCTCAATTTACGCAGCCACTGTTTCTGGATCAGTTTCCCAAGGAGGTAACTCGCCCATGATCAAGCTTGCTGCACCCCGCACGATCGGGAAAATGTCGGTTGAGGAAGCCATTGCCAAACGGCGTTCCATCCGGGAGTTTACGACTGCGAGTGTGACCTTGGAGGACGTCGCACAACTCCTGTGGTGTGCCCAAGGGATTACCGGTAAGGAAGGTTTTCGAGCTGCGCCCTCCGCCGGAGCGACCTACCCGTTAGAAACCTATCTTGTGGCTGGGGAGGTTCCTGGGCTTGCTCCGGGGGTTTATCGCTATGATCCAGCCCAGCATAGTCTCATTTTGCACCAAAAAGGCGACGTTCGCTCCGCACTCGCCTCCGCATGCTTGGGGCAGGAGTGGGTCAAAAACGCGCCGCTTAGCATTGCCTTATCAGCCATTTATGAGCGAACCACTAAACGCTACGGGGCTCGGGGCAGGCAATATGTCCACATGGAAATCGGCCATGTGGCTCAGAACGTTTATTTGCAAGCGACGGCTCTCGGGCTGGGGACGGTCATTGTCGGAGCATTTGAGGACGACCGCGTGAGCAAGGTTCTTGCGCTTCCCCCGAATGAAGTCCCACTCGCCGTTCTGCCGATCGGAGTTCCTAAGTGAGCAGGCGGGGAGCCTTGCCGAAACCTTTAAGAACATTGTTCAGGGGATTCTGCTGGCGCGCGGCCGGTGGTAGCTGACTCCACTTTCTCCACAAGGATGACGGCCCCGACCACGAACGCAATGCCCAGCAACTGAAACAAGGCAAGACGTTCACCTAAAATAAGCCAGCCAAGCAGAGCCATAAAAACTGGCTCAAGCGTGCTGATGATTGCGGCAGTGCTGGCAGGAATGCGTCGTAGTCCAGCAAAGAAGCAGGCGTACGGAACGGTCACCGAGGTCAATCCAAGCACAGCAAGTTGCCATGCTACCGGCCAGTTTCCCACGGCGGAAACGAGCTGAGCGGGAGAATTCCAAGCACACCAGAAGAGCGCAGTTACAAAGAACGCCCAGTGAAGCATCGTTGCCTGCGAATACCGTGCAGAAAGATGTTTGCCCCAAATCATCAAAAAAGCGTAGGCGAACGCGGAACCTGCTGCCGAAGCAAAGCCAAGCCACGTGACCTTAGGGTTTCGATCAAGCACGCCCGTCGCACACATGACCCCAATCACGCTAAGAAGAAGCGCGAAAGCCCTGCGGAGATCCATTCGCTCAAAACCACGCACAACCATCCACACCGCAACCATAACAGGAGCGGTAAACTGAATTACGTCCGCAACCGCTGCGTCCATATGGGAAATTGCAAAGTAGAGGCCAAAATTTGCACCTGCCACGCCGATGACGCCCAGAAGAGCAAAGCGCCACAGATCTGTGAGCGAAACGCGTAACTTGCCGGGACAGCATACGCTGAGGTAGACAAGAAAACTGAGCCAGCCCACGATCACTCGAGTGTGGGAGACAAGCAGCGGCGTCGCACTTCCGCCTTGGAAGAGGTGCTTCGCGAAAATCCCGCTGATTCCCCAAAAGAACGAAGCAATGACAATAAATAGGTATCCCACTCGCATGTTCCGTCACCCGAGTTTCCAGCGCGTGAGAAACGCAACTGCTCTTTTACACTCTATCGCCATTCGTTGACACCACGTTTCGCTGACTATACCTGCATTTGCAGTGCGTTTCCCAATCAAACAGTTTCAACGGCGTGGAGTGGTTACTTTAGCGAAACCGTCTATTCGAAAGGTTTCGCTACGTGTCTCCGACGCCTCCCCTGCGCTTCAAGGGGCTATGGCAGGTGGAGGGTTTGGCTTGATTGTTGGGGCAATCCTCCAGTTGGTCCCTCGCCTGCATAGCGAATCAGGCGTATTTGGGGGCGGGCCACAAGGCCTTGATCAATATGTGTATTTCTCCCTCATTCAGGCAATTTGGCGCACTGGCAACGGGTTTACGTATGAGTATCCATTTTCGCTCTTTTGGCCAGCGCCACCGGTTTTATTGCAGCTACCTTTAACTGTCGCCGCATGGATCGCTAAGATCATCGGCCTCTCCCTCTCGTTCGAATTTCTTAGGGTATTCGGTGCTGCTGGCTCCGGTGCTGCCTTATGGGTTTTGGCAAAGCGCTTGGCCCCTTCAAAGCTGTGGAGTCGGTGGCTGCTCTTTGCATGTGTTTTCGGGGGAGGTTGGTTTTCTTTTGGCGCTGTGCGTGAAGCCATTCGGACAGCGGGGATCGAAGGGCTCACGGAGTGGCCTCTTTACGTACAGCGAAGCATGGGGGCTCTATACTGGTGGCTTCCGTATCTCGCTCAAAACGTGGTCTATCCGCTCGAAGCAACGTATCATGCTCTCGTACTGGGGGCATTTGCAGCACTTCTCGTCGGAAAATTTCGAACAGCCCTCCTCCTCCATCTCCTGACGTGGTTTTCCAATCCCTTTCCAGCAGTGAGCTTAAGCGTACCCGTGTGGCTGTGGCTCCTGTCACGTGTTCTTGTCCCACAAGGGATCCCACGCCGAGATCTCTTACGTCAGTTGGTTGGCTGGTCTCTCGTGATGGCCATTGGGTTGGGATATTACGGCCCATTTCTTGGACAGTGGGATGTCCTACGCGAACTTGGAAGAATGCACCGGGTGCCCTTGGCACCACCACCTACCCCGTTTCAATTGCTTTGCTTACTTAGCCCTTTCGGCTGGTTTTTCCTGTGGAGTTTCATGACCCGTGCAACACGCCGCGCCGTCTGGATTTCGCCAAGATGGCGCCTTCTCGCGATCATCGTCGTTAGCCAGCTCATGTTTCTGGGTCAATTCTGGGTTCTCGGTAGTTAAGCGATTCAACCCCACCATTTCAACCGTGGGTATCTTTCCATGGCCTTAGGGGCCATTGCTGTCCGCTGTGTTTACGTTACTCGGCGCAACCGGGGCAACATCCCACGATGGCTGAAAATCTTGATCCTGACCGCCGCTATAGACCAAGCGGTCTTCTTCACCCGGGAATTGCCCAACATTCAACCGCTCTGCATCATCCCGCGCGATGTGGCAGCATTGTGTGAAGCCTTGCGCACTTTGCCTCCCGATCAGGTTTTTATCACCTACGATCCTTTTTGGACCCCGTATCTGGCCGGATTGTCGCGACAAATTCCATACAATATGGAGACAACGATGGTCATTCCTTGGTCCGCGGAGCGAAACAAAATCCTCTCCTCCACTGTTGCGACTAAACCGCACATGCTGGCCGACCTTGGTGTGACTTTGGCAATTGTATCGCCCTCCGACTCACTTACGACTCCCCTTCTCCAAAGCGGCTGGGAAGAGGTCTTTCGGGATCAGAGATTTGTACTGCTTGCAGCACCGCAGACAAACGTGAAGCGTACTCCTCCCCGCTACCCGGCGCCGCACCCCTAAGCGCTTTCGACCATCTCGCGAGTGGAAGGTTGTGGTGCCCTCTTTGCGCTGTGTGGGACAACAAGCCCTTTCTCACAACATCGGCAGAGCGTCCTCTGGTCACAGAACATTGGGCCAGCTTGTTCGTGTTACCACACACCCTGCTCGATCATTGCTTTAGCGACTTTGCGGAAGCCGACGATATTTGCGCCTAAAACGTAATTCCACGGCTCTCCGAATTCTTCGGCAGTGTTACGGACCTGCGTGTGGATTGCATGCATGATCAGTTTTAGGCGCGCATCAACTTCCTCGCTTGTCCACTGCAGATGTTGAGCGTTCTGCGACATTTCGAGACCGGACACTGCCACGCCACCGGCGTTTGCGGCTTTCCCCGGCGCATACAGGATTCGGTTCATAAGAAACCGGTCCACCGCCTCCGGGGTTGAAGGCATATTGGCTCCTTCCGCCACGAGACTGCAGCCATTCTTCAGGAGCTCCTGTGCATCGTTCCCATCGAGCTCATTTTCGGTTGCGCACGGGAAGGCACAATCACACGGAACCCACCACGGCCGTTTCTTTTCATAGTACTGGGCCTTGGGGAAACGCTCCACGTATTCGCGTAACCGTCCACGACGGACGTTTTTCAGTTCCTTCACAAACGCGAGCTTTTCGTGGTCAATCCCATCGGCATCATAAATCATGCCGGAGGAGTCGCTCAGAGTGACGGGTTTTGCCCCATATTTCAGAAGCTGCTCCACCGTGTACTGGGCGACGTTGCCTGACCCGGAGACAGTGCAAACTTTGTTTGCCAAATCGTCGCCGCGCGTCGCGAGCATCTCAGCAGCAAAGTACACAAGCCCGTAACCAGTCGCTTCGGGGCGAATGTACGACCCTCCCCAGTCTGCCCCTTTACCTGTCAAAACACCTGTAACCTCATTCACAAGGCGCTTATACTGGCCATACAGGTAACCAATCTCACGTGCACCGACGCCAATGTCCCCGGCTGGTACGTCTGTGTCTGGCCCAATATGCCGGAATAGCTCCGTCATAAAGGCCTGACAGAAGCGCATAATTTCTCTTTCTGAGCGACCATGGGGATCAAAATCCGAGCCTCCTTTTGCTCCCCCCATGGGCAGCGTGGTCAATGCATTTTTAAACACCTGCTCAAACGCTAAAAACTTGAGAACCCCCAAGTAAACCGTCGGGTGGAACCGTAAGCCGCCTTTGTAGGGACCGATCGCATTATTGTATTGGACCCGGTATCCCCGGTTCACATGAATCTGCTGATGATCGTCGAGCCACGCCACCCGAAAAACAATGATGCGATCCGGGACAAGCAAGCGCTCCAGAACTGCGTATTTGCGGTAAGCGGGATCGCTTTCCACGACCAAGCGCAGACTCTCAAGCACTTCGCGAACTGCCTGCTCAAACTCAGGTTGCCCTTTTGTGAGCGTCGGAAGTTTATTGAGTACGTCCTCTAAATATCCCATTGCGGCTTCCTTTTCTGTATATGTGCTATTTTCGCTGATTGCAAAAGACGTGTGACTCGCTGTTTTGTGGCGACGAATGCAGTTTGAGGATAAGATCTCAACCGTGAAAAACGAATCACCTAAAACTCAGAAGTTTGGACCCACGTGGAAGCTGCTCGGAACCGTGGCGTTGGACGCTCTCCTCGTGACGCTGGCTCTGTACGGTGCCTTCGCCCTGCGCTTCAACTTTGATATCCGCAAACTCTACTTCCATCAATTTCTCGTTGCGATCCCATTTTTTGTGCTGGTGCGCATTGTCTTGTTTTGGCGTTTCAACGTCTATCGCACCATTCCTCGCTACGCAAGCACGACAGACGTCGTGAATATTTTCACCGCAACCACTCTGGGAACCCTCATTCTTACAGCTATTAACGGGATGTTGGTGCCGTTGATCCCGGCAGTTTCATGGCTTTATGCCCATGAAGAACGCGTCCAGCGAATCTCATTAGCCATTCTCATTATTGAGTGGGCACTCACCATGATTTTTGTAGGTGGGGTTCGCGTGGTCCAACGCATCCTCCATTCGGGGATTCTCAGACGACGGCAAAGTGATAACCTGCGGCGAGTACTCATTGTTGGGGCAGGCGATGCGGGCGAAGCCGTAGCTCGGCAGATGCGAACATCGCCAAACTACCTGCCGGTTGCATTTGTTGATGATGATCCCACTAAGCTGAATCGCCTCATCCACGGGCTTCCGGTTGCCGGAACGATCGAGCAGCTGCCTGAGCTGATTGAGCGTTTTGATATCGACGAGGTCTTGGTTGCAATCCCAGGAATTCGTCCAGGCCGCCTCAATGAAATTGTCACTTTATGCGAGCATGAGCACGTAAGCTTCAAAATTCTCCCCTCTGTCCACGACGTACTCGCTGGGCGTGTGTCACTTAGCCGCATCCGTCCGGTTGAAATTGAGGACCTTTTGGAACGAGAGGAAGTGGAGCTCGAACTCCCGCCGGAAAAGAACTACCTTGCGGACGAGACGGTACTGGTCACTGGCGCGGGAGGCTCTATCGGAAGCGAATTGTGTCGGCAAATTTTACGCCTTGGTGTCAAACGGCTTATCCTTTTCGGGCACGGCGAGAACTCAATTTACGAGATTCTCACCGAGCTCAACGGCCAATACGGCGATGGACGTGTGGAGGCTGTTATCGGAGATATTCGCGACGAGCGAAAAGTCTTTCTAACATTTGAACGCACTCGACCAAGCATCATCTTTCACGCGGCTGCACACAAGCATGTACCTCTCATGGAATACGATCCCGACGAAGCAGTGAAGAACAATATCTTCGGGACACTGAACGTTGCTCGAGCTGCTCACGAATTCGGGGCAAAGAAGTTCATCCTCATCTCTTCAGACAAGGCGGTCCGCCCTACGAATGTTATGGGAGCCACAAAGCGGGTCGCGGAAATGCTCATCTTTTGTCTGGCAAACGAATCCAAAACACAGTTTGTGGCTGTTCGGTTTGGCAATGTGTTAGGAAGTCGCGGCAGTGTGGTTCCACTTTTCAGGCGGCAAATCGCCCAAGGTGGCCCACTGACGCTCACGCATCCTGACGTAACTCGCTTCTTTATGACGATCCCTGAGGCGGTCGCGTTGGTCATCCAGGCAGGTGCTATGAATGAGCAGCGCCGGCTTTACCTGCTCGACATGGGAAAGCCAGTCAAGATTCTGGACCTTGCACGGCGCCTGATTAAGTTGAGTGGATTTGACCCCGAGGTCGAAATTCCTATCAAGTTTACGGGTTTGCGCCCCGGTGAGAAACTCCACGAAGAACTTCTCACCGCGGGCGAAAATGTGAAACGCACCGACATTGGGAAACTATTTATCACAGAGCCAGATGTTGTCGATTGTTCCACCCTGTGGGAAACGCTGAACCAACTCAGAAAAGCGGCTCACGAAGCGAACTCGGCGGAAATCCGAAAACTGCTCAAAAGCCTTGTGCCGGACTATGAGCCTACGAATGTGCCAGAGCAACGGTCCACGCCTGCAGGGTCATGAACTTAACAAACTTAGGAATTCGATGAGATCTGAGACACAATACGCCGAAAACCGGATTCAGCACTCTAACTAAAAGGTAAAGATGCGGTCGAGCACAATCACGCCTCATGTCGCTCAAGTGAATAACGGGCCTCCCTTTTTAGTATTGAGCAGTGCCCAGTAAGGTGGGGGTATAGCTCAGTTGGGAGAGCGATACGTTCGCAACGTATAGGTCAGGGGTTCGAATCCCCTTACCTCCACCACTCTTTTTTTTCCGCAATAGACAGGCGAGGACAGGTCCCTGTCGTTTTCAATTGCGGAGATTCTAACCTTCATGGCAGCGAGCCACTTGTTGTGAGTAACCGGATTGCAATTACTGGATACGCAGTCGCATCGCCGATCGGTTGCACTCCTTCGAGCATAGTTCGCTCTTTGCGCGAGGGGAAGACGGGATTGCAACTGACCGACCTTGGTCTTGGGCAGCCCATCTGGTACGGGCGAATCCATGATGAGTTTCGTGAATTCGCTGCGGAGGCGTTAGCGCAATTGGATGGCGCTCAGGCGAGACTGGCTGAGATCGAGCCCGGACTGGGTTACGGTTTTGCAGTCAGTTGGGAAGCATGGCGCCACGCCCAACTCGATTCGTGTCCTCCAGCGAATGTTAGCCGTGTTGCTTCTACTCTGAGCAGCAGCAAAGGTTTCCTGCGAACCTACCTTTACGCTCACTCGCAAATGCTCAGCAGCTCCCCTTCACCGCTGGTAGACAGCGGGGAATGGCTCAAGGCATTCTCAGCCGAAACCGCCGGGCGATGGATGGCCCAAAAGAAAGGTTTCAGCGGACCGGTGATGGCCACTCCCTTGGCTTGCGCCACTGGGGTAATTTCGCTCATCATGGCTGCAAACTTAATCCGGGAGGGCGTGGCTGACGTTGTTTTGGCCGGTAGTGCCGAGTATACGGCAAATGTGATGAATTTGGCCGGTTTCTTGAACATGGGAGCTCTATCGCCAGAACGGACCCGCCCATTTCATCGGAACCGAAGCGGTTTCAATGCCGGTGAAGGTGCGGCAGCCTTCATTGTGGAATCTGAGGGTCATGCTCAGGCTCGCGGAGTTCAACCGCTTGCCTACCTTGTCGGCTGGGATTACCGTTCCGAGGCCTATCACATCACGGCCGTTGAACCTTCGGGGGAAACGGCAGAATTCGCCCTCCGGCAGACCCTCAGACGTGCAGGTTGGCAACCACGCGACGTTGAATATATCAATGCTCACGGAACGGGTACTCCTCTCAACGACCAAGCAGAGGCACAAGTCATCGAGCGAGTGTTCGGAGACAGTTGTCCGTATGTCTCGAGCTTGAAGGCCCACATCGGTCATTTACTTGGGGCCAGTGGAAGTGTCGAGTTAGCGCTTACACTTGCTGCGATGGGCGATCATTTTGTTCCTCCCACCCTTGGGTTGGATGAGCCAGATCCGGAATTTCAGCTTCGTTTTCCCCGGCCAGCAGGAGAGGACGTACGTATTCAGCGATTTATGAAGTTTTCTCTCGGTTTCGGCGGACATGTTGCGATGGTGGCTTTAGAGTTGGCTTCCTAATCCGAAGCAGGACAAGACGTTGCGCTTGTTTCGAAAGCTCTCTTCCGATTCGGGGGCGATCTTCGCTGCAAACCTTTCGTTCTGGGAAAACGGATTCACATTGTCCGCTACCGTAAGGGAAGACGAATAGGCTCCCGCACGGTAGACGACGTGGTATCCCGCGGGGATTCTTTGAACAGGCAGAGCCGATGTGCCTTGAGTTGAGGGCCAAACTCATCGCGGAGCTGGACTGGCTCGGCGTAGATCTTGCGGAGCTTCCCCAAATCTTTGAGCTCTTGAAGCTCCATCGCTCCATCCCTCATTTGTTGGCTCATGCCGACAAGGCCTCGCTCCCCGTACAAGGACATTCCTAATATATCGACCACGAATATTGCCAGAACGATGGCGCTGGCCCGCGAGGTGCCCCGTCGCAGTTCACTACTAAGCACCCCAATAACACCCATTGCGAAAAGGCCGATCCAACCCACCAAAGAGTACGTAATGTAGCGCGGGGTCATCGCTTGGGTCCAGTCATGCACATTGGAGCGCCCGACCGCGGTCAGAAAGGCAGCACCAACAGAGAAAGCCCACCATCCAAGGAAGGGGGCGTAAGCTTGGGCAACATTCCTTTTGCGGCCAATGTGAAGAATAATCGCTGTCCCCAACACAAGATAAGCCAAACCGAGAACTGCGGCGGGATAGACCCAGTGGGTTGGAACAAGTGCCGCGCCAAGGTAGGTACAGATGTAACCAAGGAAGTGCCCGAGCGAAAAAACCGCCGCGACCGGATCATTCCATCGGAGAAACTCGTAGCCGATGAGATACCCGCTAAAGCAAGCGCTTGCGCAAAGGATCCAGAGTAGGAGCAAGCGACGCTTCTGCTCAGACGGCATGGGCAGGCACAGCATGGTGATTGCTGATGCAAACCACACCGCGGCTCCCGTAGCGAACGAAAACGTTGCGATTGCCGCCGCCGTCGCTCCGGCAACCAAGAGCAGAGGCGATAGATAAGTGCGGGCGATGCAACCGGTGGAGATCACTGAGCACAAAACCACCAGAAAATAGGGCAACTGCCAAGACCAGATCCAGTTTTCGTACGCTGCAAGAGTGAAAATGGATGCGGAAGCGATGGGTAGAAACCAAGGCCAGAGCTTCTGGCCCAGTTCGCGCTGCCTGCTCCAGAACTCGCACGACATCAGGATTGTGGTTAGTCCGGCGATCACAAAATTCGCGACCAACTCCCAACGCAAATTCCACCCCGAATAGCGGGCAAGCCAGACCATGATTAATTTCGGAAAAAACAACCGATGCTCGGCATTTTGATGCCAGAGATAGCCCCAAGGAAGGCTCCCTGCTTCGCGATCGCGAAGGATCACCGGCAACAGCCACCATTGGTCGAGATACGGAACATTGACATGGTAGCGAGCCACCAAGAGTGCCGTACGAACCAGCAGCATGGCAGCAAGGAAAAAGGCTACTGTCCAAGGAATGCACATCTGACGAAACGCCCGTAGCGTCGTCCCATGGTTGAGAGGCACTACGAGATCGGTTGGTTCTTTCGGATGTGGTCCAGACATTTCCTTCATTTGTCGAATCGGCTTGATAGCGTGAGGACATCCCCACCAAGGAAGCGACGGCTGACTACCCCTCGCTCCGAATAAAAGAAACTTCTTTTCCATACGTGACGGCAGAACGACTTTCATCAAAGGAAAGCGCGCAAATGTCCGCCGTCGCTTCACCACCTCAACAAGAACTGATTGAGAAGATCCGTGAGTTGGCAAAGAAAAAGAATGCGGTGATTCTTGCCCACAATTATCAAATACCTGAAATTCAGGACCTCGCGGATCACGTCGGGGATTCCCTCGGGCTTTCGATCGAGGCCGCCAAAACTTCAGCCGACATCATTGTGTTCTGCGGTGTCCATTTTATGGCTGAAACCGCCAAGATCCTGTCGCCACAAAAGAAAGTCTTGCTCCCTAATCTGTCTGCGGGGTGCTCGCTTGCCGACTCAATCACGCCTGAAAGTCTGGATGAATGGATCCGTAAGTATCCCGAGCATACGGTGGTGACCTATGTGAATTCCACTGCGGACGTCAAAGCGATGAGCTACATTTGCTGCACGTCGGCGAACGCGGTCTCGGTGGTTCGAAGCCTGCCCACGAACAAGATCCTTTTCACGCCTGACCGTAACTTGGGGCGTTGGGTCGCTCAGCAGGTTCCCGAGAAAGAAGTGGTGATTTATGATGGGTGCTGCCCGGTCCACGATGTGCTGCGGGGGGCAAATGTTCGAAAAGTCCGCGAACTCGTTCCAGGCGCCGTATTAATCGCCCATCCTGAATGCCGTGAAGACATTGTCGCCATGGCAGACATCGTTTGCTCGACCTCGGGCATGATAAATGCAGTCGCGAAATTTCCGAATGCGAAAACGTTCATCATCGCGACAGAGAATGGAATTCTCCATCAGCTTCGCAAACGCTACCCAGACAAAGAATTCATCCTCGCGGACGGTTGCATTGGGTGTCGCTTGAATTGCCCATATATGAAGGCAATCACGCTCGAAGACGTGCTCCGGTCGTTGGAGGAAGAGGTCTTTGAGGTCACCGTTGAGCCTGAAATCAGCGAACGGGCGCGAGCAGCGATCGAAAGAATGCTGGCAGTGCCCAGAGACAACTGACTTACTCAGCTGCTGCTTGGCTACTCCACACTCAATTCGCGTGGCGCGAGAAATACTATGCGTCGAGCTCCTCAGGCGAAGAGCGTACCGCTGCATCCTTCTCTCGCGCCTCTGAGGTGCTGGCTGCGACACTATTATTCGCAGTCTCAAAGGTTTGAGTGGCCTCCGGACCACGCCCGCTTGCAGACGCCGAGAGCATTTCGCTTTCGACAGGCGCGGTAGGCTCTACCGCCGGAACCGACGTCACCGCTTGATCATCCGACAAACCGGCCGGCCCTGCCGGCAATATTCGTTGGGAGTCCTCGTGTTTGGTCTTCAGTTCTTGGAGTGCCAACCGAATCATGGCAAGAAAGACGCCCCGATTACGAAAGAACCGCCGTTCACTCACAAAACGTTTGAGTTTCTCGCTTCCCTCCCGACGCCCCTCAATCACCAGCACGCCTTTGTGAACGCCCACCGAGCGAATCCAGGGAAGCGGAATCTTTTTTCGGCTAAGCAACCGACGGTAAATATAAAGTGAGTGAAGGTCCAAAGCGTAATAGCGCACAAAGAGTCTCCGGAGTGCAGCAAGCGCAAGAACTGCCGCCACGACTAATGTCGCGTGACGCCACCACAGGGGGGATTCCTGCCACCACGTGGGGAATCCCCACGCAACCCATAAAGCAGCAGCAACCCCCGCATAGACTACCATCACAGTATCATGAAAGAAAGATGGCGTACCAAAGAAAACAAGGCCACCACGACGCATGAGCTCAAGACGCAAACGGGTCGCGATCGCAGGCACAGCGATCTGCACTGCGAGACGCTCGGCGAAGCGATAGCCCTCAAACTCACGGGAGCGGATACTGAGGCGCGGTCGCCACGGCGGGAAAAGTCGGGGCCGACCGTACAGGACAAGCTCACGATGAGTTCCCCCACTCCCCTCAAGCCAGTAACGAACGTCTCGAATTAATACCTCATCGACCTCCACCCAGCGCATGATCTGTCGAGAACGAAATGGCAGCACTCGCACGACCGCTTCCGGTGTGATCAGCAGCTTCTCGCACGCGAAGTAGAGCGCAACGACCAGTGGAAGGGACAAAACCGCGGCAGTCCACACAGCCATCTGGACTGACACACCCTGACGCCAGAGCTCCACAGCAGCGGTTTGGAGCACTGCAATACCCGAGCGTTCAACATGAGTTGACAGTAACCATCCGTAAGAAGCGACCACTCCCCAAATCACCACGAGCAAGAAGAGCGGCAGACCTTTTTGCCACAGCGGTCGGTGGAATTCAAAGTAGTCTGCTTTTGTGAGCTTCCGGGGGCGTCTGGATCGCATAGTTTAGGGTCATCAGAAAAAAGCAGTTTGCGGTCAAAGTCAATGCCCCACCATTCGCCAACCACAGAATTCATCGCGAGAAGTTCTGGACCACGCGGCTGATTTTCACTCGTTGTCGGGCTCTACGAAAGCAGAAGCCTGCGGGAAAGTTGTTTTGCGCCTGGCGGCAATAATTCCTTCGAAGACGTCGTATTAGGTTAGCGGCTATGGAATTTCTGGACATTACCGAAAAGCTTCAGGACGTAGAGCATCGGTTTAATGAAATCGAGCGCTCATTGAGCGACCCTACCATTCTCGCTGATCCCGAGAAGCTTCGCCAGCAATCCAAGCTTCACAACGAGCTTGGGAAGATCGTGGCAAAGTACCGGGAATGCCGCGAGATCGAAGCTCGATTAGCGGACGCACGCTCGATGGTCAACGACCCTGATCCGGATTTGGCGGCTTTAGCCCGTGCCGAACTGGAGGAGCTCGAGCCACGTCGAGATGCTCTCTTACGGGAACTGCAGGTGATGTTGCTTCCCAAAGACCCTTTGGATGAAAAAAACATCATTGTGGAAATTCGGGCAGGTACGGGTGGCGAGGAGGCTGCACTGTTTGCTGCGGACCTCTTCCGCATGTACACAAAATACGCGGAGTCCCGAGGATGGAAGGTAGAGCTGCTTAGCTCAAACGTCACGGGCCTGAACGGCTTCAAAGAAGTCATCTTCTCGATCGAAGGAGAGCAGGTTTACAGCCGTATGAAATTTGAAGCGGGGACGCACCGCGTTCAGCGAGTCCCCGAGACAGAGGCCCAAGGGCGCATCCATACGAGCGCCGCAACCGTTGCCGTGCTGCCTGAGGCGGAGGAGGTGGACATCGAGATCCGGCCTGAGGACCTAAGGATCGACGTCTTCCGAAGTGGTGGCCCCGGTGGCCAAAGTGTCAACACCACTGACAGTGCGGTTCGCGTCACCCATTTGCCAACAGGTCTTGTCGTGTCGTGCCAAGACGAGAAATCGCAACACAAGAACAAGGCCAAGGCGTTGAAGGTTTTACGTGCGCGGCTCTTAGAAATGGAACGCGAGCGGCAGCACCAAGAGCTGGCCGAAACTCGGCGCAAGATGGTGGGTTCTGGAGACCGCAGCGAAAGAATCCGGACCTACAATTTTCCGCAGAATCGAGTTACAGACCACCGCATCAACCTTACCCTCTATTCTTTGGATCGAGTGATGGAGGGTGAGCTCGACCCTCTCATTGACGCCCTCATTCTGGAAGAGCAAGCGGAGAAGCTAAAGAGCCTCGCTTGAGCCAACTGCTCTCTTGCAGGGCGGTTTGGAAAATCCGGTCAAACGTTTGTCGCTGACTAAAAATAAGACACACCTCTGTAGGACAAATCGCTTCATGTTTCTTTTTAAGTTAGTAACGCTAAATCTTTATTTTACAGAGTTCTACGATTGTCCGATCGGTTTCTATTTCCAATTGGCCTTTGAATTGCTACTTCGCAGATTCCGGGAAGGGCGTTTTCCCCTTGTCCAAGGCGTGCCATACAGTGAGAATTTGGGATCGTGCAAAACAAAAGCACGAAAATCGTGGGAGTGATTGTTGCTGGCCTTGCCCTCCTTGGTGCATTTTTTTGGTTTTCCAGTGAGGACCCCGGCGGCGCTGGCGAGACGTTCATCCGTCGTCTAAAAAGTACTTTCTCTCGGAAGGGCACTGAGAGTTCGTTCCGTTCCAAAGACGAGCAAGGCCCCGTCAAATCCGCACAACGTGCCGATGAAGCTTTCACGAGCGGACCTCGTGCAAGCGATCGCAGACCTACCCCGACTTTTCAGTCAGTCCGAGTCGTGGGAATCCTGCGAAACGAGTTGCGCCAACCGGTTGCCGGAGCAAAAGTGCGCTTGCGGCTACCCGGCACCGTCGAAGTGACCTCACAGGTGAGTTCGGGTGACGATGGCCATTTCGAGCTTCAGGACGTTCAACCCGATACATACGACATACTCATCCAGCATCCAGAATACGCGTCGTTGATCCGCCCTGCCTACACGATTACCGGCATGCAGTCCGTCGTCCGGATGGATTTCGTCCTGCCAATGGCTGCCCGTATTCAGGGCAAAGTGCTGGACGAAGAGGGGGTACCGATTGCTGGAGCCGCAGTCGCAGCAAGGCGACAACGCCTTGAGCAACTGCCCAGTGGTGGGAACGTTTTCCTCGACGATTCAACCTACCAAACTGCGGAGACGAACACAAGCGGGTCCTTCGTTTTACGAGGGATTGGACTCGGCCGCAACGTACTTGAAGTGCGACGCCGAGGTTATGAGTTCGCGACTCAGCCTCTGGACGTAACGTCAACGGCCGGGCTGACCAATCTCACCGTCACACTCAAGCGCACTGGGACAATTCGCGGAGTCGTTCTTAGCGAACTGGACTCACCGGTGTGCTCTGCAACCGTACGCCTCCTCAGCTATAAACCATTAGGCGAGGCCTCGCAGGCTTTGCCACAGGATAAGTGGAGCACCACAACTACCGCGAGAGGTGAGTTCGCTTTTCATCGTCTCTACACGGAAGGTTTTTACGACCTGCTCGTTGAGCATCCCGACTATGCCCCGGCGGTCTATCCTTTGGTTGCCGTGGGAACAGAACGTCAGCTTTGTCGGCTGGAACGAGGAGGATCCATTTCCGGGCGTGCGGAATTCATCGACCGTCCCACAACCCCGGCAAGTGTGCTGATCGTAGCTCAAACAGTTACGAAGGGCACGACAGTAACGCGAGCAACGAAATCCGACGGTTCGGGAGTATTTGTGTTCGATCGTCTTCCCTACGGAAAATACGAATTGACCGTTGATTCGGAGCATTACGCTTGCGAACCACTGAAAGATATTCCCTGCAACCGCGACGCTCCCACGCGCGATGTCGTCGTCGAGGTATTCGAACGGTGTCGCGTTAGAGGTCGCGTTCTCAATGCAGAGTCTGACTCTCCCATTGCGGATGCTAAGGTGTCGCTTGAATCCGTCTATGGATTTTCCCGCGAGCGAAAGCGGCGAAGGACGGTAATGACCAATGCGCGAGGGGAATTTGAATTTCAAACGGTTCCGGCCGGTCTTCATCTTGCCGAGGCGGAAGCTCGCGGATTCGTACGCATGGCTGGTGGACAGTCGGTCCAGAGATTCAGTTTGTTGCCAGCCGAACGCAAAGAAGATCTTGTGCTCCGACTCGGGCATGGGGGGACGGTTGAGGGCTTCGTCCTCGATTTTATGGGGCGTCCAGTCGAGGGAGCAGACGTCCAACTTTACCACGCGGCAACAACCGGTATCCGCATCAACGTCTCAAATCTAAAAACAAAAACGGACGCATCCGGCTACTTCAAGATTTGGGGAATCGAAGTCGGGGAACAATTGCAGCTCTACGCCAGCGCGCAAAAAGCGGGGCTCGCAAAAGCCCACAGCGATCTGATTCAACTGAGCCCAGAAAAACCGTTCGCAACCACCCAGGTTGTTTTGCCTTTGGGCGGTTCAGTAACCGGTAAGGTTTTGGATCCGAAGAACTTACCAATTGCTGGCGCGGAAGTGCGATTCCGCAGCAAGGAGTTCCCCAAAGACCCCTCTGGATCCGAAATTAAAGTCTACACTGCTGCCGACGGCAGTTACCTTGTGGAGCATTGTACGCCGGGGCGTGCTGAGATCGAAGCGTCGAAGTCCGGCTACGTTTCGGAGGGGCGCGGGCTCACGATTACAGATGGGAAAAGGCTTGAGAACATTAACATTCGTCTCACACCGGGACTACGGATCTCAGGTCGAGTGATAACCCTTGAAGGCAAACCGATTGCAGGGGCGCGAGTGCGGGCCGAGCCACACAAATACGTCCGGGGACGAGACGAAACCCTCACGAACAAGAACGGGGATTTCACACTCACGAATTTGGGCAGTGGTCTCTTTGACGTTCGGACGAACTTCACGCTCAAAACGCCTGATGGCGAGCAAGGTTATGAATTCTTTGTACGCGACGTGAAAGCCGGCACGCAGGGCCTTGAGATAGAATGCGACGTCAACAACAGCGCTGTCGGCAGCGTGGAAGACGAGGACAAAAAGCCCGTAAATAATTTTCGCCTGACCCTGCGTTCGCGAACCGACATGCGGCCGGCGCAGGACTTTGTTTTTAATTTTGATCGAAGCCTAACGGATGCGCGCGGCTTCTTTCGCATCCTTAACATCCCACGTGGTCTCTACACGCTTACTGTGATTGCGGACGGCTATGAAGTCTACTCCAAGGAAGATCTGGTCATCGGCCCTTCGCGTAGAACGATTATTCCTAAAATTCGGCTTCGGGCTGCAGGTGGTGTGGTTGGGCAAGTGTACTCGGCAGCGTCCAATCGTCCTGTCAACGATGCTTCCGTTGCTCTTGTGAATCCCGCATTGCCGGAGGAGGATGCAAAGCGCAACGCCATCCGGGCCCACACGGATTACTCCGGATTCTTCCGCATCAATACGGCAGCAGCTGGCTCATACGTATTGGAGATCAGCCATCCAAACTACGTACCCACCACCTTACAAAATGTGGTCGTCTCACGAAATCGTGCCACAGATCTTGGGAAGATTTATCTCGAAGCAGGCGGCGTGGTGCAGGGGGTCGTTTTCGACGATCAGCGCTATGGGATCAACTGGGCCGAAGTGCGAGTCAGCGGCGTCTCGCCTAAGAAGGAAACCCATACTGACTCCAGTGGCAACTACGTGCTCCTTGGCGTTCGGCCGGGCCGCTGGCCTCTTGTGGTCGAAACAAGTATGAACGGCCGTAAGATCTACGCCTACCGGACCATTGAAGTGCGACCGGGGGAAACTACGCGCGAGGATTTCTATCTCGAAACGAGTGCGAACGTCGTTGGGTCAATCGCCGCACTCGACGCTGTCGTTCGAAGCGGTAATGTACATTTCCATCCGTTCAACGAGTTCTCGACCGTAATAGAGGACATACGGTATGACGCTTCGGTTTCCCAGCAAGGATTTCGTATTCGTTCGATACCGCCCGGTTCCTATTTCTTGTGGGTAAAAGGGACTACGACCGTTGCTCCGTTCACTTTCTGGCAAACACTTTTCCTCGAACGCGGTGACAATCCCGTACGGATTGAATTGCCGGCGGGAGCAGTTGCCGGGCGTGGTTTTGATCGTTCTGGCAGTCCAGTAAGTGGAGCTCACCTTCAGCTCTACCCCATCATAGATTCGTTTGGAATCCCCCGCTCTGTTTACAATTCACTTGTGCGTTCGACGGTCACTCAAGCCGAGGGGCATTATCTATTCCCCTATCTCCAAGCCGGCCGCTACCAATTGCTCTATTACGACCCAGCCGGAGCAGGTTCCGGTCAGTGGGTTGCGATGCCACCGTTCTGGCTGGGCGCAAATCAGGTGCTCGGCGGGGTGACCTTCGCCATCGGACAATAATCGCGTTCGGAAGCGTGCAAGAGAGGGAGTTTGAAGCCTCGCATATAAACTTGAGATTCCCGAGCGTGCGACACAATAGTTTTTCCGGCTTTGCGGTAAATCAAATAGCGACTGAACACGTGGGCGCCCGTAGCTCAGTCTGGATAGAGCGTTTGCCTCCGGAGCAAAAGGTCGCAGGTTCAAATCCTGCCGGGCGTACCATTTTTTGTTTGTGAGCCTTGCTTTGAGTGTAGCCACGGAAACTCCAACCGCATCCCTGAGGATTTTTTGGGAAGCGTGGGAGCTCCGCGTAGCCCCACATAGAAGCGAGCACAAAGGAAAGAAGTGGTTTCCACCAGTTCCGTGGGATGACGAAACGATGTTTGGGGAAATGATAAAGTGGAGCTGATGGTCGGATTCGAACCGACGACCTGCTGATTACGAATCAGCTGCTCTGCCAGCTGAGCTACATCAGCCCACAAAACTTTGGTTTGCGCTGCACTCTCACTCGCCTTGCGAACGCCTTTTACAAAATTTGCGGCGTTGCATTCCAAGACGGCATTGAGAATTTTCTCGCCCAAGTGCCTAATACATACGTTCAACAATAGCTGAGCTCACATCCAGAATGGTCACGCTGCTATGAATGAATCGCAACAGTGCGGACACTCGCGGGAAGACGTCGAAAAACAAGCCTCTCCTCCGGCAGAACTTGACGCGGATGTGGAGGAAGAGAATCTTTTCTCATTCGAGGTAGCTGCGTGCGATGCCGACGAGCGGCTGGATGTTTACCTTGCCCAAAAACTTCCATGGCTTTCGCGCACACAGATTCAGCGCTTGATCGCAGAAGGAGCGGTGACCCACAACCAACGGAAAGAGGTAAAACCGCGGGAAAAAGTCCGAGCAGGTGAGTGCATTACCATTTTCATTCCACCCCCTAAGCCGGCTAAACCGAAGCCTCAGGACATCCCCCTCGACATTGTGTACGAAGATGAGGATGTGCTGGTGATCAACAAGCCTACAGGATTGGCTGTGCATCCGGGCGCAGGAATACCCGATGGGACGCTTGTGAATGCTCTGCTGGGGCGTTGCGCATCACTTTCTGTGATCGGCGGCGAAGCTCGTCCTGGGATCGTTCACCGTCTGGACAAAGACACAAGTGGGCTTTTGATTGTAGCGAAAAACGACTATGCCCACCGTACCCTTTCAGATGATCTTGCTGCGCGACGAATCTCACGTGTGTATTGGGCGATTGTGCTCCGCGAATGCGAACAGGCCACCGGTGTAATCAACGCCCCAATTGCCCGGCACCCCATGAATCGCATCAAGATGGCGGTCGTACGCAATGGAGGGCGCGAAGCAATCACCTTTTGGAGAGTCGTTGAGCGGTTTCACCGTTTTACGCTGGTTGAATGTAGATTAGCGACAGGGCGCACACATCAAATCCGCGTCCACATGGCAAGCATTGGGCACCCCATTCTTGGCGACTCGATTTATGGGGGAGATATCGCGACCGCCAAACAATTGGCTAAGGGCCTTCCCCCCCAGCTTCAACCGATGCTTGGGTTAGCCAAACGCCAACTCCTCCATGCTCGGGAATTGGAGTTCGTCCATCCGGTGACGAAGCAAATGCTCCGCTTTGAGGCACCCCTTCCGCAGGATTTTCAGCAAGTTCTTGACTCACTACGAAAATACGCGCGGGACTAAGGTGATGAGCGACAGCCTGAAGACTCCAAGAAACCTTATCTACGAAATCTTTGTGGACCGATTCGCAAACGATGACGGCGATTCGCCGCAACTTCCCCCAACCAGCGGTCCGTCCTACAGTGTCCATGCGGGGGGCACATTACGTGGCGTCGTCAGACGGCTCGAACACATTCGGCGGCTGGGTGCGGATGCCATTTACCTGACACCTATTTTCCGCGCACCCTCGAACCACAAATACGATGTTGCCTGCTATGATGAGGTTGATCCGAGATTCGGGGGGGATGCTGCATTTAACGAGCTTGTGACTGAGTGCCGTAAGCACGGCCTGGGCCTCATTCTCGATGGGGTGTTTAATCACCTTGGGCGTGAACATCCGTGGTTCCGCAAAGCTTCAGCCGACGCCGAGTGTCCCGAAGCCCGTTATTTCCTGTGGCTTGATCATCCCAACGAGTACGAATGTTGGCAAAGTCACGGCACGTTACCGGAGTTGAATTTGGAGCACCCTGACGTTCAAGCGGCTCTCGTCACCGCAGATAACTCTGTCGTTCGCCAGTGGCTACGCCGTGGTGCTACTGGTTGGCGTTTAGACTGCGCAAATGATCTTGGACCAGAGATGTGTCGCCTGATCACGCAAACCACCCAAGAAGAAAACGCGTGCGATGGGACGATTGGAGAAGTCATGGCGTACGCCGAAGACTTTGCGCGAGCTGGGTGCCTGACCGGGGTTATGAACTATTACTTCCGTAGCACCGTCTTGGCGCTTCTATCCGGGGAGATCAACGCGGCCCAAGCGGCGACAAACTTCAAACGGATGGTGAAATCCTATGATCGGGAGGTGCTCCTCAAATCATGGAACATTTTAGCAAGCCATGATACGCCAAGGCTTGCGACATTGTTCCCAAATCGTGCGCAACGCAAACTGGCGTTCTGTCTCGCATTTGCGTTTTGTGGAGTGCCTATGGTGTATTACGGAGAAGAGGTCAGCTTGCGGGGCGAGCGCGATCCGGATAACCGCCGCCCGATGATCTGGGACGAGAACCAATGGGATGAAGATTTACTTGGTTTTATCAGAAGGCTTGCCCAACTTCGTGCCCAATCACGTGCGCTGCGCATGGGCACGTATGTATCCCTACCGCAACCGGCATTTCCATCCGTTTTGGCCTTTGCGCGCGTTGCGGAGCATCCAGCAGACACATTCGTCCTTTTGGCAAATGCCTCTGATCAGGAGGTTCAGGGACGTTTTTTTGCTCCCGTCACCCACCTTTTTGATTCGCTACCCCTGCGTGATGCTCTTGAGCCCAACCGCATCACACACATGGAAGGGGGAAGCCTCCGTTTGTCTTTAGGACCTTGGGACGTGGCAATGTTGAGGCCAGAAGATTCGCGGCAGCCGAGATATAGCTATTTCAGTGGTTATGCGTATTCGATGGGGAAGTTTCAGTGAGCAGCGTAAACCTCGTTACTGATCGCTCGTCGAAGAACCGCGTTTATCGAGTAGGGTTTTGTGCGGCTGTTCTCGTGACGTTCTTGGCATCCCTTGCCTCCGGCTCGGAGCGCAGTCAGCTGGTCCGGGAAACATCAGTCACCCTTGCCCAAATTGTGGCACGCCAGATTGGGAACTACCAGCGGATCCGCACGGCTCGTGGGCAAGTGGTGTGGCGTGAAGAAATCTACACGACCCCGACGACAGCGCCTCCTCTGCGTGTCATCCAGTTTGCTTTCGATACAACTGGGAGCGTGAACTTGGTCTTAGCGTGGGACGGCAAATCGCGTCTGCCGCGACAGAAAGAGAAACCCGACTGGTCGCGAGTGCTCGCTGCGTTCCTTGTGGAAGGAGAGAATGTGTACCAAATCCGGCCGCCGACGAAGGATCAGATTCCCTCGATTTCGTGGACGCCATTCAATCCAGACGTTCATGGGCGCAATCCGCTCGTGCGCTTCCACCCTGCCCTACTTGGTGACGAAACGATCGCCCTTGCCGACCTCGCTCGCGTGCAGGAGCAAATGCGCGCGCGTATTTCCATCGCCGAGATTGGGAGTCGCGCTGATCCACGCATTCGGGTGTCTTTCACAAATCCGGAGCGACCGAATGAGCTCCTCTATTATCTTATTAATCCCCAAAAAGGCTGGCTGCCTGAATTTATTGGGCGTTATTCGGGCAACCGTTGCTTGTTCCAAACGAGCATTCTTATTGGAAAAACGGCGAACGGTGTGTGGATTCCGTCCCGGCGGACGAAACTCGAGTACAACTCGAATGGAGAAGTCAGTCGCAGAGAGGAGTGGTATTACCTCGACCTCAGCGTCAATGAGCGCTTACCCGCTCAGCAAATCTCCTTCGCGTATTTCCACCTTCCGCCGGAAGCGTTTCCGCAACGAGTGCAAACCAACGCTCCCTCAAGCGAGATGAAATCCAGTCCGTCGACACAGCGTGCCTTGCCTCGCGCGACAGCTGCAGCACGACAAAACAGCGGGATAACAGGACGGGGACGCCCACCCGGGGCACCCCAGAAACAACAAGGGGTGCCGCCTGAGGCAGCACCCCTGCCAACGCCGAAAAGTAGGTGAAAGGCTCAGCGGAACATTTCGCCGAGAATGCGCCCGCGCGCACAATTCGGCATACCGATCCCGAGAAGGAATGAGATCGTTGGCGCGATGTCTTTCACGTCCGCCGGAGTGGTGTAAAGCCCCGGAAGGATATTTGCCCCAGCAAAAATCAGGGGCACGTGCGTGTCGTAAGTCCACGGCGAACCATGAGAGGTGCCTTTGTAGCCACTCCCCGGCAGATAGAAAGGCTCAAGAATCACAATAACGTCGCCACTCCGCGACGGATCAAATCCGTTGTAGATGAGTTGTGAAACTCGGCTGGCCGGAAGTTGGCCGCGCACCACTCGATCGTATGTATAAGCCACATAGACACCCGGGAGTTTGCTAATCTCTGCGGCGATTGCTTCTCGAACAGCAGGCAGATTAATTCCCGCCTTTTCGGCAAGATCGCGATTCAGGAAGATATATGGGTCGTTGTAACCGAAAAGGAGGGCTTTTGCCTCAGTGGTGTCCCCGCATTGTGCACGCAGCGCTTGCCGTGCCGCAGCCTCAATCGCTGACGTTTGAACGTGGCCAGCTTCCACCTGCTGAGTGGCTTTGACCAGCTCTGGGATGGGGCAAATGCCGTGGTCTGCTGTCATGACAATGAGCACAGAGTCGAGGCCGCCGGGGATTTTAGCCCGCAAATAGTTTAGAAAATCACTGACGTAGCGGTCCGAACGAACAATGAATTCGAGAGCTTCCTCGCTCTGGGGGCCATAAGAGTGAACAGCATAGTCCAACGACGAGAAGCTTAGGCTTAAAATGTCCGGCACTGTATCCCGACCTAATTCTTCGGAGTCGAGAGCAACCTTTCCAACCTCGAAAGTCATCTCAATCCCAAATGGGCTGTTTGTGAGCTGATCATAATAGGATTTGGAGGGCTTGTCGGACTTGCCCCCTACGATTTTAGGAAAGCCCGAGCCGAGACCTCCTGCAGTGCCTTGCGCCTCTGGAATGGGCGGCGAGCATCGCTCGTACGCAGATGGCAGCAGGAGCCGATCCCACTTGGCACCGAACCAACGGTCTGCCAAACGCTCCTTGTTCACCTTCTCCGCAAACCGCGGGAGAGTCCCCGTTGTGTACCACGTACTGGTAACCCAGTTGCCTGATCCGGGGTCGAACCACACACACGCCGTGGGTTTATGCCCAGCCATAAGTACTGACCCGCGGTCCTTGATACTGATCGCAACGATTTTCGCCTTTCCGTTCGTGGCAAGACGAAGCTCGTCGCCGACAGTCGAAGCACGCAGGTTGACTGGCGATGCGGCGCGAGCAACGGGGGCTTCTGCGCCAACCACTTTTTGTGCAGGATCTTCCACGCAATTCAGACTCTTTCCAGAACTCGTGAGCCAACTGTTGCCGATGATTCCTGTTTCGGCCAATGGTGCTCCAGTCATGATCACCGAATGCCCGGGCCCCGTGAAGGTGGGAACGTGGCTAAAGTGGGCGTCTGCATAAAATGCACCACGTTCCATGAGATATCGGAATCCGCCAAGCTTGCGACTCTTTGCGTCCTCGGCAGGAAGGAAAAGATCTGAGAAACGCACCGCGTAGTCGTAGGCAAACTGGTCAAATACCATCACCACAACCAAGCGGGGCTTCTGGTGGTCTACCACAGCCTTCCATGTGCGCGACACTTCGCGCGACTGAGCTGTAACGGACAATACAAGAAGAAAGCATGCCGCAAAGGCGACAAATCTGGGAACAATTGACCCTTTCATGTTACCGTCTCCCTTGAAAAATCAACGTTGTCTCTTTCGTGGATGAAGATAAGATATTCCCGGATAGGAGTGGATTTGTGCAAGCAGATTAGGCCCTCGGAAGTCTCTTTTTGCCAGAATGTCACGATTGTGTGATTGGCTCTTGCAAGCGAATCCATTCTTCCGCCTGCTGTTGGAATTGATCAGTGTCCGCTAAGGAAAGCCATGGCATGAAACTGAGTGTAATTATCCCTGTTTACAATGAGCGCGCAACCATTCGCAAAATTGTCGAGCGCGTGCGAGCCGTTGACATCCCAAAAGAGATTATCATCGTAGACGACTGCTCCACGGACGGCACACGGGAACTCCTTCCTTCGCTCGAGCCGTTGGTGGACAAAATTGTTTACCACGAGCGCAATCAGGGGAAAGGGGCAGCCATTCGCACAGGGATCAAGCACGTCACGGGGGACTACGTAATCATTCAGGACGCCGATCTCGAGTACGACCCGCAGGAGTATCATCTACTGCTCGAGCCGATTCTTCAGGGCAAAGCGGACGTCGTTTACGGCTCAAGATTCCTGACCGGAAAAGCTCATCGGGTGCTCTACTTCTGGCACATGGTTGGAAATAAGTTTCTCACGCTTCTTTCAAACATGTTCACCAATTTGAACCTCACGGACATGGAAACCTGCTACAAGATGATCCGTGCGGATGTGCTCAAGCAGATCGAAATCGAACAGGATCGATTTGGGTTTGAGCCAGAAATCACCGCTAAGTTGGCCCGGATGAACTTGCGCATTTACGAAGTGGGGATCTCCTACGACGGCCGGAGCTACGCGGAGGGTAAGAAAATCGGGTGGAAAGATGGACTCCAAGCGATCTGGTGCATCCTCAAGTATTCCCGCGGCAGATACATTGACCATGGCAAAGTAACCCTTCGGCATCTCGAAGAATTTGAAACCTACGCCGAGTGGATCTATAAGCGCCTTCAGCCCTACGTTGGGGAGCGCATCGTCGAAATCGGGGCGGGAATTGGCAACAACGTGCGGTTCCTGACAGCGGCACCCAATCGGAAGGTGGTCCTCACTGATGCGAGGGATGAGTACGTTCAGCTGTTGCGAGAGAAGTTCGATGGGAATCCGAACATTGCGGTCGCTTACTACGACGCCTTACAGCCACCTTCTGAGGAACTGTTAGACTTCAATCCGGATACCATCGTCTGTTGGAATGTGCTTGAGCATATTTCTGACGACGGGGTGGCACTTCGGCACTTTTACGACATGCTCGCCTCCCAAGGCCGAGTACTCCTTTTAGTTCCTGCGTTCCAATCGCTTTACTGTGACATCGATAAGAACTTGGGGCACTATCGGCGCTACCGACTTGAAGAGCTGTGTTCGAAAGTGCGTGATGCCGGGTTCACGATTGAACATTCGAGTTACTTCAATCCCCTCGGAGCCATTGGGTGGTTCATCAGTGGCAAGCTGCTGCGCGCTTCACGAATTCGGCCGATACACGTGGCAGCCCAACGCCTTCTCATGCCGCTCGCGTACGTGTTGGATAAATTACCTCTGCCATTTGGACTCTCCGTGATCTGCGTGGGAAGGAAACCGAGTCGTCCAAGTGCGTCATCATGATGCGGGCTCTGGATGAGCAGCCCCTCGATTGGGGGACAGCCGCCCTTGGCGCCTAAAAAGCGGCCTGCAGCCGCGGAGGGCGCAGCTCAGTGAATGCGCACAACAGCGCGATAGTAACAGTACAGAGTGAGTCTGACTTCAACCTCAGTGAGGCACCAGTAGGATGCATCCCGACGATGCTGTCCAGTTAGACGAGTTAGATCGGCGAATCCTGAACATCATTCAAGCAGGCTTTCCAATCCATCATTCCCCCTACGCTGAAATGGCACGCCAGATTGGAGACGTCTCTGAGCAAGAGGTTCACCGCCGGGTGCTTGATCTGATTGATCGCGGGGTGATTCGCCGTTTGGGCGCGGTGTTCGATACCAAGCGACTTGGCTTCATGAGTACACTGATCGCCATGCGAGTGCCTGAGGAGCGTATTGACGAGGTTGGTGAGTTGGTGAGTTCCTACATTGGGGTAAGCCACAACTATAAGCGGGAGCACACCTATAACCTCTGGTTTACGTTGGCTGCTCCGTCCCGTCAGGAACTCATGGCCACAATTGAAGACATCAAGCGGCGAACTGGAATTGGGGATCTCCTCTACCTGCCCACGGTGCGAATGCATAAGATTTTCGTCAATTTTGAGCTGCCGGTTGGCGAATCTCCGACAGCAACGTCGGCATCTCCTCAACAGACGAAATCCCAGGAGGAGTAGACAGACATGCCGTTCACGGACCTCGAGAAAGCTATCATTCGAGAGCTTCAAGGCACCATTCCGCTCGATACGTTGCACCCCTACGAAGAGATTGCTCGCCGAGTAGGCATCACCGAGGAGGAACTCCACGACATCCTCCGGAAATGGAAAGAACGCGGAATTATCCGTCGGATGGGGGCAGTGCTCAAGCACCAAAAAGTGGGCAAAACCTACAACGCCATGAGTGTGTGGCGCGTGCCCGACAAGGACAAAGCGAAGGAAGTGGCAGCCGCTCTGATGTCCTATAAGGAGATCACCCACTGTTACGAACGCCCAACGTACCCAACGTGGCCGTACAACCTTTTTGGTATGATGCATTGCGATACGCGGGAACGTTGCGATGAAATTGCTCGTGAGGTAGCCGAGAAAACTGGTGTGACGGAATACGCACTGCTTCTGAGCACCAAAGAATACAAGAAAGAAAGTCTACAGTACTTTTGAGAGCGAGTCTCCTCTCACTTTTCCGGGGACATGCACGAGATGGAGGCCGTTGCTGCTGGGCGGTTGGGAGTCTTAGCAAGCTGGGGGCCTGTGCGGGTGCAACGGTCGGTTATGAAGCTTCGCGCGGAACCAGCGACGGGTAGCCACGAGTGACCGCTTTTGATAGAGTTGAGCGTTTGGCGCCGGTTGAGAATCACTTTCTACTCAGCTAAGCTCCCTTGGGATACTCCCCCGAGCAACTCAAAGAGTACAGGCGACTCAGTCGTCAAGCCTCCCTCCCAGAAAAGCGCTAAGCGCCGTGTGCTCCGTTCATGATGTACTGATGGATGCTGTGTGCAGCAGTTCGCCCCTGCCCCATTGCGGCGATAACAGTCGCTTCGCCCCCTGCGATGTCCCCCCCTGCAAACACACCCGGTCGGCTTGTCATCTGGGTTTTGGGATCAACGAGCAGGTAGCTCCCGCGTACTGCGGAAAGCCCTTGAGTCGTCTTCAGAATGAGATCATTCGTTTTTGCCCCAATAGCCACAATCACCGTATCCACGGGCACGACAAAATTGGATCCCTCGACCGGGACTGGGCGCCGTCGGCCGGAGGCGTCAGGCTCCCCCAACTCCATTCGCTGGCATTCCATCTCGCACACCCATCCGCGTGCGTCCCCGCGATAGGCAACCGGAGTGGTAAGGCACAGGAACTCAATGCCTTCCTCCTTTGCATGCTCTATTTCCTCCCGACGCGCAGGCATCTCAGCTTCCGTTCGGCGATAAACAATGTAAACCTTCTCGGGATTAAACCGGCGTGCGGTGCGCGCAGCATCCATCGCGGTGTTTCCGCCTCCAATCACCGCGACCCGCTTCCCGCAGTACACGGGTGTGTCGTACTCTGGGAAAAGGAAAGCTTTCATCAAATTCACGCGTGTTAGGAATTCATTCGCAGAACAGACCCCATTGAGCCCTTCGCCGGGGATATTCATAAACATTGGGGTGCCAGCACCGGGAGCTAAGAACACGGCCTTGTAGCCCATTGCAAACAACTCGTCGACCGTCAGCGTCCGCCCCACAAGCACATTGAGGGCAAATTCGACCCCAATGTTGCGCAGTGTACTGACCTCTTCGTGCACAATGGCCTTTGGGAGCCGGAACTCGGGAATACCGTAAACCAAGACCCCCCCGGGCTCGTGGAGAGCTTCGAAAATCGTCACCTCATGACCGAGTTGGGCTAATGTGCCGGCTGCAGTGAGACCTGCAGGCCCAGAGCCCACAACGGCCACTCGCTTGTGTGTCGGGGCGCTGCGGATTTCCAAAGGAGCCAAGTCATAGCGACGTGCGTAATCGGCGACAAAACGTTCAAGAGCTCCAATAGCGACCGAGTGTCCCTTCTTGGTCAACACGCATCGCGCTTCACATTGTTTCTCCTGAGGGCAGACGCGTCCGCAGATACTTGGCAAGCTATTCGTTTGCTTGATGATCTGAGCCGCGCGATCAAAGTTCCCCGCCACAACCTCGCGCAAGAATGCCGGAATGTCTATGGCGACTGGGCACCCTTCCACGCAGTATGGGCGTTTGCACTGCAGGCATCGCAATGCTTCCTCGCGGGCAATTTTCTCATCGAACCCCAACGCAACCTCATCGTAGCATGTCACCCGCTTCTCAGGTGGGAGCGACGGCATTTCGTGTCGGGGAATTTTTAGTTTCTCTTGAGGGTTCATTGCGCGACTCCTGCCTGAGATGCCTGTAAAGCGTTCGCAGCAACTTCGAGCTTACAAAGATGTTCTTTTTCAAAGTCGCGGTACATTTGGGAACGTTTTGTCAGCTCGTCAAAATCCACCAAGTGGGCATCAAACTCTGGCCCATCGACACAGGCAAAACGCATCTCCTCGCCCACATGCACTCGGCATCCGCCACACATTCCGGAGCCGTCCACCATAATTGGGTTGAGACTCACAATGGTTTTGATTCGATGAGGCCGCGTGAGTTCCGCCACCGCCCGCATCATGGGCATAGGCCCAATCGCGATCACGCGATCAACTCTCCTACCTTCGGCAATCATTTCTGCCAAGGGCTCGGTCACCAAACCTTTGCGTCCGGCCGAACCGTCGTCCGTCATGACAATGAGCTCATCTGAGAGAGCGCGCATTTCGGATTCCATGATCAGCAATTCGCGGGTGCGAGCTCCGATAATTGATACGATCCGGTTACCAACCTCTCTCAAGGCTTTTCCAATCAAATGAACTGCTGCAATGCCAAAGCCGCCCCCCATCAAAACGACGGTACCGAATCGCGAGATTTCGGAGGGGGTTCCAAGAGGACCAAGTAAATCACGGATTTCATCGCCGGCTTGCAACTCTGCCATTTGCCGTGTTGTGGAACCAATTTCTTGAACGATGAGTGTGATAGAACCTTCTGCGCGATCAAGGTCTGCGATCGTGAGCGGGATTCTTTCTCCTTTTTCGTGCAGGCGCAAAATGATGAATTGGCCCGCCTGAGCATGACTTGCCACCAGGGGGGCCTTCACGCGAAAGTAATGCGTCCGAGGTGCAAGCTCTCTTTTTTCAAGGATAATAGGCATTGACGACCACTTCCCCTAAAAGAGCAAATCAACCACAATGAAATAACACTGTTGCGAGTGTCGCATGCGTACTTTACTGAGCGTCAATTGATCGAACTCAAGAAAACAATGGATCTGAAATGGACACTTCTAAAGAAAACCGCATCAGCATAATGTTCGAAACTTTACGGTCTAAGGGGGAATGCGCTCTCATCCCCTACCTGACCGCTGGCTTTCCAAAACCTGAAGCCACCAGTGCGCTTTTGGAGGCACTCGTTGCTGGTGGAGCGGATTTGATCGAGCTGGGGGTCCCTTTTAGCGATCCGATCGCTGATGGGCCAACAATTCAAGCCGCGTGCAAAGTTGCATTGGATCAGGGAACCACAGTACGCAAAGTGCTGGAGATCTTGCGTGATTTCCGCTCGCGGCACACAACGCCTGTTGTTTTGTTTGGTGCATATAACCCGTTTTTCCGATACGGATTGAAGCAATTCGCGAAAGACGCGCGAGCGGCAGGAGCAGACGGGGTGCTCATCCCCGACCTGCCTGTGGAAGCCGCAGATGAAGTCGCGCCGATCCTCAAAGACGAAGGCTTGCACTTGATCCTACTGGTGGCGCCCACTACCCCACCTGAGCGCAAAGCCGCAATTGCCAGCCGAGCCCAAGGCTTCCTGTATTACATTTCCGTCAAGGGTGTCACTGGTGCGCGTAAAGACGGCTTGCCAGACCTCCGTGAGCCTATCCGCGAGTTGCGTAAAGTCACAGAGCTACCCATCGCTGTCGGATTTGGCATTTCTTCACCTGAGCAAGCCGCAAGCGTTGCGCAGATTGGGGACGGCGTCATCGTGGGGAGCGCGCTCATCGAATTGATCCGGCAAAATGCAGATCAACCGGACCTGTGTGATCGGGTGAAAGAATTTGTGTCTGCGCTCAAGGCAGCAGTTCAATCAGCACGAAAGTGACCAAGACAGAGAGAGTCGTTATGATGCCTGGGCACTCGACTTTGCCAAGTCGCGAAGGATTACGAAAACGTCCTGTGCGGTGCGATAAATGCGCCCTTGCTCGCTAATCGAGGGTAGTTGCCTAAGCTGCGTCTCTATTTGAAGCAAGTTTTCCAAGCGGAGGCGCGCTTCAAGCGGAAACAGAGTGCGGTTCTGCTCGAACATCTCCTTGGCTGCAGCCAGAAAGCGGATATTCGCGCTGAAATCTTCCTGTCTCATGGGAAGGTCGTTTAGGTGCTGAAGCAACCATTCGGCACAAATTCTTGATACCTTGGGCTGAGTGTGAAAAGAGAGCGAAGTCGGGCCACTTCGCAGCTCGAAGATTATCCCAACGATGCCGGCAACAACAATCACAGTTAAGAGGAGCAGGCGAAGCTGAGGGCGGAGCACCGTTGAGGCCCGGCTGTCCGTATCAATCGAAGTCTGGATGGACGCGCTGTCGTTGGAAACGAGCCCACCCCACGGAGAATCGTTTACCTTCGGGGTTCGCGCAAGCCGCTTATGGTGGAGCAGCTCCACACCCAATAGGATCAGCCCGGCACACATGGAGAGAATGTAACAGCTAACGGAAATCATGGGTTCAGCCGCACAATTTTCCGGCATGGAAGTCCCGCCAGCAGCGCCCTCCGCGCCTCGGGGCACGCAGACACATATCGAACTAATTCTTCACAAAGTTCTTGGCACCCCAATCGCCAACGGGCTCAACAAGGGAAAGGACCTCCACTTTGACTTTGGCGACTCCCCTTCCAATCATGCCCAGCTGTCGCGCTGCCGCCTTGGATAAATCGATGATGCGATTTTTCACATAGGGTCCGCGGTTATTGACCCGAACAATCACATTTCGCCCGTTGTGAAGGTTGGTGACCCGCAGAAGCGTCCCAAAAGGTAGACTGCGATGTGCAGCAGTAAGCGACTCCATGTCGTAACGCTCCCCCGAAGCCGTACCGCCGCCATGGAAGTCCGCCCCATACCAAGAAGCAATGCCGGTTTGGACATACCCCGTCGGAACCAGCTTCGGCTCCCGCTCAAACAAATGTACGGGATTTAAACGGCTGAGAAATGAGGTTTTCGTCGCCTCGCCACTACGTTTGGGCGACAAATCGGGAATTTCCTTACCTGAACGGGAGGTGAGGTACCTCGAAGGCTCAGTTGCCTTAGCCGCTGGCGAGCCGATTATGACTTCTTGTGAGCCGGGTTGCCCAATGTTTTCTTGCCCCTGCGAAACGGAAAGGCGTCGTACCGAATTCGCCTTAGCGACGGTAGAGGCTTTGCTTTGAGTACTATTGCTCTTCGACGTACGAGTCTCTTGCGGGCTCTGCACGACATAGAAGTTTGGGCTCGAAGCAGCTACTTTCGTTGCGGCTTTTGAACCCGCTTTTTGCGCACTCTCTCTACTTGCGCCTTGTCGATGGGTGGCAGTGCTGCTTCCACCTTGCCGAGAACTCGAGGCACTCGCCTGTGCAAGCGCCGGAACATATGCCGCTGTGATCGCAGCGCAAATTGCCATTAGCCGCGCTGCGTTCCGTATGGCGATCATACGTCCTCCTTTCGCTAAATCCGGCAATAGATGCCTCTCTCGCTACCGCGAGAAGCTCTACCCGTAAAGCAAAAACGACACGCCCCTTTACATCTGCGGTCGGTCTGTATTCCAGATTCGGAAGGCGTGCGCTCCCACTCCCACGGGCACGGACCGCATTCTACATCAGTCTGACGACCCGTGACCTGACTTGTTTTGCGCTTGAATGGGCGCCCGATTCGGTGAAGATTGCTTTGTGCACAATAAATTGTATTAACATAACTTAGAGACAATGTATGTTGGCAATACTTTAAGTTGATTTGTCCTCAGTGCATCCCGCGAAAGCATAACTTTTACTACTATGTCGGGGACCCAAGACCATCCCATAGCGTTGCTCACGAATTTACCGTTCGTTGGTTCCCCACAACTCACATACCGCTCAAGGACTGCCCTTCGATGATTTCGTAACCGAGCGTGTATGCATCGAGAGGCGCTCGACACTATGTCCACGCATCACTCGTACGTACTTCACGCCCGAGACACTCTGCTTGCCTACACTCGGCACAAGTGTGGCGAGGACGCCCTTGTGCGGAGGGCGCTTTCGCGGGCAGAGCAATCGCACCAAGGTCAAACGCGCGACGGCGGCGAGCCCTATATCATCCACCCGATTCGCGTTGCAACGCACTTCCTTGCGTTGTGGCCCGGCCCGGTCACTCAAGAACAGATCGCCAGCGCAGTTCTCCATGACGTTCTTGAAGATGATAGGACGCTACGCTACGAAGACCTTGTGGCGGAATTTGGGCCGGAGGTTGCCTGTGCGGTTGAAGCGCTGAGCAAAGATACGGCCGAACATGTGCTCAGCCCCAGCGAATACCGCGAGCGAATTCTGGCTGCACCGCCTTTCGTTCGACTCATCAAGCTGTGCGACCGCCTCGACAATATCCTCTCGCTACGCAGTTGTCCGGATCACGACAAGGTGCGGCGGTATCTTGAGCGTACCGAGGCCTACTACCGCGTGATCGGTGAAAGCGTGGACCGTGCGCTTCTTGATATCATCTTAAAAGCCATCGAAGAACTTAAAGTGGCCTGCGGGGAAGGATGAACACCGACTTTCCGCCTAAAGGTGCAAACTCCCAGCTCCAAGGAACGGATTGTTCGCTTGACTGCGCCGTGCCAAAAAGCATTGACGTCAAACCGGTTTTGCTTGTTCGATTTGGCATAAGATTGACAGAATTCGCAGGAAGAGCGAGGCCGTGATGAGATTTGCATGGTTGGTTAGTGTTACGATCGCCGCGTTGGGCTGTGGGTGCAGTGGCGTGGTCCAAGCCCCCCGAGCGAACGGAACGGCAAGTTCTTTTGGCGTACCGTTAGCTGTCCCTAAGGGCAGTTCCACAATCACCGTTGCGCCTGCAAAGCCCTCGACGGGGCTCTACAACATAGGGACAAAACAAAAGCAAACCCCTTCAAAACAACAGGTTGGCCCTCAAAGCAAAGCCCCAACGTCGCTGCCATCCAGCGGGGCTAAGCTCGCAACTTCTTCGAGCTCATTCCCCCATTCGAAGGAAGTTTCAGGCAGTCAATCTCCTACCCTTCGAAGCGCCTCAAATCGCGCTCAAAATGCGAAAGTTATTGATCTTACAGAGGATGATTTTCAGAAAAGCGGAAGCAGCGGCTCTTCCGCTGCTCCCTCTATTTCCCGGACAAAACCCTCTATGTACCCCGCGGCTCAAGACGAAACCGATGGTGGCGCGCCTTCCCGCACGCCACCTCCCAGCGAGCCAAACTCGATTGTACCAGTAAGCTCCCCACCAGAAGAAGCCAAGTTTGACGCGCGGTTTTCGTCGTAGGCCGCATCATCCCGTGTACTCGTCCATCAACGCCCTCGTGATTTGGAGCGGGTTACTTCTGACGTCGAGTGACTACCCACACCATGGTTGACGCGGACGACTTTCCGCGCTCATCCCAAGGCTTTCCCGCAACGTAATTTTAGTTGTGGAGTTGATAAAGGCAAGGGAGGCTCCCGCAGCGACGGGAAAACCCTTCCACATGGAAGATAAAAGAGCACCATGTCAGCTGGGGAGCACCCTGGCCTTAGGCCTAAACCAAACAATCTGCCACAAGGGAGCACTAAGCGGTCTTAGAACGTCGAGTACCCCGGCTGCCCGTTGAAGTTGTAGAGGTTCTCCGTCTTGATGAATTCCAACCCCGCTTGTTGAACGCGGTTTAGCAAGGCGACAATATGTTCAAGACTGCATGGAGCAGCTTTGGCAATGAAGCGACACCGCCAGTGGTCCACACAGAACGTTTCCTCCAGACCACCGGGCCATACGCGTTGGCCACGATTGCTAATGCCAAACAATTCCCATCCCGGCTCCGCGAGCGGGAGAAGGAGGTTTGCGAGTTCATCAGGCTTGCCCGGTGTCCATTTGAGGAAAACGTCCACTCCGACGAGCTCTTGCGTCACGGCAGGAGCCGGGCGCACCGCTGGGCCACGCGGGGCTAATGAAGCTTGATTGTTGTATCGGACGGGTTTTAACACGCTTGGCTCTTGGCCGAGACGGGCAATGACCGCGTCCGCAAATTCTCGCGTGCCCACCTTTTGCTTACTAACGTTCGGGTCATAAATGTCGTAGGTATGGATGCCGTCTTCGATCGTTCGTAACCACGCGTTGTGGATCTTCTCCGCCACATCTGGTTGACCGATGTGGACCAGCATCATCACGGCCCCAAGAAGTAGCCCCGAGGGGTTGGCAACGTTCTCGCCCGCATGCCGTGGCGCAGATCCGTGGATAGCCTCAAACATTGCACAATGATCCCCGATATTTGCGCTGCCGGCAAGCCCCACACTTCCGCCAATCTGGGCAGCCACGTCCGAGAGAATATCCCCATAGAGATTTGGCAAAACGATCACGTCGAAATTCTCTGGGGTGTCAGCCAATTTGGCTGCCCCGATATCGACTATCCAATGTTCTTTTTCGATTTCCGGGTACTCGGCCCCAATTTCGTCAAAGATCCGATGGAAGAGCCCATCGGTCTTCTTCATAATGTTATCTTTTGTAAAACAGCTGACTTTTTTGCGATTATTGCGAAGCGCGTATTCAAAGGCGTACCGCACGATCTTTTCGCACCCCGGGCGAGTGATTAGCTTTAGGCATTGCACGACATCCGGCGTTTGCTGATGCTCGATCCCTGCGTATAGGTCCTCTTCATTTTCGCGAATAATGACGACATTCATCCCGGGATGCTTGGTGCGCACGAAGGGATGATAGGAGATGCATGGCCGCACATTGGCATAGAGACCAAACGCTTTGCGTGTTGTAACGTTCAGGCTCTTATATCCTCCCCCTTGTGGGGTGGTGATCGGCGCCTTAAGAAACACTTTGGTACGGCGTAACGACTCAAACGCGCCGGGTTCGATGCCGGTGGGAATACCTTTGAGATAGACCTTCTCGCCAATTTCAATCACTTCCGGCGCGATGCGCGCACCCGCGGCGTCAAGGATGCGTAGCGTAGCTTCCATAATTTCAGGGCCGATCCCATCGCCGTAAGCTACTGTAATCGGAACTCGCTCCATGATGTTGACTCCTTCTGCGTATCAATAGGTGCGACTTGTCAGTCGCAAAAAATCAATTTTTCGGAAACACAGTTTCACTCGCTCAATGGGAGCCAAGATTACGCAGTTCGAGTAGGCTTCAGTCAATGCTGAAGAGTTAGAAAATCACTCTTTTCAAAATCCTGGCTCTTCGATTTCTTGGTCTTCCAGGTACCGCTCGATGTGCCCATGTCGTTTCTGCACAGAGACGAACATCAGACGGACACGTGCTCCAATCACGACACTTTTGGCACAATTTTTCTGGACCTTTGATGTAGAATTCGCGCTGGATTGTCGTGCTTTGGGACTTTGCTGTGTGCTGAAGAAAGGACGTAAGACGCAATGGGTCTGGGCGTTATTGGCTTTTACTTGGTGATCATTATTTACTTCTTTGTCTGTCTCTTCCTGATTATGGTTATTCTCGCGCAGGAGGGAAAAGGTGGTGGGCTTTCCGGTCTTGGCGGTGCGAGCGCGATTGGTGAAACCTTTGGTTTTGGCGGAGCAGCCACGGCCCTACGCAAATGGACGAGAAACATCGCGATTCTTTTCATTGTCCTCACGATCATTTTGACCTACTGGGGAGAGCGAATTGCGCGCAGCCGGATTCAGCAGTTCCGGTCAGGTGGAGCGGAAGCGATGGTACCTGTGGAGACACAGCCCATCCCGCAGCAACCCGTTCAGCCAGAAAGCGGCCAACCACAAGCGGTTCCGGGTTCGGCCAACAGTGCGGGTGAGGCCCCCGCGGGTCAACCCAGTACCCCAGCTCCCACCCAGCCAACGCAGTAGCCAGAATCGCCAAGAGACTGTTCTATCCCCTCATAACTTTTGGAAAGGTGGGAGAACCAACATCTCCAGCGGAGCAGCATCTCTGGCTCCACCTTTCCGCTTCTGAGTATGGCAAAACGCGCGAAGCTGCGGTGGGCTAAACTAAAATTAGCTAGCAAGTGAAGCTCAATACCTTGCAATTCTTGCTGGGTATTGGACACTAGGTGGGGAATCCTTCCCACGCCCGTCGTGTCCCGCGGACGGGTTGGGCACGTCATTCTCGAGTTTCCTGTTCCCAGTTTCTGTTGCGCACAGTGAAATTCCAACAGTAGCTTTCAGATACGGAGAAGGCCATGGAAAAAACGTCTTTGGGCCGCTCTGTTGCATGCCTCTTGAGTCACTGGATACTCAGCCATGCCAAATGAGGACATTGAAATACGGATCACGAAAAGTGGCGAGATTTATGTGAAGATCGTTGGTGCGGAAGAGGCGCGCGTCCGCGATTATCGGTCGTTCCTTGAGGAGATGATTGGTCCAATCAAGTCTGAAACACAGCTTTCTACACCCCCGTGGGAAAAACCTCTTTTTCAGGCAGATTTGGATGAGCATACACGCGAGCAAGAGCAAAAACGAGGCACTTAAGCCATGCGTGTGTGTCCAGTATGTAGTTTTCGCAATCCCGAGACAAACCAGCGGTGCGCAAAATGCCAAGCTCTACTCGTCGATGACGAAACTGTTTGGCAAGAAAGTCTTCGTCGTAGCCGACACGCGACGTTGTCTGCCTTAACATATCGAGTCGCGGGCCTTGTTCAACGAGGCTGGGCATCCCTTCCCTTCCGAAATTGGTGGGACATTCCACCGGCTGTACAGCATCGCTTCCCAGCTCTCGCTGGCTTTCTCTCGCTTATTCCCGGAGCTGGGCAGATATACAACCGGCAATACGCCAAAGCGATTCTCTTCGCCGTACTCTGGAGCACACTTGCGGCCACTGGGTGGGTCACCATCCGCGAATGGTACAGCAATTACCTTTTGTTCGGACTCTTGGGAGTGCACCTGCTGATCATTACGGACGCAGTGGCTACGGCTATCCGTGCAAACGGCCAATTCTGGAGCTTTCGCAACACAATCGCTCTGTGGTTTGCGATTCTCTTTTACGCGGGTGTGGTAATTACTGCGGCCCAGTATCTCTTACCAGCTATCTTTGTTGTTCTTAGCACGGTCGCGCTGTCCGTGCTCGGCGCATACACTGAGTTCTCAGGTAAGCGCTTGCTCGCCATGCCGGTCGTTATCTTAGCGATCGTTGCCGTTGTCGTGGGGGCCTACGTGATCTCGCGTCCACACAGCGCACGGATTTTTGCGTTTGTTCGGCTCACCAAACCCGTGGGCGGCAGCATTTTGCGAAAAGGTGATCTTCTCTTGGTGGACTACCGTGCGTACTGGTTCGCGAGGCCATCACTGGGTGAGATTGTGCATTTTGATCCCCCCCCATTTCGGCTGCAGCACAACAAGGATGAGTATCTCGTGAACATTATGGACTACTTTCAGCGCGTGGCGGGCATGCCGGGAGATCGCATTGAGAAGCGAAACGGGATTTTTTATCGCAATGGCAACCGCATGCCAGACGGCCTCATCCCGTGGGGAGGAGAGCGCATTCCGGACTGGACCTTCGATGTGCCAGAAAAGCATTATTTTGTCCCCGTGACGAAAATACCCGATGACGTCCTAACCAGTCTCATGGGGAGCCTCACGGGAGGCTCAGCCCAAATGCCAGAGTTGTTTGCTCCCGGCTGGCTGTTTATCGGATGGAAAGAAGCAACGATGGTACCCTCGGACCAGATCTATGGTCGAGTCCTTGCAATCGTCAATCCGCCAGAACGGCGCCGTTGGCTTTTTTCGTCAGGCGAATAACGCAAAGGGCTTTTTAGGGTGCAACTTTAGGGCCGCCTGAATCAAAGAAGGGAAACGCCTGCGGAGCTAAGGGAAGTCTTGCCTTCACGAACGCATTTCTCTTATGGAAGAAACGTATAGTAGGAGAGAGATAATCGTTGCTATTGTCCGGAAGTCGAAATGTTCGAAGACATTCGTAGGCGTCAACTCACCCAACGCCCAGATAGAGGGGGTCGAGGAAGTGTCTTTGACGTTTGCCGATTGCACGAATTGAAAGCGATCCCGGGCAAGTAAAGTGAGGTTTCGAAATTATGCGTTGGTTCCTTCATCATCAGCAGCATGCCGCACACGGCAACCCAATCGACGACGAGTTTTCTCGGTTGTTTCATTTGTTTTTCGGCTCGCATCAGCCCAAGTTTTGTCCAACCGAACGAGCCTGGACCCCACTGACCGATATCTATGAGACCCAAGACGCCATCCATGTCCGCATGGAACTGGCGGGAGTCAAGCGAGAGGACATTGAAATCACAGCTCACGGCCACTACGTGACCATCCGGGGTCAACGTCACGAAGTTCCACAGTGTGACAAGGAGAAGTACCACCTGCTCGAAATCCAATACGGGAAATTCGAACGCGTGATTAAGCTCCCCTTCAATCTCAGCACGACCTCAATTACGGCTGAATTGCAGAATGGGTTTCTTTTGATCACCATCCCCAAGCCTTCTGAGCCGCAAGAAATCCGAATTGAGATCCAGTAACTTTATCCAAGCGAGAACCAGGACACGCCATGAGCGAAACGATCATACCCGACCAAACAGCAACTCTGGACGTTGATGGGCCAGCAATTCCAGCAGTTTTGCCTATCTTGCCGGTGGAACAGTTTGTCTTATTCCCGTCGATGGTGGCTCCGATCATCGTCGGCGACGAGAAAAGCAAGCAACTAATTGACGACGCGCTGAGAGGGAACCGTCTCGTTGGGGTTTTGACGAAGAAGCCAGAGGCCCCCAACATCGCCACCTTCGAAAACCTCTATTCCGTGGGCACAGTCGCAAAGCTTCTACGTATGCTAAAAATGCCAGACGGAACAGTCCGGTTGCTTGTTCACGGTGTGACACGCTTTCGCGTCGTTGATGCGATTGCGACGGTACCCTACCTCCGGGCTCGCATTGAAGTCCTTAATGAGGTCAACGATCAAGAGAATCCAGAGACGATCGCGATGGTGCGAAACATCCACCGCCTTCTTGCGCGTGGGGTTGAGCTGACGTCGCTGCCCGAGGACCTTGCACTCACTGCAGCTAACATCACAAATCCGGGGCGGCTTGCCGATTTGGTTGCCTCAAATCTTTCCCTCAAGATTCCCGAACAAATCGAGATTCTTGAACTTGTCGACGTTAAAGAGCGACTAAAGCGCGTCCTCTTCCTCCTAACGCGCGAAATTGAGTATCTTGAATTGGGCAGCAAGATCCAGTCGCAAGTTCGGACGGAGCTTGATCGCACTCAGCGCGAATACTTCCTGCGTGAGCAACTCAAAGCTATTCGCAAAGAGCTGGGTGAGGAGGAAGGGACCTCGCGCGAGCTTGAGGAACTGGCTGAACGAATCAAGGCCAAGCAAATGCCCGACTATGCGCGGGCAGTTGCGGAGAAGGAACTCAACCGCCTAAGGATGATGCAGCCAGCAAGCGCAGAGTACACGGTCTCGCGTACGTATCTGGAGTGGATTCTCGACCTACCGTGGTGCGAAAGCACGAAAGATAATCTTAACGTTGCGCGTGCAAAACGCATTCTCGATGCTGATCACTACGACCTCGAAAAGGTCAAAGAGCGCATCCTCGAATACCTGAGTGTGCTCAAACTGAAAAAGAACATGAAAGGCCCTATCCTGTGCTTTGTGGGGCCGCCGGGGGTTGGTAAGACCTCGCTTGGCCGATCGATTGCGCGAGCGATGGGCCGGAAATTCTACCGCATTGCCTTGGGTGGGATGCGGGACGAGGCAGAAATTCGCGGGCACCGACGCACCTACATTGGCGCCATGCCCGGGCGCATCCTGAAGGGCCTCAAACAGGTGGGGTCGAATAATCCAGTGCTCATGCTCGACGAAATCGACAAAATTGGGTCGGACTATCGAGGAGACCCTGCGGCTGCGCTCTTAGAGGTTCTCGATCCGGAGCAAAACAATACGTTCACCGATAACTATCTCGACATGCCGTTTGATCTCTCCAACGTCATGTTCATCACGACGGCAAACCATATGGACCCCGTGCCCGCTCCGCTTCGTGATCGCATGGAAGTGATCGAGCTCCCCGGCTATACGCTGAAGGAGAAAGTGCAGATCGCCAAGCGCTATCTTATCCCTAAGCAACTGGAGGAGAATGGAATCTCAGCAAAGCATCTCACATTTGCCGAGTCGGCCATCGTCGCAATCATCGAAAATTACACCCGTGAGGCGGGACTGCGGAATCTCGAGCGTGAAATCTCAAATATCTGCCGGAAAGTGGCGCGGCAAGTCGCAGAGAAGAAAGCAACCCGCGTGACCGTGTCCAGCCGCAACCTAAAGCAGTATCTTGGTCCCCCAAAGTATTTCAGCGAGGTTGCCACACGAATGGGTGTTCCCGGTGTGGCAATTGGTCTGGCGTGGACACCTGTGGGAGGCGAAATCCTATTTATTGAAGCTGCGATGACGCCGGGATCAGGGCGACTCACCCTAACAGGGCAGTTGGGCGAAGTGATGAAGGAAAGCGCGCAAGCGGCCTTGACTTACCTGCGCTCAAACGCCGAGCAATGGCACATCGACGACCAACTCTTTGCCCAGCGCGACATCCATGTCCACGTACCCGCTGGGGCCATACCGAAGGATGGACCGTCCGCCGGAATAACGATTTGCACAGCGCTGGCCTCGCTGCTCACTGGACGTCTGGTGAAGGACTATCTTGCCATGACAGGCGAGATCACATTGAAGGGCAACGTGCTTCCAGTGGGAGGAATCAAAGAGAAGGTTCTTGCTGCAGCACGAGCAAAAATCCACGAGGTCATTTTGCCCGAACGTAATATGCAGGATCTGGACGAGCTCCCGGAAGACGTCCGCAAGCGAATCACGTTCCATCCAGTCAAAACGATGGACCAAGTGCTCAGTTTGGCGCTCGAGCTTAATCAGTCTACCGAAGCAGCGCCGCAGACACCAGCGGAGCAGTGAGCAGAGGTCGGATGGACAATGGAGCAAATGGGCCGAGCCCCATTCACAAGAGCGACGGATGAAGAGATGCCTTAGCTTTTTCGTGTGTCAGTCGGCAGTGAACAAGGTCTCTTCGTCGGCGTTCACTTGGGCTCGAATGGAGCCGACAAACGAATGGTAAATATCAAGCGGTTGACAGCCGAGTGGGTAGGACGTCTGCCCTACCGGATGTGAGGGCAGGAATTAAAAATTGCGCGCCCGTAGCTCAGTGGATAGAGCTGCTGACTTCGGATCAGCGGGTCGGGAGTTCGAATCTCTCCGGGCGCGCTTCTTCTTTTTCTAGTCTTTCACCACTCCGCCAAGCTGTCGTCTGGCGTAATAATAATTTCCCTACTCGCGAACTCCCCGTTTACCGGGTCATGCACACGTTTCTCGCGCCACTCGAACAGCTCCCCAATTGTTGTGGAAGCCTGCACAGTACGCGTCACAGTGAACTGCCGGGAAGAACCATCAGCGTGTCGCTCAAGAACCGTGATCCGAACAATATACTGAGTCATAGCTCTCCTCTTAGCCCTCCGCGTTTGTGACTTGGATGTTCCGAGTCTCGGCAAGGGTCAATACCCAACATCGTCGGGTGGCAAATCGCGAGACAACGATTGGAATGTTGCGATATCTTTGAAGAACACTAACCTGATGTCGCCAGTGGGGCCATTGCGGTGTTTCCCAATAATGAGGGTCGCTTCCTGGCCCATGTTTTCGGCTCCATCTTCCTCCTCACGCTCGGTCTTACCCATCTCGCGGTGGATAAACATTACGATATCCGCGTCCTGTTCAATGGCTCCGCTCTCACGGAGATCGCTCAACATGGGACGAGCCTGCTTTTTGCCGCGCCGTTGCTCGATTTGGCGACTTAGCTGGCTCAAAGCAATGATCGGAAGGTCAAGCTCGCGCGCTAATGCCTTTAGGGAACGGGTGATTTCCGCCACCTCTTGCTGCCGGTTCTCAATTCTTCCACCGCTGTGCATCAATTGGAGGTAGTCGACCACAAGCAGCGAAAGATTAGGCTCCCGGCTCTTCAGCCGTCTGGCTTTTGAGCGCAATTCTGCAATGGAGATGTTTGGCGTGTCGTCAATGTGGATGGGGGCGGTCGCAAGAATTTTCGCTGCATTGTGAATCTTCTCTTTCTCGCGTTTGGACAAGCGACCGTTTCGCATGCGAAACATCGAGACCTCTGCGAGCGTCGCCAGCAACCGTTGGGTCACTTGCTGATAGCTCATCTCAAGTGAGAAGACCCCCACGGGGCGTTGAAGCTCTGACTCAATTCTCTTTCCACGCAATCCAGTTCCAACGCGGACCACAATGTTCAGAGCAAAAGCCGTTTTTCCCATTGCTGGACGGGCCGCCAAAATAATGAGATCACTGCGTTGGAGCCCGCCGGTCATGGCATCGAGGTCGGGGTAGCCGGTTTCCACCCCAGTGATCTCGTGGGACTGACGCGAGCGCGCCTCGATTTCGTCTACGACCTCACTGATCAGCGAGCCCACATCCACAAAATCCCGGACTCGGCGCTCTTGGCTAATCGCATAGAGATTGTTTTCCGCGAGTTCGATGACCGCTTGGACGTCCTCGTCCTTCTGAAGCACGTGTTCCTGAATTTGCTCCGCAACACGGACCAGCTCGCGTAGCTGATACTTTTCATGGACGATTCGGGCGTAGTACTCGACGTTTGCGGGGCTAAAAACCTGCATAGGCAATGCGGCAAGGTAGGCAGGCCCACCAACCGTGGCGAGAAGCTTACGGTCCTTAAGCTCATCCACGACCGTCGTGAGATCCACAGCCATGTGTTTCGCGTGAAGATCCAGAATGACTTGGTAGATCTGCGCATGCCGCGAATCATAGAAGTGTTTGGGTTGAAGGAACTGGGCCGCGACATCAATGGCTGTCTCATCAAGCAACAAAGCACCTAACACGGCCTGCTCTGCTTCAAGGCTTGCGGGAACGGTTGTGCTGAGCGTTTTTTCAGTTGCACTCATGGAGTCGTGTTGCCTGCCACTTCCAACGACGATTTGGCGATCTACTTACGGACAAATCTTACTGAGTGCCAGTCTGATTCGGGTTCGCAACTTCAAATAGAGAGGCCGTATCAAATTACCGGGGCCACATTCGAGAAAGTGAATTTTACCCACAGCTATTCACAGGTTTCCCCCAACTTTTCCACAGCAGCCACAACTTGCGCGAGACTTACGCGAGGGAGTTCACCGGTGCCGCACTTACTTGACGACCCTGTAGCCTTTCTTTCAGCCGCTGCCGCCATTCGTCCACCGTAAAAGAAAAAGTAGTCGCCCGCGAAACGCGTTCACCCCACAACACTAAGATGATCCCTGCATTGAGCACAATAAACGCAAGAACGGCGGATATTGAGCTGACACCCATCAGCACCACGGTCGACAGCATTAGCACCAATCCAACTGGACCAATCCAGACCCCCTCGCGTACCTGCTCTCGTAAGGAGAGCAGGGGTTTCTCGGCATCCCACGGGGCAACGCTTTCAAACAGGTGGGGCTGAGTGCGGTACGCAATAAGAATTGCAGCAACACAAGCGCACAGAACACCGGTGACCAGCCACTGGCCAAAGGAAACCACGGCGAGTCCTATGAGCATGGTTACGACGATCCAGATTCGGTGAGTGCGTATCGCAAGGCTCAATGCACTTGCAATCGCGAGTGGGTCCGCACCGTTAGATAGTAACTCACGAAAAACTCCAGTCCGATGAAATTTTTCGATGAGCACATGCTCAGCAGCAAGAACGACCCCCCATGTGACAGCAACGGCAATAATCCAAAACGTCGTCCACAGCGCAAGGTCGGCGCTCGAAGGACTCAAAGCTAAGCGAGCAATTAACAGCACAAAACAAACTCCCGTCAAAAAACCGAGTGAAAAAATCTGAACGGGAACAAGGGCTTGTGACACCGTTGCGTAGACAGGTGCGATTCGCGCTGGTTCGGAAAGACGAATGAGAATTAGCTCGCGATTGCTACCAACGTAAGTCGTACAACCGTCAGTGGCCACCGCGGTTGCTGACCGGATCTCGTTCGAAAAATGACGCCATACCAGATAAGCAACCAGAGCGATGAACACGCACATTGCACCCGTCGCTTCGATCACCTTGCACCTCGCTATCAAAAATGCTTCGTTGCAACCTAATTACTTTCGACAAAATAGACTTCAGATTGTTCCCCCGCACGGGGCATCGGGCCATTGGAGTGCAGTCGTGCAGAACACTGAAATTAAAAGCCTTCCGTGCCGACTGCAGTTGCCTATTCCCACTCGCGAAGGATTTTGTACAGTGAATCACGCTCGGCTGGCTTTCGGCCGGCCTCGCGAATCAGAGCCACCAGTTCGTCGACGCTAAGGGCAAGTGGTGTCTGTGCCCCGGCTTCGTGAACAATAGTCTCATTGATCACGGTCCCATCTAAATCGTCGGCACCGAAAGCGAGCGCCACTTGAGCTAATTTGGGAGTAAGCATTACCCAGTATGCCTTGATGTGGTCAAAGTTGTCGAGCATGAGGCGAGAGACCGCAATGGTACGCAAATCTGTGCATCCTGATGGCATCATAAGATGCGCTAATTCCGTGTTTTCGGGGTGAAACGCAAGTGGGACAAAGGCTTGAAAACCGCCTGTCTCATCCTGTAGCTCCCGCAGCTTTACCATATGCTCGAGGCGTTCTTCTATCGTCTCCACATGACCATACAACATTGTGGCAGTTGTTCGAAGTCCGCAGCGATGTGCCAAGCGCTGGAGCTCAAGCCATCGCGCTGGCCCAATCTTGAGCGGATAGAGCTCTTTTCGAACCCTGTCACTCAGCACTTCTGCACCGCCCCCGGGACACGAGTCCAATCCTGCTTCCCGTAGAGCCATGAGCGTTTCTTCAGGGGTCAACCTTGAAACTTTGATAATCTGTTCCAGTTCTACCATTGTGAAGGCCTTGATGTGCACGTTCGGGAGCTCGCTTTTCACCCAGCGTAGGAGGTCCAGATAATAAGTAAACGGAAGGCGCGGGTTGATCCCTCCCACCATGTGAACTTCCGTGATATTATATGCTCGAGCTGCACGAATCCTTTCCACGATATCCTCTTGCTCGAGCACGTACCCCCCTGGCTCACCAGGCAAACGATCGAAGGCACAAAAAAGGCACTTTTTGTTACAAATGTTTGTGTAGTCAATCCGCAGATTCCGGTTGAAAAAAGCGTACTCCCCCACCTTGCGCCGCCGAACAATGTCTGCCAGCAAAGCCAGCAGCCCAAGTTGGGGAGTATGGTAAAGGCGCAACCCATCCGAAATCGTTAGGCGCACCCCTGCTTGCACTTTTTCGTAAAGGTCCGCTAAGCCCTCGCGATAGATAAGGTCCTCCATGAAGGAGGGTAGTTTACCCGGCGCGTCATTCGAGGTATCCACAATCGTTGGTGTCACGTCGGAATCCGCCTTGCATCAAAGCTTTAGTTAAATGTACCTATAAAGGCCTACATTGAACTATTCGGGTACTGCTGAGCCTGAACATTGGCATGGGTACAGTTGAGGATCAGATAGAGCGCCCAGTGGGGCACTTGACCCACCCAATTACAGCAGCGCATTGAATGCGTCCCTGTGAGAAGGAAAGAGGATTTGGGGAAGATGAGCATTGAACCACAAAAAGCCGAAACTTGGCTCCTTGAGAATGTCGTAACGGTGGACTTCCCAACACTGTCCGTTTCCAACGCCTCGGTGCGGATTGAGAACGGCGTGATTGCAGAAGTCGCAAATGCTGGAGGCCATGAGGATGTCCCCCGGTCTCAACGTGTGAATTGCCACGGCATGTTATTGCTGCCGGCATTGGTGGTAGGTCACACGCACCTTTACTCAGCTCTTGCCCCCGGCATGCCGCCTGCCAAACGGCAACCGGAAAACTTTGTGCAGATCCTCGAGGAAATTTGGTGGAAGCTTGATCGAGCTCTGGATGACGAGGGTGTGTACTACAGTGCTCTTGTTGGGGCCATACGGGCCGCGCAATGCGGCGTGGGAACGCTTGTTGACCACCATGCGTCTCCCAACGCAATTGCTGGCTCGCTGGATCTTGTGCGCAACGCACTAGCGCGAGTTGGGCTGAGGGGGGTGCTTTGTTACGAAGTGACCGATCGCAATGGGAAGGACGGGGCGCGAGCCGGACTGGAGGAAAATGCTCGATTCATCCGCAACTGCCCCCAGGATGGGAGGTTTTCGGGGCTCGTCGGCGCACACGCCTCCTTCACGCTGAGCGATGAGACCCTCGGTGCATTAGCTGATTTGGCGGATGAAACGCGACGTGGGGTTCATATCCACTGCGCAGAAGCAAACTCGGACAACGAGGACTCTTTGCGGCGGTGTGGTAAGCGAGTTCTCGGCCGTTTGATGGAAGCACGAATCGTACGGCCTGGGACCGTTTTGGGACATTGTACCCATCTCATGCCAGAAGAGGTCGAAGTGGCGTACGACCATGGCTGCTGGATCGCTCACAATTGTCGTTCGAACATGAACAATGCTGTGGGCTACGCACCGATCGAATCGCTGGCACGTGGTCGCCTTGCGTTAGGCACGGATGGGATTGACCACGATCTGTTCGCTGAGTCGCGAACGGCGTTTTTCCGAATGCGTGAAGCTAGAGCGCGGTTACCTTTCCACGCCCCCCTTCACTGGCTTACGGGGGCTTCGCAACTTGCCTCAGAAAACTTAGGAATCCCGCTGGGGCGCGTGGCAAAAGGTTATCCGGCAGATCTACTTCTTCTCGACTACGTGCCTGCTACGCCGCTTACGTCATCGAATTTCGCCGGACACTGGTTTTTTGCGATCAACGCTCAGCACGTGCATTCGCTAATGGTCGGGGGAAAATGGATCTTACGCAATCGCGAATTGTCGGATACTACTCTGCAAGAGGAACTCGAGCGAGCGCGCATAGTGGCCCAACGCATGTGGCAAAGATTCGAGACTCTGTAATCTCTTGCATCGTCCCCACTGCTTGATTTTCTGATTGCGGTGCTAAAACGTTTTTTTAATTTGGAATTGAAATCATTGCCCCAGAGGAGCCTCGGGACTGACGCCTTATGAACGAATGGTCACCTCCAACACCTGAGCCGGAAACTTATCGGTGCCCGAAGTGCGGATTTGCTTCCACAAATCCGGAAATCTGTGATGCTTGCGGCGCCGTCTTTGCAAAGGTCAGGGAGCGAGATGCAGCCCAAGAAACGTATGCTCCTTCATCCAGTTACACAGCCTATGAGGATCTGGGAGCAGGCGGCAGTATCTTCAGTGCGTTTTGGTTTAAGTTTCTGATTTTCCTACTTGTGATCGGTGGAGCAGCCTACCTCACGACGCAGGCTTTCGTACAAACTGCCTCTTCCCCAAACTTAAATACCCTGATTACGAAGCATCGCACGCTGATTACCAAAGCTCGCAGGGTGATTGCCCAAGAACTCGAAGCCAAAGAGTCGCTGGCTGAGCACAAGAACCTTTATAACGCAACTCTCGACTTAGCAGTTGTACTTCAGAAGCTCCCCCCTGCTCGAGGCGAAGAAGAAGCGGCGCGGCGCGAAGCTCTCATGGAGGCAAATGCTACTTTGATCGACCTTTTGCAAATGTCCCCACAAGAGTTTGAGCAGCTGTTGCTCAAAAAACAGGGAGCCGACCCATTTCTCGAGGCAGAAAAGAAACTTCAGTTCGCGGAGAATCCCTCGCTCGAAACGAAAGATGCGGATGACCGTGACGGTCGCACGAGGCCGCCACAAAAACGATAAACTTGGGAACTCGTGCCCCTCTCGTGAGAAACTGACAGGTAGCGTGCGGTCAGCTTATCGTGTGTGAACGCCGCACACGTCCTTGGGCCCGCCCCCCGGAAGCAATTGCCAACTGAGGAGGCACCTTTTTATGCGGCACCAATTCGTCAAACGGTGGCTCATACCAGTCGCATGGTTCCAGCGTGTGAACATCTCCCTCAGATGCTCGGGGAACCGCCGCATGATGAGTCACGTGCATTCAAAGATTGGACGAAAAAGCGTTCGAGTTTTTGAGCGAGGAACTCGGCGACTGGCCAGTCTTCATGGGTTGTGACCTTGAGGTTCCAGCGGCTTCCAACAACAATTTGGGGATGAATGCCCATGGCCTCAACTGCAGCAGCATCATCGGTGACTGTGCACTTTTGCTCTCGGGCATGAGCTAATGCAGCGGCCAAAAGATCGCGCCGGAATATTTGCGGCGTTTGCGCGGCCCATAGAGAGGTTCGGTCCACAGTCGCCTCAACTGCTTCCCCGGTTACTCTCTTGAGTGTATCGGTAACCGGGACAGCAAAGAGCGCAGCACCCGTAGCAAACGCGGCCTGCAGAAGTTCATCGAAATTCTGTGGCGGGAAGGGGCGCGCGGCATCGTGAATCCCTACCAACGGGCAGTCACTGCTGAGCGCATGGACCCCGATTTCTACAGAATCCTGGCGGAGCTCTCCGCCGCGAACGCATGACCGAACTTTGCTCAGTCGCAGTTGAGCCGTTTCTTCGGCTACGCGCCGCTCATATCCCGCTGGTACGACCACAACAATTTCACGTACTGCTGGGAGCGCCTGAAAGTAGTGAAGAGACCACAAATATAGCGGCATTCCACAAAGGGGGAGAAATTGCTTTGGGATCACAGAACCCATTCTTTGGCCTTGTCCAGCGGCCACAAGGACAATTCCACACTCAACGTTCATGGTGCTTAGTTCGAATGACTCGTTCGAAGACTTTCAACAACTTCTCGGCCGCTGATCTCCATGTGTACTCCGCTGCCCGCCGACGTCCTGTTTCTCTGAGCTCTTTCAAACGCGCTTGGTCGCGCATCAGCTCAGCTAATCGAGCCGCGACGCGTTCGGCACCTTCCTCAAGTTCAAACAAAAAGGCAGCCGATCCAGCCACCTCGGGGATTGCCCCTCGCTTCGCGGCAGCGACCGGACAACCACTCGCCATCGCCTCCAACACTGGAACCCCAAAGCCCTCATCCACGGACGGAAACAAAAACAAGTCAGCCCTTCGATAAAAGTTGGCTAACTTCTCGAGAGGCTGAGGCGGCACACCAATCACGTTTTTTGGAAGATGGTCACAATTGCCAACTACAACGTAGGAGTAGGGCATCCCATGCTGCGTACGCAGGCACTCAACGACAGCTGCACCAAAGTTGAGGTTTTTGCGTGGGCTTCCGGCCCCAACGCTGAGTATGTAACGCTCGGGCAGATTTCCAACCATCTCTTCCCCAGCATTATGATCGAAAAATTCCGGTGCCACGCCGTTTGGAACAACTTCGATTGTCTTCTCCGTGGGATGCATCAACGATCGGAGTTTTGCAGCGACGTATGAGCTGTCCGCGAGAACCGCATCTGCCCACCGACAAGATCTGCGGATTACCTGACGCAAATAGGCCGCAAACAATGGCGGATACTCTCGCGGAAGCGTGAATACCGTGAGGTCATGAATTGTGACCACACGGCCAAATGACTGCAGCCCCCACGGAATCAGGAAAGCAGGTCCCCAAACAAGATCCGCTCGGATGCGTCCTGCAAAACGGGGCAACACAAGATGTTCCCACAAATCGCCAGTCGGGTGGGCTTCATAGTCCACACGCGAGTGATGGATCTGTAGGTTTGGAGCGCTCGCCTTTCCCCACAATTCTGGGTAGAGGGTGAGTACATGGAACTCCCACCCCTCGGCCAGCCGCGCAGCTTCCCTCGTAAGCGCAAGCGTATAGTGCCCCACCCCCGTCATGCCAGGGCGGACAGTCCGACCATCCACGAGAATTTGGATCTTTCGGCCCATCCCTTCCAAGATCGTGAAGGATATCGCCGGCGCAACGAAAGATTTTTAACCCACCCAAGAATTGGTAAGAGCGCGTCGCTGGGGTCGCCACACACCTTTAGAGCGGGCCGGCCGCTCATCCAAGCGAAGGCCGCATGGATACTGCCCGGAAGACTTGTGCGTTACCTCGCTTGCTAAGGGGAGCCGTGGTCTGTGCCCAACAAGCGGCTAATCATTTACCCCAAGCAACTTGCTAAACTCAGCGAGTCCGCCCTCAATATCCTCGCCGAGATTAACGAGAACCGCGCGACGTCCATGGGCCTCAAGCGCACGAAAATCGCCCAGAGCTTGGGCTCGACTTAGCACGCTAAACGAATAGGCCTCTCCAGGAATCTCCACATCCTTGAACGCATTGGCAATGAACACGAAGTAGATACCTGTGTTGGGTCCGCCCTTGTGCAATTGCCCAGTGCTATGCAGATAGCGCGGACCATACCCCAAAGTCGTTGCCGCATGAGTAGAATCCCGAAGGGCAAAGCGAAGCGCCTGCAGTCGCGATTCTACACGTTTCGTGGGATGCAAGAAGGCCAGCAAAGCAAGATAGTCGCCCTCTTCGGCTGATAGCGCAAGCGCGCGGAGGGCATCCTTGGGGCGACTAATTCTCTCCCCCACAATCTTACGCGCTGCCCCCGTGAAGCTCAGCGTTAGGCGATTCGTTTTGTAATGCGGCTGAGGATAAGCCAGTCGCCCGCTCTTACAATAAGACTCCAAGAGCTCGCTCGTATTGCGCTTACTCTCGGTAACGTTCGGCTCGTCAAAGGGATTGATTCCCAGAAGGGAACCACAAATCGCCGTGGCGATCTCCCACCGCAAAAACTCAATGCCAAGATCATAAAGATCATTGAGCTGAATGCGCACGACGGGATGGCCTTGCTTTTCGAGAGCACTTACCCGAGCTTCTTCCTTGTCTCCCCGGAGCGCAATACTCACGAAACAGCGATCTGCTTGGTACATTGAGACCGAGGCAAGCCGCTCGCCGATCACAGGCAGAATCCCTTTGCCACACTTCCCCGTGCTTTCGGCTACAAGCTGTTCAATCCAGTCTCCGAGCGAGGCCAATTTAGGCGATAACACCAACGTCATCTTGTCGCGCTTGGCCTTTGCCGCTTCACCCAAAATGATGCCCAAGCGCACGCCTGAGTCGAGCTGTGCCGACACCAAGTTTCCAGCGCCCCGCGAAAACGCGAGCACCCGGTCCAGTAGAAGCCCCAGATCCATGCCAATCAGAGCCATCGGGACTAATCCGAATAACGAGAGCGCACTAAATCGGCCTCCAATATCCGATGGATTGATGAACACACGCCGGAACTTTTCTCGCCGAGCCAACTCAACCAAAGGTGTCCCTTCGTCAGTAATCGCGACAAAATGGTTTCCGGCATTTGAGACCCCCAGTTTCTCGAGCTCTGCACGGAAATACTTGTAGAAAACGTTTGTCTCGATTGTCGTTCCTGACTTGCTTGCTGCGATAAAGAGTGTGTGGGGCAGAGAAACTGCGGCACGAACAGCCTGAACAGCGGCAGGGTCAGTGTTGTCGAGAATTCGCAGATCCGGATAATCTTTAGCAGCTCCAAACGTCTTCGCACAGACCTCTGGACACAGGCTACTCCCCCCCATGCCTAACAGCACCACATGGCGGAATCCATCGCGCCGTACCTGCGCGGCAAAGTGCGTGAGGTCCTTGACCATTGGACGCATTTTGGCCGCGACATCCAACCATCCCAGCCGGTTGGCAATTGCACGGGCAACCTTTTCATCCTGCGTCCACAAGGAGGTGTCCTTGCCCCACAAGCGAGGGATATAGAGTGCTTCCGTTGCAGCTTGGGAACTTTCCTGAACCGTTCGGGCATTCGGTAACGTTTCCACCTGAATGCGCGTCACGCCGAGCGCCTTCTGGCGCTTGGCCTCTATCGCGGCGAGCAGCTTATCAAACGGCTGCAGAAATTTCGCGATCCCTTCTTCCTGAAGCTGGGCACCGACCGCATCCAACGAGATTCCAACTTGCTCGAGCCCCACAGCTACAGACTTCGCCCATTCAACGTCCGCCTCTACAGCGTCCTCAACGACGATCCCGTGGTCCAACCATGCGTGTAGGGTGACGAGCGGCATCGTATTGACGGTGTGTCGCCCCACAAGTGGCCCCACGTACTTGGTGTCTGGGTAAAGAGGATTCTTCGTGCTCGTACTGGCCCACAAGGGGCGCTGAAGATTCGCGCCTGCCTGAGACAGCTTTCTGAAACGCGCGGAACCAAAAACCGACTTAAATTCCTGATAGGCGAGCTTGGCTGCGGCAACAGCTGCGGTTCCGAGCCACTTTTCAGCTTTCACCGGCGAGAACTCCGGCAGGTTCGTAAGACGACTCGCAAGCAGCCGATCCACAAGGGTATCAATCCGGCTTACAAAGAAGCTTGCCACAGAGTGCACGGTATCCAGCGGCTGTTTCGAGGCGCGACGTGCCTCAAGGCCCTCAAGATATGCTTCCATGACATCGCGATAGTTCGGAATCGAGAACAGCAACGTCACATTAACATTGATTCCCTCAGCGATCAGTTCAGCGATGGCTTGGAGGCCGGCTTTCGTCGCTGGGACTTTGATCATCAAGTTCGGCCGACCAACAGCTTGCCAAAGCCTTTTCGCTTCCGCCACGGTTCCAGCCGCGTCATGCGCCAAGTACGGCGACACCTCAAGTGAGACGTAGCCATCGGCACGTTTGGTCTTCTTGTATAGCGGCAACAGGAGATCTGCAGCGCGTCGCACGTCCTCGACCGCAAGCCGTTCATAGATCTCAAGGGCTGTCAGCCCCCGTTTTGCCAGCTGGTCAATTTGCGAGTCGTAAATGCTACTGCCGGTGATGGCTTTGTGAAAGATGTCGGGATTCGAAGTGACCCCGCGAACACCTAACGCCACCAAACGCCGGAGCTCGCCTTTCGCGATCATGTCCCGGCTAATGGTGTCGAGCCAAACACTCTGGCCAACGCCTGCAAGTTGTTCGATTGGGTTTTTCGTGCGCTTACTCATCCCTGCACCAGCTCCCTCACTCGCCGTTCGATTGCGGCCGCATCGATTCCATAGCGGGCCAACAGCTCTTCGGGCTTACCGGACCGCGGAAGCTCTCGAACTGCCAGACTGACGACCTTAATATCCGTGTCAGCAAGAGCAGCCATTACAGCCTCGCCGATTCCGCCTTCCGGATAGTGATCCTCAACCGTTAGGATAAGTTTCTTCGTTGCTTGAGCACACTCGAGGAGCGTTTCGCGATCCACGGGCTTTACCGTGAACAAGTCCACAATCCGTACGCTAATGCCGTCTTTCTGCAGAGCATCGGCAGCCTTCAAAGCCTCAAACAAAGTAACCCCACCCGTTACAATCGTGATCTGGTCTTGGGTGCTCTTGCGCACCAACTTTGCTTTGCCGATCTCGAATTTTTCGTCGTTCGCATAGATGACTGGCGTCTTCGGGCGGGAAGTTCGAATGTAGGCGATACCGTTGTATTCGGCTGCAAGAGCGACGGCGTTCTCCGTTGCCACGGCATCCGATGGGTAGAACACAACGGAATTGGGAATCGCTCGAAAGAGAGCTAAATCTTCGAGGCCCATTTGCGACGGCCCGTCCTCGCCAATGCTAACACCCACGTGGGACCCGCAGAGATTGAGGTTGGATTGCGAGATACCGGCCATGCGCACTTGATCGAAGCCGCGTGAGAGGAATACAGCAAACGAGCTCGCAAAGACAATTTTGCCGCGTGCAGCCAGCCCAGTCGCCATGCTAATCACGTTTTGTTCGGCGATGAATCCCTCGAAGAAACGATCGGGGTAAGCCTTCAAGAACTTTTCGGAGTAGGTTGAATTCTTGGTGTCACCATCAAGAACCACCACCCGGGAGTCAGCAGCGCCCAGCCGCACGAGCGCTTCGCCATAAGCCTCACGCGTTGCCACCATGTCACCGACACGGTAGGCAGGTTTCTCCATTGGTTTTTTCTCAAACTTGGGTAGCTCGGCCACGATCGGCGAAGGGGGTGCGAGGTTCTCTCCGCCAACAATGCCACATTTCTCAATGTCAGCAATCGCTTGTTGTTCCTCTTCGCCTTTCTTGAATGGCTTACCGTGCCAACCGTCCTTGTCTTCGGCAAAGCTCACCCCTTTGCCCTTAAGAGTCTTCGCGATAATTGCGAAAGGCTTTTCACTGGAGCTCTTGGCAAGCTCGAATGCGTTGAGCAGCTCACTGACGGAGTGCCCTTCCACCGTCACGGCATTCCAACCGAAGGCCTCGAAGCGAGCCTTATAGACGTCCAGTCGGTGTTCGAGCATGGTCGCTTGGCTTTGACCCAGACGGTTCACGTCAACGATCGCGACCAGATTATCAAGCTTGTAGTAGCTCGCGAGTTCAGCAGCTTCCCACACAGCACCCTCAGCCACTTCCCCATCACCAAGCAAGACGTAGGTGCGATAGCCGGTCTTGTCCAGATACTTGGAGTTCAACGCTAAACCCACTCCCGCGCCTAATCCTTGGCCAAGGGAGCCCGTCGCCACATCAACGAAAGGAAGCCGCGGGGTTGGATGCCCCTCAAGGTCCGAGTCAATCCTGCGCAACGTTAGCAGCTTCTCCACCGGGAAAAGGCCTGCTTCAGCCCAAGCCGCATATAGAATTGGAGCGGCATGTCCTTTCGAGAGGACAAATCGATCGTTCAGCGGGTGCTGAGGATTTTTCGGATCGTAGCGCATGACGTGGAAAAACAAAGTGGCCACGATCTCAGCACATGACAAACAGGTGGTTGGGTGCCCCGATCCCGCAGCGGAAGTGGCCCGGATCGAGTGAATGCGGAGGACGTTCGCTTTCGCCTGCAAAGCGTTTACGAGTTCGGTATTCATAGCAGTTTCAAATCCGTCAAGTTTGGACGGCTAAGGTCCAGAAAAAAAGAATATCTTTTCTAACTCGCAAAAAGTGTGACATCCGCGTAGGGTGCGGGTCGCGGTCGCGGGTCGCGAGGCCAGCACTTGTGCGCAACCACGCAGTCATCAGCGCAAACGTGAGCTAGTGATTTTCATTGATTCTCTTGCTGGCATTTTCACACGATTCTCCGTTCGTGACACAAGCTTAGTAGCAATCAAGGTATAGACCCTCATCAATCGCAAATACGGTGAGAACCAATGAACGTGGATGAAGCAAAAATTTCAGCCATCGTGGAAGAAGTTGTCCGCCGCCTGAAGGAACAGGGTTTCGCAAGTGGCTCTCTCCCACAAAGCAGCGCTGGGGCGGGGGCAGTGGCAACTCGAAGCCGTGGCACGAGCGGACTGCGTGGCGTCTTCTCAACCATCGAAGAGGCCATCGAGGCTGCATGGCAATCTCAGAAGATCTATGCGGATGCTTCGATGGAAACCCGCAAGAAAGTTGTGGCAGCCATTCGACAGGTCGGCGAAGAGCACAAGGAAGATTTTGCACGGCGGATCTACGAAGAGACGAAGCTTGGGCGCATTGACCATAAGATTCGCAAACACGAGATCGTCATCCGGTTAACCCCGGGACCAGAGGACTTGGTCACGCGGTGTTGGAGCGGCGACCACGGGCTTACGGTCGAGGAATATGCGCCGTATGGTCTCATCGGGGCAGTAACGCCGGTCACACACCCCGTCGAGACGGCGATCAATAATGGCATCAGCATCCTTTCGGGTGGAAACACCGTGGTGTTTAACCCTCACCCAGCTTCTAAGCGCGTGTTTGCTTACGCCATACATCTCTTCAATGAAGCTATCTATCGGGCTACCGGACTCGAAAACTTGATGACGACTATCGAAGAGCCAACCATCGAGACCGGCAAAACGATGTTCCGACATCCGAAGGTGCGAGTGTTATTGGTTACGGGTGGGCCCGGCGTGGTGCGCGAGGCACTCAACAGCGGGAAAAAATGCATTACTGCTGGCCCGGGCAATCCGCCGGTGGTCGTGGACGAGACAGCAATTATCCCAAAAGCTGCCAAGGATATCATCGATGGGGCTGGTTTCGATAACAACATCCTGTGCATAGGAGAAAAGGAAGTTTTTGTCGTGGAGAGCGTGGCCGATCAGCTGATTGCAGAAATGAAAAAGCTTGGATGCGTCATGCTTTCGCGCGAACAAATCTCGGCATTAGCAGAGAAAGCTTTCCGATGCGAAGGTCAACATGGGAGTGGAAAATCCTGTGGCGGCGCGGTTTTGAACCGTGATCTCGTTGGACGCAGCCCACAGGTCTTAGCGCGCGCGATTGGCTTAGAGGTTCCGCCTGACTGCCCCATGCTGATTGGCGAAACGGAGTTCGATAACCCTTGGGTCCAGCACGAGCAAATGATGATGTTCCTGCCCATCGTGCGCTGTCGCAATTTTGACGAAGCGCTCGACATGGCTGTAAAAGCCGAGCACGGGTATGGACACACCGCTGTGATTCACTCTCTGAATGTAGCCAACATGACGAAGATGGGCAAGGCAATGAACTGCTCCATTTTCGTGAAAAACGGGCCGTCGTACGCTGGCCTTGGAGCTGGCGGTGAAGGGCATACCTCCTTTTCTATTGCGAGCCCGACCGGCGAGGGACTAACCACCGCCCGCACATTCTGCCGAATCCGTCGCTGTACGCTCGTCGATTACTTACGCATCGTTTAGCGGGCACGCTTCATAGCGCGGTGAGGGCCAAGGCAGTTGAGCATTTCTTGCGGCGCATGCCCCCACCCTGAACGACGGAGGTGGAGGCCCCGCATTTTTTCACGATCGAGCTACCCTCACGCGTTGCCGAAATAAAGATCCGCATATCCTCTATTGAGTGCATAAGATGATTTCGATCGTTGATTACGGAATGGGAAATTTGCGCAGCGTCGCGAAGGCCTTCGAGAAGATCGGGGCAAAGGTCGAGCTTATCGAGACCTTAGACGACGTTCGCCGCGCGCACACCCTTGTGGTTCCGGGCGTCGGAGCTTTTGGCGACGCGATGGCAGGCTTGGAGCAACGCAAGCTCACAGGGGCAATCCGTGAGCATGTGGAAGCAGGAAAACCACTTCTCGGAATATGCTTGGGACTCCAAATTCTCTTCGAGCGCAGTGAAGAATCCCCGAGCGTTCCCGGCTTGGGAATCTTGCGAGGAGACGTGCGACGTTTCGTTTCCGCTGACCTAAAAATCCCGCAGATGGGATGGAATAAGATCGAGGTCAATCCTCAAAGCCGCCTGCTGAGAGGCTTAGGTGACAATCCCTACGTCTACTTTGTGCATTCGTACTACGTGGCTCCGATTGACCAGGAAGTGATCGCCGCCACTACTGAGTACGGGATCCAATTTGTTTCCGCGATTGAGCGTGGAAACCTCTTTGGAGTGCAATTTCACCCAGAAAAAAGCCAGCAAATTGGGCTTCAGATTCTTCGCAATTTTGCAACGTTGGTGGGTGAAATTCCTGGATAGCGGGCCTGTTCAAAGCACCCAGCCAATATCTGCCGACAGGCGAGTAGCGCACGATCGGTGCGGTGAAAGCCAATGCGCTGGGCCGCCTTAAATGGAAAGCGGTGAGGTGTTGCCGATCGCAAAACCTCACCGCTCGGCTTGTATGCGCGTCGCTTGAGACAGGCTACTCACCTACATTGGCGCGTTCGCTCTCCGCCGAACGCAGCAACCGATATTCGATAGAATCCACAAGGGCCTGCCAACTTGCCTCGATGATGTTCTCCGAGACACCGACCGTTGTCCAAGCTTGCTCACCATCAGAACTTTCAATGAGCACGCGGACCTTTGCAGCGGTCCCCGCCCGAGCGTTGATCACTCGGACTTTGAAGTCCGTCAGATGCACTTTCTCGAGCTCGGGATATGCGCGAGAAAGAGCCTTACGTAGAGCCCGATCCAGCGCGTTGACCGGCCCATCGCCATCCGCGACCACATGGTGCTCCTTGCCTTTTACATTGAGCCGAATGATGGCCTCAGCCGGACACGGTGCATACGGGCTTTTGCCATAGGTGATCACCTTGAAATCCTTGAGTTCAAAGAACGGTGTGTACTGACCTTTGGCCTTTTTCACGAGTAACTCAAAGCTCGCTTCTGCCGCTTCAAACTGATACCCGTCGGCCTCCAGCTCCTTGATCTGTTGGACGATCTGCTTGACGTCTTCAGAAGTTGCCGCGAGGTCGATTCCCAGCTCTTCGAGTTTCGACTGAATGTTGCTTTGCCCGCTTAGCTCGCTCACCAGAACTCGACGGACGTTCCCCACGGTTTCTGGCGGAATATGCTCGTAGGTCGCTGGGTTGCGTCGCACGGCGCTCACATGTACGCCGCCCTTATGGGCAAAGACGGTTTGTCCCACATAGGGTTGTCGCGGATCTGGCGGGATGTTCGCAATCTCAGCCACAAAGTGCGATACTGCAGTCAGTTCCCGAAGTTTCCCCGGTGGCAAGCAGCGCTTCTTTAGCTTAAGCTCAAGATTAGGGATGACTTGGATGAGGTCCGCGTTGCCGCACCGCTCACCATAGCCATTAATAGTCCCCTGAACGTGTGTCGCGCCGTGGTACACGGCGACTACTGAGTTTGCAACTGCCATACCAGCGTCATTGTGAGTATGAACGCCGATAGGGAGTTTCACGGTCTCCCGAACCTTTGCCATGATTGCCGGGATTTCCGTGGGCATGGTGCCACCGTTTGTATCGCAGAGCACAATGCAATCGGCCCCAGCTTCTTCGGCCGCCTTCAAAGTTTGCAGTGCGTAGGCTTCATTGCTCTTGAAGCCGTCGAAGAAGTGCTCTGCGTCGTAAATGACCTCTCGACCGTGGCTCTTGAGGAAACTGACAGAGTCGCGAATCATTTCGAGGTTCTCTTCCAAGGACACCCGAAGCGCCTCGTGCACATGCAAATCCCAAGTCTTGCCGAAAATGGTGACCACGGGTGTTTCCGCTTCCAAAAGTGTGAGAATCTGGGAATCCTCCGACGCCTTCATGTTCTTTCGGCGCGTACTCCCGAAAGCAGCCAACTTCGCGTGGCGCAAAGGGATGTTCTTCATTTTCCGGAAGAAATTGATCGCTTTGGGATTCGAGCCGGGCCAGCCTCCCTCGATGTAGTCGACGCCAAAGTCATCGAGCCGCTGCGCGATGTGAATCTTGTCCTCTAAGGAATACGAGATAAACTCACCTTGCTCACCATCCCGAAGAGTCGTGTCATAGATCAGAACATCTTTTTGGACTTTATCACTCATAAGCTGCGCATCCTTTCGATATAAGAACTGTGGGCAATGTGTGCGGAATCTGCCCGCTCATCACAGAGATTATTTTCTGAGGGTGATTGCTGAATATAGGAGATGTGGGATGTGCGCTTATTGGACCCGTGAGGGCCCAATAATACCGATGGCAATTATGCAGGTGGGCGATATGTGGCGCAGTTGTGCCATTGTTGCTCTGTGATACCGCCGTGCTCCTTTTGCATTCAAAAAGTCAACTCTTACCAATACTTTTCGTAATGGATTTCGCCTTCGCCTGTTGCAGGATCAAACAGCCTGTACCCCTCGCTGGAAAGAATCCCGATCATCGACTCGATCATAGTGGGGTTCCCACACAGGAATACGTGTGTTGTCCCCGGCGAAGGATTGAACCCCCAACAAATACCGATTTTGCGCTCGCGCCACACATTTTGTACATACCCGGTCAAACCACTCCACGGAACTGGCTCGAGGTAGGGGCGGCTGACAACGGGCAAATAGGCAAAGTTTTTACGGAGTCGCGCCATGGTGATGAGTTCAGCGTGGTACCCAAGATCCCATGAGCATTTTGCCCCATGGATGACCGCGAAGTGACGTTCGTGATCGTGAGCAAGGTGGGTCCGGAGCATACTCATGTAGGGCGCAATGCCTGTGCTTGTTGCCACCAAAACTACGTGGCGATCGGGTGGAACTTGATCCAACGTAAACAGCCCGCTGACTTTTTTCCCAAGCCACAGTTTATCCCCTACCTTCAAGGCAAACAAACGAGGCGTCAGCTCCCCCGTCCGCACCAGACTGATGTAAAACTCAAAATACTCTTCTGCTTTTGAGGATGAAGCGATCGAATATGCTCGACGAATCAGCTTTGAGGGCTCTTGGGGCTCGGAAGATTCGGACTCGGAAATCCAGACGCGAGGGGCTGAAGCGGGTAAGCCAAGAACTGCGAACTGGCCCGGGATAAACGAGGGCAAAGGCCAATCGACCGGAGCCACCCGAAGGATCATCAGCTCAGGAGTCACATCGATCCTATGCAAGACTACAGCATTAAGCTGAGCGTCGGCATCACTCATGGGTTCAGTGCCTTACGTGGACAGAAGCATATTTCAATGCTATTCGTACAAACTCGAGGACAGGCTGAGCGAACGCCGCCACACCGGCAGAGATCACTGTTGTTCTACGCCTTCACGAAGAGCGTGTTCGCGTTGAGTAAAGAGAAACCACGACAACGTTGCCATGAGTGCCCCAAAGATCAGGAGGGACGAAGCCGCAGAGAAGTCGGTCACTTCTGCATCTTTCATTATAAGCTCCAAGGGGCCATCCGTCATGAGCGACTGCGGGCAACCGCTCAAGATCAGGACGCAAAACCGAGGTGAGAGCAACTTGAGCGAACTTGGAATGATCATCACCACAAATTCGACAAAGAACAAAAAACCACCGCCGTACGTCAGAGGTTTGCGGGTGAAGAGGGATAGAAACATTCCTAAGTAAAAGTATGGAAATGCACCGAGTAGGGCGGCCAGCACATGCCAAGAAATGATGCCAGCTTCCTTTGCTAACATCTGGGGATTTTCCATCAACCCACACACGACATAGGTGGCCAATAATGTGATTACCAAAAAGAGACTCAGCCACCCAAAAGCGACGAGGCTCTTAGTCCCCCAAAGGAGCGTCCGAGACACTGGGCGAGTCCAAAGATGCACGAGCGTTCGAGATTCAAGTTCTTCGCTAAGAACGAGAATCCCGGCATATAGTGCAGAAGCAGGTAGAATCAAGCCTACAAAAAGCCCCACAAAAAGCTCAAAATACTCATCGATGGGCGAGATGGGAATGTGAGATCCTTGGTTACTGGCGAGCAGCCGACTCAAGAGCTTGACGAGAGACGGTAGTAACCCCACCCACAGCAACAGCACAAGACGCACTTTCCCGCGGAAGAACTGATAGTTAGTAATCCGCGTGAGAGCTTGTATCTGGCTCAGCATGGACATTGGGTGGCTCACTCTTTCACCAAGTACTGGAAGACCGCGTCCAAATTGTCGTCCACCGCATAGACTTCCTCGACCGACCATTGGCGGGCGACCACCCCATTTTGAATCACCTCGAACAGTTCCGCTGGTCTATTAGTGCGCACCTCGAGGGCGTCCTCCGGGGGCTCTGCAAATGTCAAGGCCATCACAGATTCGAGTTTCGCGAGCTCGCCAGCAATTCTTCTGCGCTCGCGGCTCACGATACGGTAAGTAAGTGGCTGGTTTTCGATCAGAAACCGAATTTCCTCAATTCGTCCCTCGGCAAGAACACGTCCACGATGTATAAGCAAAATCCGATCTGTGAGAGCCTCAATCTCGTGCAGAATGTGACTCGACACAAGGACAGTTCGTCCTTCGGTCCCCAATTTTCCGAGTAAATCGAGTACAAGCTTGCGGCCCGGCGGATCTAAGCCGTTTAAGGGTTCGTCTAAAATAAGGACTTCCGGGCCGTGAATCAGCGCTGCGGCCAACTTGACGCGCTGGCGCATCCCCTTTGAGTATTCTCGGATCCGGCGATGCGCAAACGCACTCATTTGGAGAAGTTCGATGCGTTCTCGCGCTCGCACCAGACTTTCATCGCGAGGAAAACCGCTGAGCTGCCCCATGAGGGTTATAAACTCTTCGGCATTCATGTCCTCATAAAAACTATCGGTATCAGGACAGTAGCCAACCCTACGCATGACCTGAGGTTCCCGCCACGGATTGCAGCCAAGTACGCGAACTTGCCCACGGCTTGGACGCAGACGCCCTGTGATTAAATTGAGCAACGTTGATTTTCCCGCGCCGTTTGGCCCCAGAATGCCAGTGACCCCAGCACCAAATGAAGCGGTGAGCTGGTTGACGCCAATCACCTCTCCGTACCATTTGCTGACGTCACGCAATTCTATCACTGAGCCGTTTGACTGGCGACTCACCGGACGACCTCCACGGAGCGCATGCGTCTGACAATTATCAGGACGAACAGGCACAGGTAAGCCACGAAGGTCAGGAGAGCAATCTCGGGATACTCGGCAGCCTCCCGGAATAAACGATCGCGGTGCCAAATCCGGCTTGGTTGCAATAGGTTTTGGAGTAATACTTGGATATTCGTCAGTGGGGAGAATAAAAGAAAAATTGGGAGTCCTGCCATCTTTGCGAGTGCGCGCACAGTCGTAGGCAACAGAAACCAGAAGATGAGATAGATGGCACCCGCATAACGCTCCGAGCTGGCCAATGCGGACGCAGCAAGAAGCGACAAGACTGGCACCGCTGTGAATGCAACGCTCGCAAGAACTCCGCGGGCCACAACCCAAAGAGCGCTCCACGCCTGATTGGCATTCAGCACGAGACTCACAGCCTGAACATATGCTACAAGGATGGTGACCACAAGAATGCTGACTGGGAGGACCAAGAGCCCAAGAATCTTCCCAACGACGTAATCTCGAGTTCGCAATGGTCTCGAGAAATACAAGGTGTAGGCACCGTTGCGTAGGTCATTACAGATTATACCTGCTTGCTGAAGCATCATGAGCCACACAATCACAAGCGATGAGGAGAGAAACAGGAAACACAGGGTCTGGAGGTCCATATTGAGACCCGGTAAGGGGAAACGCGCTGCTGCCCCAACTGAGCCAAGCTGATCTTGAGCCTCTTTGGGGACCAAAGTTCGAGCCTGCCCTGCAATATAGAACAACACCCCGCTTACAATCATGTAGCAACAAAGGAGAAGCGGCAAGAAGAGATTGCGCTTGTTGGCCCAATAGGGGCGCATCGTCATGCGCATAATCGGAAGCCAACGCCGCGCCACGGTGCGAGGCCCATCATAATGACGGTATGTTTGCTCATAAACGGGCACTGGTGGTCTCCTTGATGGCGTCTAAGACGATGTCTTCAACCTTCTGGCGCACAAGTTCGAGTCGTTGCACCATCGCACCGGCAGCATGGGCTGCATCAAAAATCAGATCGACCGCTGCATGACTGGGAAGAACGACGTAGCCATTTGAGCCGGCCGTTTCTTCCACAAGCCGTGCTCCAAGGCCAGCAAGCTCCTCACCAAAACGCTTCATATCTCCGCGGATTCGCACCAAATAGACCAGCTGTTCTTCAGCAGCTCTGTGTGGAGCGCGAAGCTGACGGGATGCCACACGGCCGTCACTCAGGATGATGATTTCCCGCGCAAGGTCTTCGACATCATTCAGCAAATGCGTGGAGAGAATCACATTCATCCCGCGATTCTCCACGAGGTCTCGGATGAGATCGAGCATTTGAGCTCGCCCCGTGGGATCCATCCCGCTCGTCGGCTCGTCCAAGAGCAGGAGCTGAGGATCATGGATAATGGCCTGAGCCAGTTTCACCCGCTGACGCATACCTGTAGAAAAAGTCTCGAGCGGACGGTAACGCTCTTCTCCCACCCCCGTGTAATCCAACATTTCATGGGCTCGTTCCATAGCTGCTCCCCGTGGCAGCCCCGACAGCTCGCCCATGTAGGCAACAAGCTGCACCGCACTGAGCTTGGGGATGAATGCGTCGACCTCTGGCATATACCCCAAGTGGGCGCGGGCTTCAAGAGAGTGCCGGGGCAACTCGTACCCAGCCACCTTGACACTCCCGCTGTAGGGTGTAACAAAGCCCAGAATTGTGCGTAACAGTGTCGTCTTCCCTGCCCCATTCGGGCCGACCAAGCCTGCAGCTCCTCCATGAAACGTCAGGCAAACGTCATGGAGCACAGCTTTTCTGCCATAACCAGTGGTGAGATTCTTGATTTCTATCAGCGGGCCGCTGTCACGGCCGTTCATTCGCGTTTTCCTTTTTCTCACTCAGATGTTAAGTGAGCAAAACCATACTGACATTGAACCATGCATGGAATAGAATAGTGACCTCAATTCCGAATTTCTTTTGGCATACCAGCGTGCAAAGAGAGAGCAAAGCCACCTGAAACAATTTCGCGCCGATTGGTTCCATGGTCCCACTGTGTGCGATTGCGAAAAGCACGGTCACGAGGGCAGCTGAGACGACAAGTGCAACGTGTTTCTTAAGTACAAAGCTTCCCGCCCACGCGAAAAAGGGAAACAAGAACTGTCGATACGTACACTCCTCCCATACCGCGGCATTCACTGCGAATACCAGCATGAGGCCAGCATGTCGCTGAAGCTGTTGAAGCACGGGATCTTCCAATGCGCGACCGGTACGGACGTCGAAAGCAGAAACTAGCCAAGCCGTGCTCATAAAGCACACAGCCCACATCAGTACAAAAATCAGAACCGAACGCCACGATGGTCGGAGTTTCCTCCACTCGCCTCGCAGGCAGCGACGAGTCAGAGGAAAAAATGGCAACGCGAGACGTGGAGACAGGGCTGCGCCTCCGACCACAAAAAACAGAATGCTCACCCCCCGCATGATTGCCTCAATACCATAGGACCAACGAAAATAAGCGGGGGCACTCAACCACAACGTGGCGCAAAAGACGACTGCGTAGCTGCCGCCGAGGACTCCCCCGAGAACCACAGGAAACCAAAGATGACGTGCAGATACACTCTGATGACGGTGTCGCCGAAGGTGAATGTCCCTCAATCGGTACAAGAAAAAACAATACGCAGCAAGCAGGGCCCCAGAGTGGCCAAGCACTGTGATTCGTTCGGTCACTTGAAGGAAGGACTCAACAGTGGGGGCGCCAATCATCAAGTTCGCTCCCAGCGTCCTTATTCGCAGATCAGTGCTTTGGGACGTTTCACCGAGCCACGCAACACTTGCCGGAGGTAGTGTCCAGTAATGGAGTCGTTGTTCTCTGCTACCTCTTCGGGTGTCCCTGTTGCCACGACTCTCCCTCCCTCCTCGCCACCTTCCGGCCCAAGATCAATGACGTAGTCCGCACATTTGATGACATCCAGATTGTGCTCGATGACGATGACCGTATTGCCTTGGTCAACGAGAGAGTGCAGTACGTGAAGCAACTGCCGAATGTCTTCGAAGTGCAGTCCTGTGGTGGGCTCATCCAGAATGTACACGGTCCGACCAGTCGCTCGGCGTGAAAGTTCTTTGGCTAACTTCACACGTTGAGCCTCTCCCCCACTGAGTGTTGTGGCGCTTTGGCCAAGGGAAATATAGCCAAGCCCAACATCGCAAAGCACCTGAAGTTTCTGGGCAATGGGCGGAACGGAACTGAATAGCTCAAGAGCCTCTGCAACCGTCATTTCGAGAACGTCGGCAATCGAAGCGCCGCGATACGTGATTTCCAACGTCTCGCGGTTGTAGCGACGCCCCTTACAAACCTCGCACTGCACAAAGATGTCCGGCAAGAAATGCATCTCCACCTTGACAAGCCCGTCTCCTTGGCATGCCTCGCACCGCCCACCTTTGACATTAAAGCTGAAACGCCCGGCTGTGTAGCCGCGCGCCCGAGCCTCAGGAAGCTGCGCAAACCATTCTCGAATCGGTGTGAGTACGCCCGTGTAAGTCCCGGGGTTTGAGCGTGGGGTTCGTCCAATCGGCGTTTGGTCAACATCCACAACTTTGTCCACATGTTCAAGTCCATCGATCGAGTCATGGTCCCCGGGTCGCAAATGCGAGTGATACAGCTTCACTGAAAGCGCACGATAAAGGATCTCGTTCACTAAGGTGGACTTTCCGCTTCCGCTCACGCCAGTGACGCACGTAAAGACGCCCAACGGAAAAGCTACAGTGATGTTCTTCAAATTGTGTTCGCGGGCTCCCCTGACGATTAGTTCATAGCCACGACGCACCGGACGCCGTTGCTTAGGAGTCTCAATAGATAGCTCGCCACGAAGATACCTGCCGGTGATCGACTCGGGCGCCCGAGCCACCTCTTCTGGAGTTCCTGCCGCCACCAAATGCCCCCCCTCGCGACCAGCACGCGGCCCCAAATCCACGACAAAGTCTGCTGATCGAATGGTGCTCTCATCATGCTCAACCACCAGCACCGTATTCCCCAAATCACGCAACTGGCGAAGCGTGGCAAGGAGACGTTGATTGTCGCGTTGATGCAGGCCAATCGAGGGCTCGTCCAGAACGTACAGCACCCCAACCAACTGCGAACCGATTTGCGTTGCCAGCCGGATGCGTTGTGCTTCCCCACCCGCGAGAGTCCCCGCAGGACGGTCCAATGTCAGATAGCTCAGCCCAACATTTAGCAGAAACTGAAGTCGGTCTTCGATCTCCTTGAGTAGCGGCGCTGCAACTTGCCTCTGTCGGGAGCTCAGTTCCAAGTTCGCAAAAAAACGCCTACACTGCTCAATCGTCAGTGCACATAACTCACTGATGTTGAGTCCCCCAACGCGCACGGCAAGGGCCTCTGGCTTTAGCCGCTGACCGTTGCAGGCCGAGCATTTGATTTCACGCAGGTATTGGGCAAGCTCAAGGTGTTCATCCTCATGATAGCGCCGGCGAATGCGTGGGATCATTCCTTCCCAATCGCTCTCGGCGCGATATTCCGAGCCTGTGCGTGAGCGATAGACGACAGGGAACTTTTCTCCTCCGTTCCCCCAAAGTAACAGCTTTTGGATACGCTTGGGCAACTTCTTGAATGGGACATCGAGGCGAAAACCGTAGTGGTCAGCCATCGCCTTCAGAAACTGGTTCTGCCACGCAGTCCTCTCCCGCCCATCGCTTTCATCCGTTAGATGTGCCCATGGAGCGAGGGCTCCCTCGGATAACGATAGCTCAGGGTTTGGCACAATCAGCGATTCGTCCGGCTCCATCAGAACCCCTAAGCCGTTACACTTTTGGCACGCGCCTACAGGAGAGTTAAAGGAGAATAGGCGGTGGGTAAGCTCTTCGAGCGCGATACCGCAATCCGGACAAGAAAACTTCTCACTGAAGAGCATGACGCGGCCTTCATCCACAAGCTGGACCTCGACAAGGCCATCCGCCCGCTTTAGAGCAATTTCGAGAGATTCCGCCAAACGCGATCGAACGTCGGGGTGAACCGTCAAGCGATCCACCACAAGCGAGATAGTGTGCTTGCGCGTCTTTTGCAGTCTGGGAATTGTGTCCAACTCGACGAGTTGGCCATCCACGATCGCTCGCGTGAATCCATTTTTGCGCGCCTCCTCGAAAAGCTCGCGATATTCGCCCTTTCGCCCACGCACGACGGGGGCCATGACGAAAAAACGCGTTTGGGGCGGCAGCGACAAAATCGCCTCCGTCATCTGCTCGGTTGTTTGCTGCTGAATGGGCTTCCCGCACTGGGGACAATGTGGCTGGCCGATTGTGGCGTAGAGCACTCGCAGATAGTCGTAAATTTCCGTGACCGTGCCGACCGTGGAGCGGGGGTTCGAGCTGATCGTCTTTTGCTCAATAGAAATTGCCGGCGACAGCCCGGTGATCAGCTCAACTTTGGGCTTGGGCATCTGCTCGAGGAATTGCCGCGCATACGCTGATAGGCTCTCGACATACCGACGCTGCCCTTCCGCGTAGATGGTATCAAAAGCAAGTGAGCTTTTGCCGCTGCCACTTAGCCCCGTGATTACGGTCAAGGAGTTTCGCGGAATGTCGAGGTCAATGTTTTTCAGGTTATGTTCGGCGGCACCACGAATGACAATACAGTCCCGCGTATGCATCTTAACCGTTTGTTCGTCTCCTCTTCCTCACGATTAGTGGCAGGTCGAACTCCTCAACCGCCCGGCAATTTTCTTTTGCATGCTCGGCTGATGCGCTCACATGCATTTACCATGAGTCTTTCACCAGAAATACGGCGTCTTCTTCAGAAGACACTTAGGATCAAAGGAAGCGATGTCCCTTTGCACCGGGTGTTGGACATTTTGGCTACGGAGGACGGCGACGTCAGTGAAGTAGTGAACCGGTTTCGGGACATCGAGAATACTGCTCTGCGTACGGCCTTTCATAACTGTGCAGTCTTGCTTCGCATGTTGGAGGCGCAAGCCGGGCTCACCCCCACGTGGGAAGGGGGGCCGGGTGCTGAAACGCAACAGGCGGTAGCCAGTAACACGAAATCCACCGATTCATCCCCACCGACTAAGAATGCTCCCAAGCGACGCTTCACTCCGCAAGAGCTTCAGCCGTTTGTGGATGAGACACAGCGAGGAAAGGTCTCGGTAGCGAAAGTCTATGTGGACGGAGCAAGCCGAGGGAATCCCGGTCCCGCGGGGATCGGTGTGGCACTCTTCACCATGGACGGCAAAAAGATTGCTCAAATCTCCCGTGCCATCGGCACGACCACCAACAATGCAGCTGAGTACACAGCTCTCATTGAAGCCCTCAAATTAGCAAAGGACCTCGGCATCCAACAACTTTATGTCCTTAGCGACAGTCAGCTCATGGTTAACCAAATGACCGGTCGGTATAAAGTGAAGCATCCACAAATTGCTGAGTTTGTCGCACAAGCTCAAGAATTGGCAAAGCAGTTCGCAAAAGTCTCGTTTCACTTTATCGAGCGCGAAAACAATCGGTTGGCAGACGCGCTTTCAACCGCCCCGATCGCGAAAATCCCAAACCAGAGAACAGACTCGTCGAGCCAAGAACTGATGGCTTTACTGGACGATAATCCGGATGAGGGCCGCACAGAATAAGCGCCGGTGACCCACAGGCACGCGCCAGCAACTACCCAATCTTTCTGCAGAAACTCCAGTCGCCTTGCAGCGCGAACGAAGCGAGGGTTCTCGGTTCCGATTCATTTCCCCCAAAAACGTGACGGCCCGGCGGAGGGGGTGCGGACGCCGGGCCGTTGGAGGAACCCTCGCGAGCCCCTCCAAATCTTGTTCTTATTTCAATTGGCCAAAAAACCAAACCTAAGCGCTCGCAATTCGATAAACCTAAACCGAGAATTGCAAGGATGATTTCGGGGGCTGCCGATACCCTAAGCTAAAGAGTTGACGTCTGGGCGATTCGCTCCCCAACCTTCTGCCAAAATTTAGGCAGAAACGGAATAACGGATGCCACACATTGCTCTTCAGCTCTACACGCTTCGCAACGAGTGCGAGAAGAATTTTGAAGCAGTGTTAGACCAAGTGGCACAGATGGGCTACGAAGGCGTTGAATTTGCGGGTTATTGGGGACGGCCTGCGGCAGCGCTCCGCGCGCAATTGGATAGACTTGGGATCGTGGCTGTCTCCACTCACGTGGGGATGGATACGATCCGAGAAAAATTTCCTCAAGTCCTCCGGGATGCAAAAACGCTTGGATGCAAATACGTCACGGTACCTGCGCCCCCTTCGAACTTCGCAGGCGACGAGCCCGCATGGCGCATTTTCCGAGAGGAGCTGAAGTTCTATCACGTGCTCCTTCAGCACTCCGGTTTGGCGCTGTGCTATCACAACCATGCCCGCGAATTCGAGCCCGTGGAGGAGGACTTTGTACCATTCGACTGGTTTTTCAGCAAACCCCACGGGTTTCTCTGTCAACTCGACGTGTATTGGGCCAGTTTTGCAGGATGCGACCCTTCACAGCAGCTGCGTCAGCTTGTTGGCAGGTGTCCGCTAATCCACGTTAAGGACATGTCCAAAGATGAAACGCGGCGCGATGAGATTCCCGGGGACGGGTGCTTACCGTGGCGTGACATTCTGGGTGCCGCGTTAGAAGCGCAAACCGAATGGCTTATCGTGGAGCAGGACAATCCTCGCGAGAATGCCATGCTTGCAGTGCAACGTGGATTGCACTTTGTGAAACGATGCCTTAGGGAAATCGCCTCTCAGCGCCCCACTACTCAGTAAGCTAAGCGGAACCCGTCCCTGCCGATGAGCGAACACGCGTTACCACCGGCGAACATTGGTCTCGGAGCAGAGGGCGGGGTGAGAAGATTTGTTGCCTTTCTTTCGATGAGTGCAACGGAGTAGGTGTCTAACTTTTTCTGCCGCCCACCCGCATTGCTTTTCTACGCTGAGATGATTTCTGACAAAGCCTGCATAACCCGATTCAACATGTGCGGTAGGCGACGTCAGCTACTCCCTACACTAATAGCACTTACCACTTGAGGCGCTGCTTGAGGTTGGCCTTCTTTCGATGCCAGTTCACGCAGATGCCTCGCTGCATCCTCGGGTGGCGTCGGGTTGATATAAAACCCACTACCCCACTCAAAACCCGCAACCCGTGTTAGTTTTGGCATAATCTCGATGTGCCAGTGATAGTAGGGAGCACTGCCAGACTCGTCATAAGGCGTCGTGTGGATCACAAAGTTGTAGGGCGGATCGTCAAGCGCCTGTTTGATTAAAGAGAACGTCTTCTTCATAATCCGCGCCAGATCCACGATTTCGTTTTTCGTAATGTCCGAAAAGAACGACGTGTGCTGCTTGGGGACGATGCACGTTTCGAAGGGGAAACGACTCGCAAAGGGCATGTAGCTCAAAAACGTGTCGTTCTCGGCCACAGTGCGGATATTGTCCTCGAGCTCCTGATGAATCATGTCGCAAAACACGCACCGTTCTTTGTAGTCAAAATAGCGGCCTGCCCCTTGGAGCTCCTCCTGAACACGTTTCGGTACGATTGGGAGCGCAATGATTTGAGAGTGAGGATGCTCGATTGAAGCGCCGGCTTCTCGCCCCCAATTTTTGAAAATCATGATGTAGCGCATGCGCGTATCTTTGCGCATTTCCACCATTCGGTCGCGGAACGCCCAAAGAATCTCTTGGATTTGCTCTTCCCCAAGATCCGCATAGGTTTGGGCGTGGCTTGGACTTTCCACCACGACCTCATGGCGCCCAATCCCGCTCATACGGTCGTACATTCCCTCGCCGGAACGGCGAAGTTCGCCCTCGGGTTGAAGCGCTGGGAATTTGTTGGGCACCACGCGGACCCACCAACCTTCACTATCGCGCGGCGTATTGGGATGACGGTAGCTCAGGACCTCGGGGGGCGTGCTGGACTCATTTCCGGGACAAAATGGGCAAAAGCCTCCCCGTTTCTCTTCCTCGATCTTAACGTACTGATTTGGCCGCTTGGCTCGCTCGGTGGCGATGATCACCCAGCGACCCGTAACCGGATCCTTACGAAGTTCTGGCACGATACTTCACCTTACGCTGTGTAGTCTGGCACTTCGCTTTGGCACAATAAAATATAGATCGATCCAATTCCATTGCCTACTCTACTTCCCGCATCTACATTCGCAAATAAAATGTGAAGCAAACCGTGACGACATTTTTGTGTAAAACATCTACATTAATTGTTCGATTTTAAGTATTCATGTTTCAATTGTCTGACTTGGGCACATTCTCTCCGATTTCCGGTCGCGATCCGGCCCGGACAAGATCAACACGGACACTTTCCACCCTCATCCTTCCACCATCCGCTCTGCTACTCGCTCGACCACCTCTTGCTCGTGCAGCAGTCGGAGGATTCACTACGCCGCTTAAGACCCCGGAGAATACGCTACCCACGAAGCTTCCTCGAGACCACTTTCATGGAGTCTACGCGTTAGCTCCTTTGGCGGCTAATCAGGTTTTCCTCGCAGATTTCGAATCAGCAATCCAAAATCTGAACGCCATCCACCCTAATTCACTGGCTGCTGGGAATCTGTTAACTCCTTTAGGTAATCCGTAATGAAATGTGAGTAGTCGGGGTGAGGAGGAATCGTCTGTTCAATGTCGACAAGTTTGTTGAGGGCTTGGGAAATCTTGCCGTTTTGCATTTGCAGGAGGAGATGTCCGACATGTCGCCCTTCGAACCCACCGCTCACCATGCGCACCCCATTCACGTTATCAATTTGATGAAAGACACCCAGGAACTCGCCGGCGATGGCCACATCAATGCCGGGATCGGGCCCGAGCTGTTCGAGGGTTTGCCGCAAAGTCTCACGATTCATGTAAGCGAGGAGAATAATGAAGTCGCAGTTGCCTTGGAGCTCTTTCACAACTTCCTTGATTGCAGGAAGTGGGTCCAGAACCTGAAAGGTGGGCGCCTGCGGCGACACGCCAATACGTTGGCGGGTAACGCCCGTGACCCCAATTCGAACTTGGGTTCCATCCCCCAGCTTAACTTCAATGATCCGGTATTTGCTGAACAGTGGAGCACTTGATGTGGGGTCAACGATGTTCGCACTAACCAAGCGGTCCGCATGCTTTCCGAGGTTTTCGGCCAAGAAACTTTTACCTGCCAGCGCATCTGGGGCACCAACATTCAAAACATCGTAATCAAGAGCAGCGAGCGCCTTTAAAAGATGCTTTGACGCTACGCGGAAATTCTCGGATGCAAGCGCGTTGTCCCGAATGTAGCCGCCTGCTTCGAGCTTCACTACGGGAAGCGACAGCTCCTTGAGTCGCTCGACAACCTGCGCCTCTCGGTTAATCCCACCCAATTTGTGGCTCACACAACCACACGGCTCTAACGAAGACCGTCGATAGCCGTTGTAAACTACGGAAAGCACACTACGTCGGTCCGGAGGTGCTCCCGCAGGCATAATATGGGTATCAAGCTCTTGGGGGGACATTGGAACAGGCGTGACCTTTACTGGGCCCGTCGTTGCGCCAACGTGGCTAACCGGAGCAGACGCACTTCCCTGCACATTTTTCGCTGATTTTGAGGGTGCTGTTACTGCGCGTGTCTCGACAGCACACGCGATGCTTACAAGGATCAAGAAGAGTAACCTAACCATTTGAGACATCAAAATCTCCTTTGGTTTTAAGTCGAACCTCGTTTGGTCACGACCCATCAAGAGCAAGAAATAGACCACTTGCTTTTTGCGAACGCTGACTTGAAATCAGCCGTGCTTGCAGAAAGTCAATGTTCTAATTTTATGCGATGAAATCATCTAATGCTGAGCACCGAAGGTTAGCGCTGAGCGACAACGATAAGTATTTAGCTATTCTTGTCGCACTGCTTCTTTGCGCATTGCCCATTGTGTTGCGACCTTCTATACGCGGGAATGACGGTGTCCAAAACTATGCTTATTTACGATCGCTCCTCTTTGACCGCGATTTGGATTTTGCAAATGAGTATGCGTACTATTTCGAGCGCAACCCCTCTTGGTTTAATCATCAGGAACTAGGCCGGGATCCAGTTACCAGTCGCCCCATCAATCTTTACGGTATCGGCAACTCACTGCTGTGGTCTCCGTGGGTTTTGGCGATGCACGGTGTGGGGCTTCTTGCTCGAACGTTCGGGTGGGGTGGTCAACTCGACGGCTTCTCCCATCTTTACGAGTGGGGTGTTGGCCTCGGTTCGAGCGTTTATGCGACGATTGGCCTGATCTTCTTGTTTCTCTTATTGCGGAGGCAGGTGGAACCTCGTGCCGCTTTCTGGGCAACCATGTCCGTGTGGCTGGCATCCCCGCTGTTCTTCTACATGTATCTACATCCATCAATGAGTCACGCCAATTCGTTTTTCCTGTCCGTCATCTTCGCGTATTTGTATTTAGCAGTTCCTGATACTCTCCGAAAGTGGTTCGTCTCAGGGTGCGTGGGAGGGCTCCTTGCGCTGACTCGCTATCAGGATGCAATCCTGTTAGTTGCCCTTGGTGTAGGTGAAATCCTATTGTTGCTTGAAGGTTTGTGCGAGAACGCACGCTCGTCGCAACCCAACGATTCTTTTCGGTGGGCCGTAAGCTGGTTCTCTCAACGCAGCGGCCGTTATGCCGTATTTCTCGCGTGCACACTTCTTGTTTTTTCGCCCCAGCTTGTGTGCTGGCATATCCTGCAAGGAAGCCCGCTTAGCGGACCAAGAGGCTATCTAACGCAAGGGACTTTTAACCTCTTTGCACCACGTCACTTGCTTGACGTGCTTTTTAGCTCACGCCACGGGTTGTTCTTTTGGCATCCGTTTCTATTCTTAGGCGTAGTGGGACTACTCAGCCAACGAATTCCGCGGCATTGGCGGGTATTCGCCCTCACCGCGTTTGTGATGCAAAGCTGGCTTGTGGGCTCGTGGAGCCATTGGTGGGCTGGGGCAAGCTTTGGCCATCGCATGTTCATCAGTACGCTTCCTCATCTGGCCATAGGGTTGAGCGCCGCGCTGGGTTGGGACAAACGACTGACCCGCTGGGTGCCTGTCGTGGTGATCGCTTTTGCATTATGGAACTTCGGTTACATCGTGCAATATGCCACCGGAATGGTTCCGCGGCAGGATCCCGTGAGCCTGTTTCAACTGATACGCAATAACGTCATTGAGGTCCCCAAGTTATTGCTCGGCCGGTAATGTCGCGACCATCGTTGTCCCGCTACGGGACGATATCAATTGAATCAACAATACCGACAATTGCTGCGTCCACGGGAATATCCTCCCCCCGAAGGCCCGTGAAAACAGCGTCGCCACTTGCGACATAATAGACGATTTCGCCCACCCCGTGACGTGCCGTCGCATCGGTGGCAATGAGGGGCTCTCCTACGGGTTCAAGCTTCTCATTGAGCGGCTGAATCACACATAGCACAGCACTCTCCAGCGACGAGACCTTACGCGTGGAGACGATGGTACCGATGATTCGTGCAATATCCATACGGATTTAGCTTGTTCAGCAGCGATCGGTGAGGCAAATGCTTTTTGCCATGCTTGACGCACTTGGGAAAGCCTCCTGGCTTGAACAAAAGGGAAAGAGCGACGAAGCGCTTCAGCTCTTGGAGCGTGAAGCGCAGCGCCACCCGAACGATCTAAGATACGTTCTCCAGCAATCTCAGGTTCTTGCCCGGCTTGGTCGCTATGAAGAAGCAAACGCCCGACTTACAGAATGCCTCAAACGAGATCCGGGCTTTGCCCCAGCCCATCTCTTCGCAGGCGTTCTCGCCTTGGACAGCGGCGATCCGACATCAGCAGAAACGCATTTCTCCGAAGTCGCGAATCTCCAACCATCGAACAGCTTGGCGCATGCCTACCTCGGTTTAGCCCGTCTCATGAACGGAAAAGAGAGCGAGGGAAGGACGCTCCTGAAATTACACGGACAGAGTGACAATGTCGGGTTTCTTATCCGACTGACGGAGTGGGCGGAAAGTCAATGGTTGGAGGCAGGGCGCTTCTTTGCTCCACGTCGTGTGGAGCTTCAACCCCCTGTGTCCGTGCATGGAATGAAAAAGCTAATGCTCGCCCAAAAAGCTGAGAGACTCTTCTATCAGCGACGGTATAGAGAATTCCTCGAACTTGCGGAAGTCATTCTTGCGCGACGACCTAACGATGAAAGTTTCCTTTTTGCCGCGGGCGTGGCAGCCGAAATGCTATGCGATTACGAACATGCCCTAGGCTATTGGTCGGCTATTGAGGCAGATGAAAGCGACGGCTACGACCCGTTACGCGCCGCGCAGGGTCGAGTGTGGGTTCGGCTTGGAGAATACGATCGGGCCTTGGATGCGTTCTCGCATGTGACCATCCTCGGTCCAGAAGACTACGGGGTAAACTACTTTTTGGGGGTGCTTTGCTTGGCGCATTCTGATCGCCCGCTTGCTCGCCGTTTTTTCCAACGGGCGTTCACTCAGTACCTCGTGGATACGCTCGAGTACCAGTATGCACACACATTACGCGAGATCCTCGGCGAACATTAGAGCATCTCTGTGGAATCGTTCCGGGCGCTTCTATTGTCGTTTGGCCTTCCACCACGTTGTGCCTAATACTAAGGCGTAGCCGAGCAGCAAAAGCACCGCGAGCGACATGCGTTTGTTCCAGCCCAGCCACAGTGCCGTGGGAATTACTACAACCGCGGCAAGAGCAATGAGAGATGCAACTTGCTTCACCTCGCGCCTCCGCTAAGCCTACTCATCGAGGAGCGTTTTGAGCTTTGTGACAATAAAGTCAATGGCCACCTTGTTGTAGCCACCCTCCGGCACGATAATGTCCGCATAACGCTTGGAGGGCTCGACAAATTCAAGGTGCATCAAACGCACGACATTGAGATATTGATCGATCACCGACTGCAGGGAACGCCCACGCTCTTTCACGTCCCGAGATAAGCGGCGGATAAAGCGCACATCGGCATCCGTATCCACAAAGATTCGCACATTCATCATATCACGCAGAGCTGGGATTGCGAGCACCAAGATCCCTTCCACAATAATGATGGGTGCTGGCTCAACATGAATAGTTTCGGGCGCTCGAGCATGGGCTGCATAGTTGTACACAGGCATCTCGATCGCCTCACCCCGCATCAACTTGTGTAGGTGCTCGAGAAGCAGCGGGATGTCGAATGCATCGGGATGATCATAATTAATCTTGGCTCGTTCTTCGAAGGGCAAATCCGAGCGATCCAAGTAGTATGAGTCTAAGCCGAGAATGACGACTTGCTTACCGACAGCTTCGCCGATCGACTTGGCGACAAGAGTCTTGCCGGAGCCAGTACCACCGGCAATTCCCAACAGCATGCGCTTCACGCGTTGCTGCCTCCTGTAGAGTTTTGAGAGTTTGGGGCAAGGTCCTTGAGCGCGGTGACGGGAGTCAGCTCCGCCGAGCTGTCGCCATGATTTTCAGTGCCCGTCTTGCTCCATTCCTGAGGCGCAATGTATCCCTCGATGCAGACATCCGATCCAAACGAGCGAATCGACACATCGCTCAACGAGAGCGCGCGATCCATGTGGAGCACCCCCCACCCAGCGATCGGAATCTTTGCGTTCTTGCCTCCCACAATTTTCGGCGCGACAAACGCAACGACTTTGTCTACTAACTGAGCTTCGAAAAGGGCGCCCGTCAAACTGCTGCCGCCTTCGCAGAGGATTGACTGGATCCCCAATTTATGGAACTCGGCCATCACTTCGTGAAAATCGAGTAATCCTCGCCCGGGAAATACCAAGACGCGGTGACCGGCTTTCTCGAGCTCATGGCGTTTATCGCGAGATGAGGCCGAGCTGGTGCAAATAATGACCGACCCCGGACTCGCCTTCGTAAGACACTTGGCCCGAGAAGGAATGCGTAGGTTTCCATCGACGATGATTCGCAACGGCTGGCGACCCGAATAGCCCTCAAGACGCACGGTCAGGAGCGGATTATCCATAAGTACTGTGCCGACGCCAACCATTACCGCGTCCACCTGAGCGCGCAGTTCATGGGCGTACGCTCGGCTCATCTCGTTGGTGATCCAGCGCGAGTGGCCTGTCTCCGTTGCAATTTTGCCGTCCAGCGTCATGGCCCATTTCGAAATGATAAATGGGCGTTTTTTCTCGTGATAGGTGAAAAAGAATTCATTCTGGCGCCGCGCTTCAAGCTCGCAGAGCCCCACCTCGACTCGAATTTGAGCTGCTCGCAGTTCCTCAATCCCTTTTCCGGAGACAAGCGGGTTTGGATCGCGAGCTGCTACCACCACACGCTCGAATTTGTGTTTAATAATCTCCTGTGTGCAGGGAGGGGTTTTTCCAAAATGGCAGCATGGCTCCAAAGTAACGTAAAGCGTCGCCCCTTCGAGCGGCTCCTGCGCAGACCGAATGGCTTCGATCTCGGCGTGGGGAGCACCTGCTTGGCGATGCCACCCCTCTGCAATGACTCTCCCGCGCTTCACAATGAGCGCACCCACCATCGGATTCGGGGAGGTCGCACCTCGCCCCCGCGCCGCGAGCTCAAGAGCTCGCTCCATGTAAGCGCGATCTTCCTTCGTAAAAGTGAATTGTTCGTTGTGCTTATTCACGTCACCAAGACCACTAACCCAACGCGGCTGGAAGGCGGCAACAGAAAATTCATTGTTTGGCCATGAATCGTCGACGCTTTGGACAAATCCCGCAATCGTTATGTGTGCACAGGAGCATGGTGGGATCCGCGTGGAGCAGTTCTTTCATAGCATTTACAAGGTCGTTCAGCCGAAGCAACTGACTCACCGAAGGCCCCACACGAACGTCCCGAAGAACTCCCACTTGGCGAAGCGGTTCCTCCACGACACGAAAACCCCGCGAGCAACCTGGAACCTCAAAAATCTGCGTGTATTCCACTTGACCATCCTCGTTGATAAACCAAGCAATTTCGAAATCTTGCCCTTCCGTGAAGGCTACACGAACATAGGGAAGTCCGGCCAAAACCTCACAAAGATGAAGCGAGCTATTGGTATCCTGAAACGTTCCCAACATGAGAATTTTTGCATCGAACTTCCGCATTCGATCGAACGGGCAGTCTGCGCCCAACGGCGTCGCATGAAGATGATTGCGAATAATGTCCTCTGCGTGCGGGCCGATAACCGCGACCGAGTGGGTCGGATGGAAGCTTCGATGAGCATCGGGCCGTTGACGCAAGACCTCGGGAATTACGCCAACCCGCGCCTTGGAAGTTTTGGGATCAAACGGTTCGACATGCCACATCGGAAGCGAATAGGTAAATGTCGGTACCAACAAATGCCCGTGTGGCCCAACCGCATCAAGCAATGCGTCAATCACAGTGTTTGGCCCCCCATCCACCGTCCCGAGACTCTTAAACGAACTGTGGAGAATCACAGCATCCCCTTGCTGAATTCCAATTTCTGCAAATGCGTCCGCAAGTTGCTGCCGGGTTAGAACTTGATCGGGTCTATTTGACATCGCTCTCGTACCGTGGGTTATTCTCGCTTCGCGCAGGTTTCGGAGTGCGGGCTCGAAGCGAGGAAATCAAGCGGATTGCAGTGAGCTATCGCATGGATTTCGGAAAGGGAGACATTGCTCTTTCGTCAGCTGCCATGAAGAGAGTTCTGACCAATGTGATGGGAAAGATATGTGTATGCGGAAAGACTCATGATGCGCACGGCGCTAAAGAACAGAGGATACGCGGTGAGTAGATTCATTGGAGAGGCAAACTCGCGACTGTTAACAAAGGACCGCACTCAATGAACAAACTGCTTAATCTCGACGATACAATCGTTGCTCCGGCGACTGGCTCACCGCCTGCGGCAATTGCAATTGTTCGCCTCAGTGGGAAGAAGAGCTTCGAGATTCTAGAGAAAATTTTTCGTCCCCGTTCGAATCGCCCGGTCGCTGAACTGCCATCCCATAGGATGGTACTTGGGATGGTCCACCGTTTGTCCGGAGAACCGATCGACGAAGTCCTTGGAGTCCTTATGCGAGCCCCCCGAAGTTTTACGGGCGAAGACGTTGCAGAACTCCATACTCATGGAAGTGCAGCTGTGGTGCGCGCGGTGGTCGAGGCCTGTGTCGAAGCAGGGGCACGCGTTGCAGAACCCGGCGAATTTACGCGACGGGCTTTTCTCAATGGCAGAATGGATCTCGTCCAAGCAGAAGCCCTTGCTGACCTCATCCACGCGCAAACTCAACAAGCCCGAAGGCTCGCACTCCGCCAGCTTCAGGGTGGGCTCTCCAGCAAAGTTATGAAGCTACGTGAATGGTTGCTGGACGTTGCTGCGGAGCTGGAAGCGTGGATTGATTTCCCAGAGGAAGAAATCCCAATTCCGACGATCGCGAGACACTTAGAGATTTTTGCGGACGTCACCCGCGAACTCCAACGTCTGACGCAAGGCCTACGCGCAGGATTGTTGCTGAGTGAGGGAGCAAGGGTTGTAATCGCTGGCCGCCCCAATGCGGGAAAATCCAGCCTCTTCAATATGCTGGTTGGTCGAGAGCGAGCCATAGTCACCCCGCATCCGGGGACCACGCGCGACACCATCGAGTCAACGGTCGAGCTTGGAGGCATTGCTGTGACTCTTGTCGACACAGCTGGCCTTAGACATACAGCGGATGAAATTGAGGGAATAGGCATTGAGCGTGCGCGACAAGAAATCCGGCTGGCGGATCTTGTCCTTCTTGTCGTGGACGCTTCACACCCCACGAATATCCGAGGCGATCTCGAGCTGGTCGAGCACGACTACGAAACCAAGATTGTCGTGGTGCTAAACAAAACTGATTTGGCCTCCGAAGAACAAATCGGTGAACTGACCGCCCAGCTCCAAGGTCTAACGTATCCGTGCGTGCAAGTGTCCTGCAATACGCGGGAGGGACTGGAGGCCTTAGTTCACACAATCCAGCTCCAACTGATGGGTTCAATTTCGCCGGAAGAGGTTTACCTGACGCGCGAACGTCACGCAGAATGTCTGCGCGCTGCTGAGGCTGCGTTGCAGCGCGCTACCCATGCCCTCAAGCAATCACTCTCCCCCGAGTTTGTCATGGTGGACGTAAACGAAGCGCTTGCTCAGCTTGGGGAATTGCTGGGCGTGGGAACGTCAGAAGAGATTCTCGATCGCATTTTCTCGCGTTTTTGTCTTGGGAAATAAACAAAGGTCGAGAATCATTGCATACGCGAGTTCTGGGACTTTTCGTGACGGTGAGGTCTTTAGCAGACGGAAGACGGAACATTATGGCATAGATGCGAAGATAGCGATGGAGCGACAGCTGGTAGTAGTAAAAGTGCACCCGGGCTCGCGACGTGAAGAGGTCAAACAGTTGGGTCCAACGTCGTTCGAGGTGTGGACACCCGTTGCAGCAGACAGAGGACGAGCCAATGTGGAGGTTGCAAAGCTACTTGCCAAACACCTTGGCGTTGCCCCAAGCTCTATCGTACTGAAACGAGGGGCAACATCTCGCACGAAATTCTTCGAAATAGTCAGCTGATCCAGCCCGTTCGGTCAGCTCGTGCATACTGAAAAGGAGCACAGTGAGGCGATGAACGCATCAATGCCAACACTACGGATTAAGTCTGGGCGATGCAGCGCGTTATTTGCATACGACGTGGGGATGCTTATAGACCTCGATGCTGCGGAAGCACGCATTACTGAGGTCGCACAACGCGGAGGTCTGAAACACAAACGGCGCGCACCGATCTATTTTGAGTATCGGCCACTCCCCCTTCGTATCACGCGACGCGTTCCGAACTTCGCCATTGCCGGCTTTCGCAGCGAAGCCACAATTGAGGTGACCCTGTTTGACTTTGGCGCGGCCCAGCTAAGCTACACCATCCCAATTTCGGGCGATCTCGAAGCGCTTCACGCCTTGAGCATGGCCTTGTACGATAATGTGCTCTTACTAAGCGATTCGAAGCAACAACTGGAACAAATTCTCGCGATGGTTGCACCAGCAGTAACGCGTCCTCGCATCTCAGACTTTGTCGAGGATTACTTCATATACGAGCTCCAGTTAGAAGATCCCCAGCCGCCGCTCGACGAGGTGGTGCAGACGCATGCGCACAAACTCGCCCAAATCCTGCGTGCGGAAGAATCTCCCCTGTCCGCCCAAGAAGTCGCCGACGCTCTCAGTGTGCGTATGAGCTTCACGCCTTCGGATTTGGCTCTAATTGACTGGGGGGCAGCGATCGTTTTTGATCAGGACGCTGAGGACGTGCGCACAGTTCTGGAATTCGCGAATGTAGAGCTCCTTGAAATGCGTCACATGGACCAAGAATTGGACGACGCCTTGGAGCAAGCCTATACGATGCTTTCGGGGCCTGCGTTACCGTGGTGGCAACGCCTCTTCCATCCGCATTCCGCGATGGAAAAAATAGCTCAGCTTCAGGTGGATAATGCGCTGCTCTTCGAGAGTGTCAACAATGCACTCAAGCTGCTCGGTGACCAGTACATGGCACGCGTCTATACGAATGCCGCAAAGCGTTTCCATTTAGCGGATTGGGATGCCAGCATTCTCCGGAAGCTAAGTACGCTGGAGAGCATTTATGAAAAGATCACGGAGCGAGTTGCTTCTCAGCGCATGGAACTTCTTGAATGGATTATCATTGTTCTCATCGCGCTTTCGATCGTGGTCACTCTGCCGGGGATTGCTGGCAAATAGTCCCTGCTCATGAAATTGACCGGAGGAGCTGCTCTAACTCGCGGGGCGATGCTGCTGGGGGCTGACACGCACGATCCACGCAGACATACGCATGTGCTTCGCCAGCAGATGGGCGATAGTCTCGAGCAAGAGCTGGAACATCGCTCGCTCCGTCATTGAAAGCCACAACACGTGACGGATGGAATACGCGGGAGATCGTCCAAAGCATCGCTTCGCTCTCGGGGCTTCCCGTGCCTCCCGTCACAACGACCGAAACGTTTGCGCCACACAAAAAACGGTACGCTTTGAGCATGCTTGCATAAGCCGTAGGAGCTTGGCTGGCTCGAGCGCCAACCGTATCAAGCACCGCCTCGGCCATTTCCCGTAGCGGCATTTCGCCAGTAAGTTCTGCCAACCGGAGTAGGTTCATAACGGCCACGGAGTTGGGTGAAGGGAGTGCCCCGTCATGAAACTCCTTGAGCCGAAACGGGAGCTGCGCGTCTGTTGCTTCTGAAAAATAGTACCCGTCACCGGCCCAAAATCGGTCCTTAGCCGCAGCCATCAATTTGTATGCTGCGTTGAAGTAGCGGGCCTCACCGGAAACTTCGTATAGATCCAGTAGCCCTGCAGCAAGGTAGGTATAGTCATCGAGCATGCCCGGTATCTTGGCTACGCCATCGCAGTACACGCGCAAGAGTCGGTGCGGTGGTTCCCACAGTCGCTCGAGAATAAATTCCGCAGCTTCACGGGCCGCCTGCACGAATCGGGACTCGCCAAGCACAGCGCCCCCCTTGGCCAACGCGCTTATGGTAAGACCATTCCACGACGTCAGGCATTTGCTATCAAGTGCAGGCGGGATCTTTTGTTCGCGTGCTGCAAACAACCGTTCTCGAATCGAAGCAAGCTTATCTTTCCAAGCTTGCAGTTCCATGTTGTGGACTTCCGCAAATTGCTCGTCTGGGATTAGGACCCGCAAAACACTCTTGCCGTCCTCCCAATTGCCCTCAGGCGTAACGTCAAAGTACTCACAAGCCAACTCGCCATCTGACCGGCCGAGCACCTGCAGGATTTCGGAACGAGACCAGACGTAATATTTCCCCTCGACTCCTTCGCTGTCCGCATCGAGCGCGGAATAAAACATTCCCGATGGATCGCGCATCGAGCGGAGCAACCAATCCAGAGTCTCCCGCGCAACGCGGGCGTATGGCGGCTCACTCGTCTGTAAAAACATGTCGAGATAGACCGGCACAAGTAAGGCCTGATTATAGAGCATCTTCTCAAAATGTGGAACGTGCCATTCGTCATCAACGCTATAACGAGCAAAACCTCCCGCGAGATGGTCATAAATTCCCCCATGGGCCATACCGTCTAATGTGGCTCGTATCATCCCGAGCACTTTGGCGTCGCGCGAATCATGATAGATGATCTGCAAAAGCGCGAGGAGTTGGTCCGGCGGGAATTTTGGAGCAGATCCAAAACCACCGTAGCGAGGATCAAACTCTCGCAGTGCATGTGTGACCACCTTGGTAAACACATCAGGTTGGATGGGGCCCGCTGGCGCATCCGCCAATAAGCGCCGGAGTTCGCGGGTCATCGTATCCGCTTGAGTAAGGATGGCATCGCGATTCTCCCGCCATAGAGATGCAATGCGGCTGAGTAACGTGGGAAAGCCCGGGCGCCCGTAGCGATCTTCAGGCGGGAAATAGGTCCCTGCAAAAAAGGGTTGAAGTGACGGCGTGACGAAAACGTTTAGCGGCCAGCCTCCCTGGCCGTTGAGCGCAACACAAACGTTCATGTAAACTGCATCTACGTCTGGGCGTTCTTCACGATCCACCTTCACCGGAACGACCGTCTCGTTGATGAGCTGAGCAATCGCCTCATTGTCGAAGCACTCACGCTCCATCACGTGACACCAGTGACAGGAGCTATAGCCGATTGAAATGAGGAGCGGCTTATCCTCGCGCTTCGCTTTCTCGAAGGCCTCCTCGCCCCATGGATACCAATCCACTGGATTATATTGATGCTGACGCAAGTAGGGCGACGTCTCCTTCGAAAGACGATTCGGCTGGCGGGGCTTGCCAGCGTGATGGGGCTCGTAGCTCATGAGTCAATACTTTCTCTGTTTATTCTCAGTTAGAAATTAGTACTTATTAAGCCCTTTATCATGCATATACCTTTCGCTTCTCACTTATTTCTCACGCTTGCTGCAGACGTCTGCTCATGAGGTTCATCTCAATTAGAAATGGCTTGTCGTGCAGAATCTCGGTGATATTGCCGCATCTCTTGAGCTGATGGTCCCGCGAAAGCACCGCACATGTTTCACCCAGTATTCTTGCGCTGTGAAGATCATGCGTAGCAGAAATGACCGTCCCGCCATCGCGTTTACGGAACTCTTCCAACCAATCGAAGAGATCATCACAAGTCTCGGCATCCAAGTTGGCGGTGGGTTCGTCGAGAAGCAAGATCCTCGGCCTGAGCGCAAGCACGGATGCAAAAGCGACTTTACGTTTCTCACCCCCGCTCAGGGCGAAGGGGGCAAGTCCGCAAAGGCCTCCAAGCCAAACATCGCGAGCAATTCATCAGTAACTTGAAGTGCTTGTTTTGCGCCGAAAATCTGGAGTGGTCCAAAGGCAATTTCTTCCCGGACGGTGGGACAAAAAAGCTGGGCATCGGTATTTTGAAACAAGATGCCGACCTCGGTTCGGAAGCGCCGGCGAAAATTCTCGTCGCGTTGTAGACGCTCCTCACTCAGTACCTCACCATGAAAAAGGACCTCACCTTTCGCAGGGAAATAGAGTCCGGCAAGAATGTGAAGGAGTGAGCTTTTGCCACTTCCGTTTGCCCCAAGAAGTACCAGCCCTGTGCCTTCGGGAATCGAGAGAGTAACGCGATCCAGCGCACAGCGGCCGTCTGGATAAACAAAACTAACATCACGAAGAGTGTAAACGTCTGTCATTACAGATAGCCTAAGAATCCAAGCATGATCGCGCCAACAATTGCGACTACATCACGCGCTCCAACCGGTTGGCTTTTTGGAAGAATGCCGTAGGAACCGTTGAAACCACGAGCAAGCATGGCCCGATGTGTCGCCTCTGCTGCGTGGACACAATTCTGTAGGAGGACACTTCCTTGGACCCCGAGGATCGCGTACGCGCGTCGGATGCCAGTTGGGGAGATTGTGCGCGCACGCAGTGATGACGCCATAGAGTGGGCTTCTCTGCCAATCACGTGGAGGTAGCTCCACATAGTTGAGAAGAGGCTAACAACCGAGGCGGGGACACGAAGCTGAAGGAGTCCACGAAGAATCTCTGGCACACCCATAGTCGCAATCAGGAGCTGCACAAGGCTAATCGCGCAAAGAGCTCGCGTTGAAATGATGAGAAAGCTTTGAATGCCGTGAACAGAAAATATACCCCATGAGTCGAGCGGAGTCCCGCCGGCGATCGCTACGAATATGGCTGGAAGCGAGAGCGGAACAACAAATACCAGAACGAGAACAAGATTTCGCTGAATCAGTTCTTTGAGGGGGATTCTAAGCAGGTAGGCGCATGTCAATAAAACGGCATAGATGCCGATGAGATACTCCAATCTTCTCGCGATCAGGACGCCGAACAAAATGAGAGCACACACAATTAATGCGGTAGCTGACGTCCACGGGAGCGGTCGTATTTGCCTCAAACGGGCGCTCTGGCTGGCTCGATGATGGAGCAACCAGAAGCGTTCAAAATGACGAATTGTGTGGTTTATATATTTCACCGAGGAAACAGAACCAGTCCTGTTTCAAGAATACATAAAGTGCATTTCGAGACCACCGTGCCTAACCCTTGCGACGGAAGCACGCTACGCGGCTTGATCGCTTTGCGTCTGTTCCGTGCTTTGCTTTTCCTGACGTTTTCCGAGACCCCAGAAGATTGCAGTGATCGCCAAAAGCCCAAGAAGGCCCGCTACAATGTACTGAACGGATTCACTAAGAGCCGAATCTGTTTCACGGAAAGCGTAATCAGGAATCGGAGCCTTCCAGAGCTCCGCCCATTTGATCATGCCGCTTGGGGGCGCTGGAAGACTTGCTAATCGAGCGACCTCCTCGGGTGACCACTCACCCCACGCCTCGCCTGCGCCAGCAACCTCAGGTAACCAAAGCCCGACCGGAGCAAGGAGAACGAGTGCAAGCGTCGCAATCCAAAACCCTCGACGGCGCCAGAACGGAACCGGCGCACTCGGCAGCTGGTGGATCACATGAACCCGGAAGCCCGACCGCACCAATGCTTGAAGAGCAAAAGCGGTGACAGCTCCTTCGAGGACACCAACCAACAAGTGACTCAGCCCCATCGCCGGAACAGAAACAGACAGCGGGAAGGGACAATAGAGTGGCGTCCCATCAGCAGCGCGTTCGAGGGCTGGTTGTAAGCCAAATTGAAAAGCTGTGGCCAATGCCGCGGCGAGTATTCCGAAATAGCCGGCCGCGAATGCTGCTGCCCATGAGCGTTTTGTCCAACCGCAGCCATTTCGCGGAGCGATCAAGCGCCATACGACAAGTGCGACAAGCGGCTGAATAACTGCCATGTTGAGGCAATTCGCGCCGATCGCTGTAATTCCCCCGTCGCCAAAAATCAAAGCTTGCACAATGAGGGCGCACGATATGGCAATGACAGCTGGCCAGAAACCCAGCGCCAAAGCTACCAAAGAGGCGCCAGTGACGTGCCCACTCGTCCCGCCCGGGATCGGAACATTGAACATCATCACTAGGAACACAAATGCGGCTGCAACGGAAAGATAAGGAACCTCCAAGGAGCCAAGTCGATCGCGCAGACGTCGCCACGCAACAATCCAGAACGGTGAGACCGCAGCAAAACAAGCCACGCAGGTTGTTGGTCCTAAGTATCCATCAGGAATGTGCATACTCTACATCCGTTGAATAACCATCATGTTGGTGATACGGAGCTAAAGTTTGCGACTCCGTGACAAGGTTCACTATTCACACGATCATTGAAAATTTATGACAAAAAGTGTTGAAAGGTTTTATCCCGGACTTCGAGGGATTGTCCGGCTTCGCCGATGAGGCGAACCGCAGGCGGGGGCTCTTTGATTTGTCCAATCTTGGTGATACTTACTGGCTTAGCGAGATCTTTGATACACGCATGGATCTCCTCGTCATCGGCTGTGCATGCAAATAGAAGTTCGTATTCTTCGCCACTGAATAGAGCGTATTCTAATGGATCTCGACCTAACGTAGTGCAAAACTTCCGGACCTCTTTCGCGATGGGGATTGCATCCGCCCAAACTTCGATACTCACCCCACTACACTTCGACAGAATCCCCAGCTCATTCCAAAGCGAGTCGCTGATATCGATCATCGCTAAATCGGCAAAGCGCACCGCGAGCGCTTGGCCAAGTGCAACGTGTGCAGTTGGATTGAGTTGCCTCTGAATAAGCCGCTCAGCCAATGAGGAAGGAATTTGCCCAGACAAATTCTTGTCCAGCAACAGCTCTAAACCTGCGCGTGAGGCGCCAAGGTGGCCCGACACGTAGAGCCATTGACCGGGGCGGCAATTCGATCTGAGCGCATTGCGAAAGCACGCTTGACGCTCGCCGAGCAGAGCGATCGAGATGATCACCACCGGGCTCGCAACGGTGTCCCCTCCCACCAAGCTAAAACCATGCTCCCCTGCTATTTCGGCCATGCCGGTGTAAAGCTCAAGAACCGCTCCTACATGAAGCTCGCGAGGGAGGCCAAGACTTATTAGGGCGTATCGAGGGTTTCCTGCCATCGCAGCGACGTCACTCACATTGGAGGTCATGGCTTTTCTGCCAATCAGTCTCCACGGCGCACTTGAGCGGTCGGGAAAGTGCACGCCCTCGACCAACATATCACAGGTAAGCACCGCAAACGCGTTATTGTTGGAACCGCATGTCACGACAGCCGCATCGTCTCCCGGCCCGACTATCACATTTTGAGAGAGCGTCCTTACCAGATAAGGCTCTATCAAAGCGATGAGCTCGAGTTCCCCGACATCCGCAATTGTGCGTTCGTACTCGCTCCCTGCCATTGTGTGAATTCCTGTGGTTAAGTGTTTTTCATTTAGCCGGCTCACTCATCTGCCAAGTATCCGCGAATCAACGTGCGCCGGGTTGCTGCTCAAACAGTGCTTTTGCATTTTCAAACGTTTGGACGAGACTTTCCATCTTCTCTCGGAGATGCGCTGCTCGCATGAGTTCGCCAATCATTGCCACGTTGTCCGCTCCGGCAGCAACCAGTTCTGGGATGCATTGCTCAGTGATGCCGCCGATCGCGACAATTGGGAGCGCAACACGCTTTTTGACCTTGCGAACGAGTTCAACTCCGACGACTGGCCACGGATTCTCTTTCGTGCTGGTTGCGTATACTGGTCCGACACCGATGTAATCCACAGGCAATTCCATCGCAGCGAGCGCTTGATCAAGGGTGTGTGTCGATAGCCCCACAATCTTGTCTCGCCCCACAAGTTGGCGTGCTTCATGAACTGCGCGGTCTTCTTGCCCCAGGTGGACGCCGTCGGCATCTACCTCCACGGCCACTTCGGGGTAATCATTTACAATAAAGGTAACTCCCGCAGCCCGCGTGAGCTGACGGAGTTCCCGCCCGATTTCGACCAATTCGCTGCGCGAGGCATGCTTGTCGCGAAGTTGGATCACACGCGCACCGCCCGCAATGACCTCCCGCGCAATCTCTAAGTGGGACTTTTTCGCCAAGTAGCGATCAAGAATGACGTAGATCCCCCAGCGGCACTTCTCTGCGTGGCGGTGAAGACTCACGATGCGTCTCCTCGTGTGTCATGATTCAGAAACCGCTCGGCGCTTGTTCCGAATTTCCCATGCGAATCGCGGAGGTTCACCACATAAGTGGGGAACGCCATCATGATGCCAGCCTCCGCAAAAGCCCGCGCAATCGCGGCATTAAGCTCATTGATGGTCTGCAGGCGGTGCTCGAGGGCTGCAACGTGCACGAACAGCTTGAAACGCAAATCCCACGATCCAAACCCATCGAACAAAACGGCGGGGGCTGGATCACTAAGTACCAGAGGATGGTTCTTCGCCACCTGAAGAAGCACGTCCTGAACCCTCTCGGGTTCGGTTCCGTACTCTACCCCGACGACAAAAGTCAGGCGGGTAATTTTGTCGGAAAGAGTCCAGTTCACGACTTCTCCTGTGATGAGCTGTTTATTGGGAATCACGAGGTCTTTTCCATCAAAGTCGCGAATAGTTGTCGCGCGAGTACGAATTTGCATCACGGTGCCGGTCGTCTGGCCGATCGTGACGAGATCGCCAACGCGTATCGGGCGTTCGAAAAGAAGAATCAGCCCCGAGACGAAATTTGCAAAAATCTCTTGGAGCCCGAACCCCAAACCCACTGTCACGGCCGCGGCAAGCCACTGAACGTTGTTCCAACTAACCCCAAGCTTTCGGGCAACAACGACGATACCGATAAGAAACAAGACATAACGCGCAAGCGCAGCAAATGCATAACGTACGCCGGAATCGACGCGCAGTCGTTGGAGTAAGACAAGCTCAATGACCGCAGGGATATTGCGCGAAGCAATAATCGTGAGGATTCCAATCAAGAGTGCGATCAGAAGATCAGCTGCCGTGACCGATTGCATCACCAGTGTCGTGACAGTCTGCTCCGATGATTTGTCTCCAGAAGGAACAGGTTGAGTTGCGTGTTGCCACAGCACGATGCGATCCAGAAACGACAAGGCGGGTGCGACATCGCGCCAGATTTCCCAGAGCCCCCATGCCACGATCACAATCGCACCAGCGAGGACAAGGCGGTGAACACGTTGACTTAAGGAGTGAACATCAACCCCTAAGTCCGGGCTATGGATAGAAGCTTCCGCGACTCCGGTTAGGTCGCTTGGCTCATGATGGGGCGGTTTGCCACTGTTTCCCCGCTGCGTTAGCAACGCAACGAGTCGAGCACTAAATTGCCCAATTAGCCTCTCTCCCAAAGCCACTGCAAGATACAGAGCAACGCATAACGCGAGGGACTCGGCAAAGCGTTTTGTAAGTTCCACAGCCGTGTACATGTAGCCCACTAACGCGAGAAGAGCTAAAACGATGGGGAGTGTGGCGCTACTCCACTGCCACAGCGTTTTGTACCTGCTAAGCCAGTGCGTTGGCTTCTCCTGCCACGAACCCGCAAGGGGGCCTGAGTGTGGATCGAAGACTTTCCAAAATACCCAACACAACACCAGTTGCAACACTGTGAAGATCAGGCGGTGAAGGGCATCCCATTTCACTCGGTCCGTGAGTTCACCGGTCAAGATGGCAAAGAAAATGATTCCTACGAAAAGATAGGTGTACCGCCGAAAGATTCTATGCCACGCAAGACATGTTTGTTCGGACCACCCCAAAAGCGACTGTGCGAGACACCCCGGTGCGGAGATTTCGGCAAACAACTGCATCGCGGCCAATACAATTGAGCTTTTCTCAAGGGCAACGGCAAAGACTGTGATGAATTCCGAATCTGTCGGAACAACTCGGAGTCGGCTTGCGATCAAATAAAGCACGGCTGGGCCAGCCAAAGCACTTCCTGCTGCTGCCAAGAACTGACGGAGCACCGACCTGTGGTCGCGCCTCTCGTCATGACTGCTCTGTTCTCCGATCGCTCTGCCATCTCGGTGGCGAATCCAGACAATCACAAACAAGAGGCAGACAAGTAAATAATACGCCGGCGCTTCGAACAAATCCCGTGCTGTCGCCGAAAAGAGAACTCCCCAGAACTGTGGATGAAAAAGATCGCGGATACCTTCCCCTGCGCGACGGAAATCCGTCAGACCGATCGGTTTTGTGCTTCGAACCCAGAAAATTCGCTCTTCCAAAAATTCTGCGTATTCCCGGACCTGCTTATAAAGCTGCGTTTCTGCCGTTTGCAAATCTACGAGTTTTGAAAAAAGCGCGTTGAGGTCGCTCAAAAGGGCTGCCAGCATAGTCCGCCGCGTCTGAACGAGCTCGCGCACCGCTGTGTCAACTTCAGATGGAGAAAGCTTCAGGTCAGTGGCCAGAGCCTCGCGTAGCTTTTTTTCTGCTTGCGGGATTTCCAGCCGCTGCCCCTCCAGTTCCAGTAACTCGAGTTGTACTGAGGAGATATCAGCTTTGGTCTTTGCGATGGCACGCTCAATTTCACGGATGTCGGGAAGCTCATCGCGTTGGCGACGCATCAGTTGCCCAATTGCATCTGAGTTTCCAGCAGCCTCGAGACGTTTCTTCAGCGTCGCAAATTGCTCCCGTAGGCGCTCGCGCTGCGCGTTCGCCTGATCCACAGCTTCACTGGATCGGGCAAGTTTCGCGGTTGAACCGTCTGGACCTGTTCGCCGCCGAGCCAGCCGTTCTGTCTCTTCCGCAAAAGCTTTAACAAGTGGGTGCGCATTGGCGGACTCAATTTTCTGCCTTTGAGCGAGGCGCACGGCCTCCTCTGCTTCCTGCTGCTTGCGCACTGCAAGCGCCTCGCGCAAGGCCTTGAGCCTTTGCTCTGCGCTCTCCAATTGCCGCTGAGCATGTTCGATCTGCAGGCTAAGCTGTTCCGCAGTTGCTTCATACATCTGCTGTTCGGCACTGAGGACCTCCAGCTCCCGCTCTGCCGCGGCACGCACCAGCGCTCGCAGACTATTTGTAAATTCTGAGAGGTCGGGCTGAGATGGGGGGATTGGTGGAGTCAGTTTTTCGGCATCTTCGATCTTTTGTCGAGCCGCCGCGATTAGCTTCGGAAATTCGGTTTGCCGAGCAGCGCGGCGTTTCTGCTCCTCGTTGAGCTCTTGAAGCCGTTTCTGACGGGCCGCCAGTTCGGCTTCAGCAGAACTTACCATTGCCGTTAGCTGTGTCGCTGAGGCGGTGGTGGGAATGCTCACGTCTTGCGTCTGAGGTGCAGAGGTTAGACCTTCCCTTAATGCCTCGATTTGCTGGGGTGCAGCCTTGGCCGCCGCCTCATGTTCGGCTTTTTGCTTGGCAAAAGCGTCAGCAGTTCGCAACGCCTCCAGAGCGATTGCAAAGGTTTCTCCAGCCCATTTCTTTGTCGTTTCATCAACGTCCGGCAGCTCCTGAATCTTCTTAAGCCGTGCCTCTAAGCGCCCCAGATCTGATTCCAAGGGTGCAAAAAGCAGTGTGGTTGAAGTAACTGCCGGTTCCTTTTCTTGGCGACCCTGCGAAGAAGGCTTTGGGGCGCCGGTACCCACATTCACCCCAAAGAAAACGATGATTCCGATGACGAACCAAGTTCTGACTTTCATCATTACTTGACCCCTAATGGGTGGCGCTTCCTCTGGCAACGGATATGTGCGCTTGCGAGTTTACGTGCCCTTTGGGATAAGTCGGTCGCTAAAGTTGGCGACGTCGAACAATTGCAAACAGTCATGGATAAGTGAAGTGATGGTACTGGCAAGACAAGTGTGGACAAACGGTGTACTGTATTACTCTGCGTCCCGTTGTGCCAAAAGCCGAGGGAGATGACGCATGAATGCCCAATTGCGAGAAGTGGGACGCTGGCTCAAGCGTCAACGCTTGTTGTGGCGGATCCGTGTTGCCCGGGGAGAAGAAATCAAATGGGCAAACTCCGCGCTGAATTGGCGTGAGTTCTGGCAGAAGCGCGTCCGACTGGACAGCTATCCCCGGTGGGTGCAGATCGGAACCAACTGGACCTGCAATCTGAAATGCAATTTCTGCCGGCTTACTCTTGAGAGCACCCAACGCCAACTACGTCAGTTGCCAAAGAACGAACTCGAGATCAGTGATCGGATCCTTGAGGAAGTTTTGGATCTTCTTCCTTACCCAGAAATGATCACGCTCACCCCACTGGGAGAGCCCCTCCTCTACTCAAAGTTGGGTAAGATTCTGGAGCGTCACCGCGAACTTGGCTGCAACAATTTGGCCATGACGACCAATGCCAACCTCATCACCGAGGATCGCGCGCAGATGTTGGTGGAAGGCGGAGTCTGTCACCTTTTTGTAAGCGTGGATGCGGTCGATCCAGCCTTGTATGCGCAGATGCGCGTTCTCGGCTCCATAGATAAGGTTGAGGCTGCACTCGAAAGCATCAATCACTGGAAAGAGAAACTCAGAACACCGTTTCCTACCATGACTTTGGCCTCGACGTTTATGGCGCGCAATCTGCCGGAAATGCCAAAACTTCTGGAGTTCGCACTCCGACACCGTTTTCAAACGTATAGCATCCAAATCATGGAGATAGAGAATCCCGAGTTGGAGCCTGAGTTTGTGGGCTACCACCTGCCACTTCTCAAGGAAATGCTCTTGCGGACGCTCACCACTGCTCAAGGAAAGCCCATTGAGGTTCGCGTCAATCTCGGAATGCGCAATCTTGTCAGTCAGTACCTTACTGAAAGCGAGGCGTCGCTCGTGGCACACCATACGGACGGAAACGCTGATGAGGTGTTTACGCCGTCTGCTGGTGACTCCAGTCCCGCACAGGGTGAGGAAAATCCTCTGACGCAGCTATCCACTCGCGGAAAATCGCTAATCGAAAAATGCCACTATCCGTGGTATTTCCTGTTGATTGACACTGACGGGGACGCACGCCCGTGCTGCTGGGCAGCTCAGAGCTTCGGGAATCTCAACCGGCTCACCTTCGATCAAGTCTGGAACGGAGAAGCGGCCCAACAAATGCGGCGAAATTTCTTGGCCAACCACATTCCGAAGTCTTGTCAGGGGAAGTCGTGCCGGGTGGAGCTTATGCATACTGGCACGCTTGAAGAGTAGACGGGATCCGCTGAAAACTTCGTCCGCACGTTCCATGTTTATGGGTTTGCGACTGTTTCGGACGAGCCTTCCACGGCAAATGGTCGAAGTCGGGCCCGCAACAACAGAGCGTGGCGTCCCGGTCCGTAGTAGTGCTTCAATAATCGCACGGGCTGAAAACCCAGTCTCCGGTGCAAGCTTAACGAAGGTTCATTTTCTACGGCGATCTCACATGTAGCGTGGCGATGTCCTAACTGAGCAAGTTTCTGCAGCGACATCGTGAGCAACTGAGTCCCAATGCCTCGCCGTCGGTATTGGGGATGGACATCCAGCGTGATTAGCTCCGCGCTCAGGCAATCAAACAAATGAAAGGCTGCTAAAGAGGGCGGCGCGGTCGCTTCATCGTAGTAACGCAAGAGTCCAGCGCCGTTCATCGACACGAACAGGCGCAGGGTCCGAATGTCGTAGCGTTCTGCAGGTGAAAAACAAAGGCGTTCCAGTTCAGCTAACTCGCGTATTTCGCCCTCAGAAATGCAGGGGCGCAGAAAACGGCGACGTGTGCAGGCGATGTTATAGTCACTGCAAATCACGTATGAAGAAATCCGTCTCCGTTGCGGCCTGATGCGCCGCGTTACGTCAATGCTCGACAGGCGGCAGCTTCTCTAACAGCTGCTTAGCTTCGTGGAGTTTTTCAAGCCCCATCTGAATTTTTGAGTCGTCGTCGGTAGCCCGCCCCTCTTCGATGAGCTCGGCTCCTTCGTCGAGCATTCTGCAGATTGAGACCACGCAGAGACGGTGTTCCAAAGGAAGGGTACCAAGTGCGCGTAAGGAACCAGCTTGTTCGCGAATGGTCTCCGTTTCCGTATCGAGCAACGCATAGTCCTTCCGGGCTGCTGCTTGACGAATACGATCGCTGGAGACGGCAAGGGCTCCGCAAACGTCGTGGGGATTCGCTATCGTAGAGGTGGCTGGCGTTCGATATTTCCGCACTGCTTGTTCAAGAACGGGATAAGACGGAGCTTTGATCTCTGGCGTTCCCGCCTGCATTTCCCCAGAAACGGCAAAATCCTGGATGTCGCGCTGCGTAGGCGTTCTTCCACTCATCCTTTTTTCCTGAGTGGTAGCGGGAATACTGCTTTGCTCCACCGGCTCAGCTGTCCCGACAGCAGAAAGATTCTCTCCCCGTGAATTCTGGTCCGTTCTCGGTTTGCCGGGAAGGGCTCGACGGACACGGCCCAAAAGGCCGCTTCCCTTTGTCGGTGAGGGTGCTGCAGGCGTGGGGGTGAGTGCGCGCTCGGGCATTGGTTGGCTTTCAGTCACAGCGTTCGGCGGCTGGTCTGGTGGAAGTGGATTCGAAACAGGTTTATCGGCGTCACGGTTTAGAATGACAATCTCGCCTTCGCCCGAGACCCGATTCGAACTCGATCGAGCACCGAATCCGGGTGCCTCACGTGACGCGCCTCGGTCTGGGCCTCGCATCTGGGCGAGGCGAAGCCCTGCCGCCCCGGGGACTTGCGGGACGCCGGCCCACTCACTGCCTACACTGACCTTCGGATAAGTCGGTGGATTTGCTGGCATAGCAGCAAAATGAGGCGCGGGCCGCTCTTGAGGCATCGCCAGCCCTATCTGTCCGGCGACTACGGTTGCTATCGCTATGGCCCATTGCCTTCTCATTCTGTCAGAAGACCGAACCACTTTCATGCCAGTGTAAACGAACAAACGCATCCCCGAAATTGTTCAGCAAAAACCATTCATGAAACATGATTTAGCCGAACGACGTCTTCATGCTTTCATACAGACGTCGCCCACAATGTCCAGCATATTGACAAAGAGGGCAAGAGGAAGTGTCAAGGAAACCGACGCATAGCTGCCGCATGCTGAGCTGGTCCGACGAGCAGGGACGCCCACGGAAGAGACATGAATCCTCTTGGCGGATTTCGCATGAAGAGCGACATCTTCATGGGGCAGGATCGTAATGCGAAACTTATCGTTGTGACCTCTTTGCGTAGTCGAACCCTCCACATCCCAAGAACAGCATCCAGTTACTTTTCCGGCTCGCCCGCAAAACCACCAGCGTCGCGCGTGACACGCAACACCCCTTTCACTGCACGAACGTTGCTGTAGAGCTGATAGAGTTGCTCGCGGTTCTTGATCTCCACAATAAAACGGAGGAGTGCCTTTTCGCCAACCGTCTTGGTATTGCTGCCATGGATCAGCACATTCGCCCCCGTGATGGCCTCGCTCACGTCACGCAAGAGTCCTTTGCGATCCCGACAATCAATCCGTATGCCGACGCGCCGGAGGGGGGTATTGTCGCCGTCCCATGTAGCGGGGAGCAAACGAGCCGAAGCAGTGGCCTCCCCCGCAAGAATCCGCTGAAGATTCCGGCATGTCTCGGTATGAATGGTGACCCCTCGCCCATAAGTCACGAATGCCACGATTGGGTCCCCGGGTACCGGGACGCAGCACTTGGCAAAACGCATAGCTGTGTTCGTGAGGCCATCGACAATTACGCCGCTACTGGCTTTTTGGCGTTTTGTGCGGGATGGTGTCTTAACCGAGGGCGGTTGGACAGACACGGGGAATGCTTTGGCAACTACATTTTGCGCAAGCAATCCTCCGAAGCCAATTTCGGCGAAAAGGTCCTCGACGCTGTTGACGCGGTATTGTTTGAAAAGCGGTCGGACCTTCTCTTCAAAGACCGCCCAGTCGAGAGGTATGCCACGGGCCCGCAGCACGCGCGCCACGAGTTCTTTTCCCCGCTCCACATTTTGCGCATAGTTTTGGGTGCGCAACCAATGGCGGATTTTTGTTCGGGCCCGCGAAGTGACCACGAACTCCAGCCAATCCTCCGACGGGTGCCCTGTGCGCGACGTGATGATTTCTACAATGTCGCCATTTTGCAGCTGGTAGCGCAAGGGTACCAGACGTTGATTGACCTTGGCACCCGTGCAATGCAGCCCCACATCCGTGTGCACATAGAATGCAAAATCCACAGGTGTGGAACCTTTTGGCAGCTCCACAATATCACCCTTTGGAGTGAAGCAAAAGACCTGATCGGAGAGTACTTCGTGCGTTAGAGCAGGCACAAGCTCGCTTGGGCTTACCTCTTTAAACCAATCGGCAAGACTCCTGAGCCACGGCAGCTGCTTCTCAAGCTCATGCGTGCCGGTGACCCCCTCCTTGTATTTCCAGTGAGCCGCCACTCCTTCTTCCGCCACTCGGTGCATCTCGCGTGTCCGAATCTGGATCTCAAGCGGCCCTCCGCCGGGTCCGACCACGGTGGTGTGGATGGAACGGTATCCGTTTTCTTTTGGGCAGGCAATATAGTCTTTGAAGCGGTTTTCGAGTGGACGCCACAACTCATGCACAATCCCAAGGACCGTGTAGCACTCCCGAGGATCTTGAGATTCGCAAATCACCCGCACGCCCATCAGATCGAAAATATCTTCAATTCCCCCCTGCTGGCGCTGCATTTTCTGAAAGATCGAATACAGATGTTTCTGTCGCCCCTGAACCTCTGCTCGAATATTCTGCTGTGCAAGGGCCGCTTTGATTTTACGAATGGCATCTTCGATCAGACTCTCACGCGCTGCACGCTTTTCCGAAACCAGCTTTCGAAGCTGCTGATATTCTTGGGGGTAGAGATAGCGCATCGCTTGATCTTCGAGTTCGGTCTTGATGCGGGTCATCCCCAAGCGGTTGGCCAAGCGAGCATAGATATCCAAGGTATCCCGGGCAATTTTCTGCTGTTTCTCGGGGGGCAAATACTGCAGCGTCCGGATATTGTGGAGCCGGTCCGCGAGCTTGATGAAGATGACGCGAATATCGCGCGCCATCGCGAGAATCATCTTTCGGATACTCTCGGCTCGCTGTTCACTGGTACTGTTGAATTGTAGTCCAGAAATCTTGGTGACACCATCCACGAGGGCCGCAACATCTTTCCCGAAGAGTGCGGCAAGCTCCTTTTCCTCTACCCCACAGTCCTCCATCGTGTCGTGCAGAAGGCCTGCAGCAATGGTCTGCGAGTCCATGCGCAGCTCGGCAAGGATTCTTGCTGTTTCGACACAGTGAAGGTAATAGGGTTCACCGGAGGCGCGATATTGGCCGCTGTGGGCGTTTCGGGCAAACTCGTAGGCTTTTGTAATGAAGGCGATGTCCTGCTCGCTGAAGCGCGCACGATGCTCTCCTAAGATATAATCAATAGGACTGCCTGTGTCGCTGGACTCGTGCGCCGACATGCTCACCACGCCCTTCTTTTGGCGTTACAGAAAAAGTGATACCTGCATTCAGCAGCTGGGTAAGACCCGAGAATGCAAGTATCCACTCGGTTTTCGAAAAGTGTGCAAAGCGTAGAACTCCACCGTCTTCCCGCAGCTAAGCTTAGCCGCTTGCTGCCTTTGGGTCGCTGTTGGGTGCATTCCCGTCGGCAGGCTCTACCTGCAACACCATTCCTTCCAGTGCAACTATGCGCACCTTCCCTCCACGGGCGACCGGAGTACGGCTAACGGCATCCCAGTACGTGCCATTAAAGAACACTTTGCCACGAGGAGACAAATCAACGATGACCTCCGCACACTGTCCGACATAGCTCTCAACCCCTACTTGGCTGGGATGTAGCTGAGCGCGGGCCACGAGGAAGGTGAGGAGCGCCACAAGCAATGTGACGGTAGCAACGATCCCCGCTACAATCCCAACAGAGGCGCCAATGAAGGGCTTCGGTTGCTGAAAGAGTGCCAATGCCCCAAAGAAGAGACAGATAGCACCCGCAAGCGTGAGAAGCCCATAACTCGTGAATTTTAGTTCTGCGAGAAAGAGTCCAATGCCCGCGACAATAAGCAGAATCGCCGCATAGTTCGTGGGCAACATGCGCAGAGCAAGTGCTGCAAGCAAAAGTGAAATGAGTCCAGCAATTCCTGGGATCCATAACCCCGGGTGGGTTAGCTCGTAACCAAGTAGAACAAGTCCCATAAGCAAAAGGAGGACAGCAATATTGGGGTTTGCAAGGGTGTTGAGAATCTTCTGACTTTCGTTCAATTCCGAGTATTCGTAGGCTGCCCCCGCCGTCCGGAGCACGACGGTTTCATTCTCAAGCCGCACCGTACGCCCGTCCAGCTTCTGCAGAAGTTCTGGGAGATCCGAAGCCACAAGATCAATGACGCCGAGTTCCAACGCTTTTTCCGACGGAACCGAAACACTGCGCTCTACAGCTGCTTTTGCCCACTCGGCATTCCTCCCGCGATAATTTGCGATCGCTTCCACCCACGCGACCGTATCATTCATAACTTTTTCACTCATCACATCGCGTGCGGTACCCGGAAGAGGAGATCGAATCCCGAGAGGCACAGTAGTGAACTGATCCCGCTCCGTGGGCCATGATCCGGTGATATCCACAACATGAGCAGCGCCGATGTTAGTGCCCGGCGCCATGGCTGCAACGTGACTCGCCATTGTTATGAAGACACCAGCGCTGGCGGCCCGAGAGCCACTCGGATAGACAAAGGTGATCACCGGCACCGTGCTTGAGAGCTGCTTCTTTACGATTTCTCGCGTCGACTGCAATAATCCCCCCGGTGTGTCGAGTTCGATGATCACGGGAACCTTCAGTGCCTCGCCCCGCTCGATGACGGAAATGATAAAATCCGCCGTCACCGGGTTGATCATTTGGTCGTTGAGCTTGGCCACAAGGACGCGTGGGGCGCGATCGGGAGGCGGTAACGTCCGAACGCCCTCGAGCGATGAGGTTGTTTGTGCTACATTTGACACTGCTGGATGAATCATGGACACGAACGCCCAGAGGAGCCCCACGAATCGTAGTTTCATCGGTGTTCTCATCGTACATTCTCCAGTCGGCAGGGAAACGACCTTTTGCGGTCTTACCCCTTGATCACCCAAGGCAAGATAGCATATCGAACTGATGGACATTCCATAAGAAAGCGCGTGTTCATCACAAATTCCATGGCGGAAGCATGAGAACGAAGCGTTCGGTCACACAGCCCCAAGAAAAACGTTCATCGGATGGGCGACGCAGTGGCTTAGACATGCTTGCGCTCGAACGAGACCTGTGGGCTGAGGGCTTTCAGCGGATCGCCGGGGTAGACGAGGCCGGGCGCGGGCCACTCGCGGGACCTGTGTGCGCCGCAGCCGTCATCCTTCCGCCTGCATGCCGCATCCCGGGCGTAAACGACTCCAAGCAACTCAGTGAGCGGCAACGAGAAAGGCTTTACCCCGTCATTCTAAGGGAAGCACTTGCCGTGGCTGTGGGACTCGCCAGCGCTGAAGAGATCGATTCGCTCAACATCCTTCAAGCAACAAAGTTGGCAGCGGCGCGAGCACTGTCGGCATTGCAGATTCCCCCAGACTATGTGCTGCTTGATGCGTTGACCTTGCCCCAGCTTTCTTTCCCCCAAAAGGCCATCGTTCGGGGGGACTGCGTAAGTCAGTCCATTGCCGCTGCGTCAATCATCGCAAAAGTCACCCGCGATCGACTCATGCGTCTCTATGCACTGGAGTTTCCCGAATACAGCTTTGAGTCGCATAAAGGCTATCCAACGCGCCTCCATTACGAACGGATCAGACAGTACGGGTTGTGCAGCATCCATCGCAGGAGCTTTATAGACCTTGGCTTATTCGATCGTGGGTGCCGAAGGTCCCAGACGTGCCTCCAAAGCGCCCAGCAAATTCAAAGCGCCTCCTCAGAGCAAACCTTGGCGCAACTTGAGGACACCCTCCGGCTTCACAAAGGTCTTTTGCCACCCGCAGAGATTCGTGAGCTTGAAGAACTCATAGAGCGGAGAAAAAACGCACTCAGGCAAGTTCGGTAATCCAAGCGTTTCAGGATACCTGCTGCTCCCGAATTAGAATGGAGACTCCACATAGCCGCGAAAAACAAATCGGGCAGGGCCTTCCAGACTGACGTGTCGTGCACCTTCCGGCGTTTGCTCGAAAGCAACTCCTAATGTCTCACCACTGCGAGTCTTCACCGACACGGGCGGTTTGACAAAGCCCAAATGAGTTGCCACGATCGCTGAGGCGATGGATCCTGTTCCACACGCAAGCGTTTCATCTTCCACACCACGTTCGTAAGTGCGAATTGCGAGCGCTTGGGGACCCTCCACCCGCACGAAATTGACGTTTGTTCCTTGTGGCGCAAACAACTCGTGGTAACGCAGCCAACGCCCAATGGGCACCACAGATGCCCCTTCGAGATCTTCAACGAAGAGCACGACATGCGGAACACCCGTATTCACAAAATGCACGGTGCCATTGAAAATCTCCCCGCGGACCGCCACCATTAAGCGTAGTGAGTGGGCGTCGGTCATGCGCACAGCCACAGAATCCCCTCTGACGGTGGCTTCGTAAACTCCGGCCAAGGTTTGGAAACGCATGGTGGCGGGTGCAATCCCCTGCGCGTACGCAAAGCGAGCAATGCACCTACTGCCATTGCCGCATGTTTCTGCTTCGCGACCATCAGCATTGTAATAGCGCATGCGGAAATTGGCTTCTGCGGCCGGCTCCACAAGAAGGACACCGTCCGCACCAATGCCGAGTCCACGGCGACACCACTGGGCAAAAATCTCGCTGCGTCCCTGCCCTGGGATAACACCACTGAGGTTGTTGAACACAATGAAGTCGTTCCCCGCTCCGTTCATCTTCCAGAATTCAAGTTCCATGGCAAATCCTCGTTACTTTTCAGCCTCGCAAAATGGGTTGTTGACCTTCTCGTCCACTCCACCGCTAATACCGACGTGATGACCGCTATTCAATTGTTTCAAGGCATGCGAGGCCGAATCTTTCTATTCCTTGCGGTGGGGTGTGTTCTCGTTGTTCAGCCGAAACTGACCGAGGCGCAAACGAACTACTCTCCGGCATCGAGCGCCTACCACAACATCGTTCGAGTGGGGGCAAACAAGCCACTCACGCCCGAGCAAAGGAGAAGAGACTACAAGCTTACTCCTCGATATCCTGGCCGACCGCTGGTCATGATGTCGATTGCGGGCGGAGGAAGTCGCGCAGCGTATTACACCGCATGTGTCATGGAACAGCTTGCGCAGATACCAAGCCCGAGCGGCAAGGGTTCGATACTCGATGAAGTCCGGGTGATTTCCACGATTTCAGCGGGAAGTCTGGCGGCGGCTTGGTATGTGCTCCACTATGATGAACGGCACCAGCCCGATTTCTTCGAGCGGTTCAAGAAAGCCATGTCAGCCAACCTTCAATGGCGTGCCTACGGCCACATGGCAGTTTTCCCACCCTTAGCGCTTCAGCTCGTTGCCACGCCAATCACACGAACCGATCTATTAGCAAACGAGATGGAGCGATTGCTTGGGGCAGGCATGGTCACGTTTGATAATTTGCGCGAACTGGAAACACGCCCGCATGACCCGCCGCCGACCCTTATCATCAATGGCACCGCACTAAACTCAGGTCAGCGCGTTGTGATGACCAATCTTCCCCCCAGCCGCTTTCCAACCCAGCTTGCTGAGGTAGGGCCGAGTGTCAGTCTCAGCCCAACCGATCAGGGGATCTTGCAACGCTTAGTCCAGCCTCTAACTTTTGAAGACTTCGGTAGCGACATTGGATCATTTCGCTTAGCCCAAGCTGTCGCTGCGAGCGCGGCGTATCCTGTTGCGCTCGCCCCGGTCCGTCTCAACATCTATCCTGACCATGTTCCACGCGAATTGCTTGGACGTGCCGACGAAGCACTTTTAGAATCCAAGTATTTGTACGTGGCAGACGGCGGTGTATATGAAAATGAAGGAATGGATCCTTTGATCAGTTTGATTCGCACCCTCCCGGCGAACCAGCCCATCTTTTTGATCGCAATTGATGCGTCGCAGCGCATGGAAACAGTGCGTGTCACCGGTCACAAGATTTGGGACCCGTTTTCAGTGGTTCGTAAACTCTACGATATCGGGACTCTTCGTCCGCTCGCTTATTATGGAAGCATCCTTGGTCAGTATCACAATCCTGACGCCTTCGACGGTGTCATGATTCGAATGGAAGGCTACGAGGAGACAACGGACCGGTTCCTGCAGAGCATCCCAACAATGTTCAAGCTTTCTTCCCGGCACCGACGCGCTCTGGATCAGGCGGCGTTTGAAAACGTCGAGCGTATGCGGGGGGAACTTAGACGGGCCTACTTGCGTCTGAGCAACACCAAAGGCAAGCGGTAACCACACAAATTCATCCGATAAGACTCGCGCACATGGGGCATGTCTTCGCCGATTTCGGCACAAACGCGCCGCATACCCGGCACATCACGCGTTCAATTTCAGGTTCGCGCGTGTGCTGACGAAGTAAATCGTGCAGTTCGATATCCGAAATCCCAGACCGACGAAATGGCTCAATCCGTTTCTCAATCGGCCCACTTTCCGATGCGCGATGGGCGTGCTCTCCCTTACCTTCCGCACTGTCGGTTTGTGTTTGCATACGGTGCTCGACGAGGTAAAGCGCAAGCTCCACGATGTAGTCCACGAACTCTTCTTCATCTTTGAAGAGGTTCACGTTACGCTTGAGGATCTCGATGATTTCCTCTTTTGTGAACTGCTGCTTGCCTTTTTTATAGGTCATGCGCTTCGCCTCGCTGAAGGGCTACAGCAACCCTTTCGTTGATAAAACACCGCGGATGCGAGGATTTATGCCCACCGCTTTACCGAGGGCTCGCCCAACAGCTTTAAATACGGCCTCCAAAATGTGGTGCAAGTTTGAGCCGTAGAAGAGTTGAACGTGCATGGTGATGCCGCCGTTCATTGCAAGTGCGCGAAAAAACTCCTCAGCGAGCTCAACGTCGAACGTGCCGACCTTGGACTTTGGTACCGGAACCTCGTACCGAAGGTACGGGCGGTTGCATAGATCAAGCACACAACGTGCCAAGGATTCTTCCATCGGCACGTAGGCTTCCCCATAGCGCTCAATGCCGCTTTTATCCGTCAACGCAACCCGCAGGGCCTGACCGAGCACTATCCCGACGTCTTCCACCGTATGGTGGGCATCCACATGAATGTCGCCCTTGCCCTCAATCTCCAGGTCGATCAGGGCATGGCGTGCAAATAGGTCGAGCATGTGTTCAAAGAAAGGGATCCCCAATGTTCCCTGGTATTTGCCTTCCCCGTCCAAGTTAAGCCGCAACCGCAACTGTGTCTCCTTGGTTTCACGAACCACTTCTGCGAATCGTGTAAGAGGGGCGTTTTTCGGCGTGGGCTTCACTGACCGTTTCCTTGCTGACATGGATTCTCCTTATCTTTTTGCATCAGGTTCTCCGGACGACGGGCAAGCAATGGGCGGTCCTCGAAGAGAATCTGCTCTGCAACCTCGTCCATTCCACTGCCTGCAAAAGCGTCCGCGGCTTCAAAACTTGCACTTGGCGGCACCTTTTTACCGCGACGCAGATCTGTTTTTCTCATCATCTATCGTCCGTAGCTACGCGTCCAAGGATTTAGGTACCTCTTGAGAAAACTCAAGCCGGAGCTTTAAGCAAGCAAAAGCGTGCTGATAACCTTGGAGAATTCAAGAAGTGACGAAAGGTCATCCCCTCAGCATCGAGGCAGTAGCGGTAAGCGATTTACTTTTTGCGTTCTTCGCGAGCGAGGGCTTCGGCCTCATTCACCGGATCCACAACCCTGCGTTTGAGCTCCCGCTCAATGCGGGCCACCGCATCCCTCGTCGTCGTTTTGCGCTGAAGTATCAGGTTGAACTCGGGGTTAAAAATTTCCGGCTCAATAATGTTTGCGAGCGGAATCGCCGGCAGAGGCTTCGCCAAATTGATTTGTTCAATGAAGATCGGCACTTCTGGGAATTGGGACAAATCCAGATTTTGCTGAGCTGCCAACAGCACGGGAATCTGCCCCAAGCGCTCCGCCCACTGGCGCTGAACAGGTTCACTCGTGAAGTAGAGGAGGAACTCGAGTGCGATCTCGGGATATTGGCAGGTGGTGGAGATCACCGCGTTTTGACCCCCAATGTTGCCCGCCGATAAGGTAAGTGCAGCGCTCGATTCTTCGGCAGTGTCTTGGGGCACAAGTCCGAGAGCCTTGGCCTCGGCAAGGGGCACGCGCGGGATCAGCGCCACACCGAAGTCCAGTCCAGAGGAGCGAAAGTTTTCAATCATCCACGGGCCCGTCAGGACCATCGCGTAGCGCTCGTTGAGAAAACCTTGGTCCGGATCGAGCGCACCATCACGCCACGCACCGCCTTCAATCCCGTCGCGAAGATAGAAATTCGCTTTTCGGTCGAGCGCCGCAATCGCCCGTTCACTATTGATAGCCGGCACGAGCATGCCATCCGAATTTCGGCTTACGATTTCAGCACCATATTGATTGAGAAACGGCATGGTAAACCAAAGGCTACCGTTCATACCGAAGCCGTAAATGTTCTTCGCCGGTTCCGTCAGAACCTTTCCGTAACGAATGAATTCGTCCCAGTCTCGTGGCGCACGGTTTGGGTCCAAACCGGCAGCCTCAAGCTCTCGAGCTTTGGCGCGAAACATGCGCTTATTGTAGAAAAGCGCAAGGGTCGTGGTCTGTGCGGGTAACCCGTAAAGATGCCGCTCCCCTCGCAAGTAAACCACGTTCGTATCAAAAGCGCCAGCGACGTATTTCTTTCGCAGGTCATCAATAGTGGGTGCTGGAAAACTCTTAAGCTGGTCAATGGGCCGAATGACCCCACCGCAGACAAGCTGCACCATCGCGTTGGCGTCCACAAACGCGATATCGGGCATCTGGCGTGCAAGGGCGGCCGTGCGGATTTTGCGTACCATGTCCATGAAAGGGACCTGCGACTCGACAATCTCAATCTTTGGGGTACGCTCGGCATTCCACTTGGTAACAAACTCGCGAATGTTTTCCCGCAGAAGGGTCACCTCACTGAACTTAAATCCCTGCCAGATGGTGAGGCGAACGGTTTGGCTTTTCTCAGAAGCCTGCACTGGTGGCGCCATAACCAGCCCCAGAGTGAATAGAGCACATACCAGCGGAAGCCCCCACGAAATAAGGCGATTTCGGTCTCTCATTCCTTCACACTCCCGGTGGTTAGGCCTTGGATAAAGAACCGCTGTGCGACGATGAACAGAAGCGCAATCGGTAAAATAGAGAAGCAGGCGCCCGCCATCATCCGCTCCCACTGCACCTGATACTGACCTTGGAAAAAGCTCAATCCGACGGGGAGGGTCAGGAGTTTCGAATCGGGCGTGTTGACGATGAGCTGCCACAGGAAATTCGACCACTGACCCACAAATGTGAGAAGGAACAGAGTGATCATCACCGGAGTCGAAAGCGGCACCACGACCCGGAAAAACGTGCCAAGCTCGCTGGCCCCGTCCACGCGCGCTGCTTCCAGAAGACTGTCAGGCAACCCGCGGATATGTTGGCGCAAGAGAAACAGACCAAAAATGTTCGCGGTATGGGGAAGAATCATGGCTGCGTAGGTGTTGATCCACCCGAACTTCAGCACCAACCGATATTGGGGGACCATGAAAATGATTCCCGGCACGAGCATGATGGTGATGAGAGCCGCGAATAGCATCTCGCGTCCGGGGAACCGCTTTTTGGCGAAGCCATACCCCGCAAGCGTACATATTGTCACCGTTACGACCGCGCACCCTGCGGCCACGACAAAACTGTTCCACGCAAAGCGGTAGAATGGAAAATCTTTGTCAAAGAGAACATCCTTGAAGTTTTTTAAGGTGTAAAGGTCTTGGCCCGGCTCAGGGATAAACACGAGCTTGGTGCCAAAGCCGGGAGCCTTGAAGGCAGTGACGACCATCCAGATAAGCGGTAAATGGACGAGAAGAAGCACGGGAAGCAACACCGCATAAACAACAATGTAGCGGACGACTTTGCGGTTCATGGAGAAAGCCGAGGCGCTGGAATCACGAGACTCGATGACATTAGCTGACGAGAACATGGGTTAGCTCTCCTTGCCGAGGAACCTGAAATTCAGCCACGTGATCACAAGAGCAATGACAAGAAGGATGAACGACATGGCGGCAGCATGGCCGTAGGATGCATTGTCGAAAAGCTGATAGAGATAAAACCCCGAGACCCGCGCTGACTGAACAGTGGTTCCCATGAAGGAGAACGCGGCGCCGCCGCCTGAGCGGGTCAGAGCGTAAAACTCAGAGAAAGCATTGAGGACACCGACCAACCCCGTCACCGACATGAAGAGGATCATTGGGCGAAGAAGAGGAATCGTGACGTAGAAGAGTTTCTGTCGGGCATTCGCTCCGTCAATCTCGGCCGCTTCAAATACTGACTCGGGGATGTTGTTGAGGGCGGTCAGGAAGAGCACCATCCCAAATCCCATCCCTTTGAGCACCATCGCAAAGGCGATACTTGGCAGAATGGTCACGGGGTTGTCCACAAACCCATGCTTCGTAAACCACTCAATGCCGAACCACCGGAAGAGTGCGGCAAGCGGCCCTTCTGTGGGATTGTAAAGAAGCAGCCAGATAATACCGACGACAAATACGTCAAATACGTGCGGTAGGAAAAACGCAGCACGAAGGGTTCGGTAGCCGGGAAGCTTGGTGTTGAGAAGGAGTGCAAGTCCAAGCGCCGCCGCAATCTGGGCGGGGATCAGAAGCAAAGCGTAGATGAAAGTAGCGAGCAAAGCCCACCAGAACGCGGGAGTTCGCAGAAGATCGAGGTAGTTGTGGAGCCCCACAAACCGCATATCTGCGAACTGATCGAACCATGAAGAGTAAAGCCATGTTTCTCGGAAACTTAGGTAAAAGGAGTACCCAATGGGAAAAACCAGAAAAACGACCGCCACGGTGAGAAACGGTAAGATGAATGCATAGCCCCATACAGTATCGTACCAAAGCCAGATGGGGCGCGATCGTTTGGGATTCATGTTCCTCTTCGCCTCTCCTCAAGAAAAGGGCGGCAGATCGCGCTTCTACGATCTGCCGCCCCTGCCAACCAGTTCAAAGCCAACGTCAAGCTCTCGTGGATTCTATTTCGTGCGCACTATTCAAGTGTAAATGCGGAAAGTGCGACCGGGAGATTGACGGGTCCCGAAGGATTGGAAAGCACCTGCGGCGAAGAAGGATTCCACTCCGCACATGGGGTGTCATAAGGTACTGAGGTGAACAGACCATGTGCGTTTTGATCACCGGTCAGGTAGAACTCAACCTGTCCCTGCTTTGATGCACGCATGTTGAGCACACTTTTGGCCACGCGGCATTCGATCCAACCGGTGGATGGATTAGAGTTCGCTTCTGAGGTGCCGATGTTGGTGCCGAATCCTTGCCACGCAGAGCCGTTCCACGTGTGTTGCTCAATCCAACTGTTATTGCAATTGCCACGGATCACCACATCTGGCGCATCCCCAACCGAGTTGGTCGGGAAACTGAAATTGATTTGACGTCCCCACGTCTCTTGCGTATTGCCGCCGCCACTTTGCGAATCGATCGCAAAACCAAAGCTCATCCACCCAGCCAAACCAGAAATTTGCGCACCAAAGTAGACGTAGCTTGCGTCGTCCGTTACGTAAAGATCCGTCGCAGTCGCACCGGCACCGCTGAAGCCAGGATTTGAGTTGGTCGCAACCGCCGGTCCCCAAACGGAGACCCCATCAAACGTCCCATCAATGGTCGGCGTGCCAGCATAAATACCAGCAGATACAGCTGAAATCGCAATGACGGAAAGCAGTCTTTTCATTTGGATTATCCTCCTAAGACATAATGATGTTTACTACTTTTGCTGTTATGTTGGGGTAAAAAGTGCCAGGAATTCAAGCAAAAAATTGAATCGATCCAATGTAGGACAAACCCTGACAAAACACACCTCTGCCAGTTAGGGTATCCGCGGACAAACTTTGGCCTGAAAAGCAGCTCACCATCTCACCGCGATAACCGAGGAAACCAGCTTCAGATCAGCGGCAACACTCAAAAGCCTCGAAAACGCACTGTTGCTCTCAACGGTTCGATGATGATGCCGGTGACCCACCCGCGTACGCAGATTCCGAACTAAAAAATGAATTTGACGCGACCGCGCAAACCTTTACGGTATCGCTGAGAATGCGTGCCGCCGGCGGACGATTCCGAGTAGCGCGTATTCGGTTACTACAAACCTTACGAAATCAGGTACGATTTCCCATGGCGAGAAAGCGAAGCGATCAGGGTGTAAAAAGACGTTATACAATCCGCGACATAGCGGAAATGGCTGGTGTGAGCCGCTCCACGGTTTCGCTAGCGCTCAACGACTCGGACAAGATCAACGCGAAGACGAAAGAGCGCGTTCTCGAGATCGTGAGAAAAGTGGGCTACCATCCCAGTGCGATTGCCCGCAGTCTGGTGCGCCAGAAAGCTGGGGTTATCTGTGTGATCCTGCCGCAAATTGATCACGTGGTGTCGGACTTCTATTTCTCGGAGAGTTTGAGTGGAATCCTTGAGGTGGTGACGCGCAAAGGGTACCACCTCATGGTCGAGATGGCCACGCCGGAATTCAAAGAGCAACGCAAGGCACTCTCGCTTTACCGCCAACGTGCAATGGACGGGGTCCTTTGCGTAGGAAATTTGACCACTGACACCTACCTGAGCGACTTGGCAGAGGCCGGATGCCCCGTGGTACTCGTAAATAGTAGCCTGCCAAATCTTCATCAAGTCTTAGGAGCAAATCGCGAGGCTGCCTACCGGGCAGTCGCGCACTTGCACTCGCTGGGACACACGCGCATCGGCCATATTCGTGGTAGCGAATTCGTGACCACGGCCATCCACCGCACCGAAGGATACTTACGGGCGGTTCGCGAGCTCGGCCTAGAAGAATCCGATGAATTGCTGGCACAAGGTTATTTTGACCAACGAAGCGGTTACTTGGCCACGAAGTGGCTGCTAAGCCACAAGCGGCGCCCCACGGCTATCTACAGCGTGAACGACATGATGGCGATCGGCGCAATGCAGGCGATTCGCGAGGCGGGGCTGCGTATCCCGCAGGATATCGCGCTCTTTGGTGGGGACGATATTCTCTTGGCGCAGTACGTGACACCCAAACTCTCCACCATTCGACAAAACATGTACTCCATTGGCCAGCTGGCATGTGAGCAGCTCTTTCGGATTCTCGAAGGAAAACCGGCAACCCTTGTTGCAGAAGTTGAACTCGAATTAGTGATTCGCGAGAGCTGTGGTGCAGCGTTGGTTGCGAAGAACGCGCGTTAACGTTTCCTGTTCGCTAGCATCTCCCTCATCTCATTTGACGACGGCTTTTCGAAAACCACACGCTTGCATTCAGCGACGGAAAGTTGTTCTTTTCGTCAACTCTCTTCTCCCGCATTTTCTAGCCTCACGATTGGATGCTCCGTTATGGCGGTTAGGACAATCGGGTCGGGATTTCCTCGTTGCCCCGTGCGAACAAGCATGTAGCCTTGATTAGTCAGGCCCAAGACAAGGAAGAGGTGTGTTTTCTAAGCAACCACATGCACCCAGCGCGGTCGTTCTCCACGAAAGGCTTGTTCAGACCTTCTCTAACGTAGAATAACCCAAGCACGGTGACGAGACCTACGACCGTTTCTCGAGCTTGGGGAAGAGAATTGTGCCCGCGGAGACGCGCTGCCCGTCGAGTCGGCCCCACCTCATCTCTTGCGAGAAAGAAGCCCCAGAAAGCGGCTCCTCGATTCCAAGCTGCTGCCAAATTGCTTGCGCCGACCGCGAAATGAACGGGAACAGCAGAACTGCCGATAAGCGCAACCCTTCAGCTAAGGTGTAAAGTACCTGCGTCAATCTTTCGCGTTTTGCTGGATCTTTTGCAAGCTGCCAAGGCTGCTGTTCGGTCACGTAGACATTCATTTTTGACACAGCGCCCATCACACGTTGCAAAAGCTGGGCGAAAAGCCCCTCATCGATGAGTTGCTCGTAGATGCTTCGCCCCGAGGCGTCGCGAGCAAGCTCGGCAAGAGAAAGAAGCGCATCGCGAACCACTTCGTCCGCCTCTTCAAAACGCTCCGGCCGCACAACTCGCCCTTCCAGATATCGGGTGATCATGGCTGTGGTGCGGGCGAGTAGGTTGCCGAGCTTGTCCGCAAGATCGGCATGATAGCGGCTAACCAAACCGTCCATACTGAAGACCGCATCCTGCCCGAAATCATTCTCGCACACGAGGTAGTAGCGCAGAGGGTCGGGATTTCCGTTGAACATCGCAAGGATGTCGCGCGGGTCCACGACGTTTCCCTTAGACTTCGACATCTTCTCTTCTCCCCGCGCGATTACAAAGCCATGGCCGAAGACACGGCGCGGGGGTTCCAAACCGGCAGCCATCAGCATGGCGGGCCAAAGAAGAGTGTGAAATTTCAGGATATCCTTCCCAACGATGTGAAGGTCACACGGCCACCATTTTTGGAATCGTTCTTCGTCCGAGCCGTATCCCACCCCGGTAATGTAATTGAGCAGAGCATCAAACCAGACGTAGATCACATGGTTCTCTGCCTCGGGAACAGGAATCCCCCACTGAATGGTGGTACGGGAAATTGAGATGTCCTGCAAGCCGGGCTTCAGAAACGAATTGATCATCTCATTTGCGCGAAAAGGTGGCGCGATAAAGTCTGGGTGATCGGCAATCCATTGCTCGAGCTTTTGCTGATAGCGCGACCAACGAAAAACAAAGTTTTCCTCGCTATGCCAGACAAGTTCGCGGCCGCACTGGGGACACAACTTCTCGCCCGCTTCTCCCACCTTCACCTGCGACTCAAGCACAAACGTTTCTTCGGGGACGCAGTACCATCCTTCGTACTTGCCAAGGTAAATGTCGCCGTGGTCGCGGACGGCGCGCCAAAACTTGGTTACGCCAGCTCGGTGCGCGGGATCTGTGGTCCGCACGAAGCCATCGTGCGAAATATCAAGCTCCCGCCACAAATCCCGAAAACGCGGGACAATTTCATCCGCGTACTCTTGAGGGCCTTTTCCTGCCTTTCGGGCCGCTTCAAGCATCTTTTGGCCGTGTTCGTCCGTTCCCGTCTGAAAGTAGACTTCATAGCCGAGCAGGCGCTTGGCACGTGCAATGATGTCAGCCCCGATCAACTCGAGGACGTGGCCCACGTGGGGCTCAGCATTCGCATACGGAATGGCAGTTGTTAGATAAAAGCGTCGCATTGTCATGGGCTTAGAACACCGAGGACAAGACTCGAGCGCAAGTTCCAAGATAGTCAGGGAGCAACGAAAAAACGAAAAAGGTCCTCGGCGCGTGCTAACTTTGCTGCACCGAGAGGACCTTCTTCAGAGAGTGACCTCTCCGGCAGTTATATTACTTCTCAACCGTCGAGTACCGCTTCGGGGTTGCGCTGGGATCAGGAGGCGGCGCCACGGATGGTCGTGTGACTGGTTTGCCGTAGTCTGGCTCCTTCGTGAGAGAGTCAGCTGCCAGAGCACCAACCAGCCCACCAGCCATTGCGCCTAAACCCGCGCCTTGTGCAGCGGTGATGCCGTGGGCTGCGTGACCCCACACTCCGCCAACAAGGCCACCGGCCACCGCTCCTGCGCTTGCGCCCTTCTGGACCGGAGTCATATTCGCGCACCCGGTCAGAAGCGCGACTGTCACACTTGCAATCAGCAGCCGTTTTTTCATGGTCCCATAACCTCCAAACACCAAGACTCGCAAACTCCCTGCAGACCTCACTTAGGGATGTTATGCATAAACAGTGCCAACAGAGGCCGCGGAACGCAGATAAGGAATCTCCGCAACATGTAAGTTCCTGATTTTCAGCATCAAAGCAAAGGTGACTGATGACAACTCCAGCGGGAATTAGTGAGCGCATGCTGTCCCAAAATGATTGGAACGTGAACACTTTGCGCTACGGGTGTGTCGGGAGATTTCTCGGTCCAGACGATTCCTCTTGCGAAGCTAAGTCGGTTCTCATGGCAATAATTCGCGTAAAGAGTCGGTAATGTTCGCGCGAACCAATATAAATACGACCCGAATTAAGGTTTGAAGGACCGGCTTCAATGGCAAACCTGTTCAGAGTGCAGATGTTTACGCAAGAGCGATTGATTCTGGAAGATGAGATAACTTCGTTGATTCTCCCCGGGGCAGATGGCTATTTTGGTGTTCTCGCTCACCACGCGCCTCTCGTTGCAACCTTGGGACAAGGCACCGTGCGCGTTAAGAAGTTTGACGATGAACGAACTTACGGAATCTCCGGTGGCTTTGTAGAAGTCGCGGACAATGTTGTAACCATCCTTGCGGATGCAGTGAGTGAACCGCTTGAGGCGTAGCTCAACGCATGCTTCCGACAATCGACGATCAGACGCGTTATGAAATTTGGAGACATTAAGAGCACTTCCCAATCATGAATACCTCAGACGAGTACCCAAGTCGCACAGATAAGGTCGCGCATTCCTCAGGACAATCCATCTCAAGCGGGGGCGGGGCGAAAGTCGTCGTTCTCACCACGGCGATGCTCACTTTCATTTCCTTCTGGCATGCAGCAGCCGTGGTGCTCAACGATTTGGCGAGCACTGCTTACTACATTGGGGGGATCGCAGAGCACGCCATCGGAAAAGCAGCACCGTGGTTTATCTTGATGGTGATGCTGTTTTCCGGCTGCGTCCGAGCGGTCTACATTGAAAGCTGCTCGATGTTTGTGCGGGGAGGAGTCTATCGCATCGTCCGCGAGGCGATGGGACATTTTATGGCCAAGATCGCGGTGTCGGCCTTAGTGTTTGATTTCGTCCTCACCGGGCCGATCTCCTCCGTCTCAGCTGGCCATTATGTCCACAACCTGCTGGAGCAGGCACTTCACGCGCTCGGTGTTGAGTTCCCTATTTCCGCGAAATGGTTTGCCGTGATCTTCGCGCTCGCCGTCACAGCCTACTTCTATTGGCTCAACATCAAGGGGATCGAGGAGAGCAGCGATAAAGCGCTTAAGATCATGATCGTGACAGGCGTCATGGTCGCGATGTTGGTTGTTTGGTCGGCCCTCACGATCTACGTCCGGCGCAGCCCACTACCACCTTTTGAACTTCAACTAAGCGATCACGCACTTGGTTGGTTGAAGGATGTGCCGTGGGTGAAGACGTTCAGCCTTGCCGTCTTCTTCGTGGCATTTGGCCACTCGCTACTGGCGATGAGCGGCGAAGAAACGCTGGCTCAGGTGTACCGGGAGATTCAGGCGCCGAAGCACAAGAACCTTGTTCGTGCTTCGTGGGTGATTTTTGCTTTTTCGTTTACATTTACAGGGCTATGCTCCCTTGCCGCCGTGATGATCGTGCCTGACGATGTTCGTAAAGCGGCGGGAGAGAACCTGTTGAATGCCTTAGTCATGCACCTTGTGGGGCCGACCGGTTTGAAGCTGGCGATGACAGCATTTGTCGTAGGCGTGGGTGCTTTGATTTTGTCCGGGGCAGTGAACACCTCCATCATCGGGTCCAATGGGGTGCTCAATCGCGTTGCTGAGGACGGGATCTTGGACGATTGGTTCCGTCACCCCCATCGGCGATTTGGAACGACTTATCGCATCATCACTCTTATTGCAGTTCTGCAAGCATGTGTGATTGTTGCGAGCCGAGGGGAAGTCACCATCTTGGGCGAGGCTTACGCGTTTGGCGTGGTTTGGAGCTTTGCCTTCATGGCCCTATCCATGTTCATTTTGCGCTTCAAGTATCGTGGGGAGCGCACTTGGAAAGTTCCCTTCAATATCCGTTTCGGAAATGTCGAGCTGCCAATTGGCCTCGGGTTTGTGACGCTCATTTTAGTTGGTGTGGCTATTACGAATCTATTGACGAAGCAACTGGCGACTATCTCGGGCATTTCTTTTACCACAGCCTTTTTCGTTCTTTTTTCGGTCTCGGAATATCTGACGAATCGCAAGCGCGCTCGAGCCAACTTGCAGCATGAACATAAAGAGAAATTCGTGCTCGACCGTAAGAGTGAGCTTTCTGCGAACATTCTGGATCTCGAGCCGGACAGGACACGCGTTTTGGTGCCTGTGCGGGATCCAAACAACTTGATCCACCTCAAGGCCGCACTGGAAGAGGCTCACGAGCGCAATACCGAGGTGATCGTCATTACCATCAAAGTGGAGAAACACGAGCAAAGCTTCCAACACGTGTTCACGAGTGACGAAGAACGGCTTTTCACGCGCGTTGTGGAACTCGCCGAGAAATACGGGGTCTCGGTCAAACCACTTGTTGTCCCATCGAACAACAGTTGGTTTGCCATCGCGCGGACGGCTTACGAACTCGAAGCAGAGGAGATTTTGCTGGGCAAAAGCGAAAAGATCCCACCCGACGTCCAACTTGAGCAAATCACGATGATGTGGGTGATGGTGGCTGGCGAAAAGCCCATTAAGCTGCGTATCGTCCTTGGCGAAAAAGATGAATTGGCTGTGCAGCTTTAGCCACCAGCCGTCACTACAATCACCGGTGGCAATGCCGCTTGCGAAAACTCTGCACACTCCCCCACGTCGTGGAGATCCTAAGAAATTATCGAGCCGGTTCGGGGACATCACCGTGATGTAAGTGCACCTAACGAATCAGATGCCGGCATAGGATCGTAGAGGTGAAGTTCATTCGAGGAGCAAGGAAACGTAGGGGAATAACTTGCAACGGTCTCGGCCGGTAAGACCGCGTGCGGCAGATTAGCTTCAGCCTAACGTCTTTTTCCCTGAGGCCCACGCCGCTCTCCGGCCCCCCATCAGCTTTTGGAATTGCGGGTGAGGCGGTCCGTCGGTCAACAAAGAAAGGAAAAGCTCCCACGCGGTGCCAAGGCGCCCGACCGCACACCAACGTGCGCACCGCCAAGAAAGCTCGGAGGCCACAATGCGTCCATGGCTGAACGACCGAATAGTGCACCATGTAACCTCGCATAGGCCCGATCTATTGCGAGTCGTGCGATTCCCTACCGCACCGGCGACCGCTTACTTCCCGGCAAGCGTTTCAAGCTGAGAGGCGAGCTCCTCGGGCGTGGCTGGCAGCTGAGTGATCGCCCCAATCTTTTGGCCATAAGCGTCCGTTACGGCGATGTTCCCTGCACCAAAAATCTGCAGTTTATAGCCTGCCTTCGTGTTCTGCGGGAAGTTCACTTTGAGCAGCACAAATTTATTAAGTGTAGCCTGAACAGCAGGATGCGGGAAGAACTCTTTTTCATACTTATCCGCGACTGTATTGCCCGGCGCGAAAAAGAACACTAACACTTTCTTGCCAGTGTTTCTGGAAGCTGCATGCGCCGACCCTTCATCGTACACCCATGGTAAGTTTGAGCCACTTGGTGCCCCTCCGACAGGGGCAGGCGCTGCCACGGACGGAACGGGTGGCAAGGTTGGCGGCGACGAGACGGTTGGCATCGAAGCCGGTTGAGGGGGTAGCGCTGCTGGGACAGGAGTAGGTAGGAGTTGGGTGCTCGGAAGTTTTGCTGCTCCACTCTCTCCGCCTAGCGGGGTTGGTGTTCCTGCAAGCGCGGGAAGTGAAGGCGTTGCTGCAGACGTTTCCAGTGGCGGCAGGGGCATTCCCGAAGAAGCTGGCGAAGGGATGGGTGGGAGTGGAGGCGCCTGCGTCTGGTCAGAAACTGCGGAAAGCGACATGAGCCCCGGGGTCGCAGGCTGCCCCTCGGGTGAAGGGGGTAACCCTGTCCCAGGAGGAGGTGTCAGTGCACTTGTCCCAGCCGAAAGCTGTGGCAAAGCCGGGGTCCCAGCAGTGCCGGGCAGCTGGCTGGGCGCTTGAGCCGTGCTCAGAGAGGAAAGTGAGGGCAGCTGTTGAGCAGCACTTGACGCCACCGGGGAGGCGGGCGGCAAAGACGCACTTGCAGCATTAAGAGAGGGCAACGCAGGGCCTCCGGCAGCAGGAGTGGCTTGGCTTGCACTTTCCCCTGAACTTTGCACCGCAGAGAGAGGTGGCAAGGTGCCTGCGGATGACGACGGCGGAGTCGACTTTTGTCCACCCGCCTGATCTAAACTGGGCAACGCCGAGGAGGCGGTTGGAACCGCAGAGGCTAATTTGGGCATGGGAGCGCCAGTTGGCGCGGCTGGTAAACCGGGTGGGAGCCCCTCGGCGGCTTTTGGTGCCTCTTGGCCCGATTTTGCAGCAAACTGGGGGGGCAATTCGAATCCAACGGGCACAAACCGAACCGCATCCGCATAAACGCGCACATTTGGCTCTTTCTCGTTAGCAGCCAGGCCGGTCTGAGGATCTCGAACCTCAACGTAGCCGTCCCTACCTTGCGAGAAGTGGTAGGTGCCAAGAGAAAACCACGTGTTCGACGGGGGCTTTGCAGCCGCATCTCGTCCACGCTGATCGATCACGATTTCTTTGTCGCCCTCGGCGGAGTGAACCTTGTAAATGACCCCTTTCGCATTTCCAGAATCCGGATACGTGGCAAACACCTCGTATTTGCCGGCAATCGGGATGTCGGGGACAAACCGAGCTGCACCAGCAGTTGGCCCTGCCGTTTTGAACATGGCTTTAGTGGCCGTCAGCCCGGGAGCCTTGCTCTTGCTGGCACTCTCCATCCAATTGCCTTCAACAACTTGGAACCAGTCCGAGTGCTGACCATCGGGAGCGGATTCAATAATGATCTCGGTTTGAGCCGCGGAAGTGATCAGCGGCAACGCGACAAGAAGCGAACGGAGAAAGCCTTTTGCTAACTTCACTGTTTCATCCCTCATTCATACGTAAGTTCTGAGCATGCTCCCCATGCCCCAACGTTCACGCCCGCTCTCAGAGCGCAAACTTACATTACCACTAATCTCCCTCTAACCATTTAGCCACTATGCATTCACGCTAACTTGTTTCGGGCCACAAAACACCCTCGCGGAGACGCAAGCAGCGGTCCGCTTTTTGCGCTATCTCTGGCTCATGGGTCACAATCACGAGAGAGCGCCCGTTTTCCCGGACATTACGCCACAATAAGTCTATAACATTTGCAGCGCTCTCGGAATCAAGATTACCCGTCGGCTCATCCGCGAGGATGAGGTCTGGATTGTTTATCAGCGCACGTGCCAGAGCAACCCGCTGCTGCTCGCCACCTGACAATTTGGCAGGCCGGTGGTGAAGTCGCTCCCCAAGTCCAAGCGCTGTCAGACGCTCGGTCGCCTCGCGTTCGAGTTCACTCCGGGGGCGCCCCAGAATCAAGCCGGGAATCATGACATTCTCCAGTGCGCTGAACTCTGCCAACAGATGATGAAACTGGAAAATGAACCCCACATTACGGTTTCGAATCTGAGCGAGCTCTGCACTGTTTAAACGGGAGAGCTCTTGACCTCGTAAGAAGATCTGGCCGGCAGTGACGCGGTCCAAGGCGCCTAACAGGTGAAGAAGCGTGCTTTTGCCCACGCCACTTGCTCCAACAATTGAGACTATCTCCCCCTCGCGTACCGTAAGATTGACCCCACGCAAAACATGCAGTTCGCGCGTGGCGTCTAAGTACGATTTGTGAACGTTGCGCGCTTCAAGCACGATGGAATTCTGGGAGGGGCTCTTACTCATAGCGCAGCGCCTCAACGGGATCCAGTCGTGCGGCTTGGCGGGCGGGATAGTACGAGGCCGCAAGGCAAATGGTAAGAGCTGAGAAAACGATGAGGATGTTCCACCATGGATTGATAAGGATCGGAATTCGATCTGACAGATAGGCTTCAGAGAGCAGGTCTATTTTTACATGGTATTTCAGTAAATAACACGTCCCGAGCCCGAGCACCGCGCCAATTGCCGTTCCCACCATTCCAATGAATGTCCCCTGGAAAAGAAAAATCCGCAGAATGGCTTGCTCAGTCGCCCCCATGGATTTGAGAATTCCGATCTCCCGGGTTTTTTCGATCACCACCATGATGAGAGTCCCGATGATGTTGAAGGCCGCTACGAGGACGATAAGCAGAAGAATGATAAACATTGCCCATTTTTCGAGTACGAGTGCGTCGAAAAGAACAGGATTTCGCTCTCGCCACGTTGTGACGGTGTAATCGGGTCCAACCGCGGCCTGCACTTTTTTGCGCGCTTCGTCCACCTTCTCGGGATCATTTACCACTAAATGGATCCCATCGACCTCATTCGGAGGCACCATGAATAGCGCTCGAGCTGTCTCCAAGCTTGTATATCCAATCATTTCGTCGGCTTCGGGAAAACCACTTTCGAACGCCCCGCACACAATCGCATTGCGCGCCAAAGCAGCTCCTCCAGTGGGAGTCCGCACAACTTTTGGAGAGAGCACGGTCACTTTTGTGCCGAGAGGGATGTAGAGCTTTTGAAGAATTTTTTTGCCCAACACGATTTCGCCGGGACCGGGCAGTTTTTTCCCAACGACTTTGTCCATGAGACGGGTCACATGCTGTTCCGCCTCCAAATCCACCCCTTGAATAAAAATCGCCGTCTGGCGTGGCTCCTCCCCTTCCCCAGGAACCACTTGGATGAGAGCTTGGCGCATAATGACGGGCCCCGCCGCTTTTACCTCAGGCACCGAGCGGACGATGGGCAACAGCTTGTCAGGATCCACCGGTGGCGAGTCCGTGGTGGTTCGAACAATTTCAATGTGCGCATAGGCACCGATGATTTTCTGGACAAGGTTTGAATCGAATCCCTCCATCACCGCAAGGACCACAATCAATGCGTAGACCCCCAGGGCGACACCCGCGATCGAGATGATCGTTATGAGTGAGATCAGCGCCTTATGTGTCCCTGAGAATAGATAGCGGCGTGCAATAAACGGCTCGAACCGCAACGATCACTCCTCTACTCAGTCATAGTTGCCCACGTAACTCTGTGGGATGATTGTCAGTCGACTCGCCGGTGCAAGTACAAACGCCATGCGTTGCGTCTGACAGGTGTCTCAAACAGTGCACTAAGAACCAGTTTCTCATCCAAGTTTAAACTGCATCAGAAAAGCTGTGGGGCTCTCCGACCTTTTGTCGGTCAGGAGAGCCCCACAAGGATCTCGTTTTTTTGCGCGTTGCGTCACGCTTAAATGAACAGTGGTGCAAGCACTAAGGTGACGGTGCTTAATAGCTTGATCAGCACGTGCAAGGAGGGGCCAGCCGTATCCTTGAATGGATCTCCAACGGTGTCGCCGACGACGGCTGCTTTATGGGCATCCGAGCCCTTTCCACCATATTGGCCCGTCTCGATATACTTCTTGGCATTGTCCCACGCACCGCCACCATTGTTCATGAAGAGTGCCATCAGAATGCCGGCAATCGTGCCGACCATAAGCAAGGCGGCGACAGACTGAGGTGCAACCCCTTCTTTCGTGACGAATTTCAGGCCGAAACCCAGCGCCGCGGGCACGACCACGGGGAGAATTCCCGGCAAGACCATTTCTTTCAAAGCGGCCTTGGTCACGATATCCACGCAGCGAGCGTAATCGGGTTTGTCCTTACCCTCCATAATTCCCGGCTTTTCACGGAATTGCCGCCGCACCTCCTCGATGACGGACTGCGCGGCTTTACCCACGGAGCGAATCGCAAGCGCGGAGAACAAGAAGACAAGCATAGCGCCGATCGATGCCCCAATGAACACCGGCACGTGCCCAAGGTCCACCGTGGTCATAATGGCTTTCCCGGCATGACGTAGATACTCATTCACTTCATCGATGTAGGCTTGGAACAGCAGGAACGCGGCTAACGCGGCAGATCCAACCGCATAGCCTTTCGTCAAGGCTTTGGTGGTATTGCCAACTGCGTCGAGGCGGTCGGTCTTTTCGCGAATGCTTTCGGGCTGCTGGCTCATTTCCACGATTCCGCCCGCGTTGTCCGTGATGGGTCCAAAGGTGTCCATTGCCAAGATGTAGGCGGCAGTGGACAACATGCCCATGGTCGCAATCGCGGTACCGTACAAACCGGCGGCCGTGGGGCTAATACCCGCTTTGGTCATTCCACCCCAGCCACCGAGGACATGCAGCATCCCCAATTGGCCAAATTTATAGGCAAGCATCAGGGCCACCGAAATCACAACGATCGGAATGGCCGTGCACTCCATACCAACCGATAAGCCAGAGATGATGGTGGTGGCAGGGCCAGTACGGCAGGAGTCCGCGATCCATTTCACGGGGCGATACCGATACTCAGTGTAATACTGCGTAATCCACACGAACGCGTAAGAGCATAGGATACCGACGACTCCGGCGAGGAAGAAGTAAATCTGGCCCTTCAGAAGCAACAGGACAGCAATGTAGAACCCGATAATCCCTAAAATCGTTGTGACGAGGTAGCCGCGGTTGAGGGCCGACATGGGATCCTCCCATCCACTCTCCTCGCTGCCTTTGACCTTTACCGAAAGCACACCGACGATCGAGGCGATGAGTCCCAAAGCACGCGCAAAGAGCGGGAACATGATTGCGCCCAAACCAAACACGGGGCCGTTTTCACCTGTGATTTTGTAGAGGGCGATACCGAGAATCATGGCCCCAATGTTCTCCGCAGCGGTGGATTCGAAAAGGTCTGCGCCACGGCCCGCACAATCGCCAACATTGTCGCCCACGAGGTCAGCGATCACCGCTGGATTTCGAGGATCGTCCTCAGGAATGCCCGCCTCGACTTTGCCAACAAGATCAGCACCAACGTCGGCAGCCTTCGTGTAGATTCCTCCGCCGAGCTGAGCAAACAGCGCGACGAAGGAGGCGCCAAAGCCGTAACCTACGATTTGCAAAGGTACGATATCGGGGTTCTTCAATCCGTCAAAAATCCAAAAGAGTAACCCGACACCCAACAGCGACATCGCAACCACCATAATACCCGAAACGGCTCCTCCGCGTAGAGCAACTTGGAGGGCAGTATTGAGGTTTTTGGTCGCTGCAGATGCAGTACGAATGTTCGAACGAATGGAAATATACATGCCGATGAAACCGGCAAACCCTGAGCAAAATGCACCGAACAGGAAAGAAATAAACGTCCGAATGGCCAGCTGGCTGCCCTTCTCCTTGAAGTAGAAGGCAAAGAGGATTGCCGCCAAAACCACAGACAGAATCGCAATGGTTTTGTACTGGCGCTTTAGGAACGCTTCCGCGCCCTCTTTAATCGCGTTGGAGATCACCTGCATGGCGGGTGTCCCCGTGTCTTTGGCCAATACCCATTTCGCCATTGCAAAGGCGACGATGAGTCCGGCAACTGAGATCAGCATCGTAACAGCGAAGACAAGTTGCGGCGTCATAGAACCCTTTCCTAAATAAAATTTTGTCGGGAGCCGGAGCCCCCGAGACACTCCTAACACTCACGCGCGCACTTAACGTGTCAAGCGAACTCACGCCCCATTAGGCCACAAAGATGCCAAGAGGCTTGCAGCAAAGACACGAAGAAAGCACGACGCTACCGAAAGCCAAACAAACAGCTTTTTAGTCTATGTATTCAAAAGATGGTCACAGGATAAGTTAAATCGTTCCAATTATTTAGTACAAATAATGTACTCTTTCCGCGCAAACATTGACCCTGCGGAACTTGTGGGACGCGAGAGAAGTTCATGCTTGCCGCCACAGATCGGTATTATGCGATGGTTTATATGCGCGTCTTAGTTGGCGCCCGGTAAATGATTGAGGGGAGGCAAATGCACGAAGTGAATCAACAAAAAGGCCTTGTCGGGTTGAGCCCAAAAGGGGGACTCAACCCGACAGGCTGAACGGAAATCTGCAAACTTAGCTATGAGCTATTGTTTGCTACGGAAAGCGCCGATGAACGCATCCAGTTCACTACGGAACTTGGTTAGGTAGGGGGTAAAGTCGGGATCCTGCGGCACAAACATTTCAATCTCTATAAGCTTTGGGGCAATGCTGACAATCTTGCCATCTTCGACTTCCACGATCGCGTGACCGATTTGCCGTCCTTCGAAGCCTCCCGTGAGGACCCACGTGTTGCCAACGCGTTGGGCGTTGTTCATGTAGTAGTCCTTCGCCTTGCCGGCAGTAAACTCTCCGCACACCACGATGGCAATGCTCTTAGCGGTATCGCCTAACTTTTCAAGCAGCGCGGGGACATCCTCGCGCGTGTAGTACGCCAAAAGAATGATGAGGTCGCTTTCTTTTTTGGCCTTTGGCAGCGTTTCCTTGAGCGCAGCCACTGGATCGGTGATCTCATAATCAGGCTGCGGAGCAGTGGGAATGCGACCGTCCACTGGCTTCGTGACCCCAACAATCGCTACACTCACTTTCTTGCCGTTCATGAGCTTGAGCTTACTTACGCGATACGCTGGAAACGCTAACTTCCCGTTTTGGGTGCGGACGTTTGCCGAAACAAATGGCAACGAAAAGCTCGTTTGGAGATCCTGTAGAAAATTGAGCCCACTGCTGAGGTCGGTAGTACCGACATTTACCGCATCAACTTGCATTTTTGCTAAAGCTTCTGCTATGTAACGAACCCCGATTTTGCTCGGCTCATTTGCGGGCACCCGCAAATAGCCCCCAGCGTCTACCTTGAGCTGCGGCTGGCCCCCTTCGGCAATAAGTTTGGCGATTTTAGCTTCGCGATCAATGCCACCGAGGGGATGAGCTGGGCAAGAGCAGGGCTCGAGGCTTGAACGACGATTGCTGGAGTGCAGCAACGAGAAGGCGCGTTCCATAGACTGCGGGGCACTCGTGGGGCGCAGATGGGCCAGCAAAACCTCCATGCTCACGGTCGTCGGCCGGGCTGCAAATTGGGTGGGTTTGCGTTGAGAGGCCTGCCGTGCCCTCATCTGTGCAAGCGTCTCTGAAGAAATGCTGGTTTGTCGGGGGCGCGTCGTCAAGCCAGCCCGACGCCGCATTTCCATTATCTCGGTCGTGCTAAAGGTTCGCCGTACCAGTGGTGGGGTGGACATCCGACGTGCTGGTCGCGCAACCAGTGGACCACTCGTTGCGCGTCCCGCTTTCAAGGGCGCCTCGAGACGCTTTTCTTGCCCCAACAAAGGGTTTGGGGTTTCCGAAACAGCTGCCGTGCCAGCTACTTGGGCGAGGGCGCCTCCGACGCAGAAGAGCACGAAAACACCCATGAACCATGCCCCCACTCGGCGAGCAGGTTTGTCAGCCAATTTCCAACGTCCCAACATCATTATCCTCCTTGAAAACACTCAGCTCTGGGAATGGTGATTATGCACAGCCTACCAGCTATTCCACCTGCGTCTACCCGTGGGCAGTTTTCTGTCTAAGCGACGGGGCCTCCAAACGTCACTGGGCATTTTTCCCCAACGACTCTCGGATGCTATTGGCCCAACGCCGCACCTCGTCCGCTCGGCTCCCCCCAACTTGTAGGTACCGCTCGTAGTATTTCAACGCTTGTTGCTTATCCTGGAGATGATCATCGTAGATGATGCCGAGGTTCAGTAGGGCTTTTTCATAGTTTGGGTCGAGCTCGAGAACTTTTTTGAACTGCTCAGCGGCTTTCGCATATTCGCCCTTTTCCATGTAAACAACCCCCAAGTTGTTGCGAGCGAATTTGTGTTTAGGATCGAGCTCCAAAGCTCTGCGAAATGCACCAATCGCGAGGTCGAGGCGGCGCAATTCTCGATACACATTGCCACGCCGGTAGTAAATTTGCGGCTCATTAGGATTTTGAGCGATGGCACGATCAAATTGCGCCTCAGCCGCGTCCAGCTCACCTGCACGAGCTAAGGCCTCTGCAAGTAAGGCTCGCGTCTCCACATCATTTGGATTCAGTCGCAAAGCCTGCTCATATTCGTTTGCAGCCTCGACCCAACGCTCCGACTTGCGATAAGAATCGGCCTTCTCCCGGTGAAAAGCGAATGTTCCAAGAGCCACCTTCTCGCGATTACCGTAACCTATGGATCCTCGCTCCGCCCGACTTTCTTCGCTAAAAGCGACCCGGTTCACTTCTTCTGCCGTCGGCCGCCCGCCTTCAGTGGGCCCAGGACCTTTCCCACCTTCAGAAACGCGTTCTGGGGCATGATCCCGTATCTCAATATCCTGACCTTCTTCTTGATTCCCCATCGCTGGCTTCCGCGCCTCGAATCCCCTCTTAGCTCCTGATGGCTTTGAGCCCGCACCCGTCTGCGCCTGAGCGCTCTTCCCGCGCTTATCCTGCGGTTGTTCGGCGTTCACGATTTCACGAGCAGGAACCTCATGAACGATTTCGACCGGCTGCTGAGGGATGACCTGGTCGCGCACTCCTCCGACAGGGATCGCATTCTGGGGGCTACGGGGAATAGGTGGGGAAAAAGCTTCACTGCTGACTTTTGGCGGCTTTGGCAAAAGGAGTCCGACCCGACCAATGAGAGGCCGAGGTTCTGGGGTCGCATCGTCAGGTGCGACTTCGGGCTTGCGAAGGGATTGGATGGTCTCGACTTCCGACTGAAGCGCGTCGACGTTGGTGCGGGCAGACTCCTCGCCTTCCTCACTCGAGGCCCCATGCGCTGAACGTCGGCGACTCGCCTGACTGCGGACACCAAGTTTGGCCAACTCCGCCTTTGCGAGTTCATACTCAGGATTGAGCTCGAGGGCTTTCTCAAAAGCTTCCCGAGCTTCGTCCTTACGCCCTAACCGGGCATAGATCCGTCCCAACTCGCAATAGGCTGCCGGCGAGGGTGCGAGGCTCACGGATTTTTGAACCGCCTCGGCAGCTTGTTCGAGCTGCCCGTTGCTTGCGAGAGCCTTGCCATGAGCAAGGTACTCGATCGCCTGACGACGCCCTTCAAGCGGTCGCGCAGCCGGTCCTGCATTCACGACTCCGGCGAATAGTGCCAATCCAGCCACGAAAAGTGTGATTCTGCTCGCCATTTCCTGTGTCCACATTCGTTTTTGTATCATTCTTCCCTCGAGGAAGGGGAATTTTAGCTGTTCTGGGGCAGCTTAAGCTCGGCAGCCGGTTTAGTACGAGTACGCTTCATCCTCAAACACAAGCTTGCCATTCGCGAAACTAAAAACCATTTCCTTGGCTGACTTGAAAGGTGAACGATAAAGCCAAGTTTCGCGCCGAATGTTCGGCGCAATCGTTGTCGCAATTACTTCGCTTGGGAGGCCATAAACCAAGATGGTTCGCTCCTGATCTGTGAGCGGACCTTCGTAAACCATGGTGCGGTCCACAAATTGAAATAGGTGATTCAGCCGATGATAAACCCATTCCACGACCAGTTCGCCGCGAGTGGATTTATAGGGTCCTCGGAGGTAGTCCGGCTGTCCCCACTCGCGAAGGATTGCTTTCTGCTCTTCGGATAGGACTTCGTCAGGTTGGCGTTTGAGGCGCTTCCCTCGCATTACATGTTCCACCCCGTGAACGTTCTCATAGTAAGGATACTTACGAAAATGAAGAACGTTATGGGTGTTTTGGGCTGGATAGCGCTTCGTGAGGATGGGGCGGCCATCTTCGGTAAAGTCGTACTTGGGGCGTGGCGGACAGACCTGATTCGGCTGATAGCGACTTGGCTGCTCTCCGGATTTCCCCGTGTTAAAAAACGGGAACGAGAACAGCGGCTTTTGGGCATAAGTTGGCGAAGCCATCAAGATCGGAATAGCAAGGAAAAGAAGACTCCTACTCAGCCACTTGTTGCGCATCCGTTAGCACCTCAATTCTTGACCACTTCAGTTATGGCACCCAGCCACGTAAGCCAAACTGCTGCGCCGTGTCCACCGAGCGCCGTATTTTCTGTATTATTCACACTGATCTGATTGCTGTAAGCAAGCAAGATCTGCGCCCAAACATTCTGCACTTGTTGGCTGCGCAGTGTGCGAATTTGCTGTACAAAGGGATTGAAGAGGGGGCGTAGTAAACGCGATTCTGCGTTTGCGGTTGGGATTTTTCCCCCAAAATCATGAAGTTAGTAATCCGTCGAAGGGAAATCGGTGCTCAAATGAAAAAACTGGTTTTGACGATTATTGGATCATTCGTCGTGACGGTCGCTTTCGCAGGGGGAGAACTCCCGCGTGGTGCGGCCGCACCTGAGCCGGTCCGTGTGTTCAAGCCGCGAGACGAACAGAAGCGGCTTGGCCCGCCTGCGGGTGATCAAACCGTTTGTCGTGAGGCACCGTTGCCTGCTCCGTACCGGCCGATTGGGTGGGGTAAGAAACTCCATGAGAAGTATGGCCCGACGTACTATTACCCGTCTGAGCGCGCCTATGAGGGACTGAACCCTACGTATTATCCGTTTTTCCATCCGCGCTTGTGGCCGAACTACAAAGCCCCAGCGCAATATCCCCGCAACCATTTCTGCGGCAGTAGCCGAAGCGGCTGGTATTGGGATGAGTACGACGACTGGGTGCGGGGCGGCCGTTACGAAGAGCGCCAGTAAGACATAGGCAAAAATTGCACAGTTCGGGGCGAAAACGTTCGCGTAGGGAACATTTTTAGGACCAAATTTGTCCAATATCTGGACTCACTCAGTGAATATCTCTTCCGGCCGAGCCGATGCGGGACAGCAGCATAAGTTTAGGAACTTCAACAAGATTTGTGCGGATGGATGGTTTGAAGAAGGATAGAATCGACCACTCCGTTCTGCCACCTGAGCAAACGGAACAAACTTTGCTCCACTTGCAACGAACGATTGAACAGTCTTTGAGCTTGAATTTGGTACAGTGAATCGGAAGCATTTCTTCAGAAAGTGGGAAAAATGGTGAGTACAATATCCACAAGGCGAAGAACCCATTCCAAAGCGCAGAAGCGTTTACGGGGTAAGACCTTGTCACGCGTAGCCGAACCCCTCGATCTGCACGATGAGGTGGTGGAGAGCGAGCCAGAGCAGCGTGCTTTGCTTCCACGGGAGGAACCAGAAACAGTGCTGGAGAACGACTTCGAAAACCAAGAGAATCTCCTTATTGAAGAGCCTACCCCGAGCGAGGAAGAACAGCGCTTCCTCACGGCGGAAGAAGAAAGGGAGATTATACGCCGAGTCCAGCAAGGCGACCGTGCGGCTTTCGAACAGCTGGTCGCTGCCTATGAACAGAAAGCCTATTACACGGCACTGCAGTTTGTGAACAATCCAGAGGATGCGAAGGATTTGTCCCAAGACTGCTTCGTCAAGGCGTACAAAGCAATCAAGACGTTCGATATTAACTCTCCATTCTTCCCGTGGTTTTACAAAATCATCAAGAATCACTGCCTGAACTTCCTAAAGAAAAACCAACGGGTGCGTAGCGACTATATGTCGCAAATGGAGGAGGACAACCATCAGCAATTTGAAGACTCGCGCCAGCCAACGCCGAGTGACTGGTTCGTCAACGATGACGTTCGACACAAGCTGTGGCAGGCCATCGAGCGGCTCAAACCCGATTTCCGCGAAATCATCGTGATGAAGCACTTCCACAACCTCTCCTATAAGGAGATTGCGGAAGCACTCCAGATTCCAATCGGAACGGTGATGAGTCGTCTGTTCAATGCGCGTCAGGAACTGCGGGAGAAATACGAAGAAGTTTTGAAAGGCAAATAGGCGCCCATTTCAAGCAAGCGAAAGACTTAGCCCCGTCGCCGGGAAAAGCGACGGGGCTCTTTCTTATTTGCAGAGCAAAAACAAATGCCGCCCCCCTCCCACCGCACCTGAGTTCACTGCAATAGATCTCAGTAGTCGGAGGTTTGGAAAAAGATCGCCCACGAAGATCTCATGGCGGAGGCAGCACGGAAATCCCTGACTGGGGTTGCGGCTCCACCGAAAAAGATTGGTAGAACAAAGTTCCTCCGTTACACTCGAGAATGGAGCCTTGATTTCGACAGACTGCGCAAATCTCCTTAACTCCATTGGTAAGGCTTACAGATCAACCTGCGCAATCACCCCTTATAACCGTTGAACAGCCTCTCGTCTCGTGGGACTCCCCTTCGGACGAAGGAGACACCAGCTTTACTCTATAGCAGACGCGCAGTTGTTCGCCCACGCGTTCATCACGGCAGAGCATCGAGCAGTTGGTCGAGTTCCGACTCATCATTGTAAAAATGCGGGGAGACCCGCAAGAAGCCCCGCCGAGCAGCAATGAGAATCTTGCGCTCCTGAAGTTGCTGAACGATTTCGGAAGGGGAGATCCCTTCCTTGATGAAACTCACAATTCCCGCGCGGCTGGCCACGTCTGTCGGTGTGATGATTGAGTATCCCTTTCTTCGAACCCCTTCGATTACATACTCCGTGAGCTCCTGAACTCTGGCACCGATTCGCTCGAGTCCCACGTCAAGAAGAAGGCGGAGAGAACTTCCTAAAGCATGAATGGTCATCAAGTTATGGGACCCTTCCTCAAAACGCCGCGCATCTGGCTTATACGGCTGATCGTAGTTGTCGTAATCCTGCGGATTGGCAAGACCACACCAACCACACATGTTCAGATTCAGCTCCGGGATCCGCGAGCGCCGCACGTAAAGAATACCACACCCCTCAGGCGCCAAGAGCCACTTGTGGCCATCTGCTGAGAGAAAATCGACAGGAATTTCCTGAACGTCCAAAGGTAGAACGCCCAAGCCTTGGATAGCGTCCAAGAAGAACATCACGCCGCGCTCGGTACAAATCTGGGCCAAAGCTGCGATGTCGTTGCGCACCCCCGTGCCATATTCCACCCATGAGACCGCGAGGAGACGGGTTCGCTCATCTATTGCAGCAATAACGTCATCCAATCGAAAACGGTAATCCGGCTGTTCAGCAACCAGTCGCAACTCAACGCCCCGCTCAGCCAGATTTCGCCAAGGGTGAACATTTGCGGGGAACTCATGGGCAAACCCAACAATGTTGTCACCGGGGCGCCAGTTAATCGAGTTCGCAATAATTAGGATCCCGTGCGTGGTGTTGTGGGTGAAACAAATATCGCGAGGTTCAGCATTGATAAGGCGAGCTGCAGCCTCCCGCGCCTGTGCCATTCCATGCAGCCATGCGGCATAGTTCGCCGGACCTTCCTCAGCAGCATCTCTGGCGAATTCTGTGATCGCCATCTGCGTGGAAACAGGGATAGGCGCCACACCTGCATGGTTGAGAAAAACGTACTGCTCCTTGATTGGAAACTCGCTTCTCAGATCGAACGGAAACTCAGTATTCTTGCTCATACAATCGTAAGAATCTAAGAGCTTGCGTGAATTGCAAGCGGGGAACGCGCTCCCATAGAGCCCTTCGCCTCAGAAACACTTCGCAGAAGTTGCATTTTGATGATTGACATCGACCGATGGAGCCACTTGGAGAAATTTTAGTTTCAAAACAATGGGCTTAGACAAAATCTGCGATGAAAGAATTCCCTGACGAGCTGTCGACCGAACACGAATTAGAAGAGCTGCTGAGTGAGCCAACCCCCGAGACAGTTGAAATGTTTCGTCGCCTTTCAGGCGATCTGATGATTCTTGGTGCCTCAGGGAAAATGGGTCCTTCGCTTGCACGTATGGCGGCGAAAGCTGCCCGCCGTGCAGGTAATCCCATGCGAGTCATTGCAGTGGCCCGTTTCTCTGATCCTCAGGCCCGGACGCTCCTCGAGAACGATGGTATAGAAACCATCGCTGTTGATCTACTGGATTATGAACAGGTCCTTCGCTTGCCGCGCGCGAAGTATGTCCTGTATTTAGTTGGGCGCAAATTTGGTAGGGCGGGCACGGAGACGTTGACGTGGGCAACGAATGCAGTTGTCCCTGCCTACTTGCTCGAAGCCTGCCGCGGCTCTTATGTCGTTGCGTTTTCGACCGGGTGTGTTTACCCCTTAGTACCCGTGCAGAGCCAAGGCTGTTCCGAGCAGGATCCGGCCGGCCCGGTTGGCGAATATGCGTGGTCGTGTTTAGCTCGGGAGCGTGTGTTCGAGTTTCTAAGTACGCGTTACGACACGCCTGTTCTCCTCTATCGCCTCAACTATGCCAATGCCGTACGTTATGGCGTGCTCACGGATCTGGCCACCACGATAGCGCGTGGCGAGCCGGTGGACCTGTCCGTAGTAGCTGTCAATCTGATCTGGCAGGGCGACGCGAACAATTTTGCCCTGCGGTGCCTCGAGTTCGCAAAAGTTCCACCCGAGGTATTGAACATCACCGGACCTGAGAAATGGTGGATTCGCGACCTCGCTATGGAAATCGGGCGTCTGATGAATAAGCCAGTGACTTTTTGCGGCTCCCCCACTGGTGTCGCGTATCTCAGTGATGCTTCGCGTGCCTGTGAACTGTTTGGTGCGCCTCGCGTCCCGATCCAAGTGGTTACTCGGTGGACCGCTCGTTGGGTAGCATCCGGCAAACCCATCTTAGGAAAACCAACCCACTTCCAAGTTACCGATGGTCAATTTCTCGATCCTGCATAAATTGTGAGGAGGAAATCTGCCCTTATGTCGCTTCCCATGCCTGATTCGGAAGTTCTTGCCACGCTGCGCCGGGGGGTCGTGATTCCGGCAAGTCCGCTCGCTCTGGACGCGGAGAAAAGGCTCGATACGCGTCGTCAAACGGCCCTCATGCGCTATTACTGCGCAGCAGGCGCTGGCGGGGTTGCTGTAGCAGTGCACACCACGCAGTTTGAGATTCGAGACGCCGCAACTCGCATGTTCGAACAGGTGCTGGAAACCTGCTCGCGTGCGATCGATGAAGCCGGACGTGCCCAGCGCCGACGAATTGTAAAAATCGCAGGCGTGTGTGGGCGTACAACGCAAGCATTAGACGAAGCCCGCAAAGCTGCAGATTTCGGCTACGACGCCGCACTACTCAGTCTTGCTGCTCTTCAGAATTCATCCGAGGAAGAGCTAATTCGGCATTGCCAAGCAGTGAGTCAGATCATTCCGCTCGTCGGTTTCTATCTTCAACCCGCCGTAGGGGGCAGAATCTTGCCCTTCTCATTCTGGCGTCGGTTCGTAGAAATAGAAAACGTCGTCGCTATCAAGATTGCCCCATTCAATCGCTATCAGACGCTTGACGTCGTGCGAGCAGTTGCACTGGCCGGTCGGGATGAGGAAATTGCCCTCTACACGGGCAACGACGATAACATCATTGCGGATTTACTCACCCCATTTACGCTGCAAACCCAAGCGGGACCCGTGCGCCTACGCATTCGCGGTGGACTCTTGGGACAGTGGAGTGTTTGGACGCGCACCGCGGTCCGGCTTCTCCATGAAATTCACGAGGCGTTGGCAACGTCAGACCACATCCCAATCAGCTTACTTGAAAAGAATGCCCAGCTAACCGATGCAAACGCGGCCATCTTTGACGCTGCCCACGGTTTTGCCGGGTGCATCGCAGGCATCCACGAAGTCCTGCGACGGCAAGGGCTGCTCGAATTCACACATGCGTTGGATGAGAAGGTTCAACTCTCGCCGGGGCAAGCGGAAGAAATCACTCGGGTGACGCGCGACTACCCGTGGCTCCCAGATGATGACTTCGTGAGTGCACACCTTGCCGAATGGCTCGACTGAGCTCAGACGCACGTTCTGAAGCGAAAATAGCCCCGGTCGGCGTCAGTCTCAAGCTGCCCCCACTAAAGCAGCAGGGATACGCAACTGGTGCATATAGCACGTTCGCCAATGAAGTTTATGGAGAGGGCACAGGAATGATGCGTTTGACTGAGACACGCGGGCGACCCGCGGGGACGTGTGCGGTCACGACCAACGATTGCGTGGTAGCCTCTGCTCCGTCATTAAGGAGTGAGACCTCCACCACACCGGATTCAAACTCAAATCGGCTGGTCTGTGTCGTCGCGCGATCGCTCGCGTGGGCTTGTACTGCGCACACTGCACCTCTTGCCAGCCACTCCGCCTGTGCGCGCTCGACGGCGGCCGCAACGCGCTTAACGCTACGTACGTGAGACTCGGCAAGTCCGAACATAAGTATCGTCAGCACGGCAAGAGCCCCCACAAGGTAGAGCATCGTCGTGCCGCGCTGCGTTTTCAATTTGACCTCGCTCGACCTCATCAGCGCTTCTCCTCCTTTCCTGCCCCAGTCAACGTCGCGGCCAAGGGGTCAGGCACTGCGTAAACTGTCAGCTGCTGGGTACTATGAAAAGCGTCGAACCCATCGCGAGTGGCTATTTCTAATACGAATGCGCCCTCGCGCGTTTGAGACACCGAGACCGTTGTGAGATCCGATGCTAACCGCTGCTTGGCGATCGGGCGTCTGTCCGCTCCGTAACGCGTGCGTATTACGCCGAACGTCCCCTCAGGGTTTTGCGTGATCTGGTACTCACATCTTGGAGCAACGGGATCCGCCTGCTCGAGCACCAACAGACGTTTTTCAGTAGCGGACGTTTCCTGAAGGTGCCCTCGAATGGTCTTGTGGATGTCCGTACGCCATGCCTGCTCTAAGGTCACAAGTTCTTCCAAACGGAGTTGCTGGGCAGTCACCCCCCGCTCGAGGCGGATCGTCATGATAAACACGGAGAAGACGCTGCCCATGAGAATTGCCATGGCAGCGATGACAATGAGCATCTCTATAAGCGTCACGGCCCGGTCAAATCGTTGCTTCAGCCAGTTCTTATTCATGGCTGCCTCCCTTGGTGTAGGCGTGTTGTCATGGTTACGCGCAAAGGACGATGCGGGAACGCCCCAAACATGCAGGATGCAGTTGCCGAAAGCTCCAGCATTCCGTGCTCGCGTCGTCGCACCCGCAACACGGTCTGTTCATTCGGGGCAAGGTCGGCTGCGGTCGGATTCGCAAAGGGATGTTCCCCTTCGGTGAGGGTTGCCAGACGCTCCGGCGACGCGACTTTCCACCATTCAAGTTCGTTCTGAGCCAACACACTGAGCCTTAGGCGTTCTTGGCTCACCCGAGTCCCCATCAGTGCCCGCTCACCGATTGTTAGGAATGCCAGAAATCCGGCGCTGACAATCGCAGCGACGACAATCAGTTCAAGCAAGGTTATGGCGCGCGAGCGGTGCAGTGTCAGTTTGAGAAAGATTCGACGTCTGCGTTCCATATCGGCGGTCCTCCTTCTCACAGCCACTTATGCAACGTTTGGAAATGAGCAAAAATGCTTGCGACGTACGAGCCGACCAAGAGCCCGAGAACGCAAATAAGTGCGGGCTCGAGAAGGCGGTAAGCCACCTCGAGATTGCCAAAGTCTTCCAGACTGCGTGCCGCAAGCCTACGGAAATACTGCTCCACATTCTCGCGCTCCTCAGCGCGCTCCAAGAGCCAGACTTCGGATCTGGGGAACCACGAGACCTTTGCGAGTCCTCGAGAAAGTGGCGTTCCGTGCTCGATCGCTTCGCGCAGTTCCTTCACGGTCTCGCCGACCAATGGCAAATCTGGCGTCTCGAGGATCGTGGCGAGCGCCTCGCGCAGGGGCACGCCCTCACTCAGCATAACATCCAGCATCGCCGAAAGGTGGTAGAGTCGCGCATGACGCAATGTACGACCATAGACGGGAAGGCGGAGCAAAAGGCGATCTGCGGTAGCTGACCCTGGCCGAAAAACGCTAACAACGGTTAGCCCAACGCTGGTCAACCACACGAGCACGATGACCACCGTGAGGCAAAGCAAAGCGAGACGTACTGGCAAGAATCCGTGTAAATACGCCTCTCGCTGCCCTGTTGGGATGAATGCAAGAGCCACCTCCTGCAGCGGCCCGTACACGAACGCATAAAACACGACCGAGATAGCTGCAAGCAGCGTGAGAACTACCGCTGGGTAGACCAAGGCAGCCAAGAGAGCGTTCTGCAAACGACGCCGCATTTGAAGATACTCAAGGTATTTACTTAGGGCCTGTGGGAGCCGCCCACTGACTTCGCCAGCTCGAGTGATCGCGAGAAGGACAGGAGGTAATCGGTCGGCAACTCGTGCCAGCGCTTCGCTCAACGACTGACCAGCTTGGAGACCATTACTTACCACGTCCAGCCTCTTACCAAGCGGACTCTGGCCAAGGCGCTCTTTCGCGCATCTCAGTGCGTCCGTCAGATCGACTCCCACTGCCCCAGCTCCAGCCAGTTCACTGACGAGTAGCTCAATTTCCTTCCAGCGGTAAGACATGGTTCACTCCTCACGTGTAAGGGATGCAGGTCACAATTTTGAAAATGGCGAGGTAGACAGTGGTCGCGAGTCCAACACCGCTTAAGAGAACAATGCTGTGAGCAGAGATGCCGAGCGTGTGTGCGAGAGCATGCCGTTGCTTTACCCAAATCTCTAACTGGGCCCTTCCTGCGGTGAGCAGAACATTCGGCATGGAGTCTGAGCTCTGTGCACGAGCAAGCAGATTTGAGAACTCTCTGGAAAGTTGCGGAACAATTGCGAACACTTCCTTCAGCGGCATACCGGACGCGAGTCGCTTCTCCAACTTAGGCAAAAATGCCCGCAACACAGGATCGCGAGACGCCTGCACAGCAGCCCGCAGGGCCTGCTCTATCGACACGCCATACTTTAGGAATGTACCGAGAGTGAGCGAGAAGCGTATGAGCGCCTCTTGCCATGAAAACTCACGCAGCGGGCCGGCAATCGCGCGCACCATGCGACACGCGAGCGCACTTCGCCGATAAACGAAGTGCAGGACACGAATCGCCACTGCCAAGACGAGAACACCTACCACTACGTAGGACCACACGGCAAGCAACCCATAGGAGAACGGCCAAACCTTCGCCGGTGCCACATCGGACTGCAGGAATTCTTGTTCCAAAACGCTGAATCGCAAAAGGATCAGCCAAGAAACGGCGAGAAGAACGAGACCCTCGGAATATGCAAGTGCTAGGTGGCGATTTGCGCCAAACCTGGACGGACTCGAGAGAGCCGGCTCTGATAACATGCTGAGCGCGGCACTCAGTGAGTCGCCTTTTTCGGCAGTTGTGATGACTGCAAGATCTGAGCTCGGGAAGATTGCCGGTCGCTTGCTCAGCGCGTTGGACAGAGGCGCTCCTGTGCGGAGTTCAGCCGCTATCTCGGTGAAAACTTTCTTCATGGCCTGTGGCAGGTCGCTGTTGGCAAACCCCTCGGTGATGCGTGCGGGATCGCCCCCAAGCTCGATGCCATCGCGCAAGTAGCAATAATAGGCTCTTCGTAGCACCGCCACGCGATACCGCGCATAGCGCGACTGTGCGAACAGGTGAATGTACATCACCCAAACAGTAAGCAGAAGCAGCGCTAAGCCAAAGCGCACCATCTGATCCGCAGTACTCCTTGGCACACCCTCAACCTCTGTCGCTGCAGCAAGCACTTCTCTCCAAATGAAAACCGAACCGAGCGCGAGGGGCACAAACAGTATTGCCAGAACGATCGAGGATTTCGCCTTCAACAACATGGCCATCGCCTCGCGTGGAAAATTAGCTGGCCAGCCTGCGCCCCCATCCTCACGCCTCCCCCACGATGCGTCGGGCTTCAGCAAGTGTGATAAGGCCAGCAGCAACACACTGAAGAGCTGCCTTCCAAAGTGAGGTGGTCCCGCTTGCGAGCACCAGTTGGCGCAGCTCTGCTGTTGGGGCTTTGCGTACAATTGCCTCGCGAAGTGGATCGTCGGGCACGGAAACCTCAAAGCCAGCTCGACGCCCGCGATATCCCGTTTCCGAGCACGCTGGGCATCCCCCTACCTCGTACAAATGGTCTGGAATAGGAAGCCCTTCCCCCGCCCATAAGTTTTCCGTACCCGTTGCCGAAATCGGGCGCTTACATTGCGCGCACAGCTGTCGAGCGAGCCGCTGGGCAACGACCCCAGAAATGGCGCCCGCCAGAAGAAATGGCTCAATCCCCATGTGCAAGAGACGGGCGTAAACCTGCGCTGTCGTGCCACTGTGAATCGTCGAAAGCACCAAATGACCGCTGAGGCCTGCTTGCATGACGGTGGCGGCTGTTTCCTCGTCGCGTATTTCCCCAACGACAATCACGTCTGGGTCCATTCGCAGAAGAGTGCGAAGACCCGTGAGAAAGGTGAGCCCGCCCGTCGGATCGATCTGTGTCTGATTGACCCCATCTATCTCCTGCTCGATGGGATCCTCAAGAGTCGCGATATTCGGGATAAGGGGAGAACGATCGAGGAGAAAGCGCAGGGCTGCGTAGATCGAGGTGCTCTTGCCGCTGCTACAAGGGCCGGTAAATAGTATGACACCGTGCGACCGAAGAAGGGCTCGCTGAAGCCGCCCCAAATCAGTCGCAGACAGGCCCAACTCTTCAAGTCGGCGAGGAGCGATCTGGGTAGGGAGCCGCAGGACAGCCTTCTCGCCGTGGAGGGTTGGCATGAACGCGGCCCGAAGCGCCAAGCCATCATCGTTTCCGAGCCGACCGTCCTGCGGCAAACGCTTTCGATACGTAAGAACCTTCGCAAGCATTTTCAGGCGCGCTATGACGTTTTCGCCGCGCTTGCGCGACAATCTTGCGACAGGGATCAGTTGACCATCCACCCGGTAGCGGACGAGGTAATGATCTGGTCTTGCTTCCAAATGAATGTCACTTGCGCGCAACTCCTGAGCGGCGTTCAAGATCCTGTCCGTCAATTCGGGGACGGCCATTTCGTCTAAGGCCCCCAACTGTTCGATTTCTTGCTTCAGGAAAGCAAGAACCGTTGGCGGCTCATGCTGGTCCGCTTCTGCTGCCACTCTGTTTTCCTTCGTGATTTCCGTCATATCTTTAAGGTCCTTCGCCTGAGTGTTAGACGTCCAAGCCATGCGATTCGTTGACACTTGCCTCGCAATTGCTCTATCCCGCTCCAAATCCCCGTTCCTTGCTGCCGCTCCTCGCACACCTTGACTTCGCAAAGTTGGCAAATCGGTGGAGAATCCTGGTTTACCGCATCCCGAAGATCCAAAACATGAGCAACGGCCAGACGGTGAGGACGTATATGCCCATGAGTAAGCCGAGGAACGCCATCATCATGGGTTCGATTGCGCGAAGGGAGCGCCCAAATTCGTCAAGTTCATCAAGCGTGCGCTGGGCAAGGTCCTGAAAGTATTCGGTGACTGTGTCCTGAAGAAAGGCTTGTTCCATTAACCAGCACTCGTGGGAGGGGAACCATTCTTCTTTTCCAAGCGCCTCTGTGGGCGAAGCCCCACGAGCGAGCGTGTCACGTAGTTTTTTGCACACTCCTGCCAAAAGTGGTTCTTCACGCATTTGGGCAATTGCCTCGAGTCCGTCCCGCAAGCAAGCTGCTCCTCCCGAAACGAAGGTCCCCATTAGGGTAGCAAAATGGTACAAATTTGCGCGTGCGACCACGACGCCAAAGAATGGTAGGGTCGTAAGAAAACGTTCGAAGCGGGCTCTCCGCGGAGCAGAGAGGATAAGAGCAGACACTGCAAAAGTACTGAGGGCCAACACTACCAACGTACACAGGACTGCCCACCGCAAAAGGCGTACGGGTAACAAAAACTCAGTGCTCTGGGATTCAAATCCGCGGCTCATGGCTGCAAATTCCAACAATGCATACGGTTCATTCGAAAGCGACGCGAGATACGACTCACAAACAATCATCAGAATGGCCGCGATCACCAAAACCACCACGGGATAGGTAATTGTGCGCAGGTAGGCACTCTGAATACGCCGGCGGGCTTCGACGTACGCGACAATCCGCCGAAACCACACATCCAGCTCGCCTGAGGTCTCGCCCGCAGCGATCAAGCTAATGATCGGACGAGGCAGCGGGCAGCGGGCCTTGGTCAAGGCTTCGCTCAAGCTGAGGCCTAATCGAAGGAATTCCTCTGTCACCTCAAGTGCTTGAGCAAATCTACGATTCTTCACTCCCCTACGGATAGCCGGGAGCACATCTACCGGAGCCAGTCCGACCGAAAGTCCGGCACTAAGTTCCCGTACAAAGAGCTCCAAATCTCGCCATGAGGTTCGCATCGGTTCCCTCCTACTCGAATGGCACGATAGTTACGACAGAGAAGAGGCTGAGATAGATGGCTGACACCAAAATGATGCCAAAAGCTAAGACGGCGAGATGCACAATCGCTGCAATAAGCTGCATCATTAGAGCCCGTTGAAGTTTCCACTTTTGCTGAAGCTCGTAGGCACCTGCGCAAAGGACCTCAGGCGCGGTTTCCGACACGCTAGCCCGCATAAGCACCTGATGAAACACCGTGGGAAGAGACGGAATCCCAGCGAAGAGATTCGGCAACGAAGCACCGGCCCTGATTCGTTCCCGTAGGAGCGGAAGGCATCGCTGCAGAACCGGGTCCCCCGTGGCTCGTACTGCCGAGTCAAATGCAGACAAGGGATCTACGTTCCATTTCAGAAGCATTCCAAGCGTGTGTGCAAAGCGGGCCAACTTTCGAAGCCAAAGAAGTTCGGCCAGCCGTTCACTTCTGTTTGCAAGAAGGCGCCGAACCCAGAGGCTTCGTCGTTCGAGAACACGAATTCCCCACAGAAGAACAAGCAACAATACCAGACCCTGCCATAAAGGAACCGAGTATCGAACGACCTGCTGCGTGAAAACGGGTGGTTGCTTGTGGAGATCCGCGTAGAGTTCCGCAATCCTCGGCAAGGTTTGAATGGCGAATAGGCCAAGGATAAAAGAGAATACGATGAGCTCTCCAACGATGATCCCAACCCACACCTTGCGGCTAAAACCATGCTCGCGATCCACTAACTCCTCACTTGCGAGAAACCGCAAAGCCTCGGGAAGGCTGTCCGAATCCTCTGCAGCGGAAATGACTGCAAGGTGCGCACCGGGGACGGGCGCGCGTCGGAACAAGGTGGGTTTTAACGTCTCCGCCAGCGAAGCACCAACCTCCAATCGCTTCGATGCCCGTAGCAACAGGCGCCGCACGCGCCATGGCATCTTGATGGAGCTTGAGGCAAAGGCACGGGTAGCGTCGGCAAGTCTGCCGCGTACCAAGCACGCTGTCCCGAGGTAACGGTAAAACTGATACCTCCAGCCATAGGGCGCCCCTGCGGTAGATCTCCCTAAGAGCAAGGCAAAAGCGTAAACAGTAAGTAAAATCCCACCTAAGAACAAGATTGAGTCATGAAACACACGAAAGAGGTTCCGGTCCGCCTGTTCCACCCACGCGATGAGCATGACGTAGAGATAAGCGGGTAAGAGAACCCAGAACAGATATCGTGGCACTCGACTCATTCTAACTGTCCCCTTTCAGTAGCCCACTGCGTTGGTAGCGTGGTGAAAGCCTAATCACGCCTAGGAAGAGCAACCTCTGCTGAACCTGCGCAAAGGGGTGTCCCGCTCGCTTCCCCCCGTGCCGTCGTTCCCGTAATCATTGTTCACCAGCCGTCCGGTCCATCCCGCTTAAACGCTCCTTTGTCGTCACCATGTTAGACGGAGAGGCTCGGGTGAGTGGTTGACACGGTTTCCAGAATTTTTTCTAATCGCATGGGACAGGAGTAGATTCCCCGCGCGTCCCCTCGAGTGTGGCCACGGCAGCGGAGCCAAGGATCATCGCCGCGCCGATCCAGAAGCGCATCGGCATTGTGTCCCCCAGGAATAGAGTTCCAAACATGGCGCTCCAAACCACCACAGTAAGCGAGAGCAATCCGCCTTGCGCCGCCGTCAAAACCCGGTAGGCATTCGTCATCAGGAGCTGAGCGACCGTTGCAAATGCCACCATGCCGACCACAAGCAGCCATTCCCGAGCGTGCGGAACCACAAAGTGCAATGCGGTGGGAAAAGCCGTCACAATGGTCCCTACGAGGGTAAAGAAAATCACAATCCAGCCACTCGACTCGGTTCCGCGAAGGAGCCGCACGCTGACGATCGCTGATCCGGTCAGAGCCCCCGCCGCAAGTCCGACGAGGTCCCCAAAGCTAAACGCAAAGTGTCCAGTTGAGAAATCCAAGGTGAGAAGGGTCCCCACAACCCCGAGTGGAAGCGACCAGAGGGTAAGCCGATGTGGTTTTTCGCGCAGTTCAAACCACGCAAAGAGGGCCGACCACACGGGATACGTATAGCAGTAGAGCGTTGCCTTCGGTAGCCCAATGTGATCGATGGCGTAGAAATAACAAAGCAGCGCGGCGGTACCAGCGACCCCACGCCACAGAAGGCGTCGGTAATTCCCGGGACGTCCAAGGGGGCGACGTGTGACCACGTAGAGGCACACGACGAGGATGAGACCGAAGAGACTGCGGAAGAAGACTTTCTCTATGCTCGGTAAACGCGGGAGCAGGCGCGTACACAACGCCATCAAGGCAAAACAGAACGCGGAGGCAAGCATAAGGAGCTGACCGCGGAGAACTCCGTGACGCATCGCTTTAGCGTTCCTTTATCGTGTCTGGGAGGGTGGGCCGAGCCGATGCACGAGGCTTATAGAGGAAAAATTGCCACAGGTGCCCTCCTTGAATCACCCGATCGAGCCGGTATGTGTCGCGTAAAGCTTCCCGCATTCCGGGCGTGAACGCATCCGTGTAGGCGTCCGAAAACAAGTCCGTCGTGGACGCAAAAATTGTGAAACGCCCGGCCCGAATATCTTTCAGAAACCTTGATTCGTCCCAACGACCTTGCCGCGCCAATTCACTCATAATAAACGGCTGAAACAGCACAGGCTTTTCTGCGAAGAGCGCATAGGCGGCCACCTCGCTCACGACGTCCCCCGAAGCTCGGGCGAGTTCGCTCGTTAAGCGAGCTGCAGCTTCGAAATCCGCGGGTGTCGGCCGCTTCCATTCGCCGAAAATCACCTTTTCCCAGCGGTGCAGGTGCACTGCGTGAAGTGCGAGGAGAAACGCCATTAGGAGAATCCACGCCTTCCATGAGTCGGACTGCGCGGCGGTGCGTTTCCGTAATCCATATCCGATAGCAACCCCAACCGCAAGGCTCCACGCTGCAAGAGGTTCAAGGAGATAATTCTCCGCGCTTCCAGCTTTAGGAAGAGAGAGGAAATTCGTGACAGACAACATCTGGTAAGCGACGCAAGCGATAAGAAGGAAGCGCGTTCGCAAAAGTTCCTGTTCCGCCCTCGAGGTCACAGCCGTCGAGACAGGATTAGAAGAGGCCGCCGCGTCCAGTGTGCCATGAATCGTCGCGAGAGGACGCCAGGACCGGACAAGTTCACGCACAAGAAGGGCAAAAGCCAGGAGCCCGGCGAGCAGCCACCAACGGTAGAAGCGCCACACATGGGCCGCCCACACCAGCAAGTCCGGCCAGTGATAGCGATTCATGTTGTACCAAATTGTGTGAACAGCGAATTGCCCACCCGTAAGAGCACTCAGGGCAAGGAACGGCAGGCCTGCCGCAGCTACAAATGTAACCGCGTAACGTCGAAAGGCAGCACGGTCCCACACCCACAAAGCAATTAGCGAAACAACGGGCACGGAATACATCGTCTGCTTGGTGAACAAAGCCAGTGCAGCAAGACATGCTGCGCCGATATGCATCCACTTTTTCTCGGAACCCCCAAGCAGAAGCGCCAAGCTCGACAGCGTCAGCGCTAAGGCGAGCAAATCTACGCGAAAGTAGGCCGACCAGTTGTAGCACTCAAAGGTGGCTAAGAAAAGAAGCGGAGCAAGCAGAGCAGCAAAGATCTGACGCGTGAGTGCATAGACGATGGTGAACAGTAGAATGCCGGTGGAGAACACCGACAGTGCAGTGATGAGGCGCCCGACAAAGAAGCTGGGAGTGTGAAGATTCGTCAGGCTTCCTGCCACCCAGAGATAGAAGGGAGGATAGGTCCCAACGAGATAGGGGTAGTCGTTCAGTTCGCGGTAGAGCGGTTTGCCTTGGGCAACACGTACAGCTTGAGCGAGGAGTGCCCCTTCTTCGTTGTCCAGTTGAAGCATCGGATGAGCAAGCGCCTCAGTCACACGTACATAAACGTGTGGGATCAGCACCGCCAGCCCCAACACACATAAGACTACGAGCCCCCGAATGAGTATGGCACCGAAGTCGTCGGGCCATCGGTTTTCCTGCGTTGCTTCCTCCTCAACCTGCACAGGATTGTTCATCATCCGCCTCTTGAGGAGCAGAATGAATGGTCTGGGTCGCCGCAAGCCGGTGGAGGCCACGCAACACCGCGGCGCCTACAACGTCACCGCGTAAAGCTTCCATGCACATGGGCTGCTTGTCGCAGGTCTTTAAATAGCATGGGCTGCAGCTGAAATCGGTCACAATTTTCTCACCACGATCATAAAGCTCAATTTCAACGGGGGAAGTTGAGCCAAAGATTGCGACGACCCATTTCTGTCGGGCAATCGCGATATGCATTGCCAGACTGTCGGAGCTCACGACTAAATCACAGGCATCCACCACACCGACGAACTCGTCGAGCGTATTGCCGCAGCCGGTGTCGAAGAGATAGGGACAGCGCTGAAGGATCTGGGCGTTGAGTTCGCGCTCGGCTTCACCTCCGAGAAGCAGCAACGATACGTGTGGAAGGTGCGCATGCAAGAACTCGCACAACTCAACCCACCCTGCTAAGGTCCACTGCTTGGTTCGAAAAACTGAGCCGCAACCCGTGTTGATCCCGATGCGCGGTGGCTGGGGTACCCCGGCGAGAATCTCGGCGCGACGACGCTGACCGTTTTCAGTCAAAAAAAGTTGGTAGGGATCGCGCGCGTATGGCAGGCAGGCCATTTCGGCAATGATTTCTGGATACGTTTTCCGATTCTTGCGAAATTTCAGCTCGTCGCTCACCCCGAGAAGCAAGGCATATTCCGACTCAGGATTGAATACCGTCGGCGTATTCCATTGCGTAGGTGCAAAACCAAGGTGTCTACGGGCAGGAACCTTTCCCGCAAGTGCAAGCGGCTCACTTTCCTTCTCAAAGTTTAAGAGAAGATCAAACGTCTCGCGCATGAGGGTTTGAACCGTTTCGCCGTCGAGGGCCAACAACCGGTCTATATTCGGGTTTGCCATCAGCAACGGAATGGACGGAGGGGCAGTCACCCACGTGATATGGGAGCGGGGATACGCTCGGCGCAACGGAGCCAAAAGGGTTGTCGTGCGGAGCACATCGCCCATGGCACCGGTTTTGATGATCAGGATGCGCACCTGTCCGGCCTCACCAAAGGCGCCCGGGGCGGTCACCTTGACTGGACTTGCCGGGTTGCCAACCACCTCGCTCCGCCGCTCGTACCATTGGCAATCTCGGCATTCATTGCCGTACTTGCACGGCTTGTAGCCGTTGTAGAGAACGCAATCGAATTTGATGTCTCTGAATTCAAGCATCGTTGCTGCGGACTAAACGCAACAGTAACAGAATGTTCAATTGCATTTCAGGTGGGGAACGCACAGGACCCAACACCTCAGATTTCGCCTCGAGCGAGCTCTGGCCCCCATCGGGTTGTCAGAACTTCACACGGTGGGAACGCCATGCCACCGGCTTTCGCTATTCTGCAGAGTTTTCCCCCTTGGAGTTCGCAGCGGCAAGGGCTTGGCGAAACTGGATCTCGTAGAACCGGGCATATCGCCCACCCAATTTCACAAGTTCGTCGTGGGTACCACGTTCTACGATTTTCCCCTGATCAAGCACGAGAATGCTGTCCGCATGCAGAATCGTGGAGAGTCGGTGGGCGATGACAAAGACCGTCCGGCCCTTGATGATGCGGCTAAGGGCTTCTTGGATGAGAGCTTCAGTCTCGGAGTCGAGCTGGCTGGTGGCCTCGTCCAGGATAAGGATTGGGGCGTTCTTCACAAATGCACGGGCAATGGCCAAACGTTGGCGTTCTCCGCCCGAGAGACGGACGCCGCGCCCACCGACCACTGTGTCGTAGCCGTGGGGCAATCGCATGATAAAATTGTGGGCATTTGCTGCTTTTGCGGCTTCGATGATTCGCTCCCGAGGAATATCATCCGGCATACCGTACGCAATGTTACGGGCGATGGTGTCATTGAAGAGAATCACATCCTGAGTTATGATGGCAATCTGGTCGCGCAGAGAACGCAGCCGAACACTGCGGATATCCACACCATCAAATAGGATCCGTCCCTCGGTGGGGTCGTAAAAGCGCGGCAGTAGATTTACAAGGGTGGTTTTACCCGCCCCCGTTTCGCCAACAATCGCGGTGACATGGCCGGCGGGGACGGTGAAGTGGACATCCTTCAGCACATGGTGGGACTCCGCAGAATACCGAAACCACACGTGCTCGAAGGAAATCTCGCGTTGGACAGGTCGCAGTTCGGGAGCACTCGGGTCATCCACAATCTTCGCTTTTGTGTCTAAGACGCGGAATACCCGATCACTCCCAGCCATGCCACGTTGAATTTTTGCAATGACCCGGCTGCTGCCCTTTAGGGGGCGGAAAACTTGTGTGAGGAACAAAATAAAGAGGACGAAGTCTGAGCCGCTAAGCTCGCGAGTCTGAAGCACATAGTAGCCACCCGCCAGAATCATGGCAGAGACTGTCACGATGCCCAAGAGAGCGACCAAACCAGTTCCGAGCTCTTCGGCGATGACTGTTTTTAGAGTGCGACCGAAAACATTCCAGCTTTCACGCTCGTAGCGGTTTGCCTCCTTCGTCTCCATATTGTAAGCCTTCACGACCCGGATTCCGCTGAATGTCTCTTCGGCTATTGAGGCAATTTGGGCACGGATCTCTTGGACACGCTTTGAGATTTTACGCACCTTGCGCCCAATTCCATAGAGCAGCAATCCCAGAATCGGGGCGACGCCAAAACTGAGCAGCGTGAGTGGCGGAGAAATAAAGAGCATTGCGATGATGAGCGTGACAACCGTGAGAGGCGTTTTGAGAACATTTGAGAAAAGCACTTCAATGGCGCCGCTGATCGCCATGACATCTTGCATGATTGTGGATAGAAGCGTACCGACAGCCCGGCGATTGTAGTACTCCATGTCCAGCGTCAGCATATGCCTGTAGACATGGTTGCGGAGCCGTAACAAACAGAGGTTTCCCAGATAGGCGCTCAAGTACCCCGCAAAAAAGGCGGCAGTCACCATGCAGAGCGCAGAGACGACCATGGCCCCCAGAATCAGACCCAGCAAACGGAACTTATTCTCGGAGCTGGTCATGACGTAGTCCTGAAGTCGCTCAAGATACGGAAGTGTGCGTTTCGTGAACTCGGCTTTGAGGGACGAAATCCATCCCGTGTGGTGCTTTTTCGTGAGCACGGGCACGGGCACATCCTTCAGCTTAGTGGTGAGGAGTGCAACAGCCGGTGGAGCCCCCTCAGGATAGATTTCGAACCACTCGTGAGGATCGAGCCCATGTAGATTGGTTTCCCCTTGCGGTAGGATAATGGTGAGCTTGACGCCACGTTGTGCAGAAACCATGCGGCCAAAATAACATTGGGCCCAGCCACTTTCATCAATTCGGTGAACTTGTGATAAATCAAGAATGACCCACTTGTGCGGGGGCTTGAGTAACGCTGCTAAAGCGCCGTGGAGTTCCTCCGCCGCACGTGATCCCGCAAGTTCCCCTGCGGCGCGCAAGGCATACGTTTCCTCCCCAACGGGTTGAGGCGGAGCAAGCTCGAATGATGCTTTTTCAGCGGCCTTGGTGACATCGGTCAGACGGTTCTTGATAAGAAGCTCAAGTGCGGGACGAGTAAGCGAAAGTGTCGTCACTGTGAACAGGGCCTCAAAGAGCATCGCTAGTACAAGGCCAGCGACGACCCACTTGGTGCCATGCAAATACGTCACGAGACGCCGGTAAAGGCCTAAATCCGTGTAGCGACGTTTACTCACTCGGCCGACTTCCCACCGACAGCGCTTTCGAGCTTCTGCAAATAAATCGCGAGACAAGCGATTAGATAAACAATCGTGAAGCCCCCGCTAAACATTTCACGCGCCCAAACACCCCATGGGATCTTGAAAATTGTTTGCGGGCGGTGCGGATGGACGACACGCAACATCTCCGTGTCCACCATTTCCTCCAAGTCGCTGATGAACTGGAATCCTCGTTTCTCGAGTTGTGGCCGTAGCGTGATATTGTGAAATGAAGCAAAATCAAACACCATACGGATCGAAATCCGACGTGGCAAGAGCATATCATCCAAAAAATCTTCGCGGACCCAACTCTCCAGCCGGGTCTTAGGATCCAAAGGCATCGGTGCGTTCGCAACCTCGGAAAGATCGTAGACAAGATGCGGACCGCTTGAAGCAAAAAGCTTGCGAGCTTCGTGCTCCAAAACCTCCATCACCGAGGCCGCCATCTCGTCCGGCAGGTTCCACGGAATAAAAGCCAAGACCACTTGGGGATCGACCTGCGCCAAGAGTAATTGCGATTGCTCAAACGCCTCGAAAGCAAAATCATAGTAGAGAGGGCGCAAGGCCGCCCACCGTTCAATGCCCTCCGTGACCTCGGCAAGCTCCAGATTCTTCTGCGCCACCAAGTCAGCGCAGCGGTTCAAATCGTAAAGTAATATCGGGTTCGAGTTTTCCATCCTGAGCCTTGGTCTTAGCCACTCCGGTTCACAAATCAATGCGAATGCACTAACGCGCGAATAACAAAAGCATTCGCAATGGGGCAGATTGAACCGCGCGATGACAATGAAAACAGGTGTTTTGCAATTCAGCTACCTGAACTGGAGATCAGTTTCGGCAATGCATAGAAAGGCCGATGGATTGGATCGTTACAAACGTACATTCGTTTATCTTGATCGTCGAATCACAGGAACAATGAAGTCGTAAGTAATGTCAGAATAACCGAGAAGCGCTGGCCGCGCGCTCTCAAGTGAGGGGTGTGATCGCAGTCGAAGTCCACTGTGGAGGTGTGTACGATGACTGCTACAAACATTTCCCACAAAGTCCTTGTTCTCCTGCCTGAAAGAGACAAGCCCGCATTCGCTGTTTCCACTGGAACTCCACACCCGATTGAATGGGTCGAGGCCACGTCACTCGAGGAGGCCGCGCGTATGCTGCGCGAGCTCGAGTTCGATTTTACGGTGATTGATGCGGACAACCCCTCGATTGATTACCGGAAGTGCATTCATTTCGTAAAATCCACTCAACCCAAAGCCCGGGTGGTTGTGGCTGCAGAGATTGGGGATGACGAAATGTGGCTGGATGCGCTCGATGCGGGGGCTTGCGATCTCGTGGAGAAACCCATTGATGGGACGTATCTTGAGCGTCTGTGCCACCGCGCAGCAAGCCGCGCCGCCGCCGCGTAGAATTGTTTGCCATAATTTTCTAAAATTTGTGAAGTGCACCTTGACAACCACCTTCTTGTTTTCGCGAAGTTCTCTTTGTTAGAATGGGAAAATAGCGAATTTTGGTCATAGGAGAGCGCATGTTACTACCATCGCACTCGAAGAGGAACAAGAAGCGGGTTATTCTTTTTTTAGATACAGGTGATAATTGCCGATGTCCACTCGCAAAAGGCTACCTCACAAAACTTCTCGAAGAGCGTGGTATACGCCACATTGAGGTTAAAACGGCTGGTGTCATGACGCCAACGGGGCTCCTCCCCCAACCAGAAGTCGTCCAGTTACTTAAAGAGGAAGGGGTCGACATCTCGCACCATCGCTCTCACCCCGTCACCGTCCAAATGATCGAAGATGCCGATCTCATCCTTGGGATGTCGTCTTTTCACGTCCAGACGGCGATTCGCCGGTCGCCGGCCGCTCGGGGCAAAGCATTTCTTCTCAAAGAATATGTGGGTTATAGCGGCAAGGCCATCCAAATTGGCGACCCAATGGGGGGGACGATGGAAATCTTCAAGAAATGCTTCGAGCAAATCAAGGATGCCCTCGAAAAGCTCGTCGAAATGGATATTATCCGCAAGCCGCCCGAAGACTGGACCGAACCCCCAGCACGAGCTCCGCGCGAAGGTGAACCCTTAGAGGCAGAGGCTGTAGGGGCAGGCGGAGATGGGCACGTAGGTTCGACCACAACCGCAAAAAAAGAAACGGCTGCTGCAGGAGCGATCGAAGCTGGTACAAAACCCCGGCGCCGAGGGCGCCCACCCAAAAGCGCGCAGAAATCCGTAGAGGTGGCCCAATCCGCAGAACTCAAACGCAAGCGGGGACGTCCGCCGAAAAGCGCCAAAGCCGGTGAAGCTCAGGCGCCAGCAAAAGCTCCAAAAATAGGAAAGGCTACCGCCGCCGAGACAGGGCGCCGGAGAGCGAGTGCCCCCAAAGCCAAGAAAGCGGCAGCAGGACGGAGCAGACGCGTAGCGGTCAAAGGTTCTGCGAAAGCGGAATCAGCCCCAAAAGTGAGAGAAAAAAGCACTTCTAAGAAGCAGAAGACCGGGGAGAAAACCTCAACCAGAACTCCTCAACGTACAAAGAAAGCATCTGCAAAAACAGCTACAAAAAAATCCAAGTAAGGAGCACTGTGCATGAACAGTAGCTATCGTTCAATGTCAGTTAACGTGATTCTTTTACTACTCGCGGGAGTGCTAATTGGAAACGTATCAGTTGGCGCTCCCGAGAAAACGCGCAAGTCTCGTGTCACGCTAAAAGATGAGCAGCCAGAATTATCAACGACCCATGTCAATGGGCCTTCTGTCGCATCTGGCAAGAATGACAAGATAAGCGCGCAGTCAGATGGTCCGACTTCAAGGGTTGCCACCTCCAAGGATGGAAAGACGGACAAAGTCACAACCTCCATTGATGTCGGGACGCCTGGGAATTTCCTGCTTGCTCGCGTCAAGGACAAGTACCTGCGGGATCCCGATGTCATGAACTATAAGCAACTGATGGACATCACCGAAGGTGGGGTGTGGACGGATGTCCGTGATCGTGAAACACTTGAGGACATGGTCCTTCAGGAAGTACTCTTTGATATCGTCCCCACTCTTCGTAAGGAGGAACATGGGAGCCTCCATGGTACGTATCCTTCCACCATGGAAGAGCGCATGTACCTTCGGGTCAGGATGCGCGAAGAGATAGAAAAAGAAACCACCCCGACTCGCGAGCAGCTCGAAGAATGGACTGCACGCAACATTTCCCGCTTCACCCGACCTGAGCGCGTGCACGCTTATCACCTCTTCATGCAGGTCTCGAAGGATAATCCGACCAGCAGCCTTGAAGCAGTGCGGCAGCGGATGGAAAAGGTAAAACAAGAGGCGGACGCCGGGACATCTTTTGCGCAGCTTGCTCGCAAGTACTCGGAAGCTGCCAGCGCCAAGGTGGGAGGCGAGATTGGATGGGTGACCCGCCGAATGCCAATCGGCGCGGAAAATAAGCCGATGAACATTGTCCTCGAGAACGCCCTGTTTGCTCTTAAAACCGGTCAGGTCTCGGACATTCTTCAGACCTCCCATGGGCTCCACCTTATGTATGTTGCGGACCGGCTCACGACCTACGTTCCTACAGTGGATGACCTCATTACAAGCCGTATCTTGCCGAGAAGTGCACAGGTGGAACTTGTTGCGCAGAAATGGCGGGATTTGACGTCCGCAACCCGTCAGCGCTATCACGCGAAGATCCTCTTCGATCTAAATAAAGGCACCAAGCTGACGACCGACGTTCCTGCGGTGGAGTTCAACGGCCAGAAGTGGACGGTGGGGGAACTTGAGCAATTGTATGGTCAGCGCTTCGTTTCCGCCTACCGCCTGCGTCAAGACACGACAGAGACTTTGGTAGGGCTCCTGAATGAAGTCCTGGACGAAATGGCGCAGGTACAGCTCGCACTCGACAGGAAGCTGGACAAAGATACCACCGTCGCCCGCAATTTGAAACTTCTTCATGATCGAGTACTTTTCAAGAAAGCCTTCCAGCAGTACGTTGCGCAAACTTCACCGATTACTGAGAAGAAAATCAGAGATAAGTACGAGGCGGAAAAGGACCGGAATCGGCTACCAGAGGCCACGGGTTACATCATTTCGATCAAAGTGCAACCAACGACGGTAGGCTTGGACCGCGAAGAAGCGCGAAAAATCGCGCGCGAGAAAGCTGAAGAGATCCGCAAACAGATCCTCGCGGGAGCTGATATCGAAAAGCTTGCTCGGGAGCACTCCCAAGACGATCGCGCCTCCTCGGGCGGACTGGTCCCGCGAAGCCGTCTTGCATCGCTGCATGACCTCTCGGGCCGACGTTTTGCCGCAGTGGCAAGTACACTCAAACCCGGTGAGGTGAGCGATGTGCGTGACTTTGGCGACGTCTTCGTAGTGGTGAAGCTTGTCGAACGCTGGCCCGGTGAGCCTCCTGCTATTGAAGAGGTGCGCGAGCGCTTGAAGGCAGCTCTCACGAATGAGGCAAACCGTACTGCACGTGACCGGCTGATTAACGCGGCTGCACAAAAAGGCCTGTTGCGGTGGGCGAATCCGGCTGCAAGTTATGGAATCACGCCCAAACCCAATCTGGCAGATGACCCGCAATGAGCTTACATCGTAAGCGATTGGATTGATTGGGCTGGCAGATGCCACTCCAAGGCATCTGCCAGCTTTTTTTTGCGTTAGTGAAAAGCTGGGCAGGTGAGGGATAGATTGCTTTGCAGCACTTTTAAAACAATCAAACCGTGCCCGACAGGATAGTTTGACGTCATTCGGCTGGGGGTTCGGCGACCATTATTTGCCACTCGACTTCGCTGAACAATGCCGCAACGTCAGCCTCGATGTCTTCGGGGTCAGCCCACGGCTTGATGGCGAACTCAATCCATGCTCGGTCGTGCTCATCACACATGAAGTGAATTCCCGCCAACTCGCGGTGTTGGTGGAGAAACTGTTGGATGAGATCGCGATGACGGGCCCGCCACTCGAGCAGCTCACTCAGTGTCATGACCGACACTCACCATAAAAATGGCGGTGGGAGTAGGATTCGAACCTACGAGGGGCTTGCACCCCTGGCGGTTTTCAAGACCGCTGCCTTAAACCACTCGGCCATCCCACCGCGCACGAACATTTTACATTCATCCGCGGCGCGTACTTCACCTGTTTGTCGCTTCAGTCTCGCCGGAAAGCTCACGACTACGACGTGTAGCTGCCTCAACGCATTTCTCGACAAGTGTCGAGAAGCCTCCCTCAGAAAGTACTCGCAGCCCGGCTTCCGTCGTACCCCCTTTTGTTGTCACGGCCTGCCGCAATTCGGAAAGAGGCTTCCCACTTTCTAAAGCCATTTTCGACGCCCCGTATAGCGTTTGGAGAACGAGTTTGGTTGCTGCATCCTCGGGTAAACCCAGCTTCTGCGCGGCTTGGATGAGGCACTCGGCAAAATAAAAAACATAGGCAGGTCCACTGCCGCTCAGCCCCGTTACGACGTCCAACAAATCCTCCTCAAGCACCACGGTAATGCCTATGGCGTCAAACAGCCTTCGAACGGTTTCGATATCGTCCGCGGTGGCATAACGACCTGCCGAAATCGCAGTAGCACCACAGCCAATGAGTGCGGGTGTATTCGGCATGACACGGATCACACGGGGGGTTCCGCGCAAACGCTTCTCAATGAATGAGGAACGAATGCCGGCGCAAATCGAAACAAAGAGTTGGTCTGTACGCGTGAGTTCAGCTATTTCGGCACAAACATCGGCCACGTGAAAGGGCTTCACAGCGAAGATCACAATGTCGGCAAACTGCGTAACTTCTCGATTCGTGTTCACGGATCTGCAGTTAGTCGCCCGAGTAAATCCTTCCCGCTGCTGCAGGACGACATCCGAGGCAACAATATCTTCCGCACGAACAAGACCTGCACGCACCACTCCCCCAGCAATGGCTCGCGCCATATTCCCAGCGCCCAAGAATCCAATTCGCTTCTTCACTTCATCCATTTGACCTTACCTGATCTGTGTCTGATCGTACTCGCTCTACCGGTGCATAGACGAATATTGAAGGCAAGCTTTTGACACAAGTATTCGTTGCATGTTCGGGCGGTTGCGTCGTGCTATAGAAAGCACGAAGCAGTCTCTTGCATTAGCGAAGGCAAGGCTGGGTTCGTATCGGTTGGCGAAATCATGGTCGAGACCGTTAAACAACAGATCCACGAGCAGATACGGATTGTTCAAGAGCGCATAGCTCGGGCGGCTCAGCGAGTGGGACGCCGCCCTGAGGAGGTGCGGCTTATCGCCGTGACCAAGACTCATCCTGTGGAGTTTGTGGTCGCAGCAATGGAAGCTGGGATTACGGACATCGGAGAAAACCGAGTTCAGGAGGCGATTGCGAAATTTGGCGCTCTTCGTTTGACCCCAATCGCCCAACAGTTGAAGCCACGTTTCCATCTCATTGGCCATCTGCAGACGAACAAAGCAAAGCTTGCGGTGGAGTGGTTTGACCTGATTCACTCGTTGGATTCCATTAAACTTGCGGATGAGCTCGAGAAACATGCAGCGACTCATGGCCGTATGTGTGAAGTTCTCATCCAAGTGAACGTGTCAGGTGAGGAAACAAAGTTCGGGATTGAACCCGTGCAGGTCAGAAGTCTCGTAGAACATATCTTGCAGGAATGCCCTCATCTGGTGGTGCGGGGATTTATGACGATGGCGCCCTTTGAAGCCATTGCGGAGGCAACGCGGCCTCATTTTCGCAAACTTCGCGAGTTGCGGGATTCCCTGCTCCAACAATTTTGCGGATGCGAGCGTTTCTTAGCTCACGAGCTATCCATGGGAATGACCAACGATTATGAGGTCGCAATCGAAGAAGGAGCCACGATGGTGCGTATTGGCAGCGCCATCTTTGGTGTGCGGGCTGCCCATTGAGAAGGCTATGGAGAACTCGGATGCCGCAAAAGTGATAACCTCTTGAAATAGAAAGGATGGGGTGTTGCACAACGCAGCCAGCCACAAAGGGCCTGACACTGTTGGCAAAGGTAATGTGTCTTCAGTGTCATTAGCGAACGACGACACATGTTGCTCTGCTGTTCTTGAGGTGAATGAGCTATGTGTCGAATTCGCCACGGCAGAGGGACAGTACCGCGCAGTGGACGGAGTGACATTTGAACTCCGGAGAGGTGCCACCGTTGGCCTCGTCGGCGAGTCGGGCTCGGGTAAAACTGTAACCGCTTTGAGTATCATGCAGCTTCTCCCGAAACCGACGGGTCGCGTTCTCTCCGGCTCGATCCGTTTTCTCGGACAAGAACTTGTGGGGCAGCCTGAGCATGAGCTCCGTGCACTCCGTGGGAACCGCATTTCGATGATCTTTCAGGAACCCACCACTTGCTTGAATCCTCTGATAACCGTAGGCGACCAAGTCGCTGAAGTGCTTCGTGTGCATAAAGGGTTGAGCCGACGTGATGCGCTGGAAGAGACCTTGAAACTCTTTGAACTCGTCAAAATTGCGGCGCCACGCGAGCGACTGCATGCGTATCCGCATCAGTTGAGCGGTGGGATGCGTCAGCGGGTGATGATTGCAATGGCAATTGCGTGCAATCCTGACCTGCTGATCGCAGATGAGCCGACCACAGCCTTGGATGTCACGGTTCAGGCGCAAATTCTGGCCCTTCTGGAGGAACTTCGCGTTCAATCCTCGGCTGCGATTCTTCTTATTACGCATGATCTCGGCATTGTGGCCGAAATGTGTGACGAAGTCTTGGTTATGTACGCTGGGCAGATTGTCGAGCAGGCCGACGTCTACACTCTTTTCTCGCGTCCCCTCCATCCATACACTTTGGGCCTGCTTCGTTCGCTCCCCAAAATGGAGCACGGAAAAAGTCGGCTAACTCTCTACAGCATTCCGGGAACAGTGCCAGACCCTCGCCATTTCCCGAGCGGGTGCCGATTTCATCCTCGTTGTGAATTTGCAGAGGCTCGGTGTAAGAGCGAAATCCCTGCTTTCACGCACGCCGACAAAAACCACCTCGTGCGATGTCACCTGTGGGATAAAATTGAATCACGTGAGCTCTGAGGCGTTATTCAGCGCTTGACTGCATCAGACGCTACTAATAGAGGTGAGCATTGTCATTGAGTACAGTATATGAAACTCAGGAGCAATCCGAGCCATGCAGACGTTGAGATTTGCTCTCGTGGCAGCCGTGCTGACGGCCATGGTCATGAGCCCCTCGCTTGAAGAGCCGCGCGTTGCCACTGTGGAAACCCCTCGTGAGGCCCCCATGGCAGTGCTCCGTGTCCAACCCATGGTTCCGACAATTGCCGCCCCGAGTCGGGCACCCATTTCGGCTTATGCATCAGCCCACAAACCTTTGGAAGGAATTCGCATTTGCATCGATCCCGGCCATGGCGGACAAGAAAAATGGGACAAGATCCTCTACACCGGCGGAACACGCGGCGTGGTTACGGGCCAAACCGAAAGCGATGTGAATTTGCGCGTTGCGCTCTTGCTGCGGCAATACCTGGAAGCTGCCGGGGCCGACGTCATTATGACTCGAACTTCGGATGAGCGTTGTACGAACTGCGGCGATAAACGAGACGAACTGGATTTCCGCCCCAATTTGGCGAACTCGACAAACTCCGATATTTTCGTGAGCATTCACCACAACGAGGCAAATGACCCCTCAGTAAATTATACGATGACGTTCTTCCCCGCCGGCATGCCCAGTGCAGCCTCGTTGGCTGATAACGTGGCTTCTGCGGTGTCACGTTACCTGGGTACTCCATGCGCCGGGGCAAGACCGGGAACCTATCGGATTTTACAGAAGGCAAAGATGCCGGCGGTCTTAGTTGAGGCATCGTTTATGAGTAATCCGAGTGAGGACCTTCGGCTTCAGTCGCTTGCCTACAACAAGCTGGAGGCCAAGGCGATCGCCACGGGTATCCTCAACTATGTTCGAGCCACAAAAGGGCGTCCTGTCGATTTCTCCACAATCTTTGCGCCAATTGACGAACAAGCTCCTGCGGCGCAAGCAATTGCGGATGCGACCATCGTGCGAAAGACAATTCGCGAGAAAAAGTCCCTCTTCGGACGCAAATATGAAGAGGTAGCGCTCGACGCCACGGGGCGTGTCATCAGCCGACGAGACATTGGTGGTGGCAGCCTGAGTAAAAAACGTCCAGCCGCCCAAAAGGTTGTCGCTTCGGCAACTGGAAAGCGTCAAATTTCAAGCAGCGTCACAAAGGCCTCGAAATCTGCATCGGTAGCGCACTCCAAGGCGCCTGCCAAGAAAGCCTCCAGCGGGAAAGCAAGTTCTGCAAAACCGACGAAGACCAAAAAAATGGTTGTCAAATAGCTGCCGCTCAGGGGTTGTACACTCGAAATTATTGCATCGAGGTGCAAACATGCGTAGTGACACCATTAAGCGGGGCTTAGAGCGTGCTCCCCACCGTGCACTCCTGAAAGCAACCGGCGTCCGCGATGAAGACATGCATAAGCCGTTCATCGCGATTGCGAACTCTTACGTGGACATTATACCTGGTCATGTCCACCTTAAAGAGGTCGGCGAATACGTTAAGGCCTGTGTGCGCCAGGCTGGTGGCGTGCCTTTTGTCTTCAACACCATTGGCGTGGATGACGGCATTGCTATGGGACACACAGGCATGAAGTATTCGTTGCCGTCGCGCGAACTCATCGCAGATTCCGTGGAAACCATGATCCGCGCCCACTGCTTCGATGCAATGATTTGCATCCCAAACTGTGATAAGATTGTCCCCGGCATGCTCATGGGCGCGATGCGGTGCAATATCCCCACCATTTTTGTCAGCGGTGGGCCGATGGAAGCCGGTCGCACAGCAAGCGGCCAAACCGTGGACTTAATCAGTGTCTTCGAAGGGGTGGGCGCACGCCAAGCGAACCAAATCTCGGACGAAGAGTTGAAACAACGCGAAGACGCGGGCTGCCCAACCTGTGGCTCGTGCAGCGGAATGTTCACGGCGAATTCTATGAATTGCCTGTGCGAAGCATTAGGTATGGCGTTGCCAGGTAACGGGACAGTTTTGGCCACAAATCGCGAGCGCCTAAAGCTGTACCGGTGGGCAGCTTTCCAGATCATGGAGCTGCTCCGGAGAGATATTAAACCACGCGATATCGCTACGCTTGAGGCCTTCGACAATGCGATGATCTTGGACATGGCGATGGGAGGCTCAACAAATACGCTCCTGCACCTACTCGCGATCGCCCGCGAGGCGGGCATTGAGTACACGATGGATCGCGTAAACGAACTCTCTCGCAAAACACCCAACCTGTGCAAGGTGTCCCCCTCGTCGAAGTACCACGTCGAAGATGTGGCACGGGCGGGTGGCATTCACACAATTCTGTGGGAAATCTTGCAGGGCAAGCCTGGGTTACTTACTGAAAGCTGCCTGACGGTGACCGGCGAAACACTTGGGGACAACATCAGGAAGTACTCAGTACGGTCCCCAGAATGTTGTGAAATCGGTCGGATTCAGACAGAGCGGGGAAGCATCCCGACCGGGCGCTTGCGTGATGAGGTGGTTGCAATTCTTCAAGAGGAAACTCAACGCGTGCGGAGCGGCCATGAGGAGCCTGAGCCCGAGACGGCGGTGCGGGCTGCGGATTCCATGCCTTTTGATGCGTTCGATGTAATTCGTACCGTTCAGAATGCATACTCCCCCGAAGGCGGATTGTCGATTCTGTATGGCAACCTTGCCGAACGGGGTGCTGTCGTGAAAACAGCTGGCGTCGACCCCAAAATGCTTGTCCATAGCGGCCCCGCGGTTGTGTTCGAGTCGCAAGAGGATGCGTGTAAGGGAATTTTAAGCGGTAAGGTGAAGCCCGGAGATGTGGTGGTGATTCGAAACGAAGGGCCGAAGGGTGGCCCTGGCATGCAGGAAATGCTTGCTCCAACGTCCTACATCAAGGGCATGGGCCTTGGCGACAAGTGCGCGCTTGTTACCGACGGGCGTTTCAGTGGGGGCACTGCCGGCGCATGCATTGGGCACGTCTCGCCCGAAGCTGCGGCTGGTGGTGTGATTGGTCTTCTTAAGGACGGCGATATTATTGATATTGATATACCGAACCACAAGCTCAACGTGCGGCTCAGCCCTGAGGAAATTGCTCGGAGGCGCGAAGAACTGGAGAAAGCTGGTGGATGGAAATCTCGCTTGCCCGAAGAACTCCGCCGCGGTTGGCTGGGCCGCTATATGGCAATGGCCACAAGCGCGGACACAGGTGCGGTGCTGCGCTGGGAGTAAATGAGTGTTTTGACCTTACTCTCGCCGGCGAATGGCAATCGGCCTTGGTGCTTTGGCGCTGCCTCAGAATAGGGAGAAGGTAGGCTCTTTAAAGAGCATGAAACCCAAGCAGGTTCTTATCGCTCACCAGAACTCAATTCCCCATTACCGAGTTCGCTTTTATGAACTACTTGAGGAACGTCGGCCGCGGGACTGGGAATTTCGTGTTGTATTCGATACGTGCCCGAAGCGTTACCAGCGATTCTTTAAAGTTCCCATCACGCCGTCTCAGTTTAAATTCCCCATTCTCGATGTACGGTCGTTTTTCCTGCATCCGCAACGAGATGACGTTGTTTGGCAGACTTTTTTTCTTGCGGCACGGCAAGCCGACCTTCTGATCACTGACACATATCTTAAGAACCTGACTTATCCGGCGACCTTAATGTGGAAAGGTTTTGGCCAAAAACGCATTTTCTGGGGTATCAGTCGTCATCGGAGCATTCCTAAAGAAGAGCAGTCTCCGCCCAAGCGCCTCTTGGAATGGATAAAACAGCGAATGATAAGGTGTGCTGACCTTTTTTTTGCTTACACGCCGGGTGAAAAGGAGTGGCTCATTGCTCACGGTTGGCCAGAAGATCGCGTCATTAGTCTGAACAACACAATAGATACTCTCGCTCTACGTCGCGACTATCTTGCTCTAAAAGATAAGCGTGGGGCCGTTCGGTCAGAGTTGGGGGTCAGTGACCGGCATGTGCTGATCTACGTGGGAAGACTCATCCAAGGCAAGCGGGTTGAATTTCTTTTGGATTCGTTTCGTCGATGGCAAGCGGTAGATCCCATGGCAACTCTCTTTGTTTCGGGTGGGGGTGATTTCGGGAACAAACTCGAATCCCTGGCGAAGGAAGCGTTTCCAGAAGGAACCGTTCATTATTTTGGAGCACTGCCGGACGCGGAACTGTCGAGAATCTTATTGGCCTCCGATGTCTACGTCATTCCGGGCAGAGTAGGCTTGGCCCCGCTAACCGCAATGTGTTTTGACTTGCCAGTGGTTGCCTTCGACCTGCCAATCCATAGCCCTGAGATTGAGTATTTGACCCCTGAGAATTCAGTAATCCTGCCGGCGTCGACCACGCCCGAAGAGTTTGCTGAGCAACTGCCTAAGATTTTTGAACAGTTTAGCGACCCTGCACGGCGGGCCAAGATCTACCCGTCCATCGCTCACCTAACAATGGAAGCTATGGTGGACCGCTTTATCGAGGGGATCGAGCGGGTCTTCGCTCTCGACCGGAAAGCCTAACGCTGCTGCCTACGTGTCATTCGGCCCAGCCTCAACTCCCGCGGAGGTATCGGGGAAAAGCTCTTCTTGTACGGCGTCTGGAATTGTGTGGCAATAACGACATCGCGCCTCGTATGCATCACCTGCGCCAATCAGGACAAGGTCTTTGTTTTGTACTTTTCGTTGGGTGCGGTGGGCAGGAGCACCACACACCACGCAAATAGCGAGCATTTTTTGAACGTACTCCGCAACCGCCATGAGTTCAGGCACAGGATGCCACGGACGGCCGCGGTAATCTTGATCGAGCCCAGCACAAATCACTCGGATCCCTCGGTTTGCCAACTCCTCGCACACGGCAACTATTTCGGAACCGAGAAATTGAACCTCGTCAATTCCAACAACTTCAGTATCCGGCTCAAGATAACGGTAGATATCTGCTGCTGCCCCAATCGTAACGCACGGAATCTGCTGTTGTGAGTGGGAGGAAATGCAACTTTCGCTATAGCGGGTGTCGATCTGAGGCTTGAAAGCAATAACCTTTTGGCGGGCAATCTGAGCGCGGCGCAGACGCCGGATAAGCTCTTCGCTCTTACCGCTAAACATACTTCCACAAATGACTTCGATCCAACCACGGTTTGGATATTTCAGAACATGCATGACCCCATTGCCCTCGAGGATTGCGCCTTCGTCAAGCTTGGACGTAGGACGTTTTCTTGCTCAGCTCTCTTGCAGTCACACCATATTGAAAAACGCCCAAAAACGTCGGTTGCGTCGCGATTATCGTTCCAGCAGTACTTCCAAAATCCGCCTTGCAGCGTGGCCATCGCCAAAGGGGTTTTGGTGAATCGAAGTCGGTGGGTGAACGACTTTTGTCCGCGCGAGGCATTCTTGTGCGGCTTGAATAAGTCTCTCCGCATTTGTGCCAACAATGTGCGCCCTCCCCGTTTCCAAAACCTCCGGTCTTTCCGTCACTTCACGCGTGATGAGAAGCTCTTTCCCAAGCGCGGTAGCTTCTTCTTGTACCCCACCCGAATCCGTAATTACGAGGGTTGCGTGCTTGAGCAAAGTCAGGAAGGAAGGGTAATCGGGCGGCTCGATCACTTGGACATTCGCGCACGGGTCAAGCAACTCACGGACAACATCACGCACGTTCGGATTCGGATGTACGGGGAACACCCATTCGACTTCCGGATGTTGTTCTGCAAGCTTCCGCAAGGCCATTAGGACAGCCCTCAGTGGAGCACCAAAATTTTCACGCCGATGAAGTGTGATGAGCACAAATCGGCGAGCTATGATGCTGCGAATCTGTTCCGAAATCGGCAGTTCTTGACGCAGCACCCATTGAACGGCGTCCACAACCGTGTTGCCGGTCACATAGATACGGTCCGGCGATATCCCTTCCTGTAGCAGATTCACTCGGGCTTGTTGAGTTGGGGCAAAGTGGTACTGGGCAATATGGCTAATTAGGCGCCTATTGATTTCTTCAGGAAACGGCGCGTAGGGATCGGCGGTGCGTAGACCTGCTTCCACGTGAGCCACGGGAATGCGTTCATAGAACGCACACATTGCTCCCACAAATGCACTGGTAGTGTCACCCTGCACAATCACCCAATCCGGTCGCTCCTCGGCAAGGATGGGCGGCAGTGTCTCGAACAATCGGGCAGTGAGTTGCGGCAAGGTTTGGTTGGGTATCATCACGCCAAGCCAATGGTGCGGCTGCAGTCCAAAGACGTCGCACGCTTGCTTCAGCAACTCGTTATGCTGCCCTGTTGCACAAATCCTCACCTCAGCCCTTGGTTCGATCGCTTGGGCTTGGATGGCAATGGGAGCGAGTTTTATCGCCTCCGGACGCGTACCAAAAATCAGAAGCAGTCTTTTCTGTCTCATGGTTGGCCTTCTTAGTTGGGAATTCTAACAAGTCCTTGCCAAATCAAATTTTGCCTTGATAGTAATTAGGACCACAACGGTCGCGGTTCGCGGAAAATCCGTTGGCATGTTTTCGTTGATTGACGTTCATCAGTTTATCACCACGAACTACGTTTCAGAAAGGTTCGGAAATGGCCGAGAATCTAAAGGCGCTGCGGCGACGCCTGCGGACAATTCGAAACACCAAGCAGATTACGCGCGCGATGGAAATGGTTAGCGCGGCAAAGTTGCGCCGTGCACAAAATGCGCTTTTTGCAGGAAGGCCTTACGCGTCCAAGCTTACGGACGTGTTAGCTCGCCTCAGTGCAAGCGGCACCGTCGCACACCCCCTTCTTGCTCAGCGGGAGCTGCGGCAAAGGTGGCTTGTTGTTGTGACTGCCGACCGCGGGCTTGCCGGAGCGTTCAACGCGCAAATCATAAAACAAGCCGAACAATTCCTGCGGGAAAATCCTGAAAACGTAGCTCTCGTGTGCATTGGAAAAAAGGGGTTCGACTACTTTCGGACGAAGAAATGGCAGATTGCGTGGGCGGTGACCGACCTCAATGCCAGAATCTCCTCGCAACGAGCAAACGAAATCGCTGATCGCCTTATGGAGAGTTTCCTAAACGAGGAGACCGACGAGGTTCTGTTGCTCTACAACAAATTTATCTCCACACTGGTGTATCGGCCTGCTCTGGAGCCCATTTTGCCACTGCGGGCTATCACAGGGCAGGAGACGGAAACCCGAAGTTCGGTACGAGAATACCTGCTGGAGCCCTCACCCGATGCTGTCCTTCAGGCCTTGCTGCCGCGCTTCGTTCGAAGTAAAATCTTTATCATGTTAGCAGAAACCTTCACTGCTGAGCACAGCGCCAGAATGGTGGCAATGAGTGGGGCAACACGCAATTGCGAAGAGCTTACGGACAAACTCACGCTCAGGTTGAACAAAGTACGCCAAGCGGCAATCACGAAGGAGATTATTGAAATCGTGAGTGGGGCCGAGGCACTGAAGGCCTGATTTGGACTCGCGATTCTCACGATGAAAGAGGCTGAAGCCAGCAAACGCAAACATAGTGGCGCAGGAGAGGATTTCGCTGCCGCGATCGCCGATCTTCCGCTCATCAGCCGTGTTTACTTTTTTCCAGAAATTGATTCGACTTCGACGTGGGCGCACCAACTTCTTCTCAAGTCTGGGTACTCAGCCGCTCTCCACGGCTCGATTGTTCTCGCAGACTACCAGACTGCCGGTCGAGGACGATACCAGCGTGCATGGGTAAGTCCTCCGCAACGGTCTTTACTATTCACCCTGATTCTAAGTGCCAACGCTTTCCCGTTCAAAGCACAACGCTCTCTTGCGACGAGGAGCCAGCATGTCGCCCAATGGCTGAGCCTTGCCGCTCCATTGTCCGTTTGCGAGGGACTGCAGGAGGCAGCGCAAATACCGGCGCGCGTGAAGTATCCAAACGATGTGTACGTGCACGACAGTAAGATTGCGGGTATCTTGCTCGAGAATTCTGGCAGCGAACATGAATGGTTTCTTGTAGGAATTGGCGTGAACGTAAATCAGACTCGCGACGAGCTGCCGTCCCCAGCCGAATGCCAAGCAACGTCACTTTTTTGTGAGACCCAGCGGCAGTTTGAGCGGCCCCGCGTACTTCGGGCCATTCTCGAAAAGCTGAGTCGGTGGTGGGAATTAGGAGATATTGCCCCCCTCACCCGACGGATGAATGAGTTGTGCTACACCATTGGGCGACTGGTGAAGATTGTCCTCCCAGAGACCGAAATTATGGGAGTCGCTTTAGGAATTGCTCCCGGCGGGGCACTTCTGGTACGGGATTCAGCGGGACGCACCCGCGAAGTGTATGCGGGTGATATCCGGGAACTGCGCTTTATAGAGCCAAAGCCATAGCGAAAGGCAACGGAGGTTAAAGGTAACCACGAATGCTTCTTACCGTTGATATTGGAAATACAAACATCGCTCTTGGGCTTTTTGATGGAGACTCGTGCGTTCGTTTCTGGCGCGCAGCCAGCGACACCAGACGGACAGTGGATGAGTACGCCGTGTTACTTGAGGCGTTGCTGGCCCATAGCGCGGTAGATGTGCAATGCATAGAAGGCGTGGTCATTGGAAGCGTCGTACCGGTACTCTCTGACACATTGAATGATGCCTTACAGCGCGTATTCGGACGTGTCCCCTTCCATGTCACTTACACGGTCCCGATGCCTGTCAAAAACCGCTATGCAAAACCGAATGAAGTGGGTGTGGACCGTCTCGCCAACGCAGTAGCTGGAGTTGAGCTCGTCGGAGCTCCTACAATTATCGTAGATGTGGGTACGGCTATCACGCTTGATGTGGTGAACAAACGAAAAGAGTACTTGGGCGGGGCAATCTTGCCCGGCCTTGAGATGAGTGCGGAGGCCTTGGCAAAACGTACCGCCCGCCTACCGCGCGTTGCTCCACATGAACCCCATCATGTCATTGGGCGAACAACCGTCGAAAGCATCCGCTCGGGTTTGCTCAACGGACTTGTTGGCTCGGTGGATTATCTCATCGAACGAATGTGGGAAGAACTCGGCTATCGGACGGCAGTTATTGCCACGGGCGGCCTTGCAGGCCTTGTGACCCACCGCTCTCGGTTGGTCAAAGAAAGTCGAGAGGACCTTACCCTCTTGGGGCTAAAGCGCATCTTTGAATTCAACCACACCAAAAAGATCCTCAAAGCACGTCGAACTGCCCGCAATACTGGCAGAGCGTGACCCCTCACTCATTTATGCGGTTTTACCATTGCGTCGAGAGAGAGCCCACTTCAGGAGAGGTGGGGTCATCATAGTGGTCACAACGACCATAATGACGATCGCGGAGAAGGTGTCGGTAGCAATCACGCTGTGCCCTTCGGGCGTTCGCATTGCGGCGCCGATACTCGCGACGATGAGTCCTACCTCGCCTCGCGGGACCATGCCCAAACCCACAACCATTCGTTTGAGCCCTTTTTCTAAGACACCGAGAGCGCAGATTTGCTTTCCGGCGATAGCTGCAACAGTGAGAGCAAGAGCGAATCCCAGAACGTGCCACTGGGCAAATACTGCAAGTTGGACTTTCATTCCCATGTGGACGAAGAACACCGGAACAAGAAAGTCACAGACCGGCTTCAGAAGCTTTTCCAAAGGTTCTTCGCGCCCCTCCCAGTTGAGGAAAGTCGCTTCTTCGAGTACGAGCCCCGCTGCGAAAGCCCCAACAATCGGAGCTAATCCAATCTTTGCGGCGATATAGGAAATCGCAAAGCACCAAATTAGCGTGACAGTGAGTAGAATCCCTTTTCCACGCAAATACGTTGCCCAGTGGAACAGTTTCCGTGAAACAGTCAATCCAAGAGCAATGGCAAGGATGAAGAAAAGGAGAGCCTTTACGACAATCCACGCGACCGCCCAGAGGCTGATCTCTTGTCCAGAGTTCACGGCAGTAATAATGCCTTGGACCGCTGCAAGCACGATGAGGCCGAGGACATCGTCGATGACTGCGGCCCCCAAGACAATCTTAGCCTCGCGCAGTTGCATTTTCCCTAAGTCCGATAGCACGCGTGCCGTAATGCCAACACTTGTGGCTGCAAGCACTGCCCCCAGATATAAATGCACTGTCCACGGTTCCTGAGGCAGAAAGATTTCGCCCACGAGAAAACCAAGCGCTACTGGCGCTACGACCCCTAAGCACGCCACGAGAAGCGATGATGGCCCAACGGACACCATCTCGCGAACAGTGGCTTCAAGACCAACCTCGAAGAGCAACAGAATCACTCCGATTTCGGCGATGACGGTAATGAACAAATCTACGGTTGGGTCATGAACAATGCGGTCGAGTGAGTCGGACAAAAACGGCATGTGGAATAGAGAGAGATTGCCGAGCACCATGCCGAAAATCAGTTCTCCCAGGACAGCCGGTTGCCCAAACCGCTCAAACAAATCGCCGCCCACTTTCGCAGCGAGCAGAATTAAGATCAGGACAATGAGGACTTCCTCCACCAGCCCCGCGGCATGAGGTTTATCGGCCTTCGATTCTGGCACCCCAGTCGTGGAACTGGAATGCGGCGATGACTCCATCGCGGGAGCAGTAGTCACGGACTCTCCTGCTGTGGGGGAAGCAAAGCCCAATGGGCTTTGACCTGTCACGAAAAAGTAGAGCACACTTGTGACAACAGCGAGCAGCAACGCACGATAAAAACGGCCTCGTCTCAACATGAGGGAAGTCTGTTTCGTAGTGTTTGATGAGAGTCAATCGGAACCGAATACGTGGGGAGACGAGAGGGTAAATTCTTGCCGGACCCTTCCGAGCGGGCGTGGCGGAATGGCAGACGCGCCGGACTTAGGATCCGGTTCCGCAAGGAGTGGAGGTTCAAGTCCTCTCGCCCGCACCACCTTCACGGACTAAAGTCCTATTTCTTCCCCACTCAAACTTCTTCGTGTGCCTCAATAGAAATAGGTATCAAAAATTCGTCGCATACGCTCGATGAAACGGCTTACCACATTCTCATGGTGTATTGGATAGGCCACAAGGGGATCGTTTCGCAGTGCCCCCATTACCAGACCAACACAGGTCGAGTAGGCAGGGGATTTTACAGCATTCTTCAACCCGTGGATACAATCGGGATAGCGCACCACGACCTCATCACTTTTGTCGAGCACACGACCAGCAACATCTTCGATGCCTTTGAGTAGGGCGGTTCCCCCTGTCAGCACCACGCCTGCTTTGAGGCGCTGGTCAATGCGTGCTGCCGTAAGCAAGTCACGCACCTTTGTAAAAATCAGCTCAAGCTGAGCTTCGACAATTTCACAAAGAAATGCGCGAGAGACCGTACGAGTCTTGTCCGCGAGCACATCCGTGTATTCGACCACTTCCGTCGGATCAACCCCCCGCGAAGTTGCTTGTGCTGAACGAATCTTCAAATTTTCGGCCTCTTCAGGGGAACAATGAAGCACCTTGTATATGTCGCGTGTCACGTTGTCGCCCCCGCATGGCACAACACCAGTGAAAATCACGCTATCATTATCAATCACCGCGATATCGGTGGTTCCCCCGCCAATGTCGAGTAGGATGACACCCGCCTTCCGTGCCTCGGGTGTTAGAGTCGCAACAGCGCTTGCAAGACTTTCAAGCACGGTTTCTCGTGGAGTAATTCCCGCGCGCTGTATACAGCGCGTAATGTTGCCCATGCTAAAGGTATCCGCAAGGACGATGTGCATGTGGACTGTGAGCTGGTTGCCGGTCATACCGATCGGATTCTGCACACCGTGAGCATCGTCGACACTGTAGCTGTTAGGAATGCAGTGGAGAATAGTTTCTCCTTCCTGACGCGGCAACTTTTCAATCGTGCGCTGAATGACTTTACGCCGGTCCTCTTCCGTGACCCCACGCTGGGGATTTGCAATCTCGATTCCCCCACTGACGTTTAGGCTGCGCACGTGATTCCCGGCGATGCCGACGAACACCTCGCGAATGCGGTAGCCGGAGTTTTCCTCACATGCTTGCACGGCACTCTGGATGGAAGCTACCGTTTGCTCAATGTCGACGACTTTGCCGCAACGCAAACCATAAGAGGGGCGGGGCGCAAATCCAATGATGTTGATCTGATCCTTGTCGTCAATATAACCTTGGATCGCACAGATCTTGGTTGTACCGATATCGAGCCCCGTGACAATTCGCTTTTTTCCCATTCACACTCTCTCCTCGTCACTCCGACTGGTCATCAACTGGGGCCAAAAGAATGGGCTGGCGAGTCTGAGAGGCCTGCCTCCGCCAGAAGAAAAACCGAGAACGGCGCTGAGGTACTTCGGGTTGTAGATCAGAAACCACGCTGGGTTCGTGAGAGAATTCGATTGTTCCATCTTCCACATTGCCTGCCTGTCGGCTACGATTCTCACTACGTACCGATTCGCTTTTTCGTTTTGTTTGGGGGTTTTGATTCTCTGAGGCTGGCCCGCCAAATGATGCTGAACGTGCATTTGATGCCGTTTTGTCTGCATGAGAATCTTTTTTCTTTTCGGCCGCCTCGCTCTCTTTTGCTGTCGCCTCGATATCCTCAAGCAGCCCAGCCCGAAGGGCGAGCGCGGTCGCACGATCCATGTAAACGATCTGATTGCGAAACCGCAGATCGACATACGCGAGCGAAAATGGGTCGTTCCCCTGCTGCTTTTGTTGCTGCACGAAGAAGTCCAGCGCGGGCAATTTCTCCACTGGGTTCTTATCTCCGAACCGCACTTCCATTCCGCCCCGCAGACGAGCTGTGATATTGTCAAACTGGGCAACGGGATCCTTCGCAAGGTTGACCTCAGACAGCCACGAATACAATTCTGGATTTCGGTCACGTAACGTCTCTACCAGTTCAAGTGCGCGCCGGAGGACGACGTTGGGAATCTGCTTGCCCACTTCCACTTCACTACCGGCTATTCCTGTAATGTAGGGTAAATCATACTCGCGCAATGCGGCAGGCCGTACCCGATCCACAACGTATCCTTCTCGATCCACAAGATAGAAGCCGTCCGCACTGACGATGGCGACGGGCACACGTTCTGCAGCACTAACAAGTAAGGTATCGGGATACGAAATAGACACGCGTGGTTGCCGGATTTTAGGATACGCCGCCAAGTCGCGCTGGAGTTTGGTGAGGTTAATTGCTAACAAATTTGGGTTAGGACCTAAGAGCTCGCTCGTCAGCGAACGAAGCTCATCTTCGAGTGGTTTGGATACTCCCACGATTTTTAGGGTACGGAGGCGGAAATACGGTTGGTCCAAGACCCATTGGTAGGAAGCTTGCGCTATCGCCCAAACCGCGAGGGAGGTCCCAATGAGATAAAACAAAAACAGCAATGGCGAACGACGACGACGGCCACGGTGATCCCGTGATTTTGGTGCACGACGGCCCGAAGTCACGTCACGAACCACTTCTCTTTTTGATTTTGGTGCGAGATAGGCCATCGTCCAGCCCTACTGCATCCCTTTCCCTCACCCAACCCTAAACCTGCTAATTAGTTGGGTTATTTGGGGTTAGCCGTAAGATCTTCAAGTAATTTTGTACAAAGCTTCTATGTAAGACGACAATCGAAGCTTGGTACCGGTTTCCAGCCAGAGCATTCGTGACAGAGCTTTGCTACCAAAGCAAGAGGTTTTCCAGCAAAACCTGTGATTGCTCGCACAAAAGGCGGCTCTCCGACTCCCGCCGCTTCCCGGCTCGTGATTTCTCAGCAGCCTCCACCAGAATCGTGCTTGCACAAAAGACAACGGCACCATCAGCTTCATCCTGATTCTCAATTCTCACGTGAGAATACAACACAGACCCTCAAGGCGGACAACAGATGAGCTCGCAACACGGCGATTTGCACGAGTCATTTTTGCGCTACGTGTGCCAGACATCGCCTTTCCCGACTGCATTCGAAGTGAGTCACGCGAAGGGGTGTTATCTCTACGACCGAGCGGGGCGGGCATATCTCGATTTTATTTCGGGCATCTCTGTGAACAATCTTGGGCATAATCACCCGGCGATCCAAGCCGCGGTGATGCAACAAATTGAGCGATATGCCCACACGATGGTGTATGGCGAACACATTCAAGAGCCTCAAGTGAAGTTGGCTCGGGCTTTGGCGGAGATCGCGCCGGAGAATTTGAATTGCGTCTACTTTCTCTCTACTGGGGCCGAGGCAAACGATGCGGCACTTAAGCTTGCTGCAAAGTTGACCGGTAGGCGCCGGTTTTGCGCGTTTCACAAGGCTTATCACGGGGACACGGTGGGAGCGGCGTCCTGTTTTGGGGACGAGTCATTTCGCCACCCTTACCAGCATATCCTTCTTCCTGTCACATTTCTGGAATTTGGCAAGGTTGATGATCTGGAGAAGATCACTGAGGATATTGCAGCGGTGCTTGTGGAACCAGTGCAAGGCGAGGGAGGAATTCGGGTTCCATTGCCAAGTTTTTTACAAAGTCTGCGGCAGCGATGCACTGCTACTGGAACTTTGCTAATTTTTGATGAGGTACAAACCGCATTGGGACGCGTCGGCGATTGGTTTGCGGCCACTCTTTTCAACGTTACCCCCGACTTGATCACCATGGCAAAAGCTTTGGGCGGTGGGTATCCTCTCGGTGCCTTGGTCGGCGAACGAGAGATGCTTCGGAGGTTTGCCGCTGAGCCGCCCTTTTCGCATATCACCACTTTTGGTGGACATCCAGTCTCGTGCGCAGCTGGGTTAGCGGTGATCCGCACCATCCGCAGCGAGCGTCTACTAAGCAACGCCCGACGCATGGGCAAGAAGCTGATGGAGGGGCTGCAGAAGATTTGCCTTCGAGACGAGCGTGTGCGAGAAGTGCGTGGGACAGGGCTTATGATCGGGGTCGAGCTCATGGATTCTCAGCTTGCCCGCAAGGTAGTGACGGACTGTCGCGAACGTGGGCTCATCCTTGAGACTACGCTGCTCGACGAGCGCGTCGTGCGGTTCAGTCCCCCTTTGATCGTAAGTGAACAGGAGTGTAGCACCGCGCTCGAGATTTTTGAAACCGTTCTGAAGGAGTGCTGAAGATCGCGCCCTTTATGTCGACGCGATGAGAGGGGCGGAAGACTTCTCGGAAGTGTCTTGCCCTCCTTGAGCACCGTCGCGAAATTGCAGTTCGTAAAGCCTGCGGTAGAGGCCATTCCGCGAGAGCAACTCGGTATGTGTACCTACTTCCCGCACCTTCCCATGATGCAACACGATAATCTTGTCGGCATGGCGAATGGTCGACAGACGATGCGCAACCACGATAGAGGTTCGACCGTGGAGAAGCTTTTGCAGGGCATCTTGAATGATCAGCTCGGTTTCCGTATCAATGCTCGCCGTTGCTTCATCGAGTAGCAGAATTTGTGGATCGAAAGCTAATGCTCGCGCAAAGGCCAAGAGCTGCTTCTGCCCCACCGACAATGTTGCCCCCCGTTCTCGCACCTCATGGCGATAGTTCTCCGGGAATTTCTCGATGAAGAGTGCAGCGTTTACGTACCGTGCACTTTCACGAACTTTCTCCATCGAAATGCTGTCCCTTCCCAATCGGATATTTGACGCAATATCTCCGCTAAATAGGAAGACGTCTTGAAGAACAATCGCGAGCAGGCTTCGAAGAGAGTGCAAGTCCATCTTCCGAATATCTGTGCCATCGATACGAATCGCCCCCCGTTGCACATCGTAGAAACGCGCGAGCAGATTCAAAATCGTGCTTTTGCCACTTCCCGTCGGACCTACGATTGCGACGGTCTCGCCACGGCGAACTTCGAAACTGACATCGCGTAGGACCCACTCCTCGCCTTGGTAAGCAAACCAGACATTTTCGAAAGTTATGGAGCGTTCCATGCGAGAGACTTTGATCGCGTTCGGTGGCGAAACAATCCGTGGCTGAGTGTCGAGCAGTTTGAAAATTCGCTCGGCAGCAGCCATGGCGGTTTGGTAAATGTTAAATTTATCGCTCAGATCCTTGATGGGCTGGAAAAAGCGCTGCGTGTATTGGATGAATAGGTAGACCGTCCCCAAAGTGATCGAGCCGTCAAGCGATCCGATCCCGCCCCGCCAAAGAATGAGCGCAAGTGCGATTGCGGCAATTAATTCGATTGCTGGGAGGAAGATTGCATGCGCGAAAACTGTGCGCATGTGCGCCCGGCGCAATTCCTCATTAATCGCCGCGAACTTCTCCCCCATCGCTTTCTGGCGGTTGTAAGTTTGAACGGTTCTTATCCCTCCGAGAGATTCCTGAACAAACGCATTGAGCTGGGAAAGTTTTGCGCGCACCTCACTGTAGCCCGCACGCACATGCGTGCTAAACAAATGACCGGCAATAAGCACAAGGGGAGCAGTCGTAAACACGAGAAGTGTCAGGATGTGGCTTGTCTTGAGCATAAGCACGACAATGGCAATCAACAAAAAGATGTCCCCTGCGACTGTCATCACGCCTTGGCTGAAAAGTTCGTTGAGGGCTTGCACATCACTCGTGACGCGCGTGAGAAGGCGTCCCACTGGATTGCGATCAAAAAATGCGAGGTCAAGCTTCTGCAGGTGAGCAAAAAGCTCATGACGCAGGCGACGCATTCCTTCTTGGCCCACAAATGCGATGAGCCATCCCTGCCAGTACTCGAGAAAGAAACCGACAACGACGGTGAGAAGATAAAGCGCGCTCATTTGCGCAATCCCCAGGACATCACCCGCCGCAATGTAATTGTCGATCGTAAGCTTGACAAGGTACGGGCCCACGAGCTGAAGCACCGCCATTGCTAACGAGACCGCGCTCGAGAGTACGATCAGTTTCCAGTAGGGTCGAACAAACCTCAGTAAGCGAATCGTGAGCCGATGATCCGCTAACTCAGAGCTGTGGTCCTGTTCGATGTAAGATGAAGCCAACATTGCGTGCGAAGTCTGGAGAATCTAACGCTAACGAGACAAAGTATTGTCGCGACTTCCGAAATTCGCGGAATGCGAAGTCCTTGAGTACGCACTAGCCCGTAGTATGGATGAGGGATTGAGAAGTTAGAAAAAGCATTGCTTTCTAGGGTCCGCTATCATCCGTTGATAGCCATGGGTGCAATTAATTTCAGCAGGAAGTGGTCAAACCTTTTCGGGCTTGTGTTTGTGGGCGCTGCAATTGTTTGGAGCGTTGTGGCCATCCCGTGCTGGAGCACATCGTCACAAGCACCATTCAGTGCGCGAGGTCAGGGGAACGCAGCCAATACGTCTCGTTCTGGCAAGGGCACACATCCTGCTCTTCCTTCCGTTCGACTCGGTGATATTGCCCCGCTGGATTTGAGCAAACTGCCTCAGTTACCCACAGGGGAACGCTATGTAGCAGTGGTGAATGGCACGACAATTACGGAGCGACGTTTCGCTGCAGAGCTTGCCCTTGCGATCGAACAGCAACAGTTCTCACAGATTCCTTCTCCCACGACGTCCGATGAAGCCGCGGGATTGCGAGCCGCCCTCGCCCAACCGGTCCTCGATCAACTCATCGCCAATGTTTTGATCAAGCAGCTTGCAGAGCGCCGACGAGTTTCTGTCGCCGATGCAGAAGTAGAGCGTGCTGTCAACCAAACGAACGAGAAGCTCCCTCCGGGACGGAAGTTGCAGGACCTCGCGGTCTCCTATGGCCTCACTTTTGACGAGATCAAAGATACGTTTCGAGCGCTGCTTCTTGCCGCGAAAATTGAAGACACTTTTGGGCGTGATGAGCGAGATCCCACTCCAGAGGAGCTCCGGAACTTCCTCAAGAGCCATCCTGAAGCAAACACACCAAACGAAGAAATTCGGGTGAGTGCGATTTTGCTCAAGTTGCCGAATCAAGCCACAACCGAGACTCGTGAGCGGACCCGCAGGCTTGCGGAGAGAATTGTCCAAGAGCTGCGTGGCGGAGCCGATTTCTGTGAGCTTGCGATGAACTACTCACAGGATCGGGCTTCTGCTCCAAAGTGTGGTGATCTTGGTTACGTTTCACGCGGCAAGATGGATCCAGAATTCGACAAGGTCGCGTTCTCATTACCAATCGGAAAAATCAGCGACGTGGTGGCCACCCCTCGCGGGTTTTACATCATCTTGGTGCGCGAGAAACATCCTACGAGCGCTCGTCAGGCTTATCGTCAGTTCAAAAAACGTGAAGCCTACCTGCGGTGGTTCGAAGAAGAAAAACGCAAGGCAAAGATCGAAAAATTCTTGTAGCATAGCATCCTTGCGCCACAGTGGCCCAACTTCAGTTCTCAGTTGAATTCGGCTTTTGCCGGCGGCAGTTGGCTGAGTAAGACTTGCGGGAATCAAGAAAGGGTAAGGGAAAAATGGTAAAGGGAAATGTGTCGGTCCAGAGCGTGAACGAGCTTTTGCCGGAGATCAAGGTCACCCCTCCCGGTCCGAAAGCGAAAGCAGTGATCGAGAGAGACCACGCGATCATGTCCCCCTCCTACACTCGTGACTACGGCTTTGTGATGGAGCGCGGTGAAGGTTGCGTGGTTTGGGACGTCGACGGAAATCGGTACCTTGATCTTGCTGCCGGGATCGCTGTCTGTTCGACCGGCCATTCCCATCCTAAGGTCGTAGCCGCTATTCAGGAACAAGCCTCGAAATTCCTGCATATGAGCGGAACGGACTTCTACTATGAGGTTCAAATCCGCCTTGCGGAACGGCTCGCCAAATACGCCCCAATCTCGGGCCCCAAGCGAGTTTTTTTCACAAATTCCGGCGCTGAATCCATCGAGTGTGCTATTAAGCTCGCGCGCCACCACACGCGAGGCCATCAGATGTTGGCCTTTTACGGATCATTCCACGGACGCACGATGGGGGCGCTCTCACTAACCTCGAGCAAGAATATCCAGCGCAGAAACTTCGGCCCATTCCTGAGCGGGGTGGTGCACGTAGACTACCAGCAGCCCGTTGAGCTCATCGAGCGCAATGTGATCAAGCGCGTAATTGATGAGGGAAATTTTGCTGCGGTCTTTGTGGAGCCAATTCAGGGTGAAGGTGGCTATATTGTGCCGAGCAAGCAATGGCTACTGGAATTGCGCGAGCTTTGCACTCGCTACGGGATTGTATTGGTCGCCGACGAAGTGCAGTGCGGCATGGGGCGCACCGGCAAGATGTTCGCTTGCGAGCACTTTGGCCTCGAGCCAGACATCATTTGCACTGCGAAGGGTATCGCCTCCGGTTTACCGCTCGGCGCCGTCATCGCTCGCGCAGACATTATGAACTGGCAACCCGGTCAACACGCCTCCACCTTTGGCGGAAATCCTGTTGCTTGTGCAGCGGCGAACGCCACGTTGGATCTTCTCGAAGAATCTCTCATGGAAAATGCGAGCGTCGTCGGTGCGTATCTCGTCGAGCAGCTCCACGCACTCTGCCAGCGAGTGAAAATTCTTGCGAACCCCCGAGGCCTTGGTCTGATGGTGGGGATCGATGCCGTGGACAAGGAGGGGAAACCCTCCCCCGATCTGCGCAATAAAATTGTGACCAGCCTCTTCTACGAAGGAGTTCTCATCTTGGGCTGCGGTGCCCATAGCATCCGTTTCTGCCCGCCACTTGTTCTCCAAAAAGAACAAGTGGATTACGCGATCGCAGCATTAGAGCGCGTATGCGCGAAACTCCAATAAAGCTCGGGGCTGAACCAACGCGCTGAGTTGAATGGCTGGAAAACGGCCTCCCAGTGATTCGCTGGTTGGCATTACTGACCAAAGCGGAAAGCTTGCGGGTGTAGAAAAATGTGATAAGATTTGCACAAACGGCTGTAACTTATAGCGACGCCAGTGCAGCTTATCCCCCGCACAAGCATCCGAGAGTGAGCTTTTAGTATTGTGATCTTGGGGTTAACTGGTACTATTGGAAGCGGGAAAAGCACTGTTGCTCGCATGTTTCAGGAACTTGCGGGGGCGATCGTCATCGACGCAGATTCCATCGCCCACGAAGTTCAAGAGCCCGGTGGCGCCGCCTACGAGGCCATCCTCAACGCGTTCGGAAAGGAAGTTTTGCTGCCGGACGGCAGAATTTCGCGAGCAAAACTCGGCGAACTTGTTTTTCGGGATCCGAAGAAACGGACTGTACTAAACGAAATTATTCATCCCCGCGTTCGTGAGCGCGAATTAGAGTTACTTGAGAAATATCGTGAGCACCCATTGGTGATCTTGATGGTTCCATTGCTGTTTGAGAACCAAATGGAATCACTGGTGGACAAGGTTGTGGTTGTCGCCACGGATGACGCGATTCGGCGCGAGAGACTTAAGGCGCGGTCGGGGTGGGATGATGAAGAGATTTCCCGAAGGTTGGCTGCTCAACTTTCGGACGATGAGAAGGTTCGACGAGCTGACTACGTGATCTGGAACAGCGGTTCAATGCAAGAAACCCAGTCACAAGTCGAAGCGCTACTCAAAGAGCTTGGCTTTCTGCAGACGACTTAACGGATCACCCAAGATTCGTTCGCGTTAGCCTGCAGTGCCTGTTTTTCACCCCTAAAGCCTGTGCACTGCAAGTGGGTGTCGGAGGTACGCCCCTTGCCCACAGGCCAAAACAGAGAATCGAAGCAAAGGAGAATGTCACCTATGGACATGGAAAGCCTACGAAAACTGACGGTCCCTCAACTCACGCAAATTGCGAAAGAGTTACAGATCGAGGGCTACTCAAACCTGCGAAAGCAGGACCTCATCATGAAAATCATTCAGGTGAAATCCCAGCAGCAGGAACAGAACTCACAGGCGAACGTTCTCACGGGTGAGGGTGTTTTGGAAATCCTCCCCGATGGTTTTGGGTTCCTACGTTCCCCACGATACAATTACCTGCCGGGACCAGACGACATCTATGTTTCGCCTTCGCAGATCCGGCGATTTAACCTGCGCAAGGGGGATCATGTCGTAGGTGAAATCCGCCACCCCAAGGACAATGAGCGGTATTTCGCGCTTCTGAAAGTCGACAAGATCAATGACGAGCCCCCCGAAGTCGCGCGTGAGAAAACGATTTTTGAGAATCTTACCCCTCTCTACCCAACCCAACGGATCAAACTCGAGCATGACCCAAAGGACCTGACGACCCGCGTTCTTGATCTGCTCATTCCAATTGGAAAAGGTCAACGAGCTCTGATCGTTGCCCCGCCACGGACAGGCAAAACGGTGATCCTGCAGAAAATCGCAAACGCGATTACTGCCAATCACCCTGAGATCTATCTGATCGTTCTGCTCATTGACGAGCGCCCAGAAGAAGTCACTGACATGGAGCGAAACGTAAAAGGGGAGGTCATCAGTTCGACCTTCGACGAGGCAGCCGAGCGCCATGTTCAGGTAGCCGAAATGGTTATCGAAAAGGCAAAACGCATGGTCGAATACGGGCGGGATGTGGTCATTCTCCTCGATTCGATCACGCGTTTAGCTCGCGCCTACAACACGCTGTGCCCCTCGTCCGGGAAAGTTCTCTCCGGCGGAATTGACTCCAACGCTTTGCAACGCCCCAAGCGGTTCTTTGGCGCCGCACGAAATATCGAAGAAGGCGGCTCACTGACCATCGTAGCCACAGCTTTGATCGAAACCGGCAGCCGCATGGACGACGTGATCTTTGAGGAATTCAAAGGCACGGGCAACTGCGAGATCAATCTCGACCGAAAGTTGGCAGACCGCAGGATTTTTCCCGCAATCGACCTTCTGCGTAGTGGTACGCGCAAAGAGGAACTTCTCCTTCCCGACGGCGTTCTAAAGCGCGTCTGGCTATTGCGAAAAGTCATGACAGAAATGTCGCCTGTTGAGGCAATGGAGTTTCTGCTCGTGCGGCTCGCAAAAACCAAGACAAACCAAGAGTTCCTCGAGACAATGAATCAGTAAGGGGATTCCACTTCTGAGGATGCCAGCAGGCCACGCTATGGGGTCGCAGCTATTCTCTCACTTCTATGCGCGGGGCTGTGCGGCAGCGGATACTGAGCGTCCTTGTTACGTCGTGTTCTAACAAACAAGCGCTGCAACTCTCCTCGAAAAGTCTGCCCGGAGTTAGCAGCGCAGAAGCTCCCCATAGGGAAGGTCGCGCGAGGATGCGGTTCGAGACGACGATGGTTGCCGCGGAAACACGTTCGCGCGAATCCCTTAAGCGTGATCGCCCCCTCGGCGAAAGTTAAGGTACTCACTTATGCTCGCGAACATTTCGGCCTCGGCAGCTGACTCATGGATTGCGAAACGATACCATGGTTTCTGTAATCACATTGTCCGCTTGGCGCGTATCGACGTGACTCTCCGCCGGTGACCTCGAACCAGTCAAAAAGCGTCCGACTCTTCCCGGCCAACGCCATGAAAAAGCCCACAACGAGACGGTCCAGCCGATTGCTCCACCCATCAGGATGTCCTCGAGATAATGGTGGCTGGACTTCACGCGCGCAAGGGCTGCGAGCACAGCAAGACCAAGCCAAATCCACCGCGCCTCCGGATACATCGCGCACAAAAAGGCGGCAAGGGCAAACGCCGCACAGGCATGACCCGACGGAAAAGAAGCATCCCAATCTGCAAACCACAGACGATTGCGATGGAGGCCAAGCCACAGATCCCGGTGTTCTATCGGAATGTACTTGTCGGGATGCCTTTGGGCACGCTCGAGCATGACCTTTTCGCGATGAGCATCCAAGTTGATTGACCATTCGGGACGGCGGCGTCCCGCAGTTTCCTTGATAACACTATTCAGACCTCCCGCCGCAAGAGCGCCAACCACGAGGTATGGAAGGAAATGTCGGCGACGCCGATCTAACATCCAGACCGTCAGGAGAACAACCACGGGGGCGAAGGGATTGGCATATTGCAGGGCTAAAGCGAACAAATGCTGAAGGGGAGCATTTTCAAGAGCAGGTTGCAAAACACGAAAAATCGCTACGCCATACGGGATGAGCGCAAGCGATAAAAGGGCTGCAGCTCCGGGAACAAGCACGGAACGCCAGGACCATGGAAGCAGCACCCAATCCGTACACTTATCAGGTGTAGAACCCACCGATCCTTCAGCAGCACTATCCATACTTTCTATGATTTCCGCGTGCGTCAGGAGAAATGGACACTCAGAACTTCTGCCGAAGCTTATGTGCGCGGGTCGGGGTTATTCAGAATCTTTGCCGCTTGTTCAGCCCGGAATGCTTCGAGTTTGGTGCGGTAGCTCGGTTCGCTTTGCGCGAGAATGGCTATTGCGAATAGCGCGGCATTGACGGCTCCCGCTTTCCCAATTGCAAACGTCGCCACGGGCACGCCTGCGGGCATCTGGACCATGGAAAGCAGAGAGTCGAGGCCCTGCAGGGCATCGGATTTCATCGGCACAGCAAGAACGGGTAAGGTAGTCTTTGCGGCCAGAACACCGGCTAAGTGCGCTGCCCCCCCCGCTGCTGCAATCAGCACCGAGAGGCCTCGCGCGGCAGCGGTCGCGGCATACTCAAAAGCTGCATCCGGAGTGCGATGGGCGGAACAAACACGCACTTCACAACTAACTCCAAACCGCTCCAACGTTTCCACACAATGACGCATGGTCTCCCAGTCGGATTTCGATCCCATGAGCACACCGACCTGTGGTTGGGACATTGCACGATCTCCTTCAAAATCCTCGATGGTTTCGAACGCGCGTTTTCCTGGTTCAAAGGCCGATGGACTCGCAAGGAGAACCAGACGTCGTCGTGTGTGACAAATTTGTGTCGGGACGCCTACCACTCCCTCCTCGGCAATAAGCGAAACAAGTGGTGTAACGCTATACCAATCAAAATGGCCCAGACATACCCATAGGGAACGAGGGCAGCAAGCAAGCCTCCACTCAAAGCGATAAAGAGTTCTTCACGGTTTGGAGCCACATCCTTGATGAAACGCATCAAAGTTATGGCTTCAAAGACCAGAATGACACCAAGTATTGAGGTCGGGAACACTTGAACAAGGTCGGAAAACGCCTTCGAAAAAAACAAGCCAACCACAAGCCAAATGCTTCCATAAATTACGACACTCCCTCCGGTGCGCGCCCCAAAGAAACAATGGCCTGCCATACCACCGCACCCGTGGCACGTCGGAATGCCTCCAAGAAGAGGTTGAACAAAATTCATCAAGCTATAGGTCACGCCAAGTTTTCGAACGGTGATGCGGCGCTCTGGGAAGAGATCATTTGCGACAGCCGTCGTGGCAAAGAGAGAATTGGACATGCTCAGGGGAAGTTGTGGTAAAGAAAGCAACAAGAAACCTGTCCAAAGGTCTTCCCACGAAACAGTATGCAAGGTTGGAAGACGAAACTCGATCCCTTGAATTATGCTCGAGAACGGGACCTTGCCCTGAAACACAGTCCACACTAACCCCAAAGCCACCACCACTAACGCGGCTGGTAACCGACGATTTCCTATCAGCAGAATCACGATCCCCGCCCCCACAAAAGCAAGAAGCCAGCCGAGGGGCCCTTCTCGTGGGATATAATCTTTAAGTGCTAATGAGGCCAGCTGCAGCCCTAATCCGAATTGGACACCGCGGATGGCGGAACGGGGAATCAACCGACATAGCCAGTCGAGAATTCCACTCGCTGATAGTATAAGCATCACAATTGCAATCGCAAGTCCGCCCCCCCAGAGAACATTTGCCGGCAGCTTCTGCGCGAGCACAATCACAGCCATGGCTTTGAGTGGCTGCACCGGCATGGGGATCCCATAGACAAGCCCAGTCAAGAGCTGCGCCACGCCAAATCCCACGAGGGGTCCCACTGGATCCATCTTGGTTGATTGGATGATGCCGACGATGAGGGGTAGATCGGTACCAATATCTCCAAACGCCCCTGCAAGTTCGTTTCGGTTAAAAGAGATTCGTGGTTTCCACATGGCTCCCTTGCCAAAGCGCCGATGGAGCCTCAGCGTTTGCAAGAAGAATGTTCCCTCGGCCACGCAGCTCCAAACTCGACATTTCTTGACATTAGTTAATGGCGAGCGTGACTCTTGCGAAGGGGCTCACCCGGTTCTTCCGCGCCCCAACTGACGGACGCCACGTTGCGAGCACGAGTGAAGCAAACTCACTAATGTTACTCCTCGCGAAGATCCGGCTGTTACCTTGTATGCGAGGGTCGCCAAAGGACGCCCAACACCGCAGGGCAACTTTTCCTTACCACAAGAAACTAAGGACGCAATCAATCTGAACCAATGTAGTTTTGTATAATTGATACAAAACAGTCGAGAATATGCTTGATTGCTCAGGATTCTTTATTTGATTGTGGAATAAATTGCGTGCGAAAAGGTACTGTGTCATCGGCTTAATCTTCTTTCAATAAAAGGAATCTGTATGAAAGTTCTCGTTTTGAATGTTGGAAGTTCTTCGGTAAAATTTGAGCTCATTGAAACAAGCCTCGAAGCAATCCAAAATGGCACGGAACGCAAACTGGGCCGGGGGCTGGTCGACAAAATCGGCATGACGACCTCGACGGTGAAGTTTCAGGCGCCCGGTAAAGATCAATTTGTGGACACACCCAATGTGCCGGACCACCAGACAGCCATCAAGCATGTGCTGAGTCTGTTGTGCGATCCAAAGACCGGTGCCATTGCGAATGTGAGTGAAATTGAAGCCGTCGGACACCGCGTAGTCCATGGCGGCGAGGACTTTGTACAGTCGACACTCATTGACGATGCGGCGCTCGAGAAAATCCGTGAGTGCTTTGAGCTCGCCCCCCTTCACAACCCCCACAATTATAAGGGCATTCGTTTGATGCAAGAAGCCCTTCCGAACATTCCGCATGTGGCAGTGTTCGATACCAGCTTCCACCAAACGATGCCCAAATACGCATATATTTATGCGCTTCCTTACGAAGTCTATCAAAAGTATAAAGTGCGCCGATACGGGTTCCATGGTACGTCGCATCGGTACATGACCTATGCGCTCGAGACGCGCTTCGCCAAAAAGCCCAGAAAAGAGTTCAAGGCCATCACTGTTCACTTGGGCAATGGCTGCTCACTGGCTGCAGTTGACGGTGGTCGTTCCATTGACACCTCGATGGGCTTCACTCCCCTTGAGGGCCTGATCATGGGCACACGGTGCGGCGATGTGGATCCCGCCGTGATCCTATACCTCATGGCCAAGGAAGATCACTCGCTGCAGGAGATGAACACGATCCTTAACAAATTCAGCGGCCTGAAAGGAATCTCCGGCGTCTCAAACGATATGCGCGAGCTCGTGGCTGCGATGCGTGAAGGGAACGAGCGGGCCACTTTGGCGGTACGCGCATTCGCCTACCGCGTGCGCAAATATATTGGTGCGTACCATGCAGCATTGGGCGGAGCGGATTATATCGCATTTGCGGGCGGCATTGGCGAGAACAGTCCATTGGTGCGGGAACTGATCCTCGACGGGATGGAGAAGCTGGGAATCATTCTCGACAAAGGCCGCAATAACTCGGTCGGCGGGACAGGGAGCCTAGGTGGTGAAATCACGGCAGAGGGCTCTCCGATTCGCGCCTTTGTGGTGCCGACGGACGAAGAACTTGTCATCGCTCGTGACACCGTCCGTTGCATCGCGGGCGTACTGTAATCGGCGCGTGATCTCGGCAAATTGGTGGATCGCCGCTTCCGAGTTGAATGCGGAAGCGGCTTTTACTTTGGCCTCTCACGCATTTTGCTTCACAAAGAAACTGTGGGCAGAGGATAAGTTTAGGCTATGAAGCGATATATTCTGACTTTCACAGGAGCGGACCGGCCGGGGCTGATTGCCGCCATTGCGACAGTGCTGGCCGAAGAAGGGGTGGACATCGAAGACGTTTCCATGACCCGGCTATCGGGCAATTTTGCGCTGATCCTGTTAGCCCGTGTGGGTGAGGAAGGGCGATTGCGAGAGCGTATGGGTGCTACTGCAGCAGACCTCGGCCTGCATTGGGACCTCGAACCAGCCGTCGAGGAAATTGAGCACGAAAAACCCAACTTATTTGTCTCTGCAGTAGGTCCAAATCGGGTGGGGATTGTAGCTAAGCTCGCTACGACATTGGCGCGGCACAATGCGAACATCCTTGAGATGACTACCCGCTTGCTGGAACGCACAAGCGTACCAGTTTATCTTGTCCGCATTGAGGCCTACGTTCCGGAGGCGATTGAAGCTCTGGAAATGGATCTTCAGGAGGCCGCACGTGAAATCGGGGTAGAGATTCGCGTGGAGCCCATTTCGATCGAGGAGTTATAGGCGCAGTGCCCGCCCGTCCGATTCTTACCCTGCCCCATCCCCTCCTGCGCGCAAAAGCCGAAGTCGTGCAACCGCCATTTGACGCTGTTTCCGAAGTCATTCGGGACCTATGGGAGACGCTGGATGCCCACGTTGGGGTAGGCATTGCAGCCCCCCAAATCGGAGAGTCGCTACGCATCATCGTGGCGGACGCAACCCGCGCCAAACGGCCGGTGAAAAACCACGGCAGACTTACTCTCATCAATCCGGTCATTCTCGAACGCGAAGGAACAATTGCATTTCGGGAAGGATGTCTCTCCGTGCCTGATTACGTTGCCTTCGTAGAGCGCTCGCGCGTGGTGACGGTAAGCGCTCTGGCGCCCGATGGCTCACCGTTAGTGGTCACAGCCGAGGGGTTCGAAGCGGTCATTCTTCAGCACGAAATTGACCACTTAGACGGCATCCTTTTCATCGACCGGATCCGGCACGCCCGCGACATCAAGCTGCGCCCCCGGTAGCCGTCTTCCACGTCCGAAAAGCACCCGTGAGATTGCGCACCCGAAAACCGTGTTGTGTCAGGAGCCTCGATGCATAATAGGAGCGCTGACCCGCGGCACAATAGACAATGACGTTTCTGTCTTTAGGCAACTCGTGCAGACGTTGACGGAGCTCATCGAGCGGAATGTGTATCGAGTTGGGAATTGCTCCCTGTTTGCGCTCACCTGGAGTTCGGACGTCGAGAATGACGGCGGACGAATCCTCGGTCAGTTCGTACCACTGGGCATGGGAGACCAAACCATTGCGGACATTCTGGCCAATCATGCCCGCAATGTTCACTGGGTCTTTCGCTGATCCGAATGGAGGCGCGTAGGCCAACTCCAGATCTGCAAGATCGTCCACCGTAAGCCCCGCGCGGATCGCTGTCGCAAGAACATCAATCCGCCGATCGACAGTCTCTTGTCCCACAATCTGTGCACCGAGCACGCGGCCGTTTTCAGGGTCAAAAATGACTTTCATTGAGAGCGGCTTGGCGCCGGGATAATAGCTCGCATGCGAGGCTGGATGAAGATGTATTACTTCGTAGCGACGTCTTAAGCGACGGAGTGTCTTTTCGTTTGCACCAGTGCATGCCGCAACCAACGAGAAGACTCGAAGGATCGCGGTTCCCAGCGTACCCCGGTAGCGCACGTTTCGTCCGAAGATATTGTCAGCAATCATTCGGCCTTGGCGATTCGCGGGACCCGCGAGCGGAACAACCACAGACTCTCCAGTCACAAAATCGGGCACCTCAACGGCATCGCCTGCGGCCCAGATGTTTGGCACGCTTGTGCGAAGGTATTCGTCCACCACAATGCCCTTGCGCGGCCCAATCTGGACACCCGCCGTTTGCGCTAGGGTGGTGTCTGGGCGGACACCGATCCCAAGAATGACGATGTCAGCTGGCAGGCGCGTACCACTCTGGAGCACGACGGTGGAGGCGCGGGCATCCTCGCCGGGAGCAGGCTCTTCGAAAGCAACCACCCCGTCGTTGAGGTGCAGGTCCACGTTGTGCCGACGAAGTTCTGCATGAAGGAGCTCAGCCATTTCGGGATCAAGCGGGGCCATAACTTGGGGAAGCGCTTCAGCTATAGCCACTTCAATTCCTCTGCGATGCAGTTGCTCAGTCACTTCCAACCCGATATAGCCACCGCCAACCACGACGGCGCGCTTGACCGACTTGGCCTGAAGCCAATTGGTGATAGCGTCGACATCGGGGATATTGCGAACTACAAAGTGCCCCATCCGTTCGATTCCGGGAATCGGTGGTTTTAAGGGCACAGCCCCCACTGCTAAGACCAGCTCGTCGTAAGATTCCGCATAGCTTTTCTCATTCGTGCGATCAACGAGCTCGACGACCTTCGCCTTAGGATCGATGCGAACCGCTTCCGTGTTGACCCGCACATCGAGATTAAACCGAGCACGAAGCTGTTCTGGTGTCTGAACCAGAAGCTTCTCCCGATCCGTTATTTCGCCTCCGATGTAGTAAGGGAGCCCGCAATTTGCAAAGCTGACGTATGGCCCACGCTCAACAACGATGATCTCTGCGTCCTCCGAAAGCCTGCGGGCGCGGACAGCGCAGCTCATACCAGCTGCGACGCCCCCAATAATTAGAATCTTTTTGCGCATGTCGTTTACCCTTCTTGTACCAGCGACTTAGTTGGCTTGCGGTTGACAGCAGGAGACTTGAGGTGCTGTCCGATTCCACGGCATTCGGGTCAGCATGCTTTCAAGTGGGCATTTCCCGCGGAACCCAGCAACAATCAAACCGCATCCCATAAAAGCCGGAACGACGAGAAACGCGGGGTGTATAAACGCCCCGAGAACGGTGCCAAGGAGGATCATTGATCCCACACCCAACCGTACCTGCTGCTCAATGCTGAGCACAGACGTTTTTTCAACCGGCAAGCCTTCGGCTTCCCACTTCACAATGCCACCTTCGACGACCGCCACATTCTTGAAACCAGCAGCAACGAACGTCTCGGCGGCTCGTTGGGCACGGACACCCGCCTTGCACAAAATGTAAACGGTCTCGCCCGGCGCGACTTGGTGGCTCTGCATGTATTTGGCCGGATCCAGTTCCTGAAGTGGGACATTCTCTGAGCCCGGCACTCTTACCCTCCTGAACTCAGCTGCGGTCCGTACATCCAGGAGCCGCTTTGCCTGACCTTTGCACATTTTTTCACAAACTACTTTCGGGCTGAGCACTTCGATGTTCATAGGACATTTCACTCCTTTATTGGTTTACGTTTCGATGAGGAAACTTGCGAGACAAACGGAGAAAGGTTGCGCCCAATAACCGCTTTCGCCCGCGTGCGCACTTGTCGCGAAACGACGTCACATACCAAGGCACAAATTTGCATCAGATCCGGGTCGCTCAGACGACAAAGCGATTGGGTGCCGACGCGCCGAATAGTCACGAACCCATTTCGCTCAAGCACGCTCAGATGCTTCGACACACTGGGTTGTGCGACCCCCAGCTCCTCGCTCAATGTGCGAACGTTACACTCGCCTTGTTTTAGGCGAATGAGAATACGCAGACGCGTCTCGTCGGCCAGCGCCGCAAAGCGCTCCGCTAATTCGCGAATCAGTATGGCTGAATTCTCTTTCATCGCGTCATCGCTCTTTTCTTATATTCCTATATTGGAATTATTATTCTAAAGCAATTTTGCGTTTGCTGCGAACTCGTCGCGAAGCTATTGTAAAGGCGGCCCTAAGGCATCTTGTCTGGCTGCAGGCTCTTTCTCCGCAACTGCATCGAACGCCAAGACTTGCCTTTGCGCACTTATCAGGTGGGAAGTACATGGTGGGCGATACAGGACTCGAACCTGTGACCTTCGGCATGTGAGGCCGACGCTCTAACCAGCTGAGCTAATCGCCCGGCTTTAGGGGCTGCCGCGATTTTATACTCTTCACCGCAAGGGACTATTCGGATGCTTCACAAGCAACCGAAAAATGTCCCTCGCAATCCTGTTGCACTCCCCTTTTTGCCACTTCAGCTACTTTTGTGAACTCTATTGAGGAATCGTTTACGGAGGAACTCTCAGTGAAACTTGGGTGCTCTTACTTTGGCAATCGAATACTCAAGCACTATCGCGTGGACTTGGAAGAGCTGCGTTCCATGGGATGCACCTACGTCGTTCACACCTATAGCGAAAACGACATGGTGTTTTGCCATCAGGCGGTTGCGGATCTCATTGGAGCAACGAAAGAGGCTGGCCTCGAAACGTGGATAGATCCGTGGGGCGTTGGAAAAGTTTTTGGGGGTGAGGCCTTCTCGAATTTTGTCATGCAGAACGTCGACGCGATGCAGGTGCTTAGCGACGGAAAGCCAACAGGTGCAGCTTGCCCCAACCATCCGAAATTTCGCGACTTTATGCACCAGTGGATTGAGGCGGCGGCAAAGACGGGTGCCGAAGTGGTCATGTGGGACGAACCACACTTTTACATTCCAACTTGGATGGGCGGACGACCCAATACTTGGGGCTGCCGATGTGACGTCTGCCAGGACTTGTTTGCAAAAGAATTCGGCTACCCAATGCCAAATGAAGAAACGCAAGACGTAAAGCGCTTCAAGGAGCGTAGCGTCCGCCGTTTTCTTACCGAGATGGCTGCGGACGTCGCAGGTAAAGGACTCAAGAACGCGTTGTGTGTTCTGCCCCATCGTGATGCCAGTCATGGCACGAGTAACTGGTCGGAACTGGCCCAGATCGGGAACCTGAGCGTGTTTGGGACTGACCCTTACTGGTATGCGAGTAAAAAACCTGTCGATGAGTACGTAACGCAGGCCTCACGCGAGGTCGTGGAAATCTGCAATCAGGTGGGACTCGAAGCCCAAGTGTGGCTTCAGGGATTTGGGATTCCAGCCGGACGCGAAGACGAGCTCTTGCGCGCAGTGGAAATCATGTGTGAGTGCGGTGTCAGGAACATCGCTGTTTGGGGAATCTATGCGTGCGAGCACCTTTCGTGGATTCGGCCTGCGAACCCGCAGCTGGCTTGGCAGAAGATCAAAGAAGCCTTCGCGCTTGCGCGTCGCCTCGCTGGCTAAATGCGGCAAAATCACAGCCAGTTGTGCGAATAGAGTTTCCCTTAAACTGTCTATGCCTTTGGCGTTTGTCTTTCACGAAAAGCCATTTGATGACCATTGACCATCGGTGAAAGCGGAGGCAACGGAAGCAGACTCAAATGAAAACGCGGACATGGACGTTGCGGTTGATTTTGCTCACGTGGATGGCGCTGGCGAGCTCGTTGGCACTTGCTCAATCATCCGCGAGATTTGGTGAAACAGAGGTCCCCGAAGCGGGGAAAACTCCTCCAGCGGGTTTTGGCCTCTTTAAGCTCAAGCAAAATCCGTTTGGGAAGGCAAAGCGGAAGGCCGAACCTTTGACGATGCGCCAAGGAGAGGCGCAAGCAACCGAGGAAGGCGAGAAGCCCGAAGAGACAAAAGGGCCACAGGTTGACCTGCGCGTAGAGGAGTACATCCCGCCTGACGAAAAGCCGGGTCCGCGAGCAGCCGTGACGGTGCCGGCGCCAAATGCTCCGCCGGGCTCAGTGTCCGCCGTAAACCGTAAGATCAATTTCCCACGCGATCCGGACGACGACGTGGATATCCTCAAGCTTCAGATTTTCTTGGATTATCATGGCTATTCGCCGGGGGAAATTGACGGCAAATGGGGCTACAACACGGGACGGGCCCTTTACGTCTACCAGATGAACAATGGGCTACTTCCCACCGGCCAACTCGACGATCGCATGCTGGCTCGCCTTGAGCAGTTCCCTGATGGTTACCTCGTTGAATACACGCTGACAGCCGAAGACGTAAAAGGTCCGTTCTACACAATCCCGCGGGACTATCACCAGATGGCAAAATTGAAGTGGCTCCCCTACGAGAGTCTCACCGAAAAGATTGCGGAAAAGTTCCATTGCTCGCAAGGGTTGCTGCGCAAACTCAATCCCGGCGTAGACTTAGACCAAGTCCAAGCTGGTGACCGCATCTTGGCTCCCAATGTTCTCAATGGGATCGACGAAAAGCGTGGTGAAGTGGCGCTCATCCGGGTTTCCAAACACAACAAATGGACGATGGCATTTGATGCGCAGGGGCGCTTCATGTTTTACTATCCCTCAACCTTGGGAAGTGAGTACGATCCCCTGCCACTAGGCAACTTCCAGGTGACCTCGGTGACTTTCTATCCGCCATTCAAATATCAGCCAAAGCTGTTTTGGGACGCAGACCCCAACGAGCCCGAAGAGCTTTTGCCCCCGGGGCCGAATAGTCCGGTGGGGAAAGTATGGATCGGGACCTCACGCAAGAGCGTGGGCATTCACGGCACGCCGAACCCCGAGAACATTAGTAGGAATACCTCGCACGGGTGCATTCGACTGACCAACTGGGATGCCGAGCAACTTGCCAAACGGGTTAAGCCGGGGACAAAAATCGAATTTGTTGAGTAGTTGGAGCTGGTTCGCAGTGCACAAAAGTGGCTCGCTCAGGCGAGTCTCATCCGTTTGGGGCTCGCTCTGAACCTCAGCTCGACGGCACAGAAAGGAAGGCCTCCCTAAGATGAAAAATCAGTGTGTTCGCGTTGCAGTTGTGCAAATGCGCTGCTCGGCAGACGTCGAGCAGAACCTGGGGAAAGCGTGTGATGCTATACGCACCGCCGCGCAAAATGGGGCACACATCGTGTGTCTGCCAGAACTCTACCGTTCCCTTTATTTTTGCCAAAGCGAGGATCATGCGAACTTTTCGTTTGCTGAGCCGGTTACGGGCGTTTCTTACGAGACGCTGTCACCCCTTGCTCGCGATTTGGGCGTGGTGATCATTGTGCCGATCTTCGAGCGTCGTGCCGCGGGCTTGTATCACAACTCTGCCTTCGTGCTGGACGCCGACGGTTCTTTGGCGGGTCTTTATCGCAAAATGCACATCCCGGATGATCCTCTTTATTACGAGAAGTTTTATTTTACACCGGGGGATACTGGCTTCCGCGCTTTTGAGACGCGCTACGCCAAAATCGCCCCGCTGATTTGCTGGGATCAATGGTACCCCGAAGCTGCGCGTTTGGCGACTCTCGCAGGCGCGCAGCTCTTGGTCTATCCGACCGCGATCGGTTGGCATCCCAGCGAAAAAGCTGAATTCGGTGCTCGCCAACACGATGCGTGGCAAACCATCCAGCGAGGGCACGCGATCGCGAATGGTGTGTTCGTGGCGGTTGCAAACCGCGTAGGACACGAAGGCCCTTCCGACGGTGGCATCGAATTCTGGGGAGGATCGTTTATTTGCGGTCCATTCGGAGAGATGCTCGCGAAAGCCTCCCATGATCAGGAGGAGATTCTTTACGCCGACTGTGATCTAAGCTATTTGGAAGAGGTTCGTCAGCACTGGCCATTTTTGCGTGACCGCCGGATTGACGCCTACGACAAAATCACTTCTCGCTTTTGCGATTAAAGAATTTCCATTGCTGGCTCCTCAGCACTTACGCTTCGCCGAGATAGAGCTTTTTGACCATGTCGTTTGCCAGCAACTCGGCCCCAGTCCCTGACAGAGTAATTTCTCCCGTCGCAATTACATAGCCACGATGCGCGATGGTCAGGGCCATGTGGGCGTTTTGCTCCACGAGGAGGACAGTAGTTCCTCGTCGGTTGATTTCTTGGATAATCTCGAAAATTTGGCCAACGAGCTTCGGTGCCAGGCCGAGCGAAGGTTCATCAAGCAAGAGGATCTGCGGGCGTGACATCAATCCGCGCGCGATTGCACACATCTGTTGCTCACCCCCCGAGAGGCTTCCCGCACGCTGGTTTGCGCGTTGGCGCAGAATGGGAAATAGCTGGTACATTTCCTCCATGTCCGCTCGAATGGCTTCGCTGTCAGTTCTCAAAAACGCGCCCATCTCAAGGTTTTCGCGGACCGTAAGCTCGGGAAAAAGTCGACGTCCTTCCGGCACATGGGCAATTCCTAATCGGGCAATGTCTGGGGTGTCCATTCTGCTAATGTCGCTTCCATCGAAAAGGATTGTTCCCCGTCGCACCCGCACCACACCACAGATGGTGTTGAGGGTCGTTGTTTTGCCAGCGCCGTTGGACCCGATAAGAGTCACGATCTCGCCACGGTGCACCTCCATACTTATGCCTTTCAGGATCCGAAGCGCACCGTAACCAGATTCAACATTTGCGAGGGATAGGACGGGCACAGTCATTCGCAAGCGCCTCCCCCGGCGTGTGCCACTGCAACCGTTTCCCCCAAGTATGCTTCAATAACTTTCGGATGGTTCTGGATCTCCGCTGGTTTCCCGCTGGCAATCAGCATCCCTTCGTCCAAAACATAAATCCAATCTGAAATGCTCATGACCACGCGCATATCATGCTCGATGAGAAAAACGGTGATCCCACGTTCGAGGATTTTGCGCAAGAGCTCCATGAGCTCCTGCGATTCGGTCGGATTCATCCCCGCAGCTGGTTCGTCGAGAAGAAGAAGGGACGGACCGGTTGCTAATGCACGGGCAATTTCCAGCCGGCGCTGCAGTCCATAGGGCAAGCTTCCGGCCAGTTCCTCCGCTCGGCCAGCCAGTCCGCAAAACTCGAGGAATCGAAGGGCAGCACTTTCCGCCTCTCGCTCTTCGCGCCGTGCCGACGGCGGCCTGAGTATGGCTCCCCATAACCCGGACTTCATACGCGGGTGAAGGCCAATTTTGACATTTTCAAGGGCGGTGAGATTGCTAAAAAGACGAATATTTTGAAAAGTTCGCGCAATGCCGAGGGAGGCTATCTGATCGGGGCGCAGCCGCTCAATTCGGTGCGGCTGATTGTCACGAGCCCAGAAGACAATCTTGCCAGCATCTGGAGGAATGCAGCCGGTGAGGGCGTTGAAAAGCGTGGTCTTGCCGGCGCCATTCGGACCAATTAAACTGGTGATCCAACCGCGAATCAGACGAATGGATGCGCCTTGGACCGCGTGTACACCGCCAAATGATTTTTCGACGTCAACCGCTTCCAGAATCGCGTCTCCGGCGGGTAAACGAAGTTCTGGATCCTGCTGTCTTGCGTCTTGTTGAATCATTTACACCTCAATCCACATTCACCGGACAATTGTTACAGAGGAAAGACTCTCACCATGTGTCTGTTCCCCCTATTCCAAGACGAGCCAGGATTGCAACTCTTCACTTTGTGAGTTCAGCGGGCTTCTCGCGCTTCCTCGATGGTGAACGTAACTCGCATTTTCTGGCCGCCTCGGTCGACAATGCACGTGACGGTGCTACCAACCTGCAAGCTACTCAAATAGAGCGATAAATCGTCGGCACTGCGCACTGGCTGTCCATCGACTTCCACAATGATGTCCCCAACCCGTAGTCCTCCCCGATAGGCCGGCCCGTTGCGCTGAATTTCGGAGACCACAGCCCCTTCCTTTGACCGGGCGCCAAGAATTCGTGCGATGCGGGCATTTGCATTTTGCACACGAAAATCTACGAACTTCGGCCGGATGCGCCCATATTTGCGCACTTCTTCGACCAAGCCTTTCACTCGATTGATCGGGATCGCAAATCCAATTCCGATGGACCCGCCCGTGCGCGAGACAATGAACGTATTGATGCCAATCACTTCGCCCGCCGCGTTCACCAGTGCTCCCCCACTGTTGCCGGGATTGATGGCCGCGTCGGTCTGAATCATGTCCTGATACACTTTTGGCGAGGGACCAGCAGAACGAAAGCTTCGTTTCAGAGCACTCACTACCCCCACGGTAACGGTGGGATGTGGATCGCCAATCAGATTCCCGAAAGGATTCCCCATCGCCAAAACCCATTCGCCCACCATAAGATCATCGCTATCGCCCAGCTTGGCTGCCGGGAGGTTGGTCGCGTTCGCCTTCAGCAACGCAAGATCAACGATAGAGTCCGCAGCGACGACGCTCACCGGCAGCTCACGCCCATCACTGAGCGTGACGAATACATCTTCCGCATTCTCAATGACGTGATAATTCGTTACGATCAAGCCATCGGAAGAAATGATCACCCCTGAGCCCAAGTAGGGTATCTTCTCTTGGTAGGGGAAGATTGCGTAATCGTGAAAGAAATCGAAAAATGGACTCACGACGTACGAGGTCCGCGAGGCGCCCACACTCACGATTGCAGGGGAAACCTTCTCTGCGGCTTCGACAATCTCCGTGCGCCGACTCTCTGTGCGTGAGGCTTGGGGAGGGGCCGCATGCACGGAGTCAATGATCACTCCCCGGGATCGGTGCCCCCCAATCTGATAGCCGATAAGAAACACAGCCAACAACAGAGTTAGTGATACAAACAAGCGGATTAGCTGCCGAGGTGCACGCATCTTTCGTCACTCCTTGCCTTGAGGCCTTACCGAAACACGCCTCTGGTCATTTTCACGTCACCCAATCTTGAGAGCAAAGTGTGCGCCAACAAGTTTCATAGCGTTCGTGACTCTGCACAGACCAAATTCGTTTGGAGCCATTTTGTTTTGCAGTCTAACTGCCTTGCTCTCCCATCCTTGGCAGCAAAACAATAGTCCGTATCTCGAACACAGCTCCATGATGAAACTTGACCCTGCAATAAGTGGCATTCCAGTCTCAGCATAAATATTACAACTGCAAAGGAATCCTAAGATGCCTAAGATTCGCATTGGCGTGGTCGGAGTCGGTTCCATTGGTGATGTCCATCTTGCAGGTTATGCAGCTCATCCGTCCCTTGCGACGATTCAGGCGATCTGCGATGTGAATCGCACGCGTTTGGACGCCATGGGAGAAAAGTACGGTGTGGCCCCGGAACACCGTTACACAAAGTTTGAGCACATGCTCGAAAGAGAGGAATTGGACTGCCTCTCTGTGTGCACACCGAACTGCTTTCATTATCCTTACGCGGCGGCCGCCCTTGAACGCGGCATCGCGACGCTGATCGAGAAGCCGATCACGATTCGGCTGGAGGATGCTCAGCATCTTGCAAAAATCGCTGCCCGAAGTGGGGCGAAAGCAATGGTTGCGTTCTCGCACCGATTCATTGGCATGAACATTGCCGCCAAAAGAGTTCTGGAATCAGGTGGCATCGGAAAACCTTTTATGATTCGGGTGCGTTATGCCCATCGTGGGCCATATCCGGGGTGGGCACAAGGCGACTGGTTTTACCGCCGCAAGTTAGCAGGGGGCGGCGCGCTGCTCGACATGGGGATCCATGCAATTGACATCTGTCATTATCTCATCGGGCCCATAACGTCTGTCAGCGCCGAAGTAAAGACGTTGCGCAAAGACATTGAGGTGGACGACAATGCGGTGCTCATTGTGGACTTCGGCCCTGCACGCTGCCTTGGCTATATCGAGTGCGGCTGGACAAGCCCACCAGGATTTTCCGGAATCGAAATCTATGGGGACGAAGGCACACTCATTCTCGACTTAGTGAACGGGCCGAAGTGGATCCGAGGGGTTACGCGCCCAGATGGCACCATTCGCACCGAGTTGCGGAGCCTACCTGTGCCGAAAGGTCCTTCGCACTGGCCTTTCCAAATGGACTGCTGGGTTAAATACGTTGCGGGCAAACGGGTCCCTGTCGCACTCCCACAAATTCAGGACGGGGTGCGTAGCCTTGCAGTAGCCCTTGCAGCCATGGAATCCTCGAAAACGGGTAAACGGATTCGCATTGCGAAAGTGAAGTGATTGAAGTCGGCAGCCTTGCACTTTGGCCCTACGCCAGTCACGATTCGCTGACGCTGGCGTAGGGCTGAAACTTCGGCTTCGAAGCAATTACTTGCTGGTTTCGTCTTTTTCTCGATCTTTCACAAAGGCCTTTTTGTCGTAGATGACTTTGTCGATAAGCCCGTATTCCACTGCTTCTTCTGCGCTGAGGAAGAAATCCCGTTCGCTGTCGGCTTGAATTCGCTCAATGGGTTGGCCAGTGTGTTTTGCCAGTATTTCGTTTAGCCGCTCACGAATGCGCAGAATCTCTTTAGCTGCAATGTGAATATCGGTGGCTTGGCCCTGTGCTCCGCCAGAGGGCTGATGGATCATGATGCGCGAGTTCGGAAGAGCGAAGCGCTTTCCCTTGGCTCCGGCTGCAAGCAGAATGGCACCCATGGACGCAGCTTGGCCAAGGCAGATTGTTGTGATTTGCGGGGTAATGTACTGCATCGTGTCATAGATCGCGAGGCCAGAACTCACAATCCCGCCCGGCGAATTGATATAGAGGTTGATGTCCTTGTCGGGATCCTCGCTCTCCAAGAAGAGCATTTGAGCGATTACGCTGTTCGCAACATGATCGTCGATAGGAGACCCGATGAAAATGATGCGATCCCGAAGGAGGCGGGAATAAATGTCATACGCCCGCTCCCCCCGCTCACTTTGCTCAATCACATACGGAATGTAGTAACTCATTCGCTCCCTCAATCTCGAACTCGAAGTGGGCTCGGATAGTACTGCCCCACTTCCGCGCAACACAAGTACGTGGCGACCGTACTGACTATTCGGCGCCTAACGAAAATGCTAAGCGATGTCGACGAAATAGCCGCAAATAGTTATTAGTTGGGCACTTTTTGGATGGGCAATCGCGAGCGTGCAGATTAGAGACGGCTTGGCGCGGAAGAGGCGGTTTACCTGGTGGCCCCCCCTTCGAATCCGCGTCCTCGGAAGCATGTACGGAGCGAAAACCATTTGAAAATTTCTACCGGATACTTGAGCTCTCGAGAATAGAGAAATATGCGCTCCACGTGTGAAGAAAGTTTTGCAGACTGCATAGTAAATGCGGATTTCTCAGGAGGTAATTGGTAATGGCAGTGAAAATTCGGCTGGCGCGTGCCGGTCGCAAGAAAGCTCCAGCTTATCGAGTCGTAGTTGCAGATTCGCGGAAAGCGCGCGACGGTCGGTTTATTGAGATTCTGGGATACTACCAACCTTTGGCTGATCCGCCCAAGATGTCGGTGGATGCTGAGAAAGCAGTGGATTGGCTCATGAAAGGCGCAATTCCGTCGGAAACTGTGCGCTCGATATTCCGGAAGCTCGGCATTCTGAAGCGCTTCCATGAGGCTCGGAAACCTGCCCCCAAACAGGCGGCCGCGTAAAAAGCTAAACGTTTTTTCTTTTCAAAGCCATCTGGCCTGTCGTATAGAGCTGCGCAAGAGGTTGGCGAAACGATTGCAACCCAGTCCTTGCGGTTAAGCGGACGCAAGTGAAAGTTCGAGCGGAGTCAGAAGCGATGAGTAGCAATCAGCAAAAGTCCGAAGGCCAAATTATGAAGGAGCTGATCCAGTACATCTCCGAGGCATTGGTGGATCGGCCAGAAGAAGTCAAAGTGAATGTGGTCGAAGGGGAAAACTCGATCATCCTTGAGCTGAAGGTCGCAGCCGACGATGTGGGCAAGGTGATCGGAAAAGGCGGCCAGACGGCAAAAGCCCTGCGGAAGATTCTGAGTGCAGCAGCTACCAAGCTCCGCAAGAAAGCGCTGTTGCAAATCGTGGAGTAAAGTCTCCGCATGGAGAACAACTTTCACGAGTCTGAACTCATCGCGGTTGGGAAAATCACACGAACACAAGGCAATGCAGGAGCTGTTCGGCTTCTGCCTTTTTTTTCGCCTCCTGACAGGCTTGAAGAGCTGAGAAGCCGCTTGGCTTTTATTTCCCACCCGGAGCCGACTGCACCGCCTACGCTACGCGAACTGCACATTTCAGCGATTAGCTACCACAAGCAGTTCATCATCTTACGGTTTGAGGAGATTCCCGACATGAATGCTGCGGAGCAGCTCCGCGGCCAAACGTTGTACGTCCGCGAACAGGACTTGTGGGAGCTTGAGGAAGGCGAGTTCTACGCTTACCGGTTGATCGGTCTGTCCGTTGTGGACAAGCACTCAGGCGATTCGTACGGAGAGGTGGTCGCAGTGGAGGACGGGACCGCTCACGACTACTTACGAGTCAAAAGCGCCAAAACCGAATTTCTTATTCCGTTTGTCCGAGCCATGGTCCACGAAATCAACTTCCCTGACAAGAGAATCATCGTGGATCTGCCGCCGGGACTTACGGAGCTATAAGCCTTTACCGTAAAAACCCCAAAAAACCAGCAGGAAGAAGGCCGAGGAGGCTTCCCTAAAGAACATGTTCCCTCTCGGCCATATCCTATAATGGAATCTTCTTCGAAATGCCATAATGACAGCCTCAGGGAGGGCATGGTCCCCCTCACGCACCCCATAGCTCCGACGTACAGGAGGCATTCGAGGGGCGGGAACTCAACCAATCCTGAACAGGTTGCTCGCATTGAGCCATGATGGTATAAAGGAAATTTGGGGTTGAATAAATGTCTACTTTTTAGATAGACGTTTGGTAAATGTTGAAAGAATTAGACCTTACCACGCTCAACACGGCGCTAAGCACGGCGTCACCGCAAGAAGTCATACGCTGGGCCGTTGATACATTTGGTGCACGGTTGGCCATGCAGTCATCCATGCAGAAGACTGCTTGTGCTCTGATGCACATGGCTGCGGAGATCTGCCCCGAAATAGAGATTATTTTTGTCGATACGGGAGTCCATTTCCCTGAAACGTTGGCATTGCGTGACGAATATCAGCGACGCTTTCACCTGAACATCCGTACTGTGGCACCTAAACTGACGTGGGAGGAGCAGTTCGCAAAATACGGTCGACACTTGTATCTTTATGACGACGAATTTGATCCCCCTGGCTACCGCGAATGTTGCCGACTCCGTAAAGAGATTCCATTTCTTGAGGCGGTGCAGGGGCGTTTCGATGCAGTGATTGGAGGACTCATGCGGGCCGAAGGGGGGACCCGTAGTAGGATTGATGTCGTCTCGCCAGACCCAAGGCTTCCGGGCTACAAGATCTATCCGCTTGCGCACTGGTCTGAGGAGCAGGTGGACGCCTACATTCGCGAGCACGACCTCCCCGTTCATCCGCTGTATGCCCACGGCTACGCGAGCATCGGCTGCCACACGTGCACAACCCCTATTCGAGAGGGCGAACCCAAGCGCGCAGGGCGCTGGCGTCACATACGCGAAGCGCACCCGGAGCGCTATAAAGACGGTTTGTACTGTGGCATAAACCTTGAAGACCGTCGCCCGCGCGGGTCTTAAGCATCACGCCCGCGACGGTTTCGCGGTTGGGGTAGGTGCGGGCGGCAGCGTGATGCTTGCTCCCACGGTGCCATCCGCTGAGACTGGTCGTATAACAATCGGACGAAAAGGAATGCGCTTCCGCGCTCGTTGCACCGCGTCCTGGACCGTATCCGCCACCACGTGGAAGTTTAGGCCGTCCATGCCCCGGATGGTCCAAGATCCCGGATGGCCGATCACCTTCACGTAGCGGATCACTCCCCGGCGACCAATGCCCTCAACTCGATACATTTGTTTTGGTTGGCGTTTTACTTTGCGCTTTTGGAGAGTGCGTCGCTGAGTAACTTTTTTACGCGCTTCTTTTTCCATACGGCATTCCGTCTCGCCTCGAAGTGTCGCGCTTGCCCAGTCTATATGACGACTGTTGTAAATTGACCACCACAGATTGGCTTGCGCTATGTTTATCCGCGCACGTATGGGAGATTCATGAATTCTGTCAAGAGTCATTCTCGTATCACCCAGCGCGAGCGCTTTACGCTTTGGATATGCATGGTGATTGCGTTAGTGCTATCCGGTTGTGGGCAAGGCGAATTGGAGCCACCGATTCAAGAACCAGAACCCACTGTGAAACTTCAGGTGAGGGCGACAACGGTGCAGCGGCCTCCGCGATCAGCAACACTTCAGGAAGTCATTGGCGCTCCGCCCCTTGGGACCGATGCAGCCCACACGAGCATTTCGCTCGGCGCGGATGCTTTCAAGAGTATGTCCGCTACTGAAACGACTTCGACAAGGAGACAATAACACCGAATGGGGTTGGCACTGGATAAAGCAGCAATCATCCAGCTACTCGAGCGCATAGCTTTTCTCCTCGAGTACCAAGGCGCGAACCCATTTAAGGTTCGTGCTTTTGCGAATGCTGCCCGAGCTCTGCAGAATCGACCCGAAAGTCTCGAAGAACTTGTTTCCCCCGGTAAGCTTGAGGAGATTGAAGGCATCGGAAAAAGCATCGCCGGAGTCATTCGAGAGGCTGCCAACACTGGCACCTGCAAAGAATATGAAGAACTACGACAACAAGCTCCTGAAGGATTTGACGAGCTGATCAAGATCCCGAACTTAGGTCCAAAGAAGCTTCGAGCACTTGTAGAAAACCTTGGTATTCGAACGATCGCCGACCTTGAGAATGCCTGCAGAGAAGGCCGGGTGGCAAAGCTTCCGGGTTTTGGTCTAAAATCCGAGGAGAAGTTACTCGCGGGGATTGAGCAAATTAAGCGTTTCGCAGGTCAGTGGCTCTATGCGGAGGCACTCGACTATGCGCTACGCATCCGTGACACCTTGGAGCGCTTGCCGGCTGCGATTGCAGTGGCCCCAGCCGGTAGCCTTCGGCGTTGCAAAGAAATTGTTCGGGACTTGGACTTCGTTGTGGCCTCCGAAACCCCCGAAGAAGTCATCCAAGCCTTCGTTACCCACAATGCAGTCGTACGCATCCTAAGCCAGGGGACGACGAAGGCATCCGTGCTGCTGCAGAACGGTATGCAGGCGGATTTGCGTGTGGTCGACCAAGAGTCGTTTGCGGCCGCGCTGCAGTACTTCACGGGCAGTAAGGAGCATAACACCAAGCTACGAGGCCGAGCACGCAAGATGGGCTACCGGCTGAACGAATATGGGCTATTTGAAACTTCATCCTCAAGCAGCGAAGATGAACCGGCAGATCCATTAGCAGGAAGGCGCCTGTCTCTTGCGTCGGAGGAAGAGCTGTACGGCGCGCTGGGATTACAATATATTGACCCCGAATTGCGAGAAGACATGGGTGAGATTGAGGCTGCGGAAGAGGGAAAACTTCCTGCACTTGTGCGACTTGAAGATTATCGCGGTGTGCTCCACTGCCACTCCACTTGGAGCGATGGGAGAACCTCGATCGCAGAGCTTGCGGAAGCGGCTATGGTAGAGTGGAAGTGGGAATATTTAGCCATTTGCGACCATAGCCAGGTCGCAACCTACGCCAATGGCGTCAAGATTGAAGACCTCCGGCGCCAGCACGCGGAAATCGATGCGATCAACCGCAAACTCCAGCCGCGGGGCTTTCAGGTCCTCAAAGGATGTGAGTGCGACATTCTTGCCGATGGATCCCTTGATTACCCCGATGAAGTACTGAAAGCGATGGAGCTCGTTGTCGTCTCTGTTCACAGCCGCTTTCAAATGAGCGAGGAGGAAATGACCGAGCGGCTCATTCGTGCCATCCGTCATCCGTATGCGGATATTCTGGGACACGTGAGTGGAAGGCTCTTGCTTGCGCGCGATGCCTATGCGGTGGATTACCAACGAATCTTCGAGGTTGCCGCCGAGTGGGGCACGATCATTGAAATCAACGGGGATCCGAACCGATTAGACTTGGACTGGCGCCTGTGCAAGCGGGCTAAGGAGATGGGAATCAAATTTGCCGTTAATCCAGACGCCCACAGTCGAGAAGGCCTCGCCAATGTGAAATATGGGATCAATGTAGCGCGAAAAGGTTGGCTCGAGCCCGCCGATGTGGTGAACTGCCTTCCGTTGGAGGAATTTAAGTCCCTTATCCACAAACTGCGTAAGCGCAAACTGGAAAAACTCAAGTAAGCGGAATAACAAGGCCAATTTCCCACCCGCCTGCTCGCCAAGCTGCTCCATCAGTCTATTCGCAAGTCCACTGATTGAAGGATGATGCTGCTCAAAAGGAGAAGGCGCGGAACCTTTTCGGCTCCGCGCCCTAAGCGTTTCGGGGCAAGCTTATTTCGTCCCGCTACCTCTTTACGGCTTCTGCAGATGGCAGGTGAGGAAGACAAGCAGTGTTGTCCGCTCAGAAATGTTCGACGTCTTCGTGAAGAAGAGCTTCCCGACGTAAGGCAGATTGCGGAGAATCGGGACGCCATTTTCTCCGCGACGACTGTATTCGCCGGTCCAACCACCAAGTACAATCGTTCCGCCATCTGTCACCCGCGCCACAGTGGTAATATACCGCCGACGCAGGTCATAGGCACCGATTGAGTTGGTGGAGCTTTGCGGCAGCATCTGATACTGTCCCACATCCTGCAGCTCAAGGTTCGAGATTTCGAGGCGAATTTCACCAAGCTGGGTAATTTTTGGCGAGACCGACATCGTTACGCGGCTCGCGTTGATACCGCCTCCAATTCCACCGGTTGTTGAGGTTCCGCCTGTTGTGGTTGTACCGCCCGTGGTACCTCCAGTGGTCCCACCCGTCGTGCCACCAGTCGTATCGCCGCCTGTCGTGCCGCCAGTGGTGGTTCCACCTGTGGTTGTACCACCAGTTGTCGTCCCACCACTCGTGGAGCTTCCGGGAATATATGCGTTTTGATCAATCTGGAAGTCAGCACTTTCACCGTTCTCAACGGTGATCATAGGACCATTGACGACGTTGACGACGCCTTCAGCCTCCAGCATGCGCAGCTGGAACGAAACTGGGGTTTCGCCCGGGGCAATGAAGCTGAGCAAGGTGCTTCCGCGCATGAGGTTTGCAGTGCCGCCCGGCAGGCCAAGTAGCGGATCGAGCGAACCCGGATCCGTACCAGTCGGAGTTGTGAACCCGAAGTTCAGCGAGCTGTTATCCCAGTTGATGCCTTGCTTGCCCACGTTCAGGACATTGAGATCTGGCAAGTATTGCTTAGCCTTGGACTCGTTGACCTCCACGAGCTTCGTTTCGATCGAGACCTGCAATACTGGGATATCAAGTTGCTCAACGTAACTTTTAATTTCTGCAAAGTCTCCCGGATCTTCGTACCGGATCAGAAGCGCGTTCATATTCTCCACCGTCTCAATTTGCAGACCGGTTGGAGGCGTAACCGTCGGGATGGGCTGCCCAGTGGGCGAAACCGCACCCGGCTGACCCGGTAGGCCCGTGACACCCGGCTGTCCCGGAACAGTCGGCGCACCAGTGACGCCTGTAAGCTGCGGGACATAGCGGATCTCTAACTTCGCTGTCCCTTGGTTGCCAGTCCCTGACGGACGCACATCTAACGCCGTGATGCTGTAGTCGTCGACGAATTCTGTTTTGTACTCGTCAATGGTTCGGTCTTCACTCGTCGTCGGCGTATTGATGGTGAGTTCAATGCTGTCATCGTTTCGATCGTTTGCGTCATTTTCGTTAATTCTGCGGGGACGGATTCGAATGTCACGGAACACGATCTCCGTGGGAGTTCCACCGCTCACGCTCACAGAGCGAGTTACCGCTGTTCCACCCTGCGTAGCACCTTGTTGTTCCGGCTGCTGCGCCAAGCCAAGAACACGCTGCAACAGATCCGCCATCTCGCTTGCCGTCTGGTGCTTAAGGAAGATAATTTCCGACTTCTGCTTCTTTCCGAGAATGGGCAGCGAGCGAATGTAGTCGCTCACCAACCGCAGGTTTTCTGGGTAATCGGTGATGGTAAGTTGCAACGTATTTGGGTCGTACCAATAGCGCCGTCCCTCAGCTGCCGCTGCAGTTTCACCTGTCTTCGCATACAGGATGGTTTTAACAACCGTCACGATATTGTTCGCCATTTCGCGAACCTGTTCGAGGTTATCTGAGAGTGGCTCGCGCGGCGTGAGGTTAAACGTCGCAACCTGAAGTTTATCGGATTCGATCTTCTTGATGAAGTTTTTGTCGAGCAGAAGCTCCTCGATTTTGCGGATGTTCTCGGCGGTATCCTTCACAATAAGGTCGCTGCCATCCACGGCGACCTTACGTTCAAGGTCGTATGGCGCATCGCTCTGAACTTTCACCATCGCTTCGACAAGAGCTTTGATCTTGGGCCCTTCCTCGGGTCGAATCTTCCAACTCCTATAGATAAGGGTGGGCGGCCCTGTCTGCTGCATATCCTTCAGGAATGCTTCGACCTTATTAATGTTCTCTTGGGAATCCGTGACGAGAAGCACATTTTCGCGGTCATCCAGCAACAGTTCGACGTTTCGAACGGGTGGCACGCCCTCTGGCCCATAGAGGATTTTCTGTAGGGTCTTGTTTTCGAGTAAGGTCTTTAGCCGCGCCACTTGCTCAGGAGTGAGGTTGAAGAATTTGGTCTTGAGATCTGGCGTGACTGAGACGACCTCGCCGCTCTGCGTCCACTTTAAGCCAATCGGCAGCAACGTGGTATCCAGCGCATCACGCAGCGGTACGTCCTCAAACTTTGCGGTGATTCGAAGATCGGGGTCCACACCATCCGCAACATAGAAGCTAATATCTGTGATCAGCGAGAGGGCGCTCAGGAACTCGGTGAGAGATTTTGGCCCCCCGCTGTCATAAGTGATCGGTGTGTCAAGTTTGGCGTTTGTTGATGCCTCTTTCTGCAGCTGAATGGCGTTCGCCTGATGCTGCTGCACCCACGCGTCATACTCGGGCCGCGTCTTCTGCAGGTATTCAAGAGCCCGCGGGTGGTCGGGTACCAATGTCAATGCGTAGTTCCACCACTGGACGGCAACATCAAGCTGACCATCCTGATACGCCGCCAATCCCTTTTGGAAGGCTGCCTCGGCTTGATCTGCCTTGCGGGCAGCTTCGACTGAGGCTGATGCGTCGGCCTGAGTACGAACGGACTTAGAACCCTCGGATTCTGCCGTTGCTTTCGCCTGAGCAGCTTTCGGCTGCGGCTTTTCGGCGGCCGACAAGCTCTCTTCCTGTCGCTTTTCAGCCTGCGCTGTATTGCGCTCGGCGCTTTCTTTAGGTTGAGAAGCCTCCTTGCCGGAAGCTTTTTTCTCCTCGGGCGTGCTCTTAGCCGCCGGCTTCTCACTGGTCTTGGCTGCGGTGCTCAATGGCGGCAAAACGATGCTCTCGCTCGCGGCCTGTGTCGAGGATTTTCCTTTCTTCGGCGCTTCAAGCTCTTCTACTAAAGCCTTCGCCTCGACGTTTGAAGGATCTGCTGCAAGAGCTTTCTGAGCCGCCGCTAAAGCAGCAGCTTTATCGTTATTGCTCAACGCTTTCTGCGCTTCGCGCACTAACCGATCTGCTTCGATGCGTGGGTCCTTGCTCTTCTCTTCCACAGGCTTTTGCTGAGGCTCAGAGTCTTTTTTCTCAGAAGCCGACGTGGTTTTACTCTCTTTGGTTTCTTTTCCAGAGGTTCGGGTGGATCCGGCGGTTGATTTAGCTTCTCCAGAATCCTTCGATGTTTCTGCCTTTGCTGGCTCAACGGATTTCGCTGCTTGCGCAACTTCCTTCGGCGGTTCCTTAGTCTCAGTCTGGGATTTGACAGCGGGTGGCAAGGTCACTGGCGCTGAGTTCTCCTTCGCAGGTGCTGCTTCGAGCGAAGATGCCTTTGCGACCTCCTGTGGCTGAGCCTTTTTCACAACCGCTTCCGCCGCACTGAGACCCGGCAGAAGATCAAAACCCTCCCCAGCCTTTGCCACTTGGCTCGCGGGCTTTTCGACATTCTTCTGTTCTGTTCCACGATCGGAGATGTTCTGAACACTATCCGTTTTTTGGGCTGGAGCACTGGCCTTTGGTGCTTGCTGTGTTGCATCTGGCGGGGCTGCGACCTTGGTAGCCACGGCTGCTACTTTTTTCTCCTCAAGCGCTTTTGAGCTGATTACGCTTGGGCGGGAGAACTCAGACTTTGCGAAGGTCGTTTTGACCGTGCTTGCAGATTTATCGAAGGCGACTGCGACAGGTGCCCCTTTCACGACTTTTGCCTGCGAAGCAACGCTGTGCGCAATCGTGCGATTGACGACTTCCGCGACTGAGGGCTTTACGTTAGCCGGTTGGCCGTCCGACTTCGGCTTGCCCAGCGCTGGGCCGTCCGACGTTGGATTGGAAGCCTTTGCCTCGTCCTGGCTTTGTTTGACTGAGGAAACGGCGGGTAGCTCAAGCCGTGCGCTGGAAGGATTAAACTTTTCACGATCGCGTGCACTCTCCAGCTCACGCAGATGACGTTGCACTTCTGGGTTTGATGCATCAAGTTTCGCGGCTTCGCTGAGCTGTTGTTGAGCTGCTTCGAGATTCCCCTCGCGAAGCGCCTCACGCCCCTCAAGAAGCAATCGCGAAATTCGCTCCTCGCGAGTCAATCCACCTGCGGCGGACAATTCGCCGACGCCACCCTGAGCGCGATCATTTTCTTGTTGGGCCTTACTCAGCCGCTTGATCTCGCGAAGGTAACGCCCCGTGTCCTTGTAGGCGCCGTACTTGGCGTAAAGTTGTTCGAAAACCGCTTTCGCCTCGGCATAATGCTTGTTTTCGAAAAGCTGTACTCCGCGTTCGTAAAGCGTTTCGCCTGAATTTGTGCGATTTGGGACTGTTGCGGCACCCACAGCCGTAGTTCGCTCATTTTGAGCGGACTGAGCTATTGCAGTGGAACTGAGCATTCCAAGCGTTAGTCCCACACAGATTGAACAAGCGATTGTCTTTTTCGTCGTCCACAGCATCGACTCAGGACATCTCCCTAAAATATGGCGCTTTGCGTCTCTTATCCCGACACCCTTTGGGTGCAGCTTCGTACTTCTCCACCACTACTTTGCGTCGTTTGCGACTTTAGAGACAATCCTTCGATTTTCACGAAGTTAGTCGTTATCTCGATCGACGCGAAACTGAAAAGCAACGAAAAATCTACAACATTGCAAGCTCCTACTTAGCTGCAGCAGGTGCGGTCGTCGCTCCGGCACCTGCTTGCGTTGCAGCTCCAGTTAATTTGTTCATAAGTTCACGTGCTTTCTGGTGCGTTGGGAACGCATCCAAGATCTCTTTCAGTAATCGTTTTGCTTCCTCAGTGCGCCCTTCATTGGCTGCCTCTTCAGCCCGGCGGTATTTTTCGTTGGCCTCGCGCTCAATGGCCTCGCGCTGCTTCACACTCTTGTACTCGAACATGTTGAATCGGGCCACTTGGTCAATTTCAGGATAGGCAGTGATGTCCCGGGGTTTCTTGAACTCCGCCAGCAACTTGTAATGAGGGTTCTCGGCAATGGGATCTTTGAAAACGGCCGGTTTACCTTCTTCGCCAATGGTCGCTTCACTTGGATTCTGTTCCCCCCACCAGAAATACACAAGTACGCCGACGAGAGCGTACATGAGGACGATCACAATCCGCTCAACGTTGGACTTTACCAACTTCATGTATTTCGCCATTTTGTCGTCCACAGTCGCCACCTCTTTACAATCCGAGCATTTCGGGTGGAGCTCCCGGGCCAGCGCCGGGCCGTGGCCCACCGGGGCCTTGCGTTGCAGTAGGTGCCGGGGTCGGATACAGCAGTCCCGGGGCTAAAGTCGCACGTGAGGGCGCCAACCGAGTCGTCTTCCAGTGAACCTGAAGCTTAATTCGCACGCGCGTTACCTGCTTCCCCACTGCGTTCGAGAAAACCGTCTGGCTGCTCTCGATCGCTGAGTCTTTGATCCACTCCTTCTGCTTTTTCAGTGCCTCATCGAAATCGAGGAGGGAACGCGCGCTTTCAGCTTCGCACACAATGGTGACCTCGCCGTCTGGCTTCATGCTAATTGAGGTGATAAGCACGTCAGCAGGCTTAGCAGCTTGCACAACCCCCAAGAACTCAAGCCAGAAGGCCCGATCACTAATGCCTTCCCCAATTGCAGTGATCTTCGCATTCACCTTTTCACGTTCTTGCCGCGCGTCATCAAGGCGCTTCTTCGTGGAAGCGGCTGTTTCAATTTTCGGCCGATTCTGCTCGAGCCACTGCTGCATATTCGCTATCTCGCGTTGGCCGATCTGGCTGCTGACCAACAGCATTCCCACGATGGCCCCGATCATGAGGAAAACTTCGATGTTCTTCTTCTTGAACTCGCGGAGCGTCTTTAGTTCACGAGGCAAGAAGTCTACGTTGATGCGCCCGTAGCCCAACCCCGTAAGACCCAGCCCCAGCGCAATCCAATAGTTCGTGTAGCCGTGGGGATCTTCAATCGATGGGAGGCGCAGGGCTTCATTTTCGACCTGCGACTTAATCTCCACGGGGATTCCAAGCTTTTCCTCAATGTAGGTAGCGAGGTTCGGCTGCACGGCCTGACCGCCACTCAGCCAAATGGAATCCACCGCCACTCCGTCGGGCTGCGAGATGTAGTAATCAAATGACTTTCGGAGATCGAGAATCAGCCGATCCGCCCACGACGTCGCAAACTCAGAAGCATCGGGGTCCGCCCCTTGGGCCTCTACCTCCTCCTCACGCCCGGGCACCACAATCAGCGCACGGGAACGTTTGACTTGTTCGGCTTCTTCGGACGACTCAATGCCGAGTTTTTCCTGAATGGTGCGAGTGAGTTCTAAGCCTCCCCAAGGGACACTACGGGTGAAGCCAAGAATCCGACGTTTTCCAAGCCGAGCAATCGCCAGATCAAACGTCTGGGCGCCGACATTTACAAACGCACGAACCTCCTCAAAAACCGTCTCTTCTTCCTCTTCGTCTGCATACTCTGGTGGCGCCTCTTCGGCAGAGGGCTTCCCGGCGGCCTTCTTGCCAAAACTCAGCTTGGGGAACTTGAACGAGAAACCTTTTTTGGCGCCGCCCCCCTCCTCATTCGCGGGTTGGGATTCCTCGGCTGAAGTCTTTGACGCTGGCTTTGCCTTTTTGGCCAATCCCAGTTCAACGAGTAGATCTTCAAACGGAGTCGCCTCGAAAACATGCGCATTGAATAGCGCCAGGGAACTGACGGAAATCATGACCGGCTTGAGGCCGAGCTTGCCGATCAATTTCATCATTTCGGCAACAAGGTCTTTTTTTACCGCTACGAGTAGGACCTCAACTTCCGCCGGATCATCAAAATCGAAGACCTGGTACTCAACAACCGCATTTTCGAGAGCAAACGGGATCTGTTGGCGAGCCTCGTAAGCAATAATGCGGTGCATCCGCTCCTCAGTTGTACGAGGGATGCGAATCCTACGGATGAAGACGTGCTGGCCGGATAGGCAAAAGACGGCGTGTTTTGTCGCAACTTTGTTTTCTTTTAGGAGATCCCGAATGACTCGGGCAACAGCGGCATTTCGCTCAGCATCCGTTTGGCCTCGCCCCACAGGAAGCTCAGTTGAGAGAAGCCGTGTGACGCGTGCACCCGTCTTTTCCGCCACTATTTCTGCAATCTTTACTGAGGTGGTGCCGATATCAACCCCAAGGCACTTGCGGATATTATGCATGCGCCGGCCCCTCACATGTTGAACGAATCGGACTGATCATTCCAGCAGGTTCCGTGACACTCATCCGTCTTTTCCCGCTCTTTAGTCTCACCCTTACCTGTTCCTTTTTCAAATCGGCAATTCCCCTCAGCAAAAAACTTCAGGCAGCACGTCCCTTTACACCTCTCATTACTTGGGTACGCTTACTGTCCAGCATGCTGACTTTTGTACAGACGTCAACTATTGAAATCTCACACACCCACCTTTTCGGCTAACGCGACGAGCATTCATCCTGTCGCGACCACTTCATTCTCTAAAGCGGTATGCATTACAGCAAGCTGCCGGTTGTCAAGAATCAAGGGCAGACGACTGTAAGGCTTTTTCGTGTTGTGAAGTTTGACGCTTTTGAACCTGTCGATCCTCCGGAATCCTACTCGGTCAGAGCTCGTCAGCAATGAAGACACTCAGGCCCGCCAAATATCTGCTTGCGCAAAACTCCTACGCGCCCAGCAATGTAGGATGTAGTTGCAAACAACTTTAATCACTGGAGCATAGAGCGAGTACACTATGGAACTGTCCAGTCGCTACGACCCAAAGGCTACGGAATCGAAGTGGTACGAGAGGTGGGAGCAAGCAGGGTATTTTCACGCGGACGAGACGAAGGACCCTTCGCAGTTCCCGCCCTATTGCATCGTCATCCCCCCACCTAACATCACTGGCATTCTCCACATGGGCCATGCTCTGAACAATACCCTGCAGGATGTGCTCATCCGCTGGAAGCGCATGGCAGGATACAATACGTTGTGGGTTCCGGGCACCGATCATGCGAGCATCGCGACGCAGGTTGTAGTTGAGCGAGCGCTCAAGAAAGAGGGGCTGAGCCGCGAGGCTTTGGGACGCGAGCGTTTTCTTGAACGGGTGTGGCAGTGGAAGGAAAAACACGGCAACATTATTGTGACTCAGCTCAAGCGTCTTGGCTGCTCGTGCGATTGGCAACGCGAGCGCTTCACAATGGACCCGGGGCTATCGCGTGCGGTGCGAACCGTTTTCAAACGGTTGTATGACGAGGGATTGATCTACCGCGACTACTACCTGGTAAACTGGTGCCCACGTTGCCTGACCACGCTGAGCGACGACGAGGTCGAGTACTCGGAAAAGCCGGGCAAACTGTGGTATCTGCGCTATCCCGTTGAGGGCGAACCCGGTCGTTACGCGGTCGTGGCAACCACAAGACCTGAGACAATGCTGGGGGATACAGCAGTTGCTGTCAATCCGTCGGATCCACGTTACAAAGACTGGATTGGCAAGTATGTCATTCTCCCCTTGGTGAATCGCCGAATCCCCATCATTGCCGACGATTTTGTGGAGAAAGAATTCGGGACGGGCATGGTGAAAATCACACCAGCGCACGATCCGAACGACTACCTTGCGGGCAAACGCCACGGCCTCAAAGAAATTAACGTCCTCACCCCCGACGCAAAGATCAATCATGTGGCCCCCGCCTACGAAGGGTTGGACCGCTACGAGGCCCGCAAGCGAATCGTCGAGGACCTCGAGGCGATGGGGCTTGTGGAAAAAATCGAAGACTACACCCAGCGCGCGGGAGAGTGCTACCGCTGCCATACGGTCATTGAACCCTATGTGTCCATGCAATGGTTTGTGAAGGTTCGCCCGTTAGCCGAACCCGCACGCCGCGCCGTTGTCGAGGGACGCGTTCGCTTCATCCCCAAAAGTCGGGAGAAGGACTACTTCCATTGGCTGGACAATCTGCGCGACTGGTGCATTTCCCGTCAATTATGGTGGGGCCATCGCATCCCGGCGTGGACATGCGAGAGCTGCGGAGAGATCACGGTCACAGATACAGAAGAAGGCCCAGCCGCCTGCCCCAAATGTGGCGACAGCAAGCTCGACCAAGACCCGGACGTGCTCGACACTTGGTTCTCCAGTGCTCTTTGGCCTTTTTCGACTTTGGGTTGGCCCGATCAAACGCGGGAGCTCCAACTTTTCTATCCGACGAACACGCTCGTTACTGCTAAGGACATCATCTTTCTGTGGGTCGCGCGGATGATTATGATGGGCCTGCATTTCATGCGGGAAGTGCCCTTCCGCGACGTTTATTTCAACCCGATCGTCGGCGACGAGCACGGCAAGAAGATGAGTAAGTCGAAGGGCAATGCGATTGATCCCCTCGACCTAATGGAAACTTATGGCACAGATGCGTTACGCATCACGTTGTGCGATTATGCCGCGCAAGAGCAGCACATTGCATTCAGCGTGAAGCGTTGCGAAGGCTATCGCAACTTTATGAATAAACTGTGGAATGCCGCCCGCCTCGTCCTCGCCAACACCGAAGATTTGCCTGCCGACTGGCTCGGGAGTGCGCTTCCAGAGGTCGCAGACCAACGTGCGAACGATCCATTAGAAGATCGGTGGATTATCAGCCGCTATGCACACGTCGTAGACCGTGTGAACCGGGCGCTTGAAAACTATGAGTTTGATGACGTCGTCCGAGCGATCTATGACTTCTTCTGGAAAGACTACTGCGATTACTACCTTGAGCTCATCAAGCCTCGGCTCTACAACGCCGAGAAAGACTCGCATCTGAGGCGCAAAGCCCAAGCAACCGCTGTCATTGTTCTCGAGGGGGCTTTACGGCTACTGCATCCCGTTTGCCCATTCATCACAGAAGAATTGTGGTCTGCCATTCGAGAACGGTGGTCGAATGCTGACGGCAGCTTGGCGGCGACGGGCTCACTGGGCAGCCGAATGCTTAGGGCATTGCAAGCCCCGTCCATCATGGTGGCTCCTTGGAACGCAAGTCTCGGCTCCGCCTATCATGACGAACAAGCGGAGCACGATGCGGCATTGTTGCAAGAAGTGGTCTATACCATTCGGAATATCCGCGGTGAGATGCGTATTCCGCCCGCCATGGCCGCTGCGGTATTTCTGGAGTGTCCAACCGACGAACTCCACTCCATCATCGAAAAGCACCAGAATTTCATCACTCGTCTGACCAATGTTCAGGCTCTGACCATTGCTCGAGACCTTGAACCACCGACATTCTGTGCCACCGCCGTAGCCAACGGCGTTACTGTCCACGTAGAACTGCCGGCCGAGCTTCGGGCGGAGGAGCTTACCCGTCTCGACAAAGAGCTGGCTCGGGTGCAGGGTGAAATTGAGCGTGTTCAGGCAAAGCTTGCGGATGAAGCCTTCACCCAAAAAGCGCCCGCCAAGGTGGTCGAAAAGGAACGTGAGAAGCTGGCTCGGCTGCAAGCTGAGAAGCAGGAGTTCGAAACGAAACGCGCTCGCCTAATCTCATGACAAAAAGCCGACTGATCTGGCCCCAAGCTTTCCAGGAGCCTGGGAGCGCACACGTTGTAGTGTGAACAAAGAGCACAGCCGCCACAGCTCACTGCTGGGGCGGCTACATACTTTTTCAACGTCCCAAAAGCGATAATTTCGCCGACTCGTGACACTTGGCTCGGGGCTAACTGGGCCATTCCGGAGTTTCGCTGCACGCAAACCGGTTTCGTCTCGCTGTTTAGCTCGCTCGAGGAATCAAACTCGCAAGGAATAAATGGGCACCACCGGTGGCTCGGGCCTTACCACTGACGTCGCATGTATTCCAACGTGGGCTCGATTTTCTCTTTGCGGAGGAAAAAGGTAGGAGCATCCGGCGGAAAGTGAGGTAAAAACCGCTTGCGAGCAAGTTTTGCGCACATGGCAACGGGGGCAAACACTACGATGTACAGCACCACAAAAAAACCGACCGACACCCACTCCCCGATTTGCATTCCGAGCTGCTTCCAGCGACGGAAAAACCGTCTGAGGGCGCTATCTTCCTGCGATCCCATTGAAAATGCTCCATCCTAAAACAGAGTGTAGATAAAAGCTCCGACTGCGGAATTTCCGGTAATGACCACAAATAAACCGGCGAGCGCGAAGATGATTAAAATGGGCATGAGCCACCACAACTTGCGTTCACCGAGGAACTGAATAAACTCACGCAGGATGGCAAATCGGTCCCTCAGCTTGTAAGCACTGAAGCCAAGGGAGATAATGATGATTAAGAAAATAATCAGCGGAAGAAATCGGTCCACGCTCTCACTCCTCACTCTCCGACGCAATCCCCCTCTTGAGGGGCCTTCTTTGTAGTGTTCGGCGCAAATCAATTTATTTGCCGGGTGACTGTCCATTCGGAAAATTCAAGTCACTAAGCCCACCCCCATGCGCTTTTTCGTGGACTTGTGACGTGTGGCTTCGCGCAAATTGGTCCATAAGTATATCGTGACTTGATTCCTGTATTAAAGTTGTGCTGGGTGAGATCAAAACGTGAGGCGCCGTAAGGCGCGAATAGTGCGCCGAGGTTGGGCGTTATGAATTGTTGAAAGCTCGCGCGGCGGGAAGGAGCGGCGGCCAAGGATTATGGCAGTCAGAAAACCAACACCAGAAGAACGTAGGTACTTTGAAAAGACGGCTGCACGTAAGGCTGCAGGCCCGTCTTCGGGGAAGACCTTAGCTTGGGTCCTTGAGGAAGCTGGGCTGATCAGTCAAGACATGATCAAGGACCTTATCCCCGAAGAGGAAAGCGCGCAGACCTTGCGGCATGCCCTTGTCTCGCAAGGGTTGGTGCGTGATGATGACATCCTTGACGCACTGGCGGCCAACCTTGGGCTCGAAAAGGTTAACCTGCGGGAGCTGAAACCCACACCGGACCTCATCAATCAAATAGAGGCGAAGCACGCAATCAAGTACCGCGTCTTCCCTGTCCGCTACGACGATGAGAACCTGTGGGTGGCACTCATTGACCCGCTGAACATCCAGATCACGGACGACCTTGAGCGCATCTATCGGAAAAAGATTATCCCCGTGGTCGCTTCCGAAGACGACATCAACCGGTTTATCAAGCACTACTACGAAGGCAGCGACATCACCGAGCTTTACGCCTCAGCAGCAGACGAGGCAATTCAAGCGGAATCCAAGTCTACTGAGGAAGAGCTCTACGCAAACATTGATCTAACCGGCACGCCGGAGCTCGATGAGCCACCGGTGGTAAAGTACGTGGACCTCATTTTTAAGCAGGCGGTCCACGATCGCGCGTCGGACATCCACATTGAGCCGACAAAGACAGGAATGACGATTCGCTTCCGTATTGACGGTGTGCTGCACGAAGTACCCGCACCGCCGAAAAAGTGGCAAAATTCAATCATTTCGCGTTTGAAAGTGTTGGCCGGCATGGACCTTGCCGAAAAGCGAATCCCCTTGGATGGCCGCATCAAGCTCACCTTCGGCGATAAGAAGCTGGATCTACGTGTCTCGTCCATGCCGACGATCTTCGGCGAGAGCATTGTGATGCGTATTCTCGATCAGGCAAGCGTTTTGATGGGACTGGAGGACGTCGGGTTCCTGCCTGATTCGGTTCGATTATTTAAAGAACTCATTCGCTCGCCCAACGGCGTGATCTTGCTCACCGGCCCCACAGGATCCGGCAAGACCACCACGCTGTATTCGGCGTTGGCGACCATTAACAACCCCGAGACGAAGATCGTAACCATTGAGGACCCGGTCGAATACATGCTCGATGGCATCAATCAGGTCCAAGTGAACAAGGAGGTTGGGCTCGACTTCGCGGCGGGCTTACGTGCCATTCTGCGCCAATCGCCGGACGTCATCATGGTGGGTGAAATGCGCGACCTTGAGCCAGCGGAAATTGGTATTCGCGCCGCGCTGACCGGACACCTTGTGTTCAGCACGTTGCACACAAACGACGCCCCCAGTGCTGCCACCCGTTTGATTGATATGGGAATCAAGCCCTTCCTCGTGGCCAGCTCGATCCAAGCTGTTGTGGCGCAGCGCCTTGTCAGAAAAATTTGCGCAAATTGCAAAATCGAATATAAGCCGAAACCCGAAGAGATTGCAGCCGCTGGGTACAATCCCGAAGAGTATGCCGATCGGGTATTTTATAAAGGCAAGGGATGTGACCGCTGCAACAATAGCGGCTATCGTGGCCGCACTGCAATTCACGAGATCTTCGTCAATGACCCAGAGCTGCGTCAGATGATTATCCGTGTGGAGTCGGCAACCAAACTCAAGAAAGCCGCCGTCCGCAAGGGCATGCGCACTCTGCGCATGGATGGTTGGGAGAAAGTCCTTCTCGGACAAACCACCATTCAGGAAGTGATGCGCGTTACGGTGGATGAATAAAAGATTGCGCATTCCCGCACCATGATGGTTAAATTCTTTCAAGTGCGGCGGGAATTCGTGCCTCAAGTAAGGGGTTGCGCCCGTCTCGGAATCAAAATTCTGTGAGTCGAGGAGACGCTGAATTTTGGAGTCGAAGCGCTGCCACTTTGTATTTCTGACAGGGCCGAGGGCGGGAGAAGCGCAGAACTTTGACGCAGCACGAATTACCATTGGTCGCGCCTCGACGTGTGACGTGCAGTTCGATCCGTACCGGGATCTGTCCGTAGCCTCACACCATGCTGAGATTCTCCTCGATGACGGAGTTTTTTACGTTTTCGACCTTGGGACCCGCACCGGAACATACGTGAACGGTGAGCGAATCGCCGAGAAACACTCGCTGAGGCATGAGGACTATCTTCAGTTTGGAAAAGACGGGCCGGAGGTCATTTTCCGACTTGGGTGGGCCCCCGAGGGAAAACAGGAAATTCCACCACCACCTCCTCCCATCGGTGAACTTGAGTTTTTCAGTGGTTCGGATGCAGGGCGCACATTTCTTATCCGAGGTGATCGACCAGCGCGCGTGGGACGACGAGCCGATATGGAGGTATCGCTCAATCCCCGTGGCGATATGATGGTCTCAGGGAATCACTGCACAATTTCCTATGAAGACGGAGAATTCATCGTCACTGATACGAGTCGCAACGGGACATTTGTCAACGGAGCTCCGGTACGTCATCGGGCTTATCTGCGGGATGGCGACGTGCTGACGCTGGGTCCGGGCGGCCCACGCGCTCGCTTTCGGATCCTACCCCCACAACGCGACTACCCCAATAGGAGTGGCACGTTTCCACGGGCACATTCAGAGGAGATCCCTACCAGAGAAGTCAGTGCCGAGACGCTTGCGCGCCGAGAGCGGGAAGCTCGGCAGGCCCTTGCACGCGAGCCGGTGGAGGGAGAAAAGGACACTGTTTTCAATAAGGAGGGCGCTCAGCCAGCGCAAGCTGCAAGTAGCGGCGTAAGCATAAGTGTGGCTGCAGATCATCCCAGCTCAGCGCGCCCACTGGAGGAGAGTCCCGCTCAGACCCCAGTCCCAGGCGACAGTAATCAAAAAAGCATGCTCCGATTCCTAAAGCACCCCGTAGTGGTGTTAGTGGTGGCGGTTTTTGTCGTCGTTTTTGGAGGAATTGTTTTGCTGACGAAATTGTCTTCGGCGTCCCAGAAAACAATACCCCAAGTAGCTGGACTTCCAGATTATCTGGCTCAAGTGAGTCGTGGAGCAGACAAACTTCATTCGGGCGGTCGCTTCACATTTCGCCTTCCGGTGGGGTGGAATGTGCTCGAAAGCGGAAACATGGTGAGTCTTGAGTCGCCTGACAAAACCATTGCGGTGGATTATGTGCGGGACGAGAAACTTTCGGAAGAATCGGTGCGGGAAATCCTTAGCGCGAAAGGCACCAAGCCAATTCTGGTTCATCGGAGTCACGAGGGCGAAAAGCAAATCGTCAGTTTTGTTGGGCAGGGACCGACAAAATGTTGGCTGGCACTTCTCCATATCCCCCCGCAAAATGTGCCGGCGCTCGCACTGATCGAGGTTGAATCGGACATTTTCAAACGTTTACCGAATCAGCTTTACGCTCTTTTGGGAATCGAGCAATTCCGCTTGCAACCCTATCCGCTGCCCAACGCAACGCCCACGCCGAAAGCAGCCCCAACGGCCACACCAACGACGTCACCCTCCCCCGCCCCAACAAGTGTGGCGGTGCGACCATCTCCGACTTCCTCGCCGTCACCTACGCCCGCGCCAACGCCAGTCTTAACACCATCTATTCCCCCACCAACAGTAGAGGCGGATCAGACAACTTCCCCAACGGTGGCGAGTGAAGTCACCACCGACACCCGCACGCAAGCTTCCAGTTCTGTTGGCTCCACGAAAGCCGTGCAATGTAAGACCCTTGGCCTAACCCTAAACGTGCCGGAGTCGTGGGACTTCACTGTGGATGAAAAAGAAGGCATCGTGGTGCTCCGTACGGCGCTTGGTGCTGAGCTTCGTCTCACACGCGACAAGAAGGCCGTGAAGATCGAGGACATCACCGATGCTATGACTCAAAACGGTTGGACTATTTATTACCGTAATGACAAAGGTGCGCCTCTGCCTAATTCGTCTCGCCGCTTTTACGCCGTTGGGCTTTTTAACGAAAATAACTATGTCCTCATTGGCGTTTTGCCCAATCCGGATCGGTCTTCCTTCGTGATTTACGCCCTGCGAGAAGGGAAAAGCTTAGACGAGTGCAAGGATGAGATTCAGCAAATCGTCCTTCAGCTTGCGGCGCAGTCAGAGCGCAAAAAACGGTAAGCTTACCATCAACTCTGCACTCAGTGGGGACAAGTTTGGCCTCCAAGACCCGTCAATTTTAGCGCCCAATCCGATCTGCAATAAATGTGGAGGCGCCATGCAATGCTCCAGTACTTACCGGAGCAGTTGATCGTGAAAACTTGTTTCGCCCCAGAATCGCTGAATATACAAGATGCTGAATCGTGAACACCCCAGCCGATGAAACTGACTCCTGACCGCTCGGAGCTGCCGTACATGTACATGTGGAGCGCATTGCTTGGTTAGAAGCCACGCCCGATACTCACAAGCCGTGGCCGCCGCCGGCAACCATCGCGGACACCTGCCCGTTTCGGCAGTGCTCTCGGAAAGCTTCTTCAAGGGACGTGAAGTCTTCGAAGATGCGAGTAGCGCATCCTAAAATCCAACTGGGAACGTCGGCACGTGGTATTCCCAGGACAAGATAGACAGGGATGCCTGCCCAATAGGCGAGGGTGAGTTCCCCGGCCGTGCCCGCCCCCTCCATTGCATAGCGGTCAAAGTAGCACACGATAAGTGCCGTGTGATGCATCAGATGATGTAGGTCACGGTCCAAGATTTTGCGGATCGCCTTTTGAAACCTTTCAGGATTTTCCGTTTTCCATTGCCGGAAATGCTTCTTTTCCTCGGCATCAAGTACTTCGAATTCCTCAATGCATGGGTTGAAAACAGAAAAACCTAACTGAGTCAGTAAAGCTTGGACGCGACTTCGCCAAGTTGCACCCCCATCCGGCGCCCGCTCGATTGCCCCAGCCAAATAGACGGATTTTTCGGGGCGACTCAGTCCACCCACTTCTTGTGCTCCTGTTCATCGGCTTCCTGAGCAAGGGGCCTTCGCAGACGAAAACTTGAATGCGGGGTGACACCCTCGGGCGTAGGGGTAGCGTTTGGATCCGTGACTGGCGAAGTTGCGACTCGTTGACTCAATCGTAGCTGGAGGCGCAGCTGCACGTCGCGCAGCGAGAATGTCTTCTTGCGCGGCTTGCCAAGACCAGCAGCAAGCATCTGGATGTTTTTGAGAAGACGATCTGGTTGAAACGGCTTAGTCAGGTAAAGATTTGCACCTAACTTATATCCGTACTTAATATCTCGGCTACTGTCCTTAGCTGAGAGTACCACCACAGAAACATGTTGGTGTTTTGGATTCTGACGCACGAGCTCAATGATTTGATAGCCCGTCACTTTAGGCATCATGATATCCACCACCAAAATGTCTGGCTCGAAGACGTCAACAATCTCAAGCGCATCCACGGGATCTTGGAGGGTCAGGACCTCAAAATGGGGGGAGAGTGTGATGGTGACCAAATCCAATATGTCTTTTTCGTCGTCAATGACGAGGACTCTATACTGATCACTCATGGCTCCCGCACTCCTCCGGAGATTCAACCCGAGAGGGATCGTCTCCTAAAATTCTCTGCCCACCAACGGTCTAAAAGCCATTTTGCCCAGCAGGCTTGCTCTTTGGATCGTTTTTCCCTCAGAATTATTTTGACTGTAATTCATTAGCTCATGCGGTGGCCTTCTAAGTCAACAGAATAAAGGCTGCACGAAAATGAGCAAACTACAACGTTCTTCCATAGTTGGTCTATCGCTTTCCAAGATTGTCGAGCTCGCTCTTGCTGAAGACATCGGGCCTGGAGATCTTACAAGTCAGATCTTTGCTCACGAAACCCGACCGAGGCGTGCAATCTTTTTGGCAAAACAAGCGGGGGTTCTGAGCGGAAGTGAAGTCGTGCGGGAAGTTTTTCATCAGCTTGATCCGTCGAGCCGCGTTCGCATGCGGATTCGAGACGGGCAGGAGTTTCGTGCGGGCGATGAGTTGCTCGAAGTTCGAGCAAACCTTGTGGCACTGCTAAGTGGTGAGCGCACTGCCCTCAACTTCTTACAACGCCTGAGTGGGATTGCCACCCTCACTCGCGCCTATGTGAACGCCCTCGGTCCGAAATCTTCGATTGGCATTTACGATACACGTAAGACCACTCCCCTTTTGCGTGCCTTGGAGAAGAAAGCTGTGTGCGACGGCGGGGGACGGAATCATCGCTTCGGCCTGTTCGATATGGTGATGCTAAAAAACAATCACATTGATGCAGCCGGAAGCGTCAGTGCCGCTGTGGCCGAGCTTGTGGCGCGCGGAGTGTTTGCAGCATCCCCACGCCCCGCGTTATGCATTGAAGCTCGCAATCTGGATGAGGCGCTGGAGGCAGTTAGCGCGGGAGCGGATATTGTCATGCTGGACAACCTTGATCTCAAATCCATCCGGTCCATTGTGAAAAAAATGGAGGCCTTCGCACATCAGCTTGGCTGCCGCTTGCCGGAAATCGAGGTCAGCGGGGGGGTCACCATTGAAGACGTGAAACGGTTGCGACGCCTCCCCATTCAGCGCATTTCCGTGGGACGCCTCACCCACTCAGCTCCAGCCATTGACATCAGCATGCGCATTGTCCGCTAACACAGCGGGGCGGGAAAGCAACATCTCCTGTGGGGTGCCCCTCACCGTAACTATAGTTCTTTCTTTGGGGTCAGAACGTAGTGTCGCCACTGGCGCTCATGACTTCTGAACGGCATGATTTCCGTAAAGAAATCAAACGGTACCCAGTGACGGAGAGGGGCGTAAAACCGCTCTCGAACGGTCAGCGGTTCGTAACCGGGCTTTTCAAGTTTGATATCGTAAAACCAGTTCCAGTTGTAGGCCATCTCAATAGGAGTCTGCCCATAGTAGACGCCGTTGACCCACACTTTCGCGTTGGGCGGATCGCTTGTGATCGTCGCTGTCTTGCGGATGCACCCACTCAGGCAAAACGCAAGCGCCACAAGAAGAATTCCTTGACCGACTCTTTTTATGCTCTTCAATCCACTCATGAGTTGCCTCATAAATTCAATGCCCTGACCGCACGTTTTACAATTGGAAATCTGACCGCCACTTTCCAGCAAATTGTGCGTTTAACTTCCTACCCCACCTCCTCTGCGAATTCCTCATAGGGTGGCAAACAGACCTTGAAGCAAGTGCCAACGCCGGGAGTTGATGCGACATCGATTGTTCCGCCGGCATTAGACACCAGCCCATAAACGATGGATAATCCCAAGCCAAGGCCACCTTCGGCGCTGCGCGTCGTAAAGAACGGATCAAAAATTTGACTGAGATGCTCGGGAGAAATACCCGTACCGTTGTCTTCGACCTCGAGCACTACCTTTGGAGAGTTCCCCGTCCGATCTAAGTAAGTTCGAATCACGATTCGCCCCCCTCGCCCCACCGCGTCCTCTGCATTTCGGATAAGATTGAGAAGGATCTGGCGAGCATGATCCCGATCAAGGAGCACCTGCGGCAACTGCTCGACAAGGCGTACGTCCAAAGTTATTGCCTTTTTTTTGAACCCAATTTCGAGCAGGGGTAAAAGTTTACGGATTTCCGCATTCAGATCCAACGGCTGTTTGCTTCCTGCCGTTGGGCGGGCGAAGTCGAGTAAACCTCGCACAATGCGCGCAATCCGCTCCAGTTCCTCATCCATTGCTTCCAACGTCACTGGGTCTGGTGGGGCGTTCGAGTTGAGACGCAAAAGTTGAACAAAGTTCTTGATGATCCCCAGCGGATTGTTGATTTCATGCGCGACGCCGGCAGCGAGCCTTCCTGTCGCGGCATACCGTTCGCTCTGACGCAGTTGTTCGTAAACGCGCCGAAGCTGTTCGGCCCGCTCCTCGACCTTCTTCTCAAGGCCAGCCGCAAATTCAGCCAATTTCTCATAGAGTTGGATGTGCTGCACAGCGAGAGTTAGAAAGGCGCCGATTTGAGCCAAGAGCTCGCGCTGGCTTTGCGTGAATACTTCGCGTTGTCCGCGCCCGAGAAAAAGAACCCCTTGTACGCCTTGCTCGGTGCTAAGGCCGATAGCGCAATACGTCGCGATTCCCATGTTTGTGAGCACGGGTGCCAACGTCGTTTCGCACGAGCTGAGGTAGACCGTTTCGCTGCGGACGCGCTGGAAAAGCCCTTGGAGCAAGTCGGCACCCAACGCAGCTGTTTCGGAGCCACTTTCATCCCAAACACGGAACCGTTGTTCCCCCAAAGCCAAAATGAGAAAGTAGCGGTCGTATTCCACTAAACGACGCAATGAGAGATGCGTTGTCGTGACTAAGCGCGGCCAATCGAAACTGGCAAGAATTGCCCGGCTCACCTCGTTAACCAGGGTCACCTGCTGCGCCCGGCTTTCTGCCCTACGCATTTGTAGCTCGAGTTCCGTACGCGAGCGTTGGATTTCAGCGACCATTTTGTTGAATGCGTGGGCAAGTTCTTCGAGCTCGTCGCGGGTCGAGATTGTCACACGAGCCTGAAAGTCACCTTGCGCAAGTCGTTCTACTTGGGCATGGAGGCTCTTGAGGGGTCGCACAAATCCCTTCGCGACGCCGAAGCTAATTGCGACGATCCCCGCCGCTAACCCAACAGCAAATAGCGCATTGCGCCATAAAAGAGCATGGAAAAGGGGCATGATCGCTTGCAAATCACTAACAACGACAACAGCCCAATCTACGGTCGTCGCTCCGGCGTTTTGTTGTTGCCGGAGTGCGCGAACTGCGGCGTAACCCACAAGGTATTCGGGCAGATTTTCTTCAGAGATAAATTGCCACCCAGATAGCCTGAGGCGTTGCTCGTGGACAAGATTTCTGAGTTTGACGAATAGGTTCCCCGGAGCAGGGGGCCCTAAGATGGTTCCACGGTTCGTCAGGATACAGACCTGCGCCTGATCGCCGGGGGAACTGCGAGTGTAGAGGTCAGTAAATGGTTGCAAAGGAACGTACGCGACCAGAAATCCGGGGATTCGCCCCTCGAGCGAAACAAAAACCCGTAGCGCTGGTGCGTGCGGTCCAGAACCTGCTTCGTCGAGATAAATGGGACTTCGGGGATGTTCTGCGTGGAGCGCGAGCGGTAAATCCGTAAGCTGTGGTGGAACCGAGCCGCGGGCGGCGACAACTTCTCCCATTCGGTTGATCTGCGCCCACGCAACAATTGCACGATCTTGAGGCTCGGTGGCCTCGTCCAACGAGACACCTTGTTGCAAGCGTTCCGCTGCGGCACGCACCGACAGAATCACTTCCTCGAGATTATCACTGATGCCTCGTGCGGTCCCCTCGGCTCGCTCTTGAAAGAACAAGCCTAAAGACTCGCGTACAGCACCTGTCGTGCCCCGATAAAGAGTCACGATTCCCAAGGCAGCGGGAATAAAACTTATCCCCAGCAGCAGTATGAGCAACTTTGCTTGGATGCTTAGGGAAAATCTGCGCACTTGAGCTTGCATGGACTGCTGCCCTACCTCATCGTGGTACCACTAAACTTACTGGCACAATCCTAAATAAGCCGCGGCACCAACCGTAGCCTAGGCCTGAGCTGGGGGTGTTGCGACTTATTTTTAAAGTCGATAGACAAAGCCGATGACAAAAGCAACGCAGAAAAAGCGCGTCTTACTGATGTGTGCCGTCGATTTTACGGTTCGTCAGTTTCTTCTTCCCCTTGCACGAGCGCTGGAGAACGAGGGCTACGAAGTCACTCTGGCGTGCGGCCGGGGACCCTATTTTGAGAGTATTGCGAAAATGGGTTTCAGGATCGAGGAAAACCCGATCTCTCGTTCGATGAACGTACTTGCCCATCTTTGCGAGATTTGGCGGACTTACCGTTTTATTCGGCGTAACCAGTTTGATATCGTGCACGTTCACACGCCCATTGCTGCCCTTGTCGGAAGAATCGCTGCGCGCCTTGCAGGAGTCCCGGTGATCATCTATACAGCCCACGGTTTTTACTTCCACGAAGGGATGTCGCCTACGAAGCGCAAGTTCCATATCTGGCTGGAGCGCATTGGCGCAAAGTTCGGCGACTTCATCATGACCGTCAGCCGAGAGGACGAAGAAACAGCACTTGCCCTCGGAATTGCGCGACGCGGGACAATAGAAACGATATACAACGGCGTGGATACTTCGGCATTTGATCCTGCCCGATTCGCAACTGCACGAGTCCAAGTTCGCGAACAGTATGGTATTCCGGCTGATGCGCCCGTGGTAGGCTTCGTCGGCCGCCTTGTACGCGAAAAGGGAATTTTCGAGCTGGTGGAAGCGGTCGCGCGTGTGCGCATGAACAATCCAAAGGTGCGACTTCTGATTGTCGGTGACGTGTTAAAAAGCGATTACGACGCTGGGAAAAACGAATTGCTCACAAAGATTGCCGAGTTAGGACTCACCGACGTCGTCGCATTGACTGGGATGGTCGAAGATACGCGGCCCGTCTTAGCGGCAATGGATCTCTTCTGTTTGCCGTCCTACCGGGAGGGAATGCCGGTATCACTTCTTGAAGCCATGGCGATGGCTAAGCCGTGTATTGCTACCAACATTCGCGGATGCCGAGAAGAAATCGAAGACGGGCTTTCGGGATGGCTCGTTCCCGTTCGCGATGTCGAGCGGCTGGCCGAACGAATTGAATGGTGCGTTGAACATCCTAATGAAGCAGCGGCCGTGGGGAATCGAGCGCGACAACGCGTACAGAAGCTTTTTGAACTGGACCGTGTTTTAGCCCACCAAGTTGCCATTTACCGGCGACTGACCACCCCACACTGCTCTTCGCGAGAGGTAGAGAAACCGCCCTCCGCAACATGAAGTTGGCTGGAAACTCGCAAAATGCCTTGCGACCGCTGGGAGCAACCTGCGCCATAACATGGTTGCCACGAGTTAGGGACGCTGAACAGACGCAGTTTCCGTCGTTGCGCTGATGGCAGACTCCAATGAGGCGATTTTTTCATAGTGCCGGCGAATCGCGTGAACGATCTTCTGTTTTTGCTCAACGGTGAGGAGGTTTGCTCGTTCGCGTTTGAGCGAGTCGAGTTCCGTCAAATTGTGCTCTTTACGCGCCTGCTGGATTCGAGCATTTAACGATCGAAGGCGCTCAATCTGCTGCTGGGTAGCACCGACGCTCCGATAGATATCCTCTAAGTCCAACACGAAGGATATCTTCTGCGTCTCGGTGGTTTGCACTCCGCCTTGTATTGTATTGGAGGTCGTTTCACTGAGGCTTGCTTCGGCGGCGAGGGCGGAGAATCCAAGGGCAATGACAGCTCCGACCACCCGAGTTCTGAAGAATTTACATTTTGGAAACATGTCACTTCCTCCTACGAAACCTCGTTCTCCGCGTTCCGAAAACTTGTCTTCCAACGTTTGTCCCGTCACCCCAAAGAATACAACCACCGCTGGAACTTTGCTTTTGGTGAGAAGACACCGAGCAATGGAAGGCATTATCGCCTTGGCGACCATTGCTTACCGGTACTACTTAGGAACCTCCTGGACCCGACCTCCGATAAAGGTTGGGGACCCGCTTGCATTAAGCCCCAATCGAAATGCTACGCCCCAAAACAGTAGCGGTGGGAAAGCCAAAACTTTCCCACCGCTACGCGCAGAATTGCATTCACAAAAGAAGGTTACTTTGTAGCTTTCGGGCCAGTGGTTTGGGCATCCCCACGGCGACCGATGCCTTTCTGCTGCATGATTTCACGAATCTTGGCCTGCTTCTCGGGCGAGAGGATTTTCATCCGCTCTTCACGAAGCTCTTTCATCTTAGCTTGGTCTTTTGCTTGGCGAGCTTCGACCATTTTCTCGTCAAGCTCTTTTAACTTCGCGATCTCTTCGTCGCTCAACCCAGCCTCTTTGTAGACCTCCTGCATGAGCTTTTGTCGCTCAGCGATCATGGCGGGACGGCCGGGCTTCCCAGCTTCTTTCACTTCTGCCGCTTGGGGCTTTGCAGCTTCTTTTGCTTCTGCGGCCTTTTCGGTATTCTCGGCGGCAAACGTCAGACCAGCAACAACTGCCAGCGAGGCAGCAATCGCAAAAACGCGTTTCATAACGTGCTCCTTTTTACAGGTGAATAGTCATTACAACCGCTTTAAAACTAAAAAGAACCGAGCATTGCTATTCAGAGCGTTGTGAGGTCGGTAAGCGTCGCATTCAGTGGCCGATCGCAGTAGAAAGCTTCACCAAACGGCACATCGATGAGGAGTCCGGCGGCTCGTTTCCTTGTGATGAGGCGTTCATAGTAGCGGGAGATACCCTCAAGCTGGGAGGCGTAACACCTCGCAAGTTTCTCCCACCGATCCATATAATCGGTGACATCCACGACAAAGCTCGCTCGGACGGTTTCTGGGAAGAGGTAGTAGACGATGTTTGGAATCCAGAACGGTTCATTCCCTGTTTCTACATTTTTGAACCGACTTAAGCGAAACGCTGAGCGCACGATCTCGCCAGTAGCCTCGTGATCCGGGTGCATGAGCGGATAATGGTAGTAATGGCAAAGAATCAAGCGTGGGCGGATTTCGCGAATGAACCGTACCATTTTGAGGCGAGCTTCCACGGTGTTTTCGATCTTTGTATCAGGAAAATCCAGCCAGTACACATCCGCCCCCAAGTACGCTGCGGCAGCACGCGCCTCCTCGTCGCGAAGGGCTGCACTTCCATGGGTTCCCGCTTCGCCATGGGTCATGTGTGCGATACAAATGCGTTTGCCCTGATCGCGTAAACGGAGAAGGGTGCCGCCAATCATGTGCTCAACGTCGTCAGGGTGTGCTCCAATGGCCAGCACATCGTAATTGAAGTCGGAACGCGTTGCTTCGGTCTTGGTCATTTTCCCTCACTCGATCGTTCGGATTGATTTATTGTAAATCAGAACACAGTGAATAGGGTGCGGTTATTGCGTAAAGAACTACTTACGTTGTGTTTTGCCCCACATGCGCAAAGCTTGGTTACAAAAGGAAAGTTTTTCGATGGTGATGAAAGCAAACGATCTGCGGCGTGCATTTATTGCGTTTTTCACGGACGAGATTCGGCAACACCGTCATGTTCCGTCGTCACCGTTGGTTCCTCCTGACGATCCGACCCTACTCTTCACAACCGCAGGAATGGTGCAATTCAAACCATTCTATGCCGGTACCGTTCCTCTTCCCTATAAGCGAGCGTGTAGCATCCAAAAGTGTCTGCGCGCAGGAGGCAAAGGAAGCGACCTCGAAAACGTCGGCAAGACGCTTCGTCACCACACGTTTTTCGAAATGCTGGGGAATTTCTCATTTGGAGACTACTTCAAACGCGAGGCGCTTCTCTGGGCGTGGGAATTTAGCACTAAGTACGCAGGTTTGGATCCTGAGAGAATTTACGCCAGTGTTTACGAAGAAGACGATGAGGCTTGGGACATCTGGACAAAGGAAATTGGTCTGCCCGAAAGCCACATGGTCCGGCTTGGCGCAAAGGATAATTTCTGGGGGCCGGCGGGTGACACGGGCGCATGTGGTCCATGCAGCGAGCTCTACTACGACCGAGGCGAAAAATACGGACCGGGGTTAACTTTTCAAAAGGCTACGCTCGAGGACTGTGACCCCAATACGCGCTACATAGAGTACTGGAACTGCGTGTTCCCGCAATTCGATCAACAGAAGGATGGAACGCGGCTACCTCTGAAAAACCGTGGTGTTGATACGGGCATGGGGCTGGAGCGGTTGACGTGCATCGTTCAGGATTGCGCCTCGCCCTATGAGACAGATTTGCTCTGGCCGATTGTGCAACACGCCTGTGAATTGCTTGGGGTTGCCAACTATCATCAAGCCGAGCTTGCAGTGCGTCAGAGTGTGAACGTGGTGGCCGACCATGTCCGCGCTCTCACGTTTGCTCTCAGCGAGGGAATCCTTCCAAGTAACGAAGGGCGTGGGTATGTTCTGCGGCGCCTTCTGCGCCGGGCAGCTCGATATGCTCGGAAAATCGGAGCGGAAGGCGCGTTTATGCACCAACTGGTCGACAGCGTCATCGACGTTATGGGGGACGTCTACCCAGAGATCAAAGAGGCGCCGGATCTGGTCAAGCGCGTCATCCGCACAGAGGAAGAAGCTTACGCGCAGACCCTTGATGTGGGGTTGCAGAAGCTTGAGAGTTTGCTAGCTAAGAGTGAGGGTGGGGTGCTGAGCGGAGAGGATGTTTTCGTGCTCTGCTCAACCTACGGCTTGCCCTACGACGACATCGTCGAAATAGCTGGAGAACGTGGCGTGCAAGTGGACGCTGCCGGCTACCAACAACACCTTGCCCGTCACCGCGAAGAAAGCCGCAAAGGCGCAAAAGGAACACGATTCGAAGGCATCTACGAGCACATCAAAGATATTTTCCGTCAGCGTGGGAAAACCCGGTTTCTCGGGTATCCCGATAACTGCGCCGACTATCCTGTCCTTTCTGCCGAGAATCTGAACGTTCTGGCCATCTTTGTCGAATCCCAGCCGGTTTCCCGTGCCCACGTAGGGCAACAGGTCGCAGTGGTGCTGGAAGCCACTCCTTTCTATGCCGAGGCTGGTGGGCAAGTCGGGGACAGTGGGTGGCTTCGAACACCTCACGGAGCGGTGCGGGTCCACGACTGCCAAAAAACACCTGAGGATGTTTACGTGCACTTCGGTGAGGTTGTGGAAGGTGAGATCCGCGACGACGAGCCGGTACGCGCAGAGATCGACGCTGATAGGCGATGGGATATTATGCGGAACCACACCGCAACGCACCTCCTTCAGGGTGCACTTAAACGAGTCGTCGGTCGGCATGTAACGCAACAGGGATCGTTCGTTGGCCCCGAATATCTGCGCTTCGACTTTACAAATCCAGAAGCATTGTCCGCAGAGCAGCTCTGCGAGATCGAGCGACTGGTCAACGAGCAGATCATGGCGAATCTGCCGGTGGTTACTCAGGTGATGAGCTTGGAAGAAGCCCGGCAAACAGGGGCAATTGCACCGTTCGGAGAGCGCTACGGCGCTCAAGTGCGTGTGGTGGATCTCCCGGAGTGGGATAAGGAGTTCTGCGGCGGCACCCACATGCCTGCCACCGGTGGAATTGGATGTTTCGTGGTGCTCAGTGAAAGCGCAATTGCGAGCGGGGTGCGCCGAATCGAGGCAACCACCGGTCGCCACGCTGTGTCCGTGATTCAAAACGAGCGAGGAGCCCTGCGCGAGCTCAGCGGCCTATTGTGCGTACCTAAGGATAAGGTCGTTGAGCGAGTGGAAACGTTGACCGAGGAGCTAAAGGCTGCTCGCAAGGAGATCGCCCAACTACGGGGCCAGCTCACCGCTCAGGAAGCTGGGGCGTTGTTGGAGCAGGCACAGGAAGTCAACGGGATCAAAATCGTCCTTCATCAATTCCCTGATCTTGAAGCCGGACAACTACGTGAGGTTTTCGATGAGCTGAAAAGCCGACGCCCTCGCGGGCTTGTGGCCGTGCTTGCTTCGACCGCGAACGGCCGCGTCACGCTCATCGGAGGGGCCACGGCCGATGTCGTAGAACGGGGATTTTCTGCGTCGGATGTGATCCGAGATGCGGCAAAGCACGTGGGCGGTTCAGGTGGCGGCAAGAAAGAAATGGCGCAAGCCGGTGGCAAGAAAGTCGAGGGCGTTGCAGATGCCCTGGCCGCGGCACGAAAAGCAATATGCGACATCCTGAAAGCGTAGCTTTTCTAAAGTACTCTCTGAAAAATGCAGTGGAGGCGTCGAGAGGCTTGTCATCGTTCCACTACCCTTGCTGACCTCCGTCCTCGGCTTTATGTGCCGTAGCAACATCGAGTGCGGCCCAAACGAACCAATCAGACCATGCGCTCCTACTTGCGCTTGCTTGTATGGGCGAGCTATGTCTCCGCGCTTGTGGAATGCGCCACGAGCGCGGAATAGGAGGCCAAAGGGTGCAGGAGATTGCTCATTGAACCAATCGGCGACCGCTGTGGAAGTAGTTTAACAAGTCCCCGATACCGCCGCCCTTGAATGGGGAACCAACAAGCTACTCAGAAGATAGAAATCAGGATGTCCGCAAGCCTGTGTACGGCGCGCTCATCACCTAAATAAAGAAAGGAGAGCCCGGACTTTGCGTCCGAAGCTCTCCTTCCGACCTTTGCAGATCTACTACCTACTCTAAGGTAAAGTGAGACAACGTCACAGGGTGGTACTCAACGAATGAGAACTTAACCGCGTCCGTTGGCAAGCGTGTATTCGTTCCGTTGGGGGTTGTGGTGCTCGAGGACGAGTCCACTTCAAAATAAGCATTCGACGAATCGAGCAGGAACACACCGCCCACTTGATACCAGGTGTTTCCGGTATTAGCCGGAATCACATCAAAGGTCCCGGACACAACTCCTGATGCGGTGCGCACACGATAGGTGCAGTTCATGCAATTTGTCGAACTCACGTTGTTCGTCGTATAGTAGATTTTGTAGTAGTGCTGGCCTGCCGGGACACCGGGGATTCCGGCAAGGGTAAAACGAGCTACATCATTCTTCGTGTCGAGGGTGGCAAACCGCGAACCAATTCCAGAAGTGACTCCGCTTGCTGTGCTCTTCGATGTGGAATTCTGCCAATCCCCACTGATTTCGCTGTACTTCGTATAGTTTTGCCCGCCACTTCGGCTCTCCACAATGAACTCCGGGAAGGATGGGGTCACTGGCCCGACCGTGTTTGAATCGCCTTTGTTGTTGTAGTCGTCCACCGGGATGACCTTGTAGTAGTACGTTCCTGCCGTTAGGCCCTTACTCCCATCGTCGATGAACTCGTTGCCAGTCACGACAAAGTTCTTATTCACAAGGTTGGCATAATAGAGCTTCACGGGGGTCGAAGTGGAACGATATACGAGATAGCGGGCTGGAACGTCGCCATCGGAGGCAGCCGCTGGGGTACTCCAGGTGAGGCGGACCCGCCCCGGTTGGCTGACATCCGCCGTGAGGTTCGTGATATTGTTTGGCTTCACGGAGTCCCAATTGACCTTCAGCGTATAGTTCACCAGTGGACTTGCTGAAGCCATCACGCCGGTGCCGCAGGGCGAAGTCGCGGTGGCATTCAGTGTGCTCATGAAGCCGCTCGCACTGACTCCATTATAGGAGAATATGCCGAATCCCGTCATGCCGCGCGAGGCATTCCGGGTGTCGCAAATGCTTTGCGCCATTTCTGCGGCCGGCTCGGTTCCCGTATAGAGCGTCGCTTGATGTGACATGTTTGTCACGTCAGGCTTCGCTAAGTCCATGAGGGCTGCATTCGCGGAAGCCGTCGATCGATAGTACTGCGGCGCGATCATGTCGAGAATTCCAAGGCCATTCACATGATCCGAGTTCGACATCGTGTTCCACAGGGGAAAGTACTGGAAGACGGTGGAATACGTATCGGTAAGGCTGGTTCCGTAGACAACGGGTGCTGCTCCAAAGATAATCCACGGCTTCATCGCGTGGACGTCAGCTCGAGCCGCTGAAATAAAGTTCGCAATGGCTTGACGCCGTGCATTGATAAATGCGGTGCTGCCCGGGCCGGGATTGGTGAGTCCCATGTCGGCAAGAGCCTGAGGGTTGTAGCCATATGCCTCATTGCGATGAGGGAGGGCATCGCCGGGATAGCGGATACGATCCAGAATGATGCCATCGATGTCGTAGTTCTGCACCAAGTCTTTTAGCACATTCCGCGTGTAGGTTTGAACATCATTGCGACCGGGATCGGCCCAAAGCCCCTCGGGAGTATCCGAAGTCGTTGTTGCACGGGGATAGCCGGGATCGGGATTATAGGTTGTGTCGTTAGTCGCATTGGGTGCGGTAACGTCCTTGTAAATCCAGATCACAGAGCCAGAGGGCAAAAACGACGGATAGGTATCTGAGCCGTCTGTAACAAGGAAGCAGCTAAACGCTGCATAGACGCGAAGTCCCGCTTCGTGCGCTCGGTCAATCATGAACTGGAGCGAGTCGCCCGCGCCCCCGGACTGATTGGGCTCAGGATTAGGATAAGTTGAGTAATCGCGGTTTGGAATATAGTATGCATTCGCACGATAACGCGCGAGAAAGCAAATCGCATTGAAATTGTTGGCCACAGCGAAATTGATCGCATTCTGCATATTAGTGGTATTCGTCACACCATCGCCAATACTGAACCACAGAATGCGCTCTTCCGCTTGCGACCTCGAAGTCAAAATCAACAAGCTAACAAGCAATAAAATTAGTCGCCCTATGGTTCGCACCATCGTCCTTACCCCATCACAAGTATTTGTTACATCATTGTAACAAGTGATTCTTGAGTGTGACCAAAAAATAAGGGGCTGATCAAAATCAAGCGCAAACGCTCAGAAGCATTGGGGGAACCGCGCGAACACGGAAACCGATTGTAGACTCCACGAGAAATGGGGTGGGAAAAAAAGAAAAATGGCGGGGCCGACGAGACTCGAACTCGCGACCTCCGGCGTGACAGGCCGGCGTTCTAACCAACTGAACTACGACCCCGCTGCGGTCGTCGAATTATATGCAGAGAACAGCGTTTTCATTCACCCGAAGAGGCAAATTTTGCAACCGAACACAAAAGGCTAAAATCTCGTGTTTGCAGACTGAAACCCCTGCGGGCTTCAGAGCAAAATCAAATGGTGGGTGGAACAGGATTCGAACCTGTGACCCCCAGCTTGTAAGGCTGGTGCTCTAACCACCTGAGCTATCCACCCACCAAGGGCACACAGCCATTGGCTGCATGCCTTGCAAGTAAGAGTCGCAATTGCTTAGTCCGCCTTGAAGGGAAGCAAGGCGATGATCCGTGCCCGCTTAATCGCGGTAGTGAGCATGCGCTGATGCGCTGCACACGCCCCGGAAATCCGGCGTGGAAGGATTTTCCCACGCTCGGTAATAAATTTGCGCAAACGCTTTGCGTCTTTGTAGTCTACCCAATCAATGCCGTCCGCGCAAAACGCGCAGACCTTGCGCCGTGCAAAACGACGAGCGCCTGGCGCAGCGGGACGACGCGCCGCTTCCGTCGCCTCGGCGGACGCAGTTGCAGCGGCTTCCGGAGCAGCTTCCTGTTCCGGTTGCTCTGGGGTTGGTGTCATTTCTTCTGCCATGTTCAAGTCCTCTGCGAATTGTTTACAGTTTAGAATGGAATATCGTCCTCGACGTTGTTTGACGCCGAGAAATCGAGTCCATTCGAGGGCGCACTGGACGGCGGGGTACCCCCGGCGGGCTTACTTGGCCCTTCCGCGGGTTCGCCTAAATCCGCGCTCGGCTCTCCCTCAACACGTGAAGGAACATCGAACGGGGCCACCCGCTCCGCCACGATACGGATCCTCGACTGTTTTTGATTGTCGCGCTCCCATGTATCTTGGCGAAGGCGCCCCTCGACGTAAACCGGACGACCTTTTTTCAGGACCTCGCCGCAGCGTTCCGCGAGCTTGCCCCACGCTTCCACGTCAAGAAAGGTAGTTTCGTCGCGCCACTCATTCGTTTTCGGGTCCAGATACCGCCGATTTACGGCGATTGAAAAGTTCACCACAGGGTTGCCCGAGGGGAGATAGCGAATCTCCACATCGCGGGTGAGGCGCCCCGTCACCATTACTTTATTGATCGAAAGCATGGGTCCAGCTCTCCCTCTTCACGTATGTTATTCTGCGGAGCCAAAAGCCGCGGCCCCAGCGTCGCCTGCCGAGCGGGTTTCTACTTCAACCTTTGCCGGCTTCTCTGCTTTCTTGGCCTTCGACTTCTTAATCTCCGGCATGCGAGTGAGCATCACCCGCAGAACGTTTTCGTTCAAGCGCAGAGTACGCTGAACGTCTGCCAAATCCTTGCCGGGGATATTCCCGCTGAAGGAGGCAACCACGTAGTAGCCTTCAAGCTTCTTGGAAATCGGATACGCAAGGCGACGACGCCCCCACACATCCACGTTGCTGACTTCGCCACCACGCCGAGAGATGAGTTCCTTCAAACGCTCAAGCTCGGCTGCATAGTCCGCATCTTGGAGAAATGGGTCGTATATGACAACGAGTTCGTAATTCGGCACGACAAGCTTCACCTCCCTTCGGCTCTTGAGCTACAGGAAGTTCAGTCGGGCGACCGAATCCTGCAGCAGGGTGCGCGTTGTGCCTCAAGCGCGCAAAACACTGCCCTACTTACAGGCTGCGGCTCTGGCCTATTCGCTTTTGAATGGAATGGGCCCAAACCAACTCAGCGCTTGACGCGTTTTAGGCGAACACGTGGTTTGGACTGCCCAATCCGTGGCACATCTCGCAGGGCTTCGATTTGAACAGTGCGGGGTTCCTCCGTGACCACCAGAAACTGATGTTCTTGCCCGACCTGGGCCCGAAACACAATCCATACACCTAAACTCAGCCAGAAGAAAAACATGCTGACTGGAATGTGGAGGGGGAAGTTAAACAGGCCGTCTAACCCGATCACCGCAAAGGACGCCAAAAACGTTGCAGCCATAAGGTGCACGCGAGGTTTATTGGCAGCTCTTCGAGCTGTTTCCCACGACTGGGCAAGTAGCGCTGCCCACAAAGCGCACCATACAGCTAAACCAACGACCCCGCTTTCTGTCGCAAACTGAAGCCAATCGTTGTGTACGTAACCCGGCGAGACTCCCCGAATCTGCTCAGCAAGAATATATTGGTAGACTTCGCTGCCCTTGCGACTTTGCAGGAAATCCACGTAATTCCAAAACAACACGTTGTATTGGCCATAACCGACGCCAAACCACGGCTTGGCTCGCAACATTTCCAACGCAATCAACCAGTAGTAGAAGCGCACGTTTACTTCGCGGCTGGCGGCAAGGCGTTCCAAGAGGTTGAACTGAAACTTGAGAAACGGCAATGGCACGGTCAAAATGACTACTATCAGGAACAGCCCTACCCCCCCGGCAAAAAGCAGTTGGCGACGGTATCGCGGCGAAAGCGCCAGCAGGACGTAATATGGGAGTGCGGCGCCGATGATGCCCAACCAAGGTCCACGCGCTCCGCTCAGAATAAGTGCCACGAGAATGAGGGCTCCGCTTATCCCCACGAGCCACTTCAGCCATTTCCTGCTCATCTCGAAGACGAAGAAAAGAGCCCAGTACAGCAAGGGGGCAAGAAACGAACCCATGTAGTTCGGGTGGCCAAAAGTCGAACTGATTTTCTGCTTACCTGCCATGTCCTCAAGCGCGGTCTCCGTCGGGAGAGGGGCATACGGGAGGAACTCGTAGCCGGCGCTTTGAAGGATCGCATAAAGCGCTGCGGGTACAGCGCCAATCACTGCGACGAGGAAAATTCGCTCCAGCTGACGGGGCGAGGCACTCAAGGACTGAACAAGCAAAAACGCAAGAAAGCAACAGAGGGGCAGAAGGAAAGCGCGGAATGCGTGACCCGGATTGGGGGCAGCAAGTAGCGAGTATGCCTGCACTGCAAGGAACAACGTTGCGAACCACAGGATGGAATTGCGCGCCAACCGGGTGGGCAGGACCCACGCTCGCCATAACACATAGGGGAGGCCAATTGCCACCATGGCGAACTGGATGAAGAAGGTTTGATTTTCGACAGGTTTGAGCAGATAATAGCTGGTTCCTGTCGCGCCCCACAGCGTGCGAATTTGGTCCCAGATAGCAGGGATAGCATACGGAGCACACAAAACAATTGTCATGAGCGACAACAAACCTAACCTTGCCACCAGACGTTGAGACGTTCGGCTCGACAACGCCCGCCACAGCTTCTCTACCGGATTCTCGCTCACGTTCGTTTCTGCTCCTACTTGCAGCGCACACTATGGTTGGCTACGGTAGCGTTCAATGAGATTTTGATCTCACGAGATGAAGGACGGGCGTCCTACGGAACGCCAGCTTCGTGGATTCCTATCAGATTAGGCAAAACATCGATGGGTGCAAATCACGACATTCATTGGCCTACATGGAAGGCTGAGCTTGTTCGCGTAGCTCAACAAGCCGGTTTTTTCGCCGTACGCGTTGCGAACGTAACCCTTGGGCAAGAAATCTGCGACCACTATGCCCGGTGGATCGCGAACAGCTATCACGGCGAGATGACCTACATGGAGCACACGGCTCAACTCCGATTAAATGTGCAACGATGGCTTCCGTGGGCCCAAAGCGTGTTGGTGTTTGCAGCGGACTACTATCCTCGTGAACCTCAAGCGGCTTGCCGTCCCGAATCTACCGCAGAGACAGTCCGCATTTCAAAATATGCGGTGGGCGAGGATTATCACCACGTGCTACGCCGCCGACTTGAAATCATCTGCGAATGGCTCGGCACCCACTTCCCCGAGGCACAGTGGCAGATCTGTATTGATTCCTCGCCTCTTCTTGAGCGGGCCTACGCGGTAGCTGCGGGAATTGGTTTTTGGGGGCGAAACACCATGGTGATCACCCCACGTCATGGTTCATATTATTTCTTGGGGTGCCTTGTGACGAGCGTGGCCCTTCCGCCCGATCCCCCCGTCTGGGGCACATGTGGCTCGTGCACTCGCTGCATGGATGCATGTCCGACCCAAGCCTTCGTCGCTCCTTATGTGCTCAACGCGCGGCGTTGCATTTCGTACCTCTCCATTGAAAAGCGAACTCCACTCTCCCCCACGGAACGACGGCTTTTGGGTGAATGGGTTTTTGGTTGCGACATTTGCCAAGACGTTTGCCCGTACAATAAACGACCGCCGGTCACTCCATTTCCCGAGTTCCGTGAGGGGCGCATTGTTCGCGAATGGGAACCCACGTCTACGTTTATTTCGCCGCGTTCGAACCGTGAATTTACACGGCGATTGGCGCACAGCCCTATTCTTAGGCCGGGACGCCGTCGCATCTTGGAACGTGTAGAAGCTGTCGTTGAGAATCTCAGGCGTAGGACAAAACTCTCGCAAGACGCTCCGGCTTCAAATCAACTTCGCTCTGATGACTCCTCTGCCGGGGAATAGCTAAGATAAGGTGAAAGCCACCGCTCGACTTCCGCAATCGTCATGTTTTTGCGCCGGTGATAATCGACAATCTGATCTTTTCCCAGCTTGCCCACGGCAAAGTATTTTGCCGACACATGTGAAAAATACAAACCGCTGACGGATGCCGGTGGGATCATCGCGAAGCTTTCGGTAAGAGTGATGCCCGCGTTGCGCTCTACCTCCAGAAGGTCAAAAAGAGTGCGTTTCTCTGTATGGTCGGGACAAGCAGGATAGCCAGCCGCCGGTCGAATTCCCCGGTAGCGCTCCCGAATCAAATCCTCGTAAGACAGTTGTTCGTCACGCCCATAGCCCCACTCCGCTCGCACTCGTTTATGGAGATATTCGGCAAACGCCTCGGCAAGGCGGTCTGCCAAAGCTTTCACCATGATGGCGTTATAGTCATCGTGCTGCCGCTCAAACTCGGCCACCAATGCGTCTGCGCCGTGTCCCGCAGTGACGGCGAATGCTCCAATATAATCCCGGACCCCCGTGTCTTTTGGTGCGATGAAATCCGCCAAACACAAATTTGGTTCGCCAGAGCTCTTGGGCATTTGTTGCCGGAGAAAATGGAAAATAGCGCGGACAGATTGGCGCGAATCATCCTCGTAGACTTCAACATCATCGCCGACACTGTTCGCAGGGAAGAAACCGTAAACGCCGCAGGCATGAAGCAATCGCTCGTCGATAATTCTTTGAAGCAGATTCTGTGCATCTTCGAAGAGCTCCCGAGCCCTCTCGCCGACCTTCGGATCCTCGAGGAGTTGCGGGTAGCGCCCGCGGATCTCCCACGCATGGAAGAAGGGCGACCAATCAATAAACGGTACGAGCTCTGATAGCGGCAAGTCGTCTAACACTCGGATGCCCAGAAACTCCGGCGTAGGGGGCGTCTCCTGCGACCAATCCACCTTGAAACGTCGTTCACGAGCGACCTCGATTGGCAGGAGTTTCCCTTCGCTTTGCCGCTGAGCATATTCCGTGCGTAGGCGTTCCTGCTCCTCGCGATATTGGTTAATAAAATCCTGCGAGGTCTCGGGATTGAGCAGATTCCCCACCACGCCAACGGCGCGAGATGCATCCAGAACGTGTATTACCGGGCCCGAATACGCCGGCGCAATTTTCACGGCAGTGTGAGCTTTGCTTGTTGTGGCACCGCCGATTAGCAGAGGAATGCGGAATCCTTGCCGCTCCATTTCGCTGGCGACGTGAATCATTTCATCGAGAGAGGGCGTGATCAGTCCGCTCAAGCCGATGATGTCGGCCTTATGTTCCCGTGCCGCTGCAAGAATTTGCTCGCACGGGACCATGACACCAAGGTCAATGACCTCGTAATTATTGCACGCAAGCACCACGGAGACGATGTTTTTCCCAATATCGTGCACATCCCCCTTCACTGTTGCGATCAGGAAACGCCCTTGGCTGTGGCCACCAGTTGAGCGCTTTTCGGCCTCAAGATAAGGCAAGAGCACAGCAACCGCTTTTTTCATTACGCGGGCGCTCTTTACCACTTGCGGCAGAAACATTTTGCCTTGGCCAAAGAGGTCGCCCACAATGTTCATCCCCTCCATCAGCGGACCTTCGATCACGGCGAGCGGCTTACCGTACTTCTCAAGGGCTTCGAGGACGTCCTGTTCAATGTAATCGACGATTCCGCGAATCAGCGCATGAGCCAAACGCTGTTCAACAGGCTCTGAGCGCCAAGCAACCTGCTTTTCCTCCGAGCGTCCCGTAGCCTTGACGCGCTCGGCAAATGCCATCAGTCGTTCCGTTGCGTCGGGACGACGGTTGAGAATCACGTCCTCAACGAGCTCGCGAAGCTCTGGCTCAATTTCTTCGTACACCGCCAGTTGGCCCGCGTTGACGATGGCCATATCCAATCCCGCCTTGATGGCATGGTAGAGAAAGACCGAATGCATGGCCTCGCGAACCACGTTGTTGCCGCGGAAAGAAAAGGATACGTTGCTTATGCCCCCGCTTGTTTTCGCATGGGGAAGCTTTTCTTTGATCAGGCGGACCGCTTCGATAAATTCGACGGCGTAATTGTTGTGTTCTTCTATCCCCGTGGCAACGGTGAGCACATTGGGATCGAAGATAATATCTTCGGGTGGGAAACCGACTTTTTCGGTCAAAAGCCGGTATGCCCGTTCACAAATCGCAAATTTCCTCTGTTTCGTGTCCGCTTGGCCTTGCTCGTCAAATGCCATCACGACGAGGGCGGCACCAAAGCGACGGGCGCGCCGAGCGCACTCGCAAAAGTACTCTTCGCCCTCCTTAAGACTAATGGAGTTCACCACTGCTTTCCCCTGAATGCATTTCAGAGCGGCTTCGATGACGGACCATTTCGAGCTGTCCACCATGATTGGCACGCGCGCAATTTCTGGTTCGCTCGACACGTAGTTTAGGAAGGTGACCATGGCTGCCTCGGCATCAAGCAGCGGCTCATCCATGTTCACATCAATCATATTGGCGCCGTTTTCTACCTGCTGGCGCGCAATCGAAAGTGCTTCCTCGTAGTTGCCCTCAAGGATGAGTTTCTTGAACTTCGGGGAACCCGCTACGTTTGTGCGCTCGCCAATATTGATTAGCCCAGTTTCCGGCCGAAGCACGAGGGGCTCAAGGCCGCTAAACCGAGTGAGACGCTCTTGAGGCTTCGGCTGACGTGGCGGACATTCCCGGACCGCTCGGGCAATTGCCTCAATATGAGCTGGAGTCGTCCCGCAGCAGCCGCCAACGATATTGAGCCATCCTTCGCGGGCGAACTCAGCAAGAACTCCGGCCATGCTTTCCGGAGTTTCGTCAAACCCACCGAAAGCGTTGGGGAGACCCGCATTCGGATAGCAACTTGTGTAGATAGGCGCCATGCTGGCCAACTCTTCCATAAACGGCCGCATCTGAGCTGCACCAAGCGCACAATTCACCCCTACGCTCAGGAGATTGGCATGTGCGATCGAGATCCAAAACGCCTCAAGCGTTTGCCCCGAAAGCGTGCGACCGCTTTGGTCGGTAATCGTCACGGAAACCATGACGGGAACGCGCTGGCCTCGCGCGGCGAACTCTTCCTCAATTGCATACAACGCTGCCTTCAGCACCAGCGTGTCGAAGACCGTCTCGCAGAGCAGAAGATCCACGCCACCATCAAGAAGCCCCCGCGCCTGCTCACGATAGGCGGCGACAAAATCGTCGAACGAGTGGGTTCGTTTGCTCGGATTGCTGACGTCAATGGCAAGTGAGAGAGTTCGATTGGTGGGGCCGATCGCCCCTGCAACGAAGCGGGGGCGGTCTAAAGCTTGGGCTTCTTCAACTGCTTGGCGTGCAACACGGGCCGCAGCCACATTGAGTTCATACGCGAGGGCTTCCAACCCGTAATCGCTCAATGAGATTGCGTTGGCATTGAAGGAGTTCGTTTCGATAATGTCGGCCCCCGCCGCCAAATACTGCGCATGAATGTCTCGCACCACGTCCGGACGCGTGAGACATAATAAATCATTGCAGCCCTTGAGCGGGGCGGGATGTGCAGCAAACCGCTCTCCCCTGTAGTCATCCTCCTGAAGTTGATGGCGCTGGATCATGGTTCCCATCGCGCCATCAAGGATCAGGATGCGAGACTTCAGAAGCTCTTCAATTCGCGGCAAATCAGGCACAGCAGTCTCCAGAACCTACGTATTTTAGGAACTAACTAAGCCCAAGCTCTTGTGGAATTCACATAAGAATGGTACGGCTTCCCAACGATGGGCTGAACGCGCGAAGAAGGTAAAGCCGTCACGCTACTTCTTGACGTACTTAGAGACCTCGTTTTCCACCAATGCCCGGATCGTGGCAGCTGTTTTTTTCGCCAAATCTGAATCATTCTGTTTTTGCGCAAGCGTTAGGCTTGTCTGTGCTTCTGAAAGGGAGGCGACAATCTTCTGCATCGCCGTCTCCACTTCGATGGGGCTCTGAAGCGCGAAATTCTCACAGGCTGTGCGGATTACCTCCGCAGTGCGAGCCGCAAACTCGAGATTGTTCTCTGCAACAGCGTTTTCTAATCGCGCGAGCTCGCGCTGCATGAGGGCAGCAAGCTCTTCACGCGTACCCGTCACGATCACTTGCTCTTCTTGAACAGGCTGCGCGGCAGCTCCCATGCGGGCCGCCACCGTCACCGTCGTCGAGGACGGCAAATAGCCTTCTGCGTCGAGTCGGATGACCGCGGCGAATGGTGGCGTGAGTTTGATTGGAAATATGGCTCTAAGGTATTCGCCTGAGGGCGTATCGAGAAGCGTCGCAGAAGCCGTTGTTACGTCTGGAATCGCAATGTCTCCGCGAACGGTATGGTAGCGAGAGCGGGGAAAATCCGGATGCAGGTACAACCGGACTTCATTATCGCCAACGACTGCTACACTTCCAATCGCAACGCTGCTAAATGTCGTCGGAGCGTCCTGCATCGCGCTTTTGGAAACTTGATTCTTGGACTGAGTTTTTTCTGTCGGCTTGTCTTTTGGCTTCTCGGAAGAGCCTTGTCCTCCACAGCCCACCAGTCCCAACAGCGCCGTGGCAACACATAAGGCAAATGCAAATGCTTTTACCATGGGGCATAACCTCCGCTTTCAATATTGAGCGAGTTCTCTGCGCTCCCGTCTTCTTCCTGTGATTATCGACCTCTTACTTAGTAGTTGAACCTTGCACTACGACCTTTTCCAAAGCAGCCTTTTCCTGCTCCGTCAACGGTAAGGACCAGTCCTTATAGCGGACCACAAGCTCTCCGAGCAGATTGAGCGCTTCGGCGAAAGACGGATCCCGTTTCAAAGCCTCCGTCAGCAGTCTGGCAGCGGTTACCCAGCTCTGGTTCCGGTAAGCCCAGGTTGCAACTTCGACACATTCGCGCGCATTCCACTCACGATGTTCGAGAACCTGTATAAACCGGGATGGAAGAGCCGTTTGAAGCATATCAGTTTGGCCATATTTGCGAACAAGTTCTCGCGCGGCCTCCCAATCGCCTAATAGGCAAATACAGTGGTAAAGCAATGGAGCCACCGCTTCCGGTGGCGCCCCTTCTGCGAGGGCTTGGGTGACGTATTCTCGCGCTTGGGCGTACTGGCGCTCCAAAAGCGCGGCATTCGCTCGGTAAAAAAGGGCCCGTGCCGGCTCTCGCTCCATGAGGCGAATGGACTGTAGCTTCAATCCTACGCTCTCACTGAGCTGCCTCCACTCGCCTTCCTGTGGGGCAAGCAGGGACGCACGCCGGAGTGCCGCCTGAGCTTCCGTGGTTCTGTGTTCCTGAAGATGGAACTCCCCCCAACTTCGCCAAATGAGAGCGGCGTTACACCCGCGCTCCACGCCTGCGCGGATCTCAGCCTCGGCAGAAGACGGGTCTCCCCGTTTATAGAGCATCATTGCTGTAGCTGCACAGCGCCATGGCGAGAGCGGTGCCGCTGTCGTGCTCGAAAGGTCGTTCTCCTCGACGTGATAGACAAGTCCTGCCCGTGCAATCCGTCGGGTCGGAGTGAGCTCCCTCAACCAACCAAACTCATTTGTCTGCCATTTGGGAAAACCATTGAGCTCGTTGACACGGACAACAAACTCCCCACTCTGAGGCAAGTAAGGGTTTGGGCGTCGGACGAGACCATGCGAGACGCTGGTTGCATCCGTAATATGGCGATTCGCTTGTCCCCAATCGTAATTCGCATCCGCAAAACAGCGGTATCCACGACCGAACGTGAGTAAGCTTTCCGCCGTTAGTGGATAAGGTAAGACTGTCATCAAAGACACTACGTTGAGCACCAGCAAGGTTACCGCAACCGGCCGCCAAAAGCCAACGCCATTGCGTCCAAACAGCGGAGCACACATCAGTGCCAAGCAAGGATAGATCGGTAACAGGTGGCGAATGCCAATCTGAGCGCGACTTAGCAACACGGTCCCGAGGAAAAAGGTGGCAGCCCCAAATGCTGCGAATTGAACCTCAAGTTTAGACCTGCGGTATGCGAGCAAGTGGAAGGCTCCCAAGCACCACATAAGAAACAGAGGCAGCGGCGACTTGAGAGCCAGCGCAACGGGATAGTACCACCACCAGCCTTCCAGAGAGAATTGACCACACAAATAGGCCAGATTCCCATGCCTTGCGTACGCAAATTTGCCTAAGGACGCCTCAATAAACTGCTTCGGCCACGGCCAAACAAACCAGTGCCGAACTGAACCGCTTGTCGCCCACTCCTCTGTGACCGTAAAACATCCTCGAAAGCAATAGACGCAACACACCACAAGCCAAACGCAAACAAGACCGACAAGCGGCAGCCAGATTGCTGGAAAAGGATACCGACCGCCTTTCACAAAGAAGCGGCTGAGATATCGTCGCGTGGGGGCGTTCGTAGTCGCAACACCAACGAGTCCTAACGGAATGATCAAGACCAGCAGGAAAGCTGAGACTTTAGTGACCAAGGCAACACCAAGAACGCACGCAAACCGAAGAAACAGCCCAAGGTTCGGGCGGCGAAACCATCGAATAAAATAATAAATAGTTACGAAAATAGCAGCCGTCACCGGAAGATCAAGAGTCGCCAGTGCGCTGTGAGCCAAGAAGTCAGGCGTGGTGGCCAGCAACAAAACCGCACATAACGCCTCGGCTTTTCCCACTGCTCGCCGGACCCAAAAACCTAAGAGAATCAGGCAAACTCCAGCAAGAAGGATGTTCTGGACGCGGGCTGCAATGGGTGGGGCATCTGTGAACGGCGTCAGAGGAGTGCCTGAGATGGCATACGGCAGCGCCACCCACAGCTGACCAAGTGGCGGATTATACACTCCCCCCGCAAATACGCCTGTGCGCCAGTAGAGAAAGCCCGATGTGATGTGAGCAGCGTATTCATCATTTACACTCCCGTTCGCACGCGCGACCCAAAGGGCGAGCAAAGCGAAAAGCCCAACAACCAAACTCAAGCCCCATGCAAAACCGATGGAGAAGGGCCGCTGCTTCACTGGGTCCGCGCGTAATCTTGCAGAATTTGCTCAATGAGACTTTTCTTCTTCTCATCGGCTTTTAGGTTACAGAAGCGTCGGCGGACGAACTCCTTACATTCCTCAAAGGGGCGAAGCTGCGGTTCTCGTTTGTCCTCTACCCAACAAAATGCGAATCCATTACGGATTGGAAACACTTCAGAATATGTCTGTTTTGATGCACGGAAAAATGCCTGATCGAAGTAGTAGCCGTTTGGACCTTCCCGAAACCAATCCAGAGTCTCGACCTCATTGGCAAGCTTGGCGATTTCGTCCCGGGTCTTTTTCCCGCTTTGCACTTCGTCGCGCAACTTTTGGACACGCTCTCGGAGCAGTTGCCTTTGGTACTCCAGCGAGGCACCCGAGGAGGTCACGGCATCGGGCTTTATGACCCATCGAAAAACGATTCCCTTCCCCTCGGGTGGGGTGTGGAACACCTGTTTTTCGGCCTCATAATAATCGCGCAGTTCCTTTTCCGAGGGAGAAAAGGTTTCAGGTAGCTTCTTGAGATAGTTTTCCGCGAGTAAGCGATTTTGGATAAATCTGGCTTTGGTGCGATATTCTTCGGAGTCGGCCAAGCCATCCGCGCAAGCCGCCGCTTTGACTTGTTCGGTCAAAATCAATCTGGGGAGGGCGGCCCGAATTCTTTCGCGTTCGTCGGCAATGTTCTCGTAGCTCCACGTCGCGCGTATTTTTGCGAGTGTTTGGGCAATGGTGAAAGTGGTCCCTGCGACAGCGAAACACCAATCGTTTGGAGAGAGTACCGTTGATCCAGAGAGCACAGCGTCGTTCACACTTGCGGGATACGCTTTTGGAAGCGTCTGTTCCGCGAGCTTCTGGTACTCTGCGGCTCGCGCTTTCTCGAGTTTCCGCCTGATGATGCTCTTTACTTCTGTTAAAGGCCGAACACGCGGTTCTTTGCGCTCAAGAAGTTGAAGGATCTCCCAGCCGTAGCGAGTGCGAATTGGCCCCGTAATTTCGTTCTCTTTGAGCGCCAAGAGGGCCTGCCTTACTTGGGGGCCGAGACGGTCTGGAATTTCTGGGCCGACGACACCTTTGTTTCGCTTCGCATCCTTTAGGTCGGAATACTCTCCCACAAGATTTGCAAATTCTGCCCCTCGCTGCACTTGGCGCAGGATTTTTTCGGCTAATGCCTTTTTCTCCGCTTCGACACGACTGTCGTTCGGCGGTACCATCAGGAACAAATGACGAAATCGCACCGTGCCTGTCTCGGTGAACTCCGAGGCTTTCTGGGCATACTCCTGCTCGATCTCAGCTTCCGTGACAGGCTTCTGCGCAACCTTGTGACGAAGCCACATATCAATGAGTTCGGAATCCTGGTAGTAGGCAATGTCGGCTTGAATCGCTGTGTTTGTGGCGAGGCCGGCTTCTTCTGCGAGTTTCGCAAGCCGCGCTTCAAGGTAAATTTCTTCCCGCACCGAAGCTTCAGGATCCGCCTGATCCGCAAAGCGCATGGAACGAATCACCGAGGAGGGATAAAGATCGAGGTACCACTGCACATCCTTGCCATGTGCAGATTGCGTGGATTGCGCTAAACATGCGACCCCAGTCCATAAGAACGCGAATACGACACATGCCTTTGGTAGGTACCAATTTCTCATCATTTGACCTCCCGATTTAGGGATTGTCCGGGCAATGGCGTGAGATCAAGCGGATTGCATCCAAACAGGCCGGGTAACCTTGAAGCACCTGCCTTGCCGCCGCGCATGCCTCCCCAGTATGCCCAAGGCGAAGCGCACTCTTGCTTGCCACAAGGGCAGCCCGCCAGAACCGCGGCTCCGCTGCAACAAGGCGCATGGTCAGCTTGAAAGCCTCCTCTAGCTTTCCCTCAACAGCAAGAGCCCGCGCGAACTCCACCTGCTGACGAAGCCACGTGACGCGGCTGACGATCGCCGAAGTCTGCGAGTCATCGTAGTAGGGCGCATCCAGCCCGCGATAGTAGGATCGTTCGTACATCGGCTCCCACGGGATGGCGGGATTCGTGAATTTCTCCCCACCCAAAAAGCGAAACACCCGGAAACTATTGTTCTGATACACGAGCTCAAATTCTTCGAGCTCATAAGGGCTCAGGTGCATCCGCGCCACTGTTGAGGTGGTAGCCACAGAACGCTGTCCCGCGACATACCGCAAACTGTCGGTGCCACTCTCCAATAGCATCGTTGCCTCGTAGACGAAGTAGCGCACGCGGTACTTCCTGCAGAACGCTTCGAGCTCAGCAGGTGCCCCGTACAGAGCATTTGCCAACTCCATACATTTGGGGCGAATCGTGGGATTCTCAAACTTGGATTGCACCACAACAGGCCGGTCACACCATGCATAAATCTGCGATGAGAGACCAAACCACGCCCCAATGACATCCTCGCGAGAGGTGTGCATCCGGATCCAATGGAAAAGCTCACGAAGATCAGAAAACCATGGGGTGTAGGCTGGAGCAGGCCGTGGGGTGAATGAGTATACCAACCGCTGAAATGCGTTGCCGGTGGGCGAAGTTGCTGTTTGCCACAGAAGAAACAGCGGAAATCCAGCCGCAACGAGACGCACGATCCACGGGCGGCGCGTGCGTTTCAGAGAAAAGTCTGTCACGATGGCGTAAAGGATCGCGAGGCCAAAGAAAGCCAACACATGTAAGCGGTGAATTAGGACAAAGCACCCGAACCAACAGACCAGAAAAACAGTAAAAACCCGAAACGCGACGGAGCGGCGAAACAATACCCGCAGGCGCATCAACGCTGGAATGCCCAAGCTGACCAGCACCAGCGTGGGCGGCGCCAAGTAGAGAAGTATCTGATCCAACCTTGGGGAGTGAAACGCCTCAATCCACATGAGACGTGCCTCGGGGGAGAGCAGCGTAGGATCCGCGGGTTTTACCAAACCATGGCGCAATTTCTCGACAATGAGCGCTAAAACATGAGCGTCATCGTACCCTTTGGCGCGCGCAATCGCCCATGCGCACGAGAGTAGGCCCCCTCCAACTACCGCCAAGCGTGCGAACCTCGTTGATTTCAAAGCATAGACAGCGAGGACAAAGCTCAGGGCCAAGACGACCACAGGGTCAAACCAGTAGGAGCGCACCTTGAGTACAGGTAACACGAGACTGGCCGGCAAGACGAGCGCAAACCAAAGGGCGACACGGCGCGCATGTCGCAAGCTGTAAGCACCGATGAGAAAAGACAGAACAAATGCTCCCGTCGTTAGGGCAAAGATGGGGCGTGCCATGTGCCACGTCACAAACGCAAGCCATTGGGCCCCTGCGGCGAGCATGATTGCGACATATAGTCGGTAGGAGTAGGCTTGGGAAGGTGAACCCACCTTTCGATCGCTCAGCGCACTGCACACGAGGGAAACTGCCGTCATGAGCAGCGCAAGTGCGAGGTTCTCGTGCCCAAAATTGCGAACGACACGTTCGACCCCCATGGGATGTAACGCCAAGACGGCAGCACCGCAAAATGCGGGAAAAGATCGTGCCCCAAGCAATCGAGCCCAAAGGTAGGCTGCGATGACGAGCAAAAGTGAGGCATAGGCCACAAACCAGACGGAATACTCGAAAAACTGAGAGAGATGGACAAAGAAGAGGCGGTATAGCCAGCTTGCGGTCCGTTCCATGAACAGTGTAATGTCGCGATCGAAGCGGAGTCCTTCCGGGTACTGCGCGCGGAGTTCGACTGTCGGGAGAATCTCCCCACTCGCAAGGCGCTCGGCCCACCGGTACTGCATCGCCGCCTCTGCTGGGTAATAACCGTCCGGCTCTGAAAGAGAAAAGTACGGCGAGGAATACGCGAGCGCGACGCGTAACAGCCCCGCAGCAAGGTATAAGGCAAATACTGCAACTCCGGCGGAAATGAAGCTCGCTCGATGTGTCAGGCGTAAAGACACAGGGTCACTTGTCATGCTGGGGGAAGCATTTGCAAGAGCGAGGAAAGAGCGAACGTCACGGATTCAACCAAGAAAGGGACGTACAACATCGGGGCGAAGGATGCACCCGCACTTCCGGAGGAAAAGCCAACAGACAACAAAAGAGAAAGGAGCGCACCGGTGCGCGCGGTGCGCTCCTCCACAGTACAACCTTTCAGCTCAAATCACTGGTAAACCGACCAATCGCTCACAGCCGAATCTGGCAGAAGGTCTGGCCCACGGCTGGACGAAGTGAACGAAATGTCATCGAGGTAATAGGTGACCGCTCCAGCTGGTGCTCCCTGATACCAGAAGAAGCCGCTAAAGGAGCATGTTGGGTTCAGCGTCCCATCGCCAACCACCCATGCTACGACCGGGTCCGTCAGGATATTGCGCTCCACGACTTTCCACCCTGTAAAGCTCAGGGTATAATCCGCAGTAAAGCGCTCGTACGGGGAAGCACCATTTCCAGCAGCATCTTCACCCATGTAGAAGGCCAGCTTGTCACCAGTGCCCGACGCATAAATTGCAAAGCCAATATACGGTTCGCTCGTGTGATTTACGGCGGGCGCGTTGTTGTTCAGACCTGCCGCAGGCTGGATACGCACAAGTCCACCCGACGCACCGGTCCATTCCCATCCCAGCTTGCCGGATTTCACGCCCGATTTTGCCTGCTCATCCGAGTACTGGTAGATCTGAGTGTTCGTGTCGGTGTTGATACCACTCGTAGATCCACTAAAGCCAGGACGCCAGTTGGAGACAAGATTGGTGCCTGTCGTTCCTGCCTCAAAATCTTGCAAAATCGTGTCAGCATATACACTGGTGGACAATGCGACGACTGCAGCTACTGCCATGAGTGTACTTCGCATTTTCCTTAACCCTCCTTCATAAAATGGTAAGATTGTTGAGATCTGCGGAAAGTGCGCACTCTTACCACAGAGCTCAAGTTTAGCGTGTGATACAAAATTCTTCAAATTTCAACGAAAAAAAATGAAAATCTGATCCCACGGTGATTAGACCGTTTTACCCCATATCTGGCGCTCAAACTGCTTCAATGGCAAACTCGTCGGGTTACATTTGGCGTAATTAATATATGACACCGCAATCATGCGAAGAACATCCTCGACCTGGTCTGGGGTACGAATTTCCAACGCGGGACCAAACTCAAGGATAAGCTTGTTTTCCTGGATGGACGCTTGACACGGCAAGACGGGAACGCCTGCGAGTCGCGCGACTTGCAAAATTCCAGCCCGCAGGCGGAACAGACGTCCCTCCACCTCAAACTCGTGAATTCGTTCACCGTAAATGCCGTCTACATAGGCAAAGACATTTTTGCCCGCTCGCAGACGTTCCAGTAAGGCTTTCAGAATTGCTGCAAAAGGGGTGTCCGGCGTGATAAACAAGGCTTCAGCACCATAGAAGATTAGCTTCTTGTGCAAAGAATGCGTCACTGCAGTTTTTTCTGGTCGTCGAAGAGTACAGAAAGGAATGCCGCGGCAAACGGCGTAGGCCGCACAAAGGTGGCTCCAATGACTATGGAGTCCAACGAGAACGACCGACCCATACTCCCTTATCGCCTTGGTAACCAAATCGAACCCATTAGGGACCACAAATTGCTCCACGTAGCGGACCGGAGCAAAGGGTAAATAACCATGCGCGTAGCGCAGGATTACGTTCTCTACTGCTTGCCTGTGGGCAAGCTTAGAGGGCGAGCGTTTGAGCTTCTCCGCTGTTGCCAACTGTTCTTGCAAGCGGCGGTAAAATTTCACGCGTTTTCGGAATCGTTTCCGCGAGGAGAGGCGTTCCCAAAAAGCTTGGCATTGCGCGATCGCGGGCAAAAACCACGGCGGGAGATGGGCCACAACAATTGCAATCACATGAGAAACTCGCCATGACGCTTTATTGGGATTCATTGAAGTTGTGCCTTTTGGAGCTTCCCCATCGCGTTTCGAGGTAGAGAGTCCCGGAATTCGATTTTTCGGGGCACCTTGAAAGGTGCAAGCCGAGCGGAGCAGAATTCAATCAACTCAACGGCGGAGACAGCGGGACCAGCAACGACATAGGCCTTGATCTGTTCAACTCCATCCGGGTCAGGCTCGCCGACAACGGCGGCGTCGCCAACGTTGGGATGCTGAAGCAGTACCTGCTCGATTTCAGCAGGGTCTACCTTATGTCCAGCAGCAGCAATCAGCGTTTTGATTCTCCCTCGGAAATACAAAACTCCCTCGCGAAGCTCACCGAGATCCCCCGTATAAAAACGGTCTCCCTCAAACCGGCCTCCGCCCTCTACACTCGAGTCATAGCCAAGCGCCACAGCGGGAGATTGGACCATAATCTCGCCGATCAAGATGGAAGAAGCGTGCTCGTCCTCAGGGAGCGGGCAAAGCGACACCATGACACCCGGACAAAGCTGACCTAAGGCGAGACGCTCACCATCTAGCGTCCCATTGCGGTTTAGCGCCACGGGACCGCTTTCACTCGTCCCATAGCTCTGCCAGAGCGGGCAGGCAAAGTGCTCAGTAAAGCGCTGCCAAATCCGCGTGGCTAACGCAGTGCCGACACTGATCCCTGCACGCAGGGGTAAATTGGAAACATTCTCGGGTGCGAAACGCACTAAGAGATCGAAGAAGACCGGCGCGGCGGGCAAGAGGGTTACGTTATGTGACTGAACCAGCTCAAGCGCTACGCGCGGATGCACCATGGAAGGCAAGATCATTGTGGCGCCCGACAGCATGGTCGCCAACACGACGTTATGAAAACCATAACTGTGTTCCAAGGGGAGGACAGCGAGAATTCGGTCGGCCGAAGTTAGCCCGACACTCTGAGTATAGATGCGTGCACCCGCCAGAATTTGGGAACGACTTCTGAGGACAAGTTTTGGTGTCCCCGTGGAGCCACTGCTGAGAAGCCCAAGCACTGGGGGTTCAGGGAACAGCCGGCTTTCATTCGCCGAAGGGGGCGCGTGGGGACCCGCAAATTGAGAAACATCATCGTCGCGGACCAGATAAGCTGCGGAGGCGGTTGCGGCGAGTGTCTCCGTCTCTTTTTGGGGTGTTTGCCATGCGATGGGAATCTGCAGCGCCTCCATCTCAAAGAGGGCAAGTAAGTTCTCGACAGTGGCAAGTGAGTGATTGCAAGCGACAAGCACCCTTGCACCGCGCGAAATACCACGTGATTGCAAGAACTGCTTGCGACGCGCTACGCGTTCTATGAGGGCATCGTACGAGACTGTTTCACGCTCAGTGATCACGGCGGGTGTCGGACGCGGCAGGAGCACATCAACCACGCTTACCCTCCCTATGCCGAGATCATCCGGGAGCTAAGCCGAGCTCGGAAATAGTCGGCCACGTGGCCAATGGTGGCAAAATTATCTGAGCAAATATCAGATGGGGAGATCTTGCAGTCGAACTCTTTCTCAAGCGAAAGGACCAACTCAAGCATCGCCACGCTATCGAGGGCGAGTCCGCCACCCATAAGCTTTGTTTCAGTGTCGAGCTCGACATCGGTCGATAGGTTGAGAGCGGTCCGAACAACACGCATCACCCGATTTAGGCATCCTTCATCCTGCCCCTCGCGATAAGGCGTAACTTCCCAACCATCACGAGCTTTTTCGACAACATAATCCGGGTCAGGGTAAGGAGCATTTTTCCGATCGGATCCCGTGATGTTGAGCATAACGACATCATCAGGTTTTAGCCATCCCGCGCGAGCAAGCTTCTGCGCTGCCACAACCGTCATGGTCGCCGTGTAGCAGGCGTCAATGCCTTCGAGTTCGTAGAGCACTTTGCGCATTTCGCGCATTTCATCCTGCGTGGCAGTTACCATGGTGCCGTTGGTTTTTAGAACGACCGAACGAATATAGGGATAAGCAAGCGTGGGATCGCCGCGCAAAGTGGACTTGGAGAGCCCCCGCGGGAAAGGAATGATGTGTTCTGGCGTGATCTTCTCGGCACCTGCATCCCAAGCACGCACCATGGGATTGCATGTTTCTTCTTGGACGCAAACGAGGCGGGGCATGTAGGGGATTTTTTTGAGCCGCAGATAGTCATAAGCCCCACGATAAGTCGAGTAAACCCCAAAGCCGCTGCTGACAGCCTGTATGTAAACATCGATTGGCTTTGGGATTTGATCAGTAGCCTCGAGGTAGGCGGTTTTGAGGCCTTCGCGTTGACCAAAGAAAAATATCCCTCGTGCCGAGGTGATACCCGTTTGCTGTGCATACCACGCTGCAGCCTTGTGAGCATCCACAAACGTTCCGTTCTTAAGCCAGTAGACGACCAGATTGGGGGATCCGACCACGTTAATCCGGCTGAGGAATTCGTCGCCGACAAAGAGGTGCATCTTCATGTCAGGGAAACGGGCCACGATCCGTGCAATGGCTGTTGAGGAGTTCCCTGTGGAGCTTGTCACAAATTCCAACACACCCATTTCGCGGAACACGGCCACCGGCAGCGCGCCCTGTCGGTCCTTGGTGCTGCCGGTCGGGTTTTTTGTCTCGTCTTTCAGGTAGAGGTTCGAAAGCCCGAAACGCTTTCCCAGCTCTTTGGCATGGACGCAGGGTGTGTTGCCCTCTCCCCCGTCAATGATTGATTCGCGCTTCATGAGAGGAAGCAGATCAAAGAACCTCTCTCCGGTCGGCCCGCTCGGGGGGATATGGACCTTTTCCAAGTTGTACTCAACGTCGAGTAATGCCCCTTCACAGTCCTTACACTGAAGCGTGAACGACCACGGGTATTCGCGGCCACACTTACTGCAGACCAATTTCATCTTGTCATTGACCCACCCCATTCTTGTGCACTTCCTTTCCTGAGAACGCGCTTCCCGCGGTCATTTTAATTATCTCAGTTGAAATTGGTCAGCTCGTCGCAAACAATAAGTTGCCGAGATGAGCGATCACGCCATGAGTGGATTCTACGGTCAACCTGGAAAGTTGGCCTCGTACTTCGTCCGCCTTAGCGTACTGAAAGCCTAACCGCTCAACTGTGGCAGGAGACAACTCGGTCACCATCACAATTCGGCAATGGCGCCGAATTTGCTCTAGCCAAAGCGCATTGTGACCTAAGATAAGAGTGCCGGATGCGATCCGTTCACGCAAGAGGCGGGGATCTTGGACTTCGGTGGCCTGAAGCAGCCATTCAGGGATGCCTTCCGGACATTCTGCAAAAAAGAAGATCGTTCCTCCGGGGCGGACGGCCTGATAGGTACCGATCAACGCTTTGATTGCTTGAATTCCATTCACGTCATACGGCGCTCCGCCGGCGCTCAAGATCATCCAGTCGTAGGGTGATTCCACGTGCACCCGGTCGAATTGCTCGACGATTCGTACAGCTGCACGGTGAGAAGTTTCGAGTTCTCCTCCAAAGGCGTGGGTAATCTGGTGCGAAGTATTTAGAACGGTGTTCAGCGAAAAGTCCGGGGGTACAAAGCGCGCTGCTTCGAGCATATCCTCATGGATGGGGTTCCCGTCGAGGACCCCGGGGGCCGTGGCGGGATTTAGTCTGACTTCTGGGTGATAAAGCACGGCCATACTGTGGTTCCGTCGGACCGTTGTCTTGCGACTGACGCCGGGCAAGACGGCCTTGCGGCCACCACTGAATCCCGCAAAGTAGTGGTAGGTCACGCGTCCAGTTGCTATGCGAAGATCGGCATCTAAGTACCGCTTGCTCAGCCAGACTTCGGTGCCACGCGAAGTGGTTCCTACACACGCGTGTTTCTCGGGGGTATCGCAATCGTGCCCTTCAAAGCCCACACGTCCCACGAGCTCGCGTCCCAACAGTAGCTCCGCGTCTTGTTCCCGGAAATTGTCGTGGGTCCCCGTAGCGGTGATCACTGTTATCCGTTCTTCGGGAATGCCTGCCTCCACAAGACGACGGACGATCTGCTTGAGGTAGCGATCCGACCCCGTGCGTCGGGTTCGACACGCAATAAGAATGACTGCATTGCGCTTGCCACGCGCCAACTCTTGTAGCGGCGGCGAGGCGAGAGGGCGATCCAGCGCCTCCTCCAAAAGCTCGTCTTCACTTACGCATGGCGCCTGACTGTTCGGGGCAATGGACTCAGTTGCCTCGGGTACTTCCAACGCAATGCTCCCACTTCCGTACGCTATCGCTACTGTTTTCACGGCTTGGATCCCTCCTCCTCGGATGGAATGGCCTTTTCAGAGTCCGTCGGCTGCATACTTTCTGCGGCCGTTTTCGCGCGTTGCTGCAGTGCAAGCTGCGTTTCCAATTCTGCGATGCGAGCCGACAACCTTGCTGCACGAATCGCAAAAAGCAGCACCGCTCCGCTTAGCAAAACCAACGCGACAGCCAACCATACGACAAGGGTCGCTAAATCGCCAACCAATGGTAAGCGTGCAACGTAGAACTCGTTCATTCTATATTTTGCACCTGCTCGCGAATCTTTTCCAATTCGTTCTTTGCTTCGATGACCGCTTGAACCACCGTGATTCCTCGGACCTTACTGCCGATCGTGTTGACTTCCCGGCCAAGCTCCTGAGTGAGGAAATCCATTTTTTTTCCGAGAGCCTCTGCAGTGGAGTTGGGAAGAAGTGCTTCGAAGGCATCTAAATGCGAACGCAAGCGCACCAACTCTTCAGTAATATCCAATTTGTCCGCCAAAAGACCAAGCTCCATCTCGAGTCGGGCGGGATCCACTTCAATCCCGGAGGTCGCGGCAAGGGTTCGCATGCGTTCGGCAAGTTTGTCACGAATCTGTGACTCAAGAGCGTCCTTCTCGCGGGCAATTGCATCCGCACATTCTCGCACTCGTTGCAAGTGTTGGCGAATGGCCTCACAGAGCGCCTGGCCCTCGCCACAACGGCTTGCATCCCACGCTGCAAGTGCTTGAGTGACCACTTCTATGGCACCCGCCATTAGCCCTTCGGTTTCCGAGGCAAGTTCGGTTGGATTCACAACGCCGGGCAGCTGAAGGAGGGAGCCAAGATCGAGAGCGATCCCATTGGTCACCGTCAACTCGCGTAACTCGTTTAGATAGTGCTGAAGAAGTGGGCGGTTGATTTCATAGAAGGGCGGAGCTGTGGGAGCTGGCGTCCAACGAAAAAAGACGTCGACTTTGCCGCGGTGGACGTGTTTACGCACCAAGGAACGTATGGAGGGTTCAAGAAAACCCAGCTCACGCGCAACCCGCACCGTAAGGTCTAAATGACGATTGTTTACCGAGCGGATCTCGGCAGCAAAATCTCCTGTGGCGTTCGTCAGGCGCGCCGATCCATATCCAGTCATGCTGCGAATCATAGCGTGAGCATGGAACACGGCGCTCCGAAAAAAGCTATTCAAAAATTGGCGGGGCGGGCGGCGTTACAAAGAGTAAGGCCAACCGCGGGGATTCGCTTCGCCACAAAGTAAAACCGACAATCGTTGCGGAACTTGCCCAATCTCAACCGGCGTTCTGCTGCCGAGCTCGCCACTCGTGCTCAAGGATTCCCATCACATAGAAATCGCAATACTTGCCGTTGTGCATCATGGCTTCGCGGAGAAGTCCCTCGCGCACAAATCCAGCTTTCTCATAAGCTCGAATTCCCCGTTGGTTCTCGCACCACACATGAAGCTGCACGCGGTGGAGATTCAAAATATCGAAGGCGTAGTGCAGCATGAGGCGGGTGACTTCGCTCCCATAGCCCTTCCCCCACTGTGAGGCATCGCAAATGCGAATTGAATAGACCGCAGCGTGGCTTACGAGATCCACACGATGCAAAGCGGTGATGCCGATTCCGCGGTCATCATTTCCCTCCAGCGGCACAATAACGAAGGGGATATAATCAGCTCCGGGCGTGTAGAGCGTTTCCGCGTGTTTGCGCTGTTGGTAAAGATTTGTCGGGGTGTGTGTAAAGAAGGACACTCGAACTTCTGGATCGTTGTTACAGGCGGCAAGGATGTCGGCGTCTTCTGGTTCTACCGGCCGCAAATAAACCTTCTCACCGATCAAAAATGGGTTTTTCATGCTGGAATTGGAAATCTTCATATGAAGTAAACATCAAGTGGAATCCTAGCCCTGTGGCTTATCTCACGCCACAATACAGGAGGTTGAATAACCAAGGCGTGGGCAAAATAGGATTGTGCGGCAGGGTCAGCGGAGAGGTGTCCGAGTGGTTTAAGGAGCGCGCCTGGAGAGCGCGTATACTGGGATAACCGGTATCGAGGGTTCGAATCCCTCCCTCTCCGCCATTACCTTTGGGGGATGCCAGATGTTCCCAAGCTCGCACCTCGCCACCTTAATGTATGAATCAGGCCAGCAGTGTCCCCACTAAAAGAGGAACTGCGACTTGGCGCAGCTTTTCGAGGCAAAATGCTCCGTCGCGCTTGAGCTTGACAATGGATGGCATTGCTAACTCTTAGATAATTGAACAACACAAGATTATCATGAATCCTTATGCTGTCCGGTCTCGGATGGCAGGAAGGGGTGTGAGTACGTGCCACATCGGTCTTCGTCTTCAGGAACGAATATTGGCGAGTTATTGCTTCGCGAGGGACTGATCACCAACGCGCAGCTGGATATTGCTCTTGCGCGACAAAAGGAAACAGACCTGCCACTCATGCGGGTGCTCATTGAGTCGGGGTTCATTGATGAGACGCGACGGTTGAATTTTCTGAAGCGGCATTTTGGGATTCCACTGATTTCGCTCGAGTCTGTGAAACTGGATCCAATTCTTTATACTTATATTCCAGCTCACATCGCTCGGCGGCATCACCTTGTGCCCGTCAAACTCGATCGCGACGGGCTTGTGGTCGCAATGGAGGATCCTTCGGACCTCGTCGTGATTGATAACCTGAAGGAGCTGGTTGGACTTCGCATCAAACCCGTTGTCGCACCGTCGGCCGAGATCCAAGAAGCTCTTGCAGGCTATCCCGAAGAAGAGGCTCCTAAACCCCTCGAGAAACCGGAAAAGTTCGACGCCGCCGTTCGTTTTTTTGGTTGGTTCTTTTTGCCCATTATGTCCATCGCATTTCTTGCGGCAATTTTTGGGCTTCTTTGGTGGAACACAGACTTTCAAAAATGGCTGCAAGCGCAATTTTCTGATAACGTCACACGCAGTTCCCAAGTGTTTACCCTGTTTTTATACTTCTTCCTAACGTGGGGTGTGTGGACGATTATCATGTATGAAGTGCGAGGCATAGTCTTTGACGATCTCTCGTGGAAAGAGGCAGACGATTTAGGGCCGCTGCGCAAGAAGGGAAAGGCCCGTCTATTTGCACTCTTTTTAGGCTGGTTGGGCGTGGATCGCTTTTACCTCGGTTACAAGGGAATGGGGATACTAAAATTATTCTCCGTCGTCGCAGCAATAGCTACGGGTCTACTTGCATGGTTCGGTTATCCTTTGGCCCTGACCTTTGCAGTCCCTTTTGCAGTTCTCACAGTTTTGTGGTGGCTGCTGGACTTCTTTCTTCTCCTTGGGGGAAATGTGCCCGACGCTGCAGGGCGACCTCTTGAATAACGAACTGCAGTGACGTACCCACCGCAAAACGAAGATGTGACGACAGTATATTTAAAAGTGCGTCCCTCCCGCCGCCGCGAACGCTGCTTTCGCCTTGCAAGCGCCGCACTGGGGGTTTTGATTGCGCTGTTCATTTTGGAGGTGGCAAGCCGGATATTCCTCTATCGCTACGCCCAGTTTATCGACCGCCTGAATGAAGAGGTTGCGCGCCAATGGGGTGGCCCACTCACGCTACGGGATGTCGCGCGTACTTCTTCCAACCCAGCACGCGTTTATGAGCTCTGGCCGGGCGCACGCGGAACCTTTGCCGGCCAGCCGCTTGAGATCAATAGTGGTGGGTTTCGCGATCGGGAGTGGGCCGTCGAGAAATCCCCCTCGACAGTTCGGATCGCTATCCTTGGCGACAGTGTTGCCTTTGGCTGGGGCGTCCCCGTGGAGAAACGCTACTCAAATGTACTCGAACAGCTATTGACGCACGATCCCCCCACAACGGGCGTCGCGTATGAATGCCTGAATTTCGCAGTCCCCGGCTACAACACAGTGCAGGAATTAGCGACCCTACGCGAAGTGGTTCTGCGCTATTCGCCGGATGTGGTCATAGTGAACCTCGTAGATAACGATGATGAAGTCCCGAACTTTATCCGCCTGCGCCCGCAATGGTGGAGCCTGCGCCAAAGTTTCTTAGTCGAGGCCATCCGTGATCGCTTGGTTGGGCGGCCGCTCGGCGATACGGCGCGACTGCTATTTGGGGGGATCGTGCAAGCGGGTGGGCGCGGCCATGGCGAACACGTCCGCGGGTTCCGCCCTGAGTTGGTGCCACCTGAGTACCGGTTCTTAGTAGGGTGGGAGAATATGGTTCAAGCACTTCATGGAATCCACGATGAATGCACATCGCGCGGTATCGCAGCGGTCTGCGTGATTCATTACACCGACTTGTCGCCTCTTCTGGCTGCGGAGCGGCCTACCGCCGCTGAGAACAACCCGATGGCCGCATGGAAGAAAGCTGCAGAGGATGCTGGCTTCGTGGTTTGCGATCCGGCCGAGGTCCTGATCCGCTACCTTCGACAGAATGGTGCGGGAGCCAAGGCGCTCTGGCTCTCGGAAAAGGACCCACATCCAAATGAAGTTGGGCATCGGCTGATCGCACAAGCCTTGGCGCAGACACTAAAACCCCTTCTCGCACCAACAAATTCCGTACGGGTGTCTTCTAACGGGGGGAATGCGGCTTCCCACTGAATTACCGGCCTACTTTCAATAACCGCCCAAGAGCCTGATTCAGAGTCCACGCAGTAGGCCACGAGCTGGTAAGGAATCCTTCACGCGACAACACCGAAACGAAAGCACGGGAGCATGAGGCTCAGCACTCAGCCGGGGAATTTCCGCAGTTACCCAGCACAAAGTCGCTGCTACTCACAGATTGCTGAATTGTTGGTGGTGCCTTACCGAAATTTCATGTTGCAATTTTTAAATTTCGACTCACGATTCAAAGCCTAATAAGGCGTAATGGCGTCTTAAGATATCATTCCCAAGGGAGGTACCCGCTGATGAAAAGGGGTTTCACACTTATCGAGCTATTGATCGTGGTGGCGATCATCGCGATTCTCGCGGCAATCGCTGTACCCAATTTCCTCGAAGCGCAGACTCGGTCAAAGGTCTCGCGTGTAAAGGCTGACCTACGTTCACTTGCCACAGCGATCGAAGCGTACGCAGTGGACAACAACAAGGTTCCGCGCGAGTGGAACACTGGTTGGTACGGGGATCCACAGGATTCGCAAGGGAACCCAATTGCTGGCGTGCTGTGGTGGGGACTTTCAACCCCGGTGGCTTACATCACTAATCCTTTGATGTACGACGTCTTCCAAGACAAGAACCTTGTGTCGCCGTTCGACGAGCGCGTCTTCACGTACCACGATATGCGCACCCGTGCTACCATTTGGTACACCAGCTCGACCTTCTGGCCGCCGGCCTATGAATTTTACGGAGCGTGGCGCTTGGGTTCTGTGGGCCCGGACCGGAGCTACACGCACACGGGCTGCACCAACTCCGCGCAGCTTCTTTATGACCCAACGAATGGAACGATCTCCCCGGGTAATATCTGGCGTTCGCAGAAACAGTCGGATGGCGGACAGCCGGGCGCACCGCTTCTAATTTGTCCGTAATTCACTCCACAAGAGTTGGTCTTGGCGGAGCCGGTCAGGATGAGACCGGCTCCTATTTTATTCGACTAACGTTGTGCGGGATTTGTGTGTACCTATCCCTCAAGAATCCCCCAAACCCTGTTGCAACGGCTCCGAGATTAATGGAGCTCACCTTGCAGGCGCAGTGGACACCGTATCAGAAAGCGAAGTCTGACTTTCTTCTTCTGCGGTAACTTTAGGCTGTGCTGTGCCCATCGTTTCAGCGGCAGGGGGAATTGCTGGTGGCGGGGAAAGAGGTGCCGAGGCGGGGCGCACAAAATCCGCGAATTCGGCAGCTGCGTTGAAAATCAGCCTTCGCAGAGATTGCTGAAGAGACGAGAGCGGCGGTACAGCACGGAAATCGGCGGTCAGGAAAAACACAACTGAGGCGGCCGCGACAAAGAGAGATATCGCAACCGTCATGGGAGTAGGAGCACGCAGGTGCCCCGTGGACGGCGCCATTTCCTCATCATCCTCAAGAGGGGCAAAGGGTTGCATCATTTGTTCGCGTTCGCGCGCCACTTCCGAGAGAATACGCGCCCGCAGATCGGCAGGCGGCTGAAGGCGGGGAATTCGAGTCAGGTTCTCGATCAGAAGCTCTTCCGCTTCAAGGATCTGCCGGCACTCTTCACAAATCTCCAAGTGCTCAAATAGCTCATCACGTTCGTTCGCCGAAAGCTCAGCATCCAAATGCCTCTCTAAGAGCGTTTCGTAATATATGTGATCGTGCGCCAGAGGAGTCGTCGGCTCGCGCGACTTCGCATGCTCTGCTTTATGATGATCTGGGCGGCTCACCACCAATCTATCGAGAACTTCAAGTGGTTGGAAGTTGCAAGCATAAGCTGCGCGGGCACGAGTTCTACGCCGAAGTACTCATTTGGTCCAATGCGAGCGCGCGCCACAAAATCAGATAACAAATCTTTTGAGAAGATGCGCAAAGAACCTCTCCCCCCATCCAATCGAAGCTGTGTCCCATGCGCGAAAGAGGCTTAGAGGTAATCCTTCATTAACTTTCGCAGCTCGTTGCGGGCCCGGTGGATACGCGATTTGACAGTCCCCAAAGAGACACGCAAAATTCCCGCAATTTCCTCATAAGAGAGGTCCTCAAGGTAGCGCAAGACTAACACTTCACGGAATTCTTCTGGCAGTTGTTGCAAGTGCTGCTCTATGAGCGCGCTGAATTCATGGTCGGAAGCAATTTCGCTTGGGGATGGCTGCGTAGAGGCAAATTCCGGTTTAGGTTTACCGTCGTCCGCGCCTTCGGGATTCTCGAGAGATTGAGCCTTGTCGAGCCCTCGTGACTGCTGGTATTTCCACCGGTTTTTGACCATGTTGACCGTGATCCGGTAGAGCCAGGTGGCCAGCGAGGAATCGCCTTTGAAGGTGCCGATTTTTCGGAAGCAGTTCAGAAATACTTCCTGCGTGAGGTCGAGTGCCTCATCGTAATTGCCAAGCAGGCGGTAGGCAATATTGAACACCCGCTCCTGATGAGTGGCAATCAGCTCATCGAAGGCAAGGCGATCCCCCGCCTTACAACGCGCAACTAACGAAGCTTCGTCGTTCCGTGAGGACGACGTCGCGTCTAAGGCGCCATAAAAGGGCTTTCCAGCAGCGTCCGCCAGCCCAGCCACGCTTTACCTAACCTCACATTCCAAAAATCTCGCGCCTCCTCTTCCCGAGCGCGTCCATTCCTTCTACTCACTCTGCTACCCCGCTTTTTACAGGGCAACATTCTGTTGGGCCTAACCTCTACTCGGTTTAAAGTACACCGCAAGCCGCCTAAGTATGTAAAGCGAATTCAGCCTCTCGCACCACAAAATTCGCAAATCATTGTAATAGCTCGGGTTACGAACAATAGGTTCATGTACTTTCGCATGAAGCTTCGTGAGGAGATGGCTTCAAAAATTCGCAAGAAAGGGCCCGCACCTCTTTTCGGATTCTCTTTTTCCGGTTCTCGGAAATCACGATTTTTCTGTGCAGAAAGCTGAATCTTCGGCATTGAATTTTGTTTTCACGTACGGCTTTCCGCTTTGTGAATCAAGCGAAGCGGACGTTTTTCTGCGTGTGTTTTATCCTGCCGAAGCATCACACCGCGTTGGGAGAGATGCTTGGTCGGGATCAAACAAAACTCTGCAAGGAAGGAAGACGAACGAATGGCAGAAATCACTGCGCAAATGGTGAAAGAGCTTCGCGAGAAAAGCGGAGCGGGGATGATGGACTGTAAAAAGGCTCTGGCGGAGAGTGGTGGGGACATGGAGAAGGCGATGCTTTTGCTGCGCGAGCGTGGTGCGGCAATCGCAAGCAAACGCTCCTCGCGTGTCGCCAAAGAAGGGGTTATTGCTGCCAGCATTACCCCCGACCGCAAAAAAGGTGCATTGGTGGAATTGAACTGCGAAAGTGATTTCGTCGCTCGCAACGAGGAATTCCGTAATCTTGTCGAAGAGCTTGCCCGCCATGCCCTCACGTTGACCGATCCGGCCCAAATGCTCGAATCCCGCATGAGCAGTGGGGACACGGTAGCGGAACGAGTCCAGCAGATCATCGGCAAAATCGGTGAGAACATCGTCCTGAGTCGTTGGGAAGTGCTGAATTGCTCGGAGAAAGGCTATTGCTTTAGCTACATTCATCCCCCTGGGAAGATTGGGGTCCTTGTCGAGGTTGAAGCGCCCCAAGATGGGTTAGCCGACAATCCCGAATTCCGCGAGTTTGCCCGCGACATCGCAATGCACATTGCTGCGACCGCTCCCACTTGTGTCCGACGAGAAGAAGTTCCTCAGGACGTCTTAGATCAGGAGCGCGAGCTTTATCGTAAGCAGGCACTCAACGAGGGTAAACCTGAGAAAGTGGTGGACAAGATCGTTGAAGGCCGAATCCAAAAATTCTACGCGGAGGTCGTGCTCCTTGAACAGCCCTTCGCGAAGAATCCTGACCAAAAAGTCAGCGAGTATGTGAAGCAAAATGCTGCGAAGTTTGGAGAGGGCCTGAACGTCAAGCGTTTCCTGCGTTGGAAATTGGGGGAGAAAGCAGAAGCTGCCGCTCAGCAGGAAGGCTGATTGCGCGCTGATAGCGTAAGTCTACCAGAACAACAGACTTCTCCAGTGAAGTTGAGCCGGTGACTCCTCCGGGTCACCGGCTTTCCTTTTGCTGTCGGATCGAGGAGTTTTTCCCGTTCGTTCTTGGGAGAGTCACCTCCTTCTGGCAAAAACAAACCCGCAGCCTTTGTTCTCTTTTTCGATCGACGAACAAGGATGCGGGACGTTCAGTTCATTTCTTGTTTGCGGCGTTCGCGGCGGAGTAGGTCAAGTCGCCTTCGCTCAGAGATACGACGCATACACTCTTGCGGCCTGTGACGGCCATCGTTCAGCACAAGAGTGCTGATACTTTACCCTTAATCCACAACTTCAATTCCCATGGAGCGGGCCGTACCTTTAATCATCGAAACGGCAGCCTCAAGGCTTGCGGCGTTGAGATCGGGCATCTTCAACTTCGCAATCTCTTCGACCTGAGCGCGAGTGATTTTCGCGACCTTAACCTTGTTGGGCTGGGGACTCCCCTTCTCGATTTTGGCAGCCTTCTTTAGGAGCACCGCCGCCGGCGGAGTCTTCGTGATAAACGTGAAGGAACGGTCCGCATAAATCGTGATAATGCATGGAATGATTAGGCCCGGCGTATCCTTCGTCCGCGCATTGAACTGCTTGCAGAACTCCATGATGTTCACGCCGTGCTGACCCAATGCTGGCCCAACGGGCGGCGCCGGGTTGGCCTGCCCACCGGGAACCTGCAATTTGACCTGTGCAACTACCTTTTTTGCCATGGTTGTTCGCCTATCTCCGACTCAAATCTTCGAGTTTTAAACCGCCTCAACCTGAGTTACATCCAGCTCGACCGACGTTTCGCGGCCGAAAATACTCACTGCAACCTTCAAGCGGCCACGCTCTTCGTCGATTTGCTCGATTGTGGCCACGAAGTTCTGGAACGGTCCTTCGACTACTTTCACCTGATCCCCAACATGGAAGTTGATGGCAGCCTTTGGACGTTCTCCGCGCTCTTCCCCAAGCTCGAGAATGCTCTGGATCTCATTGAGCGGAATTGCTGTAGGTTTTCCATCCTCGCCAAGAAACGTACTTACACCCTGTATTTTCTGTACAAGCGCAAAGACTTCCTCATCCGGCTCCATCAAGATGAACACATAGCCGGGCATCACGTTGCGCATGAGTTCGCGTTTTTTTCCGCCCTTAGTGTCGATGTAACGCTTCTGTGGGATGTAAACCCGCCCGAGTTTGTGGGCAAGCCCCTCCCTTAGCAGCACGTGTTCGATATTGGTTTTCACCCGGTTTTCCCAGCCGGTGAATGTTTGAACAACGTACCACTTCAGATCGGATGCGCTTTCGTCCTTTTTCTCTTTCTCGGCCATTGTTGGCTGGTTTTACTCCTGGTGGCTATACGCCGAATGAAATGAGCACCTTCATCAAGAAGCCGAGGATGCTATCCAAAACACCGATGCCGACCGTCAATAGAATGGCGACGGTAATGACCACTGCGGAGGCGCCGTACAGCTCGCGACGCGTCGGCCACGTTACCTTCCTGAGTTCTGCACGCACTTCTTCGAGGAATGTGCGCACTCGGCCCTCTGGTTTCTCATTTTCCAGCATTCGTCTTACACTTTCTTTTTTCGCCGGTTGGGAGATCCAACTTTTCTCACTGACTTTTGCAAAAAAGGTGGCAGACCAGGAGGGACTCGAACCCCCAACCTGCGGTTTTGGAGACCGCTGCTCTAACCAATTGAGCTACTGGTCTGCAGCCTTCTGCCCCACCACCGCATGCGCCAAGGAAACACTCTACTTGGTTTCCTTGTGGAGCGTATGCTTGCGGCAATGCCGGCAATATTTTTTCAGCTCTAACTTGTTCTGCTGCTTCTTCTTATTGCGCGTGGTCGAGTAGTTGCGTCGATCGCACTCCGAACACGCCAACGTGATAATATCGCGCATTTGCGTTTACTCCACAGCCTTCTGGCTTATTCTCTTCGGGACGTATTGAAACAATGCGAGCGAAAAAACCAAGTCGCTTATATCGAGGCGTTCAAGAAAAATTCACTTGCGACTGTAAAGCAAGGCGATGGGACTCGGAGCGTACCGGTTCTTTTTCTCTTGATTCCCCCCACCCGATTTGGAGACGGTCATTTTAATAAGCCCTTCCAGATTAGAAAGGACAATCCCAACAATGCTCCGCAATGAGAGAAGAAACCGGCCCATAAATTTGGATCGTTCCAAATATTGCAACGAGCTCGCACTGCCTCTCGCCGCTCTTGGCGCACTATGGATCGCTGCAGTCATGCAAACAAGCAGTGCCCATGGGATCACCATTGGACAGGGACCTGTGCTCGGAACCGATTCCGCGGGCAATACCTATTACGAAGAGTTCATGGACTGGGCCGCTGCCGATTTGCGCGCTCTTGACACCGTGGGGCCTACAAGCGGCCGATACAATTTCAATGATACGTATGACGATAGCCGCGACCTCGTGGCCTTCTACTCCCACGAAGACCCCTCCCCCAGCGCCAACTACTATTTCCGTGTAGATTTTTATGACCTCAAGTTGGGAGCAGAAGTTGGGAACCTCGATGTTTACGTGGCCATCGACACCCAAAGCACGACTGCCCCACAGACGCCGTGGCTACCCGATTGGACGGATGTTCAGGTGGATCCAGCGCACCAGTGGGAGCTGTGCATCGCACTCTACGACACGACCAACTTTAACCTCTACAAGGGAGACTTCACGACTCTACCGAGTTCCAACTTTGTCGGCGCTTATTTCCATTCCGAACTCGATAGCGTTGAGTTTGGGATCAAGAAGTCGGCTCTCTATGCAGCTGGTTGGAATGGCGTTTCTCCGCTCTATTTTACGGTAGTGACTACGAAGGATGGGACCAATAACGGCGCCGGCGAAATCTGTACGAGTGGGAATGGCCCGGGGTGTGGCGACACTTCTAAGAGTGACGTTGCGGACGCTTTCATTGACAAGGACCGGGGGTTCAGCGACGGAGTGATCAATGGGGTGATCGCCTCGACCGCCCAAACGGGTCGTGCCAAATACGCCTCGATCGCCCACGGCAACCAGAGCGTAAACAAAGCCAGCGACATTACTTGGCACATCTACGATCCCTCTAATTCGTACAAAACGGGATTCGTCCGTACGCTTGACACACACGAGATTTTCCGGGTGCCGCTCAACATCCACTTAAGCGGCTCGCTAATTACGGCAGCTCTGTGGGCCGAGCAGCCGGGAGGCTCAAGCGACCTCTCCGATGGGCCTTCGTTCATTGCACGCATCAAACGTAACCTCGATCCCAACCAAACCAGCGTGCCGATGTCGCTACTCGGGGGTGTCGAAGCTGAACACATCATGCCCTACTTTGAGGGAGCTGTGAACCAGGTCTCGATGGCTCGGTTTGAAGAGAAATGTCAGGCGGTGTTTGGCCTCAGTGCAGCCCAAATGAAGGTCATGCACGTTCCGGAACGCGTCATTCGCAGCTATTCCACGGGCTACACTCCGCTCAACGGATTTACCTTTGCGGACATTCTCGCAGGTGGCTACAGCGCCACGGTGCTTGACGAGGTGACGCACTACCATTGGTGGTTCGATAGTTCGAACACTCAGTGGAGCGGTGAGGGCGGCACGGCGGATAAGCCTGCTGACCACAAGATCCACCGCATCAACGGGGTTTACTGCTTCCTGATTAACGACCGGGAGGATCAGGCCAAGTTCGGAAACTGGGATGGTGGAATGCTCATGGACACTCGCTACACGCTTCTTGATAAGGCCCGCCAATCCGACCAAGCCCAGATCACTGTGGTTTTCGATGACTGGGAGGCTTTAGCGGGGAAATCGTTCAATCCCGGCTCCGGTCTGCCGGAAGCCAACAACAATCAAATGCAATATCAGCGGACGATTCGTTGGGCTGCGAACCACCAGTGGATTGAGATCGTGAACTTGAAAGATATTCTCGACCGCGCAACAAATCCGGCGAATCCACAGTACGACCCGAATTGGGTCATTGATCACGGCACGCAAACAAACCTTTCCATGCAGACCTATGAGTGGCTCAAGCATGCATGCGAAGGGTCTTACGATTTCTGGTACTACAACCAGTTCAACTCCACGACAGGCAACGAACAGGATTTCTACAACCTCGTGCCGGTCCTTACTGGTCTACAGGGAGATTATCGGTATCGGGGACTGACAATCACAAGCGATGCACAGGCCAACTCTGTGGACGGGCCAAAGCTTCCCAGTGGCAAAAAAATGGGCGACATGAACTCCGTGGGGACCATCATCCGCGATGCGTGGGATTATCTGGCCAGTGCACCTAACAATACGCTCAAGAAGCTGGGCGAGTATCAGTACGTGACCATGATTTACGAAACCGCCTGGCACGAGGAAGACAACGGCGACTACCACTCCCACAATTACCAGAACCCATTCACAAATCCAGACACGTCGTGGGATGGTCTGGTGACCTGGGTACTTCGTCTCAATAATCACGTGCGCGACACTGGCTTTCTTGCTTACGCAGCGCGATGGGCTGAGGAAGTTGCAATGGCAACTCAAGGGCCCGTGACCGTGGTCGGATCGCTGGACTTGGATCAGGATGGGCAGGATGAGTACGTGTTGCGGAACAACAAGGTGCTTGCCATATTCGATCGTCACGGTGGGCGCATGCTTTACGCTTTCCACTATCATCCCACGGCTGGCCCCATCTCTATTATCGGAGCGCCGACGGCAAATCCCTCCGCCCCAGGAGAAGAAGAGTACACGGGACCTCAGGCCAACCGCTGTTCTGGGTTGAAGGACATGAACGACGGCATTTATGCGGACGCTGTGTATTCCGTGCAACTGAATGTGCCGGACTTGAAAAGTATTCGCTTTACCTCACCGGACGGCAAAATCGTAAAAACCGTGCGCTTGCCCGACAACACCGCTCGTTTCGATGTCACCTACAACGAAACCGTGAGTGGCGCATTGTATGTCCGGATTGGAGCAAGTCCGAACCACTTGGATCTGCTAACAAGTGGTCGTTCGCATCTGAGCTCTACCAACGCCGGCAGTTATTACATGGTCGGAAACAGTTCCGGAGGTGCGGTGGTCGTCTCCTTACCCTCGGGTGTGAGCTACAACCCAACGCCGATGTATGCGGGCTACCAAAACCGCAATCTTGCGCTCACAGAAGAAATCGAGATAAGCGGAGACGGCACATTCAGCTTTGCGATTGCGGCTGACATCGGTGCGCTCCCCGCGACAGTTTCGGCATTCGAAGTGTACTAATAGCAGCTACTAAAGCACGTCCTCATGGGCAGCGCGGGACTCCCACGCGTTCGGGAAAGTTTCGAGCAAAAGCAAGGGCGCCTTGCGTCGTGCACGCTTCCCAAGACCTTCAATCACGGCCGTCGTCGCCTTGGAGTAGACGCGAGTTCATGCGGTAAAAGTCACGAACTTAACGAGGCGGCGGGTGGTCGGGGCGGGCGGATTTGAACCGCCGACCTCCTGCTCCCAAGGCAGGCACGCTAACCAGGCTGCGCTACGCCCCGCACACGGACTTGTTTGCAAGAGGCTTTTACGGTCTGCCGTTGCGGACTATTCACCCAAACTTGAAGATGGGGGGGCTGGAAGATTGCGTCCAGTCTCGTGCAGAAAAAGGCGGAATAGATATTCCTGATAATCGCCTCGCTTGTAGGCAGCGTCTGCGTAGGCATCCGGCGCTGAATAGCGCTTGTAGAAGTAACGTCCTAATGCTTTTGCCATGGGCGGCTTGGTCTGCTCATCGAAAAGATCGAACCGCAGACAGAAACTTTCGAGCAAATACGCGTCTGCGGACGTGCTGTAGACTTGCTCGCCAATACTCGCCCGAAGCAGTCGGTCCTTGAGGGGGAAAGCGTAAATGACAATTGTATTTGCGGCCAAGTCGCCCCAGCGCAGGGCAAGGGGACTTGCAAGAGCGCGGGCAAACCCCACAAGATATAAGGCAGGCAACCAATCTAAGGCGCGCATGGCGTTTCGAATGAGAAACTGACGTGCTGAGGCGCGTGCCCCACTTCGTGAAACAACCCGGAGGTCAAAAACGTTCTTCCCTGGAGTTTGTCCGCCAGTCAGCCACTCAAAAAATAGCGAATAGAAGATCTCCACCCCCAAAACAATCAGGAAGCCCAGCCCGAAAGCCCCCAGCGACGAGTTCCCCCGCTGGAAGAAGAACATGAGTAAGGCAACCTGCAGCACAGCCTTGAGCAGTTGGTCGTAGAGACCAGCGAGCACGCGCGCTCCCACGCCAGCGATCTGGTAGCTCCGGACGTTCCCCCCTTCGGAGATATTGAGAACATGCGTAAAAGTGTCCACCTGCAAGATTGAGCTTGGGTGTTGCTCCATGGTTGTTGAAATGACTTCGAATGCGATGCCGACGCAACTGAATTTCTCTCGGCGGCAGGTAACGTGCCTATTTTTCAGAACGGTAGTGACCACTGATGAACGAGATCGTCACTCTCGGTAGCTGGATTGAGCTTCATCGTCGGCTCGGTGATCGGCAACTGATGACAGAGCTTGCACGGGCGCGAGCAGAAGTCGAGAATTCCGCGACGTGTTTGCAATGGCTCATTGCGCGTTTTGCGGTGCAGGTAAGTTCCGTGTCACTCGAGCTGGCGTCCGCTTTGGTTGCCTCAGGAGGGTGCGAAGTCGTTCCGTGGGTAGATCCACGCTATCCAATGCGGATTCACCGTGCTTTGGGGATAGACGCCCCACCTGTTCTATACTGCCGCGGCGCTCTTTCGCTTTTTGAGACGCGAAGTTTTGCGATTATTGGAACACGTCGGCCATGTGCTGCCGGGCGACGGTGCGCAGAGGCATATGCCCGAGAAGTTGTTCGCCATGGCTGGAGTGTTGTGAGTGGCAACGCCAGAGGGATCGACGCCGCCGCGCATGAAGCTGCTCTCGCGAACGATGGCCTGACGCTTGTATTTCCCCCTTCCCCGCTGGACCAATTTGTCCCCACGTTTCGCGTTAGGGATCCCGCCCACATGTTGGTGGCAACACGCTTTGTACCGGGAAGCGAGATTACGCCTTGGAACTTCGTGGCGCGCAATGAACTGGTCGCTGCTCACTGCGTCGGCGCGCTCATCGCTGAGACGGGCACGCGTGGTGGCACACTGAATACCCTTGGGCACCTGTTACGCCTGCGACGCCCCGTATTTGTGGCAGACCTTGGACCCAATGTCCCTCATGTGGCAGGGTTCAAGTTAGTACGAGCAAGCGGCGCTCACGTCGTCCCTGCCCAACCCGAACATGATACGATCGTGCAGATACAAGCGGTCCTCGCAGACGCGGAAGCAGCAGCCGGCATAGATTTGACACAGGAGGATTTGTTTCGGCAAAGGAATGGCGAATGACTGAGTGGTTTCGAGAAACTTTTGAAGAAGAGTATCTGGAGCTCTACGCACATCGAGACGAGGAGGAGGCGGAGAGAACGGTCGGTTGGCTATGCACTGAACTTGAACTCCAACAGGGGAAGAACGTTCTAGATTCTCCCTGTGGAGGCGGTCGGCATTCCAGAGCATTTGCAAGACGTGGTTTTCTCACCGTTGGAATCGATCTCAGTCGCGATTTGCTTTATCACGCACGAATTGCGCACGGACCACGTGATCGGTTGCTTTATGTGCGTGGGGACCTGCGAGCCCTTCCGGTCGCAAGCAACGCATTTGATTTGGTAACGAACCTCTTCTCAAGTTTCGGCTACTTCGAACCCGAGGAAGAAAACATGTTGGCATTGAGTGAGCTGGTTCGCGCAACACGTCGAGGCGGATGGCTCGTCATCGATTTCATGAATGAACCCCATGTGCGCGCAAACCTCGTTGAGAGAACGGAGCGCGTGACTCCCGACGGATGGGAAGTGACCGAAGAGCGGCGCATTACCGGGCAGCCGCCGCGGATAGAAAAACACGGGAGGATCCGCTTTCCCTCGGGCAAGATGCGCCGGTTTTATGAGTCCGTGCGCTTGTACACACCTGAGGAACTCTCTAACGCCATGCGGCGCATGGGGCTGGTCAACGTTCGATTGTACGGTGACTATGCTGGAACACCTTATTCGAACACGGCGCCACGGGCAATCTTTATGGGGCAAAAGCCATGAGATTCCGACAGCACAAGAGAGCGGCCCTGATCCTATTCATGATTTTGGCTACAGCACAATTGGCTACAGCCCAGTTGGCCGTCAAACGAAGCACAGTCGATGCCCGGTATTTTGCTTTCCGTAGGGATCCCGAGGTATTGATCGGTGCGGCTGCGGACATGCGGGATCTATTTTTGCGAGCCAAGCCTCGCCAGAGGGAAACGACAACGGTTCAACGGGCGAGGGAACTCCGTCCGAATGCTGCTTCCCTGAAGCTCGAGACGTATGTCGAGGAACTTCCGATGACCGAGCGAGGGAATTACGCTGCCTCGGCTTCCGAGTTCTGGCGCCGAGTTCGGAATTTCGTCGGTGAAGGAGGACCATTTGATCTTGCTGCAGAGTTACGCATAAGTGCAGGAACACTCCGCGAATTTGGGTGGCCTACCTCTGGCCTGTGGCATGAGAAGTTGGTTTCCGCATTAGAAAGTGCTCTGCACAACGCGTCGGCGCCCTTGGTCACGATCGATGGAGACGTGGCGCCTGAAGACGCCCGCGTGTTCCGTGATGCGCTCCACGCCCGTCGCCTCAATTGGCTTGTGGGCATGACGTTGGGTCGAAGTAGCACTGAACACGACTTGAGCGGTTTTGATTACGTCGTTGTGCCCCAAAATGTAGTTGCGTGGCCCTATAGCGACCAAGCTCTTATTGGGCGCATTCGGGCTCTTGCAGGAGACGTTCCTATCATTTTGCGCCAGACGTCTCCCGAGCTCTGGCCAGAGCTTTTTTGGCTTACAACAGGGGCAGCCGCTGTGTTTTATGAGCCAATGGACGAGACCGTCTTGCGTGACAAGCCGGAGGTTTTTTCGAGTTTGCGTGCGGTCTCGTCACTGATGCGAGCTGCGGGCTATTCGCCTCCTACGATGATTCCTACAATGGGGCGTTCCGTCGAAGCGGGGTGGCGAGGCGGGGGCACCTTGGGATTTTACTTGCTTCAAGCGGGCTGTAAGCAGGCGATCGTCCGTGTTCCCATGCATACAAATGACGAGGTGAATCTGCATGCGTTCTGGTATGATGTTGGCACGGACGTACATTTGATTCTCCCGCCCCTACCCCGCTACCGTGGCCAAGAGCTTGAACTCACTCCTCCAAGTCGCGACCGGCGCTGGATCTACGGAGCATGGTTGGTCCCAGCATCTGCAGATAGGCAGACAACCTACGGCCCGATTGTCCCACTCGATGGAGAAGAGTAAGCTCTAGTGATTTTGTGGAATTCCACCAACGTATAACACAGCGAGGAACGAAGGATCGAGAATGGCTCGGCGCTCAATTAAATGGAATCGGTGGTTCACCATAGCGGCGGAAGTCGCCGGGTTGGCGATTTCCTTTTATCTCTTGTTGATTTCGATGCGTGTTCTTTACCCCGAGCAGGTTCCCTGCCCACGGAGCAAATGGTTCCATTGCCAGTCCGTGCTGCGAGGTGAATGGAGTCACGTGGGCCCTTTCCCGGTAGCCGGCTTGGGCGTTGTTTACTTTCTAATTCAGCTGGCGCTGAGCATCGCTCTCAATAAATTCCGCAGAGGATGGGCATGGTTGAAGCTTTTGGTCGTTTTTTGCGGCCTCCTCTTTGTGGCGTGGCTACGTGCAGTGGAGTTTGTTTGGCTCAAGGGTATCTGCCCTTGGTGCTGGGCAGTGGCAGGCTGCGTGCTCATGGAAGCCATCTTCGTCTATCCATTGGGTGTTCCTCCTTTTCCGAAACTTCGCTTGCCTGGACGCATTGGGGCCGTGGTGGGAGTTGTTGTCGTGCTCATCGCGATTTGTACCGGCGGGGCTTGGTGGCTTCTTCAGCGAGAAAAAGAGGCGTTGCGGCGTGAACTTGCGGTCGCTCAAGCTACTCCCTCCCCCACCCCGACACCTCAGCGCACACCAAAGATCGAGAATCCACGAGAAAGGCCTTCTCCCACTCCACGCCCAAATCCCTCACGGTCGAATCCCCCTCAGCAGGGCTCTGTGGAAGACGGAGTCCTCCCCACTCAAGAAGTAAAACTTTTGGCGAAGCATGGGTGGACGGTCGTAGCCTCCACGGAGTCAGTGGACAATTACTTGGGGAAAGAGGAGCCCGTGCTGCTACTGGTATTCGATCCGCAATGTGAGGAATGTCAGGCTTTTATTCGTGGAGGACTGGAGACCGACGAATTGGCCAAGCTGCCGGTGAGACTGATTGCAGTCGAACAGTCGAGTTTTTATGGCCCCTTATCCCGTGAGGTGAAAAACGTGCCGACCCTCATGCTCGTAGATCAAGATCGGAAAATCCGTTTTAAACATGAGGGACGGATGAGCACGAGTGCGCTTTTGCGCGAAATTGAGAAAGCACTTGGAAGCTAAGTTTCGGGCTAAGCCACACGCGCGTACGCCCCTTGCCCACGCTGACCTGAATTCGAGAACAAGCCTGCAGTGGAAGGAGTAACCTTCGGAATCAGGTATTGCACGGGTCGTTGTTGGTGGCAGCTCTGGCGGATGCTTGGCGGCGCCAATAGATTGCGAATGCGCCTGCGAGTGCGAACAAACTTAGCCACTGAGAAGTCGACAAAGCCCCAAAGAAACCGCGAATTTGGTCGCCTCGCAGGAACTCCAAGAGAAAGCGGGCGACGGAATATGCCATCACGTAGACCAGCGCAATGTGGCCATCAAAGCGGCGCCGGCGCCACAGCCACAAGAGGGCGGCTGCTAAGCCAAGATTAAAAAGCGCCTCTAAAATAGGTGTAGCATAGACCGGCAGCGAATAGGCATCGGCCGTCGTAACCCATCCTTGCTCAAGGTGATCGAGGTAAGGCCACGAACCCGTAATGGCTCCATCTGGCCCCGTGAGACGCGGGTAACGGATCGCGATGAGATGACCGAGCCAGCCGTGGGCCGGGGCACCATAACAGCACCCGGCAAACAGGCATCCGATCCTGCCAAAGCAGTGCGCAAGTGCGACGGCTGGTGCGAAGACGTCCGCAACTAAAGCAAAAGGCACTTTCTTGAATCGGCAGTACGCGTACAGGGCAGCGAGTCCGCAGAAAAATCCCCCCAAAAAAACCATGCCACCGGAATTGAAGAGGGCGGCTACCGGATCGCGGAGCGTAGCGCGCCACTCAATTGCCATATAAGTGAGACGACCGCCGGCAAGCCCCGCAAGAACGACATAAAAGACCGCATCAAGCGCAAATCCCTCTGGCAACTGGGCGCGACGAGCAAGACGAGTGGCAAGCCACGTCCCCACAAGAATCCCTGTGGCCACGAACATACCGTAGGTTGGCAGGTGAAAGAGTCCCAAAACGGAAAGATACGGTTTCATCGCTCAAAACAATGCAACTTGGAAGGGCAAGAAATTCGATTCTGTCCTTGCAACACTGCGCCAAAATGGCACAGGATTACTCGTAGAGGCAGGTGGGTCCGCTCAGATCCGGGGCGGGTGATTAAAGAAAACCCAAGGACTCCCTACCTTTAGGCGTGGCACCCGACTTGCTAACATTTGCATACCGAAAAGGCGCGAAACGCGCTTGTTGGAGGAAGAATCGTATGTTTATGAGAAAAGACGGACTTAGGCTATGCGTCTTTGCCACACTACTCGTGGCTCTGAGCGGTTTTGTGCGCGCAGACCAAGTCATAACGCGTGAGACTTTTCGCAACGTAGCTCGGAAAGTCTCGCCGGCGGTGGTAAATGTTAAGGTTCGAAGTAACATCCAATTCTCAGCCTCGGCGCCGAGTAAACTGATCCTGCCACCGGGCTTGGGGCTGGATGAAGGACTGCGAGAGGAATTGGAACGCCTCCACGAGCAGTTCTCCCCCTATATGACCCCGCGCGATGAAGAAGAGTTTAAGTATGCGCGGTCAGCCTCAGGGGTGATCATTCGACCCGAGGGTTACATTGTGACAAGCAACCACGTGATCGAGGACGTGGACCCAGCCAGTCTTGAAGTCTCGCTGCCAGATGGGCGAACCTTCACGAATGTCGAGTTGGTAGGCACGGACAAACTGACGGATTTGGCCGTTCTCAAAATTGACGGCAAGGATCTGCCCAGCGCCACATGGGGTGACTCCGACAAGCTGGAAGTCGGCGATATGGTTGTTGCCATCGGGAACCCCCTCGATTTCACGAATAGTGTCTCAGAGGGTATCATCAGCGCAAAGCATCGCGTGATCCGCAAAGCGCCGATCGAGGATTTACTGCAAACTACCGCAATGATTAATCCCGGCAACTCGGGTGGTGCATTGGTGAACTTGGATGGCGAAGTTGTGGGCATCAATATGGCCATCGCTACGAGTACGGGGATGTGGTCGGGACTTGGTTTCGCAATCCCGAGCAAAACAGCTCGTGACGTCACAGATCAGATCATTGCGAAAGGTCGCGTATCGCGGGGCTACCTTGGGATTGAAATGGATCCTTTGCGCAACGCCTTGGCCCGCCAACTTAACTACGATGGGAAATATGGGATTGTTGTGAAGAACGTCAACAAGGGCACCCCCGCGGAGCAGGCGGGGCTCCAGCGCTATGACATCATTGCCAAGGTCAACGGCGTGGAGATTAAAGACATTGATGACATGCACCGGAACATCGGAACGCGAGCTCCCGGCGATACCGTGGAACTCGAGGTGTGGCGCGACGAAGGCGGAAGTAAGCCCGTGAAAAAAATCATTCGCGTGCAGTTGGGCGAGCGGCCCACGGAGAAAGAACTTGCAGCGCGCAATCGGGCAATTGAGCAGCCCCTGCCCGGGAAAAAGGTTTCGCCTGAGCTTCTGGGGCTGGTTGTCTCGGTAGCGCCAGACAAACGCGGATTGATTATTGACGACGTCGAGAGTGGGAGTCCAGCGGCGCGTGGCGGCCTTGCGAAAGGTGACCGTATCCTGCAGGTCAACAAACAAGACGTCAACAGCGTGGAAGAACTGCGTGGCGCACTTCGAAAAAGTTCTGGAGAAGGACATTTGTTTTTCATTGAACGTGACGGATCGTCTGCTATGGTAACGATCAGTGAAAAGCCATAAGCGGCCGAGAATCTTGGCGGCTTGCGGTGGATGCCTCCCTCCTCCCCCCCCTGCCCCGGCACCACCCAAGCCGCCAAGCACTTTCCCTCCCACCTTGGAATACTCAACACCGTGGGAAAGCCACGAACACTGAACTTACAGATGCTAAAGTGGAGGAATTATGAATTCGGACATTCAAGCCATTACCGAACGAGTAAAGGGCGAACACCCAAGCATCGAGCGGGTGCTGGCTGAGATCGGCAAAGTCATCGTGGGTCAAAAGCCGATGATCGAACGCTTGCTCATCGGTCTTCTCACGAACGGTCACGTGCTGCTCGAAGGTGTACCGGGTTTGGCAAAGACGCTCGCGGTGAGAACGCTGGCTCGTACTATTCGGGCACATTTCCAGCGCATTCAGTTTACTCCGGATCTTTTACCGGCTGATCTTATTGGGACACTCATTTATAATCAGAAGGACGGTACTTTTACTCCCAGAAAAGGCCCGATTTTTGCCAATCTCATCCTTGCTGACGAAGTCAACCGGGCTCCAGCAAAGGTCCAAAGTGCGCTGCTTGAAGCCATGCAGGAGCACCAAGTGACGATTGGCGATACCACGTATTCGCTGCCCGAACCTTTCCTCGTGTTAGCAACCCAGAACCCAATTGAACAAGAAGGTACCTACCCGTTGCCCGAGGCTCAGGTTGACCGCTTCATGCTCAAACTGCGGATTTTCTACCCCAACAAGAGTGAAGAGAAACGGATACTGGATCGCATGACGGAGGGGGATGGAACCCTCGCGGGAGGCGGCGAGAAAATGCTCGCCGATCCGTTGCAAGAGTTCAACGTCGAACCTGTCGTTAGCACCGAAGATATCATGCGGATGCGCGGAGTCGTCCGGCAAATCTACGTTGATGAAAAGGTGAAGAATTACATCCTCGACGTGATTTTTGCGACTCGTCAGCCAGCTGAGTACAAGCTCGACATTGCTCCGTATATAAAGTACGGAGCAAGCCCGCGAGCGACCATCGCCCTCACCATGGCAGCAAAGGCTTACGCCTTTTTGCGCGGACGCGGACATGTGACACCCGACGATGTAAAAACGGTAGCAGCGGACGTGCTGCGTCATCGAATTATTCTCACCTACGAAGCTGAGGCAGAAGACGTAACCAGCGAAGCAATCATCCGGGCAATCTTCGAACAAGTGCCCGTGCCGTGACCAAGGGGGATCAGATCGCATGGTGACGACGGGACCATCTGAACATCGCGCGGCAAGAGGACTCCCCCGTGATCTTTTGGCCAAGATCCGGCGCCTCGAGATTGTGACGCGTCGAATGGTCAATGAAGTCGTTGCGGGTCGCTACCACAGCGTTTTCAAGGGGCGCGGGATGGAGTTTGCGGAGGTCCGCGAGTACACCATTGGCGATGACGTGCGCACTATTGACTGGAATGTTACAGCACGCACGGGAGCGCCCCACGTTAAGACGTTTGTGGAAGAACGTGAGCTCAGCGTGATGTTGCTGGTGGACCTCAGTGGCTCGACGGATTTCGGCACAGCGGGAAGGCTCAAGTCGGAAATCGCCGCAGAACTTTGTGCGCTGTTGGCGTTCAGCGCGATCAAGAATAATGACCGGGTCGGGCTACTGATCTTCACAGACCACGTGGAAAAGATTATTCCGCCGCGTAAGGGACGAAATCACGTGCTACGGGTGATTCGTGAGGTTCTGACCTTCCAACCTCAATCCCGCGGGACGAACTTTCCGGAAGCGGTCAATCGCACGCTCCGACTCTTAAAACGGAAAAGCGTTGTATTCGTGATTAGCGATTTTTGGGCGGGCCAGCTTCGCCGACCTCTGGCGCTCTTGAACAAAAAACATGACTTGATCGCCCTCGTAGTCCGCGACCCCCGGGAGTTTTCGCTACCACCTGTGGGAATCCTGACTTTGGAAGATCCTGAGACACGAGAAGTGCTGACCGTGGACACTTTTGATCCCTATTTCCGGCGCCGATATGAGGAACTTGTGCGGCAGCGTCATCAGGAACTCGAAACCATGTTTCGGCGGATGCAAGTCGATTTCGCCCTTATTGAGACCGATAAGCCTTACGTCGAGCGGATCGTAAGAATCTTTGAGAAACGAGCGATGAGGTACTGAAGAATGAGGAGAAGAAAACTTCGCGCTGAACAACCGGAGGAGGAACAGGCGGGAGCGCCCCCCAGACTTCGGGCAGGACTGTATTGGACTCTCCTTGCCGTGTTGGTGGTTGTCGCCGTGTGGAGCTACGATCGAAGGGAGCTGAAAGAGGCCCGCGCACACATGGAACAAGCCACACGCTACGAGCAGCAGTCCGATTACCTGAACGCGCTTAAGGAATATCGTGCTGCAATGGAGAATCCGCGCGTAAGTCGTCGCCAGAAGGCGGAACTTGCCATCAAAATGGCAGAGATTTATCAGGACCAACTGCGCGACGACGAACTCGCCCTTGTTTATTTCAAGCGAGCGCAACGGTGGTATCCCCGAAGCATCGCTTCCGCAGAGATCAAATCGCGCATTACAGAGGCTCAGAAGCGACTTCAGTCCGGGCAAAAAGACGAAGCAGGTGCGCCCGTCGAGTCGGCATCTGAGGAGCTGACTTTAGCGGAGGCGCCGAGTGAGCCCCTTGTTCCTGCACCGGAAAGCGACCGGGAAGGCCCCGTCGTTGCGCGGATTGGATACGACGAGATTCATGCGGCGGCGCTGGCGCGCTTGCTATTACGCCAAAGCGATGCCGAGTGGCTTCTCCAGCATCCCGACGATCCGAAGCTCGATAAGTTTTTTGACACACAATTGGAGCGGGAGCTTTTGTTCCGGGGCGCTATAGCTGAAGGCTACCATCGGTTGCAAGCTGTCCATGAGCGCCTGTACGATTATCAGCGGACACTTCTCTCGCAGCAATATGCCAAAGAGGTGGAAGAAAAGGCCAAGGTGGTGACCGACGAAGAAGTTCGTCGGTTCTGGGAGGAAAACAAGAAGCGCTTCTCGTCGCCTGAACGCCTTGTCGTTGGCATCATCCGCCATACAACGGAAAGTGTCGTTCTCCAGGCAAAAGAGCGCCTTGCGCGGGGCGAAGACTGGGCAAAAGTTGCCGAAGCAGTCATGGGTCCCGAATCAGAAATCTCCAAGGGAATCGCTGGGACCATGTCCGCCGACGACGATGTTGTTCCGCTCATCGGAAAAGCGCCAGATCTCGCAAAAGCTCTTCGCGAAAGTAAGGAGGGAGAGGTCCTTGGACCTATTCAACGCGACGGGACCTATGTGCTGATTAGCATTCGCGGGAGAATCCCGCGGAAAGAATCCACGCTCGACGAAGTGCGTGGACAGATTGAGGTCATGCTGCGCTCCCGAAAGCTTTCGGAAGGGAACAAGACGTTCTTCGAGCAACTGAAGAAGAAACTCGGCTTCGAGGTGGATGCGCGAGCAAAAGCACTCGTGGTGGGCTACGCTAAAAAACTCAAGGCAGAGCAAGAGGGGACAACGGTCACCGCGACCAACGACGCCCCCAAAACGGAGGAGACCCCTGCACAGCCGTGAGTGGTAGGTTTCTACACGTTCAGACTGTCCTCGCTGCTGCAGTCACGGTTATGTTGTTGCTCGTCGTTGCCACGTGCGCAAGCGCGTCCGTCAAGCTCACCGACTATACAGTTGCCCCCGCGGAGGGACGAGTTGGCGATGTCTTCACGCTAAGCCTTCAGCTCGATGGCATGACGACCCAGATCCGTGAGATTCGAGCACTGATCGACGAAAACGACGTGCTTTCCAGTTGGACGCAGATTGGACGGCCAGAAGTGCGCGTGCGAGATGAGGGCAGAAAAACTGCTGAAGCCATCCTCCGACTTCAAGCTTTGCAGCCGGGCCGGCTCCACTTGCCGCCGGTAGAAATTACCGCCGATAGTGGAGCCACAACTTTCACTGTGTTCACGCTCGATGCAGAGATTCCAGTTAGCTCGACCCTCACCGCTGCTGATGAGGAAGTAACAAGTGCGCGGATCGCTCTTCTGGAGGTCATCCCACGCTGGGTCTTCTGGTTACTTTACGGACTGGTAGGGGCGATCGTGGGTGGCCTCGCGGCAGCCATAGCTTTTGCTCTTGTTCGCTGGTGGCGCCGCACTCATGCACCGCAACCGAAAACTTTGGACGAATGGGCGCTCGACCAGCTTCAAGCGTTGGAAACGGCCGACCTTCTTGAGCGCAAGCGTTTCAAGGAATTCTACACAAGCCTTTCTGACGTTATCCGGGAATACATGGGACGCTTGTTCGAGTTCGATGCGATGGAGCTGACGAGCAGTGAATTGCTGGACCGTGTGGCGGACAAGCCTCTCGACGACGAGGTGCGAACCGACCTGACCAAGCTGCTTGAGGAGAGTGACTTGGTCAAGTTTGCCAAGTACGTTCCTGAGATCGCCGAGTGCCGACGCTCACTCGATCGGGCACGCCGAATCATTCGCCGTACCGCACCATTGCTGAAGCCACCGGAAGGTGAAAATTCACGGCGGGAGGAAGCGTAATGAAACCGGCATGGCTTACGCTTTTTGCTCCTGCGACTGAAGGGGATTATTTCCGCTTTGCCACGCCGCAGTACCTTTGGGGGCTTCTGGCCATTCCGGTGCTCTGGCTTTTATTTGAGTATTTGGATCGCCACCCACGCGTCACGCTGCGTTTCGCCACAATCCAGATCCTGAAAATGGCGCGACCGAGTAGCGGGCGCTGGCAATCGCGCACAGTGCGTTTCTTTCGAATTCTCAGTATCGCGCTATGCGTGCTCGCCCTTGCACGGCCACAATATGGACGCGTCGAACGGAAAAGCTTTAGCGAGGGCATTGACATCATGCTTGTGCTCGATGTGTCAGGCTCGATGCGCTCGCAGGACTTTGTGCCGAACCGGTTAGAAGCCGCCAAAGAGGTGCTCAAAGAATTCGTCGCGAATCGGCAAGGCGATCGAATTGGATTGGTCATCTTTGCCGCTACCGCTGCAAGCCTTGTACCCCTGACATTGGATCATGTGGTGGTGCAACAGTTTATTGAGCGGGTACGCTTCGGCTTATTGGATGAGAACAGCACCGCAATTGGCCTTGGGATCATGACGGGACTGAAAAAGCTCGAGCGCAGCGACGCCAAAAGCAAAATCATGATCTTACTGACGGATGGGCAGAACAACGCGGGCAATGTAGACCCGCTCACTGCGGCGGAAGCAGCGCGGGCAATGAAGGTACGTATCTATACCATTGGGGTGGGGACCGAAAACGTTCCAGCAGGTCTGTTTGGGTTTACCGCTCCGGACGCAGGACTGGACGAAAAAACGCTGAAAGAAATCGCAAGCAAGACAGGGGGGCTCTACTTTCACGCTACGGATAACGCTAAGCTTCGTGGGATTTACGAGCAGATCGACAAGCTTGAGAAAACCAGGATCGAGTCTACGCAGTTCGACAATTTCAACGAACTGGCCCCGTGGTTCCTGGCCGGGGCCCTCGCGGTGCTGATACTGGAAATCCTCTTTGCAACGACACGAGGAATGAGGTTGCCGCTGTGAGATTCGCAAACCCACATTTCCTTTGGTTGCTTTTTGCGCTACCTGCTCTTATGGGATTGATGGCTTTGCGCGGATGGCGCCGCCGCCGGTTGTTGGCCCGCTTCGCGGATTCATCCCTCCACCCCTATCTCGCGCCGAACTTTTCGCCACATCTCTACCGAATTAAGCAAATGCTTCTGGTTGCAGCTGCAGCTCTGCTCATCATCGGGGGCGCACGGCCTCAATGGGGATACGAAGAGCGGCGTATCGTTAGCCGCGGCATCGATTTGTTGATCGCCGTGGATGTGTCGCAGAGCATGCTTGCTCAGGACTATAAGCCAAACCGCTTGGCCCGCGCAAAGGACCTTCTTCAGAATATCCTATGGGAGTTGAAAGGCGACCGGGTTGGCATCATCGCTTTTGCAGGGGAGGCTGTGATTCAGTGCCCTCTTACGATTGACTACGGTATGGCGAAGGCCGCCCTTGATACACTGGACACGAATGCGGTGGCCACTCCGGGAACCCATATCGGCGCCGCGATTGATGCTGCGATTCGTGCGTTCGATACAGCGGCAAGTGGCGAACGAGTCCTAATTCTCCTCACCGACGGCGAAGACAATGAGGGGCAGGGCGTTACGATGGCAGAGAAGGCCAAAGCCCACAAAATCCGGATCCACACGATCGGGATCGGAACAAGTGAGGGCATGCCCATCCCGGTCGAGGGGGGAAGTTACAAACAAGACAAAGAAGGCCGACTTGTTGCGACAAAGCTCGACTTCGCCACGCTTTCGAAAATCGCAGAGATCACCGGAGGACAAGCTATAAAAGCCAACCCAGAAGGCATTGCGGAGCTGGTGCCTATTCTCAGCGACATAGAAAAGACAGTAAAGACCCAACAACAGGACACTGTGTTCCGCGTGTACACAGAACGATTCGCGTGGTTTGTGATTCCGGCACTTCTTTTGCTTTGTATCGAGGCGCTCATGCAGTGCTACGTTCGCCGTGAAATTCCTTGGCGGGGAAGTGTGCTCGAGCAATGAGACGTTGGGTTTACATAGTGCTGGGAGCATGTGCGCTTGCGTGCGCGGCTACGGGCTGGTCGGCTCCGCCAAAAGCTTATTACAAAGCTTGGCAAGGCGAACAATCGTTCCACCGTAAGGACTTCGATGGGGCGAATCAGCATTTTCGCGAAGCGGCGGAACTCGCTCCGAACGAGCAGCGCATCCGCTATGCGGAAGCCGCTTCGCTGATTATGAAAGGCGAGTTCGAGAAAGCCCGCAGCATACTGGGCTCCGTATTTCATCCCAAGGACACGGAACTGAACGCGGCAGCAGCGTTTGCGCGTGGCACCATTGATCACGCTGAGATGCAGAATGCCATCCAACCAGTGAAGCAGGAGTTGGATAACCCTGAACATTTACCACCCCAACGGCGTGAAGAGCTTCGCAAATTAGTTTCTGACGCCATCAGGCAGACCGAGACGGCGATACGCGAATACCGCGAGGCGTTGAAACTGGATCCGAGCAAAGCGCATTACCGGCGGAGTTACGAGCTTGCAGCTCGTGACCTGCAATATCTGCGCGAGCGACTTCGTGCGCTGGAACCGCCCCCGGAACCTCAATCGGAAAAGCAGCCGAATCCGCAACAGAATCCTCAAGAGAACGAACAGAAAGAAGATAAACAACAACAACAACAGCAGCAGCAGCAGCAGCAGCAGCAGCAGCAGCAGCAGCAGCAGCAGCAAGATCAGGGCCAGTCCCATCAAGAGCAACAACCGGATCGTCGACCATCGGAAAGCCAGAAGCAGGAGCAACAACAGCCATCCGACCAACAAAAGGAAAAGCAAGACGAGTCCCAGAAAGAACAGACGTCTTCCCGCGAACCGAAGGAAGACAATCGCGCGGAAAAACAAGAAAAGAATCAGAAACCAAGTGGCAGTGAATCGAAGAGTGAAAAACCATCTACGGGCTTAGGCGAATCGGAACCGAAACCGGCAGAGATGTCCCCCGAGGACGTGAAACGATTACTGAACGCGCTCCCAGACAAAGACAAGGAAGCGATCATGCGTCTCCTGATGGGCTCTCGCCCACCACAGACCAAGGAACCGGAGCGAGACTGGTGAGAATGATGGTAGCGAGACTGCGAAACATGTATCCTCGTCTCTGGGGATGCCTTGTGATTCTCATTTGCGGAATTACATTCAGTGTAGCGGCGCAAGATTGCACCCTCAGTGCGTTTGTTGAGCCATCAAATGCCGTGGTTGGGCAATCGATCCTCTACATTTTGAAGCTCGAGTGCGCCGAAAAACCGGATGGCCCACCTGATTTGCCCCTCATTGATTCCGACTTGGGATTCAGTGATTTTCGTTCAGCAGGGACAAGTTCACAGCTTCAGATCGTGAACGGGCGGGTGTCGCAAACTTTTGAGTATCGCTACAGCTTTAGCGTCAGTCGGAAGGGGCGCTTCAAGATACCGCCTGCAAGGATCGTGGTTGGAGAACGCGAACTCAAAAGTAACGAAGTCGAGATCGTGATTGGCGACACGCCGTCTGCGCCCGCTGCAAATCTCCCGGAGGAACTCCGGGGACGGATTGCCCCACCTCAAGTTCAGGGCAATCCACGCCTCCAGAATGCCCTGTTTGGCAAGATCTTCGTGCTGGCTGTGCCAGAAACAACGAGCCCCGTGGCTGGTCAACAGTTTCTGCTGAGCTATTATCTCGGTATCGAGCAAGAGGCCCTCCAGCGGGCTGGATTCGACGTCAGTCGATTTCGGGGCGGAGGCGTAGAGGTTCCGGACTTCCAAGGTTTTGTAAAGGACGAGATTTTTCCTCTCCCCCAGCGCCTGAGTTTCCGCGAGCAAATGATTGAGGGGCGACGCTATGTTTTTGCGCCTTTATACCAAGTGGCGATTACCCCAACCCGTACAGGCAAGCTCACAATTGAACCGTTTCAGCTGAGTTTATCTTTCCCCTACCGGGGAGCAAGGCCACGACCGCTCACCGGTGGCCCATTTTTTGACGACTTCTTTGATTTTGACTTTGGTCTACTGGATTCTATCCCGATCACCGTTTCCTCAATTCCGGTCACCATCGATGTTCAGGCTCTACCGAGACCGGCGGACGGAACAAACTTTTCTGGTGCGGTGGGTGCCTTCTCGCTAAAAGCTGAACTCGACAAATCGCGCGCGAAAGCAAACGAGGATGTTGTCCGACTGCGTGTCGTTCTGGAAGGAGAGGGAAACGCCAGTGCGGCTTCGCCTCCCGTTCTTCCTCAGATCGAAGGAGTTAGCCTGCTCGAAGAACCCAAAAGCTCAAGCGAGCGACGCATTGAGAACGATAAGCTGATTTCACGCAAATCGTTCGACTACTTGCTTCGCCCTGTGAAAGAAGGCGAAGTGAGTATTCCATCGCTTGAACTCACGGTATACAACGTAAAGTCTGGACAGTATGAGACGCTGAGAACTGAGCCACTCAATCTTTTGGTCGCTCCGGGGATTGCACGACCTGCACTGGTCGCGCCGTTAGCGTCGGCGACATCCACCACGACTTCGTCCGGTGGGCTCAGCAGCGTCACTCCGCGAACGGATCTTCGTTACATCCACGACCGACCACTTCGCGTTGATAAGGGTAGGTGGATCGTCCTGCGTCGGCCTTGGATCTATGGGTCAGTGGGTCTGCCCGCGTTGTTGGTCGCCATGGCGTTTGTCTTCGGAAAACGCCGGGAGCGAATTCTGGCGGATTTGCAAGGCTACCGTCGTTCGAGGGCACGAAGTCGTGCGGAGGACGCACTTGCTTCGGCAAAACGCCGTGCTGAGAAGGCGCCCGTGGATGCCTTTGCGGCAATCGGCGATGCCTTGCGAACGTATTTTGCGGACAAACTGGGACGCGAGAGCGCGGGAGCGCTGACAGCTGAAGAGATTTTGACGCTCTTAGAGGAGCGCGGAGTAAGCCCAGAGACGCGAGCTCAACTGCGGTCCGCGTTGGAGCAGTGCGACTCCGTGCGGTACGCACCTGCTAGTGCCACAGCGGCCGATGCTAAAGCCCTCGCCCATCAGGTGGCCCAGCTCTTGGAGGAAGTGGACCAATGCTTGTGAGACGATGGCTTGCCCATGTCGTGATTTGTCTAACTCTCGTTTTCGGTATTGCCTCCGGCGCCAGCGGTGAGCCGGAACAAAGCAACTTGCAAACGACCGCATCCGTCGAACAGACGTTTCGGGAGGCAAACCAAGCATATCGAGAAAAACGTTTCTTAGAGGCGCAGCAGCTCTACGAACAGTTAGTCGAGCAAGGCATCGTTTCGGCGGACCTATTTTATAATCTTGGCACCACCTATGCGCAACTGGGAGACAGTGGACGAGCTGTGCTCTACCTTGAAAAGGCACGGCGGCTTGCGCCGAGGGACCGCGATATACAAGCCAATCTACGATTGCTCGAACCGCCGATGAACCGGGCGCACGAACGCTTGTGGCACCAACTCATGCTGAGCCTCACCTTCGATGAGTGGCTGTCGGTCTTCTTCATCGTTTACGTCGTTTGTGCCTTGTCATGGGCAGCATGGTTTTGGAGGCCGCGTGCTCAAAGGAGCCGCCTCCTCAAGGCCAGCGCCATCACCTTATCAGTAGCGGCCATCGTAGTGGGAACGTGCGCGGGAGTTAGCTATTACTACACACAAGCCACACGGTATGGCGTTGTGCTCACGCCGGGGGCGATTGTGCGTAGCGGCCCAGCCGAGCGCTTCAGTGAGCTCATCCGGGCACCAGAAGGATTGAAGCTCGGAGTTGAGACTTACCAGGACCCAGATTGGAAAGTAGTGTATTTTCCTGATGGACAGCTGGGTTACATTCGTTCGACCGATATTCAGGAGATTTAGCCTCGCCGGCTGTGCCTGTTCGAGCGTTGCTACGGTTGTTGACAACGAGGTGACAAACACTTTCGCATCGCTCTGAGTTCGAAGAAATCCTTGCTTCGAGTGGTGAATAATTTCGGAAGTTTGCCCAGTGACTTCCAGAAGAAGAGTGTTTGATATGGGCATTAACCGAAGTATCCTCGTTGTCGAAGACGAACCCGCAATCAGTCAGCTTGTGGCCTTCCACCTTGAGGAGCACGGCTACGAGCCCATCGTAGTGGCGGAAGGGCTCCGGGCTTTAGCGCTACTCGAGAAATCGCTTCCAGCGCTCATGATTTTGGACCTCATGCTCCCCGATATTGATGGGATAGAGATTTTGCGCCGAGTGCGATCGGATCCGAAGAAAGCGAAGCTCCCCGTCATCATCCTCACGGCAAAGGGTGATGAGCCTGATCGAGTACGAGGATTAGAAATTGGGGCGGATGACTACGTGCCGAAGCCGTTTTCTCCGCGCGAACTTATGTTGAGACTGGAGAAGATACTCTCGGTGCGTGAGGGGGTCGAAAAATCAAAATTACCGGAGCGGTTTGGCTGCTTAGAGGTTGATGAGGATCGGTTCCGCGTCACCGTGGAAGGAAAAACCATCGAGATCTCGGCCACTGAAATGCGTTTGCTCACAGAGCTGCTGCGAAATCGTGGCAAGGTGTTGAGCCGGCAAATCCTCCTTCAAAATGCGTGGGGGTTCATGCCGAACGTCACTCCACGCACAATCGATACCCACATCAAACGACTGCGGCAAAAACTGGGCGCGGCGGCGGCTTACATTGAGACTATACGTGGTGTGGGATATCGCTGGGTAGAGACGCCCCCTGAGGAGAGCGCCGAGTCCCAAGCTGGCAAAGCTCAACGCACAGTGCGCCGAGGAGGGAAACAGTGAAGCGCATTCCCCCGATTTTGCTCGCTGTGCTGGACGCTCTCCCGGAAAGCGTTTGTTTGTATTGCCCCAAGTCCAAACAATTGAAACCCAATCGGCGCTGGCGGGAGACGGTGGGGGACGTGAGCGAGCTGGAAGATCTCAGCCGGGTGGGGCTGACTCCCGATTTGGTTCGCGAGAGCTGCAAAAAGGCGATTGACAAAAAGGGGGAAACGGTTGCGCTTGCTCTCGATAAAGAAGGCACGCGACGCCTCGAAATCACACCCGTGGAGGGCGAAAAACAGCTGTATCTGATAGTTCTGCGTGACCACGCCGAGTTGCGACGTGTGGAAGAGTTGCGACGTGACTTCATCGCAAATGTCTCGCATGAACTGAGAACTCCCCTTACAGCGGTGCGGGGCTATGTGGAAACGCTCCTGGACCCCAAGTTTCTCACCATGGAACGCGTGAAAGAGTTTTTGCCTATCATCTTTGAGCATACAGAGCGCCTGCACAATTTGATGTTAGATTTGCTAAGTCTTTCTCGGCTTGAGAATCCTAACACGAAAATCACCGTCTCGCCGTTGTGCCTTGCCGACGAGTTGCAGGAAGCTGTTGAAGCCACTGCTCCACTCGCCCGCCTGAAGAATATCTCCATTAAACTTCGCAGTCCACGAAGTTCATTGAAGGTCTTGGCAAACACCGAGCATCTGCAGCGGATTTTGGTGAACCTGCTCGACAATGCGATTAAGTATAGTCCGCCGGGCGGCGTGGTGAGCTTGTGGACTGAAATCCATGGAGATTTTGTCTGGACCCACGTGAAGGACCGAGGACAGGGAATCCCGCCAGAGGAACTGCCCCGAGTTTTCGAGCGGTTCTACCGCACCAAAGGAGCCTTAGGCGGACGCGAACGTGGAAGCGGGCTGGGCCTCGCTATCGTAAAACATATCGTGCAGCAACTCGGCGGGGAGATCACCGCAGCGAGCATTGTGGGACAAGGTTCAGACTTCTCATTTAGCCTTCGCCTTGCCCAAGCGCACGACGGTCCGCAGGAGATCGCACCGCGCAGCGTTACCGAACTTGTGGCTCCCCCCTCGCCCCAAAGTTGAATTGGGCTTCTGAGGAAAAGTCGATTGCTCCGCTCTGACAGCCGTGGCCAGTACGTGGACTTTGTCCCTGTCCTACCCTTTTCAAAAAACAAAAAAAACAGCCTCCGGTTTAGAAGCAGGCTCCGATAGATACGTTGCGTTCTGCTGGTTGCGATCGATAGGCAAAGAAAACTGCACAAAGATGGGATGTAAGTTGGTGATCCTAATCTCTGGGTGGGGTGGGCGAAGTGGGCACTTCCCCACCGCGACGGGTGACTTCAAGGTTGGCACCGAATCGAAGTGTCCAGAGGGCACGATACTGACGCACCATTATGAGAATTGCCAGTACGACGTAGATGACCGAAAAGAGGTGGTGCACGTGGCCAGTCGATTGCAGCGCGGTAGCCCCCGTCGAAACTGCCATGGATAAAACAAGCTGTGAGGCAAAAAGGATAAAAAGTACGCCACCTTGAACCACATCAAACCGTAATTTTGCGAGAATCGCCACCCCGAAGAGCGACTGAGCCGCTGTCAGGAGTATCTCTTGCAACTGTAACGACGACATCGGAATCGGAGGGGTTAGCGAACCGTAGGCCACCGCGTACACCCACGGGATCATCCCAACTAAGAGGGTCCACTGGTTCAACTTCGAAGAAAGCAGGGTTGCCATCGAAAGTTCCGGGCGTCCACGCAGGGCAAAGATTACAGCAACGATGAACTCCGGTGTTTCCGATGCAATTGGTGCAAGCCACTGCACGAGAAAGAACTCATTGATGTGGAGCATTCTGCCCGTCTGGAGTAACCCCTCGCAGAAAGGCTCGGAACATGCAAAGATAGCCATGCCTGCGACGAGGAAGAAAACCGCGCTCGTTAGGCGGCGATAGACAGCAGGTAAATGGAGTAGGAACTCCACGGGACCTCCCTCCTCAACCTCTTCAACGGGCTTCTGCGAGGCAAGAACAATGTACCACACATACAGGCCGATCAGCACAAGTCCGTCGTACCATTCGATCGACTGCTTCATGGGAACAACAAATGCATAAAGTGTCGCGAGCCCCAAAAAGAGAACTTCCGTGCGTTGATTGGGTTCAAGAGTGACAGGACGTCGCATTCGCCACCAACTCACAAAACAAATAAATGCCCACCCAAGACCGAGCAAAAGGCGATTTGCGCCCGTCATGTTTGCCACAGCATAGGAAGCGTACTGCCCTTCCGGATGCCTCCCCGCCTGCCAAGTAAAGTACATGTCCACGGCGTACTCGGGTAAAACCGCAATCAGTGCAAGAATGGCGAGCGACAGGGACCGACTCATATCCGGCTGAACGGCGTCACAAGCCCAAGTTAGCAGAAATGCTGCGCAAAGGATAGAAAGTCCACCTGTGAGCGCTGCCGTAGGGGGACTCAGGTGGATACCCGAAACTCTCAGGACGATGCCAACAGATGCTCCCACAAGAACAAGGCTGATCCATTTCAGCGTACTTTTAGCATTCATGAATTCACTCAGCCTGTTATCCGCACGTCATGTTAGGAAAGCTAAAACCGAATTACGTGTGGTACCAGCAGCGTGCAATCAGTTCCTTGCGCGCCACCGCACGCAACTAATAAACAGTTGAACGTTTGCGATAAAGTGGGATGTCAAGCTAAAAATACGTAGCCGAGAGCTGTCTGGCATGCACTGGTGTGAGAAGGTAGCAATGCGCCCACACCGTGATTATGCGAGAATCTCAGTATTGCGCTATTCCAGTTTACCGGCAGTGCCGAATGCGACATGGCCGCTCGGCGCTCCGTCACTCCGGTGTTTAGTTATGCTCACCGAAACAGATTGCTCTGTACCTAAACCCGCTTCCCCACTCCGTGGGCTCTCGCAGATTCACCCCCCACAAATAGATGGGGGGATTCGGATCCATCGCAATGGGCATAGGTTTCCTAAAGAGTAGAGTTAAAAGATAATTAATTCCGGAAAACGCCAGCGCCCTGTACTCGATGAGAATAAGGCATGGGAGTCAGCCGCCCTGTTTCTTTACTTTCTCGGTTTTCGGATTCGGCGGTTGAGGTGTCGCGAGGATGCCAGAGGCGAGTTTCCTTGATGAGGGAACTGGCGTTTTGCTTCGCGCGTAGCCACGATTCACGAAGCAAGGAAGCCGGAACCAGTCGCGGCGGCATTCGCAATTCGGTTCCCGGTGGGGGTGTTTCCAGAGAGCTCAACCGATTATACGTGGCAAGCTCAAGGGGAGTGGTACCGAATTCGTCGGCAATTTGCTCCAACGTTTCTCCCTCTTGAACTTCGTGAACGGCACTGACACGGTAGGTTTGGGCTTCCCGATGGCTGCGATTGAGCGGCAACCACACACAGCCAGAGTACATTAGGAGGGAAAGGCAGAGAAAAAAGAATTGCGCGCTCCTTTTCCCTCTCATTCGCTTCAGAACGCGAATTCCTCCATCGCACGTGTGGCCCAACGGAATGTGGAAATGCCTGGTCCCGTGTCGGTTCCGTCCTCGAGCCGCAATCCCCCGAAACAGCTGGATCAGCCAAGAGCCACTCAATGATCTACCGGCCATAGAAATCCTCATAGGGCACCTGTTTGGTGGAAAGGCAATCAGGAACGCTTGCAGACCGCATCGCAATACACCTCTCCTCCACGTAATACTTATACAAATTGAAGTAGCAGCGGGCACGGCTGTTATTATATCTGAGTTGTGTTGTATTTAGCTGCTGGTTTGCCTAACATATCGAAAGTGTGTGCGGGTCGGGATCCATGAATTGGCGCAAGTTCCGGTTGGCGGTTCAACATTGGGTAATTGCCGTCGTGTGCGCCGTGAGCGTGAGTGTTCATGGCGGTGATCTTGAAAAGGAAGCTCTTCAAAAATCGCTTGATGCGCTCTTCGATGCACCCCAATGGAGTAATAGCTACTGGGGTGTCCAGGTACTCGATCTCGACACGAGCGAGGTTTTGTACGAACGCCTTGCGACAAAGAACTTCACGCCCGCGTCCAATTTGAAGCTGTACACCACTGCAGCGGCTCTGAAGCTGCTGGGGCCAGAATACCGGTTCGAGACACCCATTTACGCCAACGGGCCAGTGCGCTCGCGCATTCTCTATGGGGATTTGGTGGTGGTTGGGTGCGGCGACCCTTCGATCTCGGGGCGCTACAATCCGGACCAACCCACGACTGCAATTCTTCAGCAGTGGGTGGGAAGTGTCAAAGCTGCAGGGATCCGAGAAATTCGTGGTGCTGTGATTGGCGATGATGATTGTTTCGATGATCAAGCACGCGCCGGGTCATGGCAGCTTGACTATTATCAGGAATGGTACGCTGCGGAAAGCAGCGGCTTAGCCATTAACGAGAACTGTTGGGATGTGACGGTGCGCCCCGGTAAAAAGCCCGGGCAACGGGCAGTCCTTGAGCCGAGCTTACCCTCTCGTTACGTTACCTTCAAAAATGAGATTATCACCACAGCGCCGACCGACAAGCCCGACGAGGATCCCCCAATTGAGATCATCCGGCCGTTGGATTCCAACGTTGTAACGTTGCGTGGGTTTATACCCGTAAATCTCCCCTCCTACAAGATGTGGGGAAGTGTTCACAACGGAACGTTGTGGAGCACGACGCTTTTTGTGGAGGCTTTGGAACGTGCGGGGATCCGGGTGCATGGGGGCGCCATGGATGTGGACGACCTACCGAACAAAGAACGGCGCCTGCGGCGAGAGTCCTGGCGCCTGATCCACAAACATGTCTCTCCCCCACTCAAACAGATTATCGCCATCGTCAACAAGCCATCTCAGAACTTTTACGCCGATCAGCTGCTGAAGGTGCTGGGGCGACATCGGTCGGGCGTTGGGAGCTTCGCTGCTGGCGAGAAGGCAGTTAAAGAATTTTTGCAGCAGGCGGGAATTGATGCAACGAGTCTCCGGATGCTGGACGGCTCCGGTCTATCCCGTCAGAATGTCGTCCAACCGCGCATGACAGTTTCTCTCCTGGCATACATGGCGTGGCAACCTGAGTTTAAGGCGTTTTATGAGTCCTTGCCGATAGCGGGTGTGGATGGAACGTTAAAGAAACGGATGCGAAACACGCCGGCCGAGAACAATGTTCACGCGAAAACAGGATACATTGGGCGAGTGCGTTGTCTGAGCGGTTATGCAACTACGCGTGATCAACACCGTGTGGCGTTCTCCATGATGGCGAATCAATATACTGTGGATACTCGGTTGGCAAACGACACGCAGGATAGTGCAACGCTTCTACTGGTAAACTACTCAGCAGGCCTGGCGCTCCCTGAGCAGAGCGAGAATCTGACAACGGCAACTGCATCTCCTGAGATCACGAGAACCGATTATACCATCGAACAGAGTGCACGGGGTCTGCGTTTCGAAAGTGAACCCGGGGGGCGGGAACTACCGCAGGAATTACCATAGGGGCACTCCGGAGCGCAATGTTGGGTCAGAAGCTCCTCGTTGGGACCTTTTTTAGTTCGCACAAAAAGTATCGTTGATTTCTTTTCTTGAGCAGTCCGAATCCTCTACGAACTGACGTGAAAGAAGACCCTCAACCTATCAGCCATAGCGATCTCATGCGCGTGTGGCGCATTGTGAGTTGGGCCGGGCTTTTGGGTAGCCTTTACGGCCTGCTCTGCATTTTGGGTGCGCCGCGGGTGAAATGGCTCACCGAACTGGGGGCAACTGCGTTTGATTTTGGTCTAATTGCGGCCGCGGGAGCACTCGCATTAGCGTTCCAGATTGTTGGGGCTTTCCTGACCAATCGTGTTCGCCGTCGCAAGCTTCCATGGATGATCATCACGATTCTACATCGGGTGCTCTACAGCGCAATTGTCGTTGCTCCCTTCCTGTTCGCAGACGAGCGACTCCGCATGTGGTGGATCGTCGCGTTTGTTCTTATTCACGACGCGCTCGCACACACTGGCGCCCCACTCTGGTTTTCGTGGATGGCTGACCTCTTGCCTCGGGACTCAATGAATCTTTTCTGGGCACGCCGCCAACGGTTCATCACGGCTTTGACGACTGTTGGTATGGTCGCAATGGCCCTCGGTTTCGAATGGTTTGAGCGTCGCGGGCTGGTATCGCTGGGCTACACCCTGATTGCTTCGGTCGGCATCATCTTGGGCGTCATTGATATTCTCATGTTCCACTGGGTTCCAGAGCCCCCCCACGAACCATTACGAGAACAGGAGTTTCTGCGTCATTTGCTTGAGCCAATGCGGGACCGTCGCTTCCGCAGCTTTGTGATTTTCATGGCATATTGGAACTTTGCGATCTTCATCGCAGCGCCCTTTTTCAACCCTTTCATGATCGAAGATCTTAAGATGAGTGCTCTGACCGTACAGCTACTGGGCGTTGCTTCCTCGGTGGGGATGGTGGTAGGCTCGAACTTTTGGGGACTACTTTGTGACACGTACGGTTTCCGGCCCGCCCTACAAGTGCTTGCGGTGGGAAAGATTTTTGCCCCGCTCTATTTCATAATGCTCCCTGCAGACTCCCGACTGCTTTTGCCGTGTTTAGTTGTGTTTATGGTTATTGATGGCTTTTTGAACGCGGGAACAACACTGGCACCGCAAGGAGTGCTTTTGAAGGCGACGCCACGTCGCAACCGCACAATGTACATCGCTGTAGTAAACTTCCTGTCGATTGGACTGGGAGCAACCGTCGCCTCGCTGCTTGCCGGGAAGCTCATTGATTGGCTAAACACATGGGCGATCGTTGAAACGCACGGGTATCGGCTGCGCGGCTATCACTGGGCATTCCTTTTGAGTATCGTTTTACGGGCCGCGGCGATCCCCTTAGCAAATCGCTTCGAGGAAGATCGTCACACGTCTCTGAGCAATTTTCTCCGCGTCATGTTGTCGTGGAGGTCAGTCGCTGCAACGGTGCTGGTGGGCATCCTCCATAGTGCGCAGAACGAGGCTCGCAGAGTATGGGCCGCAACGCGCCTTGCAGGTCTTCGCAGTCCGCTTGCGATCATACCCCTAATCATGGCTTTGCAGGATAGAAGCCTGACAGTGCGTCGAGCCGCCGCTGACGCGTTGGGAAAGATCGGCACAGATGCTGCGGCTGAAGCCCTCGCACAGGCGCTGTTCGATCCAAAATCACGCATCCATGCGCGCGCAGCCCTTGCGCTTGGACAGATCGGGGGGCCGGAGTCGCTGCGCGCCCTTCTTCAGGCGCTCCGCACAAGCGACCCACGCGTCCTACGCGCCACAATTGCTTCGCTTGGGCGCTTACGCGACACCGCAGCGCTCGTCCCCCTGATTTGCCTTTACCATGACCTCGACGATGAGGCGCTAAAGGAACGCATCGCGCATGCTCTAAAGCGGATAGCTGCGCTTGAGTCGCTTCAAGAAGTGTATAGCGCGCTGGGCAGCCCTGCGATCGAAAAGCGATGAGCGCGACTGGCAAGTCTCGCTTCAGCTCTCGACCTTTGCGCTGGCCACAACCGAAAAGGCCTTATCGCGCAGGAGAAAATTGTCGGGAGGCCATGCCTCAATCCAAAAAATGGCAGCATTGGGCGGAACGGTTGTCTCCAGCTCATCAAGGCTTTTCCTTGCACAGATGCTTTCGATGACCTGCATGACGCCGCCGTGAGTCACAACGAGAACGTTCTCTCCCAGATGGCGATTCACAATTTCCCGGAGCGCCGCTTCGACACGCGTACGAACTTCGCTTAATGGCTCTCCCAGAGGGGGCCGCCACGCTTCCCGCGAGCCGCCCACGTCCTTGTAGCGGGTGTTCGGATAAAGCCGATCAAGCTCCTCTGCGGTGCGACCTTCATAAGCGCCATAGTTCCGTTCGCGGAGCCGTCGATCGAGACGCAAAGGGACACGGCAACCTTCCAGCAGGATTTCCGCTGTGTGAATGGCCCGCCCAACGTCGCTGGCATAGGCCGCAGCAAGTTCAATCCCCGACAAGGCGGCTTGCGCGTCGCGTGCTTGCGCTTTCCCCTCTTCAGTCAAAGGACTGTCGAGCCACCCTTGCCAACGTTTCTGGACATTCCATTGGGTTTGTCCGTGGCGGACAACATAGAGTGTGCACTTTCGGAACTCGTTCTTCATCAATGCCCGAAAATCACTGTACCGGAAACATATTCATTGCGAAGCGAACGAAGTCACTTCATGGTAATGGTGTGGCTGAATTGGAGGGCATCCAAATGGAGCGTCCGATGGGAACAGTCCTTTATCGAGAAGAACAGTATTTTGCGCCGTGGGTTCGGTGGGGCTTTCCAATCGCGATAGGGGGATGTGCTTTTGCCGTCCTGGCGGAGGCGTGGCTCTCGAAAAAGATTTTCTCCACTGAAGTTTTAGTTACAGTTGTCGGGCTCGGTGTTGTGGCCTATGCGCTTGCTCACGGGTTTCGGTTAGAAACTGAAGTGCGCGCGAACAACGTGCGGGTGCGGCTTCGTCCGTTTCCGTGGGTCCCAATACGACGTGAAAATGTAGTCGCCATCCGGGCCGTGCAGTATCGGCCCGTCCTCGACTATGGAGGGTGGGGAATACGCATCGGTTACAAACGAAGGGCTTACAATGCGCGCGGGAATCTCGGTGTCCGGATTGACTATGCGGATGGCAGTCATATCCTCATCGGGAGTCAATCCCCGCAACGCCTTGCGGAGGCTATCGCACAAACCTTCGGAGTCACACCGATTTTCGAAGTCCCGCAGCAACCATAGGCCATCCTCTCCCCCCGCATCGGGAAGGTCTCACGCTGGGCAGTCCCTCGTTTGAGTGAGGCTGATTGGCTATACCCGAGCTCGGAATTGACTCAAGAAGCGAATGTCATTCTCGTAGAAACATCGGATATTCGGTATCCCATAGCGGAGCATTGCAAAACGCTCAACTCCTAAGCCGAACGCAAAACCGCTGACTTCGCGCGGATTCAATCCGACGTTCTCGAGGACATTCGGATGAACCATGCCGGAGCCAAGCACTTCAATCCACCCAGTGCCTTTGCAAATCCGACATTCAGACGATTTCCCGCGGCAAATGAAGCATTGGACGTCTACTTCCGCACTCGGCTCCGTGAAAGGGAAGTAACTCGGTCGGAAGCGGGTAGCGAGATCTCGGCCAAACATTGCATGGAGGAATTCGGTGAGGGTCCCTTTGAGATGGGCAAAGGAAACATGCTTATCCACTAAGAGTCCCTCTACTTGATGGAACACCGGTGAATGCGTCGCGTCCACGTCATCCACGCGGTAGACGCGCCCCGGCGCAATAATCGCGATCGGGGGACGATGCGATTTCATGTAGCGGATCTGAACAGGCGATGTGTGGGTACGCAGGATGACACCCGGCGCCAGAAAGAAGGTATCATGCATGTCGCGCGCTGGATGGTCGGGCAAAATATTCAAAGCGTCAAAGTTGTGATATTCGGTTTCGATATCCGGACCGGTAGCAACCTCGTAGCCCATCGAAACAAAAATCCGCACAATCTCATTGAGAGTAAGCGTCAAAGGGTGAAGGGAACCAGCACAGCGATGCGGAGGAGGAAGTGTCACATCCACTTTCTCTAAGGCAAGGCGTCGCTCGAGCTCTTGATCACGAAGAAGCGTCAGCCGACTTTCGAAGCGTTGTTCCACTTCGGCAACTGCTTCGTTGATGAGTGCGCCAGCCGCCGGACGTTCCTCCGCGCTAAGATCTTTGAGTAACCGCATGAGCTGGCGCAAAGGGCTTTTCTTGCCAAGCACATCTGGCTTGAGTTGTTCCAGCTGCGTTACATTCGAAGCATTCTCAATTGCGGTGAGCGCGGCCTCTTTCGCCGCTGCAACTTGCTGTTGAATCTCTTCCATCGCCATGATGGTTGCTATCTACGCGTCGGCATGGATGACTTTTCAAGAGCGAATCAAGAGGACTTACCGGAGAACGGGTTCTGCAAAAAATGAGGATTCGCTCTTTTTTATTGTAGGAATGCCGTGGCTCGCAATTCAATGCGCTCGAACTGGTAAGGCTGAGTCGACTTAATTGCTTTTGGCGCCGGGCTCGGGCGAATCCAATCAACCAAGAGGGATGCGAGAAAAATGGCGTGGTTCAAAAAAGAAAAGTACACAACCCTCAAACCCCCGGTGATGAAGGACCGGATTCCTGAGGGGCTCTGGACGAAGTGTGAGCAGTGCTTCACGATGGTGCTCACCAGCGAATTCGAGCAGAACCTGAAAGTGTGTCACAAGTGTGGGCATCATCACAGGCTGAGCGCGCGAGAACGAATCGCGATGCTTGCCGATGAAGGTACCTTTCAAGAACTTTTTAAAAACGTTCAGCCCACCGATCCACTTGGTTTCGTCGACTCGAAGCCGTATCCCGATAGAATCAAGTCTGCCCAAAAATCCAGTGGGTTCGACGAAGCGGTGGTCGTAGGAACCTGCCGATTGGACGGGCACGAAATCGCGCTTGGTGTGATGGTATTCGAATTCATTGGCGGCTCGATGGGAAGCGTGGTTGGCGAGCGCATTACCCGGCTCATTGAGTATGCCATCGAGCACACACTGCCGGTGGTGATCGTGAGTGCGTCGGGCGGCGCGCGCATGCAGGAGGGAATTCTTTCACTCATGCAAATGGCAAAGACGAGCGCAGCTCTCGCGCGGTTGGCGGAGAAGAAAATCCCTTACATCAGCGTCCTCACGGACCCCAGCACGGCAGGTGTCATGGCAAGCTACGCAAGTTTGGGCGACGTGATTATCGCCGAGCCCAATGCCCTGATTGGATTCGCAGGACCTCGTGTCATTCAGCAAACCATTAACCAAATCCTGCCAAAGGGGTTCCAACGGAGCGAGTTTGTACTCGAACACGGGTTCCTTGATGCGGTGGTGGAGCGAAAAGACCTCAAAGCCACACTGTCGCTCCTCTTGTACTACTTCACGGGTAAACAGGCGGAGAAATTTGCCGCACCACTTCCCGCGTCACAAAATGCCACAGCGGGTGCAGCTCCGGTTGCCTGATCTAATTTTCTGAAAGCGCGTAACGCCTGCCCTTTTCATCCACCGCTTTTCGAGCGGTGGGCGTAGAACCTATGTGACGGGCTGAATACTTTTGGACGAAATCGAGTGAAGCGACCCTGTCATGAGCGAACAGCCGTGTGAACTCGTGGTGAAGGTATTTGTTGAACCGGAAGCAGAGGGGCTTCCCCTGCCGTCGTATATGACGGCAGGCGCCGCCGCAGCCGACTTGCGTGCAGCTGTTACTGAGCCCGTTACCATTCAGCCGGGCGAATGGGCACGAATTTCGACTGGGCTCCGCTTGGAAATCCCACCCGGATTTGAAGGGCAAGTACGCCCCCGCAGCGGATTGGCTGCCCAGTATGGCGTAACACTCCTCAACTCACCGGGTACGATTGACTCGGATTATCGCGGAATTGTGCAGGTTATCCTCGTAAATTTAGGGCAGGCGCCTTTTACCGTCCAGCGTGGAGATCGGATTGCGCAGTTAGTAATTGCACCTGTGCACGCCGCTCGCTTTGTCCGTGTTGATCAGGTCAATCCCACCACTCGCAATGATGGCGGATTTGGGCATACCGGCTTCCAGTGACCGGTGGCTCATATTCACGTTGGAACGCCGGTTCCTGTAGGTAGAGTGCTACAACGCACAGGAGAAAATAGGCATACCGTCGCAGCGCAGGGGGACATGAAACGCCTTTACTCTTAGTCGCATACACCATGACGCCTGTGCCAAGACGCCAGCCGCCCGTCGCAATCTTTAGGCATGTTACTTGCGACCTGCTCTCAAGAAACAAACCGGACAATTAACCTGTCTGCTTGAGCAATTCGGCAAGCCGTTGGTAGTCGGCAAGGTAGAGCTTCATCCGCTGTGCCTCTGTCTCCTTGGAGGGGAACGGCCCCAAAAATGCTTCTACCTTGTGGCGAATCTCTGCTGAGAGATCGCGGGACAATTTTAGGTACTTCAGGTAAAGTTTCTCTTTTTCATCGTCCACTGAGTCGGGTTTTACGAGAGTGTCCGCGAGATGACTATAGGAACTGGCTGCTACCGTGCGTCCCATGGCCCAGATTCTGCGGTTTCGGATCGAATCGCGCATGGTTCGCGAGAGCGGAATCTGGCGTTTAATGACGCCAATCAGATCGGCAGTTTCGATATCATTCTTCACCCCATAAACGTCAAAGAGGGCCTCCACGATTACCTGCTCAATTTCAGCACCCGAGAAGCCCTCAGTCAGTGCAGCAAGAACGTCGAGATCAAAGGCATCCGGATTGCGGTGGCGTTTCGCGAGGTGGATTCGGAAAATCTCCTTCCGTTCTTCTTTTTCGGGAAGGTCTACGAAGAAAATTTCATCAAACCGCCCCTTCCGAAGAATTTCTGCAGGCAGGTCTTCTATCTCGTTTGCGGTTGCGACTACAAACACGGGGCTCTGCTTCTCCTGCAGCCATGTGATGATTGTCCCAAAGACGCGCGCAGTGGTGCCAGCATCGCTTGCCGCAGAGCTTTTCACACCGCTCAGGCCTTTTTCAATTTCGTCAATCCACAAGACCACCGGCGCGACCGTTTCAGCTATTGCAATGGCGCGACGGATATTGAGCTCGGTCTCTCCAACCATTTTGCTGAAAAGCCGTCCCACATCTAAGCGCAGCAACGGAAACTTCAGCTCATTTGCGATCGCCTTCGCCGCAAGGCTCTTGCCGCAGCCTTGGACGCCAGCCAGCAGGACGCCCTTGGGCGAGGGAAGCCCAAACTCACGAGCTCCCGGCGCCATAGCCTTTCGGCGCTTCACGATCCATTCTTTTAGAACATCCAACCCACCGATTGAGGACAACGTTTCGGCTGTTTCGATGTACTCGAGGATGCCACTCTTGCGGATGATTTGTTTCTTCTCGCTGTAAACGAGTGGAGCTTCGGCTGCACTGAGGCGCTTGGCGAGCACAAGCGTTTTCGCAAAAACGTTCTCGGCTTCCTTGAGCGTCAATCCGATCGCTGCGTCTACGATCGCCTCACGGGATTCCGGCGAAAGATCAATGCTCAAGTTTGGATTGTTGCCAATATCCGCAGCGATGTTCTCGAGTAACCGCTCGATCTCCTCCCGTCCCGGCAGGGGCAGATCCACGATGGCGAGTTCTTTTTCCAGCTCCTCAGGGATCTTCAGGACGGGCGCAAGCAGGATCACGGTGGTTAGCGAGGTCCGCAAAGCGTGGGCAAGATCTCTCAGCAGCCGCTTGACGGTAGGGTCTGAGATGAAATTGTGGAAGTCGCGGAAAACAAAGATCGCCGGTTCCGTAATCTCAAAGACCTCGCGGAGGGCAACAATAGGGTCCTTGGTCCCCTTCTTTCCTTCCACAATTGTGCCAACAAGATTGCGGTACCGCGTGATGCCCTGAACAATCGTCCAATCGTAGACTTTTTTCCCAAGAACCCCGGCCACTTGGGAGATCTCGTTTAGAGCACGATCCTCTTCCCAAGTGACCACATACAGCAACGGATAACGCGCCCGTATTAGAACCTCAACTTGTGACGAATTTTCGAACTTCTGCATGGAGGTCTCCGGCATGACTCCCAATCCCGTTCTCTCTTGCTTTCGCAAACCTACTGGCAATGACGAGGGCAAGTCGAGCACCAAACGCAAGCACTGCCACCTCTCTTTGCTCAGGGGGTGGGAAAATTAAGCTATGTCAAACGCTCCGCTTGCTTTCTGCCGCTGCAAGGCTCGACCGACAAGCTTCAAGCCCATCGAGCGCAGAGCAGCTTCCCCCAAAAATTTCGCTTTATTTACGTTTATGTGCGTGGGACGAAATTCTGCCGAGTGGCATCTTGGACTTACGCCGCAGACTCAAGTTGTGGGAGGCATAAGGGATGAGTTCCGATGCAGCGGTGCAGCCATCTGCACCAAAAAAAATGGAGCGATTAGTATCGCTCGATGTGTTCCGTGGACTAACGATTGCTGGCATGATCCTTGTGAACAACCCGGGATCGTGGAAGGCGGGGCACATCTACCCACCTTTAGAACATGCACCTTGGGACGGCTGGACACCGACCGACTGGGTTTTCCCGTTCTTCTTATTCATGGTAGGCGTGGCCATGACGTTCTCTTTTGATCGGCGTCTTGCCAGTGGCGCGAATCGTGCTTTGCTAATGGCCCACGTTTTTTGCCGGTCGGCTGTTCTCATTTTGCTGGGGCTCGTCCTAACAGGTTTCCCCAATTTCCGTCTGATCACTCCGTACATCTTGGCTATTATCGGTTTAGAGATTTTGCTGGAGAAACCTTCCCGAAAAGTCGGCGAGCCACTTGGCCCAGCACGCTGGGTGGCGTGGATTTCGCTGGTCGCTGCCGTGATATGGTTCATCGTCGATTTTCGCTATTTCAATGGGCCGACATCGCGAGGTTCGTGGAAAGACTTTTTTCCGCTCGCGAATGACCCAAATGGGTCCGTCATTCGAGTACCCGGTGTACTTCAGCGGATTGGCGTGTGCTACCTGTTCACCGCTCTCATCCTACTTTTCACCCGAGACGCGCGTGGCCGCTTGGCATGGGTGTTCGTATTACTGGCAGCGTACTGGCTTGTGATGGTTTTTGTGCAGCCTCCTGCCGGATACCAATTCGGCGGCGGGGTTGTCCCACTCGAGAAAATAACCATTGGGGCCACACCAAATGCGCCATTCCCGGGGCTACTGAACGATTGGCTGGATGTCAAATTGCTGGGCGCCCACCTATATAAGGAGCGCCCCGACCCCGAGGGGATTCTCAGCACAATTCCTGCCATCGCCACTACCCTGCTGGGGGTTTTGGCCGGCATGCTTCTGAAATCAGACAGATCGAAGTATGAGAAATGCACGGAAATGCTGGTATGGGGGGTGGCGTGTTTAGCGCTCGGTAGCATTCTTGATATTTTCTTCCCCATCAACAAGAAGATCTGGTCACCGTCGTACGTGGTGTTTATGAACGGCTGGGCCCTGCTTATCTTGGGCCTTTGCTACTATGTGGTGGATATTCATGGCTGGAAAAGTTGGGCGACGCCGTTTTTGGTTCTCGGGACAAATGCCATTACCGCGTTTTTCGCTTCAAGCCTGATGGCACGTATCGTCACACTTTTCAAAGTGCACGATGGCAATGAGCTGATAACTCTAAAGGAATTTCTCTTCCGCGGACTTTTGGCCCAATTTGATTCGCCGCGGAATGCCTCTCTTGCCTACGCCCTGTGCTATGTCGTGCTGTGGATTCTGCTGCTTGCGCCGCTCTACCGTCGCAAGATCTTCATCCGTGTTTAGGGGGGCCAGCGGAAAGGTTGCTTGGAAACAACTGGCGGACTTGGCCCCCACCAGGGGGACCAAGTCCGCTTACTTCTTTATTTATGCGCAGGACAACATTTGAGGCAGCCGGCAATGCTCAGGTACGGAGTTCTACACCAAGCTTTGCTTTGAGATCACTCACGATCTTTTGGACAAGCTGATTCACTTCTTCGTCGGTAAGGGTACGATCGGGCGCTGAGAACCGCAACTGATAGGCAAGACTACGTTTCCCCGCTGGGATTCGTTCGCCTTCGTAGACGTCGAACAGGAGGCACGAGGCGAGGAGGGACTTTGCCCGCTTGCGAATTGTCTCCTCAATAGCAGACGCGGGCACGTCGCGGTCGGCGACCAGCGCAAGATCGCGAGCCACTAGAGGGAACGCTGGAATATCCCGAAATTTGGGCACGTTTTCCAGGAAGGTAAGCAAGGGCTCGAAATCAGCAATTACGAAGATGGGCTCACGTTTCAGTTCCCAAGCGACCCGAATCCGTGGGTGAAGTTGGCCAACGATTAGCAACGGCGTACCGTTGCGTGAAAGCACCGCCGACTTCCCGGCATGCAGGTAAGGACTATCAGTCAGGGGCTGCGCTTCGACGTCGTCAACGCACAGGCGACTCAAAATTGCCACCGCGAGCGACTTCCCATCAAAGAAATCAGCCGGCCGAGGCCCAGACCGCCAAGAGCGCGCCATTTTGCTTCCCGACAAGACTGCAGCGAATTGCCAGTGCTCGGTGAAGCCCGTTTCGCTCGTTGCGTCGCGGTGGAATACCTTTCCTATTTCAAACAGATGAACATCCGGGGCTTGGTGGTTCTGGTTGAACAACACAGTTTCCAAAAGGCCGGGAACGAGGCTTGGCCGAAGCAAGGCATATTCGGCAGAAAGTGGATTGCAGAGTGGGACTGCTACATCCGGATCGAAACCGGCACGCCGAATGGCCTCCGCGGAAAGGAAACTATAGTTCATCACCTCGGCCAAGCCATGTTCTACGCACACATCGCGGAGAATCGCGGCGAGTTGGTCCTCAGGCGCAGGTTTGGAAGCAACACTTGGAACATACGGCAACACCGTCGGCACGTTGTCATAGCCGACAATTCGAACAATCTCCTCGACCAAGTCTGCCTCGCGTTGAACGTCATGCCGAATGGCGGGGGGCACCGCGCGTAGAGTTTGCGCGTCCACAATCTCTACGGTGAATCCAAGATCTTGAAGCGGCTTTGCAGCCTGCTCCATGGTGAGAGATAATCCCGAGTGGGCAGTGCAACGTGGGAGCGACAACTCAATTGGCTGAGGCGGTTGGACACCCGGCCCAACGTCAAAGCGTCCCACGCAGATTTCTCCCCCTGCGACCTCGGCAATGAGGGCTGCGGCGCGATCCACGATCGCGTCGAGCGCCGACCAGTCGGTGCCACGTTCAAATCGGTAACTCGACTCGGTGACTTTCACCAATCGCTTCGAAGTGCGGCGAATGACGGGTGGATGGAAATAAGCGCACTCAAGGAAGACGTTGCGCGTGCCCTGGTGGATTTCGGTGTTTCCACACCCCATGATTCCGGCAAGCGCGATTGGCTTTTCCGGGTCAGCAATGAGCAAGTCGCTGGGCAGAAGGGAATGTTCCTGTCCATCAAGCGTGCGGACGCTTTCGCCTTCGTGGGCATAGCGGACAATGATCTTCCCCTCACGAACAAGGTCGAGATCGAACGCGTGAAGGGGGTGCCCTAACTCGGCGAGAATGTAATTCGTGACATCCACCACGTTGTTGATAGAGCGCATGCCGGCGGACTCCACAGCGCGAGCGAGCCAAAGCGGGCTTGGTCCAATCGTAACACCGCGAATCACCCGCCCCGTATAGCGTGGGCAACCATCGGGCGCGTCAATGCGCACGCTGGCAAAGTCCGACGCAGGTTGCGTTCCTTCTTTCAGCGACCTCGGCGAGAGACGTGGCGCCGGCAGCGAAAGCGCCGCGGCTAAGTCGCGTGCAACCCCCAATACGCTTAGGCAATCCGCACGGTTTGGGGTCACCTTGATATCAAGGAGTGCATCAAATGGCTGTCCAACTTGGTACACCCAGTCGGGGGGAAGAATGAGAAGGCCCGAGGCGTCTTCGCTCCATCCAAGCTCACGGGCGCTGCACATCATACCCTCGGACGTTTCGCCACGAATCTTCGACCGTTTGATTGTCACGCCACATGGTAATTCGGCGCCTTCCACTGCAAGCGGAACGAGATCGCCCTCCTTCATGTTTTTCGCCCCACAGACAATGCGCAGTGGCTCAGTACGGCCTGCATCAACGCGGCAAAGCACAAGCTGATCCGCGTTGGGGTGAGGAGCAATCTCCAGGATACGCGCCACAAGGATTTTGCCGGAAACCACGCCTAAGTCGTGGAGAGCCTCGATCTCGAGGCCACTCATTGTAAGCCGATCAATGAGTTGGTGAATGGGCAATTCCTGCCCCAACACAGAGGTCAACCAGCGATAACTAACGATCATAATTTTTTCCGAAATCTCTCCAAACCGAGTTGTAGCACCGAGTGGTAAGTGGACGGGGAACGAGATGCAACGTCAATGACGGAATCCGCAATTTGGAGAAATCTTAGACAGCCAGCTTTCTGCAATCACGTTGCCCTCTGACCACAAAGAAGCACAAATGATGTTTTTGGGTCGAATAAGTAGCCTCTCCGGTGGTTTACGCAGGTTGAAAAACAGGCAGGGTAAGTATGCCTGTGTGAGAAGAAGAGCGTTGTCTCTCACCTTTCTGCCGGCGTGAAAGCTGCGCGTGAAGGGTTCATGAATCAAGGGCGCCAGTATGGGCGGCCCATGCGAGTATCCGGGTTTTAGTGGAACAGAGTTCCGCAAGCCGGAGGAGAGAACTGCGCTCTTCTCCGGCTTGTTTGCATTTGAAGCATTTTAGCGAAAAGGAGGAACAGGCTTATTCGGGAGAATACGCGAATCAACGAACAGATCCGCGCCCGCGAGGTGCGTCTCATTAATCAGGACAACCAGCAGGTGGGCGTGGTACCGCTCCAAGAAGCGCTTCGTCTCGCTCGGGAGGCAGAGCTGGACCTTGTAGAAGTCGCGCCAGACGCGAAACCCCCGGTCTGTAAGATCGTGGATTATCGCAAGGTGCTCTACGAGCAGAAAAAGCGAGCACGTGAATCGCGGAAACGCCAAAAGGTCATCGAGGTCAAGGAAGTGAAAATGCGCCCCTCGATCGATCAGCACGACTATGAGACCAAAGTGAAACACATCCGCGAATTCCTGGAAGAGGGGCAAAAAGTAAAGGTCACCTTCTTCTACCGGGGTCGGGAGCGAGCGTTTCAGGATCGCGCAAAAGCCTTGTTGGATAAGCTGGCTGCAGATCTGCAGGACATCGGGATGTTGGAGAATGAAATCCGGACACAGGGAACACTGAACGGCGCAATCTTCACCAAGAAGCGGTAGCTGGCGCTGGGGTTGGCCGAACGAGTTGAAATATAGAATCGCGCGGGGAGTTCATGCGCCTGCGCGCCAGTAAGGAGTAGAGAAAACCCATGCCAAAGCTGAAAACAAAGCAGAGTGCGGCAAAACGTTTTAAAGTCACGGCGACAGGCAAGATCAAACGCAAGAAGGCTTACCTGAGCCACATTCTGACGTCAAAGACGCGTAAGCGGAAACGGAAACTGCGCCACGCGACGTTCGTCTCGGCGGCGGATAAGCGTAACGTCAAGAAGCTTATCCCCTACAAGTGATCTCGCGTAGACGAGCGTAGCAACAATTCGACCCAGATTGGACCGGAGTAGAGAGGAGTTAGAACCATGCCAAGAGCAACCAACAATCCAGCGTCCCGACGACGCCGGAAAAAGATTCTGAAACGGGCGGAAGGCTACTACAGTGGCCGGCGTAAGCTTTTTCAGAATGCTAAGGAAACCGTTAAGCGCGCACTACGGTACGCTTATCGCGATCGCCGGCAGCGCAAGCGCGACTTCCGCAAACTCTGGATCGCCCGCATCAATGCCGCAGTTCGTGCAGAGGAACTGCCGTACAGCCGCTTCATGGAAGGGCTCCGGGCGGCAGGCGTTGAGGTGAATCGAAAGATGCTTGCCGACCTGGCAGTGAAAGATCCTGCTGCGTTCTCGGAATACGTGAAGGTAGCCCGCGAGGCGCTCGCTGCAAAGGCATCCGCCTAACCGAAGATTGGCGCAACGACAGCCTACGGAGATTTCCGAAAATTCGGCCGCTGGAGCATCCGCAACGGACGCATCCAGCGGCCGAATCGTTTTCTCTTCCTTACCCCAGCCAACGCAGTCCCCAGAGGGAGTGAGGCTGCTTACTCCTACCCAACCACGTTCACCAGCTTGCCCGGCACATAGATGACCTTTTTCGGTTCGCGACCAGCAAGCGACGAGCGAATCTTCTCATCCGCAAGCGCTGCTTTTCGCACATCTTCTTCCGTCGCTGAAGCTGAGATCGTCAAACGCGAGCGAATCTTTCCATTGTGCTGGAGAACAATTTCGACTTCGTCCCGCACTAGAGCAGCCGGATCGTAAGTGGGGAACGGCTCGCTATCCAGATCCGAACCAAACCCAGCGCGCTCCCACAGCTCGCTGGTAATATGGGGGGCAAATGGGAAAAGGAGCAAAATTAGCATGCGCAGACCGAAGCCGAGTAAGGCACGGCTGACCTCGGGGTTGCTTGCGGCGGCTTGCAGTGCGTTCTGCAACTCCATCGCTGCGGCGATGGCTGTATTGAAGTGGTGCCGCTCTTCGATCTCAGTCTGAACCCGCTGGATCGCCCAGTGAATGGCGTAATTCAGTTCGCGCTCGGCCCGGGTCGTCGGACTGCATTTTCCATTGAGCCTGTTCGCCTCAGCACAGGCATCAAGGTTCGATAAGACGAGGCGCCACACCCTGTTCAGGAATCGGTAACAACCTTCGACGCCGCGGTCGCTCCACTCGAGTTCTTTTTCGGCAGGAGCGGCAAAGAGGATAAAGAGGCGGGCTGTATCAGCACCAAACTTATCTACGATTTCGAGCGGATCCACACCGTTGCCGAGCGATTTCGACATCTTCGCATACTTCGGGCGGCCATGCTCGTCCACGGCAAGCTTGCCCGTCTGCTTGTCGATGTAGGTATTCGTCACCATCCCCTGAGTTAGTAAGCGCGTGAAAGGTTCGCTCACCCGCACAAGACCAAGATCCCGCAAGGCTTTGACGAAGAACCGTGAGTACAGGAGGTGAAGAATTGCGTGCTCAATGCCACCGATGTATTGGTCCACGGGCATCCATTTTGAGGCCTGCTCAATGTCAAATGGGGCTGAAGAATTTTGGGGATCGCAATACCGCAAGAAGTACCACGATGAGTCGACAAAGGTGTCCATCGTATCGGTTTCTCGGCGGGCAGGACCACTGCACTTCGGGCACGAAGTATTCACAAACTCCGGCACTGAGGCCAGCGGGTTGCCGACACCCGTGAACTTTGCATTCTCGGGCAGCACCACCGGCAATTGGTCTTCCGGCACTGGGACGATCCCACATCGATCGCAGTAAACAATGGGGATAGGCGTGCCCCAGAATCGCTGCCGCGAGATCAGCCAGTCGCGCAACTTGTACTGGACGCAACGCTTGCCGTAGCCACGCTCTTCGAGAAACTCGACAATCTTCGCTTTTGCTATCTCACTGTCGAGGCCATCAAACTGTGCGCTGTGCACCATGATCCCCGGCTCGACATACGCTGCTTGGAGTTGCGAACCATCGAGAGCCGAGGGATCGCCCGCGCGATCCGGCGGCGCGATGACCATTTTGATCGGCACGCCGTATTTGCGGGCAAACTCAAAGTCTCGTTGGTCATGAGCCGGCACTGCCATGATGGTACCCGTGCCGTACTCCATGAGCACAAAATTCGCGATGAAGATTGGTACGACATCGCCATTAAGCTGATTAACGGCGTAGCGCCCAAGGAAAATGCCCTCCTTTTCGCGGTCCGCGGCAGTACGCAGGAAACGATCTTCCACCACGGTCCGATCGACGAACTCGCGGACTCTTGCCCCGATATTAGCTAATTCGGGATCACGCTTCTCAGCAGGCAGCGCCTCCAGCTCGGCGACAAGTTCAGCAACTCGCGGATGTTCCGGAGCAAACACCATGAAAGTGACCCCGAACAGCGTGTCTGGGCGAGTCGTAAAGATCTCGATGTCGGGAAGTGCCGCAAGCTGATCGGGCGAGAGCGGACACTTGTCGCCAGCACGTAGAGGGGTATCCGCGGGCAAGAGCTTGAACTTCACCAAAGCGCCTTCGCTGCGTCCAATCCAGTTGCGCTGCATGATTTTTACGCTCTCAGGCCAATCTTCGAGCGCATCGAGATCGGCGAGCAATTGTTCGGCATAGTCCGTAATGCGAAGCCACCATTGCTCAAGGTTACGAACCGTGACCGGATTGTGGCAACGCCAACAGCACCCCTGTTCCACCTGCTCGTTGGCGAGCACTGTCTGACAAGTCTCGCACCAGTTGATGGCTGCGGCTTTGCGGTAGGCTAGGCCCCGCTCAAAAAATTTCAGGAAGAACCACTGATTCCAACGATAATACTCGGGCCGGCATGTGATCACTTCGCGATCCCAATCCAAGCTGTAGCCCATGAGGCGGAATTGATCCTTCATGTCGGCAATGCATCGCTCGGTCCAGACAGCAGGATGGATCTGATGTTTGATGGCCGCATTTTCAGCCGGCAGGCCGAATGCGTCAAATCCCATGGGATGCAAGACTTTCTTCCCACGCATGCGCAGGAAACGCGCTAAAGCGTCACCGATGGTGTAGACGCGGCAGTGCCCCATGTGCAGCCGGCCGGACGGATAGGGAAACATTTCCAGAACGTAGTACTTGTCTGCCCCCGGCTGCTCAGGTGTGCGGAAAGGTTTTCGTTCTTCCCAGACCTTCTGCCAACGCGCCTCGACTTCTTTGTGAGGATACACGCCTTCGTTCGTCACAACGTCTTGCTTTTCGGACATGAAAGACCCTCTCGCAATCAGCGGTTTTTGCATTAGTTTTTCTGGCTTTACTTACTGCGCAAGTAGAATATCGGAAACAACGATAAGAATTTGGGTTCACACAAACGAAAGTTTGCGGGCGTCGCTTTTTTGTGGCACTCCCTTGGATGAGATCCATAATCGCCAATTGTAAGAGCTCAGTGAGGAGAAAACACTTATGGTCGGTCCGGAAGATTTGGGTGATGTGATTATCAATGACAATGTGATCGCCCTTTACGCGAGCATTGCACTAACAGAAGTGGAGGGCGTGGTCACCCTGAGCGGAAAAAGCAGCTTTAGCGATTACGTTGGGGCGAAAAGCAAAGACGCTGAAAAAGGAATCACGGTGACCATCGACAAAGCCACGAACATGTGCACGGTCAACGTGGAAGTGTACCTGTACTACGGGTACAACGTGTACGATGTGGCCCGTAAAATACAGCGCCACGTCAAGAATGCGATTGAGTCGTTTACGGGAATCACTGTCGAGCGAGTGAACGTCACCATCAAGGATGTGATTGTGGCCGAACAAGTCCCACCCACCGGCAAAGCCAAAAATAACTGAGGCGAACGAGCCATGAAATTCATTCGCAACTTACTATTCACAATTTTGATGCTCACGCTTCTGGTAGCGAGCGTCGTGGAAATGCTTGTGCTTTTCCCGATCGACAGCGTGTTCGTAGCACCGCTGCGGGGGCTTGGCGAATGGGTTGTGCGCCACACAGTGCCCACCCCAGCCATGAAATTCTGGTTTTGGTTCGGCCTGTTCTGGTGCACCCTCGGCCTAAGTTGCTTGTCGTGGGCACTGCGGCGTAAAACCGCAGGTGTCGAAGTAAAAATGGAAGCCGGCAAGGTGGTGATTCTTGAGTCGGCGATCCGCAAGTATCTTCGCAACAGCCTCGCGAATTTCCCAGCAGTAACTCTTCAGAAGATTGACATTTACCGGCAACGAAACGGTTTGCACGTCGATCTCTACGCACAGGTGCGGGCACAGGCAAATCTGCCAGAGTTGGAGAATCAGCTGATTGAAGAAGTGAAGAGAGCTCTTCGGGAGAATTTGGGAATCGAGGAACTTGCTTCTGTGCGCTTCTTCGTCCGAGATTTCCACGTCGGCATCGAGCCTCCGCTTGTTGCACCACGTACCCCAGCAGAAACGGAGACAAGTCTGGCTTCCACGCCGTCTCCGCCTCAAGAGCCAGAACGAGAAATGCCATACGAAATTGCAGCGGCATGGAGCCGCGAAGAACCGGAAGCGCAACCGGTCGAGACCTCTGCTGCTGAGGAACCGGCCTCGGAAAAAGGGGAAGAGATCGCGACGACCGTCTCGAACCAAAGTCGCAGCGGATTCTTCGGCTTCTGGCGAAAGAAGAAAGAACAAGCGGACGCTGCTGGAGAGACCTCGACAGCAGAAGCTACGCCGGCGGAGTCCCCCCAGGAAGAGAAAGACAAGCAACCGACCCCATCCGACGAGACTAAAAGCTCCTGAGCGATGTTTGCTATGGGGCTTTCGGTAGAGATCGCACAGTCTCATTAGCGTTCGCTAAGTTACGGTATAGATAAACAACAGACCAAACCTACTGAAGGAACGGCACAGTGAAGTATAGCAAGGAGAGTCACGTGGAAGGCGTTTTGAGCTGGGAGGAAGCTCGCGACCGTATAGCCGAACTGCAGGCGCAAGACAAAAAAGTTGTGTTTACCAACGGGGTGTTTGATCTCATCCATCCCGGACACATCTGCTACCTGCGTGAAGCTCGGGCATTGGGGGACGCCCTCATTGTTGCACTCAATAGTGATGAATCTGTGCAAAGAATTAAAGGGTCCCTTCGCCCCATCCTGCCACTTGTTGAGCGAGCCCGCCTGATTGGCGCCCTCGAGATGGTGGACATGGTGACTGCCTTCGACGAGGACACGCCGCTGGAGGTCATTCGCGCACTGCAGCCCGACATACTGGTCAAGGGGGGTGATTATAGCCCTGATCAGGTGGTAGGAAAAGACTTCGTTGAGTCTTACGGTGGGAAGTGTTTAACGCTTTCGCTTGTGGAAGGCGTCAGCACCACCACGATCATTCAGCGCATCTTGCGGTCGGCTCAAATCGCGAAGTCGAAATAACAACACGAAAGAGGTGATTCCATGGAACAACTTCAAATCGCTGTGGGTGACAAAGTGGAGCACGCCACATTTGGAAAAGGAACGGTCACTGCAGTATGGGGCGAAGGGGAACAGACCAAGGTCACTGTCAAATTTGCCAAAGAAGTGGGCGAGAAAAAACTTTTAGTGCGCATGGCTAACTTAAAAATTTTGAGTGATCGCACACAACTCCTCCCTGACGAAGAAAACGACGACGCTCAAGCAGAGGAGCTGTCAAAGAGCGATGAGTAAACTGGACATCGAAGCCGTCAAACATGTGGCGCTTCTCGCTCGGTTGGAGCTGAGTGAAGAAGAAATTGAGCATTTTGCCCGCGATTTGAACACGATTCTTGATTACGTCGCGAAGCTCAACGAATTGGACACGTCAGGTGTCCCGCCAACCTCCCACTCGCTGGCCTTATCAAACGTGTTTCGCGAGGACATCGTGCGGGAATCCCTACCTGCGGAAGCCGCTTTGGCCAACGCCCCTGAGGCCGAAGATGGCTGCTTCAAAGTACCTGCGGTCATTCAAGAACAATAGATTGCCCGTGCGGTGCGACGATGAAGATCGCCCTTTGCCAAATCAACACGATTACGGGCAACATTGAGTACAACGTTCGCCGCATCTGTGAGGAACTTGGTTATGCCAGACAATGCGGCGCAAGACTGGCGATCTTTCCTGAGCTTGCCATCGTCGGGTATCCCCCCAAAGATCTGTTAGAGTACAACTTTTTTGTAAACCGAGCAAGTTCTGCCTTGTCAATTATTCAGGACAAGTGCAATACACTTGGGATCGACTGCATCTGTGGGGCGCTGCACACGAACTTTTTTGGCGGAAAAAAAGAGCTCCTGAACGCGGCCGCCTTTATACGGGCAAACGCTGGGATCGAGTTCACGTTCAAAAAGCTTCTCCCTACGTACGACGTTTTTGACGAGCACCGCTATTTCGAGCCCTGTCCGGGCCACATCGCATCCCCTTTGTGCAGTTATCCTGAGGAAAACCTACGTATCGGCATCTCGATCTGCGAAGACATTTGGAACGACCCCCAGTTCTGGAAAGACGAGCGGCTGTACGAGTACGATCCGATTGAAAGCCTCATTCGCAATGGCGCAAACCTGCTCGTCAACATCAGCGCCTCGCCCTTTGTGATCCACAAACCGTTGCGGCGCCTTGAGATGCTACGCCACACCGCTCGCCGGTGGCAGGTTCCTGTCCTAATGGTCAATCAAGTGGGAGGTTGCGATCAGATCATTTTCGACGGGGGCAGCGTGGTGGTGCTTCCGGATGGGACTGTGGATGCAAGTGCCGGCTGGTTCAAGGAGCGAACCATCATCTGGGACACTGCGTCGCGTGAGGTTGATCCCGAATGGGAAACGCACTATTCACACGTGCAGGATGAGATCCGCACGGTGCGCGACGCCCTTGCGCTGGGCTTAAAGGATTACCTCAGAAAAACGGGATTTGCGCAGGTGGTGGTCGGGAATAGTGGTGGGATTGACTCGGCCACCGTCCTCACGCTAGCCACTCAGGCACTGGGGCAAGAGGCTGTCATAAGTGTATCCATGCCCGGCCCTTACACCAGCAACGAGACGCGTGCCGATGCGGCGGAGCTCGCGCGCCGCTTGGGGATTCGCCATCTGGAGATCCCAATCCAGGGGCCTTTCGATGCGTTTCAGGACCTACTGCAAGGAGAAACCGGCGCGCCACTATTTCATCTCTTCGCTGGGGATCGCTCACAGATTGACCGCCTCGCCAACGAGAACCTTCAGGCACGGCTGCGGGGCAACATCCTCATGTGGATTTCCAATGCCATTAAGTCGCCCAGAACTTTGGTGCTTTCCACGGGTAACAAAAGTGAATTAGCTGCAGGGTATTGCACCCTCTATGGCGATATGGCTGGAGGGCTCGCTCTCATCTCAGATGTTCCCAAAATGATGGTCTACGCGCTTGCTCGTTTCCTGAACGCTGAAATGAATCACCCCATTCCTGAGAGCATCCTCCAGCGAGAACCAACGGCTGAACTTGCGCCCAACCAAAAGGACACGGATAGCTTGCCGCCGTATCCGATTTTGGACGAAATCATTCGTCTCTACGTTGAAGAGCTCATGGGCCCTGAGGAGATTGTGGCGGCGGGTGTCGCTGACGAGGCTCTAGTTCGCAAAGTGATTCGCATGATTGATAACGCAGAATACAAGCGTGCTCAGGCCGCACCTGGTTTGAAGGTGACAAGTAAAGCTTTTGGATTTGGTCGGCGCATGCCCATTGCCCGCGGCTAAAAGTCTGAAGGTGGCTCAAAAGGGATCGGTGTCTTATTCCCGTATCACGTGGTTGGCAAACTGTTGAAAAGGTATGGACCATTTGCGTAGAAATCCGATTCATGAACCTCACGCCATTTACACGAAAAATTATGAGCGGTGACGAACTGTCGCAAGACGAAGCGCGACAAGTCGCCGAGGCTTTACTGAGCGGCGAGACCTCGCCCGTTCAAACCGCAGCGTTCCTAACCGCGCTTCATATGCGCGGAGAACGGCTGGGCGAAGTCGTTGCTTTCGCAGAAATCTTACGAGCACGTGCCGCTAAATTTGATTCTCCGAGCGAGCCCATTCTCGACACCTGCGGGACGGGCGGGGATCACGCCGGGACGTTCAACATTTCCACAACAGCTGCCTTTATTGCAGCCGGAGCAGGTGTGCGCGTGGCAAAACATGGCAATCGCTCCGTCACAAGCCAATGTGGGAGTGCTGATGTACTCCAAGCACTGGGAATCAACATCACATGCCCCCAATCTGTCATGGAGCGCGCCTTGCGTGAGATTGGGATCTGTTTCTTGTTCGCCCCCCAATACCACTCATCGATGCGTCACGTGGCGGACGTACGGCGCGAACTTGGCTTCCGTACGATCTTCAACCTGCTCGGTCCTCTCCTCAACCCGGCTCGCGCTCAACGCCAACTCATCGGTGTGTATAGTCGTTCCATTCAGCAACTCTACGCGGAAAGTTTGCGAGCCTTGGGTACGGAGCGGGCATTGGTGGTCCACAGTGACGATGGCATGGATGAAATCTCGACCTGTGCTCCTACCCGAGTCATCGAGCTACGAGACGGCAGAATCGAAACATTCGTAGTGGACCCTGCGGAATTCGGCATCCCTCGGGCGGAGTCCTCTGACCTCGCGGGTGGAGACGTGGCAACCAACGCATCCACGGTTGAGAAGATTTTGCGAGGCGAAGGGGGTCCGAAGTCGGACATCGCGCTTGTGAACGCCGCTGCGGCAATCTATGTCGGCGGACTTGCCGCATCGATTGCGGAGGGGTTATCCCTTGCCAAGAGAGCCATCGAAAATGGGGCGGCGTGGCAAAAGCTTGAAGCCCTACGCGAGATTACGAAGGGATAGCAACACACATGATCCTCGATGAAATTGTTGCATATAAAACAGAGTTTGTTGCCCACGCAATGCGACAGCGGCCACTGCTGGAGCTGCGCTCGGCCATCGCGGATCTGCCGCCTGCTCCTGACTTTGTGGCAGCCTTGCGCGCTAAGGACGACATCCCACGGGTCATTGCGGAAGTAAAGAAGGCTTCCCCGTCGAAAGGCGTAATCCGCGAACAGTTCGACCCCATCGCAATTGCGCGTAGCTACGCTGAGCACGGGGCGGCAGCAGTTAGCGTGCTCACGGATGAGGCGTTCTTTCAGGGACACCTCGACCACTTGCGTGCCGTTCGGCAAGCGCTCCCCACTATGCCCCTCCTGCGAAAAGATTTTACGATCCATGAATATCAGATCTACGAAGCGCGTGCTTCGGGCGCCAGCGCTGTCCTCCTGATTGTCAGCATTCTCGATAAATATCAGCTGCGTGATTTCCAAGCATTGGCGGCCGAGCTTGGGCTGGCTGCACTGGTTGAAGTGCATTTTGAAAAAGAGGCCGACCTCGCAGCCGAAGGAGGCGCACGCTTACTCGGCGTGAACCATCGCGATCTCAGGACGTTTAACGTCGACATCACTCGAACCGAATCCATCCTTCGTTTGCTTGGGGCGGAAAGAGCAAACTTCACGATCGTGGCGGAAAGCGGAATCCAAACCCCTGAAGACGTGGTTTATTTCGCAAAATTAGGGGTAGATGCCATGCTCATAGGGGAACAGTTTATGAAGCAACCCGATCCCGGGGAGGCACTGGTACAACTCTGCACTCGGGCACGGGCTCTAGTGAGAGAGGCGAAATTGGACTCGGCTTCCGAGGATGGTCGCTGAAACGGTGTCAGACACGAAACCAATCGTTATCACTGGCGCGAGCGGACACACCGGCATGCGCCTCGCCAAGCGACTTGTCGAAGCGGGTCGTTGCGTGCGAGCAATTACTCGCGATCCCGCGGTGATTCCACTGGCTTTGCGGCGACGTATGGAAATCCGGCGCTGTGACCTGACAGTCCCGGAGGAGGCCCGATACGCTGTCAGGGGAGCGTTAGCGGTTGTTGCGATGACGCACATTCGCTTCGCGCCTTACATCATTGAGGCGATGCAGGCTGAAGAGGTTCGACGCGCCATCTTCATGAGTTCGACTCGCCGCTTTACGCGCTTCCCAGAAGAGACTGCTCGCGCCGTCATCGCTGGCGAGGAAGCGGTGCAACAATCCGATCTGGATTGGACGATCCTCCGCGCTTCCATGATCTACGGTGGCTCGCAAGATAACAACCTGACACATCTCGTGCGTTGGTTGAAAAATACACCTGTCTTTCCTCTGCCGGGGGCTGGTTCCATGAAATGGCAACCTGTCTTCACATGGGACGTGATTTCCGCAATTGAAGCAGCGCTCGAACGCCCCTACACCATCAAGAAGGCATACACACTTGCAGGCCCAGAACCAATCACGCTCCGCGAAATGATTGAGACGATTTTGCGATGCATGGGAAAGCGAGTGCTTCTTGTGCCTGTCCCCATCGCCTTTCTGCGCTTTGCGGCACGCATGCTGGCTCTGGTGATGGAGCGGCCACCCATCACGCTTGATCAAATCCAGCGCCTCGAAGAGGACAAAGTATTCGATATCAGCGAGGCCCAGCGTGACCTCGGTTTCGCCCCAATCTCCTTCGAGGACGGTATCCGACGAAAATTGGCTGGCAAGGCGTGACCTCCCCTTTCCAGTGACTCCGCGCTTTCTTAGTGACCAAACCAAAATCTTCCTGTCACAGTCTCTTTGGGTGTGTGCCATCCTAAGCGCGGAGAGAGGCTATGTTGGTTTGCCACCTGAATGTTCGCCGGACCTTTGCTCTTATCTTTGCCCTTACAATCGCTTCCGTCACGGTTTGCTGGGGCGGGCCGCTTGAAGAAGCGAACCGCCTTTTTGAAGAAAAGTCCTATGCGTTAGCGCTCAAAAAATACGACGAGATTTTGGCAACAAGCTCAACGCAAGCGATTGCACGAGAGGCATTGTGTCGAAAAGCAGAATGCCTCATCGCCCTGCACGAAAATGCGGCGGCGGAGCGGACACTCAGCGAGCTGGAAAAGTCGGCGGAAGAAGATCGTTGGACTGCGATTGCGGCGTGGAAGCTTGCCTTTTTGGCAGGCCAACGTGGCTTGTCACCCGAGGACACAAGCCAAACGCTTGCGAGATTGGACCGAGCAGAAAGGATTCTCTCCGTCGCCGCCCCCTCCTTGCTCACCGATCTCTACCGAGACGTCGTGCGCACGATTGCTCCTCAAGTTCCATGGGGCAATGTCGAATGGCGAGTCCGCTTCTTGCCGTATTACGACAAACTCATCGCCAAACTTAAGGATCCAAACGAAATTGCGGAGGCACATTGGGCGAAGGCGCAATTCCGGCGCGGCCTGCAAGAACCAGACAGTGAGCGCCAGTGGCTTGATGCAATGAGAATGCTTGTACGGGAATTTCCCGACACCGCGGTGGCGCCGCGCGCTCAAGCTGAGCTGGCCCGTCATGTTCAGGCTTCGGGAAAACTTGCTGCGGCCTTAGCTGAGTGGAAGCGCTTGCTCGAACGTTGGCCTCAAAGCGAGGAGGCCCGACAGGCGCGGGAAGAGATCCGTGCCATTACTCTTGAGTACGTTTCGATCACCCCACGGCAGTTTCAAGTCTCGCCAAACGAACGAATTGAGTTGCTCCTTCAGGCGCGGAATCTTCATTCGGTTTCAGTCGCGCTGTATCGAGTTTCGCCGAAGCAACTTCTGGAAGCCGGAGATCCGGACAATTTTAATCTGAGCGTCTTCGTCTCTGGCACACCCGTCCTGAGAAAAGAGGTTCAACTCCCGATCGGCGAGGACTATCGGCCCACGACGACAAGCGTTGTGCTGCAAAGCGAAGCCACCGAGCGAGGCGAGCGCCTACCCAAGGGACTTTACGTAGTGGCGGCACAAGGGGGCAATGCAAGCGCCTACCACATTTTTGCGGTCAGTGAACTTCTCCTTGTGACCAAACCGGCGGGTCAACGACTGGATGTGTGGTCCGTAGATGCCACGACGGGCCGTCCAATCGCTGGCGTGGAAATAAGCCTTCGCGGTTCGGGCAAACAGGCTGCGACGCAAAGCAAGACGCAGAGGCTCAGTTCGCAACTGGATGGGGTCCAGTCCGTTCGAAGCGATGGTAATGGGTTGGCTTCCTTTTCAATTGAGTCACGCCGCGGGGCACTCATTGTGGCTCGATTTGGGGAGGACATTGCTTTCGTCAGTCTGCCGGCGTATGCGACAGAACGTTGGGATAGCAGGAACGTTGCGTACGTTTACACGGACCGACCCGTCTATCGGCCCACAGAGAAAGTCGGCTGGAAAGCGATCATACGTGTGCAACGAGAGGGCAAGTACGAGAACCTAGCGGGCCAAACGTTTCGTGTCGAGGTCACCGACTCTCGTGGCGCCCGAGTCCTACAAGATGAATTTGTCGCAAATGAGTTTGGCACGATTTCCGGCGAAGTCGCGCTTGGTCAGCAGGCGCCGCTGGGAGTCTATCACATTCACGTTTCCGATCGAGCCACCCGCACCCACGGTTATGCCAGCTTCCGGGTGGAAGAGTACAAGAAGCCTGAGTACGAGGTCCGTGTCTCCACCGTCGAGAAGATCTACAAAGTGGGGAGCACGATCCAAGCTCGAGTGCAGGCGCAGTATTACTTTGGAGCACCAGTGGCCAACGCACACGTTCGGTACGAGGTCCGCAGGCAACCGCGGTGGTGGTGGATGTCGTATGAGCGCATTGCGCAAAGAGGGCAAGACTTACCTGATTGGTTTGAATCTGAACGTGCAGATCAAAGAGTGAAGCGACGGGCCGGGGGCGCTGAAATTGTGGCGACGGGCGAAGGAAGTACGGATGAAAAGGGAACGTTTGAATTCGAATTCACTGCCGAGGCAGTTGGGAAAGGCCAAAAGATCGCCCAATCACAATTCGAGAGTTACGAATTCGTAATAGAGGCCACGGTAACGGACGCAAGCCGCCGCGCTATCAGTGGCGCTACAAGCGCCATTGTTGGCGAGAAGGCACTGGTGGCACTCGTCTCAGCGGAGCGCTCTATTTACGTCCCCGGCGAGACGGTGAAAGCACGCATCGCAACGCGCAATCTGCGCGGAGACTCGGTAGCATCGAGCGGCACACTCTATGTGGAAAAACTACAGTGGGATCCGGCTACGGAGAAAGATCTTGTAACGACCATTGTGGAAGAGCGCATTCGAGTTCCGGCGGAAGGCGAATGGGTCTATGCGTGGCGAGCACCGGAGGGACAAGCCGGACGCTATCGCATCCTTTACATTGCCGACGATCCGTTTGGCGGCACAAGCTCGGGCAAAACCGAAATCACCATCGCAGACCCATTCACGCGGGACATTCAAGTGCGCTACCAAGGCATTCAGCTTGTCTTGGATAAAGGCAGCTATCAGCCCGGAGAAGTCGCGCGAGTTCTTGTGCTGAGCGAATGGGTCGATGCGCACGCTTGGCTATGGGTGGATACAGGCACCGGACATATCGAACAAAAGGTTTTGCCTCTGCGCTACCGCACGACGTTCGTAGAGCTGCCAATCACCGAAGCATTTGTGCCGAATTCTGAGCTGCATGTGATCATGGTGCGTGATAAACACGTGTTCCGCGACTCGAAAGAGATCATTGTCCCCCCGACACGGCAAGTTCTCAACATCCATGCCCGATTTGACCGCGACTCTTATCGGCCGCGCCAGCGAGGGGTGTTGCGCCTCGAAGCCAAAACTTGGGATGGCAAACCGGTTGAGGGAGAATTCTCCGTGGCGATTTATGACAAGGCCCTTGAGTATATCGCGGACTCCTTCCGCCCAGATATCCGGAGCGTCTTCTACGGGAAAAAGCGGTATCTGCACTCTTACTTTGATTTCTCTTACAACGAGTTGCAAAAGCACGGCCTCTCTGTGCCGCCCCCCACGCAATACGACGTCATCTACCAAAACGAGTATGAAAGCCCGCGACGAGCTATCGGCAGAGCAGCCCTCAGTGAGAGAAAGATGCTTGCTGCCGCACCCACGATGGCAAGATCTGAGGCGGAAGCAGTCCCTGCAAGCGCGGCGATGGACATGGCGAAAGAAGAAGGTGGAGCACCACTGGTGCGACGGGATTTTCGCGATAGAATCCTTTGGCAACCAGTTCTGAAAACCAACAGCGATGGGCTCGCCGAAATCGAGGTCGCATTCCCAGATTCACTCACCACATGGAAAGCCGATGTTGTTGGAGTCACGCAATCCCATTTGGTGGGAAATGTAACGACGGAGACAATTGTTGAGAAAAAAATTCTCGTGCGCCTCGAGACGCCGCGTTTTGTGCGCGAGCGCGATGAGCTGACGATCTCCGCAAACGTCCATAATTATCTTACCGAAGCTCAACGGGTTCGTGTTTCATTAGATGCCGATGGGCTCACGTGGTCCTCCACGGAAGATGAGCGCACAACCGTGGTGGAAATCGAAGCGAACGGAGCACGTCGCGTGGATTGGAGGCTTCGCGCGACCGCAGTCGGGCCAGCCACTCTTCGCGCCGAGGCACGCAATGATGCGGAAAGCGATGCGATGGAAGTCCGACTTCCTGTTCTCCCCCATGGGATAGATCGCATCGTCGTTCGCAGTGGTTCTACGCTCGACTTGTCAAGCGGCACACGGACGGTCGTTCGAAATTCAAAGGAAACCATCATTACGGAGAAACTCCATTTTCCGGTGGAACGGATTCGCGCGACCTCCAAGGTGCAGGTCACCATCGCTCCGTCAATTGCCGCAACTATTCGTCAGGCGCTCCCCTACCTCATTGAGTATCCGTACGGTTGCGTGGAACAAACAATGAGTCGCTTTCTCCCAGCGGTGATTGCGGCTAAGGCGTTTGAAGACCTTGGCATTCCGCGGGATCCTTATTTGAGCGAGAAACTCCCCGACGTCCTAAGGGCTGGTTGGCAACGTTTGGCCGACTTCCAGCGGCCTGACGGGAGTTGGGGGTGGTGGAAAGATGGTCCTGCCGACGCTTATATGAGCGCCCATGTCATGTACGGGCTCACCCTTGCCCGCCAAGCCGACGTTGGCGTTGCGGAAGATGTATTTCAGAGGGGTCTCGCGTTTATCAAACAAGATTGCGAAACACGTGCGAAACGCGATCCGGCATGGCGTTCTGACTGGCGGAGCCAACGAGACCTTCACACGTTGGCCTACGAGGCATTCGTGCTTGCGCTAAACGGGCAACGCGTGGCGTTGGCAGAGGACCTCCTGTGGCGCAGCAGGGAGAGCCTGTCACCCACTGGATTAGCGATGTTCGCACGCACCCTCTGGCGAGCCGGAAAGAAAACCGAAGCTGAGACGGTGCTCCGCAACCTGATGAATTTCGCTGTGCCAACAGAAGAAAACTCCACGGTGCATTTTGAGCGGCGGGGCTCGGGCGCATGGTACTGCTACTGGTGGAACGACAACGTGGAAGCGACGGCGTATGCTCTTGAGGCCTTCTTGGAAATTGCCCCGTCGGACGAAACTCTCCACCGGGCTATGAAGTGGTTGGTCTTGAATCGACAGGGCCGCCAATGGAAATCCAGTAAGGACACGGGCTTAGCGGTTCTAGCGCTGACTGCCTATCTACGAACCCACCGAGAGGACCAAAAGGCGGCAGACATTGAAGTGTCGATCGGGGATGGCAAGGCGCAAACGTTCGCCGTGACCCCGCAGAACTTCTATTCCGCGGAATTCAGCACGGAAATTGAAGGCGATGCGATCCCGGACGGCGAGCTCCGCGTCCGAATCCGAGTCCTTGGCGAGGCGACAGTGTTTTACGTTGTAAGTGGAACCTACTACTCGCTCGAAGAACCGATTCCTGCGGCGGGTCATGAAGTTTTTGTCGAACGCTTGTATGAACGCCGTCTCCGCCCTAACGAGATGAAAAGCCGTGCCACCACAGAAACAAGCAAGCAACCAGTGTATGTCCCGCTGCAGGAGGGTGAGACGATCCAATCCGGCGACCGCTTGCGTGTGCAACTTCGGCTGCGGGCTTTGAATGATTACGAATACATCGTCGTGGAGGACCCGAAGCCGGCAGGTTGTGAACCTGTAGAGGTGCGAAGCGGCTGGCAGTATTTCGGGACTACCGCAGGAAACGTGGAGTTTCGTGATCAGTGGGTGGCCTTCCTCCTCAGTGAGGTTCGCCAAGGTGACCACACCCTAACGTACGAGTACGACGCGCAAATCCCGGGCGTTTTTCACACTATGCCATCCCGCGCCTACGGAATGTACGTGCCGGTTCTGCGGGCGAATTCGAAAGAAGATGTCTTGCGAATTACGGATAAGGCCGCGGACGTCAGGCCTTAGGGATTCAGGCGCTTTCGGCTGCCGTACATCTTTTCGTAATAGGCACGAAATTCGCCACTGAGGATGCGCTCCCACCAGTCGCGGTGGTCAAGGTACCATTGCACTGTGGAACGCAAGCCATCCTCGAAGTTTACTTGGGGTTGCCAGCCCAGCTCGGTCCGGATCTTGGTTGAGTCAATTGCGTAGCGACGATCGTGGCCGGGCCGATCTTCCACATGGCAGAGGAGCGATCGCGGTTTTCCCATGATCTCAAGCAAGAGATGGAGCACCTCGAGATTAGGACGTTCGTTCACTCCGCCGATGTTGTACACTTCCCCTATGCGGCCATGTCGCAACACAAGTTCGATCGCGCGGCAATGATCGCTCACGTGGAGCCACTCGCGGCGCTGCATTCCATCGCCATACACAGGGACCTCACGGTCGTGCAACAGGTTGATAATGGAGAGAGGCAGTAATTTCTCCGGGTACTGATACGGGCCATAGTTATTGGAGCAGCGAGTGATAAGCACAGGCGTGCGATAGGTGTGGTAATAGGCCAGCACGAGCTGATCCGCGGCAGCCTTGCTCGCGGAATATGGGCTACGGGGCGCCAGCGGAGTCGTTTCTTTGAATGCACCTTCGGGACCAAGGCTCCCGTAAACTTCGTCGGTGGAGATTTGAATGTAGCGCTCGACTCCGTATCTCCGAGCAGCATCCACGAGCGCCTGGGTGCCAAGGACGTTGGTCCGTAAAAACACTTGGGGATTCTCGATGGAGCGATCAACGTGCGATTCGGCGGCAAAATTGATCACCACGTCGAATTTGTGTTCAGCGAAAAGCCGATCCACAAGTTGTACGTCTGCAATGTCGCCGTGCACAAAATGGTAGTTTGGGCGCCCCTCTAAGTCGCGCAAATTATCTGGGTTCCCCGCGTAGGTGAGAGCGTCGAGGTTGACAATCGTATCTTCGGGGTATTCCGCCAAATGTGCACGAATGAAGTTGGTTCCTATGAAACCGCAACCACCTGTAACCAGTAATTTCATGGCGTCCTCTGAATGGTCTCTATCGTTTGCAAGGTGCACTCAGCCAACCGCGCACTTTGCAAGCAACGGAAAGAAGAATTTTGTAAAAAGAAGGGGGTGGGCAAGTGATACTTTTCCGCGAGAGGTGGAATTATGGCGGAAGCTCAGGTTGCGCGGTGTGAGGCTGTCTTTGAGGTTGGCTCCTCTCCGATACGACTCGTATTGGAAGCCACGGACGAGGGGCTGAGACGTTGTAAACTGGTCGCTGAACCTTATGATACCGCACGGCAGCAGGCACCTTCGCATCCCGTGCTTGAGCAGGCTGTGCGCGAGCTCCGGGAGTACTTTATGGGTGAACGCGCAAAATTCGAAGTCACCCTTGCCCCAGAGGGAACCGATTTCCAGCTTCAAGTGTGGAAAGCAACGCGTCAGATCCCCTATGGGCAAACGCGTTCTTATTGGTGGGTTGCGGTGCGGATGGGCAATCCTTACGCAATGCGAGCGGTGGGGGGGGCCCTGGGTGAAAATCCGTTGATGTTATTCATTCCGTGCCATCGGGTGGTACGGCAGGATGGGAGCCTTGGAGGGTTTACGCCGGGAATCGGGTGGAAGCGCATACTCTTAGAGCACGAAGCCGCATACCGCGAAAAATTATGTGGCCGATAGCAGAGAGCCAACCTAAGCCATCTTGCACCCAAGGGACAGGCACACGCTCCGGCATGGAGCTCTCTGAGACACAATTCGTGGTTTCGCTCGTCCAGCCGAGGCATGGGCGCTACCCGCGATTCGTCATTGCATTGACGCCGTGGAGCTTTGTTGAGTGATTCGTGAATTTGGGAGATAGCGTGAGACAATGAGTCTATACGAGAAAACTGCACATGAATTGAGCGACTTGCTGCGCAAAGGCGAGATCAGCAGCGTGGAACTTACACGCTCAGTGCTGTCTCGGATTTCTGAGGTTGAGCCGCAAATTCAGGCCTATATTAGCGTGACGGGAGATATTGCCCTCGAAATGGCTAAAGCCGCGGATGAGACACTGCGCCGCGGTGAAGCCGTGTCCCCCCTTGCCGGAATCCCGATTGCGATCAAGGACAACATGTGTACGAAAGGGGTTCCGACTACGTGTGCCTCGCGGATTCTTGGGAATTTTGTTCCACCGTACGATGCGACAACCGTGGCGCGCTTGCGTGCGGCCCGGACGGTGTTTGTCGGAAAGACGAACATGGACGAATTCGCTATGGGGTCGTCCACAGAGAATTCAGGCTTTAAGAAGACATTCAATCCATGGGATCGGGAACGCATTCCGGGAGGATCCAGCGGAGGAAGTGCGGCCGCTGTGGCCGCCGACATGGCAATTCTTGCTACCGGAAGTGATACGGGTGGCTCGATCCGTCAACCCGCAGCATGCTGCGGTGTCGTGGGCCTCAAACCGACCTACGGCTTGGTTTCGCGCTACGGCCTTGTGGCGTTTGCTTCATCGTTGGATCAGATCGGCCCGATCACCAAGGATGTCGAGGACGCTGCTTTATTACTCAACGAGCTTGCTGGTCATGATCCCATGGACTCGACCAGTGCCCCCTACACACCCCCCGACTACAGAACATTTCTGAACAAAGAGATTCGGGGGATGCGCGTAGGGCTTCCCAAGGAGTACTTCGGTGAGGGACTTGATCCAGAAGTACGAACAGCGGTGGAAAAAGCGGTCTCTCTCCTTCAGGAATTAGGAGCGAGCATCGTTGACGTTTCGCTTCCACATTCACCATACGCCGTAGCTACTTATTACCTGTGCGCAACCGCCGAGGCGAGTTCGAATCTCGCCCGATACGACGGCGTAAAGTATGGCCTGCGGGTAGAAGCGGATAACGTCATTGATATGTTCTCACGGACACGAAGCGCGGGATTTGGTTCGGAAGTGAAGCGCCGGATCATGCTGGGAACGTACGCGCTGAGTGCGGGCTACTACGACGCCTACTACCTCAAAGCGCTGCGCGTGCGTACACTCATCAAGCGGGATTTTGAAGAGGCGTTCCAGCAATGCGATGTCATCGCTGGGCCGACGGCTCCTACCCCTGCGTTCCGAATCGGGGAGAAAACGGAGAATCCGCTGGAGATGTACTTGAGTGACATCTTCACGATTTCAGTGAACCTCGCGGGGAATTGTGCGATTTCAGTACCTTGTGGCTTTTCTGGCGAGGGCCTTCCGATCGGGCTTCAATTTATTGCACCAGCCTTTGAGGAGGGTAGGCTGCTCCAAGTCGCACACGCTTACGAGCAAGCCACGCCATGGCATCTTCGAAAGCCACCGTGTGGGACAAACAAATAAACGCCAGCGAATGTTTGCTTTGGAAGACACACCTCTTACCAGAAGATGGCCGACGTGCTGGTTGGTCACGTTTGTGTAGGGATTGCATGGGCCACGGGCGGCACGAGGGGATAGCTACTGATCAACCGCAGCAAGCGACGTGCAAGTCCAATGACCGAGTCCTGCAAAGCTTTGGTAGTAACCTCCTCAACCGTGCTACGCAGCAACTTCACCAGCTTCTCCTGTGCCTCCACCCGCGCAGCAAAAGATTTTTGGGTATTCAGAAGGACAGAGAGCAGTTGCGCTGCCTCTGTATCCTCGAAGCTCGTTGCTCGGGCTAAGTATTCAAAAGAACTGCTCACCACAGCAAATGCAACCTGCGGGTCATTCAGCACCTCCCCCACTTCTGCCACCAACAACTGTCTGGAGAACGCTTCGCCGTTCTCTATCTGTTCCAAATTCGCGATCACCATCATGGCGCCATAAGGCTCGTTGGTCGCCATTGTGAAAATTGTCTGCCACTTCTCTCCTGCGGTGCGCACGTCTAACCACACTTGTGCTGTATCGGGCACTTGAAAAGCGCCGAATTCCCCGAAAAGATCCCGAGGCCCGAAAACAATTCCATCAAAATAAGTGGCTGACTTTGGCATCCGATTCGAGAGCGTATACCAGTCGCGGCTATCCAACAAAAGTGGCACGGGCAAGGCGCCGCGGTGCGCAGCCGTACGTAGAGCACGATAGAATGCTAAAGGATCCACCTGTGCTGTTGACAGTTTCATGTCTCCTGATGTTTTTAGCTCGATGTCGTCGTCGCGCTCCTCACTCCGCGCGCGTATCGTCTGCGGCGAATCCTCGATTGCCGGGAGCAGGCTCTCAGGTAGTACTGAACGCTGCAGAAATATCGCATCCACGGGGTACTGTGTCACCAACTCAGCAATGATTGCTGCGAGATATTGGCGAACCTCAGCCGCGTAGCTATTCCACCAAAAGCGCGGAGCGGCTTCGTCCGGCGATTGAGCTCCTATTGCCGTTTGCTCGAGGACCCAGTTCGAGCGGCGCCTCCGAAGGATCTCTCGGCTCAATGGGGCCAGGCCTGGGCCCGCATCGAGTAGATGCGAGAAAACGACAACTTGCAAATCCAGCTCAAGCGCGGCTTCACACAGATTCTCAAAGGAGGGACTGTGGTAGCGTTTGGCGCGGCGTCCCCACACCGCGGCGGCCGCCTGCGAACGAAAAACAGGAAAGCCATATCTGAAGAACTCAACCAATACGCCACGGACTTGGGCATCAGCCAATGATGCAAGGCGTTCGCGCCACTGAGTCAGCGATACTGCTGGTTCTAAGTCGAGTGATACAATCCAACTTGGCGCCAAGGGGCAGGGCTCGAAGTTGCTGGTGCTTTGTTGATGTTCGATGTCCATGGGTGGCACGCTCTACTGCTATCGCCCGATTCTCTCCCAGCCGATGCGATTCAGCATGAGTACAATTCCGCTCACTCCCCCTGCGGCAATCGCAAAGCATAGTGCGGCTTTCCCATAAAATCCAAAGATCGCATAGCCGACACCGGGCAACACAGAGTACACAGTGATGATGCCAAACAGGGCACTCAAAAGCGAAGGAACAAACGCCTCGTTGTCGGGGACCACATCAGGGGCTTGCGATGCAATTGGCCGCCAGCCGTAATTTGCCGGGCGGATTTTTCGATAAAAACTTGTGAGAACCGATTGGGACTCCGGTCGTGTGAGGAACGTCACCACAAGCCAAACACCAATCGTGGCGAAGGCCACAAACGCGGTCTGATACTCTGGCACAGAGAGGATCTGCCCAAGACGACCGAACTGGTCCTTCGCGCTCGCAATCGCTTGGACGAGTAAGAAGAAACCAAGCGACGCCACCATTGCGCTGATTTCCGTCCACGCGTTGATTCGCCACCAGAACCAACGCAGGATGAATACCGCACCCGTCCCGGCTCCCAGCGCAGCAAGGAATTTCCACGCGCTTTCCACCGAGGTGATCAGGGGCGTGACTGCGGCTGCAAGAAGGACGATGACCAGCGAGGCGAGGCGCGACACCCATGCATAATGCTTATCTGTGGCGTCCCGCTTGATAAAACGTTTGTACAGGTCATTCACCAAGTAGGAAGCGCCCCAGTTCACCTGAGTGGAGAGTGTGGACATGTAGGCCGCGAAGAAAGCTGTAAGGAGCCATCCACGCAGGCCGGGTGGCAGTAAATCGCGCATCACACGTGGGAATCCCTCCCCGGGATCCGAAAGAGTGCGAAGCTCCGGGTACTTGACCAAAGCGACAAAAGCAACAATGAGCCAAGGCCAAGGGCGTAAACAGTAGTGGGCGATTTGGAACCACAACGTGGCCAACAACGCATGCTTTTCATCCTTGCACGAAGCCATGCGTTGAACAATGTAACCGCCGCCCCCCGGCTCAGCGCCCGGATACCACGACGCCCACCACAGGATAAACAGATAGACAAGGAACATTTTCCAGCTAATCCACGCAACCTGTGAAAAATCGGGGAGAAACCGCAGAACTTGGTCGCCCTCAGGATAGGCTGCGACCACCTTTTGTTGGAGAGCAGAGATTCCTCCTACATCCTGAACCGCGAGAACGGCGAGCGTGATGCATCCACCCATCGCCAACACAAACTGAATTACGTCGGTGACGGCAACCCCCCAGAGGCCAGAGAGCATGGAATAGATGGCAGTGATGGCCACCATCACTCCAAGAAGAAGCCAATCATTCGCTTCCTCTCCAAACAGGGTGACCTTGAGCACCTTGAGCATCGCGAAATTGACCCAGCCGATAATGATCGTGTTGACGGGAATCGCTAAATAAAATGCGCGAAATCCTCGCAGAAACGCAGCTGGACGCCCGCCATAGCGTAGCTCGATGAGCTCCACATCCGTAAGCACTTCGGCTCTGCGCCACAAGCGGGCGAACAGGAAAACGGTGAGCATCCCTCCCACAGCCATGGCCCACCAAAACCAGTTGCCGGCCAAACCGTACTTCGCCACCAAGCCGGTTACAGCAAGTGGGGTGTCCGCTGCGAACGTCGTGGCCACCATCGATGTTCCCGCGATCCACCATGGGAACGACCGACCGGAAACAAAGAACTCTTGGATGCTCTTTCCAGCCCGCTTTGAAAACAGAATCCCAACCCCCAACGAGACGACAAAGTACGCTACAATGACGAGCCAATCGATCCAATTCAGTGTCACGGCTTTTACCCTCCACTCATCAATTCCCAGCGGCGCCCGACAAAAAAGCACTCCATGCCTGGAGTGAAAACATCGACCAAGAAGAGATCAGGTTAGGTGCTATGCCGCGCTGAATTGTGAGTCAATCCAGAACTGGAGCCCTTCGCTCTGCAAGCTCCCGACGTCTCTTCCCCCACGGGCAACACACGTTTTCGTTGCGCCTCGCTGTCTGTTGTACGGACCATTAGGCCATGAGCTATTGGGTGACTGCATATCTTGCGCTTGGTTCAAACGTATCCGCCGAACGGAGTTTAGAGGACAATCTTCGGGAAGCGTGTTGGGAACTCACCGAGCATCCGGGGCTTCAGATTGTCGCCACGTCATCCATCTACCGCAGCAAACCATGGGGTGAAGTCGAACAAGACGATTTTCTAAACGCGGTGATCGGCATTGAAACATTGCTCAGTCCGCGAGAGCTCTTAGAATACGTGAAAAAAGTGGAGCGAGAAGTGGGCAGAATCCCAACATACCGGTGGGGCCCACGCGTCATTGATATCGACATCCTTCTCTACGCCAGCCTACAGGTCGTCGAACCCGACCTCGTCATCCCGCATCCGCATTTGCTTGAGCGCCCATTTGTTTTCATCCCGCTCTTAGAGATTGCGCCAGACGTGCGTCTGCCCGACGGACAACTGTTGGGTACGCTCGTAAAATGGGACGCAGGTTCTTATCCTGATTTGGTAAAAGTAGGACCGCTTGCTCGCCGGAGAACTTCAAAATGAAAAGTGGGGTGGATAGTCGGATTTGAACCGACGGCCTCCAGAGCCACAATCTGGCGCTCTAACCAGCTGAGCTATACCCACCACATCTGCCGTCTCCTTCTACCGTTTCCGCGCGTGGCTATTCGCGCTTGCCCCTCACGCCTGATTGCGGGGCCTTGAAGTTCGCAAAGGTCTTCACCGGTCGAAATCTGCGAGTGCCAGGAAAAGAGAAAAATGACGTTTTGCCACGCAGCAATGTATGAGATTATCGTTACGCCGGGGGAGGCCTATGGGCCTGAGAGAGAGCCAAACTGTGGCTCCTACCCCTTGAACCTGATACGGGTAATGCCGGCGGAGGGAAGGCGTAACGGGTTTCCTTCCTGTTGTTCCGGCCTCCCGAACTGACGGAGGTTACATCATGAGTCGCACACATGGTTCGCCAGAGATCCCAACCGGCGTCTCATCCGAGATGCGTCAACCACTGCCGGGATCATGCAAAGTCTACGTTTCTGGTTCTCGCCCTGACATTCGGGTGCCAATGCGAGAGATCCGCCTGCAGCCGACTCGCCGCAGCAACGGTACTTTCGAAGACAATGGGACCTTGTGGGTCTATGACACCAGCGGCCCCTATACCGATCCCAACGTGGAGATCAATCTAACGCAGGGGCTCCCGCCAATTCGCGAAAAGTGGATCCAAGAACGTGGCGATACAGTCGTCTTGGATGGGCCCACGTCGGCCTACGCAAAAGCACGGCTCGATGACCCGACTTTGGCTCGTGTACGTTTCCCTAATTCCCGGCGGCCAAGACGAGCCCAAGAAGGGCGACGAGTCACGCAGATGCACTACGCCAAGCGTGGCATCATTACACCTGAAATGGAGTTTGCAGCAATCCGCGAAAACGAAGAGCTGGCGCGGGCTCGCAAACACATCTCGGAAATGGCAAAGCGTGGCGAGTTTTCCATCCGGTGGAAATACTTGGAGAAAGCGCTGGAACGAGAGATCACTCCCGAGTTTGTTCGATCAGAATTAGCGCGCGGGCGTGCGATCCTGCCAGCCAACATTAACCATCCAGAACTCGAGCCGATGGTGATTGGTCGCAACTTTCTTACTAAGATCAACGCAAACATCGGGAATTCGGCAGTGGCTTCTTCCGTGCGCGAAGAAGTCGAAAAGATGGTCTGGGCAATTCGGTGGGGCGCTGACACCGTGATGGATCTGTCCACTGGCCAGCACATTCATGAAACGCGCGAATGGATCCTTCGCAACAGCCCGGTGCCAATCGGAACGGTTCCAATTTATCAGGCCTTGGAGAAAGTCGGCGGGGTTCCCGAAGAGCTTACGTGGGAAATTTTCCGCGACACGCTGATCGAACAAGCTGAACAGGGCGTGGACTACTTCACGATTCATGCTGGTGTGTTGCTGCGCTATGTTCCGCTTACGGCAAATCGCGTGACAGGCATTGTATCTCGTGGCGGAAGCATTATGGCCAAATGGTGTCTCGCGCATCACAAGGAAAACTTCCTATACACCCATTGGCGAGAGATCTGTGAGATCATGGCCGCCTACGACATTGCCTTTTCGATTGGAGATGGTCTGCGGCCGGGTTGCATTGCGGATGCGAACGACGAGGCGCAAATGGCTGAACTCCACACGCAGGGAGAGCTCACCCGCATTGCTTGGGAATACGATGTGCAGGTGATGAACGAGGGCCCGGGGCACATCCCGATGCACCTGATCAAAGAAAATATGGACGAACAACTGGAGTGGTGCAACGAGGCTCCATTCTACACGCTTGGGCCTCTTGTGACCGATATTGCTGCGGGCTATGATCACATTGCGAGTGCGATCGGGGCTGCGATGATCGGATGGTATGGGACAGCGTTGCTCTGCTACGTCACCCCGAAGGAACACTTGGGGCTCCCCGATCGCGAAGACGTACGTCAGGGGGTCGTCGCGTACAAAATCGCCGCGCATGCTGCCGATCTGGCGAAAGGCCATCCAGCAGCGTTTTGGCGAGATTATGCAATGAGTAAAGCGAGGTTTGAGTTCCGGTGGGAGGATCAATTCAAACTCTCTCTCGATCCGGAAACGGCCCAAGCCTTCCATGATGAGACACTTCCGCAGGAACCTATGAAGGAAGCCCACTTCTGCTCGATGTGCGGACCGAAGTTCTGCGCTATGAAGATCACCGAAGAGGTGCGCGCACTAGCCGAGCAACAAGGAGTTCGACCAGAAGAGCTTCTTGAGCAAGGATTAGCTCAAAAAAGCGAAGAATTCCGGGCTCGGGGAAGTGAGATTTACCAACCCATCTAACGGTGGAGCTTCGTCGTTACGCTGAAAATATCAGACAAAGATAAAACAAACGGGTGGAAAGATGTCGCCAACATCGTTCCACCCGTTGTGTCTTGTTGTGATTATTCGACCACCAAAGCTGGATTGTTGACCAGCGATACGTACGGTAAGAACACTGCCACCGCAAGGAAACCAACCGCCAAGCCAAGGAAGACGATCAGCAGCGGCTCAAGAATCGAGCTGAGGCTACGCAAAGCCACATCCACCTCGCTGTCGTAAATGTCAGCAAGCTTGAGGAGCATGGTATCAAGTGCGCCAGCCTCATCCCCCACCATCACCATGTCCACGACCATGGCATCAAACACGGGTTCGCTGCGCATGGGCTCATCCATCTTCCCGCCCCGTTCAACGGTTTCGCGAACCCTCAAAAGGGTGCGACGTAACACTTCGTTATCACTCGTTTCTGCAGTAATCGCCAACGCTTCAATAAGCGGGATGCCAGCCGCGGTCAGGCTACCAAGTGTGCGCGAGAAACGCTCAACGTTGATCTTTCGGATTAGGTTCCCGCAGAGGGGGAGCCGCAGCGCAATACTTTGGGTAAGCGCCCGACCGCTGGGCGTCCTCCGGAATAGCCAGAATCCAACAACGACGGCCGCCAAGACAATCAGAGCGATAAGCCAATTCGTAGCCACCCAGGTGGAAATGCTCATAAGAACTCGCGTGATCTCCGGCAGATCCTCGGGCTTCGGATAGGCGGCCACCAACTTGGGGAGGGCATAAACCATGATAATCCCGATGATGATAATCTCGATGATCAACGTGATCACCGGATAAATGAGAGCCCCCACGACGCGGCGACGGATCTCTGCTTGGCGTTCCAGCAGCTCGGACAGTCGGCGAAGCGCTTCCTCAAGAATGCCCCCGGCTTCGCCGGTACGCACGACGCTGATAAACATTGGGGAAAAAACGCGCGGATGAGCCGCCAATGCGCTACTGAAGGCTTGGCCTTCTTCAACGCGACGCGCAACATCCGCTGTGACCTTTCTCAATTTGGGATGAGCGCTGCGCTCAGCGAGAATCTTCAGGCTGCGGAGAAGTGGGACACCCACGTCAACTAACGTAGCAAGTTGGCGACAGTACGCAGCCATTTGGCGAGTGCTAATACCGCCCCAAAGCGCCCCACCGCTTGAAGTGGAAGGGGAAGACGAGGTGGTTGGAGCACCCCCTGTACCCACGCTTGCTGCCTGTTGCTCACGCAACTTCTGTAGGATTTCCTCTTTTTTCACCGTGGTCCCCGGTTGTTGCTGTTCTTTATTCTCTGCCATGGCTGGCTCCTTTCTTCATCGGTTCGCTTCCCATGTTTTCAGTCCGATCAAAAAACCGTCACTGCTTTGAGCATCTCTTCAGGGGTGGTGATCCCCTTTAGAACCTTTTCCACGCCAACCTGAAAGAGGCGCTTGCTATGCTTGTCCGCAAGGGTGCGGAGATCGTCCTCACTCACGCGGTCAGCAATCGCACGGCGGAGCTCTTCGCGCACCTCCACCACTTCAAAGACGCCCGTGCGACCATGATATCCCGTTTTGAAACATGCAGGGCAGCCTTCGCCTCGGTAGAATCGCTTTCGTGAATTCTCCGGCAATCCAAGCTCCGCCAGAATGCCTTTCGTGGGAACGTAGGGGCGTTTGCACTCGTCACAAATCTTTCGCACGAGGCGCTGCGCGATAATCCCGCTCACAGCTGAAGCGATTAGGAAGTGGTCTATTCCCATGTGTGCGAGAGCATTGATGGCCCCAAGAGCTGTGTTGGTGTGGAGAGTGGAAAAAACAAGATGGCCCGTGAGAGCGGCACGAATTGCCGTCGCGGCTGTATCGCTATCACGGATTTCCCCCACCATGATGATATCTGGATCCTGTCGCAACGCACTGCGCAGGCCATTGGCAAATGTCAGATCAATGTTTGGATCCACTTGTACCTGCGTGATCCCCTCCAACTGATACTCGACAGGATCCTCGATGGTGATGATATTGACGCCTTCGCGGTTCACTGTGCTCAGACAAGCGTAGAGGGTGGAAGTTTTTCCACTGCCTGTCGGCCCTGTGACGAGGATGAGTCCGTGGGGACGCACAATCAGTCGCTCGATTGCTTTGAGTTGTTCGATTTCGAGGCCAAGTTGATCAAGGCCGGTCATGACACGCGAGCTGTCTAAGACGCGCATCACAATCGTCTCGCCGTGAATCGAAGGAAGCGTTGAGATTCGGAAATCGTAGCTCCCTGTTTCAACGTCCAAGCTAAAATGTCCATCCTGGGGGCGGCGCCGCTCGGTGACGTTCATGCCTGCAAGCACTTTGATTCGTGACGTAACAGACAATGCCATTTCTTTTGGCACACGCATGATGTTGTGGAGTTCACCATCAATGCGGTAGCGGACACGGATTTCGTCAGCCTGCGGCTCGATGTGAACGTCTGTGGCACGCGTGGCAATCGCACTTTCCATAATCTGCGTCACAAGCTGGACGGTGGACAGGTTGTCCACAAACGGCTCTCTTTCCACGGGACGTATGCGGTCGGCCTCTGGAACTCGGCGTGCTTCGTCCCCTCCCGTCATTGGGGTTGGACGTGCCGGTTGCTGGGGCGCAGCAGAAGTTGTGCGAGCCGTGCGACGCACCACAGGAGGAGGCAGAGTTGTCAGCTTATCTCCTACGCCCCCACCTCCAAATGCTGGCAGAGTTTCAAGCTTCCCTAAGAGTTCCTGATGTGGCGAATAGACAGGCGACACCCGCTTCCCCGTCAGGAAGCTAATCGTATCACAGAGGGCCAAGTTGAAAGGATCCGATGTTGCGATCTCGAAGCAACTATCTGTAAGAGATAGCGGCAAGAACAGCTGCCGTCGCATAAACTCTGGTGGGAATCGCTCCAACAACTCCTGCGAAAAGTCATACGCCAGAACTTCAATCATTGGTAACTCAATCCCGCTTTCCAAAGCGGCGAAAAGCTCTTGTTGAGTGAGCAGTTTGAGATCCGCCAGCGTCTTGTAGAGAGGCGCTTTTGTGACTGCGCGGCTTTCAAGCGCTCGCGCAAAATCCTCGCGTGTAATGAGGGAATTGAAAACGAGGATGTCCCCAGCCAACAGGATTCGGTTCTCAAGGGCAAATTCCGACGTACGCTCACGCACTAACTTCTCAATGTTCTCCGGTGTTACAATCCCTTCGGCAACGAGAACATCATAGACGTTGAGTGCGTTTTTCTCAGCGCGGTCGAGCGCCGCCTCGATTTGGGAGAGCTTGACCAGATTGTGGGCAAGAAGAAGCTGGCCAAGGCGCGCCACGTCTGGCTGGTTCTGGCGCAAGATGTAGGCAATTTCTCCCGGATAAATCTTTACGGTTGCGCTCAGGACTTCGTCGAGTCGAGCAACCGTCTTGCCGGGAATCAGTGCTCGAAGGTCCAAGAACATCAAATCTTTGAAGGCAGCCAGCGACACTTCTTGATTGAGAACGTCCATGACGCCCTTAACGGTCTTGAGTCCAGCCCGTTTGGCAAACTCCTCCCAGTGCGGCTCATCGAGCACTGTGGCTTCCCGAAAGAGTAGGGCTATCCGCAAAATCTTTTCGTTTTGCAGAGGCGTGCTCAACGTTGAACTCCTTCTGGCTTAGACTCGCTCAGCAAAATGGGCGCCGGGCGTTGTTGCATAGTGTTCAAGAGAAACACGGCTTCGCGTGCTGGAAGGAGCTTGCTTGGTCCACGCACTTCAAGCCTAAGCACGACATCCCCCTCCCGAGGCGGGACGGGTAAGTCTGATCGTTGGCCTGCTGACATTGCCGTGACGACATACGGCACAGACGCTCCCGGAACGGTAGCTTCAAAAATGGTTGTGGGGTCTGACCCTGCCGCAACTTTTTGGACGGTAACCGGATTCTGCGCGAGCAGTTCCGCCCCAACTCGCAAAGCGCTAACCAGAGCCTTGTCTTGTTCCCGCAAACGAGCAAAAGAATACGTAAATTGGGTGGAGCTGGCTGCTGCAAAGGCAAGCGAGCCAAGGATAGCCAAGACTCCAATCGCTGCGAGGAGGACGAATGCGAGATTCTTTTGTACCCTGAGCTTATTCATGGGAGCCTCACCGCCGAAACGTACTCAAATCCGAGTTTTGTGCCACGCGGACTTACAGCGTCCTTATAGGAAGCATAGCGCGCTTGATTGGGCCAAACGCGAACAGCATAGCCAATGAGCTGGGGTGTTGTCGAAACTCGATCGAGCCATTGAGCCTCAAGCTTGTCCGTTGCCATGCCGAACCGAAAGGAGACCTCGGATCGCAGCCGCCGCTCATCAAGCGAGCGTAGGGGGAGCGTGAGTGTCTTGTTATTAGAAAGCTGCGCACGGACGACCGCACATTTTTGTTCAGGGTCATTTTGAATCTCGAGCCGTGCCAGCCCCTGAGGAAAAGTCGAAGAGTAAAAAGCTAACTGATTCCCCGCAAACACCTCTTGTTCTCCGTTTGCAAGCTCAGTTGGCGCAATGCGTCCACGAACAAACTTCTCAAGCTTCTGGGCAATAAACAGGGCTTCTTGTCTTGACTCCTGCGCCAACATCAGTTCGTCCGACGCACGATTCGTCGCAATTAGTGCTTCTAACACTAAGCCTAACAAGACGACGGCGACCGCAACGACTACGAGCACTTCCACGAGAGTGTAACCCCGCATGCGAGACAGACCTGCGTGCTGAGTCATCGGGCACCTCCTTGCTCCAAAAGCGCAAAACCGGACACTTCGGAAATCGGTTTGGATTCTTGTTCCCCAGCTTTAGCAACCAACACCCGAATTGAGGCGACTTGTGGATACTTGTCACTTTTGGTAATTTCGGCCCGCCATTGGAAGCGACTGTCCTCGTCGAGTTGCTTCCACCCAGTTGGCGGGTAATGAACGTAAACTTTGGTCGCCTTTTCCAACTCGGCCTTGAGCGCAGAGCCTGCCGTCCGAAGCTCCTCTAACTTGAGCGAGGCGAGACCCGCTGCTTTTACCTGAAGAGCTGCTCGCTCCGCGCCAACCCGCGCACTCCGGAAAATCTCAGCTACCACGAAAATCCCCACTCCCAAGACTCCGATTGCCACAGCAACCTCAACCAAACTCAGGGCCCGGTTCCGACGTTTCGCTCTCATAGGCAATCTTCTCCACCTCTGACCAAGTTCGCAACCCACATGATTTGCCGACCTACTTCCCTTAGAAGCTCTTTGGGGAAGCAAGACAGTAAGTCCTCTCCGCTCGGCTTCCCCAAAAGATGCACAGACTTGCGATTTCGGCTTGTCGGCCGCTTTATGCACCCTACTTTGAAATTGTGAATCTTACGAAAGTCAAAGAAGAAATACTTGTGAGAAAGACACTGCACCGCCTGAGCTACGTGCTGCTTGTGATTCTGGCCTGTTGCACTTGGGATCTCGGGAAAGCGTCGGATGAATTCTCTGGCGAGAAAGTCTTTCGCATTGGTTACCTGCCAAGTGATCCCGAGGCACAAATCTCAACGGGAGTTCTATACGACCTTAGGGAGTTTCTGCTCGGGCGGCAAGCCGTACGTCAAGCGATGGCAGAGGAAGGAGTTCAGGATATCGCTCTGCTGGCAGCGGACTCACACGAGAACTTGGTGCAGCGAATGTCCCGCAACGAATTTGATTTGGTCTTTTGCTCGTCGGTTGACTTTGTGACTCAGCAGGGCGACTATGAAGCACGGTTCCAATTGCGACGGCCAGACGATAGCTTTGACCCACGGGGCGAGCGGGTATTTCGCAAAGGGGTCATCTTTGTAAGCAATCGCAACCCACTGTACCGATCGAATGCCTCCCAAACTGCGATCGCGGATATGCTGACCACAACCAAACTGGCCCTGGTAAGTAGCTCAGCCGCTGGTTACTATTATCCGTGCCTGAAAATCGCGCAGTTGAACTCGAACAAACAGCTTCCCCAAAACATCTTGTTCTGCGAATCGTCAGAGGAAGCCGTAAAAACGGTGATTAACGGCATCGGAGGGAGTGTGAGCGCCGGTGCTTGCGAAGCAGGTGTGATCGAAAAGGTCTTAGAGCAAGGCGGTTTGCTGGCAAAACGCGACGAATTAGTTCAAATCCTGCTGGAAACCGACCCTATTCCAGCGGATCCCGTTGCCCTCCGTTCTGAATGGCTACCCCGCTACTCACCGCTCGGCCTCGCGATCTGCGAAGCGCTTCAGGCATTTTTCACTCCGGAGCGTGGCCTTCCTCGACTCGAAAATTCCTCATCAGAAAAGTTCCGAGACCTGCGAGAAAAGCTGGACGAGTTTTGGCAAAAACGTCCGTCTACTGTTTCCTCAAGCCGCCTCCAGTAATTTTTATACTCGTCGTCATCTTTCCGTAAGGTTTGGGGGGGTAATAGGGTGATGAACGCAGGAATGATCTGCGCTCGACTATTCTTTGAGCAAAGGAGAAGAATCATGAATTCAGCATTCAAGGTGACGCTGCTCGTCACCACCCTTGCCTTGGCTTTCCAAGCAGTCTCGCAGAAAGTTGTAGCCCAAGAGAACAACGCGACGCGAAGTGTCGCGAAAGAATCCGAATTGGCTTCGGACAAGAAGCCGGAATCCGGGAACGTGGCTCCCGCGAAGGCTACCGAGGAAGAAGCCGGCGAAACCGCCGTGGAGTTAGAATCTGTCCCGTCAGCGGTCCAGTCAGCTATCAAAGCCGCAGCCGGTCCGCAGGGGAAGATCACCAAGGTGGTTAAGGAAAGCGACGAAGGGGCTGAGGCCTATGAAGCGGATGTCGCGGTGGGTGGTGTGGAAAAATCCGTAAAAGTCACCGCAGACGGACACGTCGTCGAGATCGAGGAGAAGGTCCAGCCCGATCAGGTGCCGGCAACCATCCAAGCCGTGGTCAAAAAAGCTGTTCCAGGCGGGAAAATTAAGGAAGCGCTTGCCGTGACCGAACATTACTACGAATTCGAGGTCGTAGAAGATGGCAAAGTGAAAGAGGTCAAGGTGTCGCTCCTCGGGAAAGCCGATGTAGAAGACGAATCAAGCTCAGGCCAAATGAATGAGGAGAACGAGGCCAAGGAAGAAAAGGCCGCACCTGAGACAAAACCCGCAGAAAACCGTTCGTCGGAAGAGAAAGAGACAGAGAAAAAGTAAGTACGATTCCCTCCCACCCCAAAGCAGAGAGGAGGGACGAGACTGCCGCTCCCTCCTCTCTCGGTGTGGAAAACCAGAGCGAAAGCCACCGCACAAAATTACGACCAAGCATTATTGAGATGTGATACAGGTAGAAGACAAAGCCCCCTACAGTGGTTTTAGAGGCAACGTAGGGCAGATTGCATCGAGCCCGACAAAAGGCGATACCAAGAGTTTAGAAGACAAGAACCGATGAATCTAACCCACCAAGTCTATAAAACACCTACCGGCGAGAGCCGTTCCATGATTCAGGAGCCAGTCAACGCATTTACCCACAGATTTCGACTGATAGCAGCAGGCATTTTCGTGGTTGCTGCAATCCTTTATTTTACAGCCTTGGGAAAGACGCCTCTGCGCGTGAATGCCGAGATTCGCTGTCATGACGTGATCGCCAACATGCTGGAACGCAGCGACTACATCGTGCCTATTTACAATGGGCAGCCCCGTTTTCACAAACCACCTCTGTTTTACTGGACCGTTGCGGCTACAAGCAAACTGGTTGGCGGGTTCAATCTCACAACGCTCCGCATCCCACCTGCTTTGTTTGCGTTGGGTGTCTTGGGGCTTATTCTCTGGTGGGGAAAGATTCTGGGGACCCAGCGCGAGGCGCTTTTAGCGATGGCGCTGTTGGCAACAACTTATATGTTTGTGTTACACGCAAGACGGGGCAGTTTTGAAATGTTGCTGACGCTGCTTTGCAACCTTTCGGTCCTCCTCCTGTACTTGTGCGTGCAGAAACCGTCGTGGCTAACGGGATTAGGTGGGACGCTCGCCTTCGGTCTTGCATTTCTTGCAAAGGGCACGCCGGCCCTACTCTATGTGCCGCTGGTGCTGTTTGTGTGGCTTGCGTTGTCGCACCGCTTACGTATGATCTTCCGGTGGCAGGTGGGCACGCTTGCAGTTGTGGGCATATTGATTGCGATTTCGTGGCATCTCTACGTGATCGCTTTTCGGCCAGAAAGCCGTCAGACAATCTTTTCAGAGCTTCTCTTGCCCGCAGGAGTCAAAGTCGGCGAGACCAGTTCTGCGCAACACAGGGAGGCTTTCTACTTCTACTTAGTGAATATCTGGCGGGCAGCCTTTCCGCTGTCGCTACTCATCCCACTTACCGCATTTCACGTGTGGCACAAACGTGGCTATCCCCCTGAGAGGCCCGAACGTTTGCTTGTACTCATGGTGGTAGTTCCGTTCCTTGTCTTTTCCTCCATTCCCATGAAACAGGACCACTACCTGCTTCCAGCGATGCCGGCGCTTGCCCTTCTTAGCGCACGCGCTATTTTTGATGTGATTACCCAGTGCGCGCAATTGTCGCGAAAGTGGGTGACTGTCCCGGTGCTTGTAACGTGCATTATTTTATTAATTGCTTCCCCTGTGGTCGTTCTTGGGTTGGTATTAGTCGGCGATTGGCTTCGCATCCTCGCTGTGATGGTTGGACTCTTGTGCGCAGCTCTTGGGGTAGCAGGTCTGCTCGCATTGCGTCGCGCGGCTACCCTAAATGGCCTTGGAATCGCGCTCATCGGCACTGCTTTGGTTTTTTGGTGCTATTTTACGGTGATCCGGCCGGTTGAAGATGGTTTTGGCAGTGGGCGTCTTTTCAGTGATCCGACCTATTTGGCCCAGAAGGAGGCATGGGATCAAAAGTTCGAGCGCTACCCTCTGCTCCGCAAACTCTTGGATGTGGATCGTGGCCTGAAACGCAGCAAGCAAATTCAAAAACCCGTACCGGATGAGTGGTGATGCATAGGGTGACTGATCCGCGGAGGAGCTCATAACCATGAAACTCTTAGTCGTCGAGGATTCCCGCCGCCTTCGCGAAGCGTTAGCGTCGGGACTCCGGCGCGTGGGTTACGCGGTGGACACTGCTGAGGACGGGGAAACGGGATGGTTACTGGCAGTTTCTGGCAACTATGACGTGGTGATTCTCGATCTTATGTTGCCCAAGCTCGACGGGCTTACTGTCCTTCGGCGATTGCGCGAGCGCGGGAACAATGTGAATGTTCTGGTTCTTACCGCGAAAGATGCCGTACCAGACCGGGTTGCGGGCCTTCGTACGGGGGCGGATGACTATCTCCCCAAGCCATTTGCATTCGAGGAACTTGTGGCTCGCATCGAAGCGCTTGTGCGGCGCAAGCACGGCACGAAGAACCCCCGCATTGTTGTCGGCGATCTGGTGGTGGACACTGCGGCGCGCTCAGTCAGCTTGCGTGGCCAACAAGTGAACCTCACCGCGCGCGAATATGCGATTCTGGAGTACCTCGCGATCCACCGGGGGCGAGTTGTGACAAAGCGCCAGCTCGAAGACGCGGTTTATGACGAGCGGGTCGAAGTCGGGAGCAACGTCATTGAATCCGCGATCAGTATCCTTCGGCGGAAGATCGATCGCCCGGGTGCTCCCTCATTTATCCAAACCCGCCGCGGGTTCGGTTACGTCCTAATTGCCCCAGAGGAAGCGGACTCCGTTTGGGAATCCGTCCCATGAAACGAAATCGCTCCATACAAGCGACCCTCGTTGTGGGACTTGTGGGAGCGCTTGCGCTGCTATGCATCTTGATCGGAATCACCACCTACCGGATGGTACGGCGTGGCCTTGTGGGCGAGTTTGACTACGCTTTGCTGTCCAAGGCTCGGGCAATTGCGAGCCTTGTCCAAATCAAAGCTAATGGCGAGCTTGAATTTGACTTCAGCGGGGAGGCGATGCGCGAGTTCAGCTTTCGTCACCCGCAAGAGTACTTCGAGATCCGCTACCTTGATGGCCAAGTGCTGGAAAAATCCGAGTCTCTCGGTGACCACGAGCTGCCCCAAATCGTAAATGATAAACCCACATTCTTAGACGTGCCACTGCCCGACGGGCAATCAGGGCGAGCCGTTTGCCTAACCTTTCATCCTGCGTGGGACCATGAAGACGAGGAAGAAACGCGCAGCCACCAAGAAATGCCAGAGGAGGTAGCACCAACCAGCGTCACGCTCTCGATCACTCTTGCTCGTGAACGAGGCACATTGGATCAACGGTTGAACGCAACATTAGGGGCGTTGGCGGTGGGAAATGTGTTGCTTATCGTTGCTGCGGTCGGCGTGGTGGTTGGCGTCGTGCGATGGGCGCTCCGCCCTCTCCACTCGTTAGCAGCCTTTGCAGAATCTGTCACGGCCGAGAAACTCAACTTGCGGATCTCGGCCACAGGCTTGCCCGAGGAATTGGTCCCAGTAGCCCAACGCTTGAATGATCTCCTGAAACGGTTGCAGGATGCCTTTGAGCGGGAGCGGCGTTATTCAACGGACGTGGCGCATGAATTGCGTACACCTCTTGCGGAAATACGTACGTCGCTTGAGGTGGGATTGCTCGTGCCAGAGGACCACTCGGCCCTTCGAGGCGGCGCGCAAGAAGCTTTGGAAGCCGTCAAACAAGCGGAAGAACTTGTCTCAACTCTCCTGTGGCTCGCGCGCTGCGAAAAGGAAGCAACACTTGAGAGCCTCGAGGCTGTTTCGTTTGTCGCAGCATGGGAAGCAATCCGCGAATCGATTGAGAAGCAGGCCGAGAAGCGTTGCATTGAGCTTGCGGTGGCTATGGATTCAGAAGCGACCGTACCCGCGCGGCCCTCCTTGCTTGTAGCCTGCTTGCGTAACATCATCGAAAACGCAGTCGAATACACTCCAGACAAGTGCAAAGTCGAGATTGCCGCTGGGATTGAGGATGGGCTCGCGTACTGCAGGGTGCGCAATCCCGCTCCTCACTTGACCGATGAAGACGTCGAGCGCCTTTTTGAGCCCTTTTGGCGTAAGGATACTTCGCGTTCCGACCGCACCCACAGCGGTCTTGGGCTCACCATCACTCGTTCGCTCTGCAAATTGATGGGATTAAGCGTCACGGCAAAACTCGACCCAGACGGCTGGTTAGCCATTTCCATCTGTCCCCAACGCGCTCGCCCGTAGACAAACATGCGGATTTTGTCCGCTCCGTAAGGTTCCCGTAACTATGTGGTGCTACTCGGTAGCTCAGTCGCCGACGCTCCCTGCGGTAAGCCCGGGGCGCTTGGCAAGAGACGAATACCAGAAAAGTTAAGGAAGCGCCATCATGCAAACCTACCGAGGTTTTACCCTGATTGAGTTACTTGTTGTTGTAGCCATTGTGGCAATCCTTGCAGCGATTGCATTGCCAAATTTTTTAGAGGCCCAGACACGAGCAAAGGTTGCCCGGGCTCGCGCTGACCTGCGCACCGCGGCCACCGCACTCGAAGCTTATGCAGTGGATGAAAACCGTTACCCACCGGATCAACCCCGTCCAGATCTGGAGGGTTTCTTTGCGGCAGCCCAGCTTACCACACCCGTCGCGTACCTAAGCAGTTTGGCGGCGGTCATTGATCCATTTCGGCGAGATCTCGATTTTGTGCCTGCGGATGCCGACGAGGTTTACCGCTACTGGAACCTTTCCGAACGCCGCACGAGTCCGCTCATGCTTCCAGCGGCAGAAAACGGTTGGCTAAACTACGGTGCATGGGTTGTGAGTTCTGCGGGACCGGACCGGGTGGACAACTATCCAACAAGTGGAGCCCATCGCTTTGAATCTCTACCCTACGACCCCACAAACGGCACCGTTAGTAGCGGCGATATTCTTCGGTCAGCGAAAGGGGGACAGTAAAGCGACCGAGCGGGTTGAATAAGATAATGAGGCGGCAAATAGTTAGGCCTTGCCAACCCTAAAAGGCGGTTGGCTCCCGGTGTGCGGCTGGCGACAGCGCCGCCCGAACCTGGTCAGGCCCTGACGGGAGCAGCCATAAGGTAACGGGCTGTGTGTCAGTCTGCGCATCGGGAGCCGACCGTCTTTTGCTTTTACGACGGTCTTTCAAGGCGCTCAGCGGACTCGCTTTGCTGAAGGTAATGCAGTATTTCTTCCGCGGCACGAGCGCTCGCACCACTTCTTCCCATCGCACGGCGGACACGCGCCAACCCCTCGCGCATCCGCGTGAGCTGCTCGGGTGAGCAAATGATTTCCAAGGCCGCCCGAGCTAATCGCTCAGGAGTCGCGTCGTGTTGTAACAGCTCGGGGACAATCATTTCGTTGGCGATAATGTTCACAAGCCCCACCCAAGGAATGCGCAAAACCGCCTTCGCAAATAGCATCGTCGGCAGTGAAACTTTATAAAAAATCACCATCGGAACATCCGCCAGAGCAAGCTCGAGGGTGGAGGTACCGCTCTTGCACAGGGCAAAATCCAAAGCAGAGCGAATAGAGGCTAACTGCCCGTCGGCAATCGCCACCCGCAGGTGGGGATATCCGCGCACATGATTTTCGATAAGTTCCCGCGAGACTGTCGTGGCTTGAGGTATCACAAATGCAGCATTAGGTAATTTGCGTCTGATCGCGACTGCTGCTTCAAGGAGTACGGGGAGGTGTCGGCGCACTTCGGGAATCCGACTGCCGGGAATGAGTCCCACCACGTATGCATCGGATGGTAAACCGAGCCGTGCAAGAACCTCGGCGCGCGAGTGCATGGGGCCTTCGTGGTCAAGAAGCGGGTGGCCCACGTAGGCCACTGGAACCCCTTCGCGTCGGTAAAGCTCAGCCTCGAAGGGTAGGATCACCAACATCAGCGAAACAGTGTCGGCAATAATGCGCAGCCTGTGCTTATTCCAAGCCCACACCTGCGGCGAAATATAGTAGATAACTGGAATTCCAAGCTTTTTTGCCTCTTGTGCAAGACGCAGGTTGAAGCCCGGGTAGTCCACAAGGACCAATGCGTTCGGGCGGCGACTGGCAAGCAAATCCACCGCGCGGCTGAAGAGGCGCCGAAGTGTGGGATAGTGACGAATCGCTTGCGACAACCCGATGATTGGCACCCGCTGTGCAAGATTCTCCACGAGCTCTAAACCAGCGTGAGCCATGGCTTCGCCCCCGAATCCAAAGCAGTGCAGGCTGGGGTCGCGCTGACGAAGCTCGCCGATTAGGCGGGCTGCATGCTGATCCCCAGAGTTCTCGCCGGCGACAAACATGAGTGAGCGCGCCGACGATGTATGGAGTGCAGCTTGACTCAACGGGTGTTCCGCCTTAGAAATCCTTAAAGTATTTCTCCCACCGTTCCTTTACAAGTCTTGATATTTGAACGGCCAAGCTTAGAGCATCTCGAGCCTCTTCCCCACGCACCATTGGCTCGCTTCCCTGCGCTACGCACTCGAGGAAATGCTTCAATTCCACCTTCAACGGCTCTTGTTTCTTCATGGCTTCTTTTGTTCGAACGATGGTGACATTTGGAGTCCCGGGAGGTGCGTTGGGGTTCTTGATCCTCCGATAGATTTCGACCTCTTGGTTAATGTAGTCAATGGAGATATAGGCGTTTCTCTGGAAAACCCGAATTTTGCGTTTCCGTTCCGGCGTAACACGACTGGCTGTAAGATTCGCGATGCAGCCATTTTCAAAGTGGATTCGTGCGTTTGCAATGTCTTCGTGGGTACCGTACACACCCACGCCAGCAGCTTCTACGTGGACCACTTTGGAGTTTACGAGTTGTAGAATGATGTCAAGGTCGTGGATCATGAGGTCCAATACGACCCCGATATCTTTGACCCGCGGGTCATAGGGGCCGAGGCGGTGCCCCTCGATGAAAGCTGGGTCCCGCACAATCTGGCGTAGGCGCATGATGGCAGGGTTGAACCGCTCGATGTGCCCAACTTGGAGAATGCGGCCTGTCCGGCGAGCAACCTCGATTAGGTCCCGCGCCTCTTCCTCGGTGGTGGTAATGGGCTTTTCCACAAGCACATGGACACCATGCTCGAGGAAATCGCGCGCAAGCGCATGATGCAAGACCGTAGGAACAACAATGCTGCACGCATCTACCTTGCCAAACAGTTCCCGGTAATCGGTGTAACCGCTCACCTTGAACTGCCGGGTGATGCGTTGCAGTGCTTTCGGGTCGACGTCGGCGACGCCAACCAATTCACATTCAGGAAGTTCAGCGTACACGCGGGCATGATGCTGACCTAAATTCCCCACGCCCACGACGCCTACGCGGATTTTTCGCATTCACCTTCCAACGTGTCTTTTGTTTCGAACGCTCGTGTGTCGGCTTTCCAGACGCTTCGGTCAAGTCTGAGTTTTGATACCGTTTGAATCGTTCTTCGTTATTCCAGTTTGGATTTGGCTTTGGCTTTCAAGCCACGATGCAGCTCGTCGCGACATTTTGAACATAGTTCAAACGTGTATGTTTCGTAGACCTGATCGGTTGCCTCTTCAACGTCAAGATGTTCCATCTGCTCGATCAGCTTTTCAATCTGGGCGCTATGATCCGCAAGCAAGTCGTCCACGGTCAATTCTACGGGGTCCGCACTTGCAAACATTTCGATCCGCAAGGTATATGGCTGATCACCTTTCGTCAGACGTCGACCGCAACCGTCACAAACCCGTACCATAGTAAAAGCCATACGTCGGGAGCTTGTCCGGGTCAATGAAACATTTTCTTGCCCGCAACACCTTTGCGCAGTTATGTAGCTACTGCGCATATGTCCGAGAGTTTCCACTTTGCCAAACATTTTACCGTGGAGGAGGCGAACGAGCTTCTTCCGACCGTCCGTCGCATCCTTCAGAAGGTCCAAGACTTAGTCGGCCCCAAGCCACAGCGCATTCCCCCATTCTCGGGCAATGGCAACGGAGTGAAACCGAACCACGGCTCCACTCCAGAAGATTGGGCACTCAGTGGTGAAGAACGCATTGCGTTGGCAAATGAACTCCTTCAGCACTTGCAAGACCTCGGAATCGTTGTTCAGGACTGGAGGCGGGGTCTTGTGGACTTTCCCCATATCAGGGACGGCCGGGAGGTTTTTCTTTGTTACGAATTTGCCGATGGGCCCCGCATTCTTTTTTATCACGAACTGGACGCAGGGTATGCCGGCAGAAAACCTATAGCGGATGAGGAGGACTAACGAATGAAAGCAGCCGTTTTTGAAGAAGCGGGAGATCTTGAGAAGCTGGTCATCCGGGATTTACCGGATCCTACACCCGGTCCGGGACAGGTGTTGGTGCAAGTCAAGGCGTGCGCACTCAACCACCTGGACTTGTGGGCCCGGCGGGGAGCCTTCAATATCGCCTTACCCATGCCCCACATTTCTGGAAGTGATGTGTGTGGCATTGTTGCAGCACTGGGCGAAGGTGTCCATGACTGGACATTGGGTGAAAGGGTCATCATCGCTCCGGGACAGGGCTGCGGGCAATGCGAGGCCTGCCGAGCCGGTCACGACTCATACTGTGATCAGTATAAGATTTTCGGATTTCAGACTCAGGGTGGGTATGCCGAGTTTGCGGTGACCGAAGCGAGACATCTTATTCGCGTCTCGCGAAATCTGAGTTACGAAGAGTGGGCTGCGGTGCCTCTCACCTTTCTGACCGCGTACCATATGCTATTCTCACTGGCGCGCCTGCAACCCGGGGAGACTGTGCTTGTGCACGCTTGCGGGAGTGGCGTTGGGGTCGCGGCGATCCAATTAGCTCATCTGGGCGGGGCCTGCGTTATCGCAACGTCTGCAAGTGACCACAAACTGCGCCGTGCTCAGCGGGAACTCGGTGTGGAAAACGTCGTAAACTACGACCGTGAAAACGTCGTGAAACACGTCATGCACCTGACAAATGGCCGCGGGGTGGACGTGGTCATTGACCCAGTGGGTCCGGCGGTGTGGGAAGATTCCCTCGCCATACTGCGCCGCGGCGGGCGGCTGGTCAATTGCGCGGCGACGACTGGAATGGAAACGAAGATTTCGGTCCGCACACTCTATGCGCGCCAGATCTCACTCATGGGCAGCTACATGGGGTTCCGCTACGAGCTTGATAAGGTCGTCCGGTTGGCCGAATGCGGGAGAATTCGGCCAATCGTAGATAAGACCTATCGGCTCGAGGATGCGCGACTGGCACAGGAACGCATGGAAAACAGGGAGAATTTTGGTAAGATCGTGCTCGTCATGAACTCGAATTTCGAATCGTAAGACGCGTTGCTCCCCCACGGGGAGTGCAGCGAAGTCAATCGGGTGAAAGTTTGAAGAGCACGCTTGCGGGTGATTTTCATTGCAAGCTCCCTATGAGTGGGCAGGAGAAGATCCTACCAGAACAACTTCAACGGATAGGGATGAGGACTGACTCATGGATTTGAAACGCTTCATTCGAGATATCCCAGACTTTCCAAAAAAGGGGATCATCTTCAAGGACATCACGCCGCTGCTCAAGTCGCCGGAGGCATTTCGCTACACCGTAGACGAGTTCGCAAAGCGCTATCAGAAAAAGGGAATCACGCAGGTCGTCGCGATTGAATCGCGCGGGTTTATCTTTGGGGCCGCACTGGCCTACAAGCTGGGTGCCGGCATCGTGCCGGTGCGAAAGATTGGGAAATTGCCAGCGAAGACCCGCCGAGAATCGTACGAATTAGAGTACGGCACAGACAGTGTTGAAATCCATGAGGACGCTCTTGGAGCGGGCGATCGAATTGTCGTGCTGGACGATGTGATTGCAACGGGTGGAACGCTGGCAGCAGCATGCCGTCTGGCCCAGTCGTTGGGAGCAGAAATTGTCGAGGCAGCTACGGTCATCGAGCTGACGTTCCTCGACGGACGCCCCAAACTCGGCAACCTCCCCTTCTTCAGCCTAGTCCAATACTAATCGCCGCGCTGGGAAAGCTACTGCTCTTCGTGGCCGAGCGTCGCTTTCTGATCAGTTTCTAATCCGCGTAAACGCGGAAGTCGATGAACGGGAATATGTTATGCCGCTCTTCCAAGCGGCGCAGGTATGACTCGTCCACTTCGCGTCGCTTGATCATGTGGTAGAGGTCCGTAAAGGCGGCGACGTGCTCCTTGGTGCGCCGCACAGCGTACTCCACCATCGTGCGGGTCTTCATAATAAAAGCCCAGTCGCTGGATTGCGCGAGAAGCAACTCGCGGGCAGCCTGATTAAGCGCGCGCGTCAGAAGCGGGTCGCCCGTGGGTTTGAACTCGTTGGCAAGTTCCACCATCCGATCCGCAGCCTTGTGAAGATGGCGATAGATCCAGTCGTTGCTGCCCTCCAACCAAACCTCGCAGTAACCTTTATGGCCCCAACTCGACAGACTGGGCACGGCAACCTGGTTCTTTGGGTAAATCTCAAGATACTCGCTGGGCGTGATGAGGGCCAGCGTTTGCTGGTCATAATGGATTTTCCGCAATAGGAAATTGAGGAAATCGGGCCCTTCGTACCACCAGTGACCAAACAATTCCGCATCGTAGGGTGAGACGATAATCGGGCGGCGGTCCATGAGCGAGGCGAGATACTCCACTTGTTTCTCGCGGTTAAACATGAAGTTCCCCGCGTGGCGCGCGGCCGTCTCCAACGCCCACTGCTCGTTGTAGGGCTCCTTGTGGGGAGTCTTGCCCGTAATGCGGTAGTACTTGATGCCCGTGTTTATGCGCAGACCGCTTTCGTGGATGTACGGGCGGATGTAATCATAGTCGAGATCGAATCCAATGTCGCGATAAAACTCGCGATAGTTGAAATCTCCCGGATATCCCTCCTCCGCGCTCCAAACGGATTTACTGGATTCAGGATCTCGTCCGAACGCAGCGACGCCGGACGGACAGTAAAGGGGTGCATAGACACCGTACTTCGGGCGTTTGCTTGCATGAAGGATGCCGTGCGCATCCACGAAGAAAAAACGGATCCCATTTTGCGCGAGCACTTCGTCGAGGCCGGGGTAATAGCCGCACTCGCCATTCCAGATTCCCCGCGGGGGGCGACCGAAAGCAACTTCGTAAGCCTGACGCCCTACAGCCACCTGAGCTCGCACGGCGTTTTTATTAATTTCCATGAGCGGCATAAAGCCATGCGTCGCGCCGCACGTAATAATCTCGAGCTTTCCGGCGTCTTGAAGGGCTTTGAAGCCTTGAACGATGTTGCGCTGATACTGATCCACAAACACCCTGCGACATTCGGTGAACTTGCGCAGGTACATTTGCGCCAGTGGGTAAAACTCGGGCTGGAAACGTGTCCGGACACACTCTTTCTCGGCCAGTTCGATGAGACGTTCGATGTGGCGGACGTAACGCGTTTGAAGGAGGTCGTCCGTGAGCATGGCCACCAACGGAGGCGTGAGACTCATGGTGAGGCGAAAATCTACGCCATCCCGCATAAGGCCGTTCATCATATTGAGCAGCGGAACATACGTTTCGGTGATTGCCTCGTAGAGCCAGTCTTCCTCAAGGAAATCCTCGTACTCGGGATGGCGAACAAACGGCAAATGCGCGTGCAGCACTAAACACAAATAACCTTTGGGATTTTTTTGAGGTGTTGGCACGGTTTGCTTACCCTTTCGAGTGTTGGATCGTTCTAAATTCCTTTAGCCGCACGGACAGCCTCTTCCCTGCGCCGTCCTCATCTGTCACACGCGTTATGCCGAGCATCGAGGTGGCGATTCAAGTTAGAAGTTGCCCTCAGGAGCGTTCAAGTTACTCTTGGCTCGTGCCACAAACAAACGGTAGACAATGAATTTTCGTTGCTGGATGCAATGATAATGTCTACCAAACAGGTGGGAGTTTAAGAAATGGATTTTGGGATTTCAACTCGAGCGGTCCACGCTGGTGAACCAGAACGCCAGTACATGGATTCTATCACAACCCCGATTGTTCTCACTTCGTCGTACACCTTCCCGACGATGGAGGATGTACTGGACTATGTTACGAAGAAGGTCGACCGCTTTGAGTACGGGCGCTACGGTAACCCCACAACCGCTGTAGCAATCAAAAAGCTTCGTGAGCTTGAAGGGGCTGAAGATGCCGAAGTTTTTGATTCAGGCATGACGGCGGTAAGCTGCACCCTGCTCGGCCTCCTACGCAGTGGCGACCACCTCATCCTCACCGATGACGTATACAAGAAAACCCTCATGTTCTGCGAGAAGGTCATGCCACGATTTGGGATCCGCACCACCGTAGTCAAGATGGGCGACTACGACGAGATGGAGATGGTGCTGAAGAAGAATCCGGGAACCCGCGTGGTCCTAAGCGAATCCCCCACCAATCCGTATCTGAACATTGCCGACATGGATATTTTGCGCGAACTGAAGGAGCGCTACGGCTTCGTGTTGGTGGTGGACGCCACGTTTGCCACTCCAGTGAATCAGCAGCCGCTCAAACAAGGCGCGGACGTTGTCCTCCACTCGGCAACAAAATATCTTGGGGGCCACAACGATCTGCTTGGGGGAGCAGCCTTAGGACGCCGTGATTTGATCGAGTTGATCCGAGACTACCGCAACACCACAGGCGGGGTGATGGATCCTATGACGAGCTACCTGCTCTTGCGTGGACTCAAGACACTCGCCATCCGTATGGAGCGCCACAATTCCAACGGCTTTGCGGTGGCCCAGTACCTTGAGCGCCACCCAAAGGTTCGCAAGGTGTACTATCCGGGGCTCCCCTCGCACCATGACCACAAACGGGCTCTAAAATACATGCGCGGATGTGGCGGGGTGGTGACGATTGAGCTCAATGCGACACTCGAGCAAACCATGCGTTTTCTTTCTTCACTTCGCTTATTCAAAATTGGGCCATCTTTTGGTGGTGTGGAAGCGCTCGTGACCCACCCCATGACGATTTCCTATTACGATTATTCGCCAGAGGAGCGCAAACGACTTGGGATTCTCGATGAATTGGTGCGTTTGTCCGTGGGCATCGAGGATTCACAGGATCTCATCGCTGATCTGGACCAGGCGTTGGCAAAAATGTAAGAAGCGCACCTTCGACCGCTGCACACATTTCCAACGATTTTGTCAAAATGAAATAAATTTGTTCGGGTAAATTACAGGTTTCTACTGCTTGAAACCGAGTTTTTCGTGGAGGATAGACCGTCCGATGCAACCCCAAAAGTCGACTCACACATTAGTGAGAAGAATTGGCTTCCTTACTACCTTGCTCATCGCCGCTACGTGGCTGGTGGCAGCTCCCCCTCCTGGTTATTACGACTCTGCCATGGGGCTATCGGGCAACGCCTTGCGACGAGCCCTCAACAATATCATCAAGAACCACACCGTCCTACCATATACGAGCTCTTCGACGACTGACACGCGGGCCGCCCTCAAAATCCTCGATGAGGATCCCAACAACACAAATAATGTTCTGTTGCACTATAAGGGCACATCAGTCGCAAAGAGTTCCTTTGGGACGTTGTGGAACCGCGAGCACGTGTGGCCCCAATCGCTGGGTGCGGATGTTCTTCCACCGGAAACTGACCTTCACCATTTATTTGCAGAGGATCCGTCCCTCAATAGCAGCCGGGGCAACAGTGTTTTCAATTATGTCTATCCCAATCATACCAACTCTGGCTACGGTAACTATTGGACTTCTACGCAGTTCGAGGTGCGCGATCCGCAGAAAGGCGATGTCGCGCGAGCTCTCTTTTACATGGACGTACGATACGATGGAACGGGGGGCGCTGCGGACTTCGTGCTTTCCAACACAACGTCGCCTTCCTACGGTCAGATGGGGGTTCTCTCGGCGCTGATCCAGTGGCATAATTTCGATCCGCCCGACGCTCGGGAGCAAGAACGAAACGACAAAATTTACACCCTCTTCCAGCACAACCGGAATCCCTTTATTGATCATCCCGAGTTTGTGTATCTGATCTGGGGCCCGGTGGCAAATGGGGACACGCTGAACGTAGCTTATACCAATCGCGCCACAGCCACTGTTGGAGCGGGTTCCGCAAATTATCCCCTCTTGAGTCTGAACCTGACAGCAAACTCGAACGAGTGGGACCTGCAGTCGGTGGGATTGAGCAACATCGGCACACTGCCGGACAGCGGTATCTCTGCAATTCGGCTCTATCGTGATATGGATAATAGCGGGTCCGTTACGGCAGGGGATATCGAGCTGGCGTGGGGGACGTTCAGCGGTGGCAACCTCACACTCACATGTGCCGATCCGTCGCGTGTCACCACGTCGACCGTGAATTTCTTGATCGCTGCCGATGTGGCTACCACTGCACCGACGGGTTCCACGTTGCGAGTTCAGGTGAACAGTCTAACCTCAAGCTCAACGGGAGGAACCGACCCAAATCCCTCGTTTACCGCGTTTTCGAACACTCCAGCGACTGTGAGCGGTGGGGTCTCAGATGGCGATACTCTTAGCGTTTCGTTCACAAATCGTGCTGGCGCCACCATTTCTGCCGGAGCAGTGGACTACCCATTTGTCACCCTTCAGTGCGCTGCGAATTCGAACGAGTGGGACCTTGCTTCGCTCGCAATCACCAAGCTTGGTACGGTGGAGGATTCGCGCGTAGTGGCGGTAAAACTTTACTATGATGTTGATCAGGACGGCGTTGCAGACACGGGCGACACGCTCCTTGACACGAAGACGCTTTCCAGCGGCACGGCGACATTCGCGCCTTCGCAACCCTTCCGAATCACGACAACCCCCGTGCATCTGCTGGTCGTGGCCACCATTTCGAGCACACAAACGAATGGGCAGACTCTTGGTTTCCGCATTAATGCGAACGGACTGACACGGTCAATTTCGGGTGGTAATGACGTCAACCCAAGCTTCAGCGCATTTGATAGTGGACTGGCTTCTGTAACGGGTGGCGTCACCGACGGTGACACGCTGAGTGTCTCGGCAACGAGCGTTGCCCCAACGACAGTACCGGCTGGTGCGATGAACGTGCCTCTCCTTGCGTTGACGTTGACCGCAAGTTCGAACGAGTGGGATGTGAACACGATTTCGATCTCTCGAAACGGTACGCTCAGCGATTCGCAAATCCCAGCCGTTAGCCTATACGAAGATGCAAATAACAATGGTGTCGTGGACGCCGGGGAAACTGAGCTCGATATTAGGAATTTCTCCGGAGGTTCAGTAACTTTCCAGCTGAATGGTGCGGTTCGCGTCACTCCCACGCCCATGTATCTGTTAGTCGCGGTGGATATCGCGAACACAGCGCCAAACGCATCCACGATTGGCGTCACGCTAAACGCGAATGGGATTACCTCGGCGGCGAGCGGCGGCAATGACGTGAATCCAACGTTCTCGGCGCAATCCAGCAATCTGACGAGCGTGGTGAACATTAGCGCAATTCCGGACGTCAAGATCGTCATGGTGTCTACGCGTGGGAGTGACGGCACTGCCGCAAAGGAGTTCCTCGTACTTGCGAACCACACCGCGAACACGGTAAGCTTGAGCGGCTGGCAACTGCGCACACGGGCGGGAGCAGCAACAAGCGACATTACTCTGAATCTTTCGGGCAGCATCCCACCTTATGCCCATTTCTTGATTGCATCCCAGCCGTACGGCAGCAACTGCGAGGGTGTGACACCTAATTTTTCCGACACCAACGTGAGTGGCCTCTTTGGGGGCATGTCTGATACGACAGGACGTTCCATTGGCCTTTTCGATGGAACGGGCACGGGTGCAAATCGCGTGGACGGATTCTCATTCAATGGTGGAGCAACAAATCCGAACAACCTTCATGAAGGAACCGCGTTCAGCGGTGGCTCAGGCAGCTCGACCGTTTCCTTCGCACGCAAACGCCCCGGCGGTGCGGGGACTTTCTATACGGACACTGACAACAACGCAAGCGACCTACAAACGATCACATCGAAAACACCACCGACCGATTTCCTCCCAGTGAGCGTAAGCCATTTCTCGGTTGAGTAATTCGCTGACCCGTTGGCAAGGAACGGCCCCCGCCCCCTCGAGGGGCGGGGTCTTGATTTTCTTGCTCAATGACTCTGGGGCCAGCGCCAACCAAAGCCCTTAGGGCGCGGCCCACCGGGCGGCGCGAGTGTGCCAATTACTAACAGCTCTTTTCCTGATGAGCAGTCTTTGAGAGTTTCGGCGCTGTCTGGCTCAAGGGGTATAGCTATGCTGGACAAAACAATAGACGTCTGATTCCAGCTTGGTGTCAGCTTTGCAGATTTTGGCCGCATCCATGCCTTTTTTTCCCTTACAGAAGGCATGCCTGCGTCTCGTGAGTTAGCTTTCTTTCGGGTTCCCGCAGAGGAATCACTCAAGCAGGTGAGCAAACAATGAACCTGCAGCAGTGCAGTATTGAGTTCGCTACGTCTGAATAGCGCAGGGGGAGACCGCTACGCGCCCTCAAAAGAAGTGGTGCCGGGGGACGGAGTCGAACCGCCGACACGCGGATTTTCAGTCCACTGCTCTACCACCTGAGCTACCCCGGCAGGAGCGACCTTGGTCTGACGTCGCTCGCGTGTCCGAATTACGCAGAGCTCGCCCATTTATTCGCCTGCAGATGAAGTGAATTTCATCGGCATCTACATCCCCAGAGCTCTAATCCAAAAACTCTGTGCATTCGCGCCAAAAGCGTTAGTTGGGGCCGGCTGCACCCCCAGTGAGAATCGTGCTTGTGACTCGGTCAAAAACCTGGGTGAGAGGGCGCGTCGAAGTGAGATCTAAGCGCCCCGGAATGGGTTGAGCAAGTTCCGCCAGCATGTGGCTGACCTCCTTGGGGAGGTCGGGAGATGAGGCTGTACTCTCGCCTTGTTTGAAAAAAGCAATCACCGCACGCGCAGCTGCATCTTGCGGCGCGCCTTCCAACGCTTGCTCTGCAAAAGTACGCGCTGCCACTCGGTCCCCGTTGCGCATTAGCAACATAGCGAGATTTGCCGAGGCCCGGACGTCCGACGGGTTTGCGCGCAAGACATGAAGGTAGAGTTCTGCGGCCTCTTGAAAAAGCTGTAGCTTCTCGCAAACCACTGCAAGATTGTTGTAAGCGCGCAGACCTGCGGGTTCGACTTGAATCGCGCGCATGTACGACTCTGCAGCCTTCGCCAAATTGCCGCGCGCAAGCGAAGCGTTGCCTAGCACCAGATAAGCGAGCGCGAGGTTTGAATCCGCCGCAATAGCCTTTTCGGCGTAAGCCTCAGCCTCTGCAGGATGTTTGTTCTCTAATGAGGCGATCGCCAAAAGTACCCACTCCGCTGCGGGCGAGCCGGTTGCGCGGATTCCTGTTCCGAGTGGTTGGTCGTCACTCCATCGGAAATCGATTTGCGGCCATGCATAGCACGAGAGGCTCCCAACAAGAAGCACAAGCGCGACAGATTTTGCCACGTTGAGCCAAGCTCGGTTTGCAAGCGCCGATCCAAGAAATTCCACACCCAGCCCCGCGAAGATGAAAAGAGGCGGCAAAAGCGGCAAGCGGAGGCGGCCTGCAACGAAGAACATGAGAACACTAACGCCCGCGAGCCCCATGTAGAGGAGGAGCCAGCGCAGCTTCGGAGAGCGCCTCACTCCAGCGTGCGTGAGTCCCAAAATCGCAAGCGCCAGAACAAGGGCATAATTCACAGGCAATAGGCGCAAGACCAGTGACTCATTCGCACGAGCAAAACCAAAGTCGCGGTTATTGCGCACCTCATGATTGTTAAAAAGAGCTATCAGTTTTCTGGCGTAGAGTCGCGCGGCCTCCCATGGGTGTTCGAGAAGGTAGCGAAGCGCTTTACGATACCAATACGCAGAAAGCTCCGACGGGCGAGGAGCGGGGTCGCCAGCGTAGAATCGCAGGAGGCCTTGCTGGGTCCCGTACTGATCCACAAAATACCCAAGCTTGGCGTACTCTTCAACCGTGTCGCGGTACTCGTTCCCTTGTTCCGTCAGCTTCGGTAGCGTGACGTTGGTGCCATTTGCTGAAGGATTGTTGCCGATCCAGAAATTGATCCCACCTTGCGTGCAGATGAGCGCCGGATCGCCTTTGCGCACATTGTAGAGCGTGGGCATTCCTACAAGGATGCTAAATGGCAGGCACGCCGCAAGCAGCCACACAATCGGGAAACTGTTCAAACGACGGCGAAATAGGACAATCACACCCGCGACAATCATAGGGCCGCAAATCAAGAGTGCATTTGGCCGGGTAATTGCAGCGAGCCCTCCCAGTAGGCCAACGTACAAGGCAGGTCGAATTGAGGTGGCCTCAAGCGATCGAAGGAAGAGAACGAGAAAAGCGGTAAGCAAGAAGAGAAAAACTGTATCGTTCAAAACTTCCGCCTCGTAAAACACAAGCGGACCGTAGAGAGCGGCGAGTAACCCCGCCGCTACCCCTCCGGCGAAGGTTCCACACTGGATGCCAAGGAACGCAATTAGCACGCAGAACGCAGCGCCGAGCATTAGTTGGATCAACGGCGCAAGAATTAGTGCGGACGAACCGGCAAGCTTGTAGAGCACCCCTAAAAACAAGGTGTAGAGTGGAGGGCGAAAAAGACTCTCCGGGCCGAGTCCGCTCCCTTGGGCCCAGCGTTGCGCGGCATCAAACCACCATCGGCTGTCAAGGAGGGGAGCACCAAAATACGGTTTGGTTGAAAGCTCGTAATAGTAGGCAAGACGCACGACGAGCGCAACCGATCCAACGAGCAAGAGCACCCTGCGAATAAGCGTGGGATCGGGTCTCAGCGTCGGAACATCAATATCGTTGGGTTCAGCAGTTTTCACCGGCCGTTCTCCATTGAGAAGCGTAGCCTCCGCACGCCGGGAATTCGCTTGATCTCGGTCATCAGTTCATTGGTCACTCGGACACGAAAAGTCCGCGGCAGCGCGACGATCAGTTGACCACGATCAAGCTGAAGGGTCAATCGCACGTCACGCTTTCCGCGGTGAGCTTGCAGGAGTTGCCGGAGGGTCGACAGAAAGGTGTCAGGAACCGTGGCATAGTCGGCGAAGATTTCGAAAATGTAGTCGGCTTTTTCTCTGACCTCGTCGATTGCCTGCACTTGCTTCACAAGGATCTTCGGGACATCGTCTCGAATGTTTACGCGACCGTTGATCAGGAGGACGTTCTCGGGAACAACATACTCGCGAAATTTTTCAAAGGCATCGTGGAAGAAAATGGCTTCAGCGGTCGCGTCGAGATCGAGAATCTGAACGAATGCCATATCGCGGCCATTCCGGTCCTTCTTTTTTACGACCTCGCCAATCATGGCAACCACGTTGACCTCGTCGCCATCGCGACGCTTGGGAAGATGGGCGAGGGAACAATTCCCAAATGCCGTCTGATCGCACTGATATGCATCCATAGGATGTCCCGAGATGTAATAACCGAGCAGCTCCTTCTCGGCACGCAACTTTTCTAACTGGGGCATTTCTGGAACATCTCTCAAGAGGCCAAGCGCGGATGGACCACGCCCTGCCCCCTCTTCGCTTTCGCCCATGATCTCAAAAAGGCTTATTTGCCCAAGATCGCGCTCTCGTTGGCGCTCTTGGGCAACCTCGATCACCTTCTCGTATCCGTCGAGTAACTGAGCCCGCGTGTGACGGAGGGAATCAAAAGCGCCTGCGCGAATCAAACATTCGATCGTCCGGCTATTGAGCACTCGCAGATCCACCCGGTTACAGAAATCCTCGAAATCTTGGAATCGGCCACCACGGTTGCGTGCCGCGAGGATCGCCTCCACGACGCCCTCGCCGATGTTTTTGATTGCAGCCAGTCCATAGCGAATGTTGCCGCCACACACTGCGAACTCTTTTTCGGACTCGTTCACATCAGGACCTAAAACACTCACGCCGAGGTCGCGTGCTTCGGCGAAGTACTTCATCATTTCCTCAACCTTACCGCCAATCGCATTCGTCATGAGTGCGGCAAGATATTCGATCGGATAGTGGGCCTTGAGGTAGGCTGTTCGGTAGGAGATGACTGCGTAAGCTGCTGAATGCGATTTATTGAATCCGTAGCCCGCGAAGTGTTCAATTTTGGCAAAGATCCGTTCGGCAAGCTCGGCATCCACCCCATTTGCCACCGCGCCTTGGACAAAGCGCTCGCGCATCTTGTCCATGACATCCTTTTTCTTTTTCCCCATGGCGCGTCGCATGAGGTCTGCTTCACCCAGCGTGAAACCGGCCAACACTTGGGCAATCTGCATGACTTGCTCTTGATAGAGAATGATCCCGTAAGTTTCGCGCAGAATTGGCTCAATGAGTGGGTGGTCGTAGGTTGGCTCTTTTTCCCCGTGCTTGCACTGGACGTACTCGATATGCATGTTGGCTCCAAGGGGGCCCGGCCGATAGAGGGCGAGTAGCGCGACGAGGTCCTCGAAACGTGAAGGTTTCATCATTCGCACGAGGTTCGTCATGCCCTCAGATTCCAACTGAAAGACACCAAGGGTGCGCCCCGATGCGAGCAACTCGTAGGTTTTGCGATCGGACAGGCCAATCTTCTGCCAGTCAATTTCCACGCCGTGATTTTTGCGGATGGCCATGAGGGTGTTTTGGATGATCGTGAGGTTTTTTAGGCCAAGAAAGTCCATTTTCAAAAGGCCAAGCCTCTCGATCACGTTCATGGTAAATTGGGTGGCCACGTCGTTTGAGTCGGGGGCTTTGTAAACAGGAACAATGTCCGTGATGTCGCGATCGCAAATCACAATCCCAGCGGCGTGCGTGCTGGCATGGCGCACCATCCCCTCGAGTTTCCGAATGTAATCAAGGATCTGGCGAACCTCGGGATCGTTATCGTACTCAGCCTTTAGCTCAGGGGTCTCACGTAAGGCACGGTCAATGCCCTTCTCGCCTTTTTCGGGCTTGAGCATTTTAGGGACAAGGTTGGCCAATTTGTTTACTTTCACCGGGGCAACGCCCATCACCCGGCCAACATCGCGGATTGCAGCTCGTGGCTGAAGAGTCCCAAACGTAATAATCTGGGCCACCCGGTTTTCACCGTATGTGTTTCGCACGTACTCAATCACACGCCCGCGATTCTCGAAGCAAAAATCCACGTCTATATCGGGCATCGAGATGCGTTCAGGATTGAGAAATCGCTCAAATAGGAGCCCATGCTCGATCGGGTCGATATCCGTAATCTCTAAACAATAAGCGACAAGGGAACCGGCGGCACTTCCACGGCCGGGGCCAACGGGGATGCCGTTGACCTTTGCGTAACGAATAAAGTCCCAGACAATGAGGAAGTAGGACGCGAAGCCCATCTTGACGATGGTGTTGAGCTCATGCTCCAGCCGCTCAATATGTTGTTGAGTTGGCGTGCCGTAGCGTCTGAGGAGTCCGTCGAATGCTAACTGCCGCAGGTATTCTTCGGGCGACACACCGCCGGGCGTTCGAAACTGTGGCACGTAGCTTTTTCCTTCGAGGTCGAACTTGACGTTGCAGCGCTCAGCAATAGCCAACGTCTCGCGGCAGGCCTCCGGGAAATCTCGAAAAACCGCGTACATCTCCTCCGGAGTTTTCACGTAGAATTCTTCGGCTTCGTACTTCATCCGGTTGGGGTCCTGCAACGTGCGGCCCGTCTGGATGCAGAGCAATACATCATGAAATGCAGCATCCTCGCGCTGCAAATAATGGGCATCGTTTGTGGCGATGGTTTTGACCCCCATGTCGCGGGCCATTTTGACCAGGACGGGTAGGACCCTGCGCTGCTGTTCGATGCCATGGTCCATGAGCTCGATATAGAATCGGTCCCTACCGAAAATATCGATAAACTGGCCCAAATACGTTTTGGCGCGTTGCTCGTCCTCCTCGAGCAGCGACTCCGGGATCAGGCCTTTAAGGCAACCGCTCGTTGCAATAAGGCCAGCGTTGTATTGCGCAAGCACTTCAAAATCGATCCGGGGCTTATAGTAGTACCCTTCCAGGAATCCGATCGAAGAAAGCTTGCAGAGGTTGCGGTATCCTTCTTCGTTTTCGGCCAGCAGCAGAATATGATTTGCGGACGTCCGGACTCCAGCTTCATTTCGGCTTCGACGCCCCTTCGCCGCGATATATAGTTCAGCTCCAATGATGGGCTTTACGCCAGCATCGCAACATGCCTGATAAAATTCAATCGCTGCAAACAAGTTGCCGTGATCGGTACACGCGACGGCCGGCATGCCGGTTTTTGCGACATACTCCGCGAGCTCCTTTACCCGGCAAGCGCCATCGAGCAAACTATATTCTGTGTGGAGATGGAGATGGACAAACTCTGGCTTACCCAACTTCTGCCTTCCTAACTTTTGAGAGGTGTTGCACAGGCAACATACAGCAGACGACTCAAGATTTCACAAAAGCAAGTTGGGAGTTTTTCCCTACCCTAGGGAGCAGAACATAAAACGGGTTGCATTTCCGGTTCGGTACCATTCATCTCAGCGACTTGCATATGAATACGCTCACAGAATTTGAATCACTGATTGCTGCTCAGACTGCACTTGCGGCCTATCCACCGGAAGTTCGTCAGAAGCTTGCGGTTTTACTTAGCTTTTTATTGGAGCGGAACCAACAGATCAACCTCACTGCGATTCGGGAACCCGAAGCCATTATTTTGTACCACTATGTGGATTCTTTGGAGTTAGCTCACGCCGTGCCTGATTTTCTGACTGCAAAAGCGGCAGCGGATATAGGATCTGGGGCGGGATTCCCTGTCCTCCCTCTTGCCCTCGTCGCCCCGGCCTGTCATTGGTACGCTATAGAATCAGTAGGCAAGAAAGCAGCGTTCATTCGTGAAGCAGCTAACTTGCTCGAGCTTTCCAACGTAACCGTCGTAAGCAAGCGAGCCGAAGACTTTGCTCATGGACCGCAACGCGGAATATTGGACTTGGTCACTGCGCGTGCGGTGGGGTGTTTTGCGGGATTGTGTGAGGTTGGCCTCCCAATGTTAAGGCAAGGAGGCAAGCTTGTGCTCTACAAGACGGCTTCTTCGCATTCGGAGGTTGCGCGTTCGGCAAAGGCACTCGAAATCCTTGGTGGAGAACTCGTGGCGGAGCACTCCTACCGACTTACGGGGGATCGCCAAGATCGGGTTTTGTATGTTGTCGAACGGGTAAAAGAAGTGCCGGCAAAATACCCTCGGCCTGCTGGTGAACCTTTCAGAAAACGGCTGGCGTAGAGATTGCGATGGTTGACACGTACTAAAATCCGTCCAGTAGTCAGCGATAGCCATGCGACGAACCCGAGTCTTACACATAACTCCCAGTGTCCGGATGCTGGGCGCACGCCGAAGTCTCTTGACGCTTGTTAAGGAGATTGCTGGCACGCGTTACGAACCCTTGGTGCTGGTGCCGTCCCGTGGCGCCCTGACAGATCAGCTGGATCGCCGACGTCTCCCCTACCGTGTACTCAAGCTCCCGCCGTGGCGCAAAGGAACAGCATGGTTGCAAATGCTTCCCCGCCTTCATGCCCTACGGCGTCTATGCCGCGAAGAGAAAATTGGGTTGATTCATTGCAATGAGATTTATCCGAACCCTCATGCGGTTGTGGCTACTGCCCGTGGGAGCTTGGTCGGCGAAAGCTTTGGCGCTCTTCTGAGTTGCCGCCGGTTCTCGTCGCCCACGCTGCCCATTGTCACCCACATGCGACTTTCCGTGACGGAGCGAATGGTGCGGAATTACCTGCTGGCGGAGGCGTCGCGCATCGTGGCGGTCTCGCACGGTGCAGCACATGATTTCGACCCGTTCCCATGGAAGGAAAGCAAAGTTCGAGTCGTTTACAACGGAGTCGATTTCGAGGAATTCGAACTGGCTCTGGCCCGGCGCAAGTTCATTCGCGCAAGTTTGGGGTATCAGGAAAGCGATTTTGTGATAGGGCAAGTCGGCCTGCTTATGCCCCGCAAGCGTCCGTGGTTTCTGATCGAGGCAGCCCCGCGGCTGCGCGAGCGCATTCCCAATTTGCGCATTCTCTTCGTAGGCGAGACCAGTCCCGGTCACGAGGGGTATCTTGGGGAGCTTGAGCACCTCGCGCGCGATCGAGGAGTATCCGACATCATCCGCTTCCTGCCATTTCAGGACTGGATCGCGGATGTGTTTGCTGCTCTCGACCTTCATGTGCTGCTTAGCAACGACGAAGGATTTGGACGCGTCGTGGTGGAAGCGGCTGCAGTACGAATCCCAACGGTTGCAAGTAACGTCGGCGGCATCCCCGAATTGATTCGCCACGGAGAAACCGGCTACCTCCTCGGAGGGGACCGGGCCGCCGATGACAACGCGTTCCGGGCATGCCTCGATCAGTTCGTGGCTGCGGTCGAGGAACTTGCCCGAAATACAGAGCTACGAGCTCGCATGGGGGCGGCCGCTTACGAATATGCCAAGCGACAGTTCTCGCCAGAGGTATACGCGCACCAGATGATGCGAGTCTTTGATGAGGCCATCGAGGAATTTGAAGCCTCTCTCCCGCCTTGGTAAACCAGCATCTGCCCCGCGCAGCACCGCCATTCGGTAATCTGCGCGGGGTCGTTCTGCTTACCTCGTTAGCGGTCGCACTCGCCAAGAACGATATCTATGGAGCCAATGATTGCCACCACGTCCGCGATCAGGCAATCACGCACGATCTCACTGAGTACACTGAGATTGCAGAAGCTGGGGCCACGAATCCGGCACCGATAGGGCTTTTTCTCACCCGTCGAAACAATGTAGAATGCCAGCTCGCCGCGTGGATTCTCTGCCCCAAAGTACACCTCGCCCGCTGGTGGTTTCACCACCCGGAGCACCTTTGGATTTTGCACGGGTCCTTCCGGCAGTTTCTCGAGTGCCTGACGAATGATTCGGCAGCTCTGCTTCATCTCTGCCATGCGAACCCAATAGCGATCCCAGCAATCTCCTACCGTCCCCATGCGCCCCTCTCCCACCGGGATGTCGAATTCAAACTGATCGTAGACCGAGTATGGCCGCGCACGGCGGAGATCGTAGGCGATGCCGCTACCCCGCAAGCAAGGACCGGTGAGACCGTAGGCAACCGCTATATCAGGCGGAATCACGCCTATATTTGCAGTCCGCTGGATGAAAATCTCGTTTTCCGTAAGAAGCTGGTTGTATTCCTCCCACCGATGCTCGAAGTCATCGAGGAACTCTTCGATCATCCGAATCGTTTCGGCATCAAGGTCCCGCATCACCCCACCAATCCTCCCGTAGGAGTAGGTGAGGCGTGCACCACAGAGGCGTTCAAAGATATCCAGAATCTTCTCGCGCTCACGGAATGCGTAGAGAAAGGGAGTGAAGGCGCCAAGGTCGAGTCCATAGGTACCGAACGCGACAAGGTGAGAAGCAATTCGTTGAAGCTCGGCGACGATTACGCGAATGTACTCAGCTCGAATGGGGACCTCGTAGCCCGCAAGCTTCTCCACCGCCCAGCAGAAAGCGAAGTTGTTCGACATGCTGGCGAGGTAATCGAGGCGGTCGGTGTACGGGATAAACTGCGGGTAGGTTACCGCCTCGGCACATTTTTCCTTGCACCGATGAAGATAGCCGATATGGGGGACCGCCGAGCGGACAATCTCTCCATCCGTGCGGACAACGACTCGCAGCACTCCATGCGTAGAGGGGTGCTGCGGCCCCATGTTGACGATCATTTCGTCTGTTTTCAGAAAACTCACGTCGCTGGCCATGATGTCTCAACTTACAGTCAGCTTGCGCTTTCCACTCGCAACGGTTTTTCAATAAAGGGCCGAAAAACCCCACTCAACGCGTTGCGACGCCGGTCGTGAATCGTGATCTCGCGAATATGCGGCTTGACACGATGCAAGCACGGGGACCAAAGTGCCACCAACTTCCACCCGCAAGGAGATACAGCCATGTTTAGTCTGCCAAGTGCCCCACCTTGGGAAGGTATGCACCCTTTAGTTGTTCACTTTCCTATCGCCCTTCTCATGGTTTCCCCAATCCTAATTCTCATAGGACTTCTTTGGGCTCGCCATCGCACAGGCATGCTTACGGCGGCTCTGATTGTGATGGCGTTAGGCACACTTGAGAGTTTTGTGGCTGTGGCGACAGGCGAAGCGGCGGGACAGTTTGTGGATCGAAGCGTCCCAGCCATCGAACAAGTGCTCGAAGAACACGAAGAACTGGGCGAAACCACTCGAAATGTTTTCACTGCCCTCACGGTTATTTACGCGGCTCTAATTGTGCTGCCATGGGGCGTTGAGAAGTGGCGGGGGAGGCCGATTCCCATTCGTCCATGGCTTGGTGCTTTGATTCTTTACCTTGCGGTCTACGGAGTTGCGTTGCTCCTCTTGGCGAACACAGCGCATTTAGGTGGCCGACTTGTTCACGAATTTGGTGTTCGTGCCCAATTCAAGTCCGAGGCGCCGCCCCATCAGGTAGAAGAGAGCGAAGAATAACAAATGCAACCGCCGGCATGAACGCCCCCGGTTTTGGTTGGATGAAACCCCGTGCATATCGCACAGTCACTTGCTGCAGAAACTGCTGTGCCTCGTGAGCCGGGGTCCGTCCCACGCCAACGGAACCGGAGAAGCGTTGGCAAGGTCGACGGGCATTGTGCCCAAGACTGCCTAACTCAAATGTCAGCCCCCTACGCGGTAACAGGAGCTGGACGGCCTCGTCGCGGCGGCATGGAATACGCCATGAATTCCGTCTCGACAACACGAGCAACGCTCAAGAGAATGCCAATTGCGATGAGGTTCACAACCAGCGAACTTCCCCCCCAACTAATGAGGGGCAACGTAAGACCTTTTGTGGGAGCCATGCCAAGGACGACGACAATATGGAAGAGCGCCTGTCCACCAATCATCGTCGTAATGCCAGTGGCCAAGAGACAGGCATACAAATCAGACACCCGCGTGGCCACACAGTAGCCCAACCAGACGAAGAGAACGTAGAGCAACACAATGACGGTTCCGCCCACGAGGCCGAGTTCCTCGCAAATCGCAGAGAAGATGAAGTCGGTTCGCATCTCGCTCATGTAGAGGTACTTCTGCGGGCCTTGCCCCAGCCCCACCCCAAAGAGCCCCCCACTTCCCACAGAAATCAGAGACTGAAGTAGCTGGTAACCTGAGCGCAAGGGATCGGACTCCGGATCGAGGAAAACCAAAACTCGTCGTACACGATAGGGCTCAACCACCACCGCAATGATTGCTAAGATGACCCCCGCTGTCATGAAAAACCCAAGGTGCTTCACTGGCACGCCCGCAACAACAAACATCACAAACGTGATGAAGCCAATCACCAAGCATGTGCCCAAATCTGGTTCCGGAGCAATTAAGCCGAGCACAACCCCTACGATAGCGAGGTGAGGCAAAAGCCCTTTTACGAAGGATTTTAGAGCGTGTGCACGCTCACTGAGCTTCTTGGCCAAGACAATGATGAGAGCAAGCTTTGCGAATTCGGAAGGCTGAAACTGAATTGGCCCCAAGCGAATCCAGCGACGGGCACCATTGATCAGCACGCCGATGCCGGGAACAAACACAAAGACCAGCATGACCAAACTCAGAAGGAGCAGCCAAAATGCCCATTTCTTGTACTTGTCGTAGTCTATTCGGTAGCAGATGAGCATGGCGATTATGCCGATGATCGTCGCCAGCACCTGCTTGAAAAGGATCTTCAGCGTCTGAATCGCAATGGGCGTTTCGGGTGCACTTGCGAACGTGCCAATCTGTTTGAAATGGCTGGAGCGTAACTCACGCAAAGCCTCCCCTGCACTGGAGCTGTAGACAAGCGTAAGGCCAATGGCCAGCAACATCAGCGTGAGGTAGAAAATCATGCGTGTGAGGCCGAATCTCACAGCTTTTGCACCCCCGAAGAAGAATCACGCTGAGCGACGTCCAGCAAATGCCGCTGCAGCCACTCGAACGAGGCGTCGAGCAACGCGTCGATGGTCGTTGCGCTACCAAAACCGTGGTCAGCGTTCGGATAGACAATCAGCTTATCCGCCGGATTTTTCCGAGCGGAGAGAAAGCGCTCGGATTGCTCTACCTTCACGATGTCGTCCTCAGCGCCATGACAGAAGAGAATTGGCCCCGGAAATGAAGAAGCCCATTCCACGGGTCGCATGAGTAAGCCTATTTCATCGAGATACGCGCGACTGATCCGGTAGCCACCGTACTCCATGTAGCCACGCGTTTCGTAACCTTCAAACTCTGGAAACTGCGATAAGCGATCTCGGATAATATCCGGACGCGCCACGCCTGCCCAGTAAACGGCTGTTCGGACGGAAGGATTTCGCCCTAAGAGATAACTGGCTGACAGACCACCCAAGCTGTACCCCACCACGCCAATCCGCGCCGGATCAATGCGCGGATCTTCGGTGAACACTTCCCAAGCTTGATCAAGATCCTCAAGCAAACCTTGAGGCGTAAAATCTACGAAATCGCCTGTGCTCTCACCACATCCCCGGTGGTCGAAACGAAAGGTGGCGATGCCGGCAAGTGCCAGCCGTTGGGCCAAGCGCGCGTACATGCGGCGTGCCTCGACGTGATGGCCCGTAAAGCCATGACAAAAAATGACCGCAGGCGCTTTGCCCGGCTGGCCAGAAGGCAGATTCCAAATTCCAAACAGACGAAATGCCCCACTACTAAAGCTAACAACATCTTGAAAATACATTAGTTACTCCCACAAAGCTCAAGCACCGCTTTTACCAGTCTTTCGATTCCGACAAAGAGCTCCGCTGGGCCTTTTGCAAGCATGTACGCCGGCGTCGAAACGATTCGGTTTTTTCGATCCACACAGATTTCACGCGCAGAGCACTCAACGTGGTCTGCCCCCATGGTGCTGATGTCGAGTACAGCTTGCGGATCGTTGCCGATCGTTAACGTCGGGATGATTTCTTTCGTGTCGCGGAAGGCAGCCGCAACTACCATTGGCGCAATGCAGATGGCACCAATGGGTCGGCCTGCACTTACAAAGTCGTGGATCACGCGAGCGACCTCTGGATGCACTTTGGCATTCACGCCGTCCTTTGCGTAACTACAGAGATTTTTAGCAGCGCCGTAGCCTCCCGGCAGAATTAGCGCATCCACCACTGCTGGAGTAATGTTTTTGAGGTCCTCGATCTTACCGCGCGCGATCCGCGCCGCTTCCACCAGCACATTGCGCTTTTCAGACATTGGTTGGCCCGTCAGGTGATTGACGACATCTGCTTGTTCAATGTCAGGTGCACAACAAACAATCTCTGCACCGTTCTGATCTAAGGCCAGCAAGGTGAGAACCGCTTCATGAATTTCGCTACCGTCGTAGACGCCGCATCCGGAGAGCAGCACTGCAACACGTGGTGCCATCGCTTGTGACCTCCTCGGGGATGATTTGCACTACCAATTACGCCTTATAGGCGAGAGCCAATTCAACTTCAACGAGAGAAAAAGCGATATTTTACGAGGACCCAAAGGGAAATGACTCCATCCATCCAATAGAGCTTCTTACCTTCGGCGCGGGAACGGGGTCGATAAGACACTGGCACTTCGCGGATGCGCAACCCTTTGCGCACAAGTTTGAGCGTGAGCTCGATGGAAAACGACATATCGGTGCGCTCAAATTCCATGTCAGCGATCACAGAGCGCCGAAACATCTGATAACAAGTTTCCACGTCGGTGAGGCAGGTGCCCCAGAAAAGGTTGAGCACTGCATTGATGACCCGATTTCCCCAGTACTGAAGGAAGGTCATCTGCGGGCGTCCCGCTAAGAAACGTGAGCCAAGCACCACATCACATTCGCCCGCTGCAATTGGGGCAAGCAGGTGCGGAAAACATGCCGGGTCCAGCTCAAGATCTGCATCTTGGAACACGACCACCTCGCCCGTGGCAATGGCAAGCCCCTCGCGCAAGGCTCCTCCGCGCCCATTTTTCTCGCGCTGGAAAATGGCAATGACATCGCCTTTGCGTGCTTCGCACTCAAGGACTTCGCGCGTGCCGTCGGTGGAGTTCCCATCCACGACAATGATTTCTTTCTCTAATGGCACACGTCGCACGGCATCGAGAACCGTGGCCAAGGTATTCACTTCGTTGTAGACAGGAATGATGACGCTCAACTTCATGCGCTATGCTCGTCCTTTGGCCACGCGGGCAATGATGGAGCAAATCTCACTAACCGACTCGTCGCTCAAAGCTGGATAGAGTGGGAGGGTAATCTCGCGCCGAGCAAATTCGGTGGCGTTCCTAATTTTGCCCACGCAGACGTTGCGCTCCTCGGCCGCTCGCCGGTAGCAGGTGAAGCTGTGAATTGGGGCGTAATGGTGCGAGGTTTGAATCCCCGCTTCGTGGAGGGCCGCCCGAATGCGATCGCGAAGTGCTTCCGTCTCGCAGAGTAGCGGCAAAATATGTGCTGCTGAGTTCTCAAGCAATTCTGGTCGGTCTCCCCAAACGATTCTCACTGCCTCAACGTTTCGCAAGGCCTCGATGTATAGGCGATAGAGCTCTCGCCGGCGCGCATTCGCAGCAGGCAACTTTTTTAGCTGCTCGATTCCAAGTGCAGCTACGATCTCCGAACAGCGAAAATTGTAGCCAACGTCGAACACATCATATCCTACACTCCGTGCTGCGTGGCGTTGAGTGGAACTCGAACTCAAGCCATGGCATCGCCACAGGCGCACGCGCTCGGCGATTTCATCATTGTTCGTCACAACAGCGCCACCTTCACCTGTCGCGAGGTTCTTATTGGAAAAAAACGAAAAACACCCGACCTCTCCGATCGTACCCAGTGCCCTGCCATCTATGGTTCGAGCGCCAATAGCGTGCGCTGCGTCTTCAATCAGGATCGCACCGTGGCGTTTCGAGACCGCAGCAAAATACTCTGCTCCACAATCGAACCCGGCATAGTGCACAAGAGCAATGGCTTGCACCTGCTTTGCCTCGAGCACGGACTCCGCCTCTTGCGGAGAAAGCCCGGGAGTCTCCGCATCCACAATGTCGCAGAGATAGGGTGTGAGACGTTCTGCAAAGGCAGCGTTTGCGGTCGCAACAAAAGTGATGTCGGGCACTATAACAAAAGCGTTGGAGTGGGCCTGCCCTCGCAGCCAGGCGACCGCACGATAGGCAAGCTGCAAGGCACATGTTCCGTTGGAAACTGCAATCACATGGCGGACTCCCAGAAACTCGGCGAGTCGAGCTTCGAATTCCTCCGTGCGCGGCCCCATCGTTAGCCAGCGAGATCCTAAGACCTCAAGCACGGCTTGCTGTTCCGCCTCGTCGTAATTTAAGTCACTGAGTGGTATCCGCCACATTCTTCGCCCTTTGGTACAACACGACGACTGTCCGTCCTGTGAGTAAGTCGTGGCAATTGTTATAATGCCCTCGCTGCTTTCAAGCATACAAATGCACCCCTGGCCCTATGGGAAACAGCTACACAGCAGTCTCCTCCCAGAATCCTTCAGATATAGTGTGTCGCTCCCTCGCGTGAAGGCCGGATCAAGCTGGAGTCTCCGACGAACTCAACGCGGCTTCAGCCTGATCCAAATTGCGAACAGAGGGGCTTCCATCACTTAGGCCTTCTGATCAAGAACTCTCCGGAATTCCCGGATATGGGCGGGAGTGGTTCCGCAACACCCTCCCACAATTTGTGCGCCTGCCGCAACGAACGCGTCTATCCACTCGGCCATTTTCTCATGGGTCTCGCGATAAACTGTCTTGCCTTCGCTCAGTACGGGAGCCCCAGCATTCGGCTGCACCATCAGGGGGAGAGAGGTCACATTGCGCATTCGCTCAAGGATCGCCACGTAATCTTGCATGTGGAGATTGCGACCACAGTTTGTCCCAACCACCGCCACCCCCCAATCGGTGGCGAAGCGAGCCACGTCTTCCGGGGTAGCGCCGGTCATGGTGTGAATGCCAGCTGGCGACACCTCAAAAGTGAAGGAGAGAAAAATGGGACATTTTGCAACATTCCGGACAGCTTCGATGGCGCATTCTGCTTCATCTAAAGCGCTCATGGTTTCGATAAGGATAGCGTCCGTCTTGGCATCAGCAAACGCTTGCGCTTGGGGCTCAAACGCTTCCACGGCCTGCGCCTTCGTAAGGTCGCCGATGGGCTCAAGGAATTCGCCTAAGGGCCCGATATCGCCAAGCACAAAGCCCGAGGCGCCAGCAGCTTCGCGGGCAAGCTGCGCTCCGAGGTAGTTCAGTTCGTATGCAAACTGGGCGCATTGATGACCGGCCAAGCGGACCAAATTACCGCCAAAGGTGTTGGTGAGAATGAGATCGGCCCCCGCCTCGCGATACGCCTGATGAATCGCCCGCACGCGATCAGGGTAAGCTTTGTTCCACAATTCACCGCATGCACCGTGCTCTAAGCCTCTTTCTTGGAGTTGCGTTCCCATTGCCCCATCGGCTAATAGGACCCGTTCCTTAAGCGCCTCTAATAGATTTGTCTTCGGCTCCGCCATACTTGTACCCTCATTAGATTGTGATCCACCCATCAGGCTGTATCTTCCGAATCGCATTTTGAATTTTCCACAAATCTCGCAGCCAGTTCGAAAGCCGGTTTTCGGAATGAATCTTGCAAATGACAGCGACCAGAGCGTAGGGTGGAGCAGTCTAAGTCTTAACTCTTTACGTGAGAGGCGCGTAGCGATGGGGAACGGCAATCCGGTAGTCCAAGTGAAGGATTTGGTGGTGGAATACGTTCAGGGGCGCACAGTGACGCGGGCACTTGACGGGATTTCGTTTGAAATCCGCGAGGGCGAGTGCGTCGGATTTGTGGGCGCCAACGGCGCAGGGAAGTCCACCACCATCAAAACGCTGATGGGCTTCATATTCCCGACGAGCGGCGAAGTGTGCGTGTTCGGCCAACCAGCCGGAAGCGTCGAAAGCCGTAGACGCATCGGCTACTTGCCGGAAGTTGCTCTCTATTACCCGTTTATGAAAGCGCGAGAATTGCTGGAACTCTACGGCGGTCTTCACGGGCTTACGCGTCAGCAACTTAAGCAACGGATTCCGGAGTTGCTGCGCGAACTGGGATTAGACGGCAAGGGTGAGGTCCTGCTGCGCAACTTTTCCAAAGGAATGCAGCAACGGCTGGGGATTGCTCAGGCAATCATTTCGGACCCTGATCTGATGATCTTCGACGAGTTGTCGAGCGGGTTGGATCCGGTCGGTCGCTACGATCTACGCAAGGTGTTACTTAAGCTCAAGGAACGGGGCAAGACCATCTTCTTCAGCTCCCACGAACTGACGGAAGTCGAGTCGCTATGCGATCGGGTGATCATCATTCATAAGGGGCGAATTGTCACCGAGGCCACGGTTCAGGAGCTCTTGAAACCGCTAAATATCTTCGAGATCTCCTTCGCGTGGAACGGAAGCACACCGTTACCGGAAGCGGTGGCGCGCCACTCCCCCACTCGCGAGGGGGACGTGTGGCGCGTCCTGATTCGCGACGTCAATGAGTATGCCCAAGCAGTCACCGCGCTCGCCAATAGCGGCGCGAAAATCTTGGCGACGGCATCAAAATCTCAATCCTTAGAGGATTATTTTATCTCGCTGGTACAAGGCGCACCCACTCGCGAGCAGGGAGGGCAGGTAGCATGAGAGCGGTGCGACTCATCGCTTACAGTGTTCTCATCGAGGCGGTCCGGCGCAAAGAGATTTACGCCATCGTGCTTATTTCCACGCTCGTCATCCTTGGCGTCATGAGCATAGATTTCTTCGGCTTGCGTGGCCTGCACAAATTCTACTGCGAGGTGGCTTTACAAGTGATGAGCACGGCTGCCGCGTTGACCACGATCGCATTGGCTGCGCGCCAATTGCCCCGTGAGTTTGAAACCCGGACGATTTATCCGCTGCTTGCAAAACCTGTGAGCCGGCTTAAGTTCATGGCTGGGAAGTTGGCCGGCGTCATGGCCGCAGCTGCTTTCTCGTTTCTCTTGTTTATGGCAGTCTATTTAGGAGGAGCATTGTATCTCGGTTCCCCTGTCAGTCTCCCCCTTCTTCTCCAGTACCTTTATCTTCAGCTTCTGATGATGCTGATTCTTGCGACGCTAAGTTTCTGGCTTTCCCTCCTACTCAATCTCGACGCGGCGATCACTCTCGGTGCAATTCTCTACTTCGCCGCGTCGGTCATCATGACGAGCATCTCCTACATCTACGACTTCGCTTCTCAGTGGGCAAAATACCTGCTTGTCGCGGTGACTTATCTACTGCCACAGCTTCGCCTTTTTGACCTCAGCGAGAAAGTCGTTCACAGTGACACGTGGCAGCCGCTCGGCTTCGAGACCATGGCACAGCTAACGGTCTATGGACTCGTGTACGCCATCGTATTCTTCTGCTTTGCCTATCTGGTGTTTAGGAGGAAACCGCTATGACAGTCCATGTTCATGCGGGAAATCGCGAAGTGGAGACTTCGCCTGTACTCTTGTTGGTTCGGGCAATGCTACTGGAAGCCATTCGGAGGCGTGAATTCTATGCTTTGCTTCTACTAATGGGATTATTCTTGATCGGGGCCGTCTTGGTTCAAGTAGTGGGGATCGAGAACCCGGCCACAGGTACCTTCGTGCTAAACCTTGGAATGACGTTGGCGTTTGGTCTTGGCCACGTCATGGCCTTACTCACCGCCATCCGTGCACTCCCCGATGAAATTGAAAACCGTACGATTTACCCATTGCTCGCAAAGCCCATCACGCGTCTTCAGCTCTTTGTGGGAAAGTGGCTTGCCGCAACCTTGGCGGGAGCTGTGACAACTTTCGTTCTCTTTCTTATGGGCTGGGTGCCCGTGCCTAAACTTGAGGCCTATGATCCTGTGATGTTGGCTCAAGCTCTGATGCTTCAGTTTGTGTCTCTAGGCATGATTTCGGCTTTGGGCCTTTTTTTCTCACTGTTTTTGCCCAAAGCAGTCAATCTGATTGTATTACTTCTCCTGTGTTTCCCAGGAAGCAAGCTTGTTAACATGCTAACTGCCCGTATGAGCCGAGTCATTGGCAGGGATACTGCGAACTGGCTGTTCGGCTACATTCCTGATTTCCAGCTCTTGAATTTGGTCACGGCATACACGGACGGACTTCCAGCGCTCTCACCAACGCAGTTTTTCTTACGTCTATTTTACGGCGCGGTGATCATCGCCACGGCGCTGACAGTGGGCACAACTCTGTTTGTGCGGAGGAATGTGTGACCATGACTGCGAAGGTTGTGACACATGAACGAAAACTTGCCGCACTGACGGTGGTCTGCCTCGTTTGTTATGCATTACTGCCGGCGTTCAGCCGTCTAATTCAGCGTGACGAAGGCCTACGTTTGAAACGATCGGAGGATTTTCGCGCACAACAATTGCGCAATTCGAGCGCCATCGCCACAATTCTGGGTGAGTTTCGCACGAATCTCAGCGATATGTTGTTCATCAAGACGGAGCGCTATCTTCATGGCGGCGTGGCCTACATGCCACATATCGACACTGACGAACTGGCGCGCTCTGGGGAAGTCGAACACACGCAGCAGATGAAGGACGAACATACGACGACGCCTCACGTGGCGAGCATGATGCCATTGCAAACTCATGACGAACATACGACCGAAGAAGAGCTTCACCACGAACCCGCGACACTAATCCGAACGCCAGAAAACGATTTCCGCGGCTTCATCGGTGCACTCGAACGCGAGGTGAAACCTTGGCGCGACCCACGTCTTCCGCACGAGCATCGCGGTGGCATAGAACTCCTCCCCTGGTATCGCCTTGCCACGCTCGTTGATCCCACGAATGTGCGCGCGTACATGATCGGGGCATGGTGGCTGAAATCTCTCGGTAAAGACGAACAGTTGCTTGAAGCCATCAAGTTTCTGGATGAGGGCATCGAAAGCAATCCCGAAGCTTTTCAGCTTTATCTGATGAAAGGATACATCCTTCATGCGCTGAAGCGCGAAGAGGAAGCGTCTGCTTCGTTCCGACAAGCCGTTGAGCTAATGGCCAAACAGCGTCCGGAAAGTGGAGAACTTGGGCCAAAATGGACCCATTACAACGAGGAAGACGCCATCGCGGCGTGCAATATGGCGATCCTACTCGAGCGGGACTTGCGTGGAGTGAAAGCGGCGCAAAAGTTACTCGAGGACTATGCGCGTCGGTTCAAAAATATGCCGAACTTGGATCGCTTGCGGCGGACGCTGCAAGAAGAAGAGCGTAAGGCGCAAACTCAGTAAACAAGCTCGCTAATCATCGTGAAGCGTGATACACGATAGATCCTTTTGGCCACATCGTAGGTTTAGCGACGTGGGCGATTTTGTCTCTCCGTTCGACCCGGCAAGACGGCGTGGCAGAAGACAGCCTGCCTCGCCCCATGAAAAACCCCAGGGCTGATGAAACGCGTTCTTCTGCACTAAGCTATGCGCTGTACGGAGCTCTCACGTCCGGCAATCCCTTTCTGACCGCAGATTTCTAAGGGCGCGAGGGAAACTGCATGTGCTCGATGAAGAGCTCGTCAAAAAGTGGCATCCCCGCGAGTTCGACATACTTTGCGGACCGAGCAACCTGAAGCGCTTGTTCCCATGCTTCCCGCCGACACAACATGTGGACAACTCCAGCTCCCGCTGCGTTACCCACTGACAGGATTCGATCCGGAGCAACGTCCTCAGGTAAAACACCAATGCGCTGCAAACTTGAAGCTCGCAGATGGGCACCAAAAGAACCAGCTAAATAGATCCGCGTAAGCTTAGCGGGAGTGATCTGGCTTTCGTGCAAGAGAACTTCCAGAGCCGCACGGATTGCGGACTTTGCCAGTTGAAGAGCCCGAACATCGGCTTGGGTCAGAGTTACTGGAACTTGAGAGCCATGTGCAAATATGCTGAGTTCGTAAATGGGTCCATGTGCGCTTGGCTGGATTCGAAGGCTTTCTACGCACTCACGGGCCGGCTGCAGATTTCCAGCAGCGTCCACCCCTTCGATCTCCAGAAGCAGTGCCAACACATCAATCAGACCGGCGCCACAAATTCCTTTGGGTGGTCCCCCGCCTATGGTGTGGATGAGCACTTGCCCGTCGGACGTGAACGCAACATGATCGATGGCGCCGGGTTCTGCTCGCATCCCGCTACTGATCGTTGCCGCTTCGAACGCGGGTCCTGCTGGAGCAGACGTGACCCACAAGGTTTGGCCGTCCCAAAGCGCAAGTTCACAGTTTGTGCCGATATCGAGCAGCAAAACTGGTTGAGGCTGGGCCAAGAGTCCCGTGGCCACAACAGCCGCTACGAGATCGGCGCCAACGTGCCCACTAATCATTGGGCCGCCAACGAGGAGAAGGTGAGGCAGAAGTTCGAATTGGCCACAGGAGACAGCTTCGATGCGGGGACCGTACCAAAGCCCAAAATAAGGTGCCTGGCCAAGACTCTGGGGGGATTCCCCAAATAAAGTGTGCATCATCGTTGGATTCCCAACCGCAACAGCAACAAGAATATCCTTGTAAGCATGCGGGGTGCTTTGAATCAAGCGCCGCGACAACTCTTCGATGCCGCGTACGACGGCCTCGTGGAGGCGCATTGTTCCCTCGGGAGACTCCATGGCATATCTGATTCGACTCATCACATCCGCCCCCACGCGTGCTTGAGGGTTGAGTGTCGAGTCCGCTGCGAGCACTTCTCCGGTCTCTAAGTCCACAAGTGCTGCTGCAAGGGTCGTGGTGCCAACGTCCACCGCTAAACCAAGTGGGGAGCGAGTAGCTGCTCTTTCGCTGATGTGCACTCGAAGCACATAGTCGTCGTATAAATCCACCTGGAGCCGGGTTGGGGTGTATGATAGGGACTTTGGAAGATCCAACGGAGCGCGGCCGAGCCACGTTGGATGAGTATGTCCGTGCTGGCGCAGATGCTCATTGACGTAAGCGCGCAAGTCTTCGCTCTGCAATGAGCAGTGGTTGGGGACTCTAAGGAGAAAACGACGATATCGGTGGGCCCAGACGGCGGGCATTTGCGCAAAGAAATCTTTTGCGGGCACCCATTGCGACGAGGGGGGAACATAAATCTCTGCGGAGTCAGTCAGAATATGGCGACACGCGAGCCGCCACCCAGCCTCTAACTCATTCGAGGAAACCTCTGCAAATTCCTCGGGAGTCGGCACTGGTGCAGTGCCTAGGAATCTCACGCGACACCGCCCACACGTCCCCTTTCCGCCGCAAGGCAAGGCAATCGCTGTCCCCGCCGTGAGAAGTGCCTCTGGCAAAGGCAATGAAGCGGGTATAAGGACTTGCGTGCCTTCGGGCTGAATTCGCAACACAATCTGCAAAGGCGACTCCCTTTGTGAAGCAGTCTTTCAATTCCGAAAGGCAATGGTCCTAAACGCGTACACTTCACGTAGCTTTTCGATCAGGTCGAGCTGTCCTATACCGACTTCGCAGCTTTTGTCTGAGAACGCTTTTGTCGGACCAATGGCTCCAGAGCTTCCCAAATCTCAGCTACCCCAGTGCGAACAGGGTCGCATACGGGCAAACCAGATTCGGCCTTTCTCTGCTCAATGGCGCGTTTTGCTTCGGCATCTGTCAGCTCAACGGTGTTCAGGCAAATTCCGTGAATGCGAGGCGCTTTATATGGTTGAAGGAGTGCTTCGTAGGTCTGGATGACAAGCGACATGGATGGTAAGGGGACGGTATGATCTGGCCGATAGGTTGTTCGCCCTTCGACGTGGCAAAGCAGCATCGCGTCCGGCATCGCCCCCAACATTAGCGCGAGGGTTACCGGACCGAAGCCGGGGTGCAGGAGGGCGCCCTGCCCTTCCACGAAAATCACGTCTGCGCCTTCCGCGTCATGCTCCATGACCAGACATTCGACCTCACCAGCCATGAAGTCGCCCGGCACAGCATCGAGAGGTGTACCCTTGCCCTCAATGAGAATTCCCGTTTGACCAGTGGCGACAAAACGTGCATCCCAGCCACGCCCCTGCGCAAACTTTTCAAGTTCAAGGGCTGTGGTCATCTTTCCTGAATTGCAATCCGTGCCGACCGTAAGCACTACAAACGCGCGGGTGTGAAGTGCTCGTCCCGATGCGACGACAAGCCCGGTGCGGGGTTTGCGAACATCCCAGATGGTCACGCCTGCAGCGTTAGCTGCATGGGAAAGCTCGGAATCCTCACTCAGGAATTCATGTAATCCACTCCACACGTCGAGTCCGTGCTCGATTGCGCACAGAACTTCCTTGCGAAAATGCGGGGGCAATTGACCGCCTGTGGGGGCAATCCCAATAAGAAGAGTGTCTGGCTGGAATTGCAAAGAATCGGAAACAGAAGCAACGATTGGAATTTCCCCTCCAAACCCAAGCACCTCCTGAACCGTTTTGCCGGCCTGGGTACTGTCCACCACAGCAACAGTTTGATTTGGCGAGTAGCGAATAACGCCTACAGCGGTTTTGGCTTTGAAGACGGAGAAGGATCCTTCTGCGAGAATGACAAGGCGTCGCACGTCAGGCTTATCCTTCCTTATCGAGTATACTTGACCGCGGTACCGCGGAAAAAGTATTCATTCCATTTTCCCTGCATGACCGAAGGAAATGGGGTGCGGGGATTGCTGACAAAACCTTCGTGATTTGTTCGGAGCCTGCGAACCTGAATGACTGCATCGGCCCCGACAGCCTGCGCCTTGGCTTGAAGATCCCTCATCATGTGCTCCACGGTCTTCTCGTCGAGCTTCTTCGCGCGGAAACTGTCCACCACTGCAAGTTCCTTCACAGGTCGGTCGCACTCCCCTTCGAAGAGCGCAACCTCTTTCGCTGGGCGGAGGTCCTGTCGCGTTGACTGGGTGGGTGATCCAGCCCTAATGGCCATACAGCCAACCAGCATGGCCATAACAAACCACAAGCCTACGAGTCGAATCCCTACGGCGCCTAAATGCTTCATGAGCTCATTCTCCTTGTTCAATGGGCTCTAACTTGCAGTTCGACGCGACTCTGTCAATTCTCCAGAGAGCCCAACCTGTAACAAACTGCTGGCACATAGCAGCCATGGAGCGGCAAATCGAAGCCTTTCGTGGTCATATCAGGTGGGAGAACGATGTGGTGCGCAATTTACTCGATACGAATCTCGTCCACGATGATCCCCAGCCGCCCGATGGGAGTCGAACCAACCGCAGGGCGCAGCGACTGAAGGTCCAAGGTTGACTCTGGAGTCAGTTGGGACGCTTCAATCTCCATCCGATAGGTTTCCCACCCGTCCCTTATAGTCGTGACACCCAGTTTTCGAGCCCGCTGCGGTTGCTCGAAATCGAGATACCAGTGCACATCCACCGACTGGGACTCCCGCCCCGAGTGCATCACAGCAGCTATCGAAAGCTTGTCACGGTTGATTGGGAATTTGAGTAGCTTCCCGATCGCAATCCGGCCCGTGCCGTTCGTCCATCGGTAACAATGACCGTCGTCGGTTGGAGTCGGCGCGAAAAATCCATAGAGAAGATAAGGTTCAGCCATTCGGTCCATCTTGAGTACGATAGGCGGGTCTGCCGGCGGACGCTCTGGCACTGGATCGCCAAGTCGAGGACACCATCCAGCAGCAAGTCTTTCGGGCTGAACCTCGTAGAACCTTAGTATGGTGCTTACCGTATCAATGCGGCTGGGAAGCTCGTGCACCCCTTCGACCACCTGCCGGTAATTGAGAGGGATTTCGCCAAGTAAGCGTAACGGTGTGGAGGTGGTAGTCTCTATGACTTCTTCCGTCAGGTAAATTGCCCGGCCGAATGGAAGGCGACGGTCAAGGAGCAACTTCCGCGTTTCGGTCCACGCCTTTCGTTCGTTGGGTTGAACGTAGGCCTCTATGTTGAATCGCGCTTTTAGGTAGGCGCCATACTGGGCGATTAAAATATGGGGCTGGAGCAACACGAAATCATTGGGGCGTAAAATCGTCGTCCACCGGTCCACTTGAGGGATCGCCCCACGCGTGTTGGGTATGGTGACCAAGTACCAAGAACGAGTTACCAACTGATGCGCCACACTGGCCGCGACCAGTAGTGCAAGAGCGCTCTTGATGAGGTATAGCCAACGCGCCGGACTCGCGAATCTCCTGAGGCGTGCCACCCACTCGCCAAGCGCTCCAACTCCGTAAGCTGTGATCAAGCTCAGAAATGGAATGAGAATCACCAGCCAACGGCGGGCTGCCCAGGGATGGTTCGCATCGAGGTTCCGCCGCACGACAAATAACGACGCTCCGAGAACCATCAGCAGCAGCAAGCTCATTCCCTGCGCACAAACCCACGAGTTTCGACCGCGCCCCCCGTTGGGGTATGATTCACCATGCGGGGCGCTCAAGTCAGACATTGAACCCGAACGGGCAAGGGAGAGGGTAAGGGCCACAAGCCCAAAATACGCAAACAGACCGTGTGCGGGCAGGTACAGGGTGAGCTCGACAAGGTTTGTACTCTCAGCCCACAGATCGAGTCTCGGCACACGCGCCCGCAACCAATACTGAGCTCCCCACACAAGTGGCAAGAGCACGAGGATCCCGCCCCACACCCCCATGTTTATTCGGCCCAGAGCCCGGCCAACGGCAGGTCGCCATGAGGCCACAATGGCTCCCAGTGCGACTGAACTCGCAACTGCTAAAAGCCACACGACGGGGAAGAAGTTGTGGGAAATGCCGACTCGTGCTGCGGTAAACTGAATCATCCCGTAGAGATAGTCCGCAGCAAAAATAGCGGCGTGGAGATACGCAGTCGCAGCAAGACCCACCACAGTCACCATGAGAGTGGCACGCCTTACGTACACACTCCGACCTGTGTTGTATGACAAATCGAATGCAACCGGCAGGAGAAAAAACCATGCAGAGAACTTGGTGAACATCGCCGCCGCGAGAGGCAGGAGTGTGGGGAACAATGGAAACAGCGGTGGCGCCACGGACGGCGATGCGGCGCGAGAATCTCCACCCGAAGACTGGCGAGCCACCACGTAAACAGCCAACACCCCCCAAATCAGCGTCTGAATCATCGGCTCATTCGCGGGGGTTCGAGCATACCACAGAAACGCTGGATTTAGGCTGTAGAGAAGGGCACCGCCCAGCCCCCCCAGACTGCCAAAGAGACGCCGCCCGACTAAGAACACGAGAAGAATTGCCAGCGAAGAGAATGCCGCGTTTACGCAGGCTGCCGCTTGGGGGCCAGCAATCGCATATGCAGCCGCCACCCAAACTTCGTAGCCGTGAAGGAATTGAGGTTGAACAGTGCCACGCACCAAGTCTGACAAATAGAACCCGGGCAGACGCAAGAATCTTGGATGTCCACGAAAAAGGTCCTGAAGATCGGTAAATAAATGTGACGCTGGGCCAACCCCAAACGTCGCAACCAACGGATCTATCCATTGAAAGCCCCCCGTGCGAGCCAAGTGGATCCCGGTGGCAACATAGATCCCCTCGTCACGAAACGCTTGGATTTGGTGTGAACGCAAAACGATGCCATACGCGAATACGGCGAGAGAGAGACCTATTGCTCCCCAATCGCTCTTGTGGAAATCGCCCCCTACCAGAGCCCGCAATCCCCAACAAACGGCACGAGCTCGGACGAGAGCAATCACAGTCAGGCAAGCAACCCACAGTGCGACGCTGAAAATACCCAGATAACCTAAGGCGAGCCCCAAAACAGTAGCAATGGCGAGTCCTTGGACAATGCCCAGCAGGAGAATTTCAATGCGACTCGTACGGGCAAGGAAACAATGCGGCGGAACGTGCCGTCCGATAACCCCAAGCCCACTTGCCAAAACACCTGCCGCAAGTGCACAAAGCGAAATTGACGCAGCGGCAAGGTTGACGGTCATGGGGTCACTTTCTCACCCGCAATAAAGGTGGCAACAGGGCGCGTTTCAGGTGCAATGAGAATCGTTTTCAGATCAGCGCTCAATGAGCAACGTGTCTCGAGCGCAACAAAGTCTGCTGGCGCTTTTCTGGTAATCACGCCAAGATGATACATTGCCAAAGGGCGCGTGCGCGCAGGATTTCGCGTTACAAAGTCCAACAATTGTGGCCCCGTTACGGCTGGATAGTCTCGGCCCACCTGCTGAAGCAGCTCAAAAAGGTTCAGGGTATCGGCACTGGCCAAGCTGTCCGTCCCCAAACACACATTCGCTCCGCGGGCAAGGAGCTCCGAGATTGGCCATGGATCTCGCTCAAAATACCGATGCGTGGAGGGGCAGTGCACCACACCGCGTGGGGGCGCAAAAAGCTTGGCCTCATTTTTCGTGAAAAAGTTGAAGTGGAAGGCCAGATCCAGCCGATCGAATAACTCGGCTTTCTGTAGAAACTCCAGAGGCGAACACTTGGGCACCTCTTCGAACGGGGGCGGGAAGCCGTGCCGCTCCAGAAATTCAGCAAAATGTCCTGCGCCCGTTTCCAACAACTCAATCTCCTCTGAAACTTCGGCAAGATGCCATGCTGTCGCAAGATCGCGGTGAAGGGCCAAGAAATCACGCAGCTCCACCCGGAGATCTGGCCCAACACTGTAAGGAGCATGGGGATTCACTCCCATACCAAGACACATCTTCCCTCGGGGTAGCTCGAGCTTGCGGACCAGTTCCGCCATGGAGGCCACAGCCTTCTCTGGCGTGAGTCCCAACACTTCCCAGAAGATAAAGTGGCGCACCGAGCTCTCTGCCAGCACCGCGGCCATTTCCGGCCGATGAGCACAATCGAGGACCGTGGTCACGCCCCCGGCAACCATTTCGCGAATCGCTTCTGATGCGGATTCGCAAATCTGGGACTCATCTGCTTCCGACTTCAGCTCGGTGAGGGCTTCGATCCACTCGGTGAAAGGGATCTTCCCTCGAGGGAGCTTGCCTCGACAAAAGGAATACTCGAGATGCGAATGCGCGTTGATGAAGCCGGGAAGCAAGAGATCAACATCAACAATGGATCCGTCAGTAGGTGCGATCGGACACATGGAGCTGGGAAAAATATCTTCAACAAAGCCATTAGCAACGGCTATCACAACATTTTGGGCAAGGCGATGTCCATCAATCCATGCTGCTTTTGCTCGAAAAAACCGCTTGGTCACGAGATCTCGCTTTCTCCCTTCTAATATTCGTATGAAAGTTCATCGTGTGCCGAATCAAACCGCATGTTTTGAACGATTTGATGTCGGGCTCAACGTCTTTCAGGCATGCTTGGAGGTTATATTTTCAATTCCCAATTCACCAAACAGGCCGCAGGAGTGAAGAGTGTGCGCAACGAATTCTGCACAACACTCTTACCCACCGAAGGTCTTCTGGCTCGTCGAGTGCATGCCTTCTCATCGCTTCGTGTTTCGGGGAGGTTATCGCGTTTGTGTGTGCCTGCCTTTGTCCGCGAGTTAGTCACCAATCTTTTTCCCGTAGCTGGCTTTAGGCCCTGCTCTGATAGGCTGGGTCGTGGAGGTGGCATGCTACGCGACGGCCAGCCGCCACTTCCCGCAACTCCGGGACAATGCTCTCGCAGGGCGAAAACCTGCGGGGACAACGTGGGTGAAAGGGACACCCGGTGGGTGGAGCAACCGGCGACGGTACGTCGCCACCCAGAATAAGCTTTTGGGTTCGCGTCTTGGGATCTGGGCGGGGGACGGCCGCGAGCAGCGCCTCCGTGTAAGGGTGAAGAGGCTCAGCAAAGAGGTCACGGGTGCTCGCTTCCTCAACAACTGCCCCAAGATACATAACCATGACTCGGTGGCTCAGATGATGAACCACACTGAGATCGTGGGAGATAAACAGGTACGAAAGCCCCCGTTCCTCCTGAAGCCGCGCAAGAAGATTGATGATTTGCGAGCGGATCGAAACGTCCAGTGCACTCACGGGCTCGTCGGCGATGATGATACGCGGCTCAACCGCAAGCGCGCGCGCAATGCCGATCCGCTGGCGCTGTCCACCGCTGAATTCATGCGGAAATCGATTGACCGAGGTTGGATCCAACCCAACCTCTCGAAGGAGTTCATGAACTCGTGCCCTTCGTTCAGCACCCCGCGCAAGCCGGTGAATGATCAACGGCTCGGATAAAATGCTTCCGACCGTCATGCGCGGGTTGAGCGAGCTAAACGGATCTTGGAAGATCATCTGCATTTGGCGTCGGTACGGACGCAGTTGGCGGTTTGTGAGCTCCACAAGATTGGGGGAGTTGCCGAGGTAAACCGCGCCTTTCTGTGGGCGAATTAGTTGCAGAATCGCGCGCGCCAATGTGGTCTTGCCACACCCACTTTCCCCGACCAACGCAAGCGTCTCGCGCTGGGCTACCGTTAGACTCACATCACGAACTGCATGGAGCCACGCCTTTGGGCGTCCCCAGAATGTCCTTCCGATAGGAAACGAGACACTCAAGCCCTCCACCCGTAGAATTGAGTTGTTGGCAGGTGCCGATTGCCTCGGATTTTGTTTTTCTCCAACGATCGCTGACACACTCATGAGCTAAGGTAAGCCATGCAGGAAAGAGCGGATGGCCTGCAACGAGAAATGCGCTGAGTGGTCGAAGTCATGAGGTGGATGGCGCTTGGTGAACGGCACTACTTCTCCGCTACGGGTGGAGCAATTCCTGATACGAACGGATACGCGCCGTACACTGCCAAGGCTTCTTCAACCCTAATCCAGTGCCGGTGGGGACAATTGAGAGGACAAGAAAAAGCAGGGAGCGCACGGCTCCCTGCCTCCACCGCAATCCTCGTAGCAGCAAAGCTCGCGCTACCGGTTCGGGTTACTCGAAAAGACTCCAATCCGACGCTGCTGCTGAGACGGTGCGCGGAAATAGCGGCGACGAAATGTAAGCTTCATTAGAAACCGCCCCATCGGAGGCGCGACGAATGCTCACAACGTAAATGCTCTTACTGACCGGCGAATAGACGGCGGCATGGTAACGTACGCCGTCCGGCAGTTGGGCATCAGAAGATTGCCAGGCCCCGAGGGCACCACCACTTAATTGAGCGCGCCACACGTTGTTCTGTGGCGTTCCGCCTGACGCACGGCCACCAAGCACGAAAACTGTGTCTTCGACAGCAATCATTGCAACACCGTAACGGCCAGCGGGAAGTGCAGCGGCGGTCTGCTCGACCCACGAGCCCATGGTCCCGTCGTTGTTGACTTGCGCCAGATAAACATTCGTGGTGACCGAGGTGTTCACGCCCTTAGTCAACAGACCGCGGTGGAGAACGATGTAGTTGCCTACAGCCGCGTTGGCCGAGAAGTAGCACGCAGAGGGAAGCGTCGTCCCGGTACTAAACGCACCCAAGCCACCATTCGCGGAGACGGGCGCATATACACAAACGTCGTACAAAGGCGGTGTGCCGGATTCGCTGTCACCCGCCATTGCATAGAGGTATCCGTTCGACGCGATCACCGCAGAACCGAGCTCCGGGTCGTAGCCCCCCGGGAGGGCTGGGCTCTGCGACCAAGACCCGGCTGTGAAGTTACCATTCGCATCCACCCCGATAGAGCAGACATTGTTGCGGTTGGGGCCTGTGAGGTTATAACCACCACCGACCACGTAAATCCCGCTGGCTGTGGCTTCCACTTGCTCGCTGATATAGGCAAAGTTGTTCATCGCTGGCAAAGTGGTCATGGCGGTGCAGTCGCTTAGCGCACCTGTAGCCGCGTCAATTTTGAGCCTCCAAACACGACCAGTGTCGCCATCCACACTGTTGTTCCCGCCAAGGATGTAGAGGTAATCCCCTACCACGGCTGCACCAGCCATTTGCGTGGCATATCCCGGAATAATATTCGATTGCGTTACCCAATAGGCAATCGTGTTGGGTGACTCTGCAGAACAAAACGCGACGGCCCCGAACAAAGCCGCAACGATAGCTAACCTTTTCATGATTGGCACCTCGTTTCTCGGTCAAAAACGTTCGTTGAAATACAAAACGGAAGTTTCCTTTGGTTGGGAAAGGTGGCAGTTCTCGCAGTTTAGAGAAGACGATTCGCCCCCTTTGGTTTTCTTGTTTGTATCGAGTTTCACAAATCGTTCTTTATTGAGCAAGCAGAAAGTTTCGTTTTCAGACAAACACTCTTTGGCAACTTCTCGGGCAATTTGGTTATGTGTGTTCTAAGGACATCGTGCATCCAGAACATCCTTGCAGGGGCACTCTCTCCGTGGGAAGGGTATGCTTGAGGTGATGCTGCAAGATACAAATCCTTCTGCCCACAGCGAGACGAGCCTGAGCGGCAGCGGAACATCAGACGCATCGGGCGTTCCCCCCTCGAATTTGCCAGAAACAGCCCAAGGTCTCCGGCGTGATCTCATCGCAGCCCGTGTTATTTTAGGCGCCGCATTAGTTGGCCTCGTGCTTGTCTTAGGGGACAAACGAGCGGATGCAATCCTCTCAAAACTTGCTTGGTGTCTCATCTTGTGGTTCGTGGGGCTCAAGCTTTGGCCCGAGAGAAGTGCGGCCTCGTCCCACGCCACCCTTGAAGGTGAAATAGGCGTCACCCCGCGAGTTGGCGTCTACAAATGGTGGGAAATTCTCAAGGAACGGTTTTGGAGCAGCGATAAGAGGCGCTCTGTCGTTGTCTTCGTCGCGACAACAGCGATGGGGATGGGTCTCGCAATTGCAGGTGGAGCTCCCATACGCGAGGCGATCGCGGGATGGTTGCGTTACGGCATCTGGCTATTGTGGCCCTGCGCTGTGTATGCTTTCTTCACGTGGGTCTCCAGCTCCGCACGGGGCGATTCGTCTCCAACGGGTTGTTCTGCGCCCGAGGGGCCGCCAATCGTCGAGACGCAGCGGGGCCTCAGGTTCCTGCGCTTCTCTGGATGTGCGCTCGCTATGTATGCAGTGCTGGTCTATCTTGCGTGTTTTCGCTCCCCCTATCCCCGCACTGCGTGGAAACTTTTCGCATACGAACTCGCACCGCTGGTGGCCCTCTACTTCTTTGCGATCGAAGTGTTTCCGAAGACCTTAACTCATAGAGCGCTTGTCCGATATCTGCGAAGGGTTCTCGTAGGAGTCGCACTCATTCTGGGAATCTCCGTCCTTGCTATGGCGGCAGTGGGCACGCTGCACCGTCTCGGTCTGCTCCCCTCAACCGTTTACGGCTACGACGGATGGATCCGCGTTGAACCACAGAATCCAAGTGCTGCCCCTCATTTGCAGTTTCCTTTCACGCATCACAACCGGGCCTCGTTTTACGCAATGAGTGCGATGTTTCTGCTCACGGCGTTGGGCGCAACGCTCATAGGCCTGCGCCTCTACATTTGGGGAAGTGCTTTGCTGGCGTTTGTGGCTCTGATTTATGGTCTCACTCGGGGCGCACTGATTGGTGCAGCGATTGGCGTTGCGACGCTCTGGCTGGGAGCCATAAGCTATTGGCGGGGGAAAGCAGTCTGGACAGTCGCACTCCTACTGTTACTCGGAGCTGCCGGATGGGGGCTCCTCCCTCAAAGTGGACGCGAACGGCTACGCGACGCTTTGGAACTTAAAGCCTACCGCCCGGGGACGGAGACGTCGGTAGGCGCTCGGCTCCTGATTCAGTCCGCCACAATTGCTGCGGTCGGGCAACGCCCCATCTTGGGGTGGGGCTACGGATATGAAGTCTTCGAACGAGTGTCTGCGAACCTCTTCCCTGAAATGAAACGAACCACTGAGGGAATGAGCCATTCCCACAACCAATGGTTGGAGATCGCGTTCGAGAGCGGGGTGGTATCCGCCGGCGCGTTTTTCGCGTTCGTGTTTTTCCGAATCGCTGTGTTGGGAATGGCACTGCGAGCAACACGAGGAGCCGTATTTGTAACAGTGCTCACATTCCTGGCGCTCGAACTTGCAATCCAGATCTACGGCCTTACGAACTATACTCTTAGGCGCAATCTCGCGTACTACACGTATGCCATCTGGATTGCCTCCCATATTGTGGCATGGTCGGCCCTAAGCCAACGAGAGAAGCGAGCCACCGAAACACAACCTCCTGCATTGTGAGTGACGGACCCAATGGAAACTCGCGGGGACTTCGTGTGGCGGAGCGCGACACTTGTACGAGCATAAAGGTGAGGAAGAGAAGGCTTTCTCTGCACCGGCTAAGCCTTGCTCCCGGCGCGGAGGACTCCGCAGCGGCCCCTTCCCTACTGTTTCACGCCACCTTGCGTCAGGCCACTAATCAAGAAACGCTGCGCAAAGACGAATACTGCCAGCACAGGGAGGGTGGTGAGGACGGACCCCGCAGCCATCAAATGCCAGAATGTCTGATATTGGTCCCCAAACGCCGCAGCCATTCCCACGGGCAAAAGATAGTTCTTCTCGCCTGTCATGAAAGCCAGCGCAAACATGTACTCGTTCCACGCAGTGAGAAATGCAAAAAAGGCTGTTACTGCGATGCCGGGAAGGCTGAGTGGGACGATGATTCGCCAAAAGACTCCGAAAATGCTCAGCCCGTCGACGATGCCAGCCTCATCCAGTGACTTGGGGATTGTGTCGAAGTAACTCTTCAGCATCCATACGCCAAAGGGCAGACTCACCGTACAGTAAGCGATGATTAGCCCGGGAAAAGAGCCGAGCAGACCCATTCGTTGAAGTAAAAAATAGAGGGGAACGAGAAGCACGGCCCCCGGAAACATCTGCGTTACAAGGAAAAAGAAAATCAGGGGCTTCTTTGCGCGGAAAGAGAAACGCGAGAAGGCATAGGCTGCACTTGCGGCAAGCAAGACACCGAAAAGCGCAGTTGCCCCCGCAACCAAAGCGGAATTGCGGAACCACGTCAGGAAGATGCCATTGTTCATCGTGAGCACTTCCACATAATTGCTAAAATTCGGGCGCGAGGGAATCACTTCGATCCGCGTGGTCTGATAAACGTCCTCTTTGTACTTCAGGGAAGTCGAAACTACCCAAACGATCGGGAAAATAGAGATGATCGAGGCAAGGATGAGCCAAAAGTGAGTCGCAATCGCTGTGCGGGTGGCACGACGCATTAGTAGAGTTCCTCCTCACGATGAAGGAGCTTGAGGTAAAAGAGGCTAAAGACCAAGAGCAGCAGAAAGATCACTGTTCCATACGCAGCAGCTCCAGCATAATCGTGGTAGTCACGGAACAGACGGAATGCGTAGGTCGCAAGAATCTCGACTGTCGTTCCTCCGCCTTGCACCAGCCAAATGACGTTGAACATGTTAAACGTCCAAATTGCGCCTAACAAGACTATCGTCATACTCACGGGTCGGAGCATGGGCAGGGTGACCCAGCGAATCTGCTGCCAGCGATTGCATCCGTCAATCTGGGCGGATTCGTAGAGATCTTTTGGGATCGCCTGCATGCCAGCCAGGAGGCTAATCATCATAAAGGGAATGCCGAGCCAAACGTTTGTGATCGTGACGGCAACAAACGTCCAGAGGGTATCGCTTAACCAAGGGATGGGTGAATGCCCTAACTTTTGCAGGACGACGTTGAAAAAGCCGTACTGGGAGTTAAACAGCCAACGCCACGAAAACGCAGATACATACACCGGCACGGCCCACGGCAGCATAAGAAGCACCCGATAGATGCGTGTGCCGGGCACGTTGCGATTCAGGAGCAAGGCAAGGATAAACCCAAAGACGTAATGGCACGCCACGTTGAGAACGGTCCAGAGGACGGTTACCCCAAGGATCTTATAGAACTGCCAAGCGTCTTGATTATCGCGGGTGGGCACGAGAATGCGCTTATAATTTTCAATCCCCACAAGCCCCCATGTGGACGAATCGCGTTTGGGGTCAATCCGCCAATCGAATGGTTGACGAGCAAATCGAAGGAGCGCCGTCGCTGTCGTCTGATCTGGAGTCGCGTAGGTGATCCGTACCTCACGTTTGCCTTGGTGGAGAAACTCCCGCTGTGCGCGTTCCAGCGCCCGGCGCAGGCCTGCAGCATTTTTCACCGACTGGTCATTGACGCTAACTACACACACTTTACCCTGCATTCCCGCACGTGCAGCGGGCCCGCGTGGTTGCACCTCAGCAGGCGCGCCAGCAGGGCACGCCCCGGCATTTTCAGCCGGAGCGAGCCCCAACGTCCAGAGATCAAAGTTCTTCTCCTTCAGGTTTGTGAAGCTGAAGAAGATCGTTTGGAGCAGAGGAAACCCCACAAGCACAACCATCGGCACCAGCGCCGGCAGAACAAAGAGCACAATGGTAACCCAGCGCCACCAGTGACGCCAGCGACTGCGTGTGTGAGGCTTCCCAGTCATGGATCTTCTATCACAAGCCCAGAAGTATCCGCGTGGAAGTGGGTGGCATCTTGACGATCAGTCGGTTATTTACCGCTTTGAACTCCGGCTTGGCCCGCGAAACGTCAATTCTCGTGACGTCTGATTTGTCGAGCTTTGTCGCGGGCACCACCTTCACATCTGGGGAATTCAGCACATCCACATACCGAGCCGGACTCTTCGATGGCAGTTCGAGAACGACCTCTTGTTCGCGGTCGGACTTGTTCGTCATTGTGATCACAGTCTGACGGTCGGTCCAGCGCCGGAAGGCAAACACCTGCTTAGCGTCGTCGGCAAGGAGAGTTTCAAATTCTCCCACGTGGAGAGCAGGCAACGTGTTGCGAATCGCGGCGCACCGCTGGAAGTGAGCAAACACGTCATGCATAAAGTAGTTGTCTTGCGGATTCTCGTAGGGTTCGAGATCTTTCCAGATCATCGGCTTGCGATCGCTCGGATCATCGGCTCCCCACATTCCAGCCTCGTCGCCGTAGTAAATCATCGGGCCACCAACGTAGGCAAACTGGACCCCCACCACAGCCTTCATTTTGGTGTAGGTTGCGGTGGTGGGTTTCTCCGTCTTGTAAGTCTGGCCCGGTTTCAAATCTTGGATGCGGTTGCCATTATCGTACTCACGCCCCGGGTTATAAAGCATGGAAACAAGCCGATCGGTGTCGTGAGAATTCATGAGATTCATCATGACGTAGTTGGCTTGCTCCGGAATATCAAACAATAGCTTTGCAAAGTCCTGTGCCAACCGTGACGGCGTGCCATCCATATTGTAGAAGCGGTTGAGAGCTTTGGCGAACTGGTAATTCATCACGCAGTCGAACTGATCGCCGCGGAGCCACTGCTTGGGCGGATCCCAGATCTCTCCCATTATGAGGGCGTTCGGGTTGATCGATTTGACGAGTTTTCGCCATTCCTTCCAGAACTCGCTGCTGACTTCGTTGGGAACGTCGAGGCGCCACCCATCAACGCCATCCGAGGGGTCGCCGTCCCCATTGGGATCCATCCAACGGCGCGTGATCGCAAAAATGTGCTCTTTCACCGCTGGATCCACATAACCGTGTTCATTTTCCTTAAAGACAGGGAGATCTTTGACTCCATACCAACCCTCCCATTCGAGAGGATCCCAACTGGTGATGTTGTACCAGTCCTTAAATCGGGATTTTTGCTTGTTTTTCAGGACATCTTGGAACGCCGGATGCTTGGTACCGGTGTGATTGAACACGCCATCAATGATAATCCGAATACCCGCTGCGTGGGCTTTTTGGATGAGCTCCAAAAAGAGTTTGTCGCTCTTATTGAACTTCCAAGTCGAGGGATCGAGTAGATCCTCTTGGGCAACGGTTTTTTCGTATTCCCCGGCATAGCCAAATTGATCATCCACGTGGCGGTAGTCGGTTGCGTCGTATTTGTGGAGCGACTCCGACTGAAAAATCGGATTGAACCAAATTGCGCCCACGCCGAGGGATTTCAAATAGGGCAACTTTTCTATCACGCCTTGGAGGTCCCCACCATACCGGCGGAAGAACACGCTTGGGAAAAACTTCCCCTGATCTTCCGGCAACAGGCGCTCCCAATCCATGGTCCAAGTGCGCGTGCCCGTTGGGTCATTGTCCTTGCTCCCATTGCGGAAACGCTCAGGGAAAATCTCGTACCAGACCACATGGCGAGCCCACTCAGGCGTCTCGAAGATCTTATCGGGCTGAATCTGGACTTCAAAAGGCTTTACGGACGCTGGTGGTGTTTTTGCTTCATCTGTCCCGATGACAAACTGCGCTTGTCCATCTTTCACTCCGAAGGTGTAGCTGGTGACGAGTGGAACGCGCACACCGAAAAACTGGAAACGTTCATCCTCGTAGACCGAGCGAAGGAGATGCTTCTCCGCGGCTTTGCCTTTTGCCAAAGGCTGGAGCCACGCTTCTTGCACGTCGTGCGCCAAGGTTCGCAACCGAATCACGACGGGCCCGTTTTTCGAGAGCACGTTAAAGTAATCAATCGATTCCGGGTCATGGAAGATAAAGTCCGCGTCAATCTTCGAGTCGCCCACTTTGGCATCGGAGGTGACGATGTGGGCGCCGTGGCCAAGCCGCAGCACGCTATTGAAGCCACCTTGGCCGTCGTCTGTCTTCACGGGGTTGAGAGGGTCTTCTTTCCAAGTCGAGTGGTTGATAACAAACTTGTACTGGTGCTCGCCGTCGGGAAGGACGAGGGTCGAGACAAACTCGTCGCCCACCTTCTTCATTTTGCGGTCGGTTGGGCTCCACCCGTTGAAAGTGCCAGCCAGATTCACAGTCTCGGCACCGGGCGCTTTAAAGTGGAAGGTCACGCGGTTTTTCTTTCCGCCGAGGGGCTCAATTTCAACGGAGGGAAACGGACGAAGCACGCTTCCTGAGGTCGCAGCATCTGCGCTGGACGATTCGCTTGCGGACGCTTCGCGCTCGGATTTGGACGAAGAATCCTTTTTTTCTTCAGAGCTTGCAGCAGCTGAATTTCCCTGCTCACTCGACTCGGCGGGCAAGCGGATCACGCTGTTTTCCGAACCAAGCCCGTTTGAGACCTTGTTGGGGTTTTGGGGATCTTCCTTCCACTCCTTGCCATCAACGACGAATTTGTACTCGTGCTCACCTTTTGCGAGCTCGAGCGTAGCCACAAACTCATCGCCTTCCCGCTGCATTTTTAAAGCGTTCGGGTTCCACTCGTTAAACGAGCCTGCAAGGAACACTTCGGAGGCCGATGGGTTTTTGTAGCGGAACGTGACCCGGAATTTTCCCTCGGGGAGCTTTTGGACGCTCACGGACGGGCAAATCTTCTGGCCGGAGTCGCCATCGGAGCTTTTAACTACGTCGGCGTCGTTTGCGCGGGCCAGCTTTGTCGCCGCTATCCGCTCAGGCGTGAGGTTCAGAACACTGTTCTTTCCGCCAAACGAATCGTCCTCGGTTTCGGGGTTCAGCGGATCTGCCTTCCACTGCTTACCGTCGAGCACAAACTTATAGCTGTGCTTTCCCTCGGGGAGCTCGATGGTGACGCTGAATTTACCATTCGAGGGGAGCATTTCGAGCTTGTCGGGGGCCCAATCATTGAAAGACCCAGCCAGATATGCAGTGGATGCAGTCCCTGAGTAGGTGAACGTCACGCGGTATTTGCCGCCACTGGTCTCAGCCACCGAGATTGATGGAGGTAGCGCAGCGGCACCCCAGATGGTATTGCCCACGAGCACAGTGAATAGTAGGAGGATCCAGACGATCGATCCGTAGCGACGCCGAGCATTCATTTGTTCAACCCTCTTTCAGCAGATTTGGATCGTTCCAATTTTAACAATCGGGGCAAACTGTCAACACGAATCTTCGCAACTCAGACCCAGTAGAAATCGGACCCGCCGGATTACTTTTTAGGAATGTTTGTGTTTGGGTTTGAGTGCCCCAAAGAATCGGATTTCTCACCCTCTCCGAAATCCGCGGAAGCCCCTTCAGACTATTGTGGTCCGCAGGAAGTCAGCAACGTGCGCGTTTACGTAGTCTGGGGCTTCAAGCGGGCTGAGGTGCCCTGCCGCGGGCACCAGGTGCATGCGTGCGTTGGGAAGTCCGTTGAGCATGCGCTCGCCACATTCGGGTGGGGTGACGATATCCTCCTCACCGAAGAGCAATAGGACGGGGACCGATATGGTGTGGAGAGTGTCGGTTGAGTCGGGACGTGACGCAAGGGCATGGAGCGCCCCAATCACGGTTTCAGCGGGCGCTTCTGTGGCCCATTGGGCAACCGCTTGGACTAAGCCGGGATTCTTCTCGCGAGTGGTTTTGCCCACAAGTTTCTCGCTCGCAAACTGGGCGAGAAAACCAGTGCCTTCCCGCCGCACGCGCTCGATCATCTGCCTACGGTTCTCGCGGGCTTCGGGTGTGTCAGCTTCGGCGCGAGTATCGCAAAGAATCATTCCCGCGACACGCGCGGGGTATCGCCGCCAAAACTCAAATGCAATGTAGCCCCCCATGGAACACCCGCCAAGCACCGCACGGTCGATCCCGGCCTTGTCGAGGTACTGCAAGAGATCGAACGCGAAGAGTCCGACCGTCCAGTCCTCAACTCGTTCCTTCTCGTGAAGGCGGTTGCCACCAAACCCACGAACGTTTGGTGTGTGGATGTCGGCAATGTCAGAGAGCGCACGAACCTGTTCGCGCCACATTCGGGAGTCCAGCGGAAATGCGTGAACCAACACCACAGGGATTTTCTCGCGCATGGGGTTCAGTTGCATCGTCTTCGCTCCTTTCAGGGAAAACAGCGACTCTTGCCGCGCTAACAAACCTCTCGAGCATGAGTCGGGTCTAATGTTGTGAAGCAAATATCCGTACGGAGCATGAATCATGAATCAGGCTCGGAAAAAGTCCAGCGCAGAACCACTTGTAGAATCCGCAGCTTGTGCAGGTACAATAAGAATCCCAAAGGGGTGCCGTCCGAAGCAAAGCCGGAGTACGTTCTGCCGGTTGCTGCTGTGGGCCACCTGCATGTTCTTCGTCGGATCAGCATACTCCTTGGGCATTCTCGTCCCCCGCCCACCGGAAGCTGCTCCCATTGAGCCGCGCGACGCCCAAATCCAAATTCAAATCAAAAACGACCTCTCAGTTACACGAATCCACCAGACCTTCTACAATCCAAATCCCACACGGCAGGAAGCGGATTTTTACTTCCCGGTGCCGCGCGGTGCAAATGTTACGGATTTTGTGCTCTACATGGAAGGCAAACCCGTCCGCGGCGAGATCCTCGAACGCGAGAAAGCACGCGATATTTATGAGCAGATTGTACGCCGCATGCGGGATCCCGGACTTTTGGAATGGATGGACAGCGATATTTTCCGGGTGCGGGTTTTCCCCGTGCCGCCTCGCGACACACAGAAAATCGAGATCGAGTTTAGCGCTCCGTTGCAAGCGCATCAGGGAACCTATCGCTACCGTTTACCGCTTCGCGCACCGTCCCGTTCTGGCAAAGGGCACAAAACAGCGGAAGGCCGCCTGACGGAGTTTCGGGTAGAGTTAACCTCGCAGCGTGAGTTCGGCACGGTCTACTCACCGAGTCATGAAATGAAAATCACCCGAGAATCGGGACAGCGGGTCCTTGTGGAGCCAACGGACAAAACCCGATTTGATGCAAATCCCACCTTTGAGCTCTTTTACGATTACCGGGAAAAGGACCTTTCGATCAGCCTTCTGGCAACGCGGAGGGAAGGTGAGCCGGGGTTTTTTTGCGCGCTCCTTGCCCCTCCGACCGATCAGCACAAGAGCACCTCACAGCCACTCGACCTGACACTGATCATAGACACGAGTGGCTCGATGGCTGAGAAAGGAAAAATTGAGCATGCCAAACGGGCACTGAACTACTGCCTGAGTCAGCTTCGTCCTTGGGATCGTTTTCAGCTCATACGTTTTGCCACGGACGTGGAAGAGTACGGAGATGGGTTGCAGCCTGCCACGCCAGCATCGCTGGAGAAGGCTAAAGAGTGGGTCGCCGCCCTGACTGCTCGGGGAGGAACAAACATCGCGGCAGCACTGGAGCGGGCCTTGACCCCAAAATCCAGCTCAACGAGCGGCACCCTTCACATTGTGATCTTCGTCACGGATGGCCTGCCGACAGTGGGCGAGACCAATCCCGACCGCATTCTCGAACTCGTGGACCGTCTGCGAGACCAAGCCACGCCGAAGGTGGATCAAACGTCTGAGAGCCGACGTTCCGAACGCTTAAGGATTTTTACTTTCGGCGTGGGCCACGATGTGAACACGCGGCTTCTGGACCGAATCGCAGAACGAACACGTGCAGCTTCTGAGTACGTTCAACCAGAGCAGGACTTAGAGGTCCCCATTAGCGCCCTTTTTGACCGCGCATCGCGACCGGCGGTCACAAACCTCAAAGTTTCGTTTACCCCGGACGTGGCGTTTGACCTCTACCCCAAAGTCCTTCCGGACCTCTTCTACGGGGATCAGCTCACGATTTTTGGCCGCTACAAGCAGGGCGGGGCCGTGTTGATCACTGTTCGGGGCGAGATGGCAGGCAAACCCGTTGAATACACCTTCGAACGATCTTTCCCCGAGTCATCTGACGAGAATCCCTTCGTCGAAAAACTCTGGGCAACGCGCAAAATAGGCTATCTCTTGGACGAGCTCCGAGAACGCGGCGAAAATGCGGAAATCCGCGATGAGATCGTTGCGCTGTCTAAGAAGTATGGCATCGTGACACCCCTCACCTCCTTTTTGGTTGCCGAAGATGTGCCGGTAGTTGAATCGAGGGGAACAGAGCGTCACGACGTGCCGCCGAATCGTCCATCCGGCTCGGTGAAGCGCTCTCTGCTCCCAGAGTCATCCGTGGGGCTTGCCCCATCACAGTTGGGGGCTCGGGCGGCTGCTCCAGCGGCCCGCTTTGCGGAAAGTGGTGCCGAGGCCGTAGATCAAGCCGTGGCACTCAAGTCTCTAAAAGGTCGAATGACTCTCCCCTCCACCGCATCAGAGGAGATGCGAGTGTTGCGTGGCAAAACCTTCGTGCTGCGCAATGGCACATGGCGCGACCTCGACATTGAAAGCCGGCGAGATCTGCCGAGGGTAGAGGTTCAGCCGTTTAGTGAAGCCTATTTTGAGTTGCTGCGCCACCACCCGGAGTGGGCCGAGTGGTTGAGTCTCGGCGAAAGGGTGGAGGTGGTGATTTCAGAGCGTGTCCTCTTGTCCGTGACCCCTGAGGGCAAAACGGCTTTGAGTCCTGAGGACCGAAAACTGCTCGGTATTTAGAAAAAAAATGCAACCCAGCACTTTTTTTGGGAACCCGGATGCAAGAGGTTGTGTCAAACAGAGTGCAGCAGGCCAGAGCCTCTCGAAAGAGAGGATAAAAAAAAGCAAATTCCAGCAGCTGTCCTCGGACAGTTTACCATAACCTCCTAACCTCAAGATTAGCCCCTCGGGCAACCGGGGGGCTTTTCTTTTGCATTGCAGGCAATGGGGCACAACAAGTCCTACGGCAGGCTTTTGCTCACTGCCGGCTCCGCGATCTCGTGCCGGCCGATCCCCCGGTTCCTCCTTGTCGCAAGGGGTTCCCACGTAAACCTTTCGCCGGGACAGAGATCAAAGACCACAACTTCCGGCGCAACCCCGAACCGGAGAGGAATCCCCGTGCTACCGACACCCACAGAAACGAAGACTGGAAATTTGGGGGCTTGCACCCATCCGCCCAAATACTTGGTCCCATAACGGGAAGGCGCATAAGCCCACGGAAGTGACGGCAGCCGCACTTGGCCTCCGTGCGTATGGCCGGCAAGCATTAGGTCCACTCGCTCGCCGCAAGCGAGCAGGCAGGGATCCTCCGCGGCATCAGGATTATGGGATAGGACAATTCGCGGTATCGTCGAGGGCACACTGGCAAAGGTTTCCGAAGGCCGTAGCTGATCTTCCCAGTAGTCCCCGATGCCGGCAAAGCACAAGCCGCGAGGCGGAGGCTCAGCCGACAGTTGCCGCTCAGGCGTGAGGAAAAGACGGGTTCGGTCGATCAGCCCGATTCCGCAACTTGCGAAGTCTGCGCGGCGGTGTTGCGCTCCGACCCACCAATCATGATTGCCCAACACACCCAGCGTAGCGATCCGCGGGCGCAAGTGGGCAAGCGCGCGTATGCCGGGCAGAAGATAGCGCGGGTGACTGGAAACGTAATCGCCGGTGAGGAGCACGAGATCGGGCCGCAATCGGTTCACAAGGTGGACTGTTTCGAGGATCAACTCTGTGGAGACCCATGGCCCGTGGTGGAGGTCCGTCAGATGAGCGATCCGCAGGCCGGTAAGGCTATGAGGTAAATCCTCGATCTGGACTCTGAAGTGTCGAACAAGAAGGCGGTGGTGGCCAAGAAACGTTCTTCGCAGCTTCCTCCCAACTTGAGTGAGGCGGCCAAAAGTTGAAGAGCCGGGCTGCATTTGCGAGGTCAAGTCTCCTACTTTCGTGGCGGATCTACATAACTTCTCGCTCAAACAGGGCGATTGGATCGGGTTCCCGTCTGAAGCAAAGTCAGTACCGTACTCGACGTCACCTACAGTAATTGGCATGGTATTTCTTGATTCTGGAACCAATCTGTCTTCCATCCACCTCTCGTTGTCCCTCGTGGATCCCCGTTTTTTAGCACCGACCCACTTCGCGATACTTTTGGAGACAACCCACCGACTTCTGTTTGCGAGCAAAAGCTGTACCGAGTAGGCGATTTATAGGCCGCGGTTGACACACCTTTCCCAGCAGATTCTTTGTTTTACCTCTGTTTCGTATGTTTGTGCTGGACCACTCCCCAACTTGTGCCCAGACTGTAGCTCATGTCTGTGTTACGAAAAGATCCACTGAGCTACGGATGGGTTATCTTTGCGGAAGAGACTTATCAGCGGCCAACGGCGCCGTGTCCAGTCGGTGAGGACCTTGCCCCCGCTGACTGTCCATTTTGTGAAGGCAATGAGGACCGAACGCCACCCGAAATCCGTGCGATTCGCCCTATCGACAGCAAACCCAACTCCCGCGGGTGGCAAGTGCGAACCATTCCAAACCAGTTTGCAGTCCTGCGCATCGAAGGAAACTTAGAGCGTCGGGGGGAAGGCTTGTACGACATGATGAATGGCGTGGGGGCGCACGAGGTCATCGTCGAGACCCCGGACCACTACGGCCGAATGTCTCAGTTTGATACAGCTAAGCTGCGCGACGTCCTGTGGATGTACCGAGAGCGAGTTCAGGACCTGCTCAAGGACAAGCGGTTCCGATACATTCAGGTGTTCCGGAACTACGGCGTGCGGGCGGGGGCACGGCTCCACCATCCTCATTCGCAGGTCATCGCTTTGCCAGTCCTGCCCCGCTGGGTGCGCGACGAGATTCAGCATGCCTTTGAGTACTGGGGAATTAAGGAACGGTGCATTTTTTGCGATATTCTTGAGCAGGATAGGAAAGGAAAACGTCTTGTTTACGAAAACGATGATTTCATCGTCACAGAACCGTTTGCCTCGCGCATGCCGTTTGAGACGTGGATCTATCCGCGCGTGCACCAGTCGGAATTTCACGAGCTGGCGGACTCGGCGCTCGATTCATTAGCTGATGCCCTCCGTATTACGTTACTAACGCTCGAGCAAGCTTTAGGGGATCCTCACTATAATTTGATTTTTCATTCCGCCCCCTGCCAACCGGAGAAACAGTACAATACCCGGCGAGCCCAGATCTGCGATTATTATCATTGGCACATTGAGATTATCCCTCGGGTCACCGAGTTGGCAGGCTTCGAGTACGGGACGGGCTTCTATGTGAATTCGGTGTTTCCTGAAAAAGCCGCAGCCCAATTGCGGGATCATATCTCGAAACTGATTGGTGGGTCACCCCTGCGTTAGCATCAGGTGGTAAGCCAAACATAAGCTAAGGTTGGGGTGATGGTTACTCCCAACGCTGAAGAATACGTGTTGGCCCTGAGGTAAAAAACTGATAAACATAGGTTTTAGCCAGAGAGCAACCCCGTTTGACTGCCAATGTGACGGGGAATAAATTCGGTAGTTGATTGCCTATCCATTCTGTGCTGAGCAACGACCACAGCGGTGGGGAGGCAGATTCGTGCGCAACACGATGCCGAAGAGAGGTGGCGATATGGGTTGGCTAAGTCGCGTAGTATGCGTTGCAGTGGCAGTCAGCCTACTCGGTGGCTGTCGTTCGGAAAAATCCCCCGAACCACAGGGGGCTGCGGAAAATGGGAGCCTTCGCACCGCTCCGACCGCCCAGGTGACACCGCGGGTTTCCCGTGGAGAGGACACCACATCTGCAACTCAAGCCGCCGCCGGAGAGTCAACGATCCCAGCCTCGCAGCCAGCGCCAGTAAATCAGCCAAGCACAGCAACTCTTTTGGCGCGGGTGACTCGGAATGCGCTGGCGGATTCGCTGAGTTCCTATTTGCGTAGCCAGTCCACCTCTCCTGTCGCGTGGCAGCCATGGGGAGCAGACGTTTTTGAGATCGCGGAAAAACTAAACCGTCCTGTGCTCCTTTCGATCGGCGTGAGTTGGTCCGATCTTGTCCGTAGCCATGATGAAACGGTTTTTGGCTCCTCAGAGGTAGCTGCACTCATCTCCGAGCATTTTATTGCGGTGAAGGTGGACGCAGATGAGCGCCCCGAGATCGCAGAGCGCTATCTTAGCGCGCATCAACTTATCCACCCCGAAAATGGCGAGTGGCCCGTGATTGCGTTTTTGCTGGAAGACGGACGCCCCTTTGAGAGTGTCTCGGCGGCGCCCTCAGCTGCGGCGACGGATCCCGCAACTTTTGCCGCCATCCTGCGACAAGTCGTCGATCTGTACTCGAACAAGCGGGAGACGCTTGTCCAGCAAGCGAACCGTATTGAAAAGGCATTGGCTGCGCAGGCACCCGATCCCGCCCGTGTCCGCCCGTTAGATGCTCAGCTTGCGGCTGAGGTGTGCGCTCGGATTCGAGAGAATCTGGGAGTCAAACAGACTGGCGAGACCTATTCTCGGCCGAAACCATGGGCCATTTTAGCGCTGTTACACGCTGTGAGTGACGGGCTTGACGGCCCGGAGACAACGAAACCGGCGGCATCCAACGAATCGAACCTTTCGGTCGCGACCAAGTTGCTCACCAATTATTATCGTAGCTCCTTGCGCGACCCCGTGTTGGGCGGATTTTTCACCGGAGCCTTAGACGCTGACTTCCGCGAACCTATGACAGCGAAATTGTTGCCTGATCAGGCGGCAATGCTTCGAGCATTTTCCACTGCCTACGCCGCTACAGGTCGGCGGGTGTTTCGGGATGCCGGTTTAGAGATCTTGCGCTACATGCGCGATTCGCTGGAACGCGAGGGAGGCGGCTTTTATTCCGCCCAAGAGGCGGAACCTCGGGGGCAGGCCTCATCCTACTATACGTGGTCAGCAGCCGAGATCCGGCAAGTTGTCGGTCCGGGACGCGATGTGGATGTCTTTATGAAGTATTTCAATGTCGTCACTGATCCGCCAACCCAGCGCTGTTTTTTGCGACCCAGCCGTTCGCTTGAGAGTGTCGCAAATGAATTTAAGATCACCTACGATGAAGCGCAGCAAGCGCTGGATCGTGTGCGAGCGAAACTCAGAGAGGCTCGCCTTGCGCAAGAAACCTTCCCTCGCTTCAACAAGTCTATTGTTACTTCGTGGAACGCATTGGCGGTTTCGGCCTATCTCGATGCCTACAGGTTCTTGGGAGATGAGAAGGCTCGCGAGTTTGCTTTGCTGACAATGGATTGGATCCTCGACAAGCTGATCTCGGAGACGGAAGGGGCAGCTCATTACTACGCGCGAGAAAAACGTGAGCTTTATGGACTGCTCGAGGACCAAGTCGCAGTGGCACAGGCTCTTTTGGATTGTTTCCGAGTAAGCGGCAAACATGAGTACCTCGAGACAGCTGAATCGATCATGACTTTCATCGAGGCAAATTATGCCGATGAACAGACGGGTTTATACCGCGACCAGCCCAAAACGGCTGCAGCCGAGGGACTTTTGCGAATCCCAAGGTACTACGTGTTCGACACGCGGATCCCATCCCCCAATGCCCAAAGCGCGATGATCTGGCTCCAGTTATCGTGGCTGACCGGGAAAAAGGAATACATGGACCGGGCTCAGCGATTGATTCGTGCAGTCGCCGGACAAGAGAACTTCTGGGGAGATAACTCCTCGCAATATGCCGAGGCGTTACTGCTGGCAGTGTATGGGGCCCCCAAAGTGGTGGTGGTTGGCAAAGAGGACGATGCCGCCCTCGCCCAACTCCGGGATGCCGCAATGAAAGCATTTCGGGTCGGCTCTGTGATCGAAACTCTATCCCCCGAGAAGGCGCAACAAACCGATTATTTACCCGCAAGGGATTTAAAGCCAGTGGCGTACGTCTGTACCCCTGAGAGTTGTGCGCCCCCAGTCCAAGATCCGAAGAAACTCAAACCACTTGTCGAAAGTTTTGGGAAATCGCTACGTGTGCCTGCTGAGAAACGGACAAGCTCGGTGCCAAGCGAGCGCCCGTGAGGGTGGGATAGGACGAGCCGCGTCCCAAGAAGAAGAAAGGAGTTAGGCTGCATTGCCTTCGAAGCGTGGGATGAACCATCTGACCATTCTCGTGGTGGACGACGAGAAGAATACGCGGGAAGGGCTTCGTTGGGCCCTTGAACGCGAAGATGTGACCGTTCTTACTGCCGCGGACGGGGAGGAGGCATTGGAGATCCTGCGGCGCGGATCCGTGGATTTGGTCATTACGGATCTTCGCATGCCAAAGTTGGATGGCATGGGGGTCCTGGAGGCGGTCAAGCGTGAGTGCCCCGAAACCGCTGTGGTGATCCTCACCGGCCATGGCACCATCGAGAACGCCGTGGAGGCAATGAAACAGGGGGCCTATGACTACCTGATCAAACCCGTCAATCTGGATGAGCTCGGCCTTCTCATTGAGCGGTTCGCTTCAACTCGCAACCTGATCCGCGAAAACGTAGAACTGCGCGAGCGACTGGATGCAAAATTTGGGTTCGACAACATTGTCGGTCAGTCGGCTGCCATGCTCGAGGTTTTCGAGAAGGTGCGGATGGTTGCGCCGACCCGAGCCAACGTTTTGCTTACCGGTGAGAGTGGGACAGGCAAGGAAGTCATCGCCAACGCCATTCACCAGAATTCCCCCCGCCGCAACAAGCCTTTTATCAAGGTCAATTGCGGCGCCCTACCGTTGACACTTCTCGAGAGTGAGTTGTTCGGGCACGAAAAGGGAGCCTTTACCCACGCAATCAAAACGAAACCGGGCCGTTTTGAATTGGCAAATGGGGGGACGCTCCTCCTCGACGAGATTAGCGAGACGGCGCCTGAGTTTCAGGTCAAATTGCTGCGAGTACTTCAGGAAGGCGAATTCGAGCGCGTGGGTGGGACCCAGACGATCCGCGTCGACGTGCGAGTGATTGCAGCCACCAACAAGCGCTTGGAGGAATTGGTCCGGGAAGGCAAGTTTCGCGAGGATCTTTATTATCGCCTCAAAGTCGTGGAAATCTCACTTCCCCCACTCCGTGAGCGAGTAGAGGATATCCCTCTTTTGGTGGAGCATTTTCTGGAGGAATTCTCCCGCTACTATGGTAAGCCGAAACCACGCGTGCATCAGGCGGTCATGACGGCTCTGCAGAATTACTCATGGCCCGGTAATGTGCGTCAGCTGCGCAATGTGATCGAAGGCGCTGTTGTGATGGCGGGCGCGGAAATCACGCTCAAACATCTACCGCCCGAGATTCATTCAGCGCCGCGAGAGGAACATTACGTTCGTATTCCCGTAACAGCATCCCTCGAGCACGCTGAGCGGCTATTGATCGAAGCCGCCCTACGCTACAATGGAGGCAATCGCGCCAAGACGGCACGGCAGCTTGGTATCGGCCGTAAAACCTTGTACCGCAAATTGCAACAGTACGGGTTAGAATGAGCTTTCGAAGATGAGTGCAAAGCAGGAGGAACCGGATCAAGCGCTTCCGTGGGTTCCCAATACGCTGCGAGCCCTCCGCCATCGCAACTACCGTCTATTGATATTCGGCCAACTCATCTCGCTCACGGGTTCATGGATGCAAAGCACGGCGCAAGGTTGGCTTGTTTATCAGCTTACAGATAGTAAGTTCCTGCTGGGCTTAGTGGGGTTTGCCTCACAGGTGCCTGTGCTCGCGCTGGGTGTGCTGGGGGGTGTGGTCGCCGATGCCATGAGCCGTCACCGCACTGTATTGATTACCCAAATTCTTCTCATGGTTCAGGCATTGCTCTTGGCGGTTCTGACGCTGGTTCCCGGCCCAGACGGTCGGCCCCTAATCCAAGTGTGGCACATTATCCTACTCGCTGTGTTTGCGGGCTCGGTTCAAGCGTTCGATATGCCAGCGCGGCAAGCGTTTTTGGTGCAAGTTGTTCCAAAGTACGACATCAATAATGCAATCGCGCTCAATTCCCTGACGTTCAATGCGGCACGTGTCTTCGGGCCGGCTCTTGCAGGAATGCTCATCGCAATCATGCAAGGACTTGCCCGCACACGGCAGAATTTTGGCGAAGGGATGTGCTTTCTCATCAATGCACTGAGTTTCGTGGCAGTGATCGTTCAACTGATGCGCATGGATGCTTCTGCCAAACAGTTGCGTCCAGTCGGCCCCACAACCGAAGCAGACCTTGCTTCGGCGCTTCACTACTTGCGGCACCGACTTCACCTTCGGGCCCTGATGTATCATGCGGGCGCGGTTGCGCTGCTTGGTTTGCCGTATCTCGTCCTCCTACCGGCTGTGGCAAAAGATACGCTCGGAGGGGATTCGCGAATGCTGGGGTGGTTGACCACAAGTGTCGGCGTGGGAGCGATGACCGGGGGCGTTCTCATGGCCCGACGTAAGCATATTCAGGGCTTAGGAAAGGTAATTGCGGGAGCAACCGCAGCCTTTGGCCTCACGGTGATTGTTGTGGCCCAGACTTCCACCCCTTGGTTGGCGTGCGTCGGATTTGGAATTGCAGGTCTGTGCATGGTATCCGCGATGATTAGCTCCCAGACCTTGGTCCAATCGTTGGTTTCCGAGAACTATCGGGGGCGGGTCATGAGCTTTTACTCCATGATGACGATTGGAATGATGCCATTCGGAAGTCTGTTGGTTGGAGGCTTTGCCGAACACTTCAATGTGCAAAAGGCTCTTATGCTGAGCGGTATCGGCTGTATCGGTATTGCTGCCGCTTTCGCGTGGTATCTGCCGGCAATTCGCGCGGCAGCTCGCTCAAGCCCAGAGTACAGCTCTATCTCGAGCGGGGCGAAACAGAAGTAAGGAGATTAGTAATAACCGCCGCCCCGGCCTCCTTGGGGAGTGAGTGTTTCCACAGTACGTGACCGGACGGCTGACCTCCAATCGCCACCAGCGCCGCCCTGTTCCGCCCCCATCTGAGTTGGTTTTGGCGTCTCCTTGGGCTTATAGAGCGCTTGAGACTGCATATATTTGCCAATTTCATTTTTGAATTCCTTGACCTTGTCCTCGAGACTTGGGCCGAACCCCCTCCATTTGGCCTCGACCACTTTCTCTGGGTAGAGTTCCTCCAGGCTGGCCTTCGGAACATATCCGACGTGGCCGTTATAGCCAAAGGTCACCCACGATTCCGTGACACCAAACGAGAGAATGCGCGATCCGGGAGAAAGTTCGCCGAGCGGGGCGTGCGTGGCGAGGGCGCGTACCACGACAGGTCCTTCCCCCTGCTTGACCTGAAACCAGCGCGGCTTGCCCGTGATAGAAAACTCCTGTCCTTCCGCATAAGCCATCGAGATCATGGCAAACCACACTACCAGAACGCCACTAACCACTGCCCTCAAGCGCATGGCACTCTCCTTCTTCGACGCAAAGGCTCTCGTGTATTTACTTACCGCTGCACAGGCTCCGGATTTTGATTCGAGTATGCAAGGAAAAGCCGTAGCCCCCAAAAGCCGCTTCTTCGGTGGGAGTAGCGTTTTTGACAGCTCTTTGCTTCCCGCGGGTCTCATCTGGATCCTCGCATGTGCTTCTACTGGTTGCTCCGGCAACGTTGTTGTACCGCTTGAGGAACCACCTGCACGAAACTCGCGATGAATCGCTGGCCCATGCAAGCGGTATAAGTGCGCGTAGGTTTCCGACGGCGTGTAGGGAGCTGAAGTCTGTCGTACTGGCGAGCTCCCTGCGGAAGAGGGTGCAATTCCCTCACGGGCACGCCGCTGTGATCAGGGACGAAATCCGCAGTGAGGCGGGCAACGCATTCTTTCCATCGAGTGCTTGCCTGTCCCACGAAAAGCCACTGGCGCGCAAGCGCTGGGAAGGCGCGGAGAGTAGGATGATCTGTCAGTCAGAAGACGGCGCTGTCGGACTCCTCCAAGAATAGCTTCTTCGCTGAGAGAGAAGTGGAGGAATCAAATGGACAAATGTGGAGCTTTCCCGCCTCTTTCCCCCCGCAGATTCGCCGCAACAACCACGCCAAGGATCCTGGCTGTTGTCCTTGCGCTGCTCTTTGCCATAAATCGTTCTTTTGCCCAAAGCTTTCCGGACCGCGTGACGACGTTCACCGCTGGGCTTAATGCGGGTTTCGGCGCGCCCTACTTCCCTACAAACGTCTTAGGGCCACCAAACGGAAGTCTCAACTCTGAGCAACCCAATGCCTCGGAGAGCGACCTGCTCTCATTAGGCATCGGCGGCTCAATTGTTTTGGAGTTTGTTTCTTCGATTGTCGTGGACGGACCGGGGCCCGATCTAACGGTCTTTGAGAATCCGTTTCAACCAATTGGCTATCCAGGATTTGTTTTCTGCGAGACGGCGACGGTTGCGGTCAGCCAAAACGGAAGCAATTGGGTTACATTCCCCTTTAATTTTCACGATCCGGCCACCACAGCGGGCCTCTACTCACCGTCTTGCTACGAGGGCTTAGCTGGCGTTCACCCCGTGTTCAGTTCGCCCAGCAACGGGATTTCGCCCTTTGATCCCAATGTGAGCGGAGGGGATTCTTTCGATCTTGCGACCGTGGGATTGCCATGGGTGCGTTTCGTCAAAGTCACAGACACTGGCACGACAGGTGTGGCTGAGACGGTTGCTCCGAGCGGTGCGATCGTGAATGATCCGGGCAACGCCATGAACGCCGCTCCCACCGCGGGTTTTGACCTTGATGCCATCGCCGCCCTTCACTCTTTGCCTGCGACAGCGGTTCGGGAAGACTGGATGCTCTATGAATGAGCCGCGCTTCCACGGTTTCACGTTGGTTGAGCTTGTGATCGTTGTCGCGATCCTTGCAATCCTCACGCTTGTGGCCTTACCCAATTTTCTCTTGGCCAAGCAGCGGGCACTCCAAGCCCGTTGTGCGGGAAACCTTAAGGCAATCGCGTATGCGCTCTACGCCTATCGTTTGGATCTGAACCACTACCCTCTGGCGGACGGCACAGCCGGGACTATGGAAAGTATGGGGCAAACGGAGGTTGGCAACGGACCAGCAGCCAACGGCAGTTGGGACGGTGTGCCCCGCGTTCTCCTGCGACTTGGCTACCTTACGAGCGAGGAAATCCTTTTCTGCCCGGTCTACCGGCAACAGTTCAAAGGCGAGCGGCTCCAACGGTTTCGCTATGCCTACAATAACTCAGCTGCGGACACGGGCGGAGTCATTGGTGGCGCAAATAATGTGGAGCGGGATTCTCACGACATCTGGTTCGCTCGGTGCTTGTGGGTGCCGCCAGAATATAGTTTCACGCCACAGGCAACAGACGTAAAATTCCCCCACGGCGAAAACTTCGACCGCGAAAACGCACTCATGTCTAATGGCCGAGTGGAGTTACGCGACGGCCGAGCTGATTTTCGTGCGGCGTACTCGATTCCCGCTCCATGAACAAATGCGGCAACATCTTGTGCTTGCCAGTACCCGGCGGGAAACGCAAGGGTTCCGATTATGAAGCAAACAAGCAAAACTCCGTCCATTCGTGCGATCCTTGATCGTGTCGCAAAAGGTGAACTTAAAGTCCCCCAAGCGGAGAAGTTACTGAGGGAAATTAGTGTCGAGGGCTATGCTGAACTCCTACACACGAAAGTGGATCTGCATCGCCGCCACCGACGCGGGGTAGCCGAGGCCGTGTATTGCGCCAACAAAACGGCGGACCAAATAGTAGCCATCGTGAGAAAAATTGAAGAATCTGGACAAAATGTTTTGTGCACACGCGTGCCTGAAACAACGGCGAAAGCGGTACTCGAGCAATGCCCAGACCTAAAGTACTCGCCTGTTGCGCGTATGCTTTACAAGCAGGTGGAACGGCGCACCGCTCGCCCCCAAGGTCTCATTGCGGTGCTCACGGCTGGCACCTCGGACATCCCTGTCGCGGAGGAAGCGGCGTTGAGCGCCGAACTTATGGGGAACCGCGTCGTACGTCTCCACGACGTGGGAGTAGCAGGACTTCATCGGCTTCTTCAGAGTGGCACCGATCTGCTCCTGCGGGCACGAGTCATAATCGTTGTCGCGGGCATGGAAGGGGCGCTGCCGAGCGTGGTTGCAGGCCTCACCGCTGCGCCCGTCATCGCCGTCCCCACCAGTGTGGGCTATGGCGCTGCCTTCGGAGGAGTTGCGGCCCTCCTCGGAATGCTGAATTCTTGTAGCGGTGGAGTCGCCGTCGTGAACATTGATAACGGGTTCGGGGCAGCCCTCATCGCACATCTCATCAATCAACGCCATACGGAAAGAAAAGGAGCACGGTAGCGAAATTGCGGACGGCTTTCTTTGACTGCTATAACGGCGTGAGTGGCGACATGACACTCGGCGCACTCATTGATCTGGGGGTTCCCATTGCAGAGCTCCAAGAGATGGTCCGAACGCTTGGGCTCTCAGAAGTAACGGTGTCGGCAGAAACTGTTCAGCGATGCGGGGTGGCAGCAACACAGGTCCATGTCCACTTTCCTCATCAGCATGTCCATCGGCGTTTTTCGGATATTCGGAGCCTGATCGAAAAAAGTCCGCTTTCCGATCGCGTAAAGTCTCAAGCAATTGCGTGTTTTCGCCGGCTTGCTGAGGCAGAGGCGCGCGTTCACCGCACGACGATCGAAGAAGTACACTTCCACGAGGTCGGAGCGCTCGACGCGATCGTGGACATTGTAGGAAGTGTTTGGGCGCTCGAGCGCTTGGGCGTCGAGCAGGTCCTTGCCTCCGAGATTGTGACGGGATACGGCACCGTTCAGGCTGCACACGGAGAGTTGCCAGTTCCTGCGCCCGCGACAGCGTATTTGCTGGAAGGCGTGCCCGTACGCACAGGCCCTTATCCTCAAGAAATGACCACACCTACTGGCGCTGCAATTGTCACAACGTTAGCAAGAGAATTTGGTCCACTGGGAACGTTCCGAGTGGAACGAGTCGGATACGGCGCTGGATCGCGTCTGATCAGTGGGCGCACGAACTACTTACGTTTATTCTTGGGGGAAGACGTGGCGCCGGTCCTAAGCTTGGAGCGCCGGGAACTGCTAATCCTCCAGACAGAGATTGATGACATGCCGGGCGAAATGTTTGGCTTCCTTCAGGAGCGTTTGTTAGCAGCGGGCGCACTCGATGTCACCTTCGTGCCCATTCAAATGAAGAAGAATCGGCCGGCGGTCAGTGTTCAAGTCCTCACGGCGCCCGAACAGTTGAGCCCCTTGCTTGAAATCGTGTTGCGGGAAAGCACAACGTTCGGGGTAAAAGTTCTGCGGTGCGATCGTTTCTGCTTGCCGCGAGAGATTCACGAGGTGTCCACTCGTTTCGGCCCCATCCGTGTAAAAGTGGGCAAGTTAGGTGATAGAGTGGTTAAGGCAACCCCCGAATACGAGGATTGCCGACGCCTTGCCCTTGAACATGGAGTGGCCCTGCCGGAGATCTTCAAGATCGCAGACCAAAGCATTCAACAATGGCTCGAGCAGGAGTGGGCCAAGAACATTAGCGACACAGAATAGAAAGGACGGGTCTCAAGTGCGTCTCTACCGGTACCTATGGGAAGAAAAACCGTGTTTGGGCATCCTTGACGGGGAAGAGGTCATCCCCGCGGATACCATCTTTGAACTTGCAGGCTATTCGGCGCCCGAGGCCGTCCGGCATGCGGATCTAAAAGCGATTGCGGGTGCGCCCGACGCTGTGGTTGTTCGGCTGCAAGAGACCTTAAAAGAAGCTAAGCAGCGGGGGGTAGATCGCCACCTGCCTCGCGTTCCACTTACTGAGCTGCGGCCGCTCGCTCCGATCCCCCGCCCGGGGAAATTTATCTGCGTGGGGTTAAATTACCGCGACCACTGCGAGGAGCAAAACCTCGAGCCGCCCAAATCTCCAGTCCTATTCGCCAAATTTGCCAATGCGATCGCAAATCCCGGAGACGAGATCCGAAAACCGCAAGTTACCAACAAGCTGGACTTCGAGGGCGAACTGGGGGTAGTGATTGGGCGAGGGGGTAAACATATCCCTCAGGCTGAGGCGCTCGACCATGTATTCGGGTACACGATCGTCAACGATGTGAGCGCGCGCGACGTGCAAAAGCAGGATGGGCAATGGCTGCGCGCAAAAAGCATGGATGGTTTCGCGCCAATTGGCCCATGCATCACCACAACGGATGAAATTCCCGACCCGCAGACCTTGGCTCTGCGCACAACCGTGAACGGCGTCGTGATGCAGGATAGCCACACGAGTCGGATGATTTTCAGTGTCGCCATGCTGATTGAGTTTATCTCTCGCTGCATGACCCTTGAGCCCGGCGATATTATCTCGACCGGCACGCCGAGCGGGGTTGGCGTGTGGCGCAACCCACCAGTCTTCCTGCAAGATGGCGATGTCGTGCGAATTGAAATCGAACGAATTGGCGTTTTGCAGAATACGGTGCGGTGGGAATAGCCGTTACACGAGCTGGCTAATCCTTGATGAACTTGCCCATCGCGGGGAAGTCTTTTGTGTCGACAATTCTCCCGTTCTTTAGTCGGTAAAGTTTTCCGACACTAAAGTACATCCATTCCACCGTGCCGGCTCCCAGATCTCGCACGTCCTCTGGATCCCCATACTTCAGGACAAGGCGAATCTGATCGCTAAGAGGGATTTCCTCATAGCTCGCGCCCCGAAATACGATTTCTTTGCCTTTGTCGACATAGACCCAGGTGTACGGCGGAATAGTTTTCAGCTTCTTGTCGAAAGCGAGCTCCAACTCCCGGCGCAGACGAATTTGGCCGGAGGGCGTCCAAAGGACACGAAAAGCAGTCGGCTTACCGTACCGCTCGTAGACCTCGCGTTCCGGCGGCGTCAATCTCTTCGCGTCAGGCCATTTCGGGGACGGATAGAACACATTCACCGAGTGATCGAGGCGAAAGACAAAAAGATCCTTATCCTTACAGCCACTCCAGACGATCGCGCTGGCGATTAGCACCAATACGAGCCGGAAAAACGAGACTACCTTTGGATTCCTATGCATGACTCCAAGGAAACGCGGAACTTGGGCGGTCTTGCAATGTTTTTCGAATTTTGCTGGAAACCGCACAATAAGTCGTGGTTGGAACGATTGATGACCAAGGGAGAGGCGACGGCTGCATAGAACCATGAACGCTGAAGAAAGGCTGGCGGCAAATTTCTGTTGCCCGAAATGCCGTGGCAAGATGGCCACGACCCGCACGGTAAAGTTGACTCGCGGATTGCCGAAAATTTTGAGCCCCGGCGAAGGCCGGTACATCTTGGTCTCTTGTGCGTTGTGTGGCTTTACAGAAATGTATAACGTCTTGGCATTTCAAAAATGTGAAGAGCAAGTTCCCGAAGGTAAGCCTGTACCGCATCAACCGTAAGCTATTTCTAACCCAAGAGACTCGATCGATTGGAGCAACCTTCAAGAGAGGCGAATAGTGGTGACACCTTCTGTGGTGATCCATGTGCCGAGCGACCTTTCCTATTCTTGTCACCACAGCGGTGTGTGTTGCACTGTCTTCCAGCACATCCCTGTTGACAGGCAGACCGCCGAGCGCATCGAGCACCTCCCAGCCGCCCCCTTTACCTCCGCCACGAAGGAAATTGAGCGGCCCGCCGACGCCCTAAGCTATCCAGAAGGATTCGACCGCGAGCCAGTCTTGCGTCGGCGTGCGGATGGCGCATGCGTGTTTCTGACACCGAACCACCTTTGCGAACTCCATAGCGTCGCAGGGCCGGAAGCAAAGCCCGTCATTTGCCGCGAGTTTCCTTATCTTTTCCGCAAGACCCCGGGCGGTATCTTTGTCGGCTTGTCGTTTGTCTGTCCGTCGGTGCGTAACAATCGCGGCACCCCCCTTGCTGACCAGCTCGACGAGTTGCATGCACGTGCTGCGATTTCGCCCTACCTGCAGGAAATTGAAGAACCTCTCCCATTTACTGAACAGTTCCTTATCGACTGGGCAACCTACGAACACATCGAGACTTACCTTGTGGAACTCCTTGAAACTGCTACCTACCCCTTGGCGATCCGCCTCACCGCATGCCACGTGAGCATCAATATGCTGGATTTGTTTCTGAAAATGCAGTTAGGTCGCCCGGCGGTGGGCACGGTGGCTATTGCCGAGCCAAAAGTCGTTCTGCAGTACCTGACCGAAGCTCGGCGTGAAGCCCAGCGGCAGCGTCTGTGGTCAATTGCGTCCAAACGTGCTTCCAATGCACGCTCACGACGGGTGTTCTTTGGGCTAATTACGAGTCTTTTCAGCCTGCTGTGGCAGCAACAAAGGAGATCCGTCGCTCTTTGGCGAGTGTCGGGAATTTATCTAAAGGCGCTTACCGGATGGGGTGCCGTGACGCTGCGTCCTCTCGCCCGCCCTGTACCTTTTACCGTAGTGAACCGTGTCGACTTGCCAAGCAACGGGCAGGCTGCGGACCTCTTGTGTCGGTATGTGCGGCATTGTGTTTTCCGCAAGGATCTTCTCATCCAGGGCTCCCTTCTCCGGGGCCTAAACCACTTGCTGCTAACTCTGGGACTCTTACGGTGGTATGCTGCGGGTGTGGCGTGGTGTGGCGAACGCACCACCCCTTCTGAAGAAGACTGGTCCTTAGCACTTCAGCACGTCGAGACGTATTTCGCACGCCACTCTAAGCTTTTTGCACTTTTGGAGCGGGACCCAACCATTGCCACACTTTTGGATTCGTTCATGGCGCGACGCAATTACCCGTTTCTCGTGGTTCAGTAGTCTGCTTAGTGGGGGCACCGCCGAGGAAGTGAATTTTTTGACCTTGACGTCGTCTATTCCCCTGGAACGAATCCCCTAACGGACACTGTGGCCTACCATCTTGCCCAAAGGAAGAGGGGTGCCGCAGTGCGTTTTATTGTGCGTCTACGTGAGAAATGACGACCGAACTTGCGATATTTTGGATTTTCGCTTCCTTGTCGGGCCTTGCGGCCGTGATTGCAGTCTTTGCCCGCAACATCGCAAATGCCGCTTACGCACTGTTCTTTTCGCTCGGTGCGATCGCAGGGATTTACGGCCTTCTTGGCGCGGACTTTCTGGCAATTACGCAGGTCGTGATTTATGTGGGAGGGATCGTCACACTCCTGCTCTTTGGTATCCTTCTCACCAACCGTTCCTTGGAAGATTTGGTTCGATCGGACCGACGACCGTACGTAGTGGGCGTCCTTGGTGGCGTGGGAATTTTTGGTATTCTCCTCGCTATCCTTGCAACCGCTCGTTGGCAGATTGAGCCCACCCCTGCGCTCGAGGGCACAACGGCAGCTTTGGGGTATCTTTTGCTGCAAAAATATGTGTTCGCTTTTGAGTTTTCCTCTCTGACTTTGCTGGCGGCGCTGGTGGGCGCTTCTTACCTCGTCCGGCGAAAGGAGCGCGATTGAAGCGGTGGTTACCGTCTATCACTATCTGATTTTAAGCGCGTTCTTGTTTTCCGTAGGCGTGCTTGGGGTTCTTGCGCGCCGGAACGCAGTCGGAATCCTCATCTCCATCGAGCTGATTCTGAACGCGGCAAACATCAACTTCTTGGCATTCTCACGCTATGGTGCGAAAGTGCTCGGCATTCCAACGCTGTCCACGCCGGTAGCTTTGGACGGACATGTCTTTGCTATCTTCGTGATTATCCTCGCTGCATGTGAGGCGGCCATTGCCCTGGCCATCATCATCAATATCTTCAACTCGTTCGGATCCATCGAAGTGGATTCCGCGAGTACCATGCGAGGGTAAGATGGAGCTCGCATCGCTTCGGCCACACGTCCTGCTGATCCCGTCGCTCCCGATCGTGGGCTTTGCTCTCGTGAGTCTGTTCGGACGACGCCTCCCCCGCAAAGGCGATTGGCTGGCCACCGGGATCATGGGTGTTGTCCTGGGGTTATCGCTCTATGTTTTTTACCACGTTTTCCGTCAGGCAGCAGTTCATGCAAGCCTTCGCCTCGTCGTCCCGTGGTTCGACCTTTCCGGGGGCGGACGCGCAATGCCGATTGGCGCGCTGGTAGACAATCTGAGCGCGGTGATGATCGTCGTCGTGAGCACCGTGAGTTTCCTCGTCCACCTTTACTCGATTGGCTACATGCACGGCGACGCCAAGTATGTGCGGTTCTTTGCGGCGCTCCAGTTGTTTAGCGCCGCTATGCTTGGACTCGTGCTCTCGGATAACCTGTTCACCCTGTACATCTCTTGGGAGATCATGGGCTTCTGCTCCTACCTTCTGATTGGCCACTATTTTGAGAAGCCAAGCGCTGCGAACGCCTGCCTGAAAGCATTTATGACGACGCGCATCGGGGACGTGCTCATGTTCGTGGGCATCCTCATTATCTTTTGGAAAGTGGGCTCGCTGCGTTTTAGCGACATTTTCGAGGCGGTGCGCAATGGCACTCTGGCGGGTTCATGGCAGTTGTGGGCTGGCCTATTGCTTTTCGGCGGGGCCATGGGCAAGAGCGCCCAGTTCCCACTCCACGTGTGGCTGCCCGACGCCATGGAGGGCCCGACGCCCGTGTCCGCCCTGATTCACGCGGCGACCATGGTGGCAGCGGGCGTCTACCTGATGGCGCGCTCTTACCTTCTTCTAACGCCCGAAACGTTCCTCGTAATTGCGTATATCGGCGGCTTCACAGCGATTTTTGCGGCCACAATCGGCGTCGTCATGGACGACATCAAGAAGGTGCTCGCTTACTCCACGGTCTCGCAGCTCGGCTACATGATGCTCGGGCTGGGTGTGGGTGGCTTTGTGGCAACCGGTTATACGGCCGGTGTTTATCACCTCACGACTCACGCCTTCTTCAAAGCGTGCCTGTTCTTGGGCTCGGGGAGCGTGATTCATGCACTGCATTCGCAGTCGCTGTCCGAAATGGGCGGGCTGCGCAAGAAGATGCCGATCACCTTTGTGACCTTCCTCGTGGCTACGCTGGCGCTTACGGGGCTGCCGCCATTTTCTGGCTTCTACACGAAGGATTCCATTATTGCAGCCGCAATCGAACTTGGGCTGAAGGAACCCAAGCACGCTCTCCTGCCGCTGTTTGCAGTCATGGCTGCGTTCTTCACTGCGTTCTATATGTTTCGTCTGATCTTCTTGGCCTTTTTCGGCACCCCCCGCAATCACCATGCTTTTGAGCACGCTCATGAGAGCCCGTGGGTGATGACCGTGCCGCTCATGCTCTTGGCCGTGCTGAGCATCTATCCCGTTGGCGGTGGAGCGGGAAACTGGTTCTGGAGTCGCAATCCAACTCCCTCCATCGAATCTTTTGCAGAGCATTACGGCCCCTCGACCATCGTTTCAAAGGAAGCGATGGAGCACGGTCCTCAGCCCGCGTTCGCGTCGACGCTCACAACGTGGCAAAAAGAAGAAGCTGCAGGAGACATGCATGAGGAGCATCTTGCCCACCAAGCGCATCAATACGCGGTTGCTGCGAGCTTAGGAGTGTTCGCGCTCGGTGTATTGCTGGCGTGGCTGGTCTATATCCGGCGTTGGATTGATCCCGCGCGGGTGGCAGCTCGCTTCGCCTTCCTTTATCGGCTGCTGTGGAACAAGTATTATGTCGATGAATTCTACGCTTTGGTGGTGATTCGGCCTTTCCTTGCCCTCTGCCGCACAGTTGCCCGATTCGACCTGAGGGTCATCGATGGAATTGTGAACTTCACTGGGCTCTTTACACGATTTTTGGCGTGGCTTGTTGGCATTCACGACCGGGTGGTTGTAGATGGCCTCGTCAATGGCGTCGCGGACGCTGTCGCTGCGGGGGGCAAAAATCTCAGCCGGCTACAAACAGGCCGGGTAGGGGCATATTTGGCGGGGTTGACCGTTGGGGTGGTGCTGATCGCTGGATTTATGTTTTGGATGATAGGAAGGTAAAATGTTCAGTACCCATTTACTAAGCTGGATTGTCTTCTTGCCCCTCGTGGGCATGGCGATCATGGCTTTGATCCCTGCGAAGCGAGGCGACCAAGCGATACGATATGTTTCCTTGCTGACGAGCTTCGCAGTCTTCGCACTAAGCTGCCTCCTCCTCTACCGTTTCTATCACCTACCACCCGAGGTGCGTTCAAGCTGCATCGGGATTCCGGGGGCCCAATTCCCCGAGGGAGCGACCTCGCTATTCGAAGAGAAGTTCCCGTGGATCAAAGAGTACAACATTTGGTATCATCTGGGGGCGGATGGCCTCAGCGTCATCCTCGTGTTCCTCACCGGATTGCTCTCCTTTCTGGCCGTGTTTGCAGCGTGGAACATCGAAAAGGCCGTTAAGGGTTTCCACATGATGTACATGCTGCTCATCACGGGCATGATGGGGGTGTTTGTGGCTCTCGATCTCTTCCTGTTCTACGTGTTCTGGGAAGTCATGCTCCTGCCAATGTACTTCCTGATTGGAATCTGGGGAGGGCCACGCAAGGAGTACGCCGCCATCAAGTTCTTCCTCTATACCCTTGCTGGTTCGGTACTCATGCTGATTGCCATTATCGTGCTTTACATGAAGTACCGCACGTTCTCGATTCCGGAGCTCATCCATCTTGCGCCATTCAAAGAGCATCTTGTTGTCGCGCATTTGCTGTGGTTGGCCTTCTTCATCGCTTTCGCAATCAAGATTCCAATGTTCCCATTCCACACGTGGTTGCCCGATGCACACGTGGAAGCCCCGACCGCAATTTCGGTCATCCTCGCGGGTGTCTTGCTTAAGCTTGGCGGCTACGGAATCCTGCGGATCAACTTCCCGATGTTTGTCAGCTCAACTGCGGCATTCCTTGGGCTGATCGCCCTGTTTGGCGTGATCAATATCATCTACGGCGCGTTGTGCGCGATGGCACAGAAGGATTTCAAGAAACTGGTCGCCTATTCATCGGTCTCACACATGGGGTACGTTCTGCTTGGAATGGCCGCCCTCAATGGCGAGGGCATGAATGGCGCCGTTTTTCAAATGTTCAACCATGGTCTCTCGAGCGCGATGATGTTCTTGCTCGTGGGGGTGATTTACGACCGAGCTCACCACCGGGAAATCGAGCGGTTCGGCGGACTGGGCCTGCAAATGCCTCGCTACCTCACCCTTGCCATTATTGGCTTCTTTGCGTCGCTTGGTTTGCCGGGCTTCAGTGGGTTTATTAGCGAAGTGATGGTGTTTTTGGGCGCCTTCAAGGCAAACTCGACAACCGCCTTTCCACAGCTCGGCAATGTTGTCTTCGACATGAAGTTGCTGACGATAATCGGATGCGCGGGCGTGGTGCTTGGCGCCGCCTACTTGTTGTACACTATCCAGCGGGTGTATCTGGGACCGCCGCGCAAGGAATACGAGGGATTTCCTGATCTTCAGCCACGCGAGTACGCAGCCCTTGTCCCACTCGGTGCCCTTGCACTCTTACTTGGGGTTCTCCCCCATCTGGCGCTCGACGTGTTCGGCGGCACGATGAACCAGATGCTGACGCTATGGAAGACGGAAGGGGCCGCGAGTTTGGCGACGGCAATCGAATTCTTTAGGAGCTTTGGGCAGTTGTGATGAGCGAAAGCCCCACGATGACACTCGCACAAAGCATGCAGGAAACCCTCCGAGGGCTTCCAGCGTTTGTGCCGATTCTCATTCTGGCCGGCACCGTTCTGGGTGTGCTGTTGTGGGATTTCTTTAACAGCCGTGCGAACTCGCGTCGGGTTGGGTGGCTTGCAGCTGTGGGCGTCGTCGCTGCAGGGGCCGTAGTCATACGTTTCTGGTGCGTGCCCCCTGCCTTTGGGGTTCGCACTGGATGGGGAATGCTTCAGGCGGACCTCTTCACGTGGTTTTTTGCGCTGCTGTTTCTTCTCGGCACCCTCGTGGTGATCGGCATGACCATGGCAGACGCTGAGATTGCCGATTTTCGGATGGGCGAGTATTATGCACTATTGCTAACCGCGACGTTAGCCGCCATTACCTTGGTGGCATCCACCAATCTGGCTGTTCTTTATTTGGCATTTGAGACGCTCTCACTCCCTTCCTACGTCCTCGCCGGCTATCGGAAAACTGACCGTCAGGCCGCCGAAGCTTCGCTCAAATATCTGCTTTTCGGCGCAATGGCGTCGGGCATTATGCTGTATGGACTGAGCATTCTCTACGGGCTCACAGGAACGCTGGATCTACAAGCGATCCATACTGTGGCGCCAGAGAACCACGGGGCCTTACTGCTTGTTTTCGTGCTTCTTGTGGCAGGGTTTGGCTTTAAGATGAGCCTTGCTCCATTCCACTTTTGGGCACCTGACGTTTATCAAGGCGCACCCACCCCAATTACAGCCTACCTCTCGGTGGTCTCTAAGGCGGCCGGATTCGCCGCGTTTGCGCGACTGGTGGCTGCCCTCACTGAAGGTGGCACCTTCTTTCGGACTGCAAGTACCTCGCCAATCACCGAGTTCGAGCTTGCGAGCCTATTCTGGATCCTTGCGGTGTTGACGATGTTGTGGGGCAACTTTGTTGCCCTGCGACAACGCGATGCGAAACGTCTGTTCGCCTATTCCTCCATCGCCCACGCCGGATATATGTTTATGGCTTTTGTGGCACAGAACGAAGCGGGGGCGGAGGCACTGCTTTTCTATTTCGTGGTCTATGCAATCGCAAATTTCGCTTTCTTCTACGGGATCCAACTCGTGTATCGCTCTCGCGGAACCTACGAGCTGAACGGGTTTCGGGGATTGGTTTATTCGTCGCCGGTGGTTGCAGCAACCCTCAGTGTAATGCTTTGGTCGCTCATCGGTTTGCCGCCTTCGGCTGGATTTGTGGGAAAGTGGAAATTGTTCTACTCGGTCATCGAACAAGCACACACCTCGCCCATCCCAGCGCTCTACTATTCGCTGGTCCTGATCGCAGTTGGGACGAGCGTTGTCGCACTCTATTACTACGTTCAAATCATTCGGCTGATGAGCTTCTACGAACCAGAGGGGCCGGCACCCGCTCTTCGGGTTAGCCCGCTGGGCAAGTTGGCGCTGTGCGTGGCGGCCGCCCTGATCCTTCTGATTCAGCTCAACTGGCAGCCGCTGAGCCAGAGCGCACGCGCTGCCATCAAGGCTTCCACAAATCCGTCTGCCTTTCACTCTTCACAACCCGCTCCGCAATCACTGGCAAATTCAGCTGTTGGCGCTCAGAACGAGAGTCGTCCACTGGCCCAAAGGGAGGCCACGCGATGATTGCGCGAGAAGAGCTCATCGAAAAGTTGCAACGAGACCTAACCCGCAAGACGTACTCGTTTGTGGAGTACGTGACGATGGCGTCGCCCTATGTTCCCGAAGGGCGCGAGCCAATGTGGGAGCTTTTGCTTAGGCTCCGCACCGAAGAACGGCAGCATGCAGAGCTGCTCAGCCGACTGATTGTTGCGTTAGGCGGAATTCCAAACCCGGGACTTTTTGATGAGGGAGCTGCGGACACGAACTATCTTCACATTGATTACCTCTACAAGTTGCTCATCCGCCACAAAGAACAATCTGTGAAGGAATTCGAGCAACGGGTGAATGATTCGTCAGGATTTCCCGAGGCTCGCGCTGTACTCCTCAAAATCCTTGAGGACGAAAAAGAACAGCTTGCTGTGCTGCGAGAATGTTTTGAAAAGTGCGTTGGGGCCTCGCCCTCCAAAAAGGGTTCGAATACCAAGGTTGATGCCGACAAATAACTGGTTCCGAGTACCACTCCGGCGTTTTCGGATCCCACCTACAGAACCGACGAGCTCATGGCGGTGGCGAATTTCTACTTGTCGCGCCACCCGAGAAAAGCAAGGTGTAGCGCAGATGACTCGACTATTGTTTCCAACAACGGATTTCTTGCCGAAGCTGAGTGGTGTGGCGACTGTGGGCTGGGGCCAAGCGGCAGGGTTAGCACGACTGGGCCATGAGGTGCGAGTGGACACCCTCGACTTCGGGCCACTTCCGCCCGCGTTGGAGATTCCGCAAGGATTAGAGATTTGTGCTCACTCCATTCGAACGCGGGCAATTCTGCGCCTTGTTCCCATCGCACAGATGGTCCGACGCGCAATTCGGGAATATCGCCCGGACTGCCTCTACTCGACCACCTATCGGGGCCTCGGACCTGTGCTTGCCCTCATGGCCGGAAAGGCTGGACTTCGGTTCGCGCTCTATATTCACGGAACAGAGCTTTTTACAGAAAACCGCAATCTATTGCGCCGGAAACTCATGGAATACACCTTTGGGCGAGCGTCGCTCTTGCTCACAAACTCAGAGAATACGAAGCGCCTCATCCACGAGTTTTTCCCGCGGATCCAGACTCCAGTTGTCGCGTTACACCCGGGAATAGAGCTCGAGAAATACGACTCCCCTCAGGTTTTTGAGCAGGCAAAAGAACTGCGAGCCCGCTGGCTTGAAACATGTCGGGCATCTAAGGACGCTTTGATATTGCTAACGGCTGCACGTGTCACCCGCGAAAAGGGAATCCATCTTGTTATGGAAGCTCTAGCCTCACTGCACAAAACGCTACCTCGGACCGTTTTGTACATAATTTGTGGAAGCGGTCCAGACTTAGAGGCGCTCAAACGTTTGGCAAAAGAATTGGAAGTCGATCGCTGCACTCTCTTCGAGGGTGCAATTTCTCCTCTTCAACTGCCTGCGAGGTATCGCGCAGCTGACATCTACGTTCAGCCCAGTAATTTCGACAGTTTTGGGATCTCACTGGTTGAAGCCCAGTACTGTGGCCTTCCGTGTGTCGCAACTCGAGTTGGTGGAATTCCAGAGGCTGTGTTGGATGGGCAGAGTGCGCTACTCGTGCCGTTGAACGACCAAGCAGCTCTTCAAAACGCACTTCGAACAGTGATTGAGAACGACGAGTTACGGGCGCGCATGGGTGAGGCTGGGAGAAAGCACGCAGCTCAGTTCTCATGGGACGTTCATGCGCAACGTCTGTCGCAGCTGCTCGAGGCATGGTGCATTCCATCGCTGGAGCGGACTGCACGATGAGCCGAGCGCGATCGCACGCAAAGAACATGATTGCGCTGCTTGCGTCATCTGCCTTTGCGCGAGGGTTAAGCTTAGTTGCATTGGCGATATCCTTTAAGGCGCTTTCGCAGGAGGAGAACGGCGTACTTCAGTTTTGCCTCCGCGCGGGATACTTATTTGCGCTGTTCACAGAGTTTGGGATTCGTGGATATTTGGTCCGCGAGCTGGCACGCGTGCGCGGGAATCACGAGCTGGCACAAGACCTTTTTGCCCGCGTATGGAATGCGCGCCTACTCCTTGTCCTCCCTGTCTTGCTGCTAAATGTCGTTACGCTAAGCTTACTGCAGTACGATGGACGCACGGTTTGGTTGAGTGTGGCCTTATTTGTCTACTACGTGCTGGATAGTTTCGCCATCCTCATCAAGTTTGCGTTCCGGGCCTACGAGCAGATGTGGGTAGACGCCGTATTCTCCACCCTCGGGCGCAGCCTCCTCGTGGCGGGCTTAGTATCGCTGTGGTTCTCGGGCACTCTTACGCTTGAGCGACAGGCCCTCGTGTACATCGCGTCCTCCGGTGTGGAGTTTATCGCGCTTGGGATACTGCTGTGGCGGCGACTCCACCTGAGCCTGTTCGTCCGCTCACACGTTCATGCCATGATGAGCGCCGTGCGAACTTCCATTCCGTTCGCGGTCGTCAACATCATCGGGACCCTGTACCTGAGCACAGGAACTTTTGTCCTTTCGAAACTCTTGGGTGATACGGCGGTGGCCTCTTACAATGCTGCCGCACGCCTTCCAGAGGCAGCTCAGTTTATCCCCACGGCAATAGTGAATGCCCTTATTCCATTCTTGTCTCGCCACCATGCGGATCGAGGCGTCGTGGGGCGTTATTCGCAACTTCTTGTGCGCTACTGCGGCTATGCAGGAGTAGCGCTGGCTGCCGTATTCGTTGCCGAGCCGCTTGGTGTCATCCACCTATTCGCAAAAAAAGAGTACGAACCCGTGGCCTATCTTTTCCGCTATTTTGGTCTGTGGGCCGTCCTCGTGTTTTATCAAATCGTGGGAGCTAACGTGCTCATCTGCCTAAACAGGGAAAAAGTGGTCATGATGCGTGCTCTGCTCGCCCTTATCACAAATGTGGTTTTGAACTTCCTTCTTGTTGAGCATTACGGGTTGGAAGGTTCGGCGATCGCGCTCGTATGTTCGGAGGTGATTTCTTGCGGTCTTTACGCATGGGTTCTGTGGCGCGAGGGGATTCCCATGCGGCTCAGCACACTGCTGGAAATCGGGATTGTGGGCACGCTTATGGCAGGCACCATGCTGGCCCTTCCTAACGAGCTCCCCTCGCTGGGGCGAATGATTGCTGGTCTCGCGGTGGGGGGCGCAGTTGTGGGAGTCCTTGTGATACAGCGCGACGGCCAACTCTTGCGGCGGATTTTCATTGGTGGACAAGCGGATACCTAACTTGTGCATGAAGTTGCCAAAATAAAACCTCGCCACGAAAGTTTAGATTCGTGCACTTCATAGGGTTTGCGGGGCGCGAGTGAAGTCGCAGTGCCAGAATGGACGTCGGTGGGTCGGCACCAGTACGAAGCTCCCACCCACGCACATCCTTCCAGACCCATTGGTGCACAGACACCGGCGGCAGATGGGCAAAGAAAGGAAAAGACGGACAGTGACAGACGGACTGACGATCCATTTCGTGGGAATCGGTGGAATTGGGATGAGCGGAATCGCTCATTTGCTCTTGGAGGCGGGGGAAGCGGTCAGTGGTTCGGACGTGAAAGAATCGCAACAAACACGCGAGCTTGCAGCCAAGGGCGCGCGCATTTACATTGGTCATGCAGCGGAAAACGTTCATGGGGCGCGCGAAGTTGTGGTGAGTAGCGCGATCCGTCCAACCAACCCTGAAATCATCGAGGCGCGCCGTCTCGGTATTCCGATCCGGCATCGCTCAGAAAAACTCGCGGAACTCCTCGACGCCCGTCGAGGAATCACGATCGCAGGGACGCACGGAAAAACCACAACGTCCTCGATGGCTGCCACCCTTTTGGCGACAGCGGGACTCAACCCAAGTTACGCTGTGGGTGGAGTGATCAACACCGCTGATTCAAATGCAGCCGGTGGTGGTAGCGAATGGTTTGTGGCCGAAGCGGACGAGAGCGATGGCTCACTTGTAAATTTCCACCCCGAGATTGCCATCATCACCAACGTGGAACTCGACCATACGGATTACTACGAGAACCTTGAGCAGGTTTACAATGTTTTCTTGGCTCACCTGAAAAACATAAAGGCCGGCGGGTCGGTCGTGGCATGTGTGGATGATCCCGGCGTGCGAGAAGTTCTGAGCCGCGCGGGGCTCAGCCTCCCACTGCAATCAGGTTGCAGTCGGCTCCCAAACGATGTCCGAGTGATGGGATACGGCACAACCGAAGAAGCGGAGCTGAGGGCTGAAGGAATCGAGAGCAATGGTTTTGGCTATACGTACACGGCTGTTCAAAATGGTGAAAGACTTGGGCGGTTTTCGCTGAACGTTCCAGGTCAACACAATGTCTTAAATTCGCTGGCAGTTATCGCCCTCGGTCGGATCGTCGGGTTGGACACGGAAACGATTGCGCGAGGCATTGCTGCGTTCCGAGGTGTGCGCCGGCGTTTCCAAGTGATCGCGAAAACAGAGCAGGTGACGATCGTGGACGACTATGCGCACCATCCGACGGAACTCAAGGCCACGTTAGCGGCGGCCCGCTCGCTACATGCTGGACGCATTGTGGCGATCTTCCAGCCACATCGCTACTCGCGGACTCAATCGTTGGCCCGAGAATTTGGCGCTGCGTTTCACGATGCCGACGTTGTCGTGCTCACCGATATCTATCCCGCAAGCGAGGACCCGATCGCTGGGGTGACATCCGAGCTCATCTTGCAGGCGCTGGCGGAGAATCACCACCCGGCAGCATTCTACGTGGGGTCGCTTGAAGCAGCCGAGGAGTTTGTTGCCGCAAATGTGCGGCCCGGCGACATGATCCTGACTTTGGGAGCGGGCGATATTACGAAGTGTGGCCCCTCACTGGCTCGGCGTCTTGGGTGCAAGTAGTTGCTTTGTGCGCTCGCGCAACCAAGGGAACTGCAGGTCAATGCAGGTCTGGGCGAAATCTGGGATTTCGCTGGTGAACAAATCCACTGCTTCTTGGAGCAGGTTCTGGCAATCGTTCTCCTGCATCCGGCGAGTGCCGTGCGCCAGAATAGATTTTGACCGGGCGCGCAAAAGCTCTCCCATGACACGGTTCTGCTGAAACCGCAGACCCAAAGGCGCTTCTAAATGAGCGAGAAGTTCATAGGCTTTGCGCATGCCAATGCGAACCGTCCCGTCATCCAGCGAACGCATGGCTTCAAAGCTTGGCCGATAACGCGGCGGGACGCGCCGCGTATCCAAATCGTCGGTGTCGATGCCATAACGGTTGCGTAGCAGCCACTGGGCCAGCATTTCCAACGCCCGATAGAGACGAGCCACGGCATCGTCCATCTTGCCTTCGAAGATGCGCCTCACGGCATTGTTCACCATGTCCGCAAATAGAACCGGGCTGTACTGCTCGGTGGCCTGATCACTGGCCAGTTGTGCAAGCAAAGCCAGCGTTCCGGAATCCACAAGGAACTTGCTCACCGGCTCAAGGGTTCGGGGAACATCTTGCATGCATTCGACGAAGACCGCTGGGTTGAAATTATCCCACGCGTAATAGCCGCAGGCGATCTTGCGCAGGGCTTCGAGAACACTGACATCGTATTCGGAGAGCATTGAGGAATCAATGCGCGCCAGGACATCGGATGCGGATTGAAAACGCAGTTCCTCGATTAAGCGGGTGCCCATCAGCAAATCGCGAAATGCAATGACTGCCTCGGGCCGGGTGGTGATGATGCGGTCCGCGTGGCCAGCGCCCTCATATATGTATCGCAGTTGGTTGCATTGGTTGAATACTGCAGCCAGCACGACGCCGGCACCCATTACTTTCGTGCCGCTGGTATAATTGACCGAAATGTCTGCCGCTGAAAAGCCAGCGCTTAGAAGACGACGAATCGCGTCATTGGTACGTGCAAAAACTTCATTCAGATCATGCGCGGCCTCGAGTTCCAAATACTCCACCTTGCAGCTGGTCAGGTTGGTGCGTTCCAGAATTTTTTGCGCCGGTTGTTTGCTCTCGGGTGAAACGACAAAAATCAGATAGTCGGGAGTAATCGCCATGATCTCCTTGGCGAGCACATCCAAAATGTTTTCGCGTCCCTCAAAAACAGTTCCAACTGTGCAAATCAAAGCTTTCGGCATAAATAACCCACTCTCCACTCTGCCAGTAGCATCTGCAAAGGATGATTGCGTGGCATGCGGGATGCTGCAAGTCAATAGCGCAAAACGTTAAACTCGGGTTTCCTTATTGCATCTTTGTTCGGAGGCTGGAGGATCTATGCCCATGCGATTTATCTACTCGCCAAAGTATGAAGTGGATATTGGCTCGCACGTCTTTCCTACGTGCAAATATCGGTTGGTCCGCGAGCGCCTGCTGGAGGAGGGCCTTGCGCGTGAAGAAGATTTCGTTGAACCGGCCCCAGCAACCCGCGCGCAGCTCGAACTTGCGCACACGCCCGAGTATCTGGAGGATCTCGAACATCTCCGTTGGACAGATCGGACCCGTTTCAGCGAGCTACCGCTGACAAAACCTATTGTGGATGCCTATGTGCTGGCTGCGGGCGGGACCATCCTCGGGGCCCGGATCGCACTGACTGCGCCAGAACGGCTGTGTGTCCATGTCGGCGGCGGCTTCCACCACGCTTTCGCGGATAAGGCAGAGGGGTTTTGCTATATCAACGATATCGCCGTGACCATTCGAGTTATGCAACACGAGCAGTGCATTCGCACCGCCATGGTCGTGGATTGCGATCTACACCAAGGCAACGGGACCGCACGGATTTTCAACAATGACCCGACCGTGTTCACGTTCTCCATTCATCAAGAAAACAATTATCCTCTCAAGGAGCGGTCAGATCTGGATATTGGGCTCGAAGACTTTGCGGGGGACAGCGAGTATTTGAGCGCCCTATCGGAGGGGCTGGAGATTGCATTCTCGCAACACAAGCCTGAGTTGCTTGTCTACGTCGCCGGAGTCGACCCCTACTACGACGACCAGCTGGGAGCTCTAAAACTCACCAAGGAGGGCATGAAGGCCCGTGATGAACTGGTACTTGGCGAGGCTCGCAAACGAGGAATTCCGGCTGTCATCGTCTTTGCGGGCGGCTACGCTCGTAGGCTGAGTGACGTTGTGGAATTGCACACCCAGACGTGCCGCGTGGCCTATGAACTGGCAACTCAAGGTTGATGCGTTAGAGAGGAACCGCGTTTAGATTTTTAGCGTTCGGAATCGAGCGAGTCGCGCTTCCCAAGCATCACCACCGCCATGGCCGCAATCCCCTCCCGCCTACCTATGAATCCAAGACGTTCCATCGTGGTGGCCTTTATGCCAACCCGCTGAGGTTCGATCCCAAGTTCCTTTGCAATTGCCTCACGCATCGCAGGAATGTGGGGGCCCATCTTGGGTTCCTCTGCCAACAGCGTCGAGTCGACGTTCACAACAACGAATCCAGCGTTGCTCGCGATGCGAGCTGCCTCCGACAGGAAGACACGGGACGGACAATCCTTCCACCGCGGATCCGTGTTGGGGAAATGCTGACCAATATCAGGTTCTCCTAAGGCCCCAAAAATAGCGTCACAGATAGCGTGCAGAAGCGCATCGGCGTCGGAGTGCCCTGCCAAACCACGTGTGTGCGGTATTTGAACTCCGCCCAGCACCAGCGGGCGCCCCTCTTCGAAGGCGTGAACATCGAATCCGATTCCAACACGAAACGACATACCTAACTCTCCTCGACCTTGCAGTAGGCGTGACAACCGGTTCACACCTTGCAAGATTGAAACGTCCGGTTATAGAAAAAACGTCGTTTCGTACCTCTCGAAAAGGTTGGAATCCTAAGCGCGGAGCGCCTCCCGTATGATGATTCTCATGCCATTGATGCTTCATCTCGAGTTCCGGACGGGAGGTGTGAGGTACGAAGGGGGGCGTGTGCCCTCACCACTGCTACGTTGTTTGGGTGCCGGCAGAGTCGCTTTTGTGAAGGAGTTTATGGACCAACCATGTTCATTTTCCCGTGACACGCATTCGTGTCCTGATATAAGGATAAGCTCGAGGCCAACACGGACTTCACTTATGCAGGGAATTTTGCGGATCTTTTGGGAGAAACGGTACCATGCGTAAGACTGTTCTTAGCCTTTTAGTTTGGCTTGCAGTAGTTTCGGGAGCGATGGCGGCTGGACCTCCCGTTGGCGAGGTGCCGTTTGTTCGCGCCAGTAGTAAGGAAGAAGCGGTTGCGAAACTCCAAGTCTTGCGCAAGACTCTTTCCACGCTTCCGCCGCGCGTTACCCCAGAACAAAAACTAATCGATGAAGGAACCTACTACCGGGTGGGACAGACCACGGTTCCGCTTCTACGAGTCGCCGAGGAATACGCAGTGCGCTACCGCCCTGGAACAAGTTATGAAGCTGGCCTACGGGCTCTCAAAGACGCGGGGGTCAACGTGGAGCGAGTTGGTACCTGCGTTCCTACACAGCTCGACATCCTTCGGCTAAGTGCGGACGCGGCTGCGGGGGGCGGACGAGCCCTTCGCTCCGCTTCCTCGATGGTCGAAAAGGTATACCCCGTTTTTGTCTACCCACAGGACAATGCTCGAATGATCGCGGGGGATGATGTGATTGTATGTGTGGAGGACGAAGCGACCTTGGCACGTCTGAGCGGCGCATTGGCCAACGCCCGTGCCCAAGTCGTCCGGCGCTTGCCGTCTAAAAACGCGATCACCTATCTTGTCCGCCTTGAGCCAGATGCAGAGCTGGACGCCCTTGGGCTTTGCGAAATGCTCCATGGACAGCAAGGGGTGCTTTGGGCTGAGCCAGACTTTACCCGCGAGATCTTTTTCGATTTTACGCCGAACGACCCACTTTTCAGCATGCAGCAGTCGCATCATAACACTGGCTCCAATGGAGCTGTGGCGGACGCCGATGTGGACGCGCCGGAGGCATGGGACGTGAGCGTGGGGAGCTCCAGTATCGTGATCGCGATTATTGACGACGGCGTGGACACGAGCCACACGGATTTGCTCATTGCGCCGGGTGGTTATGATTTCTACAATAACGACAGTGACCCAAGCCCAACGGGGACGAACGGCCACGGGACTGGCTGTGCTGGCGTTGCGGCTGCCGTCATCAATAACAATTATCGCACAGCTGGCATCGCCGGAGGATGCAAGATCCTACCTATCAAAATTGCGGAATCAACATTTGCGAGCAACACGGTCATTGGTAACGCCATCCAGTATGCAGCAGATCATGCGGACGTGCTTTCCAATAGCTGGGGCGGAGGCGGCTCGAGCTCGTTCATCAATACAGCCATTGATTACGCGGTGACGAACGGGCGAGGCGGAAAAGGTTGCCCCGTGTTCTTTGCCAGTGGGAACTCGGCGAGCGGGTGGTACCAAGGCGGTGGGCGCTATCGCCTCTCGACAAGTGGCCTGAGTGGGACTTACCGGTTCGCCTTTGATTATTGGAAAGATGTGGCGATCAGTTCAGGATTGGACACCGTATATATTGACAATGTATGCCTATTGTCCTCTGATGGTTATACCCATATCTGGCGAGAGGATTTCGAGGGCGCCTCGTTCCCACCTTCTGGGTGGACGTTGGTCAGCAGCACCGGCACAAACTTCTGGTATCGAACGACAACAAACGCTTACACCGCAACCGGCGGAAGCTACTCGGCCCGAGCAGGAGCGATCGGGAATAATCAATGGACCGACCTGCGGACCCCGCTGATGACCATCACGGGTACCGAGACATTAGCCTTTGCAGCGTATATCTCAAGCCAAGCTGGGAAAGATGGGTTGTATGTGGACGTTTATGACAGCTCAGACACCTACATTGGCTCGTGGGGGCTTTTCTCCGGCGTTCCAACGATCTCCACTGCGGTGGCCTACCCAGCTAACTACGTGAATACAATTGCGGTCGGAGCGGCAAGTGACTGCGATCGGCGCTCAGACTATAGCCAGTATGGACCGGAATTGGATTTCGTCGCCCCCAGCAATGGCGGGTGGAATGATATCGTGACACTCGATCCGATTGGCTCGATCGGATGGACGTCTACCGACTACAAGACCAATTTTGGTGGCACAAGCTCGGCCTGTCCGTTAGCCGCAGGGATTGGTGCACTGCGCCTGAGCTATTCCCCCACCACGACGGCCAGTGCACTGCGAAGCTGGATGCGCGCCAACTGCGACAAAATCGGGGGTGTCGTCTACTCCGGCGGGGACCCCGGCGCTGGCGGCAGGAATGACCAGTACGGCTACGGCCGCGTCAACGCCTTCCTGATGGTGCCCGTAACTGTCAGCCACGTGGAATTCGAGTAAGGCGCCGTTGGGAGCAGTCGCTGCCCAACTCCCCTACTCGGCAACCCCTTCGGAACTGGAGGCCAACATATCGGGATTGATCTTCTCTTTGATGGCCTGCTCTAAGCGGGCTGCGATCTCGGGATGCTGCTTAAGGAATTGCTTAGCGTTCTCACGCCCTTGGCCAATCCGCTCGCCTTCAAAGGAGAACCACGCACCGCTTTTTTCAATGAGCTTAGCGCTTACCCCAAGGTCAAGCAGGTCGCCTTCACGTGAGATCCCCTCACCAAACATGATGTCGAATTCTGCCTCGCGGAAAGGGGGTGCCAGCTTATTCTTTACCACTTTCGCGCGGCACCGATTGCCCACATTTTCCGCACCTTCTTTGATCGAGCCAATTCGCCGAATGTCGATGCGGATAGACGCATAGAACTTGAGCGCACGCCCCCCGGTCGTGGTCTCGGGATTGCCAAACATCACACCGATCTTCTCGCGGATTTGGTTGATGAAGATCACGCAGGTCTTACTTTTTGAGATCGCTGCCGTGAGTTTGCGGAGAGCTTGGCTCATGAGGCGTGCCTGGAGCCCCACGAAGCTATCCCCCATTTCACCTTCGATTTCCGCTTTCGGAACGAGCGCTGCCACCGAGTCAATCACGATCACATCCACAGCATTCGAGCGAACAAGGGTTTCGACAATATCGAGCGCCTGCTCGCCGGTGTCGGGTTGGGATATGAGAAGCTCATCCACATTGACCCCAAGCTTGCGACAATAGGTGGGATCCATGGCGTGCTCGGCGTCAATGTAGGCCGCAACGCCTCCCTCTTTTTGGGCATTCGCAACCACGTGAAGGGCAAGGGTCGTCTTTCCAGAACTTTCTGGACCAAAAATCTCGACGATCCGGCCGCGCGGAACGCCCCAGATCCCGAGGGCGCAGTCGAGCGAGATCGAACCAGTCGGGATGACCTGAATCCCTTGCTCGATTGCATGCTCTCCCATACGCATGATTGAGCCCTTGCCGTACGAGCGTTCGATCTGCGTCAAGGCCATTTCTAATGCTTTTGCGCGTGCGGGATCGCCCTTCATCTCGGGAGTATCGTTGCGTGCCACGATTTTGCGTCTCCTTATTATTGATGAGGCTTGGTAGTGTTGAATTGCGCAAAGGAAGGCACGCAAAAACAAGAGAAATCTCAATGAAGGTTGGCGGGCATGCCTTCGGCCTCTTATTGAGGGTGGGGGAATCTTTGAGGTTGCGAGCCCAAGGAGCGCTCAGTAGGCGGTAGTAACATCATGGGACAGAAACTGATTGATGGAGTTCGAACAAAGGTTCTTCGGGTCCACGCTGACGAGCGTGGTCGTTTGATGGAGATGCTGCGGGCAGACGATGAAATTTTTATCAAGTTTGGGCAGGTGTACCTGACCACTGCCTACCCGGGCGTCGTGAAAGCATGGCACTACCATATGAAGCAAACGGACCATTTCGTCTGCGTTCGCGGCATGATGAAAGTGGTCCTCTACGACGCGCGCGAGGGCTCACCCACATACGGTCTTATCAATGAATTTTTCATTGGGGATTACAATCCTATGTTGATTCAGATCCCGCCCGGAGTTTATCATGGCTTCAAGTGTATCTCAGAGCACGAAGCGATTGTGATCAACACGGTTACGGAGCCGTACAACTACACGAATCCGGATGAATATCGGGTTGAACCGCACGGCGGTCCAATACCCTATGACTGGTCGCGCAAAGACGGTTGAGGAAGGTCGCGCAGGAGCGAAGGACGAATGACAAAAAAGAGAATCGAGGAAATCCGCCAGCAAATTGATGCGCTCGACCGGAAAATAGTCGAGCTTCTGGATCAGCGCGCGCAATTGGCCCGTGAGATCGGAAAAGCGAAACTCCACGAGGGCAAACAAAGATTCTTCGACGCTTCGCGACAGAAACGCGTTCTGGAGAATGCGATCGCCGCAAGCAAGAACGACTTCCCGCAGGATGCACTGCGCAAAGTCTTCGTGGAGATTATGTCGGGTTGCCTTGCGGCAGAAAAGCCGCCGACGGTGGGCTACCTCGGTCCAGAAGCAACGTACTCACATCTTGCGGCACTCACGGAATTCGGCAATTCGGTGGCATACAAACCCTTTGCAACCGTGGAGGACATTTTCTACGCGGTGGACCGCGACCAAGTGGACTACGGCGTGGTTCCTGTGGAAAACTCGACCGGCGGCGTCATCCACACGACACTCGACTTGTTTTTGGATTACGAGTTGCTCATCTGCAGCGAGATTTACCTGCACATCCACCACAACCTGATTTCACGGAACCCCTTGGAGCGAATCAAAACCATCTACTCGAAGGCGGAGCCGTTCCAGCAATGTTCCATCTGGCTGCGGGCAAACTTGCCGGGCGTGCAGCTCATCGAGGTGAACTCGACCGTGAAGGGTGTGGAATTGGCAAAAGACCGCGATTATGCTGCAGCCATTGGGAGCGAGATTGCAGCACGCCTCTACAATGTACCCATCGTGGCTGCAAACATCGAGGACATGAAGGATAACATGACCCGGTTTTTAGTGATCGGGAAACAAGAGTCGGCGCCGACGGGGCGCGACAAAACCAGCCTCATGTTCTCAATCAAAGACCGCCCAGGAGCTTTGTTTGATCTCTTGCACCCCTTCAAGGTGCGCAATATCAACCTTTCGACTATAGAAAGCCGCCCCTCCCGGCGCAAAGCGTGGGATTACATTTTCTTTGTGGACCTTGAGGGTCACGTGCAGGATCCCCCAGTCCGAGAAGCACTCAACGAACTGAAAGGCTTGGCAACCTTCCTTCGGGTCATGGGAAGTTATCCGCGCGATGTAAAAATTCGGGATCTCAAGCAAGTGAGCCAAACGCTTGTTTGAATGTTGCCTCGCAGCAAAGAGTGAGTGGAAAAGCTCGTTGAGACGTTCTCATGCGCATTGAGCAAAAAGCTTGGTCTCCACTGTGGCTGGAATTTAGCGGTCTCCCGCAACTGCTGAATCAGAAAATTCGCGGCGGCGCGGGTTGGCCGCTCTTCAAGAAAATTGTGGAGCTGGACTGCGCGGTCAACCATAGCCCCGGTTTAGTGGAGGTCTCGCTTGCGGAGCTTGCGCTGCGGTGTGGTCTCTCGACGAGCGTCGTGCGGCGTGGACTCCTTGCGATGCGAAAGCTAAAAATTGTTGCAAGCTTTCTGCCCGACCATGACGAGGAATGCGCATTGCTCAGGGTCTGCGTTCCGCTTTCAACGCCTCGGACGACGGACGAAATTCGGGCCGAACATCCAGAACTTTTCGGCGATCGAAAGCATTACTTCCGCTATGCAGTCTCCTCGGATTCGGCCCACGAGCCGACGGATGAGGAAGACGACCCGATCTTGCAGGAGATTGTGGATCTTTACCTGAACACGGTCGGGCTAAAGATGAACGCTTTTATATTGGACGAACTCCGTCTGGTGCGTACACGATTCCCCATCGAGTTGATTCGACGCACCTTTCGTCGAGCGCGACAAAATGACATTCATTCACTGAGTTGGATAGTGCGAGAGATGATTCGGAAGAAGCGGGGCCAAGATGAAATCGAAGGCGAAGACTAAGGGTCAAAATGAGGTTTGTCCCAAGTGCGAAGGGCGAGGGTATGTGGACACCGACACCGGGGTAGTTCCCTGCGAGTGCTTGGTTGAACAACAGCTTCAGGCAAAGTACCGTGCCGCCCGCATTCCCCCCCGCTTTCTAAACAAGTCGCTGGATAACTTTCAAGCGGTCACCGCGGAACACAAGCATATCGTGACTTTTGCAAAACAATTTCTGAAAACATTTCGGAGCGTAGCCCCCGACCAGCCCGCTAAAGGGCTACTTCTCATGGGGCGTGAAGGCTGTGGCAAAACCCACATTGCCGTAGCTATTCTCAGGGAAATCATCCGCAAAGGCTACAGCGGCCTTTACTGGAACGTCCCAGAGCTGTTTTTGGAGCTCCGGCGAACCATGAACGAGCAAAGCGATGAAACGGAAGCCGATTTATTCGACGAGGCTCGGGAAGTGGACTTGCTTGTCCTCGATGATCTTGGAGCAGAGAAGACGAGTGAGTACGTGACGGACCGCCTCTACGTACTCATCAACGGGCGGTATGAATACGACAAAGCGACTTTAGTCACGACCAATCGGTCGTTGAAGGAATTGCAGCAGCAGGTAGGCCCGCGCATCGTCTCACGGTTGTGCGAAATGTGCGTCCCAATCGAGTTTCCCCCAGAGGATTACCGAATGCGCCACTTGCGCTGACGGTTAGTGATCAAATCTTGAACACTTCCTCTGGGATGGAGCTACGGGCGAGAGCTGCTTTTTCGCGGGCCTCGATCATCAAGCCCAAACTCTTGTGTTCCCAAAAGCTTATCTATCGGCCGTAAAGATTGTCTTGCATGCTCGCCCATGATCTTCTCACAATTTCGGTGAAGGTGTGCTGTTGTGCAAGGTGGGCTGGCATAGGCATTGCTCAATTCCGAGGAGGTAGGAATGAGCCGGCGCACACCGAAAGAATACCTGAGGAAAGGTGAAATGCCATGAAAGCGGTTCTGCGTATTGCAAGCGTGCTGGTCTGTTTGGGTTCGGGAGTCTTGTTTGCTCAGGTTGGACAAAGCGATCAACCCACGACTTCAACTGGCCCACAAAAGCCGCCTGAACTTACAGTGGTGAGTGGGCGCTTTGTGCGTGATGACTACACAACAATTGGCGGAGGTGTCGTCTACTTCATCTTTCAGGATCGTCTCAAGGAGCTGCCACACGAGAACACCATGGAGAAAGTTCGAGCAATGGCAGAAACGGCAGCGGAAGTCGATGCTGAGGGAAACTTCTATTTGGAAATGAAGCCGGGCAATTTTGCGTTTGTCTACGATCCCCAAGCGAAGTTTTCAGAAGAGGTTGCGAAGCCTGGGCCGGAAAGCATGGAAAAACTTCGCAAGCGGACAAAAGAACAGCTGGACGCTGTGGTGAAGGCGATCGTCGAGAACGCCAAGAAGGGTCTCCCGATCCGGGATGGGAAAATTGGGGATTGCTACATTATTGAGAACCGATTTGTCCGCCCGCCGATCAGTGACTTTGGCATCATGCCACTGGGTGTGGACCAAAGCGTCACCGTCCAAGCTGTAAAGGAGAACGGCGAGGTCGTAGATTTCCCGGTCATGCTCAAGCTACGCGGCAAGAACGGCGATATTTGCGAACCACACCTGCCGACCACTTCTTCGCCGGGGCGGTTCGTGTTCGCCGACCTGATACCTCAGCGCTACGATGTATTTGCGATCGGCGTGAAGTTGGAGCCTCGTGCGGACGCGCCCGAAACAACGCCAACGCTTGAGAATACCGCTTTTGAGTTCGACGGGACGCCCTTGGAGCACAAGGTTACAGTCAAACTGGAAGCCGCTGAGGGACAAAGTGACAAACCAACCGCCTCGCGCAAGTCAGTGAGTAGCAAGCGCAATTAGCCCAACGAAGGGAGCACAGGTGTGTTCTCCGCCAACGAAGAGGAGTGAAAAATCCTTGAGAAGTTGACCTATCGAACGAGCCGAGATACTACACCGCGCGCTTTACTATCGCGGAGATGTTCAAGCCGCAAAAACACGGCAGAACGGTAAGGGGAATGGTTTTTCTGCTTCGGCGTGGACTGAGAATCCTCGTGCTGATCACCCTGTTTGCCAGCCAGCTTGGCTGGGCGCGAGTCGAAAGTCTTAGAGAGCGTCCGCTCCCGTCCCCAAACGGGCGAATGGCAGCAAACGTGGAGTGGGAGAGCCTTGGCGTGGTCGGGTTGCTGCGAATGCGACTTTATAGCCCTTCCGGTACGCCCATTGCTTCAGTTGAAGTTCCCGAGATCTCCCCAAACCCAGACGAGCTTCACTGGCTTGATGACGATTGGGTCATGTGCGAGTCTTTTTTGGGTGAGCACGCAGTGGGTTTTTTTTACGTCCATGCCCGACAACGGCGAGGGTACCTTCTGGAAATCCTACAGCCCAATCGTGGGTCAGACTGGAACTTCACGGTGAGTTACTCGGAGCCGGGAAGCACAATGACCGTTTCGTGCGTTGGGCGAGCACGATCCATGCTCTTTCCAGTTCTTTTGCGCGATTGCCCCAAAAGCGAAAACGAGTACTTTTCGTTGGAGTTTTGCCGCAACTTCGCGGATGAGGTCGACGGCTTTGTAAGTTGGAAAAAGACACAACGTATTCGCGAATTCGAGCTGATCGGTGAAGCTGCTCTTGCTGAGGGGAAGGGTGGGCTTATCGTCGCGCGCTTGGATGGGCGCCATGCCGTTCTCTACTTTCCGCTCAGTGCAACAAGCACGAAGGAAATGTTGGCCAGAGTTCGTCGTCTTGACGTTTTCACTACGCAGTCTCAAGCGCTACTGACCTCAACTTGTTTGTTTGAGATGAGTCCGCGGTGGCTGGAGGGTACGCGCTTCGTCGTCGAATGCACCTCGTCAAGAGTGGGTGCTTCTCGGTCCAAGCCCGCAAGAATCCAACTTGCCATTGGGGAAGTGCCAGAAGCTGTGGACGGAGCGATTCGCATCAGCACGGATACGGAAGTCGTCCGCGGTCGTTCAACTCTGGTTTCGCCCTCAGAGCCTGCTGACACGGAGGATTCTGAGTTGTTAGACGATGCCGTGGATTTGGCAAGACAGACTGGGACAACCACACCGCCTGCCATTCTTGAGTATCCGAGCGTACCTTCCTCGACCAAGAAGAAGTCTAAGCGAAACTGATATTAAGCTGATTGCCACAAGGGAAAAGTGGACGAACACACCTAACCACGGACGACAATGGGGTACGGTGCGACGAGAAATCCCCACAGGAATCCGCCGCAAAGAGGTACTTACGAGGACGCGAAAGTGCCCCCCTTGAGCAATCGGTCTACCTCACCCACCATGACCTTCACCCCCGGCTCCTCCCAAATACTGACGGTTTGTTCGCGATCGCGTGTCAGTTGGCGTATTAGCGCATCAGCACCCGAGAATACTTGTTCGTCACGTAGTCGCTTGAGGAAAAACAGGGAAAGCTTTGTCCCGCGCAGCTCGCCAGCAAAATTCAGAATGTGCGCTTCAATCGTCAGCCTGTCGCTACCAAAGGTAGGATTGTACCCGATGTTGACCATGGCGGGTAGAACACCGGGCACGCGGTCGCCCGCCACGGCACAAACATAGACCCCGCGCGCTGGGACGACAAACTGGGGGGTAGGATCGAGGTTGGCGGTTGGAAAACCCAGCTTATGCCCTCGAGCATGGCCGGGAACAACCGTTCCCCGCAGTTCATAGGGGCGAGTTAGGATTCGATAAACCTTGTCGAGTTCCCCCGTAAAAAGAAGGTCCCGCACGATTGTGCTGCGGGCGAACATGTTATCCACCGAGCATGGTTCTACGACATCGACAAAGAAGCCGAACTTTTCGCCCAAATCTCTGAGCGTTTCGACGGTTCCAGATCCATTTGTGCCAAACGTAAAATCGGGCCCGCAAACTACACCTTTGGTTTTGCAGCGGCTTACCAAGTAATTGCGCACGAATTCTTCAGGGGACTGTCGTGCAAAATCGCGTGTGAAGCGCACGCAAGCCAGAAAGTCGATCCCGAGTTCTGCAAGGATTTGCTGCTTACGATCGGGATAGAGCAGCCGTTTGGGACAAAAGGGAGGGGCAAGAATCGCAAGTGGATGCTCATGAAAAGTCAGGACTGCTGAACAAATGCCTTTTTCCTTCGCCCGGGAAATCGCGTGCTTGATAAGTGCTTGGTGGCCAAGATGCAGCCCATCAAAAACACCAACCGTCAAAACGCTTGGTGCGGGGAAATTCCATGGCTCTTGCTCAAAAACCTGCATGTGGACTTTCTTCACACAACATATGGGAGTGAGTAATCAACTGGTTGAAAGTACGATAGAGGTTGAGTGTGTGTTCAAGCACGTTCGTGCGAATCAGGAAGTTCCGACCTCTGATACCGCGTGGACGGATGTAGAACGCACAAGGCGCGGTCACTCGCATACCGAAAACAACATGATTGCATCGTACCTCGCGACTAAGGAAGAACGGGAATGCTACGAGCGTGAATGTTGGGTAAACAAGCGGCCGCCGTCTAACTCACGGAGGTGAGATCGAACGTTGTGAAATCCACGAAGCCCATAATCTCCTTCGAGGGCGTGTGGAAAGCTTATCGGCTTCATCCGCCTGCGTCGCTTTCGCTTCCCCAACGGATCGGTTATACTCTACGGCACCTTTGGAAACCAGAACTGTTGGAAGTTCTGCGAGATCTTACCTTTCAAATTGGGGCGGGAGAAAGTGTGGCTTTGCTTGGGATGAACGGTTGTGGCAAAACCACGCTCTTGAAACTGATCTGTGGGATCACGCGACCCACAAAAGGGAAGATCACAGTGGACGGTCGCGCGGGTGGACTTATCGAACTTACCTCGGGATTCCATGAGGATCTCACCGGCTGGGAAAACATTTACCTCAACGCGACTTTGCTGGGACTGCCGCGTGCGGAGATTAATCGCCGGCTGCGAGACATTGTGGAATTCGCGGAGCTCGGCGACTTCATTCATTCCCCAGTTCGCCACTATTCGTGGGGCATGCTACTTCGCTTGGGCTTTGCGATTGCCGTTCATGCCGATTTGGACGTGCTTGTGGTGGACGAGGCGCTGGCGGTCGGAGATGGCTACTTCCAGTGGAAGTGTCTGAAGAAAATCGAGGAGCTGAAAGCTGGGGGGACCACGCTACTCTTTGTGTCTCATGTGCCAGCCCAAGCGGAAGCCGTGTGCGAGCGAGCCCTCTGGCTGGAAGGCGGCGGGATCCGTGAGGATGGCCCAGCTTCCGTTGTCGCAAGACACTACAGCGAATCGATTGTGAAACGGCTCTGTGCCGACGCGCCAAGCAATGTGTCGTTGGAAGTTATCGCACTTGTTCCCCATGTGAGGCTTGGAGACGGGGAAATTCGCATGCGCTCGGTCTACCTGCAAAACGGATCGGGAGAACGTGTGAATTCACTAAATCACGGGGAACCGTGGGAAATCGTGGTCACCGCGGACGTCACTGAGAGGGTCGAAAAGGCTACATTGACCTTTCAATTGGACCTTCCCAACCGTGCTGTTGTTAAAGCCTTCAGCCACCACATATCCGGCCCTTTATGCCTTACCCCGGGGAGCTACGAATTCAAAGTGCGATTTCCGGCGATGCGTCTTTATGAAGGGACATACTATCTCTCCATCGGTTTTGTCCCACCTGATGTTGCCTCCCACATGGATGACTCGAAGGTTTACGATGGTTTCGTACATATTCTATCGTTCAGTGTTAAGAGCCGTGGCGGCAGCCGATTCTCCACGCGCGCACTGGATCTGGGAGCATCGGTAGAAATCGAGGCGGTCCACTCGTAAACACGAGTTGGGGTCGAAAAACGCACCTCCCCGTCTGCTCGAATAGCTATTTTGAGCTACGGTATAAATTTTGTGCAACGACGCCAGAGACGCAGGCGAGTGGCGCAATTGGCAGCGCATCTGACTCTGGATCAGAGGGTTCTAGGTTCGAATCCTAGCTCGCCTGCCATTTATTTTTTCCCACCCGCTTCGCGTCCGCGAAAAAGGTGTTGCCTCATTGGTGCCTCTCGCCCTATACCACGTCGGTAGAGACAAACGAGAAGCCATGCCAGCGTACCTCTATCCAAGCAAAGAGCTGGGACTGACGGGCCCATTTGAACTTAAGCTTCGGGTGACGACAATTGGCCGCCACCCGAATAATGATATTTCTCTCCTCATGGAATCGGTGTCCCGTTTCCATGCAAAAATTGAGCAATGCGGCTCGAAGTGGATCATCACCGACCTGAATTCCAGTAACGGAACGTTCATTAATGGGGAACGAATTGCCACCCCGCGAGCACTGAGCGAAGGGGACGTCATCACGTTTGGGCGAGCAGACTTCGTCTTTTCACTTCTCAGCCCAGAAGAACGCAAATCGCTCACCGCGGAAGGAGCAACGCCCACCCCGATGTCGACGAGCAGCGTGAACCTGGTGGGAGATGACCAAAGTTCCAGTACCATTCTGTCAACGAAACTGAGCGTTGAGTCCACCCCGTTGCCCCAAGAACTTGTGCCCGAGCGGGTAGTGGACATCGCTGCGCTCCGGAAAGCCAATCAGCGGCTGCTCACATTATATAAACTTAACGAATTAGCCCGCACGAGCTCCACGCCGGAAGAAATGATGGAGCGCACAATGGATCTCATCTTTGAGAATCTTCCGGCAGACCGCGGGGTGATCATGACAGTGCACTATCCTGATGGTGCGCTGGAGCCTCAGGTTGTACGGTTTCGCGACCCCGGGAAGCGCGGTGAACTTGCGATTAGTAAGACGATCATTCAAAAATGTCTCCGTGAACAAGTCGCCGTTTTGAGTCGCGATGCAACCATGGACTCGCGTTTCAACAGCAGCGAGTCGATCATTGCAAACGAGATCCGCTCCGCAATGTGTGTTCCGCTGGTTTCGAAGAAAAGACCGCTCGGAATAATTTTTGTGGACACACGAGAGTTTGTTCACGCCTTCACGGAGGATGATCTCGCGTTTCTGTCTTCACTCGCCTACGATTTGGCTATGTGGCTCGACAACGCCATGCTCATGCGCGAAAGTATCAAGAATGAGCGCTTGGCGGCGGTCGGGCAGACCATCGCGGGGTTAGCGCATAATATCAAAAACATTCTCCAGCTTGCGAAAGGTGGCCTTGAGCTGCTGGATCAGGCAATTGAGCGCAAATCGCTCGAAGAGATTCAGACGTTCTGGCCCGTCGTGCGGCGCGGTATCGAGCGCATGCAGGTTCTGACACAAGAGATGCTCGATTACTCACGCCAAACGCCGCCCGAATTAGTTGAAGCTTCGGTGAACGAAGTCATTCGAGACACTGTTCAAGCTTTCGAGAAAGATGCAGTGGACGCCGGTGTCGAAATCGTCGTGAACCTTGCCCCAGACCTTCCTAAGCGCAAAATCGATCCCGGCGGTTTAATGAAGAGCCTCTTGAATTTAATTACCAATGCGGTGGACGCATTTGAGGGTCGTGGGGGACGAATTGAAATTTCAACATGCTTAAAGGATGACGCAATCCTTATTGTGGTCTCCGATAACGGAAAAGGGATTCCTCGCGATAAGATGGCACGAATCTTCCAGCCCTTCTTTACCACAAAGGGCTCGAAGGGGACAGGTCTTGGCCTTTCCATGACGAAAAAGTATATCGACGACATGGGTGGGCACATTTCCGTGCAGAGTGAGGAAGGGCGGGGAACCACCTTTACGATTGTTTTCCCTCCCCCACCGAAGGAAATCTCTTTCGACGTAGATACGCAGCCGGAGACAAAGCAGTAAAAGCTAACCGTAAATTGTCCGCTTTTGGATGAGCGCAAACTTCGTTTCGACGAATCGTGGCGTGCTCTTATTTGATGCTGTTTTTAAAAACGGAACGTAAGTCCAAGTTATCCGAACGGTTCATAAACCGAAGCGCCAACGCCGGCTCATTCGTTGTTTCCCTTGGCAAGGGTTTGGATTTTGCTCACCGAAGTTTTTCCACGTACGCAGGCTGTTGTGGGAAAGGAGAACCGCAAACGAAGCCCCTCGCGGGATTTCCCTCAGAATAGGGCGGGTTGCCATGTGGCTCAGCGAAGCGGGATGCAAGAACTCTTGGAGCCTCCATGGAGGTCTACAAGCTTTCGGGCCCACCCACTTGATCGATAGCAATGGAATAAATTTTGAGGCCCAATTCGAGCGGAACAACACATTTCAGCTTCAGCGTGTCTTCAACCATTAGGATCACGTTGAGCGACGTGAGCTCGCTCTCACTGGTGAACGGGAGTTCAACGACTGTTTCGTTGCGAATAGCGACCTGCTTTTGTTCTTCGCCCAGCCGAATCTGGACTGAGACCTCTCGGTCGGCCGATTGCGCTGTGTCAGGGCACTCGAATGTGACGCCGCAGTGCACCCGCAACACATAGGAGCCGGGCTGGAGCGCCACGGGCAAACGAAGCAAAGCTTGCGCCCCCCGCATCCACACAACTCGCCGCCCGTCGAGTTCATAGCTGAGATTCTTGAGGTCCCAGTAAAACTGGTCGTTTCGAAAAACGGGATCATTCGGCAGAAAGATGAACTGCGTTTGGGAAGTTGGTTGGTCAACCACGTTGAGACTTTCTGGGCCGTCGTACCAAAGGCGCAGGCTAAGCATGTTGAGGCGCTGGGCGCGCACGGCAAAGTTCAGTTTTTCTCGCCACAGGACATCAGCATCGGCGTAGTAACGAAGGGCACCAATGAAGGTGTACAAGTGGGCCGATTTCCACGGAAACTGAAACAAGGCGAAATAGATGTCTTGATCGTCCGGGATGACCGCCCATTTCTCAAAGAAGTCGCTCGCTGGCACTATCTGATAGGTGGAGCCAAAAAAGTAGTCCCCAATTTGACTAGTGAAATCTGGCCAGAAGACAATCGGGGCGCCGGGTGGGGCAACTGCCTCCAAAGACTTTGCAAAAGCCAGGTAATCAGTCTTGTCGCGTTGGATGCCCTGCCGCACAAGTCCAAAGCTGAGGCTACCGACGGTAATCACGACCAATATCAGCCGAACTACAGGCTTACACCACGAGAACAACACGCTTAGCGTCAGGGCATAAAACGGTAATGCCAGAGCAGCCGTTTGAGGTAATGTGAATCGTGTACGACCAATGTAGCTCCATGCGAACGGAAGCAAGGGGACAAGCACAGTCAGCAGCAGGGCTGCTCGTTGAGCAAAAGCCCCGCGCCGGAGAACTTTGAAAATAGGGGGCATTAAAACAAGAAAAAGCGTAAGAGTGACGAGCACCGGTACCCCCCCATCTTTCACCGAGAGCCCCCAAAACCCGTCCCGCAACCATACGAGAAAAAGCTCTCTCCAATCGGGTTTTGGCTCGTACCACTCCGCCTTGGTCGGCATGATTGCCAACCAGGGGATAGAAAGAACTACGACTAAAACGTAATTGAGACCGATTAGCCTAAGTCGCTTCCAGCGGACTCGACGACTCTCGGGTTCGACCGAGTACAAATTGGTTCTCAACAGATGTACAAGGAGGAATGCCGCAAGAACAAAGGCCGCTTCGCGGTGCAGATGCAGCAATGCGATCGCGCTTACGTTAAATCCGACCCAATATTTCCACGATTCTGCCTGAAGGCATGTCCCCAAAAGGAAATAGAAGGCCAGCACTGATGCAAGACCCGCTAAAGCTAAAGGCTGAGCCTCTTGAGAATAAAAAATGTGGAGGGGGTTGAGTGTCAGAAGAATGGCAGCCCACCACGCTATGCTCTCGCCAACCACGCGCCGATAGAGCCAATAGAGTAAAGCGGGGGTCGCTGCGCCAGCAAACAAGGAGACAAGCCGCAAAACCCACAGCTTCGTGCTCACCCACGATACAGGTTTCAGCACAAGATAGTAGACGGGAGGGCAAAGATCTATCTGCAGCATTCGGAGATAGCGGCCGACGGGCTGAAGGACAGCAAGTGAGGCAACGATCTCCTCAAAGCTGGGCGGCTCACCATGGCGAAAATTCCAACTGCGGACTGCTGCCGCGAGAAAAAAAACGAATGCAAGCTTTACCCAACGCGCGTAGTCGTGCATGATACTATCCTTGCTATGACCTCTGCGCCACGAACGCGAGCAAAATTCGTTCACGACAAGTGCCAGAAAGGTCGGCACTTGGCCAACGTGACATGACGGGGTGGAAAAAGAACAATGCTGATCTTCTTGATCAAAGCACTTTTCGATCCGTTTTTCAGGGTCTCTGGCGTTGTGGCATGACGCTTGAGAAAGCTACGAATGCGGACGATGGGGCGGAATCGTAGGCGGTTTCTGGGAATTCTTTCTACTTGGCTATTATAATCTTAGGACGAAAGAAGGAATCCGAATCGATGAGGGGCCAATTGCAGTTTACTGCCTATCTGATGGTGGCAGCCGCGTTCGTGGTGGCATCTTCGCAGGGTCGCGCTGAACATGCCCTCACGCAGGATGGGCATGCGCTATTCAACGTCTACGTGGAGCAGACAGCAACAACGTGGAGCCGCCCACTCCGTGTCCGTTTTCAGAGCGGAAGCTTCGAATATGACTATCAGCAGCACGCGATTGTGAATGCCTTTGATGGTGGCACGGGGTTGTACTGGATTGCGGACGTTGTAAGTACAAGCACGCAGGTCGGGAAAGAGGAAGGTCGCCTGCTCATGCAACAACTGGGGTGGCATCGCTACACTCCACCTCCGCCACGTGTCATCGTGCTGCCAACTCCGACCCCCGTCCCCACGACTACACCCGCCCCCGAGGTGGCGCAAATTGATCCCAACGAACTTGCTGACCAATCGTTACCGTTGGAGGAGAGACTGGAAGCTCAACGCCAGATCTTCATTGACCAGCAGCGTGCACTTGCAGATCGCCTGCTGCTGGACAAGAGAATGCATCAGAGCGACGACGAACGTGGGAAACAGGAACGAATTCGGCTGCTAAAACGTCAGATCGAGATACTCAACACGTATTATCCCAAGAATGAACACCGGGTTCGGCTTACGCGTGAGGCCTTAGAGGACCAACTGCGCAAAGTGGACGAGACGGGGAAATTCTCCTGGGAACTGTAACGAAGAAAAATGAATGAAAATTGCGCGGGTTTTGTAAGACTCGCGCGGGTAGTTTGTGCCTTGAAACGAAATCCAAATAAACGAAAAAAGAACAGCGAAACGCGTCCCGTTCACGAGTCAGCGGAAAAGGGCATTGAGTTGGACGGCACGATTATTGAGCCCCTGCCCAACTGCATGTTCCGCGTGGAACTCGAGAACGGGATGACGGTGTTAGCACACATCTCGGGAAAGATGCGAATGAACTTTATTCGCGTACTTCCCGGAGACAAGGTTCGTGTGGAGCTTTCGCCTTACGATTTGACGCGCGGTCGAATTACCTACCGTTTCAAGTAATACGTTACGCGCGAGCACCATGGCGGTGGCTTCATCACGCACGCAGATTTTACCACAAACGGTGACAAGAAAATGAAGGTACGAGCGTCCATCAAGCCAATTTGCAAAAAGTGCAAGCTGATTAAGCGCAAGGGTGTCCTGCGTGTTATTTGCGAAAACCCGAAGCATAAGCAGCGCCAAGGGTAAAAGTGAATTTTCTGTGCGCTGGGCAGTGAAGAAGGAACGCGAAGAAAAGTAGGATCAGCGGTGCTCCCCCCCGAGGGGAAGAATCGCGGGTCAGATGTAAGAAAGGAGAATTCAGCGCCGACGGTGCACGTGTGGGTTCGCCAACAAGCACCATGGGCGTGAGGGCGAGTCACTATGGCAAGAATTGCCGGAGTAGATATTCCGCGCGATAAGCGCGTTGAGATCGCACTAACGTACATTTATGGCATTGGGCTGACGACTTCGCGTAAGATTTTGGCTGAGGCGGGGGTGAACCCCGACACGCGCGTGCGCAACCTCAGCGAAAGCGAAGTTAGCAAGCTGAACACCATCATCACCAATAACTACAAGGTGGAAGGTGACCTTCGACGCGAAGTCGCCCAAAACATCAAACGATTGATGGACATTGGCTGCTACCGTGGGCTGCGCCATCGCAAAGGATTACCTGTTCGAGGGCAACGAACGCGTACGAATGCGCGCACACGGAAAGGCCCACGCAAGACCGTTGGTGTAAGAAAGAAAGAGACAAAGTAAGGTCCTATGGCTGAGAAAAAGACATCTAAAGCAACTGCTTCGACGGCAAAGGTTAAGAAAAAGGCACGCAAGAATATTGCAAATGCCGTCGCGCACATCTTGGCAACGTTTAACAATACGATTGTCAACATCAGCGACGAGCAGGGCAACACCATCGCTTGGGCCTCAAGCGGTACGGCCGGATTCAAGGGTTCGCGCAAGAGCACACCGTTTGCAGCTCAGCTTGCAGCCGAGCAATGCGCACGTAAAGCAATGGAGCACGGCGTGCGCAGCGTGAAGATTTACGTGAAAGGGCCCGGAAGTGGCCGCGAAGCTGCGATTCGCAGCCTCCAAGCGGTGGGACTTGAAATTACGATGATCAAGGATGTAACCCCGATTCCCCACAACGGCTGCCGTCCTCCAAAACGTCGCCGCGTATAACCCCCGCGTTTGCACGGGAGTGCGGCACCGTTTGGCGGTCGAGGAGCTTCGGCAAAATGGGGAGCAGTGGGTAAGGCCCGCGAGAAAGGATGTGGCACAGAGTGTTTCCACCCGCGTCCGATGAGAGCTCATCGTTGGTGATAGGGGTGGCAGGCATGATGGTGGTCTTGCTCCTATCCCTGCGTTTTTTTCGAACGCGGCGACTGGGGACAGCGGGGCGAATTGCCTTATCGGCCGTTGCAATGGTGCTTCTGCTCTTGCCGGTGCTTCGAGGAGAAAGTCCTGAGAGCGGGCGAATCGTACTTGCAGTGTTTGCAGCTGTGGTGCTCAGCGCCGGAATCTGGTATCTGTGGCGCTTTGAGCGCGCGGAACGACAGAATCAACAAGTTTCCGGGACGAAGGAGTCCCCTTGAAAAAAACGTGATCGAGGGCACATGAGGCCCACATCACTACTCCGTAAACCGGAAGAACGAAGAAGGGTGGACCATGGTGATTTCGCGAGGAAGAACCCAGCTCCTCGCGGCCACATGGTAACCCAAACAATCTTAAAGGTGAAAAGGGAGATCATCAGTGGCTCGATACATTGATGCCAAATGTCGGCTCTGCCGGCGCGAGGGTGAAAAGCTTTTTCTAAAAGGAGCACGGTGCGTTTCTTCGAAATGCGCCATCGAAAAGCGCAATTATCCTCCGGGACAACATGGTCAAAACCGCGTTAAGCTCTCAACTTACGGTCAACAGCTCCGAGAAAAACAAAAAGCCAAACGCATCTATGGAATCCTTGAACGGCAATTCCGCCGTTATTTTGCTCTTGCCGATCGTTATCGTGGCGTGACAGGTACGGTCTTGCTCCAATTGTTGGAGCGCCGGCTCGACAACATTGTTTACCGCTTGGGGTTAGCAGCTTCGCGAGCCCAGGCTCGCCAGCTTGTCCGCCACGGGCATTTCCTTGTAAACGGGCGGCGGGTAGACATTCCGTCGTACCTCGTGAAGCCGGGTGAAGCCATTCAGGTGCGGGAAAAATCGCGGAACTTGAAAGTTATCGTTGAGAACATCGAAGAAGCAGCCAAACGTCCGCTTCTACAGTGGCTTGAATGGAACCCTGAAACGTGGACAGGGCGTATGCTCGCGATCCCATCACGCGAAGACATTCCTGTGACCATCAACGAACAGCGGATCGTCGAGTTGTACTCGAAGTAAGGTTTACGACCTTGCGGTGTTTTGGTTCTTTCAGCCGGAACACCGCAAGGATTTAGGCATAGGTCGTTGGATTCAAAGGACGCGTTGGCCCGCGGGAAAAAGGCCAGGAGAGAGTGCATGGACTTCAAACTGCCGAGATCGCCTCGTGAGTTAGTCACGGACAAGGCGACATTGACGGAAACGTATGGGCGCTTTATTGCTGAACCGTTCGAGCGCGGATTCGGTACCACGATCGGAAACTCACTTCGCCGGATTCTTTTGAGCTCGATCCAAGGTGCAGCGGTAACGGCGCTTCAGATTGAGGGCAAGGTACACGAATTTGACACGATTGAGGGTGTGAAGGAAGACATCTTAGACATTACCCTCAACCTCAAAAGCCTTCGGCTGAAGATGCTCAGCCAGAAGGGCGAGGCTATCTTGCGACTCAATGCTGAGGGACCGAAAAACGTCACCGCAGCCGACTTCGAAACCGATGGCGCTGTGGAGATCCTGAATCCCGATCAGCACATTGCTACGCTCTCCAAAGGCGCCAAACTCGTGATGGCCTGCTACGTTCAAATGGGGCGCGGCTATGTTCCAGCCCAACAGATTAAGGAAGAGTCGCCCCTGCGGAACTCTTTCGGCACGATCTTCCTCGATGCAGCCTTCTCCCCTATCATCAACGTCAAAGTGACTGTGGAGGCTGCCCGTTTTGAGCGGCGCACTGACTACGACCGCTTGATCCTTGAGGTTACAACAAACGGCACAATCAAACCCGAGGATGCCATCAGCTGTGCCGCGAAAATTCTCCGCGACCACCTGAATCTATTCATTTCGATGAAGGATCAGGAAGCGGAGTTGGCAGCTCGGGAAGAGGAACTGGAAACCGAGAATGCAATCCAAGCATTGCGCGAGAAGCTCGACAAGAGCATCGAGGAGCTTGAGTTGAGCGTGCGCAGCTACAACTGCTTGGAGGCCGCTGGCATCAAGACCATTCGCGACCTCATCCAAAAGACCGAGAGCGAAATGCTCAAGTATCGCAACTTTGGCCGCAAGTCCCTCAATGAAATCAAGACGATCCTCAAAGAAATGGGATTGCGGTTCAACATGGAGATCGATCCTGAAACCGGGCTCCCGAAGGGGATGTTCCCTGAAGCAAAGATTGGCTCAGGTCAGAAAAATTACTAACGAAGAGTAGGACAGAACCATGCGACATCGCCGTCATCGGACAAGACTCAATCGGACTACCGAGCATCGTGCAGCGCTTATGCGCAATCTTGCCGCTGCATTGATTCAGCACGAAATCATCCGTACTACGGAGGTCAAAGCAAAGCAGCTGCGCCAATTTATCGAGCGGCTCGTCACCATCGCAAAAGATGGGATTCGTGCGAATGAGCCAGCGGGTAAGACCTTAGCTAAGCGTCGCTTGGCTTTCTCGTACCTGCAGAACAAAGAGGCCGTAAAGCGGCTGTTTGATACGGTTGCGCCCCGCTGCATGGAACGCAACGGAGGGTATACGCGGATCGTACGCTGCGGTCGGCGGATGGGTGACGGGGCTCCGATGGCCTACATTGAATTCGTGGATCGCCCCGTGATTATCCCCGAGGTTGATGAGAAAGAATCCAAGGGTGGACGCAAGCGAACGCGGAAGAAAGAAGCAGCGGCACAGGCCTCTGCATAAATAAGGGATCTGCCCCAAGGCAAACCGAATGTTGAAGGGCAGAGACACGATCACGTAATCGTCAGCGAAATGTGGAAGCGGAGTAAGTACTCACAAGGTGCTTACTCCGCATTTGTTATTTTGCGCATGCGGGCACGGCCAGCTTTTGCCACCTGATTGCGCGAATCGATCCGCAAGACCTGTTCGTACGCCTCCAGTGCTCGCAGCGCCGCCCCTTTGTTCTCGTAGCAACGTGCAAGAGCTATCAAATCTGCCAACGCCTCATGCTCAGGGGCAATCTGCATCAAAGCTTGGACGTACTTGCGGATCAGTTCAGGGTTGGTGTCGTCGATGTCTCGCGCTTGCCGATAACTTTGCAGAGCACCATCGATCTCTCCCTGCTGGTAGAGCAGATCCCCAAGCCGGACCAACGCGTCGTAACGATCTTTCGGTGCTAATCCCTTTTGACCAAGTCGGGCCCGCAAAGATTCCACTGTCTCCGGCTCATATTCTTTCGCACGCGCTTCATACTCGCTTGCCTTATCGGTCTGGCCGTTTGCCCGATAAAGTTCCGCCAAATAGAGAGCATTGGCAGCGGCTTCAGCTCGTTCCCCAAGCCTCATCAACAGAGGGCTAAAGACGAGCCGTGTCGCAAGATGGTCAGGATCAATTTCGAGAATTCGCCTACAGGCTGACACCGCACGTGTAATGTCAGTCTCCTCGCATGCCCGAACCACTTGAGAATAATGCTCCACGGCCGCGGAGTGCATTCCGGCACGCGCGTAGTTCTCAGCCAGTGATTCGGTGATATTGACATCGGTAGGATTCAGGGAGTGAGCTCTGGCAAGGGTCCTTGCCGCAGCCGCAAAATCACCCGCAAGAGCATAAAGTTCGCTGAGCTTCACCATCTCCGCCACAGCACGCTGGCGTTGCCCCGTATTGAGCAAAAAGGCGATGAACTTCTCACGAACGTCGCGCTGGCGGCGATCGATGGCCAGAATTCGCTCGAAGGTGCGAGTCGCCTCCACGAACTGTGCCTTCTTAACGTACAGATCCGCAAGGCGTATATAGTCATCCAAGATCTCGAGCTCGTTGCCGACTTGGCCAAACAGCTCAATGTAGCGCTGAAGTGTCGCGGGATCCTCGGGCCGAAGCTCGACCAACTGCCGATAAACTTCTACGGCTTCTTCGACTTGTCCTAACGACAAATAAAGGTCTGCCAACTCTTGAAGCTGGACGGTGCGCTGCTCTCTTTCGCCAAGAATCTCCAGTAATTCGATGAGCTGCTTGCGTGGCTCGACTTCCTTAGGCGCAAGCTGGATACGTTGGCGCAAAACGTCGACTGCTTCGCGCACGCGTTTGCTATCAAGGAAGAGCTTGGTTAGGTTTTCCAGTGCATTGAGTGCATCTATAATCCTGTTGGCGTTGCGGCACGCCTCAACGAGTTTCTGGTGGGCTTCGACCCACCGCGGCCGTGCCTCGACGGCCTTTTGCAGCAACCGGATACGATCCTCCGGCGAAGCTTCTTGGGCAGCCAAATCCGCGCAGCTCATGTAATAGCGTGCCGCAAATTCGTGAATCTGGTGCTCGAAGAAGAGATCGGCCAAGCGTTCTCGCAGCTGAATATCTTTTGGATAGTTCGCCACCTGAGTCTCAGCGATTTCACGGGCCGTTTCAAACTCTCCTTCAGCGAGCCGTTGGCGAACAATCTCGATCAATTCGTTTTGGGCAAGTTCCGTTTGGCCAAGTTCGCGGTAGAGCTGCATGAGCTCCTCACGAACGTCCGTGAGCTGAGGCTCCTCCCCCACCACCTCAGAGTAAAGCGTGGCGGCATTACGCAAATCCCCGATCTCACGATACTTCGCTGCAAGCTGACGTGCACGATACAGGAATTCTTCGCGTCTCCCCTGCCGGCGGGCAATCTCGACGAGATACTGCTGTAGGCTCAGATCCTGCGGGTCAAGCTCGAGGCCCTCCCGCGCATACTCTTCGGCTTTGTCGTAATTACGTTTTCTTAGGTAGTACGCTGTAAGCCAGACGAGCTCGGGAAGAATTTCCTCCGTGCGCCCACACTGGCGATAAATGGCCAAGACTTTCTCATGGGTCGCAGGATCATCGGGTGAGTGCTCAAGAATCCTGCCGAGTATAAGGCATGCTTCCTCCGCCTTCCCAGTTGCCACAAGCGCTTCGGCAAGGCGAACTCGAGCCCGACTTGCCCCCTCTTCGTCCCCAAAAAATGCAAGCAAATCTCCGAGGCGCTTGAGAATTTCTGTGTCGTTCGGTACGGCGTCCGCAGCGATCTCAAGGCAGGCTAATGCGTCGTCGTAGCGCTTTGCCGCCGCAAACTGTTCGGCCGCTCGCGTCCATGCTTTCACAGCGTTTGCGACATCACCCAACGCTAAGTAAGCTTCGCCTAAACGTTTGCGTACTTGCGGCAGATTGTCGTTGATGGTCAAAACCGTGAGAGCCGCTTGGCGTACCTCGGCTGGATCTCCACCTCGGGTAGTCAACTCGAAGAGCTGTGTCGCATAATACGCCGCTTTTTCGGATTGCTTCGCTGCCGCGCAACAATCCACGAGTATTCGAAGTACGTCGGGATCCTCTGGGCGAAGTTTCAAGAGCTTCTCAAAGCACTCAATCGCGTGCGCGTACTCTAACTGCTTCGTGTGGTGGTAACCAAGCGTGCGGAGCGCATATTCCTGAAGCTTTTGGTCGCGAGCGGCTTCGGCGAGTTGAAGCAGTCGTTGCAGGGCTTTGAGTTTTTCAGGATGTTGATCAACGAGAGACTTTAAAATGCGGCACGCTTCCTCAAGGTTGCCTTCGGAGGCAAGTGCATCCGCTAAGGTCATGGAATAGCGAACCAATCGCTCCCGATCATTCCCCTCACGAGCAAGGTCCACCAGCTCCCGAATGATTTCTACTCGGTCCGGAGAGATGACCAAGATACGCTCATAAGTTGCGATGGCCCGATCGGCAAAACGCAGATTCCGATACATGCGTGCAAGCTCGTACAGCGCTTCCACGGCTTGGTCGACGTCGCCAGAGGCCATAAGCTGCTCAGCAAGTTTCTCGCGGGATTCGAGATTTCCCGGATCGTGCTCGAGTATTTTCCGCAGCCAGCGAGCGGCGGCAGCGTGATCGCCGACCTTGAGTGTGAGTTCAACCAAGCGCTTCAGAAGGTCGAAGACGTCCGCTTTGCGACGTTCACGTTCGTAGAAACTCACAAGCGTTTCCAGAACGCCGATGTCATCGGGGAATTCCTCGAGCACTTCACGATAACACGTCTCTTCTTCTGTAACGGCACCCGCTTGCGAGAAGAGGCGAGCCGCCTGAAGCGAGGCGTTTGCCGCGCGGTCCTTTTCGCCAATCTTCTTGAAGGTTTGTGCAGCCAACCACCAGGTCTCGGGGGAGTTTCCGGCGAGGGAGATGATACGATCCATCACTCGCCGCGCCTCGTCCGTTCGCCCACGTTCGATGAGCCAGTCAATGTGGGCGCCCCCGATGGCGGTAAGGAAGGCTGCCCCAGCTTTCACATGTATTTGTTCGAGCAAGTTATCCGCTTCTTCGCGAGGAAGGCACTCCAGAAGCGCTGTGCAGAGTATCAGAGCGCGGGTACGACTCCGACTGCGCAAAGCAGACTCAACAGCTCGTTCTGTGACCGCACGCACATCGGGGTGGCACGAAGATTGTCGGATCAGAGTCGCAACGTTTGCTGCCGGCACCGTTGCGGGATCCAAACCCATGGCTGCCTCAAGCGCACGAGCTGCCGAAGAGAAATCCTGCGCTTCTGCAAATTCTTTCGCGACCTCGAGATACGCGTCGATCGCCTGCTGCGTATCGTTGGCATTGGCGTAGAGCTTCGCTGCGCGGAGAGCAATTGTGGGAGTCCGAGGTAGCTCGCGAAGCTCGCTGAGCGCCTGCTGACATACATTTCTTTCGCCGGTCTCACTTGCGAGTTCTGCAAGTTCCAAGAGCTCGTCCACAAGCAGTTGGGTCTGCCCCGTCTGACGCCAATAATCCACCAACCGCTGACGAATCGCGAGATTGCGTGGAGCAACCCGCTTTGCACACTGAAGCAACTGTGCGCAAGCGGTGGACTCTCTGGGGAACGCATCCAGCAGGCTAAGTGCACGGGCTGGCACTTGGTCAGGAGGTAGCAGTTCCAGCAGTTCCTCCGCAACGCTCAGATCGTTCTTCACAAGCTTTAGGAGCTGCTCGCAGAGAGCAATCCGATCTGCCCGTGGTACGGAGGACGTTTCGTGCGCCATGGCCAAAGCGCGACGATAGGCAACTACCGCGCCATCGTTTTGGCCTGCCTCCGAGCGCATTTGGCCAAGTTTCATGAAATCCTGATAGTTGGCTGCAGGAAGTTGTGAGAGACGTTCTTGCGCGGTCAGCGCTTGGTTGGTGCGTCCCTCTTGTTCATAGAGCCGCACAGCCTCGCGCAATGCCTCCGCAGCAAATTGAGGAACGTTCAGAGTATGATGGAGTTCCGCGAGAGCTTCAAAGATTTGAGCGTCTGACGACGTGGGAAGCAGACTCGTGGCGCGCCCGAAATACTCGATGGCTTTTACTGGGTCGTTAAGTTCATCGCGATATGTGTGAGCCAGCAGAATGTACTGCTGCTTCGCGGCCGCAAGCTCCCCACACGCTTCAAGGAATTCCGCGTACTCAGCCCGTAAGTCAACCTCGCTCCCCTCCAACCTTATGAGCGACTCGTACAGGGCCTTGAGCTTCGCTGTGTCGCCATTCGCCCGGCGAAGTTCGATCAGTTTGCGGTAATACGGAAGCGCCTTTGCAAAGCCCTCGTACTCGTACGTTAGGGAAGCAAGCCGCTCGAGTGTATCGGGGCATTGCGTCCGATACTCAAGAATGCGCGACAAGAGGGCGGAAGCATTCTTGTAGTCGCGGCGGTCCACGTAGGTCTCCACCAGTTGCTGCATTTCGGCCACAGCATCATCCACGCGGCCGAGATCCAGGAGAAGCTGGCACAACTGATGTCGAAGATCTGTGTTTTGCGGCTCCAATTCGAGCGCTTGCTGGAGTCCCACGAGACCACGCTGACTGTCACCTGCTTGTAGACAAGCTTGCACGTACGCGTTGAACGCCTCGATTGCCCGTTTTGTGCGTTTTTGCGCAGCAGCTGCTTTTGCGGCAGCCTCAAGAGCGTCAAGGTCCTGTGGCGCCAACCCCAACCACTTCGCAACGTACGCCTCGGCCTCCTTTCCCTTATTCTGTTCGAGCAGTGTCAGCACCTGCTTACGATAAAATTCAATGGCCCTCGCCGGTTGCCCCAGCTCAGCCAGTTCAGCGACAACTTGCTCATATTCCGCGGTTTCTCCTAACGCTTCGCTGGCGGCGGCAAGTAAATTTAGAACAACCTCCCTCGACGGAGTTAGTGGAAGCGCGATTTGTGCTGCTTCGCGAGCTAAGTGCGGATCATTTTGCTCGAGAGCACACTGCGCGACCTCGAGTAGAAGAGTTGATGCGTGCTCGCTCTCACCGATCGCTAAGCAATCCTGCGCAAGGTGGAATTTGGCTCGGAGGTCGTCTGGTCGTAGCTCGAGAATCTTCTCGCGGAGTTGGCGAACGCGGACCCGATCGCCAGCGGCCTCAACTTCGGCAAGAAGGAGCTCCAGCTGGCTACAAGCGCGATCCTTTTGCCCTGCGGAGGCAAGGAGCTCGGCATATTTTTCGCGCGACGCTTGGTCGGTCGGCCAGCGCTCAAGGTAGGTTTCGTACTCCGAGAGCAGCTCTGAGGTAGCACCTTTTTCTTCTAAGATGTGGATGTAATCGAGTGCTGCGAGTCGGGCCAATTCCGGATCATCCAGTGTTGCAAGCACGTCCGCCCGCCGCTTAACTAATGAGGCATTGCCCGGGTCACATTCGAGAGCAGCCGACAGGTAAGTCAGTGCGGCGCGTAAATCGTTGCGGCCCTCACACAAAGTCGCCAATTGCGAGTAGGTGGTGGCTGCCTCATTCGCCTTGCCAAGCTTTTGGAGGAGCATGGCGTAGTTTCGCAGGACAGATTCTTCCTCCGGAGCAATTTGAAGCAATTGCTCCGTAAGGAGAAGAAGTTCGTCCGTGTTTGTTTCCAACCACGCTGGGGCTACAAGGAGGTAAAACTTTACAGCGGCTTGGCGCTGTCCGATGGCGATGGCCTGTCGGAGTAGCTCTCGCACGAGCTCGGGATCGTTTGGCGGACGCTGACTTGCTGCCTCAAGCAACTTGCCGCCCACGCTCGCTTTCTGCTCTTCCGGCAGGGCTGCAACGGTTTCCACCGTGACCTTCGAAGCAAGGGAACGCAGCTCAGCTTCCCAAAGCAGCTCGCAGAATCGCACCTTAATGTCCAGCGCGTCGGGAACGAGCTCTAAATAGCTTTGGTAGCATCCAACTGCCCCTGCGACATCGTCGTCTTGTTCGGCAGATTTAGCAGCTTCTAAATAGAGTCGTGCGGCTGTTGCGGTACAACCACGGTTCGCAAGGTGGGCCGCTACCTCAAGGCGTGCGCCGGGCAATGGGTTAATCTCTAAGATTTCAAGCAAAGCTTTTTCGCCGCTCTCACTGTCACCGGCCGTGAAGTACAATTCGGCCAAATTTGTGAGCTCAAAACAGGCTTCTTGAACTTCGCCGGCAGATTTCAAAAGCTCGATGACATCGCGGCGGATGGAGGGGTCTTCCGGGCTAAGGAATCGCGCACGCCCTAAGAGTGATTTTGTGCGGGCGAGATCCCCTTGAGCTTGAGCAAGGCCGGCAGCAAGGCGAAGCTCCTTCACCGCTTCTTCGTTGTTGGCCTGTTCTTGATGGACGCGCGCCAGCCACTCGTGAGCTTCAATGCTTTCGGGCTCAATCTCAAGCCACTTTCGCGCAGTCTGGAGGGCCCCAACAAAGTCCGAGTTATCCATCTGGGCGTTGAGGATAGTGGCTACCTCAGCTTTCGCCCGTTCGTATTCGCCCACCTTTACAAGCTGGTCCACCAGAAGCACGCGCAACGGCGTCATTTGCGGTTCATAGTCGAGCACTCGTTCGAGCACTTGAATAGCCTCGGTGGGCTGCTCCTCAGCAATATAATGCCGTGCTAAGGTCTCGAGCCATTGGCATGCTGTTTTGATATCATGACGCGCTACGTGAGCGTCGGCGAGTTTCTGAAGGTAAGCTGGGTAGTTGGGCCGCAGCTCGAGTAGCTTCTCATAGAGGCCGATATTTTCGGCGATGCGGCCTTCGGCCTCCCGACGCTGCGCGATGTTCTCGAGGAGCGCCACCATGCGCTCTGTCTGCCCTTGAAGTTCGGCACTGCGTATCTGAAGGAAGATCAGGTCCTCGTTTTGCGGGAAGTCTATGGCAGCGCGCTCGAGAACCCGATCTGCATCCTCGTAGGCTTGTTTTTGCAGGTACGACTCAGCGACCGCAATGAACTCCTCGCATGCTTGGGCCGTCTCGCCTTTGGCGGCATGGATATTCGCTAACAGCAGGCGAGCCTCAACCAAATCGGGCTGAAACTGAAGCGCGAGGCGGGCCGTTGTTTCGGCTGTCTCGTGGTCGTGATCTACGAAGGCTCGCTCTGCTTCGTCCAAGTACGAAAGCGCGAGTTCAGAAAACTGGGCGGTATCAATCGGAAGATCAAGCGCACCGACTAACTCGAGCGCGGCCGGCAAAAGCTCCAGCCCACGAGTCAGAGCATAAAGCTGAACCAGCGAGCCTCCGTTGAATCCCTGACACGTCTTGATCGTGCATTTAAAGGATCGCTTGTTCGAGTCGACAAGGAGCGATCGGAATCGGGTGTCCTTGTGGATCGGGCAAAATGCTTTGACCGACGAGCCGACCACTTGAACTTTATCTGTGGCGTAGCCAATGAGCTGAAGCAGCGCCGTCGGATCAAGCTGCTCGTTGACCTGTTCAATGAAGCTTGTAGTGGCGTGCTGGTCCATACTGGCGATGCAAACTCGTCTCCATTGTGGCGACCCCTGGTTGCCTAACCCCAGTTACGCCACCTTCATGGTTAGCCTTTGTAAATGCGAATGTTGTCCAAATAAAGCACACCGGTCGTTGCCAGATTGTCACGAATCGAAAGCGTGTTTACATAAGCCGGATTCGTGGCGAGCTTGGCTTCGCGCACAATTTCCTGCCCGTCCACATACGCCGTGACAAGCCCGGTGAGCAAATTCAGCTCATATTTGACGTGTCGCCAGGTTCCAAGGTCGTAGGGCACCGGCTCCCCTTGAACCCGCAGCGTGGGCTGCGAGCGGGAGTCGAGCCGGTGAATGATGGTATGGACCGATTGTTTGAAATCTTCGTCTTTCTCAATGTAGAAGCCCAATAGGTACTTGTTCTTCTCGTCGCACCGAATGTCGAATTCTACGATCACAATCCCGGAGACCTTAGGGAAGTGGCATACGTAATGCGCGCTGCCTGCTCCTGTCCGCTTTTCGAATTTCAAGCAAGCCTTCGAATTCGGTGCAGGATTCGATGCGTCGACAACAAGTGTCGCGTACTCGTATTCCCCTTGCCAGCCGCGTGGGGGGCTTCCCACTTCTTCGTCATCAAAAGTCTGCTCAAACACAACCGAGGCTGTCGGAGGGGCGGCGGCAGCGCCTACCGAGGCTTTCTCCGAGCGCGAAGTGGCTGCTGGGGCTTCCACCGCAGGAAGCTGTTGGGTCGGGGCAAAAGCTTCTTGGGGAGCTTCGGCCGATGCCGCGATCGTAGGCTGAGAATCCCCGCTTTCCTGCAAAACCACCGTATCGGGCTCCTTTGCCGGCGGGGTAATGTCCACAATATTTGGCATTGGCACCTCGAACGAGGCCGGGGTCTTGGCCTCCACCGGGGGCGCCTCGGGCATCGTTGGCGCAACTGCTGGAGCCGCTTCTGCGGGCTTGGTCTCGCCCAGAAGCTCATCCAGATTCACGGTTGCCAAGTCTTCTCCAGTCGGCGTGCCAATGCCAAATGCCTCGGCTTCGCTTGGCATTGGGATGTCGATATCTGGTAGTTTGATTTCCTCAAGACCGGCAGAAGGTGCGGCGCTCGGGGCAGGGGTGGGGCTGCCACTTGCCGCTTGGAGATCGTCGAGAATCAAAACATCGGCTTCGCCGGCAGGGCGCGACTCCTGAATGATATTCGCAGCCGCGGGCTCGGTTCGGAAGATTTCCGGCGCGCTGGGCTCCGGAGCAGGTTTTTCTTCCTCAGGTTCAACCGCAACTGCCTTGGAAATCACAGAATCGGTGAGAATCGAACCGCCTCCTAATGCGCTTGGGATCCCTTGGGCCAAAGGCGATGTGCCCAACGCCGGCGCAGATTCCGCCGGTTTCGCCTCTGACACTGCTGGGGTACTCGGAGGAGTAAATTTCAATGGCGAAGGGGTTGTATCCGGCACTGGCGCTTTCGGAGCGGCTGCTCCACCAGCCTGCTCGGCCATAGCCTGAACCTGCGCCAAAAGTTTTCGCTCACGCCGCGTGTTGACGACTGCAATACCCCCCACCACCAGCAGAAGGACGATAATTACCCCGCCGCCAACATACAGTATGAGATTCTGGGTTTTCGGGGCAGCCGAGGTGGATGAAGCAGCAACCTGAGCTTGCTGCTTGCTTATAAGCTCATTGAGCTGACTCAGTCGCGTCCGGGCTTCTGCATGATCCGGCGCAATGCCGAGGATACTGATGTAGTACGCGCGGGCATCTTCAAACTTTCGTGCCTCTTCAGCCGCCTTTGCATCCGCCAAGAGCTTTTGGATTTTCTTTGCTTGATCGCCAGCTCCGCCACCGGCTCCAACACCACGGAGCTGAGCAAGCTGCGTCGCATAGAACGCAATGGACGGGTCGTTGGGATCTACGGCACGGAGCTCTTCGAGCGCCCTTTCGGCAGCTGCAATGTCTTTATCCAGAATCGCTTTGTTGAACCGCTGGGCGATTGGTTGGATCCGTCGGGAGCGCTCCAGGCGTTGCTGCTCGTTCGACGTCACAATTTTCACAACCGAAGCAACTTCGCTGCGCAGCTTTTTCATTTCCTCGCGAAGTTCAAGAATCTCGTCCGCGCTCAACTGACCAGCTTCAGCTTGAGCACGCTTTCTGATGAGCTCTTCCGCTTGGCGGCGTTCTTCGGCGGTCAGTCTTGCTGCAGCCTCGGATGGCAGAGCGACCTCGACTTCTCGGGCAGCGCGACCGGTGCTCTTGCCAGCTGCTTCTGTGCTTTGGACAATTTTTGCCAGCGTGTAGCCGTCGTTGCGCAGCTGCTCGTAGAGTTTGTTAGCATCGCGCTCCGTAGGAAAGGCACCGAGCATGACTTTATAGGTTCCACCCTCTTGGACGACTTCCACCCCCGCGTAGTCATCACTCACGAGGGTCTGTCGCAAACCATTCGCCTGTTGCTCATCGGGGAATTCGCCCACTTGAACACGGAAAACTTTTCCCACTTCGGCTCGGCTTACGGTCCTGCCTGCGGTTTCCGCTGCGGATACGATACCTTCGGCTTGGTAGCCAGAGTTTTGAAGGTCTTGAACAAGTGCTTTCGCCAAGTCCTGAGTCGCAAGGGGTCCGATGAGTACGGCAAACTTGCCGGGCGACTCCTCGACTAACTCGATGGGACCGTAGCCATCTGCCTGAAGAGTACGCTGAAGCTGGGCAGCGGCCTTTTCATCAAAGTTAGAAGCCACCTTGACCTTCACCTCACTGCCGCCGCCGACTTGTCCAGCTCCGGCACCTCCAGACGGCTGAACAAAAGCGAATAGACTGCCCGACATGAGGATTGCTGTAAACACAAGTAACGCAGCGATGAGTGGGAAAACCTTCTTCAATGTTCCAACTCTCCTTTGAACGAGTGAATCAGCCTTTCTCGATCTTCGGATCACCCCGCACGGTTCACAACCGGTGGGCAACACCGTCGGTCCCCCTGGCACACCATTGGAGCGACCGATCAGTACATTTTCCGAAAAACCAGCTCCGCACCGCACGGAAGTTGCACCGCGCAAATTCATTCACGCGCTGTCAAAACTCCAAAATCCACTAAAATTCTTCACACGCGTTGTCGCCCAGATTCAACCTTTACTTGAAGAAAACCGCAGCTAAATATCCAACCACATAGTCCTCGCGCCCCGGGTGAACGTCGTAGCTCGTGGTGAGTGCCAGCACCTTCGCTCGAGTGGCACCCAGCTCTTTGCTCGCCAGCATGACGATCGTAATCGGCCCCGCACCGCACGCCTGAAACTCCCCTGCTTCAATGCCTTGCGAGAAAGTGGTTGGGTCCATCTTCTCAATAGCACGAGCAGCCTGAAGACTCTTGGTTCGCGCAATTACAGCTCCCGGGCCATGATAAAGATCCGAACTTGCCACAAGTAGAGTGCGCCCAGAGGTTTTGCGGGTTACCTCCACAATAGCACGTGCGACACGCTGGCAGTTTGACAGACTCCGATCGTAGACCACAATGGGCACAATCTTGAAATCTGGAAGCATGAACTGAAGGAAGGGCAACTGAACCTCAAGCGAGTGCTCGCGGGTCTCTGCGTCGGGGTAGAAATCGAACACATTGGACAAATTCCAAAGAGCGTCCGCAAACTCCCGGTCCACCGGAACCAATCCCAATGGGGTTTCGTAGGCGCGCCCCGGGAAAAGACTTGCTCCCGGAAATACTGCGTAATGGCTGGGCGCCACAATAATGACGCGATCGTAACGCCGTCCTTGGAGGAGCTTATACGCGTGAGCCGCCGTCGGCCCACTATAAACGTAACCCGCATGCGGCGCAACCAGTCCTATAGGCTCGAGGGTCTGGTCCACCTTTACCGCCTGAAACATCTGCCGCAGACAAAGGCGCAACTCCTGCGGATCTGATGGGTAAAAGCCATACCTCCCCGCGCTGACAGCCGGACGCACATCCGTAACCGTCACGTTTCTCACCTCCTTTAGGTCTCCCCAATCATTTACCGTACGGAAAGCCCGGAATGCAAGTAGGTTCTCTTAGAGGAGGTACGTGGGAGGACAAGTTCTCGCCTTTGACGGAACGCCATGAGGAAATGTCGAAAACGCGAGCGCGGGGCTTCTCCCGCAAGGGACCCGTATCGCGGAGGTAAAGTCTAAACGGATTTTGCCGAATAGCTGCGCGACGAACGCGCAAGCGAGTACGTCAAACCCACAAGGAAAGCAAAAAGCATCCACATCAAGATATGGGAACCCATCACCAACTCAAAGGCCGCCCCAATCAGACATACCAGCGAAAAGGGAAGCAATACTTTGAGGCACATGTACATCACTTGATCGATGCGCACACGCGGTAGGGTCCAACGTAGCCAGAGCATGACGAATAACAAAAAACTGGTTTTGGTGAGTAGCTGAATCGCGCCAAGAACGGGATGGCCTGCGGCCGGGAACGGAAAGTTCCACCCTCCGAGAAAGAGAAGGGATGCCACCATGCTAACCAAGACCATGACCGCATACTCGGCGAGGAAAAAAAAGGCGAATCGCATGCCGCTGTACTCGGTGTGGAAACCACTGACGAGCTCGCTCTCAGCCTCGGGGAGATCAAAAGGGGCCCGTTTGGCACTCGCGAGACCTGCCACATAGAAAATCACGAACGCAACCAAAGCCCACGGAGAAATGAAAATATACGGCAACACAGTTTGCTGGGCCGCGATCTCATTGAAATTAAGAGTTCCAGCCAAAAGCACCACGGTGAGGGCAGATAGGCCCATCGGAATTTCGTAGCTCATCATCTGGGCGGCCAAACGCATACCGCCATATAGAGACCACTTGGAGTTTGAAGCCCAGCCGGCCATAATCACACCGATCACTTCCAACGCGGCAAAGGCGAGAACGAAAAAGAGTGCCGCATCCATGTTCGCCACCACGAAGATGTCCGCGAACGGGACTGCCGCAAATGGAACAAGCGCGCCAACCAGCACCAGCGCCGGGGCAAATGAGAACAAGAACCGGTGGGCATTTGCTGGCACGACATCCTCTTTGACCAGCAGCTTCAAGCCATCCGCGATACTCTGCAAGATGCCATGCCAACCGACTCGCATGGGCCCTAGCCGGCTCTGGATATGCCCAGCAACCTTTCGTTCGGCGTAGATTAGAATCATTGCAGCAAGGCTGATCACGCCGAGGATCACTGCGCTTGCGACAAGGATGCCACCAGCCACAACCACCCATGCCGGCAAATGAGTCTGCTCAACGATACGCTCCAGCAAGCCGCCAAAGATGTTCGGGGGTGGCGAGAAAAGTGGTAATTCGGAGGCCTTTTCAATCATACTTTCTTGTTCCTATTTCGGGTGCTGCTCCTTCATTCGCTCGGAGGGCCAACCGAGCGGCCTTGGCTTCACCGACGTCCACCTTAGCAAGCCCGTACGAACTTGTGCGTACGGCTCAGCCACGAACAAGGCCGCGCTGTTCGAGTTCCCGATGGGCTTGCTCGACCTTATCCTCGGCGGTCACGCCAGCCGACCACTCGACCAGTTCCCGCAATCCATCCTCAAGGGCAATGCGGGCTCGCCACCCAAGCGCAGCCAGCTTGGAGTTGTCGCCGTAACAATGGCGAATGTCGCCGGCTCGGTAACGCTTTGTCACGAGCGGTTCAAGATCTTCTCGGCCGTTGAGCCGCGCAAGCAAGCGCGCCAGCTCGAGAATCGAGGTGGGGCGTCCGGTGCAGATGTTGTAGGCTTCGAGGTTTGCGTTTGGATTCTCGAGCAGGAAGAGCTTGGCTTCCACAATATCGCGCACGTTAATAAAATCCCGCACCTGTTGCCCATCTTCGTAGATCAGGGGACGATTACCGTTCTTGATGCGCGACAGGAAAATCGCAGCCGCCCCAGTGTAGGGATTCGAGAGCGATTGACGAGGGCCGTAAACATTGAAATATCGACACGCCACCACTGAGAGTTTGTGGGCCCGCCCTACCACCAACGTGTACTCTTCTTGATCCTTCTTGTTAAGCGCGTAGACCGAGGTGCAGTAGAGGGGTTTTGTTTCCGGGGTCGGAATTGCTTCCAGCACTTCACCAGTGTCGGGGTCGTGCACATCGAAGTCCTTCGCCTCAAGCTGACTTTCGGGACGGAGCGTGGGATAGATAACTTTTCCGTCGCTTGGACGACGATAAGCACCCTCGCCGTAGATGCTCATGGAACTTGCGACGAGCAAGCGCTCCACAGAGGTCTTCTCGTTTACGATCAAGTCCAGTAAGTTGGCGGTGCCATTCGTGTTGACGTCGGTATAGCGGAGGATCTCGTACTGGGATTGCCCGACGCCGACCATTGCAGCATCGTGGATGATGGCGTCCACCCCTTCGAGTGCTTTGCGCAATGCGTCGCGGTCACGCACATCACCGTAGACAAACTCGGCTTCGCGATTGAGGTACTCCGGTGGGGTGGTCCGCCCACCGTGAACCTGAGGTTCAAGATTATCGAAGACGCGCACCTTGTAGCCGCGTTCCACAAGCAAATCCACCATATGGGAGCCGATAAAACCGGCACCCCCTGTCACAAGAACTCGCGAGAACATACTCTTCTCCAGTTTTCTGAACTTGGTGCGATCTTTGAGGCAGGGCGATCAAGGAACAAGGAAAAATTCGTAAAATTACTTTCTCGTTCCGCAACTCTCCCGACTTAGGCCCATATCCCAGCAATCGGGGTACGGCAGAATTCGCATTTCCCGTCATTCAAGTGTTGTTCGACCACCGTAAAAACATCACGCAGGATGATAGGTTTGCGGCAATTAGGACAGTAGGTTGTGCCAGCGTCGGGGACGTTGCGAACGTTACCGATGTACACGTAGCGCAATCCCGCAGCGCGCGCTTGCTCTCGGGCGGCCAGAAGCGTCTCAACTGGCGTTGGAGGGAGATGCGTTAGGCGATGCGCAGGATGAAACCGCGAGAAATGCAGTGGAACATCCTGGCCAACTTTCTCTGCAATCCAACCGCACATCTGACGGATCAGCGCGACGTTGTCTGTGTAGGTTGGAACGATCAGGTTGATAATCTCGACCCACACCCCAGCGCTCTTCAAAGTGAGAATTGCATCAAGGACAGGTTGAAGATGCCCTGAATTCAGCCTCATATAGGTTTCTTCATCAAAACCTTTGAGGTCCACGTGAGCAGCGTCAATATACTGCGCGAGTTCCCGCAGAGGGTCGGGACGGATGTAGCCGCTCGTGACCAAGATATTGCGCACCCCTGCTGCGCGAGCAAGCTTGGCTGTATCGAGTGTGTATTCGAACCAAGCGATTGGCTCGGAGTAGGTGTAAGCAATAGCTTCGCACTTGGAAGCGCGTGCGTTTGCAACCACATCCTCTGGAAACAGACTCATTCGCGCGAGCTCATCCAGAGACGCAGGAGGCGGCCCACCCGGCTTCAAGCGAAACTCAGGCCCATCGGCCCGTTTTGTGTCCTCTGGGCGTTTCTGGGAAATCTCCCAGTTCTGACAATTCATGCACCTGAGCACGCACCCGGCAATCGCTAATGAGAACGTGCGGCTGCCCGGCAGAAAATGGAAAAGGGGTTTCTTCTCGACGGGGTCAATGTGGAACGTACATGGGTTCGCATAGGCAAGCGTGTAAAGCGTGCCGTCGCGATTCACGCGTGTCCGGCAATGACTCCGGTCACCCGGCTCGAGGATGCAGCGGTTTGGACAGATGGAACATTGCACCGTAGTGCCGCGTTTGAGATAAAACTCAGCCTCGCGGATCCACCCCCGCTTGCGCCAAGCCTCGAACGTTGCGTCATCAGGCGCGCCGCGCTTGAACACCCCCGGATTGTCCTGAGTTGCATCACGGATGCTCGCTTGAGACCAAAGCCATGCCCAAGTTGAAGAGCTGCACCCCGCCAGTGCTCCAAGTCCCACAAACTGCAGGAACTTGCGGCGACTGAGTCGCGTACTTGCTCGCCTCTGTTGAAGCTTGGTTCTCATTCCGCCTGCGACTCCTTGGCTGCCTCAAGAGCGCCACGCGTCGCCCCTTCGTGTATTCCAGAAGCGGCGAAGCGAGCGCGCCACATTTCAATTGCTCCCCATATATTTACCGCCGCGCAGCACAAAATTGCAATCCCCACACCAAACGTGGGCACCAACATGGTGCTCAACAGAATTGCTCCAGCTGCAGCACCAATGAAATCCGCTGTGTAAAGGCGGGCAGGCGTGGTTCCGGAATGGAATCGCTCCGCGCGCGCAGCTACTGGGAATGCGTAACCCACAAGTGTGGCAAGCCCCAACACCACGATCGTAACAGACAGCAAGGGGGCGATGGGGTTCACGATGGATCGGGTGATCGTCGGCATTGGGGGGAGAAGTGCCACCAGCGCCAGTGCGATACCAGCTGTGAGAAGCTGATTCCACACAAGAGACGTGGAAGAAACGCGAGCTTTCGCTCCCATCCAAGCCCCCACCACAAGCCCAACCATGAAAGCCGTGACCACAACGCCCACTTGATAGTAGAGTGCACCCGCAAGGACCTGAAGCAAGAACAGTAGGACATACTCGAGCCCTGCAGCGCTATAGCCAGAAGCGAAAATCGCCACGGCCGGGCCACGCAGCGAGGCGGCGTAAGCAAGGATCAGCAAGGCGATCACCACCTCCAGTGCGCCAACCTTATATCCGTGTTCGTCGAGCCAACGGCGGAGTGTGAATGAAAGCAGTTTGGGCTGAAAATCGCGATTGAGTGGGACGGGGACCTGAACGGCTGCCTGGAGAGTAGCCAGCCGGTCAGCAGTGATCATAGTTTCAAAATAGGAAGGACCCACATACGCCGTTTTAATTTGGGCTTCCCTGTAGAGCGTGGCATAGTCAGAAGATAGTAAGCCATCACTGGCCAGGAAATAACTCTGCGCAGCGGGAAGTATCAGCACGTTCCCAAACACAGCGCTCAGCGTCCTATAGCACGTTGCAATGGACCGTGCTTGTGCGGGACTCAAATAGCCCGTAAAATCTCCAAAGGGGAAGGCCAGTACTCCACCCTGCCGCAAGGCAGCACGCACTTCACGGAAAAACTCTACGGTGTACAAACGGTGAAACTGAAGTGTGTCGGGTAAAGGACTGAACAGAAGAATCAAATCGTATTTGGGGCCACATGCTCGAACGTAGAACCGAGGATCCGCCGAGATGAGATGGACACGCGGATCGTTCAAGACGTGAGATGCAACTTTTTCAATCTGCCGTATGAGACGGTCATCTGGATGCACACAGTCTACTTGCAAGCGCGGATACTTGAGTAGTTCAGCAATAATTTCTGGAATTGGGGCGCCAAGAAGCAACACGCGTTCTGCATTCGGACGCTGAAGCATGGCAAGGTGGACTCGCTCCTCTGCAGTATCGTGCTGCCCAGTCGAAAAGTACGGCACACCGTTGAGAAAGAAATTATACTGCTCGCCCACCTTCGTTGCCAGAAGATGGCCATACGGAGTGTTGGCGTTTAACTGGACAGGCTGCCCCAACGCCAAAGCATTAAGCGTTCGGCGCTCTGCCGCCGCTGCAATGAAATAAACGAATATCGTTGCCACCACCACGAGGGATGCGCGGTGCCGTTGGCCATCCAGCAACTGACAAGTTACGGCTGTTCCGAGAAGCAAAAGTCCTGTGCCCACTACAATCGCACCGTGGGTGAGAAAGTGGACAAGCACGAAAGAGAAGAGTACGCCGCCAAGAACACTGCCTGCTGCATCAAGCATATAGCCATGCCCCAGCCCTTCGGCGGGACCACGCTTGGCGGCCAACACCGAGCTGGCACGGCACAGCAGAAAGCCTGAGAGCATACAATAGGGAAGCATGGAAGCTGTCGCAGCCAGCAGTGCCTCCGTGGGGCCTGCTTGCGCTCCTCGGACCATGAGAGTGAGACGGACTCCGCGGAGAACCAGCAATGACGTGGGAGCCAACACTCCCAGTCCTGCCACAGCAAAGGCAATGCGGGCGGAAGACGGGTGATTCGGCGAGTGCTGCGACCGTGCGATGGTGCTACCCAATCCCGTGAACAGCAACCAGAGGCCGAGACTCACACCCACCACGTATTCGTTGCCTGCAAACGCCCCCAAGAGTTCTCGAGTCACTACAAGCTGAACGAGTGGCGAGGCTATTCCAACGGCAAGAATGATGAGTTGCCATGGTGTAGTTTGTCGCCTGAGTTCGTGCATCAAATCACTGCCCTTGAGGTTGACGTCTCGCGCACCCCCCTACGGACAAAGCGTTGCTATAGCGAGTGCCCCCGAGCGTCATCCTTCTGTTTGCAGCCGTTTGGGGTGTCCGCCTCGACGAACACCACCGGCCTCAGTGCCGGCTGACGAACTGAGATTCCTCGAAAGCTTGGACGTGATAGATCTGCACTTCTACATTTGGCCCGCGCCACGCATCAGCAGCGCACCCTGCTTTGCGGCTCAAGTGGCTGAGAAAATCTTCCTTACGTGGCAGCTGTTCCCACACCTGAGGTAAAAATGTCGCCATGTAGGGGCCGATCTTAAGCACGACACCATCGCGATGCGGCTGGAGTTTGGCCAGAAGATCCTCGGGAGAAGAAAACGCAAGCGGCTTGGGAACTGTCAGAACGCTCACTTCTATCTCCAGTTCGGAGAGTTCCGCTGGCCGAACGGGCGAGAAACGAGGGTCTTCCAATGCTGCGCTTCTTGCTGAAGACATGACCGCCTGATAGAGCGGCTCACGGGGAAAGATCTGACCAATGCAACCGCGCAGTTGCCCATGCTTCGTCAGGGTCACGAAGCACCCTTTGGGATCGTGAAACTTCTTTGGAAATTCCTCCGGTCTCACCACAGGCAAGCGACCGAAACGGACGACCTCTTCGACCGTGCGTCGCGCAAGTTGCACCAGCAAGCGCCCTTCCTCCACGGTGAGAGGCTGCGTGGTCCCATCCGTCGGATTTGTTGTGGAGCGATCTTCGTTTGGCAGAGGGTTTACCCCATCTCCGCCACCTCCTTTCTTCGCTTTTGGGTCAGAGGATCTTGCCGTTGAGCGTTCGCAGAAGGCAATAGCGGCGTAGCCGACCACGCCCCCTTCTTTCCGACCACTCGTATCACCGCTGTTCTGATAACTTAGCAAAATGGGTTCCCAGTCAAACTGTCGCGCAAGGTGCATAAGGACGAGTATGGGAGTCTTGCCACAGGCCTCCTGCTGCTGCATCCCGCGAATGTCGAGCTCGCGGATCCTACGGACGCATTCAAGGTCCAACGAACGAGCCGTCTCGTACGGATGATAATGGCTGAGATCAGAGCTGGCGATGACGACATCCTGCGGGCCAATCCGCTTTGCCAGCACGTCAGCCACAACTTTTGGGTCCACTCGACCGCACACGAGAGGAACCAAGCGAAACTCCCCGAGTCCTGCTTGCAAGAACGGCAGCTGTACCTCCAACGAATGTTCGTACGTATCGGGCCGTGGATCTTGGCTCGATAGTCCCGTACGGCTTGCCCACGGCGGCGCTTCGACCAACGCCTTGGGACGAAAAGTAAACGGCGACTGCGTGGCTAACTCATGGACCAGCGGGTCAAGGTTCACTATCCCAAGCGGGGTGCGATAGTGTGCAGGGGTAACCGCTACGCCATTAAAATCGGCGTAGTGACTCGGTGCCAAAATTATGACGCGCTGGTGGCTGCTACCGGCATCCGTGGCTCGCGTCTGCCCGATGAGCGCTTTATAGGCAACTGCAGCAACCGGGCCAGAGTACTCATAGCCAGCGTGCGGGACAATCAGCCCACGAATTTTACCGGGCACCTGAGGGCATGCTGCTGCAGAAAGCAATCCGTTCACCCCCTCACGAAGTTTGGAGGCTTCGGCAGGATAGAACGCGCCCGCGACAGCAGGTCTGCGCACCTCGACGATCGGTCCGCTTGTAGCAACGTCAGCAAGCGAGGAAGCCATGCCGGCAGAAATTCCGCCAGCGGCCACACCAATTAGAACAGCCATGCAATGAAGTTTGCGACGGACGTCGAAAATCCACTTGTGAAGAGCCTCCCGCATCACCCATCACCTCGTAAGAAGGTATGTAGTCGCGCGCCACAAAGTTGCCAAATGGAAAATACACTTGGAACGGGGCAATGACAAGGTTTGGGGTGTCGCCACAAAAGGAAAACGCTCTGCTCCAGAAGATGGCAGAATTAGGGATTCGCGAAGAAGATCTCGAGGAGCGCTTTGTCCGATCCGGCGGACATGGGGGGCAAAATGTTAACAAAGTTGCAACATGCGTTTACCTCAAACACCGACCCACGGGAATCGAGGTGAAGTGCCAACGCGAGCGCTCCCAAGGGCTGAACCGTTTTTTAGCGCGTCGGCTCCTTGCTGAAAAGATTGAAACACTCCGACGCGGTAAACAGAGCGCGGAGCAACAGCGAATCGAGAAAATCCGCCGTCAGAAACGCAAGCGCTCGAAACGGGCAAAAGAGAAAATGCTCGCTCAGAAACATCGCGATGCAGAAAAGAAGGCCTTGCGCCAACCTCCCTCAACCGACGAAGAATATCAAGAAGAGTAACACCGTGCCGGAAGAATGGCCCACAGAGGACAGCACAGATAGGTGTGTGCAATCGGAATGCGGCGGAGCCTACTAAATCGTCCCTGAAAACATGTCATTCCCTGAGTGTTTCATGATTTTACGGCGAGAACTTTGGAGTGTGTCACATTTTTACTCTGAGTGACGAGATATCGGCCCCCCAAGGAGTTTTCTCCCACTTCCGAACGCTTTTCACGAGCAGGTGCCTTGGCATTTCTTTTGTTCTGTGTCAGCGTTGGAAACGGCTGAGACTACGTCGTGCAGAAAAGTTCACCCAAGGATCCAGTTCTGAGGAGGAAAGACCATGGTTATTACGAAGCTCCATGCAGTTGCACTCGAGAAATTGCTTCAAGCGGAAGACGAAGCAAGAACCCCGATCCAGCCCGCTGAGGTCGGCGAGGAGGTCGCGCGGGAGCTGGAGGCGATGGGGCTGGTGCGCTTTGAAACGCCAGTGTGTCTCGCCCTGACGTACAAAGGGCGCGAGCTTACTCAGGTCCTTCGTGAGCTTGTCGCGCTTGGGCCGACGCCTTACGCCCAATCCGAAGACGAGGCAAAGGACGACGTCTACATCGTTCAGGGACACGGCCTTCCGCCAATCTCCGACTGGGATGACGCCTTCCGTTTCCTCGGTAGCGAGGTCATCGCAATGCTCGATGCAGCTCGGCGTGCTCATCAGGCAGCGGAACACAGCGAGGAGCCTTTGCTTGAACGTGGACTGGCTGCGCGCGTGCGCCATCGCAAGAAGCACAAGGACTACGTCGCGCTCACCGAGCAAGGACTGCGCATTTTAGAAATCTACGAGACAACACATCCGCGTTTGGAAATAAATTACACGCTGGCAGACGCCATTCGGGCTTTGCCCATGGGACCAACGCCTGCAAGTAATTTCCCGGCTACCCAGCATGATCGTTATCTCTTAGAGGGCATGCGACTGATTAGCTATTCGGTGCCTCACGGCGGCATCTGTAGCTTCACGGCTTTAGGTCAGGCCGTCAAACAGGCTCTTGAAACAGGTGGTTTCGGGGAAGGGGACGTTTTGACGGAAGACATCCTTGCGGCGTTAGCAAACTATACTCGCGATCCCAAAGCCGATCATCCAAGCTTGAGCATGTTGCAGGCGCTTGGATATGTTGGCGCGGACGGCGATCTGTTGCCTGCGGGAGAGTGGGCCCTCGAAGCTTACCGCTTACTCCATGAAGGCGCACGCAGCGACGTGTGGACCATTGCAGTGCATGCCGAGGACATTGCGGTGCTGCGTGCGATTGATGCGATCTGGCAAAAGGCAACATCTAACCGCGAGGAGGCTCCTACGTTTGAGAAGCTTCGAACCGAGATGATTGATCGAAAGGTCCGCCAATACAAGGCACTCCTTGAAAAGTACGGGCGAAAGCTCAACGAGATGCCGCATAAATATCAGCAAATTGCGAGCAAGTTCCAAGAAGCGAAGAACTATGCTCAGTGGTTTGACGACAACTTTGACCTTCGTGCCGTTCTCCATTCGCTTGAGTCCTTCCAACTCATCGAAAGTATCGAAGATCGAAAAGGGAGAGAAGTCTTCCGGCTTACGGAGCACGGGCAGCGGGTTTTGGCTGACGGTGCAGAGCAGGTGAGTTCGACCTCTGTGAAGAGCATTACGATGACCCGCAAGACGTTTAGTTCACCGAACCGCACGTGGTATAATGAAGCCGTCGAAGAGGGACTCATCGGCACCGCTGCACCGACTAAGCGCGGATATCTCTACGCGAATCTTGCGGAAACTATCCATCGCCTTCCGTTCCTGACACGTTTCGAGCAAAGGGTGTTCGACGCGATCCCTGAGTACGGAATGACGGTTTCACAGGTCTTCCGTGAGCTTGAAAAGGAAATCGAGCCGGAGTGGATCAAATGGGCCTTGGAGAAACTGGAGGCCCGGCATCTAATCGAGGTCTTACCTGACGGCAATATCGTGGAGACTGAGGCGGGCAAGCTGCTGGATCGAGCGCTCTCAGGTGTGCCGAAAGGCATGGGATTCCCGGTCACGCCTCTTATTGTGCGTGTGCTGCAGGCTGTCGCAGAGGTAGGAAGCCTCTACCGCAAGGAGCGGTGTGTGCGCATCCTACCGCGGCAGTTCGCGGATGCGCGCAGGCGGTCCGGGCTCGCAGGTGACGCTTTCCAAAATGCCCTCGAACTTGCCCGCGCCGCAGGTTACATGGGGCAGAATTCCATCAATGAGGCCGGTCTACTGATTCTGGAAGCTGTGGCCAAGATGAACCCCAGCGAGAAGTTGGCTGGTCACGTTGGGTTTGATTCGGAAAGCTAATGGAAAGCCCGCTGACGTTGCAAACGACCCAAGGGCATTGGCAGATCGCGGATGGATCGCAAGCGGACTCCAATTGCGAGCCAGCCTCTGCGAAGAAATCCCTTAGGCCCGCCAACCCAAAAAATCACCGGGCGTACAGAAGCGAGCTTCCCTGCACGCCCGGATGTGCTTTCAAAACCAATAAGTGTCGCGGCCGGTGGCGCGCACTTATTTTACGTCAGACTTGCGGCCAACTCGTTCAGAATCTCGAGTCCTGCAGCAAGCTTTTCATCGGTTGTTGCGTATGAGATCCGGAAGTGCGTGTCTCGGTCAGAGAAGACATTCCCGGGAATCACCAAAACATTTTTCTCAATGGCACGGGTTACAAATTCCGTGGCTGTCAATCCACCGGGGGCCGGGACAAAGGCGTAGAACGCGCCTCCCGGTTTGACGAGACCAAACTTCTCGCGAAGGGCCTCGTATACCATATCGCGTTTGCGCCGGTAAGCGGCCACTTGGGCGGACATATCGGTGCGCAAAGCGGTGGGTCCGGCGGCCTGAGCAATGCTGGGGGCGCAAACGAAACTGTACTGCTGAAGCATGGTCATCTTCTCCATGACGTTGCGGGGCCCAGTGCACCAGCCCATGCGCCATCCCGTCATGGCGTAGCTTTTGGAGAAGCCGCGCAAAAGCAGCGTATGTTCATAGATTCCCGCAAGGCTCACGAACGGCTCATCGTAGCAGAAGAGATCATAGATTTCGTCGGACATGACCAGAAGCCCATGACGGCGCGCCACCTCGGCAATCGCTTCGAGCTCGGCGCGCGTGTAGACGGCGCCAGAGGGATTGTTTGGGCTATTGACAACCAAAAGCCGAGTCCGGGGGGTAATAGCGGCTTCGATCTTGTCAACTGGCGGGCGGAAATCGGGATAGGTGTCCACGATGACCGGCACGCCCCCTGCAAGTTCCACCAAATGGCGGTACATCACGAAATAGGGGTCGAGCAAGATGACCTCGTCTCCGGGGTTTACGAGGACAAAGAATGCAAGAACAAGTGCCCCGGAAACACCACTCGTCACGAGAATCGGGCGCTCGTCTTTCCAACCGAATTCTTTCTCGAGGAGCTCTTGAATCGCGGCCCGCAACTCGACCGTGCCTTGGGTTTGGGTGTATTTATTCGCACCCTTGCGGATCCCCTCAATCGCCGCCTCCTTGATTGGGTCAGGCACGTCAAAATCCGGCTGACCAATCGAGAGGTTGATGGGATCCTTCATTTTGGCTGCAAGATCGAAGACCTTGCGAATGCCGCTTGCGTCCAAGTTCGCAACGCGGTCCGCCACCGGAAATTTCTTCTCATCCATCGTCCGTTACCCGTATTGTTCTTAATGATCCAAGTGCGCATGGTTCGCAGGCCAAAATCGTGAACGCAACGAGTTTTGCATGACTCTCACGCTGACAGAACCTCGAAGACGGGAGGCGAAAACGGGTTACAGGGGGACAACTATCATTCAACCCATAATTTGGACTTGAAAAATTTCGGATTCCGTGGCGCCTGTTCGAGTTTATGAACGCGCCTTCTACCCGTGACTCGAGCAGTCTGCGGTTCGCCGGACTTGATGCCCTTCGCGGTTTCGCGATCCTGACGATGGTTCTGTCGGGGGTGATTCCTGATAAGATTCTACCGGCGTGGATGTACCATTGCCAAGTTCCCCCACCGGATCATAAGTTTAACCCGAACATACCCGGCATCACATGGGTGGACCTTGTCTTTCCCTTTTTTCTTTTCGCGATGGGCGCAGCCTTTCCGTTTGCGCTCCAGCGCCGTATGGAAAAAGGCATGACGCAAGCTCAAGCTTCGCTCGTGATTCTCAAGCGGGGAGCGTTGCTTTTCGCTTTTGCAATCTATCAGCAACACATCTCGCCATGGGGAATGAAAACCGATCCAGCGTGGTTACGATGGGTCTATGCGCTCACCGGCTTTGCCCTGCTTTTCCCAATGCTGATGCGCTTACCCGATACGCTCAGGCCGCAATGGCATTGGGCAATCCGCGCAGTCGGGTGGGGTGGCGCGGCGATTCTTTTATCTCAGCTGCGCTATTCGGACGGAACCGGCTTCTCCATCTACCGTTCGAACATTATCCTGATGCTGCTCACGGTCTCTGCCGTGTTTGGGTCCTTCGCGTGGTTGCTGACGCGCGACAACGTGCTGCTACGTCTCGGCATTCTGGGAATACTGCTTGCACACCGGCTGACCGGGGATCTCAGCGGTTGGGCGAAATGGCTCAACGAGCTGGTCTCCATTCCAAAGATCTGGCACCTGACATATGTCCACTACCTTTTCATTGTGATTCCGGGCACGATTGCAGGCGACATGATGTTGGCTTGGATGCGTGACCGAAAACAGGCGGCCGACTTCGGCAAATGGGCTTCACCCCGGTTTGCGTTGCTGGTGGCACTGATGGTTACGTTCGTGGTCGTCAATCTTGTGGGGCTGAAAGCTCGCCTGAGTAACCTCACCTTGGCTTTGGACTGCGCTCTCGTAGCGGTGGGGGGCTTGCTTGTTCGAGATGCGGAATCGCGAACAGAACGTTTCCTGCAAGCACTCTATTGGTGGGGGGCATACTGGCTACTGTTGGGTATGGCATTTGAACCCTACGAGGGAGGCATCAAGAAAGATCCCAACACCCTTAGCTATTTCTTTGTGACGAGCGGATTGGCAATCTTTACGGTGGTGGCCTTTACGATCGTGCTGGATGTTTGGCAGGTGCGCGTGGGCTCCCAGCTTCTGATTGGGAGCGGACAGAACCCCATGATTGCCTACGTGGGCATGGGAAATCTCATCCATCCGTTGTTTGCGCTAAGCGGCTTGGGCGATAAGTTTGATCGATTGTTCCCCGGCCCCTGGCTCGGCACTCTCCGCGGCGTTCTTCTGACCCTGCTGCTTGCGTGGGTTGTGAGCCTGTTTACACGAGCCCGCATCTACTGGCGTACGTGAGGCACCGAAGCCCAATGAGTCCCGAATCCCAGACTTGCCAGAAGCTGAATGCATGTGGCTTATTCCTTGTGAATTTAGGCACAAACCTCGGATTGGAGCGTCCCATCCATGGAAATGACAAGTGATGTTACCCAGAAGGCGCCGTGGATCACTTATCGGCCGGAAATCAAGGTGCTCGACTGCACGATTCGCGACGGCGGCCTGATGAATAACCACCAGTTTGACGACTCGCTCGTGAAAGCCGTTTACGAAACCTGCGTTGAAGCGGGCATTGACTACATGGAGATCGGCTACAAAGCCTCAAAGCGAATCTTTGCGCGTGATCAGTACGGCGACTGGAAATATTGCGACGAGGACGACGTGCGCCGCATAGTGGGGGAAAACGCGACTCCGCTCAAGCTGGCAGCCATGGCAGACGCCGGGAAAACTGACTATAAGACCGATATCTTGCCCAAGGAAAAGAGTGTGTTCGACATGATTCGCGTCGCCTGTTACGTGCACCAGTTGCCGGAAGCTGTCGACATGATTCAGGACGCCCACGACAAGGGCTACGAGACCACATGCAACATCATGGCAATCTCCGTCGTGAAGGAATCAGAGATTGATCAGGCGCTTGAGGTGCTCGCCAACACGCCCGTCTCGACGGTGGTGGTGGTAGATAGTTATGGTGCTCTGGTCCCCTATCAGATCCGGCTGCTTGTGGAGCGCTACAAGCGGCTCCTTGCTGGAACAGGCAAGGAGGTGGGAATTCACGCCCACAATAACCAACAGCTGGCTTTTGCAAACACTATTGAGGCAATTATCGAAGGGGCAAACCGGCCGGACGCTACGATGGCTGGCTTGGGTCGCGGCGCCGGAAATTGCCCTATGGAACTCCTGCTTGGCTTCCTTCGCAATCCGAAATTCAAGATTCGTCCTGTATGGAAGCTTCTACAGGATCATTTTGTTACGCTCCGCGAAAAAATGGAGTGGGGACCACTCCCACCCTACATGATTGTTGGCCAACTCAACCAGCATCCACGCACTGCGATTGCGTGGCGGGCTGGGGACCAAAAGGATTTGTACGCAGAATTCTACGATCGGTGCATCGCGGACATCGTGTGAGGCAACCGGGGAGTTCCGCGACTGCGACGCTTTACCCCTTCCCCAACCAAAAACAAATATCGCCTCATTCGGGCTTAGAGACGAAACAGGTACGGGAGCCGAAATGCCTGATGCTGGGAGTCAATCCAGCAATTTTTCTATCTGGTCCGTGACTCTGAGAAAAATCTCGTGGTCCGGCTTGAGGAACTGCCCGCACGCACGGCGACCGGCTTCATGGCCATTCACCCAAACATTCACTGCCCTCTCCTCTCCCAAGCCTCGCTAGCAAGTGAACCAGTTGTCTTGTCCTACTGGCTTTGTCCGCAGAGGATCAATACTCTTCCCAATTGGTTACACTTGAGGAAACGAAGACGGCGCGAGCGGCATCCGCCACGACCAATTTGCTTGGATCACTGATGGCATTCGATAGCACAAGCTTGGCGGACCCATCGGCGCGGAACTGGAACTGGCCCAACGACAGCCACACTCCGCCGTTGAGCTGCTGGTTGACGAGAACTGTGGTTTGGCCCCCGGCGTGGTAGATCGTAAATGGAGCATCCGTCGCGCGGTTGGAGGCTTGCGGGTACCAGATGAAAATCTCGTAGATGCCGGGAGTGGGAATATAGAGTTTCCACGTTGCTGTGCTGGGCGGGTTACTGCCCCACGAGTAGCGATAGGAAGTCTTATACTTATTTGGCTGTGCCGTGCCGAACGTCCACGTGCCCGTCAGAGTAAATTCCGGGTCCGTGTCGTCGATAATCGACAGATCCCGCGGTGTCCCCACGGTCAGAATATCTAAAAGCTGTCCTGCGTCGTCGTAACAGTATGCCACAAAATACTGGCTCGTGGTGGTCACTGACACGCCTGAAAGCAGAAGGCGGCCATTCGCTCGCGTGGTGGTCTCACCTAAGAATTCCGCTCCATTAAACACGCGCGCACGCTTTGCGCGATGGTGATAGACTTCAACTCGGAACGGCACTCCGCTTTGAACCGGCTTGCAGTCGTTGACCACCAGGTCGCCGTTGTTGGGCGGGAAGGGATCGCTATCAAAGGCGGCCCAGTGAATTGGGGAATTCGTGCGCACGGTCGCCTGCAGTTGACGCAACGTCGGCGTGTCTAACAGGTCGGTATTCGACAACCCATCTTTAGCCATCATTGCTGCGGCTGTTCCCACCGCGCTTCCGATTGCCCACTCAATAGGATGCAGCCGATAAGCTGCATTGGTGATATAGGTGGTAGCAATTTGCTTTCCGCCCGCGAGGAGGTTGCGAACGTTGGCCGAGCCGAGAGCACGGTAGGGAATGTAGAAGGGCGCTGCGTAGGTGAACGGAGGGCTGATGCCGGTACTGTTCTTTGTGGGATGGATGTCCACCGCATAGTTCCCGATCCCGACCGAGTCATAGAAGCGCCACGAGGTTCCGCCGTTGTAATCAGAAGCCAACGTGTTGACGAAATAGCGGCTCGTGAGCCTGAAGTTGTTCAAGCCGATAATCCGCCGGCAGCAGCGGATGTAGGGGAATTTTGCGAGCCCATGGCCGGTTGCCATCATGTTCATTGGGTCGCTTCCTCGAGGCATTCGGGTATCCCACGAGGTGGTGCGTCGCTCTTTCATGTAGAAGTACCAAGCCACTGCGTGCTTCTCGGCCTGAGCCAGATGCGTCAGATTGAGGCCACCACGCCAATCACTCGCTTCCGCCGAGCACTCAGCCTTGGACTTGTAGATCGAGCCGTATGGGTAATCGTTGCCCGGATACCAATTCTGCATCGAGACATCGCCCAGGTTCACGCTGTCGAAGTTGAACAGAGGGCCCGTGTTCTTAAGCCTGCGGTAGGTCCAAATGCGGTTATAGGTATAACTGCCAAAAGAGAAATACGTAGCGCTCTGAGTGGCATAATACGAATCGAAATCGGGCCATGGCGTTTTGAGTTCGTCCTCGGTGTGCGTCGTTGGGTTGTCCGTCATACAGAAGGGAAAGACAGTCGCTTGGCTGCCGTGCTCGTCGCAGAGGGGAAGCGAACCATCCTCGCCGAGTTCCTCTGTTGTTTTTTCGCGACCAACCGTATAGAGTGCGCCTGAGAGCACAATGACGTCGCCTGTCTCTGAAGCGTCAATGACTACCAGTCCCTTCGTGGGGTCGCGGGGAACCACCGAGTAAATACTTTTTGCAAAATCTGAGGAGGGATTGGGGTCGTACCAATCCATGATTTCTTGGGACGTAAATTTGGTGTGAGGAACGTAGCCGTTGATTGGGCTGCGCTGGATAAGGGTAAGGCTCGTGATTTTGAGCGCGGTTCCAAGCGAATCGATGACCGTTGTGGTGGTCACGCTTTTCACAACCGTCATGCGCATGACGGTTATTGAGGTATATTCCGCCATCATGTTGTCGAGCGCCCACACGGCGGTGCGCGGGTCGAAAGCTTCGCGTGTCACCCATGCCGAGCCATTTGGGGCAAAACCTTCGCCGGGAGCCTCGGGCGGCGCTGTTTTGAGGCGATTGAGAAAATCCAAGTAATCGGCAGGATAGTAAAGTATCGGGTTATTGCGCATAAGCGTTGCGCCCGGATTGTGCCAAGCGTTGTCAATCGCAGCTACGCCTTGGGCTGTCGTCTGCCCACCCAACCAGTCGGTCGGCTCAACCAGAAGAATTTTTGCGGATGGGTTGGTGCGGGCCGCAGCCAGCGCAGCAGCAGGAGCACTAAACGACCCACCTACAATTACCACATCGTATGAAAGGACAGAGGCAGATGTTGTCATGGGGACTCCAATAAAAACGAGTAATGACACGAAGGATAGCCAAGGGGACAGCCGACTCAAAATTTGAGGGCGAAAAGCAAACACGAAGCCACAAACCCTGCGCCAGAGCACAACCGCGGCGTGCCTAAGGTTTGTGAAGATCTCTGCAGATGTCGCACTTTTGAAGTGTTGGGTCAGAAGTAATCGGCACCCACGCTCCATTGTGGATCTACTTGCTAAGCTGCTCACGCTCGTCATCAGCGCACCTGAAAGGTAGTCACATGATCGAGATGCTCTACCGGGCACCCTTTCCGTCAACATTAAAGTAAGTCTTGCCGTAAATTCGCGGGGGCTTTTCTTCTAAGTGCCATTTTCCACGCAGAACAGACTACGTGTGAAAATGTTGGGAGCTTTGGGGACTCCAAACTTTCGCTTATGCTCATTTACCTTGCCCCTCGTTTCCCCGAGAGAACCTATGGGTGTCTGGGCAAAACGGTACTGGATGCTGGTGATATCTTTTCCTCGCAACAGAGGAGCGAACGCGCGTTGTAGATACCACAGAAACAGTGCCCTCCCCGATAAGAGTCCGACCTTTTCGGGGAGGGCGTACCAGCTATGGGCGATACGAAACGGCCTAACCTCGCGTATCGGTCACAAGCACCAGATGGTAGCCAAATTGCGTCTTAATCGGACCTGCGACTAAATCTTTTCCCGCGGAGAATACGGCGTCTTCGAAGCTCTTAACCATGACGCCGCGGCCGAACCATCCGAGATCGCCACCCTCTTGGCCACTTGGGCATTTCGAATACTGTTTCGCTAAGGCTGCAAAGGACTCGCCACGCTCGACTCGCGATTTGAGCTCGTTTGCTTCTTTCTCAGTAGCCACAAGAATGTGGCTTGCACGGATTTCAGTCACCATTTTGATATTCTCCTTTATTTCCAGAGCGCGGCCTGGGAGCGCAGCCTCTTTAATTCACATAGAGAGTGAGGAGAGCTTTTACTCATGAAAAAAGGCCTCAAAAGAGAGGCAAAAGCGTAGAGACCAGGCACGCCGGCAGATGAACGACAACGAACCGCAAATCAGTGAGAAGTGCATTTCTTGGATGCAAAGTCTCTGGGTATGCCAAGCGGTACGCAAGAATAAAAAACATGGCGGGCGAGACCTGCTCTCGCCCGCCACGCGGTGGATCGGAGATTCCAGCGCGTCGGACTTGCCGCGCATGCGTCGGCTGGATTAGTACATGTCGCCAGCCGGCATCCGCGGTTTCTCTTCTTTCTCCTTAATCTCCGTCACGAGGCACTCGGTCGTGAGCAGGAGGCTCGCGACGCTGGCCGCGTTCTGGAGGGCGCTGCGGCTGACCTTAGCCGGATCAATCACACCGGCTTCGAGCAGGTCCTCGTACTGCTCCGTTTCGGCGTTGAAGCCGAAGTTCTTGTTCTCAGCCGCCTTGATCTTTTCGACGACGATGGAGCCCTCATAGCCCGCATTCTGAGCAATAGCGCGTGCCGGGGCCTCCAGCGCCTTGGCGATGATTTGGGCGCCAAGGGCCTCGTCGCCTTCGAGTTTCAGCTTCTCGACGGCCGGGATCGCGCGCAGGAAGACGACACCGCCACCCGCGACGATTCCCTCCTCCACGGCCGCACGCGTCGCATGGAGGGCGTCCTCAACGCGGGCCTTCTTTTCCTTCATCTCCACTTCAGTGGCGGCACCAACTTTGATCACCGCAACACCGCCAGCGAGTTTCGCCAGCCGCTCCTGCAGCTTCTCGCGGTCGTAGTCGCTCGTGGACTCCTCAATCTGGAGCTTGATCTGGTTGATGCGCCCTTCGATGGCCTTCTTCGAGCCCGCGCCCTCGATGATCGTGGTGGTCTCTTTCTCGACGCGGACAGTCTTGGCCTGGCCGAGGTCCTCGAGACGCGTATTCTCGAGCTTGAAGCCAGCCTCTTCGCTGATGACCTTACCGCCGGTCAGAATGGCGATATCCTCGAGCATGGCCTTGCGGCGATCGCCGAAGCCCGGCGCCTTCACCGCGCAAACCTGCAGCGTGCCACGGAGTTTGTTCACGACGAGGGTGGCCAGGGCTTCGCCTTCGACTTCCTCAGCGATGATCAGCAACGGCCGCCCCTGCTGAACGACCCGCTCGAGAACCGGCAGAAGGTCTTTCATCGAGCTGATCTTCTTGTCGTGAACGAGGATGTAGCAGTCCTTCAGCTCCGCCACCATCTTCTCAGGATCGGTGACGAAGTAGGGCGAGAGATACCCCTTATCGAACTGCATACCCTCGACCACCTCGAGGACCGTATTGATGGACTTGTTCTCCTCGACGGTGATGACGCCGTCTTTACCGACTTTGTCCATCGCGTCGGCGATGAGTTCGCCGATCTCTTTGTCGTTGTTGGCGCTGATGGTTGCGACCTGAGCGATCTTCTTGTGTTCACGCGTCGGGATTGCCATCTCTTTGATCGCGGCAACCGCTGCCTCGACTGCCTTCTCGATGCCGCGCTTGATGCTCATTGGGTTGGCACCCGCCGCGACGTTCTTCATGCCCTCACGATAGATTGCCTGAGCGAAGACCGTCGCCGTGGTTGTGCCATCCCCGGCCACGTCGCTGGTCTTGCTGGCAACCTCGCGCACCATCTGGGCGCCCATGTTTTCGAATGGATCCTCGAGTTCGATTTCCTTCGCAACGGTTACGCCGTCCTTCGTGATGGTCGGCGCACCGAATTTCTTATCGAGAACCACGTTGCGGCCTTTCGGGCCAAGCGTCACTTTCACGGCTTCTGCGAGTTTATCAACGCCGCGAAGGATCGCTGCACGTGCATCCTCGCTGTATTTGAGTTGCTTCGGTGCCATAGTGTCATGCCTCCAGTGTGATTAGGATTCAGTGTTTGGGTGTTTTGTGGGGTGTTATTTCTCGATCACGCCGAGAATATCGCTCTCGTGCATGATGAGGTATTCTTGACCATCAATCTTGACTTCGGTGCCCGCATACTTGCCGAAGAGCACCTCGTCGCCGACCTTCACGTCCAAGGGGATGCGTTTCCCGTTCTCGTCCTTCTTGCCGTCTCCGACGGCAACCACGGTACCCCGCTGCGGCTTTTCTTTTGCGGTATCAGGAATGATGATGCCTGCAGCGGATTTCTGCTCGACTTCCTCCGCGCGCTTTACCAGCACACGGTCATGCAACGGTCGAACCGGCATGGCTGGTGAACCTCCTTGTTTAGTGTGCAAAATTCAATTCGCCATTCCTGTTATGCAAAGCGAATGCCGAAATCCATTTCCTATCTAAGTATTGTCTTTTCAGTAATTTGCACAAGTATTCTCAGTCGCACTTTGGGCAATTCGTATCAAAATGCGCCAAAATGCTTCCTGAGCGGGCTGGAGTGTGTCAGTTCGCCGTCTCAATCCCGCCATGGCGGAGATGAAAGCGGCTGATATACGAAGCGACGATGTGCCGACGAGCGCAGGACATTCAGGATCCGGCGAATAAAGGCCGCCACGAAGGGTTACGTTGCGGCGTGTCTGTATTTGCAGCGGGCGGCAAAGAGTGTCGGCCGCGCAAGGTCCAGACCATTTTATCAAAAGCGAGGAAACTCCAATGGAAAAAGTTGCCTTAAAGGTCAAGCCGCGCCTCGTGACAGGCAAAGGGCCGAACCGCCGGCTTCGCGCCAGCGGTCAGATCCCAGCCGTCATCTACGGTGCGGGAGCACAACCCGAAAAGGTGACCCTTGATGCGCACGAGCTCCAGCTTCTACTCCAAAAGTATGGAGCAAGCGCGATGTTTACGCTAATCCGCGACGACGGCAACAGCGCCGAGGAAGTGAACGCTGTCATCCGCGAAATTCAGCGTGACCCCGTAACACGACGCATCCTCCACGTGGATCTTTATCATGTGCGGATGGACGTGGAAGCTGAGTTCGAAGTTCCGGTGCATGCAGTCGGAAATGCCATCGGCGTGCGCGAAGGCGGTATTCTTGAAACACTTCGCCACACGGTGGAAGTCCGGTGCTTGCCGGGTCTGCTGCCAAAAGCCATTGAAGCCGACATTAGCGGACTGCGCATTAACCACTCCTTCCACGCCAGCGACCTTAAGTTGCCCGAAGGGGTCAAACTCGTCACGGACCCGGAAGAGGTGTTATTCAACATCCTCCCGCCGAAGGATTATGTGGAGCCCACACCGTCCGCCGAAGGCGAGGAGATTGCTCAGCCCGAAGTGATCAGCAAGAAGAAAGAGGCAGAGCCGGAAGAGGAGAACGAGTAAATCCGGTTCAGCGGTCTTGCCTAACCGTTTGGCCGGCGGCTGCGTGAGGATCGCAGTAAAATGCCCCTCACCGAACCGCCGGTTCTCTTTTTTGCACGAGCATTTTCACGCCAAGAACTATTGATAGGGCGCACTTCAAGGCATTGAGACAGCTTTGGGGTGAGAATGGAACAACCGCGGTTCAAGGGTACCGACGGAAATCGTTCTCGGGGCAAAGAAGGCTCAGTTAGCGATTACCCGCTACGCTGCGCCACCACGCAGGCGCAACACCGCCAACATAGCTACGCATCCCAGCCTGCAAATACGAGTGGCTGGCGGAGGGCTTTAGGACTGTATCAATATGAGCCGGCACGGCAGGGGGTAGGTCGGGTTTGAGCGTTTGAAGCCCAACCGCTTTGACGTGACGGTTGGACGGAGAGGTCCGCTCGAAAGCCCCTACGAGCCTTGGCCCATTGTAGCATGGCGTGTTCGCGTATGCCCGCGGACCGTAATCCACATAAATCGGATCGCCGAACTGATCCTTAACCACAGGGCGAATATGAACGTTCTTGAATAACTCCGCTCGGCGCTGCTCTTCGGCCTCTGCGGCTTTGGCATACGCCTCACGAACCGCTTTTTGAGACTCTGCCACATATCGGTGCCACTGACGAGCTGACCACCGCTGGTCAGTGTCCGGCGTGGAGCGGACTTCTCCCCCACCCCAACCGGGTAGGACGGCTCCCATGAGCAGACACGCAAGGCTAACTCGCCACCAGCATTGCAACTTCGTCCACATCGTGGTTCCTCCCCTTAAGGCAAATCGTGCACCTTGCGTAGGCGATAGATCGCTTCGTTCACCTCACATTTGCGCCACTGATCCTGTTCCCGGAGGTAACGAGCCACAAGGTCAAGAGACCCCATTTGGCTGTACAAGCGATCCGCATGGACAAACTGCTCATTTTCAATATAACAGCGATCGCCGGCATCGGCAGCCATGGGGTCCACCGGAATCTTCGTGCGCCACGCGCAACTACTGGTCAAGAGCACAGCAGCAATAGAAACACTGAGTGCTGCGAGTTTAGCGAGCGTAGGTCGCTTGATGAAGCGTGCCACCACCCATCATCCTTTCCTGGCGCACCAAGAAGAGCGCCACGGATCGGCTCGAGCCTATCCGACGTCCTGCTTTTAGAACTTAACCTTGGGCACGCGCAACCTTTTTCATCAGGCGAGACTGAAGACGGCGCGCCTTATTCTTGTGGATGATGCCACGCTTCCATGTGCGGGCGATCAGCGCCTGAGTCTCGCGGCATTTCTCAACCGCAGCTTCCTTTTCGCCGACCGTGAGCAAGGTCAGCGTCTTTTTGATAGCCGTCTTCATTGCGGACTTTGCGGCGCGGTTACGCAGTTCATTGCGCTTGTTCTGCTTTACACGCTTCTTTGCAGACTTCTTGTTTGGCAAGGTCTCACTCCTTTAGGTTATCAGTTGATCCATGCTCCCTACGCAAGGAACGTGGCCCAGCGAAGGCCTTGTGCCATCAGCCTCTACCTTCGACGTGGTACGTCCTGGAGCACAAATCTGTCCACGGTAACTACCCGCGCTACTTACCGTTGCCCCGGCAAATTGTTCGTCGGGATGATAGGTTCCGAAGCATGGCGTTCCTGCACTCTGCGACTTTCGCTGTCGGGTACCCCGGTTACGACGACGAATCACTTGAGTCAGCGGTCCGGCTCAGCAACCGATCCTCGTTTTCCACGACGGGAAAAAGTAAGGTAACGATGGTTCCACGCCCCTCTTTACTGCGAATTGTGATTCGGCCGTGGTGATCATCCACAATTCGCTGGACAAGGGCTAATCCGAGGCCGGTTCCATGAGTTTTCGTCGTAAAGAAAGGCGACCAAATCTTTTGAAGGATGTCGCGAGGAATGCCGCAACCGTTGTCGGCAATCCGCACACGGACGTACCCGTTTAAGTTTTGCGTGCGGATGAGAATCATCCCTCCCCGGCTGACGGCTTGGCGGGCGTTCTGGAGCAAATTAATGAAGGCTTGGCGCATTTGCATGCGGTCGCAAACGGTTTCCTGAAGATTAGGCGCGAGGTCAGGAAGAATTGTGATCTCTTTACGCGCGAAGTCGTCCCGGAGAAGGGCAAGCACATCGGCAATGACCGTGTTGAGGTTGGTTCGTTCGAAGTTAGGCTTAGCGTGGCGGGCAAAGTCGAGCACGTCTTTGATGAACTTGTTCAGCCGGTCCACCTCTTCCATGATGATGCCCGTGTACTCGGCAAGGCGCTCGTCCGCCACGTGAGCATATCGGCGTTGGATGCGTTGGGCGAAGCCGCGAATGCTGGTGAGGGGATTGCGAATCTCGTGGGCTACCGTGGCTGCCATCTCACCCAACGCCGCAAGTCGCTCTTTGCGGAGGAGTTCCTTTTGGGTGTTGCGAAGCTCTTCATAGGAGCGCAATAGCTGCCGGTTCTGCTCCTCAATCGTATGGTACAGGCGAGCGTTTTCGATAGCTTGCGCGGCTTGGCCGGCAATTGCCGAGAGGATCTTGCGTTCGGAGAGATCGAACTCGCGGCGTTCTGCGGTGTACAAACGTATGGTGCCAATGGTCCGCCGACGGGCAACGAGCGGAGCACAAACCATTGAAACGACACCTGCACGTTTGGCCTCCTCCCGCCATCGGAACTTTGGGTCGGTCCGAACGTCCTCAATATAGATCATCTCCCCCCCAATCACGGGCTGGTCCACCTGACTCTCTTCCAAAGGCACCTCTTCCGGACCGATGAAATCCTTCCCGCTACTGGCTACGACTCGGATGTAGGGTTTGCCGTCGTGCTCGACCAACAAGCGAATGGTGCATTCCGACGCATTCATGATTTGCTTCGTCCGATGCACGATCAGCTGGAGAACACTGTTGTAGTCGAGCGTCGAGGCAATTTCCTGCTGAATTTCATATAGGAGCGAAATTTCTCGATAGTGCTGTTCGAGCTCCTCATAAATCAGAGCATTGCGCAGGACCTGAGCAGCCTGAGACGCTAAGGTGGAGAGGAACTCCTCGGTTTCGGGCTCAAAGCGTTTTGAACGTTCGGCAACAAGGTCAATGACGCCTGTAGTTTCATCGCCCGAGACAAGTGGTATCGTGATGCGCCAAAAACGCTGCTGCTTGGCGCGAGCTGGACGGAGGACAAAAGGCGTCTGGGTCAACTTGCCGTGATGGGCGACTTCGGTCACAAGCCCATCCTCTTCTTGGGCGGGAAGTAGAGATGACTCAATCGCCCGACCGTACGTGAGTCGGGGAACCAAACGATCGCGCTGCTGATCATAAAAATATACGACTGCAGCAACTGCTTCCGTCCAACGTACCACCTCATCCAGCACCAGCCGCATGATTTCCGTGGGCTTCATGGTCGAAGCCGTGGCGACCGCGATGCGATAAAGTGCCTGCAGCTGGAGCATCCGCTGATTAAGCTGCTGGGTTGTTGACCCACAATCGGGCATTTTTTTGCGGAGCGGCATGAAACCCATCCCTTTCTTGCGCCGTGGAAAACCCCGCGAAAAGTGGGGCACTTACGCTTGGTTATCTAACTTTTCGTTTGCCCCACGTCCCGTGTCAAGATATGGGGTACGCAATCAGTCGGACCTTCGAGCCCATTCCGTTCGATCCTCGATGGGGAGCGCTCCAATCCTACGCCGAAAGAACTGCTCGAACCAACGACGCACTCATGATGATTCCCACAACAACTGACGGAGGCTCTCACTCCCTTCAAGAGGGCGCCGTGCGACACGCGCTCGGCCTGAGGGAACGGCAGGCCCTCCTGAGGCCTCAATCCTCAGAGGCTTCAGTCGGAGGCATACTTGCGCGGCCGCGGCGGAATCAGACTGACATCGACTGGCTCATAGTCAAAGCTCGGGCCATCGGGCGTGAAGGTCGCCTTAGTGGTTTTGAGCCAGTTCTTGTCGTCGCGATCCGGGAATTCCGGCTTGTAATGCGCTCCGCGACTCTCGTTGCGGGCTAAGGCGCCTAAAGTGATGCAGCGAGCAAGGTGAAGCATGTCACGCAACTGCTTGGTGAACAGCACGCTTGTGTTCATCGTGCGGTTGGTATCGTTGACGTCAATGCGCTTCCACCGTTCGAGGAGTTCGCGGAGTTTTGCGTCGGTTTCTGCCAGCGCCTTGTTGTAGCGCACAATGGTGACGTTCTTGTTCATCCAGTCGCCGAGCTCACGCCACAGGGCGAATGCATTTTCGTCGCCATCCATTTTCTGGATCTGGGCAATGTCCGCCTCTTCCTGACGCTGCTCGGCGTCAAAGATGGCACTGGAAACGTCAGTTGCACCGACGCTGAGCGATTTGATGTACTGTGGGATGTGTGAGCCTGCGACCATTCCCGCGTAGATACAAGACAGAAGCGAATTGGCCCCAAGGCGGTTTGCACCGTGATATTGGTAATCGGCCTCACCAACAACATACAGGCCGGGGATGTTCGTCATTTGATTGTAGTCGCACCACAGCCCGCCCATCGAGTAATGAACGGCGGGGAAGATTTCCATGGGCTGCTTGCGCGGATCGACGCCAACAAACTTTTCGTAAATCTCAAGAATGCCACCAAGCTTGCGATTGAGCTCCTCTTCAGGAATGTGGGTTAGGTCGAGGTAGACCTTGTTCTGGCCGTTGATCCCCATTCCGAGTTGGGTGCAAATCATGAAGATTTCTCGCGTGGCAATATCGCGGGGAACCAAGTTGCCATACTTGGGATACATCTCTTCGAGGAAGTACCACGGCTTGCCCGTCTCTCCGCAGCGAAATTCCTTGGGATTGCCATTCGCATCGCGAATGAAGGGATTGCGGTAAACTTTACTCGAGTCGCCCCAAACCCAAACGCGTCCGCCTTCGCCGCGGGCGGATTCACTCATCAGGCGCAATTTGTCCTCCCCCGGAATTGCGGTGGGGTGGACCTGAATAAACTCGCCATTCGCATAAATGGCGCCCTGTTGATAGGCGCGGGAATTCGCAGCGCCGGTGTTGATCATCGAGTTGGTGGATCGGCCAAAAATCAGGCCGGGACCGCCGGTGGCAAGCACCACGGCATCCGCCCGAAATGCGCGAACCTCAAGATTACGAATATTGACCGCCACAATTCCCCGGCACGTACCGCCTTCGTCGCGCACCACCCGCAGGAACTCCCAAAGCTCATATTTTGTTACGCGACCTGCCGCTTCCCACCGCCGCACCTGCTCGTCGAGCGCGTAAAGCAACTGTTGTCCTGTGGTAGCGCCTGCGAATGCCGTGCGGTGATAAAGAGTGCCACCGAAACGGCGAAAGTCGAGAAGGCCTTCCGCCGTCCGGTTGAACATCACGCCCATGCGATCGAAAAGATCAATGATGCCGGGCGCGGCATAGCACATCCCTTTGACTGGAGGTTGGTTGGCCAAGAAATCGCCACCATAAACGGTGTCGTCGAAATGAATCTCGGGGGAATCTCCCTCGCCCTTCAGATTCTTTGCAGCATTGATGCCGCCCTGAGCGCATACGGAGTGAGAGCGTTTCACCGGCACGATGGAAAACAAATCCACAGGCATACCGGCCTCGGCTAGCTTGATGGTGGTGGTTAGCCCGGCGAGACCTCCCCCTACGACGATCACGCGCGATTGTTTAGGTGGCATAAACTGGCTCTCCTTGTTGGTTTAGATCTTCCATTTACGCTACAGAGTGCGAGTGCGATGCAATCGCTCACCAAATTACTTTGCTATCAGGGGAAGGCACGTAATTCCAGAAAAATTCCTGCGGAGCACAAGGCCAGCTACTTCGAGGCGGCCCCGCGATACTTTTCAGGAATGCGCGCCATAGCGAGCGCCTCCTGAATCCACTGATCCCATAAGCGCATGTGCTCGTTCAGCCGTTGCGCGCGTTCCGCGGCATCGGGAATGAGCTTGTGCTCCACCAATGTTCGGTAGATCTCTTGGGCCAAGAGTGCGTGGCGCAGTGCGTTGGGATGTGCATCGCCGTTTTCGATGTCCACACTTAAAGCAAAAGAGTGAAGACCATGCCGATCGAGAAACTCGAGGAGAGATTGGAAGGGAGAGATGACCACAAATCCCAGTTGCTTGGCTAAGGCATCGGCGTCGGCACCCGGATCGGGAGGAAGTGTAGACGGAGTAGTTCTCCAAGGCTCGAAGTAGTAGTAGTCGCGCAGGAAGAGGACAGGAATTTTGCGCTCGCGTGCAAGGTCTGCGATTTCACGCATGGCTTGCGCGGCGCGGTCCCATCCGACCAATGCCTGATACTCCGGCGGTACATTTGCGGGATCGACGTATTGAACGCCCGCTTCGAGTGCGCTGCGGGCGGACGCAACGGAGCGTGTTCGGAGCATCTCCCATAAGTAGGAGTGCGTGAGCGTGTAGAGGGGCCGGGGGCGCGCCACAAAGTTGGGTAAACTTGTGTCGTTGTCCGCGCAGTAACCGATAAGGATTGCGTCGGGCTGGTAACGCAGCACGCGCGTGCGCAGCAACTCCGCCTCCATCACCGTGTTATAACCCGGTATTCCGAAGTTCAGCACCTCGTAGCGAGTTGAGGTTGTTGCTGTCTCGTTGAGAAACTTTTCCAGTCGATCCGAATAGCGCGCCTCGGGAGGCACCCCCCACCCAAAGGCGATCGAGTCGCCGATCACCGCGATCCGAAACGTTCGGGCCGGTTTTTCGAGTGAGCGCTCGCGGTCCGCAAATCCCGCAGAATTCGTGCGCAAGGGCGCCTTATGAAATGTCCCCTCGATGTTGGGAAGCATTTCGTACACGAGGCGTGGATTGTCGCTGATTCGCACAAAATGAATCAGTTTCAGCTCGCCCACAGTTTGCTTCGCATGATTGAAGCGCCGGAGGGCTTCGATATCATTGGGGCGAGAAGCGAGAAGGGCCCGTACGAAGACCTCCATTGCAACGAAGGCCACAACGCAACCAAAGACGATTGCCAGCATCCGAAATAGCCACAGTCGTCGGTGTGTGGCGTGGGATGCTGTGGGCTGCGGCGATTGCCCTTGCGCTGTCGTCATCTCATCAGTCATTGGGTTCATTCTATCTTATTCAACGAATCGAGAATTTGAGGTAAAGGGAATTAGACGTGGACGACGAACCGCCTCTTGGTACGTCCGTGTTGAATAAATTACATGCCACCTCATAGAATTCGCTTCGGTCCTATGACATTTCATGGAGGCAGTGGAAAGCCATGGCGCGCCGACGCGTAGCCACCAAAAGAGTGATACCACCTGATCAGAAGTATGGCAGCGAGCTTGTCTCGAAATTCATCAATTGCGTGATGGAACGCGGCAAGAAAAGTGTCGCCCAGACGATTGTGTACAAGGCGATCGAGGCTGGCGCCAAGCGAGTGGCCGAGACGCAAGACCAGCTCGAGTTTTTCCTTAAGGCGCTTGAAAACGTTAAGCCTATCCTCGAGGTCAAGTCGCGGCGCGTCGGTGGTGCGAACTATCAGGTGCCGGTTGAAGTGCGACCTGAGCGGCGCGTATCCTTGGCAATGCGTTGGATCATTCAAGCAGCGCGTAGCCGTGGCGAGAAAACCATGGCGGAGCGCTTGGCGAATGAGCTTTTCGATGCGTTCAATAATACGGGTATTGCGGTAAAGAAAAAGGAAGACACGCACCGTATGGCCGAAGCCAACAAGGCTTTTGCCCATTACCGCTGGTAAGCGAATCCCCTCGCTACATAAGATTTTCGCTGGCTTTGCAGCTGTCCTGTAGGTTGTGCAGGGCAGCTGCTATTTCTTTTCGTTCCTGTTGACTCTTGCGTTTGGCTCAACTCAGATTTTCGGACCACGCGTTCAACTCTTCACAAGTCGAACGCTGGATCTACTTTGAGGTGCGTGGAGGAGATTATGTTGGGCTTTGCAGACTTTGGGGCCTTCTTAGGCTACGTTCTCACCATTCTGGTGACCATCTTGTGCATCGTGTATGGCTTCCTGAATTGGAACAACGACGGAGAGCCGGTCTCCCCTTCCGAGAGCGACATCTTGTGGGAGAAGGAAGAAAAAGAAATTGACGAGACCCTCGGATAAAGGAGACGCGCCATGGAACAGGTTCCAATCTTTACGCTAACGATCGTTACGCTAATTTACCTCCTCATCACTGTCTATCTGGGTTTTCGCGGTTATCAAGAGACGAAAACCGCCGCTGACTTTCTCGTCGCCGGGCGCAAGACGCACCCAATAGTCATGGCTCTGAGCTACGGAGCCACGTTTATCTCCACCTCTGCCATTGTTGGGTTTGGTGGTGTTGCGGCTGTCTTTGGAATGGGAATCTTGTGGCTGACCTTCCTCAATATTTTGGTAGGAATTTTCATTGCCTTCGTCTGCTTCGGGAAGCGAATGCGGCCGATGGGGCACAACCTGCAAGCACACACCTTTCCCGAATTTCTGGCCAAGCGCTACCAGTCGCGTGCAATCCACCTGTACGCTGCTTTGCTCATTTTCCTCTTCATGCCTCTCTACGCTGCAGCCGTCATGATCGGGGGAGCGCGCTTCGTTGAACAATCCTTCCACATCTCCTACGAGACCGCCCTCTCGGTCTTTGCAATTATCGTGGCCGGGTATGTGATTGCTGGGGGGCTAAAGGGCGTCATGTACACCGACGCATTTCAGGGCTTCATCATGATTGTCGGCATGCTGGTGCTTGGCATTTCGACCTACCTTCATTTGGGCGGCATTGTATCGGCTCACCAAGCGCTCAACGACCTTGCCACTCAAATCCCTGAAAAGCTGAAGGCTGGTGGCGTAGTGAATTGGGCTGCTATGCCGGCGACGGGCTCGCCGATGTGGTGGCAGCTCGTCACCACGATCGTCATGGGGGTTGGGATCGGTGTGCTCGGTCAGCCCCAGCTGGCGGTTCGCTTTATGACTGTGAAGTCCAATCGCGAACTCAACCGCGGGGTAGGAATGGGTGGACTGTTCATTCTTTTGATGACGGGAACAGCGTTCGTCTGCGGGGCCCTGTCGAATGTGTACTTCTTCAACTCCAAGGGGCAGGTCGCCATCCAGGTGGCAGGAGGCAACGCCGACAAGATTATCCCCATGTTCATTAATGCGTTCATGCCGAGCTGGTTTGTGGTGCTGTTCATGCTGACGCTTCTATCCGCAGCGATGTCCACTATGTCCTCGCAATTCCACACGATGGGAACCGCAATCGGTCGCGACATCTACGAACAGGGATTCGGATCACCCCATGGCTCGCCTCGAACAGTCCTGATTACCCGGCTTGGGATTGTCGTCGCAATTATTGTGACCGTAACTCTTGCTTACCAATTGCCCAGCAGTGTGATTGCACAGGCCACCGCTGTCTTCTTCGGCCTCTGTGGCGCAACCTTCTTGCCAGCCTATCTGGGGGGATTATACTCAAAACGAGTGACGCGCCCCGCAGCTCTGGCGAGTATGCTCATTGGTTCCATCTCGGCCCTCCTGTGGCTTGCGTTTGTGCAGGAGAAAACTGCCGGAGGGCTGGGGCTGTGCAAGTTGATGTTTGGGCAGGACACATTAGGCGGCGCCCCATGGAAAAGCATTGATGCGCAGATCATTGCACTTCCGCTCTCGACGCTGGTGCTTATCGTGGTATCCGCGCTAACGCCCCCGCCACCCCAAGAGCACGTGGAGGAGTGTTTTAAAGGAATCAAGTAATCTACACATCTCTGCGTTGCTGCACTTTGGCGATAAAAAAGCTCGCCGTGCTCCGCTGACGTGGAGCACGGCATTTTCTTGCTGAGCAATGGATCTTTGCCGTTCAATGGGGTGAGCGTTAGCAAACCTCACGTGAGCGTAGCAACTAAGGGCTTCCACCCCCGTGAATCTGAAAGTCGATTCATCATCAAGTTGAACTGATCGGGGTAAAGCTTGCGGATGGTCTCTTCGTTGATGCGCCGCGGCTTGGCATGCCACAAATTGTAGATGCAGTGGCCCATGGAAATGTTGTGGTCGGCCTCGAGGCTCTGCTCCAGCCGAGCCATATCGCGCTGCTGGAGATATGTCTTTTCCGTGTACGTGATGTTCAGAATTTCGTAGATGGGGAGAAGTCCTTTTCCGTCGGCGGCTTTGACCAGTTGTTGACTGATAATCCCACGCAAGCAGTTCGCAAGCCGAAGGAAGAATTCTTCTTCGAGTTTGCCGGTTGCGCCAACCACGTGTTGCAAACGGGTAATGGCGGGAACCGCTCCAATGGCGTGGATGGTGCCAAAGGTCTGGATGCCCGTTTCTGCAGCACTCAAAGCGATCTCAGCTGTTTCGGCGTCACGAATTTCACCGATGAGCAGCACGTCGGGATTCTTGCGAACGCTTGCTCGCAGGGCATGCCGAAAGTCGGGGGTATCGCGGCCAATCTCGCGGCGGGTGACAAGGCATTTCTGGCTTGGGATCATGTACTCCACGGGGTTCTCGATCGTGCAGATGGAGCCGTAGCGAGTGCGATTGATGTAGTCGAGCATCGCCGCAATTGTGGTGGTTTTTCCGGAACTCGTTTCCCCTGCCACAAGCACAATGCCACGTTCGGCTTCTGCCAATTTGCGTAGCATCACAGGGTCGATGCCAAGTTCCTCCAATGGGATGATCTTCGAAGGCAGGTAGCGCATGACAAAATGCAGACGCCGCCCATTTGCGTACCCCACGTTGACGCGTCCTGTCGCGGAACGAAAAGCGAGCGAGAAATCCACGTCGGCTGTTTCGTCAAACTGCCTTTTCTGATCGGGGGTTAGGGCGAACTGCAAGATGTCGAGGATATCCTGTCGCGTCACCACTGGATGCTCTCGGGAACTAATAGGAACGAGGTCGCCGTGGATGCGGACGCGTGGGGGTTCCCCTTCGAGCATGTGAATGTCCGATCCCCCTTTGAGTTCGAGGACTTGGACCAGCCGTTCGAGCAACTGCATCCCCCCGAGCTGGGAAGCAGCGGGTGCTGCAGGTGCACCTGTTGGCGTGCTGACTGCCGATGGATTTGGATGCGTTTCCTCGAATGCTTTTTGGATATCGTCCTGCATCGTTCTGCCCTCCCCAGATTCACGAGTCGTGCCTGAATGCGCGTCGGCGGCTCGGCAATCTCCACAAGCGCGTTCAACCTTTTCGTGGCATTGCTCAGCCAACAAATGCAAGTAGAAGGATTAGATGAATTGGTGAAACGATTATGCCGGGATAAGACCTGTATAACAAGTTAGACACACGGTAATGGAGTCTACCGTAACCGCCACATCTGTGGCTGATGACTCCTGCAAACATTCACCATGCAAAAGGCGAGAATTGCAGGAGTCGTCATGCTGAAAGCCGCGAGACAAGAGACACAACTTCCCCTTTCTAACATCCCCGTGGGAGAAGGCTGCTTCGGCGCAGCAAACCACCTGCAACTCCCCAGTTCTCTTCACTCAAGCACCGTATCAGGAAATTATGTGAGCCTTTGGAGGGATAACGGTCGTGGGATATCGACATACCCCATTTTTCAACCTTGTTGATGCGCTGGCCTACAAAGGATGCCCTATCTGCATCCTTGTTGGGCGGGCCGTTCGTCGATACCTCCAAGCCTCGCTCTACGAGTTCGTGAATGATCCCGGACTGCAGGAGGCACTTCTGCGTTCTGGCGGGCTGTGCGTTCGGCATGCCGATTTATTGCGTTCTTTCGGCGACGGTTTAGGAGCAGTCCTTCTCCACAAGACTTTAGCGCAAAGTCTCGCTGATCACGGAGTCTCTCGGCGCCATGGGTCTCGCAACGCGGAGTGCCCAGCCTGCCTCCAGGCAAAAGAAGCGCTCGAGTGCTACGGCTCAACATTTATGGATCACTTGGATGAACCGGAGCTCCAAGACTACCTTCGTGTCGAGCCACGGCTGTGTGCGCGATGCTGGTTGTGGGTGGTGGAGCGAGCGAAGACTCGTTCAGCGCGTGCACAGCTTCAAGCCTGCTTCCGCGCAGCAGCAGAACGGCAACTCAGAAACATCGAGCGTTATGCTGAGACAGCAAATGCAACTGTTTCCACTGGGCACGAGAATCTCGATGAATCGTGGAAGCGCTGCTTGGCGTTTTTCTCACCCTTGGATGAGCTGGATTCGGAAAGGGGGGCTCTGTTGTGACCATCCTCAACAATATTGGGAAAATAATGGCGTCGGATTGCGATCGAGCCGTTCAGAGCGACCACCTCTACGATGTCCTCATCCGGTTGGCGCAAAGCTTGGACAACGATGCCGACCAAAAGCTACTGCGGCATCTTGCCCAGCGCTGGCAGGAGAAAACCTTCAACCTCATGGTCTTGGGGCAGTTTAAGCGCGGCAAGAGTACGCTCATCAATGCGCTACTCGGCATGAGCATTCTGCCCACAGGTGTGGTTCCGGTCACGGCGATTCCCACCTCTCTCCGTTACGGGGATACCATTCGGTGTGTGGTCGAGTTTCGAAATGGTGAGTCCTGCGACATTCCCTTGGAAGAGCTGCCTCACTATGTAACGGAAGAGGGCAATCCGAAAAACGAGAAAGCCGTAGCTCACGTCACGGTTTTTGCACCAAGTCCTTTTCTGAGCCACGGTGTGCAAGTCTTCGACACACCGGGAATTGGCTCGACTCTGCTCACTAACACGGACGCAACAAAGAAGGCACTTCCGCAGGGGGATGCTGGAATCTTTGTCCTCTCCCCCGACCCGCCTCTGACCGAAACGGAGGCTACATTCCTTCGGGAAGTGAGCAGCCGTGTGACGCGACTCTTTATTGTGTTCACGAAAGCCGACATCGTAGGGCGGTCTGAGCTGGAGGAACTCATTCAGTTCAATTTGCAGCTCCTCCGAGAAATCCTTGAGACAGACGATGTGCCTTTGTTCCGAGTTTCGGCGCGGATGGTGCTTGAGGCGATCGAGCGTAGCCAAACACCGCGCGATGCATACGAATTCGCGAAACTCCGGGAAACCATTCAGGAATTTCTACGCAACGAGAAGGAAGCCGTCTTGCGCAAAGCAATCGTAGCGCGAGCACGTGGCGTGGTGACACGCGAACGAGACCTCATTCAAATCGAGATTCGATCGATCACGATGGACGAGGTGGAACGCGCAGAGCGCCTTGAACGATTCCACGCAGAGGTCCAGCGGTTGGCCCGGGAACAACAAGCCGCCAATGATATTCTACGGGGTGATGGAGCTCGACTAATTACGGAGATCAATCGTTGCGCCGAATCCATTCGTGAACGCGTAACGCGAGAACTCGAGCACGACTTCCGTGAGCTAAGTGCATCTGACATCCCGCGCAGTAAGCTTTTAAAGGGGGCGAGCACAATTTTTAGCCGTCTGAGCGAACGAATTGCCATCGTCTTTTCGCGCGAACGAGCGCGCCTCGAGCGCCAGATTGGGGAGCAATTCGCCCGCATCCGCGAGGACCACGTAGAACGCATTCACGGAGTCTTGTCACGCCTCATGGAAACTGCGGGCAATTTATTCGATGCCCCAACATCCGCGTGGGATTTGAAGGTGGAATGCACCGTAGAGCTCGAGGACTACTGGCCACTTTTGCAGCCCAGTAGCGCGTTGGGCACAGTCCCTGTGGAGATTTTTGCCTTCTTACTTCCCACGCAGTGGCTACGGAGACGACACGTACGACGACTTTCACAAGCGTTAGAAGAGGCCATTGTAGCGAACACGGAACGTTTGCGGTATCATTTTATCCAAGGACTTGAGCGGACGCTCCGCGCGTTACGCGATGAACTGGAAGTCGAGTTTTCGGACCTTGTCCGTGTCGTGGAGGAGGCAGTGCAGCGGGCTGCGGTGACTTCCCGCCAGGAAGCCACGCTCCGGCAAGCGACGTTGTCAGAGTTGCAAACGCGCCTACAAATGCTGGAGGAGTTTGATGAAGTACTTTTGAAGGAAGAATCGCAATGAAACTGGAAGGCGAACAGGTCTTACTGCGCATCTTCGTAGATTCGTTTCGACGTTATCGGCACCGGCCTTTGTACGAGGCCATCGTGGAACACGCCCGACGCCGCGGCTACGCTGGGGCGACTGTCTTTGAAGGCATCGAGGGATTCGGCATGAGCGGAATTTTCCTTAAGGAGAAGCGGTGGGCTTTAGCAAATGACCGCGAAATGGTCATCGAACTTGTGGACACTCCTCAGCGCTTGGACGCGTTGCTCGAGGAACTCGAGCCAATGCTGGAAGATGTGGTGGTCACGCGTGAACGCGCAAAGGTGGTCCGCTACCTTGGGCATGGGAGGCGATCATGAAACTACCTCAGGAAGGCACACTGCTGCGTATCTTCATTGGTGACTCCGACATGTACCAAGGCAAGCCCCTCTACGAAGCAATTGTCTTGAAGGCACGGGAAATGCATTTGGCCGGCGCCACCGTGCTTAAGGGAATCATGGGGTTTGGCAAGAATAGCCGACTTCATTCTACCAAGCTTTTGGAACTATCAACAGATTTACCGGTGGTGATCGAAATTATAGATACCCAAGAGAACATCTCGCGGTTCCTGCCGGAGCTGGACACCATGATTACCGACGGACTCGTGACCGTCGAAAGCGTTCAGGTCATCAAGTACATTGCACCGGAAAAACGTTCGATCGGTTAGGCGGACTTGAGCATCAGCTTGCCGACAATGGAGAAGGAGCGATTCATGCAAGACCTTTTGCCCTATCTATGGGTTGGGGTGGGGGGATTTCTGGGAGCAAACGCTCGCTACGTGATTGGGCGTGTGGTGGGAGCGTGGCTTGGGCCAAGCTTCCCTTATGCGACATTCTTTATCAATGTGAGCGGTTCGTTCTTGCTTGGCTTCCTGTCAGCGCTTCTGGCAAGCGGCCAACTTCCGCATGCGCGCACTCTGCGCGAGTTTTTCGCTATCGGTTTCTTGGGGGCCTACACAACTTTTTCGACGTTTGAATACGAGACGCGCCAGCTATTCGACGATGGAAGCTGGCTTCTGGCGATGAGCAATATCTTCGGAAGTGTGTTTCTGGGGCTCTTGGGGGTTCACGTCGGAATGGTGTTGGGAAGATCGTGGCGCTAATCGCCGCTTACTCAAGACGGCGATCCAAGGTGCGGTAATTAATCGCCTCGGCGACATGATGCGACTCGATCGCGTCCGAGTCCTCCAAATCGGCAATCGTACGCGCCACCTTGATAATGCGATCGTACGCACGTGCACTAAAGCCGAGCGAATTAAGCGCTGCGACCAACATGGAATGCGCGTCGGCTGTTAGGGGACAAAAGCGTTTTAGGTCGCGCGTTCCCAAATGCGCATTGCAATGGATGCGCGGCAAGCCCGAATAGCGGTGTCGTTGACGTTGGCGGGCCCGATTCACACGCTCGCGAATGCGTTCACTCGGCTCCCCGCTGCCATGTCGTGTTGCCAATTCTGCAACACTCACGGCTGGCACTTCGATGTGCAAATCAATGCGGTCGAGAAGCGGGCCACTCAGCCGCGACCGATACTTTTGGATTTGTTGCGGCGAGCACCGGCAGACTTTCTTTGGATCGGTAGAGTAACCGCAGGGGCAGGGATTCATAGAACCGCAAAGAATAAAACGCGCTGGGAAGGACAGGCTCATGGACGCACGTGAGATGTTTACGACACCGTCCTCAAGAGGCTGGCGCAACACCTCAAGAACCGTGCGTTGGAACTCAGGCATCTCATCGAGAAAGAGCACGCCATTGTGGGCAAGGGAGACCTCGCCCGGCCGTGGGATCGCACCGCCGCCCACCATGGCAATATGAGAGATGGTGTGATGAGGCGAGCGAAACGGCCGCGTGGCAACGAGTGACTCACGCGCACTCACAAGCCCGGCAATCGAATGAATTTTCGTCGTCTCGATGCTTTCTTCGAGCGTAAGATCGGGTAGGATCGACGGCAGGCGCTTGGCGAGCATCGTTTTGCCGCTCCCCGGAGGACCGATCATCAGGACGTTATGCCCACCCGCAGCCGCGATCTCGAGAGCACGTTTCGCAGCCTCCTGGCCTTTCACGTCGCTAAAATCGGCGTCGTAGTGCGCGTTGCGATGAAAAATTTCTGAGGTATTGACGCGGAAGGGGGCAATTTCGCGAACCCCGTTCAGGTAGTCGACTGCCTCGCGTAAGGAGGCAACGGGAAGAACCTCGACGCCATCCACGACTGCGGCCTCAGCCGCATTGTCGGAAGGGACGAGCAACGTACGGAAGTTGCTGGCCTTTGCCCCCAAAGCAATCGGCAAAACCCCAGTGACGGGCTTTACAGCACCATCAAGCGAAAGCTCCCCGATCGCGCAGACGTCTCGCAGTCGCGCAGGGTCGACACGTTCAAGTGCGCCAAGAAGTGCCAAAGCGATCGGCAGGTCGAGAGAAGGCCCTTCTTTGCGCATGTCGGCGGGAGCAAGGTTCACCACGATGCGCACGGCTGGACAGTGATAACCCGAGTTCGAGAGAGCTGAGCGCACCCGATCCTTGCTCTCTTTCACGGCGGTGTCAGGAAGCCCCACAATGCCGAAAAACTGCTCCCCCCGAGCAACATCCACCTCGACTTCGACAAGAAACGAATCTATGCCGAAAACCGCCTGACTAAAGGCCTTGGCCAGCATCTGTGGGAGTAAAGCCCCCTCTCATTTCGTTTTTGTAAATCAAGCTTTCGCGCCACGCTAAGACAAGAAAAATTGCCGAAAGGAAAATGCTCATCGAAATAAACGGGGGAGGACGCGCTTCAGCCCCCCACGCTTCTCCCAAGCACACTCAGGAGTGTGTCTCGGATTCGGGTTGCAGGCGCGATCTTTCGGCGCCCTAAATTGTCCACGTGGGAACTGACCAACCGACAACTAAAGAACAACTTTTTGCGTTATTGGATTTGCTTCAGCGAGAAGGCGTGCGAGTGTGGGTCCACGGCGGCTGGGCGTTGGAGGCCCTTTCAGGGGTCAGCCGACCTCACAAGGATATTGATTTGTTGGCTGCGGAAGTAGATCGGGAGCGGCTACGGCAACTCTTTGCGGATTCGCTTGTCGAGGAAGACGTTCACAAGCTCACTGTCAGCTTCCAAGGCGCTGAGGTGGAGATTACTTTTTTCCAGCGCGACAAGCGGGGAAAGGCCTACACAATCACCCCACGCATCCTCGCGCGTTGGTCGGAGAGAAGTCTCGGAAATTGTACGGCGGTCCTCGCGGGACGAGAGATCCCCATTGTCGACGTAACGGCGCTTTACGTTGAGGTATTCAATACTTTGCGCAAGAAGGGCGATATGCTCGATAAGAACCGTCGTGACCAGGAGATCGTGCGCAGACTGGTAACTCCCGAGCAAGAAGCGTTCGCGCGACGATATTTCCCCCGGCCAAACACGCGTTGGAATCGCATGCTTCTGCGCTTAGGTCTCTGGTAGCGACTGCGCGCGTGGTAGGTCCTTGGTCGTTGCTTCGTACCGTCCGGTAGTAGTTACATATGCGGGTAGCAGGCTACGCCAATCCGTCAGTTACTCCCCAATCCAGCAGAGCCCGTCCACGTCGCATCAGAAAACGCAACAGACAAGCGACGATTGACTCGGGAGAACGGAGTGCGTTATTCCCTTTCATCCTCACGCGGTCACACGGTGTCGGCGCCATCGGCTGAGGACAACCGCGGTCGCATAAGTGGCCGAAGATACCAGCACGATCGTGGCGCCAGTTGGAAGACGGAACCACCATGAGAGAAGAAAGCCGCCTACCGCTGCAGCCACGCCAAACGCAACTGACAGAAGCCTGGCTCGCGACATCGAGTCGGCCAGCTCCAGTGCCGCCGCCGCTGGGTTCGTGAGAAGCGCGTAGAGCAGTAACCCTCCCACGAAGCGCAATTGGAGCGTGATCAAAACCGCCGCAAAGACCATAAAACCCACGAAAATCGAACGAATTCCCGCCGCAAGGTTGCCCTTGCCACGCACAAACAAAAAGGCATCCAGCGGCCGACGCATCGCGGCCACAAAACTCAGAAACAAAATTCCGACGATCACCAGGAGCCAAGCTTCCGTGCGCTGGATGAACAACAGGCTTCCCCAGAGTAGGCCAAGCATGGCCGAAGAATCGGAATGCGAAAGACCAATGCCAAGGAAAGCCAGCCCCATCGATGAGGAAAGGAGAATACTCGTGAGGACGCCCAGATCGGCCCGCAGCGTTGATGTGGCCAAAGAGCCAAGTCCCACGGCGGCCAGTACGGCTGCTCCCATGGCAATTGGCAAGGGCGGGAGCCCGAAGAGATCCGCCACAACGGCTCCGGCCATGGCTACATGGGCAATCGCCATGGCCAACAGGGGCATATTCGCCCCGACGAGGTAGAGTCCCATCAGACCGGCCGTCGTGCCGCTGGCGACCGCGGTCACGATCCACAACGTCAGCATCGGGCGCCCCACGCTCCGCCGTAGAAGCTCTCACTCACGCCTGCGGAATCCCCCTCAGAGGATTCGGCCCCGAACAAGATTTCTGCCCGCTCGCGCAGCTCACGACTGTCCGACGGCCCAGCGTATACGATCTTGCCACGGTCCAGTAGGAGCACCCTTGTACACGTCGCAGGAATATGATGCGGGTGATGCGTTGTCATCACGATTGGAAGTCCGTGGCGAGAGTGAATTTGGCCAATCAGCTCCGTCAGCCGGCGCTGCCACGTCAGATCGAGCCCCGTCGTGGGCTCATCCAACAACAGCAGTTCGGGTTCCTGTACCAAGACGCGTGCAAGCTGAACCTTCTGCTGCTCGCCGCCCGAAAGCTCGCGATAGGGACGCTTGAGCAGGTGCTCGATTCCCATCCCCTCGGCAGCCGTCGCGATCGCATTACGTTCGGATCGCGTCAGCCACGGCCACCGGTGTCCCCGTGCTAAGAGCCCCATCGCCAAAACATCGAAGGCTGTCACAGGTAGGGTCGCATTGAACACCGAGCGTTGGGGAACCAAGCCCACTGTGGCCGCCGCGCGCATTCGTGGGCGTCGAGCGCACGACCACACGTCGCGCCCACGCCACGTCACCACACCAGAAGACGGACGCAGGCTCAACGCCAGCAGATGCAGCAGAGTACTTTTCCCCGCTCCATTGGGTCCAAGCACAGCCACCAGCTCCCCGGCCTGCACTTGAAAATCTACGCCTGTGAGCGCATGCACCTTGCGAAAACGCACGGAGACGTCACGGAGCGCGATCAGGCAATCATCCTGCACCATGCACGGGTGGTTGAGAATGATGGCACGCACGGCACCAGCGCTCATTGGCCACCCCCACTAAGTTTAATGAGATTACTTACGTTGTGCCTAACTAAGGAGTCGAAGTCCGGCTCTTCGGGAGTCATCGCTGGGAAATTGCTAAAGACCACGAGGGGGACTCTCAAAGCATCCGCAAGGCTGCGTCCGACTTTTCCCGCTTCCTGAAGGTTTGCAATCACACATTGCACACGCCCTTGCCGAGCCTTTTCGAGGAGTTCTGCGACCTCTTTTGCTGAGCTCGCATCCGCACTTTGCCACACGGCAACCACGTCCAGACCAAGCCAACGGCAAAACGCGGCTTGGTGGGCCGAAGCGATGACACGCACCCCGCGTACTGGGCGCGCATCGTCCCGCAAGCGCGACGCAAGGCGCTCCATGCGCTGCACCGTGGCACTGAGGGCTCGGTCCGCAGCGTCCGATTCAAGCAAGTTCGCACGGACCAAGGCATCGCGCAATTGCCTACACGCGTCCGCGTAGGTCTCAGGCACACACAATCCGTCGGCAGGATGAATCAGAACAAGCTGCGTGGAAGCAGGCAGAAACTCCCGCAAGCGGCCGGCAAGCGATTGCTGAAAATCAAAAAGCACCACCGCCCGTGCACTCCGCAGTCGCACCGCCTCGTCTGGGCGAATGTCGTAGTGGCCCGGGCAAGCTCCGGGCGGAGCCAAGCGTTCGACCTTCACAGACGTCGAAGCCAAATCCACGAGCGCGCATTCCAGCCACGAGTTGCTCGCCACCCAAAGAGGAGCAGTGGAGTCCGCTGCACCCTGCGCATGCAGCGGCGATGCCACAATTGCGAACAGCACGCCACCAAAGAAGAGCAGAAACCGCCGTGCTGCCCCCCCGATCCAGCGAAGAGTCACAGAAAACGCGAGCGCCGGAACAAGCCAAGCGTGCGGACGCCACGTGTAAGAATCCCTTCCCTTCTTGGGATTCATGCTTGAGCCACCCTGGGTCTCGCCCATGGGCTCCGTAGGTTTTCGCAGGTTTCGCATTTTCCGGCGTTTTCGTTTTCTATCGCGCTTGTGATATTACGATTTTCAAAAACGTGTTACGCACGAGAAAGGATCCTGTTCAAGAAGATTCCTTTCATGCAGAGACGTTTAGAAGGGGCACGCCCACCTCTTATTGCGTGAGAGGCGCCGGGATGATTCCCGAAGGCGAAGTCGCCACGGAAGAAAACACTCCGATGGAAGGAGAGCGGGCGTGCTTCTCGCGTGCCAAAAAGGCCGATTTTCCAAGGGGCGCCTCGATCCCCTCTTCCTGTGGGATCCCCTTTGAATGCTTTTGTCGGGAGCGCAGTAAGATAGATTAGAACAAATGTTCTAATAGTGGGTAAGCCATGATCCGGACGCGAATTCTCCATCTCGATGCGGACGCCTTCGCTGCCGCAGTCCATCGCCTTGAGGAACCGTCCCTTGTGGGCGTCCCCCTTCTCATTGGCGACGAGGCGGAGGGGCGCGGGACCGTCCACTGCGTCGCCTACGAGGCGCGGCGACCCGGAATCCGGTCGGGCATGCCCATGGCGCACGTGCGCCGACTTCTTCCGGAGGCGGTGATTCGTTCTCCCCGTCCTTTGCAATACGAAGCAGCCTCTCGCCGCGTTTTCGAACTCCTTTGCCAGCGGGCCCCTATCGTGGAGCAAGCCTCGCTCGATGACTTTTACCTCGATCTCACAGGCTGCGAGCGCTGGTGTGGGGGGGATCTCTCGGCATGGGCCACTCGCCTCCTGCGGGATCTTGCCAAGGCCACGGGAATCCCATTTTCCGCAGGATTAGCCAGCGACAAGATCACCGCCCGCACTGCCACCCGTGTGGCGAAACCGCAGGGACTCCTTACCGTGGCCCCGGGGCAGGAAGCGGCCTTCCTTGCCTCTTTGCGATTGGAAGTGCTCCCGGAGCTCCCTCGCGAGCTCTTAGCCAAACTTCGGGAATTTGGGGTGCACCGCCTCGCTGATCTCGACCACCTTGGCCAGGAGCGGCTTGAGCTTTTCTTTGGGGCGCGTGGGCGTTGGCTTTGGGCGGCCGCTCACGGCCAATGGCGACCTGCCGTGGTGGCAAGCCGACTCGACCGCCAAATTCAGCGTGAGTATCGGTTCGAGCCGGACACCACCCACCCCGACCGACTGGAGGCGGCCCTGCTGCTTCTTACAGAACAGCTCACCCACGATCTGCGGCGCGAGAACCTGCGCTCGCGTCGGATGTTCCTCACGCTTCTTTACAGCGACGAGCGGACAGAACGCCGCATCGCGACGCTGAGCTACGGCTCGAACCAAACTCTGGATTGGTGGCCTCCTCTCCGCCGAGCGCTCAACTCGATGGCCAAGCGGCGGGTTCGCGTCCGGGGCTTGCATCTTTGCGCCACCGTCGAGAACGGGGAGGCCGTAGCTCTCGACTTCCTTGAAGAGCGCCGCCTCGAACGCCGCCGTGCCCTCTACCACGCGGTGGACCGAGTGCGGGCTCGGCATGGGTTTGGCGCGCTACTTCCCCCACGCGCCCTTTGCGCCTTCACCCGCAGCACATTCGCAGGAGGGCACAACTCATGACCCTAACGCTTGCCCAAATCGCGAAACACTTCGTCCATCTCCACGTACACAGCTACTATTCCTTTTTTGGCTCGACGCTTTCGCCGGCGGAGATTGTGGAATGGGCGCGCTCGGGACAAGTTGTGCCTCCTCCCCCACCTCCGCCCGAGCCGGTGGGAGATGTGTTGTCGCTCGAACGCCATGCTTCCGCGCTTTCCTCGGATTCTCCGGGCAAGGAAGCACCCTCCGGTGACATCGTTCCTGCGATCGCGCTCACGGATACCAACGCCATGACCGGCCTTGTGGAGTTTTACGAGTTGGCTCGGGCGGCTGGGGTGAAGCCCTTGCTGGGCCTCGAGCTCACCCAGCCTTATCCCCACGAGCGCGAGCTATTACGGGAGCGCGGCGCCGCCGTCATGCGCTTGCCCAGCGAACGCGATGAAGAGGAGGAGATCGCCGGGCCCGCTGGCGGATCCACTTCTCCCCTACTTTGTCCGGGGGATTTTTCGCTGCGGTTGGTACTGCTCGCCCGCGATTTCAAAGGCTACTCGCGGATGTGTGAGTTGGCGACCCAGCGCATGTTGGATCCTGACTTCGACCTTCTCCCAGTGGCTGAGTCGCTGGGACCGCACGTCGTGGCAATGAGTGATTCGCCCCAACTTCTTACGCGCATGGCGGCAGAGCAGCGCGCTGGGGCGCTTCGCTATGGGATCCTTGTTCCGCTGGCAAGTCGGCGCCAACGCAACCGCGCGGTGTATGACACAGCCCGTCAGCTCGGTCTCCCCCTCGTCGTGACTTGCGATGTTCGTTCTGCGCACGCGGCTGATCTCCCCCTTCTCCGACTGCTCACTGCGATGCAGCAGCTCGAAACGCTCGAGCGCCTCCGGAATCGTCCGCTGCCATTTCCAGCCGATGGCACGCTGCTTTCCGGGGATGCTGTATCCGCGTTTTTCGGGATCACCCGCGGGCACGAACTCGCAAGCGAGCTCGCGCAGGCCATGGCCAATACGCGCGTGATTGCCGAAGCCTGCAATTGCGAGCTGCCCCTTGGCGAATGGAAATTCCCGCGATTGACAACGACCGAGGAGGCCTCGGCGGCCGAGCTGCGCCAGCGGGCCTTTGAAGGTCTTGTCCACCGTTACGGTCCTTCTCCGCCCGCGGAGGCTCGCGAGCGACTCGAGCGCGAGCTCGCGATCATCCAGCAATTGCGCTTCACGGACTACTTTCTCATGGTCCACCGCATCGTTGAGGAAGCGCAGCGTCGCGGCATCCGCACGCTCGGACGCGGAAGCGCTGCCAACTCGATCGTGACCTACGTGCTGGGCATCTCGCACGTCTGCCCCATCCGCAACCGTCTTTATTTCGAGCGCTTTCTGAACCCAGAACGTAGTGCGCCCCCGGACATTGACTTGGATTTTCCGTGGGATCGGCGCGACGAAATTCTTCGCTGGTGCTTTGAGTTCTTCGGCGCCGACCATGTGGCCCTCATTTCCACGATTCAGACGTTGCGCATGCGCCAAGCGGTGCGCGAAGTCGCAAAAGCACTCGGGCTGCCCGAAAGCGAGATCGAGCGCTTCAATCGCCTCAAGGGCGTGGGTTACGTGCTCGAAGAGCGCGATGCCAAAGGGCAAGTGGTGCGCACAAACCTCAGCGAGGGCGAGCCATGGCGCAGGATTCTGGCCACAGCTCAGCGCCTGACGGGTTTCCCCCGCCACCTCTCGGTCCACTGCGGCGGCATTGTCCTCGCCCCCTGTCGGCTGACCGACTACATCGCCCTCACACGCAGCGCCAAAGGGTTTGTCATCACGCAAATGGACATGAATGGCGTCGAGGCGCTCGGGCTGGTGAAGATGGATTTGCTGGGCAACCGGTCCTTGGCAGTGCTCGACGATGCGCTCGATGCGGCGGTGGCAAATCCGCGAGCGGCCCTCTTGATGGCTGCAGGCACACACGCCACTCCCATCCGCTCGACCTCTTCCCCTGAGGAAGGCAGGGCTTCCCCGCACACCGCGGAGCGCCACGCGCGCGAAAGCGAGAGGCTCGCGCGGGAAGCGGCGCGCATGAAACTGGCGGGGACGCGCCGCGGCACCAGCGTGGCGCTGGCAGGACTCATGCGCGAGTTCGAAAAGGGCGAAGAGCTCCCGCTTCCCGCCCCTCTCCCTTCCTCACGCTTCGTCCTGCGCAAAGAGATTGAGCGGCTCGAGTTCGTCAGTCGCGATCCCGCCACCCGCGCCCTCATTCACGATGGGCGCACGATCGGCTGTTTCTACATTGAATCGCCCGGCATGCGGGCACTCTTCGAGCGGTTGCGCTGCGAGCAATTCGACGAGGTCGTGGCTGCAAGCTCCATCATTCGCCCGGGCGTGGCCGAGAGCGGAATGATGGAAGCCTACATTGCGCGCCATCGGCTCGCTAAGAGCCACGGCAAGCGCTCGGAAACGGCGCGCGACGCGGGGGGACCTCACCTCCCGTCCAATGCTTCCAGCCGTGTGCATGCGCTCCTCCTTGAGCTTTTGCCCGAAACCCATGGCGTGATGGTGTATCAGGAGGACGTCCTGCGCGTGGCGCACGAAGTGGCAGGGATGAGCTATGCGCAGGCCGATTTACTGCGGCGCGCAATGAGCGGCAAAAGCCGGTCAGCCGAGGCGATGGCCCGTGTGCGCGAAGCCTTCCTCGAGGGCGCCATGCGCCGCCATGGCCTTGAGCGCTCGGAAGCCGAAGAACTCTGGCGGCAAGTCGAAAGCTTCGCCGGCTATTCGTTCTGCAAGGGGCACTCCGCCGCCTTTGCGGTGCTCAGCTACCAAGTGGCCTATCTGAAAGCCCACTTCCCCGCCGAGTTTTTTGCGGCAGTTCTCTCGAACGGTGGGGGATTTTATGGTGCAGGAGCCTATCTGGAGGAGGCGCGCCGCTGGGGGCTTCGCACACTTCCTCCGTCGGTCAACGAGAGCGCATTCGGATTTACCGGGTGCACGCGATGGGTGCGTGGTTACCGAGCGAGCGGGTGGGTACGCGTAGGGCTGGGGGCTATCCAGCGGCTTGGCCCAGCGGGTGCGGAGAGAATTGTGCAAGAACGGGCTCGAGCGGGTGCGTTCACTTCCCTGCGCGATTTTCTCCGACGAGTGCGTCCGCAGCCTGAGCAGGTCCGAGCGTTGGCGCGCGCGGGAGCGCTCGATTGTCTCGGCGGCGCGCGCAATGCCGCCGAATCCTTCCCGCCGCTGCGTCGCCTTGCGCTGCGAAGGGCTCTGCTCATTGAATTGGAAGAGCTGCTGAGTCGATCCTTTGGGCTGGAGGAGCTCGATCTCGGCGGAGGGACCGAGCCACTGGGCATGCCGGCGCCCTCCGAGCCCCACGCTGCCGCGCCGACGCCCCGCGAGGCCCTCTGGCAGCTTTGCCAGTGGGAATGGGAAACGCTGGGCTTCATGGTCAGTGGCCATCCCGTGGATTTTGTGGAAGTGCCGCGCGGGGCCATCGCAGCCCGTGATATTCGCCGGTACGCCGGCGAGCGCGTTCAGATGGTTGGGTGGGCAATCGCCGCGAAAGTTCTCACTGCCCGCAATTCTGGGAAACCCATGCAAATGCTCACCCTCGAGGATCGTACCGACACCTTCGAAGCCGTTTTGTTTCCGCCCGTCTATGCGCGTCTTGCCCCGCGCACGGTCAGTTGTGGACCTTATCGTGTGGTGGGAAAAGTGGACATGCGATTGGGCTCCCCCACTCTCGAAGTCCACGACCTTGAGCTTCTGCCGTGGAGTCTTCCCCGGGCACAAAGAGGCGAATGAGAAGGGCCACGTCACGGCGATGGGCCGACGACGATACTGTCGGGCACGTGCGCTCTGCAGGAGTGGAACCTTTGCTTCATCCACCCGGAACAAGGGCGTAGGATCCATGAGGGGCACTGCCGCCCCCTACCTCACGCCCCATCTTAGCGGGACCACCGCGAATGCCTTGCGGAGATCCCGCGAGTCGGGTCGCGCTGGCGGTAGGCCTAAAATAAAAACTGGGCTGGCGCCCCTCGGCTTGAGGAGCAACCAGCCCGAACTTCCAACATCCGCTACGCACCTGCACGGTGCGCGCGGGAACCACTCAGACGATTAATAGAGCGACCAATCGCCGACCGCTGCGTTCGATGGGGTCACGTCCGTCCACGACGTCGAAACGCGCAGCTCGTCCACTTCCACAATCTGCGAGGTCACAGCGCTACCCTGCCGGAGCCCGACACGGCCAATGTTGCTGGCGTCCGTGCCACTTGCGCCCGTGACCGTCGCTGTCGGAGGCGTTGGCTGACCAAGTACAGGATTGATGTAGAGAAGAGCAACGTCGTCGCCCGCTGCTGGGTTGAATTGATAGGCTGCGACGACGAAGATCGGTGTGCCGGTGTCCTGCTCTCCCGTCTGCCACACCGTGCCGGAATCCGAGCTGTGCGTCCGCATACCCAACTGGAACTTGCCAGCCGCACTGCCACGGCGCAAATAAAGCCGGGTACGATAGTCGGTTCCGCCCGCCGGTGCGAACGCGAAGAAATAATCACCAGTGGTGGTGGTCGTGCCCTCGTTGACGACATTGAGGATCATCGAGGCATAGATCACGCCGCTCGAGACGGTCGTCGCAAGATCCATCCCCGGGTCGATATAGTTGGATCCGTTGAGAAGCCGGACCTTGTTGCCTTGCGGCGCGGGTAAGCCAGCAAAGCTCAACGAACCGGTTTGCACTTCTGTCGTGCTCACAGTATTTGAGCCGATGGGAATCCACACACCACCATTCACGCCGTTCGTGCCGTTGACCAAGGGCTGGTTCGCCGGATAGTTGAACGGCTCATAGAGCGGCAGCGTGGCTTGGGCCGAGGCCAGGCTCACAACACCAGTGGAAGCGGCAAGGGCGACAATGATGTAGAGACTCGGCAGAAAGCGTTTTCGCATGACTGTTACCTCCATTTAATTTGTTGGTTTTCGTTTCCCTTCTTGAGGAAACATAAGCGAATAACAGATTCTCAGGCGGGGATTCAATAAAAAATTGCAGTGTACTCACATTTTACGCTCATGTCACTGAATTTACCCCAATTTGACACTTGCGGGAGGCCAGATTCGGTGAACGTCATGCGGAGTTTCCCGATTTCCAGTTCGAGGTTCCCATTCACTGAATTTTGAACATCGGCTGCGCCCCACGTCTCGCAGCGGTTCGCACGTCGCCTCCGTTCGCCCAAAATGGAAATATGCGCCTTGTGGAAATGACACACCGAACGCAGCGTGGGCATGCTCGAGGCGCTCTGCACGCGTACCTTCCGGAAAGGTCTACGGGGCAGATAGGCCAAGGTTCGGAAATCGCGCGCAAGGCCTCACGATTTGTGGCGTGAAGATATGCTTCCAACACCCATCCCCTCTGCTTCAGACTTCAACTCTGCCCATAACTCGTATTCTGGAGATGCACGCGGGCTCCCGTCCTCGCATGGGGAAGAAGCGAACATCAAACGATCCGCTTTCTGAATCCCTGATCGTTTTTGGTGAAAGAGAAGAGCCCCGACCGCAAAGGGGAAGATCACAGCCGGGACTCTTGCAGTGTCAGGAAAGCGAAACCTCGCCGCGAATGTCCGTGGCGACCAGATGCGTTTCGCTTTTCAGTACCTGTTGCCCGCCTACGGCGTAGGGGTGGGTTGCTTGGGCGCAAGCAGACGCCGCTCACGCACATCTGCATCCAGAAGCTTCACCGCTTCATAGAGTTCGGTGTAAAGCCGCTGCTGCTCCTCGGGGGTTGGCGCATTTGCAACCTTCTCGGCGAGCTTATCCAACGCCTCTATGCGATCGAGCAGTGCCGCTTCCTCCGCATCCGACTGAGTGGCTTGGATGCCCTTGTACTTGAGTTCGAGTTCGTTGATCTTGCCGCGCACGGTGTCGATGTGCTGCTTGGGCATGGTGGGGGAAAGGGCGAAGCTGAATTTATCCATTTCCTGAAGGACCTCAGAGATCACCGGGGTGCCGGAAGGCGTGACTGCGGGCGCCGGTATCACCGTGGTCACACTGTTGCCTGCCTCACTGGCTGTTGTCTCTTGGCCGGGCCCAGCAGTAGCGGCAACGGTTGTCTCGCGCGCAGCCCCAGCCACTGTGGTGCGCGGCGTCGGCGTGGCGGGACGCGCCACGGCGTGGATCCGGGGGGTAGGTGTCGCTTTCTCCGCGACGGGGGTTTTTTCTGCAGCGCCCGCCTTCCCTTCGCCACTCTGCGGCTTGCTTTCGCAGCCGCTCAGAACGATCGCGACCGACGTCAGCAGTGCAAGGGTGCAGAGTCCGTTCATTTTTCGCTCTGTCATCGTTTCCTCACCTCATCCTCATTTCCGCGTCGAACAATCTCGGCGCTCTGTTTCGGTGCCATGCGCCTCATCCTTGATTTGCCTGTTCTCGAGGTCAAGTTCGGAACGCATCGCGGAAACCAACCTCGAGTGCATCCGCTCCCGCTCCCAGACTACTTAGGAGAGCTGAGGGGGCAAAGCAGCTTACTTCTGATTCTCCCTTTGGGGGTATGCGGCCACAGACAACATGAGAAAGTTTCGGAGGCGGATATTCCGTGGCCAGCAACAAAAGAAAGGGGGATGGGAGTTGAGGCTCCCATCCCACGCCACTTTTTCACCCATTTTATCTCGCGTGGGTCAGTGCTGCCGCCGGCTAACAGCTGCCCCTCGCAAGAGGGCGCGAATTTCAATGCTTAGAACAACGCCCAGTCCGCAACGCCGGCGTTCAGCACCGGCTCATCCGCACCGGGGACAGCACCCGACGCAGGACGTGCATTACCGTCAAAGTCCGTGAGAATCGTCGAGGCCGCCACGTTGCCCAAGCCGCCGATCGGCTTGTACGCAAAGTGCAGGTCGGCATCCCACGCCGGAGTCGTCAGAGCAGGATCCACGCTCTGGCCACCCGTGGCAGCGGTGTCATAGCCAGCCAACTGCCAGTCCGTCAAGAGTAAGTAGTCGTTAACTCCAATCCGGCCAATTGCACGCGGCGAAACGATGTTGTTGCCTACGGAGACGACGTTCGTGGGCGAAGCGAGGTAAATGCCTGCCGCGGTGCCATCCGCCTCACGGAAGACCACGATGTTGTTGCGGATGACCGCACTTCCGCTGGCTGTGACAGCCGTCGGGAATGAGATTCCTGCAGCACGACCTCCGGTTGCCCCACTCACGGCGGGGCTTGCGTCGGCATTAATCGAGTTGTGCTCGACCAAGAAGTTCGTCGAAGCGGCAGAGTTCGGTGCGCAGGAAATCGGACGATAGAGCAGATCTTGCGGAGTTGCGCTCGTGAACGTCATATCCTTGATGATGTTGTTGTAGATTTGCACGTTCGCTACACTCGTGCCCGTATCAATGAAGATCCCGATCGCACCTTGGGCTGCGGACGTGCTCGGCGTACCGGGCATGCGGATCCGGTTGTTGCGGATCGTAATCGTGCCAATGTTGCCGTTAAGCACGTTGAACGGGAAGATTCCCGCGTAGGTCACGGTCGTGCCGGTGCCGCTGGTCACGAGGATGTCATTGTTCTCGATCAGCGCGTCATCGTGGGTCAGGAAAATTCCGCGTTGTTTCCCTTCGATGGTGCAGCCACGAATGGTGACGCTCATCGTATCCCCCGGCAGCATGCCGCCGTTTGCGGTGCTTGACGAGTCAACGCCGAAGCCAGTGGTCGAACCAAGAGGCTCGGCATGGAGATAGCAGTTCTCAATCACCAAGTCGTTCGGCGATTTGCTCACCCCGCCAACGTTGCCGCCCGCGATGCCAATGCAGTGGCTCGATCCGCTGCTGTCATAGGTGTACACTTTGATGTTCTTGATCACGACGCCGTGGTTGTCGCCCCACACGCGGATGACACGCAGCATGGGGTCATTGGTGCCGACCGGAACCATGAAGGTGAGGTCGCGGGTGGTGCCACCCGGCGTGTTGGACCCGTCAATGACGTAGTTGCCGTTCGAGGTGCGGTCGTTTGTGGCATTCACCAGGTTTCCGTTCGTCACACCGATTACGAGGTCCCCATAGATTCCGGCAGGCGCCGTCGGAATCTGGAAGCGTACCACTGGCTGCGTGGCTGGCGCGGGCTTAATGATAAGCTTGCCGTTCGGCCCGAACGTGTTGCCGAAGTAGGAGGCGGTCGTCTCGGTCAGATCGCCGGTGATGAGCAGCGTCCACTCGCGCTCGATGCTCGGCGTGACGGCCGAAAATGCGGCTGCCGCAGCTGCAAGCGATGGGTAATCATCGGTCGGATTAGGGCCAACCGTAGCGGTTACAGGCCCACCGCTGGAGTTATCGAACGGAATGGCCCAGCCCATCGCCGCGACGCATGCGAGGGCGGAACCCATTCCGAGTATTCGTGCATGTTTCATGTCGTTTCCCTCCACTGTCGTGTTTAGTGATGTGCATAGAAGTTTGAGGATGGACGCCGCCGGCTGAAGATTGGCGTCCACACCTCTTCCTCCACGAGCACAGTTGAGTAAATGACATCTCTCCGGGCATTTTCAACGGAAAATAGCAGAGGGATATTAGTTTTTTGTTAAATTAAGCTGGGCAATCATTATCGGCAATCCGATGACGTAGGGCCAAGGGCCGCTTTGGTCAGCATGATGGCAGGATTGGTTCCGCCCCGATCCGTGCTTGGGCCGTTGCATCGGTCGGACCCCGCTGAAACAGAGCGCGGGGAAAACCGCGCGCTCCGGCGATCGTCGGGAGTTGGGGGCGGAGACTTTTCCCCGTAGCTGTTGCCATTATAACTAAGCTATTGCCTCCCACCGGAGTCGCCGTAGGCGCAAAAGCCTTTGCGTCTTCGCGTTCTTCGCGTTCTTCGCGCGAGGCCTCTCCCTTCGCTTGAGGCCTTTCCCACACTCGCCCGCGCCACGTGCGGGGAGCGGCGCGGATGAAACCGCGCCGTTCGAGGCAACCGCCTTAGAACAGTGGCCAGTCTGCAATACCTGCGTTCAGCACAGGCTCGTCGGCACCCGGGAGTGCCCCGGTGGCAGGACGAGGATCGCCATCTACGTCCGTATGAACCGTGGAGCTGGCAACTGTGGCGAGGCCCGCGATCGGCTTGTATGCGAAGTGGAGATCCTCATCCCATGCCGGAGTCGTCAGCGCCGGATCCACACTCTGGCCACCGCTGGCCACGCTATCGAATCCCGCTGACTGCCATGCGGAAAACGAGAGGTAATCCGTGGGCCCCACACGGCCAATCGCGCGTGGTGAGACAATGTCATTTCCTTCCGCACCCACGTTGGCGCCACTACTCAAAAACACCGCCGCGGCATTGCCGTCGGCTTCGCGGAACACGATGAGATTATTGCGCAGCTGCGCCCCGCCAATAGGGCTTACCGAGGCTAAGAAGCTCACGCCCGCGGCACGGCCTGCCGTGGCAGCGGTCACAACCGTGCTTGCGTCGGCGCGGATCGAATTGTGCTCGATCAGGTAGTGCGTGGACGCGTTCGCGTTCGGCGTGCACGAAATCGCGCGAAACACGAGGTCGGCTGGGAGCGCACTTGAGAAACTCATCTCGGGAATGAGATTGTTATAGACTTCCACGACCGCCACACTCGTGGCGGCATCCACCATGATGCCGACGGCGCCTTGTCCGGGCGAGGTGGTGGGGATATTTGGCAGGCGGATGCGATTGTTGCGAATGGTGAGGGTGCCGAGATTGCCCGTGACCACGTTCGAGGTCGCGATACCTGTGTAGGTGAAGGTGGTTGCAGTTCCGCTGGTGACAAGCACGTCGTTGTCCTCGATGAGCGCGTCGTTGTGCGTCAAGAGGATCCCGCGGTGCTTGGCCTCAATTTGGCAGCCGCGAATAGTAATGCTCATGGTGTCGGGCGGAAGCATGGAGCCGTAAGCGCTGGTTGAGGATTCCACGCCGAATCCGCTCGAGCTGCCGATGGGTTCGGCGTGCAGATGGCAGTTTTCGATGAGGGTGTTTTTCGGGGACTTGCTCACACCGCCCACGGAACCCGCGGCGAGGCCGATGCAGTGGCCCGCGAGTCCACTATCGTAATTCAGGACGTTCAGATTCTTGATCACGACGCCATGGTTGTCGCCCCAGATGCGAATGACGCGCTGCATGGGATCGTCGTGTTGTGGGGGGACCATGAAGGTGAGGTCGCGGCTGGTGCCCCCCGGCGCATTCGAGCCATCGAGGACATAGTTGCCATTTGAAGCACGATCATTCGTCGCACCCGGCGCAGCGCCATTCGTCAGGCCGATCACGAGGTCGCCGTATATCCCGACAGGGGCGGAAGGAATCTGGAAGCGTACCACTGGCTGGGTGGCCGGCGCGGGCTTTATGATGAGCTTTCCGTTTAGGCCAAATGCGTTGCCAAAGTACGCTGCGGACGACTCGGTGAGATCGCCGGTGATGAGCAGCGTCCACTCGCGCTCAATGCTTGGCGTGACCGCGGAGAAAGCTGCAGCGGCAGCCGCAAGGGACGCGTAATCGCCGCCCGGGCCGACGGTGGCGACAGCGGGCCCTCCTGCAGTGGAATCAAACGGAATCGCCAAGGCAGTTGAAGCAAGGGTGGTAAGAGCGGAGAGTGCGGTAAAAACTCGTTTTGCTTCCATGGAGTCCCCCATCTCGGGAATGCACGTCGGCCGCGAAACAAGAGCCCGAGTCACCGATGGTTGAAGACAAACGGATAATTCTCACCAACGTCGGAACCACGATAAGCCGAGGCAACTGGCCCAAGCTCACGGATAACTACACATGCGAATTGCGGCTCTCAACGGTCAAATGAAATGGCATCAGGCGGCAATTTGGTACTTCAAACTCCATGGCCGGAATGGGCATGGGAGGAAAGCGGCACGCACTTGGTACCGCGCCCTAAAGCACACTGTGTGCGCTCTGGCTTGCTCCCTACCCTCGCCGCACGGCCCGCAATGGCAAGGCGCCCCGCGTCGCTTTGCTCGCACCGTCTTGTTAGCTCTGCATGGCGGCAATGATGGCTTGCGTGAAGTCGCGGGTGGTGGCGGCGCCCCCGAGGTCGGGTGTGCGGACTTCGGGGCGGGCGAGCGCCGCATGCACGGCGCGCTCGACGCGGTCGGCGGCGTCGGTTTCGCCAAGCCAGCGCAGCATCATCACGCCGCTGAGGATGAGGGCGGTGGGGTTGGCTATGCCGCGGCCGGCAATGTCGGGCGCGCTGCCATGGACGGCCTCAAAAATTGCAATCCCCTCGCCGATGTTTGCGGCAGGAACTACTCCGAGACCTCCCACAAGGCCGGCACATAGGTCACTGATGATGTCGCCATAGAGGTTTTCGAGCAGGAGCACATCGAACTGAAGGGGATCACGCACAAGTTGCATGCAGAGGTTATCCACAATGATCTCGGCGTACTGAATATCAGGGTATTCCTTGGCAGCGCGACGGCAGCACTCGAGGAAGAGGCCGTCGGAGAGTTTCATGATGTTGGCTTTGTGGACAGCCGTTACCTTTTTGCGGCCGTGATTCATTGCATATTGGAAAGCGAAGCGTGCAATGCGCAGGGAGGCGGCTTCGGTGATGACTTTTAGACTCTCCACCACGCCGGGCACGACGATGTGCTCGAGCCCCGAGTACAGATCCTCGGTGTTCTCGCGAATGACAACGAGATCCACATTTTCGTATCGGGTCTTGACGGCGGGCAAGGTCTTGGAGGGCCGAACATTCGCAAAGAGGTCGAGACGCTTGCGAAGCGTGACGTTCGCACTGGTGAACCCGCCGCCGATGGGGGTGGTGATGGGACCTTTGAGGGCGACTCCATTTTTGCGAATGGATGCGAACACATGTTCGGGCAAGGGGGTCCCGTACTTGACCATCACTTCTCCCCCTGCTTCAAGGGTTTCCCACTCGAAGGAAATGCCGGTGGCTTCGAGGACGGCGACAGCGGCTTCCGTGACTTCAGGTCCGATCCCATCGCCGGGAATCAATGAGATACGATACGACTTCGTCGGCATGCCTAAATTCCTCTCGGTTGCAGAATGGCCTCTGTTGGCAATTGATTTGACCGCGGACCCAGCACCCACGTAAATCAGCGTGCCATGCACTTTAGAAATGCGAACCACCACGAGGAAGTTCTCGCAAGAATGAAAATGTGGAAGGGAAGAGTTCGTTGAAGGGGTCGGGTATGGTGCGTGCGGTGTTGCGAGGAGGCGGGCAACGACGTTTCACGTTGGTGGTGCTTGGCTTTTGCATGGCGGCGCTCGTGGGGTGCATGGGGCGAGACGACAGGGCATCGTCGGGAAGTCCGCTGCAGGGGGGCAAACGACGTTTGGTGTGGGCCTTGCGGGGCAACGCCGAGGTGACCGACCCGGCGATGGTTGCGGATACGGACAGTGGGTTTGTCGTTGCGCAGGTGTGTGAGGGGTTGGTGCGCTTCGAAGGGGGGTCGTCGAAGGTGATTCCAGCGCTGGCAGAGAGTGAGCCTGAGATTAGCGCGGATGGCATGCGTTGGAAATTTCGTCTTCGGCGAGGAGTGACTTTCCATGACGGAACACCTCTAACAGCAGAGGCGGTCCGGTTTTCGTTCATGCGGCAGATGGACCCGAGCCATCCTTACTACGTGGCGGGGCGGATGACGGCGGCACGGCGACTATTTGGCGATCCGACTACGACGGAATCGGTGATCGTGCGCGACATCGAGACGCCGGACGACTGGACAGTGGTCTTCGTGCTGGCCCAGCCGCGAGCTTCCTTCGCGCGCAACCTTGCGGTGCCCCAAGCAGCGATCGTCAGCCCGCGAGCAGTCATGAATGCAGCGGCTGATGGGCAAACCACTATGGTGGGCACTGGCCCATTTCGGGTGGCAGCCGTGCGGCCGGGTCGCTCCATTGTGTTGGAACGAAACGCACGTTACTGGGGGGAGCCGCCGCGGATCGAGTCCGTGGAACTACGCATGATCAGTGAGGCCGTGGAGCGCGAGCGCGCCTTGCGCCAACAACAGTGCGATGTGGCAGCGGGCTTGCCTCCACAAACTTTGGCCACATTGGCGCGCTCGAAGGAGTTCATGGTGACCACAGCTGCCGGGATGACCGGTTGCGTGTTGCTGCTGAATCACGCGGTACCACCTCTGGATTCCGCGCGCGTGCGGCGAGGCGTTGCGCTGGCAATTGGGCGCGAGAAATTGGTCCGTGATTTGCTTTTTGGTTACGGCGATGCTGGGTATGGATGGTTGCCACCAGCCATGGTGGAAGCCTCGCGCCCGGACGCTCAGAGCGAAAACTTCGGCGATGTGAACGAGGCCAAACGCTTATTTGCGGAAGCGGGTGTTCCCGGTGGGTTTACCGTCAAACTCATGGCGCTGGCCGTGCCCCGTGTTTACAATCCCGCGGGGGCCGCTGTGGCGGAAAAGGTGGCGCAGGACCTGACGGCATGCGGACTAACGGTTATCCTCGAACGGGTCCCGCTGGAGGTTGCCTCGCGAAGAGTGGCGGACGGGGACTATCAAATGGCGGTGTGGGGTGCAGTGGCATGGAACGGGGACCCAAGCGCGTACTGGGCGGATCTTTTTGGCGATGGACAGACAAATGCGCTGAACTACCGCTCGGGGGAACTTCATGCCCTGCTGAGGCAATTAGAGACCGAAATCGGGGAGCCGCAACGCAAGGCAACATGCGCACAAATCGAGAAGCTACTCCACGCAGAAATTCCATGCGTCCCGCTCTTTTATGCGCGGCAGGCAGTGGTGGCAAGACGTGAAGTACGCATCGAACACTTGAATGTGATGGGGCTGACACGGCTGGATAGCGTTAGCATGGTCCGGGAGGAGTGAAGACGTATGGTGGACAAGTGGACACCCAATCAAAAGCAGGCGATTCAGGCGCGGGGCAACGCCGTGGTCACTGCGGGGGCGGGTGCAGGCAAGACGCTGGTGCTTGTCGAGCATTACTACCACGTGCTCGTGGAAGCGCATCCCGATTGGCCCATCGAAAGCGTGGTCACGGTCACGTTTACGCGCAAAGCGGCGGCGGAAATGCTGGCGCGGGTGCGGCGAAAATTCGACGAGGTGCTTGCGGCACCGGGGACGGCCCCAAGCACTCGGCAACGCGTCCAAGAGCTGCGCGAGCGCTTAAGCCTTGCGCCCATCGGTACGATCCACGCCTTCTGCGCAAGGCTACTCCGCAAGTACTGTTTCGAGTGCCAGAGTGATCCGGAATTCGAGGTGCTGGAGGCAATCGCGTACGACCAACTCGTGGATGAGTGCATCGAGGCGACCTTCAACGAGTGGAAACGCATGGAGACGGAAGACGAGCGGGTGCGGGCACAGAAGCTGCTGCGGCTGATGTCCGTCTTTGGTAACCGCAGCCGGCGATCGCGGGGGGACAGCCTCCGCAAGGTGCTCGCTGAAATGCTGGCCAATCGCCACACGTTTGAACCCGTGGCCCAGCGCTATTTGGCGGGCGATGAGGCGGCATTGGCGCAAACCATTCAGCAATTCCTTCAGGCGCTCCCCCCAGAAGAACTACCTGAGAGTGACAAGTCTGAGGCCAGTCAGGAGGAGCAGGAAGCCCTGCGCATCGAGAGAGAGGCCGAAGCGACTGCGACGGTACTTCATCCACTGGCGGAACTCTACCTTGCAGTGCTCGAGGAGTTTCGGCGCCGCTGCAGCGCCGCAACAAATGCGCGCCGCACGGATTTGATGGACTACGCAGAGCTCGAACTGCGCGTACGCAATTTGCTGTTGGAAAACCCGCAATTCCGTCAGCGGGTTTACGAGGACATTCATCACCTCATCGTGGATGAATTTCAGGACACGAGTCAGGTGCAGTGGGAGATCTTTAAGTCGCTGATTTGCGACGCCCAAGGAGCCCTCGCACCGGAGCGATTCTTTGCGGTGGGGGATTTCAAGCAATCGATCTATGGTTTCCGCCAAGCCGACTTGCGCGTGCTTCAGGAGGCGAAGGAGCTTGTCTCGCAGGACCCAGACAGGCAATGCATTTCGCTCAATGAGTGCTTCCGGATGGCGCCTGAGCCGTTGCGGACGGTAAACCGGCTTTTTGCGAATCTGTGGGAACAGTACGCTGAGAAAACGGGCATTGATCCGGCGGACTTGCCGGTGTTCGAGCCCCTTGTGGGGGTGAGAAATGAGACGCCGGGGAGTGCTTGCCGAATTCATGTGCGGGTCATCGCGGATAAGAGGCCAACGGCTGCTGTCCGGCGGCAGGGAGAGGCCGCGGTGGTGGCCGAGACGATTCGTTGGCTGTGCGGTGCGGACGGCGGGCAAAAGCTCCATGAGCCCGGAGAGATCGCCATCTTGGTGCGCAAGCGCGAATTGTTTGGAGGATTTGAAGCAGCATTGCGCGAACTCCAAATACCGTATTTGACAGTTGCTGGTGGAGGGCTCTTTGCGAGACCGGAAGTGCGCGACGTCGTGGGGGTGTTGCAGGCGGCCTTCGATCCTTACGACGATTTCGCGCTACTGGCGTTTCTGAGGGGAAGTTTAATAAATTGTTCCGATGAACTGTTGCTTAAGATCTCCTTGGAAAAAGATGGGTTCGCACGCCGGCACTTATGGACGCGATGCCGAACGGCGTTGGAAGAGAATGCGGGGCCCTCGGGCGTGCCGCTGACGGCGATCGAGGCTGATCAACTGCGTTTCGCGGTGGAGTTACTCAATGAGATCCACGCGCATTTGGGATTGGTGCCGATTGACGAGCTGCTGCAGAAAGTCGTGGAACGTACGGCCGCATTGGAGATTTGGCGCCGATGCCCAGACGGGGGGCAGGCGGTCGCGAACATCCAAAGGCTATTGCACATTGCTCGGCAGCACCGAACCAGTGACTTAGAAAGTTTCTTGGAATTTGCTGAGCGGCAGGTGGACGCGCGGGAGGGTGAGGAAGAATCCATGCTCGAGGCTGCGGCGGCCGGGGCTGTGAAAATCATGACCATCCACGCAGCAAAAGGGCTGGAGTTTCCAGTGGTGTTCGTGGCTGGGCTGAGCGAAAATTGGGGCGGCCGGCAAGATACCGTTCTCTGCGACGGCAAGTGGTTCGCAGTTTCGAAACCCACCCAAACGGGGACCAAGCCCATGCTGTTCGAGTACTTGGAGAAGATGGAGCAAAGGCGGGAACTGAGTGAGGAATTGCGCGTCCTCTATGTGGCTGCCACCCGCTGCCGAGATCGGCTGTTTTTGTGCTCAAGCGATGCGGAGGGGGGGCGCTCACATTCTGGGGAAAGCTCGGGCACGAAGAATACCTCAACCAGCTCACGGACAAAAAAAGAAGACACGACTTTTGCAGCCTTCCTGTGCCGTGCTCTCGACACTCGAAGGCAGGAAGAAGTGGAAGTGGACGGGCTCCCTGGTGCGCTCAGCCACGCACTGGGTGTAACTGATTTCTCGTCGTCAGATGCTGGCGTTCCGGCGATTCTTGTCCGATGGCAAGATGAGGTTCAGGCATCAAAGCGTCGGGCGGAGAGACAGACGAACGAGTCTGGCATGGATCCCGTACCGATAACCACACCAGACTTCGAAGCGGCCGTGCTGGAAAAAGAACGCTTTCTCCGGGAGGAATTTGGATTGACGGAGGTTCAGCAAGACGAGGGGGCAACGCAGGACGCTGGCGCGATATGCGGTCCAACGTACGACGTCCCACCTTTCGCACCAGCTATCGTGGGCAGACCAGTTCATCGGGATTTGTTTGTGACGGCATTACTTGATTTCTGGGAATGCCCACTACTCTTTTTCAGGCGACGTGTATTGGAAATCGAGGACATGCCTGCAACCGAGGCGGCAAAACAAGGTGAGTTGAGTGGAGCCGTCCGCGGGCAACTCATGCATGAAGCGATCGAGCGCCTGCTGCAAGGAAAGGAGAACCTCGGGGCATATCTGACAGAGCGAATTGTGGAGGTAGCTCCCTTCGAGCTCGAAAAGGCGCGCGAACGTGCCGCCGATTTCGTAACCAGCATTGAGCGCGCTCAAGCTCTGGGGCTGTTCCGAGAAATCGAAGAGGCCGCGGAGAAACGTTTTGAAACCGCGTATACGATTTGTGAAGAGAACTTTCTAATCACGGCGCGATTTGATTGTGAGTATGTGACGATAGACGGTAGGGTCGAGATCGCTGACTTTAAAACGGACACGAAACTCGACGATGCAGGTCTGAACCGATACCGTAAACAAATGATGCTTTACCTGTGGGTGTTGTCGCGGTTCCGTGCCGAACAGTCGCTGTATCGAGCGCGGTTAATCTTTACGCAGCTCGGTAGATGCGAGGTGATTGAGGCCACTGCAAAAGAACTTGAGGACTTCTGTTGCAGCCTGCGTGAATTGCTTGCTGAGTACGAACGTTACTCTGAGCGTTTTTGCCGCGGCGATGTGGTCTTTGATGACCAGCTTGTGGAGGCATTGCGAGAATGGTGTCGGCGGCGCTCCGCCCCCTGCCCCGAGCATTCGCAAGTCGAAAAGGTAGGCGAGCATGCGTAAACTTTGGGCAACAATCTGCCTGCTGGCTGGGCTTGGATTCCTGCTAATTGGCTATTATACCGGAAGCACATATTACGGCCGCCTTTATGATGTGATGGCAAGCCGGGGGGTTCATTCGATCGATGTTTATGAAGCCCGCCTAAAACGCGCAGTCGGTTACGACCCAACTTATGGGTATGCGCGCGCGAAGCTTGCTCAATATTATCTGCGCCACGGCACGTCGAGTATGGCACTAAATGAGCAGCTGAAAGCGATGGAGACGTTCAACTCCGTTCGAAACTTCGCTCAGCTGGGCACAATTTACCTACGATTTGGAAAAGAGAAGGAAGCGAAGGAGACGTTTGAGCGGGCGGTGCGGATGAATCCGAATTTTATCGAGGGTTGGGAACGTCTCGCTTTACTGGCCCTCAGAGAGGGAGATTCCGAGCGTGTCCAAGAACTCACAGGTGAAATTTTGCGGCGCGATGTGAAAAACTTAAATGCCTACTACCTTCGCGCGAAGGATTCCGAACAGCGTGGCGACCTAAATGGGGCTCTTCTCAATTACCAAATGATTTCTGCGGAGTTGTATCGGCGAAAAAGCCCACTGAAGGACGCGATGTTTACTGAGAAAGACATCCGTGAAAAATTGGATCTTTTGAAAAAGCAGCTGGAGTCGCAAGGTTGAAAAGCCGCACGGTCGGGAAGCTTATTGTTTTAATTGTTGTCGTGGCCGCAGGTGCGTTTGGCTTTCCCGCCGCATACCACTGGCTCATCCTCAACAAAGCGCAGTTTTTAATAAATCAACAAAAATGGACAGAGGCGCAGACTCTGATTGAGAGCGTGGATCGGCCGGGGGAAGTGGCGGGACGTGCTGCGCGGTTGCTTGCAACCGTAAATATGCACACCGGAAGATTTCGCGAAGCGTTAGAGCTTTTGAGTTATCAACCACGCGTGGCGAGTGTCGTTTTCGATCAAGCGATCTGTCTTTACGAGTTGGATCAGGAAGACCAGGCAAGAGAAGCTTTCAGAGAGGTGTGCCAGAAGGTTGAAGAGTTGCCCGAGCCGCTGCAGATGTTAGCTGTGGCGGGCTCGGCAATCCTTGGGGGTGAAGTGTTGGCCTTTGAAGAGGAGATGCCCGAGGGGCTTCCCCGTGCATACCGAATCGTTTGGCACAGCCTTCAAGCTCGAGCTGCCTTTCAAATGCTGCATTTAGAGAAAGCATTGGATTTGGCCAGAATCGCTCTCTCGCGAGGGGATCAAAATAACCGGACCCGTCGAATTGCCCTTGCGCTGGCAGCAATGCGCGGCGACTTCGCGCTTGCGCAAAGCTATGCCGATGCGCTCGAGCAGCCGGTTCCTCTGTTGCAGCAAGCTTTGTCCGAAATGGTGGAGCTCGAGACGCACGTGACAACAAAGAGCATCTCGGTTGAGGTCGCGCAAGCTATACTTAAACAGCGTCGGGAAATTGCTCGGGGTAAGGCGTGGGTTCTGAGCCAGCTGGGTCAACGACAACCCCAAACCACTGGTGTAGAGGTCGCTTTGGAATGGGTTCAGCGTGTGCTGGAAACGAACCCAGAGGACTTACTGACAGGGCTTCTCACAGCGGACTTGCTCGCGGCTCTGCACCGAGAACGCGAGGCCTACGCATGGCTCCAGAGCCTGCTGGCTCGCATGCAGGTCTACCGCGTTTATGTACGGGCGAGGGACTTAGCGGGTGAGCCGTTGGACAACTTGGAGGAACAAGAGCTGTTCGGGGACTACAGCCGAATCGTCAAATGGGTGTCAGCTGAGGAACTTGTCACTACAGGCGGAATTGCAAAAGAACAGTATTTGGCGTTTTATACGCGTGGGGAGTGTGGCTTCGAGTTCGAAGCGCCCGCTACGGGGATCTATCGCATTAGCGTCACTGCGAAGGGGGATTGCGCCTTCGGCCTCTGTCCACGAGTAAAGATCTGGGTGGACAACCAACCTATGGAAGAGATTTACGTTGCTCGCGAAGGATGGGACTGCTACTCGATTGCGAGGTCGATGGAACGAGGGAAGCACTTGATTCGCATCGAATACATCAATAATTCGGAACGATTGCTTTCAAAAGAAGAAGACCGAAATCTATATATTCACAACGTTATCGTGACAAAAACGGAGAGTGACTGAGGTGGATTCACAAATTTCGGGAGCTGAGACGTCGTCTGCGAGTTTGGAGCCAAGTAAAAGCGAGCGCACCCTACTCCCAGATGATGTCATTCGTGAGATTTTTGTCTACTGGTGGGCCCAACGAGCGTTTGTGCTCAAGGTTCTCGGAATCGTTGGGATCCTAACGATTGCAATTCTGCTCGTCATTCCGAACCGATACCGAGCCGAAGCAAAAGTAATTATTCTGCCACCGAAGTTCTCCTCGGAGATCCGGACGGAACCACTTTCCGTGATTACCGCTAAGAACCTGCTGCAGAGCGGTGAACTCGTGGATCAACTCATTACCACGATCCGCAGAGCAAGACCGTACGCTGAGAAATTCCTAAAACAGTACGAGACGCCTGATCGCGCTGCGACGACGCTCAAGGCATTGGGAGCAACGGGGATTGCTCGCAAACTTGGGAGCGCAGACAGCGATCTGGCAGCTTTTTTCTCGCGGATAAGTGCGGCAGAGCTCTCGGCATTGGCGAGCTTGGATGAGTCCGAGATCGAGGATTGGACGATCGAGAAGCTAAGCAAGGCCCTTGATTGCGAAGAGATCATAGAAAAGAAAACCGCCGCCGATGTGAAACTTTCGCCTCTTCTGAACCTTTACGCGGTGGCAAACTCAGGAGTGAAGGCCCAGTTGCTCGTCAACACATGGGCTATGCTCTTTGAAAAGAAATACGATGAAATTACGAACCAAAAGACGCGTTACCAATACGATTATATCCTCAAGCAGCAGCAAGAAGCCGAGCAAGCCCTCGCGAAACAGCAGCAGGCGATTGTCGAGTTCAAAGCGGCCAACAACTTGGACCTGATGCTGCGGGAAATCGAAGAATATTCTGCAGACTATAAAGAGTTTCTCAATCGACTGGTGCAAAAGCGTCACGAACTGGAAAACAGCCGACGCCGATTACAGGAATTGCAAGCACAAGTGGCAGAGCTTACCGACAATGGTGTCTGGGTCGGGGAGATCGAAGCATCCGCTCTAATGAACGCAAGCGCAGAGACAACTTTGCCACTCACGATTTCCGCTGTGGGGACTTCCCCTTACGCGGAGTCGCGGCGCCGGGTTCTTGAGTTGCGAAACCGCATCCTTTTTTACTTAGGACAACTCAACAAGTTCCGCAGCCAAGAGCCTGTTGAGTTAGTGGAAAAGGAGTTGGCACAGCTTCAGCGAGACTACCTTGAGGCGGTGGGAAAACTGCGAGCTGGTGAGGTTCGTCTCAACGTGTTAGAGCGGAGTCTTGCAGCTCTCGAGGAGCGGCTGACGAGCACTCCTCGTTATCTTATCCTCTTCAAGGATGTTCCGGACCAGAGTGTGGCAGAGGCAATTCGCACAGGCCAGCGACAACAACTTTCCACTCTGGCGGGAGTTCAATTCCGGAGGGAAGAAATTAATCCCGAGTGGACCCTTCTCACAGAACAAAAACTCAAGCTGGAAGCCGAGTATCTCCAAACAAGCAACGAGGTCACCCAACTGCGTGAAAAAGTCGCTCGTTACGAGCGTGAAGCACGTGACCTTCAAGTGAGGCTTTACCAAGCAAGAGTCACTGAGAAGGCATTGCAAGATTCCTTGGAGATGCGTATCAAGTCGAGTCGCGAACTTCTGCAGAACTATTTGGACGCCCGCAATGCCATCCACAATACGGCGTTGCAGATCGGAATGCTCGAGGCAGAGATTCGGCAATTAGAAGAGGACACGACGAACACCCGACGCATGGCCGAGGAGGCTCAAAAACGATACAACGAAGCGTCGGCACGCCTACAGCTGCTGGAGATTCAGCTTCGGGCAGTTCAACGCAATGCGGATCTGCTCACTCAAAAACTCCAAGATGCCCGAATGGCGATTGCGCAGCAAATGAGCGACGTGTCGATCGCAGCACCTGCAGCCACGCCGACGAAACATTACTTCCCGCCACGAACGATTCTGCTCATTGGAATTTTGTTCCTCACCATGGTGAGTACTCTTGGCATACTGGGACGCATTCGTTACGTGGAGCTAAAACGAGCGTGATTTGTGCCCTTGATAGAGAACGGGGGTAGTCGCGACGTGAAACTACGTCTCGCGATTTTTTCGATCTTATTTGTTGGCTTCTGGATTGCTGCCCTTAGCATTGAACCGATCGCGTTGCGTTTCTCTTATCTTCAAGTGGAGAATTATGCGTCCATTGTGCGCAGAGCCATTGCTGCAAAGGACTATCGGCGGGCGGAGCAAGTGCTAAGGCGGCGCATTGACAAAGTCTTCTATGACTTCGATGCACATTACCTGTTGGCTGAAACCTATGCAGCTCAGGGTTTATACAAAGAAGCAGCTGAGACTATCCGAACTGTACTGAGTAAAGTTCCCGCTGCTCGTGCTAATCCCGTGCGATCCATTGGCTACGATGAACCCAAGACCTACTATCTTCTGGCCCGCTACCTATGGCTGGCTGGCCAATATCTCGACGCCGGTGAGATCTCCCGGGCAGCATTAGATGCGGGGCATCCGCTTGTCCAAGGTGAGATGACGACCTACCTGAGCGGCAAGGTAGAGAACCCTTCTGCAGCTGAGGCGATCGCGAAACTGGCGATGAAACTTAAGGCACCCGAGGCCTTTGCGCAAGCCTTCCGTGTGCTAAAAAGTGGCGGAGAGGAAGCCAGCGCCTACCGCTTACTCGCAGAATGGATGGACAGGGTGCGCAAGATGCCCGTCGGGGCTGACATGGTTTTGCGAGCAGCCCGATCTTTAGATCCGCAAAACCCATCCTTGGTGCTTGCGCAGTTCATTTGGCTCAACAAGTATGGAGGGGATGCCGGGACATCGGAAAGCAAAGCGTTGCTCGAGAGTCTGCGCTCTTCGCCGGGCATTCAGGAAATCGGAACGGGCGCCTTCCGAGTGACGGAAGGGCAACGGATTACACCGACAACGCTTGTTCTGGGGCGCAATGGTCGCGCGACTGCAAAGTTGGCCACAAGCGTCTTTCGTCCGAAGCGTCTCACCTTTGTGGCCTCCGGCACGTGGGCAATCGGCTTGTATCCCATCGTCCTTGTCCGGTGCAACGGGAAAGAAGTCCAACGCTTATACGTGGATAACCCAGACGGTCGCGTTTATGATCTGGAGCTTTGGCCGCAAGGTGCCCCGAAGCAAATTGAACTCGAATTTGAGTTTACGAACGACGCGTTTGAGCCTTACACGCGAGCCGACCGCAACGTTCAAATCAAACATTTATTCCTTTACTAATGCGAGATTCCGATATGATGCGAATGCGTTTATTGACCCGATGCCTACCGGCTTTTGCCCTTGCGTGGCTTACTGCAAACCTCGGGGAGGCAAGCTTAGCTCGCTCAGAAAGCGAACGACTTCCTGAAATTGCGCACCGGGAAGAGCGAGTTGGGCCGGGAAGCACGCACATTCAGGAGTTTCATTCGAGTGGCCCACTGCTCATCAACATTCTTAAGGTGGATCTCAGCTCCACGGGTGTCAAACTGCGCGCAGCTAAGGGAAAAGGCTCCCTTTTCACGGGGGCAACTGTCTTAGACATGGTTCGGCGTATGGAACGCGCAGGCCAGACGGTTGTCGGAGGCGTGAACGCAGACTTCTGGACGAACAGCCCAAGAATGTTCGTACCCGTCAACCTCTTCGTAAGCGAGGGGATGACCCACACACTCCCCCATCAGAAACTGAAAGCCCCTCGAGCCGTGTTCTGCATCACGGAGAGCGGGAAAGTCGTGATGACTCCCATGCAGGCCAAATTGGAGGTCCGCGCGGGGAAAAGTCGCGCAATCGAGTGCAAGCTCAACGAATGGGTGACCAGTCGCGGGGCTGTGCTTTTTACTCCCATCGTGGGGGAACCCATTCCGACGAAGCGATTCAGCAAAGCGCTACTTCTCGAGCAGATGACTCCGGAGTTTGTTCCGAATCGGCCAGCACGCGCTCGGGTTTTGCGTGCGGTCGAGGGCACAACGGTTAGTCTTACGAGCGGGACGCTCCTACTTGCGTTTCATCGCGATCAGCTGAGCTTCGCCCGGGAATTGCGGCCGGGCAGCGAACTAGCTCTCCACGTCCGAGTCCCACAAGTGGCAGAGCCGCTAAAGCTCTGCCTTGGCGGCGGGCCCATGCTCATTAAAAATGGCCGTGTGTACGTGGATTGGAAAGAGGAGAAAATCCTACGCAGTTTCAGCGCCGATCGGCATCCGCGTACCGCGATTGGTATCGGCGAGGACGGACGGACCCTTTACCTCGTCACCGTGGATGGGCGACAACCACTGCGAAGCATCGGAATGGGGCTGTATGAGCTCGCGCTTTTCATGAAGAGTCTGGGGTGCCGCGACGCCATGAACTTCGATGGAGGGGGCAGCACCACCATGGTGGTACGCGGTGAAGTTGTGAACAAGCCGAGCGACCGGTTGGGTCCACGCACTGTCACCAATGCCCTACTCGTGATCTCTGAGGCGAAGCCCGGCTCCCTTGCCTATCTGAAGATTTATCCAACGGATGAACTCCTTCTCGTGCCGGCGGGGGCGACGGTGGAACTCAAGTGCCGTGGTTTCGACCAGAACTATAGCCCATTGAAGATTGCAGACGGTTTGCTGACGTGGACTGCCGACAGTGCGGTCGGAAATCTGGTCACTTCTGGATCCATTTGCCTCCTGCGAGCGACTGATAGCCCTGCAGACGGTGAGGTTGTGGCGACAACGTGTACAACAACCACGCAGGAATGTGCGACGGCACGCAAACGCATCCGCGTGGTTCGGATCGATAAACTGGAGGTAGAACCCGAGGTTGTTGTAGTGCAAAGTCGCGAGTGCGTGCCGTTTGAGATTCGCGCTCAAAGTGGTTCCGTTGAGGTGCCGCTACGCCCCGAGATGGTTGAACTCCTCTTTGATGAAAAGAAGGTGACAGCGACTCTGAACCAAGTTTGCGGTGTGACAACCGCAGCAACGACGCTCATTGCCCGCGTGGGAAAGGTCGAGAGCCGAATTCCGTGTTATGTGAATCTCGTCGAATCGCGGATTGTGGAGAGCTTTGATTCTCCCGTGACCGCCACCGTGTATGGGACCCGTTTCGACAAGAGGAAAACAGCCCTGGTGTGCGATCCTAAGCGGGCGCACTCCGGAAGCGGGTGTTTGGCGTTTCGTTACGCCATGACGCGAGGCGGAATCAGCAAGATTGCGTTCCCGTTGAATGTTAGGATCCCTGGCAGGCCGGCCCGTCTTGGGATGTGGATTTATGGCGACGGTAAGGAAGCGTGGGTGCGTGGCGAAGTTGAGGACGCCGTTGGGAATCGCTTCCTTCTGGACTTCACAGACGGCAGCACCGGGGTGTACTGGAAAAAAGAATGGCGACGCGTTGTGGCGCCTCTGCATAAGCTCGTGCCTCGCCCCCAAAATCCGGGAGCGAAACCCCAATTTCCGATTACTCTTCGGGAATTGTACGTAGCTCAGGATCAAGAAGCTCTCAAAGCGCAGGGCGAGCTTCTCTTCGATGAGTTGTGCGCCGAATATCCACCAAACAGCGCCGCAGACAGCACATCTCCGGTCCACTGACGCGCAGACCCACCGCGGAGGCTGGCATAGTCATGAACACGCTTTCTGCTGTTGGTGTTTGAGGCATTTGTTGATTCATCCGTAAAGTTTAGGTGGAAATTTCCTTTACGTGTGTGGCTCGAGGTGGTGAACAAGAAGATATCATGAAGTAAGGGAGATGACAACGCATTGAGGATTCTCAAACCTGAGCGGGCCGAAGGCCTGATGCGGTTCCTAAACCGTTATAATCTGCCGATGCAAAATCTCGACTTGCTCGATCGTGCTCTTACGCACAGTAGCTACGCGTTTGAGCACCAACTACCATATGATAACGAGCGCTTAGAGTTTTTGGGCGACGCAGTCTTGGGGCTTGTTGTTTCGGAGTATCTTTATCACGAGTTCCCTCGGGCTCGTGAAGGAGTGTTGTCAAAATATAAGGCAACGATTGTGAGCCGTCCGGTCCTTGGGAAACGTGCTCAAGAAATGGGAATTGGCGATTTGATTCTGCTTGGCAAAGGGGAAGAAAATGCTGGTGCGCGCGAGCGCCCCACCTTGCTCGGGAGTGCGCTAGAGGCTGTTGTCGGAGCGCTGTACTTAGAGCTCGGCATCACGGGAATCAAACGGTGGTTGGTGCGCGAAGTCTTTGAGCCGGGGCGCCAAATGTCCCACACGGATGAGTATGCGGATTTCAAATCTCTGCTTCAAGAGTGGGCACAGAAAAACTTTCAAACCGTTCCGGAGTATGAAGTGGTCTCCGAGTCGGGACCGGACCACAGCAAGACGTTTGAGGTTGTGGTGCGGGTCAATGGAGAAATCTTAGGTCACGGCGAAGGGCCACGGAAAAAAATCGCCGAGAATCAAGCGGCAATGCGTGCTTACTGGAAGGTGACTCATGCGAACGGCGGCGGAGTTCCCCCAGATGATTTTCCGAGTTTCCTGAACAAATCTACCCCGGCCGAAACCGAAGAACCGCCACAAGCAGACGTTGGCAATTAGGGTCCTCGTCGAGGGGTGTCGCACGGTTCTGGCCTGTGCAAATATCAACCGGCGGTTCTTTAGGACCACAGGCTTGCCTTATCGGATTAGACCGTTTGTCTCGCTCCGCCCGGCCGCTTCACTGTTTTGCTTTCTCAAGCTCTTGCAGGGCACGCGCTCGGTAACGCGACACATCAGGATCGTTGGGATGCTGTCGAAGCAAATTCCACGTAATCGTTGCAACGTAATCCCACTGCCGAGCTGCCTGCAAATACGCAGCAGCCCGCAGCCCCTCATCCAATCGGAGTTGGATTTTGCGTTCGCGAGCTAAATTGCCAAGCTGTCCGGCGCCCAGTGCGGTTTCCCCAAACACAAGAAGTCGCAGACGTTGGCGATAATACCAAAACTCGGCGCTACCCTCCTGGACATAGAGCAGTGCACGCTTCTGACCAGCACGCCGCGCAAGTTCGTAGCGCAAAACATCGAGCTCTGGGTCACGCCCAACAATGGGCAGTAGGCGATCTGCAATTGCCAAGGCCCGTGTGGTTTCCTCGCCGGCCGCGAAGTACAGCATTGCGGCTCTTTGCACGATTTCCGCACGGGGCTTTTCTTGTAGTAGAGCTTCGATGATTGGTCTCCCTAAGCGGTATCGAGTCTGGAACCACTCGCGTCGCTGCGGGGAAGTGGTTTGCACATCAAGCTCGGGGGGTGGCCACAAGGCCTCCATCAGGTAAAGTCGGGCTTTCGTGAGGCGCACACTCCAATGGTCCCCCACCGCTTCGTTAAGTAACCCCAACGCCTTCCATGCGGAGGCAAAATTGCCACGCATTGCCATTTCAAGAAGCGGAACCAAGTACTGGGATTCGCCAAAGTCTGGGTCCACCTCGAAAATGCGACGTCGCATCGCTGCAGCACGTTCATTGTCCGGAGGGTTGAGGTGATTGTACACTTCCGCGAGCTCGAAGAGCGACGCAACGTCCGCGTTGTTTAGAGAAATCGCCCCCTCAAGGGCACGTTTGGCCGACAAGAGGTAGTTATACACATCAGGCTGGAGTCTCCAAAGCATGTGATAGGCTTGCCCAATGAGATAAAAGATATAGTGGTAACGGAGCTCGCCCTTTTCGACGAGATTCGTTGCGTGATTGATGGCAGAGCCATAATTGCGGAACGCGGAGAGTCGCGCGTTCTCAGCTTCTTTGGTTTGTCCCGCGGCTTGGAGAGCTCGCCACTGGAGGTAATCGAACTGCCCGAGCAGACTGAACGCATGGCTGAGTGCTTCCAGAGCCTCTCCGTTGAGTGGACTGAGCTTTGTAGCTTTGCGGGCGAGGTCGCGCGCACGAGTTGCGGCCGCGTATTTTGCTGCACTTTCGGAGGGTGGGAGCTGGCGCGCCGTCATGGCCCACTTCGATGCATCGCTGGTCAGGATGTCCGCGACAAAATCGCGAAGAAAGAACTCGTATCCGAGAGGGACGAGTAGCCACGTGGCCGCAACTGCAACGAGCGCCCCCACCCGATTCCAGCGCAAGCCAATCCGAGGCTGAATGCTCGTAGGAGAATCATTCGTTTGCAGCTGCTCTGTCTGCCCATTCTCGCGCGGAAACGCATACGCTACTCCTGCCGTCACAACTGCGAGGAAACCAATCGGTGCCACATGAAAGGGAAAATCGAAAAATGCGTGGACCATGACCGCCCCTAGAGGCCACACCATGCCACCTAAAAGCATTTTTTCTCGCTTCGGAATGGAAGCTCGGTAATGTGTGCGGATGCGTCGTGCGATAAGCCAAACCGCCCAACCCGCTAACGCAAACCCTACGAAACCACACTCGACCACAAGTTGCAGGTAATCGTTGTGCGCAAGGTCCGTGCGCTTCGCCGTTGTCCCCAACACAGAGTCCGGATGCTTAAGAAAGTATGCCCCATGGGCTGGGGGATACACATATTGGAAGGAGCCAAGTCCATGGCCCCAGAGTGGGCTTTTTGCAATTAGCGGCAACGAAACCACAAAAATCCGCAGCCGTGTCTCCTTCAGGAGCTGCGCAGGGCGAAAATCCCTCCGTATGCGCTCGGTGAGGGGCACAGCATGGCGCGCAAGCGGGTTGACCGTTGGGGCAACGCTCTGAACCAATGCCACCATCAGGATGGCGGCAAGAACTCCCGCGAGGCCGTGCACGAGACGCAACCGGTAACCATGAAGTCGGGCGATCCAAGTCCCCTCCCCCGCCACCATGAGGGCACCCAGAATCCAAATTGCCCGACTTTGGGCAGCAACGATCACAAAAAGGATAAGAACGACCGTTAACGCGGCTGCAAGGCGATAAAGCCAGCGTCGCGCAAGAAATACCACTGGTAAAGCAAAGCCGAGAGGAAATAACAGAAACGAAGAAAGGCCAGTGTTGTGCCCGATCAGCGAGCCAACCCGATTACGTGGATCTTCGAAATTTGGAAGGAACCACCAAGCCAACCCGACGTGCTGCAGGAAAGACACGAAGGCTACGATCGCGCCAACCACAATAACCAAGCACACACATTCCCAGACGCGATGAACATTAGGTCGGAGGGCAACGACGACAGAAAAGACGACCACCCCCATTGCGACAAGGAACAGCGTCCGAAGCGAATAGTGCACAGTCGGCGAAACCAACAGGACGCCAGCCGCCGCAAAGACAAGGAAGAGGCCACCGGCGACGCCGGGATGGGATATGTAGCTGCGTACCGCCTCTCGCCAAGAAGTTGGTCTGTCGAAATGAGTGTCTTGCCTATGTAGTCCTATTGTTATGGCAATGTACACAGAGTAAAATGCGATGATAGCCAAAGAGATGGCGGCTGCCACCGTCTCCTTGTACACCAACGGTGAATGATTGAACGCAAGTTCGGGGCGGAGCTGCTCAAGATAGATCTTCCCGAGTACTCCCCCTCGAATCCCCATGAGATCGAGTTTCCCAAGATAGAAATCCGGAAGGCGCAACGGATACACAAGAGCTGTGCCGGCAACCAATGCCATGACAAGCAGCCACAGCAACCGTTCTATTCTTTCCTTCCACATAGCGAACTGCGTCATCTCGTGAATGACCTTATGTGTCGAATGTCTGTTGAGAAAAGCAACCGCAACTCGGGATCACTCTTACAATTAAACACTTGTTTCGTTGTCTTCTCACACTCTAGGGGCACCAGATGACTTCATGCCAGATCCTATTCTCGACAATTTAAATCCTGAGCAGCTTGAAGCTGTGACCGCTCCGGATGGGCCACTGCTAATTGTCGCTGGAGCAGGTAGCGGCAAAACGCGTGTCATAACTCGGCGAATCGCATACCTGCTGCGGGACCGTCACTATCAACCATGGCAAATCTTCGCGGCAACGTTTACCAACAAAGCTGCGGAGGAGATGAAAAACCGCGTCGTGCAGCTCGTTGGTGGTAGGCAGCTCGCGCACGAGCTTCCCATCGCAACGTTTCACTCGCTGTGTGCGAGGATTCTTCGCCGTGAGGCCCCGGCCCTTGGGCTCCCTAATAATTTCATCATCTGCGACGAGCGCGATCAATTGTCGGCGGTCAAACATGTCATGCGTGAACTTGGGATCAAGGACACAGAGGTGAAGCCGAGCTACGCGCAAGAAATCATCAACCGGTGTAAACTCAACATGCTTGAGCCCGAGGAGGTGGGCCAAGTCATTGAATCACGTCACGAGCAGACACTGGCGGCAATTTACGAAGCCTACCAAAAGTACATCCGAGCGAGCCACGCACTGGACTTTGAAGACTTGATCTGGATGACGGTGCGTTTGTTTCAGGAGCACCCTGAGATTCTCGAGCGCTATCAGCAGCGCTATCGTCAGGTGCTCGTGGACGAATATCAGGACATCAACGCGACCCAGTTTCTCTTGGTGCGCCTACTTGCGGCCGGCCATCACAACATTGCGGTCGTCGGTGACGAGGATCAGACCATCTACTCATGGCGCGGTGCGGACATCGCGCATCTGCTGGAGTTCGAGAAATACTTCCCTGAGCGACGCATCATCCATCTGGAGCAGAATTATCGCTCCAAGGCGAACATTCTAAGAGCGGCCAGCACGCTGATCGCCAACAACCGCCTACGCTTCAATAAGACGCTCCGGACAGAAGCCCCGCCGGGCCCGCCAGTAGTCGTGCTCAGCGCAGAAACAGAGTATGGGGAGGCCGAAGCCGTGGCGCACCTCGTTGCAGCACTCCACCGGCATGCTAGCTTTCAATATAAGGATATCGCGATCTTTTACCGAATTGCCGCTTTGAGCCGCGTTTACGAGGAGAAACTGCGGGAGCTCAATATCCCCCATCGGGTGGTCGGAGGCGTACGCTTTTACGACCGTGCCGAAATCAAAGACATGCTGGCGTATTTGCAGGTAGTGCAGAACCCCGCGAACACCATTGCGCTCTTGCGGATCATCAATTGCCCCAAACGGGGAATTGGGGACAAGTCGCTGGAAAGACTTCTCGACGAAGCCCGTCGTCGCGGCGTCCCCCTGTACGAGGTTCTGCGCGAGGTGGCCACGTCGGGGCAGTTGGTCTCGGGAACAGCTGCCACAGGCATCCAGCGTTTTGTGCAATCTATTGAAACATGGCGTGAGTTTGCACACAACCACTCGATTCTTGAACTCTACGAAAAGATCCGCCGAGAAAGCGAATACGATGCCTCGCTTGGCGATCCGGCGCAGCTTGAAGTGCGAAGTCGCCTCGAGCACCTTGACGAGTTGGCGAACGCAATCACGCAATTTGAGCTGTCGCAACCGAAGGCGACCCTTGCAGACTATCTGGAAAACGTCAGCTTGGTGAATCCCACCGATGATTTGCGCGACACCCAAAATGCAGTAGCCATGATGACGCTCCACATGGCCAAGGGGCTTGAATTCCGGGTAGTGTTCATCGTTGGATGCTCGGAGGGATTACTCCCCTATCGGCGGAGTCAGGAGGAGGGACGGACGGAAGAAGAGCGACGCCTTATGTACGTCGGCATGACACGTGCGCGTGATTTCCTCGTACTCTGCCACTGTGATTCGCGGGCGGTGTACGGAGAACGACAATTTTCCCCCGCATCGTTGTTTCTTAGCGAGCTCCCTACCAGCGGGGTTCTCCATGTGCGCGCTGAACAGGCCTCGTTCCGCGAGCTCGCTCTGCTTGCTAATTCCGACGGCTCCTCGGGTGAGATCGCAACCCAAGGGGAGTTAGAAGAAGCGCCAACAAGTTCCCCACGCTCGCAAGGCCTGTTAGGCCGCCGCGTGAGACATGCCCTCTTGGGAGAAGGCGAAATCATTGGAATCGAGGGATCAGGAAGGCAGACGACATACCTGCTGCGCCTTGACGATGGCCAACTCGTGCGGCTCCTCGCCCGCCACGCTCAACTGGAGGTCTGCGGGTGAAAGAGGGATGCCCGAAAATTCTGATTGCCGACGACGTCCCGGAGGTTCGTCAGCTTCTGCGGCTCGTGCTGGAGCCATACTACGACGTGATTGCCGCCAGAAATGGCGAAGAGGCATGGGAACTCTTCAATGCTGAAAAACCGGATTTGGTCATTTGCGATGTGGTGATGCCGCGGATTGATGGGGTTGAGTTGTGCCGCCGCATCAAGTGGCAGTCGTTTGCTCCGGAAACGCCCGTTATTATTGTCACGGCAGTTACAAAAGACCGCGAACTACCGGACAACTTCTGGAAGCAGTTTGCAGGGAGCGACGGATTTATCACAAAGCCATTTTCTCCCGTGCAGGTGCTTGCAATGGTGAGAAAGCTACTCGCGGACGGATGCGAGGCGCCAGAGCATGATCCGACTGAGTCCCACGAGTCCAGAGGTGGATACGAGATCGAAGGTCGATGACTCCTTTCTATAAGCACCACGAGAGAAGTTGGATTCGGCACCATGGGCAAGGTACTCTTGTGGAGACAATGAACAGCGCCAGATCTCTCAAAAAACGTTTTTTTCAGTGGCTACGAATTTGCGGCCAAATACTCCTGCTGCTGGGGATGATGACCCAAAGTGGGTGCGAGCTCCAGCCGCCCAAAGGGGTGACAGCGTTCCGCTTTGAGGACAAGCGAGAGGTCCAGTCAGCCCAGCTCATCCCGCCGAAGTCAGACGAGATGCGGGGAGCGATCCGCCTCAAATTCATAGACACGAATTTGTTTCAGACAACTGCCACCCTTGCTCCCGGGCGCTACGGGCTGGTGGTGCGTCTGGGCGAGGGTCAGTATCTGCGCACAGAGATCGAAATTGTTCCGAACCAGCAACTCTATCGGATTCCCACTTTTACCTCAGTTGCTTCCCCCCCAGTGACCCTGGGACCGCGATTGGAGGGAAGGCTCTACGTTCGGGAAGGCAAAATGCCGCACGAAGTCGTGGTGCTTTTCATCAGTCACGACGTTGTGATTCGGCGTGTGCCCGTGGGCGGAGACGGCCGCTTTAGCGTGGAGGCTCCCGCAAAGGGCTCCTACCGTGTGGAATTGGTTGCGCCATCGGCGCCCGCGTGGATCTGGACGACGGATAAGCTTGATCTTTCAGGCGACGTGAACTTGGACCTCGTTGTGATGCGACGCGCATATTAAGCAGCACTTAATCGGCCGTGCTCAATTCGAACAACGCGGCAGGGGATGGCCTGCGTGAGCTCGCGTTGGTGAGTGACGACCAACTGCGCTTGGCCTTGGGCCGCAAGCTGCGACATGATTTGCCAGATGTCGCGGGCACGGTCGGGGTCGAGCGACGACGTTGGCTCATCGTAGAGCAAATAGTTAGGCTCCATGGCTAAGGCGCGTGCGATCGCCACTCGCTGCTGCTCTCCGCCAGACAATTTGTTGGGATGCATGCGAGCTTTTCCATGCAACCCCAGTTTCTCCAAAAGATGTTCCGCCAGCTCGGCAGCTTCCGAGGGCTGGAGTTTCTTCACGTGAATCGGAGCTAAGGTAAGATTTTCCAAAACCGTGAGATGCGGAAACAGGTGTAACTGCTGAAAAAGAAACCCACACCGTAGGCGTATCTCGTGGAAACGGTGTGCCAGCTCGGATGGGGTCATGCCGGGACGAACTTCGATTCCATCCACCTCGATCTGGCCATCATCGAATGGTTCCAGCCCGACGATGCAACGCAGGAGAGTGGTTTTTCCACTCCCAGACGGGCCCAAAAGCACCACCGTCTCACCGCGATTGACCTCCAACGAGACCTCGTCGAGCACCAAGTGATCGCCGAATTTTTTAGTAAGCTTTTGCACCGAAATCATGGTGGGGGTGGATCCGCTTCTCCAGTTTTCTGGCAAGTCGCGCAAGAGGGAACGAAAGCAAAAAGTAAATGAGAGCGGTGACAACCGCAAAACCAAAGTGTCGTCCGGTCGCCATGGAGGCGGAACGGAAAGTCATCGTGAGTTCGGAAATCGCTAAGATCGAAACGATGGAGGTGTCCTTAAACAGTGCGACAAAGTCGTTGGTCACCGGTGGAATCACGAGTCGAAGCGCCTGAGGAAGGACCACGTAACGCACAGCCTGAGCACGCGTGAGTCCCAAGGCGAGAGCTGCTTCCACCTGAGATCGAGGAATTGCCATGATCCCGCTGCGGTAAATCTCCGCTTCGTAGGCCGCGTAATTCAGCCCGACACCCAATATGGCAGCAGGAAGGGCGGGAAGCTCAATGCCAAGGTACGGGATCTGTGGCAAACCATAATAAATGAAAAAGAGCTGGATCAAGAGGGGGGTGCCTCGGATAAACTCGATGTACGCAACCGCGATAGCAGCGAGGGGGCGGGGTGCGTAAAGCCGCACGAGGGCAAGACCTAAGCCAGTAGTCGTTGCCAAGAGCATGGACAGGACACTAATGAGGATTGTTAGGCACGTGCCCTCCCAAAAACGCGGTGCGAATTTACCGACAAGATCCCAGAAGTCGATTTTCTCAGTGGTAGCCGCCTGTGCATAGGCAAATTGAACAATAAGGGAAAAAACGAGCACGCAAACCAACCGCTGAGGCCAATGGGACCGATGTGTGGAGGATGCTGCCGCGCGCGCCAATTACTTTTTTTCCACCTCCCCGAACAAGGTTCGTTGCTTGTCGTTCCATAAACCCCATTTCTTGAGGATACGCTCCAGCGTCCCGTCGCGTCGCATTTCTGCTAACACTCGATCGAGCTCATCTCGCAATTTTGGGGAACTCTTGCTGACCGCAATCCCGTAGAATCCATCGCCAAAGGGCTCGCCAGCAAATCGTAGCTTAGGATTTGGTTTTGCGTAGTAGAGAGCGATGGGATAGTCCAAGAGCACGCCATCGAGTCGTCCAATTGCAAGGTCATCGTATGGGCGAACGTTGTCGTCGTAGCTGACGACCTCGATGCCGGGAGTGGCTTTGAGAATCCGCTCGGCTGCTGTATTGTTGAGCGTGCCGACACGCTTGCCCACAAGGTCCTGCAGCGAACTGGTTTGTGTATCGTCCGCACGCACCACCAACTGCTGCGAATAAACGTAGTAGGGGTTGCAAAAATCTACGACTTGCTTGCGGTCCTCGGTAATCTCAATTCCGGACATCACAAAATCACAATCGCCCCGCTCGAGAGCGGAGAGAAGCATTGCCCAATCCACTTGAACAAACTCAAGCTTGACCCCCAAACGTCGCGCAAGTTCATCGGCGATCTCCACTTCAAACCCAATTCGTTCCTCGGTGTTTTGAGGATTTCTGAATTCAAACGGAGCACCGCCTGCTTCGTCGCTGCCCCAGCGGATGACCCCTGATGCGCGAATCTCCTCCCAATCGCGCACGCGGGCCTGGCGCTGACAGCCCACGGCAAAAAGGAGGAACACGCTAATCGCCCACAGTAGAATGAATTTGTAGCTACGCATTGTCATGAGCAGAGCGACGTTATTCCCTTCGTCAAGAATGTCAACCGCTGGAATTGCTAAAAAAACCTTGGATGGGGCCACTGTCGCCCAATCGAGAGTTCATCATCCCGACTGAGGCAGAGCATCGTGGTCGGCCCGTTTTGCATACACAGCCCAATACACCACCGGGATTACCAACAGGGTGAAAGCCGTCGAAACGAAGAGACCAAATATCAACGACCACGCCAGCCCGCTGAAAATTGGGTCGAGGGTAATGGGCCACGCGCCGAGCATGGCCGCCCCAGCCGTCAGGAAAATCGGGCGCGCACGCACCGCCACGCTATCCACCAGCGCGCGCCAAAGTGGCACGCCGTGACTCAATCGGATATGAATAAAATCAATGAGAATGATCGAATTGCGCACAACGATGCCCGCGAGGGCAATCATACCAATCATCGCAGTCGCTGTAAAGAACACAGGGTTCTCGAACCCACCCACCGGCCGCGCACTAATCGCGTTCAATAGCCAGAAACCGGGCATGATGCCAATGATGGTGAGTGGGATCGAAAGCATGATGATCACCGGCATCAGGTACGAGCCTGTGTTATACACAAGCAGGATGTAGATACCGAAGAGTGCGGCTGCAAAGGCAAGACCCAGATCCCGGAAAACATCCACCGTGATTTTCCACTCTCCCTCGCCGGTCCAGACAGCCCACGTTCCCTTTGGGAGCGGGTTTTTCTTAAGATCACTCTGCATCCCGAGGATGACCTCCGCGGGAGCCCGCCCAGCCGTTTCAGCAAAGACGTACGCCACGCGATTCAGGTTCTTGTGGTATATGGATTGGTCCTCTTTGGTAAGCACAAACTTGCCAATCTCCCCAAGCTGGACAAGGTTGCCCTTCATGCCGCGCACGTAAACTGCGGCAAGCCGTTCGATCGAACTGCGGTCCGCCCGAGGCAGACGCAGCTTGATATAGAAAGGGTTTACCTCGTGGTCGGAGCGAATCATGCTGGGCGTATAGCCTTGCTCAAACGCAGCAAGGGTCGAGGCGATCTCTGCCACGGACACACCACTCAGGGCAGCTTTCTCGCGATCTACCACGAAAACGTATTTCGGCTGATCGGCCTCCACGGTCGAGTCTGTGTCCACCACCGCCTCTTCGCGGGCTAATCGCTGCCGCAATTGCTCCGCGCTCTCCTGCAAGGCTGAATAGGGCAATCCCGGCTCGCCATAGATCTCAGCCGTGATCGTGGCCACGACGGGTGGGCCGGGAGGCACCTCGACAAGTTTTACGAGCGCCCCATTGGCGTTGCCGATCTCTTCCAGTCGCTTGCGAAGCCGCAGCAAAATGCCATGGCTTTGCATCTCGCGTTTCTTTTTGGGTGCAAGATTGACGCGGATATCGGCGTAATAGGGAGCAGTCCGGAAGTAATACTGACGAATCAGACCATTGAAATCCACAGGCGAAGGCACGCCCACGTAAGTGGTGACGTTGACAACCTCGGGCACAGTCGCAAGGTAGCGAGCCAAGGCGTCGGCGGCGGCGGCAGTCTTCTCCAGCGGCGTGTCTTCAGGCATATCTACGACCACTTGGAACTCGTTCTTATTATCGAAGGGAAGCATCTTTAGAGGCACTTTTCGCCACAGAACCAGTAGGCCGCTAAACCCCATCATGCCAACAATAAACAAGGCGAGCGCCCAGCGCATCCATCGGTGACGAAGGAACGGCAATAGGGTAGCTGTAAACCACTTGGTGAGTAGAGGTGAGGCCCCTTCTGCCTCTTCGTGTAATGCGTGGCCGCCGTGCTCCGCAGCGTGCTGAGAGGCATGCTCGGCCTCCTTCTTGAGAATGTGATAGCTCATCCACGGCGTGATCGTGAGGGCCACAACAAGGGACATGAGCATGGCCAGAGGCACATTCACCGCCATGGGGCGCATGTAGGGGCCCATCATGCCGGTGATAAAGAACATGGGCAAGAACGACACGATGACCGCAAACGTGGCTAAAATCACAGGAGGCCGCACTTCGTTGACGGCAAACAGCACGGCGTCCAGTGGAGGACGTTTGCGCATCTTCAGGTGACGGTAGATATTCTCGACGTCTACAATCGGGTCATCCACTAATAGCCCTAGTGCGAGAATCAGGGCGAAGAGGGTGACGCGGTTGATCGTGTAACCAAACATGTAGTTCACGATCAGAGTGAGTGAGTAGACAATGGGGATAGCGACCGCGACGATAAACGCTTCGCGCCAACCGAGAGTGAGGGCTAACAGGGCGATCACGGTGGCAATGGCAAGGAGGAGGCCGTCCACGAGCTCGTTAACTTTGTCATTCGCGGTTTCGCCATAGTCGCGCGTTACGACGACCTGCACATCGTCCGGAATGACGGAGCCACGCATTTCTTCGACCGCGCGCTCTACCGCCCGAGCCACCCATACTGCATTTGTCCCTTTCTTCTTGGCCACCGCAAGGGTCACGGCGGGAAAATCTCCAGCGCATACGAGCGACAAGGTGGTGGGGGCATCAAAGACCGCGCGGGCGTTTCCAATGATCCGGCTGAAATGGGCAGCCGGCCCGAAACGAATTCGACAATAAGATTCGGGTTCGTCGGCACCGTCGGTGATCGTCGCTACGTCAGAGAGATAAACCGGGCGATTGTCCACGACTCCGACGACAAGGCGACGCAGTTCCTCCGTGGTCCGGATAAACTCACCAACCGTAACCAAATATTGCTGGTTGCCTTGGGCAAAACTGCCGGCTGGCAGGCTCACGTTGGTCGCTTTCAAGGCGCGTTCAATGTCAGAGATCGCTAAACCGTAGGCGGCGAGCTTACCGGAATCGAGATGCACCAACGCCCGGCGCGGTTGCCCACCCACAATGTAGGTTCGGCCAGTATTGGGAACGGACTGAACACGGGATTCGGCCTCTTCAGCAATTCGCCGTAGAGCGAACTCATCCAGTTTGCAGCTCGTAAAGGTCAGGTTGATAATCGGGACGTCGTCGATCTCGACAGGTTTCACCACCCACCCAGCAACGATGGGGGGAGCAAGGTCTTGGTTGGAATATATCTTGTTGTAAAGCTTGATCAGACTGCGCTCGCGATCCTGCCCTACATAAAACCGTGCCGTCACCACCGCCATCCCCGGTCGGGAAACCGAGTAGACGTACTCAACGCCATCAATCTGGTAGAGGAGTTTCTCGAGGCGCGTGGCAACTTGTTTCTCGACTTCTTGCGCCGAGGCCCCCGGGACCGAAATCAGGACGTCAGCCACGGGGACAACAATCTGGGGCTCTTCCTCGCGTGGAGTTACGAGCAAAGCAATGGCACCCACCGCTAATGAAAGAATGATAAACAAAACGGAAAGGTTGCCCCGGAGAAAAACTGAAACAATGCGCTGGGTAAAAGGAACGGACCCTTCGTGGTTGTCTTGACTCATTCTTTGGACCCCTCCGCTGGAATCAGCACGCGGTCTTGGTCGGTTACCCCAGAAAGAACCTCAACCTTATCGCCGAAGCGGCGGCCAGTCTGGACAAAACGACGTTCCGGACCATGCGAGGTCGGAACAAGGACGTACTCAAGTTGGCCGACTCGCTCGATCGCCTGAGCAGGAACCGCAAGGATCTTCTCTGTTCCCGTTGGGATGATGAGCCGCCCAAACATACCCGTGTAGAGGCTCCCCACGTTGGGGATAAGCACTTTGACAAGCACTGAGCGACTGGCAACGTCGGCCTGCGGCACGATCTCGTCTAAGATCCCGGTTGTGAGCAGGTCATCTGCCCCAAGGCGAACCGTCACCTCATCTCGAACCTTCAAGAATCGCACGAGTGCTTCACGGACGGGGACTTCGAGTCGCACCAGCGATGGGTCATACAGGGAGAGAATGGGTTTGCCGGGCATGGCCATTTCGCCGGTATTCTGATACTTGTCGGTAACAATTCCTGAGACGGGTGCGGTGATTTCCGCATAGGAAAGAGCCACTTTCGCCTGCTCGTAGGCACGCCGCGCTTGGCCCACGGTTGCCGAAGTGACTTCGACGCGTAAACGGGAGTTATCGGCTTCCTGTGGGGAAATGACTTGACGCTGCAGGAGTTCCATGTTGCGGGCATGATCCGTCACTGCCTGCCGATAGTTGGCTTCTGCGGCTTTGAGCGCCTGTTCGGCTTGGCCGACGTTTGCTTCCAAGTCGCGCTTGTCGAGAACCACCAACAGATCGCCTTGTTTGACGTGGTCCCCCGCTGTGACGAGGATCTTCTCGATCACCGCCTGAATACGCGGGGTGATGTCCACCTTGTGCCGACTTTGCAGCGTGCCCACGGCTTCCTCGGTCATGGGTACGTCCAGCCGTGCGACAGGAACCACGTTGCCGGCCAATGCGGGGGTAGATGGAAGAGGGGGAGTGCTTGCGGGAATTTTGCTCTCAAAAGCTCCAGTCTGCCAACCGATGAGGAGGAAGATACCAAGCACAAGAAGGACCGCTACCACCAGTTTACGCGTTCGAGGTGCCATAAGATCACCTTTTAAGCCATTCTAATTCATGAGAAAAACGTGAACAGGAATAATACAACATTTTCCCCTCCCACTGCAAAAAAAATCGGGCGAAGGCTGTTGCCTTCGCCCGTAAATTTGCTGCTTACTGCGTCGGTTAAGTTTGCTTACTCAGAATTAGTCCCAAGGATTCGGGCCGAGGTCGTCGCCCTGAAGGTCGATCATCAGGAAGCCGACCACGAAATCAGCAGCCTCAGCAACGCTGACGGCCGCTTGAGCGCCGATCACGCCAACATGCAGATCCGCACCGATTTCGGTTGGATCACGCTGCAGGCAGCCATTGACCATTCCGAGGAATGCAACACCGGCCTCGTCGATGTTCTCTTCGTACATCGGGAGGATACGGCCCTTCATGCCGAAGCGCGTGGACTCATACTTGCCAAGGCCGACTTCCGCAAGCTCGGTCAGACGAACGTTGACACCATAGCCAACGCCAACGCCAACGCTCAGACGGAAGATATCGACAAAGTCGAGAACTCGGTTCGGCACATAGTAAAGAATCATGTGCAGAACGTCATTCTTCCCCGACGGCTGGCCAACCGACGGAGCTGGGCATGGCTTGGAGGGCATTTCGCCACCAGCCATCGAAGGCAGCGGGCACAGAGTCAACGCAGCCGCAGCAGCTACCGACGCGAACAGTTTCGCTGTCGTCGAAAACATAACCACAATCTCCTTTCCTCAATGAGATTCGATACTGATACGAATCTGACGCCTACATAAATACAAGGCAGGGCGGTGATGCAAGCATAAAAAACACAAAGAGTCGATTTTTTCCACAGCCCAGAGGTTGGCATAAAACCCGACAAATTCAGACGTTTTTCTATTGTCCGGCGATTCGAAGATTGGGATGTTTACTTCCGTCTCTGCCCGAAAACGGGTGGCATCTGTTCCTGAGATTTAGAGGCATGAAATCTGACTGCATTCGTGAAGAAGGGGAAATCCTGCAACGGCTGGCACGCACACGCCTGCTTGTCGTTGGGGATTTGATTTGTGATCACTATATTCGGGGCGTCACCGAACGGACCTCTCCCGAGGCACCTGTGCCGATCGTGGTCGTACGCGAGGAACATTTCGTCCCCGGCGGCGCGGCAAATGTGGCGAGGAACATTTGCCATTTCGGAGCGCAAGTAAAACTCGTCGGTGTCGTGGGGCAGGACGATTGGGGACGCCGAATCCTCGAGTCGCTTGGGCAACTTGGCGCGGATTGCTCAGCCGTCCTTTGTGTACCCGACCGCCCAACCACTATCAAAACGCGGATCCTGAGCCATAATCAGCAGATGCTCCGGGTGGACCGAGAAGAAACTTCTCCCCTGTCGCCGCAAACAGAACAGGAGCTTATTGACCGAGCGGAAGAGTTGCTCTCCGGGTGCGACGCAGTTATCCTGTCCGACTATGCCAAAGGGGTCCTGACCTCCACCGTGGTCACGCGACTGATCGAGGCAGCACGCCGTCAGCAGATTCCGCTTTTTGTGGATCCAAAGGGGCGCGACTACCGCCGTTACCGCAATGCTTTTGGTTTGACTCCCAATGCGCGGGAAGCCGCGGAAGCAAGTGGGGCGGAGACTTCTACCCTGCAGGGGCTGCTCGAGGCAGCGCACACCATCCGCCAAACAACGAATTGCGATTTGTTGGTGATCACCCGCGGAGCGGACGGTTTGGCTCTCTTTTACAAGTCTGAAGCCCCCGAATTGATTCCCTCAGTGGCCCGTGAGGTCTTCGACGTGACAGGAGCGGGCGACACGTTCGTCGCATTTTTGGCGATGGGGATCGGAGCCCGACTCGCCCCGAGCGAGGCGGCTCGAATCGCGAATGCAGCCGCGGGGATTGTCGTCGGAAAGTCAGGCGCAGCGACAGTCTCCCAAGAGGAACTCTCGATGGCAATCTCGGGGGACACGTCCTTACGCAAAACCTGCCACGTGGCTGCACTACGCGAGTTGGGTGAATCCCTTCGCCGGGCTGGGAAAAGAATCGTTTTCACCAATGGCTGCTTCGACTTCATTCACGCGGGGCACGTAGCCATGCTCCAGCAAGCAAAAGCGCTTGGCGACGTACTTGTGGTGGCGACAAACAGCGACGAAACGATCCACCGTCTCAAGGGAGCGCCACGCCCCATCATTAAGCAGCGCCAGCGTGAGAAGCTTTTGGCTGCGATTGAAGCGGTGGACTATGTCGTGGTGTTTGAGGAGCCAACGCCACACAAGCTGTTGGAGCTTCTCCGACCCGACTTTCTTGTCAAGGGACGCAACTACTCCCACGACGAGGTCGAGGGATGGGAGATCGTCGAAAGCTACGGTGGAAAAGTGGTCTTGCTCGACGTCATCGAGGACATCTCCACTCGTAAGTTAGTGGAACGTGTCGAGAACCGTGACAAATAGGTGCGGCACTTGCTCCCGCGCAAGAAGAGAAGCCTCATAAAAAAGCTGCTGCCGCCCGAGGGGAGTCGGGCGGCAGCTCACGTTCAAGTTCACGGACCACTCAACGTCTCAGCTTGGGGTCCCTTCAGCTCACCGGATTAGGCAACTGGCACTCCAATTGCCTCTGCCAGATCCTTGCGCGGGTCCGGGCTGATTCCTTTGAGATCGTACTTCTCCTGAAGTAATCGAAGAACATTCGGCGTGATAAATGCCGGGAGCGCGGGCCCCAGACGGATGCCCCGGACTCCAAGATAGAGTAGGGTGAGAAGCACTGCCACGGCTTTCTGCTCAAACCAGCTGATGTTGAGGGTAAGCGGCAGATCATTGACGCCGCAGCCAAACACTTTTGCGAGAGCAAGGGCCACCTGAATCGCGCCGTAGGCGTCGTTGCACTGCCCCATGTCAAGCAGACGGGGGATCTCCAACCCGTTGAGTTTGAAGGTACCGTAGTCATTGTCGCGGATGCGGTACTTTCCGCAGCCGAGAGTGAGGATAAGCGTATCAGGCGGAGTAAGCCGTGCAAACTCGCTGAAATAGTTGCGCCCCGGCTCTGCCCCATCGCAGCCACCGATAACGAAGAACCGTCGGATTTTGCCCGCCTTCACCGCTTCCACAATCTTATCAGCCACGTCGAGAAGCACCGTGTAGTGGAACCCAATGGTGGATTTCTTAGTGGGAGTCGGTTTCAGAGGACCGATTTGCTTGGCACGCTCAATGACAGCTGAAAAATCATTTGTCTTCAGTCTTTTAGCGCCCGGCACCGCCGTCACACGAGTTGTAAAGAAGCGGTCAAGATACGTGTTGTCGGGGCGTGGAATCAGGACACAGTTGGTTGTGCCGAGGATCGGCCCGCCGAATCGCTCAAACTCATCGCGCTGCTTCTGCCATGCACCACCGTAATGACCCGCCAAGTTGGGGTACTTGCGCAGCCCCGGATACATATGGGCGGGCATCATTTCGCCATGGGTGTAAACTTTGATGTCCGTGCCTTTGACCTGTTCCAAGAGGTCGCGGAGATCCACCAAATCGTGTCCAGTGACAAGAATTCCGGGACCTTCTTGGATCCCCTCTGTAATTTCGACGGGCGTGGGCTTGCCGAAAGTTTCGACGTGGCCGTCGTTGAGAAGCTGCATCGTCTTGAGGTTCATCCGGCCACATTCGAGCACCAGCTCGAGCAGGCTCTCGATATCAAAGTTCACGTTGGTGACCGTGGCGAAGAGGCCCTCTTCGATGAAGGACTCGATCTCTGGGTCGGTTTTTCCGAGCCGACGAGCGTGGTGTTTGTAGGCAGCCATGCCTTTCAGCCCGTAAAGAAGAATCTTCTGGAGGGATTCCATGTCGGGGTCTTTCCCACAAACTCCGATATCCGTGCAGGCGATTCCTCGGAACGTCTGTTCGCACTGGTCGCAGTACATGCTCATGACGCAAACTCCTTTGAAGAGGTCTTGGAGGCGGAACTTGAGAAACGTCTATCGCGCACTCCGATAATGGGGACAGTGTCAGTGCACTTTTTTATCGCATGGGACTTGACGGAGATCAAGCTAGCAGCATTTGCTGGTCTTCTAAGCTTAGATTGCCGCCCATGCAGCGTGCGGAACAAGTCAAATTGGGTTACAGACGGTTGAGGCAGCCAGTGGCAGAACACAAAAGTTATGAGCCTATGGATCCAATTGCTGAACTCTCTCGGCTTTTCTTGTTTCGAAATTGGCCCCGTGAGGATCTCTCGCAACTGTTGCGAGAAGGACGCTTCACAAATCACAGGCAGGGAGATGTGCTCTTTGAGGCTGGCGAAAGCTGCGACCAACTACTTGTCTTAGAAGCGGGTCGGGTTCAGTTGTTCCGTGTAGCCCCGGATGGTCGGGCGATTCCGCTGCATCTTGTGAATGGCCCCGCGTTGATCGCATGCGCTGCTTTATTTCTCGATCAATGTTTTCCAGCTTCAGCCCGCGTCGTCTCCCGGGAAGCGCGCCTATTTCGTTATCCCGGCGATTCCTTCCTCAAAATGCTGGAGCGGCGCCCGGATCTGTCCCGACGCATGATTGCCGCGCTTGCAACGCGTATCGGCGAACTTGCGGACCGACTCGAAGCTGGCCTCAGTCAAGCAGCGCGGACGCGCGTTGCGCGCTGGTTGAGCGAACAACCGACTTCCCGCCAGCAGGACGGAAAACGAGTCATTGTCCTAAGTGAACCAAAGAAGGTAATTGCAAACACGCTGAGCATGACCCCCGAGACGTTTTCCCGTGAGCTTGCTCATCTTCGGCAGGAAGGCATTATAGAGGTTCATGGGCGAACCATCGTGCTCGCGGATCCAGCGCGGCTGCTGGAGATCTAAGAGCGGCGGTCCATGAATTCCTGAGGCTAAGCTTTGTCCCCCGGGATCACGGAGAACACCACACGAATTCCCGCATGTACTCCCGAATTGGAATCGCAAGCGGCTTCCTTCATTCGCCGAGTGGGAATTCGTCACTGCCCGCTTTGCCGGGGGCGCCACAACACTTTTTATACTTTTTGCCGCTGCCACACGGACACGGGTCGTTTCTTCCGACTTTGGGGCCGACCCGAACTGGCCGCGGTGCGGCGACGGGACGGCGCCCGTCTCCCACCCCCTCTTGCTCTTCGAGGGTTTCCGGCGGCGGAGCAGTTGGAATAACCTCGTCCAAGCGAGCCTTGCGCGCTTCCATTGCGCGAATCTGTTGCTCGGCTGGTTCCGGCTGAACCACGGGTTGAGTGAGGAAGAAGTGCTCGAGGATGCCCTTGTGGATGCTCACCATCAGCTCTTCGAAGAGCAGGGAGGCCTCTTTTTGATATTCGACCAACGGATCGAGCTGGGCATACCCGCGCCATCCGACGTTTTCGCGCAGGTCGTCAATCGCCAACAGGTGGTCCATCCAATTGCTATCGATGTGGCGTAGGATCACCCAACGCGCGAGGCGCAGCATAAGCTCATCGCCCAGTTGAGCCCGCTTGGCCTCATACGCCTCTTCGAGCTTAGGCACAATTGCTTGCACAAACATTTCCGCATCGAGCCCGCGTAACTCATCGGCTAACGAACGGAAGTCGGCGTAGGGAATGCAGCGCTGCAGATAGTCCAACAGCCCCTCAAGATCCCATTCCTCCGAGTGGCGGGCCGGATCTCCGAACTCATTGATGGCATAGCGGACCGCGGTCTCGTGAAGTGTCAGAACAACTTCGCGAAGGTTATCGCTGAGAAGCACTTCGCGGCGTAGGCCGTAAATCGCCTCGCGCTGCTTGTTCATGACGTTGTCGTAGTCGAGGGTGCGTTTACGGATTTCGAAGTTTCGTGCCTCGACCTTCTTCTGGGCGTTCTCAATGGCCTTCGTGACCCACGGATGCGTAATCGGCTCCCCCTCTTCGATGCCGAGACGATCCATAATGCGCGCAATGCGTTCGCTACCGAAGAGGCGCATGAGGTCGTCTTCAAGCGAAACAAAAAACTTCGAGCGACCGGGGTCGCCTTGTCGGCCAGCACGGCCTCGCAGCTGACGGTCAATCCGGCGCGCCTCGTGGCGTTCGGTGCCAAGGACTTGCAGTCCCCCCGTTGGCCGCCCCTTTTCGTCGTAACGGATGACATCGGGGTGTAGCTTGATGTCCGTTCCACGCCCCGCCATGTTGGTGGCAATCGTCACGGCACGCGGTTGACCCGCAAAACGGATGATCTCCGCTTCGCGCTGGTGGTTCTTAGCGTTCAGAACGTTGTGAGGGATTTTGCGCCGAGCAAGCATTCTGCTGAGTAGCTCGCTGACCTCCACGGACACCGTTCCGACGAGCACCGGGAGCCCCTGTTCGTGGCATCGAACGATTTCCTCTATGACCGCATTGTACTTTTCGCGCTTCGTTTTGTAAACGACGTCATCTTCGTCCACCCGGATGCACGGCTTGTTCGTGGGGATCACGACGACGTCCATGTTGTAGGTGTGCATGAACTCGTTGGCTTCGGTCTCTGCGGTACCGGTCATGCCCGCGAGTTTCTTGTACATGCGGAAATAGTTCTGGAGCGTGATCGTGGCGAGCGTCTGGGTCTCGGGCTCGATCTCCACGCCTTCCTTCGCTTCGACGGCTTGGTGAAGCCCGTCGCTCCACCGGCGGCCCGGCATCAGGCGGCCAGTAAACTCGTCGACAATGATTACCTTGTTGTCCTGCACGACGTAATCGACATCACGCTCGTAAAGCGAATACGCCCGCAAAAGCTGGGAGATGTTATGCAGCTTTTCAGTTTGGACGGCATGCTCGGCGCGCAGAAGTTCTTTGATGTGGTCGCGCTCCGGTTTCGGAATTTCGCTACCGGGAATGACATCCTTCACCATGGAATGTGGAATCCGCTGCAGACCATCGTGGCGGGGAATCTCCCACTGAGTCTCCTTGCGGTACGACGCACGTTCCTGAGGTTTGCCGTTCACGAGGACCCTGCGGCCGTCCACGAGTTCCAGCACATCGAAATCGCCAGCATCGATGGCGGCGATTTCTTCAACGATGTCAGGCAGCTCCCAAAGCTTGGGATTCGTGGGAGAGAGAGTGGTGCGGCCAAGCTCGGTGAGGTCAACTTGGTGGCCTTTTTCGTCGATGACGTAATAAAGCCGCTCCTCGATTTCCGGCATCTTCTTGTCGGCCAGAAACTCGAGCTCGATGCGTTCTATCAATGCCTGCACACCTGGCTCCCCGCGCATTTTTAGGAGACGTTTGTGTTTGGGGAGCCCTTTCTGAACCGTCAGCAAGTTGATCCCAGCTTCACGACTGTTTGGGTCCTCCTTGAGGAGACGCTCGGCTTCATCGAGCAAGCGGTTACATAGCTCGTTTTGCCGCTTTACGAGCTCGTAGACGAGGGGTTTGATTTCGTTGTAGCGATGCGTGGAGCGATCGACAGGCCCACTGATAATTAGGGGAGTCCGCGCCTCATCGATCAGGATGTTATCCACCTCGTCGACGATCGCGTAGAAATGGCCGCGCCGCTGGACAATCTGGTCGGCGTCGGTGGCCATGTTGTCGCGCAGGTAGTCAAAGCCAAATTCGTGGTTGGTGCCGTAAGTGATATCGCACTCGTACTGGGCGCGCCGTTCGGGGGTTCCCGGCTGGGTTTTATCCAGACATCCCACCGTGAGGCCGAGGAATTCGAAAATCTTGCCCATCCACTCGCTGTCGCGACGGGCGAGATACTCGTTGACCGTAACTAAATGACATCCTTGGCCTGCAAGAGCATTGAGATAGAGAGGCATGATTGCGACCAGGGTTTTCCCCTCGCCGGTTGCCATTTCGGCAATCTTGCCTTGGTGAAGAACAATGGCTCCGGCAAGCTGGACGTCAAATGGGACCATGTCCCATGTAATCTCGATCCCTGCAGCCATCCACTTCTGGCCCAGATGGCGGCGGCATGCCTCCTTGACTACCGCAAACGCTTCTGGAAGCAGGTCGTCAAGGGTTTCGCCCTCCTGCAGCCGCTGGCGAAATTCATCGGTTTTGGCGCGAAGTTCCTCGTCTGTGAGGTCATGGAGTTGCTCGTAAATCTCGTTGATCTCTCTGACAATTGGCCAAAGACGCCGCATGTCGCGGGTCTGCTTGTTGCCGAATATGCGGGTGAGGAGGTTCCTAAACATGCCGTTTTATGTCACCAGTCCGTTTCTTAACCAAAATTGAGCTAACCGGTTGCAATGTTTTGGGCCAGCCGAGATCGTGCAGTCAGCTCCTGATTCACGAGCATTCTCCGCTGCGTTAGGCGCAAGGAAAGCTCGAAAACTATTCCGCGACCACGCACACGCGAAGGCCGGAAAATGCCGTTACGCTTTACCCAACCGTTGGGCCAATTATTTAGTATGGGCTGTCGCAGGTGTTCGTGTGTCTTTCGTGGGGACGAGGTTATTCTCGCGCATAACTTCTACGATGTGGTCGTTGACGCGTGCACCAACCATTTCGGCAGCAACTCGGAGAGCGTTTTTGATGGCTCGGGCATGCGACGAACCATGCGCGATGATGCAGTTGCCGCGCACGCCGAGCAAAGGTGCACCGCCATACTCCGCGTAATCAATCTGGCGCTTAAAATTGCGGAGTGCTGGCATCATCGCCACGGCACCGAGCTGGGAAATAATGCTTTTCTGAACCTGCTGCTTGATGCTCTCCATAATGAACTCCGCAACCGCCTCGCCAAATTTCAGCACGATATTGCCCACGAAGCCGTCGCAAACGATTACGTCAAATTTGCCTCGGACGATGTCCCGCCCCTCGGCATTGCCTAAGAAGTTCAGATTGGTTTGTCGTAGGAGCTCTTGCGTGGCAAACACAAGTTCATTGCCCTTTGTCGGTTCTTCGCCGACAGAGAGGACGCCGACCCGGGGACGTCGGCGATAAAACATGTAATGGGAATAGACACTTCCCATGATCGCAAAATCGCGGAGGTGGCGGGCCTTGCAATCTACGTTGGCCCCCACGTCCAGCAGCACGCAAGGCCGTTCAGGATGGGGAATAATGGCTGAGATTGCAGGGCGGCTAATCCCTGGCAGCGTACGCCACTGTAGGAGCGTCGTCGCCATGGTTGCCCCTGTGTTTCCGGCCGACACCATGCCATGCGCCCGCCCTTCTGAGACGAGCCGGGCCGCCACCGCCACGGACGAATTCCGTTTCCGAAGGCTTTCCGAGGGCGCCTCATGCATCGTCACGACTTCAGTCGCGTCCTCAATCTGAATTCGGGGATGCTCCCAGCCATGATCGCGTAGCAGTGCGCGCAGTTTTCCCGAAGGGCCGGTGCAAATCACAGTCAAAGCTGGATACTGGGTGACCGCTAAGTAAGCGCCTTCCAATAAGACCTGAGGCCCATGGTCGCTTCCCATCGCATCCAACGCGATGGTGGTTTCCCCGACGGAACGCATCCGCCGGCGCTGGCGGACGAGCTGACGTAACCGATGGAACTGATTTGGCATAAGCCTCCACAAACAACAAGGCAGTCCTCAGAACGAGAACTGCCATCGCGCGTTTTAAAAACTCGGACTATTCTCCAGCAGTGACGGGTTTGACTTTCCCATAATGCCGGCCCTTATACTCACCGCACCCCGGGCAAACCTCATGGGGCAAACGCGGATGACCGCATTTGGGGCACTCGGCAAAGCCTTTGATCTCTTCTAACTTGTGCTGGGCACGCCGCCGGTCTCGTCGCGACGGGCAGTGGCGCCTTCTTGGAACAGGCATCGTCCTTCCTCCAAATAAATCCGCGAATCCTTACAACGTTGTGCTTATACTAAGGACGGTTTGCAAAATTCAGCAAATCGGGTCAGCGATAAATGACATGGTCGTCTGCAGAGTCCACGGTCCCATTCGCACCCACGGAGCATTTTGCCAGCTCTTCGAGTCTGCCGAGCTCGTATACTCCCCCTGCAGGACACCGTGGCATGAGTTGCTGGACGAATGTGGGATCAAAACGCCTTGAGGCATACTGAGGGTACATTTCTCGCAGGACTTCTTCCCACGTCGCGACGCCAGTGGTCGTTGCCCGTTTTTCAGCAACCCTGCGCTTGGCGGTCTGGATGCGCTGAAGATTCTCGCGGCACGCTTGAGCAGCTTGAACATTCCCCAGCGGCTTGATGGGCACAGGGTTCACTGCGTGGGCGCGCGCCCTGAAAAACAAGGAGCGAAACCACATCGCCACAGGTCCAGTGTTTGTGCTGAAAAACCACACGCATCCCCCTAACACCGCCACTACCGTCAGGTAGGTAAGCCGTTGGCGTATTTTGCGAAGTTTCATGCTTGCTACCCGAGATAACGTCTCCAAAAGCGTATGGCGTTATCGCGCCATGTAAGATTAATCTTTCAGCTTTACCAAATTGTCACGGGGAAAAGAGGGCCTCTTTTCTCCGGTTCGAGGAATGCGTGCGGCATGATCTGCGCACAAGCAACGATGACGCTGTTCTCAGGCGCTGGGCTGAGCAAGTTGCGGAAAGGCAACTCCAAGTATGACCACGGAAAAGTGGCCCAATACCGTACTTCGACCAAGAGAACGGGTGGGTGCAAAATCATTTGTATCGTGACGCCAACTCACCCACTACCGTTTAGCCCTCTCCGGTAGATAGATTTGCAGGAGTGGCTGGGTTCAGCGGCGCGGCAGCGATATTGTACTTAGGGAATTCTGAATCAGAAGCCAAACTGTGGTCAAAAGGAATGCAGCCACAGCCGCAATCCCCGCAACAAGCGTACGTTTCGGCCAGACCCGCAGCTCAGGCAAAACGGGCTGCGATAACACGCGCAAGTCGCCGGCGGTGGGGAGGCCTGTGCCATCCCACTCTCGATAGCTTGCAGCAGCGGTTCGCAATCCGTCGAGGTAGCGTTGCATGACCTGACGCGTCTGCATTTTCGTGTCAATTTCACGCGTTGCACGACTGAGGGTCTCCTGAAGCGCCGCAACTTGCGACTGAAGCTCGGCAATCTCTTTTTCCAATTGCGTGATTGAGCTGCTCAAGAGGCGCTCTTCGGCTTGGAGCTGCGCAACTTCGGTCGAATTGGCGTCGGCGCCGCTCACCTTCAGTTTCTCAATTTGCAAGCGGACACGCGCAAGACGGCTGACCATTCCCTCAGGCTTGGGGATCGGCTGCTGAATGAGAACTTGGAGATTGGAGGCATCCTGCATGCGTGGCTGATAAAGCGGCATCACCTTTTGCAGCTCTGCGGGAGCCAACAGATCCATTTTCTCGGCGAGTAGCTTCTGCTGAAAGGCTAATTCTGCACTGGCGCGGGCCTGTTGCGCCTCGGCAGCGCGAATCTCGCTTTCCACCTGTGCAATTTCCGCTGCCACCTTTTCGGCTCGTAGGCGCGCTTCTGCCGTCGCAAAGTTTCCGAATTTTTCGATCAGCCGCCGCTGCCAAGACTCGAGGAGAAAGCGGGTTTCTTCTCGCCCCCGGAACTCTACTGTCAATTCGATGACGGGAGAGACTTCTTTCCTTACGGTCGTGTCTTGGAGAATCTCTGTCTTCGCCTCAAACTGCTTTACGAACTTTTCGAAATCACCCGGCTTGCGACCAAACTTCTGCGTGAAATCATCATAAACAGCTCGCAGCAGTTCGGGATTTTCAGCCAACATCACTACGGTGTTCGGGTTCACTTGGTGTTGGTCATAGTACTGGAAACGGTTCACGTAAACTATTGCGGACGTCTTGAACTCCTCAGGGACGAACCACATGGCGATATAGGTGAGCACCGCGACCGCCAAAGCGATGCCGACCGGCCACCGCTTGTTCTTCCACAAATAGACCAACCGTGGCGCGAACGTGTCCTGCAGTTCATTTCGACGAGTAATTGGCATAGTCAGGACGAGGCTAAGAATTCTCGAGGCGTTGTCAATGGATTCTCGACGAGGTACCGCCATTTTGCCCCATAACAGAGCAAGAGCGGGGAACCGCAGTTCCTCATGGGCACTAGCATGGCGCGCCAGACCGAACGGCTGTGCAGCACGAGTTGCTCAGCGAAAGCTCATGATTGGTGTTGACGTGAAACAACCAATTGATGCACCACAGTAGTTTCTATGCCAGAGCTGACTCCTTTGCCGATCGCCGTACTGCTTCGGCGGATGTTTTGCGAATTCCGCCACCAGCAACAGATCTTCGACCTGCCCTCGTCCAAGTTTTGGCGCGGGTCCGAAAAGGTGGATCTGAGCGTTCGTTCCCACGGGAAGCCTGCGGCAACACCACTCGGCCCAGCTGCAGGTCCACACACGCAAATGGCCCAGAATATCGTGTTGGCGTTTTTGGGCGGATCTCGGATCATGGAGTTGAAAACCATTCAGATCAACGACCGCCTGACAATTCCGCGGCCATGCATTGACGCGACGAATGTCGGGTACAACGTCGAGTTTAGCCAAGAATTGCGCCTTGAGCAATCGCTGGAGGAATACGTCAAAGCATGGATGCTTCTGCGCATCCTCGAGGAAAGTGAAATTCTGGGTGTGCCGAAGCGCGCTCGGAGTGACAAAAGCGCCGCGGCTGCGGCTGGCCATTTTTATGACTGCATCTTCGACCTCTCATGCGGCTACAATCTGGAGGGAATCGCAAGCGAGCGCGTTCAGTGGTTTATCCGCTCAATGATGGACGCCTCTGCAGAGATCGAGCGGCTTCGGGCTCAGATTCCAGACGAGTTTGCATGGGCGCGGGATCTCCATTACGATCCGCATATCGTAACCACGGCAACGCTTTCCACCTTCCACGGGTGCCCGCCGGACGAGATCGAGGGGATAGTCGAGCATCTCCTGAAGGTCAACCATTTGCATGTCGTGGTGAAAATGAACCCGACGATGCTCGGCCGAGAGCGCGTGGAAGAGCTCCTCCATGATGTGATGGGCTATCACGAAATTCAGGTGAACCCACATGCTTTTGAGTCCGGCCTGCAGTTTGAGGAGTCCATCGGACTAATTCGGCGTTTACGACGCTTGGGGCGCTCGCTGGGGCTACAGGTCGGGGTGAAGTTTTCCAACACTTTAGAAGTGCTTAACCACCGCGACTTTTTCCCAAAGACGGAAAAGGTCATGTACCTGAGCGGTGCTCCGCTTCATCCCATTGCCATGGAACTGGCGCTGCGCTTCCGTGAAGAATACGTGCGGACGGCCGACGATGCGGAGGACGCCGCAGTGCCAATCTCCTTCTCTGCCGGTGTGGACAAACATAACTTCCCAGACTGCGTGGCATGCGGAATGGTGCCTGTCACCGTTTGCACCGATTTGCTCCGGGTTGGTGGTTATGGCCGGCAAGTCGACTACCTCCGCGCGCTCGAGGAGCGCATGGTGGCCAATAATGCTCGGTCTATTCCCGAGTTCATCTGCGTAACAGCGAAGCATGCTGGAAGCGTGGAGCACTGTGCTCTGGAAAATCATCGCAACATTGCCGCGAGGGTCGTGACCGACGATCGCTACTCACGAGCGCGCAATTCGCTCGTTCCGAAACGAATCAACTCGAAACTCTGGGTCTTTGACTGCATCGCCTGCGATAAGTGCATCCCCGTCTGCCCGAATGACGCCAATTTCACCTACGATGCCCCCGGGGTAGAAATCCCGTATAAAATTTATGAGGTGCGCCACGGCGAATTCCACGTCGTCGAAGAGCACACTTTCGCAATCCGCAAGGCGCATCAAATCGCCAATTTCGGACCCTTCTGCAACGAGTGTGGCAACTGCGATACGTTTTGCCCTGAATATGGGGGACCTTACGTGGAAAAGCCGACGTTCTTCTTTACAAAAGAGCAGTGGGAAGAGTGGACGAAGTATGATGGCTTTCTGATTCTCCACCATGAATGGGGCGACGAAATCCGCGGGCGAATTCGACAGCAGGTTTATGCGCTCCACATTCAGAGAACCGGAGAGCGTTCCTCCCCGTCCGATACGCGCCATATCTTCGAGTCCCCAGCCGGTTGCGTTGAAATCGATCCCGAACGCGTCGAACCCGTTCGCCTGATTGGCGCAGGCACAGACAACCGATTGGATCTTGGGATCTATCTCATGCTTAAAACGCTACTGAACGGTGTTCTGTATTCGCGTTCGGTGAACTACGTGAATGCGCAATTTTCTGATTTGCTGGCAAACTTGTCTGCTTGAGCACTTGACCCTCCATAACCACGCAACGAGGTAGTGTGTCTGTGACTTTTCCAGCGATCACCATGCCAGCCGAAGAGGTTTTTTCCGCAGAGGCGCGGGCGAAGCTACTGGGGCTCATCGCTCAAAACCACGGCCAAGAGGTGTTCGTCGTCGGTACCTGCACTGAGGATGGGAAGGTTGTCGAGGTGGACGCCATGGCTTATGGCAACGCCGAAAGCGTGCCAGCACCTGCGCACGGTGCACGGCCGGGGCAGGTGACGATTCATAACCATCCCTCAGGAACCATTGAGCCGTCGGAAGCGGACATCAATGTTGCTTCTGAATTGGGAGCTGCTGGCATAGGCTTTTTGATCGTGGACAACGCGGTCACGCGCGTACGGGTGGTTGTGGAGCCTTATTTCCCTCCTCCGGTCTTGCCCATAGATATCGAGGCGTTAGCTGCTGAGTTCGGTCCAGAGGGAAGTTTGGCTCGAAGCTTCCGAGATTATGAACATCGCCCTCAGCAGACCGAGATGGTCCGCGCAATCGCGCGGGCTTTCAACGAGGGGCGCATTGCTGTGGTGGAAGCGGGCACGGGGGTAGGCAAGTCGTTTGCCTATCTCGCTCCCGCAATCCTTTGGGCACAACAAAACCAGACACGTGTCGTGATCAGTACGAACACCACGAACCTGCAGGAACAACTCCTCCGCAAAGATATCCCCGAGTTGCAGAAGCTCCTGGGCACAAATGTGCGCGTCGCGCTGGTAAAGGGACGAAACCGATACTTGAGCAGGAGAAGACTCGCTTTTGCACGGGCGCACCCCGAACTGCTCGACACCACCAAATACGAAGAGCTCGAGCGTCTTGCTCAGTGGGCCGAAACAACGACCGACGGCACGGATTCCGATCTCTCATTTACTGTGGCGCCGGAAACGTGGGATGCCGTCCAAAGTGATCAGCACGACTGTTTGCGTGCACTATGCCCGCACTTCTCGCGATGCTTCTTCTATAAGTCCCGTCAAGCAGCGGCAAGCGCTCAGATTATCGTCGCCAATCATCATTTGGTACTCGCCGACCTTGCGCTACGCATGCAAGCAGACGGTGAGATCGGTGTCGGGATCCTGCCGCCGTACGACTATCTGATTCTCGACGAAGCTCACACGCTTGACGAGGTTGCCACGGATTACTTTGCGACTTCGATATCCGCTCTTGGAATTCGGCGCCAGTTGGGGAGGTTGCACTCGACCAAGGGAGAGCGCAAGGGGGCTCTGGCCAGCTTGCAGAGTGAGGTTCTCCGACTGGATCCCAAAGAACGTTACGAGCCAACGGAGACCCTGCATGCGCTTTTTGGGAAAGAGCTCGACCGCGCCTACATCAGTCTCGTCAATTCATTGGATATCCGTTGGCCCGAGATCGAAAAGCTCTTCAAAGAACTGAGTGAGGGCACGACGAGAACCGCGGGCCGCGAAACGCAAATTCGAATTCCACCTCAAAGTGTCCCTTCAGAGGAGTGGAAGGAGAAATGGGCTCATCTGTGTGAACACATCGAGGTCATTCAGGACAATATCCGAGCGCTTGCCAAAGTGGTGAAGAACATCGTGGGTGCCATGGACGAATACCCGGAGAAAATCCGTAAAGAGCTGCTCGATCTCCGCACACGGATCCATGGCACTTACCAAAAACTGCAAGATTATGCCCATGGAATGGAGCTGTTTGCGACGGCTGAGGATGAGCGCTACTGCCGTTGGCTTGGTGCTTCGACTTCCGATAAACGTTCCCACGTGAGTCTGTGTGTGGCGCCAATTGATATGTCGCCAGCGCTTCGTCAGGGATTGTTCGAAGCAAAAAGAGCCCTGATTCTGACCTCAGCGACACTGACGTCTGCGGGAAGTTTTGATTTTTTTGCGCGCTACGTTGGCTTGCCATCGCCGAAGACGCCACTGATGCGCGCCTCAGACACGCGTGGTGAAGACCAACCCACAACCCCTCTGGACAGACGGGTAGACTATGTGATCCTCGACTCTCCCTTTGACTACGCGAACATCTGCTTGCTCGGCGTCCCGACCAACCTCCCAGACCCAAACGACTCAAGGTTTCTCAGCGAAGCCCTGCCTGTGGTGTCGCGCTCACTTCAAATTACCACAGGCCATGCGTTCGTCCTCTTCACTTCCTACAAAGACTTGGAAAGCGCGTACAAAGCATTAGCCCCGCAGCTACGTGAGGAGGGGATGACGGTACTGAGGCAGGGGGAAGGATCGAATCACAAAGTCATTCAGACATTCTTACGTGCACGCAATCCTGTGCTTTTCGCGACCGCCTCCTTCTGGCAAGGGGTGGATGTGCGCGGCGACAAACTCCAGAACCTGATTATCGTTCGTCTTCCGTTCCAGCCGCCTACCAGTCCTATTTTGGAAGCGCGGTGTGAGCTTATGAGAAAAGAGGAAAAGGATCCCTTTCAACTGTTGTCCCTGCCATACGCAATCATCCGCTTTAAGCAAGGCTTTGGCCGCCTAATTCGCTCGAAAACAGACCGGGGCATTGTGCTGGTCCTCGATTCGCGATTAGTTACCCGCCCTTACGGAAAAGCTTTTTTGCGCAGTCTACCACCGGTGCGAATTGTGACGGGCAAATCCGACGATGTGTTGGGTGCCCTCAACTCATTCGTTCGATCGTGGTGACCCACCAATTTTTTGCGCTTTGCTCACCGAAAACACATGTGGCACGCCGTCCTTTTCAAACACTGGAATCGATCAGAACTGTTCCCCTCCCGCTCGGCCAGTGTGAATAAAATCAAAGGCTTTGCGCATTTATCGCGCATTGAGAGGCGGGCAACTTGAGCGAGTTCGTACGGCCTGCCCACTGCAAGCTGGGGAAGTAGAATTCTAAGACGGTTTTCGAGGTTAGCATTGCCAGCGAAAAAAACAACCACGGCTAAGAAAACGACGAAGTCTGCACCTGCAAAAAAGACACAGGCTGCGGCAACGACCAAGGCCGCAGCTCGCGCTCGAACCAGCACACGAAAAAAGACTACGGCAGCCGAAGCCTCCGCGGTTCGGGCTCGTATTCGCGATGGTCAGTCGCTCGTCGTAGTGGAATCGCCTGCGAAGGCCAAGACGCTCCAGAAGTATCTTGGGTCCAATTTCATGATCGAAGCTTCGCGCGGTCATGTGAAGGATCTGCCCACCAACAAGCTTGGGGTGGACATTGAGCGTGGTTTCCAGCCTGAGTACGTCATTGTTGAAGGGAAAGAGCGGATCCTCGCAGAGATCTGCGCAAACGCGAAGAAGTCGTCGCGCGTGTTCTTAGCGACAGACCCTGACCGCGAAGGTGAAGCCATTGCATGGCACATTGCCGAGCATCTCCGGGAACACAACGTCACACAGGAGATCCTGCGAGCTACCTTCAACGAAATCACCAAGCAGGCAGTTCAGGAAGCGATCGCAAACCCGCACGAACTTGATCAACGTCTCTACGACGCCCAGCAGGCCCGTCGCATTCTTGACCGCCTTGTGGGCTATCAGCTGAGCCCGCTATTGTGGAAAAAGGTGATGCGGGGTCTCAGTGCGGGACGCGTGCAGTCGGTGGCGGTCCGACTCATCGTCGAACGCGAACGCGAAATCGAAGCTTTTCGCCCCGAGGAATACTGGACCATTGAAGCGGAGTGCTCGGCTGCCACTCCCCCGCCTTTCAAGCTTCAGCTGACGAATCTCAACGGAGCGAAACCGAAGCTTGCGACTGCAACGGAGGCCAAGCAGGTGCTCGCTGCACTCGGCGCGACGCAAGTGCAAGAAAGCACGGTCGCGAACCCTCGGCGACCCAAAGAGCTCCTGCAGCAACTGGTTGCCGCCCTTGCAACACGCTGGACAGTTAAAGGTGTTGAGCGCAAAGAGGTCCGGCGGCGCCCCGCACCCCCTTTTATCACAAGTACACTTCAGCAGGAAGCTGCGCGAAAGCTGGGGTTCTCGGCGAGTCAAACCATGGCGATTGCGCAACGCCTATACGAAGGAGTCGAGTTAGGTGAGATGGGAATGACCGCCCTCATCACCTACATGCGTACCGATTCCACGCGACTATCGCCTCAGGCGGTTGAACAGGCGCGTGAGTTTATTCGCAAGACTTACGGAGACGAGTATTTACCGGCAAAGCCCAACGTCTATCAGTCGCGTCGAGGGGCACAGGATGCTCACGAGGCCATTCGCCCTACGGATCTCAGCCTAACGCCGCAAGCGGTGGCGCCGTACCTTGAGCCAAGATTCGTGCGCCTATACGAGTTGATTTGGAACCGCTTCCTCGCCTGCCAAATGGCGGACGCCATTTTCGAGCAAACCCGCGTCGAGGTGGAACCGCGAGAGGGTTACCTCTTCACGGCCACTGGGCTGGTTTCAAAATTCCGAGGCTTCCTCGCCCTATATGACGAAGGAAAGGATGAGACGGAAAACGGAGAGAACGGGAACGGGGCGCTGCCGGAGCTCAAAGCCGGCGACACACTGCAAGTGCGCGCCCTGCGTGGCCTTCAGCATTTCACCCAACCGCCTCCTCGTTTCACAGAAGCCTCACTGATTCGCGAACTCGAGCGGCTTGGCATCGGTCGCCCTTCAACGTATGCCACGATCGTTTCCACGATCCAAGAACGCAAATACGTCGACAAAGATGAGTCCAAGCGATTCTACCCCACAAAGATCGGGACAACCGTGACCGATCTCCTCGTCGAGCACTTCTCAGAAATTCTGGACGTAAACTTTACGGCCCAAATGGAAGCCGAGCTCGACGAAGTTGAGGAAGGAAAGCGGAATTGGCAGGAAGTGCTGCAGGAATTCTACGCCCGTTTCAAGCATCAGCTCGAGCAAGCAATCGCCAACATGCGCAACGTTCGTCAGGAGGCTGAGCCCACGGACATTGTGTGCGACAAATGTGGCAAAGCCACGATGGTGATCCGATGGGGACGGCGGGGGCGCTTCCTGGCTTGCTCGGATCCAGAGTGTGGGAATACCCGCAATCTAAGAGAATCCAATGGCAAAGTTGAAGCGGTCATACCCGAGGTCTCAGCAGAAAAATGCCCGGAATGTGGCCGCCCGATGGTGATTCGGTCCGGGCGTTTTGGTCGCTTTCTCGCATGCACGGGATATCCGGATTGCAAGACCACGCGCCCACTTTCTACTGGTGTGAAATGCCCAGAGTGCGGCGCCGGTGAGCTGACCGAACGGCAAAGCAAAGGCAAGAAGGTCTACTTCGCGTGCTCAAATTACCCGGCGTGCAAGTTCGTGACGTGGGATCGGCCCGTGCTGCAGGCGTGCACAGAGTGCGGTCACGCGTACGTGTTCGAGCGTCTGCGGCGAAAAAAGCGGGTTATGGTATGTCCAAACTGCAAGGCTGAGAAAGAACTCGAGGAAGGAAACGCGGAAGTTACTTCGTCCTCAGAGGCGAGTGACGACGTCTGAGTTTTTCCGGTCAGGCGCAGCCGACCGCCAGTCGCCACGCAGGGACTCAAGAGCCGACCGAGCTGAGTTCCGCGAGGAGCTTCGGAAATTGCCTCCTGCCTGTCGCTTTTTCTGTTGCACCGCGCAATTTGGGCGAAATCTTGTGACGAACAAACTTTCATCAAAAGGAGTGCGTTTGCGAGATGAGCTCAGCAGGTGCATGCACGGCGTGGATTCAAGGTGGAACACAACCCTGCGATCGAACGGATCCCCCGCCCGCACGGCCGTATCGGTTGGTTCTTCTTGGGGCACCGGGAGTCGGTAAGGGCACGCAAGCAGAGCTGCTTTCAGAGCGCCTCAAGGCCTGCCAACTCTCAACGGGCGAGATTTTCCGGGCTGCTCGAGCGGCCGACCCTGCGACTCTATCACCTGCCATGTTGGACGCGCTCGGCTACATGAAGCGGGGGGAACTCGTTCCCGACGAGACCGTCATCGCTTTGGTTCGCGAACGCACAGCTTGCCTGAAGTGCAAATATGGATTTTTGCTGGACGGATTTCCGCGAACAGTTCCTCAGGCGGAGGCGCTCGAAGAAATCCTCCACGAAAATGGACTGGAACTCGACGCGGTGCTGAACTATGAGCTTCCGGTCGAGGAAACAGTTGCACGCCTGAGTGGCCGGCGGACGTGTAGGGTTTGTAAGACAACCTATCACGTTGTCACCAAGCCTCCCAGAAACGAGAATGTGTGCGACAAATGTGGCGGCGATCTCTATCAGCGCGAGGATGATCGGCCGGAATCCATCCGGGTGCGGCTTCAGGCCTACGAAGAGAGCACGGCTCCGCTCACAAAGTACTTTCAAAAGCTTGGGATTCTCATCAACATTCCGGCCACAGGGTCGCCGCAGCAGGTTTTCGAGCGAACGATGACTTGGCTAAACGAGCGGCGTGGATAGAGGATCGAGTCTGCGTTTGATCACGGCGCCGCCACTTCGGTGGGCGTAAATGGAATTTGGTCCCACCGAATAGCGGGCGATCCCTTTTTCAAATAGACCGAAAATCCGGCAATCTCACCTTGCAAATAGGTGCCGTGGAGATAGCGATGGGAATCGCCTAACGTGCGACGCCAAATGGCGCACACGACGTCGGGCTGCAGCTCGCCGATCGAGTATTTATAGTCCCATTTCAAGTGGCCGGGGTAATATTCGAGAAACCTACTCACGCCCAAGACATTGCGATGGGCAGGCAGCCGAGCTACATGGCGATCCGCCTTGCCCAGTAAGTCGATCATTTGTCGGTCAGCAAAATAGGCAGGGGCGCCAGCGTAATCCACAGCGACAGTTGCGTGGGGCTGAGTGAATTCTCGGAGCGCAAGAGCCAACCGGACATTGCGTTCGTTATCGGCCTTGTAGAGAGGTGGCTCAAGCAGCACGAGATATGCGAGCGACGACGGGCCAAAAAACATGTTGGGGTTTACGAGACCTGCAAAACCATAAGCGATTAGGCCAAGGGATCGCCCGCGGCTAAACAAGCGCTGCACGCCTCCCAGATGCTCAAGGGTGCCAAACGCCAAGATAAACGCAAACGGAACGACAGGCGCAATAAAGCGGTTCGCGCCAGCAATGCGTTCCCACGCGTCACCGCCGACGTAGCAACTATAGAGCGTCTGGGCACCAACGAGGCCTAAAAGAAGCAAGGACGGCGCCAATGTATCTGCGGAAATGCGGCGGAGTGACTCCTCGCGCGTTCCCTCTCCAGCAGGGCCGGTTCGACGGCTCACGGTTACCCAATGCCACAGTGCGAGGGCCGCAAACGGCCATAGGAACTTTGCCCAAAACCATGCAGCATGCAACGTCCCGCGCGTCATCCGCCAAAACACGGGAAAACCTGTCATCTTCAAATAATACGTGTTCGGTGCGAGGTCGCCATAGTACACCCAACGGAAAAGCGTTTGCCCCCCGACACACACGAGAAGCCACACGAAGGCAGCTGCAACGATGACCGGCCGTTTTTCGGGATTTCTCCACAGAAGGTAAAAGGCAAAAACGAGGTGGGCCACGGCGGCGTCGGGCCGCACCAGCATCGCCACCGCCGACGGCAAAAGCGCGATCCAAGGACTGAGCCTTGATCGCTCGCATTGCCATGTGCTCCACACTCCAGCAGAAAACAAGAGCGCAAGCAGGCCAACTTCCATTCCCTGCAGCGCCCAATTGTTGAGCGGATAATAGAAGGCTGCACATGCAACGCTCAGCAGCGCGAATCCCTCGCTCAACCTTTGCCGGGCAATGCGTGCCAAAATTAGAAGGTTTGCCAAGAGACAGCATTCACTTGTTATTTGAATCGGGAGGCTCGCTTTGGACATCGGCCATGGGATCAAATGCCAACCAGCCATGATGAGGGTCCAAAGCGGATTCGTGAATCCCTCGACGCGCTCGCCAGTGGGATTCCAAACCAGCCCGTGACCGTGAGCGAGGTTTCGCGCATAGCGCATGGAGATCATCGCGTCATCGAACAGGCAAAAAAACCGCTCCCCTTGAACCACAAAACTGGAGCGCCAGATAAAAGCGACCGCATACGCGACGTGCGCAAGCAGGAGCGCTATCAGCCACCGACGTGCGCGATTTGAGTACACGATTGTGAATTCCACGGCAGCCACAGTTCGAGTCAATTGCGACATGACGCAAGAGAAGTTGGAATCACGATTTTGTCTTGCCAAATAAATTACCTCCCGCACTTTGTAGCCAAACGTTTCCCGACGAAGGACCGCCAGATGAGAGAGATTCGCACGCTGGATCAATCTGAGCTACCCAAGCTCGCCGCACTGTACAAGAATGCCTACCGCATTGATAGCGCCACGGCTGCTAAGTGGCTGGAGAACGTGTGTGTCGAAAACACGCGAGCAATTGTGGATGAACACCGCGTCCTGAGTGTTATCCAAATTCTACCCTACCGCGTGAACATCGGCGGCTGGGATATGGCGATGGGTGGTATTGGCGGCGTTGCGACGTGGGCAGACGCGCAGGGTCACGGCTACGCTGGGGAACTTATGCGAGCAAGTGTGCGCGAAATGTATGAACGCGAGATGCCCGTTTCTTTTCTATATCCGTTTTCCTATCGCTATTATGGGAAATTCGGGTGGACGCTTGCGGCTCGGCGCGTGGTTTATACGGGGTTCACACACGCCGATCTCGTGCGCGAACGCAACACGTTGCCCGTGCGGGCGGTCCTGACGGACGAGGATTTCACCCACGTACAAACTGCCTACAAAGCATTCCTTCCCCAGTACAACTGCCTCGTCGCGCGAAGCGCACGCGAATGGGAGCAGATGCGCAAACGTCTGACGGAGGACCGGGTCCACTGCTACTTGATCGGGGCACAAGACGGTGCACCGCCCGCTGGCTATTTCGTGTGCGAGGATCAGCCCGTGGAAGGTGGGTACGAAACAGTGGTGCGTGAGCTGGTTTGCCTCGACGACCAAGCCTATACGGCAGCATTTAGCTTCTTAGCCACCCTTCCCACGAACGTGCGCCGGATCACTATTGGCCACGCCGAAAAGCCCTCGCTTTGGCGGTACTTTAAGGAGCCGTTCCTTGTCACTCGCGTGGATCCATATTTTCAGGCGCGCGTCGTTGACGTGAAGAGAGCATGCGAACAGCGCGGCTATCGCAGCAACGTTCGGGCAACGGTGCGCTTCGCCATTTATGACGAGATTGCCACATGGAACAAGGGACCATGGGAATTGGACGTTGCAGACGGCCATGCACGCATTCAAAAAGTCGGATCGGACCCCGAGGTTGAGCTGTCCATTCAGCAGTTCTCGGCCGTTTTTGTCGGCTTCCAAGATCCAGTGGAGTGGGTTGAGCTTGGCTGCCTGCCCAAACACTGCATGGGCGCTGCCCAACGCCTTCGCGATATTTTCCACGACAAGCCGACGAGTCTCTTGGATTTCTTCTAATCTATACCTGCACGGATCTCCACTTGGACTGCTGTGAAGCACCTCGTGAGAGCGTATACTCCCTGCATGCCCGAGTCTCTAATGGATAAGGCAGAGTCATTAAGATGATGCAGCACGGGATCATTGACAACCGAAGCGCTGGGGGGAACTGTTTCGGTATTCATGCGTCGTGAGCGGATGCTAATCATTACCTATGACTATCCCCCGGCACTAAGCGGGGTACGGCGGATGGTGAAGTTTGCCAAATTTCTACCGGAATTTGGTATTGATCCAATCATCCTCACGACGTTGCCCCTTCGCGCTTTCCCACAGGACTGGGAGGCGATGGCAGAGGTTGAAGCAGCTGGCTATCCAATCTATCGTACGCCGAGCCTCGATCCACATTACTTGCGGGGGCGCGTGGCGGAAGTTCCAGCACAACTGCGTCGCTGGCGCGAAAGCCTCCTCAAAATTTTGAATGCTCCTCCATCTCCGGATGAATTGCGACAGCTGGAACAGGAGGGAGCAGACAGCGCCACGTCTCGCAAACCCTTTGTTTCCCACAAATCCGACGCACAAGTCGGCGGCAAACCACGTTTAACCACCCGCTGTGTCCACCTTGTACGACGCTGGCTCTACCTGCCGGATACTCGTTTCGCATGGCTTCCCCACGCAATCTCCCAAGCGGAACTCATCTTGGAGCGGGAGCCGGTGCGTTATGTGCTCACCACCTCATTTCCGAACACGACCCATTTGATCGGTCGCTGGATAGCACGTCGGTACCGTGTGAAATGGGTTGCAGATTTTCGGGATGGGTGGACACAGAACCCTTATTTTGCCGACTATCCGACCCCGCTTCATCGGCGTGTGAACCGCAACTGGGAACGTTCGGTAGTGCATGAAGCCTCCGCAGTTCTGGGAGTCAGCGAGCCTATTGTGCGCCACCTGCAGAGACTCACGCCCGAACCAGAAAAAGTTCATCTTCTGCCAAACGGTTTCGATCCCGATGATTTCGAGAGTATCGAGCCGATCGGGTTCGACCGGTTCACGATTGCGTATACGGGTACACTTTTCATGCAGCGGTCGCCGGAGAGCTTCTTCGCTGGGGTGCGGGCCTTGCTCGACAACTATCGGGGAATCGAAGAGAATTTTCAGGTAATCTTCATGACACAGTTTCGCCCTGAACATGAAGAATGCATTCGGGCCATGGGTCTTGAGCGGGTGGTGCAAAACTGGGGCCTGCAGTCTTATCGCAAAGCGCTTCAACTCCAGAAAAGTGCAGACGCATTGCTCGTGCTCGAGGGGGAAGGCAAAAACGCCGAAATCATGATCACGCAGAAGGTCTTTGAATACCTCGCCACGGGCAAACCGATCCTTGCGATCACCCCCCCCAACGCACTGACGGCTTTACTTGAGGAAACAGGGGCGGGCATCTGCGTGCATCCTGAGGACATTCGCAAGATCAAAGACCGACTCTACGAGCTTTTTACTGGTACGCTCACCCTCCGCCGAAACGAGGAGAAGATCCGGAAGTTCCATCGCAAAGAGTTGACTCGGCGCCTTGTAGAGATTATACGAGACCGCTGAAGAGTGATAAAGGGAGGACCGAGCTGCGATGGGTGGTGGAAGCGGGGAACTCTAAGCAAATTGCTTGAGAAGAGTTGCACGTTTTGAGAATAACGGGACCAGTTTAGTACTATATTTGCGATCAGCGTCAGAAAGTGAGGCGTACAAGAGATGAGTGAAGGTGTAGCAGTCCAGCCAGCCGAATTGACCGATCGGGCGAAACGTGCGTTAGACCGGATCAAGGAGGTTTTTGGGGTCGCCGAGGTGCCGGCAGCCCTTACGCGGTTTGCCCAGTCCGAAACTGGCATCAACGATCTCTACATGAACCTCAACCGTCAGCTGCAGGACGGCAAGGTCTCCAAGCAAACGAAACTTCTGGTTGCACTGGGGGTAGCGACGGCGGTGGGCTCCCCTCAGGCCGTAGAGTTTTTCCGACAAGCTGCAATCGCGGCTGGACGCACCGCTGCGGATGCAGCCGAGGCGATTCACACTGCGATTACGTGCAGTACTTACAACGCGTACTATCGTTTCCGCAGTCAAGTGCCCGGCGACTTGGCGCCGACGTATAGCGAATTTAAGGCCACCTTCAACGGCTCGGTGTTTCTGAAACCGCCGTTCGACGAGCGTGAGGTTGAGGCCATTTGCGTGGCTGTTTCGTCGGTGAACAACTGCATGAAATGTGTGGATGGCCACGTGAACAAGGCCAAGAGCCTCGGCTACCAAGACGATCAGATTGATGAGATTATCAAAGCTGGAGCAGCGGCGTTCGCCTTTGCGCTTGCTTGCAATGCATGCCAGTAAGCGCCCCCGCTTTGCTGGCCACGTGTGCTGTTCTTGCTCACGTGAAGTGGGAAGGCGTCCTCAAGACGGGGCAGCAATGAGACAAGTTTTAAATTGGAGTCAAATCTTAGAAAGAAAGGAAGGAGAAGTATGATCGGTGTTGGTCAAAAGTGCCCGGACTTTGAAGTTCCGGCGCTGATCGGCGAAGACGTCAACGGAAAGGTCGCTTTAAAGGATTTCAAAGGCAAGTGGGTTTGCCTGTATTTCTATCCGCTGGATTTCACGTTCGTCTGCCCGACCGAGATCAAGGCGTTCAGCGACGCAGTACCTGATTTTGAGGATCGCAACTGCGCAGTGCTCGGTGGCTCGTGCGACAGCGTGTACAGTCACCTTGGTTGGGTTCGCGCGAAGGACGAGCTCAAGGGCCTCAAGCACCCACTCATCAGTGACTACACGAAGTCGCTTTCGCGGGCCCTGGGGATTCTTGACGAAGAGAAGGGTGTGAGCCAGCGGGCGACCTTCCTGATCGACCCAGACGGAATCGTCCGATTCATCTATGTGACCGATCTGAGCGTCGGGCGAAACCCCGAGGAAGTGCTCCGTGTACTGGATGCGCTCCAAAGTGGTGAGCTTTGCCCGTGTGGCTGGAAGCCCGGCGATCCAACCATCAAAGTCTAAGCATCAGGACCTGGAAAAACTACATCGGCGGTGAGAAGCTGAAAGGCTCTCACCGCCGTTTTCTTTTGTCTAAGGCCTGTGCAAATGCACCGAGCCCGCCGAAAAGAGGCTTCGATCGTCACCGCCAATTGTGCAATTCGCCCTAACCGTGCGGAATCACACAAAGTCGAGGGCTGGGCTGCTGGGAGAGGCGTACCGCTTTTTGGGAATTCGGCCGGCAAGGTAAGCGAGTCGGCCCGCTTCGCACGCGAGCTTCATCGCACGCGCCATTTTCACGGGATCTTTCGCGCATGCAATGCCGGTATTTAGAAGAACGCCATCCACGCCCAATTCCATCGCAATTGCAACGTCGGAAGCTGTGCCGACGCCGGCATCAACGATGATGGGCACATGGGCCTGCTCGAGGATGATGGCGATGTTGGTGGGGTTCAGAATCCCAAGCCCAGACCCGATCGGCGAACCCAGCGGCATAACGGCGGTGGCCCCGGCATCTTCGAGTTTCCGTGCCATCACCGGATCGTCGTTCGTGTAAGCCAAAACTTTGAAGCCTTCCTTGACGAGGATTTTAGTTGCTTCCAGCGTCTCGATCGGGTCGGGGAGCAGCGTTTTCTGCTCGGAAAGCACTTCGAGTTTCACCATGTCGCCGAGGCCAAGTTCGCGGGCTAGCATGCAGATCTTAATCGCATCCTCTTTAGTAAAGCAACCGGCAGTGTTGGGGAGGATCGTGTACTTGTTGCGGTCCAGATAGTCGAGGAGGTTTTTCTCGCCACGCTTGTGGGCATCGAGATCGACGCGTCGCAAGGCCACCGTCACAATTTCGCAGCCCGACGCCTCGAGCGCCTCAACCATCAGCTCAAACGTCGCGTACTTTCCTGTTCCAACCAAAAGGCGAGAGGAATACTCACGATCACCAAGGCGCAGTTTCGTATCGGCCACGGGCTTTGTGATTTCGCTCGGGTTTGCCATTCTTGTAGATTCCTTTCCGTTCAAAGCTAATTTTTCGGTCACCTAACGGTCCCGGCCGCGTTTGGGGTCAGGCGGGGGCCACTTGCGTTGTTTTCCTCGAGACTTTACCCTATGCTACGCTGGATTGTTCGTATCGTACGAGAAGCTTCCGACGACAAGTTTTTTGTTTGGGGCCAGGGGATTATACGGTCAACTGCGCACGGGGAAAACAATCGGCAATACGTCCGGCTCTAAGGATTCCGCGCAAACCTAGAGACGATGGATAGGGACGCAAACTGTGTACCCGTGGCACGCCTAAGACCCTTGCTATCTTGACCTTGATTCAAGAATGAACTTCAGCGGACGCCATGCCCGCATGCGCCATGCCCGCTCATTGTGAGCGGCGCCGACATCCTCAAAATGTTCGAAGTCGACGCCATCTTTCCAACCCTTTTGGCGAGCCAAGTTGACAAATTCACGCGTCAGGGGGGCGCCGTCTTGCGTCTCACCGGCGGTGCCATTATCCACGTAGAGCCGGAAGCGCCCACGCCCGTGCTTTTTGACGACATCAAGCAACGTGCGGCCCTGTGCGTCCGGCACTTGGAACGCCGGTGACAAGGCAGCGACGACTCCGAAGGTGTCGGGATAAACGTACCCTGTCGTAATCGAGACGATTCCCCCCATGCTTGATCCCATCACGGCCGTGTGTTTGCGATCGCGACGTGTGCGGAAGTCCTGATCGATCCGCGGCTTCACCACCTCTCTCAGAAAGCGATGGTAGGGCGAAGGTCGCAAGCGCAGGACGTCGGCTCCGAGGCCGTACTCCGCTAATCGCGCCGAAGAATTGGGTATGCCCACCAAAATGGCTTGCTGCAAGGTCGTGGTGGAATCCAGCAGCGTATTGAGGTGCCAGCCGCCATGACCGAAACAACAGCGCTCGTCATCCCAGACATTCTGGCCGTCGTGGAGATAAATTACTGGGTAGCGGTGTTTTGAACCCGGCGTGAAATACCCTTTCGGTAGGTAGACGAAAATTTGCCGGGGGGCGAGGGAGTGCGAAGTGCCTTTCTCCTGCGGGAGAGACAACATCTCCGCGCTGAGCAAAAGGCGCCCATGTGTGGCCGTGGGTTCCCGATCATCGTACACTAACCGGCCCTCTTCAAAGCGCACAGGAATCCAAGATTGTTTGAAATCCGACGGGACCCCACGAACTCGAAATTCCACTGGTGCGGCGGCGAGGTTCAGTAGGGTGGAACGACGAAGGGGCAACTTGCTTTTTCCGCTACCGATCACGAGAATGGAATTGAATCCGCCAAAGCCGTCACTTACTCGGTTCGGGTTCTTTTCGTCATGATACCATTTTCCGTCCGCCACAAACTTGTACAGATAGGCACCTTCTTCCAACTCTACCTCGACCGTAAAAGTACCGTCTGATTGCCGAGTCATCGGGACGGCAGCGGGGTTCCAGCCCCAATGGTCACCCGTGAGAACCACTGTGGTGGGGTTGTCCTTTGGGTAAAAAACAAATCTGTGTTTCATCGCTTTCTTGGAGCTAGTTTCAGTGCGAGCGCCCCCCACGGCCCACACCAAAGTAAGTAATAAAACGAGGGTTAGGTTTAATCTCATGTAGCGTAGGTAAATCGTTCCAAAACCTTCTATCAAGCAGATTTTCAGTTACCTATCGGGTATACGCGAGCAGACAAAACAACTTACGTTCTCACAGGCTGAAACAGCCGACTACTCGTTGCCAAACCTGCGAGGACTTGTGTTGGCCAAAACGCATGGAAACCACTAAGGGAGCACCGGTGTCAAACGTGCGGGTACCAATGCCTCCGCGCAAGCCGATGTGAAGTGGGGACCCCGCTTGTAAATCGGCTTGCGAATTATTCATCCTTGCTTTCTTGTGCGGCAGGTTGTGTGACAATCCACCGTGAAAACAGCGCTATCGTTGACGTAGGGTCAGCTCTAACATATAAACGCAATGAGCGGTGGCGCGTCGCGACGATTCGAGCAGGCATGGAACGAGCAAAACGACATAGTGGCGGGTTTACGTTCGTCGAGGTCCTCGTGGTGGTCCTCATCATCGCGGTTTTGTCCGTCGTTGCCGTTGGCTCGTACGCAAGTTTTCGCAACGCTCGCCGGCTGAATTTGGGGGCCTCCTCATTGGCCAACACGTTCTCCACTGCCCGCTCATATGCGATTAGCACCAACAAGTGGCACCGTGTTGTTGTTCAATTGAAAAACCCAGTCAGTGGCGTAGAAGAGTTTGCATACTGGATTGACGAGATCGCAGCGGGTAGTGGCACGATCCCCAACCCCTCGCCAGCAAATGTCGGAGCGGGGGTCGTGCGATCAAAGTTAGTGGGAGTTGGCACGTTGCCCGAAGATGTGCGCGTTGCAGAAGCCGCCGTTCATACGACTGGGACACTGATCACGCCTTCCACCGATTATTTCGCAATTGTGCGATTCAAACCGGACGGTTCTGCAGATATGGCAAGCTTGCATCTTGAAGACATGCGAGCGTCGCCAGCGGGCCCAAATCGTTTGGCGACCATCAAAGTCTACCCCGCCACAGGTAAGGTCCAGTTAATCGAAGGGAGCTGGCAATGAACCGAAGTTATCCCACGCCACTCCCAAAAGCATACAGTCTGGTGGAAGCCATTGTGGCCCTGACGATTCTCCTTGCTGGCTTGCTGGTGGCTGTGCGGGTGTTTCCAGCGGTGCTGGACAGTAGCTCGCGAGCAGCGGATCTGACCCAAGCTTCTCTTCTTGCCCAACAAAAAGCTGCAGAAATACTTCGCGATGACGACACCTCGCATTCGCTGGCGCGGGCCGTGGCTTTGCGCACAACGCCAACCGAACCTGTTCTGTGGCCCGGCGATCCGCGTTTTACTTATTCGTTCAGCGGCCGTTCGATCCTTTTTCCAGAAACCGACCCAATCAGGGGCGCCCCAAACGTAGCAAGAGTCATTGTGCGATATGCAAAAAGCTACCGATCCAACGAGGATGTGGTCTATGAGCTGCGCTTTTACGAACCGTGAGGGGCGCGTAGCCACCTTAGGGCGCGGTCAACCACGGGGTCTGACCTTTATTGAGCTGCTTGTCGCTGTCCTGATCGTGGCAGCGGTGATGGGGTCAGCAATCGTCGCGTTCGTTTTCCTCGTCCGCGGTAGTGAGGAAATGCGCTACAGGCTCGAGGCAATCAATAACGGGCGCCATGCTCTGGATCAGCTCGCTTCGGACTTGATGCAAGCAAGCTATGGTCCAACCTCGGCGGTCCCTCCGCACTTTTTCATCGGCGCCTCTGTGACACAGGCGGTTGGGAACGGCAAAGACGATGATAACGACGGCGAAACGGATGAGGAAATCTTCAACGGGCTAGATGACGACAACGACTGGACCTCTGCGGACGATCGGCATGCGGAAATCTCCACAACCCAGACGGAGCGAGCCGCGTTTGTGGGGATCCCTGACTGGGGCGATGCCCACGTCGACGAAGATCTGAAATTCTCCCTTACGGATTTGCGGTTCCGTATCCCCGGTGCAGGGGGATACTACTCGATCCACTATTACGTCGGAACGTTTGACGGCAGTCCAAACGTCTTGATCCGTGAAGTGTCCACAACCACGGGAACCCTTGCGTCCCCCGTGGCATTCAATGTGCTGTCCTTTGGAACCCTTTATTGGGATTCTTCTACAACGAGTCCCACCCCGTGGAAAACATCATGGGATTCGACTGTGGTTGGACCAGATGCACCCGCGCTTCCGAAGTCCGTAGCGCTTCAATTGACCGTCTACGCAGGACGCGCACCGTTGACTTCTGCAGCGTTAGGCACTCCTCTTGAAACCGTTTCCTTAACGACCGTTGTCAATATCCAGCAGTCTTTGGTGAACTCAACATTTGTGACGACGAACAACCCCGCCAAGGACTTGAAGAACTCCTCGATCGAAGGGCAACGGCCTGCAGCCGCCGTGAGGCGGAGACCGTAACCCTATTCGCCCCGTTGGCAGCACACACTCCCCACATTCTGAGACATCATCTTGGGCCCAATCGCACGCGCTTGGGAGGAGGCGTCTGAAAAACCTTCTTGGGAAGCACTGAGGCTAATTCGTCAGCATTCGTGAGATATAAGCAAAGCACAGGGATGACATAAGACCTCTAAAGGCGTGAGCGCCTGCGATAACGTCCCCGATGTTGCGGGACAAATTGTTCTCTTGGCACGGCGGTGGCGAGAACAGCATCCCCACCCGTTCGCAGTTTCTCCTCAAGGGCAAGAATCTGATCCCGCAGCTCGGCGGCTCTCTCGAATTCCAGTTTTGCTGCAGCCTCACGCATTTCTTTGCGAAGCTGTTCAATGCGCTTTGGAATTTCTTCAGCGGGAATGTACTCTGCCTCGGCTTCGGCGGCCATGGGCACTTCGACGTAATCGGCCTCATACACCGTGTCGAGGATCGTTTTGATTTCCTTGCGCACGGACTCTGGGGTGATGCCGTGCTTGCGGTTGTATTCGAGCTGGCGTGCCCGACGCCGTTCGGTTTCTTCAACGGTCTTGCGGATGGCCTCGGTGATGACGTCAGCATACATGATGACGGTGCCATTGACGTTTCGCGCAGCGCGCCCACACGTCTGGATCAACGCCGTATGGCCCCGCAAAAAGCCTTCTTTGTCGGCGTCGAAGATCAGGACCAACGAAACCTCCGGCAGGTCGAGCCCTTCGCGCAAAAGGTTAATTCCCACAAGGACGTCAAACTTGCCCAACCGCAGATCGCGTATGATTTCCGTGCGTTCGATCGCATCAATGTCGGAATGCATGTACTTTGCGGCGATTCCTAATTCGCAAAGGTACTCGGTCAATTCTTCGGCCATGCGCTTGGTGAGCGTGGTCACGAGAACGCGTTCGCCGCGCGCAATCCTTTGGCGAATTTCTGGGATGGCGTCCTCGGTCTGGCCGGTGGCGGGACGAATAATGATTTGGGGATCCACAAGGCCCGTTGGGCGAATGAGCTGTTCAACGACGATGCCCATGGACTTGCGCAATTCCGTCTCGCCCGGCGTGGCACTCACAAAGATCACCTGATTGACCCGCTCCTCAAATTCCTCGATCTTCAGTGGGCGGTTGTCCAACGCACTCGGTAATCGAAAACCATATTCGACAAGCACGAGTTTACGGGAACGGTCGCCCTCGTACATGCCCCGCAATTGCGGGAGCGTGACATGGCTCTCATCAATGAATACGAGAAAATCCTTTGGGAAGTAGTCTAGAAGAGTGAAGGGAGGCTCGCCGGGTTTTCGCCCGGTGAGGTGCCGCGAGTAGTTTTCAATCCCTTGGCAGTACCCAACGGTCTCCAACATCTCCAAATCGTAAGTGGTGCGCTGCTCCAAGCGCTGCGCTTCGACGAGCTTGTTTGCGCGTCGGAGCTCTTCTAACCGCTCCTGCAATTCCTGGCGAATGGACGCGATGGCTCGCTCCAACGTCGACCGCGATGTCACATAATGAGACGTCGGATAGATAAGGGCCCGTCGTAGCCTGCGCAACCGCTGACCGGTGAGTGAATCAATTTCGTAGATGGCCTCGACCTCGTTGCCGAAGAATTCCACACGGATTGCCGTTTTCTCCTCGTAAGGCGGGAACACATCCACCACGTCCCCGCGCACTCGAAACGTGCCGCGGTAAAAATCCAAGTCGTTGCGTGTATACTGGATATCCACAAGGTGTCGAAGAAACTCCGCACGCGTGATGGACTGCCCTTCTTCCACCAAGACAACCATGAGGTGAAAATCGGTCGGAGACCCGATACCGTAGATGCACGAGACACTGGCCACAACAATGACATCCCGTCGCTCGAGGAGGTGCTTGGTCGCTGCCAAGCGCATCTTATCGAGCTCTTCGTTAATCGCAGCGTCCTTCTCGATATAGGTGTCGGTTTGGGGCAGGTAGGCTTCCGGCTGATAGTAATCGTAGTAGCTTACAAAATACTCCACCGCGTTCTCAGGGAAAAGCTCTTTGAACTCGCGGTAAAGCTGAGCAGCCAGCGTTTTATTGTGGGCGAGGACAAGCGTGGGGCGATTGACGCGCGCAATAACGTTTGCCATCGTAAATGTCTTACCGCTACCGGTCACCCCAAGAAGTGTCTGATAACGCAGGCCCTTCTCGATGCCCTTCACAAGGGACTCGATTGCCTCAGGTTGGTCGCCTCGCGGCTCAAAGGTTGTGTGGAGTTTGAATTCCATGGACTGTCCGTTTGGAGCTATACCGGTGCTCCTGTTTCATTCGATTGGTCATCCCTCCCCCGTGTGCCACCGGAAGCAAGAAAAGCACGAACAGCCGCCCTGTACAGGGCTCTTGCCATATTTCCGACCGCGGGGGGTTACGTGGCTACCGCGAGGATGAACTTTTCGACGTCTTCGCAGCAGAGTCCTGTGGCTTTGACGAGGACGATTTTTTTGTGCCTGAGTCCGTAGCCTTTGAGGTCCCCTTTTGCGAGCTCGCATTAGTAGAAGAGGGCTTGGCAGCGGAGCTGCTCTTACTCCCCGCGGTTGATTTCTGACTGCTCGCCGCAGACCGCGATTTCGCCGACTCCGTCGGTTTCGTCGCCGGCTTATCGAACCTCGTGGGCAAGCTTTGCCACACAGTGCGAGCAAGCTCTTCATAGCGCGAGTTTGGGAACTCCTCGGGGAAACGATCCAGCAGAGCATGCGCCTCGGCATAATTGCCTAAGTCCGCAGCCAATGTGGCGCGCACCACCGTGTAGTAATCGCGGTACGGTGAATTCGGATAACGAGCAAGGAATTCACGGATCTTCTCGTACGCCTTTTTGCGAAGCAGGTCGTCGTCACGATCCACCATGAGCGCCACCATCTTGATGAACGCTAAGTCGCTTTTGCCTGACATGTTTGTGGGGTCGCTGTTGACGACCTTTGCATACATTGCCTGAGCTTCCTTCTTGTAGCCGGAAAGAAGTTTGGTTTCGGCGTCTTGGAACCAACGCTCAATATCCTCAGGCGAGGTTTTCTTTTGTGCGCTCTTCGCCGCAGCTTCATCTTTCGACCCGGTGTCGCGACCTGCACTCTCAGATGGCTTCGCTGCGGTTTCGGCCTGAGGTTTTGTAGAGGGTTTCCGAGACGAAGCAGAGGAAGGCCTCTCCGCTGGAGCTTTGCTACTTTCGGCTGTCTTAACGGAAGAGGGGGTTTGAGTGGGCTTTGCGGGCGTTTCTGGCACTTTCTGTTCACCCTGTTGCGTGGCGGGCGGGGAGGCTTTCGTCGAGCTGCCCATCTGTTGGAGCTTCTTTACGGACTCTGGGAGCTCCTTACTGCTCTTTTCAGGTTCCGCAGGTGTCGAAGCGGTGCCAGCTGGCGTTGCTGCTGGCGTCGCGGCAGGTTTCTCGGTGGTTTTCTGCTCCGCCAGAGAAGGGGTGGATGTACTCGGGACATTTAGAAGCGGCGCGGGCGTTTCGATGCTCTTTGGCACCGGCAGAGCTTGGGCCAGTTGCCTGCTTGTTCCCTCTGCTCCACCCAAGCCCGATTCATTCTTGAAGCCACTCTTTCCTGCTTCAGAAGCTGCATTTGCCGCAAACTCGACACGTACTGATTCCCCCTCAGCAACTGCTGGGGCTATGGCTACTGCGGGACGGGCAGCGGCCTGACGAGCCGCAACCATGTCGTAGAGATTCGCTCCTTTCGTTTGAACTCCTGTTTTGCCTTGGGCGACCAAAGAGCTTTTCATGCCATTCTTTCCTGAGGAATCCCCCGCGCTTTGCTGCTTGGGCAACCCGTTCTTTGCTCCTGCGACGAGCGCTTTGGTCTCGGTTGCCCGCACGTTAGCAACCACACGGGAGACCGCAGCATTCAACTGGTTAGAATCGACGAAACCCACCTCCCGATGGAGAACCTTCCCCGATGGACTCATGAAAACAAGCGTTGGGTAGTACTGGACGCCGAATTGTTCGCGAAGCTGAGTTTTCTCGTTTCCGTTCACATAGACCCTAACAAAACTCGCAAGCTGTTGCTGAACGGACGAGTCACTCAAGGTTTCGCGTTCCAATTGACGGCACGCGGGACAGCTTGGTGCTCCAAAATCCACAATGAGCGGCTTTCCCTCATTTCGCGCTCGCGAAATCGCAGCTTCAAAGTCGGTCATCCAACCGGGGATTGCCAGTGCCGAAGAAGCTATAAGCAAAACACACAAACTAACGACGAACCTGCCAACCCACAAGGGGAACACTCTGCTATTGATCATCTTCTCACGCCCACTGAGCAGTTTTTCGTCTGTTACTCACAAATGCACGCTCGTTCTCTTCAGGTCAATACCAAAGCGGAAGAAAACCCCCAAAGAGGTCTTGGGGTGTTGTTCGTGTAAAGCACCGCCATCGCGCTCCCACGCTGATTCCTTGTTCGCGAGCCTGCTATTACTTAAATCAGAAACTGTTACACATTGGCTACGGTGAAACGGCGCCAAACAACGCGTCGGAAAGCGTTGCCTTGTATTTGGAGCATTCTCTCAAGTATCGGCTCTTGCCAACCTCATCCTGCTTATGCAGGTTGTTTTGGCCACTGTCACTGAATGGAAAAACGAATACACCTCGGCTACTTAGTAGCGCGGTTTCAGCATTTCGCAAAACAGACGCATTAACATGCCTTTGTAAATCCACACTTTGTGGTCAGCCCCTCACGACCCCACACTGTTACCACCAGACGGGCCATGATGCCCATGGCATGAGGAATATTTCGCTCTAACCAATTTCTGAGCTTTTGCGGAAATCATTAGCTATTTGTAATCACACGTAAAAGAATTCTCTGCAGGTCGAGACGAACGCTTCCACACTGCAGTCTAGCGTAGTCGTTTAGGTTGGAAAATGCTGTTTGCGTGGACAGACAGTTTCGCATAGCTGATTCTCACAAGAAATTCCCGGTAGCACTATGAAGCGGCTCCAATGGTATTTTTATCGAATGCGGGCTATGCCGCTGCGTGAAATCCCACATCGCGTCCGCTGCGCTGTGGATGCGCAGTGGCGGGCACGCTTCAGGCCACCAATTCAGCGAACTTCGTTTCGTCCACCTAGCCAACAACAGCTGGAGCTGAGATTCACAAACGAAGAGTTAGCGCCATTAGCTGCCCACCTTGGCTTCTATGAGCGCGTTCGCTCCATCGCTCTGAGTTCTCGCGCCCATGTGCTGTCGATGCTTGGCGCTCCCGAACGAGACTTTGGTACGCCGGTCAATTGGTTTTGTGATCCAGTTACCGGCGATAACTGGCCGTCGGACGTATCAGCCTTTCGCCTTAATTATCGCCATCAATCGCGCTTAGGCGAGGTCAAATACGTTTGGGAACTCGGACGGATGCCTTGGCTTGTGCCATGGGCCATTGCTGCGAGACTTACCCGTGACGGCGATTTGGCTCGGCGCGTGGTTGAGGACATACTTTCGTTCGTTCGCTCAAATCCGCCTTACCGCGGTGTTCACTGGACAAGTGGCATTGAGCTTGCAGTGCGAGTTGTCGCGTGGACGTGGGCTCTTGCTTTGATCGAACCACTCACGAGCCCGACCGAGCACGAGTGGCAAGAAATTGGATTCCACATTGCGCTTTACGCGGATTATTGCTGGCGCTTTCGCTCCCTCTATTCCTCTGCAAACAATCATCTGATCGCGGAGGGAGTTGCCCTCCAGGTGGCTGGATTAGCTTGGCCATGGCTGCCTAAGGCTGCCCAGTTTGCGGAGCGAGGAAGGGCGATTCTCGATCGCGAAATCCCTCGGCAGATTTTGCCTGACGGCAGCTCCATAGAAATGTGCCTTAGCTATCTTTGCGAGGTGCTCGTTTGGTCCTTTGCGGCAGGACGGGTGCGAGCTCAACACGGCCTCCGCATTCCGGATTCGTGGCTGGAGCGCTGGCAAGCTTCTGCAAATTTGCTTTTGACAGTTTGCAGGGACGAGGAGCCTTTGCCGCACCTCGGCGATGATGATGAAGGGGATGTCCTACCCACGGGTCAGCCGATTCGGCCTCATGAATTAGGCCAAATACTTGCCCTGCTATCAGGGAAAGAGGTCGAACCAAGTGTTCGCCAAATCCCGCTTTTGGGGTTGGTGTGGGGACCGCAAGAACGAGTCGCTCGGCTCTGTTCGCCACCAAGTGAATCAGTCGCACCTTTGCCGGGAACCGCCCGCGTGCCGCCGAACACCAGCGATGCTCAGCTATTTTCACATTGCGGACTTGTGGTCCTGCGAGGCCCGAAAACTCGTGTGCTCGCAGATTTTGGTCCGCATGGAATGCCACCGATCTATGCCCATGCTCATGCTGATGCCCTCTCGGTAACGTTGGACATAGCTGGATACCCTGTCCTTGTAGATCCGGGAACGTATTGCTATCACGGGGAGCGTGTGTGGCGTGATTGGTTTCGTTCTACCGCCGCCCATAACACGGTGGAAATTGGGCAGCAAAATCAGTCGCAAATGCTTGGCCCATTCTTGTGGGGACGCGTCGCACGCACACGGATAATAGAAAACGACTTGGCGCCCCACCAAAAGATATGTGCTGAACATGACGGTTACGCGCCACTCGTTCACCGCCGGTGCATCCGCCGTTTGTCGAACAAAGAGGCTCAAAGCTTGCTCCGAGAAAACGTAGCGTCGGACATTGATATAGAAGAAGCTGACGCCTTCTGGGTGCACGACACGGTGGCTCCACTTGCAAATGCGCGTACGTCCGAAGCCGAGTTGCTCAACTTAGCTCGCGATACTATTTTGTGGTGGCACTTCGCTCCCGGGCACCTCCACCTCACGTCCAATGGAGTTCATTGGAGACGTGGGTCACGAGAGCTGACTCTGATATGGTCCGCAAGTGAGCCCGTCATCGCAGAGATTCATGAAGGTGAGCTCTCGCCACCGCAAGGGTGGGTAAGCCCGTGCTTTTCCGTGAAGTATCCAGCACCAGCGTTGGAGCTTCGGATCGCAGTGCCCCAAAGACTTCCGATCGAATTCTCGAGCCTAATTTTCGCCCGGTACCGTGCTGCCTCTCAGTAGAAGCAACAAGGCATTGCTCCGCATCTTTACGGCTGCTCCGTGAGAGCGGCTGAAAAACGTCTCCGATGTTCCCCGATGAGCTGTTGCTCCCGCTATTGCATCGAAGTGCTTCAGAGAAGTAGCGAACTGCCTCTTCCGAAGTGCCGTGACGAGCCGAAAATCGGAGCCTTCCAACGTCACTTTTTCTCAGGTTCAGGCAGAACAACCCGAATGCATAGCTCGCGAAGCTGCTCCTCTTCCACCGGGCTCGGCGCATTGACCATGAGGTCGGCCCCGCTCTGCGTCTTGGGGAATGGAATCACCTCACGGATGGATTTTTCGCCCAAGAGCAACATTAGCATGCGTGCGACGCCGAAGGCGAGTCCGCCGTGAGGTGGTGCGCCATAGCTGAGGGCGTCCAGTAGGAACCCGAACTTCCGCTCGGCCGTTTCGTCGTCGATCCCGATTGCGCGGAAGACTTTGTTCTGCACGTCGCGGCGGTGGATACGGATGGATCCGCCGCCCAGCTCTTCGCCGTTTACCGCAAGGTCGTAGGCAAGGGCCCGGACTTTTCGGAGCGGGTGATCGTCGGGGTGCACGCCTTGCCACTTTTGCGGATCTGCGTTGTACTCATCGAGGTAGCAAATGTCCTCTTCCACTGGAGCCGTGAACGGATGGTGCGACGGCGTAAATACCTTCTCTCGCTCCGAATACTCGAACAACGGGAAGTCCGTGATCCATGCGAACGAGAACGTGCCCTCTGGAATGAGCCCAAGATCGTTCGCAATTTTCAAGCGGAGCTGCCCGAGGGAGTCGCACACAACCTTCTCGCTGGCTGCGACAATGAAAATAATGTCGCCCACCTCCGCGCTCATGCGCTGCTTTAGGCCTTCCACCTGAGTCGGTGACAGGAATTTGGTGAGGGGCGATTGGAGTTCGTTCTCCAACACCTTAAACCACGCCAGGCCCTTGGCGCCGTAGGTAGCCACAAATGCGGTGTAGTCATCCAGCTGTTTGCGCGAGAAGTTGGCGCCGCCGGGAACCCGCAAACCGCGGATTCGACCCCGTGCGGCGAGCGCGGAGGCAAACACTTTCACATCCGTGCCAGCGAAGAAGTCAGTGAGCTCGGTAATGGGCAGGTCGAACCGCAGGTCGGGCTTGTCGCTCCCGTATTTGAGCATCGCCTCGTCGTAGGGAATCCGGCGAAACGGGCGCGGAAGCTCCATGCCAAGGCAGGCCTTCCACACGCGACAAACCATCCCCTCCATATAGTGGAAAATGTCCTCGGGCGTGACAAAGCTCATCTCGATGTCAATTTGCATGAACTCGGGTTGCCGATTTGCCCGCAGGTCTTCGTCGCGGAAGCAGGGCGCAATTTGGAAATAGCGGTCGTATCCAGCGACCATGAGCAACTGCTTAAACAACTGCGGACTCTGCGGCAGAGCATAGAAACATCCCGGATTGAGGCGCGAGGGAACAAGAAAGTCGCGTGCGCCCTCGGGTGTAGACTTCGTCAAAATCGGCGTGGTGAACTCGATAAACCCGTTTTCGGAGAAATAGTTGCGAACCTCCTGATAGAGGCGATGGGACATGAGGAAATTCCGCTGCATTTCCGGTCGGCGGAGATCAAGGAAACGGTAACGCAGACGGACATCCTCGTTTACTGCCGTGTATTCGTCCAGTTTGAAGGGCAAGGGGCGGCACGTGTTGAGGACTTCAAATTCATCCACCAGCAATTCGACCTCGCCCGTTGCGAGATTGGGGTTCTCCGTCCCCTCTGGGCGGCGCCGGACGAGTCCCTCCACAGCAATGACATATTCATCGCGAAGCGCTCCTGCAGCTTCGAAGCGCTCCGCGCTTATGTGCTGCGGATCGAAGACAATCTGACACAGACCTTCCCGATCGCGTAGGTCGACAAACAGCACGCCCCCGTGATCCCTGCGACGATGCACCCACCCTTTGAGAACAATTTTTTGGCCGATATGGCTCGGCCGAACCTCGCCACAGTAACACGTGCGTGGTTGATTTGCCAAAGGCATAAGCTTCCTTCCCTCGTAAATTTTGCTCGCTTCCAGTTGCTACGGTAAACTCTACATTTCGGTGAGATTGCGTTCGACTTCGGCAAGCTCCAATTCCACCTGCTCGCTTGATTCGAGATTCTTCCACTGGACCACTTGGCGCTGGACTTCATCGGCGCCAATGATCAGCGCCACACGCGCCCCCGCCTTGTTTGCGGCCTTTAGTCCCGCTCGGGCGCTGCGTGGCTGGCAGTCGAAAATTACGGGCACGTTGTTGGTGCGCGCATGCTCGGCAAGCCGGAACGCGACATCGAGAGCTTCTTCATCCAACGCTAAAATGTAAAACTCGACTTCCGGCGGCGGAGGCGGCTCGATCTCGTTGGCCTCGAGAGCAAGAAGCAGGCGCTCCACACCGATACTCATACCCACGGCGGGCGTCGGGGGACCACCCAGCTCTTCAATGAGGTCGTCGTAGCGACCTCCCCCAATCACGGCGTTTTGTGCACCCAAACCACCATGCACGATCTCGAACACAGTTCGCGTGTAATAGTCGAGGCCCCGCACCAGCTCAGGGGCAAGTTCGTAGTGGATGCCAACGGAATCGAGGAGGCCCGCCAGCCGCTCCGCGTGGCGCGTGCAGGTATCACACACGGCATCGGCGATTTTTGGCAATTTTGCTGCGAGCTTTTGGCAATCCTCGAGCTTACAGTCGAAAACCCGCATGGGGTTTAGCTCCGCGCGCCGCAGACACTGCTCGCACCACTGCGGTTCTCCTTCCCCTGCGCTGGCTCCAAGTTTGGCGATTTCCTCACGCAACCGTTCGTTGTATGCGCGGCGACACTCCTTGCAACCGATGTTATTCAACCGTGTCGTGACCTGTGGGAATCCTAACTTGCGCAGAAAACGATCACAGATCGTGATGATCTCAGCATCCGCCGCGGGATGCGCGACTCCAAAAAACTCGATGCCGATTTGGGTGAACTGGCGAAGTCGCCCCTTCTGGGGCTTTTCGTAACGAAACATCGGGCCAATGTAGTAGAGTTTCTGCTGAGATGTCTCTTTAAGCAGACCCGACTCGATGAGAGCTCGCGCGACGCCAGCCGTGCCTTCGGGGCGGAGCGTGTTCGAGCGGTCTCCGGGATCCGTGAACGTGTACATCTGCTTGGAAACCACGATATCGCTCGCTTCGCCGACACTCCGCACAAAGAGTTCTGTGGGCTCAAGGATGGGCGTTCGGATCTCCCGATAACCGTAAGCTTCAAAAAGTTTTCGCGCTGTTTCCTCAACCCATTGATAAGCACGCGACTCGGCCGGCAGGACATCTTTCGTGCCGCGGATCGCCTGAATCGTCCGTTGTACTTGTTCCGTCTCGCCCATAAATGCCACCTGTGCTAAACTGCAAAACAGCTACTGCTATACGCAAGCTGCGCGCGCAACTGTAAAGAAACGTTTAACTGGCTGAGCGGCTGTCAGAGCTTGAAGGATCCGAGAATTACTCCAGCAGATGAGGCTCACGGAAGAGAAGAAAAGAAAGATTTCTGAGCGAGACGCGTAGCTGAGCTATAACTTTCCGGTCAGTAGCTTCTGCCCGATGAGAAGGACCAGACCAACACCGATCACACCCAAAAACACATACTGGGGGGAAGCCAGGTACGCTTGAACCTGCGGAGCCGACGCACTGACTGCACCGACAGCCTTTTGGACTAACGGAGCCGCAAAGGCAAGTCCCGCCATCCCCACCGACCCCGCCGTCACCAAAGTCGGCGCTAAGAACCGTGCCGAAAGGGCAGAGATGAGGAGGGCAATCCCGCACACAAGAAGCCAGTTTGTGAGTGTCCAGCCGAGTGGATCTGTGAACGCCGAAATAACAAGGCTTCGAAGGGTTTGTTGCGCTGTCGCAGCCGACCCAGCCTGAACATAGGGGAAAAGGAAAAGTCCGACACAAGCGACACCAGCTATGCCGCGCACAACGCGATAGAGTTGTGCAAACGCGCCCGCTGTAACCGACACACGGGATTTGCGTCGCTCCTCGGCGAAGGGATCCGCATATTGCGTCTTGTGCTGCTGGGCGATTTCTGTAAGGATGACCGTTGCAGCTTCCTGAGCCCTGCGTACGGCCTCATCCTCAGCCACGCCTTGAGCACGCAAACGTTTCTGCTCGGCTTTGGCCAACACACGGAGTTCCCTGGCCTTCCTGCGCTGCTCCTCAAGCCGGTCGAGCCACTCGATCAACGGATCGCGCCAGAGCGCATGTTTTCGGCGCCGCTCGACACTATCCATTCCGGAGGTTCGAGCTCGCGCTCTCACAAGCGCTTCGTAGCCAAAAAGCTCTTCAAAGAGTTCTTCCCAATCGCGCCCGGCAAAGCGACTTACGAAATCTTCTAAGCCATCCTCGGAAACACCCCGCAGACGGAGCTGTTTTAGGAGTTGACGGAGGCGCTCCAAAACCGGTGCACGCTGTTTCCGCAGGGGACGCAACACGGCGAACTCATAGGCGCCTGCAAGGATGGCACCCAAAAGCACAATCCCCACCAACCACGCCGAAAAGCCCGTCTGCCAAACGAGGAAACCACAGAGCAGGAGCAGGGCCGCGCTTGCGATCCACGATCGCCACGACATCCCAAAGACGGCCGCCCGACACCGCCGGAAAAGATACGAGCGGTGAAGAATGCCGTCGAGCACCACGTGCGCTGGAGCAGCTACCAACATCGAACCCAACAGGAAAAGGCCAAGACGCGGCAGCCCCAAGAACATCAGCGCCAGCGACAAAAGCGGAAGCCCAGCCCAGAAGCCCAACAGCACAAGTTTGCGGAGACCGACTGCCGGTGCACTGTAGTATTCTTTCTGACATTCCTCGAGTTCCGCCAAATGCGTTTCCCGAGGGCGAAATACGCCCTTCTCCGTCTCGACGCCAAGGAACTCCTCGAGATCTTGCACCACGGCGTCCATGTCCGGATAGCGGTCGACCGGATTCTTGGCCAGCATGCGCTCGAGAATCTTTTTCAGCGCAGGCGGCACTGCGCGCACGTAAAGGTCAATGGGAGGAGGAGGTTCGGTTTTTTGCTTAGTGATAATTTCGTAAGCGGTGGTGCCCGAGAAAGGAGGCTTACCGGCGACGAGGTAGTAGAGGGTGCAGCCCAGAGAATACTGGTCAGCGCGGTGGTCCACATTTGCTGCGTCAAGTGCCTGCTCGGGGGGCATGTAGGCTGGCGTCCCCATCGCCACGGAAGGCATGGTCACATCTGTCGCGGCCTGCATCAGGATGGCATCACGATCCGGGTGACCGCCGGAATCGCCCTCCACCCAACCGCGCAACTTGGCTAACCCCATGTCCGCGATTTTTACTAAGCCGTGTTCGTTCAGCAGAAGGTTTTCGGGCTTAATATCCCGATGCACAAAGCCACGGCGATGAGCATAAGCAAGAGCACGGGCAGCTTGAAGCACGTAGCTGACGGCATCTTCGACTTGCAGTCTTCCGTCACGACGCACGATCTCGCCGAGGTTACTTCCCCGGACGTACTCCATGCTAATGAAATGGGTTTCGTCTTCAACGCCGACATCGTACACTTGCACAATGTTATGGTGATTGAGTTGGGCGGCGCTAAGGGCCTCGCGGGTAAACCGCACCAGAAACTCGGGATTGGCAGCAAGCTCGGCTGGGAGCACTTTCAGTGCCACGTCACGATTGAGCGACTTTTGCCGCGCCAGATACACCGTCCCCATTCCCCCGCTGCCAAGCTTACTCTTGATCTCGTAGCCGCCTAATGTAATCCCCGTAAGGTCGGCACCTTTGCGGAATCCGCCAGCAGCGCTCTTCCCGGTCGCGCGGGACGGTTTACGAGCCGCAATGCTGGGAATTTCTCCCTCAGTAGTTTCAGCTGCTGGAGGCTCCACAATTGTAGACGCAGATGCGATTGTCGCTTCTCGGGGCGACGGGCTTTGTGGGTCTTCCCGCTGCTGATTCAGTGCAGATTGTTTCGCGCGCTCCTGCGAAACCGTTGGTTGAGGGAAAGAGGAGACAGCTCTTTGCTGCGGAGACCTCAGATCTTCCGCAGCGGCGCGCCGAAAAGATGAACGTTCGGTCGGAGCTTCTTGCGGCCCAATTTGGGTCTTATCAAAGGCGCCGAGGTGGGTTGACTTGTCGACTTCGATCGTAGGGAGTTCATGCGCTGACGTGGCTTGGGTCGGACTGCTATTCTCGATGACAGTTGGCATCTCATGCAGGGTAGAATCTGCTGCTCGCATTTTCTGGTTGCCCTGCATTGGTGTCGCTGCTGCAAGTGGCGCGACGGCAAAACACTCCGGACACTGAACAAGTCCGGTCGTCGAGTCCGCCTCAGCGTCCCAACTGGCCCCACATTTGTGGCATTGTAGCTTCATTGTTATCCCCGTGGAGCTTTGACCCAGACGTGCGCAGCGACCGCCATACCCCTTCGCGTAGCGCCGTGTTGCTACGCCGTTTCTGGATCGTCCAGCTGCAACCTTTAGTCATCTACTTTATGGCAACGGACCCGAAATGTCAACGCTAACGGCGTGGAAAAAAGCGGGACGCCCCGTCGGGCCGACGGGGCGTCCGGTCTCTGCAGTCACAGGCTTGCACAGGGGGTGCAAGGACTCACTGCGACAGGATAATCACTGTATACGGCCCAATGCCAACGTTGGCATTATAGTTCATGCCGTCTTTGGCCCCAGAGTTTGCCGTTGTGTTATAGCTGTTCCAGTTGCCAAAGTCGCTCGAATAGCCGTTCCAGTCGCTATTGAAGCGCACGTACCACGTGCCGCCACGTGGCATGCCAATGTTGTAAGAGGTGTAGGCGCGGTTGGCAAAATTCGCGACAACGACTACATCGTCGCCGGGGCCACCTTGATCCCAACGGTGGTAAGCAATGACTTTGTCCGTGTTGTTAATATGATACACATTCACGTTATTGCCGCGCAGCCCGCGGGTGTTGTTGTACCAGTTACGGCGGAGCTTGATGAGATCCTTGTAGAGCTGCAAGATGCCCGCATACGTCGTGGTCTTCGACCAATCCAACGGATCGCCGTCGGAGAAGTAGCCGTCCTCGAGGAACTCTTGTCCTTGGAAGATCATGGGAATCCCCGGTGCGGTAAAGAGAATGCCCGCCGCGAGAGTGGAGCGCTTCTTTGAATACCAGCTGCCGGCGTTGCCCGGCCAAATCTCTTCGGGAAGCCGGCTGTGGCCGTTGGCAACCTCGTCATGGCTTTCCGTGTAAATCACGCGCTGGAGATGCCAGCCATTGTAGTAATGGGTGATCGCATCGCGAACCGTGTACATGTTGCGGTCGGCGTCGTTGCTTGTGATCACCGTGGATCGAATCGGGTGCACGAAGCTTGGATCCCATTGCGAATCGAAGCCGGCACCGCCACTCGATGTGGGCTTGGTGAGCCAATCGTTGTTCTGCATGTCTTCCGCGATGGAGAGTTTCCAGCTTGCGGACGAATCGATTGTGTTGTTGATCCATTGCATGAGGCTCCATCCCTCGGGAATATCCCCACCGCCGCCATTGTTGAGCGCGCGGATGTTGCAAGTGGAATCCCAACGCAGACCGTCCATTCGGTAATCATTGAGCCACATCATGGCTGCATCTTTTAGGAAGGAGCGAACTTCGCCGCGGCCGTAATCCGGACGAGACCAGCCCCAAGGCGTCACCTTGCGCCAGTCAGAGAAGAAGTAGATGCCGCCGTTGCCATAGCTTTCTCCATCGAAATTCCACAGGGGGATACTCGACTCGTACGGGCTCGAGCCCATGTGGTTGAAAACGATATCCATCATGACGCCGATGCCCCGCGCATGCGCCGCATCCACAAGTGCCTTGAGCGCCTGCACGGAACCATACGCACTTTCCGGCGCGAATTGGCTGTGGGGATTATAGCCCCAAGAGAAATCGCCCGGGAACTCCGTGCAGGGCATCAAGAGAAGCATATTCACGCCAAGGCTTTGGAGGTAATCCATTTTGGCCGTAACGGAAGCAAAGTTGCCGGGGCCACCACCGGGGGAATCGTTGAAAGTGCCCACGTGCATTTCGTAGATGACGGTGTCGTTCCAAGCAGGGGTGGAATACGAGTAGCTGCCCCACGAGTAGCCCGGATCCACGATGATGGAGTTACCGGCGTCGTTTGTCATTTGGCGCGCCTGCGGATCCTGTCGCCAGAAGGTGCCGTAGCTTGGGTGGGTAATCACGAATTTGTATTGATCGCCGATAATCGCCTTGTTGAAATCCACCGACCACCAGCCATTGCCCTCGCTGGCGAGCTTGTTAGTCGAACCATCCCAGTTGTTGAACGTACCGGCGACCGCGACGGCGGACGCGTTCGGGGCCCAGACTCGGAAAGTCGTCCCGTTCGTGTAAGGAATGGCCCCCACTCCACCACGAGTGGAGGGCACAGTGTCCGCCGTCACCACAACGTCGTCAATCGCCACACCGTCGGAGGACAGTGGGTAATTGTCATATTCTTGCCACCGGATAATGGTATTTGGTCCCAGCACGAGCCCCAGCGATGAGGCGGCGTTGGAAATGTTCACAGTTTGAACCGAGAATGAGGACGAGATCGCGGGAAACGACCAGGTGGTGATCTTTTTATAGGTGAGTCCGCCGTCGGTCGAAAGATAGAGGCCATCTGACGAATGAGCCTCGTCCCCCACATTGCGGAACTTAAATGTGAGGACGACATTCGTAACGGTTGCGAGATTGAGTTTTAGATCGAGGCGAGACGTGGCGTAAGCAGAGTCCCCAACGCTATCGTCGAGAGTGACCCCGTACCCCGAGGATCCGTAACGATAGGTCGTGCTGGTCTGGACGCGCCACGTTCCCGTCCCGCTCCTGCTCCATTGCGGTCCGAGGGTGGAAGAATTGAAGGAATCGGAAAAAATGGTTGCCGCATCCCCGACCGCAGTAAACCAACACACGGTGGCGGCGATTGCGGCTGCGGTGCAACGACTGAATCTCATTGAGGTACCTCCCTGATGGGTAGTTCTCGGCTTTGTGCGGCTAAAGGAAGTCGTGTTGAAGGCACTGGGGTGCTTGCAGGCAAACCATCACTTTAGCTCACCATAAACCGTGACTACGTGCTTTGAACGATTTTATAGCGATTTGCAAGAACAAAATCGAACCGATCCAAATTTCCCAACAAAATATCTTAAGTCTTTAATTTGCAATTTTTCGCCTCTTGGGCATTCGATATTATTTTAGTTGCGATGTTTGCTGGGAGGAACTGGTGAGCAGGTTTTTTGCCAATATTTTTCTAAAAAATCGGTCCAAGGTTGGTTGGAACAGGATCTTTTGTTAGAATCATTGAAATCCTTTCGTCGCCTCCTCGACGAAGAAGCTGGTTTTTCTGCCAGTGCGAAGAAGCTTCAAAAACTTTATCTTTCTTTGTTGTACAGGCGGCAAATCCCCTGATGGGCACTTCCGGGAACCGCGGATGCGAACATTAACTCCTCTAACGAATCTCCGCGTGAACAAGAAATCGCAAAGGCCTTAGGGGGTACGTCGGCATGCAAGTGTGGGCGGCTTGTGGCGGTTGCGACTCGCTGGTCGAGGAGACCACTGTTTTGCAATTTTGCAAACGGAGAAAGATGCTGCAATTAAATAGGTTCTATGGAGGATGAATAGAAGTTTATTTCTTGTTGCGTGAATCTCGGATCCCAAGCCACTAATGCACGCCACATTTGAGGTGAGAATGGAATGGGTGAGAACATCGGCGATTTTTCAGCGCGCGAACAACAGATTCTTTCGCTCATTGAATCGGGCAACTTGGATCGGCTCGATGATGCTTGGCTTGAGGTAATCGCGGACTCTCCGAAGGAGGCGGAGTTCTACGACAAATTCATTCGAGCGATGCGTCGCGCACATGCCTTGGAGCGTGCGCACGAGCTGCTCCTATTGGCTCTGGAAGAGCTAAAAACGCGCGAGCAATGGGAATTGCTGCATGCGGTTGTTCGGATCGCTGCACGATTCTGGCCTGATTCAAAACCACTGCGCCCATACGCAGCTGCGGCTCTGAAGGGGGTATACTCGCATCTTCCCCAGCTCTCTGCGATGATTGCGGCATGTAAAGGACTCCCACTGGATCAAGTGTTTCAGCGGTTTGATTCGTTGCTCCAGTTGCTGCCCGGCGAGGTTTACTCCCACGCGTACTGGGGTGAGGGAATTGTTACGGATCTCGATCTAAGCGCCGGGAAAATAACTTTGGATTTCCCCGAAGAGAAGGGGCGCGTGATCGCAATTGAGTTCTTGCGAAAACATCTCACCTACTGTCCGCCGGACTCGTTTCTGGCGCGGCGCCGGAAGAATCCGCAGGAGCTCTATCAGCTCGGGCAAGGCGCGCCGAGCGAGTTGGTGAAGTTGGTGCTGAGAGGCAATCAGGGCCGCATCAAGCAAGCTGAGCTAAAAGAAGCCCTTGTCGGCTCCGTCATTCCCGAAGAGGAATGGAACGAATGGTGGAGCCGCGCCCGTAATGAACTGAGAATTGACCCGTGGATTGATTTCGATGTGCGGCGGGGTGCCCATGCCGAAATCGTGCTTCGGAATGCACCTCGCAGTGCAGTGGATGAGATTGCCGAACGATTTTTTGCCCACGACACGACCATGGCGGATCGCATTGCCGCCGTGCGAAAGCTTCGGGAGGTGGTGCGTGCAGGCGCGGAACCTGAACCGGAGCTGGTGGGTCGGATGCGTGAGGCTCTGCTACCCTCCCTTGCCAACAACCCAGATGTGGCTCGCGCCTTGGAGGCACACTACCTTTTGCAAGATCTTCAAAGCATCGCTCCTAATCAACTGCCCGATTTGCCGTGCGACGCAGAAGCGCTCTGCGCCAAGATTGAGAACTACGAATTGCTGCTCGAGATGGAGGACGACGAGTACGCAGCCCGCGCTTTGCAGGAACTGGCGCAGCGCGACGGTGACAAAGTGTTTGAGCGCGCAGGCGAACTCCTCCCCCGCGCTCGGCCAGCCTTGGCACAGGCGATCTGGACTCTTTTGGATCCTGAGCATCACGTGGACATCGCGGTTCGAGCCCTTCGCACCTTGATGGAAAATCCTCTTTCGAATCCAGAGACCTACCTCTGGGCCATGCGCAACCTCACCGAGGGAAAGTGGGAGCATTTGGAAGACTACCTCCCCCTCAGTTCGCTCATCTTTGAGCTGTTCGATCAGATGGAGCAATGGCACCGCCTTGTGACCATTGGCGGAGGGACCAACGAAGAAGTTGCGGCTGCAAAGTGGCTGATCGGCAAAGTTCGTACGCTTATAAGCGGGCGCAATTTTGCGCTGCTTGCCGCAGTCGCAAAGGAAATGCCGCTGGATCAATTGCAGGAGCTGCGCCGGATCATCCAGCTCCATAATGCTGTCAACGATGTCTTCCGCAATGGCGCGGATCGGGCACTACGCCTTACGCGCCGCGAGCTTGAAGAGCAGACTCAACAAACAGCGACCGTTGTCGATCCAGATTCAGGCATTCATTATTGCACTAAGAAGGGGCATGCTTGGGCAGTGCGCGAACTGCACGAGCTCAACACGGTGCGGATTCCTGCGAACGCACGCGAAATTGAAAAAGCGCGCTCCGAGGGCGATCTGCGCGAAAATGCGGGGTACCACGGCGCACGCGAAAAGCACGTGCTGCTACTGCAGCAGGCGCATTTCCTACAGCTTGGTTTGGCGACAGCCCGCGTCGTGACGCGTGACAAGGTCAACACCGAGCAGATCGGTTTTGGCACGCGTGTGATCGTGCAAGACGTGGATAGCGGGGCCGAGCAGGTTTATACGCTGCTGGGCCAGTGGGAAGCGAAACCGGAAGAAGGGATCTATTTCTACAAGGCCCCCCTCTTTCAGCAGTTCCTTGGTAAGCGAGTTGGGGATGAGTTCACGGTCCGCCTCCCGGACGGCACTCAGCGGCGTTATCGGGTCAAATCCATTGAGAACGCGTTGGCTAGCGGCGAGTGGGATGTCGGGGAGGGCGTGATCGCCGAGCACGCGGCAAGCGAGTGATTCAGCCCCCTATCAGTGCCCTCTCAGTGAGGAACTCGGATAACACCGAAAAGGATATGCTGTTCAGGGAACAAACGCTGCTGAAAATTTCTGTGACTGCTGGACCATGCTAAAGGGCACTTGGAGCCCTACCCATTTGGAATGGGGGCCAAGCTAATCTGGCCTCTCGTTCATCGTGGCAAAGTGAGCTCATGCGATCGGCGATTTGGTTTTCGCAGCGCACTTGCACGCGCGAATACCGTCAACGAGTCAGCCACTCATGAGCTTCGTGCGGATCAACTGATTCACGAGCTGTGGATTCGCTTTCCCTCGTGACTTTTTCATCACCTGACCAACAAGCGCCTGGATAGTTTTTTCGTTTCCGGCGCGAATCTTCTCGGCCATATCGGGGTTTTCGGCAATCGCTTCATCCACCCACTTCTCGACTTCCCCTGTGTCGGACACCTGAACAAGACCCTCGGAGCGGACAATCTCTTCCGGATCCCGGCCAGTGTCCAGCGCCCGACTGAATACGCTTTTTGCGATTTTGCCGCTGATCTTCCCCTCATCGATCATGCGGACAATTGCCGCGAGTCCTTCGGGTCGGAGAGGTAGTTCGCTGGCTTCGAGATCTCGCTCCCGGAGCTCTCGGAGCACCTCCGTCATCATCCAATTGCTGAGCGCTTTCGGATTATTGTACGCGGCTAAGGCGCGCTCGTAGTAGGTCGCGACCTGTTTTGAGGCTGTGAGCACTTGGGCATCGTACTCCGGTAGCCCGAGCTGTTCCACAAATCGCCGACGCTTCTGCTCCTGCAACTCGGGGAGCGAAGCACGAACAGCCTCCCTCCATTCTGCGGGAATATGGATTTCCACGAGGTCAGGATCCGGGAAGTAACGGTAATCGTGGGCAAATTCCTTGGACCGCATCGCGCGCGTCTCACCGGCGGCTTCATCCCACAGGCGCGTCTCCTGAACAACTTTACCCCCCGAAGCAAGGAGTTCGCTCTGGCGCCGCGTTTCGTACTCGATGCACTTCAGGGCGGTTTTCATGGAGTTCAGGTTCTTGATTTCCACCTTGGTGCCGAGCTTCGAACTCCCGCGTTCACGGACGCTGATATTGACCTCAAACCGCAAGCGCCCTTCCTGCATTTTGCAGTCGCTGACCTCGATGTACTCGAGCAGATTCTTCAGCGTCGTCATGTAGGCGAGCGCTTCGTCAGCGCTCTCCATGTCGGGCTCGCTCACAATCTCGATGAGGGGCGTTCCCGCACGGTTGAGGTCCACCAAAGAATAGTCTGCACCGGGGAGCTCAGGATGTAACAGTTTCCCGGCATCTTCCTCGAGATGGACGTTATTGATGCGCACGCGTTTTTTGCGATCACCAACAACTATCTCGATCCAACCGTTTGTGCCGAGGCACGCGTAGTTTTGCGAAATTTGGTAGTTCTTCGGCAGATCGGGATAGTAGTAGTTTTTTCGATCGAACCACGTCCGTTCGCTAATTTCACAGTTGAGCGCCACGGCCGTGCGAATCGTATACTCAACCGCTTTGCGATTCACGACGGGGAGCACGCCCGGCATCCCCAAACAGATGGGGCAAGTTTGCGTGTTTGGGGCAGAACCAAACTTCGTGGAACAGCCGCAGAAAATCTTGGTTTCTGTGGCAAGCTCCACGTGCACTTCCATACCGATTACGGGTTCGAACGTCGTCATGTCCTTACTCACACGTGTTTCGAAACAAAGAATGCAACCGACTTTGTGGGAGCGCAGGTGCGACTCGCGATTTGAGCACAGGCTTCAAGTCGGTTTGTCAGAACCCGAGGAACGTTGCCTCGAAGTTCTCGAGGACTTCTGCTACCCGCACAATGAAGCGGGCCCCTTGGGCTCCATCAATAATGCGGTGATCGTAGCCAAGGACAAGCGGGAGATAGTCGCGGGCTGCAACTCCGCTCTCCGTGAGCACGACGCGCTTTGAGGCACGGCCCACGCCCAGAATCGCCACTTCGGGCGAATTGACAATTGGCGTGAAGTGGCCACCCCCAATGCTGCCCAAGTTCGAAATTGTAAAGGTACTTCCCCGCAGCTCCTCAATGGTCACTTTTCGATCGCGGGTGCGTTGAGCGAGCTGGGTGAGCTCAATGGCGAGCTCGACAATGCTCTTCTTGTCCACGTCGCGCACCACTGGCACAATAAGTCCGGCCTTCGTATCCACCGCGATCCCGAGGTGGTAGTAGTCCTTGTAGATAATCTCCTCGGCACGAGCGTCGTAACTCGAGTTGAATTCTGGGAACTCCTTGAGCGCAATCACGACCGCTTTCATCAGGAAGGGTGTGAGGGTCAGCGCGCCGCCCAGCTCTTTCACCCGCTCCCGATGACGTTTCTGGAGTTGGAGGAGCTCTGTGACGTCAGCCTCATGGAACTGGTGAACATGGGGAATTGTTAACCATGCTTGGGTCAAGTGCTCCGCGATCTTTCGCCGTACGCTGTCTGCTTTCACACGGCGGACGGGTCCCCACTGCGAAAAATCAGGAAGCTCAGGCGCCTGAACAGGCAGCGTCCCCGCTACCTGTGCTCCACCTCGCTTACGAACATATTCTTGAATGTAGGGGTCGAGATCCTCGATGAGGATGCGCCCGTTCTTTCCGCTTCCTTTCACGCGCCGCAGATCAAGGCCGATTTCACGCGCGATGCGTCGCACGGCCGGCCCCGCGGGGATAAACTCATCCTCCGGCGTTACGGCGGGCGCCAATGGCTGGACAGGCAATTCAAAAGGTTCGGCAACCGCTTTGGGTCCGGGCGAGCTACTCACCGCAAGTTTAGAGTCCCCGTCTGCTGCGGCAGCTGGTCGCGCATCTGGCGCCTCCTTGAGGGTCGGCTGAGTCTCGAGAGGAACGTCGGTTGCACTCTCCACAATCAGTAGCGTCTCGCCGACACGAACCTTGTCCCCCGGCTTGACGAGGATTTCCTTCACGCGGCCACCGACCGGCGTGGGCACCGGCACAGTGGCTTTCTCCGATTCGAGCTCGATGATTGGATCGTCCGGCTGAATGAGATCGCCGACTTTTACAAGGACGTTTAGAACGTCGCCTGCCTCCACACCTTCGGCAAGGACAGGAAGTTTAATCTCCACCGGTTTTGCAGTGCCAGTGGCTTCCTGCACTGGTGCTGTAGGAGACAATTGTGTTTCATTCTTTGGCGATTCGGCCGTGGGCGGTGCGGCGGAGACCGTGGGCGGTGCGACGACTTCACCCGGTTCTTCTAATACAATTAAGGTCTCGCCGACGCGCACTTTGTCTCCTGCTTTCACGAGGACTTCTTTGACTCGTCCACCTACAGGCGAGGGGACTGGAACCGTGGCTTTTTCGGACTCCAGCTCCACGATTGGGTCGTCGGGTTGGATGACGTCCCCGGGTTTCACGAGCACATTTAGTACATCCCCAGACTCTACGCCCTCGGCTAACACGGGTAATTTGATTTCGATCGCCATAATCCCTTGCTCTCTCTTCACCAAGTTTCTCTGCAATTCTTCTGAAACGCGACGCGCTTCTGGCTCAAACTCATGCTCATCGCTAAAACCAAGTAATCAGGCGAACAAGGAGAAGCCTTGCTCTGGGTCCACGCCGAGATCTTCGATGGCTTTCTTCACGACCGAAGGCTTAATCTCACCACGCTCAGCCAAACGCGCAAGCACGGCAACCACCACATGCGGCGCGTCAATCTCAAAGAACCGGCGGAGGTCTTCGCGCGTGTCGCTACGGCCGAAGCCATCGGTGCCCAATGACAATAATCCGCCGGGCACCCACTTTGCGATTTGGTCCGGTACCATCCGCATGCTGTCACTAACCGCCACGAAAGGTCCTTCCTCAGGCTCGAGAATCTGCTCGAGATAGGATTTCTTGCGAGTCTTCGCCGTTGGATGCAGCATGTTCCACCGCTCGGCTTCCATTGCGCCGTAGCGGAGGCGTTTGTAGCTGGTCGCGCTCCACACGTCGGCGCTCACGTGATAGCGTTCTGCCAAAATCTGCTGGGCAGCCAGTGCGGAATTGATGGCACTGAAATCGCCGATAATGTGAGCTTTGTACTTTGCTTTGTCGGGCCCTTTTTGGAATTTGTAGAGGCCTTCGAGCACGCCCTCTTCTACGCCCTCAGCCATCGGCGGCTGCACATAATTTTCGTTCCCAAGCGTGAGGTAGTAGAACACGTCCTCTTGCTTCTCGAACATTCGCTTCATGCCGTCTTGCAGGATGAGGGCGATTTCGTAGGCGAAGGCGGGATGATAACAGAGTAGATTCGGCACCGTGGACGCAAGAACGTGGCTGTGGCCGTCCTGATGCTGGAGCCCTTCGCCGTTGAGTGTCGTGCGGCCAGCCGTCGCGCCCAGCAAGAAACCGCGCACGCGCATGTCAGCTGCTGCCCAAATCAGGTCCCCAACACGCTGGAAACCAAACATCGAGTAGTAGATGAAGAACGGCATCATCGTGACGCCGTAATTCGCGTACGCAGTGCCGGCAGCGATGAAGCTCGACATGCTTCCCGCTTCCGTAATCCCCTCTTCCAGAATCTGCCCGTCCTTTTTCTCAAGGTAGTAGAGCAGCTGGTCACGGTCCACCGGCTCGTAGAGCTGGCCAACATGCGAGTAAATTCCGTACTGCCGGAACAGGGCTTCCATTCCAAAGGTGCGCGCCTCATCCGGAATGATGGGGACGATGAAACGTCCAAAGTCTTTGTTGCCCAACAAGTGACTTAGCATGCGCACGAAAGCCATGGTGGTGGAAACTTCGCGCCCCTCGCTGCCCGTAAAGAAGGTGGCAAAGTACTCACGCTCGGGCATCTGAAGAGGTGGTGCGGTCACGACCCGAGCCGGCACGTGCCCCCCCAACGCCTTGCGGCGCTCCTTGAGGTAGCGTTCCTCAGGGCTTCCCTCAGGCAGGCGAATGAATGGCAGGTCATCTATTTCTTCGTCCGGAACCGGGATATTGAAGCGGTCGCGGAACTCCCGAAGTTCCTGCTCGTTGAGCTTCTTTTGCTGGTGTGAGATATTGCGACCTTCGCCAGCCTCTCCCAGACCGTAGCCTTTGACGGTCTTTGCGAGGATGACGGTGGGTTGCCCTTTGTGCTCCACGGCAGCTTTGTAGGCGGCATAAACCTTCTGAGGATCCAGCCCGCCGCGGCGCAGTTTTTCAAGCTCCTCGTCGCTCATGTCCTTCACGAGCTCGAGAAGCTCGGGATACTTGCCAAAGAAATGCTTCCGGATATAAGCGCCGTCCGCTATCGAGAATCGCTGGTACTCGCCATCCACGCATTCTTCCATGCGCTTGATGAGAAGGCCAGTCTTGTCGCGCTCGAGCAACCGGTCCCAGTCTGATCCCCAAATGACCTTGATGACATTCCATCCCGCCCCACGGAAAGCGGCCTCGAGCTCCTGAATGATCTTGCCATTGCCGCGCACGGGGCCGTCGAGCCGCTGGAGGTTGCAGTTGATCACGAAGATCAAGTTGTCGAGCTTTTCGCGCGATGCGAGCGTGATGGCGCCAAGGGTCTCAGGCTCATCGCATTCTCCATCCCCGAGAAACGCCCAGACCTTGGTCTGGCTTGTGTCGAGGATGCCGCGATCCTGCAGGTACCGGTTGAAACGCGCATGATAAATTGCCATGATCGGCCCAAGGCCCATCGAAACCGTTGGGAACTGCCAGAAACCCGGCATGAGCCAAGGATGCGGGTAAGAGGACAACCCGCCATCTTTTTGGAGCTCGCGGCGGAAATTATGGAGCTGTTTCGCGTTCAGCCGCCCTTCGATATAAGCCCGCGCATAAATACCGGGCGCCGCATGCCCTTGGAAAAAGACCATATCGCCCGCCGTTCCCGGGCGCCGGCCCCGAAAGAAGTGATTGAACCCGACTTCGTATAGGGTTGCCGCGCTTGCGAAAGTGGAAATGTGGCCGCCGAGACCGGGATGCAGACGGTTGGCTTTCACAACCATGGCAAGCGCATTCCACCGAACATAACTCTTGATTCGCCGTTCGATGGCACGGTCGCCGGGATAGGGTGGCTCCGCTTCTTTTGGAATCGTGTTAATGTAGGGTGTATTGGCCGTGAAAGGGATCTTCACGCCCCACAGGTGGGCAGCATCCGCAAGGGCCTTGAGCAGCTTCTCCACATGCTCAGGACCTTCGACCGCCAATTCGTATTTCAAGGCTTCTAACCACTCTTGAAAAGCAAGGCTTTCCAAGTTCTGGGATTTCGTCTCGTTTTCGACAAGTACCGTTTCGTTCGTCATTTCGAGTTCCTGATAGTGTACGTGTTTCGACTTCATTTCCAGTGAATTTGGTACTACGGTCGAGTACCTTTGGAAAAAACCAGTACAGCGAGAGTTCTATTTTGTACCGATGCAAATACTTGATTTGACCCTTGGGACACCCGAGGAAAACTTGGCACTGGAGGAAGCGCTCTTGGAAGAAGCGGAGGCGCTTGCAGCGGAGGGGGTCGTCTTAGAGGATGGAGCGGGCGAAGTGATGCGGTTATGGGAAAGCCCGTCTTACTTCGTTGTGGTGGGCGCCGGCGGAAGTGTCGAGCACGACGTTTTCTCTTTAGAATGTAAAAACGCTGGAATCCCAATCCTACGACGGATCAGTGGGGGGGGGACTGTGCTGCAAGGGCCCGGGTGCTTGAATTACTCGTTGGTGCTTCGGATTACCACTCACACCCAGTGTGCGGACGTCACGGCCACAAACCGTTATGTCCTTGGCCGGGTACAGCAGGCACTGCGCCCCATAGTTGGTCCCGTGGAGATTCGGGGAATTAGCGACCTAGCCCTTGGGGGTAAGAAGTTTGGTGGCAGTGCGCAACGGCGGCGGCGGCACTGCATCCTTTTCCACGGCACCCTACTTTACGGCTTCGATTTGCCGCTGATTTCAAAGTATCTGCGACAACCTACTAAAACACCTGACTACCGTGCAGGTCGCGCCCACATGGAATTTCTTACAAATGTGGCGGCGGAGGCGGAGGCACTCAAGTATGCGCTTCGATGTGAATGGAACGCTCAGCAGCCGTATCGAGGCAAGGCGCTTGAGCTCGTGCCCGATCTTGTGAAGACCCGCTATGGGACCAATGAATGGAATTTCCGCTTCTGACGAAGTTTTGACGCGCTGGGAATCGTAAGTCGCATAACGAAATGTTGATTGTATCTCAGGTTGGTCCTGTTTTAGAGAAGTAGGTCAATCCACAACACGGGAGATGAACCGATGTCGGATCTGAAGAAACGCATCTGGGCAGCCTTGCGAAAAGAGGTCGAGGAAGACGCAGCCAGCGAGCCGATCCTTGCCAGCTTTCTGCACGCGGTGGTGTTGAATCACAAGACGTTCGAGGAGGCTTTGAGCTTTCATTTGGCGTCGAAGCTGGCGAGTCAGACGCTACACGCGATCGCGCTGCGCGATGTCATGTACAACGCGCACCGAGAGGATCCTGAAATTGCTCATGCAGGGATCGTGGATCTGAAGGCGGTGAAAGAGCGTGACCCAGCGTGCCGCGGCTACTCGACGCCTTTCCTCTATTTCAAAGGCTACCATGCGTTGCAAGCTTATCGGATCGCCCACCACTTGTGGAAACAAAACCGCAAAGCGTTGGCGCTTCAGCTCCAAAGCCGGATTTCTGAGGTTTTTGGTGTCGATATTCATCCTGCAGCCCGAATTGGGAAGGGCATCCTAATGGACCACGCGACTGGGATCGTCATTGGCGAGACCGCGGTCGTGGAGGACGACGTTTCGATGCTTCATGGCGTCACGCTGGGTGGTACGGGAAAAGAAACAGGCGATCGACATCCCAAGGTGCGGCGTGGCGTGCTGTTGGGTGTTGGGGCAATCGTACTTGGCAACATTGAAATTGGAGAGGGAGCCAAAGTTGGTGGTGGGAGTGTGGTCCTTCACCCGGTGCCACCCCACACCACGGTCGTCGGCGTGCCGGCCCGCGTGGTGGGCAAGACTTCCGTCGCAGCGCCATCCAAGGTCATGGATCACCGCATCGAAGAGAACTCTAATTAATGTGAAAACGCGCCGTGGCGGAAAACTGTGGACGAACCCCAGCTCGCTCACCTATAAAAGAATGTTATCCGCAAGGGTAAGAGGATGATGTGCCCATGCATTTGCGCAAGGATGGTTTGGTATGGCAGCGGTCGGGAAACCTCTGATTCGATTTGACGCGCGAGAGAAGGTGACTGGTGAGACGCGCTACGGTGGGGATCTGTATGAGAAGGGGATGCTGCATGTGAAGGTGCTGCGAAGCGAGTACGCACATGCCGAGATCCTGAGCGTGGATCCCTCGGCCGCGCTGGCTTTGCCGGGCGTGGTAGGTGTGTATACCGCACGGGACATCAGTGGCACGAATCGCCATGGGCTCATTCGTCGCGACCAGACAGTGCTTGCAGAGCAGTTTGTGCGCTACAAGGGCGACGCGATTGCAATCGTCGTGGCTGAATCGGATAAGATCGCGCGTGAGGCACTGAAGCTGATCAAGGTGGAGTATCGCCCGCTCCCCGTCATCCATACCATTGATGAAGCGCTTGCCCCCGACGCTCCGAAGATCCACCCGGAGGGCAACGTGATGGGCGACAAGCGGATTCGCAAGGGGGATGCGGAACGCGCTTTCGCCGAAGAATGCGACGTAATTGTGGAGGAAACCTTCAGCACCCAAACTGTGGACCATGCTTTCTTGGATTTAGAAGCTGGCGCAGCCCTTTATGATGGCGAAATGCTCACCATCTGGGTGAGCGGCCAGTGGGTCCACGAAGAACGCCGTCTGGTAGCACTTGCGCTGGGACTTCCTGTGGAGCGCGTACGCATCATTCAGCCTGCCACTGGAGGCGCCTTTGGCGGCCGCGAGGATCTGTCCATTCAGTGCTATGTGGGTTTGGCAGCACTCAAACACCCGAACCGAAAAGTTTACCTTCGCTACTCGCGTGCAGAAAGCATGACGGCGCGACACAAACGTCATGCGATGCGGATCCACTACAAGTTGGGCGCAAAACGCGACGGCACGCTGGTGGCGGCAAAAGTTACCGTGTGGAGCGATGAGGGCGCGTACCATTCCACGGGCCTCGCGGTGATGCGTAAGGCGAGTTCCCACTCCACGGGTGTCTATCGCGTGCCGAACATCCACGTCGATGTCTATGGGGTGTTCACGAACAACAACCCCACGGGTGCGATGCGGGGCTTCGGGGCTGCACAGATGGCCATTTGTTACGAGGGGATGCTGGACCGTCTTGCGGCAAAGCTCGGCATGGACCGCATCGAAATTCGCCGCAAAAACGTCCTACGGCACGGCGACGAGATCACGACGAGCCAAGTGTTGCCGGTAGTTACGGCTGAGGAATGCCTGGATGCGGCCCTCATGCAGTTTGCGCGAGGGGCGGGGGTCAATGTAGCAACGCCGCAAGAGGCTCAGCGCGTTTGGGACGCTCGCTCCTACGCAACTCCGGCACCCTACCTGCGGCGGGGCTACGGGGTAAGCATTGTGTGCTTTGGCTTGGGCTACGGCGACGCGTTTCCGGATGCGGCACGCGCCGAAGTCCGCTTCAATGACCAAAACGAGTTGGAGGTTTACACCGGGGCGGTGGAAGTGGGGCAAGGCCTCCTGATGATGGTAAAACAGGTCGCGGCGTCTGTTTTGGGAATCGACGTTGAGCGCGTGAAAGTCATTGCGGCGGATACTCATCGCACGCCAGAAGCAGGCTCCTCGAGCGCGACCCGCCAGACGTACTTCACCGGCAGCGCAGTGAAAATGGCATGCGAAGAACTGAAGGAGACCATTCTCGACATTGCCGAAACGCATTTTGGCGTCCATCCGTTCGAGATTCGAATCGAGGACGGCATTCTCTATAACGTGAACGACAGGTCAAAGCAGATGCCTTTGGATGAAGTGCTGGCAGAGGCCCGCCGGCGCGGCGTGGGCCTGTCGGCGCGGGCTATTTTCAAGCCGCGCACGATTCGCGAATCCGAGGACACCGGCTTGAGCCCACGGCCATTTATCACCTACCTTTTCGGTTCGCACATTTCTCAGGTCTTGGTAGACACAGAGACTGGTGAGGTGAAGATCGAACGACACATCGCGGCACACGATGTCGGCAAAGCGATCAACCCACAGTTAGTTGAGGGGCAAATCCAAGGCGGTGTCGCGCAAGGCATCGGCATGGCCTTGATGGAAGAAGTGATCTACGGGGAGGACGGAAGGATCCTCAACGCTGGCTTCACGGACTATATTTTGCCAAGCATCCGCGACGTCCCAGAAATTGAAGCCGTAATCGTCGAACATGATGATCCCTCGGGACCTTTCGGAGCTCATGGCATTGGCGAGCCTCCGCTCATTGGAACCACGCCGGCCGTTTTGGCAGCTATTGCAGATGCGATCGGAGTACCTGTGAACCAGACACCCGCGACGCCTGAGCGTGTGTGGCGCCTTATTCAGCAAGCACGCGAACGTGGCGAGTGGCGCGAGGTTGATCCGAGGTGGCAGCCGGCTACAGAGTCAGGGGATAACGCCCCCACCTATCAGCCGCTTGCAACATCGTGAGATAGTTCTCCCACTTGCAATACTCAGGGAGAGAATTACTCGAGCCAATCGCATAACCGCCGCCCGGTGCGCCTTTGAGCAATGCAGTGCGCACAAGCCGCTCAACTTCCTCGGGAGTCCCGCGAGCGAGCGTATCCACTTCAATGTGACCCAGCAAAGCAAGGCGTCCGCCCACCCGCTGCTTGAGCTCGCTAAGATCCATGGACTTGGGCTCGATGGGATGCAGGCCGTTCACTCCGAGCGCGATCAGATCGTCGAGCACTTCGTACAAAACTCCATCGCTATGATAGAGGAAGGGAATGGAGCGGCGGCGACAGAGCTCTCCAATCCGGGCCATCCACGGGAAAAGGTACTTGCGCAAGACGTCCGGTGAGACCATGAGCCCACCCGCGTATGCAATGTCGTCGGTGAACCAGAGCGCCTTCACACAGGGAAAGTCGGCCATGTTCTCAAATAGGTTATAGATGATGCTCCCAACTTTCTCGAAAAGGGCCTCCACGAGATCGGGTTCTTCAAAAAGGGCTTCCGCAAAACGCTCGAAGCCCATGAGTTCCCACACCAGCGTAAAGATGTCCCCATATTGGCCGATGACACCCATATTCTCAGGAAGAAGGCGGCATGCTTCCTCAAAACGCGCGTAACTGACGTCTTCAGGGCGTGGCCAGACATAACGCTCGAATTCCTGCCATTTCGTGATCACGCCTGTGTGCTCGTCGGCCCAACGTCGTTGGCCGGCGCCCTCCTCCAATTCGAAGACCTGAGGTCCCGACGCCGGCATAATCTTCGCCGGATTCATATCAATTGCCGGTTGAAGCTTAATGTAATCGTAGCCGGCTCGTTGGGCAAATTCGATCTCGTCCGCAACGGTGACACACGGACGTTCGATCATCAGGCCTTTGAATATCGGGTGAACACCCAACTCGATGAAGGGCACGCGATCGGGCTCACCTTCACACATGAGCACTTTGCGAAGGCGCTCAAAGTCCGGCTGACGATCGAGATGAAATGGTTGTGCCATGGGTCTCTCCTCTTTTCCACGATCGCATCGATTTGATCGTTCCGAGTATCCGCACCTCAATCAGATTCACCATTCCGACGCTGAGAGATGGCGCCTTTGTCCTTCAGTCGTTCGCCCTGCTTCAGCAGGATGTCAACCCTCCCGGACGCCCCAATCCGAAAATTTGTCTTGCATCTCGTTCCCGCCCTGTACTTATTTCCCGGCTCGTACTCATGGAGAACTGCCAAACCGCATTTTTTGCGGCTTGGCGCCCACCTGCAGCCCTGCAGGTTGGGTGGGAAACCGGTGAAAATCCGGTACGGGCCCGCCGCTGTGAGCGGGGACGAAAGCCCACATGATGCCACTGGCGCGCGACACGGCATGAGCCGGAGCGCTGGGAAGGCGTGGGTGAGTAGGAAGATCCGCGAGTCAGAAGACCGGCTCCATGGGCAGCCGCGACTCCCTTCGGTCGCAAGGAGAGGAGGTGATGAACGAGCATGCCTATGGGCTTCGCCGAAGGCGCGAATCGGCGAAGCAGCGATTCGTGCGCACTTATGCGCTTTCAGCGCTCCCCTGGATCGCATCATTCAATCGCGCTCTTACCACGGGGCCTCGGTTGCAGGCCAACATCATTCAAGAAGGGAATTACGAAAATGAAGTTCTTACGCGCATCGCTGTTGGCTGCCATGCTGTGCACGGTGGCAGTTCATCCTGTCGTTAGTGCACAAATTCACATCCTGTCTGTTCCCGCGGGTTACACAACGGGTTCCATTGAGCTGGGCGTACCGTTTGCGGGAAGTCTTGCTCCCCTTCCCTCGGACCCCACAAAGCTTTACGTTTCCGTCGGTAGTTACGGCGCTCAAAGTATTGCGCTGGTTGATACCGTGGCCGCTACGGTTCAGCTTGTCGCCAGCGGCTTCGGTTCGATTGGTGGTATCGCCGTCCTCAGCAATGGGGATCTTGCCATCACCGAAAATGCAACATCGGAGACCATCCTTCGGGCGCACGATTTGACGAATGACGGCGACTTTCTTGATCCCGGAGAAATTACGGAACTCATTTCTCCAATTTTGGCCGATAGCCCCTTTGGATTCACTGGGGCGCAAATTGCATTAGCACCCGCAGGCAATGCCGCTGCTATTCCTGCGGGAGCTTTGGTGATCCAGACTGCAGACGGCGAAACCAGCTCAGAGCTGCTGGTGGTCGAGAATCCAGAAACATCTCCCGCCTTCCGGCCGGCTGGGGGCGCCTTCTTTAGCGGATTCCAATACAACGGCGGAATTGATTTTTCGAACAGTGGGCACGTGATCATGGGCGAAGGCATGTTCGACATGCTCACCTTCACGTCGTCGGGACGCATTTACGCGTTGGTGAACACGAATGCGGATGCCGTCATTGGCGCTGGGGAGTGGAACGTCTTGGTGTCGGAAACTCAACTCACCGCCGGCCTGAGTGACTTGGCCATTTCAAAAGAAGATGACGTTTTCACAGTGGAAGGCAGTGGAACAGTGCGTACGTTTGCGCTTCCCCCAAATCTCTTGAGTGGCTCGGCAACACCGGCGGTATTTGCGCAAACGGATAGCCCCTACCTTTCAACAGTTCGGTTTGACGACAAGACGAAGACCTTCGCGCCCGGCGCGACAGCGCCTTCTGCGCGACTGTATTTGGGAGGCTACGCAAGCGACTGGACCGCGGCAACGAACCTCGTGTGGATTCAGCCACAGCCTGCATCACACGTTGAGAATTGGGCTATTTACTAAGCGAAACGCCCGCAGTGCCGATGCCCCCGGGGATGAGCTGACCCGGGGGTAATTTTTTTTGCATTTTTTTGTTGCATTGCAATTAATTCCTGGGGCTTTTTACGTCTCACGCCAAGACGCAGAGGCTATAGACAATCACACACCCAGCTTAATTGTCTACAACCCAGCTTGGCCCCCCTGACACTCTGCGTTTTGGCGCTTTTGTTTTTTAGCGGCTTCGCGGATGCAAAGGCAGGGCGTCCCCCGTGAATCTCACGAGAAACTCATTCGGAAAAAGTCACGACCTTATTCGGCATCGGTTTTGCTGATCCAGCCGGCGAACCAGCGCATAAAGCATTTCCATTCGCGGGACGGGGATGCCGGCCCGTCGGGCTCGCCGCACGGGTTCCCCGAGAAGCGCTTCAACCTCGAGCGGACGACCATTTTCGTAATCGATCTGCATCGAGCTCTTGTACGCTCCCATGGATTCTGTCTTCTGCATAAGGTCCGCCCGCAATTCGTCGGGAATTGAGACTCCATCAGCCCGGGCTGCCTCGAGGACTTCGCCCATTAGGTTCCACGCTAAAGCCCGAAGTTCCGGATCCTCGAGAATCACGCGCGTGTCGGCATGGTGTGCGGCAACCCCCAATCCATTGAAGGGGATGTTCCACACCAGTTTTTCCCATCGAATGCTCGCTAACGACTCGCGGACCTCACACTCAATCCCAGCTTCAACAAACGACTGAGCGATTTCGTGGGTTCGGGAGCGCGGGCGGCCGCAGAACTCCGCCAATCTAATGAAACCATGGGCTGAATGATGGATCACCCCCGGCGCAATGCGATTGCTGCAGAGGAACGCCGTTCCCCCAATAATCTGCTTGGAAGCCGTCGGAAAATCGCAAACGGTACGATTGCTAACAAGGGCAGCTGCAATTGCTTCCTCGTTGCCGAGACCATTCTGCAGCGTCAGAATGATGGTGTCCGCGGTTGCTGTGGGAGCGAGAAGCTCCGGGAGAGCAGCGTTATCCACCGTTTTGAGTCCGACGAGCAGGAGGTCACACGGGCCAAGCTCGCGTGCCGAGGCGTACACCGGCGGACGTAAGTCAAAATCCCCAAGAATGGATTGGATTCGGAGCCCGTGTTGGCGAACTGCCTCGTAATCAGAGCGCATTAGGAAATGAACGTCCGCTCCGGCCCGCGCGAGGCACGCCCCATAAAACGCCCCCAGCGCTCCCGCCCCGATCACCCCGATTCGCCCTTTGAACATCGACAGCCTCTCACAAAACAGAGAATGCGACGCGTGGGTTCAGTTCAGTGACATGATGTGCGCGGATTCAAGCGTTTCTATGATGCAATTCCCCCACGGGCAGATGCCTTCGATTGCTTTGCAGCGTGAGAGAGCATTTCTCTCACTTCTTTTCACGGTTGCGTTCCCCACGCGGAGAAGCCTATTCAAACGGCGACATGAGGCGATCTCGTAGTGACATTCGAATTTACAAAAACGTGAAAATTGGCCGCGGGGCAGAAATCGGCGAGTATGTCGTCATCGGAGTGCCCCCAAAAGGCAAAAAAGACGGGGAGCTGAAAACCGTCATCGGACCGAAGGCGATCCTGCGTTCCCACACAGTCATCTATGCAGGGAATGTGATTGGGGCCCACTTTGCCACCGGCCACGGGGTACTGATTCGCGAAGAAAATGAAATCGGTGATCACGTGAGTATTGGTTCTCACTCCATTGTCGAGCACCATGTGAAAATTGGCAACGGCGTGCGCATTCACTCTTCGGCTTTTATCCCTGAGTATTCTGTCCTCGAGGACCATGCGTGGATCGGGCCGCATGTGGTGTTCACAAATGTCCTCCATCCGTTATGCCCGGAAGTGCCCAAGTGCATCAAAGGACCGTATATCTGCAGCGGTGCGAAAATTGGGGCGAATGCAACTCTGCTACCAAGTATCACGGTGGGGGCAATGGCTTTAGTGGCAGCCGGATCTGTAGTTACGCGGGATGTGCCGCCGCGCGCAGTTGTCGCTGGAAATCCGGCGCGCATCGTGAAGACCATTGATGATCTGACTTGCCCGTGGGACTACATTGCGTCGCCGTACACAATCGTAGAAAGCGAAATATCCGAAAAACGTGGGGGAAGCCCAAGAAAACAAAAGTAATTCGCCTATGTCCTGTCCTCAGGCGTAGTGCGGACAAAGTGCATAACTGTAACATCATTGTGGTTTACGACGTAATACCCACACGTCCGAACCAGTTGGCCGGCGGACCTCAGAACCTTGTGGGAGTTTGAGAGCATCGGTGAAAATTCTCTATATTTGCTGTGATCTCGGAGTTGAAATCTCGGGGCGCAAAGGAGCCTCAACCCACGTGCGGGAAGCTTGCCATGCTCTCCAGCGCTATGGCCACGAAGTCCTGCTCGTGAGCCCGGTCGTGGGAGACCGCTCAAAACTTGGTTTCCCTGTGGTGGAAGTCACCCCGCCGCGCACACGCTGGCTGGGCGCGGACCTGCGCTACGTCGTGCTGAATTACCAAATGCAAAGGCTCCTGCCTAAAATCATTCAGGACTTTGCTCCGGACGTGGTGTATGAGCGGTATTCGCTCTATCAAACTGCGGGGCAAGCAATCTGCCGCAAGCTGGGCATTCCGCGCATCTTGGAAGTCAACACTCTGCTGGCCACAGAACTCCGCCACAGACTTCGGTTCCCAAGACTCGCGCGCCTTATCGAAAGCAGACTCTGGCGAGGAGAATCCGCCATTATCTGCGTCTCGAGCGTGCTTCGCGATATGATTGTCAAGCAAAGTGGTCTGGATATGGGCCGAATGGCGGGGATCGTGGTGTCGCCCGTCGGAGTCGACCCAGACGTCTTTGCCCCCACCGTCTCTCCACTGCCTCGCTCAAAGGTGGGATGCGAGAGACACGTCATCGTGGGCTATGTGGGGACCCTCACGACATGGCATGGAGTGGAGCTTTTCTTCAAAGTTGGGCGTCTTCTTCAGGACGAAAACCTGCCAATTTGCTTGGTTGTCGTCGGAGGCGAGCCCGAGCGCGTGGAACGCCTTCGCCAGCGGGCCGCAACCGAATGCTTGGAGCATCTTCATTTCGCTGGAAGCGTGCCACATGAGGAGGTACCACACTGGCTTGCGACGATGGATATCTGCCTCATTGCCGACACACAGGATTGGTCCTCGCCCACCAAGTACTTTGAAATGGCAGCGATGGGGAAACCTGTTGTGGCTGCGCGGGTTGCTGCAATCGAAGAAGTGATGGGTGGGGATGGTGTGGGCGGCGTACTCTTTGAGCGTGGCAACGCGCAGGATGCAGTCTCCAAACTTCGCTTATTGGTTGAGCATCCCGAGCAAGCGAAAACGCTTGGGCAACAGGCACGCGAGCGCGTCCTTGAAAACTATTCGTGGGAACGCAACCTCGAACGCATGATGGCACTCTACCGAAAACTCGGTGTGTCCAAAGCTGAACTTTGGGCTGGAAACTCCCAAGCCTCAAGTAGGAGAACGTGCTGACCATGCGACGCCCGCTCGTTCAGCAAATTGAGCTTGTGCTCAGCCTGACGAAACGCGACCTCAAGGCTCGCTACAAGGAATCTGTGTTTGGATTTCTATGGTCTTTCTTTCGGCCGGCACTGCTGACGCTGATTTTATGGTTGGTCTTTGCGGTGATGCTCCGGTTGCCTGCTCCAAGCCCGAACATCCCTTATTGGCTTCACATGCTCGTGAGTGTTCTCCTCTGGAACTACTTTGCAGGCTCGATCATTGAGTCCACGCACTCACTTGTCGCGAACGCAAACCTAATTAAGAAAGTCGCTCTGGATGCTGAGGTCTTTCCGATCGCCTGCATTTTATCGAATGCGATTCACTTGGCGCTGGCGCTGTCTTTAGCCTTTGTCATCATTATCTTCACTACGGGGCAGGTCACGTGGCACCTGTTGCTGTTACCTGTGTTTGTGGCGGTAGGTTCGTTGACGATCCTCGCGCTCTCCTTGCTCTTTGCAGCGCTCAACGTGCTGGTACGCGACATCGGCAGCGCAGTGGATTTGCTCCTTCAAGCGTGGTTTTACCTGACCCCCATTTTGTATCCAGTCAGCATGGCCCAAGAGCGGATTCACCACGTTCTCGGCCCAAGATGGTTTGATCTCTACATGGCCAATCCTGTCGCGCCGGTGATGGTCGGGGCCCGATACGCATTGCTTTACGGTAACAGCAGCGCCGAAATGGGTACCACTTCTATGTGGTGTTACCTGGGCTTAGCTACGGCGGTCGGGCTCGCTCTGCTCATACCCAGCTGGGTGGTGTTCCGACGTTTGAGTGCGCGTTTCGCGGACGAATTATAAGATCGCGGAGGGCCGAAGTGAACTATCGTATCCACCTTTTGGTTGGCACGCCGTTTGAAAGCAATTGCTACGTCCTGACGGCACCCGATGGGGCAGCAGTTGTCATTGATCCGAATGAGCATACGGATGAGATCCTCGAGATTCTCCGCCGAGAAAAGGCTCGGCTCGAAGTTATCCTAAACACCCACGGGCATTGCGACCACGTGTGGGGAAACGCGAGTCTTGCCGAAGTCACAGGGGCGCCAATTGCCGTCCATGAACTGGATGCACCCATGCTCACGAATGCCATCCTGAATGGGTCGGCCATTTTTGGATTTCCGTACTCTCCGGTCGCTCCGCAGCGGTTATTGCAGGATGGCGAGGACATTACCGCCGGTAGTATGGTGCTACGGGTCCTCCATACCCCCGGGCACAGTCCTGGGTCGGTGTGTTACTACGATGAGCGCAATGGGCACCTCTTCACGGGGGACCTTCTCTTTCAGGGTTCAGTCGGACGGACAGATTTGCCGGGAGGAAGCTACGAGGAATTGATGACCTCACTCCGCAGAAAGATTCTGCTCCTCTCCGACGAGACGCTCGTCTATCCGGGACATGGGCCGTCCACGACGATTGGCGATGAACGTCGCACCAACCCCTTTCTGCGGTTCGGAGGTTCCGGCAAGTGAGCCGCACGCGTCGGCCACCGCGGAGAGCCACTCAATCCCCAAGAGCGCAAGTGGCAACGACTGAGAGCCCGCCCAAGCTGGCCGAGAAATGGCCTACGTTCCTTAGCTGGGGGATACTGGTAGGACTCCTTCCCTTTGTTGGCATGACTCTCTACGGGATCGCCAAGCTTGTGAGTTACCCCTACGAGGCGAATTTTGGCGAAGGCGGAGTTTTGTACGATGCGATCCGTCTGGCGCGCGGAGAGGCGATTTATCAACCGGCCGGTCTCGCCGAGCGCTGGCTCAGCCCATACCCCCCGCTTTACCAGTGGATTGTCAGCGTGATTGGGGCTGGCTCTTTTGTGGCTGCGCGTTACATCTCGGCGGTTGCAGCGTTTACCTCCGCGGCTTGTCTTTTCATTCTATTACGTTACGCGGGTGTGGGGTGGGGTTACGCAGGGGTTGGGGCAGCTCTCTGGCTGGTGAGCCCGTTCGTGAACGTGTGGGCAGGGCTTGCCCGCGTGGACATGTTCGGGCGGGCACTGGAAAGCCTCGCGATCGTGTGCCTCGTGATGATTCGGCCGACGGGGTTGCGATGGGCAATGGCCCTTGGTTTTGCAGTGCTGGCAATGCTCACGAAACAGTCCCTGATTGCCGGAGCACTGACTTGTTTTGGATTATTGTGGTTCGTGGACTACCGAAAAGCCTGGGGCTTTGCAGGCCTTTGGAGCTTCGGGACGTTGATTTGCTACGGTGCTCTGGCTCTCGCAACAAATGGGCAATTTCTAAGGAACGTTTTCCTTGATGCAGGCAGATCACTCGAACTGCGCGCCCTCTTCGAATGGCTAATTCTCGGCTTCGCGCTCAGCCACGTTCCGCAACTGATTTCAGCTGCGTGCGGAACCATTGCTGCGTGGCGGGAGGCTCGAAAGAGAGTGTTTGTCGTGGCAACCGTCGCAGGCCTCCCCTCGGTGCTACTAAGCGCACACGATGGAGCAGACGTAAATTATTATTTCGACATCCTGTGGGGAACATGTGGACTTGCCACAGTGGGGCTGGAGAAACTCGCCAGCCGTCGAGAGTTGGTGCCACGCGCAGCCGCGATTGCTCTTAGCGCGGGCATCATCGCTTCCTCGTGGCTAATCCCGATGCGGTGGCCAGATACGCGCCAGCTTAATCAAGCTCAGGAGGTGCAGGAGCTGCTCAAGCAAGCCCCAAAGCCCGTGCTTACCGAGTTTGTGGCCTTTGGCCTCGCGGCGGGAAGTGAGCCCGTGTGCGTGCCTTATTTGGATAAAAAGCTTGAAGAGCGCGGAAAATGGCGGTCCTCCTCGCTCGTTGAGCGCATTCGCAGAAAGGAATTTGGTGCCATTCAACTGACCAGTCAGGCTGGGAACCGCTGGAGCCCGACCATCCTTCAAACCCTCGAGGAGAACTACCGTGTCAGCGCCCACTTTCCCGCGATGTTTGCGGCGGAAGGCGAACCAACGTTTTTTGTCCTCACGCCAGCACCCTAAACCGCTGTTCCATAGTTTAGCGGCGGTTTAAACAAGGCGTGACCCGACAAAAGAGAGTTGCAAGCACTCCCCACCGCCCCCGAGCATAAGCCTATGAACACAGCAAAAATCCCAACGAAGCGCGTTCAAATTGCGAGTGTGGCGATCGGCGGTGGCGCCCCAGTCGCGGTGATTGCGGGACCATGTGTGATCGAAAGCCGTGAACACACGTTGCGTCTTGCCGAGGCCATCGTGAAAGCGAGCCAGGCAACCCAAGTCCCTGTGATTTTCAAGGCGAGCTATGACAAAGCCAACCGCAGCTCGATCGCCGCTTACCGTGGGCCGGGGATCGAAGAAGGACTTTGCATTCTGGCGGAAGTAAAGTCGCAATTCAGCGTTCCGGTGCTGACCGACGTCCACACCGAAGAGCAAGCGAGAATTGCGGCAGAGATCGTGGACGTCATCCAAATCCCTGCGTTCCTGTGCCGCCAGACCGACCTGCTTGTCGCGGCCGGAAAGACCGGTAAACCTGTAAACATCAAGAAGGGTCAATTCATGGCACCGTGGGATATGAAGAACGCCTGCGCAAAGGTCGCCTCGACGGGAAATGACCAAATCCTTCTCACAGAACGCGGAGCAAGCTTTGGCTACAACAATTTAGTCAGCGACATGCGCTCGCTGGTTGTCATGCGGGAAAGCGGTTATCCAGTGATTTTCGATGCGACGCATTCGGTGCAATTGCCCGGCGGTTTGGGCCACGCGACCGGTGGACAACGGCAGTACATTTTCCCATTAGCGCGTGCAGCGGCGGCAACCGGCATTGACGCTCTCTTCGTGGAAACCCACGACGATCCGGACCGCGCTCTCAGCGACGGGCCAAACGCGTTGCCACTTGCCATGCTTTCCACCTTGATGAACCAAGTCAAAGAGCTCGACGCATGGCTGTCGACTCAGACCATGCAGGCGTAGGGAAGGCTCCAAAGGCACGGCATCGGACACGGCGAAGACATTTTGTGCGTGGCACAAAAAAGCACGTGCCTCGAGCTTTCTCTCTCTGAGGCACTTGCCCAGTGCCTCTCCACGCCGACGCGTTTGGTGCAAATCCTATCGGGTTTTAGCGGTATAGAATTCTGGCGCAGAGGACGGGCCCATAGCTCAGTTGGTTAGAGCGGCCGGCTCATAACCGGTTGGTCCCAGGTTCGAGTCCTGGTGGGCCCACTCCCCTTTTTCTGCGGAGTCAACATTCCTGAGTGCCGTTCCCGCGTTCTTCGAAGCTGAACTTCCGCCTCACAAAAGTGCGGCGCGGTGCTTGCCAAATTCCCATCCGCAGCTAAGTTCTTAGCAGACTTTCAGCGTTTTTTTCCGCAGGTTAGTCACATCGCGAAAGCCAAGGACGCTCTTCCGTCGCTGCCCCCTTGGGATTGGTGGCTGCTATTATCGCACTCCAGCAAAGGAAACGGCCGACACCCCCCTTTTTTCATGGGGTGCCGGCCAAAGTTCACGTTTACACAAAATGGTCAATGCCCTGAGCGCTCCGCTTGCTCTACGCCGGGATCGGCATGAGCTTTGCCTCGGCACGCGCCCGCTCCTCCTCGTCGAGCTGGGAGAGAGCTCGACGGAAGTCTTTCGGCATAATTTTCACAAATTGCGGCAGCGTGGCTTCAAATTGATCCAGGATTCGACGGGCAACCGTGCTGCCAGTCAGCTTCTCATGATTCGTAAGCAAGAGCTTGAGTAGCTCGATATCCTTCTCGTCAGAGACCGGCTCGAGGTCAACCATTGCTTTGTTGCAGCGGGTTTCGAACTTGCCGTCCACGTCCCACACAAAGGCAATGCCACCACTCATGCCGGCCGCAAAGTTTCGCCCTGTCGGGCCAATGACCACAACGGTCCCGCCGGTCATGTATTCGCAACCATGGTCGCCAACGCCCTCAACGACTGCCTTTGCACCGCTGTTCCGGACAGCGAAGCGTTCCCCCGCGCGTCCTCGCACGTAGGCTTCCCCACTGGTTGCGCCATAAAGGCAGGTGTTGCCGATGATGATGTTCTCCTCGGGGACGAATCGGGCATTGCGTGGGGGGTAAACAATCAACCGCCCTCCGCTGAGGCCTTTGCCAAAGTAGTCATTGGCGTCGCCCTCGAGCTCGAACGTGATACCGCCGTAGAGCCAGACACCGAAGCTCTGGCCAGCCGAACCAGTAAATTTAATGTGAATCGTCTCAGGCGGCATTTGCTCCTCGCCATAGCGTTTGGCCGCCTCACCGCTGAGCATCGCTCCGACCGTCCGATTCACGTTCCGAATGGGCATCTCGAAACGCACAGGTTCCAACGTGTCGAGAGCGTTTTTGCAGCGCCTGATCAGCTCGTGATCGAGTGCGTGCTCGAGTCCGTGGTCCTGTGGCTTCACGCACCGGATTTCAACGCCGGGCTTCCGCGGAGGCTGATAGAAGATCTGGGTGAAATCAAGGCCACGGGCCTTCCAGTGATCAATTGCCTCCTGCACCTCGAGCATATCCGTACGACCGATCATTTCATCCACGGTACGGAAGCCAAGCTGGGCCATGATTTCGCGGAGCTCTTGGGCCACGAACCGGAAGTAATTGATGACGTATTCCGGGCGCCCTGCAAAGCGTGCGCGCAGAACAGGATCCTGCGTTGCCACCCCGACGGGACATGTATTCAGGTGGCACTTACGCATCATGATGCAGCCCAGCGCCACCAGCGGGGCAGTCGCGAAGCCCCATTCCTCAGCACCCAGTAACGCGGCGATTGCGACGTCGCGCCCGGTCTTCATCTGGCCATCCACTTGGACTATGATTCGGCTTCGGAGGTCGTTGAGGACAAGCGTCTGCTGAGTCTCGGCCAGCCCGAGCTCCCAAGGGATGCCGGCGTGCTTGATCGAGGTCAGAGGCGAAGCCCCCGTACCACCGTCGTGGCCACTGATGAGCACGACGTCCGCGTGAGCTTTGGCCACGCCCGCTGCCACAGTGCCGACGCCTACTTCAGCGACCAGTTTGACGCTGATGCGGGCCTGTGGGTTGACGTTTTTCAGATCGTGAATCAGCTGCGCAAGGTCCTCAATCGAATAGATGTCGTGGTGCGGCGGCGGAGAGATAAGACCCACGAACGGCGTCGAATGCCGTACCCGTGCGATTTCCGGGAAAACCTTGTGGCCGGGGAGCTGACCGCCCTCGCCGGGCTTCGCGCCCTGCGCCATTTTGATCTGGAGTTCATCGGCATTGACGAGATAGTTCGTCGTGACTCCGAAGCGCCCACTCGCCACCTGCTTGATAGCACTCCGACGCCATTTGCCGTCGGGATCAGGGCGGAACCGCTCGGGATCCTCGCCCCCTTCGCCGGTGTTGCTCTTACCGCCGAGTTCGTTCATTGCAATCGCAAGGGCTTCATGCGCTTCCTTGCTGATCGAGCCGAAGCTCATCGCGCCAGTGGCGAAGCGCTTCACAATTGAGGAGACAGGCTCCACCTCATCGATCGGAATCGGATTTCCCTTTCGGAACTTGAAGAGCCCTCGCAGTGTACAAAGGGCTTCGCTCTGGTCATTGATGAGCTGGGCATACTCCTTGTACACGTCGTAATTTTCGGTGCGTACAGCGTGTTGGAGCTTGAAGACCGCGTCGGGACTGAACAGGTGAGGTTCGCCCCCTCGGCGCCACTGATACTGGCCGCCCCAATCGAGGAGCGGGAGCCGTGAGACGCGGTCCTCCGGAAACGCATTGCGGTGGCGCATGAGGGCTTCGCGCGCAATCACATCGAGCCCCACCCCGCCAATGCGTGAGGCAGTGTGCGTGAAGTAGCGGTCAATCACTTCTTTGTTCAAGCCGATCGCTTCGAAGATCTGAGCGCCCTGATAGCTTTGGATGGTAGAAATTCCCATCTTGGCGATGACCTTGAGAATCGCCTTGTCTGCGGCCTTAATAAAGTTTTTGAAGGCCTGCTCGACAGTCAGACCTGCCGGTGGGAGGAGTTCGGCAGGCAGCGTGCGGTTGCGGACCATATCGGCGATCGTGTCAAACGCCAAGTAGGGATTGATTGCCCCTGCGCCGTAACCAATGAGAAGCACGAAGTGTTGGATTTCGCGAGCCTCACCGGTCTCGACCACGATCCCCACATAACCGCGGAGTCCTTCGCGAATGAGATGATGGTGGAGCCCAGCAGTCGCAAGGAGCGACGGGATCGGGGCGTGGTTTTCGTCCACCCCGCGGTCGGATAGGATGATGATACTGTAGCCATCGCGGCACGCCTGCTCCCCACGGGCGCACAGTTCATCCATTGCTTTGGCCAAACCGGCCTCTCCCTCGCGAACATCAAAAAGCATTGGGATGACGATCGCCCGGTTGAAGCCGTCATCGATGTTCTTCAGCTTTTCGAGCTGTTCATTGGTGATGATTGGGTGATGGACGCGCACCATTCGCGCATGCGACGGCACTTCGTCGAGGATGTTCCCCCACTTACCGATATAGTTGATGGTGGACATCACCATCTCTTCTCGGATGCTATCGATCGGGGGGTTGGTCACCTGTGCGAACAACTGCTTGAAGTAGTTGAAGAGCAATTGGGGGCGTGGGGAAAGGACTGCCAACGGCGCATCATTTCCCATGGAACCAATCGCTTCCTCCCCTTTGGCTGCCATGGGGGCCATCAAAATGCGCAGATCCTCAAGGGTGTAGCCGAACGCCTGCTGCAGCGTCAGAAGTTGCTCTTCGTCAATTGGCTGATCCTCTCCCACCTTCGGAGGAGCGGGCAGCTCATCGATATCCAGAATGTTTTCTTCCACCCATTTGCGATAGGGATGGCGGGTGGCAAGGCTACGCTTGATTTCGGAATCCTCCACAATTCGGCCGGCCTGTGTGTCCACGAGCAGCATGCGGCCCGGCTGCATTTTGCCTTTGTAGACAATATTCTCAACCGGGACATCAAGAACCCCAGTTTCGCTCGCATAGATGAGCCGGTCGTCCGAAGTCACCCAATAGCGACCGGGGCGCAAACCGTTGCGGTCGAGGACCGCTCCGATCCGGACTCCGTCCGTGAACGCAATGGCGGCAGGCCCGTCCCACGGCTCCATCAGACAAGCGTGGTACTCATAAAATGCCCTCAGGTCGGGGTCCATGTAGGGGTTACCAGTCCACGCTTCGGGGATCATCATCATGATGGCCTGCTCGAGCGGGCGGCCACCCATTACTAAGAACTCCAACGCGTTATCGAAGGTCGCGGAGTCGCTTCCGGTTTCCGTGACGAGCGGAAACAGCTTGTAGATCTCATCGCCAAACAGAGCGCTCGTCAGCGTAGCTTGGCGCGAGCGCATCCAGTTGCGGTTGCCGCGCAAGGTGTTGATCTCACCATTATGCGCAATCATGCGGTAAGGATGGGCGAGTTCCCAGCTTGGGAAAGTGTTTGTTGAAAAGCGCGAATGAACCAGAGCAAGCGCGCTCACCACTTTCGGGTCGTTCAAGTCGGGGTAAAAGAGGGGGATCTGGTGCGACATGAGCATGCCCTTGTAGATCACTGTCCGACTGGACAGGCTGGGCATATAGAACATTTCGTAGCCCGGAATCCGATCGTCTTTGATCCGGCGGTTCGCCCACTTACGAATTACGTAAAGTTTGCGCTCAAAAACTTCTTGGCCGGCGTAAATGCCTTTCTTTTTAACGAAAAACTGGCGGATCACGGGCATGACCGAGCGGGCGACTTCACCGATGTGCTCGGGGCGGACAGGCACATCTCGCCAGCCAAGAAACTCCTGGCCTTCCTCAGCCACGACCTCCATAATCTTGCGTTCACAGTGTTCGCGGTGTCCGGGGTTGGGCGAAAAGAACGCCACGCCCACCCCATATTGGCCGGGGCCGGGAAGGTTGATGCCAAGCTTGGCGCACTCTTGGACAAAGAACTCGTGCGGAATCTGCAGGAGGATGCCGGCACCGTCGCCCGTCTGCGGATCGCAGCCACATGCGCCACGGTGGCTCAGATTGACAAGGACTTGAAGGGCTTGTTGAACGATCTCGTGCGACTTTCGTCCCTTGATGTCGACCACGAACCCGACGCCACAGGCGTCGTGTTCATATTGCGGATCGTAAAGCCCTTGAGTTGTGGGTCGCACTGTCCCTTGCGTCATGCTTCACTACACCTTTCGCCATGCTCGGTAGCCGCCCTATCGGCGTGGCAGCTCCTTTGCTTGTTTGGATGCAAAAAACGCGCCCGCGGATGAAAAATTCGCCTTGGACGAGTAAAACTGCAGCGCAGTGAGAAATAGGGCGCCGCTGCCGCCTAATTTTGGTGTTCAATGCGGTTCCGTCGAACACTGCGACAGACCGTGGAAGCTCAAACCTCGAGCCTCGACTCGGTGCTCTTTGAGCACATTGTGGTCTTTTTTGCGCGCTCAAATCGTTTCGTCTTGGCCCTAAACTGGCTTCAGGAAAAAGATCCCGTCGGCTTGTCAGTAAATTAGGCAAAACGCGCGACGGTATTTGCCCAACTTAGAAGCAAGAACGGAAAGAGTGCTTGACCGCACGGCTTTCGCAAGGTGGATTACTTCACTTAGTTGGAGCGGAATGAAGGGCCGATGACGATTACAGCGTTTGATTTTGAGAAGCCTCTGATTGAATTAGAAAACCAGCTTCACGAGCTTGAGAAGCAAGAGCCTCGCGACGAGGGCGCGATCCAAGCCTTGCGTGAAGAGTTGGAACGTAAACAGAGGGAAGTCTACACGCACCTGACTCCTTGGCAGCGTGTGCTCTTGGCGCGCCATCTCGAGCGTCCTCATTCGCTCGACTACGTCCATGCGTTGATGACGAACTTCATTGAATTGCATGGGGACCGCGGCTTTGCGGACGACAAAGCGGTCGTGACCGGCTTTGCGACATTCCGCGGCCAACGTCTTTGTGTCGTGTGCCAGCAGAAGGGGCGCGACACTAAGGAGAACCTCATGCGCAACTGGGGAATGATGCACCCGGAGGGCTATCGCAAGGCCATGCGGGTGATGCGTTTGGGGGAAAAATTTGGGATGCCGATTGTGGTCTTTATTGACACGCCTGGGGCCTTCCCCGGGATCGGTGCGGAGGAACGGGGCCAAGCGGAGGCAATCGCTCGCAACATTCGTGACATGTTCACCCTACAGGTCCCCATTATTTGCATTGTGGTCGGAGAAGGTGCAAGCGGCGGTGCGTTAGGGGTAGGTGTGGGGGACCGCGTCCTCATGCTCGAAAACTCATGGTACTGCGTGATCTCGCCTGAGGGGTGCGCCGCGATTTTATGGAAAGACCGCGGCCTGGCCGAGCGGGCAGCAGAACAACTTAAGCTCACCGCTTCGGACCTCATCCAACTCAACGTGATTGACGAGATTATTCCGGAGCCGCTCGGAGGTGCCCACCGGAAACCCAAAGAAACCTATGAGACGGTGGGAACATATTTGGCGCGGCATCTCGGCGAGTTGGCCCGGATTCCCACGGACCAGTTGCTCGACCTACGGTATCAGAAATTCCGTGCGATGGGACGAGTTGTTGAAGTTGAGGGATGAGGATGACTACGAGCTGCTGACTGCATCCGATCGGCAGGCACTCGCTCAACTGTTCTTCTCGAGAGAAACCGTTCAGTGGCCAAGCTCTGGGCTTATGGGAGGCATTTTGCTCCTGCCAAAGGAGGTTGCGCAAACCCGATAAAAATGGGTTCCGGATGTAGTTCGATCCCAAATTTATCATGCACTTGGGTTTGGATGAGCTGCGCGAGCGCAATAATGTCGCGCGATTTGGCTCCGCCTAAATTTATAAGCGCCAGCGCGTGACGCTCGGAAATCCCGGCGCGCCCGAGTCGAGAGCCACGGCGGAATCCAGCTCGCTCAATCAACCATGCAGCGGAGATCTTATAGTCCCCGCTCTCAAGCGCGAACGTCGGTGGAGTTTCTTGCGGCCCCAAAAGATTTGCCTGACGAGCTCTTTCAAGAAACTGCTCGTACTCACTTTGACTCAGGACTGGGTTCACGAAAAACGAGCCACAGCTGTGGGAATTGACCTCGTTCGGGTCGTAAAGCATGGCTTTTCTCTGACGCAGCGTACGCACGGCTCCCCGCACTTGGGCCAACGTGGGATGCTCAAAACGCCGATCCTGCAGAAACTGGGCGAGCTCGGGATAGCGCACAATCGGCCTTCCATCTTTCTGCAAACGGTAGGTCACAGAGGTAACCACGTACCGCCCCCAATCGGTTGTTCGAAACCGGCTGGTGCGATAACCAAACCCGCAGTCAGAATTCGAAAATGAGACGATTTTTTTAGTGAAAAGATCAAGGACTTCCACCGTGGCAATGGTATCCGAGACTTGTTGGCCATAGGCGCCGACGTTCTGAATGGGGGTCGCCCCGACGCTTCCCGGAATTCCCGAAAGACATTCGATGCCTGCCCAGCCGTTTGCCACTGCATATTCCACCACATAGTCCCAGTGCTCACCTGCCTGAACACGGAGGAACACATCTTCACCCTGAATATGGACCTCGCGCCCCTTGATTTGTAGGTGGACGACAAGGCCCTCCACGCCGTCGTCCGCGATCACCACGTTACTGCCCCCTGCAAGCACGACAAAAGGAATCCCCTGCTGGCGTGCCCAATCCACAGCCCCCTTTAGCTGGCCAACCGTGGTCACGGGCAGATAATAGCGGGCAGGCCCACCAACTCCCAGTGTCGTGTTGGCTTGCAGTGGATGGTCGTGAATGATGCGATCTTCGGTTGGGATGTCTGTTTTCTGAGGATCCACAAATTTATGAATGCGAAACTCGCATTTGAAGGTCAAGCAGGATGGTGCGACGAGCGAATGAGAACGGTCGATCTCGTTTTTCCTAATGCCCGCTAAAGAGAGCACCTGTGGGGGATGGGGAGGCTCCTTGGCCTGCTTGGCTGAAAAAACTGACGCACACGAAAGGCCCCCATCGCTAAGCAAGGCGAGGTTCGACGTCAGCGCCTCTTAGCTTCGGCGTCCCCCTAAACCTCTGCGAAGCAAGAGGGCGAAAACTCCAAACACGAGAATCGCCAAAGAGGTCAGCGTCCCAAAAGCTCCGATTCGATACGAAAAGGGGGCGTACTCGAGGGTAATTCTGGCAGACCGATCTGCGAGAATGCCACACTGGGCAACGTTGACTGGAAACACGGGGTACCGGCGCCCTGTCTGGTCGGTAGCCTGCCACCCGCTGACAAAAGATTCCGCGAGGCCAACAACTGTTGGAACACTGGTGAACACGTCGAACTCGATTCGACCTGCGGAGAATCCAATTAAGCGCGCTGTGGGCGGTGCCGCCTGAGCCTGACTTCGCCATGCTCGGGAATTCAGGTCAGATCCTCTCTCCTCCACGATCACTTCGCTGCCCCTCCGTTCTTTCAAGCGCACAAGGGCTCGGCTACGGCCGGCAATAAAAACAGGACTTGTAGTCACAGTGAGATAATGACCGGGCTCGCGAAGTTCCCATATTTTGTAAGGGGGCACAGTGGCGCATGCACGCCATGCCGCCGACTCTCGAGGCGAGCGAGAGGCATCCAGGGCAGCAAAATTCACGGCAAACAGCCTGCAGAATGTTGCGGAGTCGTAGCCCAATGACTCGAGCACTGCGCCATACCGTGCGGGAATCACCGGATGGTATCCCGTGGGGACTCCCACGTCGTGGAGAACCCCGTCGTTCTTGAGCGCGTTTTCTTGAAGGAGACGCACCGGCCGCTCTTGGGCTAAACGCTTAGCAGCCGCGTAATGCGGCTGACGCTGAAGATATTCCATGTACGGCGGCAGCGGCTCGAATCGGAGAAAGTACCGATTGTGGGCCCACGGGACCAGTAATGCTGTGAGCGCAAGTAGATTCAGCGCCGAACTTGGCATCCACCGTGGAAGGTGCTGCAACCGTAGGGTCGCGAGCCCCAGCAATAGCGCTGCCAAGGTACCTTCGACGGCGCCCAATCGAAGGCGCTCGGCCGCAAGGCTCACGTGCACAGGAGTGCTTTCTGGGACAACAAGGCGAGCTACGTGCTGCGCCGCCAGAAGGACAAAGACCCCAGCAAAGACGCCAAGCGCGGCAACCCATCGCGTGCGAAGCCAAGGGATTCTCTCGTGCTCACCGTCTCTGCCCACTGAAACTTCTTTACGCAATGTCTCAACCCCAAGTGCTGCGAGCTGGACGAGTGCCATGTCGGCCACGAACATATAAGTGCCTGGCGACCGAAATTTCGAGAAACCGGGGAGGTGGTCGTACAATAGGCGATACACAGGCGTGTAATGGCCCACCCCGACGAGGAGTGATCCGGCGCAGAGAAGTGCAAGTGGCCAACGTTCGCGTCGTGAGGAAATGAGCAGGCCAATCGCAACCAGCAGGAGGAGAGGCAGACCGACGAAATCACTCACGATGCGCTCTCCCCACTCGCCAAAGTATGGAGTAGGTGTGCCATGGATCGTATCGCCGAAAATGCGGCTAAATCCATATTCAAGAATCTCACGCGGCGGATACGACGTGGCTGTAGCTTCCGTGAAGTCCACTCCCCCAGCTCGATTCGATTGCCCTGCCATTTCTAAACCCGGAATCACCTGCACGGCCGATAAACCAACGCCAATCCCAAGCGCCCCGACAAACCAAAGAACTCTCCGGATGGCCTCGGCGAGAGATGCGCGCGCTGCAAACACCGTGCTGAAAAGCAACCACAGTGTGGAGATAAGAAGGGTTGCGTAGGCGATCTGCGAGTGGCTGGCCAGGAGTTGCATTGCCACCGCAACCGAAAATCCGAGCGCTGCTTGAGGGACCGTCGCTCGCTGCAGTTTCGTCACACACGCAAGCGCGACGGGCGCCCACGCAATCGCCATGACCTTTTGCAGGTGACCGGCGTGGACGAGCGTCAGGAAATGGCCAGAAAGTTGAAAAGCAACGGCTGCAAACAACATTCCCCTCAGCCCCCGGCCCAACGTCCGGGCCCAAAGCGCGCATCCCCATCCGCCCACTGCCAGCGCGAGGAGATATTGAAGCGTAAAAGCGGTGTTGAAGGGAAGAAGCGCGAATAGCGCTTGCGTGGGATAAAAAGGACAAAACGCAAACGATCCAAGGAGCGGTAGGCCACAAAAAAGGTGAGAACACCAAAGGGGGATTCGGCCCTCGCTCAAAATCCTCCGCCAACCATACAGCAAGAGGACGTAATCGTGGGCAACTGTGTCGGTGCCATAAAGGAAATTCTTGGTTCCCAGCGCAGGGGCAAGCAACGCTGCCGCAGCCGCAAAAGACACAAGTGCCACAACGAGTTGGGGGTGGCGAGCAGCGAAACTACCAAAGGGGGGCACAGGCTGATGTTGACTTTCCTCAGCATGTGCATTCTTCCGTGCATCGTGCATCATGTAATCTTGCAAACTGTCCACACGGACAATTTTCTACAAAAGATCTACGGAATTGCTAACGAGAAATAGGTGGGATCGGGTGAGGGCGCTCTCAAGAAGATGGTTCATGGGTGTGGTGGCGGGAGGTTTGCTTGCGGCCGCCTGTCTAATGGGGGGATGTCGGGAATCCGGAGGCAAGGAAAGTGCGCATGATCAGATCGTGATTGAATTCTGGGACTTTCCCCATCTTCCCGACACGATGCGTTATCTCCAGGAAGCTATTGCACGCTTCGAGCGTCTGCACCCGGAGGTGCGAATTCGCTATACGAAACTGCCGTGGCAGGACGGCCAGCAGAAAGTCATCCTTGCTGTCAACAGCGGCCGCCCTCCCGACGTCTGCGGCCAAGTGAACGTTTCGAGTCGTTTCATCGCGCAAGACGTCCTTGAGCCTCTCAATGATTACCTGCGCGAGGACCTGGCGGATTTTCATCCATCCTACATCGAAGCGGTGAGCTACGAAGGTAAAATCTACGCGCTTCCGTGGTACAAGGCCTGTTATGTGGCCTTACTAAATTTGGATCTGTTCGAGAAATTTGGCGTAGAACCGCCTAAAGACGGGCGTTGGACGTGGGACGAATTCGTGACGAAACTCAAAGCTCTGACACGTTACGAGACCCCCGACGGCCAGATCCACGAGGGAGTGGCTCCGCCAGAGCTCGCGCCGAAATGCAAACAGTACTATGGTCTCGTGACAAATTTGGGGCCCATGGAGTACGAAGCCTACTCGATCATTTTCAATGCGGGTGGACGCATTTTGGAAAAAACGGCAGACGGCGAGGTGGTGTCGGGGCTTACGTCGCCGGGCTTTATCGAGGGAGTTCGACGTCTTGCTGCGCTCGAGTTCGACTACCGCGTTTGCATGCCGAGCATTGGGGCGATGACCCAAGAACAAAGTTGGAACGTGTGGCGCGACAGTCGCACGTGCGCCGTCACTTTCCAAGGAGCGTGGTGCATTACCGCGTGCGAAGTGGCGAACGCCGCGATTGAGAGCAGCAACGCACGCAAGCGAGCAGCCGGCCGCCTCAACGAACTCGAACAGCCAATTCGCTACGCCATTGCGGCGCCGCCTCACGATGAGGGGACCACGCCTGTTCTCGGTTCTTCCGGCCTCGGCACGTACGTCATCTTTCGGCAGTCGGACCCGCGCAAGCGCGCCCTCTGCGTCGAATTTGCCAAGTTTCTCACGAGTGGTGAAGGACAACGTGTCCTCAAGCATGAGAACGTGTATCCCTCGAGAATCAGCACCGGGAATCTCTGGGCAAACGACCCGAAATTTGCCTCGGTATTTGCGTTGTTTCCGGACGGTATCATGTCACCGTTGGTACCCGGAACAGAACGCATCGACAAAGTGCTTCAACAAGAGCTCCAAAAAGCAGTTCTCAAAGATCCACGGACTGGAAAACCGCAAGCAACTCCAGAGGAAGCCGTGCGAGCGGCTGACAAAAAGATACGCGCGATTTTGGAACGGGCAAAGCGCGCAGCTATGCGCCATCGTGAGAAGTAAGATCGCCCCTGATTGTTTGCCAGATGCCAGTACTAACAAGTGGGTTTATGCGTGATCGAGGGTGCCACGGGTCACCCCAAGCTTACCGATGGCGTGCAGCCGCCGCCACACCTGTCGGCCCGCCACTTCACCCGCCAAGAGGGCTGCGTAGGCTTGGATAGCCTCTCGCACTTTCACGTTATCTTCTTCAATAAACTCGATGCGAAACCGCCGCACACCAGCGTCCAGAAGCTGGGGCACGTACTCAGCAGCGCTCTGCGGGACCGCGTTATAAACTGTGTTTCTGCACCCGGCATCGGCCTTCACTGGGTGCGCATACCCCATGCGATCCCGTAGCGCCACGCGATGAACATCGCAGGGCCGCCCACAATTCGTGTAGTCTGTGCCCGAGCTCAAGAATCGGCAGAAGACGCAATGCTCCATGTGGAACATGGGCATATGTTGGTGAATCGTGACCTCAAACCAACTCGCGGGAACTCGGTGTAAGAGCTCGAAAAGCTGCTCGCCGTTAAGATCGTAGCTCGGGGTTAGGGACTCGAAGCCCTGACGCATGAGAAGATCCGCAGTAAGGTCGTTCGCAACATTCAGCGAGTAATCCCCGATGAGCGGTAGCGAAGGCGCATACTGGCGTAGTAAATGCCATGCTCCGAGATTGCGCACCAAGATAGCGTCGGGCTCGCAATTGAGTAAGGTGCGAAGAAAACCTTCTTCCCCACTTTTGTGAATCCTGAGCGTGGCTGGGACGAAACGTTTGTGTGCAGCACGTACCACTTCGGCCGCATCGCGCAAACGTCGAAGGTCTTCAAAGTCTGCGTAAATGGTGGCAACCTCTGCAAAGGCCACCGCGGTTTTTATCTGCTCAAGTGTTCGACAAAGAATGGCGAGCGTGGGGGTGGTAGGCATCTGAGTGAAAACCCTTGCCCGCGCTTCAATTGCCGCTCGCATCTCATCGAGCGCATTGGGGCGGATACGGCGCTCACGCCCCAAAGCGCGACGCTTGCTGAGTAAAACCTCGACCGCCCGGCGACGCAATTCATTGAGGCGGCTTAGCGGCACCATGGTGGCTCCGTCGGTGTCCAGTTCTAACGACTCAAGGTAGAATGGCGTCGCGCCAAGACGCCCCAATTGTTCTCGCGCCACGGTCTCGTCGAGTGGGCGTTGAAGTGCGCGTTCTGCCGGTGCAGCGTCCTCGACCTCGGCAGAGACGCCTTCCCAGTCCGTGAGCAGGAGTCGAACGGGCTCCCCGACGTATGCTCGAAGCGTTGCTCGAATCGGTCGGCGATAACGTGGTGCACCGACCTCATAAGTGCTGCGAAGTTGTTTCTCAAGCTGTGGGTCGCTTGTCTTCCAAACCCGATCCCCAACATGAACATCGCGCCACGCGAAACGGTGGTGATCGAAAGTCAGTGTGACCTCTTGCGCTTGACCCGAGGACGCATTCAGGGAACCTGCGGCTGGAACTTTTTTCCCATCCACCCAAATCTCGTAGACTCTGCCCCCAACTTCTTCGAGGTCGGGCCGGCCACAGTCAAATACGACGCCGTCGCCGAGCTGAACAAAGCCACACAGGGCAATGCTCACTTTGTGGGGCTCAACACGCACCACCCGACCTAAATAGGGGCCGCGCTTTTTGGGGAATCGGCCCTCCACCACTGCTTGGTGGTTGATCTCGTGGAGGTAGCCCCCCGTAAAACCACGGCTGAATGTCATTTCGAGGCGATACCGTAGGTCCGGACTCTCGTCCAACTTAGGGGCGCTGCCGCGTTGGGTTAGCTCGTCGAGAGCACGTCGGTACGCCTGCACTGTCGCCGCCACATAGAAGGCATTCTTGAGGCGCCCCTCAATCTTCAGGCTTCTTACCCCCGCTTCCACCAGCTTGGAGACGTCGTCGAATGCGGCAAGATCTTTCGGAGATAGGAGATACTGTACATCACCCAAGTTGCGGGCTTGGCCATCCACGATGAGCTCGTAGGGCAACCGGCACGCCTGAGCACATTCGCCCCGGTTGGCGCTGCGCCCGCCCAATGCCTCGCTGGTGAGGCACTGCCCGCTATACGCTACACACAACGCGCCATGCACGAATACCTCGATTTCCTGACTCGTGCGCTTGCAGAGATCTGCGATTTGGCGCAAATCGAGTTCACGAGGTGCGACAATCCTGCTTAGGCGAACCCCAAGTGCTTCCACTGCGGCCACACACTCGGGCGAGGTGAGTGTCATTTGTGTGGACGCGTGGACCGGCAACTCGGGAACAAGGCGGTTCGCGAGTGCGGCAAAGCCAAGGTCCTGGATCATCACACCGTCCACGCCTGCTCGCGAACATGCGATTAGCAGCTGGGCAGCGGACTCAATTTCGTCCGCGAAAATCAGTGTGTTGAGCGTGACGTAGACACGGACGCCGCGTTCGTGAGCACGAGCCACCAGCTCCGGGAGTCGTTCGACTGGGAAATTCGGCGCACGAAGACGTGCGTTGTGCTCGTCCAGTCCAAGGTAAACACCATCCGCGCCATTTTCGATTGCAGCACGCAAAGCTTCCTCGTCCCCAGCCGGGGCGAGGAGCTCAGGCAAGGGCCTTGCAGTCGCAGGGCTCGGGGTTGAGTTGTAGGTAAAATCTTGAATCATCGGGCTTCAGCACCAGTGGCGCGGCAGAACCTTGACTCGCATGCGCGTAGCTATGGAGAGTCTGAACGTGAAGATTATTCATTCCATGCACACTGCGGAACAGAACTCTTCGGCAACGCGACAGAAGTTTTTTGAGTACGCCCTAATCACAGGCATTTGCATTCTACATATCCTCTATTTCTTGCTGAGCATTCGTCGGGGAGAACCGAGCCTCGGCGTAGACGGTGAAGTGTACCGCGATTTGGCGCAGGCATATCGCGCCTCCGAGTCGCTGTTCGGGGAGCGCGCACGGAACATTTTCTGGACCCCATGGTACGTGGTGCTCGCAGCCGTGGGGGCGCATCGCGTCGGGGTGTTTATTCTTCAGCTTACGGCCTTCGGCTTGACACTTTTGGCGATACGTGCGCTCACGCGGCTCTTGGGCATGCCGCCGCTTCTGCGCATCGCTGCGATCGCTGGCTATGGCCTTTATTGGCCAACCTTTGATTATGTGGTCTTTTATCAATACGAGAATTTTCTTGGGTTTGTCCTCGCATCCACCGCGGTCCTGTTCGCTGCCTCCCGTGAGGAGCTGGAACGCTCGTGGTGGCGATGGTTGGCGGCCGGTGCGGTGGGAGGGATCGGGGTTTTCGCGCATACGAAGGCCGCAGGAGTAATTTGGCCCGCAATCTTAGCTATGCTTATAATTGCACGTGCATGGCGAGCTCTTGTACGCGCGCTCCTTGTCTACGTACCGCTGTTGGTGGCCCCCACACTATGGTGGGCTTGGCGAAACTATAAGCTGTTTGGCAAATGGGTTCTGGGGTCCACCTCAATCGGGTACAATTTGTTTGTGGGCTTCAATTCGGTGGCCACGGGCATGTATTTGCCCCAGCCCCCTCCCCCGCCAGCGGATCAAGCCCTTGGTGTCGCCTTGCGATTTATCTCGGTGCATCCTTGGCGGTCGCTTGAACTCTTTGTTATCAAGCTCATCCGCTTTTGGGAGATCTCGCCGACGGACCAATTTGGCCCCACGTGGCTAATTTGGCAGGAGTGGATCCTGATGCCGCTTGGACTTTGCGGTTTCGTTTACGCGTTTATCTATTTGTTGAGGCGGATCCGCGAGGTTGGGCTTCAGAACTGGAGTTCCGGCGAGGTTGCGTTAGCCAATTGTATACTGCTCGTTGCCTACTACGTGCTTTTTCACGCGGTTTTCTATAACACGCTTCCGCGATTCCGACTGCCAGCCATGCCGCTCATCATAGTGCTTGGGATGTGGCTCCTGTCGTGTGCCGAATGGCGGCGGAGTGAAAAGCAGCCAAAGGCGCGCGAAACATCGCAACGAACTGAAAGCTGATATTCTTTGCAAAGCGGACTCACACCACCACGCTGATAGTTCCGATGGATCTACTACGACAAATCGTGTTCATGACGCAGGTAGTCATTTCTGCATTGCCTTGGTACGGGGCTATGCAGCTGATCGCATTCGTTGCGTATCCGCTGCTCTTTGGCGTCTTTGGGCGACTGCCCGACCGCGGCTATGCTGCCGCAAAATCCGTGGGGCTTGTGCTCGTTGCATACCTCGTCTTCGTCGCCGCCCATGTTCCGACTCTCGGGTTTGAGCAGCGCACTGTTCTCGCGAGCATTATCTTCGTAGCGATCTTCTCTGTTTTTACGCTTCCGCATACTGGCCCCTACTTGATCGAGTTTTTCCGACTCCGTTGGCGCCTGTGCCTCGTTGAAGAGTTGCTCTTTGGCGGTGGCTTTGTGGCGATGGTGCTCCTGCGGGCCCAAGTACCACAGATCACGTATGTAATCTCGGACTTTGCTGCGGAGAAATTTACCGACTTTGCAGTCCTGAACGCCGTCCTCTGCTCCCCCACTTTCCCCCCCCATGACGGTTGGCTGAGTGGCTTTACCCTGAACTATTATTACTGGGGCCATTTCATGTGGGCGATGCTCACGCGGTTCGTCAATCTTGCCCCAGAAATTGGCTTCAACTTGGGATTGGCTTCGATTTGTGGCTACCTGGTTCTTCTCTCTTTTTCGTTAGGCTACAATCTCACAGCTAAGAAGCGATGGGGCTTCTTTGCTGTGTTTCTGATTGTTTTCGCGTCAAATATAGACGGTTTCCTTCAGTTGTTTGGTATTGCTTGGGAAATTGTCGGTGGGGAAATCCCCGCACATCGCTGGTATTTGGGGTATGACTTCTGGCGTAGCTCGCGGGCCATCAAGAACACGATCAATGAATTCCCCGCTTTCAGCCTGATTCTTGGCGATCTCCACGCGCACCTTTCGACGCTTGTGATTTTTCTGAGCGGGCTACTGCTGAGTCTTCAGATCCTGCGGGGCATCCGCCGAAGTCGTTCGCTTCTTCATTATGAGTTCGAAAACCCCGACGAGCTATTCTTTGCCGCGCTTATCTTTGGCGCATTGTATGCGGCGAACTCGTGGGATGTTGTGACGTTCGCCGCAGTAACAACTATGACACTCTGGATCGGTGGCATATCGTCTGTGAGATGTGTGGAGTCCGAATCGGGCGAGCGGAGAGCTATCTCCACTCTGTGGCGCTTGCTTCGAGGGATTGAGGCAATCCTGCTGACGGGCATTCTCGCGTTTGTGGGAATTCGGCTTTTGTTCTATCCTTACTGGCGCCACTTTCACCCGCCCAATGTCTATCTTGCGTGGGTCCCAAGTGAAATCCGCACTTCGACGATTGAGTTCTTCGTCCATTGGGGTTTGTTGGGCGTTTTCCCAGCCACGCTGGCAGTACTGCTTGCTCGCCGAAAACTGGCCTCGCGCACCTTCTTGGGTTGGGCTGAGGCCATGCCATTGGAAAGATGGGTGGCCGTTGGTGTTCTTGCCGCAGCTGGTATCGCAGTCGCTATTACAAGTGATGTGGGATTTCTTCCTGCGCTGCTGCTTGTTGCGACGATCGGCACCTTTGTGCTCTTGCTCCAAGCGAATTTGAATCCGGGGTTGCGATTCCTGTGGGGCCTCGTCGGCCTTTTTCTGGCCTTAGCCACATTCTGCGAATTCGTGTACTTGGATGACATCTTTACGGGCCCGATCGAGCGGATCAATACGGTGTTCAAAATCTACTATGGGCTTTGGCCGATCCTCGCACTTGCGAGCGTGGCCGCTGCGGCACGCCTTTCTCGCTACGCACGATCGCGTCGGGCAAAATCCCGTGTTCTGTGGACCGTCGTGGCCATCGTATGCATCGGAGGTGTGTATCCGATCAGCGGTGTGCTCCAGCGTGTCGCGATGTCGTCTCCCCAGCCTCCCCCGCGCTCACCTTTGCGGGCTTTGGATGGGATGCGCTATCTCATGCGCCTGCATCCGGATGACTATGCGTGCATCCTGTGGTTGCGGGCCTTTACGGATCCAGAGGCTCGAATTCTCGAAGCTCCCGGCAAGCAGTACGAATACGCGGGGCGAATGTCCACGAACAGCGGTCGCCCTGCGCTGGGGGGCTGGCTGTACCACGAGTGGGGATGGCGTGGTGAGGAGTTTGCGCCAGAGCGAGATCGGCGTTTTTCTGTCGCACAGCGAATCTATGAATCGCCCAATCTTCGTGAAACCCTCGAGCTTCTCAAACAGGAGCGGATTCGCTACGTAATTGTCGGCGACACCGAGCGAGAACGCTACCCTTCGCTCATCGAGCAGAAGTTCTTGATCGTGGGGAAACACGCCTATTCCCATGGGCGCACCACGATCTATGAAATTCCACCCGACGTTACGCTGTCGGCCGATTTAGAAGAGACGCTGGTTGTTCGCCCACCCATGGATGAGCTCACCCCCGCACCTGACCATGGCGCACCTTCGTCGTCCGAGGCACTTAACTTGACCTCACCCACTGTCACCCGCACGGAGTCTGAGGTGGAGAGTGTCACGACCACAACGGTCCTCTCCGAGCCTACCACGGGCACCTTGCCTTCAGTGTCCGGACAACCTCCGACAGAAGCCGATGTTTCCAGCACGCAAACGCTCGTGGAAGTTGGGGTTACCACCGCCACATTTTGAACAGCCTTGAGCTCGTGAGATGTAAAATAGGCATGATGAACCAAACGACAGAATTCAAATCCGGCTACGTCGCGATCCTCGGGAAGCCAAACGCCGGGAAGTCGACTCTGCTCAATGCCTTATTGGGTGAGAAGCTGGCGATTGTGTCGGAAAAACCCCAAACGACGCGTGACCGCGTAGCTGGCATTCTCACCACCGACCACTACCAAATTGTGTTCTTGGATACGCCGGGCGTCATCGTTCCAAAGGATCGCTTCAACGAAGTCTTAGTATGGCGCGCGGCCGAGGCGCTTGAGGACGCCGACATCATCTATTATTTGGTGGACGCGACCGACGACGAACCGCCAAACGAACGGCTGGCCGAGATTTTAGCACATCGCGGGACTGCGAAGCTATTCGTTGTCGTGAACAAAACCGATTTGCTTCCCCCTGAGCGAGCGAAAGAGGTCCCTCCAGCGGCACGGGAAATCGTCGCCGACAAAATCTTCTTTATCTCTGCCCTCCAAAAGCAAGGGCTGGACCGTTTACTGGCGGACACGGTGGAGCAATTGAACCCGGGGCCGATGTTCTTCGATCCCGAGCAGCTCACCGATCGCGACGAACGCTTCTTTGCGGCTGAGGCCGTCCGCGAGAAGATCTTTTTGTACACGGGCGAAGAGGTGCCGTACTCAATTCATACGGAGGTCGAGACGTTCGAAGAACGGCCGGACAAAGATTTCATTCGCGTCGTAATCTACGTCGAACGAGATTCTCAAAAACCGATTATCATTGGTGCAAAAGGGCAAAACCTCAAACGCATTGGTATGGAAGCCCGCCGCGACATTGAGGCGTTGACCGGTCGCCCGACGTACTTGGAGCTGTGGGTGAAGGTGCGAAAAAATTGGCGCAAGAACGATTTCGATCTACGCAATTTCGGCTACAAAGTGAAGCCGCGAAAACGAAAGTGATGAGTGGGAGCGGACGACATTGAAACCCATCTTACGATCCATTCTTGTGTGCCTTTCGCTCGTTTCGGCGCTTTACGACCCTCCAAACAGGGCTTGGGGCAGTGAGAAACCCGAAACGTCAGCACCACCGACACGCCAAGTGTCGGGTGACGAGGTTCCCGATTTTATTTCCCCTGAGGAATGGCGGCGCTTATCCCGAGAAGACCGCGCGAGGCGAAGCCAGCGGCTGCTTCTCAAACGGATTGAGCCGGAGGGCGTGGGAAAGCCGGATCGCCTCGCCCTCTACATCGAGCGATTTGCCGACATTGTAATTTTCGATCGCCGGCTCGCGGTTTTCCACGTCGAAACCACAAGCGCCCAACAAAACCCTATGGCGATTTCGCTTCGTGGAGAAGTAACTGAAAAACGGTATAAGCGCGGGATCGAGCAAATCCTCAGTGGGCTGGGCTTTGAAATCGTACGCAACGAGATTGTGGTATTGCCGACCATGCCGGAACCCCAGAGGTATGCTGTGGCGACGACCACCGCGGCCTCCCTACGTCGGGAGCCTCGCGGCGATGCGGAACAGGTGAATTCTGTCGCGTTAGGCGGTCCACTGCGTCTGCTCCGGCCAGCACGCTCGGAAGATATTACGACCAGAACCTATGGGCGGCGCGCAGGCAATCGGCGCGAACCGGACGGCCCTGTGACAAGACCGGATGAATGGTTCCTTGCGCAGAGCAGCGAAGGATATGTCGGGTTTGTGCACAAAAAAGACGTGCGTTTTACTGAGGATTTTCGAGCTCCACAGGCATATTTGGATCGGCCGACCACACTGACATTGCCCAACGGGCGAAAAATCGTCGCACCGTGCGGCGCATCGCTTTATCGAGGCGTAGACGGCAAATGGCGGGTGGGTGGAGTGGATGTTGAGCTTCCACACGACACGCTCTCGGCCCCCGGCCGCGATGTTCGGCTTACCTCTCAGACACTCGTCGAACGAGCTCAACCGCTGCTGGGAACGCAATACGTTTGGGGAGGAGTGACCGAAGAAGGAATTGATTGTTCCGGTTTTACGCAGTTTCTTTTCAAAACTTACGGCATCGTCCTGCCGCGCGACGCTGAAGAGCAAGCAATCGTTGGGCAGATTGTTGCATTCGGACAGGATGTGGTGCGCACGGCCCAACCCGGAGATTTGATTTTCTTCATGAATGAACATGGCAAAGTAAACCATGTCGCGATCTCGCTGGGTGGGGACCGCATCCTACACTCGTCAGGGCGCAACGTGCACTTTGCCTCGCTGCTCGGTCAATCCGAGTCGAACGAAGAACGCCTACTGGATCGCGTGTTGTGGGCACGCCGAGTGCTCTTGCAAAAGTAACCGTGATTGAGGCGATTGCCTGCCCCGCTTCGTGAACCGCGCGCAGTTGTTGGTCGAGGCGTGGGAGGCGGTAAAGTAAACGGAAGGACACCATGGAGGAGCCAACGTTAGTCATCTCCGAGCTCTACCTGTCGATACAGGGAGAAAGTACGTGGGCTGGGCTCCCCTGCACGTTCATTCGTCTTACCGGCTGCCCACTGCGCTGCTCTTACTGCGATACGGAGTACGCTTTCTTTGGCGGGCAGCGCATGGTCCTCTCGCGGATTTTGAGCCAAGTTCACGAACTTGGGTGTCCACTCGTAGAAGTCACCGGTGGCGAGCCCCTCGCTCAGCGCGAATGCATTACTCTGCTGCATGCCCTTCTGGAGCAGGGGTACACGGTCCTGCTCGAAACCAGTGGGGCTTATTCGCTTCGCGAGGTGCCGACCGAGGTCCACCGGATCGTGGATCTGAAGTGCCCCTCGTCAGGCGAGATGCACCGGAACTGCTGGGAGAATATCTCGCTTCTGACTTTACGCGACGAGGTAAAATTTGTCGTTGGGACGCGCGAGGATTATGAGTGGGCCCAGGATCAAATCCACCAACACAGACTTTTTGATCGGTGTGGGGCAGTGCTCTTCTCTCCTGTCTGGGGGCAATTAGCTCCGAGAGAGCTCGCCTCGTGGCTGCTTGCGGATCACCTCTTTGCGGCGCGTCTGCAAATTCAGCTCCACAAAGTAATCTGGCCAACTGAGTCGCGCGGCGTCTGATTACCCATTTTGTGCACTCGCAAGGAAACGCGGCATCTCCCATACGGTCTTCTCGAGCAGCGCATAGGTGTGGGCGAAGTCCTCGAGGCTCATCAGACTCACGGACGAGTGTATGTAGCGACATGGCACGCTGACGATCGCTGTCGGCACACCACCGCGGGTTGTGTGGATTCGAGCGGCATCGCTTCCCCCGAAGATCGGGCGCTTATGCTGCCAAGGGATGCCAGCATGATCGGCAACTTCTTCAATAAAGCGCACGAGGCGGGGGGTGCAGTGGGTGTTGCGATCCATGATCGTGAGAGCGGGGCCACCCCCAATTCGGGAGGGGCACCGTGCTTCGGGCACGCCGGGTACATCCGCCGCCACCGTGCCCTCCAAGACCAGCGCAACGTCGGGTGCAATGCGATACGCCGCGGCAAGGGCTCCTCGAGCGCCAATCTCTTCAAAGGTTGAGAACAGTCCCACGACGTGGATCGGTAAACGGGGCTCGGAGGCGAGTCGGCGTAAGAGAAGAATGAGAAGGGCACACCCCACGCGATCGTCAAATGCCTTTCCCGTCACATAGGGTGGTAACAACCGCTGGAAGGGCTGCCAAACAACGCCGCTGTCACCGATGCGAAGGCCAGTCGCGTCGACCTCCGCACGGCTGCGCGCCCCAATGTCGATGAAAAGCGCTTCGGCAGAATAAGGCTTCTTGCGGTCTTCGTCGCGCTGAATGTGCGGAGGCGGGGTTCCAATCACTCCGTCAATGAACTTGCCCTCCCGCGTGCGAAGCTGCACACGCTGACCCGGCAGCAGCCGCTCATCCCATCCGCCCACCAGCGCAAACCTAAGAGCACCGTCCGTTTCTACATGGGCGATAACTAAGCCAATCTCGTCCATGTGTGCGTCGAGCAAAAGGGTTGGCGCGGAATCGGTGGACGCATTGACCACAGCAACCAAGTTGCCCAGCGCGTCGACACTGAGTTCATCCACCTGACCGCGAAGGTGCCGCTCAACGCAGGTCCTCACATCGTCTTCAAAGCCGCTCACTCCGTGGCAGCACGTGAGTTCCTGAAGAAGTTCGATTACATACTCGGGGTCAGGGAAAGTACCGCTCATAGGTTACGCCTCATTGTGTATTGATCTATAATTACTCGCTATAAAGTGGCACGCTTGACTTCTCGCGCTTTCACAGAATGGTACGGACATGCGCACGCAAGAGATACGTTTGTCAATTCGGCTTTCGCACTTAGAGCTCTTTGCTGTCGGCGCAACTTTTGTGGTGGCGCTCCTCCCCCCCAGCATTCCGCGGTGTGGACTCGCTCTTTTTATCAGTGGCCTTAGTGTCGCACCATTATTTCGGAGAAGCTACCGCCTGACCGAGCTGTTCGGTGTGTCACTGGCGATTTCTTTATTGGGATGGTCCTTATTGAGTGTGGGGTTGTTGCCGCTACGGATGGGAGCATGGCTCCCTTGGTGGCCAGTCGGCTTGGCCGCTCTCGGCTACGGGCTCACCGCAAAATCGCCAAAACGTCTAAGCATCACGGTTGACTGGGTGGAGACCGCTGCCTGGATGACCGCGCTTCTCGCCTTGGTCCCCATCAGCGCCGTGTACGGGGTCAATGGCCCCCGGCAAGACCCAGAAGGACCTGTCTGGTACTTGCGGAAGTGGATCCAACAGGATGGCCTCTACTTTATCGCATTGGTGCAAGAGGCGATCGAGCGGTTGGCGTATCCTGACGAAAACCCGTTTGCAGCCGGGTTACGCAACTATTATCCATCCCTACTTCACTGCGGGTTCGCTGGCCTTGTGCTCACAAGCGGCAAGAACGCCCCCACCGCCCTGTGGCAGCTGTGGCCGTGGGTCTACGTGGGACACATCTTGCTGCTTGTCCACACGCTTGCCCGCTCCATGCGTTTGCTGCGAAAATGGACTGGGCTCGCGGCGTCTGTCGCGGTTTGCGTCTTTATTGCGCTGCGTCTGGATTATTTCGTTTATCCGCATACCCAAGGCATGGTGTTTGGCCTATTGTTTTTCGTCCTTTGGCTCATGAATCAGGGGTTGTGGCTTCGGCGCTGGGTCGCGCGTGGAACTGTGGCTCTGTTCACCCTTCTTATCGCATGGATGCACACGGTAAGCACGACAGCGATCTGGGCGGCCCTTGTTGGGTTCGGGGCCGAAAAGCTGCGTAAGAAACAGTGGCGCCAAGCGTTCGGGTTTTTGGGCTTTGCTGCCATCGTTGGCATTTTGGCTCTGGCAATTGGCAAGGCCCCCTATCGAAGTGAGGCAGGTTGGACATTCGACTTGCGGTCGTACCAGTTCTTCATGGGATACGTCCTTCCCCACCTACCGCTTTATTTCGTGGGACTGGGTGTACTGGCAGTTGGGCAAGCCCCGTGGCGGTGGCGTATCGCAAGTGTGGTGTTGTGCCTGTTGGGCGTGGTTTATACCGTTGCTGGATTTAATCGTCCCGAAGTGTTTGCTCGCTTCTATGCGATCTTCAATGCTCAGCGTTTCCCGTATTTGTCGTTTCTCTTTTTTGTTCCCGTCCTTTCCCGAAACATACGCGTGATCAAGTTCGGTCTTCCGGCGCTTGTCGCCGCCGCCATCCTGAATCCCAACCCCTACACCCTCCAGTGTGAGTCGTTGGTTTTCGGCAAAGCGCTTGTTCTCCCGCCTGAGCAACTCGAAGCCTTCGAATACATCCGCCAGCATACGCCTCCACGGGCACGCTTTATCACAAATTTAGAGCACTGGGGCTTAACGGCGTTTACAGGTCGTCCCCAGTTTGTCCACGGTCTCGTCATGGCTTTCGGGTTCAATTCGTTACCGGAGCCACAGATTCAAAAGCTTCTCCAAGTTAACGAGGCCTTCTTTACCACGTACGATGCCAAAGCACGGGCAGCACTTCTGGAAAAGGTTGGGATTCGGTACGTGCTCGTGCGAGGCACGTGGGAGTCGGATGGCGAGCTTGCGAAATGGATTGTCCAGTTTCTGCCTTCGGGGCAATCGAGAATTGTCCAGCGTTGGGGAGGCCTTGTGCTCATCGAATGGCTTGGGAATTTGTCCGCTGAACGGAAGTATTTGGATTCCTTCGAATGACAGACGAGCAAACAAAACCTGTTGTAAAAGTGGTGGCGGGCATTCTTTGTCGCGACCAAAAGGTGCTTTTGGCCCGGCGGCCTGCGGGAGATCCGCTGGCTGGGTTTTGGGAATTCCCCGGAGGAAAAGTCGAGCCGGGTGAGACTCCGCAACGCGCGCTGGAACGGGAGCTTGATGAAGAATTTGGGGTTAAGGTCCGGGCGGGCGACTTTTTGGCCTCACGCCTGCACTCCTATCCAGACCGGACGATTGAACTCGTCGTTTATTGGGCAACAATTGAAGGAGAAATTGCAGAGCTCAATGCACATGATGACGTGGCATGGGTAAGCCCGACAGATCTGGAGCACTATCCTCTTGCCCCTGCTGACGAATTCTTAAAGGAGATTTTATTGGTCCGAAGCTGGGGTTCTGATGCTATTGCGGCAACACAAGAGGAGGCATCCTGTTGAAGTACCGAGCTCTACGATCACAATGTTCACGCTTGAGGGTAGGGTGGCTTTGCCTATGTGTCGGCTTTCTTTGGGCTTACCTTGGGGTCAACGCTTGGGGTGCCATGAAGATCACCACCACGCTGACCTCGAGCACGGTGCTTGTTGTCCCGCGCCCTGAGAAGCGGCCGACCTCTGGAGTCCTTGTCGTTCGCAATGAAAGCCCAACGACCACCGTCAAAGTACGTATCTCATCCAGTAGTGTTCCGGACTTGAGTTCTTACGAGCGCATCCTTGCGGAGGTTCGTCGTCGCGCAGGCAATAATCGCTCCACCCACACCCTTGCTCGGGCTGCGTACAACCTGATCTCCGAGTTTCGCCCCTACAACTGGAGCTCCGCTGACATTAATGGAGAATGCGATGATCCCGTCAAACTCCTGAACGTATATGGCTACGGTTTGTGTGACAATGCTGCTCGGGCATTGGCAACGATCTGGCACGGGTTAGGGATTCCCGCCCAAGTTTGGGATCTGCGATGTCACGTGGTGCCGGAGTATTTTGTAGGAAAGGAATCGTTTGCGCTGGATCCCGACATGCGAGTCCATGGCTACATTGCAGGGACTTCGCTCACCATTCCCGCACGCGCGTACCATTCCCTAAGAAAGAATCTCCAACCCGCTGAAATAGAGGACCCGGTTGAGGCACTCATTAGGAGTCAGCGCCTCATGGCAGCTTTGGATCGCGTTTCGACACCCCCACGAGTTGCATTTTGGAAACCTCAGGCAAAGCATGATGCCGCTCCTTCCCTGCGACCCGGTGAGGTCATGATCCGCTACCAAAACTCCGATTTAGGTTACTACGCACGGATCAATCCGGAGCCGCCCCCTGCCTACTCAAATGCCGTGTTTGTGTGGCAACGACGGCTGCCGCCGGAAGTCCCCACCGACGACGACGTAGATGCCGTGACGATTCGCTCGCGCCTCCCCTATGTTCTGCTTGGGGGATGGATTGATCTCGTGCCGGACAGCGTTTGGGAAATCCCGCCAACAGTCGAGGTCTCGTGTGAAAAACAGAAGCGCGTGCCCTGCCTCTTTGCGGGTGCTCTTTCAACAACGTCCACCCCAGCCTATCGCTATGCCCTGCCACCTGAAATCCAAGGTTCTTACGAGATTCAGGTTCATATTACGACCCAAGCAATCCACGCCGATACCTTGCCAGAAATGCATTACAAGCAGGTGCTCATCACTCAGTGCAGTCCTACGACATTCCCCATGTTGAGTCCGGGTGACGGCGAGGAAGACTTGTATGTTGAGCTGGATAGCGAGGGCCTTGTCACCGTATCTCTTACGGTTTCGACTGAGGACGAGCTGGTGGACGACGTCGTTGTGCTGAAGGACGACGAGAACGCGCCTGAACTGTGAGGCGTCCTGCATTGGAAGGTGCATGCCATGAACGTGGCTACGTGTCGCCGTCACGCGTAGACAAGGCACATTCCTCGAGTTCCAGAAAACCGTAGGGTAAGGCGTCCGCAACTTCACTCGCCAGCACCCCTCGCTCGCCGATTGCGCGAGCGCACCGAATCGCTGCGCGCAGGTGCACCTGCGCCCCCAAGAGCGCGGCTTGCCATGGCGCCATCCCTTGCGCAAGAAGCGATGCAATCAAGCCCGTGAGCACGTCGCCCGTGCCGCCTTTGGCCAAGGCGGAGGTCGCCCCCGGAGAAATCCAAACTTGTCCATCTGGCCGAGCGATGAGCGAATCCGCACCTTTGAGCAAAACCGTTGCCCCTGTTCGGGTCGCTAATGAGCGCACAGCCTCGATGCGGGCAGCCTGCACCTCGGCCGTGGTTTTGCCCAAAAGACGAGCCATTTCCCCCGGATGAGGCGTGAGGACAATTGATTCGCGAAGCTGAGGCAGCTCTTCGGCGAGACAAGTCAGAGCGTCAGCGTCCACTACCATGGGAATGGTACTTTGGCGGATCAATTCTCGCACAAGCCGCTGCTGCCGAACTGTGGTTCCTAAACCCGGCCCAATTGCCAGCGCATCGAGCTCCTGCGTACGTCTAAGGATCTCGCCGTGCGCTTCTTCTGTGAGATAACCTTTGGGGTCTTCCGAGACGATGACGGTGACAGCTTCGGGAATCGCCATCTTGTATACAGGGTTTAGGGCCGCAGTGGTAAAAAGGTACGCCAACCCACAGCCTGCCCGAAGTGCGGCCCGCGTGGAGAGGATTGCGGCCCCGGCAAACGGCGGAGAGCCAGCAATGATTCCAACTTTTCCAAAGGTGCCCTTGTGACCAATCGCAGGTCGATGGGGAATCCATGTCCCAAGCCGCGAAGGCGGTTCGTAATTCAGCTCAAGCGCCTCCGAATCCAATAACTCGGCAGGGAAATTGATCCTCTCGACAATGAGCTCGCCGACATGCTCCGATCCCGGATAGGTGAGCAGCGCAAGTTTGGGGCATCCAATCGTCACCGTGAGGTCGGCTGATATCACCGTTCCAAGCGTTTCTCCCGGATGAAGCTCGCGGACTCCTGAGGGAACATCGACAGCAACCACAATTCCGGGAGCCCGTGAAATCTCTAAAACAACTGGCTCCCATTCTTGGCGAACAGGCCCCTTCACCCCAGTCCCAAGAAGAGCATCCACCACAACGTCGGCTTGGGCCAGCAAGTCCGGTAGAGGATCTGGGCCAACGATTGGCACTCCGGCCTGCACTGCACTCGCATAAGCACGGGAGGCGGCCCCCCGCAATTCAGACGGGGACACCACTGCAACGACTGTGACATCTGCTTTTGCGAGATGGAGCTCGCGGGCCACCACGTAGCCATCCCCTGCGTTATTGCCTTTCCCACACACGACGCAAACGCGCTCAGGAGAGAACCGATCGCGGATCACGCGGGCCACGGCACGGCCGGCTTCGTTCATTAGGCAGTCTTCGGAGATGCCAAACTCTGCTTGGGCACGCCGATCAATTTCGCTCATCTGGGCAGCTGTGACGACCTTCATAGTGCTTCGAAAATCAGAGACCGGTAGGGGCGTTTGCAAGCCCTTTGGTAGGCTCAGGATTAGGCTTTTGGATCGCACCAACGGGACCCCAGCGTTCCATTCGCACGGCCGGGTGCGGCTCAAGACAGGCTCGCCCCCAGGCACATACTTCCAACGGATGGAAGCTGACATTTTTGCTTTGCAAAGGTTCGATAATAAAAATTTCTCAATTGCGAGACTTGACAAGGCGATTGCAGTTGTGGCGTCAGTCCAATGTTGTGACTATTTGAGAGGACGGCAAGTGGCACGGAAAAAGGTATCTGAGACAAAGGACGAGCAGGGTTCTTCCCTGCAGCGAATCATTGTCACCACCGACGTAGTGCTGTTCACGTTCGAGGATCAACAGCTGAAAGTGCTGCTGGTGCGCCGGGCAACGCCACCGTTTGAGGGCATGTGGGCATTTCCCGGGGGACTCCTCGAAGAGAACGAGGAGCTCGAGGAATGTGCGGCGCGTGAGCTCAAGGAAGAGACCGGTATCACGGGGGCGCGCTTGCGCCAATTTGGGGCCGTCGGCACCGTGGGTCGCGATCCCCGTGGGCGCTCGGTCACCGTGGTATACTATGGCGCAGTCCCAGCGGAGGTTTCTAAGCCCCAACCAGCGGACGAAGTGGATGAGGCCCAGTTCCACGCAGTGAAACGTCGCCCAAAGCTCGCTTTTGATCACGAACAAATACTGAAGACCATCCTCAACCAGTTGCGCAGCGATATCACCCGCAGCGAGATTCTCTTCGACTTCTTCCGTTCCGTGATCCCCTCGGCAGACATGCTTGCCCTCATCGAGCAAATATGGGGCACAACAGCCGACCGGCGACGTTGGGAAGGGTGGATGCATAGCCTGCCTTTCCTCCAGGAAATGAGCGGCGGGGAATGTTTTCGCCTCGACCGCACCGAGATGCGTCGCTGGATGCGAAATCACACACTCGACGTTGCCTCGCTATTCCCAAGCCTCTAAACCCCTAAACAAGATTAGCTGTGCCAAAACCGTGTGGGTGGGGCGGGGGTGAGGTGCTATTCCGCTTGAGGCATTGGGCGTGCACACGTGGTTTTTGTCCCGGCACAGTGACTCGAAGGGGGCTATGCAAAACTGGCAATAGGGTTCCTTAATTTCCTCACCGAATTGGCTCCGTGTGACTGCGGACTCAACGGTCCACGATCTTTGTTCCTTTCCCCAAAGAACTGTGCCTCCCGGGCGAAAGATGGGATTTCGCGTTGACCTTCTCGGGGCGAAGACCGGTATTAGCTGACTGAAATTTGAGATTGGCAATTCGTGAGCCCAATTCGTACATATTCGGAAGCAGAAGCGTTCCTCAGAGAATTCATCAACTACGAGCAACTCGCAGGTGGAAGCGGAGGTTTTCGTTACGACACGAAAGCCTTTGATCTTGAACGATTCCGCGCGCTGCTCGCCAAGTTAGGCTCTCCGCAGTTCTGTGCCCCTGTTTTCCACGTTGCAGGCACGAAAGGCAAAGGTTCCACATGTGCTATTCTTGCCGAGATACTCAGGGCGTCGGGCTACCGAGTGGGCCTGTTCACGTCCCCGCATATTGAAAGCTTCCGGGAACGCATTCAGGTGAACGGGATCCCCATCTCAGAAACCGACTTCTGCGATGTCCTCGACTACGTTGCGAGGGTTCGCCTGAAAGATCGCAGTGGAACCGAGGGCGGGTTTCGCACCGTTTTTGAGCTCCTAACCGCAAGTGCATTTCTTTACTTTTCCCGAACGCAGTGCGACGTTATGGTGGTGGAAACTGGTCTGGGGGGCCGGTTAGATGCAACGAATGTGTTTTCGAACCCACTGGCCGATAAACGACGTTACTTTGCCCTCACGAATATCATTACATCAATCGGTTTAGACCATACGGAAATTCTCGGTCCGACAATCGAGAAGATTGCTTGGGAAAAGGCTGGCATCATTCATGAGAACTCCATGGTGATTGTCTCACCACAATCTTGTCAATACGGATCTGCGGAGGCTGCCCATTCTGTCAGCTCGGAGGACCGTTCAAAAGACTCGAGTGCGGAGAGTTTTGAGCATTGGGCCTCGACGATTCGCGAGGTTATAACCCAACGGGCGGGACAAGTTGGAGCGGTCGGGCCTTATTTCACCGAAGATTTTCTTCAGTGGAGCGATCTTGAGATCGGGGAATACACTTACCAAGGCTCTCCGCCGGCACGACGTTGCCAAATCAAATTGCGGCCGGGAGTTGAGGATGTCATTCCACAGAGTGGCCTTCTTGATGCTGTAAGAACTGGACTTGACATTAGACCGACCCTTCTTGGGGGTCATCAGGAGTTGAACCTCGCCGGAGCGATTGCTGCACTGCTCTTCGCAGCAGGTCGGGGAGGCATTCAAGTTACTCCAGAGGCTGTGTTGCGTGGTGCCGAACACGTGCAATGGCCGGGCCGGTTTGAGGTGCTCTGTTCTTCACCTCCAGTAATCGTGGACGGGGCCCATTGTGAACTGTCCACGCACGCGTTAGTACAGACGTACTGTGACCTGTGGAAAGGTCGTCCGGCTCGCATTATTTTGGGGGTCATGCGCGACAAGAACCTTATGACAATAGCTGCCGCCTTGAGACGAAAAGACTTTGCGATTGCCAAGATCTACACATGCACGCCGTCAAGCCCACGGGCACGCTCTGCATCGGAGACCGCTGAGATTTGCGCTCAGGTACTCAGGCGTCCCGTGGCAGCTTACCCAACGATTGGGGACGCGTTGCGGGCGGCTTGGTCTGAGCGCGAGAAGAAAGAAGCGATACTCTGCTTCGGTTCGCTCTATCTCGTTGGGCCGGCCCGAAGGGCACTCCGAAATTTGCTCGCGGAGGATTCTGAGCAACACGCGTCAAGCCCTGAGAGATGAGCTTAAAAAGGCCTCTGGCGATACAAGACACAGTAGCTCGAGCATCTCCGGCCTCGCTATCGCATGGACGTGAATCGCCGAGGCGTCGAAAGCATCCCATGCAAAGATTGGTAAATGTTTATACTTGTCTTTCAATCAAGACAAGACAATGTCCCACCATTTATCTGGGAACGTGGAAAGCGGCAGAGGGGGGCGCAAGATCACATGCAGGACAGAGCTATCTGATAACAGTCGCAATTTGGTCGCCGCGGGGGCACGCTCCGACCCTGTCCAAAAGCTCGCGCGTTTCTCCGCAGGAGGGGCGCCGTAGCTTGTTCGCGCTATCCCGACGTTTCGTCCCAGCCCGATCTTGGGTGGAAACGCCTTCGGAAAAACATCCCAGAGAGATTAAGTCTCAACACGCAAGACAGCCATGAACGCCTCTTGGGGAATCTCGACCTTCCCGATTTGTTTCATGCGCTTCTTCCCCTCTTTTTGCTTTTCGAGGAGTTTGCGCTTGCGGGTGATGTCGCCGCCGTAACACTTGGCCGTGACGTTCTTACGCAGAGCCTTTACGGTTTCACGGGCGAGGATTTTTCCGCCTATGGCTGCTTGGATTGCGACGTCGAACAGCTGACGTGGAACGAGTTCGCGGAGTTTTCCTACGAGCGCCCGCCCACGGTGATAAGCTTGGTCGCGATGGACAATCACTGACAGGGCGTCCACCACCTCGCCATTGATGAGAATGTCGAGCTTGACCATGTCCGCGGGGCGGTAATCCGCCAACTCATAGTCGAACGACGCATAGCCTTGGGAGACGGACTTGAGCTTGTCGTAGAAATCGAGGATGACCTCCCCCAACGGCAACTCGTATTCCAAGAGCACCCGACTCTCAGTAATGTAGTGCATTTGACGCTGGACCCCGCGCTTGTTTTGGCACAGAGTCATAATCGCGCCGAGGTACTGGGGAGGAGTGATGATTCGGGCCACAATGTAAGGTTCTTCTATTGACGCAATTTGACCCGGGTCGGGCATCTTCACCGGATTGTCCACATACACGACTTCTCCGTTGCGTTTCGTGATGCGGTAGATTACGCTTGGCGCAGTCGTAAGAAGGTGCATATTGAATTCGCGCTCCAAGCGCTCCTGCACAATTTCCATGTGAAGCAATCCCAAGAACCCACAACGGAAGCCAAAGCCCAGAGCGGCCGACGTTTCCGGCTCAAAAAAGAAACTCGAATCGTTTAGCTTGAGCTTCTCGATGGCGTCCTTGAGGTCATCATAGTCATCTGAATTGATCGGATACAGGCCTGCGAAGACGACCGGGCGCGCTTCCTTGTAGCCTGGCAATGGTTCGGCGGCAGGACGCCGGGCGTGGGTGATGGTGTCGCCGACACGAACGTTCGCAACTTCCTTGATATTTGCGATGACGTAGCCGACTTCACCCGCGCTAAGTTCTTCGCACTGACACATTTTCGGGGTAAAGAACCCGACTTCGTCCACCTCGTAGTCGGCCTGGGTGGACATCACTCGGATGCGGTCGCCCTTGCGCAAGACCCCATCCACGACGCGCACGTAAGTGACAACACCACGGAAACTGTCGTATTTCGAATCAAAGATTAGAGCGCGAAGCGGAGCATTCCGGTCACCCTTCGGGTGCGGGATGCGCTTTACCACCGCCTCGAGAATCTCATCTGTCCCAATGCCAAGTTTTGCACTTGCCAAAATTGCATTGGAGGCGTCGATGCCAATGACCTGTTCGATTTGCTGCTTGACAAGTTCTGGGTCTGCCCCAGGAAGATCAATCTTGTTGATCACGGGGATAATCTCAAGGTTCCCATCAATGGCAAGATAAACGTTTGCCAATGTTTGGGCCTCGACACCTTGCACAGCGTCCACAACCAGCAAGGCTCCCTCGCAGGCGGCGAGGCTTCTCGAGACCTCGTAAGTGAAGTCCACGTGGCCGGGAGTGTCAATGAGGTTCAGCTCATAGGTCTTGCCATCCGACGCGGTGTAGGGCAAGCGCACAGCTTGGGCTTTGATCGTGATGCCACGCTCGCGCTCCAGATCCATGGAATCCAAGAGCTGGTCACGCATTTCGCGGGCGCTGACTACCTGAGTGCGCTCAATGAGGCGGTCAGCCAACGTGCTCTTGCCATGATCAATGTGCGCAATGATGCAGAAATTTCGGATAAGTGTCTGATCCATGAGCCGCGCATAAATACGAGGGCGGAACGCTCCTCATTCGGTAAATCCCGACCACAGACGATGCTTTGAGTTCAGCTTGGCCAACACTCTGATTAAACAAGCTCGCAGACCGGGTTTTGTTCTACGGAGCATTGCTTGCCCTGCGTGGCAACCGTCCGGTCGCACACAGGAGAGTGACTCAGAGGCCAAACAAATCTTAGTGAGGTCTACTCCACTGGCCGAATCTTCCAGATGTCCTCTGCATACTCGCGAATGGTGCGGTCGCTGGAGAATTTCCCGATTCTCGCAACGTTCAGAATCGCTTTTCGGGCCCAGACCTCGCGCTGGAGGAATTCCTGCCCTGCCTGCTCGCTCGCCCGCAGATAGCTTTCGAAATCGGCGAGCAAGAAGTAGCGATCGCCCTGATTCAAGAGTGCATTGAAGATCCAGTGGAACATGGGCGCATTCCGACGGAAAAGCTTATCCGTGTGGAACACATCCATCACACGCCGGATCGCTGGGCTCCGGTGGTAGTAATCCCACGGATTGTAGGAGTGCTCTCTTCGCATCCGTTCAAGTTCTTCGGTGCGATGACCGAAGATGAAGAGGTTCTCTTCCCCGACTTCTTTGGCAATTTCGATGTTTCCGCCGTCATAGGTGCACAGAGTGAGCGCGCCGTTCATTGCAAACTTCATGTTGCTGGTGCCACAGGCCTCCATGCCGGCGGTTGAAATCTGTTCGCTGAGGTCAGCTGCTGGAATGATCTTCTCCGCCAGCGACACACGGTAATCGGGTAGGAAAACGACCCGAATTCTGCCACGGACGCGTGGATCGTTGTTGATGATGTGGGCGAGCTCGTTGATGAGCTTAATGATTTGCTTCGCTGCCCAATAGCCGGGGGCCGCTTTTCCACCAAAAATAAACGTGCGCGGTACAGGCGGCTCAACCCGATCCTCGACGAGCGACAGGTATTCGTGAATCACCCGCATGGCCATGAGCAGTTGGCGCTTATACTCGTGAATGCGCTTGACCATGACATCGAATTGCGAGGCGGGATCCACGTGAATCCCTGTTGTTTCCAAAATCACACGGGCCAAACGCTCCTTGTTGACCCGCTTCACGGAGCGGAACCGCTGTTGGAACGCTGGATCATCTGCATAGGCCTCGATCTTGCGCAGCTCTTCGAGATTCGTGACCCACCCCTCTCCAATGGTTTGGGTGAGCAGGTCGGCCAAACCCGGATTCGCTTTTAGCAACCATCGGCGTGGGGTCACGCCATTCGTCTTATTGGAGAACTTGTGAGGCCAGAGCTCGTAGAAGTCGGGCACCAAGTGCGTCTTCACAAGCTCGGAGTGGAGTTCGGCAACGCCATTGACCGCATGGCTCCCCACGATCGCAAGGTTGGTCATTCGCACGAATTTTTTGCCCTCGTGCTCTTCGATAATGCTCATACGGTCGTGGCGGCTTGGATCTGTCGGCCACCGCCGCGCCACTTGGGCCAAGAAACGTCGATTAATTTCGTGAATGATCAGGACGTGGCGGGGCAAAACTTTCTGAAGTAGATCCTCCGACCACTTCTCCAATGCCTCGGGCATCAAGGTATGGTTGGTGTAGCCAAAGGTCGCCTCTGTGATTTCCCACGCCTTCTCCCACGACAGGTGATTTTCATCCATCAGGAGGCGCATAAGCTCCACGATGGCCAAGGTGGGGTGGGTATCATTGAGCTGGATGGCTACGCGGTCTGGGAAGAGATCGAAAGTGGCGTGCTGACGCTGGTAGCGGCGCACGATGTCTCGGATTGCGCAAGCGACAAAGAAATACTCCTGAAGCAAACGTAGCTCGCGTCCAGCATCCACGGCGTCCGAAGGATAGAGAACCTTCGAGATGTTTTCGGTTTCAATCTTCTTGGCGACAGCATTCATGTAGTCGCCTTCGTTGAAGCGTTGGAAATCGAACTCTTCTGTAGCCTTTGCGGTGTACAGGCGTAGGAAGTTGACCGTGTGGCCGCCGTAACCCACAATGGGCATATCGCTTGGCACCCCGATCACGTGGTGGCAGTCCGTCCAGACGGGGCGGAGATGCCCGCTTCGGTCAGGAGCATGGGTCACTTGACCGTAGAGTGGGACGATGACGGCTTCGTCGGAGCGGTCGATGAGCCACGGGCTTGGGCGGGTTCGCCACGCATCGGGCTGCTCAACCTGAAACCCATCCTTAATCTCTTGGCGAAAGAGGCCATACTCGTAGTTGATGCCATAGCCAAAGCCAGGCATCTTGAGGGTAGCCAAGGAATCAAGGAAGCAGGCTGCTAAGCGTCCCAAGCCGCCGTTACCGAGAGCGGCGTCGCGTTCCACCTCCCGAAGTTCTTCTAAATCAACTCCCAAACTTTCCAAAGCCAGTCGGCAGGTCTCATAGAGGTTTAAATTAGTGAGGTTATTTCCAAGGGAGCGCCCAACAAGGAATTCCATGGAAAGGTAATAGACGCGTTTTGCGTCGGCCTTTTGGTAGCGGCGCTCGGTCTCCAGCATGCGCTCCACAAGCACGTCTCGCACCGCCAACGACACCGCCATGAGCATGTTTTCGTTGCTCAGGGTGGCCCACTCTTTGGCTAACGAGTAACGGACATGGCGTTTGACTTGCTCGAGGAAATTCTCGGCGGTGTCCACCTCGTAGGGGGTGACGTAGCCAATATCGATTGGTTCGTGGGAATCTTGGTCAGAGAGATCCACCTGAGGTGTCTCAATCTGTTCGTTAACTTGTTCCATAGTCGCGCTTTCTTGGTGCTTCGAGTTTACGGGTTACACGCGATAAAATTAGTGGCATGGCAAGGTGAGAATTCAACAGTTTTTAGATCGGTCCAACTCGCCCGGTCCGTCACTTTAGGATTTTGCGCTGATGATAAACGATTTGGCCGGCCACGATAGTGGTCTCGATGCTCCCCCGCAGTTCGTGACCAATCCACGGGCTGTTACATCCCTTCGAAAAGAACTCTCCGGCCTCAAACCGCACTGTTTTCTCCAAGTCCAAGATGACAATGTCTGCAGGCGCTCCCCGAGTCAGGGTGCCCCGTGGGTCGAGGCCCAACACCTGGGCCGGTCCCCATGTCAGCTTCTCGATGAGTAGAGGCAAGGAAATCTTCCCCGTACAAACGAGCTTCGTGTAGAGGACGGGGAATGCGGTTTCGAGCCCGATCATACCGAAGGGGGCATCGGCAATGGGCAGATCCTTCTCGATATCAGTGTGGGGCGCATGATCGGTGGCGATGCAATCAATGGTTCCGTCAGCCAGCGCCTCGATCAACGCCTCCCGGTCGCGTTCATCGCCCAGCGGCGGGTTGACTTTCAGATTGGTGTCGAACGTCTCAAGTGCGGCATCAGTCAAGGTAAGGTGGTGGGGGGTGACCTCGCAGGTCACGCGGATGCCGGCGGCTTTCGCTCGCCGAATGTGCGCGAGGGACTGGTGCTTGGATACATGCATAATATGGATATGGCCGCCCGTGATTGCCGCAAGCTCGACGTCCCGCGCCACCTGAATGCTTTCGGCAAGAGCAGGGATCCCCTTCAGCCCCAACTTTGTGGAATAGAACCCATCATGCATGATGCCGTCGGACGACAGGGTCAGATCCTCACAGTGGTCGAGGATCGGCACGTCGAACATCGCCGAATATTCAAGAGCGCGGCGCATGATTTCGGCGTTCATGATCGGATGGCCGTCGTCCGTAAAGCCCCGGGCGCCGTGCGACACTAAGTCTCCAAACTCAACGATCTCTTCGCCTTGTTGGTTGCGGGTGACGGAGGCATAGGGAATCACATTCACCACGCCGTCCGATTCTGCGCGCGAGAGGATGAACTTGATGCCCGTTTGTGAGTCAATGATGGGACAGGTGTTCGGAATGGCGCAGACGGTGGTGAACCCCCCTGCCGCCGCAGCGCGCGTCCCGCTGGCAATCGTTTCTTTGTCCTCGCGTCCCGGTTCACGCAAGTGGGTGTGAAGATCGATGAAGCCCGGACACACCAAGCGTCCGGTGGCATCAATCACCGTCGTGTTCGGGTCCGGTGGGGGCAGTGTGGGGGCAATCTCACGGATAATACCGTCTTCGATTTCAATAGATGTGATTTCGTCTCGACCGGTCGCCGGATCGAGCACTCGTCCGTTTTGAATGATTAGGCGTGCCATGTCGAGATGATGAGCCTGCCACGTGATAACCAATCCGCAACACAAAATTACGATGGGAAAGTGAAAATCTGAAAAACCCCGGCGTGAACGCGAAAACTGCGGATTTGCTTACTTTCGCGTACTGACAACAGTAGGCGGAAGGAATTGCGGTAGGCGCCTGGCAAAAGCCCACACGTTCAAATGACTCATTTCTGGAAAGGCGGTTTAGGTGTACCACTTAGCAGACGCGCATGTTTGAGCCAGTCCATTCGGTAGAGGGGGCAGCGATCTGTTGTGAGGTACTGGGCCTTGTCGGGATGGCTGCACAAAGCACGCCCCAACTCTTTCTCGAGGTACCCTTCAAAGTAAATACAAGTTTCTAAGCAGCAACGCACCTTGAGTGGTTCCGGGCGTTTTGGAACATCGCGAAAAGTTCGGCTCATGTTTTTAGTATAGGTTCGGGGACTAAGTTTGTCACATTTTTCTCACCACAAGACTTTGTGGCGGCGTATTGGCGCTCCATGCGCTCCGGAGACGTGGAGAAACGCAAGGGCAATGTGTAGGAAAAAGAGTGTCACATTGGTCTCCTACGCTCGATGCGACACAGATTGTAAGCACCTTGTCGAATACAGCATTCCAAGGTGCTGTAAGTACGCTTGCCCAATGCGTTAGCGGTAGCTTTTTGCCTTGATTGGGAACGCGAGAGCAGCTCGACAGCTCCGCATGTCCGCACTCGCGCTGGGCTTAGAGCGCAAAAATTTGGAGATGAGTGATCCCATGTACGCGATTTTTCGGCGAGGCAGTACGCAGTATCGCGTTGAAAAAGGTGACGTGGTGCGTTTGCAGCTTCTGGACGCAGAAGTAGGTAGCCAAGTTGTGCTGGACGACGTCTTGCAGATCGGTGATGAGAATAAAGTCGTCATTGGGCGGCCACGTGTTGAGAACGCCAAGGTGGTTGGAAAGGTTCTGCGCCACGGCAAAGACAAGAAGATCCTCGTTTACACCTTCAAGCGGCGCAAGGGCTATGAAAAACGCCGTGGGCATCGGCAGCTCTTCACAGAAATCCAGGTAGAGGATATTCAGTACTAACGCCAAGCGCTAATTGTCCCCCACTGGTGTGGGGCCGCGCGGGCAACAAGTTTGACGGATTCAGGAGGAAGATCGCATGGCACATAAAAAAGGTGTCGGAAGTTCTCGGAACGGGCGCGATAGCAATTCCCAACGTTTAGGGGTCAAGGCGTTCGGTGGACAGTTTGTCACGGGCGGAAGCATTATCGTGCGTCAACGGGGAACACGGTTTTACCCGGGTGAAAACGCGGGCTTAGGGAAAGACTATACGATTTTTGCGAAAGTCAGTGGAATTGTGGAGTTTGTGGAGCGTCGGGGGAAGAAGTTCGTCAATATTCGCCCCTGCGCCACTGAAGCTGCATAGACGTACAAGTTTTGTAACGCAGTCGGGGCCGCGCATTGTTCGCGGCCTTTTTTCATGGGTGACGCCAAGGAGGTGCGGAGTCGCTGTGGTGAGTGGTTTGGGCAGGCGGTTTCCAGAAGTAGATCCGATCCGCGACGAACTTGAGCGCACGAAATGGATCTGGGTGGCATGTTGCGTGGCCCCCTTGATCTACTTACTCGCCGCTCATTGGATCCAGCGGCAGTGGTTCCACGAGAAAGGACACGCTGGCCTTCTCACTCTGGAAGGGCAAACACGCTCCCTGCTCGCAATCATCTTTCTTGGAGCGCAGATTTTGCTCCAAGGAGCGGTCACTGGAGTGCGCCACTATTTTGGCGTCCAGCTCACGAAGAATCGTCCACAAGGAATCAAAGTGCTCATGGCACTCTACCGAAAGCGGACCTTAGTTTTGTGCGCGATTAGCGAGACTGCTGCCCTGCTCGGATTTCTGTATTTTCTGGCTGTGGGAGATTTCCGAGCGCTCTTCGTGGGTGGAGTCGCCGCCTACACCTTTTACGCCCAAAGTTACCCAAGTGAACACGGTCTGGCGCGCTACCTGCAGTAATTTCTGGATTTTGCGACTTCGTTGCCTTTGACTGGCGTCCGTATGTATTTTTGGCTGTCCCAAGATCATCCCGCATCGGAAGCCAATCATCCCGACGCACCGATTCTTGCGGCAATCCGGGAGGTCTTAGCGGGTAACCTCAATGCATTCGACGAGATCGTCTATCTGTACCGCGAACAGGTTTTCGGAATTGCTTGGAATTTGACCCACGATACGGAGGACGCGCTGGATATCACGCAGGAAGTTTTTCTGCGTGCTTATCGTGCGCTTCGATCGTACCGCGGAAAGGCGCGTTTTTCGACGTGGCTGCACCGCATCGCACTCAACACCACCATGGATTATTTACGGCGCGAAAGCCGTCAGTGGCGCCGGAGAGTCACGGAGCCGCACGATCCCCAACAAGCACAGGACGCTGCTTACAACCCTTTGGAGCAAGGGCAGGTCGGCGCTGAACAAGCGACAGGCCTTCGACGAAAAGAACGGCAGAGGCGCGTGCTGGAGGCGATCCATCAACTCTCTGCTCGTCAAAAGCAGGTGATCCTTCTGCGATACTATCATGACTTAACCCTACCCGAAATCGCCAAAATCATGAAATGCACGGAAGGTGCAGTGAAACGTCATCTTTTTCGGGCGCAGATACGTCTAAGATTACTGTTAAAGGATGTGGAAGGCGATGAAGCGTGAGATGCACCATCGAGAAGGGCGTGGTGAGGCTCTGAAAAATCAGAGTTCAGCAGCGTGCCCACAGTCGCATGTGTCCAACGCTGACGAATTTGCCGAGATTTCGCCGGTCCTCAAAGAGCTTCTGACTGAAGAAAAGCCCAGTGTGAGCCGGGAACAATGGGAAGCGCTCCGTGCTCAACTTCACGCCGAAATGCGGGCCCGACGGGGCTTTTTCACAGCGCTGCGCAATGCGTGGGTCACACTTCGGGACTGCTATTGCTGTACCGACTCAAACTTCGTCCGACTTCTCATCCTCGCGGCAATTTTTCTTGTGGCTGCTCTACTGGCTGGGGCGGTCTGGCTGATCGATGCGTGGCTTAGCTCCCGCGCTCCGGACGCGCTTGCTGCGGCGTTCGCCGCGTTTACAGCTGCGCTTCCTTCCAGAAATTCGACAACTCGAAAACGGTCCGCCCCAAGAGCTTAACCAACCACGATCGGTTGGTTTGATTGAGCCGACTCTAGCGCGACAAGCGCCAAACGAACTGCATTCAACCCAACCTCAAGCGGTACGGTTGGCGGCTGGCCCTTTTCGATGGCGTCGAGGAAATCGGCCAACTGTGCGTCTACCGGCGAGCAAACCTCTGGGGTTCTCCCTACTCTCTGCTTGTCCGTGCGCGAAACACAAACAAGTGTCGGCTCTTTGCGACTGTCGAACTCCAGAATACCGAGCGACCCAGCCACCTCGTACGCGTAGTAAAACTCACCCGGAGGCTCTGCCCAACTTGCCTCCAGATGAGCGAGGGCGCCGGAAGAAAGCTTTGCGATGGCCAAGGCGTAGTCATGGCACAGGTCACCCTGATGGTCAGCCCGCTGCACGTAAATGGTTTGGATGGGGCCAAACACCCACGTGAGAAGGTCGAGATCGTGGACCATCAGGTCGAGAATCACCCCACCGCTGGCCGACTCATCCAAATGCCAATCCGATGGGTCTTTCCTCGCTCCGCAGGCGCGAGTCAATCGGATGGTTCCCACTTGACCCAGCTTCCCCTCGCGGATCACCTGCCGCAGGTATTTGTACTCAGGGGTAAAGCGTACTAAGTGGCCGGCTGCGGCGACACATGGATATCCAGTGAAAAGCGCTGCTATTTCATCCGCTTCGGCGCGGGTACGGACCACAGGCTTTTCGCACAACACGTGCTTTTGCGCCTTATGTGCAAGGCGGAGATATTCTGCGTGCGACGGGGTGGGAGTCGCAATAATGACCGCCCCAATTGCCGAATCCTCGAAAATCTCACGCGCATCGTTTGCAACCCGTGCCCCATAACGCGAAGCAAACGTCGCCACCTGTTGGGTATCAATCGCGTAAACGGCAGCTACTTGAGCTCGGCCCGATCTCACAATGGCATCCGCGTGAAGCGTTGCCATGTTTCCAGCGCCAATAATCCCAATTCTCATGTCTCACCCTTAGCCATCAATTTCTCTTCCGTTCACTTGCGGAGCAAACATTGGCTTCCACACGCTTTGCCTGACACTGCTTTGGGTACCCCACTCCTACTGGGCTCATCCGGCTGAAAATCGCAGCCGAGGTCAACTCAATTTCCACCGCAACGCCATGACGGTCTCGCTTGCCCCGCCGCAATTGTTTACGCGACAGTGTGAACACGATTTGTTATGAAACCGACTCGTCAGAAAGTTCGTAGTTATCTGCCGACGGTCATCCGCCTGTTGGTCAGTGCAGCTTTGCTGTGGGGTGTCTTCCACTTTGCGGATTTCAAGAAGTCTGTTGGTAAGGCCTTCAGCGTGCCCTGGCTATTCGCCTTGGGGGGATTCTGTGTTTTTGCTTTGGGTGAACTTCTTACGATACTCAAGTGGCAATATCTGCTTTGGAAAGCGGGCCGCAAGGTACCTTTTCTTCTGCTGGCAAAGGCGGTTCTGGTGGGGAATTTCTACAGTATGTTTCTGCCGACGTCTGTGGGCGGGGATGTGGCGCGTGTCTTGATGGTTGGTCAGGCTTCCGGCGGGCTTTCGATGAGCGCTGCGACGGTTTTCATGCAAAGGAACACCGGGATGGGCGCGCTACTGCTGATCGCGAACGTTGCTTCCTGGCTTCCTCCGCTTAAGATTGCTCTCTTCCCCTCCGGATTAGATGTGCTGAACTATGTCGGCGTGTGGTTCGGCCTAATCGCGATCGCTTACGTGGCGATCAACTGGGTTCTGATCTCGGAGCGGGTTTATATGGCGGTGTGGAAACACCTTGGTCCAGATGGACAAGCACCCGTAACTCGATGGCAGCGGGTAGGTACGCCATTGCGCACGCTACACCATGCCGTGCGACTATGCAAAGGGGCGTGGGTCGGGGCGTTGGCACTTTCGGTCTGCACTCAATTGCTGGACTGCACGATGGCCTATCTTGTGGGCTGTGGATTGGGGCTTGGGCTAAGCTTTACGCAATTCTGCGTGTATGTTCCCGCCGTGACACTTGCTGCACTTCTGCCGATCACATTCAATGGAGTGGGCTTGCGCGAAAGCGTTTACCTCGTGCTTATGGAGCGCTCGGGGATTGCTAAAGATCAAGCTGTGGGACTTTCACTGGTGCATTTCGCCTTCATGCTGATTCTCGCCCTTGCGGGCGGAATCTGGCATGTGCTGGCGCCTCTCAACGCCACGTCTACACCGAATGCTGAAATACCTACGCAAGCCGATTCTGCCTGTTCAGACTCGCCGGACCGCTGACGCACGGATTGCCGCGAATGAAGAATCGCCAAGGTTTTGTGGCATCCGGCCCTGCATACGCAATGTTGATGCGTGCAGAAGCGGCAATCTCCTCGCCCCGTTTACGACATGCGGGTACGAGAAACAAACGATCGCCCCAAAGTGGTTCTCCGTATAGCTCGCCAGTGATGCCGAGTGCCCGACATAATTTCCCGGGGCCACGGCAAAGCGAATGAGCGGAGGCATGCGCTGCTCCAAGATTTTCGCGCATTTGATCAAGCCCCAGTACTGGCTCAAGGGCGCGCACGAGAATCGCTTGGGGCTTTCCAATGGGACCACTCACCACATTGAAGCACCAATACATCCCGTAAATAAGGTAAATGTAGGCATGCCCTTTTGGGCCGAACATGGCACGGTTGCGCTCCGTCATCCTTCCGCCGTAGGAATGGGAACCCCGATCGTGTGGACCAAGGTAGGCTTCCACTTCCACGATTCTGCCACCACATAGCCCCGTGGCGGTCCGGTGAATTAGCCAACACCCCAAGAGGCGCCGCGCAAGGGTCAGCGTCGGGCGGTGGAAATCCTCCGGGGCAAAACGCTTCGCCAGAAAGGTCTCAAGGCTTGTTGGACGCACCGTCACCACGTTCACGCAACCTCTCCCATAAAGGGCGATTCAAGTAAACTACCGCGACTGGGGATGCATTCTCTTTTGCAGAAATGGCTACGACATGCCCTTCAGGGGGCGGTGGGTAAAGCGGCAGCGTTACGTACGCCGTCGGACCAACGCGAGCTCGATAAAGCTCACGAAGTGGGGCATGGAATGGCGGAAACTCAAATTTCCCCATCCTCGGCGAGTTCAATTGAAATGCACGTGGCGGAATCTTCGCGTATACACCCACGAGGTACTCGGCCCCGAAGATGTTGTAAAAGACTACGCTGTCGATCAAGTCAAGGTGCGGGGCCAAGAGTTCTAGACTCTGCTTCACTCCATACTGCCAATTCGCTGCGGATTCGTGGCGATATGGTCCAAAGTAGCGAGCTGCGAATGGCAGAAAACCCACAAGCGCACCAAGAAAGATAAGTTGGGCAATGTGTTTGCGCCACGTTTCTCGGACTGCGAGGACCAGTTGGGCGGCGCCTATGCCGCTGAGCATGGCGACTGCAGGTTGAGCCACAATCGAGCGGAGCGCGTGAGGAATTCCCTCGCGCGTGAGGCTCGCAGCAACTGGAAAAATCAGAAACCACCACAGGAGCGTGCGATCCCACGGGCTGCGCCGGCGTACGGCCACCCCCAAGCCCACAACGAGAGTGACCGCCTCCACCCAGTTGAGAACCCCGACTCCCGCTCCGTGGCGCAACTCCGCATCCCCTCGCCAAAGCAAGAATCCTGGGGAGTAGTGGGCGAAATAGTTGCCAAGGAAAACTCGGACAATGCTCACAAGGGATGCGTCGGGTTGAAAGATCGAAATGCGCTGGAAACGCGCTTGGGCTTGCTCAGTAGCGGTTACAAGCAGCACAAACGTAGGGAAGGCGCACAGTCCAAACGCCAGAAGCGCCAGAAGCGTGTCACGCCACCTTTGGCGAATCTCTTTCGAGTGGAAGCAGGCAAAACCTAACGTGAAGAGAGGGACGAAGAGTCGCGCAACGTCATAGGTGTAGATAGCTAATCCCAAGCACGCGCCTGCGAGAATCGCGCCCCACCGCTTGCCCCTCAGGAAATTCGACCAAGCCCACATTCCGACGGCAAGCCAGAGTGGGAGGAAAATTCCCTGTTGGGCCCAGCGGCTAAACACAACGTGCCACGGAGAAAGAGCAAGCAGCAGTGCCGCCCAATTCGCCACAAGCTCGCCATACACTCTGCGTGCCCATAGCCAGAGGAACAGGACCGTGAGGGTGCCCACCACTGCGGCGGGCAAGCGCGCACTCCATTCGTTCAGTCCGAGAAGCCAGACAAACGGAATCGCGGCATATTGATAAACGGCGGACGTTGTCACGCCAAACACGTGAATAAAAAGGGGCAGGAGGCGTCCTTCCGCGTCATGACCGGTTGTAGCAAGGCACCACGCTGTGTAAAGTTTCTCAGCTTCATCGCGGAATAAAGCAGGCGGTAGGCTTCCCAAAAACAAAACCCGGAGCAGGAGAGCCCCTGTCAAAATACCGAGCAACGGCCAAGCTCGCCACGGCGTAGGATGAAAAGCAACTGGCGCGCTCATGGCTGCGTTAGCCGCACTAAGCGGCGATAGGCTTCAGCACGGATGGGGCGGCGAAGCAGGCAAGTGGTCCACTCTTCGGCTGCGGCATCGTAATCCCCAAGGAAATAATAGGCAAAGCCAAGACGCTCATGAACTTCGTAGGATTCGAGGTCGAGGAGTGTCTGGCGCAGGACCGCTGCGGCATCCGCATAGTTGCCGCGCATGAGTAGGAGCGCTCCATAACGACTCGACGCGTTGGAGTAGCGGGGATCCCATTCAAGGGCTTTTCGGAAATAGGTTTCGGCAAGCATCAGAGGTGGGGATTGCGCAATCTCCTGAGCAGCGGAGAAAGCCTTCTCGGCAGTGGGGCGATCCCCCTGTATGAGCTTTTCGACGCCCTGTTCGAAAGCTTTCTCAGCGGCTGCCCACGGGCTCATGACACCGCCGCTGGGGAGTTCAACCGGGGCTTCTGCGATCGCACGGGCCTGCTTCAAACAGAATTCCGCGGCCATGCGACGGCCATGAAAAACCGTCACCATCAGAGTGAGTCCCAAACAAAGAGCAACGACGGCTCGCTCAGCCACACTCCGGGGAAGCGCGGCGTGCGCGGAGGCAGCCGTGAAACCGCGATCTACAATTTGCGGTATCGCTAAGAAAAACATGAGCACTGCCACGTGCGATGGAAGGCGCAGCGGAAACGTCATGAGTGAATCGAGAAGAAAGACTGTGACCCCTGCCACTGCGCTCCAGACAAGTAAGCGGCTCGGCAGCTCCTTTGCGCGCCAGAATACCCGGTGGGCGCGCACATAAAACCCGAGGAAAATCGCGAGATAGGCAATTAAGGCAAAAATTCCACCTTCCGCCCAAACCTGTAAGTACTCGTTGTGGGCCTCGTTGGTGTATGCCCCCGCCCACTGCCGCAATTGCGGATCGTTTACCACACTCGGCACAATCTGTTGCACAAAGGAATAGGTGAAATTGCCCACCCCACATCCGAGCCACGGGTTCTCCGCGATCATCTGCAGCGTGGTTCTCCAGATCGCGACGCGAGTTGGCCAACCTTCGACCCAGCGCTGAGATCCAAAAGCTTCGAGCAAAAGGGAGGGGCGGTGCGGGTTCCACGGGTGGGGCAAAAAGTAAAATGCCTTCCAAGCAGCGCTTAACCCGACAATCCACCAGAGGCGTCTCCAGTGCAGATGGGGGCGGATTTCGCGAGTGAGCAGGACGGGGCTCCAAACGATCAGGGCGGCAATGAGAGCCCCCGTTGACCCCACACTCCACGTGATGATTAGCGCTGGTAAGGTCACGGCGAGAGCAAAGAGCACTCGCCACGGAAACCGTTTGCTCCACAAGAGCCAGACACACATGGCAGGGAAAAATAAGGCGAGATAGCCGGCGATGTGGCCGCTGTTGCCAAGCCCCGCGGCCAAGTAACCGCGCCAGTCCGGCAGGCGTGGCACAATCCGGCCAAAGAGCCCGCCGTGGGTCGCGTCCTCGAGAAGCGTCCACACGCCGGTCACAGCGGCGGCCGCCATACCCACGAACATCACCACCCATGCTGCGGCCGCATCTGCAAGGCCGAAGAGGCAGGCAACGTACAGGAGCAGCCAAAGAAGAAAATAAGCCAGCCCATGAAGTGCCAGCGAGGTGCTCATGGCCCACGAGAGACTTAGGGCACTGAGCGCAACAAAACCCAGAAGCGCCCATCCTTGTGGCCCTAAGCGCATTGGCGGCAAAGGACTCCGAAAACTTCTAATCAAGAGTCCCGCAAACACGGTGCACAGGATGAAAGCTGCGAGACCGATTTTGGGTGAGATAAAGGAGTCCTCAAGTGCGGGAATCCGCAATAGCGGGTGCAGGAAGTAGAGAAGCGCCAACATGGCCAGTACAAAATCTGAACGCACCTGCATGAAAAGTTTGCGCAGATGTTGCCTCTCACTTGCCGAGGTCTCGTTTATAGAATCGTTCGTGCTCATCACTCTGAACTCAAGAATGTGTCATCCGAGAAAAGACTAAGTTCCACATCTAAATCAAATCTTCTAAATCGCAGGAGAGTATCGCCGGCGTACAGAAAAACAATGAAAGAAAGAGCGCTCGGTTTGAAACAAACGGTGACCGGTTGGGGAAATGCTGGGAGAATAGACTGCTAATCGCAGAACGATGCTTTCTACTCCAATCTGAGGCTCAATGCCGGCTCGCAGAGAGAAACCTGAGCCTAGGATGAACTTGAGTCCCAGACGGGACTGCTACGCGGTATGGAGAGAGCATGCGGGGTGTGAATAAAAACGAGCGCGACTCATAAGAGTTTTAGCCGCGTGGTGGCTTCACTGTGTGGTTTGCGGCGGGGTGTAGCGCAGGTGGCTAGCGCGCAACGTTCGGGACGTTGAGGTCGCAGGTTCAAGTCCTGCCACCCCGACCATTTTTTTGTGTCCTGCTCCCCCAGAATCGTGGTTCTCTGCAATGTTTGAAACACTGCTTGCTTTACACCGCCAACCATTCTTGCGTCCGGATGGCGAACTGCCTCTTCGAAGTCAGTCAATAAAAGTGAAAAAAAATCCGTGACTCGTGCTTTTTGGTGCACGGGAGTATGATGTCGCGGTTGCGACAATTCCCTCTCAATTGCGGGAGCACCCTTAGTTTGGCCGTGCCCCAGACGGATTAGGAGCAACCGTAACGATCGCGACCAAGGAGTAGCGCGCATGTTACGAAGGCTCTTACCGCGCACAACAGATTTTTTCGAGTTCTTCGACAAGCACATCGCTTTGACCATTGAGGCGTGCCGGGTGCTTCAGGAGATGGCTGAGCGCAATGGCGATTTTGCACCCCACGTCTCGCGGATAAAGGATTTGGAGCACGAGACGGACCGGATCACCCACCAGTGTATTGAGGCTCTTCACGAAACCTTTATCACGCCGATGGAGCGGGGGGATATTCACCGCCTCATCAAGCGGATGGATGATATCATTGACGCTGTGGACAGTGCGGTGATGCGCATCCGGCTTTATCAAATTCGAGAGATGCGCGACGAGGTGAAGCTCACCGCACGGCTCCTCGTCCAAGCAACCTCTGAGGTGGCCGAGGCGTTGAAGCTCATGCGTAGCCCCAAGAACATCGAGCAAATTAAGGCGTCGTGCATCAAGATCTACGGGTACGAAAACGAAGCCGACACTGTTCTGCGTAACGCACTGGCCCGCCTGTTCGATCAGGAGAAAGATCCGATCGCGGTTATCAAGTGGAAGGAGATTTTTGAAATCCTGGAGTTAGCCAGCGATCGTTGCGAGGACGTTGCAAACATCATTCAAGGCATCACCATTGAGGCATCGTAAGTACTATGACGCTCCTAACGATTGTGGTGATTTTGACAATTGCTGCCGCATTGGTTTTCGATGTCATCAACGGCTTTCACGACTGCGCAAACTCGATCGCGACGATTGTCTCAACACGAGTTCTCACGCCCGGGCAAGCGGTGCTATGGGCTGCGTTCTTCAATTTTGCTGCGATGTTTTTCTTTGAAGCTCGAGTTGCGGACACCGTGTCGAAGATCGTGCGTGTGAACACGGGCGAATCGGTGTACGTTTACGTGGTCCTCAGCGGGTTGGTAGGTGCCATTGTCTGGGACCTGCTGACTTGGTGGTGGGGGCTTCCGACGAGCTCTTCCCATGCCCTTATCGGCGGATTTGCTGGGGCTGGAATCGCATATCGAGGGCTTGGTGTCATCCGCTGGGATCGCCTGTGGCACACCATGGTGTTTATTCCTGCGGCCCCCCTCATCGGTCTTGCGATCGGGTTTGGAACGATGATCGCGGTATTCTGGATTTTCAGGTCGTGGCGCCCCCATAGTGTAGACAAGGTTTTTCGAAAAGGTCAGCTTTTGAGTGCGGCGCTCTATTCGTTGGGGCACGGCGGGAATGACGCCCAGAAAACGATGGGAATTATTGTGGCATTATTGGTCGCGGTTGGCATCTTTACGCCGGAAACCCAACTAACACTCTCAAATCCGCGCACACTTTCCATCATTCTCGCATGTCACCTCGCCATGGCAGTGGGAACGGCTTTGGGTGGTTGGCGAATCGTCAAAACTATGGGAATGAAAATTACAAAATTGCAACCTGTGGGTGGTTTTTGTGCTGAAGTCGCGGGTGCCTCAACGCTTTTCATGGCTACCCACCTTGGCATCCCAGTTTCAACGACGCACACGATTACGGGTGCAATTGTTGGCGTAGGTGCGACCCGAAAGCTCTCAGGCGTAAAATGGGGAATTGCTGGGCGCATTGTATGGGCGTGGATCCTGACGATTCCCTGTTCCGCTCTGATTGCTGGAGTCACTTTCCTGCTGATCCGCCCCTTTCTCAGTCTGTGAACGAGCTGGAGTAGAGAACGTTGGATAGTTGCACCTGCATGCTCGGTTCGGCATCCGTCTAACGCGGGCCTTTAGAAGTCGAGGCTCCGCGCGGACTCTTCGGCGGTTCGCAACTCAATGGGATCTGTAGTTGAGAGGACGGCGGCTGCGCCCGTCGGATTTATTTTTCTCTGGCTGCCCTCGCCCAAGCACCAATAAGAGTATTGATTCCAGAGTTTCCCCTCTTGTAAATTTCGAGTATTACAGGGATAAATAAATGTTGCCTTTCGTGTGGAGGGGTGGGGCAAACTTAAATCTAAAACAATTTTTTGAGGGCTAACATATGGCAAACCCAATTGTTCGGACGCGGAAAGGTTTACTGTTGCTCGAGTCTCCAGACAGCCCTGCCCAACGCACGGCAGAAAAGAGACGGATTCGCAAGCACCAGGTGCTGAATGCGATCCGGCTCTACGGTCCGATTGCTCGTGTCGATGTTGCACGCAAGCTCGGGTTTAATCTGCCAACAGTTTCGGGGCTTGTGGATGAGTTAGTTGCTGAAGGGTTGGCTCTTGAATCCGCCCCGAAGAAAACCGCCATAGGCAGACGGCCGATTCCCGTATCCCTCAACCCGCACGCCGCATGCGTCCTTGGCGTGGACTTAGGCAAGATCGTCACCATTGGACTTCTTATGAATCTGGGGGGGACCGTTCTCGGGCGGATGGAGAGCAACACTCCGAGCTTCTCATCTCCTCAGGAACAGGGCGAGTGGGTGAGGCAGTTTGTCCGGGAGTTCCTTCAGTCCCACGCAGAGACCATTCCGCCGCTGGCAGGTGTGGGGGTGGCTTTGCCGGGCTTCATTTACCGACCTGAGCGAGCTGAACGGCACCTCACGCCGGAAGTGGAGGCTATTCAGAGTCGGCTGCATGAGGACCTCGACATCCCGATCATCGTGGATAACGACGCCCAAATGATGGCACTCGGCACGCTGTGGTTCGGCAATGAGACCGATCTGAAGACGTTCTGCATTTTGAATATCGGCTACGGCATTGGTATGGGTACAGTGATTGACCGAGCCGTCTACTCAGGCTTCTACGGCCATGCGGGCGAGATTGGTCACATCCCACTCGGCGAGCCGGGACTCCCCTGCTACTGCGGCGGACATTCGTGCCTTGAGAACACAGCGTCTGGATCCGGTATCGAACGGATGGCGCGCGAAATGGGGCTTGTTCATGGTAACAAAGTATTGTCCGTTTTCGACATCGCGGACTTAGCCCGCCAAAGTGACCCAAAGGCGCTTGAGATTTGGCAAAAGTTCTCGCAGGCGTTGGCGCGCGGTATTGGCACTATCATCACGCTCTTCAATCCGGAAGCTGTGATCCTCGCTGGCCGTTTCACACGCTGCGCGGACGTTTTCTTCGATGCGACGATGGAGCACTTGCGCCAGACGACCTTCCCGGCATTGCTCGAAGAAACTACCATCAAAGTGAGTGACCTCAAAGAGAACGCTGGGCCACTGGGCACCTGCGCTTCTGTGCTCCACCACATCTTCTACGCTTCGCACATTCCGGCCGAGGCTGTGGTTTGAAGCAGCGCATTTGACGCTGTCGGGACTCGTGGGCAGGGCACATTCACGGTAAGTAGCGAGAACATCACCCCCGGCAAATCGCTCCGGGGAAAGAACCGAGGAATTGTTGACGAAATAAGCCATGTGTGGTGGGCTCTGCAGCCATGGGAAATCCAGTGCTTTATATTGTGGATGGGCATTCGCAGGTTTTCAAAGCATACCATGCCATCCAACAGCTCTCGACCTCAACCGGCATTCCGACGAATGCCGTGTTCGGCTTTTGCCAGATCCTCCACGCGCTCCTGCGTAAGCACAATCCAGAGTACTTGGCGGTTGCTTTCGATACGGGCGCACCGACGTTCCGCCACGAGGCGTACGCCGCGTACAAGGCCAATCGCCCCGAGCCGCCAGCCGACCTGCCGTTGCAAATGGGCTACATTCGTCGTGTTCTCGAGGGGCTTCGCGTGCCGATTTTCCAGCGCGACGGCTACGAAGCAGATGACGTGATTGCAACCCTCACGCGGCTGGCGCTGGAAAAGGGGTTCGACGTGATCATCGTTAGTGCGGACAAGGACCTCTTCCAACTTGTCAACGATCGCGTGAAGATTTTGCGATTGGAACCCGACAAAGAGACGCTCTTCGATCGGGAAGCAGTACGGGAGAAGATGGGGGTGTGGCCGGAACAGATGCTCGATTTTCTCGCGATGGTTGGAGATTCGAGCGACAATATTCCCGGGATCCGCGGGGTGGGCCCCAAAACAGCTGCCACCCTCCTGAACCAGTTCGGAACGCTCGAAAACGTCTTGGCTCACGCCAGCGAACAAAAGGGCAAGCTGCGCGAGAATCTCGAGGCTGGACGCGAGGCCGTTGTGCTCTCGCGAAAACTCGTTGCTCTCGACGACCACGTACCGCTGGACGTGGACTGGAAAGCGCTCCGCCGCCCCGAGCCTGATTACGAGAAACTCGCAGAGGTCTACCGAGAGCTCGAATTTCGGCAGTTTCTTCAAGAGATTCAACCCGCTCAGCAAAAGCACCGTGCCCACACCTACCGTGCGATCGTTCAACTGGCTGACCTGCAAAAATTCTGTGAAAAGATCCGGCGGAAGGGGTACGTGGCTATAGATACGGAGACAGATTCACTGGACACGATGCGAGCCCAGCTTGTGGGGATTTCGCTGGCGGTCGAACCGCACGATGCTGTCTACGTCCCAATTGCGCACACGGGACCTTTGGGGGAGCCTCTCACGCCTCAACTAACGATTGACGAAGTCTATTCCGTTCTCGACCCCATCCTTCGTTCTGAGGCTGTGCTCAAAGTCGGGCACAATCTCAAGTATGACCGCAAGGTGCTATTGCGGTACGGCTTTGCAGTAGAAGGGCCAGCCTTTGATACTCTTATAGCATCTTACCTGCTGAATCCGGATAAGCGTGTGCACGGCCTGAAAGAGCTGGCAATGGACTGGCTCAACTGGCAAATGACCCCCTTACAAGAGTTGATCGGGAGTGGGCGTGAGCAGATCTCGTTTGCTCAAGTGGAGCTCGAGAAAGCCGTCGCATACGCAGCCGCAGACGCGGATGCCACGCTTCAGTTGTGGCAGCTCCTCTCCGCCCGCCTGCGCGAGAGTGGCATGCTTGAGCTCTTCGAGCGAATGGAAATGCCGCTCATGGACGTGCTGATTGATATGGAACTCACCGGCGTGCGAATTGACGGCCAGCATTTTGCACGGCTGGCTGACGAATTGGGCAGGCAACTGCAGGAACTCCGTCACCGGATTGTCCAATTAGCCGGCGAAGACTTTAACGTTGGATCTCCCAAACAGGTGGCGCATATCCTCTTCGAAAAGTTAGGGCTAAAGCCAAAACGCAGGGGGAAAACGGGATTCTCGACCGACGTTGAGGTACTCGAAGAGTTGGCGGACGAGCATGAGATCGCGCGCCTTCTATTGGAATATCGTCAGGTCGAAAAACTTAAGAACACGTACGTGGACGTTTTGCCCACCATGATTCACCCGGCGACTGGGCGGGTCCATACGACGTATCATCAGACGACGGCGGCCACTGGGAGGCTCTCCTCCAGCGATCCGAACTTGCAAAATATTCCCGTTCGAACGCCATTAGGGCGCAAGATTCGAGCAGGATTCATTCCCTCCCAACCCGACTACGTGTTGCTCTCCGCCGATTATTCCCAGATTGAACTGCGAATTCTCGCACATATTTCGAAGGATCCCGTTCTTATTGAAGCGTTCCGGCAAGGGCGCGATATCCATGCGCTCACTGCCGCGAAAATTTTCAAAGTCCCATTGAGCGCTGTCACGGAGCAGCAGCGAGACCAAGCGAAAGTTGTGAATTTTGGAATCATCTACGGCATGAGTCCGCCCGGCCTGAGCCAACGCTTAAAGATCCCACTGGAGGAGGCAAAAGGATTTATCGAAGAGTACTATGAGGCGTATCAGGGCGTAAAGCAGTGGATTGAGGAAACGAAGGAGCGCGCCCGGAAAGAAGGCTACGTGACCACACTCGGGGGACGGCGGCGCTACTTACCGGATATCAATTCCCAAAACTATGCTGCCCGAAGTGCTGCAGAACGCATCGCGATCAATGCTCCCATCCAAGGTTCAAGCGCGGACATGATCAAACTTGCTATGATCGCAATTCATCAATGGCTGCGCGAAAGCGATCTGTATGCGCGTCTCATCATGCAAGTCCATGACGAGCTGATCTTTGATTTGCCGGAGCAGGAACTGGAGGCCGTCATGCCTGAGGTAAGGCGCTACATGGAAAATGCGATGCCCCTCGACGTGCCGGTCCAAGTGGACATGAAATACGGGCGAACGTGGGCGGAGTGCTGAGGGCTTAAGCCCCACACAGCTTTGCTCCGCCCCTCACCCCTACAAATCCTAAGTGAGCACGCGCTCGCGATTAGCCTGCCGCCTCGAGCTCAGTTAGGAGGCGCAGCAGATCATCCATCTTATCTTCCAGCGCGGCTTTGTCGCCTTTGTCGATGAGTTTCTTAAGGTCGGCGGCGCTTTGGCGAACCTCTTTTGCCAAGGGATGAGACCCGTGGGCGCCGACCACTGCCTCCGCCCGTGCAAGAAGATTTTGCGCTTCGTCGAGCACGGACTGCTGGATGCGTTCGCGCAGCATGCGGGAGACACGCTCGCGAGCTTCTTTGATCATCCGCTGCTTTTCGGCTTCGGACAAGCGTGTGCCGGTGGCAGCAATGGTAATCTTTTTCTCCGCGCCGGTGGCCAAATCCTCCGCACGCGCCTCAAGGATGCGGTCGGCGTTGAGCTTAAAGGTCACCTCAATGCGCGGCACCCCTCGCGGCGCGGGCGTAATGCCTTCGATGCGCAGGAGATCGAGGAAGGTGTTCTCCGACGCGATGGGCTCTTCACCTTCGTAGATGGGGAAGCTGATTGCCTCCTGAAAGTCACGCGTGGTGGTGAAGATGTCTTTCGCTTCCGTCGGATACGTGGAGTTGCGCTCGATGAGAACCGCAAACTGGTCGTTCTGCAAACCCACACCAAGCGAGAAGGGGGTCATGTGGATGATGACAGGTTTCTCTTTGCCATAGCGCGCGGCCAAAGTGTCCTCGATATCAGCACCCAGCGGCGCCAAGACGAGGGACTGGACGGCTGCCCCCAATGCGACAACTTCGTCGGGCGAAATGTCGCGATGAGGGTTCTTGCCGAGCGTTTCTTTCACGATCCGCTGGACGGCCGGCATTCTCGTCTGACCACCCACCAGCAATACGGTATCAATTTTCTCCGGTGTCAGGTGGGCATCCTCAATCGCTTTGAGCATGGGTTCAACGGTGGCTTTGACGAGGTCGTCGGTCAGCTCCTCGAGCTTCTGCCGAGTCAGGACCGTATCGAGTGTCAGCGGGCCCTTCTCGGTCATCGTGATGGCTTCCACAAGGATGTGAGTTTCTTTCAGCTCGCTGAGCTCCATCTTGGCTTCTTCTGCGGCCTCTTTTAGCCGCTGCATCGCGATCGGGTCATCGCTTAGGTCAATGCCATGCTGCTTTTTGAATTCCTCGAGAAGCCATTCTTGGACGCGCTTATCGAAATCATCTCCACCGAGATGGGTGTTGCCTTGGATCGCAAGAACTTGGAACACCCCCGACATCACCTCGATGATGGACACGTCGAAGGTTCCACCACCAAGGTCATAAACCAGAATCACCTGATCTTGGCTTTTATCCATTCCATAGGCGAGGGCGGCTGCTGTGGGCTCGTCAATAATTCGGCGCACTTTCAGCCCCGCAATCTCGCCTGCGTCCTTCGTGGCCTGACGTTGGGCATCCGTGAAGTAGGCGGGAACGGTGATGATAGCTTGGTTGATCTCCTCGCCGAAGTAGTCCTCCGCATCGCTCTTCAGCTTCTGAAGGATCATAGCGGAGATTTCTTGAGGGGTGTACTGCTTACCGTCGATCGTCACCCGGTAGTTGGTGCCCATGTGGCGCTTGATCGAGAAGACCGTGCGGCCGACATTCATGACTGCACCACGTTTCGCTTTCTTCCCGACGAGGATTTCCCCACTTTTCGTGAAGCCTACGACCGATGGCGTGAGACGCTCCCCCAAGCTGTTCGGTACGATCATCGGTCCATTCTTTTCATACACAGCAACCACCGAGTTGGTGGTGCCCAAGTCAATGCCAAGAATTCGACTCATGGCGTAATTTCATCTCCTCTCGTTATAGGCCACGACAACTTTTGCATCCCGAAGAAGTTTTCCCCTAAAAACGTACCCTTTTTGCCTTTCTGCAATCACCGTTTCGTCAGGGTGTTCCGTAGATGGTCGATATTCCACTACTTCGTGTAGGTTCAAGTCAACTTTCTTTCCCACGCACTTTAGCTGATAGAGTCCATAATTTTCAAGCATGGAGAGCAAGCGGAAGTAGATGCTCTCGACCGCTTTTAGCCAGTTGTCAATCTCCTCGCTCTTGGGATAGGTGCGGGCGAGACTCAGCACGCGCTCAAACGCATCGAGGGTCGGAAGGATGGAGCGCATGAATTTTTCAAGCTCCTCAGGCTGGGCAGAGCGGTGCTTCAACTGTTCGGTAAGATCTTGAAGCCGCTCGATTTCCAGCAAGGAAGCGCTGACAGCCTCGAGCAGATCGCGCCGCCCCTCCTCGCGCGACATATAAACTTCCACGGGCTTTTCATCGATGACGAAATTAAAGCCCAACAGAGATTCCAGTAGACCCATTAGGCACGCAACCGGATGTCGGCGATCGCTTTTTTCGCCAGTTTATTTTTCGGGTCGAGCTCAAGTACCCGCTGGAACTCAGCCAACGCGGCTCGCCGATCCCCCTTGCGCAGCAGCGTATCGGCGATTTCATAGTGCAGTTCCCAAGCGTTGGGCATGAGCTTGAGCAGCTCTTTGAAGTGGACCAGCGCCTGAGTATAATGTCCCCCTTCTTTCAGTTTCTTTCCCACGGCGAGCCGGGCCCGCGTGATGGAATCCTTAATTGCTAGGTTTTTCGGATCAGTGATGAGCGCCCGACGCCACGTGTTGAAAGCCATTTCGAATTTCCCCGCATTCAGATACGCCCAGCCAAGCAGATTGACGACATCCAAATTCTTGGGATGCTCGGCATGGAGCTTCTTTAGCTCTTCAACGGCTTCGTCGAACTTGTTCTCTTCCATTAGGGTGGCCGCGATCTGATATCGGGCCTCAAAATCATTGGGATTGAATTTCAGGATCTCGCGATACTGTTCGACGGCTTCTTGCTTGGTTTCGGGTGTGGGGACGCTCTGAAGGGCCTTGCCACCGTGGTGCTTGTGAACCTCGATGATACAGTTGCGGAGGTATTCGTCGTCCGGGCGCTTATCGAGTTCCATCTTCCAGCGCCGCACGACTTCATTCCAGTACTTCATCGCTTTATCGTGTAACCCGGCTTGCTCGCACGCGATGGCAAGATTGTGAATAATGGCGAGATTCTCCGGATCCATCTCCAGAGCCTGTTCCCAGAGTCGGATTGCGTCATCCGTAAGATCGTGCAGCGCGTAGTAATAGGCCAGATGCACAAAAGCAAAAAACAGGTTGTTCTTTGCGCGCTGGTGCGTTGGGTCTAGCCGCAAAACTGCCTGCCAATCCTTGATGGCTTCTGCCCAAAGTTTCTTTTGGGCGTTGCGGTAGCTTCGTTTCATGAGATTGAGGATGAGGGCAGGTTTGACGGCAGGATTGTCAGGCTGCTCTGCAAGTTGCCGTTCAAGGTCACGGATCCGAGCTAAGACTTCAGGTAAGGGGTCTTCCTCTTTCTCTTCCGGCGCAAACACGAACTCGCCTTTGAGATAGTTGTAGGTAAAGACGTCTTCTTTCGCACGCTTACGCGGATCGCGGAGTCGCTCATACGCACTTTGAATCACCATGAAGCGCTCAGTGTGCTTCTCGGGATCGTAGCGCTTCACGAGTTCGACGTATGCGCGCTTTATCTCCTGTTCGTCCGCTCCTTTGCGGACATTAAGGATCGCGTACGCACTCTGTTCGGCCATCCTTGCGTCGTCACCCAGCCTTATTGGTTCGATCTACCTGGTTTTCTTGGAACAATCCATTTTAGATACTATGCTCTAAACCTGCTTCAAGGGAAAAAGAATAGAGAGCTGGCATCAACCGCGCGCCGGTGCCCACACACGTAACAGACACCGGCGCGCTGACAGAAATTCTAACTGTTGCGAATTGCAACGAGAAAGAAGCGGCTACGGTTGCACGCGCACTTCTTTGCTTTCGTTGCCGCAACGGTCCACGGCTGTGACCAGAATGAGCGATGGAAGCGGTTGATTCTCGGCCGCAACGAACTCATATTCCCTCACTGCTTCCGGGAGCACTTTCACGTCCCACTTGGTGCCACGTTTTGCGCGAAGCGTCCACACTCGCACATCTTTCGGCTTGGGGTGCTCCACGACAACTTTGAGGCCCTCACCTGAGGCGGCGGGTTCTACCCGCACTTTCGGTGCCGCCGGGGGCACGGCGTCAAGCCAAGGCAGTGCAGGCACGAGGGCCGGTTGGGCATACACTGCACCCGAAGTGGTGAGCTCTTCATTGATCTGAAGGCGATTGCTCATGAACGCCGCCATACTGAAGTGGACCTGGCCTGGATTTTCCGTTAGAATCCGGCTCCACTTGATTTGATTGATGATTTCATCCGGCTGCCAGGCGTTCTTGCCTTTTTCACCCACTCGGCTCGTGTAGAGACCGGGCCACAAGTGACGCTTCGAAAGATTCTGTTCCCACCACCATTTGAGCAAGAGGACGTAGCTCTGATCGGGTGCTGCAATGCGCCAGTAAAGCTGGGGAGTGAAGTAGTCCACCCAACCTTTTTGGAACCACAAGCGCGCATCAGCATAGAGCTTTTCGTACTGGTTGAACCCTTTGATTTGGGGTGGGTAACCAGGCTTCCAAATCCCGAAGGGGCTCAGGCCAACTTTCACCCATGGCTTCTCTTTCTTCACGCCGTCGTAGAGCCGTTTGACAAACTTGTTCACGTTGTCACGGCGCCAATCCTGGAGCGACAGCGTCCCACCCGCCTTTTTATAGGCAGCGTAGGTTTCTTCGTCGGGGAAAGGAATCTCCTGATCGGTCTTCTTGTCTTTCTCTGGGTAGGGATAGAAGTAGTCGTCCATGTGAACGCCATCGATATCGTAGCGGCGCACGACGTCGAGCATCACTGCCAGCGAATGATCCTGAACCACTTTTGCCCCTGGATCCAGCCACAAATATTGGCCGTACTTTTTCACAACCTCGGGGTGCGTTTTGCTAATGTGGTTCGGGGGGATTTCGCCTTTGTAGCTTGGGTGGAGCGCACGATACGGATTGAACCATGCGTGGAGCTCAAGGCCGCGCTTGTGGCATTCCTCTACGGCGAATTGGAGCGGGTCATAGTAGGGCTCCGGAGCTTTCCCCATGACGCCTGTTAGAAACGGCGACCACGGCTCAAGTTTGGACTCGTAGAGAGCATCGCAGGCCGGACGAACTTGGAGAACGATCGCGTTGAGGTTGAGCTCGACCGCTTTGTCGAGGATCGCGATAAGCTCCTTTTTTTGTTCCTCTGCGGAAAGCCCGCGGGTGCTTGGCCAGTCGATATTGGCGACGGTTGCGACCCAAACACCGCGGAATTCGCGTTGGATCTTTGGGATGTCGGTGGTTGCGGCCTCGTTTGCTCCGGGCGCAGCCATTAGCATCCCTGCAGAGACGATGGCGAACGCAGCGCTCGCCAGAATACGTGTAAGCATCTTACCCCTCCATAAATTTCATGGTACCGGTTGAGCGTTGAAGCTGTGGGTCAGGAGGTCAACGAGATTCGGTAAGCACTGAGAAGGATGAAAAGCAGTTGTGTCGGTCAGTCGAATTCTGGTATCTTTATGCCATGCTCATCGCTGCTAAGTATTTCTGCACCTATTGCGGAGCCTGCAATAGGATTCTGGTAGATCCTACAGGAGGAACCACTCAGGAATACATTGAAGATTGCGAGCTCTGCTGCAGGCCAAACCTCTTGCGCATCAGAATGAGAAACTCCGGTCGTTCGGCAGATGTTGAAGCCGAACGCGCTGACGATTAAGCTCTGAGGTGGCCGTGTCGACTGGTGCAAAAGTGTTGACTGCTGTCCGGCAGCGGAATGTTAGTAATGTGTCAAGGTTGTGTCTGATTTTGCAAAACTTGAGGTTAGGAGGTGAAGTCACGTGAGAACCTTTAGAGCAGGCAAGCTGTTGATGCTGTGTTTGGTGACTGCTCTCGTCGCGACCGGTTGTCGGGGCTGCCTGAAGGATTCTCCGTTGGGCCGCTGGTTTGGGAAAAGTCCAGACTCTGTGAGTGGACCGGGTGGGCTGGAATCTTCGGTCCTGCCAGAGCCGATCCGCGGGCAAACACCACAAGAAATTCCCGAACTCAAACGCATTTACTTTGAATTCGACAGCGCGGAACTTCTGGAGCCTGCCAAGGCACAACTGCGTGAAAATGCGCAGTGGCTAAAAGCAAATCCCGGTGTGCACGTTCAGATCGAAGGACATTGCGACGAGCGAGGAACGCCGGAGTACAATTATGCGCTGGGGCAACGCCGAGCGGACGCCGCACGAATGTTTTTGGTGCGCGAGGGCGTAGAACCGGGACGGCTGCACACCATCAGTTATGGTGCGGAACGCCCGGACGACCCGGGTCATGACGAAATGGCTTGGGCAAAAAATCGGCGCGTGCAATTCCTCGTTTATGGCGGCCAGTAAACGAAGAGTTCATTTTCAGGGACGTTGCTGCGCGTACGCACGCATCGTCCCTTTTCTTTTATGTTTGGCGCTTTTCCTCTACGGCCGTTGCGCTAATGGAGAGACCACGCGTATTGTGAGTCTGCTGCCTAATTTTACGGAGACGCTGTTCTCTATTGGGGCGGGAAGCATGGTGACAGGCGTTAGTGATTTTTGTAAGTATCCGCCCGCGGCCACACAGCTACCGAAAGTGGGCGGACTCATCAATCCCTCGCTGGAAAAAATTGTGTCTCTTCAACCAACAGCGGTTGTGGTGAGCGCGAGCCAGCACGAGTTGGCACGCAAGCTGGGTGAGCTGGGGTTTCGCACGTTTGCTTTGCGTAGCGATTCGTTGTGCGATATTTACGATGCCATCGAATTTGCGGGCCGACTCACTGGTATGACGACGGCTGCGGAACAGCTTCGCCTCCAGGTTCGCAAAGAGTTATCAGATGTTCGTGATTCATGTACCAGTTCCGGGAAGCTGCGGGTGCTTATCGTGGTCGGTCGCCAGAGGGGATCACTCCAAGGGCTGTACGCTGCTGGTCGCGGATCGTACCTAAGCGAACTTGTCGAACTTGCTGGGGGGATGAATGTGCTGCATGAGTCGGTTCCGGCTCGGGCTTTGTCCAAAGAGGAGCTCGTGGCCCTGAACCCTGAGGTCATCCTTGATTTCTCTGTCGCGGACGGGGAACCAAGTAAGTTTGTAGCAAGTGGCGAACGCAAGGTTTGGAACGCTCTCCGAGTCATGGAAGCGGTGAAGCGTGACCAAGTTTACTTCTTCCCTGACGCGCGCTTCACAATCCCCGGCCCCTCTGTCGTTGAAACAGCGCGGGTAATCGAGCACATACTCTGCAATAAGACGGCTTCGCGCTGAGGCACCACTTCTTTGCAAGCGGTACGTAGCACACTAAAATGAATGTTGCCAGCCAAGGGTGAAATACTGTGGAAAGCGTGGCGATGAGTGAACAAGCGCCACCCCTCGAATGCCGTCAGCTAACGTTTGCCTACTCGAAAGCTATGATTTTGCGCAACGTTAGCTTGGCATTGGGGCACAGCGAGATCTTTGGGTTGGTTGGCCCAAATGGGGCGGGCAAATCCACCCTCCTACGGGTGCTTGCCGGAATCCTCACGCCGGCTCAAGGAGAAGTGCTGGTGCACGGCCGCCCCACCAGAACCTTGCCACGCCCAATCCTTGCGCAGGAGCTGGCCTTTGTGCCTCAGCGAACATCGCCTGCATTTGCGTTCACTGTTCGTGAAATGGTGTTGATGGGGCGACACCCCTACGCCGGCCTTTCCCTCTTTGAAAGCGAGGAAGATCTCGAGTGTGCCCAAAAGGCCATGGAGGAAGTGGGGGTGGCTCATCTTGCCGACAAGCCCTTTGATACTCTGAGTGGTGGGGAGCAACAATTGGTAGTACTCGCTCGGGCGTTGGCACAAGGAACAAGTATCCTCCTTCTCGACGAACCCATCTCCTTTCTCGACCTGCGCCACCAATGGGAGGTGCTACGATTGCTGGAGACTCGGGCGGCCGCTGGCCAAACGATTCTTGCAACTTTTCATGATCTCAATATCGCGTCCCGGTGGTGTCACCGCGTGGGAATCTTATCGCAAGGGGAACTTCGAGCTGTGGGGACACCGCAGAATGTATTCACCACCGCACGACTACGCGAGGTTTACGGGGTGGCTGTAGAAGTTGTCCAAGCGCCAGACGGACGTTTGCGGGTGGAGCTGCCATGAGTTGGGTGCGCGACACAAAGGCCCGAAAAATTCTCGCTCAAAGTGGGTTAGCGTTGGCGCTTGGGCTCGTGTTGTTAATTGTGATTCCGCTCATCGGTGGTTCAATTTCCATTCGGAGTGCTCTTCGCTACTGGCCGTGGGATTCTCAATCACACCCAGATGCCCTGGTTTTTTGGCAGACCCGCTTGCCACGGGTATTGTTAGCATTCTTTGCAGGGGGCTGCCTCGCGCTTGCAGGACTCGTTTTTCAAGCGGTGCTTCGGAACCCATTGGCGGAACCTTATATCCTCGGGATTTCTGGCGGAGCTGCGCTGGGAAGAATGATCGCAGTGCTTGTAGCGTGGAATGCTGCCAATAGCTTCTACGTTTTGCCGAGTGGTCTTTGCTTTGTCGGCGCGCTGATTCCCATCGCGTTCCTTCATTTGGTTGCGCGCTCCGTGCGCCACTATTCCCCTGTAACGCTGCTACTGGCGGGAGTGATGCTTAACGTCTTTTTCTCTGCCCTGATCTTACTCATTCAATATTTTGCAGACTTCACGCAGGTGCAGAGCATGTTCTTGTGGATGATGGGGGGACTTGATGTCGTCGGCTATCGGTGGTTGGTTGCAATGGCGCCACTGATGTTGGGGGGATTCATTGTTTTGCTTCTCCACTCGCGCAGCCTGAATCTCCTTGCTTTGGGTATGGAAACGGCGAGTCACCTTGGAATTGAGGTGCGGCGAACGGTTGGGCTTTTGATATGGACCGCAGCACTGCTCACGGCGGTGACGGTGGCAATCGCGGGGCCCATTGGGTTTGTGGGTCTCATTGTCCCGCATATATTGCGCCTTCTCTTTGGTGCGGACCACAGGCTTTTGGTGCCACTGAGTGCCCTCTACGGGGGCATCTTTTTAGCCGTTTGCGACTTTCTCGGCTGGCGCGCGATGGAAATCATCAGCTGGTTGGGAGTTGAAAGAATCTCCTCCGCGGAAATTCCAGTGGGCATTGTCACAGCTGTGGTCGGAGGCCCATTCTTTCTTTGGCTCCTCATATCGCGCTGGCGTTCCTCGGAAGATTAAATGGTAAGGGCAACTTGCATAATGAATGAACTGGGGCAGTTCCGGCCATGTCGGCTAAAACTTGCGTATTGTCTTCTCGTTCTCCTGCTCGCGCTCTCGGGGGCTGTGGCACGTGGAAGCGATCGTGGCTCGGCTCGGTCCGTTGAGATCACATACTGGACAGGCTGGAGCGGTCATGAACTAGCGGTGCAGAAGGAAATCATTGCAGCGTTCGAGCAGAGCCACCCCAACATTCGAGTGAATGTCATGAGCGTGGCGGGCTCCTACGAGAAGGTAACCATCAGCTTTGCGGCTGGGAATCCGCCCGATTTGATGTCCTCCGTCTGGCTGGATGATCTGGCGGCGTACGCAGCTCGCGGAGCTCTGCAGCCACTCGACCCCTTCCTGCAGAGGTCGGGCCGCAATGTGGATGACGAGTACCTCCCTGCGTTAGCTCAAGGACTGCGCTACTGCGGGCGTGTGTGGGGCTTGATGGTCACCGTCAATGCTCAGTTTGTCGTGGCAAACTCCCGCTTATTGCGCGAAGCGGGACTAGATCCTAATCACCCGATCGAGACGACCCAAGAACTGGATGTCGCAAATGAACGGCTTGCCAAATTTGATGTCGGTGGAAATCTGGTTCGGTTTGGGTGGCGCCCGAATGACCTTGTCCTGATGGGTCACGTCTTCGGTGGGCAGTGGTACGACACTGCGACCGGCAAGGTGACCGCTGACGATCCGCGCAATGTGGAGGCTCTCGGTTATCTTGCGTCCTACGCACAGAAGTATGGAGCCGGCAGGCTGTTGGCTTATGAGAATGCACTAAGTGGGACGAATCTCGGTTATGTAAGTGATATTGGGAACTTTGCGGGGCTTTTTGGTGGCCACGCGGGCATGCTGCTGACGGGCGAGTGGTGTGAGGAATTTATCCGCCGCTACGCCCCCAAGGATTTCGAATTCACGGTCTTTGCAATCCCCGCCCCTCCCAACGGCAGAAAAAACGCCATCCGGGTGAATGGAAGCGTCTTCGTGATTCCCCGTGATGCAAAACATCCGGATGAGGCATGGGAACTCCTGAATTATCTGACCTCTCCTGATGCGGTGAAGTGGTTTTGCTCAGGGATCAAAAATATGCCACCCTTGCGCAGGTTGCTTGAGGACCCGGCATTTCGAAGTTCTCCTATCATGCGCTTCTCAGCAGATTTGCTGAAAAACAGCAATGCGCTTGCCCCTCCCCCGATGCCCGTGTGGAGCTATTACGTTAGTGAAATCAATCGTGCACAGCAGGCGGCCTTTGTGCGCGGAGTTGATCCGAAGCAAGCACTTTTGGAGGTCCGGCAAAATGTGGAACAACGGCTTCGAGATGCGCTCCGTTACGCCGAAATCAAGTGAGCTGCCAGCTGCTTTTTGCAGGGCATAAATTTGTGCGTAGCCATTGTAACATAATAGTGCATGAGCTTTGCGGAGGTTGAGGTAGCCGCTGCGGACGAGAGCGCCGCTCTGCACCGCAGAGGAAAGTCCGAACACCACAGGGCAGGATGCCAGGTAACGCCTGGGCCCGTAAGGGACGGAAAGTGCAACAGAAAGTATACCGCCGACTTCCGCAGGCACCAGCTTGCGGGAGGGCAAGGGTGAAAAGGTGCGGTAAGAGCGCACCAGCGTTCCGGTAACGGAACGGCTCGGCAAACCCCATCCGGTGCAAGACCAAATAGGGTTGGATTCGCCTCCCCCAGGAGGGCAAGAGGCGAGGACGGTGGCCCGCTGTCCGAGGAAGCCCGAAGCGGCAGACCTCGTCCAACCGGGTAGGTCGCTCGAGCCGGGGCGCGAGTCCCGGCCAAGAGGAATGGCTACCAGCTGGGCATCGTAGCCCAGTTACAGAATTCGGCTTATCGCCTCCGCAGGCCCATGCACATTATTTTTGCGACTGTGCGTGAGCTCCCAGCGGGCACCACAAGAACCGAAACGGCTTTCACCGCGGCGCATGGAAAGTCGTGCCCGAGTCTCACCCACGGGGCGTCTAAGTGCGCCCACCACAGCTCCACCTTGAGATAGAAAGCATGGCTGGTTACAAGAGAGAGGCCACGGGAATACCGCTTCCCCGTTGAACGCGAGATCAGTCCGGAGTTTGAGAAGTATCTTCGTTTTTCGATGCCTGCCAATAGCCCTCCATTTCATCGAGGGACATCTCGGCGAGGGGACGCCCGAGCTCATGGCTTTTCCGCTCAATGAATTGAAAGCGCTGACGGAACTTCTCCCCCGTCTGGCGCACGGCGTCCTCCGCATCAATATCCATAAACCGAGCCAGATTCACCAGCGAGAAAATGAGGTCGCCGATCTCTTCGCGAATGTGGGCGGTGTCATTCGATGCGATCGCGTGTCTGAGCTCACGAACTTCCTCTTCGACTTTGTCGAGCACTTGCAGCGGATTTTCCCAATCGAAGCCGACGCGTGCGGCTTTTTCTTGGATGCGCTGGGCCTTAAGCAATGCGGGAAGAGCCTTGGGAACGCCTGCTAACACGCTGGTGGCGGAGGCGTCGGCTTGGGGATTCGCGTGATTCTTTTCGCGGCGCTCCGCGGCTTTGAGTTGCTCCCAGTTGTGAAGGACTTGGTCCGCGGTTTTGGCTTCAGTATCGCCAAAAACGTGGGGATGGCGTCGCACCATTTTCGCCGACGCGGTTTCGATGACCTCATCGATATTGAATTTCCCTGTGCGTTCGGCGAGCACGGAATGGAAGATCACCTGTAGAAGAACATCGCCGAGCTCTTCAGCCAGTGCCGACCAATCTTGGCGATCAATGGCATCCAGCACTTCATAAGCTTCTTCGATGAGGTAGGGCTTCAGCGTCTCGTGGGTTTGCTCCCGATCCCACGGGCAACCGTTAGGCTCTTGAAGACGCTGCATGATACGCACAAGCCGGCGAAATGGATCTTTGATTTCTTCGTAAGGCACGTTTGTGGAGTGGCTCCCTTATCTTGGTTAGACAGCCGAACCCACGAGTTGGTGGTCGGCACGATTCCGCTGCTTGTAAGTCTCTAAGTCGTAGCTGCGAAACAACTCGCCCCACTCGGTTGCAAGAATCTGTTCTACGCGCTTCTTGCCAATTGTGGGGTACCAATAAACGTCATGGTAGAGACGCGAAGCCACGTAGCTCCATGGCACCAGCGGCGAGCGAAGGAGCAACTTTTCGAGTGGCTTGAGGGGGCCGTGATAAATCATGTGCTGGCCGCGGCTGGCAAAGGTCTGCTGCTGCTTGTGATGGTGGAAATTGACCCCAGTAATGTCATCACCCACAATCTCGATATCGCGGGGATCGCCCACACCCAGACCGTCCTCATGAGCGATTCGGATGAAATCAATTTCCAAGGGGTCAAAGCCTTGGATCTTGGCGCTCACCGCATCAATCGCGGTCTGATCGGCACTGGCGAGAATCACGTTCTGCACGCTCGGCACCATGCAGCGGGGACCGGGTCCGTCGCCGACGACCGTCCCATCCATCACCGCAAAAAGGCCGCTGTGGATCTCCTTCTGAATACGCAGAAGATCGACGAGCGTCTCATGGATGACACTGTGCGTCCAGTGGCGTCGCTCATTAAGTAGCCCACCAAAGGCATTTTTCATAGCCCCGGTGATTTGGGTGAAGACGTGGGTTTTGACCGTCGGCAGGTGAATGATATTACGCCCAAAGAAAAACTTCGGGATTTTCACTCCGTCGGGATACACCTTATCAAGAACACGATATTTACCGGTTTTCGGCGTGTATTCCACCCACTCCCATTGGGGCTCGTACAAGTGGATGGGCTTGAGGCCATGCTTGAAGTCCACGGTATCGAGGTGGTTGTTTTTGATACCAAGCTTATCATCCACCACCACCGTCCGGTTGTGGGTGGGGATGATGCGGTCACGCTCGAAGCCGTCCGCAAGGAGCGTGCTGACCACCCCGTCGTACTGCCAAGGCGTGGTGGAGCAGGCAGGGTAGTAATAATGCCACGAGATATTAATTTTGATTAAGGTGTCGTGACCTTTGGGAACGTGCGCCTCGTAATCCGCTAAACGCATCAGACGGGCATAGTCATCGAGGACGGTTTTGGGGGTGGTCTTCAGAAATGCAACTTTTGCCTTCGCCATGCACGTGGCTCCTTGAGGAACTCCCTACGTGCCTGCCACACTTCAAGTCGAGGCAAGCAAAATAAGAACACTGGACCTTCTGGCTTTGTTTCCCTGAAGTTAACAGAGAGGCTTCCGTTTATTCTGTTGGGGTAAGTATGGCCACGGACTGTTTTCTGTTGCTCTTGAGATCTGCGATCCTCTCTAATAGAGGCGGTGTGGTAAAAAGTTCCCTTGCACCGCGAAGCCAAGCGAAGGAACTCACCTTTACGAAAACTGGCAATTGGGGTGAACTCATGAAATGGCAGTGCTGGAAAACAAAGTTACTTTTGCTATCCTTTTTTGTCTTGGGCAGCTTGTCACTTGGGCAGAGCCAAGTTCCCGGCACAGTTCGAGCTCAAGCACAGGCGCTTGAGCAAGCAAGCCGCGGGACAGCAACGATTTCCTACCACGCAAAGACAAGGCGGGTACGGTTCTTTGGCACGGACAACGCCAACGCTGTTCGCGTGACCAAGATGACGGGCTCAGCCCTTGCGGGGACCTCGGAAGAAGATACTGCCCGAGAGTTCTTAGCGCAATTCGCCCCTGCCTTCGGGGTTACTGATCCAAAAGCCGAGCTCGCCGTGATGAAAAAACGTGCGTTGCCTGACGGAGCAAGTGTGGTGCGTTTCCAGCAACAGTGGCGTGGGCTGCCCGTGATCGGTGGTGAGCTCATCGTTCATCAGACGAAAGAACGTGCGGTCACGTGCGTGATCGGGGAAGCCTCGCCCGAATTGGATCTTGACCCCGTCCCCACTGTGGGAGCGACGGCTGCGTCGCAAGTAGCAATAGAGTTGGTCGCGAAGTATTATGGCGTGGATGCAGCCGCTCTTACCGCAACCGACCCCGTGCTTTCGGCCTTTGATCCAGCTTTGCTGAGTGTACCGGGCAGAACCAAGCCAGCACTCGTGTGGCAAATGGAAATCACAGATGATGGCACCGTGCCGGTGAGGGAATACGTACTGATTGACGCACACGCAGCTAAGCCGGTACTCCATTTTTCGAAGATTTACCACGCAAAAAACCGAAAGACCTACAGCTGCAATAACACTTCCATCCTACCAGGAACGTTGATGCGTGAGGAGGGGCAGGCACCTGTTTCCGACGCAGACGTGAATGCAGCCCACGACGGAGCGGGAGCAACATACGACTTCTATTGGGACATCTTGGGACGCGACAGCATCGACAATGCAGGGATGATCCTCATGTCATCGGTGCGCTACTGTCCCTCATCCTCACAGTGTCCTTACGAAAATGCGTTTTGGAATGGCACGCAGATGGTCTATGGAAGGGACATGACGGCCGACGACGTGTGCGCCCATGAGCTGACCCACGGCGTCACCGAACATGAGTCTAAGCTCTTTTACTATATGCAGTCGGGCGCCATTAACGAAGCCATGTCTGATATTTTCGGAGAGATTGTGGACCAAGTGAATGGCCTCGGGACGGACACTCCGGCCGTGCGATGGAAACTGGGTGAGGATCTGCCAGCCTCCATTGGGATCATCCGTGATATGGCTGATCCCACTGCCTACGGCCAGCCTGACAAGGTGTCGAGTGGGCTTTACTACTGTGGCGCTGGCGATCAAGGAGGAGTCCACACAAATTCGGGCGTGGCGAACAAGTGCGCGTACCTTATGGCCGATGGAGGCACCTTCAACGGCTACACGGTCAACTCGATGGGTCTCTACAAGACGGCACGGATTTGGTATGAGGTTAACTACAACTACCTGACAAGCGCCGCCGACTTCCAAGATCTCTACGATGCCCTAATTCAAGCCACGCGTGCGCTTGTTGACACGACGGTCAACGACTACGGGGCGGGCCAGACCATCACCTCTGCTGATGTGCAAAACGTCAAGAATGCAGTGGACGCGGTCGAGATGAATCTCGCCCCAACTGGCTGCGCTGCAGTCGAGGCAGCTTACTGCTCATCGGACGGCAAAGCGCCCAACTGGATTTGGTTTGACGATCTGGAGAACCCTTCGAGCGGACGGTGGGTGCGCGGCTATGCCATCGGCGGGAATCGCTGGTACTACCCACAAAACACCCATCCGTACACGGGCTTTGATGCCACCTATGCCACGAGCGGCCAGTACAACTTCTTTGGAGATGACGACAGCGTACGAACCGACTCGTGGATTTCGATGACCCAGAGTGTGGCTTTACCAACCACTGCGAGCGCGATCTATATGCATTTCCGCCATGCTTACGACTTTGAGGCGCCTACCTATGACGGCGGAGTGATCGAATACAGCGTGGACGGTGGGGTCACGTGGCTGGATGCGGGCAGCTTGATTGACACAAACGGTTATACGGGAACGATTACAACAGGGTTCTTAAATCCGCTCGCCGGCCGCTCCGCATTTTGCGGTACAAGTAACGGCTATATTTCTACGCGGCTGAACCTCACGGATCTGGCCGGTCAAAACATCCGGTTCCGCTTCCGCATCGGTACGGACACGAGTGGGTATGGCTGGGGATGGTTTATTGATGATATCGGCATCTACGTTTGCAGCTACCGCGTAGAAGAGAAACAGCGGGAGACGTTCACCGCTCTACCCAGCGGATGGATGGAGTTTGTGAAGATACCATCAAGTGGCAGTTATGCGGGCACAAGCTATGATGCGACCAGCGGTACGCTGCGTGCATGGGTCTCCGCTGCTCCTGACCGCTACCGCATCGTTGGTTGGCTGGCAGGAGCGAGTCAGTGGCTGAATTACTCGCAAGTGGGAACCAACAACTACGTGCGGGCAAAGTTCTATGTGTACGCCGGCGGTCAGAGCGATCCATCGCAGCTCAACTCGATTCCGAATTTCCGACTGCGGGTTTCGCATCGCTTCGCTTTGAACTCGATGCTGGAAGTTCTCCCCCACTCCAGTGCGACTGCAGGGGATGAGCCAGTTTCATTGGAGCTTCGTCCATCGACCGATCCCACGCGCCCCTCGCTCTATCGCGTGGATCTCGCTCCAATAGATATCCCCTACCTCCAACAGAATCCTGCTCAAGAAGGTTTCACCCACGGATTCGAGATCTACGCGCTCGACCCGCAAGATAACGGGTACATTGCGCTCACGGAGTCTTCGCTGGGAGTCTACCCACGTGCAGCAGTCTCCGTGTCGGGTTCGAACCTCATGTGGCTGAAAACCTACGCACCAAGCTCGACCGACGCCGGCACACTTAACCCGTACCTGTCTGGCGCTACCCTCGACCGCTTTAGCCTTTTGATGTACCCCGACGGCGTTTTCCCGACGCGGGATAACTCGGTGGCACCGACAGTGTCGGCGGGAACGGGCGGCGTGACGATGGATTCTACGAGTTTCGACAACGAAGGCGGCAGCCGCGTGGGCGTGGTCGCTATTGACTTTGACGCAGGCTCAAATTTGGCGCAGCGTGTGAGAATCAACGAGAACAAACAGTACATGGTGCGGTTCCACGTGACCTCGACGCAGCAGTCGAACCGCAATCCCCAGCTTCGCATGCGAGCTCGAACAGTTCGATTTGCCTGGACACAAAAGTATGAAGTGGGCGGGGCTTGGGCAATCAATACGACGGAACATTCAACGATCGCCGCTCAGTACCTGCCGGGTGTCGGCTGCGGAAATCCGGATAAAATTGGCGCTGAGTTTGGCGGGTGGTACACGCTACTCACGCACTCTCCGCTGAATATTGACATTCGACCAGACGTCAGCGGCCTACTCAGCTCACGGATGCCCAATCTGAGCAGTCAACCGGGGCCCGGGGTCAACGCACCGTCGCTCCGCGATCTGAAGGTAGGCGTGGACTTACTCGATACCATGAGCGGAAGTGTGAATGCCTATCTGGAAGCTGGACGGTTTACCGTAGACCGTATCGAGGTCTTCCAATTTGACATGATCCCAGATTGACATCAACGCAGAGTAGGGATTGAGAACTGAGAAGGATGACAGTCGTAAGAAACTTTTAAATATTACGGGAAGAGCGATCTCTCCATGGTGGGGAAGTTCACCTCCACTGTGATAGAAATAGGGAAGAGCATACGTCAGGAAGGAGTTACGCCATGATGAAGCGGGCGGCGCTTTTAAGTGCAGCACTTGCTCTTTGGAGCGTATTTTCGGGAGCGGTGGCCGTCAGCAAAACAGATATGGGATACGCTGGAGCCGACGATAAGTCCACGCTGCGTGCTCTAGCACCTACAGCTGAATCCGACGACTGCAATAGCAATCTCAACCCAGATAGCGACGACATTACGCTCCAGCCGGACAAAGTCCTGTTTTCGGAGGACTTCGAAGGCAATCAGTTTAGTTCTGACTGGATTGTAACGGGTGGTTGGCGCCTTGCCAAATCGGCTGCGGAGGACGAGCAAGAGTGTATCCCTGAAATTGTCAGTGATACCCCTACCCAAGCCGCGGCCTTAAACCGCAAACCTGACGGGGATGACCCAAAATCCTGTACCTACGACTTTGGGGGACGGGTTCGGGCTGCCTTAACGTTGGCAACCCCCGTGAGAATTCCCCGCTTTGGCGCCTACCTAACTTGGGCGAACTTCATCATGACAGAAGGTTTGCCGGTGGTCGATCAATGGTTCGTGGAAGTCAGCGCAAACAACGGGACAACGTGGGAAATCGTGTACGATGGGGAAGGAAGAAGCACCGAAACGTGGGAGCCTTTGCAGGTGGACCTCTCGCAGTATGCGGAAAAGAGGATCCTTGTTCGATTCCGGTTTGATTCGCGCGATGGGCTCAACAACAATTTCCTCGGCTGGTACATTGACGATGTTAAGATTATCTCCTATTTTGCTCTAAGCTATGACGAGAACTCGAATGGAATTCCGGATGACTGCGAGGAGGACTGTAATTCGAACGGCATTGTAGACGATGTAGATCTAACTCGGGGCATCTCGCAAGATTGTAACAGCAACAATATTCCTGACGAATGCGAGGTTACAGATCAGTTTGTCTTTCAATGGCGTTTCGACCCAACCGTAGCAGAAGAGTTCACCACTAAGATTGTCACACTAACTGGGGGTCTCCCGCCCCTTGCAAGCACTCCAGTCAAACTCCACTTCTACGGCTACGGCCTCTATGGGCGGAGAGCCGAGAACTCGATCGACGTCTACATCAACAACTCAAATTTTGGCTCCGTTCAATTGCCGCTCGCTCAAAGTCCTTGTGGCTATGGTTTTTCTGATCTTGTCTTAGAAGCAAACGCGTACAATGGCGCCCTAAACTTCACACAGAACCTTCTGAAACTTATCCCCGGCGAAAGCATTTCGCCGCGCTGTGAGTCGTCGTTCTTGGAAGTCACCCTCTCGTACGGCTACTCCACTCTGGCCAAAGACTGTAATGGAAACGGCGTGCCCGACGAGTGTGATCTGGGCAACGGGACGTCCAGTGATTGCAATGGAAACAGCGTCCCAGATGAGTGTGACCTTGCGGAGGGCACCTCACCAGACTGCAATAACAACAACGTACCGGATGAGTGTGACCTTCTCAGCGGAACGTCCTACGATTGCAATGCCAACGACGTCTTAGACGAGTGTGACATTGCCCAACGCACGTCTCTTGATTGCAACAGCAACGGCGTTCCAGATGAATGCGACCTTGAAAGCGGGGCGTCTGCCGACTGCAACGTCGACGGGATTCCCGATGAATGTGATATTCTTGAAGGAATCAGTCAGGACTTAAACGACAACATTGTGCCAGACGAATGCGAATTCGAATATGCCGTCGGCCAGTGCGGTGGGGATTTATCCGTATTAGAAACCCTCTGGTTCGATAATTTCGAGAATCCGGCTGCAAACCTTTGGACAACTGGGACGATCACGGGAGCCTGCACATGGTCTTATCCGCCTCCATCGGGTTTCGAAAATCCATTCAGTGGGCAGCTCAATGCCTTCGGTGGGCATTACCCAATCCCGAGCGATTCATGGCTTGCCATGAGAGATTTCGTACAGTTGCCGGCTGAAGGGGTCATCACGCTAACAGTAAAGCACGCCTACGACTTCGAATATGGTTTTGCTTACCGCACCATCTATGAAGGGGGCGTCATCGAGTACTTGGTGGAGGGAAGCGGATCTGGCTGGCAGGACGCTGGACCGCTTATGACGGCAAACGGCTACCGGGGAACGATTAATCTTACCTATGGCAACCCGTTGGGCGGACGAAACGCATTTGGCGGGACGAGTAATGGCTATATCACCACACGGTTGGATCTCACAGCGTTGGCCGGAAAACGAATTAAGATCCGGTTCCGCGTCGGTACAGACGTCGCAGTTGCGAGCGGCGGCTGGTCGGTAGATGATGTACGGATCACACGGTGCTACTACGGCGTCGAAGAGCAGGTGCAGAATGATTTCCCGACGGGAGCGGGCTGGAGCGAGTTTGTCAGAATTCCGGATGCAACTGCACCGGGATACGCGGAAACGGACGTGGATAGCGCTAACACTGCGCTTCGAGCCCGGGTGAGTGCGTCGCCCGATCGCTACCGAATTGTCGGGTGGTTTACCAATGCGTCGAACTGGCTGCCTTATTCGGTGGTCGGGCCAGACCGTTACGTACGCGGGAAATTCTACGTGTATGCAACCGGGCAGACTAATCCGAGCCAGATTAACTCAATTCCCAATCTGAGAATGCGCTTGGCAAATCGCTTTGCGGTTTCTTCGATTCTTGAGGTGCACCATCATGTCGGCGCGGCAGCGGGTGATGAGCCTGTAACCTCCGAAGTACGGCCTTCCACTGATCCCGAGCGGCCTTCGCTGTATCGCGTCGACTTTGACCCGGTGGACGTGCCGTACCTGATCGGAAATCCGTACACGGAAGGGATCCTGCGGGCCTTCGAAGCGTACTCGTTTGAGCCACAAGACAATGGCTACATTTGCCTCACAGAATCGTCGATTGGGGTTTATCCGAAAAGCATCGTCACGCCGACGTCTGCTGCGCTGATGTGGCGCAAGACGTATGAAGTGGCGGATTTGAACCCGTTCCTTCCCAACGCGAGTTGGGACCTCTACAGCCTCGACTTCAGTGCAGTTCCGTCGGGTCAAGGGTATGTACCACCTCGTGATATCGACTTTACCCCTGAAATCATTTATTCCGCAACCACAGGGGTCACGGTCGATTCTACGTCACTCGACAATCGCGTCGATGGGCGTTATCTGGTGGGTATCGCGACGTTGGACTTTGATCCGGGAAGTGATTTGGCTCAACGCGTGCGAGTGGAGGAGAACAAACAGTACATGGTGCGCTTCCACGTGACCTCCACACAACAGTCGAATCTCAACCCGCAGATGCGTTGTCGGGCGCGCACCCTGCGATTCGGATGGGCACAAAAGTACGAGGTGGGCGGCGCATGGGCCATCAACACACCCGCCCACTCGACGATTGCTGCGCAGGCCTTGCCGGGCATTGGATGCCTCAACCCCGACAAAATTGGCCCGTTTGATTTCAGGGGCGGCTGGTACACGCTCATCATGCATTCGCCAATGAACGTCGATATTCGGCCTGAGCTGTCGGGCCCCCTCGCGGTGCGCATGCCAAATCTGAGCGCGCAACCGGGACCGGGGGTAGCAGCTCCATCGCTTCGTGATCTCAAAGTCGGATTCGATCTGATTGATACCATGAGTGGAAGTGTGAACGCGGATCTGGAAGCGGGGAACTTCACACTCGATCGAATTGAAATCTATAGTTATGATCTGATCCCCGACTGATAGGTTGGTTGACAGAGTGGATTCTTAGGCGAGAGCCACAGGCTCTCGCCTTTCTTTTCTCAATAAGACGAACGACCAGCACGGCTCTGCTGGCATTGCAAGGGAGGCAGAATGATCGGGATCCCAAGCAAGTGCGTATGGTTCCGAGATGCGCTGAGATGCAAGTCTCGGCTGCTTACTTGGGACCCGTTCAGCTACTCACTTTTTTCATCATGCTCGAGTCTCCAGCGCAGGCGCATTGCAGTGCAAAGAAAGTTTGCGTAGTGAAAACAAGTAGAGGTGTCCGCCTCGCTGCTGAAACGCGGGGGTTCGAGTTGAAAAGAAACTATTTTTCGATCGTTGGCCGACTCACCTTGCCAGCATGTTTGGGGGCCGGGATACTACTTTGGCGATGACGCGCGTGCCAATCGCTTAGAGCATCGAGTGCGACATAGTACATCGGATCCGCGTACCAACAACCCGTGTCCGGCGAGTACAGATAACAGCGCGAGTAGTCGCCCGTGATCTCTGGACCAGCCTTTGCGGTGCGGCGTTCTTTGCCAAATCTGCAAACACCAGCACAGCTTAGCGCGCTACTCAACACCAACACCGTCGCGATTAGCATTACTCTCATCGGCTTACACCCCATCAGTTTTTCACTTGCATGATGGTTCTTGCGTAGCAGGTGTAGCACGGTAAAGAAGTTTTTCTTCTAACCGGCGCCATCATCGCGTCTTTTGTGTCACGAGAGTTGTTCGGGGCAAGACGTATGGTGGGTGCGTGACCGAAAAAGGAGAAATTAGAAGCCATGAAACTCAACGTTGCGATTATGGGTGCCACCGGCGCGGTGGGGCAAGAAATGCTCCGCACGCTTGAAATGCGGCATTTCCCGTGTACGTCGCTCAAATTATTGGCGAGCGAGCGCTCAGTAGGAAAAAAGTTCCCATTTCGGGGCCGACTCGTACCCGTCGAAAAGCTCACCCCAGAGAGCTTTGAGGAAATTGACATTGTGCTGGCCTCGGCCGGTGCATCGGTGAGCCGCGAATTCGTGCCCTATGCAGTGAAGGCCGGCGCGGTAGTGGTGGACAATACCAGCGCCTTCCGCATGGAACCCGACATCCCGCTGGTGGTCCCAGAGGTGAATGCAGATGCGTTGGCCAACCACAAAGGCATCATCGCCAATCCAAACTGCTCGACCGCTCAGATGGTGGTGGCGATCGCACCGATTCATCGGGCTGTGGGAATCAAGCGGTTGGTTATCTCCACTTACCAGTCGGTGAGTGGCACGGGCCAAAAGGCGATTGATGAGTGCTTGCGCCAAACGCGGGAGATTCTGCTCGAAGGCAAAAAGGAAGTCGAACGCAAGGTTTATCCCCATCAGATCGCGTTCAACGTGCTGCCGCACATTGATGTGTTTTTGGAAAACGGATACACGAAAGAAGAGATGAAGATGGTCAACGAGACGCGAAAGATTCTCGGCGACCAAAGCATCGCGATCACAGCGACAACCGTGCGTGTCCCCGTCATTCGCGGCCATAGTGAGTCGGTGAATATCGAGACCCACAAGAAGATCACCGCTTCGGAAGTGCGCGAATTGCTTGCCAAAGCGCCGGGGGTTGTCGTGGTGGATGACCCGAAGAATTGCGATTATCCGACTCCAATTTACGCGGAGGGACGCGACGAGACCTACGTTGGCCGCATTCGAGAAGATATTTCGAATCCCAACGGCATCGAAATGTGGATCGTCAGTGACAACTTGCGGAAGGGTGCGGCGTTGAACGCTGTGCAGATCGCAGAAGAGCTCATTGCCCGCAAACTGATCCGGGCCGCACAGTAGTTCGCCAAAGTTACTCTCCCGAAAAAGACTCGCCGCCGGACAGGCATCTGTCCGGCGGCCAATTTTATTTCACAATCGCTATCGCGGATGTTCGCTTTTGCCGCTCCTCGCGTGTCCCCGAAGCGCCAAGAGAAGGTAGAACATCAAACATTGCGAGCGGAACACGGATCGTAATCACACAAAAGGGAAGCGCGCCAGACGACATTCCCTTCCCCCGAGCCGGCACAGATCTGCACCGCCCACTTGCTTGGACAACTGCCACGCGAACTCGGCATGGTGGGCTCAAATGTCCAAGTTGCGAACCTCTGGGGCATGGCGCTGAATGAAGCGGCGGCGCTTCTCGACATCATCACCCATAAGCGTCGAAATCACTTCTTCCGCTTCGTAATCACCCACCATCTCGAGGTTGACCTTGATAAGGGTGCGTCGCGCGGGATCCATTGTGGTTTCCCAAAGTTGCTGGGGATTCATTTCACCCAGACCTTTGTAGCGTTGGATGACGACGCCTTTCTTACCGATCTCCTTGACGATCTCCAACACGTTGCGAAGTGAGTGCGCGTAGTAGGTCTGCTTGTCTGCCTCGATGCGGAACGGTGCTTGATCGTTTGTCAGCTTGTATTGATCGCCCGGTGCGAGGTCGTACAACCCAATGTCGATATTCGCGCGTTGAAGGCGTCGGGCAAGCTCGGCGATTTGCTCCGCTTCCGCGTGTAAATCCGTGCACTCATAGCGACGTTGCACAGGCTCGTCGTCGTCCTGCTCCACTTCCGCTGAAGCATCCAATGCTAATTCTTCCTGAATGGCCTGAGCGCCTTTTGGCTTCTCCTTTTTGGGTGGCTCGGGCAATGCCTGAGGTTCCACTTCATCCGCTAATCGTGAGAATTCTTCTTCGGTGAAGGCAAATTTGTGCACCTCGCCATCTACGAAGAGACCCAGCGGCCACCGCTTCTGGGGATCACTGGCGCGGCGGGAAATGTACTCGCGCAGCGATAACCCTTTTCGTTGCAGTGTGCGGTCGAGCTGCTCCAAGGCCATAATGGTTTCAAGCACCTGAAGGAGCTCAGACCTGCGAATTGGGTCGCTGGCTCCGTTTTTGCCGTTGCCGCGCAAGAACAGTGTAGCTTCCTCACTTCCGTTTACGAGCAGGAAACGATCCTTGTCTTCGTCCCTCTGGAGGTATTGTTCCACTTTGCCCTTCTTAATCTTGTAGAGAGGGGGCTGGGCAATGTAGACGCGTCCTTGAACAATCAGTTCGGGTAGGTAGCGGTAGAAGAAGACCAGCAGGAGTGTGCGGATGTGCGCGCCGTCCACGTCCGCATCGGTCATGATGATGCATTTGCCGTAGCGAAGCTTCGTGATATCGAAACTATCTCGGATGCCGGTTCCAAGGGCGGAGACGATGGTGCGAATCTCGGCGTTGGAGAGCATCTTGTCGACACTCGCGCGCTCCACGTTAATGAGCTTTCCGCGAATCGGCAGAATCGCCTGAAAGTGACGATCGCGGCCCTGTTTGGCGCTACCGCCGGCGCTATCGCCCTCGACGATGTAGAGTTCTGCGCGCTCAGGATCCTTCTCTGAGCAATCGGCAAGTTTGCCGGGGAGCGTGCCACCCTCCAGTGCCCCTTTGCGCACGATTTCTTTCGCCTTACGCGACGCCACGCGTGCCATGGCCGCCAGCACGCATCGCTCGATGATCTTGCGAGCGATCGAGGGGTTTTCCTCCAGATATTCGGAGAGCGCCTCGTTTACGATTTGCTCGACGATCCCTGCAACTTCGGTATTCCCGAGCTTGATCTTCGTCTGACTTTCAAATTGTGGATCGCTGATTTTCAGGGAAAGAACGCACGTGAGGCCCTCGCGAACATCGTCACCTGTAAGACCTTCGCCTTGCTTGTCCTTGCCGTTCGTTAGCTTCTTTAGTAGGTCGTTTTTGCGGGCGTACTCGTTCAGAGTGCGGGTGAGGGCTTTGCGGAAGCCCATCACATGGGTTCCACCTTCCGTCGTGTGGATGTTATTCACGAACGAGTAGAAGTTTTCGGTGAAGAGGTCTGTGTACTGCATGCACACTTCGACGTCCACGTCCTCTAAGATCTCTCCGCCATCGAGGGTGGGCTTGGTCACCTGACGGGTTTTGTGGAAATAGATGGGCTTCGGATTGATAACGTTCTTTCCCGTGTTGAGCTGCTTAACGAACTCCACAATTCCGCCTTCATAGCGGAACTGATGGCTCCGGCCCTCGCCCCGCTCGTCGCGAAGCGTGATCGTGATCCCTTTGTTGAGAAACGCGAGCTCACGGAGGCGGTTGGCTAACGTATCATAGTTAAACTCGATGGTCTCAAAAATCATCGCGTCGGGCTTGAAGCGCACGCTTGTGCCCGTCTTTTTGGCAGGACCGACTTTTTCCAACGGGGTCTTTGTGACACCGCGCTCGAAGCGCATTCGATAAATGGCCCCATCCCGCCGCACTGTCACTTCGAGCCACTCGCTCAATGCGTTGACAACACTGACACCCACCCCGTGGAGACCGCCCGAGAACTTGTAGGCTTCCTTTTCAAATTTTCCGCCGGCATGGAGAACCGTCATCACGACTTCCAAAGTGGATTGGTTTTTGCGTTCTGGGTGAGGTTCGACCGGGATTCCGCGCCCATCGTCGGTGACGGTCACCGAGTTGTCGATGTGGATCACAACCTCGATGTTCTTGCAATAACCGGCTAAGGCTTCGTCGATGGAGTTATCCACGACCTCGTACACGAGGTGATGGAGCCCCTGCGGTCCGGTGGAGCCAATGTACATGGCCGGTCGCTTGCGGACCGCTTCAAGACCTTCAAGAATTCGAATCGAGGAGGCGTCGTAGGTTTGCGAGCTTTCTCGGACAGCTTTACTCATTGTTAGAAATGAATCTCACCTTTCTTTCTCAAAACTACTTCAGCGCACGCAACTGCCACTCTTTATGAGTGGAGAACACGGGCAGGCCGTCAATAAGAAACCTTCAAAACCCCAGTTTTCTTCACCACGAAAAACACGGGCACAAATGCTGAAATTTCAATGGTTTGCAAACCACAACTTTTGGCTACGCGAGAACTGTAGATTCAGCATAAATGAATCTTACAGATGCGGTTGGGCTGGCTCCCTTTTTTCGTCGAGATTCATCGCTTCGGATGCTGTTTCAGCGGGGGCTTTTTGAGGCTCCTCGGGTTCAGGCCATGGGGGCAATTTGCCGGTCCGGCGCAGAAACTCATAACGGAACAATTCGCGGATGTGATATAGGGTCGTGCGAAGTTTTCCATAGCGCACCCAGGTGCGAGCGCTGGTTTCCACAACCTGCGGCAAAAGAACGAATCGCCCCATCTTCCGAAGCCGGAGCACGAGATCCACATCCTCGCAGAAGCCCAAATCGCGAAAACCGCCGACCTGCTGGAAAATAGAGGTGCGCACAAAGATTCCTTGATCGCCGTAGACGCGGTGGACCACCCGAGACCGCAGATTTACAGCAAAGGTTACCAGCCGATAAAAGAGATCGTTCCCGCGGAGGCAAAACCGGAACGCTCCCCCAACCACCGAGGGGTCCTCCAAAGCGGCAAGAAGCGCCTCAATGGTCCGTGTGTCTGGGAGGGTCGAATCGGCGTGCAGGAACCATAGCGCGGGGGCACTCGCAAACCGAGCACCGTAATTGAATTGCCCCGCTCGACTGGGGGAACAACTCACGACGGTTACAAAGGGGAAACTCGCAGCCACGGCGGCGGTATCGTCCGAGCTCATACCATCGACTACTATGACTTGACAGTCAGAGAGTGCAGTTTGGCGCGATAGCGACCGCAGGACACTCGCAATCGTGTGTTCCTCGTTTCGCGCTGGGATCACAATGGTTAGTTTCGGATTTCGACGTCCCACCATTCACTCCTGAAACCTTCTACAAACTATGCTGCATTGTTGTGCAATCTTGCGCTGTTTCAAGTGCCGAATGCACGTAAGGGCTACCTTTGAATATACCGTGGACGGGTCAACGTCGGCGTGCGGGACTCAAAAAGGCTAAGGGCACACTACCAAACAAAAAATATGGTCCCGGGTTGACAATGGGACCGAATCGGTTCTAAACTATTTTCACAGTCGTCCAATCGTGGACATTCTCGAATCGAAGGAGGTACGGTTCTCCATGGGTCAGGGCGTTGGGTAAGAAATGTGCGCGAGTAGTCCCTGTCCATTCTTCCAAAACGATGCGGTTTCGGAGGGTGCCCCTCCACACGCTTAGGGTCGATTCATCACATAGGAGCACAGCAATGAGAAGAGTGTTTTCAAGTTTGGTCACGATTGCCGTAAGCCTGCTCGGACTCACAGGCTTGCAGGCACAAACCCTTCCAACTCCAACCCCGCTTCCTACTATTGGGGGGCGGATTGTCGTATCCGTGCCGCCGCAATGTACGACTGGCACTACGGTCCAAATCATCGACGTCAACACAAGCCAAGTGGTGGCGAGCGGCTCGATCAACGCTGCTGGTCTCTATGACACTGGCTGCGTGCTCGCCTGTAAAGGCAACAAACGCTACGTGGTTCGGGTGTTGAATCCGAATTGCGTTTTCGTGCCGTCTGAAAAGGTTGTGAATGTGCGTTGCAGCCTCAACTGCAACAAACCAACAAAGGTGAGTTTTGGCTGCGATTGCGCGCAGCAGGGTGGGCGGCTGATCGTTCAGGTTCCGCCAAGCTGCGCTGTCGGGACCACCGTGCAGATCACTACTTTGAGTGGGGCGCCCGTTTGGAGCGGGCCGTTGCCAGCAAATGGGATTCTCGACACGGGCTGCAAACTGAAGTGTCCGGCAGCTTATGTCGTGAAGCTCAAGAATGCGAATTGCACGTTCTCGCCCTCGTCTGCAGTGGTTCAGGTCCCGTGCTGCCCGAACTTCGCAAAAGTGGCGTTTAAGTGCCAGTGCGCCGAACCCCGCGGACGCATCGTTGTGCAGATGCCACCGACATGCGCGCCCAATACTACGGTGAATATCTACGATGCAGCGGGGACATTGGTAGCGAGCGGACCGGTCAGCGCGAGCGGGGTATTTGATACGAAGTGCACATTGATCTGTCCCGGTGTCTACACCGTCCAGCCCGTAAACCAGAACTGCACGTTCCTCCCGGCTCAGAAAACAGTGGAGGTTGCCTGCTGCCCAGAATCCTCCACGGTGATGTTTGAATGCACATGCGAGCCCCCAAAAGGTCGCATTCGGGTGCATGTGCCGACGGATTGCACGACCGACACTGTGATCACGATCACGGATGTGCAGGGGGTGACGGTAGCCTCCGGGCCGGTGAATGCAAACGGAGTCTTTGACACTGAGTGTACGTTGCCGTGCCCGGGAACCTACACCGTGACAGCGGAGAATCCGAATTGCCTCATCATTCCGCAAAGCCAGCAGGTTCAGGTGGCTTGTTGCCCGGATGTGACGGACGTCCAACTTGGCTGTCGGTGTGACTCGCCGAAGGGACGATTGATCGTAAACACCGATTGCCCACCGGGGACGATCACCGAGATCATTGTGAAGGATGACCAAGGCAATGTGGTGACAACTGGAACCGCCGCTCCAAACATGCCTTTCGATACTGGATGCACCTTGCCGTGCACAAAAACTTACACTGTCGAAGGCATTCACCCGCAGTGCGAAGTGACGTCGGCCACCGTCCAAGTGCCTTGCTGCGATGTCGGAGTCGCGGACGTGGTGCTGCATTGCAATTGCGAACCTCCGAAGGGACGCATTAAGGTCCAAGTAAACACGAATTGCACAAGCGGTACCACCGTAACAATTCAGGATGCGACGGGTGCCACGGTCGCATCGGGCCCGGTCAATGCTAACGGTGTTTTCGATACCGGCTGCACGTTGACCTGCCCGGGAGTCTACGTTGTCACGCCGCAGGCAACAGGAATTACCTTCCAACCGCCCAGCGCGCAGGTGCAAGTTGGGTGCTGCCCAGATCTGACGCAGGTTTCTTTTGACTGCGAGCAAACGACACAGCCTTGCACGCCGCCTCCGGCAGATATGGTGGCTTGGTGGCCGCTGGACGAGCCGGCCGGCGCAACGAGCGTGGTTGATATCGTTGGAAGCGTCGCGAATAACGGCACGCCGAAACCGAATGGCTCGGCCGGCAGTGGCAACGGCCCAAACCCGGTTACCGGCATGGTTGGTGGAGCCCTCTACTTCTTCTCGAACCACTTTGTAGAGGTCCCGCACGATTCCACGGATCTGGATTTTGGAACTGGAAGCTTCACCATTGACGCGTGGGTAAACGTCGTACCATGTGGCTCCGGCTGGTATGCCCCGATTGTTGAGAAATACGACTACACGCAAAATGTGGGATACCGCTTGGGCGTGGATAACACGAACCTTGTCTTCACGATCAACGGCTACTCTATCGTGGCACCTGGCGCTGTTCCAACTGGTAGCTGGCAGCATGTGGCAGCCACTGTTTTTGTCAGCGGGTCTGGGAACTCAGGAGTGACTCTTTATGTCAACGGCTTAGCGGTACAAACATGGTTCCTAATGTCTCCGCTGGGATCCGTTTCCAACTCAGTCCCCCTCTGGATCGGCTACTCCACCCCATCCCAGCAAGGCCTCTGCGAGATCGCAATTGATGAGCTTGAGCTCTTCAAACGGGCACTGACGCAGGCTGAAATTGCAGCCATCTACAATGCAGGCCCGGCTGGGAAATGTCGGACAACTGGCCGCATCTGGGCAAGGGTAGGACCATGGTGCTTGGACATGGCGCAGGTGGTGTTCAATGTCTATGATGCGAACCAGAACTTGGTGCTGCAGGGAACACCGGATCCGCAGACGGGAGCATGGCTGAGTCCGTGCACTCTCGACTGCACCCAAACCTATACGGTCGTGCCGGTGAGCACGCCGCCGCTGCCCTTTACGCCCCCCTCGTGGCAGTTGCAGGCGACATGTTGCCCGGGCGTGCCACAAATGGCAGCAAGCTTCGGATGCCCGTAGCGCATTGAAACAAATTGCCGTTAGTCTCTACCGGCGCAATGTGATGGGTCGGTATGGGCGCCTTGGGGACGGGCTCTCCAAGGCGCCCTTTTTTTGAACCTCGCTTCACTTGTCGTCCACCCATCACCGTCTATTCCCTATGCACGTTCGTCGAAACTCCGCATCGGTTACCGGTGGTCGGGCTGCCATTTCTGCAAAGATTGCGGCGTTGTGGTGGAGACCGCGAAGTTCATGGATGACAACTTGCAGAGGTTTACAGCTACCACCAACCGTCGAGCTTATTTTCTTGTGTTCATTCGGGCTTTCTGTCATATGCGTAAGTGGAACGGAGGACCTCCGTGCTCAACGTGCCCTCCACCACTGGAGCGCAAAAGAAAGGAGGGGCAAACCATGACCATTGCTGTGCGCCTGAAAAAGTTGCTCGACGAGGCAGACGTTCCGTATCGAGTGGAGCAGCACCCCGTGGCCTACACAGCCCAGGAAGTAGCTCAAGCCACGCACGTCTCGGGGAAAGAGTTTGCCAAAACGGTGATCGTGGTTGCAGACGGGAAGCACCTTATGGTTGCTCTGCCTGCAAGCCATCGGATCGACCTAGCTGCGCTAAAGGATTATCTCGGGTGCAAAGACGTCCGCCTTGCCACAGAACACGAATTTGCCGGTGAATTCCCTGACTGCGAGATTGGGGCAATGCCACCGATCGGGTCGCTTTATTCGCTCCGGTTACTCGCAGCAGCACCGCTCAAGGAGGACGAAACGATCCTCTTTAACGCTGGCTCGCACCGTGAGGCGATCCTCATGAAGCGCGAGGATTGGGAGCGATGCGCCTCACCCGAGTGGGGTGATTTTGCTCGACCAGCGTAAATTCGTCGAAAGAAGCGATCCACTCACAACGGGCTCAGCGCTGTTTTGAATCGCACGCCTTCTCGAGAAAGAACTTGGGGGCGAAGATCGGCGTGGGAACGGGAGTTTGCTTTGCACTCGAGCTTCCTAACGCCGAGCTGCTGCTGCTCGTTTTGGTTGGTTCTGGAGTCCGAAGCGGTGACGTCCGAAAGAGGGTTGTACCAGCAGGATTCTCAAAGTAGGCTGTAGAACCAAAGAGCTCCTCTCGCCCGAGCAATCGTCCACCAGAGTCGTAATAATATACTGTGTTTCCCGTTCTGGTCGCCTTACCAAGACTCATGCCAGAAGGGTCGTAGAAATAAGTCGTATTGCCCGTCGTGGTTTGGCTTCCCACCGTTTTACCAGTTGAATCGCGGTAATAAAAGGTTCCCGAACCACCCGGAGAGACTTGGAGACAAGTTTGCCCACTCGGTTTTTCGAACCGAATACTCCCCGAAGGATAAGACGGGACCGAAGCTCGAAAAACAGTTTTTCCTGAAGAACTGTGGTACGTGACTGTCTCCCCAAGAGCTGGGATCGCGGCTGCAACCAAAGCGACCGTGAAAACTGTGCTTGCGTAATGGCGGGTGAGTGTCAACGGCGTGCCCCCCTTATACTGAAGATGAACTACAAAGTGCCGGGGACGGGATTCGAACCCGTATGACCCAAAGGGTCGAGGGATTTTAAGTCCCTTGCGTCTGCCACTTTCGCCACCCCGGCTCATTATTCAGCTATATGTACCAAGAGCAACACACTTACGTTCATTCTGTACGCATGCCGCTGGCATGCTGGGGAATCCCTGCAATCCCGTGACGAAGTGGGTAAAGGTACGACATCCTTGGCTAAACATCTACCCACGGTTCGACACTAAATGATTCCCGTCGGCATGCGTTGGGGCTAAGCTATGGACGAAGCTTCATTGCCGCGCGCACTTCACGCATGGTTTCCTCGGCAACGGCAGCCGCGCGCTCAGCCCCTTTGCGCAAGACCTCGTCGACGTAATCCGGATTGCGCTCGAGCTCCTCACGCTTGCGGCGGATTGGGTCCAACATTGCGTTGAGAATCTCGGCCAGCTCCTTCTTGTTTTGAGTGCAGCCGCGCTTTCCCTGTCGGTCCTCTTCCCATGACACGAGATAGCCCTCTGGGTCATAGATTTTCCGCAACTGGCAGACTACACAGTTTTCCGGCACGCCGGGGTCGGTTTTACGGATTTTTGTTTCGGTGGTCACCATCTGATTCACTTTCTCCACGACCTCTTCCGGCGTATCGCGGATGAAAATGGCGTTCCCGTAGGAGCTGCTCATTTTGCGCCGATCAATGCCGGGGAGAGTGCCAGTCGCCTCGCTAATGAGTGCCTGAGGCTCAGGAAAGATCTCTCCGTATAGATGATTGAAGCGGCGGGCAATTTCGCGCGCGATTTCGAGATGAGGCGCTTGGTCACGCCCGACGGGAACAACTTCGGCTTTGTAAATCAGAATGTCTGCGGCTTGGAGAACAGGATAGCCCAACAGCCCGTAGGAGATATACTCGGCGACGTTCTCCTCGTTGTATTTTTCGGCTAACGTGGCAATCTTATCTTTGTAAGTGGGCTGCCGCTCGAGCCACCCCACGGGCGTGATCATGGAGAGGAGCAAATGTAGTTCAGCGTGCTGCTTGACGTCTGACTGCAGGAAGATCGCCGTCTTCTCGGGGTCGAGTCCGACGGAAATATAGTCCACGACGAGCATGCGCGAATATTTCTCGATCACAGCAGGATCCTTAAACTGCGTCGTGTAGGAATGCCAATTCGCCACAAAGCAAAACATGTCGTAATTGCCCTCGTTCTGAAGACGCACCCACTGACGCAGCGCGCCTTCCAAACGGCCAAGGTGGATCGGGCCAGTCGGTTGCATTCCGCTAAGAAGTCGTGGACGTTTCATAGTTCCCTTTCTCTTCTCGTCTGTTCGTCATGTAGTTCGCGAAAAGGGCAAACCGCTTACGCCGATGAAATCAAGAAGCATTTGCGCAGGCACAGTCGCACGGCCAACGCCTGAGGGAAAAGCTTTTCTCGTTTTCACTGCCTTTACTTGGGTGCCAAACATCCACTGAGGATGTTGAGCGGGGCTTAGAATCGCCGTTTCCCACTTCACGGACGGCCGCTGGCCAAGCCGCTCAGCAATTTAGGCGAGTGAAGCGGCAGGCGCGGGGCGAACGGGAATTCCGCGCTCAGCAAGGTACGCCTTCGTCTCCGCAATCGAATAAATGCCAAAATGGAAAATGGAGGCGGCAAGCACAGCATCCGCCTTACCGAGGAGAATCGCCTCAGCGAGGTGCTCAAGCGTGCCCGCCCCACCAGAAGCGATGACAGGTATTGTGACCGCCTCGCTGATGGCTCGCGTGAGCTCGAGGTCGTAGCCGTCCTTCGTGCCATCGCGATCCATGCTGGTCAGTAAAATCTCGCCAGCACCGAGTTCCTCCACCTTGCGAGCCCATGCAATCGCATCCAACCCGCGGGGACGGCGACCTCCATGAGTGTAGACTTCAAAGCGATAGGGAGCATCTGGCGCGGCACGTTTTGCGTCGATTGCGACGACAATGCACTGGCTCCCAAAACGGGTCGAGGCAGCTTGGACAAACTCGGGATTCTCGACGGCACTGGTATTGAGTGACACTTTGTCAGCGCCTGCGCGCAAGAGATCACGGATATCTTCGAGCGTCCGAATGCCACCGCCTACGGTGACAGGCATAAAGACTTCAGCGGCGGTGCGCCGGACCACATCTATCATGATTTGGCGCTTTTCATAGCTCGCTGTGATGTCCAAGAACACCAGCTCGTCGGCCCCCGCACGGTCGTACGCGATAGCGCATTCGACTGGGTCACCGGCATCAACGAGGTTCACAAAGTTGACACCTTTGACAACGCGTCCGTCCTTGACGTCCAAACACGGGATTATACGTTTCGTGAGCATCGTTAGGTTCTATTCCTTACGTAGTACTTTCATTTTTCCCACGACCGAATCTTCTGCGTAGAGAGGAAGCCTTTCGTATCATGCCGCGGGCTTTGATGAATCTGCGGGAGCTCTAAAACAGGCCGCGCCCGAATCCTTCGGAGAGGATTGCGGGCGCTGACAAGCGGCGAATTGGAAGGTTCAACTCAGACGTGCTTGTCGATGACCTGCTTGAGCATGGGCTTTGGAAGCGCGCCGACAATGCGTTCGACGAGCTGTCCATTCTTGAAGATCATGAGCGTTGGGATGGAAGCGATGCCGTAACGGGCGGCTACCTCTTGATGGTCGTCCACATTGACTTTGCCGACCTTGAGCTTACCATTGTACTCGGTGGCAAGTTCATCAATGATTGGGGCCACCATACGGCACGGACCGCACCACGGAGCCCAGAAATCCACGAGATATGGAACAGGGCTTTGGAGCACTTCGGCATCAAAATTGCCATCCGTTAGCTCATGCACGAAGGCTGAAGCCATCGTTACTTTTCCTTTCGGTGGGAATGGATCAAGGCTATGGCGTCGGCAAGCGAGAGCCTGCCGTCGTACAGAGCCTTGCCGACAATTACGCCACGCAACTTTTCATTATTCAGGGCGAGAAGGCCTCGGATATCGTCGAGCGATCCCACTCCCCCTGAAGCAATTACCTCAAGCTTGGGGATCGCGAGGACCTCGCGGAGTGCATCGTAGTTTGGAGATGTAAACGTACCGTCGCGGGCGATGTCGGTATAGATCACCGTCAGCGGGCCAAGTCGCGCAACCAATTCGCGCAGGTAATCGGTGGCGCGCACAGCAGAGGTGTGGGTCCACCCGCGGGTGGCGAGCATGCCATTGCGTGCGTCCGCACCAACAATAATACGGGATCCATATTTTGCGACCATGTCTGTGAGAAATGCCGGATCCTCCAAGGCTTTTGTCCCCAAAATGACGTAATCAATCCCAAGGTCAAAAAGCGTTTGCACAGTGGTCGCGTCCCGAATTCCTCCTCCGACTTCGATTTCTACTGTGCAGGCTTCGCGAATCTTTTGAATGGTGGCGAGATTCTTTGGCGCGCCTTCGAAAGCGCCGTCCAAGTCTACCACATGGATACGCCGGGCACCCGCTGCCTCGTACGCCTGCGCAACATCGGGGGCTGGCACGCTGTAGCGTGTTTGGCGAGCGGCGTCGCCTTGCTCAAGGCGCACGCATGTGCCACCCATGAGGTCAATGGCAGGAATAATTTGAAATTGTGGGGATGCGTGCAAAGTCACGGATCCGCTCCCATAAAAAGATAGGCGGTAGGGTCAACCCCACCGCCTTGGCAATACCAACATTGGGGAGAACTCGTTCATCCCCTGCAGTTTATTGTTCGAACAGTTCGACGAGATATTTCCGCCGGCTCGGATGGCGAAGTTTGTTTAGGGCCTTTGTCTCGATCTGGCGGACACGCTCACGCGTGACGTTGAAGATCGTCCCCACCTCTTCGAGGGTTCGCGGGAAGTCGTTGTTCCCAATCCCGAATCGCAAGCGAAGCACCTTTTCTTCGCGCTCGGTAAGGGTCTTGAGGACTTCTTCGATCCGCTGGGACTTGAGCACGTGCGCCGCCTGCTCGGCAGGGTTCGGAGCATCCGGATCATTGATGAAGTCACCAAAGGTCGAGTCACCATCCTCGCCGATGGGTGTTTCGAGGGAAATGGGTTGTTGAGCAATTTTTAGCACGCGGCGGATTTTGTCCACCGGCATTCCCATTTTGTCGGCGAGTTCCTCGGGGGTGGGTTCGCGACCAAGCTCCTGAACAAGATAGCGGCTTGCACGCGAGAGCTTGTTAATGGTTTCGATCATGTGGACGGGAATACGAATGGTACGTGCCTGATCGGCAATCGCACGTGTAACTGCTTGGCGAATCCACCACGTTGCATAGGTAGAAAACTTGTAGCCACGTTGGTACTCAAACTTATCGACTGCGCGCATGAGGCCGATGTTGCCCTCTTGGATGAGATCGAGGAACTGGAGGCCCCGGTTGACATACTTTTTCGCAATCGAGACGACGAGGCGGAGATTCGCTTCGACGACTTTCATTTTCGCCCGGTGAGCAATTTTCTCGCCGGCTTCGATCTCTTTGACGATCTGGGACAATTCTTCGTACGTGTTCCCAGCCTCTTTTTCGAGGCGCTTCACCAAACGCTGAGCCTCACGCACTCGCTTGTCGAGTTTGATGAACTGGTCGAGCGTGAAACCGTATTTCTTTTCCAGCGCTTTGGCTTCGGGGGAATTCTTGCGCGTCTTTTTAACGATACGGCGCAGATCCTCTTCACTGAGCATCGTTTCCAAAAGAACAGTGCGGATTTCCTGATTCGCACGATCGATCTGCGCGTAAACGTTTTTGATGTGGGAGGCAATTTTTTCGATCTCAGTAAAGTTAAGATCGATCTTGAGCAAATGCTCAAAAATCGTTTGCCGATCCTTCTCGATTTGCTTGTGAAGCTGGTCGCGCTTGCGCTGGGACAGGTCTGGATTATCAAGCTCATCGAGCTTGTTCATAATGTCCGCGTAGAGCGCCAAAATCGCGTCGAGATTGTCAAGAATGTGCGCGGTGTAGCGATTGCGCTCTTCGGGATTATTCTCATCGACGTTCGCACGCAATACGTCGTTTAGGTTGACCGCTCCCGACTCAACGCGGGTGTGAAGCTTCTTGAGCTCGATCGCGGTGGCACTGGCGCGCGCGATGGCCGCGGTAATTTCGTGGCGTCCCTTTTCGATCTCTTTGGCAAGGGTGATCTCTTCCTCGCGCGTGAGAAGAGGGACTTTTGCCATTTCGGTGAGGTATTGACGCACCGGATCATCAGTTTTCGACCCGTCGCCATCGCTCTCCTCCGGCAACTCGTCTTCGAGCGCCTTGGCGAAATCGAGGTCCTGCTCTTCTTCGACGGCGTCCTCACCCTTAGCCGCAAAAGCTGCGGCATCTTTGTCGTCGTAGACTTCAATGTCGAGCTGCTCTAATTGCTCGAGCAGCGAGTCCATTTCCGCCGTGGTGGCATTAGCTGGCAGGAAATTGTTGATATCCTCGTAAGTGAGGTGTCCTTTTTCCCTGCCCAGTTCAAACAAAGACTCGTAGTCTTGGTAGTTCGAGTCGCGGCTTGGCGTCATAGCAATGCGCCCCTTCCGTGGACTTGGTCAGGTAACTCCGCAAATGTCATCGCTCTCGACCGTGGTTTTCGCAGGCGAGTCCTCGCTTCCGTAGCCCAATCGAGGTGAAAAATCACCACTCCCGAAATCCACCATCTTGCCTATGTTCATGGCAACAAAAGGGAGGTAAATATGGGTAGGAAGTTCGGACGCTCGTCATGCGGTCGGTCAGGCTCTTCTTGCGAAGTACCATCTCCAAGAGAATCTTAAAGTTTGGCGCGCCACCGCGCTTTGGCGCGCGCATGATGATAAACAGCAGTGTTTCCTGCTTATTCAGTCCGGGCGTCCGGGGGGCCAAGTCTCAGAGTTCTTGGCGCCCACCGGAAACACCCGAGCCATGCTTAGGTTTGGCAACCCATCAAAGCCCACATGGTTGCCAGGGCAGGAGACTTTTTCCTGCTTTCGCAATCACAATTAATCAATTCAGAAATCAGGATCGGAGAACGGGAAGAAGTCGTCGTCCTCCGGTTCCTCGGCGTCCATAGCCGCAGATTCGATCAGGCTTCTGTACTTCTTACGGAAATTGGAAATCTTCTTGTCCGCAATCAGATCAAAATTCAATGGGCTGGCTGGATCATAGAATTCCATTATCGCGTTCAGGCCAGATTTCGCATTCTCACGGAGTTGGAAAAAGCGATCCACAAACGCTTGGGTTGTTCGGTCACTGTCCGGCACGGGTGGCCTTTGATCGAAAATCTCAGCCATGTAGACATCAACTGCCCTTCCCTGTGCAGCATCGAGCTCCCATTCAGCATCGGCGAGCCGATTCAATAGCTCAGTGAGTTCTGCTTCGGACGCCGCTGCCTCTCGCTCAAAGGTCTCGAGATGATGCAACTTTTTTCCAGCGCTACGATGTCGGATAAAGTCTTCTCGTCCATTTCCAAGGCTGGTTGGTCCTCATTGCGACCACTCGAGGCATTTTTAGCGATCGATTTCAGCTCGGTCTCGGTCAGCTCTAATTGCTGAAGAGCTGCTCTGAGCTCCTGACGATCTTCGTGCCAAATGCGAAGCTTTTCTAAAATGGAGTTGGCAAGCTTACGAATGCTCGCATTGGTAAGGTTCAATTCGCGCAGCGCATGAAGAATCCGCACGCGCGAGTCCTCGCAATCTCTGAGCAGGCTTTTTTGTTTCTCCGGAGCTGTATCGGGCGAATAAGCTTGCTGCCACAGGCTTCGGATACGCGCACATTCAAATAGGATTGCTTCGATAGAATGTTTGAAGCGATTTTGCCATTTTCGTGGGTTCGACACGCACGAACGCGTTGTTAATTGCATTCCTTTTTTGGGAAACTCGATTGCAGCATATTCACGCAGGGCATCCGCAAGAAGGCTGGTGCTGGAGATGATTTTCAGAAGCTCATCGCGTGCTTCTTCCATTTGCGTTAGATACTCTTGGCGCTCTTCCTTGCTCTCCACTCTCCTTTCCCTGTAATACTCGATGACCACGAAGACGGTGCTAAAACTGGCGGCTCGATTTTTCTCCTCGCCCATTTTTTCCTCCTTTTCTGGCCGTGGCCCCTGCCCCCTCGCCAGCGACATCGTACCACCCCGAACCAAGCTGTGGAGAGTCACCGTTTTCCGAATTGCCCAAAGACGCGGTCACACACACGCACACGGTGGTTCATCGCGGAGTATCAGCAAGACAGGAAAACGGACAACTTTAGCCGTGGATGGTAAATGCGGCGCGTGCGAGGTAGCTTGTTGGATTTATCTCCATTTGTGGTGAAGAAAGCCACTGCCCCCCCCTATTCTACTGCAGGATTAATGCTCCGGGTGCTTTTTATTCACATGGGTATTTTTTCCTCAATGTCGTTTTTGGGAGGCCACCCAATCCCATTCAGGATACCCCTGCAACATTCTGTCTCCGCATTTCGGGTAGTGCTTCGCATTGCGCCGGATTCTGTTGAATTCTTTGGCGACGAAGTCATTTCTAACCCACGGGACAGCGAACAATGGTGCGGGTGGCAATCGTCTATACGGAAGCGGCAAATCCCTCCGCATGGGAAGAGTGCGCTCGCTCGTTGCGCGACCAAGGGCTTGAGGTTTTGCTTTTTTGCGCTGACCCATTGCGCCGCGGGCCTCAGCTTCTCGAATTTCTTGAGCAGGCCCACCGAGAGAACGTGGCCAGCATTTTGGCGATCGAGGGCAACGTCCTTCGCTGCGCACCCATACTATCGGGCCACAGCAACGTTCCGGTTTTTGCCTTGTGCACCAGTTCTGAAGCAACTGACTCAGCGGCTTTGCGCGTGTTGAGTGACGAGCCGGAGTTTGCACTGGTGCAGCCGCCAACAGTCGCAGCCGCCGTGGGTCTTTTGCTGCGAGTCTTACAAAGGGTGCCTCAGACTCAACCTGCTGACACTTCGTCAGGTGAAAGAAAGTCACCCGTCGCACCAAAATCGGAGAGCGGTCAGGTGCGTGCAAAGCCGGCAGCGGTAACCGCTCGTGAAAAACATTCCGACAGCGATGATTGGTTGACACGCATCGCGAGCAATTTCCGCCCACAGCTTAAGACTCAACGCATCCCGACACATCGGCCCAACGCCCCTCGGCCACTTGAGTACAGCGTGGAACTGCGCAAGGTGGTTGCGACTGCACGCGATATTGCTGCGGCCTACGGAAGCGAATTTGTCGGCACCCTTCATTACCTTGCGGCCATCATGGACTCCCCGCAGAGTATCGGGCACGAAGTTCTCCGGCGAACAAACGTGGATTTTGACGCGCTGGCGCAACGGCTCACTTCAGCTTTCCCCAAGGCGGAAACTCAAACCGTAGCGACGTTCGCACCGGATGCAGGCGCGACTGCAATGGTCTCGCTCGCGCGACGGATTGCGCGCAATCGGGGGCGTCCGCTCTTGACGACCGCAGATTTTCTCGAGGCGATCGCCACGCAGGCTGAGTCTGTCGCGGCCCAGATCCTCGACGAAGTTGGTGTCACGCTGGGCAAGCTCCATCAGCTTTTTGAAGCGCCCGATTTGCCCGCTGAAACGTTACCTGAATCAACGTTGCCCAAGGAGCCCGAACAAGCTCCTGTCGTGGAGATCGACCCGCAAGAGGTGCTGCGGCTCGAGTCTCGCTTTTTCAGACAACAACGCAGCTCCCGCGAGACTCATGCGGCTGCCCGAAACATGCTGTCCCATCAAGCCGAAGACAATAAGTCGACCGCGACTTCGGTACATATCGAGGTTACCGAGACTTGCCGTATACCTACGGACAGCGCGGAAACAAAGGATTCGAAAGGTCGGACGGTGCCACCAATCATCCTTAAGTGTGATCCTCTCAACCCACCGCTCGAAGTAGTGGAACGAGCCGCGGATTTCCTGCTGGAAGGCAAGACGGTCTGTTTCCCCACGGACACTGTGTATGGCGTGGGGGTGGACGCGACCAACCCTGATGCGGTGGAACGATTGTATTCCCTGAAGGAACGGATGCGCGAGAAACCCATTGCGGTCCTTATCCACTCTACCACCCAGTTACGTCACATTGTGCAGGAAATCCCACACGACCTTGAGCCCATCATGGAAAAGTATTGGCCGGGACCGCTGACGATCGTTTTTCGACGTCGCGCCCGGAATTTCGAGGCGATTTCGCGTGATAACACGATCGGGCTGCGGATTCCCAACCACTATGTGACGCTGGCCATTCTGAGTATGGTGGGAAGGCCACTCGCTACCTCGAGCGCCAACATCTCGGGTGATGTGAGCGCAGTAGAGCCCCATGAGGCGCTGGCTCAGTTAGGGGACCGGCTCGATATGCTCATTGACGCAGGGCGCACGCCGGGAGGAAGTGCTTCTACCGTCCTCTCGGTGGTCGAAAAACCTTACCGCATTTTGCGTCAGGGCCCAGTAAGCAAAGAAGAGATCGAAACGCTTTTGGGCAACGAAGTTGTCGTGGGGTAAAGCACTCAGACTCTTGCTGTCCGCCGCTCAAGAGCCCGACGGTAAGCTTCCAAAGTCCGCTCGGCCCGAATATCCTCCGTAAAGCGTTCGAGGACTTTGCGCCGAGCTGCTTCACCCATGCGGCGTGCTTCCTCCGGATTCCCCAGAAGGCGAATGAGCGCCGATTCGAGCGCTGCATCGTCATCTTCCGGCACAAGCAAGCCATCGGCCCCGTGTGAAATTGTATCCACGAGGGCACCCTTGCGCACAGCGATGACAGGGCGAGCTGTCGCCATAGCCTCCAGTGCAGCGCGCGCACTGCCTTCGCTTCCGAGCCCAAGGAGAAGCCCCACGTCCATTGCCGCATACGTCTCTGGGAGATCGTCGGTCCGGTAGCCAGTCAGCAGGACACGGCCGCGATACTGCGGTTTGCGCAATTCGTGACGAAGGAAACTCTTAAGTTCTCCTTGGCCCACAATCCAAATAGTGGAGTTTGGAACCGTGGCGACAACACGCGGCGCCACACGAAGCAACCAGCGGTGCCCCCGATTGTAGCCCAGATGAGCGACGAGACCGGCCACGCGTGCGTCCGGGGGTTCGCCCATATCGGCACGGACAAGAGCGGCGCCGGGGAGGTCTGGCCGAAACCGGTTTGGATTCACCCCACCGTAAATCACCTCGACTTCGTCGCAGAGGCGCGGATAGGCGTTCTCGATGATACGTTTCTGTTCTTGGGAGACGGTGATAATCAGATCGGTTGCGCGTTGAAAAAGCCAAGCATGCGCCGGATCGCGCCGCATGGATTCATAGCGATGAACGGTGCGAACGAGCAGCGGCCGTGTTGGGCCAAGTCGCCGCAAGGCAAGAGCTGCGATCCAATGATCATGGATCAGGTGGCAATGAACAACGTCAACCTGCTCGCGTTTGATGAACTCGCAAAGGCCACGGATCGTTTCAAGCTGAACCCACGGCCGGTAATCGTAACGAAGCTCAAAACCCGTGGCACGGGGTACGCGTCGGGCTTCCACGACTTGCTCGAACGAACGCCCCCAAATCCCTGCCACCCAGACGGTGTGGCCACGGGCCTGCTGAAGCTGCGCAGTACTTACTGCAGGCTCGGCCACCCCCGTCCAGCGACTCGTCGCAAGCAGATGCAAAATTCGCAATGGTTCTGTACTGGCACGCCAGCTGGTCATTGAATTTGACTCTCGTGGCAAGCAATTGGGTGTGTGAAGTGGAATTATTCACGCGATATTTGCAAACACTTTTGCTGAGGTAAACCTGATCATGCAAAAGCAGGCACCGCTCGCACGTGACGGCAAAAAAGTAAACAGGACATTCTCGTTCCTTTGCTACGCGATGCAATGCTTGAGGATGTTGGGTAAGATAAGACGAGCTCGGGAAATCATTGTTTGTTCAGTCGCTTTTGTTTGTGCAGTCAGTTCCCCTCTCCAAGCAGCTTCCCCGGTGCAGACCCATCCTCTGGACAACCTGTCGACTACTCTCCCCGAACCTGAGTGGATTGCGGAGGCTGCTGAACTGTGTCGGCAACGGCTTGCCGAGCCAGACGCTCGTGTCGTGCGGACTAATGCTTCCGCGCAGGAATTGTTGGTCGAATTTGAGGTAGTACGCGTTCCCTCAGATGGCATGGTACGCATTCCCTTAGTCATTCCTCGCGGTGAGATTACCAGCTTCACTTTGCTGCAAATCGTGCGGGGCGGAAGCACCATCACGGATGAGGCGACTCTAAAAAGCGTTCTGTGTAGCGTGGAGGAGTTAGGGTACGTTCGTGCTTTTCGGATTGCCCGGCTAAAAGTGCGTGTGGGAGAGCCCCCCTTCAGGCTGCCCACCATTGAGCGCGGCACCGTCAGCATCCGTTTCGCACCGGCGCCCCCCAACCGAGATCCCAATGCAATCCGATTCTGGCAACAGAACCGCGTGGGGATTTTCCGGCGGTTGCTCAATCAATTTGTCGCAAATCCACAAGACCTTGAGCGCTACATCGTGATTCCCGAAAGCGCAATACCGAGCTCGGTCAGTCAGCCCGCTCCTCCGCCGGAGGCCATCGCGCGGTCGCCGTTCCGTATGCGCATTCCAATTGAAGTGGACGGCATTTACCAAATCTCGGGAGCGGATTTGGAGTCGTCCGGTGTGGTGGGAAGTTGGATTGACCCACGTCACATCCGTCTCCTACTACGAGGCAAGGATGTTCCGCTGCTTTATCTACCTGCGGACGGTACGCCGGCAAACCAGCTACGACCGGGCGACCGACTCGTTTTCTATGGCAGGGCAAACCCCTCTCCCTTTACCCTCCGCAACATTTACTGGCTAATCTATGACCCGGAAAACAAGCATCCCCAAATGCAAGCTGCTCGCCAGCCAGAAGAGACCGAACCAGCGGATACGGCGGCGGCTTTCTTCGAGAAGCATCTGATCGAAACCGACTCAAAAGTACTCACTCGGAGCGATCAATTTCTCTCGATACTTGGCTACCGATGGGTTTGGCAGCAACTGGAGCCAAACAAGCCATTCCGCGTTGAGTTCGATCTGCCCGGCCTGGCTCCTGTGGCGACTGACCTCCCCGGCGTTCTCAACCTATACGTTCATTCGTTCCCTTCGGACTCAAGCGCGACCGTGCAACTGCGCATCAATGATGTGGCTGTTGGGACATTCTCGGTTAGGAATCTTTCGGACGACCGCAAAACTTTCAAAATCCGCAGCTCAGCATTGCGGGAACACGGCAACCGCGCCGAGATCACTCTTTTGAGCTCATCCCCTACTCCCAACCGGGCCGAGCAGGCGGAGATTTATTTGGATAATCTGGAGCTTTGGTACCGCCGCTTGTATCAGTGGGATGGGAGTGCTTTCACCTTCCATTCCCCCGACACTGGAATCAGTTCGACCAGTGCAACAAGAACGTGGGAGTATGTGATCGGGGGGATACCAAGGGGAGAAGAACTCGTCGTTCTCGATGTCACCGAGACACATCCCTTGGTCGTCAAACACCGCGTGCAGGAAAAATCACCGGGGAATGCCGTCCTTCAGGTGCGCGCTATTGAAACTGGACTTCGACAATACGTCGCGATGCCTGTGAAGGCCATTCCGTCCGCTCCCCTTCTACCCGAAGGGGGCGAAACGACCAATCTGCGGGCACCCAACGTGAAAGCTGACTATATTATTATCGCGTACCGGGATTTTCTCGCCCCCCTCACCCCGTTGGTTCGCGAACTGGAGAAAGCAGGGCATCACGTGCTTGTGGTGGACGTGCAATCGGTTTACGATCAGTTTGCGGACGGAGAGGAGACTCCGGAAGCCATTAAACGTTTCTTGGATTATGCGGCGCGTCATTACGAAGGGTCGGCGATGCATCCGCCCGCCAGCTATGTCTTACTGGTGGGTGATGCCACCAGCGCTTATCGGAATGAATTTCGCAATCACGTCATCAACTACGTTCCCACGTACCGTATGGCGACGACACCGGGGGGAGCCGAGCAATGGGCCTCAGACCACTGGTACACGACTTTCTTCGGTAAGGATGACTTAGCTGACGCGTTCATTGGGCGGCTCTCCGTCAATAATGTGCGCGATCTGGAGAACATCGTTGCGAAACTTGTGGAGTACCGTTCCCAACCGCGTAGCGACTGGCAAAGGCAGGATTGGACGAGAAGCGTGGCATTCATCGCGGACCACTCGGAGTTCTCCGAGCCAGTCAACCGGGTAATGAAAACGGTCCCCCCCTCGCTGAATACGGAGAAACTCTCGCTGGACGATGAGCCGTGGGAGGACAACTTCTACTATCCTAGGGAGATCGCAGAAGCGAAGCGTGCCAAGGTAAGCCGAGAGATGACGCGGAAAATCCGTGATCTTTTCAACAAAGGGGCCGCTGTGGTGAGCTACTTTGGTCACGGCTCTCCGAACATTTGGTCCACGCAGCGCATCTGGTTTGGAGGTGACAGTGAGAACTCGGACAACCTTATGTTGCGCAATCGCGACAGGCTCCCATTCGTCATGAATATGACTTGCAATAGCGGGGCGATTGATTACCCGATGCCTAGGTGGAACATTTGCATTAGTGAGGATTTCCTTCGGGTTCCCAACGGCGGCGCAATCGCCTGCTATGTGCCTTCTGGCCCCGGCATGACCTTGTTCCACGAACAGTTCTCGAAAGAGATTAACCGAGCACTCTTTGCTGAGCAAACCGAGCCAGTGGTGCCAGCGCTCACCCTTGCAGGTTGGCGTTATATTCTTCAGGAAGGCTACACCAATTTAGTCCGCATGTTTATCTATTTGGGGGATCCAGCACTGTCGCTTCACCTCCTGCAATCCGGAGGGATGTTTCAATTGGGTTTAGCCAAGGCCGAGGAGCTATCGCTGGTCGAGATGGCGCTGCTCTCCGATCGAGTGGTCGAGGTCGGCACGACAGTGGCGGTCCGTGCTCGGCTCCGCAACAACTCGTGGGCGCCGGCACGGGAAATGACAGTGTCGTTGAGCGGCAATGGGCTCGAGCCCTCAGACGCGCCCAGTTTGAGTTTCTTCCCCGGCGAAGAACGAGAAGTAGTACTTTCGGCGCGAGTCGGCAGAGGTCTCTGTCCTGTCAATGTGCGAGTAACCGCTCGGCAAGGCAGTAGCAACGTGTTGAGGCCAGAGCCAGCTGTCGCAGTCTGCGGCCGACAACACGACGAATCGGCACCGCTCCTCATTGCAAAGGAGCTCACGGAGATTGAATACCGCAATGATGCGGGGCTCCCGACCGCAGTCGTGCGGTCAGAGCTCTTCAATCTTACTACGGCCACGTTGCCGACGTTCACTGTGGCGCTTGAGGACCTGAACGGTGCCCTTCTTGAAGATACGCGCACAAGTGTGCCGGCATTGAGCGCAGGACAAAGTTATCGCTTTGAATTGGTGCGCCCCTATCGGCGCACAATCCCCGACCGAGAGGAGGTCCGAATTCGCCCAGAACTTCCACATTGGGTTGCAAAGCAGGAAGAAATTGAAAAGCCTACCCTCACCCTTGGGCTGGAAAACATGCCCGACCTCGCCATTCTTCCGGGGGGGATTCTGCCACACAAGGCCATGCCGGTGGATGGTGAGACCGTTTTCTTCCGTGTGGCTGTAGAAAATCGGGGTGGAACCGTAGCTCGCAATGTTCGGGTGGATGCCTACGATGGGGACACGAGTACGGGGCAACCTCTACTTTCGCGCATTCTGAAAAAGTACGATCCTGTGAAATTGGCCCCGGGAGAACGCGGAGTCGTCACAGTACGTTGGGATCCATTTCAGAATGCGGGCGAACATGAGCTCCTGTTCCGCGTGTGGGGGGCATGCGGCAATCTCGAGAAAGACCTCACAAACAATTCTCGAACGATCCGCCTGCGCGTACTGGAGAAGTACCGGTTGAAGCCAGCTGGGCTTACCGTCATCCCTCCCGAGAGCAGTGGTCCGAATGCAAACAAGCTTCGCGTGCGGGTGAAGGTGCGCAATGAAGGTGAGAGCCCGGCCCACGGGGTCAAAGTTGTTGTGTACCGAGATCGCAAGAACAAGACGCCCTCAAATGTGCTCGGCGAGACGTTGATTGAGGAAATCGCGCCTAAATCCGAGCAAGAGATCGAGATCGCCTACGATTTGAAACCGCAAGATGCGGGGAAGCGATTTGAGCCCGTGTACGAGGTATTTCTGAAGGGGTCCTTGCAACGTGTCCCGTGGCCGGAATAAACGTAACGCATCCTTTGGGCTCCTCGCTGAAGTGAAGCGGACTGGGACAATTTCATGAATGTCGGTGAGCTTGAAAACAGAACATTAATCAAGAGGGGCCGCACTTGGTTTTCGCCGGATGTGTGGCGCGTGTTACACGGGCCGGAGCGATTGATCTTGAAGGACTATAGTTGCCGCCCATTGCTGGGCCGCTTATGGGGGCGTTGGGTGGTGGCGCGCGAACAAGAGGTGCTGCGGCGGCTGGAAGGAATTCCCGGTGTCCCTCAATGGCGAGGCGCAGTCGGACACTATGGATTTCTCATGACAGAGCTCTCAGGGGATCCTCTTCCACGTCGAGGTTTACGCGCGCGAACCGGACCCGAGTTTTTTGATGCGTGCATGCGTCTGTTGGAGGACGTTCATGCGCGGGGCGTCGCGCATGGGGACATCCGGCGGAAGAATTTTCTTATGAGTCCAGACGGGGCACCTGCTCTAATTGACTTCCAGACTGCGTGGATCGACGGAAGGGGCTGGGTTCGACATCGGATCTTTCTGTTTCTCGCGACGGTTGATCGTTGGAATCTCGTACGCATGAAAATGAAGTCGTTCCCGCACGCTCTCACAGAAGGCGAGAGGGAGCTGCTTGCTCGCCCGCCACGATTGCTCCAGCTCGGTCGGTTTGTGCGTCAAAAGGTGTACGCGCGGCTGTTCCCCAAGCGCGCCCGCAAGACCACCGATCTGGATTAGCTTCAGTGGCCAAAATTCGGAAGCATGCGCAGAACCGAGGTTCGTTGCGCAAGAAGAAGGGCCTCACGAAGTGCAGGATGATGCTCACTCAATTCCTCAACCATCTTGCGCCATGTTTCGCCCTCGGGGTCTTCGGGATACAAGTGGCGTAAGGTTGAACAATAGTCAGCAACCATCCTTTCAAAAAACGAACGCTTGAGGCGTGCCAAGAAGGACGAGAGAGTCTCAGAAGTTAGCTGGTCCACGGGCTCGCCCTCCATGAACGCTACTTCGCGAAGAAACCGGGCATCCTCGTCCGTCTCGTCGTCGCTGCATTCACGCAGGAGGCTTTCCCAACCAAGGAGCCTGCCCTCGGCATGAAGGGTGCGACACCGCTCGAACCATTTCCGCACGCGACTGCTCGCCAGCCAGTCGGGGACAACGTGCTCAAACGCCCAAGCGCGCATGTTTTCGTACTCTACGACAAGCTTGAGCAAGGTGCACTCACTGCGGGGCTCCGATGAGGTGGCATGGGTCAGCGTTTTTGCAAGCTGCTGGGGGGAACTCTTTTGTTTGGAGCGCAATTGCCGCAAAAGCGCTGCTTCGTCCACATCGAGGCGCCGCGCTGCCATGCGAACGTATTCGCGCTGCGCCACAGCGTTCCGGACCCGTTGTAGGATTGGAATCAGGAACTGCACACACTCCACTTTCGCGGCAACCGTGCCACTGCCAAATCGCTCAATTGCCCTATCGAGGAAAAAATCAAAGAAGTCGCGCGATTTCGCGATGAGTTGCCGGAAGGGTTCGGTGCCGTATTCCACCAAGTACGAATCCGGATCGTGCGGATCGGGAAGCACAACAACCTGAATGCCAAGCTCGTACTCGAGCAGCACTTCGCAGCCACGCAGCATTGCCTTCTGGCCCGCTTCGTCGCCATCGTAGGCGAAGAGCACGCGTCGGGCGAGCTTCTTCAGAGTTCCACCCTGCTCTTCTGTGAGCGCTGTTCCGCACGTCGCGACAGCGTGGGTGAAACCAAACTGGTGAGCCCGAATGACGTCAAGGTATCCCTCCATGAGCAAGGCATAGCCCTCGCGCACGATAGAATCCTTCGCCAAATGCAAGCCGTAGAGGACCTGCCCTTTCCGGTAGATTGCGGTCTCGGGCGAATTGATGTACTTGGGCTCATCCGGCGCCGCATCAGGGGCATAGACGCGAGCTCCAAAAGCTACGGGGCGGCCGAGCGAATCGCAGATTGGGAAAATGATCCGGTTGCGGAAGCGGTCGTAGACACGCCCCGATTCGCTGTGGCGGATAGCCAACCCGGCACCAACAACGGTCTCGGGTTCAAAGCCAGCGCGCTTTGCAGCTTCGGTGAAATCTGTCCAGCCTGTGGGTGCTAAGCCGAGCGAAAACCGTGTGGCCAATTCCGCATTGATTTTCCGCTTTGCAAGGTACTGAGTTGCAGGGTGCTTCGGGTCTTTGAGCGCCTTCTGCAGATTCGCCGCATAAAATTCGCATGCTAACTTGTTAACTTCGTACAGCTTGGTTTTGGCGTCCTGAATCGCCTTGTCGGCAGTTCTTCGCTCAAATTCCGGGAGGGGAATACCATGCTTTTGCGCGAGAAGTTTGAGCGCATCCACCCATTCAAGATGCTCGATTCTCATGATAAAGCGGATCGCATCGCCCCCCACCCCACAGCCAAAACAATGGAAGATCTGCTTTGTGGGGCTCACATTGAAGGAAGGGGTTTTTTCGCGATGAAAGGGACAAAGTCCCCGGTAGTTCTGACCTGCTCGCTTGAGCGGAACGTACTCACCGACGACTTCGACAATATCCACACGGGCGAGGAGTTTGTTGGCAAAATCAATGAGCGCGGACATCGACGCTTAACCCCTTCGCATTCGTGATTGGTACGTGACGGTTGTACAGAACCGAGTGGGACGGATATTCGCAAGGCTTTTTCGGACGTATAAAGTGCCCCACTTCATTGAGGTGAGGGGGTGCCCCCTCCACTGCGCATAACCAAAAAACAAATTGAGCGGAGCCCCAAGGAGGCTCCGCTCCCCGTGCGTATCAGTTACAACTCAGCTGCGAATCACTACAGAGAGTTTTTGAGCGACGGTGCAGGCTTGAAGCCTACGGTCTTGCTGGCTTTGATCTTGATGGGTTCTTTCGTCTTGGGATTCAGACCAGTGCGGGCCTTGCGGGCACGGACGGTGAATGTCCCAAATCCCGGCATCTGGAACCGCTTTTCTTTCTTAATGGCCTTCGCGATTTCCTCGAATGTGCCATCAATGATCTCTTTGATCGCTGCTTTGCTGATTTCCAGCTTCGCAACGCGCTTTGCTACGGCGTCGATAAGTTCCTGCTTGTTCATAACTGCTCCTTTCCTCAAGATCGGGGTTGCCCCCCAGTTTTCCGTACTACAATTATTGTTGCATAGTACTGCGACTAACGTTGCGCAGAATTTCGGTCAATACAAAAATGCAAGAATCTCGCGATGGGCAAGGGGATACTGCCGCGGCCAAAGGCAAGACACGATTGGATGTCCTGTTGGTTCAGCGGGGACTCGCCGAAAGCCGGGAACAGGCACAGCGTCTGATTTTGGCGGGAGCGGTCTCCGTGGCTGGCATGGGTAACCTCAAACCCGGGTTGAAGGTACCTTCGGACGCTCAGGTAACGGTGGTGGCCGGCGAGCGTTACGTGAGCCGAGGAGGGCTGAAACTGGAAGCCGCACTGGTTGGGTTCCAGATCGGCGTAGAGGGGCGGGTCTGTGCGGACGTTGGTGCCTCTACGGGTGGCTTTACGGATTGCCTGCTGCAGCACGGAGCGCGGCTTGTGTACGCCGTGGATGTGGGAGCGAGTCGGCTTCACGAACGCCTTCGCCGCGATCCACGAGTGGTGATTGTGGACCACACGAATGCTCGAGAAATCCACCGATTGCAACTACCCGAAAAACCCACGCTGGCCGCGGTCGATCTCTCCTTCATTTCCATCCGTAAAGTGTTGGACAGCATCTGGCAGTGGCTTGAAGTCGGCGCCGAGGTGGTGGCTCTTGTGAAACCACAGTTTGAAGCAACCCGGGCAGAGGCAAGCCGGGGCAAAGGGATTATTCGCGATCCCAAGATCCACGCACGGATCCTACGCGAGGTCTTAGACTATGCCCAAACCCATGGGTGGCAAGTGCGTGGACTGATGCCCTCGCCGATCCACGGCGGGTCCGGAAATCGAGAGTACCTGTGTTGGCTCGTCCGTGGGAATGAATTCGGCGCACCACAGGCTGTGGGCATTGATATTGACGCTGTCGTAGAACAAGCTTTCAACACAACTTGCGAATCATGAACAAGCAGCGCAAGCGCAGCGGAAGGGAAACCACAATATGAAAAAGGTTGCGGTGATCGCCCATCTTCATAAGGCCGAGGCACTGGCGGCGCTTAAGGACATTCGAGAATGGGCGTCCGCGCATGGGGTGGAGGTGGTGAGCAATTTGCGTGAGGCGGAGGGGGAGGAAGGACGGATCGGGGCGGAGGATGACGCCATTGTGCGCGAACGCTTCGCTGGCGCTGATGTGGCTGTCACCCTTGGCGGGGATGGGACGCTTCTGTACGCGGCTCATCTGGTCGCGCCGCTCGGTATCCCAGTTCTGGCGGTGCACCTTGGAAACCTTGGTTTCCACACCCAGGTGGAATGCTCGCGGCTTCGCCAGTCGCTCGACGAAATCGCTCAAGGACGTTACCGTACGGAGCCGCGGATGATGTTGGAGGCGGACGTGGCGATATTGCCGGGCGCCAAGCAGGAATTCCCAGAGGGCCCGCGGCTGGCTCTCAACGACGTGGTAGTGTCCAAGACAGCGTGGGGTCGAATGATTCATGTCCGAATCCATGTGGACGGCGAGCCAGCGAGCGATCTCTATGCCGACGGCCTACTCGTTTCTACTCCAACCGGGTCTTCGGCCTATAATTATGCTGCAGGCGGGCCGGTGTTGGAGCCGCACTTGGACGCCATCGTGTTGAACGCCATTTGCCCGCATCGCATGCACTTCGGTCCGGTGGTCTTGGGGCCAGAGCACAAAATCGAAGTTGAGTTTCACCCGCGTAAGCCAAGCGAGGAGGCACAGATACTCGTGGACGGTCGCCTGTGGTGCAGCGTAACGCACGAGCATAGCCTAAAGATTTCTCGCGCCCCAGTGTACCTTCGCTTGATCGTGCTTGAGAACGCATTTTTCCGTAAGCTGCGACAAAAACTGTCGTGGGGAGGTCTGATCTGACTTTGCGCCCGTACACTCATCGCTTTTCGATTCGGTGGATCCCCTGTGCCCTGCTCGCCTTAGGGTTGAGCATCGGCTTTGCGCAAGATGCTGCGCCCACGACTTCGAATCACGACTCCGCCCTTAGCCCAACGAAAGAGCAATACCTGAACACAACGGGCGCGGTCCGGATGATGGAAACCGTGAAGCTCCCGCGCCCGCGGCATGCAGAAACCACCCAGACGTTTCGCCTTGGATCTTTGTGGAAACAGCTGCTTGCCAGCATGGGGATGACTCCTGATGACCTATTTGTGTTCGTGGGCACCCCCTATTTGTCGCCCGAGGATCAAGGCGACATTCAGGCGCGGCGGCATTATTGGCTGGGGCAGTACTACTTGGAGATGGAACAACCCGCTCAGGCGGTCGGTGAGTTTCGTGCCGCCTTGGAAGAACGACCAGATAGCATTGCGATCAAGACGGCACTTGCAGACGCCTACATCCTTGCTCGCGATTACGATCGGGCGCAAGCAGTGCTGACTGAGGTGCTAAGTCAGGAGACCACCAACGTTGAGGCCCTGATTATCAAAGCGCATCTTGCGATGAGCCGGGCGGAGGAGGCGGACGGCAAGGAGCGGGCCAAGCTTCTGGACGAAGCAGTCGAGGCCTTTGAGCAGGCCAAGCAAGTCCAACCCAAGAACTTGGATGTGTTGCGGGGTCTTGTGCAGGTCTACACTGCGAAACGGGACATCGAAAGAGTCATTCAGGCCTATCGCGACCTCGTAGCAGCAAACCCCAAGGATACGTACTCGATGTTTGTCCTCGCAAACATCCTTGCGCGCACGGGAAAGCGAGCGGAGGCGCGCGCGCTGTACGAAAAGGTGATCGAGCAACGCCGGGGGTTCGTGAATGGCTACATTTATCTGGGGCTGCTTTTGGAGGAAATGGGAGAGACGGCGGAAGCTCTCGAAACCTACAAACGAGCGCTACTCATCGAGCCGAGAAACCCCCAGCTCCAGCGCGTGTTTGAGAGCATGCTCGAGCGGATGACGCGAGGCAAAGGCCGACAGGCGTTCCTGAAAGAATACGCAAAATTCGCAAGCGAATACCCCTATTCGACGGAGATCCAACGGCTCTACGCGGATCAACTGGCGAAAGCCAACGACACTCAAGCGGCACTCCGTCAGTACCAGCGCGTGCTGGAACTCGATCCCGAAAATGTGGATGCACTTGTGGCTGCCGCTGGGTTGCTCGCGAAAGCGGGCAAATACGAGGAAGCCAGTCAGTATTACGCAAAGGCGATTGAGCTGGCGCCTGAGCGTAGCGAAATCTACGACGGCATGGCAACGACCTTCATGCAGGTCAAGGACCGCAAACAGGCCATTGCGGTCCTGCAAAAGGCGCTCCAGCTGAACCCCAAAGTCCCAATGCTCTACGTGAACATTGCGTCGCTTCTCCAGCAGGAAGGAAAGCCCGAGGAAGCGGAGAAGATCCTCGAGCAAGGCATCGAAAAGCTGGGAGAAAAGGCGGAATTCTTCATCGCCCTTGGCGAAATAGCGGAGCGCAAGAATGACCTTGCTAAGGCCACAACCGCCATCCGCAAGGCTTACGAACTTGCGCCCAGCAATCAGCTCCTCTTTGGTCGCCTGTTAGGACTGCTGGTGCGGCAGGAGCGCTTTTCGGAAGTTCCAGAACTTCTCAAGCAGGCAGAGAATACCTTTCGAGCGAATCTGACCGAATTCTACTTGCTGGTTGCAGAGACCTTCCTGAGTGAAGGGGTGCTCGACCGTGCAGCCGAATACTACGAAAAGGTCATTGAAGCGGCGCCAGATAAATTGCCGGGCTATGGTCGGCTTGTGCAGATTTACAACGTATTGGACCAGCACGAAAAGGCGCTTGCTGTCATTGAACGCGCTAAAAAGCAGTTCCCTGATAGCGAAGACGTGCAACGGATGCTCGCGGACACCTATCTGGATGCAAAAGAATATGCAAAAGCAGTCGAGATCTGTCGGAAGCTGATTGAGGCAAAGCCAAAGTCTCTGGACGGGTACCGACTGCTGGTGGACGCGCTCAACAAAGCAAACCGCTATGAAGAAGCGCTTGCAGCCGTGAAAGAAGCCGAACAACAAGTGGGCACCACGGAAGAGACTGAAGCCCTGCGGGCGGTCGCGCTCTTTCAGCAAAAACGCTACGACCAAGCTGCAGCCATTTTTACAAAGCTTGCGGAAAAGAAGAACAAGAACGCGGACTTCTACCTCTACATGCTTGGCTCGATTTACCTCGAGCAAAAACGCTTCGACCAAGCAGAGAAGATGCTGAGGCAAGCGATTGAACGGAATCCCTTGAACGATTCAGCGCTCAATGCCCTTGGCTACATGTTTGCTGAGCAAGGCCGGAATCTGGAAGAGGCGAAGGAGCTCATCGAGCGCGCCCTTGCAATCAACCCGAATGCTGGGCATATTCTGGATAGCTTGGGTTGGGTGTATTTCCGAATGAACAAACTCGAAGAGGCGCTTCGCTACGTGCAAAAGGCACATCGGCTCATGGGCGACGACCCAGAAATCCTCAAGCATCTTGGAGATATTTATAACGCGATGGGTAAGCGCGCGGAGGCGGTGGAATACTGGAAACGTTCGTTAGCGTTGGATCCGACTCAGGCAGACGTGAAAGCGAATCTGATGGCCTCAGAAAAAAAGAAAAAACAGAAATGAGGCAGACACATGGCCAAGAAAAAGCGTACGGAGAAATCAGCAGTTGTGCCCCCCCATACTCCCGCGTTGGGCACCGAAGCTCCCTCCTCTGAATCGGATTCGAGCTCGCGCCTTGGGGGAGCCACTCCTCAGCTTTTTCGGGTTCGAGACTACGTGCTGCTAAATGTCATTTTTGATCTTTTTTGCATTCTCCAGCTAATCCTGGCGCGGGCCGTGCTTCGGGAAACCACGGGGCTGTACTTCTTCTTCGGTCTGCTCATGGTGGGATTCCTTCTGGTGAGCATTTTTGATTACTTTTACGATCGGACCGTTTGGCCTCCATCGCGTGAGGGAAAAGCGTAGCTGATCTGCGAATACCTTTTCATCCATTCGTGGAGTGCGTTAAAGAATGACAAACAGCAGTGAGCCACTTACATCATCGCTGATACCCAACTATCCATTTACAGCGGTCGTCGAAGGCGGGGAGCACTCCCTGAGTGGTGTCGTTTTGGCTCAGCCGTCCAAGAACTACTCGACCCGCTACTTGTTGGCAGCGGCATTAGCGGAGGGCGAAAGCCTTGTGCACCGCGTTGCGGTCAGTGAGGATAGCGCAGCGCTGCAGCGTTGCTTGACGCAACTTGGGGCCCAGCTGCGATTCCGGGGGCCACTCTTGGGCACTCCACGCGATGAAGTTGCGGGATTGACGCTGGATCTGAGCGTGCGAGGTTTTGGCAAGCAGCCGCAGGTTCCGCCGGATGGCGTACTCAATGTTGGCAATGCAGGGGCTGTACTCCGCTTTCTACTCGCCATTAGCGCCTTACTGCCCAAGGTCACATTCGTCACAGACCGGCCGGAGTCGCTCGGTAAGCGTCCAAACGACGAATTGCTTGCTGCGCTCGAGCAGCTTGGTTGTCGCTGTGAGTCGCAGGCGGGGAAACTTCCCATTACGGTCTATGGTGAACAGCCCCATGGAGGGCAGGTGCAATTGAGTGGAGCGCGAAGCTCGCAGTTTCTGAGTGGACTGCTCTTTTTGGCACCGCTGGTGGGCGAACCTGTGGAGATTCGTATCGTCGATCGTCTGGTTTCCAAGGCTCCTGTAATGCAGACATTGGAAGTACTGGAGCGGTGCGGCGTACGCGTGACATATCATCCCGATCTTATGGAGTTCCATATCGAGCCCCAGGCCTACCACCCCGGGGAATTCTATGTGAATGGCGACTGGCCCGGGAGCGCTGCGCTGCTTGCAGCTGCAGCTGTGACCAACTCAGAAATTACGGTCGCTGGACTCTCCGACGACCAGCAAGGCGAGCGCTTAGCGGCTCGTGCGCTTGCCGATATGGGAGCGGCGGTAGAGTTTACAAGCACTGGAAACGGGCAGCCCACAGTGCGCCTTCGTGGCACAAGCCTAAAAGGAATCGAGTTTGACGGAGATTTAGCGACCGATGCCGTGCTTGCCTTGGTGGGGGCGGCTGCATTGGCGGAGGGGCGTTCCCGCTTCTACAACGTTGCCAACCTGCGCATCAAAGAGTGCGATCGGATTACGGAACCCTTGCAAGAACTGCGCAAAATTGGTGTGCGTTGCTGGGAAGGCAAGGAGATCGGCGACCCCGATCCGGATGCCATTATCATCGAAGGCAATCCGGATGGCTTCGAAGGCGGAGTCACAGTGGACGGCAGAGGTGACCACCGCGTAATTATGCTGCTCACCATTGTGGGGCTCCGATGTCGCAAAGGACTGCGCATTCGGGGCGCGAACCATGTGGCTAAGAGCTACCCGCTGTTTTTTAATCACCTCATCGGCCTTGGAGCAAGAATTCGGTTAGAGGAAGAGGGGGCTGCATGAAAGGCTGGTGGTCCGAAGTAGACGCGTGGGTCAGCCGCTGGCTCACGCCCGTGGTGAAGTGGCTGATTTATATTTGCGTCCTTGTTTTTGTTCTTCTGCCATTTGCACCAACTTTTTTCGTACGACTTCTGGGAGCAAGCTTCGAAACGACGATCCTTCAGCTTAGAGTGTGGCAACTTGTGACGTACGCCTTTGTGCACGCAAGTTTTTCCCACATTCTTTTCAATTTGTTAGCGCTTGGGATGTTTGGTACACGTTTGGAGCTGCGTTGGGGAAACCGCACTTTTTTGCGATTCGTGCTTGTGGTTGCGATTGGTGCGGTGCTCACGCACCTTTTGCTTACGCCCCTTCTTGGACAACAGCAAGTGATGATTGTTGGGATTTCTGGGGTTGTCTATGGCATCCTTTTGGCTTATGCGTACTATTATCCCGACGAGATCATCTATGTCCAATTCCTCATTCCGGTAAAGGCGAAGGTATTTGTGATTATCCTCGGGGTGTTGGCTTTCTTGTCCTCCATCGGGAACGTCAACAGTGGTGTCGCGCATCTGACTCATCTGGGAGGTCTGGTTGTGGCCTACTTATTTGTGAGATATCCTCAAATGTTTAGTCGCATCCCAGTCCCGGATTTTTGGAACCGGCGTTGGAGAGGATGGTGACTTACCCAGCAGAGAAATTTTTGCTGGGGGGTCATGTAGTTTTGGGCTTGAAGTGCTTCTTAGTCCATAAGTTTTGACGCAGGAACAAATAACTAATCTGAGAACGAGGAAGTCCATGTCGGACAAACCGAAACGACGTTTTTCTGAAAAGCACCTCTACTACGCGACCGTTGCTCTTATCGTTGTCTCCCTAATGCTCGTCGGGACATTTGCCCGGGCGGTGAAAAAGGCCGACGACGATCAGTTCTGGGAATTCACCGCCATGTTCAGCGAGATCTATAAGGAAATCCAAGAGCGCTATGTCGAAGAGGTGGACTCGAAAAAGCTTTTCGAAGGGGCGCTTCAGGGAATGTTCCTGACGCTGGATCCTCATTCGCAGTATCTTGATCCTGACAATTACAGCCAGCTGGAAAAGGACACGGAGGGTGCATTCAGTGGGGTCGGACTCCACATCACGATTCGTGATGGCGTGTTGACGGTTATTGCGCCGATTCCGGGGTCCCCAGCGGCAAAAGCGGGAGTGCGCCCGTGGGATCGCATCATTGAAATTGATGGCAAAAAAACGGAAGGTATCACCATCATCGAAGCCGTAAAGAAGCTCACCGGCCCATCTGGCACGACCGTGACCATCAAGGTCTATCGCGAGGGCGAGCCGGATTTCCTTACGTTCACTCTCGTGCGTAAAAACATCAAGGTGGAGAGCGTCTACTACAAGATGCTTGACGACAAAATTGGCTATGCGCGTGTGGCAAAATTCAGCGATGCGACGTCGCGAGACCTGCGCAAGGCCATCGAGTTCTTTAAAGAAAAGAACGCGAAGGGGATCATTCTGGATCTGCGGTTCAACGCAGGCGGCTTGCTGAAAGAGGCAATCGACGTTAGCAACCTTTTCCTGCCCAAAGGCAAAGTGATTGTCTCGACAAAAGGTCGCATGAAAAACCAGAATCAGGAATTCCGAGCAGAAAATGACCCAGTCACCGATCTCCCGTTGATCGTGCTTATCAATAAGGGAAGCGCCAGTGCCTCCGAAATTGTGGCTGGCGCAATCAAGGATCACCGCCGAGGAGTGATCCTTGGGGTCAAAGGATCGCGTAGCTACGGCAAAGGGTCAGTGCAAACGATTGAAGAGTTGGCGCACTCGTTTGAGAAAGACGAGAACGGCAACTATCGCCCTGCCGCGATCCGTCTGACCACAGCGCGCTATTACACGCCAAGCGGCGTTAGCATCGACAAGGTGGGGGTCACACCGGATATCGCCGTTGAGCTGCCCAAGGGACACGAGGGCGAGCTACTGAAGCACGGGCTTTATGGCGATCCGCCTATGGAAGAAGAAGAGGTGACGACCACTCCCTCGCGCTTCACGTGGAAGAGCAATCCGCTGGAGACGACCGCCCCTGCTGGCTCCACCCCCGCGCCATCGGACGATGAGCTCAATAACGAGGGCTCTCTCCAAGGCTCGGCTGTGAAATCCAAAGACGAACAAACTACCTTGCCCGAACCCAAGAAGATCATTCCTCTGGATCGCAAGCTCTTCCCCGATGCGGAGGTCGAGGGCGAAGCGAAGAAAGAAGAGAAGAAACCCAAGAAGAACGGGCAATTCGTGGACTATCAGCTCGAAGTTGCCCGGCGGCTCTTGCTCGACTATATTGAAAAAGGCAAAGATTTCTTCGCTCCGGATTCTGGCATGCCGCCAGCGGTGGCTTCTGGACAGGACCAAGCAACGTCCCAAGCGGTGAGCCTCGCGCAATAGGCGCTGCAGAGCGTAGCGATGTTGGATGCGAGCTTTGAGCTTGCGTCCCTCGCGTGCCGTCTCGCCATGGTGGATGCCATTCGCTATGCTGGCACACATTGATGAGCTCCGCCGAAGAGGCCTTGAGAATGACCAACCCCTTCGACAACCTGAATGGCCAAGCTTTCCTGAACGAGGGGCGTACTTGGCTCGGCGCTCAAGAAGCAGAGGAGCAATCGCGCCCGCTCACCGTCTACGAGCTCACGCGCGAACTTAAGCGTTTGCTGGAAGAGGCTTTCCGCTTCGTCTATGTCGAGGGCGAGGTTTCGAACTTCAAGCGTCACACCTCGGGGCATCTGTATTTCACCCTGAAGGATGAGGAAGACCGAGCTTCCATCAACTGCGTGATGTGGAAGACCGACGCGGTTCGGCTACGCTCCCTGCCCAAGGACGGCGACAAAGTAGAGGTGCGGGGAAGAATCACGGTTTACGAGCCGCGGGGTCAATATCAGATCGTGGTGAATGAAATTCGCCCCGCAGGACTCGGCCGTCTCTTCTTAGAATTTCAGCGGCTGAAGGAAAAGCTGGAACGCGAGGGGCTCTTCGCGCCAGAACGCAAGCGACCTCTGCCTCCCTTCCCCCGAGCGATTGGGGTGGTCACGTCGCAAACTGGGGCAGCAATTCGTGATATTCTGAAAGTTTTGGGACGGCGTGCGCCGCAGATTCCTGTTTTCATCTACCCGGTGAGGGTGCAGGGGGCCGAAGCGGCACGGGAGATTGCACACGGAATCCAACGCATGAACGAACTCGCGCTGGCCGACGTGCTCATTGTGGGACGTGGCGGCGGCTCGCTCGAGGATCTCTGGGCTTTCAATGAGGAGGTCGTTGCACGAGCGATCGCGGCATCCAGCATTCCGGTCATTTCAGCAGTGGGGCACGAGGTAGACTTTACAATCGCTGACTTTGTGGCGGACGTGCGAGCTCCTACCCCGTCTGCCGCTGCAGAAATCGTGGCCAAGAGTTCAGGGGAGCTGCTTGAACAGATAAGTGCCTTGCGCAGGCGCCTTGTGCACACGATTGATCGACGCTTAGCTCCCTTACGCGAAGTACGCCACCTTCGGCAACGCATGGTGGGCGCAGTTCAACGACGTTGCACCCGACTCGAAACCGCTTTGCAGCTGCGAGCTCGCATCATCCAAAGCGTTCGATTGCGTGTGAGCGCTTACCAGAGCGCGATTACGCGCTTTTCCGATCTCCTGCGACTGCAACGGCCCATGTCGATCGTGAACGAAACTCGCCAGCGACTGGACGACCTTGTGGAGAGGGCTGCTGCTGCGTTCAGCGAGCGTCTCGCACGGGCAAAACATTGCGCTGAATTACTCAGCGCTCGCCTGAAGGCGCTGGATCCTACAAGTATTCTCGCACGAGGCTACTCGATCACCTACGACGCGGCGACACATCAGATTCTGAGACGAGCTGACGACACCGCGCCGGGCCGTGTGGTGAGGGTAGTGCTTCATCAGGGCGAACTTCGGGCAAACGTGGTGGCAACAACTGGTGCTCAGGATTGCGGAGGGCAGCACTCGTCCGCTCCCTCGGCGCCACAACCCGAGCTCCCTCTATTCACTCCTGACGACGAGCGGGGGACCCAGCAGTGACCGAATTGCTTGATCAGCCGGGTGGTGAAAAACTGCTGGCGCAGACGAAACAAACGTCAGCTATCCGGTCGATGTTCGACCGGATCTCGCCCACCTACGATTTGCTGAATCATCTCCTGAGCTTCAACGTGGATCGTTACTGGCGTCGGGTTACTGCGGAGGTTGTGGTGGCGCATCAACCTGAGCGCGTCCTCGACGTCTGTTGTGGGACGGGAGATCTGGCGCTTGCTCTCCGGCGAGCAGCAATGCGGAAAGGATTGAATCTGAAGTGTATCGCCACGGATTTTGCCCCAGCAATGGTATGTCGCGCAGCCCAGAAGTTCGCCGCAACTGACCAGTCTGCCGCAGGATCGTTGAAAGCCGCAATTGCTGACACACTGCAGCTCCCATTTCGTGATAACACTTTTGACGCGGTGACGGTAGCCTTCGGAATCCGCAACGTGGCGGACTTAGATGCAGGCCTGCGCGAGCTGGCCCGAGTGGTCCGGCCGGGAGGAATGGTCGCAATTCTCGAGTTTTCGCAACCACGATCCCGCGTGTTCGCTCCGCTGTACCGTTTCTACAGCTTTCGGGTCATGCCGTGGGTTGGAAAATTGATTTCTGGTACGCGCGCTTACGCTTACCTGCCTGCGTCCGTGGATGCCTTCCCAAGCGGGGAAGAATTCTTGAAACGTCTGCATGCTGCGTGCCACGGGGTCGTATGTTTGCGCGAACTGACCTTTGGGATTGCCACCCTTTACTGCGGGACCGTGGCTAAGCCGGGCGCCTCCAGTGATGCCCAACCCGCTACAGGAGGTGCCTAATCGCTAACTCTGACGCACCCCCTCACTTCTCCTGAACAGAGAGAGCAAAGGTGATGATCGCCTCGCAGGCCAATTCCCCATTCGCGTAGATTTTGCCCGCTGTTTTCCCGATCGTTTTTCGGCGATAGGTTTCCTCAACCTCGATACGCAGGACGTCGCCGGGCTGGACGATGCGTCGGAACTTTGCCTGATCCACTCCAGCGAGGAGAGCCAGGCTGTTGCCGCCTTCGCGTGCAAGGGCCAAAACAGCCCCTACCTGCGCCATTGCTTCGATCATGAGGACGCCGGGCATGACGGGCCGCTGGGGGAAATGCCCCTGAAAGAACCACTCGTTCATGGTCACGCATTTAGTTCCCACCACGCGCGTCTCGCTGATCTCGTCAATCCGGTCGACAAGGAGGAACGGATAACGATGGGGCAAAATCTCCCGGATCTGATTGATGTCCAGTGGAGCCTTCAAATCAAAAGGTTTATCGTTACTCACAGTGCAAGTTCCTTTCGCAAGAATTCTACGAACATGGCATTGACGCGATGTCCACCACGCCAAACAAGGAAATGACCAGTCAACGGCGTTCCCACAAGCGCAAGATCGCCAATGAAATCAAGGATTTTATGGCGTACCGGCTCGTCCGGGAACCGTAAGCTTTCATTGAGGATGGACTTTCGCCCAATGACGACGGCACTAGCCAAGCTGCCCCCCCGGATAAGGCCGGCAGCACGCAAAGCTTCGATTTCGTGAAAGAACGCAAAGGTGCGCGCGGGGGCTATCTCGCGTAGGTAGTCGTCGGGCGTAACGACGAACGTGGCACACTGATTGCGCAACAACGGTTCATCGGAAGTGAAAAAGAATGTTACCCGAAGTTCCGAGGAGGGCAGGACGCTGAATTCGGCCTCGGGGAGGACATAGGTGGTAGGGGAAGATACGGTGAGCACCGAGATGGTGGCATCTTGCTCCGTCATGCCAACATCGCCTAAGGCCTCCGCATAAGGTAAAGCGCTCCCATCGAGGAAGGGCGGCTCCGGAGCGTCAAGTTCCACCAACAAGTTATCCACGCCGAGTGCATACGCTGCACTGAGTAGATGCTCGACCGTATGGACTGTTGCGTGGCCGTTGCTGAGGGTCGTGCGGCGCGTAAGTTCCGCCTCAACCACCATGGCGCGCGTGGCGGGAATGCATGGCGCATCTGGAATATCTCTACGCCGAAATTGGATCCCAAAGCCCGCAGGAGCGGGGTGGCATTCCATTACCACCGATCTTCCTGAGTGAACCCCCTCCCCTATTAAAGAAAACGATTTTGCGATCGTTTGCTGAGGGCGCGTCACCACAATATCTTTGTTCATGGTTTCGTTTAACTTTGGTGTCGGCGAGAATTCACACGAGGAGTCGGTTGCTCAGCGATCACTCGGGCTGTCGATCGACGGGCCGTTTCGGCTTTGCCCCGGCAGGAGCTTTTGTTTCTTTTGGGGTGGCTGTTTTTTCAACACCCGGCTGCTGCGACTCAGGTGCCTGTGCTGGCTCGCTGGTCGAGTAAGGTGTGGGCGTGGCCCCTGCTTCTGCTGACTCTGATTTGGTTTCTTTGCTCTCCGCTGGCGGAGTTGTTTTGTCTTGGTTGGCTTTCTTTTCGGCAGCTGACGTACTCTTGGAAGCATCCGTAGGCTGGGAGGTGCCGGTTGCTGCTTCACGATTCAGTTTCTCGATCACCGCGTCGGTGATGTCAGCTGCGCTGCTGCCATACAGCACCGCCTCACCCCGCAAAATAATGTCGAATTTCTGTTCTTTGGCTACATCTTGGATGGCGAACAAGATTCGCTTCATAAGGGGTTCAAAAACTGTGGCGTCGAGCTCACGGGCTTTGCGCTCCGCGCGGTAGCCCAGATCATCCAACTCGTTCTTAAGGCGCTGGATTTCCTTTTGTTTCTTTTCCTGCTCGGAGGCAGCCAATACCCCTTCCTTGCGTTCCAACTCGGACTGAAGCTCTTTGATTTGGCGACGTTTCTCGTCAATTTGCTTCTGCAAATCCTCGATATCGCTCTGAACGGAGTCCATGGCTGCGTTCACGGCTTTGGCTTTCCGTGTGACGCGGTCCACGTCCACATAACCGACTTTTGTCGTCTGAGCGGTGCCCAGACTGGCGAGGGAAAGAAGTGCAGTAATCACAAAGATAAGAACAATTCTCGGCGTTGGCACCATTGTTGTGCTATCCTCATTCCTTTTCGATTTTCCGACTGTGACACACGGTGAAGCGTCTCGCGCGGCCATCATCGCTCGGTTGGACCTCCTCTAACGCCTCAAAATGCAGAGGTGAAGGTGAAGTGGAAGAATTGGGTTTGATCCTTACTGTCACGCAGGACGGGCACAGCCAGATCCAGCGCAACCTGCGCGATGGGCAGACGTAACCGCATCCCTGTTCCCACGGATGCCTTTGGCTTCGTCAGCTCGAACGGTTTGCGTCCAAGAACTCCGAAATCTGCAAAGAGCACTCCAGCCAGATTGTCGGTGAAGGGGTAGCGCAGCTCATTCTGCACGAGCAGTTTGGTGGATCCGCCAAGCGGAATGTCTTCATTGCCGCTGTCGTGCGGTCCTGCACCCCACAGTTTGAAGCCGCGCATATCCTGCGATCCTCCGAGGAAGAAGCGGTCGGCATAGCCGATGTTGGTTGCGTCGTAGGGCATAAGCCCCGCTTGCGTGCGCATAGCCCAGACCCAGTTGTTAAACACGGGCCGATACGTGGCATACTGACCTTCGGCCTTGAGGAGGAAGCCATCCGCGGCACCGGTCTCGACACCTGCATACCAATAGCGTCCAGTCGTCGGGAAGAATGAGTCATCGCGGGTATCGCGAATGACTCGGTAGCGGATGGTCGCGGCTACGTAGTCGTTGAGCTTCTCCTTTGGCTCGTCCCCTTTATCGTAGCTGAAACTCACCGATTCGAGACGCACCCGCCACGCTTCCTTCAAGGTGTCGGTCAAAGGCTTCGTGAACTCGGCTGTGGCGCCAGTATTTGTCTGGTGGAAACCGCCCGTGCGCAGGTAGCGATGGTGGAAAACCGAGAACTGTGCCGCGGTATCCGTCCCACGGAAATAGCGGTCGAGATAGCTGACCTCGAAGCTCGTGATCTTCGAACCAATCGCACCACTGACGCGCAGATCGCGCGCCATGCCCGCAAGATTCCGCTCAATGTAATTGGCGTAAATGAAGCCACCTTCCACATCCCCGAATCCAAGACCGAAGATCAGGCTGCCCGTGTTGCCTTGAGTGACTTCCACAACACAATCACGGACTGAAGGATCATCCGTCAGTTGGCTGTGAACTTTTACGTCTTCAAAGACGTTTAAGGAGCGCAAGCGATCTCGCGTACGCACTTCATCAAAACGGCGGTAGACTTGCCCCGGCCGCAGCCGTACTTCCCGTTCAATCACCTCTGTTTTCACAGGCGGGGTATAGCGCGAATAGAGCTTGCGGAGCCACCCCATCTCCTCGTCATCCGGGTAATTCTGGGCAACGATCTTCACATCTCCCACGTAGATTCGCGGTCCTTCAGTAATGACCACGTCTACGTCCACGACTCCACGTTCTGAATCCTTGTGGAAATCTGGCTCAACTTTCGCTGCAAGGAAGCCTTCGTCGCCGTACATATTTTTCACTTTTTCGGCGGCGGCGTTGAACTTTGCAGCACTGTAGTACGCGCCCTGCAAGCCAAGGAACGGCTGCAGCACCTCCTCGCGCGTGAAGAGTGTGTAGCCCCGTGCATCAATCCGGCCCACGCGGTAACGCGGTCCTTCGCGCACTTCGATCACCGGGCTTACCCACGATTGATCGGGACCATACACAAAGTCGCCGCGCTGCACATCCACGTCGAGAAAGCCGCGGGAAATATAGAGTGCCTTAATGGTTTCAAGGTCTTCCTGAAAGCGCGACTCGTTGTAATAATGAGTAAACGGTCCCCACGATCCCTTGTTCGTGGTGCGCAATTTGATGGTTAGATCGCGAATGTGGTCGTTGCCGCGAATGATGAGGTCTTTAATCTTTGTTTTGGTGCCTTCGTCCACCGTGATCACAAGGTTGACCATGTTGCCGGCAGCTGGACGTTCTTCCACCCGCACGTTCGCATCGGTATAGCCTTTTTCCTCGTAATAGCGCTGTACCGACTCGCGAATCTTGTTCTGGGCCTGCACCGTATAAACCTGTCCCTTTTTCACTGGGAGCTGGCTGAGGATTTTGTCGGTGGGGATTTTCACGTTCCCTTGGACTGTGATGTCATTGACCTTGGGATTCGGTTGGACGAGATAGGTGAGCTTTACGCCCCCGTCGGCGGTGCGATCGGCCTGGAGAAGGATGTTCGGCGAGAACAACCCCAGCTCATAAAGCCGGCGGATATCTTCCCGCTGTTTGTCCGGGTCGAGAGGCTCCCCCACACGCGTCTGGATCACGCGGAGAGCCTTTTTCGTATCCTCAGGATTGGCCCCACTCACGACAACTTCACGAACAATGGGAGCGTCGAAAATCTTGGGTTTCGGCGCAGGTGGTTGCATGCGAGCCGCTCCGCCCCCTCTTGCCTCCTGATCCTTCTCGAGGAACGATTTCTCGCGCACCTCGGGCTTGCCGGGGATTGAGAGATCCTCGGGGGCGTCGTCGCTGGGTTCACTCGTCATATCTGGCGTCGACAAGGTCGGCGCCGGTGCACTGGGGAAGACAGAGGGTTGAGCAGGGAGCGCGATTGGAAGCATCCCAAATACCGCAATGCATAGTACTACGGCTCGGCGGAACGGCCTTATTCCCATTGCTTCTCTTTCCTCAGTCACGTTGGCGTCTCTCAGAGGGCCTCTTGCGCCTCTTCGGGCGTAAGTACAATCCCTCTTCCTACTCTCTCATAGCCTTGTCCGTATAGAGATAACTTCACAAAGGCAAGCACCAATTTCGCCGCTCTTATTGGAATGCAGGGTCGATTTTGATCGCAGAGCCAAGCTTTTGCCACTGGTCACGCAAGTATTCCGAAATAAGAACCTCAACCCGGCGATCCAGAAGCTCGGCTGTAATCTTTGGCAATTCGTTTCGGAATTCCTCCTGCGAGGGTGGAGTTCGCTCGGTCAAATGCCACACGATATAGCCGACTGGCCGTTGCTCGTTTCCTAAAGGCGATAGCTCGGTCTGGCCGGTTTTAAGCTTTAGAGAGACTTCTTCAAAGTTGGGAATATCCCCCACAAATGTGGCCACCTCGGAGCGCTTGAAGGGGGCACTTCGGGTCACCGTCAGGCCAAAGTCCTTGGCAGCGGTGCGCAGCCCTTCGAGGTTGACCGCTCGGTCACGAATCTTCTGAGCATCAGCCAAGGCGAGTTCTCGCGCTTGCGCATCGCGATAAGCTTTTTCTACACGATCACGAATCGCGTCGAACTCTGGAATATGTGCCGGGAATTCCTGTCGGAGCTCGATGACCAAATGTCGGTTTGCATCCGACAGGACGTCTGAACGGCCGCCTTTCTGGAGATCCATGATTGCTTCCTGGAAGTCGCCAAGGAACCCGATCCCTTGAATGAATAGGGTTCCTTTATTGACACGGTCGGTAACGCGCACGGTCTGGCTCGTGACTTCAGCCAGCTTCTCGAGGCTTGTGAATTTCTGGCTATTCTTGCGCAATTCCTCGCCCATCTGTTCAAACAGGGGCTGGACCTTCTCTTCGAGCACTCGCTCGCGAACCAAATCACGGACTTTTTCCAAAGGTTGGAGGGTCCCCTCTTTACGAGCTTCGACCTTCACGATGTGAAATCCTCGCGCCGTTTCAATGGGAGGATGCAAGGCGCCCACCGCGAGGTTGAAAACCGTAGAGGTCCACACGTCTCCGTAGAAGGTTTTTGCAGTCGTGCGGGAAATGAAACCTAAGTTGCCACCCGCCGTTGTCTGCTCATCGCTCGATGTCGTCTGCTCATCCTTTTCACGCGGGGGGAACTCCGTGGCCTCGGAATAGCGATCGGCCAACGCGGCAAAATCCTCACCTTTGACAATCTGCTGGTAAAGATCCTGCGCCCGCCGACGCACCTCTTCCGTACGCGAAGTGAGCTCCTCACGGGATAAGGGCTTGTCCGGCGTCGAACGCGGCCGGGCAAGGAAGATCTCGCGAACTTTGACCTTAGGCGGTAGCCGGAAATCTTCTTCGTGTGCGGCGTAGTAGGAAGTGATGTCGTCATCGGTGACAGTCACCGAGGTTTTCAGGTCGCTCTTGCGAACCAGAAGATAGGCATACACAACCTGATCGGGAACCTCGAAGTCTTGACGATGCTCCTCGTAATAGCGCTTTAGGGTTGCCTCGTCTACCTTGACCTTATCGAAGTAATCCGAGACGGCTAAGCGCACGAAATCGACGACAAGCTTTTCATTGCGTTTCTTATATTCAAGCCACGCATCGTAGACCGACACCCGAGTCTGTGCAGCCAAGACCTCGCGGATCCGCTGCAGGAGGAGGCTATAGCGCATCCGTAGGACGTAGTCATCAAACGTCATTCCAGTGCGGCGTTCGATCATTTGAATGAAGAAGTCGCGTTGCTCTGGGGGGATTTGGCGCTTCAAGTCCTCGATGACATCGGACTCGGTTACGACGATCCCGTTTTGGCGTGCAAAATGTTCCAGAAATTTCAAATTGATTGCTTCACGGACAACCGCCTTGGGGGTGGCGACTTCCTCAATGACCTTTTGGTCAATCGGCTGGCCAGAGAGCTGAGAGTAAGCCTGCAAACGGCCAATGAGGTATTGGCGGGCGACCGCAACATCAGCTTTGCCGACCTCGACCTTATCACGCATGCCAAACTTGATGGTAGCGGCGACACCCTCGGGCATGCCGCCGCGCCCGGTACGTCTCTGCCATCCGTAAAAAACCACGAAAGAGGGAACAACAACAAATAAGACGGCGATCATGACGCCGCGCATGAATTTCTCGTGGCGTAGTTTCCTTAGCATTCCTCAGCACTACTCCGATTCAATTTTGTATCGTGTTTCCGACGAGCCGTTTCTCTCCCAGCCGAATGCCGCTCGGGGCAAACGCTCGGGCTTGCCTGCTGGGGGCACGAATCCCGCCGATTTTCTGACCGCAAGACGCACGATAGTCCGCAGCAGCGCTCTGGCAAGTCAATAAAAAGTACGGTGCGGATTTTCCGCCGGGGGTATATCAATCCTCAGAGCTCTCCAGACGCCGCCCAACCTCGGAAATAATGTGGAGGTGCTTGCCACCGGGGGAAGGCGGAATGCTCGCAACTTCTTGCCTGAGAATGCGACAATCTGAGCCCATAATGCCTTGGAGAGTTTTCGCAAGCTGCTCGATCTCGGCTGCAGCTGCCGGAGAGCGTGGGACATACGAAATGCGGATCTCATCGAAGTCTGTTTGGACGAGCTGGATTTCTTCCGTGGTCTGCGCCTCAAGTAGTCGCGTCAGCCCTCGCACGACCGCCCCATCCCGGCGCACAAACGTGTCGCTATAGCGGCCGCGAATTGCCTCCAAGGCGGGCAGTGGCGAGCCACACGGGCACTGCCCAACTGCCCAACTGGCAAAATCCTCAACCTCATACCGTAGAAGCGGCATCGAGAAATTGTGAAGGGGTGTGACAAGGACGCGGCCCTCGACACCGGGCTCAACTGGGTGCCCCTCTGCATCCAAGAGCTCCACGTGGACCGCAAAGTTGAAAACGTGGTAGCGACCGTAGCGGCACTGTGCAGCGATCAATCCACACTCGCGCGTACCGTACGTATCATGCAAAGGGGCGCCAAAGAACGATTCAATACGCCTACGTTTCGCCGCGGTAACTGTTTCGGAGATTGTGGTAACGCATCGAACCGGTGGAATTTCTAATCCGAGCTCTTGGGCGAAACGGGCTATCCAGTACAATCGCCCCGGGTAGCCGTGGACACGGTCTGGGCGCATTTGAGATAAAACGCGAACATAATGCGCGACATCTTCTTTCGTAATCACGCAGGTGTTATAGAATTTGCACCGCGCAAGCCAGAGACGAAACCGTCTTTGCAACGCACCGGATGCCTTCTGCCGAGACGTGTTGAGCGTGCCGTAAAACACAACACTGGTGGAGCCGAGTGGGTCCAGCCCAAGCAGCTCATAATACAAATAGAAGTCGGTTGCGAGCAGCCAACTGTGAAATCCAGGATCGAGAAGCACTGTGAGCGGCTTGCCAGTAGAACCTGATGTGTGGGTGGGATAGGCTTTTCGAAGCGCGGAGTCCTCGGAATACAGATTCTCGAAATGGTCCCGAACGTCCGCCTTGGTGAGTATAGGGATCGCCGACAGTCCCTCGCGTTGAAATCTCTCGAGGTCGATGCGCTTGCGATAATAGGGCACGCGGTGTGCAGCATGGTGTACGAGGCGTTGCAGGTACGAGGGCACTTCCTCGCGCTCAATCAATTCGCGGGCGAGTCTATAACGAGCCATCGCCTCGCGAATTCGGCCTCGCTCAACAAGATTTGTTCGAAGCCAGCGACGGAGGTCCATACTGGTAGCGGTTATTCCCGCTGACGCACCCTGTCAATAACTCACCCAGGGCCTAGGGAGGCCGCTTAGCCCATACCAAACCTCTACGCGATGATGGCTCCTTTGTCGCCGGTGGACATAATGCCTGCTACAAAGCGCTTGTAGGCGAAGAAGTCCTCGCAATACGCCGCGCCCTCGTCGAAAGTGATGATGTTGTCGCGCACGAGGTCTGCAAGTGCCTGATCAAAAGTGCGCATTCCGTCATCACGGCCCTTGATGACGGAGAAAATATCTGGGATTCGGTTCTCGCGGATAAGCTTGGCGATAGTCGAGTTCACCACCATGATCTCCATGGCGGCAATTCGGCCCGTTCCATCGGCGCGCTTCACAAGACGCTGCGTAATCGAGGCTTTCAGGTTTAGGGAGAGCTGTTCACGCAGCAGATCGTGTTCATTTTCTGGGAAGTAGCCGATGATTCGCTGAACCGTGTGGACCGCGCTGGTTGTGTGAAGTGTAGACATGACCAGGTGCCCGGTTTCGGCCGCCTTAATAGCAACGCGGATCGTTTCACAATCGCGCATTTCGCCCACGAGAATGATGTCGGGGTCCATACGCATGGCCTGACGAAGTGCGACGTTGAAGTCTGGAACGTCTTTACCCACTTCACGTTGGCTGATCACCGATTTCTTGTTCACGTAAACATACTCGATCGGGTCCTCGATCGTGATGATACGGGAGGCTTCGATTTCGTTTACGTAATCGAGCATAGCAGCAAGGGTAGTGGACTTCCCCGAACCCGTCATTCCCGTCAGCAGGATCATTCCACGGGGGTTACGCGCGATTGTCTTGAGAACATCGGGCAGTTGGAGCTCCTCAATCGTTGGAATCTTCATCGGGATGAGACGCATCACGATACCGAGCTTCCCCATAGAGTAGTAGGCAACGCACCGGAAGCGCAAATCGTTGCCCAACTGATAACTAAAGTCGCACCCCCGCTGGCTTTCAAGCTCGCGGAGAAGATGATGGGGCATCATGCGGTGTAGGATTTCGTGGATCTCCTTGTGATTGATCGGAGGAATTTCGACTTTCTTCAGATCGCCGTTGATGCGGAAAAATGGCGCCTGATCTTCCATCAAGTGAATGTCCGATGCACGGACCTTTTTTGCTCCGAGAAGCAGGGCATCAAAGTTCATCGTTGCCTTACCACTCCCTCATTCCAAGTTGTTCGTCCTGTGTCGAGGCCACAGAATTTGCGAGTAAGGAAGGAACTTGTCGCCTGAGCAACGAAAAAATTCGCCGTGTAGAGTTTTTTTTCTTCGCGACCACGCATTCGACATTTCCTCGGCATGTCTGTCGGAAATGTGGGGCAAAATTCCGTAGGTACTATATATAGCATGCACTCAGAAATAAACGCCTTGCACGTAAGGCACGCGTTGGGCCAAAGTGAGGATTGTTTGGAGGAACAAGCGCTATGCCAACGTTTACATACGTTGCCAGAAACCCCCAGGGCAAAATCGTGACTGGCAGGACAGAAGCGGCGACGCAAGGAATGGTCGTGAAGATGCTCAAAGAACAGGGGCTGACCCCAACTACCATCCAATTGTCAGCCGCATCGGCAGATGTGCAAAGTACGGCGCGCCGTAAGCAAAAGCTTAAAAGAGGCCGGGCTACAATCGAGGATCTAGTGCTTCTTGCCCGACAGTTGGCAACGATGATCCGAGCTGGTTTGCCACTCATCGAGGTGTTGAACATTCTCGGTGATCAGGTCGAAAAGCTGGTCTTGCGAAATGTCCTACGGCAAATCGAGCGCGACGTTGCCGCTGGAAGTTCGCTTTATGAGGCGTTAGCGCGCCATCCCAGTGTCTTCAATCAGTTCTTCCTGAGCATGGTCAAGGCCGGTGAAGCCAGCGGTATGTTGGACGCCATCCTTGATCAGGTGGCTACGTATTTGGAGAAATCGGCATCGATCCGCCGTAAGGTCAAATCCGCCATCATGTATCCAGCCGTCGTGAGCGTGTTTGCGGTTCTTATTATGACCCTCATCATGTGGAAAGTGGTGCCGGTTTTTGAGGAGATCTTTGAAGGGCTGGGGGGAAGCCTACCAGTTCTCACGCAGTTTGTGATTTCCGTCAGCCGCTTCATTCGGGACCGGTGGTATATCGCGTTGGCGGGACTGATCGCGGTCATTGTGCTCTTCAATCAGTGGAGCAAAACCAAAGTCGGACGCTACCGCATCGATTCGATGAAGCTGCGGCTCCCGATTTTTGGGCCGCTGTTGCTCAAGGTGGCAATTGCGCGCTTTAGTCGCTCGCTCGGCACGCTCATGCGCGCCGGTGTTAACATTCTGGGCGCTCTCGAAATTGTGGCCAAAACCGCGGGCAACGTGGTGATTGAAGAAGCAATTTACAAGACCAAGGCGAGCATCCAAGGAGGCGAGAGCCTTACGAAGCCCTTGGTGGAATCGGGAGTTTTCCCACCAATGGTTACCCGCATGATCGAAGTGGGGGAACGAACCGGTGCGCTTGAAAATATGCTCCACAAGATCGCGGAATATTACGAAGATCAGGTGGACGCCGCAGTCTCGGGCTTGACGAGCTTGATTGAACCCCTCCTCATCATCTTTTTGGGTGGAGCAATCGGTATTGTCGTGATCTCGATGTTCCTACCACTGATCAAAATGCTTGAGCTGGTACAGTCTGGCGGAAAACAGAGATAAGCTGAGACCCACGAGGCAAAGACATGATCGACCCAGTCGTCGAACGGCAATACGCGGACACGAAGCAGCTTCTTGCGCTGTGGCAGCAGTTCTACGAGTTCTTCGAGATGGCACGAAAAGGCGAGGGACTGACTCCCGACAAAGAAGATCAGTTCCTTGAACTCAAAAGCCAAATCGCAATGGTGCACGATAGCTTCATGGATGCGCTGACCCGCGATCAAAATGTGGGGCAGAACATTTTGGATATAGTCACGCGCTCTGTGTCGCTCAAGCACCTCAACCGACTCAGCGTGGCCGATCAGAAGAAGATGGAGCTCGAATGGCACGAGAGCTATTTGCTGCTTACGGATACTGTTGCGGAACTGGAAGAGAAGCGCGCTCAGTTGGCCACGATGAGTGAAGCCCAGTACAGGGCTCAGAAAGCTGCGGGAGTTGCCACGCAGCGCATCACAAAAATTCTCACCAGCACTTATCTGAAAGTCGCAATAGTCGTCATTGGAGTTCTTTTTGGGACGGTGGGCGTGCAGGTGTTGGGAATCTGGGACTGGGATCGTCTCGGCGATTATCCAGCTTTCCATACACCCTATCGAGTTGGGAAGAAGATTTACCGGACGTTTAATCCGGACAGTCCGTGGCGAAATATCGCTGTGTCGGACGGGGACCGGGCACCGACCGGGTCGACACGCTGGCCTGCAAAGCCGGAAATCCAACCTGGGAGCAAGGAGCAAATCGTCGGGCAGATCCCCGTCAGAGAGGTTAAGGACATTCTCAGCAAAGCTACCGAGTACCGCCTCGAACAGTTCCGAAAAGGCATGGAAGGCGTCGTTGAAATCCACACATTCTTACTGCCTAGCGCGACAGACGCTCGCCAAGCCGTCCAGAAATGGGAAGATTTCCTGAAATCGCCAGCAGCGAAGAACTATGCTGGCAAATGGGTGATGATCCCCAATGTCAACGTCGTCACCCTGATCAAAGGTGAAAACGACGGACTGGTGAACCACATGCGTGCGCAGGTGTACGGTGGGCTGTGATACGTGTGAAGTCGGCGGGAGCCGCCTTCCTTTATTGGGTGCGACGACCTGATGTGCTAAAAGCCGCCCAGATCGAACTCAACCACAGTACGAAGCTCGACAGGGTAGGGATAAATTGCTGAAAGAGTGCGGTCGTGTACTGGTGGAAGAGTGTGGCCACAAAGATTGGCAACCAGGCGAGTACAATGATAAGGCCCTGGGTAGGTTGGATCTGACCAAGAAGCCACATGCGTGCTTGGACAGCGAGAGCTGGCAGCAGGACCACAAAATGGTGCCCCTCAACCACCGGCGAGATCACGATGAGTCCGACGACGGCGCTTGCAAGAGCGGCCTCCTGATTTACCCGACGATAGGCTAGCCACGCCGCGCTTAGCACGTAAAGCAACGCCGCCCCACCAATGATCCCACGTTCGATGCGTTGCATCCATGCGCTCTCTGTCGGGAACATACCGGAAGCGACAAGCTCACCGAAGTGACTGAGCGAGCGGGAGACGTGCTTAGTGAGTGCCGCAATGTCTGGGGCCACGCGGACCACATAGTCCCATTCGTCATGGAGCCGGCCTAACACTAAAAGCGCCAAGAGATAGAACGCACCTGTGCCCAGTGCACCTAGGAGAAATCGCCAGCGCCGAAACGCAACATAGTAAACTACCATGGCAATTGGTACCACTTTGACCAGAACGCTGAGGGCCCAAACACTCCCAGCGAGAAGCTCGTGTTTGCGATGCAACAGCCAAAAATGAAGCAAGAGGAGCAAAGCAAGGAGCGGGCCAACCTGCCCGAGTTGGAGAGCCCAAGACAGTGGAGAAAACATACTAATGGATAGGGCGACAAGCGGTAGTAGCAGCCTACGATCCAGAAGTGGCTTCGGCGCGGCCAAGGACGTCACCTCGTTGTCGGCCTCACTCACCCACCGGTACGTTACCCACGTAGAAACAACGACCGCGGCCAAGAGCAGACCTTTCCAACACCACTCCGCGATTTCGAATGGAAGAAATGCTAACCACGAGAATAGGAGGGCACTAAATTGGGGATATTTGAAAACCTCCCAACCATCCGCGCCGACCAGAATGGGGGGCTCGGCATAAACCGACCGCCCATGAACGAAATTCTCTGCCGCACGCCAAAGAACCGTAAAATCGACCCCGTGCATGGAGAACGGTTTGTACACATAGTAGTACGCAAAATAGGCCACGGAAAGGGCCCACAAGGCGACGTACAGGTACCGAGGGGTTACTGTCGGTGCTTGCGGAGTCTCTTGCTGAAGCATGCGTCTTTCCTGCTGGCATGGTGGCGATTTGTCCATGCAAATTGGATTGCAAGGTTGATGCCCAAAGCTGATTGAGACAAGGCAGATGAGCGAGCGTTTCCACATTGGAAATCAACGTGTGGAGATAGGCATGCTTCTCACGCTCGACGAAGAGGAGTCGCACCATTTGGCGAGAGTGATGCGTATTCGGAGTGGTGCCACGGTACGGCTGTTTGGGGACGGGCGTGAGTATGATGCCATCATTCGCGACGTTGGCCGGCGCGTGACGGTGGAAGTGCTGGCAGAACGCTCCCCGCTGAGCCCACCCCGGATTAGTCTGACCTTGGCGATCCCATGGCTCCGAGGTGGACGCACTGAATTTCTTATTCAAAAGCTCACCGAGTTAGGGGCAGAGCGCGTAATCGTGTATCACGCTGACCGACAAGTTATGCGGCCGGAGCCAGAGAAACTGGAGAGGCTCAGACGTGTCGCGATCGAAGCGTGTAAGCAATGCGAGCGCGCTGAGGTGCCTCGCATCGAGACGGTCGCCAATTTGGAAGAGGTTCTTGCCACTCCCTTGCCGGTCGGTGGGCTACGCGTGGTGGCTGCAGAGCGCAGCGATGCCCCACGCATGTCCGAGATTCTTCAAACATGGTTTAGCCAATTTCGCCCATACAATGAACAACGGCCCGCTTGTTTGATCATCACGGGCCCGGAAGGTGGATTTTCCCCTGATGAACTCTCGGCGTGTGAGGGGCGATCTCAATTTGTCTCGCTTGGGCCACGCATCCTCAGGGCTGATACCGCTCCCATCGTCGGGGCCGTTCTCGCCCTTGCTGCAGCGGAGGAAATATGATGAGTGTGGCGCCTCAAACAACAACCCGATGGGTTTACGCGCTCGCGATGGTGCTCCTCGCCGCCAGCTTGGCAATTCTATGGCACCTGCTGACACGGTTTGAGAAGGAACTCCAAAGCAATCTGGAACGCATACAGCGCGTCTTCTCGGATGAAACTCTGCTGAAGAACCCCGGCGATTCCAACATCAACTTTGGTGCAATCGAGGAACTCGTCGAGAAGTATCGGGGGTCGCAATACGTGCGATCGATGACAATCACGAAACTATTTGGGAAGCGCGAACACATAGTGTATCCCTACTACTTGCCGGCGCTTTTCGCTCGGTCTTCCCAGGAGGTTTTGCCGGCATTTGCCAGCGATCTGGATCCAAAGCATGGCACATTTCGAGGGCATCCCCTCCCCTGGCGCTTGCCTACGGATGCTGTCCGCCTTCCCCTCATGGCGCGGGGACACGTTTTGGGATATCTCTACGCCCGTGTGGACCGTAGTCCGCTGCGCAGTGTCCAGCTTGCGATTGCGTTGCTGACAGTTTTATTAGCAGTCACAATAAGCGTGTTCCTTCTTCAGTTCCGCAAGCAAGCCTCCGTCATTTCTCGCACAACGATTGAATTGGAAGAGAAGCGGCAAGAATTGGTGCGGCTCGAACGGTTGGCTCTGGCCGGGCAGTTGAGCGCAAATATCTTGCATGATCTGAAGAAGCCAGTGCTCAACATCAAGAGCGAGCTTGAAGAATTTGACGCAGATGGACAGCAGCAAGCGCCACTCGCCGAAGTGGTGCAACGCATGCGCGAGCAGGTGGGGGTCTTCCTTTCTATCCTGCGAGAAGGCAACTTGGAACGCTTTGTCCGGGGAGAGGGCGAAACGGAATGGCTCAGCATCAACGAAGCCATCGAGAGAAGTTTGGCCCTTGTCCGCTACGAACGGGGAGCCGTTCAACACAAGTTGCAACTCTGTCCAGATTTACCACCGGTTTTTGGGGTACCAGTGCGGCTGGTCCAAGTCTTCTCGAACTTAATCCTGAACGCCTATCAGGCAATGAATGGAAAAGGGACTCTCACGATTCGCACAGCTCGTGAGGGGAACCACATCGCTGTGGAGATTTCGGATACTGGACCCGGCATTCCTGCTGAGGCACTCGACAAGATTTTTCGACCTTTCTATTCAACCAAACCTGCTGAAGTAGGAACCGGCTTGGGACTGTACATTACACGCGATATCATCGAAGAAATGGGCGGAAGGATTTACGTGACGAGTCACGAGGGTGGAACGACTTTTAGGATTGAATTTCCTGTGGTCTGAAACACATGCGGACAGACCTCTTTGACTATCATTTGCCAAAAGAGCTCATCGCAGCGACACCCGCCGAAAAGCGGGATGCATCGCGCCTGCTTGTCCTTCACCGTGATTCCCAGACCCTCGAACATGCAGTGTTCGCCAGGCTGGGGAATTATCTGACCAGCGGCGATCTACTCGTGATCAACGACAGCCGGGTGATCCGGGCACGTTTGCACGGAAAACGCATGGCGACCGGCGGACACGTCGAATTGCTGTTGGTGGAGCGGCACTCACCTGCTTCGAACGCAGGGAAAGATACGTGGCTGGTTCTGTGTCGCCCAGCCCGAAAACTCAAACCGGGGGAAATGGTCTATTTTGCGAACAAGCGGCTGACGGCTCGCATCCTGCACTACGCCGGTGAGGGGGAGCGCATTGTGGAGTTCGATTGCCCGAATGTTCTTGAATGGCTTGACCAAATCGGTGAGGTGCCGCTGCCGCCCTACATTGTGCAGCGCCGGCGCGAGCTTTTTGGGCCACGCCACGAAGTCTTGCCCGAGGATGTGGAGCGCTACCAAACGGTATACGCTCGCGAACCCGGCTCAGTTGCCGCGCCGACTGCAGGGCTTCACTTTACCACTGAGCTCATGGAGTCTCTGAAACAGCAAGGCGTGCGCTTTGCGCGCGTCACCCTCCACGTCGGCCCCGGCACCTTCAAACCTGTGGAGGCCGAAGAGATCGAGCAACATCGCATGCACGTGGAGCACTATTCGATTCCGAACGAAACAGTTACTGCAATTGAAGAGACCCGACGGATGGGAAAGCGCGTCGTCGCCGTGGGGACAACGGTCGTTAGAACGCTCGAAGCCGCCGCAGACGAGGAGGGGCGGGTGCAAAGTGGCGACGGAGCGACCGATCTGATGATTGTTCCAGGCTATCGCTTTCGAGTTATTGATGCGTTGATCACCAACTTCCACTTGCCGCGCTCCACGTTGTTAATGCTGGTTGCGGCCTTTGCGGGGCGCGAATTTGTCCTGCGCGCCTACGAGGAAGCCGTAGCGCAACGCTACCGATTCTATAGCTATGGCGACGCCATGCTCATCCTTTAACAAGATGTGCTGTCACCACTGTCCGGCCTTTTGCGTTCCTACGGATCGGCAGCTTTAGACGCGTTGTTCGCGTCGTGCTTTCCGCTCCTCAAACAACACAAACAAAGTATACCCGGCGTGCACAAGGAGCACTGCCAGCCATACAAGGGGACGCAGAAAATGCGACTCGTTCCGCCAGAAACGCGCATCGAGCTGGGCAAGGACAAAGCAGAGACTCCAGAGAACAAAGTTCAGCGCGAGGGTCCGGCCGTGAGTCCAGCCAGCCACAAGCAGGCGCTGATAGAGGTGCGTGCGATGAGCTTGGAGGAGATTCTCGCCCCGCAGGGCGCGGCGGATCAGCGTATAAAGCACATCCCACAAAAAGGGACTGAGGACGATTATCGCGGCAGCAAATGGAAAGCTGCTGTTTCTATCCTCGCACGTATGCAGTGCTGCCATGGCCAACACAAAGCCGACAAACTGGCTCCCAGAGTCCCCCATGAAGGTTTTGCGCGGCTGCTCTGTGGTGGGCAGGTTGAACATCAGAAACGCGAAAAGCACGCCTGCTAACGCCAGCAACACCACGCTCTGGCCGACTGCATATGGAAAATCAAACGCCACAAGCGGCATGGCAATGGCAAGAGAGACCAAAGCCCCGAACAAGGCCGCCTGGCCATCCATGCCATCCATAAAATTGTAGGCGTTCATCACTAACAGAATGAAGCTTACCGTGAATATGATGGCGAGGATCTCTACCAGAATCGGACTTAAGATGGTGCGGGACCATTGCTCGACTGCCACCGGCAAGGGACAAAACCCGGTCACCACCGCCGTTGCTGCTGCTGCAAGCTGAAATAGAAATTTCCAGTAGGGCTTAAGCTCAAAGACATCATCCAGAAAGCCACCCACTAAAGCCCACGCCCCCCCGACGAGCACTGCAATCAGCCACGGCGACAACGGAAGGCGCAACTTAATCTGCGCGAACATAAGGACAAGATAAAAAGCGCTTGCAAACCCAAGCCCGCCAAGACGCGGAGTGGGAATCGTGTGGGAGGCTCGGGCATTCGGACGCGCAAAAATCTCGAAGCGATGCGCTGCCCAGATCGAAACTCGCACGCAAAGTGTCGCTGCCCAGAAAGCCAGTAACACAAGCAGCGCTAAAACACCTTCAACATAACCGATCATATTAGGTATGCTGTGCGGATGTGCCACTTAGCGTGCAAGAACGTTCTCATTTGTAGCTCGCACCGAGAGAGCACGAGAAACCACATCCGCTTGATTTTTGGTTGCGTGTCCGTTCGTCAAGTCCGTGAGATAACGCTACAGACGTGCGAATGGAGTGTTTCCAAGCGTGCGTTGGTGCTCAATCTGTGGCACGAGAAAGAGATTAGGGAGCTCATGAGCAAGAAAAAGGCATTGATCACTGGTGTTACGGGTCAAGACGGCTATTACTTAGCCGAGTTTTTGCATTCGAAGGGTTACGAGGTTTACGGCTTGATACGACGATCCAGCCAGAACATCGAGCAGCGGCTTGGGAAAATCGCCGAATTCGTGCGTGTAGAGCACGGAGATCTCACGGACAGCCTTTCGCTCCGCGAAGTGCTCAGCCGGGTACAGCCGGATGAGATTTACAATCTTGCAGCGCAGAGCCATGTGGCTTGGAGCTTCAAGACGCCCGAGAGCACCTTCGATATCACGGGGGCGGGGTGTTTGCGTTTGCTCGAGGCGATGCGCCAGACCAGCCCCCATTCAAAATTCTATCAGGCCTCAAGCAGCGAGATGTTTGGTCAGGTGAAAGAAGTCCCGCAGACCGAGAACACGCCATTTCACCCCAGAAGCCCGTACGGCGTGGCAAAGGTCGCTGCCTACTGGGCTACCGTTAACTATCGGGAGGGCTACAACCTCTTTACCTGCAATGGAATTCTGTTCAATCATGAGAGCGAGCGACGGGGCGAAGAGTTTGTGACCCGCAAGATTTCTCTCGGTGTGGCACGGATCAAGCTTGGGCTTCAGGATAAGCTCCACTTGGGAAATCTGGAAGCAAAGCGCGATTGGGGCTATGCGCCAGAATACGTTCGGGCAATGTGGCTCATGCTCCAGCAGGATGAACCAGACGACTACGTAATCGCGACGGGCGAAACCCACTCGGTGCGAGAATTTTGCGAGATTGCGTTCAGCCATGTCGGACTCGACTACCGGGACTATGTCGTTGAAGATCCTCAGTTTTACCGCCCCGCAGAGGTCAACCTGTTGATTGGCGACGCCAGCAAAGCTCGCAAGAAACTGGGGTGGAAACCCGAAGTGACGTTTGAGCAACTCGTGCGACGGATGGTTGACGCGGATCTCGAGAATCAGAAAAGACTTCTCAAGCAAGCCTCTGCCTGAGCGTCCGCGGGACACAATCTATTTTGACCCAAAAGGAAGGAGCCGCTGGCTTTCCCAGCGGCTCAATTTTTTCTTCCCAATATTGTGCGCGTAACAGTGGCGCGCGGTTATTTCTCAAGCGGGGCGTGTCGCTGAGCTCGCGGCGCCGGCTCCTCGGATGCCAATCGAATCTGTGTAGGCGCCCCCTGAATCAGAAAACCACCCGGGCGGCACGTGGCCGGAACCGGCACGAGGACGGGCTCGATGACGCGCTTTCCGTTTGGATAACCGTGGCTGAGCTGGGCGGTAATTCCCAAGTCGCCGGTGTGGTAGGCATGCGCGTGAGAGCCTTCGGGAGCCCCGCTATTGAAGCCCCCCGTGGAACAAAAGTAATATCCGCGGATGCCCGGGAATGGCCGATAATGGGGCATGCCGAGTCCCTCGAAACCTGTCGGCGGCGTGCGCGGATTCATAAAACGGCTGGTCACGCGTGGGGCAACACCCACCACATAGCTCCGTTCGACAGATGCGGAATAGCAGAAGCTTTCGCGAAGGATGCGGGACTCTGCCTCGCTGGGAAGTAAAGTCCCCTCGACTCGCGTAGCTTCATCCGCCACCGCCCCCACTGCAATCAAGCACACAGCCGCGCTGATCAGCACGTACCGCTTCATGGCTTCACCTTTACGAGTTTCATTGCATCCACCGAGACAAACTGGGTCTGACTAGCCGGAAGCCCTTCAGTCGAAATTGTGAGGATATTCTGTTTCTGCCCAGCCTTGAGCGAATACTTCCCGACCAGATTCCACATCTTTGGACCCTTCGTCTGGTCTACTTTAGCTTGGACTGGACCACTGGCTGTGTACACGGTCACCGGCACCTCGGTCGGGCGAAATGAGGCTTGCGAGGCGGTCCACCATAGATAGATCTCATACTCACCATCCTCAGGCACGTCGGCCACAAACGTGGCCTTTGCCGGCTTGCCGTCCACTGGCGCGATGAGCGACCCACCCTCATGGGAATCCGCCACGTTCACAGAAGTTCTCCACGCGTCTGGCGGGTCCAGAATCAGACCGCCGGGCGTTTTATCATCCACGATGATCTCCGGCCCGCCCGTGCCGCCGCTCGGTGCCTGCGGCGCCGGCGGAGGCATGACGGCTTGGCTGAGGGGCGGAAGCATGCCCAAAGACGGTGGAAGTTGACCTGCAGGCGTCGGCGTGGGCGCCACAGGAACGGCAGGGGTCAGAGCGGGCATTTGCGCTTCAGGAGCAAATGGGCTGACCTCCGCAGTCTTGGCCGGAGTCGGAGCCGGCGGGGCCGGTGTTGGGGTGGGTGCGGGCTCCGGCGTAGGCACCAGCACCATTTCCGTCGCAGGGGTTGCAGCCGGGGCGACCGCAATCGCTTGCTCCCCTGCCTGAGCAGGCGGTAAAGTCATGTAGCGCTGAGCTGCATAGCTACTTTGCGCAGACATGATCGCAGTTGCAGGCGCTTCCACGTAGGGCGGTAAACTCGGTGCAACGGGCTGAACGCCAGCAAAACCCTGCGGCCAATAGAATGTGCCGTAAGGCAAGTTCACGTAGATATCTGTTCGCAAGAAGGGCGCGGAGGCGTACGCATACTGCGTGGCAGGTAGCACGTTTGAGGGATAGGGGGTTGAGCCGGGGACAAGCACCCGCGTCACTGTTTGAGGCATATAAATGATCGGAGGTCCGGCAAAAGCTGGGGAACGAAGATAGGGAGTCCCGACAGGCGCCGCAGCGGCAAGCCCTGCGTTATAAGGGCCAACGACTCCGCCTGCCGGCAGAGGCGTCACAGCAGGGGCTGGATAAGGACGCACTTCACTCCCCCGAGGGGTTAGTCTCGGCGACTGTCCCCACACCAACGGGGTGGCCAAAAGCAGCACTCCAATCACATACGTTCTCATGCTCATCGCGGGCTCATCCTTTTTTCTGTCATCAAAGGCAAACGTGGGGCTCTTCGCGACCTCCCTACGTCTGCTTCGTGGCCAACGGTTTCTCTCCACCTGTTTTCCAACCGTTTACGTGCCTAAGGAGATTCACTTTTTTCAGGGAAATCAATCCAAAAAGGGCTGGGTACTCCCGTGCAACTACGGAAGATCGCGGTCAGAAGTTGGCGAGGGACAATGCGAGCCGGAGTTTCCGGTCCAACTCTTCCGCCTCGATGGGTTTGGCAAGAAAATGCGGGGTGACTGTTGCTAATTGTTCCATCTCTGTAGCTGGATAGCCGCTGATATATACGAAGGGCAAATCCGGGTGAAGTTGTCGGCAGACCCTACCAAATTCAAGTCCCCCCATTTCAGGCATCACGACATCACTGAGGACGATGTCCACATTGCCATTCATTTTGCTCATCATGTCGAGCGCTACTCTCCCATTTTCTGCTGGGATCACTGCGTAGCCTCGCGAAAGAAGCATAAGTCGCGTGAGCGCGCGAACATCCGGATCGTCTTCGACGAGCAGTACTGTGATCGCCTCCTTTTCAGGGGGCGGCGGGGAGGGCATCACCGTTTCGTCTGCTGGCGATTTGTTGGGCGCAATCTCTACCACGGGGAGGAACACCCGGAATGTCGTGCCCTTCCCAAGTTGACTATCCACCGTTATCTCTCCTCCCGCCTGCTTCACAATGCCGTAAACGGTCGATAGGCCAAGACCCGTACCCTGCCCTACACCCTTCGTCGTGAAAAATGGTTCGAAAATGTGTTCGAGCGTTTCTGGGCTCATCCCCAGCCCTGTATCAGAGACACTCAGAACGACCCACCGGCTCGCCGGATCTTGCTCCCGCCCCGGTGGCCCGTGAAACGACAGCTCGGAGGTAATCCGGAGCGTTCCGCCGCTCGGCATCGCATCCCGGGCATTCAAGGCAAGGTTCATGACCACCTGATCGAGATGGGCTGGCGTCAGCAACACCGTCGGCAGGTCCTTCGCAAGGTCCGCCTCCACCACTATGTCCTCTCCGATCACCCTGCGAATCAGCTGTAAGCTTTGCTCCACTTGATGAGAAAGATCCAAAAGTGCCGGCTCTGCAATCTGCGCCTTGCTAAAGGTTAAAAGCTGGTTGGTAAGCGCCGCTCCGCGACGAATCACTCGTTGAATCCCTTCCAGTTGTTCGCGGACAGCGTCGTTGGGATTGGCAAATCGTAAAGCCAGTTGGGTGTAGCCGGTCGCAATGTGGAGCAAGTTGTTGAAATCGTGTGCAATACCGCCCGCGAGGTAGCCAAGCGCCTCCATGCGCTGGGAACGTTGAAGGAGACGTTCCATTTCGAGCTGACGGGTCAGGTCTATCAAACTTAGTCGAAAATATTGCAAGCGGCCGGATGGACTATAGATGGGTGTTATCCCGAGCCGCATATCCACGGCCGGACGACCGGGGAAGTGAAAGCAGACATTTTCGAACACTCCGCGGTCTGCATGCAACGACTCTTCATAACGTTTGTAATTCTCTATCGGCAAGTCGCCCGGGGGGAGAATTTCACGAATGTCTCGCCCAAGGAGTTTCTCAGTTCCCTGACCGATTAGACCTTCAAATGCAGGATTGGCGTAATAGACCCTCCACAGTCGGTCGGTCAGGACGATCGCCTCAGGCGACTGTGCAACGGCAGCGGTTAAGAGGTTGTTTGTCTCTGCCGTGCGCAGACGTTCATAGACTCGCGCGAGGACAATTCCCGTCCGGCGGGCATAATCAAGATCGCGAACAGTTAGGTGCTGGCACGAAGGGCTGAGAATTCCAACAATTGCGCTAAGAGAGTCGCGCACAATCAGGGGGATAAAAAGTATCGCTGGGCTGGTTGTTTTCGTATCTCCTAAGACTGATGCTATCGAAGCCACGTCAGCATGCTCCCGTATCCGCTTTAGGATTGCGTCCCCAGCCGTAAGCTGAGTGAGAAGCCCGTCTTGCTTCACAAGATCAGAGAGAACAGCCATCACATCATTGAGTGGCTGTGGAAGGGTTGCCGCCTCCAAGACAAACTCAAAACTGAATGGGTCGCGACTCCATAAAAAGACATGAGAGATATTCCACCGTCTGAAAAGAAGGAAGGGTAGCTCGGCAGCCATTTCTGCAACCGATTGACAGGGAGCAAGCGCCATCGCTAACTCACCGAGCTCCCGTCGATCCGCAGCCTCCCGGCGACTCTCCGTTAGATCCTCCCCAATGCAGATGACGTGGGCAACCTGCCCATCTTTGTCCACCTGTACCGAGCTTTTACAGCGAATGACACGAGGCTCCCCAGTGCGAGATATAAGGGTTAGTTCTCCATTTGTTGGAAAAAGAGCATGCAGGACTTCGTCTAAAGTTGCGGAGGACAAAGCAGCATCTTCATCTCCGCGCAAGAAAAGGGCGATGAAGTTCATGCCAAGAACGTCCTCGGCTCGCCAGCCCGTCACCGCTTCACAGCTACGGTTGAAACGACGGATTCGCCCTGTTCGATCCACCACAAACACGAGGACATTCGCCGTATCCAAGATCATACGGCTGAAATCGCGTTCGCGACGAAGTGCCTCCGTTTGGATTGCCCGCTGAGTTACGTCGGTGAATGTCGCGACATAGCCGCCCTCCGCTCTCTTCGGATCCAACGGGACGATAGAGATTTCGACTTGGATCTGTGCACCGGATCGGCAGACGAGTGTGGTATCGCAGCAATAGCGTCCCACTTTCTCCATTTCTGCTTGGGCCTGCGCGACAAATGTTTCAAAGTCCTCATGTACGGGGAAGAGGGCCTCAAGGCTTGTGCCGATCACGTCGTGGGTTGTTGTTAAGTCTGGATCAAACAGCATGTGAAAGGCGTGGTTTGCGAAGCTTATTTCCCAGTTGGGAGTCAGCATGCATAAGCCATGTGGCGTACTCCGTAGGATGGCGCGATAGCGAGTCTGTGCCTTCTCAAGTTTTTCCTGCGCCATTCGGTTCTCCGCTTCGCGACGAACGCGAATAGCCGCAATCGTGCATGGGACGAGGAGACTTTGGAGCATTGCCACATGATGGGGTTGGTATCTATGGCCGCTCTGGCTTATCAATACAACGACCCCAACGAGTTCACCCCCATGGCTCAAAGGCACACGCAGATAGCACTGCCGTTCCATGGCGGAAAGCCCAATGTGTTGTCGGATTTTCGAATCCACTGCATCGCCGGGCTCCGCAAAACAGGCGAGAAGGGGTTCCAACAAGGACGTCTCATTACATGAAATGATGGTATCCGCAACTTCTGCGAGAACGCGGCCGGTGGATGGGTTCGTGGTGCTTTGTTGCCGGAAGAGAAGACGCAGCCCACTCCGATAGGAATCATACTCAAAGTAGGCGAACGTGTGGTATCCCAAGAGGCTTGCTGTGTGGTGCGCCAGTACTTGGATAATATCGTGCAGGGATGTCACTGTGAGCAACTGATGTGTTAGACTTCGCAGGACATCTTTTTCAGTCTCTAAGCGAATGCGTGCAAGCTCGTCACGTCGCCGACGCACGACATTTGCTATCACAAGAGCAAAGTATCGGACGAGGGCATCATCTTCCTCCGTGAAAGGTTCGCCGTTTACTTTATCGCAGAGATAAACGCGCCCAACAAGCTCTCCCGAGGCTCGAAGGGGTGCGGCCAACATGGATTGCATGTGGGGATGACCGTCAGGAAATCCCGTATGGCGTGGGTCTAATGAGATGTCCGAAACATGGGTAACCCCTGCTGTTTGGTTAATCGCACCCAACAATCCTCTTCCCGTGGGTGGATGGCCAATACAGCTGGCCTGCTCGGCTGTCAGGCCGGCGTACACAAATTCCTCTATTTCGCCATTGTTCGCTATAACCGTAAGCGCGCCGTAGCGAGCGCCCACGCTGCGGGTAAGCTGATTCAGTGCTTTTTCCAAAAAAGAACGGTCTATTGTGTCCTCGTCAAGGAGCCTGAACATGAACTGAAACGCGGTGGACGCTTCGCATGCATTCGCAAGGTTTGTCACGAGTTGCCAACTTAGGTCCTCCGCAGGAACTGTTGTCTCTGGGTCTTGATTTAGGGCAGAGAGAAGTGCTTGCAAGACTCCCCCACGTGTCACCACACCTGCAAGGTGGCCATTTACATCCACGACAGCCACGTGGCGCTGAGCGGGATCGCCAAAGATCGAGATAAGTGAATCTAAGGTAGTTGCGGGTCCCACTGAAATGGTGGGGGGCACACATTTTACAAGTTCGCGAAAAGCAGTATCTGGCTTTGCTTGTGCTTCCTCCTTCGAGATCAAGCCAATTAAGACGTGACCTGACCCGGCAGGAAAAGCTTCGGAGGCATGGACCTGACCGAAAACAGCAAAGTGGGGGGAGGCCTGCGCTTTTGCATCCAACCTATTCCAGCAGGTACTGTCCGTGACTTCGAGGAAGTCTTCAGAAAGCACTGCAGCAGCGGTTAGATTTTTCATGGCGACACGCACCCCCGGTGCATTCTTGGCGAAAGGTGAAGGCACCCCCGTCTAACCGGCAGGAACTTGTTCAATGTGACTCGAATGCAGGTCGGTGAGCTCTCCTTCTATGGTTAAATTTAACCACGAGCCCGAGATTTATTGCAACTAATAACTAAAAGCTCAGATGAAGGCGTGTTTCGAGGAACCCGAACAGTCGCTGGCAGAGGTGGTCCCAATTAAAGTGTTCTTCTGCTGCCCGACGAACGTCCTTTCCCATCTGTTCCCATTGCGAACGTGCAGAAAGCATGCTCTGAATTCCGTGAGCAAATCCTCGGGCAGTCGGCTCAGTCAGCATTCCGATCTGATAGCGCTTCAACAGCCGCCCCGTTTCTCCTACATCGCACGCGACGATTGGGCGACCGGCTGCGACGTAATCGCTCAGCTTGTGAGGATAACGCGCTCGGTTCAGGGCTATGTTTGTTAGTGGAAGTAGTAAAACATCGGCCGCTGCCAAGTAATCCCCGATTTGGCTGAAGGGGCGCCGCCCCATGTGATGGATGCGACCGCGGGTCTGCTCGTGGAGTTCTGGCGTCATGGACTCAAAATCGCTGCCAACCACTAATAGGTAAAGTTCCTGATGCCGCTGAAGCGCACGTGCAAATGCCTCGAGCAAAAGTTGCTCGTCCGTATGGAAGTTGGCGACGTATCCGAGCACGATAGCGTCAGGCGGCAGCTCAAGGCCGATCCGCTGGCGGGCCTCGCCTTTAGGTTGCGGGACGATGGCGTCAAGGGGGGCACCACTGTGAAGGACAATGGATTTCTCCCAAAGGGCATGGCGCTCCACCAAAGGATGACTAAGGAACTCATGGGAGATCAAAGTGAGGCAGTCGGCAAGCCGCCACGCGCGGGGCTCGATGATCTGCTCCACGGCAAAGACCGCCCTCCGCGCCCAGCGAATCGGACGCGGAAGCGAGCGAAAGGAAGCAGACCCAAGAACACAAAACTGATACAGACCTTCTGGGCCACTCCACCAGTCACTCCAATCTAACACCAGCGCCGAGCCGTGGAGCCGGGACACGAGCGCTGGCAACAAGCAATCGGGTTTGTGCGAAAACGCGTACACCAGATCATACTTGTGGCGCAAGACGCGGGCACACCGCCAGCCAAGATCAAAAATCCCCCACCCTTCTTGACGTTCATTGATTATGGTACGGTTAGGGAATTCGATCCGCCGAAGCTGACCGCGCTCACAGGGCAACTCATGGATGTGAGGACGGTACTTTTTATGCTCGCTGATATGGCCGAAGTCCACCTCGTGGCCGCGTGCAGCCAGACGACGCGCAATCTCCCATGCGCGGAAATAGCTTCCGCGCTCGGGTAAGTTGTGGGTCAAAAACAAAGCTCTCATACTGGTCGGCGCCCAAGAATCGTCACAAACCACGCGTAGCGCTGCAAATTCGGAAACCAGCGAAACAGGAGACGATCAAGTGCATTCAGAGGCGGCAAGGTGACCCAAAAGAGCGCCGGACAGCGCACCCCAAACTGCCAAATGAAGGCTAAAAAGCTGGCCAGATAGTCATAACGGAGGTGTGCGTCTGGAAACGCACGGCAAACACAGTCGATCTCCTTGTCGCCAAAATAATTCGTGATCGCTCGCCATTCCCGGGGCGCAAGGGTACGGCGATAAAGATTCACCAGTGGGTGCTTGCGCATGGGCTCGGTAAATGCGCTAGAACCTCCGGGCCGAAGTACACGTGCGGCTTCACTAACTGACTTTGGAAGGTTCGTATGTATGAGCACGGACTTCGTGCACACGGCATCGCAACTTGCTGTGCGAAGAGGCAACGCTTCTGCCGCGCCCTGTACGTACAAAATTCGAGCTGCCGCCTCAGGAGTCAAAAGAGCCCGTGCCGCGCTTCTCAGCGCAGCCAGCCGCTCGCGAGAGAGATCGCAGGCGATCATCCGCGCGCCCCCCTCGGCAAAGTACAACACCTGATAGCTTAGGCCAGCTCCAATTTCTAAGATGATCTTGCCTTCGAGCGGACCAAGTGCACTCAGCAGAGCGCGGCGCTCAGGGGTAAAAAAGTATTCCCGCTCACGCCTGATTTCTGCAACAAGCTCTGCACGCCTGCTTGCCCCCACGTTTTGTGGGTCGAGATTGGCATCCCAGTAATGTCTTTGGTCCGGCACGTCGTCACGCCTCGTCGAAACTTGCGATCCACGAAGCAAGCTTCTTGCGCTCCACCTTCCATTTGGCGTCGTCCATTCGCAGCCTTAAGAAAACCCGAAAGAGCGATTCAAAGAAACGCTCGAATTCGTCTATAAGTTCTAAGCGAAGCACCACGATATCGGTCGGCGGAACATTGGGGGGGATGGGGAGACGTAGCCCCGAGATTGCGAATCGGCCAGCATGGAAGGCAAAACTGTAAGTCTGATTGCGTAAATTAAGGCGTAAGTGAGCCCGCTGAATCTTCTTGTTCTCGAGAAGTGCTTGGCGCGCCTCTGGGGATTCAAGCGGGGTCGAGCCCTTCAATACCACTGAAGTCGCTTCCCCAAAATCGTTGACGAGCTCCACGGGCGATTCAAACCAAGCCTCAAACGGCTCGATGCCTTCAAGGCGGATTTGCCCATTTCCTGTTTCACTTCGCCAGTAGAGCCATGTCGCGAATTCGCGACCGAGGAATTCGATTGCCTGAAGTTTTTCGACTAAACTCACCCTGAGTTTGCTCCGTCGGAGTTTTGCGCTGTATGAAACTGGTAGAAACGTCACTCTTGTCTATGGTCACAAGCAAAAAGTCTCTTTGGCTAGTGCGTTTCAGTGGGCGATTCTTGCTTTCCTTCGCTTTGGAGGTCTCGTCTGTCTTTTCAAAGAACGCTCGATGAGGAAACGGGAACCGATATTTGCGAAATTTTCGGAGGCTCTGAGTAGACTCTGGGAGAGTCGGCGCCCCCTCTGGCACAAGGTGAATTGCACACTTTTCGCACACTGGCAGGACTGGGTCCGCTTGGCATGGGGACCATTGCTCGGCTCTCTTCTCCTGCTCGCTGTGGGAACTTGGCTAATGCGGCCAACCCTTCTAGCCGTTTTTTCTAACGCAACAATCGAATACGTGAGCATTACGGACCCCTTGGACGATCAGGGCGAAAACCTGAGAAAGATAGCCCGTGTGGAAGGCTCTCCTGTCTGGACAGAAAGTGGCATCGCGATCTTACCGGGCGAAGCGTGGCAAATCACCCTACACGCTAAAAAGCGGCCGAACGAGACCCCGTTTGCACGGCTTTGGATCCCCACTGCCAACGGCGTAAAGGTCCAGTTTACCTTTGCGGATAGCGGTCAGAGCCAAACCATCCATGCAACTCCGCCGCTTGTGAATAAGGTCATCCGCCCAAGTGACTGGCGCACAGCAAGCGACGAATTTGAATTTACCGTTTCAGCGTCCTTTCCAGATGACGCCGATGCGGAGGAACCGGTTCTTGTCTTAGACCGGCTGGAACTCGGAAGCCGCATCTTCGAAGAAGGAACGGTACAGCGCGACGCATGGGCGGCGATCGTCGTCTTGCTCTTCCCGTGGCTGATTTTGGGGACAGCATATTCGCTCCGTTGCTCGAGAGTTTGTGCAAACCTTTTGGCAATTCTTGCCAGCGTTGCCGCTTCAGCTTGGGTAGCAACACAGCCCGATACGTACCCTTGGTTGGGGTGGGGTACAATCGCACTTACGGGGGCGCTGCTGGTTTCTGGGCAGCTCACCTCAAAATTCACGGACTCGGCTCAGAAATCGCTTCGCGAGTTCCTTGCGGTTTGCCTGATCGTTGGCCTCTCGCTCGCGTGGCGGTGGCAGTGGTTGCTTCTAAAATTCGATGCCCCACTTGCGGCTGACTCGGCCACGTACTTTGTGATGGCTCAAAACATGCGATGGCCGTACGACACCTGCCCGCGAGAACCGCTGATCATCTGGCTTATCTGGTTGTGGTGTAAGCTGACGGCATGGGGGCCTCTTGGTCCTCGAATGTTGACCCTTTTGTTGTCCACCCTGGAGGCGATCGCACTCTTTGCGGTGTGTCGACGATACATGCGGTTGCGGTGGTGTGTGGTGGTCGGGGTCGCTTATGCTTTCAACCCAGTGCTGGCGTCAAGTGCAGTGGAGGGCTTGCGTGAGGAAGCCCTGCCCCTCACCCTTCTCATCTTCTTGTGTGGACTGCTCCGCACTAGAGAAAATTCGGTGCGCGACCGCTTGGGGCTTTGGGCCATGCGCCTAGGACTCATATTCTCTGGGTTGACGCGCCTCACGGCCTATTCGGCAAGTGTGCCGATTTACCTTTGGCAAGCTCTGGAGAAACGGTGGAACTGGCGGAGCGTCGTCCTCACTCTTTTTCTGCTTCTCCTATTCACGGCCCCGCATTTCTGGGCTAACTATCAAGCAAGCGGCGATCCCATGGCCTCCACCAACATCCACGCGGCTTTCTACCGAAACTTGGAGTTTGCAGGACAACCCGGATTTATCTCACGGGAAGAATTTGAGCGCAATGCCTTCGCTGGCGGACGAATCACGACTTTTGAGTATTTTTTCAAGCTTCACAGCGTTTCCGAGTTTACCTCCGGGACACTCGTGGGGGCCTGGAGTCTGCTTGTTGGAGAAGATGCGCGTGAGCAATTGCTGAGACTGGACTGGCGCGCTCAATTGGACGATTTTGCAAATCCAGTGCTTCCAACTGGTCCACCGCGATGGTTTGAGTGGCTGCTGATTGTCCTGTATTGGCTCGGGTTCGTCGCATGCCTTCGCAGTCAGCAGGGACAGCTGCTTGTGGGCCTTCTTTTCTTCCTGCAAGCACCGTTGGGGTTTCTTGTTGCCAAGAAACTTCTCGTGGTTCGCCTCATGATGAATGGGATTCCCTTCATGCTCGCCATCGCCGGGGTGGGAGGCGATGCATTGGAAACACTGGTGCGTAAAGGCTGGCAACTGCGCCTAAACGGCCGCCTCTGGGCCAATAGGGCCGCGTCTACCGCAGCTTCAGTGAACTTAAGCCGATCAGGGCCAGAAGCCCCGCAACGATCCAGAACCGCGTGATAATCTTGGCCTCGTGCATCCCCTTACGCTCATAATGGTGATGGAGAGGCGACATCAGGAAAACACGTTTGCCCGTAAGCTTGTACCACGAAACCTGAATGATGACAGAGGCCGCTTCGGCCACAAAGATGCCACCGACGATCAGCATGATGAGCTCTTGCTTGGTGATCAGAGCCACCGTTCCTACAACTCCGCCAAGGGCCATGGAGCCGGTATCCCCCATAAATACTTCGGCAGGATGTGCGTTGTACCACAAGAATCCAAGGCACCCTCCGATGAGAGCTCCCAAGAACACCACCACTTCGTCTGCACGTGGGATGTGAGGAAACATGAGCTTTGTCGCCAGTGCTTCGCTGCATGCCACGTAGGTGAACACTAAGTAGGTCATGGCGACAATCGTCGTGGTGCCAATGCACAGACCATCCAGTCCGTCCGTGAGATTCACCGCATTCGATGTGGCCGTGAGAACGAGAACCGTATAGAGGAGAAAGAAGGCCCCAAGATACGGATATACCCTTTTCAGGAAAGGCACCAACAAGTACTCATAGCCACGATAGGGACCAACTTGGGTGCCCCCTGCTTCGCGGTAAGCGTATTTCACAGGTAGGACGTCAGTATGGCCAAAGTAGTAGAGGTAGAACCCCACGAAAAGACCGAGAAGGATCTGAAAAAGAATCTTATTGCGTGCGCTCAGCCCGTCGGAGTTGCGCTTGGTGACTTTGAGGAAATCATCCAAAAATCCAAGACTTCCGAATCCGAAAATCACCAAAACCAGGAGCCAGACAAGTGGATTCAGCAAATCACAGAAAAGAAACACAGGGATGAGCGTTGAAATAATGATGAGAATCCCGCCCATAGTAGGTGTTCCGGCTTTCTTGCCGTGCATGTCGGCAAGGTTCGGCGCTCCTTTGACAGTGATAACGCGGATGGGCTGCCCCGCTTTGAGAGCGCGCAGCATCAGGATGACGCGTGGCCCAATCAACCATGAAATCAGAAGGGCACAGATGAGCGTCACGGCTGCGCGAAAAGTCGTGAACTGAAATGGGTTCACGTACACGTAAGCGTACTGGTGGCGATGCAGATAATCAAGCAAATGGTAGAGCATGGGATCAGTTCGATTTCGTCCCTTTCAGTAAGTCATAGAGCCGTTCAAGTTTCATGAGCCGAGAGGCTTTCATGAGCAGCAAATCTCCGGCTCGCAACTGCATTTTCAGTGCCTTTGCAAGGTCGTCGATTTCCTCAAAATGCTCAGATGGCAAACCGTGACGACTGGCAGCGGCATGAATCGTGCGCGCCCGCGTACCGATGGTGAACAGCCGTTCAAGCCCGCTTTGCGCAGCGGTCTCCCCTACTCGCGTGTGATAGTATTCTTCCAAATCGCCGAGCTCCATCATGTCGCCCAGCACTGCATAGCGCCGGCCCGGAACCGAAAATTCCGCCAGTGAGCGCAGTGCCTGTTCCACCGCGGCAGGACTGGCATTGTAGTAATCCTTCACAAGGTACCAGCCGTTGAGCTCCTCGACCTCGCTGCGATTGGATGCCGGCTGGAAGCTCGCAAGTGCTTCGGCGATCTTCTGCGGGGTCACACCACAAAGCGCTCCGACAGCAGCAGCCGCTAAGGCATTGGCAACGTTGTGGCGACCGAACATCCGGAGCTCGACGGGCGTGCTTTCCCCAGATGGCAACACGAGCACGAACCGATAGCCGAAGGGAACAAGGGGCTCAATGCATTCAGCCCGGACGTCGGCTTCAGGGCACACTCCAAAGCGGACCACTGGATGATTCCCCGCAAATTCCGCTGTCGCCCGCTGCGAGAGTTCATCCTCAGCATTGAGCACAAATTTGCACGTCGGCGGAGCAGCACGCAAACTCTCGGTTTTCGCCGCATACAGACCTTCGAGGGATCCAAACATCCCCACGTGAGCGTTCGTGATATTTGTGAGCACCAGCACATTGGGGCTCGTGATTTGCACGAGACGCTCCAGCTCTCCGGCTTGGTTCATGCCAAGCTCGAGCACGGCGGCCTCGTGCGTGGGTTCCAACCGGAAAAGAGTGAGGGGAACGCCCACAAGATTGTTGAGGTTGCCCTGCGTCGAGAGCGTACGATAACGCGTCGCGAGAATGTTGGCCGTCATTTCTTTCACCGTCGTTTTGCCATTGGAGCCAACGACGGCTACGAGAGGAATGTGGGCAAGTTTGTTGCGCCACAGTCGTGCAATTTCGCCCAACGCCCAAAGCGTGTTTGGGACAACAAACTGGGGCACGTGCGCGAATTCAGGAAAGTACCGCTCGGCCACCAGCGCTGCAGCCCCTCCCGCAACTGCTTGGGGGACGAAGTTGTGGCCATCGAAAGAGACTCCTCGAAGCGCCACAAAACAGTCGCCGGGTTGGATGGTGCGTGTATCCGTGGAAATTGTGGCTATCTTACCCTCGGGGTTGCCAGAAGGCGAAGAGATGCCAAGGAATTGCGCCAATTCTGTAAACGAAATATTCATGCGGTTGCTACCTCCCGTTGTTGCCGGTCCCGTTCTGTTCGCAAGATTTTCGTGTTGCCTACATCGTCGCGGTGCTTCGCCGATTTCCCACGTGCTTCTTATTTGTAACCGAGTTGCACCAGTAATTCTCGCGCAGTCTCGCGGTCGTCGTAGGGGATTTTCACGCCGTTGATGTCCATGTAAGGTTCAGCACCTTTGCCGGCAATCAGGACGCAATCCCCCTCACGCGCTTCGGCCAACGCGTGGGCAATGGCTTCTCGGCGATCAAGGATAACACGCAGAGCCTCCTCCGGAAAATTAACTTCTTGGATGCCCGAAAGGATCATTGCTGCAATCTGCTGGGGATCTTCGCGGCGGGGATTGTCGTTGGTGACCACGATGTAGTCACTGGCGCCTGCGACGACTTTTCCCATTAGAGGGCGCTTGATGGGGTCGCGTTCACCGCCACATCCAAAGACTGTGATCACCCGGCCCTTCGTCATTTGCCGCGCATTTGCCAGCACACGCTCGAGGGCATCTGGAGTGTGGGCATAATCCACAACGACGGCAAAAGGCTGTCCTGCGGCAATACGTTCGAAACGCCCCGGAACTCCACTCAGTGCTGCCACGCCCCGGGCGATGGCATCGGCAGGGAGTCCGGCCGCTATAGCACCACCGATCGCACCCAGAATGTTCTGAACGTTGAAATAACCAAGGAGTGGGGATTCGATCTCTAAAGTGGGCGCAGCATTCCCAGCTAAGGTAAACCGAATCCCTGTGGCGTCAACGGTGAGGTCGGCAGGATAGAGATCGGCCCCTTGATCTAACCCGAACGTAAACTTTTTACCAGGAAACTCTGCGGCAAACTTGCGGCCGTATGAATCATCGTGATTGAACACCGCCACAGCTTCTCGCTTCTTGGCTCCCGCCTTTGGACGCAGGAGGAAGTCGAAATAGAAACTGCGTTTTGCGGCTGCGTAGGCCTCCATGGTCTTGTGGTAGTCCAAATGGTCCTGAGTGATATTGGTGAGAATCCCAACGTCGAATTCAATCCCAGCGATGCGTTTCTGATCGGCGGAATGCGAGGAAACCTCCATCGCCACAGCTTGCACACCGGCAGCGCGCATTTTAGCCAATGTTTCAGCAAGGATCAGTGCCGTTGGGGTAGTATTTGGGGCCGGGAGCCGCTGATCGGCGAAGCGGTATTCGATCGTGCCAATCACACCCGCCTGCAACCCAGCCGCCGAAAAGATAGACTCGAGAAGATACGTTGTTGTGGTCTTGCCGTTTGTGCCGGAAACGCCAATGACGAGAAGATCCCGAGACGGATGGCCATACCATGCGTGGGCCAGCTTACCAAGTGCCTCACGCGTGTCTTCCACGCGAATGATCTCAACCGAATCGTAGGGGGGAATTTCTTGCTCGACGACGACGGCGACAGCTCCGCGCTCGATTGCATCAGAAATAAACGCATGCCCGTCGGCATTCGTTCCGCGCACCGCCACAAACAAACTGTTCGGCACACACCGATTCGAGTTATCGGTCAGAGCCACCACTTCACGATTTGGGTGTTGGAACGGGTGAGGAATTCCGGCTTCCTCAAAGAGCTTTGCCAAAGTCCACGATTGGCGGGTCATTGTTGCTAATCAGTCCCTCCTGTGGGAGATTCTTGCTGCACTTGTTGCAGGTCATAGGCACTTCGCACTGAACGTTCCAAGGTGTCGGGACGGGATGTCGGAGGCGGTGACGGCGTTTCCTCGCCAAACGTCGAATCATCCATCGCCGCAGATAAATCGTCGCTTGCCTCGAAACTTTGTTTCAGCGTCTTTGCCCAAACGGACTTACCAACGTCGGGCGCAGGCCCTGACCGCACCCGCGGATCTGGATCTTCAACTAAGGCGTTTGAGGTGGGCGCTCCCACTTGTTCTGCCGTAGCGGTGACGCTTGGGGTCACGCGAGCTACCACTTGTAAGGGGACTTCCTTGCCATGGCGTGCAATCCGAAGTGTCGCGGCCACAGCTGGAGCTGTCGTCAGTGAAGTTGCTGGAGAGGAACCGGCCGCCGCCGATTGCGATTCGGGAAGTTCGGCAAGACGACGCAGATATTCCTCCTGCGAGCCAAACTCCACAACGACGATGTCGCCGGGTTCGATCGTCTCGTACGGGCGCGGGGACTGATCCACCACCACTCCACTGCCACGGTATTCCACAGGGTGGTCAAACGAGGCCAATTTCTCGTGGACCTCGCGCATTGTCAGGCCACGAAGGTCAGGCATCGAGCCCGTCGCAACTTGATCGTTGCGACGAGTCTGTTCCAGTAGAGTGGCCAAGGGGTTGCGTTCGCTCTCAGCCGCAACGGTTTGCACGTCGTACTGCGAACGCACGCGATCGAAGACGACGTTCAGGTCCTCGGATGTTTCCTCCTGCGGAACACTGACAGGCACCTTGAGCTGCTTCAAAGCAACCTCAGCAATTTCTTTGAAAACAGGAGCCGCAACTTGTCCACCGTAGTAGGTTCCGCCGCGCGGGTTATCAATCCAGACGTAGATACATATCCGAGGGTCTTCCAGGGGGGCCACCCCGCAAAACGAGCCAATATAGTTCCCGCGGGAGTATTTGCCGGTTTTGGGGTCAATCTTAATGGTCGTGCCGGTCTTGCCTCCAACGCGGTACTCGGCAAGTTGGGCCGCCTTACCCGTTCCCTCGCGCACCACGGCTTCCATCAACTGCTTCATTTTTTCCGTGGTGGCCGGACTGCAGACCCGGCGAAGTTTCTGGGGCAAGACTTGGGATATGATTTCTCCGCGGTAGTTGCGGATCTCGCGGACAATGTGTGGCTGCATGTAAATGCCATTGTTCATAATGGCTGCGGCAGCAGCCACCACCTGAATTGCGGTGACCTGAAGTTCGTAACCGTAGGCGAGAGAAGCAACGCTCTGCGCTGTCCATTGTTTGAGTGGCCGAAGTCTGCCAGTCGCCTCGCCGGGCAGATCGATGCCAGTTTTTTCGCCAAAACCGAAACTTACAAGGTGCCGATAGAATTTCGCTGGGGTGAGACGCCCCATTGCGAGTTTTGCGGCTGCAACGTTACTCGATTGCGCGAAAGCGATGCGTATGGGCACCGTCCCAATGGCGTGGGAATCCACGACTGTCCGGCCCGCAACGGTCCAGCGTCCACCTTCACAGTCCACCATTTCCTCAAGCGAACGAATCCGTTCCTCTTCTATGACGCTGGCGTACGTGAAAATTTTCATGACGGAACCGGGCTCGATGGCGTCGGTAATGGCGCGGTTGCGGCGCGTGAAATCCGTGGCCGCGGCAACATTGGTGAGGTCAAAAGTCGGGCAATTGGCCATGGCGAGCACTTCGCCGGTTTTGACGTCGTACACAACAGCCACACCAGCATCGGCCGAGAACATGTTGACGTATTTGCGGAGGGAGGCTTCGGCAGCGCGCTGAATGACCTCATCAATGGTCAACACGACGGTGTTGCCGTAGGTGCTCTCGAGGACCTCTGGGTCCACAGGCTCCATGACCGAATTCGCCCCCAGAGCATTCCTAAAGACCCGATCCACCCCGATTTTCCCTCTCAGTTGTTCGTCGTAAGAACGCTCCACTCCGGCGAGCCCCTTATTGTCGCCAGTGTTGTCGAGTTCGGTGTAGCCTATCACATGCGAGGCTAAATCTCGCCGTGGATAAATTCTTTTTGTCTCCTCCACAAAGTAGAAAGCGTTGGGTTGAATTGCAGGTGTCTTGGGTTCCACCATGCGCTTGCGGTACTTCTCCCTCACGGCAGCAATTGCCTGAAAAATGGCGTCATCCTCGATTTTGCGCATGAGTGGGGTAGGCGACTTGTTACTCAACCGGTGGAAAACCGTGTCGAAATCGGTGTTCAAAGCCGTAGCGAGATCGTGGGCAAGATCAGCTCGGACCGATGGGTGAATTCCGGAGGGATCCACATAGAGTGACTTCGTCAAGACACCCGTCGCGAGCTCACGCAGATTTCGGTCAAGGATCTTACCGCGACACGGCATGTATTTGACGACCGTGTGATGCTGGCTGTCCGCTTTCTTGCGATAGTACTCGTAGCGGATTACCTGCAGGTAATACAAGCGCGCCACTATCCCCAACGCGAGCAGAACCGTTGGTACCAGTAGGACAGCTCTTAGTCGGATAAGACGCGATCGCTCAGTCATTTAACAACCTATTTCCAGAACAAGTCGCGGCAATGGCGGCCCTTCTATCTACATTCTGACTTTCAGAGTTGACTATACCGCCCACACCGTTTCTATTGCATGCCGCGAAGTCTGGAAAAAGCCGGATCAGCAGCGTTTGCTGGTCTGGAGGGGTACCGCAGCCAGCACTTTCTACGAGGACAGGAGCTGGAACCTAAGAGCGAAGGGGCCCACCTTCGCTCTTCTTTTTTCTGCCAGAACGTGTCCGCTTGTTCAGCTTCGGCTGTCGCAGGAACGGTCTCGGGAACAGGAACAGGAGCAATTTACCAACATTTCCACTTTTTCAGCAGTCGCAATCTACGAGAACAGTCGCCCTGCCGCCGATCCGGCTAAACTTTTTCAGTCCGCTTTTGAAAGACCCTCCTTGGTTGGGCTTAAATCCAACGCTGGCCTTGCGCTGGAAGCTTTCTCTGCCCGCCCTTCAGCTGCGAACGCCTTCGTTGGCGCAAACAGATTCACCAAACGCTGGGCCATTCCCACAAACTCCGTGGGTTCCTCCACATTCGCCACCACCCTCGAAGAGCCCATTGGAGCAGCGTACTTCATCTGCAGCTCGGCGGGGATCGCGACCACGCCCCTCATGCGCGAGCTCACTTCTACCATCCCCAACTGAGTGCGCGCCTGTTGAAGGAGCTTTGGCATATCGCTGAGCATGGCCTTTTCGTTCTGCAAAATCTGCTCACGGACGGTCAGCGCCCGTGCGCGTTCTTGGAAACGCTTCGCTTCGACGCGCAGGTCGCGAGTGTAGAACGGTAGCCACACCCGAGCAATCCCGAGCACGCAAACGACTACGAACAGCAAGAGCCCAGCCGTCAGATGCCCTTCGTCGAGCGAAGGGGAACGCGGCTGCCGACTTTTTGCATGTGTGAGACTCCGGCTCACCACTCTCGTTGCCATCACGCGTTTTCCTTTTGCAACTTTTCTGGCCGCCCGCTTCGAGCGTTCGGCATCAAACTTTCGCAATCCGTTCAATCACACGGAGTTTGGCGCTCCGCGCGCGCGGATTCTGCTCCACTTCAGCTTCACTTGCTGTGACCGGTTTTCGCGTCAGCACCCGAAACTTTGGGCGTCGCTCACACCGACATTGCGGCCATTCGGGCGGACACGTGCATTCGCGCGCAAGCTCGCGAAAAGCTTCTTTCACGCGCCGATCTTCGAGTGAGTGGAAGCTGATAATCCCAGCCCGTCCGCCCACTCGTAAAATTTCGGGCAGCTTTGCGAGCAGCGCATCGAGCTCCTCCAACTCCCGGTTCACGGCAATGCGCAGCGCTTGGAACACGCGAGTCGCCGGATCCACTTTCGGCGGCCACGCTTTGCGCGGGATCGCCCGAGCCACAATCTCGCGCAACTGCGCCGTGGAGCGAATGGGTGCCCGGGCTCGCTCGCGCACAATCGCTCGTGCGATCGGACGCGCCCAGCGCTCTTCGCCATACTCACGAAAAATCTTCGTTAGCTCGTTTTCGCTCGCTGTGTTTACCAGCTCAGCGGCCGTCGGGGCTTCGGGTTCATGCGGGTTGAGACGCATGTCGAGCGGACCATCCGCTTTGAGACTAAAGCCCCGGTCGGGGGCGTCGAAGTGCAAACTGCAAACCCCAAGATCCGCGAGCAAAATGTCGCAGCCGGGGATGCGGCGGTCGGCCAGCGCCTGTTCCACTTGAGAAAACCGCCGCACCTCGACCTCGAAGTGACTACCGCGGGTGTAACCAGCACTTACCAGCGCCCGCTCCGCAAGTTCCGCAACTTGCGGGTCACGATCCAGCCCAAGCAGGAACCCACCAGGACAAATGCGCGCGAGGATCGCCGCCGCATGCCCTCCGGCACCGACCGTCGCGTCCACCGCCACCATGCCCGGTTTCGGGTCCAGCAATTCCATAACCTCCTTAAGCAGTACGGGGCGATGCACCATCGCTAAGCGTCCGCTTGCTTCGGTCGCCCACCAAACAATTCAGCCAAGGTTTTCTCGTAGTTGGCTGTAAACTTTTCCTCGGCCTCCCGCCATTTCTCTGGCGGCCAAATCTCCATGTAATCCTTTTGGCCGGTGACGAACACCTTGCGCCCCAAGCCGAGCTCCTCGATCATCTCGCTTGGGATCCGCACCCGGCTCTGTGAGTCGAGCTGCTGAGCCACGGACTTGTTGTAGAACAAGTGGAACACTTGGTCCGCGAGCGGATTCATCCTTGACAATCGCATCAACTCACTCTCGACTCTTTCCATCCATACCGGTACCGGGAAAACTTTGATCCTCGGCCCTATGGGAGCCAAAACCACATGACTGCCTTCTTCGCCATACGTCTGCAAAAGTATTTCCCGAAACTTTGTGGGAATGGCCACACGGCCGGCTTGGTCTACAGAGACCTCATAGCGCCCCATGAACCCCAGTCGGACTTCAATCGGGCTTATTTCTCGGCCATTTGGTGCCATTTTTCCCCACAATTCACCAAAATTCACCAAGGTGATACATAGTTCTGTCGAACGACGCAAGGAAAATCAGCGGAAAAGTTTTACTCCCCACGATTCTGCCTAACTATATGCAAATCAATCGTTTGTACAGCTATTTTTTGGCGGTTTGCTCTCCTGAAATCGGGGAAATTGGGAATTTCGTCGTTTTTTTCTGTCCCCATAACAGAGCTCGGTGAATCTTAACCCAATTCCGGTAGTTCGCTCTGACAGTGTTGGTGGCCTACCACTCCCCAAAAAGGGGGGGCACGCACTATTGTCAGAGAACGAGACACATTCTGGCAGTCCCAACGGCGAGGATCACGTGCAGTAGCGTCAGAGTTGCGTCTTTTGGACACACCTAATTCGATAACTCGAAGACAGGTTGTCAGTGTTCTGCGGGTTGTGAGTACGGTTCAAGGGCACGCCGCTTTAACGCCTCGAGGCGATTCTCGCGGATGGCTTGTCGAATGGCGCGCATAAGATCCACGAAGTAATACAGGTTGTGCCATGTCGCCAAGCGCGAGCCAAGAATCTCGTTCGACATCATGAGATGTCGCAAGTACGCGCGCGAATAGTGGCGACACGTGTAGCAGCGGCAGCTCTCGCTCACAGGGCGTGGATCCCTCGTGTACTTCGCATTGCGAATGTTGAGAAGTCCCTCGCGTGTGTAGAGTCGGCCATTGCGCGCAGTTCGCGTGGGCATCACACAATCGAACATGTCCACGCCTTGCTCCACCCCCATGAAAAAATCAGCCGGCGTACCGACACCCATCAAGTAACGCGGTTTGTGGCGCGGAAGTGTGCGGTCCATCACTTCGAGCGCGAGCTGCATTTCTTCTTTTGGCTCGCCCACACTCAGCCCACCAATCGCGTACCCGACGAAGTCGAGTGCAACGGTGGCTTGTGCGCTCCATTCGCGCAGATCTGGATAGACGCCGCCTTGGACAATTCCGAAGAGCGCCTGATCGTCCCGCTGGTGGGCCCTCTTGCACCGTTCGGCCCAACGAGCTGTGCGCTCGGCAGAGGACTTCGCGTAATCGTGGGTCGCAGGATAAGGCGTGCACTCATCAAAACACATAATGATGTCCGCCCCGAGATTCTCCTGAATGCGAATGGAGAGCTCGGGCGTCAGAAACAAGGCCGCGCCATCAATGGGCGAGCGAAACGCCACCCCCTCTTCAGTAATCTTATTGAGCTTTGCTAACGAGAACACTTGGTAGCCGCCACTGTCGGTGAGGATCGCGCGCGACCAATGCATGAAGCGATGCAGGCCACCAAGTTCTCGGACAATTTCATCACCGGGGCGCAAAAATAGGTGGAATGTATTGGCCAAGATAATCTGCGCGCCGATTTCTTCGAGCTCTTCGGGCGTCATCGCCTTGACCGTGGCCTTCGTTCCGACGGGCATGAACACTGGTGTTTCAATTTCTCCGTGCGGCGTGGTGAGTTTCCCGACTCGCGCACTTGAACCCGTAGCGGTGCACTCGATCTCAAATTTCAGGGCATACGACATCTCGCGACTGCATACATGAGAACACGCAGTTTTTGTTGCTAAAAAACGCAGTCGCATCCCGTATGGGCATATGCGTGTTCGAGCGGATCGTTGGCTGCAGTTGGTTCGAGCTTCCTTGGGACAGGCGCGGTGGCTCGTGCTTGTGTGTGCGCTCCTGCCGACAGGGGTTTTCGCGGAATGGCGCACGATGGAAGTGACAGCCTATTGCCCATGCGGGAAGTGTAACGACTACACGCGCGGAAGTTGGCGCTACCTCAAGCTCGATGTTTGGAATCGCTACGTCAGTAAAGGCCCAGACCGCGGGCGACGCTACACGGGGCGCACTGCAAGTGGCGACCGACTGAAGACCCCACGGCCCGGACTTTTCTCGCGGGATAGCTTGGAACATCCTTGGAAAATTCCGATTCGACTTGTGGCTTTTCCGGTGGCAGGATTGCGCCGCTACGGGACGATTGCTGCGGACACGAACTACTACCCATTTGGCACGAAGATGTACGTGCCGGGGTGGGGATGGGGAGTCGTGTCGGATCGGGGTGGCGCAATCAAAGGTCCGGACCGACTCGACATCTTCGTCTCCTCCCATCGCAAAGCAAACCGATGGGGACGTCAGGTGCTCGACGTATGGATCGAGCGGTAGGTCGAGACACTCTGCAGCTGAGGTGCAGCTGGAGAGGAGCCGGCCGATGGGTCTTACAGAACCCACTTTGCGAATGGCGTGGAAGCGGCAACACGGCCATTGAGCTATGCCATTTGCTTAACTCCCCCCGCAGTCATTCGCTCCCGATTCGCTCCCGAAATTTACTCAATTGTCTCGCGCAACACGCTGGCGATCACATCGCGTTGCGGGAAGAGCCCAAACACACCACCAGTATGGATGAAGAGAACGTTTTCGTTTTTCCGAAAGCGGCCTTTGCGAATTTCCTCGCGAAGCCCATAGAGAGCCTTCCCCGTGTAAACGGGATCGAACACGAGCCCCTCGGCGCGAGCTGCAAACGCGATGAGCTTCAGCTCGTCATTGTACGGGATCGCATAGCCTTCGCCCACGTAGCCGTCCAAGATGTTCACAGCAACTGAGCTTGTGCGGAATCGCGTGTGAAACCGGTCGTTCATCTCCTCAAGAATTCGCCGAATCTCGGTGATAAAGGTCTGGGCATCGTCGCAGACGTTGACGCCCCAGATGCGCACATTCTTGCGCCGTGTGAGGAGTTGGCCTGCAAGAAGCCCCGCCATGGTTCCACCCGAACCTACGGCCGTGACAAGGTGGTGGATAGTCAGCTTCATGCGCTCGGCTTGCGTCAGGATCTCTTCGAATGCGCGCACGTAGCCCCATGTGCCGATCGCGTTTGAGGCACCCACCGGAATATAATAGGCGCGTTTGCCTTGCTTGGCGTAACGCTCGATCAGATCCGCCACGATTTCGGGCTTGCGGGTGGAGTACACTTCGCGGGGGAAAAAAGAGAAGCGCGCGCCGGCAAGGTAATCGAGCAAAAGATTTCCATCCGGAGTGCGACTGCGTGAACCGCGAAGCACAAGGTGGCACTCGAGGCCCAGCCGGGCACAGACAAGCGCGGTCGCTCGACAATGATTCGATTGAATGCCGCCCGCTGTGATGATGACTTGCGCTTTTTCGCGAAGGGCTTCCGCGATGCTAAACTCAAGCTTCCGGACTTTGTTTCCTGACAGGACAGATCCCGTCAGGTCGTCGCGTTTCACGAAAATGCGGGGGCCACCAAACGCTTCGGTCAGACGTGGGCAAAACTCAATGGGTGTGGGGATGCGAGCAAGTCGAATGCGTGAAGGATACCGAATGTCCATGGACTGCGTTCTTTTATGGCGGCACACGTTTTGCAATCTGAAAGAAGCAACACGCAGTGTCGCTTCGGAACATCGGAGGGGCGCGGACAAGCTTGTACGCTGGAAAGGTACAGATGAGTTGTGCGCTGAATGCTGCCCAATCTAATTCGGTGTAACTTGCGGGGCGGTTCAACCGCCAGGACGCATTGCAATGCGTACGCTGTCACTCTTAAGCAACGGAGATGTTGCTGCCAACGTTGGGTTTGCTTTCACAGTTTCTAAGCGGACGCTATACTCGGCAAATCGTGATACAAATAAAAATGCCGCCTGCAGGTGACCTGCAAGCGGCACTGAAACTCGCGAACGCGCTCGGATGAGAGCGTCTTTATGCAGCAGGACGGCTGATCGCTTTCTGCACGCGCCCCGACCGCAAGCAATCAGTGCACACACGAATGCGTCGCACGCTTTCACCGACCTGTGCGCGGACACGTTGGATATTCGGAAGCCAACGCCGCTTGCGGCGGTTGTTCGCGTGGCTGACGTGGTTGCCCACACCCGGCGATTTTCCACAAACTGCACACTTAGCCATGGTCGTCGTATCCTTCAAAAAATCCTGGCACTCAAGCAGAGCACAAGTAACGCACTCATCGCCGCCATCCCGATCAGGCAGCGCAAAACTCATATTTGCCGACGCATTTTCTATTCATCTCCAGTATGGTGAAGTAGGGGACAGTCACTGTCCTGCGGACTCATCAGCGGGTCGCGTCTCTCCCAATGCATTGAGTTTCTCACGCGCTTCACGATTCGAGGGGTCAAGGGTTAGCGCATGCTGAAACGCGGCTGCAGCTTCGCGCTTGCGTCCCACATCCGCCAAAAAGTTCCCATAAATAACCCAGACTGACGCATGGTGAGGGCGCGTGGCAATCGATTGCAAGAGCGTATCTTCACTTTCCTTAAGACGCCCCAGACGAAAGTAGCAGTAGGCGAGACCGACATAGGCGTGGGTTGCTTTTGGGTCCAAACGGATTGCCTCTTGGTATTCGCGCATAGCGTCCTGGATCTTGCCGCTACGTGCGTAGTAGTCTCCCAGATGTGCATGGGGCTGCCCGTAAGTGGGGCGGATCTCGATCGCGCGCCGCAGGTGAGCCAAAGCGGCGGTGGTTTCCCCCTTCCATAGTAGAAGCACGCCCAAGTTCGAGTGCGCGCGCTCTTGACGTGGATCGAGCTCGATGGCGCGGCGGCATTCCTGAATCGCCTCCTCGCGGCGATCCTGTTTCATGTAAACGGCAGCAAGGTTCGCACGGGAAAGAGCAACATCGGGCACACTTTTCACAGCATTTTCCCAAAGAGTCTGGCTTGTTCGCCACACCAGCGTTTGGCGAAAAGAGAGAAAAGCAGCTACTGCTGACACACCAAGAGCAACAGCCATGGCAAACTTTCGGCGCGCAGGAGACGGTTGCGCAAACACGCGTGCAAGGACGGCGGCCACACCAAGCCCAGCCCCCAAGAGCGAGAGATAAGCGTAGCGATCCGCCACAGTAGAATGCTGCTGATAAACAAAGGGGACTAACCCGGAATTGGGAAGAAGAAATACCTCGAACATCAGAAAGGCAAAACCCACGACACCGCGTCGCCAGAGAGCCATGCCGGTTGCAATCACAAGCAGGGGCAAAGTAAACCAGACGAAAGGATCGTTTATCGCGACCAGCGGGGTCCGCCCGTAAACAGCAACCAAATCGACGGGCCAAACGAGCTTTTTTAGATAAAACATGATTGCGTCGGCCGCGATAAAGGGTCTCGTCCAGAGCGGGGTGAGCTGTGCCCGCGCTTCAGGCGTCAGCTCTTGTGTCCGCGAGGTGAGCAATGTCCACACAAGCGCGAGGACAAACCAAGGTGCCGTGCGCCGTGCGATCTCGCGCCAGCCTGTTCGACGCCAGAATTCCAAGAGCGCCAGCACCACTGGCAACACAACTACTGAAGGTTTCGCCAAGAGCGCGAGGAGGAATAGCGCAAGGCCGGCACATTCGCGTAAGAACGCGGCGCGCGGGGAGGCAGCGGCGGAGCTACGCGATTCTGTGTAGCGTAGATACCTTGCGAACGCCCACAGGGTGAAGAAGCCGGCAAGCAGATCTTTCCGGCCCGTTGCCCATGCTACCGCCTCCACCTGCAAGGGATGGAGAGCGAACACTGATGCTCCCAGTGCACACGCGACCACTCGTGATACGCCGGTATGTGCACGCAGGTCGGTCGAATCTGCTAACTTATCTAATAAATAGCAGATTAACCAAAACGCCAGTCCGACATTTGTGCAATGCAGTAGAACATTTATGGCGTGTGTGATCGATGCCCGCGGAACTCCGCCGCCAAGCAACAAGTCTACAAAGTAGGAAGTATAAAAGAGGGGAACATAGAGGTTCTCGAAGGGGGCTTTCCAAAACTGCCAAAGTCCCCACCAAGTCGGAGGAATGAGAAGGGGGTTCTCGGTGAGATTGATGTTATCGTCCCAGTTCGTGAAATCATTGAAGAGAGTCGGCAAGAACGTGATGGCCGTCACCGCGATTAAGAGCGCAGGGGCCAGAACGTGTGGGCTTGCCTTCAAGTGCTTGTGCGTGGGGCCCCCCACTTGCATTGCGAGATCCAGCGTTTTGACTTGTTGTGCTCGGCGTTTACGTCCCATTCTCAATTCGTTTACTCAGGAACGGGGCTTAGTTGCAAGCGATGCCTCAGCTTTTCTGGTCTGAGAGAAACCATGCGCATGCCATCGGTTCAAAGCTCAGCCCTCAGGACACTCGCTCCGAGCAACTCCGACGATTCTGCAAGAGCTTGGGTAGAGTGAGGGGCTTAGGCATGGGCACATTCCATTCGACCCTCCAAAAACAAACGGGCATACGCTCAAAAGCGTATGCCCGTTTCTCTCAAGCTATAGCGCAAAGCACCAGACGCACAGCACCTCTAAGATGTGGATGCGCTATTCGCGCCGGCGCACCACAAGTAAAGGAACAAGCCTCCGTTCCTTAGAGCTCGACCTTTGCCATATTCGCGCGGACATGCTCGGCGCTCTGGCGGAGAGCAGCGAATTCTTCGTCGGTCAGGGACACCTCGATGATTTTCTCAATGCCATTCGCTCCAAGCACCACGGGCACCCCAACAAACACGTCACGCAGCGCGAATTCTCCCTCCAGCCACGCCGAACACGGGAGCACGCGCTTCTTGTCGCGGAGGATGGCCTCGGCCATTTGGATTGCGGCAGCACTGGGGGCATAGTAGGCACTGCCGGTCTTAAGATAATTCACGATTTCGATTCCGCCATCGCGGGTACGTTGAACAATCGCGTCCAGCCGTTCGCGAGGAATAAACTGAGTAACGGGAATACCGCTAATCGTCGTGTAGCTGACGAGCGGAACCATGTCATCGCCATGGCCACCCAGCACAAGAGCTTGAATGTCCTCAACGGAGACTCCCGCTTCCTGTGCGATGAAGGTGCGATAGCGTGCAGTGTCCAGAATTCCCGCCATACCGACGACGCGGTTCTTTGGCAAGCCGGTCACCTTGTATGTGACGTAGGCCATCACGTCGAGGGGGTTCGACACCACAATAAAGATGGCATTGGGTGAGTACTTGACCGCTTGCTCCGCAACACTTTTCACAATACCCGCATTGGTTTTGAGCAGGTCATCGCGCGACATCCCCGGTTTTCGCGCAATGCCAGCGGTGATGATAACGATATCGCTGCCTTCCGTGGGCTCGTAGCTGTTTGTCCCCACAATATTACAGTCGAAGAGTTCCACAGGACCGGCTTCGAGCAGGTCGAGGCCTTTGCCTTGCGGAATTCCCTCGACCACGTCCACAAGAACGATATCCCCAAGCTCCTTAACTGCTGCCCAGTGAGCCGCAGTCGCCCCGACATTCCCCGCACCGACGATAGTGATCTTGTTTCTACGCATACTTCAAAGGTCCTTTGCGTGATTTGACTTTGGTCTTGATAAAGCGGAAATCGAAATTTGCAAGCGCTGAGTACGCTTCACCTTGGAGTCTGCGCGGCAACTACGTTGGTTTGACGTTGCATGCGGGAGCGGTGTGCGCACACATACGAGGTATGCAAACGGAGATTGGCCGCGAGGAACCCTATTTTGACGAAGGTGCGATGCGCGAAGCCTTGTGCGAGATTGGGCGACGCGTTTGGATGCGTGAATATGTGGCGTCCAACGACGGGAATTTCTCGGTCCGGCTAAGTTCCGACCGCGTGCTGGCCACCCCAACGATGGTGAGCAAGGGATTCATGCGACCCGAGGAGCTGGCCATTGTGACTTTGGACGGGAACCAAGTGAGTGGCCCACGGCCGGTGACGAGCGAACTGAAAATGCATCTGGCAATTTACAGGGCGCGCCCGGATGTGCGGGCTGTGGTCCATGTGCACCCGCCCCATGCCACAGCTTTTGCGATTACGCGCCGCCCTCTTCCCAAATGCGTGCTGCCCGAAGTCGAAGTGCTGCTGGGGGAAATTCCAATGACTCCTTACGAGACCCCAGGGACACATGCCTTTGCCGAGGTGCTTCTCCCCTACGTGCGCGACCACAACGCATTTCTGCTCACCAATCATGGGGCAGTGACCGTTGGGCAGGATCCGTACGAAGCGTATTATCGCATGGAAACACTCGATCAGTATTGCCGGATCTTGATTCTGGCTGCGCATATTGGGGATTGGCAACAATTGGACCACGAGCAAGTTGTCTCGTTGCTGAAAATCCGCGAGAAACTTGGCTACCGAGACCGGCGCTTGGAAGAGAAAGATCGACCATTATGTTCGCCGGAGGTCCCCCCACGCCGGGCCTCGCTGGAAGATACGGGGCGTAGTCTTGAGGGATGTGCAGGTCCAAGACACAAGCACGAAGAGCTAATCGCGGAAATCACGCGACGTGTGCTGGCAAGGCTTCGACAAGGATAACGATCTTATGACACCACAAAACAAGGACGCAAACCGATGATCCACGAGACCCCACTACTCGACATTCGCATTGGCACACTCGTGCCGGGCGTACGTGCGCCGGAATACATTCCGCAGATTCTACCTTATGGCTTCGAGAGTTTCAGTCTAACGTTTGGCCCAGCGGACTCAGGCGTGGATTTTGCGAAGCTGAGTGACGCAGTGAAGCGCGCGCTTGGAGACTCGGGTGCAGTAATTAGCTCTCTTGGTGTGTTTGGCAATCCGTTGGGCACAACAGAGGAAGATGCTCGTTTGCGTGAGCTCTTTGAGAGAGCGATCGACTCGGTGCATCTTTTTGGTGCGGACATCGTGGCTGGCTTTGCCGGCCGGGTGCGCGGAGCTTCCATCCCCGATTCCATTCCGCGTTTCAAAGAGGTCTTCGGTCCGTTGGCCAAACGCGCAGCGGACCAAGGGGTGCGCATTGCCTTTGAAAACTGCGCGATGGGGGGAAACTGGCAGACCGGCGACTGGAACATCGCCCATAATCCAGATGCTTGGGAACTGATGTTTGACGCTCTCCCCGACAACAATCTGGGATTGGAGTGGGAACCCTGCCACCAGCTTGTCCAACTCATCGAGCCAGTTGCGCAATTACGCAAGTGGGTAAGAAAGGTTTTTCATCTGCACGGCAAAGATGCTACGATTCGTTGGGATGTTGTGCGCACCCACGGAATTCAGGGCGCCGTGCCGTGGTGCTTCCATCGAACGCCGGGGTTTGGCGATACCAACTGGAGCGACATCATCAGTGAACTGCGAATGGGTGGTTTCCGGGGCTCCATTGATATCGAAGGTTGGCACGACCCTGTCTATCGAGACGATTTGGAAATGACCGGGCAAGTGCGCGCCCTGCGCTACTTGAAGGAATGTCGCGGCGGGGAGTTCGTCCCAAATCCGAAATAGCCGTTACGCTAACACAAGCTCAATCCTCGGCGGGATGGCGTGTGTGCCTCGAGCTTTCCGCTGCCCCGCCGATGCTACCCAGCAAAGCGTTGCGGGATGAACCTACATTTGGAAAAACGCCCTGCCCGAGGCTTGCCGGCATAGTTTTCAGATTCCCAAGAAGGGATGCGCGGTTGCGCACTTCGCAACGCCATTTCTCATTTCAAGGTGCAGAGGCGTTAGATGTTACTCCGCCACGCAAGACGGAGCCGGTGGGCCGATACAAGCAGGAGGACAAAGATTATTTCCCAACACCCACGAGCCCTTATTCCCGTGCCGTCCCTCCTCTAATCCAACGCAGAAGGCCTCGGCTGAAGTCGCGCGACCTACTCGTTGGAGAAGGCTGCATCAAATTTCTGGGCGGAGGGTGGAAAATCCAATCGGCGAACAAAAGCACAGGCTTCGCGCGCGCCGTGGAAGCGGTCCATTCCCGCATCCTCCCACTCCACCGATAGTGGGCCAGTGTAGTGGATTTCGTGCAGAGCGCGGATGATGGCTTCGAAATCAATGCGTCCGCGGCCAAGCGAACGAAAATCCCAGTAGCGACGCGGGTCGCCGAAATCCAAGTGGCCGCCGAAAACCCCGCTCAACGCCGGGGCAGGGGCCCACGTCACATCTTTCATGTGCACGTGAAAGATCCGCTGATGAAAGCGTCGCAGGAACTCGATGTAGTCGACACCTTGATAGGCGAGATGGCTGGGATCAAAATTGAAGCCGAACGCTGGATGATAGTCCAAAACATCAAGCGCTCGTTGCGCCGTTACGATATCAAACGCGATCTCCGTCGGGTGGACCTCCAGAGCAAAACGCACATCATATTTCTGAAACTCATCGAGGACCGGTCGCCAACGACGAGCGAAGTCTTCAAACCCGGCGTCAATCATATCTTTCGGAACCGGCGGAAACGAGTAGAGGTAGCGCCAGATGCTGCTCCCTGTGAAGCCGTTGACAACCTTGACGCCGAGACGAGCCGCCGCTTGGGCCGTCCGCATCATCTCTTGGGCAGCACGTTGGCGAACTCCCTCGGGATTTCCGTCGCCCCAGACATGCTGCGGAAGAATAGCGCGGTGCCGAGCATCAATGTCATCGCAGACCGCCTGTCCGACGAGATGGTTGGAAATCGCAAAGACGCGAAGCCCATAGCTGTCGAGAAGCTGGATCTTGCGTTCGCAATACGTATCGTCCGCCACGGCCTGCCATACGTCGAAATGGTCGCCCCAACAGGCGAGTTCGAGCCCATCGTAGCCCATTTCCTTTGCGTGGCGGCAGAGCTCCTCGAGTGGGAGATCCGCCCATTGGCCCGTAAACAAGGTCACTGGATGTGTCATGGGTTTGCCTCCTCAGAGCGTAGATCGGCAACGGGGACCCATTTGGCTGCGTCGGACTTTGCGCTGCGGATGACTGCTTCCACAAATGCGACACCGCGGGCTCCTTCCTCGACTGTCGGATAGTCGAGACGTTGGGGGTCAGGCACCGATTCTCCAGCCCTGCACGCCAATGCTTGAGTGAATCCCCGATAGACGTTTGCAAAAGCTTCGATAAACCCCTCAGGATGGCCCAAAGGAAGTCGGCACGCCGCACGAGCAGCTGGAGCTAAGTCGGCATGCGAATTGACTCCAGCCCGCACAATTTCGCGCGGGCGGTTGGGCCACTTTAGGATCAGCGTATTCGGCTCTTCTTGGTGCCATTCGAGTCCGCCTTCAGTCCCATAAACACGAATGCTTAAGCCGTTTTCCTCATCGATGCAAACCTGACTGGCATGAAGAATGCCTCGAGCTCCTTCGGAGAATCGCAGGAGGACGCTTGCGTCGTCGTCCAAGACCCGGCCCTCAACAAACGAAGTCAGATCCGCACACACATGCGTGATACGCTGTCCTGTGACGTATTCGGCAAGGTGGGCAGCGTGAGTCCCAATATCTCCAATTGCGCCGCCGAGTCCGGCGAACTCTGGGTTGGTACGCCACGAGGCCTGCTTTTGGCCCTCGCGCTCAATTGGCCGCGCGAGCCAGCCTTGGGGGTACTCGACGACGACTTTTCGGACCCTACCGAGCTTGCCGCTGAGAACAAGCCAGCGGGCGTGCTTCACAAGCGGATAACCCGAGTAATTGTAGGTTACGCAAAAAGGTAGCTTCGTTTGCCGCGCGAGAGCGAACAATTTGCGCGCTTCGTCCAGTGTCCGGCACAATGGCTTATCGCAGACGACTGGAAACCCCGCCTGTAACGCGGCTTCTGCAATTGGAAAGTGAAGATGATTTGGCGTGACGATTGAGACGAAGTCCATGCGCACAGTGGGCGGCAGAAGGAGTTCGCGGACAAACATTTCTTCCCACGACCGGTAGCTGCGCTCGGGCAACACGCCGAGCGCGAGACCACTTTCACGGCTTCGGTGCGGATCCGAACTGAAGGCGCCACAGACGAGCTCAATCGCGCTGTCAAGCTGGGCAGCCATTCGGTGGACTGCTCCAATGAAAGCGCCAATCCCCCCACCGACCATACCCATTCGCCATTTTCGCGGTTTCACGTGCGCATGCTCCTTCGTTTGCGCCAGCCACAGCTGAGTTCACTTTCTTTTGCCATACGCGAACCGCAAAAAGCAACGAAACTTTCTCACTTATGCGCTCGAGCATGAGCTGAGACAGAAGCCGAAGAAAGACTCCTCGCGCGTCAAGCCTTCCCGGTTTAATGTGAGCGGGGACACGCTTACTTTAGCTTTTCGATTTCGTCCTTTAGGGTTTCATACTTAAAAACAGCAATGGCCGGGAAGCCGGCGTTCCGCGCGAGCTCAAGCTGCTGGAGGTAGGGCGGGTGAGGACTTGAGAACCTGCCGACCGCGAGGCCCGGAATACAAGCTGTTGGTTTTCCGACGTGCACCTCGCGAACTTCAGCGAGCTCCTCTTTCAAGCCTTCCAAACTCGGGCTGTAGCACATTGGGGTGGACAGGTCGAGAAGTCCGCGCTCGACCCACACATACCAATTTTGGCACTTGGGGTTCGAGCCGCGTTCCTTCTTGTAACCGGGAAAATACGCAGCCGAGACAAGGATACGACGTCCAGAGCGGGCTGAGTTAAAACGAATCCGACTACTCAATTCTTCCACGGTCTCGGTGACCATGCGCTCGCGAAACTCCACCCACCGCATCCAAGGTGAATTGGGTGTGAGATCCTTGGTGATCGTGCGTGCGTCGAGGCCGGTCTCGTTGCGGAAGCGCTCAACAGCCACTGGGTTGTAACCTGAATCAGGAACCGTGAACGGATAACGAATATAGTCGATATTAATTCCCACGATGTCGCGCTCACAGAGCTCATCCACAAGCTTGCCAAGCGCAGCACGTACCTCGCGCACGGCTGGGCTGGCAAAAACGTAGTCACGTTCGCCTGATTGGGGGAGTTGCCCGTCGAGCGTTTGTTCGATCCAGTGGGGGTGCTGGGCTAAGAGCGAGCCACTGGTGAGGTTTGCTCTGAGCCCCCAGAAGAAAGTGTGAATCCACGCGTGGACACGGATATTATGCCGAGCGCCAGCTTCACAAATGATCTTTAGCCAGTCTTTGCCGTCGTTCGTTTTCGGCGGAAACACTTTTGACGGATAGATCGTTTGCCCTCCCCAGAACGACTCGACCATGACATTGCGGTAGCCCCACCGCTGGAGATCTACCATCATTTGCTCGATAGCCTTCTCATCGAGAGTGGGCCTCCACCAAACTATATTCCCAATTTCCTCGGCGCGAACGGGCCCAACCAAGGGGAAAGCCGAACTGGACGAACTCGTGGATGTGGTGACTTCAACTCCAACGGCAAAGGAGTGAACCGATATAAAAACCGAAAGTAAGACGATCGAAAGAATTCGCTGCGGCATTTATTATCCTCTTATCTCAAATTGTGAAAAATTGCTGGAAACGACCTGCCGGGAAATCAAGCAAAACGCGCAGGGGTTCGTGCCCAAGTTCGTCCGCTTTTGAGGCAACTGAGAGTGCAACGCAATCGATGAGACCGACAGTGGATTCTGACTTTTTACGCTTGGTCTTGGCTCAAGAAAGACACTCGGTCTTCGTCGAATTTACGTTTTCCTCGCTGAGAAACCCGTTGCACTTGCCTTATCGCTGGGGACCACAGGGAGGTAGAGGAACCTTTACGATCTTAGGAAATTCATGCTAGCATCCCAGTCATGAGAAAAAGCAGTTGTCCAAGTGCGTGCTAATACCGAGCTGCCGAAGTTGTGCCACTTCTTTTCCGCGCGCGAGTGAAGTCTCCACCGCGCGGAAAATGAATGCGCATCCAAGGGCTTTCTATAATAACGCAAGGCGAGCAACTGGCAATGAACATCCAAGACATTCTCAGCAGAGTTACCGCTGGCGAGAGACTCACCGAAGATCAGGCACTCGCACTTTTACGAAGCAATGATCTCGGCTCTCTTGGTGCTGCGGCACACATCATTCGCAAGAAGCTTCATCCACAACCTGTCGTCACATATATCATCGAGCGCAACATCAACTACTCAAATGTCTGCGCGGCGGACTGCGACTTTTGCGGGTTCTATGTAAAACCCCACGAACGGGGTCGCGCGTATGTTCTGAGTCGGGAACAATTTGACGAGAAACTCACGGAGCTGGTTCGCGTTGGTGGACGCCAGATTCTGATGCAGGGCGGGCTTCATCCGTCCCTCCCGTTTGAGTGGTACGAAGAATTGCTTTCCTACATCAAGAACCGCTACCACGTTCACATCCATGCGTTTTCCCCTCCGGAGATTTACTGGTTCGCCCGGCTTTACAAAATGCCTGTGCGACAAGTGCTGGAGCGCCTCCACGCCGCTGGGCTGGACTCACTGCCCGGAGGCGGCGGAGAAATCCTTGTAGATCGCGTCAGGAAATCCATCACGCGCAACAAGGTGCTGACGGATGGTTGGCTGGACGTGATGCGTACAGTTGCAGAGTGTGGTATGCGCGGGACGGCCACGATGATGTTCGGCCACGTGGAGACTCTGGAAGAACGGGTGGAGCACCTACGACGACTACGCGAGCTCCAAGATGAGTGCGGCGTGTTTACCGCATTCATTTGCTGGACTTATCAGAAGTCGCCCGATTTACCCCTTCAGTGCCCCACCGCTGGGGCTTTTGATTATCTGAAAACCTTAGCCGTGGCCCGCCTCTACCTCGATAACATTCCCCATTTTCAGGCGTCGTGGGTCACCCAAGGTGCCAAGATCGGCCAAGTGTCGTTGTTTTTCGGTTGCGACGACATGGGAAGTACCATGATCGAAGAGAACGTGGTGAGCGCAGCGGGGACGACGTATAAGCTGGATGCGCGCGAGATCGAGCGACTCATTCGTGACGCTGGCTTCGAGCCGCGCCGACGAAACTTCTATTACGACGCCACTGAGGAGCCGCGGCGGCCGAATCTGGAGCCTCAGCCGGCAGCCTTAACTGATAAGTGAAAAACCAAGGAGCAGGACAGGGTGAAACACATACGGGAAGTGGAGTTCATATTCTTCGATGTCGGGAATATTTTTGTCAGCGACGACCCTGCCGCAGCCTACCTGTACCGCCGTCTTTACGAGGAAATGGGAGGAGAAGCGCGACTGAGTCCTGAGGAGTTTTTTGCGCTGCGGGACGAACACGTTAGCCGCGGCGGGAACCTCTGGTCATTCGTGAAGTCCATTCTGCCCGCAGAAATCTATGCCGAATGGCGCGCCGCTGCACGACGGAGTTTGTTCGAGCAGTGGGAACAGTACGCTCCGCCAATTCCCCAGATGCCGGAACTTGTGCCGCAACTGGCGCAACACTACCGCCTTGGGCTCATCGCGAATCAGCCGGTTCAAGTAGAACCTCTGCTCCGCAAGCGCGGGCTTTGGGAGTACTTTGAGGTGACCGCGATCAGCGAGGCCTTAGGGATCGAGAAGCCTGACGCGAGAATTTTTCAGTGGGCTTTGGAGCAAGCCTCCATTCCTCCCACTCGTGCCTTGATGGTCGGCGATCGCATCGACAACGATGTCGTCCCAGCCAAGCGACTCGGAATGAAGACCATATGGTTGAGCCTTGATTTCGATCTGAGAGGCTGGACACCCACAGATGCATTTGAAAGGGCCTACGCTGAAAGCGTAAGGAGACACTGCGTGACAACAGTCGGCCCAGCAAACGAAAGTGAGCAACCCGATGCGGTTGCTCGCTCGGCTCACGAGCTACGGACTCTGCTTCTTCCTCGGACCGTCGTGCCCGAACGAGTTTAGACGCCGCGCATGCCGACCTTGGCCTCCGCCCCACAAAGCGGACAGCATGGGGTTTTGGCGAAGTGAAGTTGGATTCCAGAAGGGAAGCGCTGTGCTTGCCTAGTTGGGGAAAATTTTAGGCTCTCCCGCGCTTCTGTTGAATCCTATCTCTCCCCAAATCAGCTCACGCACCCCAGTAAAAAAGAAGACCTCGGGCTTTCCCCCTGTGGGGGAGCCCGAGGTTACGATTGCTAATCGCGGAAGGGAGGGTTGAAGGGGCGATTACTTATTCTCCTCAACGATTTCACCTTCGACCACTTCTGGGCCACTGGAAGCTGACCCGCTACTTGAGGTGCTCGAGCCGGAGCTCGAGTACGTGCTTCCAGTTGCACCACCTGCGGCTTGCGCACTCGCCGCCTGCCGGTACAGGTGCTCGCTCAGTTTATGGCTTGCCTGATTGAGCCGCTCGATACCGGCTTTGATGTCGTCTTTGGTGCCGCTTTCGATCGCCTTCTTGAGGTTCGCGATTGCGTCCTCAATGGCGAGTTTATCGGCGCTGTCGATCTTGTCACCGAGATCTTTGAGCGTGCGCTCGGTGCTGTAGACGAGCGCGTCGGCTTGGTTGCGCAAGGTGATCTCTTCTCGCTTCGCAGCGTCCTCGGCCGCATGTTCTTCAGCGTCTTTGATCATGCGCTTGATCTCTTCCTCGGTGAGGCCGCTTGAAGCGGTGATGCGGATACTCTGTTCTTTGCCCGTTCCGAGATCTTTTGCGCTCACATGCAGGATGCCGTTCGCGTCGATATCAAAGGTGACCTCGATCTGCGGCACGCCCCGTGGTGCAGGTGGAATGCCGACAAGATCGAAGCGCCCGAGCGAACGGTTGTCCTTCGCGAGTTCACGCTCGCCCTGCAGCACATGGATCGAGACCGCAGTCTGATTGTCCGTTGCGGTCGAGAAGATCTCCGACTTGCGCGTCGGGATCGTCGTGTTGCGCTCGATGAGTTTCGTGAACACACCACCCAATGTCTCGATACCGAGCGAAAGGGGCGTGACGTCGAGCAGCAACACATCGGAGACCTCGCCACCCAGGACGCCCGCCTGAATGGCCGCACCGATCGCGACCACCTCGTCGGGGTTCACGCCCTTGCATGGCTCTTTCTTGAAGAACTCGCGCACCTTTTGTTGCACGAGTGGGATGCGGGTGGAACCACCGACAAGGATGACCTCGTCAATGTCCTCGGGCTTGAGCCCCGCGTCAGCCAGCGCCTGACGGCACGGCTCGAGCGAATGCTCCACAAGGTCGATGATGAGCTGCTCGAACTTGGCCCGAGTGATATCCATGTTCAGGTGCTTCGGGCCGTTGGCATCGGCCGTGATGAACGGCAAGTTGATGTTTGTCTGCATGGAGGTGGAAAGCTCGCACTTGGCTTTCTCGGCAGCCTCCTTCAGACGTTGAAGCGCCATCGGATCCTTGCGCAGGTCGATGCCGTGCTCTTTCTTGAACTCTTCGGCAATGTAATCAATGAGGCGCTGATCGAAATCGTCGCCGCCAAGGTGCGTGTCCCCGTTGGTGCTCTTGACCTCAAAGACACCATCGCCGAGTTCAAGGATCGAAATATCAAACGTACCGCCACCTAAGTCGTAGACGGCGATCGTCTCATCCTTCTTCTTGTCGAGGCCATAGGCGAGAGCAGCCGCAGTGGGCTCGTTGATGATGCGCAAGACCTCCAACCCCGCAATCCGGCCGGCATCCTTCGTGGCCTGACGCTGCGAGTCATTGAAGTACGCGGGCACAGTAATGACCGCCTTCGTGACTTTCTCGCCAAGATAATCTTCGGCCGTTTGCTTCATTTTCTGAAGGATACGGGCCGAGATTTCAGGTGGAGTGTAAACCTTGCCCATCACTTCAACTGCGGCATCGCCGTTGTCACGACGGACCACCTTGTAGGGCACTTTCTTAATTTCCTCGGTGACCTCCTCGTAGCGCCGACCCATGAAACGCTTAATGCTAAAAATGGTATTTTGGGGATTCGTGATTGCCTGACGTTTGGCAACGGCACCCACGAGGATCTCACCATTTTTCATAAACGCGACGACCGAGGGCGTCGTGCGCGATCCCTCCGAGTTGGGGATCACAACGGGCTCGCCGCCCTCCATCACCGCGACACAACTGTTGGTCGTTCCAAGATCAATTCCGATAATTTTGCTCATCGTCGTCTTCCTCTTGCAGCATAGGATTAACGTCATGCGGGAAGCAGTTGCCACGCCTCCCAACCAGGGTTCTCCTTTTTTCGCACGGAAATGTGTGCAAGATGAGTGCCGAGCAGCCGCGGAACCGAATAAAGTTCCAAGCCATTGAAAAAGAATAGCTTATGATGTGCCTCAGAAAGTGAATCCTATGGTCAGGGGTGGGATGTGTGGCTTTCTGATACACAGACAGAAGTCAGGTCGGGATTTATGGGACAACCTGCCGGGCGCAAAATAATGGCTCAAAGGCCAGTCTCCACCCTTCAGACTGTCACGGGATCAAACGGAAGGCGCTCAATCGTCTTAAAGAGATGCCGATTTGGCAGTCGACGTAAGTGCCGACATTTGCGACAAATCCACGGCACAACATGATTGCGCCAGTTCTCTAAGAACCGTGTGGCTTTCGGGCCGGTGAGAATTTCGATGATATCCTCTTCATCTACATTACCAAAAGCCCGTTCCGCAAAGCTCCCTGATTCGTTTCGGGCTGGCAGGTGACTGCAGGGGGTCACAAACCCCATCCAATCGACGAAAACCATATGGAGCGGATCTGCAAGACACGCACCGTCGAACCCCATAAAAAAGTCGTGGACGATTAACCGCAATCCACCTTTGTCCGCAATCGACTGAGCTTGAGCCACGACGTCCCGGAATTCTGTTTCATCAATCAGCAGGCGCCCCTGATCGTCGTGAGTACTCTGCTCGCGCTCGTAATCAAGTAGGTTGTAAGCTACGATGGGGGCCGTGAGAAGGTCAAAGCCGATGCGTACCGCCTGCTCGACGGCAAGGGGCAACTCCCGGAAGGTGTCGCGCATGAGCACAAATACCCAACCGGTCTCGACGTCGTAGCCGCCACCGCGTGCGAGTTTGTGGAAAGTTTCAGCATTCCTCAGCACGCGATCCCATTTACCGCCTAAACGCACTCGCTCGTAGGTTTCGCGCGTGCCCGCATCGATTGAGAATTGGACGTGTTGAACGCCGGCATCAAGGAGAGCCTTGGCCCGCCGTTCATCGAGAAGTGTACCGTTCGTCGTCATGCAAGGACGCGCACCGGCACCACTAATCTTGGCCACAAATTCGTGAAGGTGTGGGTTGACACAGGGCTCCCCAAACCCTGTGAGCACAACTGCATCAAGATAGGGAAACAGCGGCACTAAGCGCTCAAACCGCTCGGGCGGCATGAGGCCTTCCTTGTGCCCCTCGACCAACCGTGGGCACATCTGACACTGGAGATTACAGAGAAAGGAAGGCTCCACATGAAGATAATGGAGGTGGGCCAACCGCGGCGGTGGCTCAGGGCGACCGTTTCGCGAGCAGCTTTTGCTCACCGCTAACGCGATTCGCCGTTTGAAGGTTCGTCCTGCCTCGAACTGCTCTAAGATGTTTGAAACTTGGTTGCGAAGGCTCATTTGCGATCCGTGGTCGCCCTATCAAACGATTTTACTGGTGAAGTCTTACACTCTGACGAGAATTCCATTGCATCCTTCTGGCTCGCAAGAGAAGAACTCGAATCGCACGAGCATGGTAAATTAGGAGCACCTAATGCCGCAAGGCAGGGTGTGCATTCGGTAAATGCACGAAAAGGGTTGATGAGTTGGCTGTGCGCAAGCGGCACGTCATTGTAGCGTTGGGAGTCCTCGTTGCGGCAAGTGTGAGCGTGACGGTCTACTTGATCCGTCATCCACTCCGGCGAGCAAGGGAAGACGTCATTGAAATCGGCGCGCGCGAGGCCATCCAAAAGGTTTCCCCTACCGAAATACTTAAAAAGGGCCCTGTGGCCCACCCCGCCCCAACTCCACTCGCAAACGAAGAAGCAACGACGACTCAACCCGCAGCGTCAGAGCAGACAAGGGTGGCTGAGGCGGTTCTTGTCCACCCCAAGTGGAAAACTGGGAGCACTCGTGTGGAGGGAGCTTACGCTGTCAGCAAACCCGAGGGGTATGCATTCCCGAAATGGTCCCCTTTAGGTTTAGATGTCGCGTTCACGCGCACAAATCTTCGGGGCCTTCTGGTGACAGGTCAATTTAGCTCTCAGGAGCGCGAGATCAGCGAAGATTGGCTCAACACGGCTGACTTCGAGTGGAGCCGGGATGGGATGTCGATCGTCGTTCGTGATCGCGACGCAAGAACCGTAGAAGTTTTGCTCACAGGCGAGAAGTACCCGAAGCCTGAACGTCCAAGACGCGTCTACGAGCGTGATGGGCAGATTTACTGGGAAAATGAGGAGGGGGATGCGCAACGAGTCAGTGGCAACCAAGACCGCTTTGCGGATCCAGTGCTCTCCCCCGATGAGACGCTGGTGGTGTATCGGGGGCGGGAAACCGGACTCTATATTTCAAGCGTTGACGGAAAACGAACCATCAGCTTGGGGGAGGGCGAACATCCGGCTTGGTTGCCCGATTCCAGCGGCGTGGTCTACGACATTCCGGTGAGCGACGGCTCAAACATTGTAGATGGGGATCTGTGGTTTGCTTCTGTGGACGGGACAGAACGAACCAATATCACAAACACTCCCGGCATTATCGAATCCCATCCCGCCGTGAGCCCGGATGGAGAGCGCATTGCGTTTATTGCCGGAGGCGCAGTTTACATCGGGAAATTCGTGCGCCCCAAAACCCAACCGTAAAAAACCTTTTCAGGTTTGAAGCCCCACATTTCGTGAAGCACGATTGTATCTATAACCACGGCGCCACGCAAGCACAGCACCAGAAATGCATCGCATTGTTATTCTGATACTTAGCACAAACGTCTGCAAGTTGTTTCTATCCCAAAAGCCAGCCTGCCCAGACTGGACTTTTCCCGAAGAAAGTGGCACGCTTCTTGTTCGTGTGTTGTGTGGCTTACGAGCCATCCTGAGTGAAGGAGGGTAACTTTCACTTTCCCACTCGGCGGCTCAAGAAAGCGGACAAACGGAGGCTACAGCGTGTTCAACTCCGACCGGCAGTTGGGTCAAATCTTAGTGATGCAGGGCAAGCTCGATGCGGACGACCTCGAGCTGGCGCTGCGCGAGCACCACAAGACGGGGGAACGTCTCGACTCCATTTTGCTCAAAATGGGGTTGGCAAGCGAAGAGGACGTCCTGCGCGCCTTGGCCGAGCAACTGCAGCTACCGTTCGTCCGCCTGAGTGAACACACGATTCCAAAAGACGTGATTGAGAAAATTCCCGCCAAACTCGTCAGCCACTACCACTTGGTCCCGATCGAGCAAACCAACGGGACGCTGCGCGTTGCCGTGAGCGACCCCCTCGACATCCACACGTTGGACGATCTTCGGATGATCCTCAAGGTCGAGGTGGAGCCTGTGGTGGCGACCTATAAGGATATCGAGGACGCGATCAAGCGCTACTACGGTATCGGTGCCGCCACCGTTGAGGAACTCATGGAAGAGAGTGGTGGGGAGACCACCATCGAAGTGGATCGGACGATCGAGGACATTGACGAGATGGCGGAGGATGCTTCAATCGTCCGCTTCGTCAACCAAATCATCGCCGAAGCAATTGCGGACCGGGCCACTGACATTCACGTCGAGCCTTTCGAGCAGGAACTGAGAATCCGCTACCGTATTGACGGCATGCTCTACGAGGCAGCGATCCCACCCAGCATCAAGCGGTTTCAGAGCGCGATCATCTCACGCATCAAGATTATGGCAGACATGAACATTGCCGAGCGGCGCCTTCCGCAAGACGGCAAAATCAAAGTCAAAGTGCAGGAGAAAGACTTTGACCTGCGTGTCTCCACTCTCCCCACCCCATACGGCGAGTCCATTTCCATTCGTATCTTGTCGCGGGAAAGCGAATTGGTCTCGCTCGATAAACTCGGGCTGGATGAATACCATCTGAAAATCCTTCGCCGGATGATTCAGAAGCCCCACGGCATTATTTTCGTCACGGGACCGACTGGTTCCGGAAAGTCCACAACGCTTTACGCTGCGCTGCGAGAGATCAACACAATCGACAAGAAGATTCTTACCGTCGAAGATCCAATCGAGTACCGAATTCCGGGTGTGACGCAGGTGCAGGTGAACCCGCAGATCGACCTCACGTTTGCGCGCGTTCTGAGAACGATGCTGCGGCAGGACCCCGACGTGATTATGGTGGGCGAGACCCGCGACCCAGAGACGGCCCAAGCAGCAATTCGAGCCGCGCTGACTGGTCACCTTGTGTTTTCGACGCTGCACACCAATGATGCCGCAGGCGCAGTGAGCCGCCTCTTGGATATGGGTATCGAGCCCTTCCTTGTAGCCAGTTCGGTAGAGGGACTCATCGCTCAGCGTCTCGTGCGCGTGCTGTGTCCCGACTGCAAGGTGCCCTATACCCCCACGCCTGAGGTTTTGGCGCGCCTAAAGGTCAACCGATTGGACGTGACGGACGCCACGTTGATGCGGCCTGCGGGATGCGAACGATGCCGCTACACAGGGTTCCGTGGCCGCACCGCCATCTACGAAATCATCAAGGTCACTGAGGATTTGAAACAAATGATTGTTGCGCGGCGCCCCTCCAACGAGATCAAACAGCAAGCTATCGCCAACGGGATGCGCACCATTCGCGAAGATGGTTGGCTCAAGGTTCGAGCAGGGCTGACCACCATTGACGAAGTTTTGCGCGTCACAATGGAGGATGAATTCGGGGGAGTGACCTACGATGACTGAGCCGTTGAGTCACTCGTGGGTATCCCGGCGTGAGCGTTGAGGGGAGATTGAGGCGTGGCACAGTACAGCTACAAAGCGAAAGATCCAAAAGGTCAGGTTGTGGCCGGCGTGATTGAGGCGGAATCGCCGAATGCAGTGATTTCGCGGCTGCAGGCGATGGGGCTCTACCCCGTGGCCGTCGAGAATGAGTCCGAGAAGAAGAAAACGGCCGCGGCGGTCGCGAAGTCATTCCGGCGTAGAGTGGGCGTAGGGGATTTGGCCACGTTCAATCGCCAACTTGCAGACCTCTTGAGTTCGGGCATTCCGTTGGTGCGCGCCTTGGGCGTCATTCAAAACCAGACCGCAAACGAAACGCTGCAAGAAATCATTTCGCAAATCGCACAGGACGTAGCTGGTGGAGATTCCCTTGCTGGAGCCATGGCCAAGCACCCGAAAGTTTTCTCCAAGCTCTACGTAGCGATGGTGCGCTCGGGCGAAGCGGGGGGGATGCTCGACGTGGTGCTGACGCGCTTGGCGGAGTTCGCCGAAACCGAAGCTGAGGTTCGCGCCAAAATCAAGAGCGCCTTGGCGTATCCCTTGGTGATGGTGTTTGCGGGTATCGGGGCAGTGACCATTCTCATGACTGTGGTTATGCCTAAGATCCTCAAGATTTACGGCGAGCTCAATCAGACTCTCCCTTGGCCCACTCAGGTCTTAATTTCAATCAATGAGTTCTTGCGGGCGTACTGGCCCGTGCTCATTGGCGGCATTCTTGCGGTGGCAATCGTGGGATGGCGGGCGCTCAAGTCCCCAGAGGGCAAGCGCGCTATCGACCGAGTCGTCGTAAAGCTCCCCTTGTTGGGCGATATGGTCGTCAAGCGTGAGATTGCGAACTTTGCACGCACCTTTGGATCGCTGTTGCACAATGGGGTTTCCATTTTGCCGGCGTTGGAAATCGTGCACGAGGTCCTCACCAATACCGTCGTGGCGGACGAAGTGGCCAAGATTCCCGAACACGTCACACAAGGTGAGGGCGTCGCTGGTCCACTGAAAAAGTCCAAAGTTTTCCCACCCGTGGTCGTGAACATGATTGCCATCGGCGAAGAGACAGGACGCCTCGATGAGGTGCTCATGAAAGTGGCCCGAAGCTATGAGCTCGAGGTCGAACGTGCCGTGAAAACAGCTACCAGCCTCATCGAGCCACTCATCATTCTGGCTATGGGTATTGTGGTGGGTTTCATTGTGATTTCGATGCTATTGCCGATCTTCATGATCGATCCGAGCGCGCAGGGATGATTGGCGCCTTGGCCAGCAAACACCCGTACCGGCCATTCACAGCGCGGGCAATGTCGCTCTTAGAGCTGCTCGTGGTGATCACGATTCTAACCGTTATGATGGGCGTGACTTTCCCGACATTGCGAGGATTCAACGAGCGCAACAAACTCAGGGCCAATGCGCGCGAGATCGTCGCCCTAATGCGATTTGCACGGGCCGAAGCCGTATTGGGCCGGAAGACCGTACAGGTGTTTTTTGATTTGGAAAAACGTCAGTACTGGGTAGACCTGCGGGAAGTGGATCCCGAGCGTGGGGTGTTGGATCCGAAGCGCAAGAAACGCCAACTCGAACAGAAGCGCGACCTCAATCAGGATGTGTGGTTTGACGAAGTCACTGCCTACGAATCCAACATTGTGAAAGATAAGATCGTTGTGGTGGATTTCTACCCAGATGGCTCCGCATCTCCCCTGCTTCTAACGCTGACAAACCGGCGCGGGCAAAAGTTCACGATTGAAGTGCTCAAATCCACGGGAATGACGGAAGTAACCGCCGGCACGATCGAAGAAAAGCGTGCGGCGGTTGAGCAGGAAATGGGCGCGGTTTTAGGAGCCGTCAGCCAATGATCCAGCACTGCGGGAACATGGTCACCGTTTGCAGAGGGCGCCGTGGGATAAAGCTTCGGCGTCAGGCTGCTGGCTTTATGCTGTTGGAAGTCATCATTTCGCTCGTGATCCTTGGGATTTCCGTCGCCACACTGATGCGCTCGTTCACCCTTTCGATGAACGCGATTCGACGCAATGACGTCACGACCCAAGCCTGCGTTCTTGCGGAAGGCATGCTACAAGATCTTGAGCTCAATCCGCCCGCGGCAAAATTCACGCGAGGCGATTTCTCCGAGCAAGGCTATCCGAATTACTCGTGGGAGCTAAGCTTTGAGGAGGAAGAGCTTCGTTATCGCGAGCTCCAGACCAAAACTAAGATTAAAGATTTAAAACCAATTCGTCATGCCACATTGACGATCTACTACCAGACAGAGACGATGCGCAGCCCCTATCAGGCGCTTGAAGTCCATCTGTATCTGCCACCCATCGAACGGTTCCGCTTCGACTCGAAGTTCTACAACGAACTCTTCCGCGAGGAGGAGCGCCGATGAGGTCCTTCCATCGCCAATCCAAGGCGTTCACATTGATGGAAGTCATCGTGGCAGTGGTCATCTTTTCGCTCGTCGTCTCGTCGCTTGTGGTGAGTTTTCGCACTGGGGTGAAGGCCTACGACATTGGAATCACCCATTCAGAGTTGGATCAGACGATTCGGTTTGTGACGTCGAAAATCGCTGAGGATTTGCGCAACGTCTATTACAAGCAGCCGTGGACCTACAACATTACGCGCAATCAGCGAGAACAGCTTCTGGCGGAACGCGAGCAACAGCTTCTGCAAGCAGGGTCGCGCACGTCGCTGCTCGATGACCCAACGTTACCCGAATTGGGGCCAAGAATTGATCTTTCGTTCCGGGCCACCGATAATGGTGAGGCGGACGATCTCTCTTTTGCGCGTCTTGAGTTCGACGTCCCACTGGAAATGCGTCACCCGTGGGGGCTGGCGCGCGTGCGCTATCTCGTCGTGAACAACACCCTGTATCGTGCAGTGGATGACGTGATTGCGCCGGAGACCGACGAAAACGGCAACGAGATTCCAAAGCCGACACAGCCGACGATTGATAAACTCGCAAACAACGTGAAGGCCTTTGACCTCAAATTTGGGTATTATTATGACGGCGAGTGGCTATTGGCCAACGACTGGGACAGCGATGCCTCGCAATACCGCAATCCAACCGACGAGGAAGAGGAAGAGATGTCGTCGGTGGGTGGAATTCGCACGACCTACAGTGGAGGTATGCAGACTTCGGGCCCCCTGCAGCAGCGCAAGAGCGACGATCTGCCTGCGTGGGTGGAGATCACCTACACATTTACGGATCCGAAAAAGACAGAAAAGGAAAAGACCGTTACGCAGGTTGTCCAACTCTACCCAAGCCAAGAAACTTACATCCCACCCGAGGCGGAAGAGGGCTCCCAATCCGAGCGCAATATCTTCCGCACGCGGAGGAGTGAGCGATGAGCGTAAGCATTCGCCCGTGGAAAAGGACTAAGCGGCGCGGGGCCGTACTAATCCTCACGCTGTGGTTGGTTGTTGTGCTGGGCGTCATTGCGACTTCGCTTCTTTTCGAAGTTCAGATCAGCTCCAAGCTCGCTCTTCTCCAGAAGGAGCAGACGATTGCCTACAACTTGGCCAAGAGTGCCATCGCTCTGGGAATGACACACCTTCAAAACGATCTGCTCATTGATCACGCCGAAAATCCGAATCAATCCTTTGATTCATTCGCGGACGTGTGGGCACAGCCCGAGCGCCGCGACAAAGAGATCGAGGTCAAACTCGGCAAAGGCACCTACGAACTGGAAATCGAGGACGAGGAGTCGCGCATCAACATCAACGTCGCTTCGCAACGGTTGCTGAAAGCGATGCTCGAGTACTATGGCTACGAATCTCCGGATAGCGACGAAATCGCCAACGCGATCGTGGACTGGCGAGACCGTGATGATATGTGCATTGGAGCACCCGGCGAAAAGGAAAATGAACATTACAGTGCGCTTTTAGGCCAGCGCATTCGCTCCGATACCGCGGCTGAAGATCTTATCTACCACAGTCGCAATGAGTCTTTCCTGACGGAAGATGAGTTACTTGATGTGTTTGGCATCACCCCAGAACTCTATTACGGCTACGACCCTGCTGATCTTGAGGCCCAAGAGGCGGCAGTTCGCGAGCGACTTGCGGTGGGGAAAAAAGTGGTGACTCGCAAACAATCGCGAAAGCGGCAGGAACGGCGCCCACTGCGAGAAATTATCACGGTGCGCGGCAGCGGCCGCGTCAACCTGAACACGGCCAGCAAAGAAGTGCTGACCATACTGTTTTATGCCGCGAACAATGCGTCGAATTTTGAAACCGCTGAAGCAGCGGCAGAAAGCATCGTGAAGTTTCGAGGTGGCCCCGGCACGAACAAGCGCCCCGACCCGGACGACGCGTTCAAGAGCCTTGCGGATCTCTCGAAGGTTCCCGGCTTGAACTCGGCGCTGTTGGCTCAGTTGAGTTCGGCCGGTGCGCTCGGAGTCCAAATGACGTTTCGCAGCTCCGTGTTTCGCATCACGGGTATCGGACGCGTCGGGAGCACGGAAAAAATGGTGCAGGCCATCGTCACGCGGAACCTTGACACTTACAATCCCGACGATGCGCGATTGCTGAGCAACCGCGGCAAGCTTGGAGGTGGTGCGGCTGAGCGTGGTGGCTTTGCTATTCGCGGACGGTTAGGACGTAACCGACGCGACGAAGTGGATAATTTCATTCGCATTCCCGCAATTCGGGTGTTGCAGTGGATTGAATAAGACGGGTGTACGACACGAGACATGGCTACGATTCTTGCCATAGAATTTGCTGAAGCAGAATGTAAGGTTGCGGCTGCCGAGCGTTCGAAGAACCGAACAACGCTTCGGGCGTTGTTTTGCTTTGAACTTCCGAAGGGAGAATCGGCCGAAGAGCGTATCGCGCTGCGAGCCAAGGCCTTGAAGGAGCAACTGGCTGCGCACAAGATCCGTACTCGCCGAGCGCGGGTCGTGATCCCGAAGAACTACGTCATGGCGCGAATGGTCACCCTGCCGTCGGTCTCCGAGGATGAAATCGCTGGGATGGCGCGGTTCGAGGCCGAACGCCACATTCCGTTCAACGCAGAGCGCCACGTCGTCTCGCACCACATCTTGGCAAAGCTTGGCGTGGAAGGAAGCCAAGTGCTCCTTGCTGCCGTGGATCGCCCAATTGTTCAGGAATATCTCGATATTTGCGTGGCTGCGGGTTTGCAGGTCGAGATGCTCGGCGTGTCCAGCCTGTGCATGTTCAACGCCTTCGCCGCTCTCGAAGGCCAACGCATGGGCGAGCAAGTGGCTGCCCTCGTCAACATCGGGAACGCCTACACGGACTTGGTGATTGTGAACCATGGCGTTCTGAGCTTCAGCCGCGGGACCTCCGTGAGTGTTGGGAAATTGCTCCAAGAGCTGAGCAGCGGCGGCCAACCCGTGACCGTGCGCAATCTCACCTCACTTGATGTGCTCGACCAAGAGTTGCTTGCGGGTTCCGAGAGGAGCATTGGCACCCAGCTTGCAGATCCACCTTCCGACGCCACCGAGCTTTCGCCACCGCCCCTGCCCCTTGAGCAGAAAAGCACGTCTCCCCCACCGCTCCGTCAGTGGTTACTTGCGCTACTCAAGGAGATGCAACGTACGTACGAATTTGCCCGTCGGGAGTTCAATTGTCCCCCGATCACGCATCTCTACCTTGCGGGAGAAGGCGCACTGCTGCGCAACATCGATCGCTTCTTTTATGTGAATTTTGGAGCACAGACACAACTCCTGCGACCACTCAATGCCGTGGAGGTGCCGCAGAAGTTACGCGAGGAAATTGGCGCCCGCGACACGGTGTTCCTTGCCTCCGTCGGAGCCCTGCTCGACGACGGACCACAAGCGATTCGCATCAACTTGCTCCCGCCTGATTACATTGAGAAGATTGAAACACAACGTAAGCGGCAATCCTACATCACCACCGGCGTGCTGGCCGCTATTGCGCTGATCCTAGCGTACTTTTACGTGTACGACCTTTTCGCACGCCAACATGAGCTCCTCGAACTTTATCGCGCCAAAAACAAAGAAATGAAGTCGCGCGTGGAGGACTTGGAGGCGAAAAAGAAGAAACTCGATATCATCCGCCAATACATTCAGGATAAGCACGGTGCGCTGGACATCATCGAGAAGATCAGTTCCTTCGATTTTATCCCCGAGCGCGTGACAATCACGCGGTTCGAGTACAAAAAGGATGAGTCCGTTAAGATTGAGGGGCACGCAAAAACGCTTCCTGATATCAACCGATTCGAAAGTGCGTTGAAAGCCACGGGATTCTTCGAGTCGGTGGTCCAAGATCAGGGGAGCAACAAACCGACGCGGCTTCCAAACCGCTTGGATCCCGTCCTTGCCTACTCGATTACTTGCACGTTCCCCAAGCGCACTCCGCCGGCGGCAAAGAACTCGAAAGCCGACACGTCGGAAGAAACGAAGATCAATCGTGAGGAGAGCAATGACTCTGAGTAAGCGCGAACGCTCAATCCTTTACGTAACGATTGCTGTCGTCGTAGGCGCTGTCCTATGGACGCAGGCGATCGCTCCCCTCTACGATCAGTACGTCATGCTACAGGAAGAGTTGGAACGCGAGCGAGCTACCTTCAACAAGAACGTAGAGATCCTCAAGAACGCGAAAAATATCGAGTTGGGCTACCGACGCATTGAAGCCCAGTTCCCCAAAGAGGAGCCGGGCAAAATTCCTGAACACGCCTTCTCGGAAGATGTGGATGCGGCTGCCGAAGCCCTCCTCCCCGGGGAACGCCGAACGATCGAGCCTGTCCAACATGAGGAAATCAAAGGGGTGAACGAGTACGAGTTTCTGACGCTGGCGATGAACATCACAGGCGAGCTCCCGAAGCTTGCCCAGTTGCTAAAGGGTTTTGATCAGAAAGGCTTCCTCATCAAATCCATTGTTTTGACACACAGCAAAGGAATCGACAATCCCGAGCTTCAACTCAACGTGACGTTGGCACGCATTGTGAAAATCGAAGAAACCGAACAAACCGGCCCACGTCGGCCCGGTTCGCGGCGCTTGGGAGGTCGCCGTTTATGAATCGCCAAGAACTCCTGCTGAACTTATTTTTACTGACGCTGATCGCGGCGCTGACACTCCTCATTATGGAGAATCGCGAGGAGGAAATAGATCTATACGTGCCGACCGTAAAAGCGAGCGACCTGCCGCCGCCTCCGGAAACCACGTTTGATGTTCGCGAGGCGATGCAAAAATATCCCACGTTTGGCAATAAGCCGATCTTTCAGGCGATTATTACGCCGACGCCCACTCCGCCGCCCCCCACTCCAACGCCAACTCGTACGCCTGACGTCAATGCCATTTTCGCGGCATGGAAGCTCATGAGTGTGGACGAGGGGGAGGCCACCATTGAGGACCGTTCGAAAACGCAAAGTGATCCTGAGCATGCTGTGTTTACCCTGCGAGTGGGCCAGACCATGCCTGTGGAAGTGGAGCGAGGCGTCTTTAAGAACGCGATTCTCAAACGGGTGGATGCAGCGTCCGATAATCCTTCGATCACACTGGGACTGGAAGGTATCCCCGATCAGAAAATTCTTCGAATGTTCGATGAAGCGCAATCAGGAGCTCCCCAATGAACTATGCCCATTACTCATTCAAGGACTTTGGTCGAACTTTGCCGGTTGCACCGCCGATGGGAGAATGCTTGCATGCGCATTTGGAGCGTCGTAAGGAACGTAGCGATCTCATGAGAAAACAGTCGGCAATGAAATGGTACGTATTGGTTTTGGGCCTCATTACAACTCTCCTCCTGCTCACGACGGGTGTGCGAGCAGAGCCTGAGGAGGAAGGGGATCGGCCCGATCCGGGAGCCTCACCGTCTGCACCAGCAAATCAAGGCATGGCCACGCCAGCGCCAGTGTCGGTGAGTGCACAGCCAACCGAAGGGGTACCTGCAGGGACACCGCCCCCTCCGCCCGGGTTTGTCCCCGAAGGTATGATGACGGTTGCCCCGGGGGCAACGGGAGCAATGGCGACAACGGGCGCCCCTTCCGCAAGTGGACAACCTGAGGCAGGAACCGCCCCTGTGGATACAAGCGCTCTTCCTGTCGCAACACCTACCCCGAGTGATGGCAAGATCTCGCTTGTTTTCAACGATGCCCCCATTGAACGCGTGGTTGCGGAACTCTCGCGTAAGAGTGGAAAAAACGTCGTCGCGCGTGGCAAGACGGTGGGCCAGAAAGTCACCATCATAGCGCGCGACATGCCGCTGGAGCGCATTCTCGACATCATCGTAAATCAGAAACCGAACTGGCTGTGGTATCCCGCGGAGGGCCGAGCTGACACGTTCGAAATCTGGGACCAAGAGTCCTTCCGTGCAGAGGTCCTCCCCAAGCAAGTGCGGCAAAAGGTCTTTGTGCCACGGGAGATCACCGCTGAGGAGGCCTACAAGGCGATTCAAGGAGTGCTCACTCCTAACGTGGGAGCGGCGAGTTTTGACCCGCGCTCCAACAAAGTGATCGTGACGGATCTTCCCTATGTGCTGGAGTTGGTCCAGCGTTTGATTGAGCAAATTGACGTGAAGTTTGTGACGCGCGTCTTCTACATCGCGCATGCGGACGTGAACTCGATTGCAGAGAAATTATCGAACCTGAAGAGTCCGGCTGCGCCCGCGCCAGAGGTTGATGAGCGGACCCACCAGATCATTGTTCGCGACCGACTCGAAGTGATTCGACAAATGGAACTTCTTGTGGAGACGCTGGACATCGGCCCGGAAATGCGCGTTTATGACCTCAACAACATCGGGTGGGAAGGCGCGGACCGGCAGGACCTCGAAGATGCAATTTCGGAAGTTTTGACCCCCAACGCCTATTACAAGATCAACGTCCAGTCGGGAAAACTCATTGTGGAAGATGTCCCTGAGGTCCATGAGAAAATCGAGAAAATCCTCGAAGCGTTCGATCAGCCAGCGAAACAGGTCCTGATTCAGGCAGAGATCATCGAGACCGCCTTCCGTGAGGGGCTAAGTTACGGCACGGATTGGACAATCAGTGGAGACCTTTTCTCGGCCGTCATCGACGGTTTGACGGGCCGGAGCACTTCGTCAAGTAGTGGGACGGGAAGTGGAAGCTCAACGGGCAACACCCAAGGCGGCTCCGTCCCCGTGGGTAGCGGGACATTGGACAAGACGACTTTGGGCTTCCTCGATTTCCGTAAGGAATTCCCGATCTTTTCTGGAGGTTCCGGAGGCCTGACCGGTCAGTACCTCTCGCGGCACGCGTACATTTCGCTGAAGGCCGCAATGAACGACGCCCGCACGCGAATTCTCCAACAGCCGCGGGCCATCGTGAAAAACCAGAAGGAAGTGGTCTTCAGCGTGGGTGAAAAGGTGCCGTTCTTCACTGGCGGCGTTTACACAACAAATGTTCGGAATGATACCACAGGTTTCACCGCCACAGAGCTACCCCAACAGAACCTCATCAACGTCGGACTCGACCTCAACATTCGGCCTACCATCTACAACAATGGACTGGTCGAGATGGAAGTGGAGATCAGCAACGACTCGGCGGTGATCACGCAACGCATCTTTAATGATAAGAAGTATGACGCGGTGGGAACGAAGAATCAGGAGATCCAAAGCACGCTGATCATCCCCAGCGGAGAAACGCGCGTGATCGGCGGGTTGGTGCGTCAAGACCGGAATGAGTCTCGCAGCGGGATTCCGGGCCTCGTGAAAATTCCGGTTGTTGGCCCCCTCCTGTTTGGGAAGTACGAGAAGCCCTCTGAGCAGAATGGGAGGCAAATGCTGTTGATCTTCCTAACGCCGACCATTGTCGCTGAGAAGCCCACGGACATGCTGAAATACAAAGGGCGCGTGGTTACGAGTGAGGACGAGGTAAGTGCACTGGAATCTCCAGAATTTCCTGTTGCTGCCACCCGCAGCGATGTCGCGCTCGAGCCCCTGCCCCCGCCGGAGATTCCAAAGTCGGCTTACAAACCTGCAGAGCGGCGTGTGGCGCAGCGGACTGGGGCATCAACTCCCAGCGCGTTAGAAGCGGAAGAGATGCCTGTCGAGGAGCCGGATTCCGCCTCCGAGCCAACTGAAGGTATGCAAGATCTTAAGCGGATGCGCATCCAGGAAAAAGTCACAACGGGGGCAGACGCCTTAGCCCCTCGATTAGTGGGCCCGAAAGGCGCTCTCACGGCAGGTGAAACGAAACCCGCCGCGAGCCCTACTCCGGCCGCAGCTCCCCAAGCACCGGCTCCTGGCGGTGTGCGCATGCCGATGGGAACGCCAGCCGGGCAGCCGGGGCGTCCCGGTTTCCCCGTCTACAGCCAACAACCGCCGACGGGGGCGCAAACTCCGGCTCGCGGAGGCCAACGCCAGCCGTTCCCCAGCCCGGGACGGGTAGAAACGCGGTATTAAAAAGGATGGTGCGTTCGGTCGAGGTTTTGTTCCTCGAGCACGGACGATTGACTTTACTCGAGCCGTAGTAAACAAAGGACGCACTGAGGAGAAAGGAAGGTTGGTCCATGGTTCGCTTGAGAGCATTCGTGGGATGGATGTGCGTCTTGATGGTTGGTCTGGCGACGGCGGGTCGCACAAACGTTGCTACTGCCCCAGCGGATGCCAACTCTGCACAACGCCCTAAAGCCGTCGTTCTTGATTTTACGATGGCTCCGCGTGTGGTCGAATATCGTGACGAGCATCGTCGCCTGAAGTACGCCGAAAAACCTGTGGAGACCGAAAAGGACGTTCGAGGGTGGTGGTTTGGCTCCAACGACGTTTACTACAATGCGAATATGGGGCGCATTGCTGCTGACCTTTTTGATGAGGCATTGCACAATGCTGGGCTGTTCAACTTGGTTTCGCGTCAGGATCTAAGACTCTATTACGCGGACAAAAAGGCGTATCTCCAAAAGAAGATGAAGCTGGGCGACAAAGAAGCGGCCCAGGCTCTTGAAAAGCTCAACCCAATTCTAATCGGTCGCGAACTGGGAGTAGAAAAGGTGATCGTAGGGCACATTTGCGATTCGGAATTTCGAAAGAATCGAACGTTCGGCCCATTCGCCAGTGTGACTTCGTTTCAGGTCTCTGTTTACGATGTCCGCACAGGCGAACTCGAATTCACCCGCAACTATGGTGGGCATGATTTGTTTGCGTCGCAGTACACCAACTTCGAGCGTCGTGCAGCGCGGTTTGTGCGAGACTTAAAAAAGCACTATTCGCGCCACGCAAACTAACTACCGTTTTCCAGAAACCCTCGTTTTGAGTCATTTCGCAAAGGGAAGGACGAGATGGACGAACTTACCCCTCGACAAATCGTCGCGGAACTCGACCGTTTCATCGTCGGGCAAGCACGGGCGAAGCGGATGGTTGCCATCGCGCTGCGCAACCGGGCGCGGCGACGAAAGCTGCCCCCTGAACTTCGGGAAGAAGTTAGCCCGAAGAACATTATCATGATCGGTCCCACTGGCGTGGGTAAAACAGAGATTGCGCGCCGCTTAGCCAAACTTGCGAACGCGCCGATGGTCAAAGTCGAAGCTACGAAATATACGGAAGTCGGGTATGTCGGGCGCGACGTCGAGAGCATGGTGCGCGATCTGGTGGAGAACGCCATCAGTTTGGTGAAAGCTGAGAAGAGCGCCGAAGTGATGGAGCGAGCACGCCGACGAGCAGAGGAGCGCATTCTCGACATTCTACTGCCGCCACCGCCCCACGTCACGCGACGGACGCGGATTGTGGATGGAAAACCCGAATCGTATTACGACATCGAACCAGCGGAAGAGGGAGTCGAGCCAACGCCAGAACAGCGGTGGCTTCGCAACCGCGAGAAGCTACGCGAGCGATTGCATGCCGGAAAACTCAACGACCGCGAAGTCGAAATCGAGACAAAGCGGGGCGCCGAAGTGCAGGTGCTCGGCCCCATGCCCATGGGGGGCGTGTCCGGCAGCTTTGACGATCTGAGCGGAGAGCTTCGGAGTGTCTTTGAAAAGATTTTCCCCCCGCGAGAAAAACGGACCCGCATGACCGTCGAAGAGGCGCTGGAGATCCTTACCCAAGAGGAACTCGAATCGCTGATCGACATGGACAAAATCACCCGTGAGGCGTTGGAACGCGCACAAGAGAGTGGGATTATCTTCATTGACGAGATTGACAAAATTGCTGGGCGCTCGTCGGGTCACGGTCCCGACGTCTCGCGCGAGGGTGTGCAGCGCGACATTCTCCCAATCGTGGAAGGGTGTGTGGTGAATACCAAATACGGACCCATCCGCACAGACCACATCCTTTTTATCGCAGCAGGGGCCTTCCACATGACCAAGCCCAGCGACTTGATTCCAGAGCTTCAGGGGCGTTTTCCCCTTCGCTGCGAGCTGGATCCATTGGGGGTCGAGGATTTCAAACGCATCCTGCGTGAACCACAGAATGCGTTGACTAAACAATATGCGGCCCTACTCGCCACGGAGGGCGTGGAGATTGAATTCACGGACGATGGCATCGACGAGATTGCACGCGCAGCTGCGTTCGTAAATGAGCAGTCGGAGAACATCGGCGCTCGCCGTCTTCATACGGTGATGGAAAAAGTGCTCGAAGACGTACTTTTTGAAGCCGGCGATACGGCCCCTACGAAGGTCATCGTGGACGCAGAATTTGTGCGCAACCGACTTCAAGACATCCTCAAGAATCAAGATCTCAGCCGGTTTATCCTCTAACGATCCCTCGGTCTTCCCGATCGAGCCTCAGAGACGTTTGGCGAGAGCGCAGCTACCCAAGGGGCTTGCATGAGATTTGCCAAACCCGAGTAGGTGCGGGCGCTTGGCAACGAGACAAAAAACGTGGGGAGGTCACCTTGGTGGCCTCCCCACAAGTTATCTGTCGCTCAGAACTGCCATGGACAAAAGGCAGTTCCCTATCACTGCCAAACGTTACTGCTCGCTATCACCTGAGTCATCGGCAGCTGAGCTGTCGGCTTCGCTGGTTTGCTCCCCTTCCTCAGCTTCCGCGTCATCCTTTTCCGCAAGTCGAGCAACTCCCGTAACCACGTCGCCGGCCTCCAAATTAATAATGCGGACTCCCTGCGTGTTGCGCGAAATCACTCGAATGTCCGACACGTGGACACGGATCGCCACGCCTTGCCGAGTCATCACGATGAGTTCGTCGTCATCAATGACTTCTTTCACAGCTACGACCAAGCCGTTCCGCTCGGTCGTCTTGATATTGATCACGCCGACTCCGCCGCGGTTCGTGAGGCGATAGTCCTCAATTGCCGAGCGTTTGCCGTATCCATTCTCGCATACGGTCAGGAGCGTGGCGCCGGGTCGCGGTGTCTCCAAACCAATCACTTCATCATTTCCCCGCAGAGTGATACCGCAGACTCCCGCCGTGTCACGGCCCATGGGGCGGACGGTTGTTTCATGGAACCGGATGGCCATGCCCTTGCGTGTGGCCAGAATGATCTCACTCTGACCGTTGGTCAGCTTCACGTCGACAAGTGTGTCCCCTTCGGCGATTTTGATCGCCTTGATTCCAGTCTTGCGGGGATGGGCATAGAGCGAAAGCGACTGTTTACAGACTTTCCCGCGGGCTGTCGCAAAAATCAGGTAGTTTTCCTCTTCAAATTTGCGAACCGGTAAAACCGCACAGATTTTCTCGTTGGGATCGAGATTGAGCAAATTGACAACCGCTCTCCCCTTTGCGGCACGCCCTGCTTGCGGGATTTCATACACCTTCAGCCAGTAGGCCTGACCGCGATCGGTGAAAAACATGAGGTAGTTGTGGGTGGTGCCGATAAAGAGGTGCTCGACCCAGTCCTCTTCTTTCGTTTCCGCGCCGGTGACCCCCTTCCCACCCCGCCGTTGGCGCCGATACTGGTCGGTCGGCGTACGCTTGATGTAGCCCTGATGGGAGATGGTAATGACCATGTTTTCGTCGGCGATCAGGTCTTCAATCGTCAGCTCTGCTGATTCATCAAGAATCTCGGTGCGCCGCTCATCCCCGTACTTATCGCGAATCTCGAGGAGCTCGCGCCGCACAATTTTCCACACCTCACTCATGTCACCGAGAATTTTGCGATACATGGCGATCGCCGCGGTGAGCTGATCGCGCTCTTCGAGAAGTTTGTTTTTTTCGAGCTGCGTGAGGCGCGACAGCCGCATATCGAGGATCGCCTGAGCCTGTTCGGCGCTCAGAGGGACGGCCTCCTTCGCGTCGGGGTAGACAGGACGCAAAAGTTCGAGTGGCACCTTAAAGCGCGCCATCAACTGGGCTTTTGCTTCTTCGGGATTCGCGGCATTGCGAATGATTTTAACGACGGCATCAATGTTGTCCTGCACGACACACAGGCCGAGGACAATGTGGATACGCTTTTCGGCGCGGTCGAGCTCAAAACGGGTGCGCCGCACCACGACGTCGCGCCGATGGTTCAGGTAATGCTGAATCAAACGCGGCAGCGAAAGGTAGCGGGGACGGCCGTCCACAAGCGCCAGCATAATGACCCCGAACGTGGTCTGTAACTGAGTATGCTTATAGAGGTTGTTCATCACCACCTCGGGGACCTCGTCCTTGCGCAACTCTATCACAATCCGGATTCCATCGCGATCACTTTCGTCACGCAGGTCCGAGATTCCCGTCAGCTTCTTGTCGCGGATCAGATTTGCAATATCCTCTACGATACCCGCTTTGTTCACCTGAAACGGTAGTTCTGTGACGACGATAGCCGTGCGGCCGCCTTTAAGTTGCTCGACGCGCATGCGGGCACGGACGATGATCCGCCCACGGCCGGTTGAATAGGCATCCACAATCCCTTTCCGACCGTAAATGTAGGCACCGGTTGGGAAATCGGGGCCTTTCACGTGCTTCATGAGGTCGGCCACGGTGGCATTGGGATTATCAATCATCGTGACGCACGCATCAATGATCTCGCGCAGATTATGGGGAGGAATGTTGGTGGACATGCCGACCGCGATACCGCCGCTGCCGTTCACCAGCAGGTTGGGGAACGCACATGGTAGCACGGTGGGTTCCATCAGGGACCCATCATAGTTTGGGGCCCAATCCACCGTGTTCTTGTCGAGATCCTGTAGCAATAGCTCGGCAAATTTCGACAGACGCGCCTCGGTGTAACGCATGGCCGCAGGGGGGTCGTTGTCGATTGAGCCAAAATTCCCCTGTCCGTCAATGAGCGGATAGCGCATGGAGAAATCCTGCGCCATGCGAACCAACGTCTCGTAAATCGCTTGGTCGCCGTGGGGATGATAGTTTCCCATGACGGCGCCGACACTTTTCGCGGATTTTTCGTACTTGTGGGTCGAGGTAAACCCGAGATCGTACATCGCGTAGATAATGCGCCGGTGCACTGGCTTGAGGCCGTCCCGGACGTCAGGAAGGGCTCTGCCAATGATTACGCTCATCGCGTAATCGAGGTAAGACGTTTTCACCTCGTCCTCGATATTGTGTACGATCACCTGTTCGCGGGAATCTTGCATCAGTCGTTACGTCTCCACTTCGAATTCAGTTGTTGAGGTCCATTTTGGCGTTAGGGCTATGTAGGACAAGCTGTTTTTTTATTCAGGTTGCCGACTTCCTGCATAAAAAGTGACGGCTTTCTGTGCCGATTTTCTTTTGCAGTTTCATGGCAAGTCTTCATTCTCGGTTTTCATGATGAAAAGCAATGTGATTCACGCGGACATTGTGATTGCAGGCGGCGGATGCGGCGGTACAGCAGCGGCACTGCAGGCAGCCCGGGCCGGAGCCAGCGTCGTGTTGATCGAAGAAACGCCTTGGTTGGGCGGAATGATTACCAGCGCCGGCGTGGTGGCTTTCGACGGCAACTGGGGGACACTGACTTGTGGCATCTACCGTGAGATCGTACGAGAGATCGAAATCCACTACGGCGGGCCCGCAAAGACTGGGACGGGCTGGGTGACGCTCACCGCCTTTGAGCCACACGTCGTGGCCGACATTCTCGACCGATTGGTCAAACGTGAGGAGCTCATTCAGGTCTTTCGTGAAGCTCAAGTGACTGAGGTCATGCGAGATTCCCAACGGGTTCATGGACTCCGTTTCCGGGCGAAGAATGGCGAGCTTTTCGAGGTGCGCGCCCATGTAACAATCGAAGCCACGGAGTTTGGGGATGTTTTGGAGCTTGGCAAGATTGAGCACCGATTGGGACGTGAAAGCAAAGCGGAGACAGGTGAGCCGGACGCTCCCGAAAGCCCCGATCTCGAAATCCAAGATGTCACATACGTTGCGATTTTGAAAGACTACCGAAAGGCGTATGGGCGATTAGCCCCACCTGTGCCCCCCTCATCGGACTACGACCCCTCGCTATTCAAGGGTTCGACGGCCTTGGATGTGGACGATCCCGCGCTTCATCCTCACACGCTACACACGTGGGAGACGTTCATTGACTACGGTAAACTCCCACGCAACAAATACATGATCAACTGGCCGTTCCACGCGAACGACTATCCCGATAGCCTCGCATTTTTTGATCGCTCCCGGCGAGCTGAAGCCTTCGAGCGCGCAAAGCAACACACACTGAATTTTGTTCATTACATCCAAACTGTGCTCGGGCACCCGGAACTTGGGATAGCAGACGACGAATTCCCAACGCCGGATGGGCTCCCCTTTATTCCATACGTTCGCGAAACGCGTCGCATCATCGGCGACGTTCTCATGCGCGAGCAGGATGTGCTGCCCAGCTTCGGGAATGGCATTCGCCCCCCGCTCAAGCGCGATTCGATAGCGGTGGGCGACTATTTTCTGGATCACCACCATGCCCGCGCCCACATTGGCCATCCAAACTATTTCAAAGAGGAATTTCCGCCTAACGCCAAGTTTCAGGTGCCATTTGGTGTGTTCTTTCCGCGTGGGGTGGACGGCTTCATGGCGATCGAGAAAAGCATCTCCGTCACTCACATTGTGAACGGCTGCACGCGACTTCAACCGATTGTCCTGTTGATGGGTCAGGCAGCTGGGGTCATTGCGGCCATGGCGGCGCGCAAACAAATCGAACCGCGCAACGTGCCCGTGCGAGACGTCCAAGAATACCTCCTCGTGCGCGGCGTGATGCTTTATCCATACGAGGATCTCCATGTGGAAGATCGGGTTTTCGTGGAAGCGCAAAAACTCGCACTCGCAGGCGTGGTCTTTGACGAAGAGGATTTCTTGTTCCGTAAGGATAAACCGCTGAAGTGGAGCGAGGTTGGCGAGCTACTTGCGAAAGCGGAAGGCGGTCTCGCAGACATTGAGCAAACGCCGGCCGCGCGAGCTTGGCGCGAATACATTCACGCCTTGGCAGAAGATCTCGAGGGTTTGGAATTCGAAAGCGAACAAGATTTCAACCGAGTTGTTACGCGGGCTGAACTGGCGCCTGTCCTCTGTCGGGCGGCAGAACTCCAACCCGTCCCCGAAGTGCGGATCCGTTTTCTGGATATGCCGCACACCCACTGGGCAGCACGTTGGATCGAACCCTTGTATCGCCTCGATATTTACGAAGGAATTTGGCACGTGAATTTCCAACCGGAGCGCCCAGTGACGCGCGGTGAACTCACGTTGATGTTGGATCGCCTGTTTGATCCGTTCCGCAATTTACCCGTGACATAAGCACGCAAGGGATTCGCGCGCACATGCCTCCGCCCACGTGGTCTTGGAGGATTGTTACTTTCATATTATTATTGAATATTTGGCCAAATTGCCAAATATGTTTTTCTCAAACGTTTATTGATTAGCCGTAGGACGCAAGAATATGGAACGAGACGACAACCGGACAGCACGCCAACGCAACGCTCGACGTAGCAGGAGGACACATGCGCGCCTGCGTTCATGCTGCACGGCTGTTTCCTCCTCGGCCGGCACGGCGAGTTGCGCCGCCAATGAGGCGGTGGGAGCCATTCCACGCCTGACGCCGGCGCATGCTCAGCGATATCGCTTACGGGCTGCCATCCTTAAAGCCCTTGCCCATCCCACACGGCTCTATCTTGCGGATGTCCTTTCGAAGCAGGAAATGTGCGTGTGCGATCTCACCGATCTCGTGGGGTTGGATATTTCGACTGTCTCAAAGCATCTGGCTGTGCTGCGCAATGCTGGATTGGTGGCGGATCGAAGGGATGGAACTCAGATCTTCTACCGCCTCGTGGCTCCCTGCGTCTTACGGATCTTTGACTGCGTTGAAGAAGCCATTCGCGAACAAATCCAACAGCGCATGGGGGTACTGCATGAGTGAGGTCCCTGTATCAAACGAGAGTACCCCTCTGATTCCAGATCAAAACGAAAAGACCCACTCGATTGGCGATACGATTCGCGTTCTCTGGGAAGAGGCAAAAGACTTTGAGTGGAAGTGGTTGTTAGGTCTGTTGGCGCTATTCCTTGGCGCATTCTACCTGCCGGTCGGCGTACCGCGGTTTGATAACGCGGTCAGCGAGTCGCTTCATCTCGTGAAATGGTATGCACGCGAACATGTGCTGTTGTGTCTCGTTCCCGCTTTCTTCATTGCAGGAGCCATCAGCGTGTTTGTGAGCCAGGCTTCCGTGATGAAATACTTGGGGGCGAACGCTCCAAAAGCGCTTGCCTACGGGGTCGCCTCCGTTTCCGGGACCATTTTGGCCGTTTGCTCCTGCACTGTGCTGCCGCTCTTTGCGGGAATCTATCGGATGGGGGCGGGGCTTGGACCCGCCATCGCCTTTCTCTACTCAGGCCCTGCCATCAATGTTTTAGCGATCGTGCTCACCGCCCGCATTTTGGGACTGGAATTAGGAGCTGTCCGCACCATCGGTGCGGTTGTGCTGAGCATTCTTGTGGGCCTGCTGATGCATCTAATTTACAGAAAAGAAGAGACTCAGAAGGCAGCGGTTCAGGCGGCAATGCCAGAACCGGAGGTGCTGCGTCGCCTGTGGCAAAATGTGGTTTTCATGGCATCAATGGTGGGAGTGCTAGTGTTTGCAAACTGGGGAGACCCGAAAGGCACCTCCGGCTTCTTCTCCCAAATTTACGCGGTGAAGTGGATTCTAACGGCTGTGAGTGCCGTGGTCTTAGCGGGGGCGTTGGTCTTGTGGTTTGGGGCTCAGCCCGGCTGGGTTTTGGGCGGCGCCGCGGTAACGCTTCTCTCCGCCCTCCTGTTCCGTTATGAGCCGATGGTGCCTTTTGTGGTTGGGACGGTCGCTCTTGTCCTTGTTTGCGTGACAGGTACGGACGAACTCCGTGAATGGGCGGTCGCCACATGGACCTTTGCAAAACAGATTATTCCGCTTCTTTTCGCTGGTGTCTTTGTTGCCGGTTTGCTTCTGGGGCGGCCGGGGCACGAGGGACTCATCCCCAACGCGTGGGTTTCAAGCGCCGTCGGCGGCAATAGCCTGCTTGCAAATTTCTTCGCTTCGATCGCGGGTGCGTTCATGTACTTTGCGACACTCACGGAGGTTCCAATTCTGCAAGGACTATTAGGGAGCGGCATGGGCAAGGGGCCTGCGCTCGCACTTTTGTTGGCTGGCCCAGCATTGTCGCTGCCAAGCATGCTGGTGCTGCGGGCCGTTATGGGACTGCGCAAGACGGTCGTTTACGTAGTAATTGTCGTCCTGATCTCTACGCTTGCAGGGGTGATCTATGGAAGTCTGGGATGATTTTCCCTCACTCTCCACCAGACAACGATCATCCAAACACAAAAAGTCTGCCAACAATTTGAAAAACATAGATTAGGAGGTTCACAAGATGAAGAGGATCCAGATCCTTGGCACGGGATGCCCAAAGTGCAAGAAGCTCGCGGAGACTGCGGAGACGGCAGCTCGCGAGCTCGGGATTGAATTCGAAATTCAGAAGGTCACCGACATCAACGAGATTCTCGGCTTTGGTGTCATGGCTACCCCAGCACTTGTTGTGGATGGGGCGGTCAAAGTTGCCGGCAAAGTCCCAACCGTCGAAGAAGTGAAAAAGCTTTTGGCCTAACTAAACAATGGAGACACAATATGCGTATGCGGCATCCCCTAACAATGCTTTTACCGGCACTTGGGATCCTGATGCTGGCTGCGGTGGGGACCACGCTGGCAAAGCCTGCCGCAAATGATTCAGTCACGACAGCCAGCGGGAGTGGTAAAGCGAACTCGGCTGAGCAAACTAAGCTCGTTGTCTACTACTTTCACGGGAATGTGCGGTGCGTCAATTGCGTGAACTTTGAGAAGTTCACGGACGAGTTGATGCGCACCGTCTATGCCGATGCGATCAAACAAGGCAAGATTGAATGGAAGATCGTGAACTTTGACGAGCCACAGAACGAGCATTTTATAAACGATTATCAGCTATTCACCAAATCGCTCGTGCTCGTACCGATGAAAAACGGGAAGCAGCAGGCGTTTAAGAACCTCACTGGGATTTGGCAGACGGCGGGGAGCAAGGAGAAATTTCAAGCCTACGTTCGCAGCGAAATTGACGCGATGCTTCAAAAGGCAAAGTGAAGCCAATGGAGACGGGAATCTGGGTATCGCTCCTCAGCGCTCTGTGGTTCGGGATTTTGACTTCGATTAGTCCGTGTCCGCTTGCTACGAACATCGCAGCAATCTCCTACATCGCGAAAGAGGCACATCGGCCTGCGGCGGTGCTGACACGGGCACTTCTCTATGCGGTGGGGCGCTTGGCAGCCTACGTTATCTTGGCTGTGATCGTGGTCACTGGGCTTCTAAGCGTTCCGCCCGTTGCCCGTTTCCTCGAGCGGAACATGAATTTGATCATTGGGCCCCTTCTCATTCTCGTTGCGCTGTTTCTCTTTGATGTTATCCAGTTCATGGTGCCTTCTGTCGGGGCTGGTGTGGCACTTCAAAATTTCGTAAAAAAAGCTCGTTGGCTTGGGCCGCTTATTTTGGGCTTTGTGTTTGCTCTGACCTTTTGTCCCGTCTCCGCTGGCCTGTTTTTCGGTAGCTTGATTCCTTTGGCGGTTCAGTCCGAATCGCGGTTGCTCGTGCCAGGGATTTACGGTGTCGGCACCGCCCTGCCGGTTGCGGGGTTCGCGGTGATCCTATCGCTGGGGGTCGCTACGGTGGCGAGTGCCTTCCAAACGATCACTAAAGTTGAATTCTGGGCCCGCAGAATCACGGGTGCCATTTTTGTCCTGGCAGGCATTTACCTGATCATACGTAACTGGCCGCTTTACGTTCAGTTGTTTACTCGCTGAGGAGGCTCCCCACGAGCTATCAACACACTTTGGAGGAAAAGGAAAACTCTCATGTCGTGTTGCTGCAATCCGGGAGTTAGAATTCGCTATTACGCAGTATGCGCCTGCTCAGGGGCGTCGGATACGGGACAAATTGGAGACCGAGCCGCGCGCCAGCTCGCTGAGGAAAAGATTGCAAAGATGTCGTGTACCGTGGCCATCGCAGTGGGGGATCAGGAAATCATGGACTGGACAGTGGCTGCGACCGCGGTCGTGGCAATTGACGGTTGCGAGAAGGACTGCTCGCGCAAGGTGTTGGAAAGCCGCGGATTTACGGATATTGCGCACGTGCGGGTAACTGATCTTGGGATGGTGAAGGGCAAGACTCCTGTGACGGAGGAAGCGATCGCTCGTGTCGTAGCCGCAACCCGCGAACGTTTGGGCAAGTAACGTCACCCTCCTGCGCTGAGGAGTCGCTTCACCTAAATGGCGGGTTCGCGCAACATTGAAACGCGCAATAGCTTAAGCAGGGAAGGCTGGCGGAGAGGGGGGGATTCGAACCCCCGCATGAGGTTTTCCCCCATGGACGGTTTAGCAAACCGCTGCCTTCAGCCACTCGGCCACCTCTCCGTCATTGCGGGCTAAACCTGGTGCAATTTACGGAATTGCACGTCAAGTATTCAATCGCTGAAAGCTCTTGTGACCACGGTTGCGCTACATGTAAATTTCAGGTTGAGTGTGGCAAGGGAATTCTCCCTTACTTGCAAAGCGTTACAACAGAGCTGAGAGCAAGGAACCTTGGCTACGGACGACACACAAGCGCAATTCGAGAAGTTGAGCGACGAGCACTACGCGCGGTTCACCACACTGATTCGCGCAGCGGTGGCCGAGGGGGCCAGCGATGTGCATTTGAGGGCGGGAGAACGTCCACGGGTGCGCATCGATGGCGAACTTTACGAAGTTGAGGGGCCAATCGTCACCGAGGAAAGTCTGAGGTCGTTCCTCTACGCTCTTTTGGGGCCGGACCAAATCGAGCGTTTTGAGCGCACTCACGAGTTGGACTTTGCCCACACGTTTCCGGGGGTCACGCGCTCGCGTTTCAATTTGTACGTTCAGCAAGGCAAACTTTGCGCCTCGACCCGCCTGATCCCTGAAGTCGTGCCTACGATGGAGCAGATTCAGCTGCCGCCCGTGGTGTACAACTTCGTGAATCTTCCCGCGGGGCTCGTGCTTGTGACGGGGCCAACTGGTTCTGGAAAATCCACTACGTTGGCGGCGATGATTGATTACATCAACACACACCGCCGGACCCACATCCTCACCATTGAGGATCCGATTGAGTACGTCTTCCAGCAAAAGCGCTCCATGGTGAGCCAGCGCGAGATGAGTTTGGACACTCTAAGTTACCACCATGCGCTGCGCCACGCCTTCCGCCAAGATCCCGACGTGGTGATGATTGGCGAAATGCGCGACCTTGAGACAATGCAGGCAGCCATCACGCTTGCCGAAACAGGGCATTTGACCTTTAGCACGCTGCACACCACGGAGGCCGCCACGACGATCAATCGCATCATTGACTCCTTCCCACCCCATCAGCAGGCGCAGGTGCGGGCGCAGTTGGCCGTCTCGCTGCAAGGCATCATCTCGCAGAAACTTGTGCCTCTCAAAGACAGACGGGGCCGAATCGCGGCGCGCGAAATCTTGGTTTGCAATCGAGCCGTGCGCAATCTGTTGCGTGAAGGCAAGGTGCCCCAGATTTTCTCGGCCATTCAGACCGGCGTCGAGGATGGCATGATTACGATGAACGCTTCTCTCGGCGAGCTCTACCGTCAGGGCCTGATTAGCTACGAAACCGCACTCAAGAACTCACCCGATCGGCGGGAGTTCGTGCAAAAGTACGGCAACGGCTGAACACACGATATCCTGGTAAGGCAAGCCGTACCTGCATAAGACCATGTGGGCACAATCTGGAGATAACTTTTTTGGGACCCCACCGCTCGCCCAATAAATCGCCACTTCCTGAGGGAGGGTTGTGCATCGGAAACGCCCATGAATGGGCGTTCGCAACCTTCTGTTCAAGCGTTCAAGTGCTGATGGCACTCGACAACTTGGGCAGGAAGTCCACCCCGACCCAAATGTCACTCTTGCTGAGTTGATGTGGTATCCCCTAAATCTAATGTGGGCAGGTGGGATGCAAACTGATGAATGAAAGCCTCCTGCTCACTCGTTTCAATGGACCCTGGGCGCAATTGCCGAACACGCCGAATAGCGTCCTCTGGCGAGACTCCTTCCGACACAAGGAAAACAGCTAACATCGTGCCCGTCCGGCCGAAACCGGCGCGGCAATGGACAACCACGGGATTCCCCTGTGCACGTTGACGACGCACGAATCGCACAAAGTTGCATGCTTGCTCAAGCGTAGGAACGCCGAAATCGGGCATCGGCAAGTGCAGATACTGAAAGCCGTACTCAGCCAGCAAATGGAGCGGTAACCCCTCTTCGTCCAGCGACACAATTGCGCGAATCCCGTTCGCGTGCAGTTCGCACAGCGACTCATGCGTCTGACCAAATGAAGCCGGATGGGCGCATCCCGCAAGGACACCCTCGATCAAATAGCTGAAATTTGAGAGCACGCTGCACCACCACCCTTGTGCGACATCAGGGGCGGCTTAGCCGTTTGCCTTTAGGCCTTGGCACAGAAACGATCGAACGCCGCAATGAGATCACTGGCGATCGCATCTGCGTCGCGCCCCTCGATGTTATGACGTTCAAGCATGAAAAGGACTTCGCCATTGCGAAGCAAGGCAATTTGCGGGGACGAGGGGGCATAGCCGACAAAATAGCTCCGGGCGCGCTCAACCGCTTCGCGGTCCACTCCGGCGAACACCGTGACGACGCGATCGGGCAAGGTGGAATGACGAAGCGCTTTTGCCACAGCGGGACGCGCTCCTCCGGCCGCGCAGCCGCAAACGGAATTCACAACGACGAGAACCGTGGTGTCGGGCAAACCAAGTACTGCGTCTACTTGCTCAGGGGTCCGCAGGTCTTCTACCCCAAGGGCGGTGAGCTCTGCACGCATCGGTTCCGTAATTTCTGGGGGATACATCGGGGCCATTCGGAAGAAACTGCTCATAATTCGTCGGTCCTCTCAGATCGTTCTTGAACTGGAATAGAGTACTAATTCAGTCCATTATTATTTCGTCCCATGTTTTCCATTCCGCGGTCAAGAACTTCCATTTGCTGTTTTTTGGGGGAAGCATACGGGGTTGCCCTGAACCCACGAAGGGCGCAAGCAGATCGATAGGCTTTGGGGCCCGCGACAAGAAATTCGTTCGTTCGCCCAATCGTCTCGCGGTGGTTGGGTGTGCCTGAGTTTTTTCCCACCGTCCAATCACGAAACTTCAGGAATAAGGAATGACTCCCCTAGCGAACACAAATTGAACGCGCCCACGCAAAGCGCCTGAAGCTTGATTTGTGGGCCCGGTCGTGCGTGCATCGTGGACGAATGAAATCCGACACGAACGCATACGAAGTCAACCGGCACACGCGGGTCCTGCGGCTGATGGAGCTGCTACTCCTCTTGCTGTGGGCTGGCGGACTCCTGAAACCCGAATTAGCTTACCCAGTCCACGGCCTCACCAACAATCTCGCGCTCGCCATTGTTTGCGCAGTGCTTCCCTTCCTTGTGGCGAAAGATCCTAATTGGAGCAGGCATGCGAGGCTCCCGCTCATCTTCTTCTGCGGATTTATCGGGTGGCTGACGGTGCGCTGGGCAGCTTCTGGTTTTCCTGCCGTCGGTCGCGAGAATTTTTCGACACAACTTGAGTGGTGTGCCTACACCTACGTCGCCTTTTGCCTGATGCTGGCTTCCGGCGCGGCTAACAAGTCGTCCGAAAGTGAGACTGGACCACGATCGTTCAATGCTATCTTTTTTTCTCTGCTGAGTGTGCTCGGTACTGGGTTCGCCCTCCATGCGATCTTTCAGTACCTGTTTCTGTATGACGAACACCTGCGAGCCCTTCTCGCGGATATTGGAAATCGTGCCCCGACTCCGCTCGAGCGAGGGCTCATTCATCATTTTCGCATCAAACGCGTGGCGTCGGTTTGGGGTGACCCGAATGCGCTTGGCTGCTTCCTTGCGCTGAGCTTAGGGGCTGCGTGGGTTCTCTGGGGACTGGAACTCGGCTCGGGGCGGTCAAGACTTCTCGCCCGAATCCTTGCAGCGGTCACAACAGCCACGGCGCTGCCGGCAATCTACCTGACGGGGTCGCGGGGAGCAGTCCTCGACGTTGCACTCCTTGCTTTTGCACTCGCGCTCGTAAGTTCCCGCCGCCTTTTGGGGCAAACACTGGTGGCCATTGTTGTTTGCGTGCTCGTTACTGGGAACACACTGTCCATGCATGCCCAGTCAGTTGAGCCAACGCCTCCCCCTCCGCGTTCGTGGTGGAACCGAAGCGACACTGTTCGTGAACGCCTAAACTACGCACACGTTGGGATTGCGTTGATCCGCTCGAATCCATTGGTTGGCGCGGGGCTAGGCGGTGTGGAACTTCACTATCCGCAACTAAAACCGGACGAAGCGCGAGAGAGCAAATATCTCCACAACTGGGTTCTGCAGATTGCGGCTGAGACGGGGCTGGTGGGGCTTGCGCTCTATGTGGCGTTTTGGGTGAGCTCTTTGCGTTTGGCTTGGTTGAGTCCGTGGCGAGCCACGCGCGAGGGTCGTGCGATGCTCGTCCTATGCGGAGTCTTCCTTTTCGATGGGCTCATTCAACTGTCTTTCAATCAGCGCGAACTTATGCACACATTCGGACTTTGCACAGGGCTGCTCTTAGGCGGTGCCGTCAAATCTCTGCACGACAGAGGGGCGCCGAAGGCTCCTCCGCCGCGTCGTGCGCTGACCGCCTTAGGGGGAGCGCTGGCCTTGGGCTTAGCGCTGGTCGTGATTCCCTCGATGTACGCGGGGATGCAGCGATTCGCCTCAGAAGGCGCGCTCGCGGAAAACGACTATCAATCGGCGGAAACTCACTTGCGCAGAGCCTTGCGGGCCACACCCGGCGACCCATGGCTGTGGGACTCGCTCGCTCATGTTTACGAGGTGCAGGGGCGCCTTGCGCTAGCGCGGGACGCCCTTCAGAGGGCATTGGACTTGCAGCCCCAGAGTGCTCGACTTCACGACCGCATGGCGCAGCTCTTCGAACGCGAAGGCAATCTTCCACTCGCTGAGGAGTATGTGCGTAAGGCGCTGAACCTATATCCGAGCAATGCGGAATATCATCGCCACCTGTCCCTGTTATTGGAGAAGCGCGGCGATTTGCAGGGTGCGCTAAAAGCGGCAGAACGCGCCGCGAAGCTGAACCACCTCACGCCAGAAGAGGATCAGAAGCGGGTGCAGCAGCTTCGGCAGCGGCTCGCGATTCCAACGCCAGAAAGGCACTGAGATGGGGATTTGGCATTCCTACGCCAAGATCAATTGGTACCTGCGAATTTTGGATCGCCGGCCGGACGGATACCACAATCTTGAGACCGTTTTTCAAGAAGTGGAGTTGGCCGATCGACTGGTGATAGAACCGATTGAGGAACCGCGATGCATCATCGAGGGGATGCCTTTCGATCTTCCCCTTGAAAAGAACCTGATCTATCGTGCGTGGGCCCGACTTCGGGAGGCTTTTCCGGAAAAAGTCGGCGGCATTCGCGTTGAGGTAGATAAACGAATCCCTGATGGCGGCGGGCTGGGAGGTGGCAGTTCAAACGCCGCAACAACCCTCTGCGCCGTAAATGACATCTTTTCGCTGGGTCTGTCTTCACAGACACTGGAACATATCGGAGCCGAGCTTGGAAGCGACGTGCCATTCTTTGTGCGTGGTGGGTGTGCGGTCGGCCGGGGTCGCGGCGAAATTCTCGAAGCTGTGGAACGTGTGCAGCCATTTGAAATAGGGCTTGTCTTTCCCTCTGTGCGGACTTCGACTGCCGAGGCGTACCGGCGGCTGGCGGAGCTCTCTCATCGGCCAACGCCGTCTCACCCTCTCGATGGCGTCCTCGAAGCACTCCGCGTGGGCGACGAAACCTTCCTGAGCAGCGCGGCGTTCAACGATTTCGATGCAGTGTATGGGAATGAAGACTGGTACCGCGATGGCGTTGCCCTCTTAAAGGAGCTGGGATTTGAACGATGCATACTTAGCGGGAGCGGTTCTACCCTCATTGGGATCAAAAATCCGCACTTATCCCTCAAAAAGACTCTTGAACCGCGGATTTTCGAGCGTCCGATACAAGAAAGAAAAGATGCGAAATGGCTCATTCTGCGCACAAGAGTGACTTTTCGCACGACATCGGAGCGCAAATAAACGAGGGGAAAGACACCATGGCTTCTCTGGAAATTACATCCGTCACGGTTCGTCCATACACCACTGATGACGAGAAGCTCAAGGCATTTGCTTCGATCGTCTTCAACCACTGCTTCGTGGTGAAGGACCTTAAGGTCATCGAAGGCAACAACGGTCGGTTTGTGGCCATGCCGAGCCGACGGGGTAAGGACGGCGTTTTCCGGGACATCGCCCATCCGTTGAATCAGGCCACGCGGGACATGATCGAGAAAGCGGTCTTGGACGCTTACGAACAGGCGCTTGCCAAGGGATTCAAAAACAGTGAGCGCACTTCCGACGGCCTCGACGGGTAAAGTCAGCTAATAGACACCCAACTTTCTCCCCGCGCGAAGTCACGGGGCAGGGGAAGGGCTCTACTGCTGCGCACTGAATCGCCCGAAACTTCAATGAGAGGGGCCGCGTGCTCTCTGCTTACTTAGTCTCGGCACAGAGCGAGGCACCTACCCCTCTCAGGGCGGCGACGCGATTTGTGGTCAGCGGAAGTAACGTGCGTCGGTGGATCGGTCGGGGTACGGCAGCAATTTCGGCGCCACTTCGATCCCGGAGGATCCAGCACCCCCTTCAATTTCCACGGGCAACACCCTGCGCCGAAGGGCCTGTTTGCTGCTCACCTCGAATCCCGAAGCGGCAAGCAGAGCACGGGAGCGCGCTATGATCCAATCTCGGCGCGCTTTGGCAATCGGCCTCCTTTCGAATGCCACCGCATCACACAGTTTGAAAGAGTACTGGGTGGCTGCTGCGTCGATGGCGATCCCTTCGTCGGTGATCTCACCGTTGCGTTTTTGGCCATCCACGAGGGCTGGATCCAATCCCAGCGCCTGCACAAGCTCGCCGTCGGAGGCGAGCATTTTTCGCGTCAGGACGATTGAGCCCTCATCCACCGTCGGCGGAAGCTTGTCGAGCTCACGCTGCGCCGTCGCCGTGATTTTGCAATCGGGGTAATCGCGGACCAAAGCCTCGAGCAATCGCTTTCGCTCCGCGAGATTTGCAGTCTGAGCAGCAAGTTCGAATTGGCGGCGAGCCTCATCCTCTCGAAGCTTTGCGAGCTTCTTTGGATCCTCCTCGCCGGCAAACTGCAGATACAGGCGAGTGCGTTGCAAATCACCGCTTCGGGCAGACAACTCAGCAACCACCTTTGCTATTTCTTGGGCACGCGGCGATGCAGGATAGCGACGCAAATAAGCAGCCCCTGCGTCAACAGCAGCGTCCACTGCTACCTGCGTGCGGAAACGCTCCGCGACACCACGCACCAGCATATCAGTGAAGAAGAGAGCCGGGACGTTGGCCATCGAGCCGACGTTCTGGACCGCAGCGGAACCCATCACGTAGGCGGTTTCGTCGGCAGTACGGCGTCCGGTCATGATGAATTTTTTACGCTCTTCGCGAATCTGCGCGATCGCTTCGTCGAAAGCAGCCCCCAGATTGTAGTCGGGATTCGCAAGCAATCCCTTTGCAAGATTTCCAACGGTTCCGTTCGGTGCAATCTCAGCAAGCTCCGCGAGAAGTGACAAGGCTTTCTCATGGTTCCCCCTACGCTCAAGAGAAGCGGCTTGGGCATACACAAGAGAAGCAGCAAGCTCAGGATCTGAGGGGCGATTGTCCGCGAGAGAGGTGTCCTTGCCTGAAACTAAGGCCCGACACGCCGCTTCAAGGATGGCTGCATCCGCAGAGGAAAGTTGCGATTCATGATCTGCGACCGAGACTGCTAATGCCCGTGCTTGCTCCAACTGTGCCTCGGCATCGCGCGCCTGATTCAGTAGCTTACCAGCTTCTTCGTTGGCGGGATCTAACCCAATCGCATTCTCCAAATGAAAGATTGCAGCCCGGTAATTCCCCTGATCGAGCGCAACCTGCCCGGCAGCAACCTCTTTCTTCACCCAGTCGGATTGAAGCTTCGCATTGAGCTGACGAAGCAGCTCTTCGACCTCTGGGCGCTCGGGCGCCTCCGGATACTTCGCGAGAAACTTCTTCGCGGTAAACACCATCATGCGCTCGCGCTCGGTAGTGGTCCGCGCCTTTTTCAGACTGTACGCGGCGTCGAGGAGCAATTGGGCGGCATCCTGTGGCTGAAAAAGTGCAAGTTTACTGAGGCTCGAAGAGGCGCGGTTGAAGACACGGCTAAACTTGTTGAACTGGTTCTCGCCCTTCAACTGATTGAGCTCGTAGTACTCGTCGTCGAGCAGCGAGAGTAAGATGCGTTGGCGCAACTCTTCATTGCGTATCTGCCGCGCAGCAGCTTCCTGTGCGGCCAGGAATTCTTCGCGCTCGGGAAGCGTGTTGTTGTACAAGTACAAAATCGCGTCGCTCAATCTGAGGTCCGCCGCTTTGCCCGCGGTATCCTCGGCGACACGGGCTTCGTCGTAAATGGAGAGCAATTGGCGACGATTCCTGCCAAAGTAGGCAGAAAGAGCCCGCCGCCCAAAATCGTCTGCTGCTCTCCCCTGAGAGTGCCGCGATTCAACTTGCGGTGGAGAGGACTCCTCTGTGGCTGGGTTGGTCTGTTGAAAGGAGCCCGACCCTTGCTTCTGGGCAGCCACAATGCTTGCCGCCCCCACAAGCACGACGAAGAGCACCCAAGCACCGCAATGTGCAGCCAACCGCATCTTCACACGCATAGCATAGCAATAACTGAGCCGTAGAATTCGAGAACGAAAGTGATCAAGCGGTCAAATGAAGCCCACGACGCACTGGTACTTGCGAGTCGGTGGCACAACGCAGCGTGATGCGAACAGGTTGCAGTGAGGAGTGAAGCGAATGTGGAGATTGAGTCCGATTTCCCTAGCGATCGCGTGGTTGGCAGTGCTGGGCGTTGCGTTTGAAGCAGCGGGAGCGCCGAAACAGGCAGCTGCGAAAACGCAAAGCGCTCCTCAGCCCACTGGGTCAAAATCGAATGTGCAAAGTTTGGGAGCAGTGCGCCCCAGCAATCTCGTACTACCGCAGTTTGCTGTGTCGGCTTTCGGTGGCAGCGAGGTCGTCGCTCAGGTCGTTCAGAACGATTTGCGGCTCGCTGATGTTGCTGCTCCACCGACAAATTCCTCGGCAGTTGCGGCCGCTCGGGAGCAGGATCGTGCAAGCGGTAGCGTGAACCTCGACGCGTGGGCGGCAGCCGGCGTAAACTATGTCCTTCGTGGGCAACTGAGTGGCAGTGAGGCGCAAGCTGAGCTCTATGATGTCGCCTCGAAAGTACGGCTTTTTGGGAAAAGCTATAAGGGGCTGCGGCGGGGCGAGGAGCGTCGGTTAGCTCATCAGATCGCTGACGATATTATCACCGCCCTTACAAACCGCCCGGGGATTTTTTCTTCATTGATCTGCGCGCTGGTGGACCGCGAGGGAGGGACGAAAGAAGTGGTGGTCATGGAACCAGACGGCGGCGCGCTGCGCCAGCTGACGAACGAACGGGCGCTCGTGGCTACTCCGACTTGGGGCAAGAACGGTGCCGAAATCTACTACACCTCATACCGCGACAACAATCCAGACCTCTACGGGATAACACTAAACGGACAACGGTTCGAGATTAGCCGGCGTCCCGGATTGAACACAGCACCCTCGTGGAGCGAAGCCGTTCAGCGGATTGCTTTGTCACTCTCCAAAGACGGGAACTCAGAGATCTATACGATGACCCGCGACGGTCGGGACCTTCAGCGCCTTACCAATACACCCGACGCCGACACGGCACCCGACTGGAGTCCGGATGGATCGCAAATCGTTTTTACTTCCGATCGAGGTGGCCGACCTCAGATTTATGTCATGGGAAGTAACGGATCGAATCCGGTGCGCATTTCGTCCCAAGGTTACTGTGATTCGCCAGCGTGGAGCCCCGACGGGACCAAAATCGTCTACGTTGTCCGCGAGGGCGGGGAGTTCAATCTCTATTACGTTGAGGTGGCCGAGGGGATCCCGATTCAGCTGACGCGGGGGCAAGGCGATAATCGCGACCCAAGCTGGGCTCCCGATTCGCGGCATCTGGTCTTTTCGTCCAATCGCAGCGGCTCGAAGGACCTTTACTTAATGAGCATTGACACGAAAGTGGCGCATCCGATCGCGCGCGGGGGATACTCCAGCCCCTCGTGGGGGCCGCTTTTTGGTCGTTAATTTATGCTTCACTTTTTGTCTTTGCAGACGCAGCAAAAGTTTTTTGATGCGGGCAAGCGGAAGGCCGGAGCCCGCCGTAGACAACAATGATTTCTGGAGAGTGGCACGAGCATGACTTCACATCCGGTTGATAGTTACTCGACATGCACGACGCTGAAATGCGGCAATCAATCCTACGAAATTTTCTCACTGGCGCGCTTGAGTGGCAAGGATGCAGAGCGGGTGAGCCGTTTGCCCATTTCGCTGCGCGTCCTTTTGGAAAACCTGCTTCGCCATGACGATGGGTCCGAGCTGGTCGGCAAATCCATTCGCGCACTCATTGAGTGGAATCCACAGGCGGAGCCGGATACTGAAATCGGCTTCACCGTGGGGCGCGTATTGCTGCAGGATTTCACGGGCGTTCCTTGTGTTGCGGACTTGGCCGCCATGCGCGACGCTGTCGCGAAGGTGGGAGGCGATCCCACGGTGGTGAATCCGCTGCAGCCCGTTGACCTTGTCATCGATCATTCGGTGCAGGTGGACGTTTTTGGTCGTCCGGACGCTGCCGCGCTGAATTCAAAGCTCGAGTACGAACGCAACCGGGAACGGTACGTTTTTCTGCGTTGGGGGGCTAATGCTTTTCGCAATTTCCGCGTCGTGCCACCGGACACGGGAATCGTCCATCAAGTGAACATCGAGTTTCTGGCGCCGGTGGTGGCAACGCAAGTTGTCAACGGGCGCCTACGGGCTTTCTTCGACACTCTCGTGGGAACTGATTCCCACACTCCGATGGTCAACGCATTAGGCGTGTTGGGATGGGGTGTAGGTGGCATAGAGGCTGAAGCCGCGATGCTGGGTCAGCCCATCTCCATGCTGATCCCGCAAGTTGTCGGAGTTCACCTGAAAGGTCGTCTGCCGGCAGGAGCGACCGCAACCGACTTGGTCCTCACCATCACGCAGCGGCTTCGCCAGCATGGCGTGGTGGGCAAATTTGTGGAGTACTTCGGCGACGGACTGGATTCGCTTAGCGTGGCGGATCGCGCCACAGTCGCGAATATGTCCCCCGAATACGGTGCCACGGTGGGCTTTTTCCCGGTGGACGAGCAAACGTTGGAGTACTTGCGCTTCACTGGCCGTAGCGAAGAACAGATCGCGCTGGTGGAAGCCTACTGGAAAGAGCAGGGGATGTTCCGCACGCGCGGGGCTGCGCCGCTTCAGTACTCTGCCGTGATCGAGATTGATCTCGGCGCAATTGAGCCGTGCATCGCCGGCCCGCGACGCCCCCATGACCGTGTTCCTTTGGCCAATGCCAAAGCAAGTTGGCGCAAAGCTTTGGGCGAATACTTGGTTTCCAAAGGTCAGGCGACCGCAGAAGACGCCGCAGCGTTTGAAAAAGGCTCGGTCGCCCCGGACAGTGTGTTCGCGCGGAAGGTGTCGGTGGAGTGTGATGGGAACTCGTTCGAGATGGGACACGGCCACGTCGTAATTAGTGCTATCACGAGTTGCACAAATACGTCGAACCCCTCTGTACTGGTCGCCGCAGGATTACTGGCGCGCAAAGCTCGCGAGCGTGGTTTGCGCACCAAACCGTGGGTAAAAACAAGTCTCGCCCCTGGCTCGCAGGCCGTCACCGAGTACCTACGGGAAAGCGGTTTGTTACGTTCGCTGGAGGAGCTGGGCTTCCATGTCGTGGGGTATGGATGCACGACGTGCATCGGTAACAGCGGCCCACTGCCGCAACCCGTCTCGGAGGCCATTCAGCGGGGGGATTTGGTTGCAGCGGCGGTCCTGTCGGGGAACCGCAATTTTGAGGGACGCATCCACGCTCAGGTGCGTGCAAACTATTTAGCCTCTCCCCCCCTGGTGGTGTCGTACGCGCTGGCTGGCACCGTGGACATTGACTTCCAAAACGAGCCAATCGGTGTGGGCTCGGACGGCCAGCCGGTGTATCTGCGCGATCTGTGGCCGACACCCGAGGAGGTTATCGCGACGGTTCAAGCCTCTGTGCATTCGGAAATGTTTCGTCGCATTTACAGCAACGTCTTTGAAGGGGACGAAAACTGGCGAGCCATCGAAGCCCCGCAGGGTCTGCGTTACGCATGGGATGAGTCCTCCACCTACATCAAACGCCCACCCTTTTTCGATGAGGTCGCTTTGGAGCCGACGCCGCCCAGCGATATCGTCGGAGCCCGCGCGCTGGCCGTGCTGGGTCATAGCGTCACGACGGACCACATTTCACCGGCCGGCTCAATTGCGAAACAAAGCCCAGCGGCTCAGTATCTGATGAGCTTAGGAGTAGAACCGAAAGACTTCAATTCCTACGGCGCACGCCGCGGCAATCATGAAGTCATGGTGCGCGGCACCTTTGCGAACATTCGCCTGCGCAACGAGCTGGTGCCGGGCGTCGAAGGCGGCTTCACGGTCCACCTTCCCGACGGTGAACAGATGACGATCTACGACGCCGCCATGCGCTACAAAGCCGAAGGGGTGCCGCTGATTGTGATCGCTGGGCAGGAATATGGCTCGGGTTCCTCACGCGACTGGGCAGCGAAAGGAACCGCACTCTTAGGAGTTCGTGCTGTGATCGCGGAGAGCTTCGAACGCATCCACCGAAGCAATCTGGTGGGCATGGGAATCCTGCCGCTTCAGTTCGAGCCGGGTCAGTCGCGCCACACACTTGGTTTGACGGGCCGGGAAACTTACGACATTTTGGGCATCGCGGATGCGTTAGCGCCCGGGTGCAAACTGCGCGTGCTTGCGCACGGCGAGGCCGGCCAGACCGTCGAGTTCTGGGTGCGTGCCCGGATCGATACGCCTAATGAGTTGGCCTACTATCGCAATGGTGGAATCCTGCCGTACGTCTTCCGTCAACTCGTGCGCGCAAAGGCATAAGGAAAGCCCCACGGGTGTGAGATAGGGTCTTCGCTGACGGATCGGGAATCTGCCCCCGTCGCTTTGTCGGAAAGCTGGTGCGAAAGAGAAAAGGGTTGAAAGTGGGCGGACTCGTGTGAGGTCCGTCGCTATAGATGCGGGCTTGACGCTTCGCTTCTGTGGCGACTTTTGGAGTGCGATATGATTCTGAAGTGACGAAGGAGTTCGGCAATGTCCGATGCGTATGAACCGGTAGACTTGCGTAAGCTTCCGATCGAGAAACTCATCGAACGCTCTCAGGCGCTGGTCGAAGCTCTACCGTATATCCATCAGTTTCGTGGGGCCACAATTGTCATCAAGTATGGCGGGCACGCGATGGTGGACCCTGCGCTCAAAGCAAACATCATTCAGGACATCGCCCTGATGGCAAGTGTGGGGATGCATCCGGTGGTCGTCCATGGCGGTGGCCCGGAGATCACTGCCCACATGAAAAAGTTGGGGCTGAAACCGCAATTCGTTGAAGGCCAACGTGTCACAGATGCCGAGACACTCGATGTGGCCGAAATGGTGCTGGCCGGAAAGATCAACAGCGAGATCACGCTTGCCTTGAACCGAGCAGGGATTCGGGCCTGTGGATTGTCCGGCAAGGACATGGGGCTCGTATTGGCGCGCAAGCTCTACCACCAGCCCCACGAGGGAGCCCCACCAGTGGACATTGGATTTGTCGGCGATGTTGTGCGGATTGACCCCACGATCCTTCAGATCTTCAAAGAGCACCAGATTGTCCCCGTCGTTTCGCCGATCGGAGTGGACGAAAACGGCCAGACCTACAACATCAATGCGGATACGGTGGCGTCGGACATTGCGGCCGCTCTTCAAGCTGACAAATTCATTCTGCTCACCGACGTGCGTGGCATCCTTCGTGACCGCAAAGACGAGAGCACCCTCATCAATTCGCTCCGTATGGAAGAGATCGAACCCCTGATCCAACAGGGAGTGATTGACGGGGGGATGATTCCGAAGGTCCGCGCTTGTTTGGATGCCCTAAAGGCAGGGGTGAAGAAGACGCACATTCTGGACGGGCGTCTGCCTCACTCGCTGCTTCTCGAAATCTTCACCGATCGCGGTATCGGCACCCAGATTATCCCCTAAGGAAAATCGAAGGGGCGGTCGGGTTTGCGGGATATCAACTCAAGCAGTTGAGTGCGCTTGGTGCGGATTTCCGTCGTGTGAACAGACATTATTGGATGGTGCGGTGGGAGTCGTTTTGCGCAGCTAACTCAAAAGTCACTTTCCCGGCGCAGGACTTCCGCATAGTCGAGACGTTTTTTTGAGCACACAAAGTCTGGCTGCTTTGTGATCTCCAAGAGTTTGCGACGCAACTGCTCGGGTGTAAAAGGCTTTTCAATGTACTCGCATGCACCCAGATTAAATGCTTTTTGGATCGCCTGAAAGTCGGAACGCGACGAGACGTAGACGATACGGACGGCGCGCAGGCGGCGATTGGTGCGAATGAGTTGCGCTACCTGAAATCCGGTAAGCTTCGGCATCATGATATCTAACAAAAGAATGTCAGGTTGGTAGGCAAAGATCTTCTCGATCGCCAGCTCTGGGTCGGTTGCCGTGATAATCTCGTAGTCGTCACGCAGAATTGACTTAACGTAGTTGACGGTATCCAAGTCGTCATCCACGGCAAGCACCCGGACTCGGCGAGGAGCAGCCGTGCCACGAAGTTGCTCCATGAGGGAACGAGAAGGGGCTGTTTTGGTCACGTTCGGCTCCGCCATTGGCGTGACCGCCTCCGGGCTCTGCTCGCTACGCATTTGCGGTGCGAGGGAAGATCCCGTAGCAGTAAGCTCCTGCAGTGAGAACCGCTTCGGCTGGGGCTGGACGCGATGTTTCTCCACAAGCTCGCGTACTCGGCTCAACAGCTGGGACGTTTCAAAGGGTTTCGGCAAAAAAAAGTCACCCCCTGCAAGCATCGCCTCCCGAACCGCATCATTGTCCGTGCGCGCAGTTAGAAAAAGAATGGGGACATTTGCGTAGCGTGCGTCTTTGCGAATCGCCCGGCTGGTATCAAAGCCGTCCAGCACAGGCATCATCACGTCCATGACGATTACGTCGGGTTCGTATTCGTGAATCCGCTCCAAGGCAGCCACTCCACTCGGAGCGACGACTACGTCATATTCGGAGGCAAGGGTGGTGCGTACGACAAGCGCAATATCCGGATCATCATCCACAACCAGCACGCGTAAGCGCGTGTTGTCATTTGCCGGAGCTTGCATCGCTAGTCAGCAACCTCACCTGCTTAAGCTTGAGTGAGCCCATCCGCCCCTCAGCCTCAAGACATCGCTCCGCTTCGTGAGCATACTCAAATATCAACGTATGGAACATCGTTTGTGACCGTGTCACCGCAAAAACACACGCATTAATGTTTTCCACCCGCTTCTTCTTGGCGGCGCTTGGCCTCGCGCGCCTCACGGAGCTTGGCGCGGGCTTCTTCGTGCTCTGGGTTGATGGCTGCCGCGATGGACAGAAAGTGAACTGCCTGTTTGTAATTGCTCTCCTCCATGGCACGCAGGCCACGTTCGAATTGCTCCCGGAAAATCTTTTCGGTGTAGTCGTCGGCTTGAGCATCTTTAGCCCCACCGGAACTGACGACAACGTAGGAGGAAGGTTCGGCGGGCTGCGGCGAAGTCGGCTCTGCTGCTGCCCCTCCCACGCTCGGCAAGGTACGTGTTTCCTCCAAGTATTCGTCGGCAACGGGGGTAGGGATCGCTTTCGTTTCGCCAAGCGCCTCGTCGAGTTCAATCGAAGTCGGCGGAACAGACGGTGCCACTTGCTGTCCGGTAGTGGGTGTCAGGGGCGCCGGTTTGGGTTCCTGAGCATGGTACGTTTCCTCGGTTGGTTTCTCGGCAGGTTTCGCAGGCATCACTGAAAGCTCGTCAAGTTCTCCATCAGCAATTGCCGAAAACGAAATTCCCTGCTCAGAGCTGGCACTAGGCCGTTCTGGCTCTGGCAACTCCTCTGCTGGTGCGGACTGCGGAGCCGCGGAGGGTAGCTCAATTGTGGGAAGTTCAGAAAACGTTTCTGCTTCAGCCTCTTTCGCCTGAACGTCCGCTGAAAGCCCCGCGGGTTTTTCCCCGAGGATGTCCTCGAGCTGGATGACAGGCCCCTCAGCAAGAGGCCGCGGGGGCACTTGAGGAGCATATTCAGTTTCGTCCGATTCCAACGGAAGCTCGATCGAGCCTTTGTCCGACTCTTGTGGGGAAGGCGCCGAGGCCCCGCTCTCCGAGACAGGGCGAATCACGATCCGGCTATCCTCGAAACTGGTTTGATAGCCGGAACTCGCAGCGGTTCCTGCTTTAGCTTCCGACGTAGGGAGGGGTGCTTCTGGTTCCTCTGTTGGCAGAGAAATCCCCAAATCTTCGAATGATACGACAGAGGGAACACCGGCTGGCTGGGGCTTCTCTTCAGGTTGGGGCCCACCCCCAAGCGGCATGGAGAACTCCTCATCTTCGGGAACCTCGGGGACTTCAGGGCCTTGGGGCATCGTAGGTTTCGGCTGGCTCTGGGCTTGAGCCTCTGGGGTCACACCAGTGCTGAAAAGCCCTTCAGGTTGGGGAAAAGACAACGAAGTGCCACCTAACGGGGATGGCGTACCGAGGGAAAGCCCCGTTCCGAGGCCCCACGCCGCGGGCTCAGATTTGCCGGGTTGCCCTAAGGAGGGCGCTTCGACCTCGGGGGCGAGTTCCCTTGTGGGCTCGGGCTCAAGAGTGCCTTGGGATTCCTCAACGGACTCGCTTGGCTCCACCTCAGACTCTCTGGCTAAACGTTTCCGGAGAAGCACAACCACGCCCCCAATGACCGCAAGGAGTATCACACCTGCCCCCCCCAATAGCCAAGGCGAATTGAGGAGATTTGTTTGAGCGACGAATGAGCGGTCACCTGCACGCACGCCCTCACTGGACCCTACAGGTGTTGGAGTTAGTGGGGCTACCGGTGAGGGGACTGGCGTGACGGAACGCATGATGGGGCTCACCGGTGCGACTGAAGGCGTTGTTCCAGCTTCCCGGTTCAGGACATCAGCTTCAGTGCCGATTTGTGCTTGTGCAAGTTTTTCGCGGGCCCATTCCCGATATAACCGCACACTGGGATTGCCCGGCTCAATGAGTTCTGCAACTTCGACTGCGGTGAGAACTGCCCGATAGTCGCCGCGAGCAAATGCTTCACGGATCTTATCCAACGCTTGTTCCAAGCGCTCCCGGCGTGCCACGGTCTCCACATCTGGGGCTGGACTCGTTGCAACCGGCGCTGCCGGCGCCGCGGGCAGGCCTTGCAGCTCGTTTTGAGACCATACGGAAGTTGGTCCAAGGCATGCCCCAAGCAATAGCCCGAGGCCTCCCCTCTGGAGGAATCTCCACAACTTATTTGGGCAGACCTGATTTAGCATCGCTTCTCAATATTCAAATCTTGCTCTAAGCGTTACGTCTTATCCGTGTGACCCACAACTTTTCATGCAAGCGTATTTCAGCAACCGCGGGGGGCCAAGAATCGCTTCCACGGGCGATTCGTCAGGACAGCCGCGGCCTCCCTACGCCTTTTGCCCGAGGCGCTGAAGCCTCTCAATTTTCGATACCACTTCGCGGTAACCAGCGTCCACCCGAAAAACGCGCTTGTAGAGCTGAAGAGCCAGTTGGAATTCCTTATCCTCTTCCATGAGCTCAGCAGTTCGGTAGAGCAAGGCTTTGAGTTTGGCCTGCTCATCGGCTTGCTGATCGACGCGAAGCTCGACATCGCGGAGAGTTTCCTCAGCTTCGTTGAACAACCCCTTTGAAGCCAAGACGTAGGCGAGTTTTGCCAAGGCGACATTGTGAAGAGCAGGATCCTGAGCAGCGCGTTGGTAGTGCACAATCGCATCATTCAGCATACCGAAATCATGCGCTAAGTCACCAAGTTCCATATGAAGAACCGGAGCATTTGGGGGCGAATCATCGAGCAACCGCTTGAGTTCTTCCATCCGTGCCCGCCTCTGAGCTTCCTCCAACTCCCGCATACGCCGCCGGATTTCCACATTCTCTGCGTCCAGTGCCAAGACACGCGCGAGATACGTCAATGCCTCTTCGTAGCGCCGCTCGCCCGCTGCAAATTCCGCGAGCTGGGTCAACAGCTGCTTGTCGTTGGGGCGATGTTTCAGGAGTTCAATCCCAGTCTCTTTCGCATGTTCAAGGTCGCGAATCGCGCAATAGAGTTTGAACTCAAGCTCAAGCACTTCGGGTGTCACAGCCCCCCCGGCCTCACGATAGCGCGACAGATAATCCAAAGCGCGCACTTCGCTCCCGTGGTCTGCCTCATACCGCGCCAAATAGAGAAGCGAGGGACAGTGGTCGGGTTTGCCACGCAGAATCTTAAGCGCCCCTTCATGAAGGATTTTTTCTGGGTGGAGTGCATCCGCGGCCATCATTTCGTGAAGCTCAAAAACTTTGTCCCAGTTCTGCTCGCGGAAGTTGATGTCAGCGAGATAATTCAGAAGTCGGAAATTCTTGCCGTGGCGTGCGAGCATCTTCTCGAGTTCTTCGACGACGCGGTCCCGTAATTCCGGCTGGCGGGAGAGTAACTCCTCGAGCCCAACGACGACGCGCTCGGTGAAACCCAGCGCCACGAGGCGGTCGTAATACTCAAAGCGGATATCAAGGTCATCGGGATGCTTTTGAACTTTTCTTTCAAGCTCTTCGAGTTCTTTTTGGGTCAGACGTTGCCGAATACGCGATTCGAGCCCGGTAATTTTTCCGCGAATCTCTTGGTCATCATCCTCTTGGAGAGACCGCGCCGCTTTCAGCTCTTCGAGCGCCTCCTCGAGACGGTCCGTCTCGTAATACGACGCTGCAAGTAAGTAGCGGGCCTCCATTGACCGGATCAGATCCGCTTCAGTTCGCACGAGGCGCTCAACCCGGCCGTAATTGGCCAACGCAAAGTGTTCGTTCAAAACTTCGAGTTTTTCTTCATGGTTCGCAGCTCGCAGTTCTACCAGCATGTCCAACTGGGCTAAGATGTCGTCGCGCAGTCCCTTAAGGCGGCAGATCTCGATAAGAGCCCGGCGATAGCCCGGATTTTCTGGCTGGATGAGAACCAGCCGTTCCAGTAGCTGCCGCTGCTCATCAAGCTCACCATTTTGGTAACAGAGTTCGACAAGTGCCTCGAGGCTCTCGACATCGCGGGGATGTTGTTCCAAAAGACGGTAGTAACACGCCTTGGCGCGGTTGAAAGGGACGCCTTCGCGCTCAAATTCACGGGCCAGCTCGCGAATTGTGGCCACGTCGTTCGTTTCAAAGGCGAGATCGAGCAAGGTCTCTGTCCACCGGCGCCGGTCTTCCAGCGGTAGCCCTTTGATGGCGGCAATCGCTTTAGTTTTTTGACCTGTTTCGCTCCATAAAGTGATCAGCTTCCTAAAAAGGTTTTGGGATGGAGCTTGGTGGTAGGCATCTTCATAGTACCGTGCAGCCCCCTCCAGATCTCCGCACGCTTCCGCGGCATGGGCCAGCGCGCGACACAGATCGGGGTCCCTAGCCCCGTCCTCATAAGCTTGCTGAAGCAAATCTTGGGCGTTTTGGCACTTTCCGAGGCGGGCTAAGCACATTCCCAAGAGGTTTTCTGCCTGCCGGTTGGAAGGCAAAAGCATGAGAGCAAGACGAGTCCAAAGAAGCGCAATGGAGGTGGGAGCAGACTCAAAGGCTGTGGTGGCGAGCCGGAGGGCGAAACGCCCTAACATACGCTCAGCATGCAGCCATCCCACCGCAAAGCCCACAACAAGCACCCCGGCTACCGCAAATGCGACGAAATTCTCGGGCGAGACCTGAAACCGCCCCAGAAAGTAGCCAGCAAGGAATAGGAAAAATGAGAGAGCGAGCACGAAGGTACGCACGCGTGGCCGTTGCGCACGACGCATGTCGAGCCCGAGCGCATACGCCAAAGCGGTAAGGCCAATGCACAAGAACGCAATTCCCCCTGCAGTGAGGCTTCCATATTCAATGAGCGTCTCATAGAGATCCCGGTTGGTTGCCCCGTCGCTCCAAATCACATAGTTCAGGTAAGCCCCCGCAACATTCGCGGCGAAAGCCAGCAATGTCAGTAGGGAAAACCAACAATTTCGCTTTCGGCTATGCCTCGCTGTGGCCATCCGCTCCCGCCCGTGGGTCAGTGTTCATCCGTTCGACATGGGTGCACATACTATCTGAAGTGTCACGGTGATAGACATAGGTAGGAAAATCAACCCTTTCGATGACGAGCATCTGCTCTGCGCGCGTGAGAAGCTCATGATCGCAGCCGAAGTCGGGTTTGCGAAATCCCCCCAACCGAGCCAGAGCCTCGGCACGAAAGAAAAAGGTGCCGCCGACAGCGCACTCACGAATGGGAATCAAGCGACGTGGGTCATGGAGATCCGGTACGGTGTCTGGCCCTCCCACAATCTGCACTCCCCCGTGGATAAGCTCGACGTCGGGGTGCTCCCGCATGAAGCGAACTCGCAACTCGAGATGAGACGGCAAATACTCGTCGTCAGAATCAAGAAACGTGACAAAACGTCCCCGTGCGTGCGCAATGGCGGCATTGCGCGCTGCAACCAAGCCGCGATTTGGTTGCCGCAAAATGCGAATACGACGAGGGTCGCGCTCCGCGTACGCTGCAAGCACCCGTGGCGAATCGTCGGAGGAACCGTCATCCACGATCACAAGTTCCCAGTCCGTAAAAGTCTGTTGAAACACGGAGTCGATGGCGCGTGGCAAAAGGGAGGCACGGTTGAATGTGGCTAAGCAGATACTTACGCATTCGTCGCTCATGTGGTGTGATCCCATTTCCTACATCGCCACGATGCGGCCACGCCAGTGGCGGATGCCCTTTGCTTCAAGACTTAAATTAGCTTAGTTAGAGATGCTGAGTAAGGCAAGTGCAAGTGCATTGCGCCGGAGGGAGAGGACCGACGATGCCCAACAAGCCCGAGTAAAAGAAACAAATCAGTGCGCTAAGGTGTCATATATTATGTTGGTAGCACCGCGGAAGATTGAGTGAGTGGAGGTAACCTCACAATGACGCCGCAAGAGGCAGGAAGTGCAGTCATCATCACAGTGGGTTTACTCATCCTTGGGGCTTCCGTTCCAGTTCCGCGGCTAATCGCCCGTCACCATGCCCTCGCCGCACAGGTGAGTCCCCCACTCATCCGCTGGCTCACGCGTATCTTTGGTACGCTGACGTGCATTCTTGGCTTGGTCACAATGTTCCACCGGTGACGCGGGTCAACCGGTGACGTTGGGCCAACCTAAAACTTCACGACGACGATGGTGATGTCGTCGAATTGCTCGGTTGTGGCGCGGAAGAGCACAGTGGCTTCATAGATTTCGTCCCGGAGCTCCTCAGCGGATAGGTGAAGGTTGTTGCGCACAACCTCGATCAGTCGTTCCATGCCAAAAACCTGGTTGGCAGCATTGTGCGTGTCCGTGACCCCATCAGTCACAAGGACCAGAGTATCCCCTTTTTCGACCGGCAAAGTCTCAGCCTCGTAATCCACAAACTCCATAATGCCGAGGAAGCATCCGCCGGTCTCAAGCTTCCGATACTCTCCTGAGGGTTTGAATAAGAGGGGCGGCATGTGGCCGGCATTCGTGTATTCGAGAGTCCGGCTTTTCGGATCGAAAACAGCATAGACCATCGTCACGAACATGTTGTTCGTTGCATCCTTGCAGGCCCAGCTGTTGATCGCTCCCATAAGCACGTTGGCAGGCAGATCGTAGCGCACGTGGGTTTCCATGCGGACACTCGCACGGATTGTGGCCGTTAGGATGGCAGCGGGCATGCCCTTCCCACTAACGTCGGCCAGCACAATTGCGGTACGACCGTCCGAAAGTTCAAAGAAATCGTAGTAGTCGCCGCCGACTTTGTGAGCTGGAACGCTCATCGCGGCGAAGGTGACGCCGGGGATCTTGGGATAGGACTTCGGCAACAGGTTGACCTGGATCGAGCGCGCGAGCTCCAGCTCTTTCTCGAGTTTTTGACGTTCCAGCGCTTGCCGATAGAGCCGCGCGTTTGCTATCGCCAATGCGGCTTGGTTGGCGATGCCGGTGAGGAGTTCAAGGTCGTCGTTGGTGTAGTAGGTCGTGCTGGGCACTTGCGAATCCACATAGATGACTCCCAGCACTTCATTCTTTGCGACTAATGGCACGCTCATGGCGGAGCGGATTCGCCCAGCGATCACGCTCTCGTTTGCGGCGAAACGCACATCGGAAGGCGCATCAGAAACAAGAATCGCAACCTGTTCCGCCATGCACCGTTCAACAATTCCCCGGCTGATACTGATTTCATCTGTAGCATCCTCCCGCACTCGCACGACCACAGGTTCAAGCGTCTGGTCGACCTCATCGCGCAGCAGGATAATCCCGCGGTCAGGAGCAATAACGTTCCAGATGATATCCATCAGCTTGTGCAGCAGCTCGTCCAAATCGAAGATCGCACGGATGGTGTCGGCGACTTGGTAAAGCACTTTGAGTCGCTCAAAAGGATCGCGAAGAAGCTCGCGACGAATTGGCGCAGTTCCGCCGAAATCGCTGGAGCCGGCCACGGGTACTTCAGCTTGCGTGCTGGGCGCGGGGGTCTCCCCTACCAGTTTTACGGCGCCCGACCGCGTGGTGTCTGCAGCGCGCGCCTCTGGCTCATCGGGATCACTTTCAAAGACTAACGAGGTGTCGCCAATCTTGATCCGATCGCCGTTCTTGAGCTGGATCCGCCCCACCAACGGCTTGTCGTTGACCAGTGTCCCGTTTTTACTACCGAGGTCTTCGAGAACAAAACCCAACCGATGGTGCCGCAACACGGCATGATGGCGGCTAACCCGCTTGTCAATAATCTGAACTGTACACGACGCACTGCGGCCAATGGTGACCGCGTCTTCGTTGTTCAGTGGATATATCATGCCGGCTTCGGCGCCGGTCTCTACGATCAGCCTTGCCATCGTCGAGTTCAATTCTATGCGTGCGGCATTGATGAGATAAAGAAGAAAATTGCTCAGCCTTGGCAAGCAAGCGGAAAGAAGGACCGCCCCTGCTACCTCGCTTGGAAGTAGCATCGCCCCTGTCTGCCTGCAGGCGAGGCCGGTACGCTTTAGAACTGGTGGTCGGAACAGCGCCAGATGTCGCCGTTACTGACCGTGCCGTTGGTTGGGTCGTAGATCATGTAATTGTAGTCAGGATCTTGGCCAGTGAACACCTCCCACGAGAAGCCGGGATACATCTTGATGGGAATAGAGTCCTCATCAAGATCGGGACCATTGCTGCTCATAGCATAGCGGTGGGGCGTCTGGAGTGGGGTCGCTCCCATCTTATAGTAATAATGCCGGGGCCCCCAATCCACGAAGTTGTCGAGGTCATTAGTCATCTCAAAGGGGTCACGGGGCACCGACGTCATGTACGCTATGGGCGTAGTGAGACAGTCAAAGCGCTGCCAACGCGGGGTGATGTAGGTCTCGGGATAACGGTTATTGTCCACATGGTAAGCGTCCAGCGCGAGCGCGATCACACGCAGGTCGCTCTTGGCCCGTGCGACCTTCGCCCGGATTTGCGCTTCCAAAAAGTTCGGGACCGCAATCGCCGCAAGAATGGAAATGATCGCCACCACAACGAGAAGCTCTACAAGTGTGAAGGCTTGGAAAGGTGTCTTCTTGATGCTCACCGTTGCCCTCCCGCCGAAGATGCTTTTGCAGACGGATTGGCACCTGTTGCAGGTGATTGTTGCGCTTGCTTTTGAGCCTCGAGCTGCTTGCGGCGGGCTTCGCGCTGTTCGCGAATCACCTTGTTCGCCTGCTGCGCATACTGAAGCTCATCACCAAAGTATTTCTTCAGTCGCTGCTGACGCTTTTCCTCCAACTCTTTGCGCTTGGCCGCGAGTTCCTTTCGGTGGGCCAAAACCTTTGCGCGTTGTTCGGGAGTTAGGATTTTCCACGCTTGTTTCCGGAGCTGGGCTGGGCTCGTGGTTTCGACGGCGAGTTCCAGCAATTGCTCCTTCTGCTCATTCGTCAACCCCACCAGATTTGCTATTTCCTGTGCTTCCCGCATGGGGGCAGGCACCTTGCTTTCTGTTTTTGCCTTTGCTGGCAGAGCCGTGGGGGGCCTGGGATGGAACCGTACGTATTGGTACCCAATGTAGCCCCATGCCCCCAAAACGAACAGTAACAGGAAGACCACTTTCCACGGGATCGTGAATGACGTGCTACTATCGGTGGCACCGGTATCAAGCCTTGCCATTGCAAAACTTACCCCTTTTCCCCGCACCTAACTACAGAGGCGGATCTCGCGCATCATTTACTTTGCACCAACTCCTGGATTAGCAAAATCGAAGCCAATACGGAATCGCCTGAACCGTATCAAAACAAGAGGTGCAAATCAGACAGCCGGAAAACAAAGCTAACGGTAAATTAGCCGAAACGCGTGCATGCGGAAACTTCCATCGGGGAATCGGATACGCTCTTCGATCGGGATCGGTTCGATCTCGCCTAACTCCCGAATCCATGCCGGCGGACGCGAACTAACGCTTAGCACAAGTGCTTCGCGACTGTTGAGTGCTTTGGCGACAGAAACTATGCGATCCATCAGAGCAGGATTATGCTCGGCCTTTTGGATGAGAAGAATTGGTCGCTCGTAGAAAAGCTCGGGTGGATCCGAAGGAAGCCAAGCTTGGTCCGTGAGAATTGGGGCATCCGGCAGTAGGGTACGAAGGACTTCGTACGTTCGATGCGATAAATTCAATTTGAGCACAAGTCGCTGGAGAAAAATGCCGTTATCCACTACCCCAAGCGCAACTAAGGCTCCGAACATCATCGCGGCAAGACGTAGTTTTGGTTGCGTGCTGGCTCCGCGATACCAGTGAGGTGCTGCAGCAAAAACAGCAAGGAGCAACCCGGGATAAGCCGGAAGTAGGAGCCGCGGGCCGAAATTCATTCCGACCGCGCTCGCTGGGACACTTAGCCAAACGCTCGCAAGCAGGAAAATGAGTGAGGCAGTTGCTACGATTCGCGTCGACTTACGCGTCTCATCGTGCGCTGGCCACGCTCGAGCACTCCACAGGCGGAGACCCGCAAAGAGGAGCGGAGTCGCGCCCGCAGCGGAATTGAGGTAGCTCTGCGTGTAGAGCGGTTTGGCGTTGTCCCACAGATAGAAACGCACCACAAGGGCGGCACACAATCCAATCGCCGAAAGCGCGAGGACAACGTCGGGGCGGCGTGTGGTTGCAATCCACGCTAGAGAGCAGAGTAAGAAGAAGAGGACAATATCCCCCATCGCGGAGAGATTGAGTTGCGAACTGGTTACGCGCGCGAGATAAAGAAACGCTGTCACCGGCCGCGTGGCGAGCGCCCAGGAATACTCCAGCGTGACGCCGCTCCCAGTCGAAGCGTGAAAGAATAAGTAATGCCCAACCAGCGCCCGGTTGGAGAGCATCACCGCACCGATCCCGCCAAAAGTCATAGCGGCCAACAGCAGGAGACTCCGGCTGGGACGGCGAACAAGCGCGGCCGCCAAGAACACACTGCCAGCCCACAACACATACTCCTCACGCATCACAAACGCAAAGAGTAGGCACGCCGTGGCAGGGAGCATCCACCTGCCCGACGGCGATTCCAGCCCACGAAGGACAAAATAGAGTCCTGCAATCCCTGCCGCGAGAGCCGGGACGATGTCCCAGAAGATATAGCAGTAGGGCAGAATGGGAGCCGCGAAAAGCACCGCCGCCGCTGCCCACGCGGGACGACGAATCCCAAGCTGACGCGCCAGCCCGTAACACGCGAACAAGAGCCCGACCCCACTCGCAAGTGGGACGATTCGCATTCCCACCCGCCCCCACAGTGCATAGAACGGCGAAACGAGATAGCAAAACCACGGCGGATACTGGCAGTAGAGACGATCGCCATGAACAAACGTTTGGATACGCCCGAAGGGCGCGAGCTCATATTTAGGATCCAGCTCGCGCAACGGATAATCGAACCAGAAGCCACCCCAATGATGGCGGTCCACAATGTTGATGAGTTGGAGATACCTGAGGCCACAGTCCGTGACCCATACTCCATGCAGTGGGACAAGGAAGCTGCCCAATACGAGGAGCAGCGTAGCGACGAAAAGAATCCCAAAGTCCTGCCTCAAAAATGAGGGCGGTCGAACGCGCATTTCTGATGACCCGCTCATCGATGTTTCCAAACTCCTTTTCGGCTTCATGAACCAAAGGGGCTCGCACAGTCCATAGCAATGCGTGGCCGAAAAACGCCAAACGCACACTTTCAGGAAAAAGGGCTTACCCCTGCCTGCATTCCCTGACTCTCCGTAGGGCGCCATCCGGCCACGTGCGGACCACGCTAAAGAGAACGCTGCTGGGGCCCAACGCCTTACTTACCCCCGATCTTCCTCCCACATATCGCACTGCCTTGGACCTTCGAACGCGCAGCCAAAACACAACGCGTTGAAACCAAGTCAGAGAAGCCTCGCCGAGCCGACGTCGTCCGAAACTCGCCGGTGAAGTCCCTGCTTACGGCACCTTGCTCTCACGGTTTTGCTCCGTCAGCGGGCCACTCGTCGGAATATCAGACGGAGCGATACCATCGGTTTGGTGGTATCGCAGACGATATGGGTAAGTGATGAAACTCCCAGCTAAGAACTCGATCTTCCCTTCTAAGCTGATGGGTTCAAGCGTTCCGTACGATCTTAGCCATCGTGGCGGGGACTTCTTGTTGCTGAGCACGAGGGCTTCCTTTGGGTTTATGCGCTTCGCGATCTCAATGAGTTCCTTCTGAAGCTCGGGTTGGCTCGCCGCACTTAGCGACAGGATGGGGCGCTCAAAGTAAAGCTCCGCGGGGTCACTCGCCCAACGCCCTTGGTCGGTCAAGATCGGTGCCGATGGAAGCAGATCACGAACAACACGGTACAGCGTGTCACTGAACGTCACCTTCCACTTGAGTCGCTCAAGGAAGACAACATTGTCGACAACCCCAAAGGTAAGGAGGAGGCCCAGCATGAGGCCGGCAAGCCGTCGGTGGCGTTCAGGGGAGATTCGCTTCAGGACAGACGGGCAAACGGCGATGGCTGAAATCATGAGGCCGGGATAAGCAGGCAGTAGGAGGCGTGGACCAAAATTCAAGCCAATGGCTGAAGCTTGCACACTCAACCAGACACTTGCCACGAGGAAGGCAAGACTGGTGGTGACGATACCCCAGCGGCGCCGATGCTGGGGAAGACTCCAGTTCCAGACCGACGGAAGCCAAAGGAGTAGACCCAGAAACACAAAAGGTGTGGCGGCCGCCATGGAAATCACGTGGGACTGCACCACACCCGGTTTTCCGGGAGCCCACAAGTAAACGCGCACCAAGGCCGCTCCAAGAATTCCAATCCCGAGGAGTCGAGGAATCGTGCGTCCCGAGGCACGCGGAACCCACGCAAGCGCGCAAAGCAGAGCAAACATGAATAGGTCTGGAATTGCGGATACACCAAGGTAGCCACCCGTAACTCGAGCGAGATAGAGAAACGCCGTATTAGGCCGACTCGACAGGGACCACGAATACTCGGGCAAAAGACCACTTCCTGTGCTGGCCTGAAAAAACAAATAGTGTCCGACAATCAGGCGATTCACGAACATGAGCGCGCCGGCGGCGACAGCAAAGCCTGCCCCCGCGAGAACGTATGCTCTCCAAGAACGAACAAGAGGAAAGACAGCTGCGAAGAGGCAGCATGCCCATAGCAGATACTCCTCGCGCATCGCGAAGGCGAAAAACAAAGTAAGGGCGGCGAGGAGCGAATACTTTAGAAGGTTGGATTCCACCGCCTTCAGGCAAAAATACATCCCCCACACACCGGCGGCCATTGCTGGCACAATGTCCCAGAAGGTATAGACGTAGGGCAGGATCGGCGCGGCAAACACCACGGCCACCGCGGCCCACGCCGCCTGACGCACATGGGCGTGCCGGGCCAGCGCGTAGCAACCGTAGAGAAGCAGGATGCCGGCAAGTAGCGTAACAATCCTAAGGCCAAAGCGGCCTGCCACGAGATAAAAGGGCGCTGCGAGATAACAAAACCAAGGGGGATACTGGCCGTAGAGTTTGCCGTCATGGACAAACGTTTGGATGACCTGAAAAGGCGCAAAGCGGTAAGTCGGATCGTACGCCGCGAGCGGGTAGTCTAACCAGAATCCTCGCCAGTGATTTCGTTCAACAATGCTTTGCAGTTCAAGAAAGCGAAGCCCGCAATCCACCACCCACCAGCCGCGAAGAGGCACGGTGAAAGAGAGGGCCACCGTGCCCACAATGCCCAGCCCGAGCACCCAAGGCTCTGTAGATTTCGATGTAAGTTTTGAGCGCAAGCTCGCGCTTCCCCACATCATTGGGCGTCTCCCAAAGACTCTTGCCGTCTACCCTCGAATCCGGCGGTGGTTCGCCGTGAGCACGGACAACTCGCAGCGCAGGACGGGGTCACAAACTTTCGATGATTGAAACCAACTATGACGTCCACAGCAAACTCCCTTTCTGCTCTTCTTTCCATACATTGCCATCTCAGCATCGCGGCCCATCGCCAACGCGTCTTGGCCCGAGCCTAAGACGGAGGCGCGGTTTGCGCGTGAGCCGGCTCGACATGCTGGAGAGACGTAGGTGATTCGTTGCGATAGCGAAGAATGAAGGCGTAGCAAGGCATGCGAACGCCAAACATGTGGAACTCTTTCTCCAAATTGACTGGGAAGAGGTCTCCGTAATCTGTGAGCCACGGTGGCGGGGAATCTTTCGAGATGAGCAACAGGGCTTCGGTGGGATTGAGTTGCTTGCAAATCTCCATCAGTCGCTGTTGACGGGCGGAGTCCGAAGCTGCTTCAAGGGATAGTAAGTGTCGCGCGTAAAAGAGCTCGGCAGGGTCGGTCGCGATGTACCACATGTCCGTGAGAATGGGAGCCTGAGGCGCAATCGCGGATACGACTTCGTAGAAGTGTTTCGAGGAATTGACCTTCCAGCGGAGTCGGCTGAGGAATACTGCGCTATCTATGCATCCAATCCCAACCAGAACCACAACAAACGCTGCGGCGACTTGACGCAACTTAGACGTGGGCATGCGGTCCAGCCATCCCGGCAGGAGCGCAAACACTGCAATGATGAGCCCAGGGTAAATGGGGAGAAGAAGGCGGGGACCGAAGTTCAATTTAGTTTCGGACCCGGGGACGCTCAGACAGACTGTGGCCGCCAAGAACAGAACACTGCCTGCGGCCAATGCGCAAGCACGCAGATGTTCGGTCATCTGCCATCGCCAAAAGGCGGGGCGCCACAGATACAAACCAACGAAGACAAGAGGGGTTGCCGCAGACAACGAATTCGCCACCCATTGCGTGGTTACCGGATTCCCGGGTGCCCACAGGTGTGTTCGTACGAGCACCGCCCCAAGAGTTCCCAAAACAAGAAGGGCAATGGCGGTTTTGCCGTTGGTGTGCGGAATCAATGCAAGGGTGCACAAATAGGAAAACTTCAGAAGATCATTAATGGCTAACGGGTTCAGCTGGGGGGCCTCAATGCGCGCCAAATAATAAAACGCGGTGTTCAGGCGAGACGAGAGCGACCACGAAAACTCGGGAGCCACCCCACTGCCCGTGCTTGCATGGAAGAAAAGGTAGTGACCTACCAACGCACGGTTTGCAAGCATGACACTCGCCATGGCGGCGCCAGCGCATACCACCATAGCGAGGAAGGGACGCCAGCCCCTACGAAGAAAAACAGAGGGAAGAAGAGCAGCCCAGACACACGCGGTCCAAAGCAAATACTCCTCTCGCATCAAGAAGGCGAAAAAGAAAGCGAGGGCGGCCCACATCCAATCCGTTTTCGAGTGGCCTTCTACTACGCGCAGGGCGAAGTACGTCGCCCACACTGCAGCCGCAAGGGCAGGAATCACGTCCCAAAACGTGTAGATGTAAGGTAAGACTGGAGTGCCGAAGACCACGACGCTCGCCGCCCAGCTGGGCCGGCGCACCCCGACATACTTTGCGAGCTTATAGGCTCCATACAGAAGCAGTAAGCCGGCCACGACAGTGACGAAACGCATCCCCATGCGTCCTGCCAGCGCGTAAAACGGTGCTGATAAGTAGCAAAACCACGGTGGATATTGCGCAAACAGCTGACCTTTGTGGACAAATGTTTGAATGATCAGGAAAGGACGAAATTCATATTCAGGGTCAAGGTGTCTAAGCGGATATTCAAGCCAGAACCCCTGCCAAGGATGTCGATCCACGATATTGTGCAAAATCAGATAACGTAAGCCGCAATCGCCTGTCCACCACCCGCGCAACGGCACCGCAAACGAGAGTAGGACAATGGCGAGGGAAGCCAAGATCAGGACACGCAATTCGGAGCTGCGATGCCGTCGGTTGTCAGGGTGTTCTTGGGCGCATTCCGGGACCATTGATTGCTACTCCACAATCAACCATACGCGCGCCCCGCTGGCTGGGTAGCTAATGACCCTACTCTGGTACAGCCGCGCTTTTGGGCTGAACCTCTAATCGCGTCACAAGCAAACCGGCGTCCCAAGCGGCGACGCACACCCAATTATGCAACACGGCGGCGCTCATTGCCACGTCGGGAGTAAGAAAATCTGAGACGAGTAATGGTGCCTGCGGATCGCGTACGTCGTAGAGGTCCACTCCACCTTCGCTATTAAGAACCGCAAGGAAGTCGTTCTCGAGCGGCACGACGTCCCGCACATAATCCTTCGTGCGATAGAGCTGGCAGAGGAGCTCCAGAGTTGGGGGCGTGTCCAAAGCACTCTCGTTCGTAGGTACGTTCTTTAGGCGAAAGATTGCCGTCCCATAGGTCCGATACGCACAAAACACCAGATCCTCCTTCACCGCCACCGCCTCGCAAAATCCTGGAATGCGCACTTGGTAGTAAGGCACGAGTTCGAGCGAATCGCGAAGCCCGAATACCTTCAACCCTCCATCAAAGTTATCAGCGAGCAAGATAAGGCGTCCCACGGTTTTGACGCGCCGGGAGTAATCCGTACCGCGGTTTGCATGTGCGACGATTCGGGGGGCACGAGGATCTGTGATATCGCAAACGGTGAGCCCCTCACCACCGCACGCTACTGCCGCAAGACGCCGCCCATTGAATGTAAAGACGTCCACATGCGTTGCGATGCCGGGAAGACGCAGCTCACTGAGCGAAGTAGGCTGATCAGGCGAGGCTACGTCCCAAATCACCAAGCCACGAAACCGATCCGCCACCACCAGTGTAGGTGGCTTGTCGACCACCTGAAAATGTAGTGGCTGGAGATCGGTGGGGGCGAATCGCCGAACGATGGTGGGAGAGGTGGGGTCAGATAAATCGAGCAGGGTTGCGCCCGCAAAATTCTGCGCCACCCATACAAATCGGCCCTGTAGCGCGACCGCTCGAGCCGTTGGAAGAGGTACGTGTGCGACCTGTATGAGGTGGGCTTTACGTGGCGAGACAACCTTCGCACCGTTCCCTGAGAGAGATTCAGGCGAATTTCGGCATGCAACAAGCAAGACCATCGCGCTCGCGACGAGTGAGAGGGTTCCAAGGCTTGACACCACACGCCGGATGAATTTGCGTAACGCACGCTGCATAGAGAGACACAACTATGACCAAAAGCCGTCCGACAGCAAATGGAATTCATGCAACGTCGGCAAGTTGGCGCGAAAAGAGTATCGTCCTCCTGCTGAGTTGGCTCATTCCCGGCTACGGTTTTTTCCGGTATGGGTACCGGCGCCGGGCAATCTTTTTGTTTTTTTGCATTGAAGTGACATTTTTGCTTGGGGCGGCCTTGCGCGGCTCCGTTCTGGTGCCAGAGTTCCGATGGGATCGGGAAGGGTTCAACATTGTGGCGCTTCTCACATTCATCACGCAAATTTTCAACGGCGGCTTAGGACTCATCAGTATGTTGCCTGATGTTTTGGGGCCGCGCTTTGCGATCCTCCCCTACGACGAGGCGTATTGTTGGGCTGACCTTGGCGGTTTCTTCCTTTTGGTGTCGGGGGGACTCAATTATTTCGTGCTCACGAGCATTTATGACCATTTCTACGGACGAAAAACATTTCAGTCGTTTCCTCGCTCAGAGGAGGTCAGTGCGTAATCATGGCTCCGGGATTCTTGTTTTTGGGTTCGCTGTTTTATCTGACGGCGGTGGTAGTCGTCGTGTACTCGGTGGCACAGGAGCCGTTTGCGCCGGTGAGGCACCTTGTCCGCCAAGCGATGCGTCGCGCCGCAAAACTTCTTGGCGTTCTGGCGGCGCTCATGGTGGTCGTTTTTTTTCTAAGTCGCGTATGATTTTTTGTATTGACACCCGCTTGGGGGCCACGTAAGCGCAGATTGTAATATCGGGAAAATCCCGAAAATTTTATTCCCAGTGAAAGGAGGGAATTATTGTGAAGAAGGGCTTTACACTTATCGAACTTCTGATCGTGGTCGCGATCATTGCCATTCTGGCTGCTATCGCAGTCCCGAACTTCCTTGAGGCGCAGGTGCGCTCCAAGGTCTCCCGTGCGAAGGCGGATCAACGCTCCTTGGCCACGGCCATCGAGTCGTACTTTGTTGACAATAACCTGTACCCAGCCGCCGCACGTGAGGGTTCTGGTAACTGCGTAGCACCTAATAACACTGTGCCGGTGAACCCAGCGGGGGCAGGCAACTTCAATAAGTATGTCAAGACGTCGCCTCCGGCATCGAATCTGCAGAACGTCTTCTCGTTTGCAGTGAAGGGCAACACCCAGATGGCGCAGCTGACGACCCCGATCGGGTACATCACCAGCTATCCGGCTGACCCATTCGCCGACACGAAGGGTGCAACCTTCTGCTACTTCGCGAATGCGAACGGCTGGATCCTCTGGAGCTGCGGGCCGGATACGGACGAGGCTCAGGGTACGGAGCTGGGTTATGTCACGTCGGCTGCCACCAATAAAGTGGAAACGCTCTACGACGTGTCGGTTGCTCAACCCAGCGCGGTCCTAATCGCGGGTGAAGCTGCAGCCGGACGGGCGTACACCTATGACCCGACCAATGGTACGGTCAGCCCGGGTGACGTCTACCGCGTGAAGCAGTAATCCAGTCGTTTAGATGTCAATCGAGGCGACGGGTTTTCCCCGTCGCCTCTTTTCTTTTGTACGGCTTTATTTGAAAAGGACTGGCCTCGCGCAATCCTGCTACTCGACCTTCAGAAAGGCTCAGACACACCTTCACTTGAGTGGCGGCCGGTTGAAGTCGTAGCTGTCCAAGGCTCTTGGTAGACGTTTGCTCGGAAGGTCGCCAGATCCCCACAGTTTGTGCAGCGGAGCAGGAAATTCATGCTCTTTGCAGGCCGCCTGAATCAATCCCCATCAGCCACTGCACCCACAGACTTTCTATCAACTGTGTGCAAACTGGAGCCATGGGCGTTCGACGACTCGTATTGCAGCCTCAACTGAACTTTTTTCCTTTACTCGCCCCATGAATCCGACGCATTTGCAGTGTGCTGATGCCACCACAAGAGCCCACACTTTCCTCTGTTTCCGAAAACACGTTGAAACAACGACGGTGGGGGTGCACCTGCGGTTGCCTTGCGTCTCTTGCTGCCTTGGTGTTGGGCGGACTCGCATTCTTCTACTACGCCCTCCGCCCTTATCCTCTGTCGGGGGCCGAGCGCTGGCTCCAAGCCAATACGCAGGCACTGGGAGTTGTGCGAATCTCCTCGACCGACGCTGGGATGAGTGACTTGCAGCAAGTGTGGCTGAAAAAGGTAGAAGAGCAGGTCACGCGCAACCTCTCAGAAAAAGACGCCAAGGCGGCGCACTCAGCCTTTGTGTTGGCCCGTCAAATGACAGATTGGGCCTTCTATCCGGAGATCTACTTCTACGAATACGGTGGCGGAGAGACCCGCAAGAATGTCACGGTTGTGCAGCTTCGGCATTTCTTTGGTTGGCTCCTCATGCGAAGCCTCTTGCAGCGTTATGGTTTTACGCCGATTCAGCTCGCAGGGGACTTAACGGAATTGCGGATCCCCGGTCTTGAGGAAACTACGGGACCGCTTGTTGGACTTTCCTCAAATCTTCTTGTTATCGGCACGGACGAAGAGACCGTGCGAGCGGCAGTACGAGCGCCGGCGCGGCGCCCGATGACCGATTCTCCGGGGGAGAAATTTCTCTCCTACTTTGAGGACCTTCGATTGAGCAATCCCGAGGCTGGCGAGGATGCTGCATTCCTATTTGTGAATGTGGACGGGCGCGTGCGTAACCTCGTGGAACGCATCGAGCACTGGACCGCGGTCGCAGGACTCACGCAGCGGTTCGAGCAAATGCTCGCCGCCCAGAGGCTCACTTTCGAGGATATTCTTGCCTTGCGACTGAGCATGGACGTGATGAGTTCAGATCGCATCCAGCTCACTTGGTTTGCGTATCTCCCCACGCCGGATCAAGCGCGGCGGCTTGCAGATGTGCTGCGTATGGTGAGTGAACAACTCAGTGCAAGTGCGCAAGGAAGCAAGCTGACCGTCAAAGCCGAGTCGCGTTCGGCAGGTCCGGTATGTCAGTTTTCGATGACTATTTCAGGGCTCCGCACCGTTCTGGAGCAACTTTTCTCCCAGTGGCTTCCCAAGGACTCGGGGAGCAACGAGGCTAAGCGCCCGGGACACTCGGCTGGGCAGTGATCCGGAACAGGTGAGGTGCGGAATGGCTCGATATCGAGTGTTGCGGCTCATCACGTGGCTCCCGCGGGGAGGGATTGAGCGCAAGATTGTTGCTGTGTTGCCTCGCCTTGATCGCAATCTTTTCGATACCCACCTTTGTTGCATACGCGAGCGTGGGCCGCTCGCAGACGAGCTCGAGCAGCAAGGTATCCCCGTGCACGTTGTCCCCTTCCGCACTCGGTGGGATGTGAAAGGGCTGCGGGCGCTTGCGGAGCTCGTAAAACGTGAGCAAATTGACCTCATCCACGCGCACATGTACCGGGCGAACACTCCAGCCACGGCATTGAAACTGGCCGGGCTCGACGTTGCTGTCATTGGCCACTATCACAACATAGGGACGTGGGAGTCGTGGCGCCAGCGTTTTCTGGATCGCTTTCTTGCAAACAAACGCGACATGAACTTGGCTGTCTCTGAGGCGGTGCGGCAGGATGTATTGCGAACCCTGCAGCTTCCTGAGGAAAAAGTACGTGTTCTTCACAATGGCGTTGATTTAGAGGAATTTCGTCCCGTCGAACCAACGCAACGCATTCAACTGCGCGAAGAGCTTGGACTGCCGCGGAATGCGACGGTCGTAATGATGGCGGCGCGATTCGTTACGCAAAAAAATCATGCATGGGTTGTAGCCAACATCCAACCCGTCATGGACGAGCACCCGGACCTTGTCGTTGCATTTGCCGGCACCGGCCCGGAGGAAGCTCGTGTTCGGCACCAGGCTGCAGCTTCGCGCCACGCGAAGCGTTTCGTCTTCCTTGGGCAACGCACGGACATTGCGAACGTACTTGCAGCAGCAGACATTTCGATTCTGCCCTCGAGCCGAGAGGGATTCTCAAACGCCATCCTTGAATCGTTGGCATGTGGTCTCCCTGTTATTGCATCACGTGTCGGTGGCAACGCTGAGGTTCTTGTATCGGGAGAGAATGGATTCCTGTTGGATATGCACGATGCGGAACCCGCTCCACTCCCCGACCGCGATCAGTTTTTGGCTGCATTGCGGCTACTCGCCGGCGACGCAGAAAAACGAACGCAAATGGGGCAAGCTGCGCTTGCAACGGCAAGGCGTTTTAGCCTTGATACGATGGTGGAGGCAACGTCTCGACTTTATCTCGAGCTTCTCAGCAGGTAGGGAAAATGCCATCACTGCGCTCTTCTTCCTGAAATCGCAGCCACCCGCAGCATATGTTCTGCCTAATGTGACAAATTGCGGAATTGTGCACTCCTCTCTGATCCATGCTTGCCAACAAGATGCCACGGCCAATAAGTATGCATGTGATCTATGATTTTGGGCGATCGTGAAGGGAGGAACGGCGCATGCCCAGCAAATCATTTGCACACGTGACCGCAGTCGTGCTGGGGGGAGGTCGAGGAACCCGGCTGGACCCACTCACGCGCTATCGTTCGAAACCAGCCGTGCCCCTTGCTGGCAAGTATCGTTTGATAGACGTCGCGATCTCGAACTGCATCAACTCGGGGATTCGCAAAATCTACGTTCTCACACAGTTCAATTCTGCCTCGCTCAACCGCCATATTTCCCGGACCTACCAGTTTGACGCGTTCAGTCAGGGCTTTGTTGAGATTCTTGCAGCAGAACAAACCATCGAGACGGAGAAATGGTACCAAGGTACCGCGGATGCAGTTCGTCGGCAATTGCGTCACATCGTGGACAAAGAGGTCACGCACTTTTTGATTTTGTCTGGTGACGCCCTCTACCGGCAGGATTTTCAGGCAATGATTGAAGAACACTTGGCCGACGACGCGGAGATTACCATAAGCTGCAAACTCGTGGGTGAAGCGGAAGCGCCTTCGTTGGGCATTCTCGGCATCAACGAGAAACGCGAAATCATTTGGTTCCGCGAAAAGCCTGCTCCGGAAGAACTCCCTCGCCTCCGTGTGCCCGAAGGTGCGGTCGCGACGCTTGGGCTAAGTTCACCCGATCGTTGCTTTCTCGCTTCGATGGGGACTTACCTGTTTCGCAAAGATGTGCTGCTGAAAGTCCTTGCAGAGAATCCGGCTCACGATTTCGGCAAGCAGATCATTCCGGGGGCGCTTGGTCAGTATCGCGTGACCGCTCATCTTTTCGATGGCTATTGGGAAGACATCGGGACCATTCGCAGTTTCTTCCGTGCGAATCTGGATCTGCTGAGCGAAAATCCGCCCTTCGATTTCTATGACCCAGAGCGGCCAATTTTCTCCCATGCCCGGCTCCTTCCCTGCTCGTGGATAGTGGACTCGCACATCGAACGGACGATGGTGGCGGAGGGGTGTATCATTCGCAATGCACAGATTCGGCACAGTGTGATTGGCATCCGTTCCGTTATCCGCGAGGGAAGCGTCGTGGAGAACACTGTGATGATGGGGGCGGACGATTTGCTGCCTCGTGCCTCATTGAATACGGATGAGATGCCCAGCTTTGGCATTGGGCCGCATTGTGTCATACGCAATGCAATCATTGATAAGAATGCGTCCATTGGGGCGAACAGCCGGATTGTGAACGAGCAGGGGCTCCAGCGGGCCGATGGCGAGTTTTACGCCATTCGCGATGGTATTGTAGTGATTCCGAAAAACGCTGTCGTGCCACCGAATACTGTGATCTGAGGGAGGTGCCTCCGGTGACGTGGGGGCTGCTTGCGCACAGATCTCAGGCTGTCGGTGGAAGAGGGCGGGATTGGACGCTCATAATCTTCCAGCCCGAAGGAGTGTGTCGCAGGAGGTAGCGTTCGTCCTTGGCTTGGGCCTGCCCGTCCATGACATCTTCGCGCAGGCAATCCACGCACGCTGCATTGTGGGCAACCTTGACGGCTGAATCGAGCATGCGCCTGACGATACGCGCACCATTTGCACTCGCGTAGGCTGTTAGCCGGCTCTGGACGTACTCCTCGCGGCTCAAGCCAGCCTTCATTTCCTCGGCTAATGTTTCATACTCGAGAGCAAAATCACGTGTGTTCCAGCTTTCGATGAAAACGCGAACCACAGCAACTGGATCCTCTCGCCATCCCGAATCCTGCATGGGAGGGCGCCGGACTTCTGCCGCCGCCTGCTGCATCAAGGTCTCCCCCGCATGCGAAATATACTCGCGCCGGCGCAATAAGTGCTCCACCCGGCCCAGAAGAGCCAGCGGATCAAAGGGCTTATAGAGAAAATCGTCGCACCGCAGGCCCGCTGCCCAAAAGGACTCTGGCTTGTCGGACGTTGCCCCGATACCTGAGATCACGATGAGCGGCATTTGAGCAATCTCTGGGGTCCGACGCACGCGCCTGCAAAACTCCAAACCACTCATGCCGGGCATACGAAGATCAATGATTGCCAGGTCGGGTCGCTCCCGAATGAGCAACTCCCAACCTTCCTTACCGTCATAGCCGCAAATCACATGGTAGGACTTCGTTTTCAGGATTGCCTTGATGAACTCAACAACTTGGTAGTCGTCGTCGACAACAAGGATTTTCCGAGAGTTTGCCATCACCAATCCAATTTACACAGTTTGCTTGCGTGGTTCAAGTTCCACGTGCTCAAGGATGGCCTCGACCGTTGCTGGGACCGAAATGGGCTTCGCTGAATACTGAATGGCATTGTTCGGATCCTTGAGACCGTGACCTGTAAGGACGCATACGATGCGCAGTAGATCGTTACGCAGAGGCTCGAAGAATCCCGCACGAGCGTATTTGAGGAGCCCAGCGACGCTCGCAGCACTTGCTGGTTCGCAGAACACCCCTTCGCGTTGCGCCAAAAACTGATAGGCGGCCACAATCTCCGCGTCACTCACCATGTCGATCACTCCGCCGCTCTCGTCGCGTGCCGCCTCCGCCGCTCGCCAACTGGCAGGGTTTCCAATGCGGATCGCCGTGGCCAAAGTCTCGGGTTTCTCTACTACATGTCCGCGGACGATGGGCGCTGCTCCTTCAGCCTGAAATCCCATCATCTTGGGCAGTTTTTGAGATCGTCCCCGCTCGCGATACTCCTTGTACCCCCTCCAGTAGGCGGTGATGTTGCCGGCGTTGCCGACGGGAATGAAATGGAAATCTGGCGCATCCCCCAACACATCACAGATTTCAAACGAGCCTGTTTTTTGTCCCTCAATGCGGTATGGATTGATCGAGTTGACAAGCGTGATGCGAAACCGAGTGGTCACTTCCCGAACGATACGTAACGCATCATCGAAATTCCCTTGTACGGCAAACACTTTTGCACCGTGCATGAGGGCTTGGGCAAGCTTCCCCAACGCGATGTTGCCATCGGGAATAATCACAATGCAGGCGAGACCTGCACGTGCTGCATAAGCCGCGGCGCTGGCGCTCGTATTCCCAGTGGAAGCACACATGACCGCGCTCGAGCCCTCCTCGACCGCCTTTGTCACAGCCATGGTCATGCCGCGATCTTTGAAGGAACCTGTCGGATTCAAGCCCTCAAACTTCAAAAACACTTCGGCCCGAGGGCCAATCTCCCGCGCGAGTGCGGGTGCAGGAATCAAAGGCGTATTCCCCTCGTTGAGAGAGATGATTGGAGTATCGTCCCCAACGGGCAAGAACTCGCGGTATGCTCGGATTACACCTTGCCAAGGCTCGGATGCCACTGCTCTTCCACCTAATCATTAGTAGGATCGCAACGTGTAAAACACATTGCCGCACGTGCTCATTCTTTGGTCACGCGAACTTACTGAGTGCTTTCGAGTCCGAAACGAAAATCAAGGGAAACTACACAAAGAGGAGAATCAAGTGCCTTGCCTCAATTCATTCTGGCGATCGCGCAAGCCAAGCTCGACCTGTTCGCGCAGTTGCCGTGCTGCCAGTTCGGGGTCAGGGGCCGCCATGATGGCACGGATCACAGCAATGCCGTCAGCCCCTGCTCGCACGACCTCGCGAGCATTCGTTCCATCAATACCGCCGAGAGCAACGATTGGAAATTCGCCCAGTGAGCCTCGTGCAAGTTTGAGCCATGCTGGCCCTCGGGGCTCAAGTATACCTCGCTTGGATGGTGTGTCGTAGATGGGACTGAGTGTCACGTAGTGTGCGCCTTCTTGGGCAACCTGTTGCGCCTCGGCAATTTCGTGCGCAGAGTACCCGATTGAACGCAGCGTGTCTCGGGCTCCGCTTACGTACGAGTTTCGAAGATGCCACGTGGCCGCTCCGAAGTGGATGCCAACACTTAGCGGCAGCTCTGAGATATGGTGCAAGAGTGAGGCGTTCAGGAACAGAGCCACCTCGGCCCCCTGACACAACGCCGCAAGCTCGCCCACCAGCTCGCGGACGCGCTGTCCACTCGCTTGTTTTTCCCGGAGCTGGACACCTGTGACTCCGCCACGAATTGCGGCTTGGACAATTCGAAGTAACTCGGCGGGGCTCCGCCCGGAATCGTCGGTAATGAGGAGGAGACGGAGGCTTTCGGCACTGAACATCATACTAAGATCATGTCCGCTCGGTTTGGGATAGCAAGCGTAAGAAGGCGAGCTCAAAGCTGTGAGTTTCCCTCGGACGCGAACTGGGGGCAGTTGAGCTCGTAGCGAATTTTGTCCCTCCCTCCTCACTAACTCATGCGCAAAACCGAAGGGACGTAGTTTATGGCTCGAATCCTTGGGATCAGTGGGAGTCTTCGGGAAGGTTCCCACGCACACGTGTTGGTGCGCCTTGCATTGGATGCAGCCCGGAAAGCTGGTGCAGAAGTTGAACTCTTGGATTTGCGCGAGTGGTTTCTACCGCTTTTTGAAGCCCACAAATCCTATGGGGACCACCCTATCGTTTCCAAAGTGGTGCAGAAAATTCGTGATGCCGAAGGTTACATTGTCGGCAGCCCAGAGTACCACGCCAGCATGAGCGGTGCCCTCAAAAATCTCTTCGATTTTGTCTACACTGAGCTTTCGGGAAAGCTGTTTGGTCTGGTGATTGCGACCGGCGGATCCCAAGGCGTCGCGTGCGCTGATAATTTACGTGCGTGTATTCATTCGTGTCACGGGTGGACACTCCCCTACATTGCAGCTGCTCGCTTGGCGGATTTTGACGAACAGGGCAATTTGAGAAACGAGCAAGTCCGCGACCGCCTCGAGCGAATCGGCCGAGACGTCGCAATCTATGCGCCACTTCTGTGGCAGCAATTCAAAGCAGACCAAGCGCTGCCGCCGGGGCCAACGCGCGGCTTCGCTGAGTGGGCTCTCTAAGGTCAATTGCCAGCGCGTTAGTGACGACTCACGCAAGGTGAAGCGTTAGGCACCTGAGGGCGCGTTTTCGTGGATTCCGCTTGAAAGCAAGCGCTTCTTTTTGCATTTTCCGCCTAGAACGATACTGTGAAGACCAGCTGAGTCCATGATGCGAAAACGCCACGTAGGGGGGTATATCGTAAGTATTGCATGGCTGTTGTGCACACTTAGCGTATGGCCAGCCGACGTTAAGATCCGCACGACGACATTAGGTTTTCCGTCTCCCAATGATCCCTGCTTGTATGACGTGGACGGGGATGGGCGCTTTGAAGTAGTGGTGAGCGGCGTTCATGGGACGGTTAGGGCCTTTGAATTGCCCTCGCTCCGCTCACTCTGGAAGCAAACTGTGGGGGGCACGGGGTTGACGGCACCCGCAGTGGGAGACTTCACAGGCACGGGCGAACCGATCATTGCACTGGCCAGCCAACAGGGGGAGGTCGTCCTACTCCATGGAGCGTCGGGTGTTCCGCTCGCCCAGTATCGTCTGCCACGTGGCGTGACGGTGGCGCCCACTGTTATGCCCGCCGAAACTTATCTCGGCAGAGTCTGTGACGCCCTCGTGCTGTGCGATGAGGTGGGCGACATCCACGTGCTCGCATTCGAACAGGGACAAATAGTGGAGAAATTTCTCATTCCAAACAATTTCGCCCGCGGCAGTCTACTGCCACAAGGTATGGGGCGGATCAATTATCCTGCCTCGGTGGGTGACGTGGATGGAGATAGTCGGCCTGAGATCGTCGTGGGGACCGCATTAGGAAAGGTCGTCGCGTTGCGACCGGACCGCCCAAACGAGTGCTACGTCTGGCATGGTCCACAAGGTTCAGCAATCAGTTCCAACATCGTCATTGCAGACTTCTTCGGCTTGGGGCGCAACGCCCTCGCCTTCGCCACCGACAAAGGAAATGTACCCATTGTCATAGTAGATCCCGACAACCCAACGGAACGCCCGATGCGAACGGTGGTGGAGCAGTTGGGCTTAGCAGGCCCGCCCAATGGCCACCTACTCGCTGCGGATTTCGACGGGGACGGCACCCCAGACTTGATCGGGGCCTCTGGGGTTGCGGTGACCGCTTTTCGCGCTTCCATGGGGATGGCGCTGTTCGGTCCACCCTATTCAGCCAATTTCCCACCGTTTAGCCCGTTTGGGTTAGCCCAACTCAGAAGCGGCCGCTTCTGCGCCGTCTTCGCGGATTCGGGCAAAATGGTCCACCTCTATACCCCAACCCACACCCAAGAGGGAACGCGCTTCAATTCTTCTGAAAGTTTCAACTCGCTACCGCTCGTGGGAAATCTTACCGGCGATGGCAGGGTCGAATGCGTGTTTCTGGCGCGCAATAAAGAGCGTTTAGCTTACGGCGTGCTCGAGGCAGCAGCCGCCTCCGATTGTCTTCCGACGCTGGCGTTTGGCGGAACGTTTCATCGCGACGGCTACCTAACGACGGCGGCGTTGGTTCAACTGGAGGCCCGGACGGCTCGATTCCGCGAGCTGGTCGAACAAAAAGTTCGCGTAGCTCAAGAACAGTACGACAATGGCAATTACGGCGAAGCACTGGCCTCCGCGCAGGATGCACTTACTCTCTTACCCAGTCACCCTGTGGCAAAAAGCTTGGCCCACAAAGCGGATTTGCGCGTCTATTGGGTGCGGTATGTCAGCATTGCCGGGGCAATCATCACTGCCGTGGCTCTGGCGAGCTGGATCACGGCACGGCTTGTTCGGCGGCGCACTCGTTTGAGCCAAGCTTCCCGGTTATTAGCCATGCGCAATTATCTACCGGCAATCAGTCTCCTTAAAGAGCTGCTCTCGCGCCAGCCGAACAATCGCGAAGTGATCCTGTTGCTCGCACAGGCGTACGTAGATTGGCAGCATTATCCAGCCGAATCCATTCCAGTGTTACGAATTGCGCATAAGCTTCTGCCAGAGAATCAGGGGATCACGCTGGCCCTCGCTCACGCATACGCCGAAGCGGGTGCGGAAGACCAAGAAGCACTCGAACTCTATGAGATTGCGACCGCCTTGATGGAGAGCGGGCGCGGTGCGATTGCATATCGTGCAGGGCGAATTTTAGAGCGGAATGGAAAGCTCGAACAAGCGCTTCGCTACTACCGAGTTGCCGAACGAGATGGGTGCGAAGAAGCCGATGTGGTGGAACGCATGGCGGACCTGTATGTAGCCACTGGCACTGCCAATGAGAAGTGCTTGCCAGTGCTTGAGAAGGTTGCGCCTTCGCGCACGCAAGACGCACGCTTCCTCGAGGCCCTTTGCCATGCCTATGCGGCTGCCAAACAAGTGGGCGACAAAGCCCGCTCCGCAGCAAGCAATCTACTTGCCCTCGAACCGAACTCTGTCATTGCCCTACGTCAGCTTGCAAAATGCGAACTCCAGGCCGGGCGGCCGGAGCAAGCCCTCTCCTTTGCGGAACGAGCGTACGAGATCGAGCCAACGGACGCAGAGAATCTATTGGTTCTGAGCTACTGTTACCTGAGCTGTGAGCGGCTGGATGGCCGAGCCATCGAAGTGTACCGTAAAGCGCTCACCATGGAACCGGAAAACCCCAGTCTGCTGCGGATGATTGGTCTGGCACTGGCACAGTCGGGGGTGATGAACGACGAAGACTATGAACTTCTCCGCCGTGCAGTTGGGGCGAATCCAATTGTGGATGAGCTGTGGACAGCATTGGCAACAGCAGCCCGTCAACGTGGGGATCACACGCTCGCGATTGAGGCCCTGGAGAAGCTCGTCGAGCTGGGCGTGGAGTCGAGTAACATTCTGTGTATGTTGGCCGAAGAGTACGCACTCATTGGCGACTACTCGGTGAAGACCATCCCCGCTTACGAGGGGGCGCTTCGCGTCGACCCGGCGAACTCCGCATATCAACGGGCTCTCGCCCGGGCCTACATCGCAGCGAAACGTGCCGACGCGCCCGTGCTCGAATTCATGGAAAACGTTTTTTCGCAAAATCCTACGGAATTGGCGATCGGGGAATATCTCGCGGAGCACTATTTGCAACACCAGCGATTCGACGACGCGACAAAATTAGCCCGCTGGCTCCTTCAGAGTGATAAGGAAAACGAACACTACCAGAAGCTCTATGCCCGAGCATCGCTGGGTGCCAACCGGCTGGACGAGGCCATCCGACACTACGAATTCCTGCTCCACTCGCATCCAGACGACCGAGAAGCTCAAATCAACCTTGCTGTAGCTTTGGCGGGGAAATTCCGCCTCGACGAGCAGGCCGCGCAGCACTATGTGAGCGCCCTGAGATTAGCGCCTAACCTGACCCAGGTGCGCTTGCTTTTGGCCCGCCATTACGCGCAACAGGGGCATTACGGCTCCGCACTCGATCAACTGCGGGAAGTTCTGCGGATCGACCCGAAGCATCAGCCGCGGGTACTCGAAGAAGTCCGCTATTATCTCGTGCAAGCGCCCGACCGCCCGGATCTCAGGTGGTTTTTGGTCGATTTGCTCATTGAGGCCGGCTCGCTTGACGAAGCTTGCGAACAGTTGGAGGAACTTTTTGCGCTGGATCCGACTCAAACACGTGCAATGCTTCAAGCTTACGATCGCATTCTGAGCAAAGACCCGAACCGCTTTGCTGCCTTGCTACAAAAGGGACGCATTCTCATGGCTCAAGGCCGCATTGAGGAAGCGCGACCTTTACTGGAGCGCGCCCACCAGATCGAGCCGCGCGACGCCGAAGTGCGAAACGAACTCGAGTCGCTCTACGAGCATCTGCTCACAAAATCCGATAATATCGGCATTCGGTTCGAGCTGGCCAAACTCTACTATAGCGAAGGGAACTACGACCGGGCAATTGCCGAGTTTCAAAAAACAGCGCAGGATTTCCGTTTTGAGAACGAATCGCTAAAAATGCTCGGCCTGTGCTTCATGGGCAAGGGCATGCTGGAGTTTGCGTTGCAAGAGTTTCAGAAGCTGGTGCTCGACAACGAATTGAAGGAAATCCTCTACGAACTGGGCCAACGCTACGAAGCGAAAGGCGACTTTGTGGGTGCGAAGCAGGTGTATCGGATGCTCTTCACAGCGGATGTGACATTCCGCGACGTCAAACAGAAGTTTGAAATGCTGGCGGGAGCAACGAGTGACCCACTCCAATTCGAACGCTCCACACTGATCACGCAATTGAGCGAACGTGCACAGTCGCGCTATGAGCTCATTGAAGAAGTGGGACGTGGAGCCATGGGAATCGTGTACCGAGCCCACGACCATGAGTTGGACGAAATCGTGGCCCTTAAGATTCTGCCAGACAATCTATCCCAAAACCCTGACGCCCTCAATCGCTTCCGTGCGGAGGCACGCGCAGCACGCCGGCTGTCGCATCCACATATCGTGCGCATTCACGATATCGGGGAGGAAAAAGGGCGAAAGTACATCTCCATGGAGTATGTCAAGGGGACCGACCTGAAGCGCTACTTGCGCCAGAAAAAGAAACTCTCGCCGGAAGAAGTGGTGCGGCTCATGATCCCAGTGTGCGAGGCCCTCGACTATGCACACTCCAAGAACATTGTGCACCGCGATATCAAACCAGCGAATATCATGCTCACAGATCAGGGCGTACCGAAAGTCAGTGACTTTGGGATTGCAAAGGCTCTTGAGGCTACGGGCGAAACGATTGCGGGCGCAATTATCGGGACTCCGCTCTACATGAGCCCAGAACAGATCCAAGGACAACCTGTGGATCACCGGGCGGATATTTACTCACTCGGCATTATGATGTACGAACTGCTGAATGGCGCTCCGCCCTTTACGGCAGGGGACTTGGCCTACCAGCACTGCCGTGTCATGCCACCACCTATCGAGGGGATCCCTCAGGAACTCAACGCAATCGTGCTCAAGTGCTTGGAGAAGGATCGCGAAAAGCGCTGGTCGAGCGCAGGCGAATTGGCGCGCGCGCTGCGTGCCACGGGACTTGCGGGGAACGCCTGATCTGGCACCAGAAGCAGTGAGCATTCCGTCGGGGGCTGGGAGACTTGCCATACTCAAGGCGTGCCGCGAGGGCAATAATGTTCCAATCGTTTCGCTCGCTTACTGATGCTCCCAAATTCTGCCGGTTGGTCCGCCTTCCTTCCCCAGAGTGCGTGGTCGAGGCGATCGCACCGAGCACACCTCAACAAATTCTCATGCGGTGAGGAGGCTACCCCAACCTGTCAAACGAGCTTCGTTTCTGGCAAAGCTTATTCACGGAATAGCGTTAGGCCACAGCCGTGGGTGGGGGGCCTGCTGCAACTTGAAAATGTCCGTGTGTCTCGAGGTAATCCATGATTGCTGCCACGCATTCCTCGACGCTCATCTGGTCTGTCCGGAGGTGAAGCTCGGGGGCAAGGGGTGGTTCGTAGGGGGCGTCGGGAGATACCCCAGTAAAACCTTTGATTTCACCCCGCATGGCCTTCTCGTAGAGCCCTTTGGGATCACGAGAGGCGCACACTTCGATGGGCGCATCCACAAAGACTTCGATGAACTCCCCGGGGGCCAACAACTGACGAACCCGGTCACGATCCTCTCGATACGGGCTAATGAAGCTGGTAATCACGATGAGCCCAGCATCCACAAATAACTTCGCCACTTCGCCTATGCGCCGGATATTCTCCGCACGATCCTCGGGCGAGAAGCCAAGGTTCTTGTTGAGGCCGTGCCGAATGTTGTCGCCATCGAGGACATAAGCAACGTGCCCCTGTTGGATGAGCACTTGCTCAAGGGCCATCGCAATCGTGCTTTTGCCGCAAGCAGACAAGCCGGTCAGCCAAACGCAGCATGGTTTCTGGCGAGTGAGCGCCATACGTTCTTCGCGTGTCACGTGACCAGGATGCCACGTGATATTGGTCGCCTTCTGTTGGGTCATCGTCGTTAGGTGACTCCTGTTTGAGCATTCAGTGATTTGCCAACCGCGTTACAGAACACAACACGGCAAACTGAGTCCTGGCTTTGCATCCGCGAGATCGCCCTCGCGTGATTGGCCACACGGACTAACACAGTCCTAAATTCAAAATTCTTCACGCCAAGTGTGAGAAAAATTCGTTGGGGGCCTGCTTTGAGGCATGCGGCTAAGTGACGATTTTTCAGTTTATTGTTTGACAAGAATCGCACGTGACTTTGGTGAAAGGAGACGCACGAAAGCACCTAAATTGCTGTCACAGCGGAATTTGTAAACCACAATTCTTGTCGGCCGCCGGCCATGCCGTTAGCTCTCGGCACGCCGTTTGCTTGGCGGATCCCGCTTCGCAAAAGCCGTAAATTTTGGGCGCTCGACAGCGTATTGCTATGCCGGGCGAGCGGGCAGCAGCCACGACGCAGCGCTCGAATGAGTGCAAGCAGACTGCAAGGAAGACCGCGAGCTCGAGTTCAACACAGTAGTACGGCCACCACCATGGAACAAGTTCGCAAAATCGTCCTACCGAATGGCGTGCGCATCGTCCTTGAGAGGATTCCGTACGTCCGCAGTGCGTCGGTGGGGATCTGGTTGGAAGTGGGAAGCCGGAACGAACACGAGCACGAGCACGGGCTGTCGCACTTTATCGAGCACATGCTTTTCAAGGGCACGCGCCGCAAGGATGCTCTCGCCCTCTCGAACGAAATGAACGCTCTCGGCGGCAATTTCAACGCGTTCACCACACAGGAAAACATCGTTATTTCGGCGAAGGTGATGGACGAGCATCTTTCGGCCGCGATTGATCTGCTGGCGGAGATCTATTTCGAGAGCACGTTCTTACCCGCAGAAATCGACCGCGAACGCAATGTGGTGCTCGAGGAAATCAAGATGTATAACGACACGCCAGACGAGCTGGTGCTCGACGTGTACCTCGACCACTTATACGCGGAACACTCGTTGGGACGGCCGATTCTGGGCACTCCGGAACGGGTTGAGAACTTTACTCAGGCGGACATTCTGCGCTACATTGCTCGCGAATTCGCCCCTGACCGTATCGTGGTCGCGATTGCTGGGAATTTCGATCAGCGGCGCATCGAACCTCAGCTTCGGCGCATTTTCGAGCGACTCCATCCCAACGGCTGGGAGCGAAATCCCCTAGTGCCCCCCGCTCCAACTTACCGAAGCCACAACGTGGATCGAATGACCGAACAGGTGCATTTCTGCATGGGGACCGATGGGCCGCCACGCAATAGCGAGGACCGTTACGCGTTTGCAATTCTGAGCACCATCCTCGGTGGCGGAACCTCCTCGCGTATCTTTCAGGAAGTGCGCGAAAAACGGGGTCTCGCGTACTCAATTGGGACCTTTGATTGCTCATTCCGGGACGCTGGGTGCATCGCTGTGACGGGCGGGACGAGCCCGCGCAACATCCACAAGGTGATTCACATTTGCCTCGAGCAGGTGAAGAAGCTCTACACGGAAGGGGTGACCACTGAAGAGGTCGAAAGCGCGCGTCAGCAGATCAAAAGCTCCATCATTCTTGGTATGGAGAATAGCTCGACGCGTATGGCGCGGTTAGCGGAGTGTGAGATTTTCTTTGGCGAATATCTGCCGGTGGATGATGTGATCGCGCGGCTCAATGCAATCACGCCCGAAGACGTTCAGGCGACGGCAGAGAAATATCTGAAAGATCGGCCGATCTCGTTTGCCTCCATTGGCCCTGAGAAGAAGTTCGAACCCTATCTCGGAGGCATGACGTTCTAAACGTTTTGCATCTTTAGCCGTATCCCGAGTGGACTTTTTGCAGGTGCCCCCTGCAGGATTCTTGCCAGCCGCCCGCTGAGGAGTGATGAGAAAATACACACCTTTGCAGTATCCACGCACCTTGAAAGCTACCTGCCTTGCCTCCCACAAAAAACGCCAAGGGTGACAGCAAAAGTCTTGTGCTTGCCCCGCACGTTGCTGCAGTTGTGGATGTCAAAGCAGCTTTCATCTTGTGCGCCATTGGCTCAGGCAGAAAGCCTGCGAAATTAAAGGAGAGTTGAGCATGCGTGTGACACTTTATGGCGCAGCGCGGACTGTGACGGGGTCTGCGTACCATGTGGAGACACAAACTGGCAGTGTTCTCGTGGATTTCGGGATGGTGCAAGGCCACGACAAAGAGAACCACGCGAATGCCATACCACCGACGTTAGATTTAGATAAACTTGGGGCAGTGCTACTCACCCATGCGCATCTCGACCATTGCGGTCGGCTACCTCTGCTCATCAAAGCTGGCTGGAAAGGGCCGATCTATGCTACTCCCGCCACGCGCGAGATGGCCTCTCTGATTCTTCATGATGCGGCAAAGGTTCAAGCGCAGGATTTGGAGCGCGAGAACCGTCGGCGCATGCGGGCTGGGGAAGAGCCTGTCGGCCCACTTTACACGCAGGACGATGTCGACGCCACCATGGCGCTGTTTCGGACCGTGGAATATGACTCTCCTATTCCGATCCTGCCGGGGATAACTGCGAAGTGGGTGGAGGCTGGTCACATTTTGGGGTCCACAAGCATCGAGCTCACACTGGAGGAAAACGGTCGCCGACACGTCGCGATTTTCTCCGGCGATATTGGGCACTTGGGAGCACCCGTCCTGCGTGACCCCGTACGTTTTTGTGCCGCAGATTCAGTGTTTATGGAGTCCACCTATGGCGACCGTGACCACAAGAGCCTTGCCGAAACCTTGAAAGAAACCGAGGATATTATTCGAGAGGCAGTGGCGAGGAAGGCCAAGATCCTTGTCCCTTCCTTTGCGGTGGGGCGCACGCAGCAGCTTATTTATCACCTTGCAGCGCTCTTTCGGGATGGGCGACTCCCCCAATTTCCAATTTACCTCGATAGCCCCATGGCACAGGAGGCCACGCGGATTTATTTGCGCCATCCCGAGCTGTACGATGAGGAAGCGATGGAACTGCATCGCACCGGACAACTCGAGCGTGATTTCTCGGCGGTACGCTTCTGCGCGACCGCCGACGAGTCGCGTGCGCTGAACAGCATGGAAGGCCCCATGTTGATTATGGCGGGGTCGGGAATGTGCACCGCTGGGCGAATCCTGCATCACCTGCGCAACAACCTTTGGAAGCCGAACACGTACGTTCTGATTGTTGGTTTTCAGGCACAAGGAACATTGGGAAGGCTGTTGGTGGAAGGCCGGCCTAAGGTGAAAATTTTTGGAGAAGAGATCGCAGTGAAGGCCTCCATTCACACACTCAACGGGTTTAGCGCTCACGCTGGGCAATCGGAACTTCTGGCGTGGCTGGGTTGTGTCGCACACACGAAGCCGCAAGTGTATCTGACCCACGGCGAACCTCACGCTCAAGAGGCGCTGGCCGCCACTATCGAGCGCGCGTATGGGCTGACGCCGCAAATGCCTGAATACGGAATACCTATTGCCCTTTAGGGGTGCGTGAGAAAGCGAGGTGAGGCGGCGTTGACCGCCGCCTCGTGCCAACAATTCCCTCGGTTGCCCCAAGCCTGCGTCCAAGCCTTGTGAAAAATCTCACGAAGACGTTCGTTCACACTTGATTTGCGGGTTTTGCGGGCGCATGGGGAGAGTTGAAATGGTAGGAGTTGGGTCCAGAATCGTTGGGCTCGGGCCAAACGCTAAGCCCCCTACCCCTTAGAATGATGGATGGAAGGGCTCTCGCAATGGACGCTGTCACCCTCAGTCGCTTGCAGTTTGCACTCACGGTGGCCTTTCACTATATCTTTGTCCCCCTCTCAATCGGCTTAGGAGCCATTATGGTGATTGTGGAGGCGATGTACCTGAAGACGCGCTTAAAAGTTTACGAGAATATGGCGCGGTTCTGGACGCGCATCTTCGCAGTGACTTTTGCGATGGGAGTCGCCAGCGGCATCGTGATGGAGTTTCAGTTTGGAACCAATTGGGCAACCTATTCGCGATTCGTAGGCGATGTGTTTGGATCGGCACTTGCTGCGGAGGGAATCTTTGCCTTTTTCCTCGAATCAGGCTTTCTGGCAGTGCTGGTGTTTGGCTGGGACCGTGTCTCACCGCGAGTGCACTTTTTTGCTACGCTCATGGTCTGCCTTGGCTCGATTTTCTCCGCGGTATGGATTATTGTCGCGAACTCATGGCAGCAGACGCCGGCAGGGTTTCACATCGTTGAGCATATGGGGGAACAACGCGCGGAGATCACGAATTTCTGGGAAGTCGTCTTCAATCCCTCAAGCGTCAACCGCCTCACCCACACGGTGATCGGGGCGTTCCTTCTTGGCGCGTTCTTCGTGATGAGTGTCTGTGCTTACTACATTTTGAAGAATCGTCATGTGGATGGTGCAAAACGCTCGTTCACGATTGCTTTAGTTTTTGCCACGGTGATGGCCATTGCCCAGCTTCTCACGGGACATTCCAGCGCGCGGCAAGTAGCGTTTACGCAGCCGGCCAAACTTGCCGCCTTTGAGGGATTATTCAAAACGCCCGAGGGTGGCGCACCCTTGTATCTTTTCGGCCACCCCGATTCAGTTCGAGAAGAAGTGCGCTTTGGGGTGCAAATTCCCAAGGCACTGAGCATCCTCGTGCATGGAGATCCCAATAAACCGGTTACAGGGCTGGACAAGTTCAAACCTGAAGACCGTCCGCCGGTTGCCATCACTTTCCATAGCTACCACATCATGGTGGGGCTGGGGATGCTGTTCATCGCGGTGACACTCTATGCGTCGTTCCTACGTTGGCGCGGCACACTGTTTGAAAAGCGGTGGCTTATGTGGTTCTTTGTCTTCGCGGTGGCGCTTCCGTACATCGCGAACCAGCTTGGATGGATTGCCGCGGAAGTTGGACGTCAGCCTTGGGTTGTGTATGGGCTTTTGCGCACAGCCGATGCCGTTTCAAAGTCGGTAAGCGCCAGCGAGGTGGCGGCCTCGATCGTCATGTTCAGTGTCATCTACATTTTGTTGTTCATCATCTGGATCTATGTGATGAACGACAAGATCCAGCACGGGCCGGACGAGGTTCCTGAGGCCCCTGAGAAAACAGAAGTAAAAGAATTGCTCGGCACCGCAGCCGAGATCAAATCCCCTGCTTCGTTGGAGAATGCGTAAGATGAACGAGACGGGTATGCTTGATCTGAACTTGTTGTGGTATTTCCTCGTCGGAGCACTATTGACAGGCTATGCGGTTTTGGATGGGTTCGATTTGGGGGTTGGGACCCTGCACCTGTTCGCGCGCACAGATCTTGAGCGACGCATTCTAATGAACTCCATCGGCCCCGTATGGGATGGCAATGAAGTCTGGCTTGTCACAGCGGGAGGAGCGCTCTTTGCAGCATTTCCCAAAGCCTATGCGACGGCGTTCTCAGGATTCTATCTGGCGTTTATGATTTTGCTCTGGGCGCTGATCTTCCGTGCAGTCGCATTGGAGTTCAGGAGCAAACGCCCCTCAAGAGTTTGGCGCAATGCATGGGATGTCGCCTTCTTTCTCGCAAGCACGGTCTCGTCGTTCCTCTTTGGGGTGGCAGTTGGAAATATGATGCAGGGCCTTCCCATTGGACCGGATGGAGAATACGCCGGCACGCTGATTGACCTGCTGACGCCGTATCCGATTCTGGTCGGGGTATTCAACGTCGCGATGTTCGCCATGCACGGGGCCATCTACCTTTACCTGAAAACCGAAGGCGAACTGCAGGAGCGGGTGCGCGGGTGGATTTGGCGAGCCTACGGCACCTTTTTGTTCCTCTACGTGCTCACGACGATCGTCACCCTTATCCAAGTGCCCAATGCGACCCGGAATTTCCGCGACTTTCCGTGGGTTTGGGCCATCGTGATTCTCACGGTGCTTGCGATCGCGAATATCCCGCGAGCAGTCTACCACGGCTATCCAGTGCGAGCATTGATTAGCTCCGGGTGCGCCATGGCAGGGCTCATTTTCCTATTCGGAATCGCGTTATTCCCCAACCTCATCATCTCGACGATTAGTCCGGAATACAACCTCACGGCCTACACGGCGGCTTCTTCGCAGAAGACACTGGGGATCATGGCAATTATGGCTGCGATTGGAATGCCTTTCGTGTTGGGTTATACCTCCATCATCTACTGGATTTTCCGGGGCAAAGTAAAACTCGACAAAATGAGTTACTAAAAGGTGAATTGCCAGCATGACTCAACAACAAGGAATGGATCTCGGGACGGTCGCGCTCGGCACGTGGAGCGGCGGCCGCTTCATGCACTTTGGGGCTGACGTCGGCGAAGAGCGTTTCATTGGGCTTTTCCGAAAGGCGTACGATCTTGGAATCCGCACCTTTGTGACGGCCGACGTCTACGGCATGGGCGAGGCCGATCGGTTGCTGGGGCAAGCCCTTGCCGATCTGGGCCGTTCGAGCTACTGCCTCGTCGGGGCGGTGGGCCACGACTTCTATACGGGCTCACGGGCAGGCGAAAAGGGGTTTCCGCGCTTCACTGACCCCGAGCTTCGCGACGACACGCAGTATGCCTCCTATCTTCAGATGGCGACTGAGAAGGCGCTTCAGAGGCTGGGCACCGATTACTTCGACCTCCTTCTCCTACACAATCCCGACTGGCTAGGTTACTCTCACCCAAAGGTGTGGGAGGCGCTTGCCGACCTCATGGAATCCAAGGTGACCCGAATGCTTGGCATTGCACCGGGACCCGCGAATGGATTCACGCTCGATATCCTGAGCGCATTCGAGCGTTACTCGTCGCTGATTGATTGGGTCATGCTGATCCTCAATCCCCTCGAGCCATGGCCAAGCAACCTCGTGCTACCTGCAGCTGAGCAACTGGGGGTGAAAGTTCTTGCGCGGGTCGTAGATCACGGCGGCCTTTTCCTTGATAGTCTGCGGCCCGGCGATCCGATCCCGCGCAATGACCATCGTGCCTTCCGCCCCCCAAACTGGATCGAAGCGGCACAACCGAAGCTGGAACGTATGCGGGAAATTGCGGAAGGCCACGGCATGACCCTTCTTCAGCTTGCATGCCAGTGGACCTTGGCACAACCGGCCGTAGCCTCGGTGGTTCCGACGTTGATTCAAGAACTCGCACCCCATGCAAAACCAATTGAGAGCTTACTGGAGGAACTGGCGGCCGTTCCGAAATGCCCCAAGTTGACAGCCACGGAAGTCGAGGAAATCTCGCGATTGGGCGACAACCGCGGCTGCATGCCCCTGAAGGGCGCTTCTTCGCAGTATTTGGGGCCGCCAAAGGCAGATCAGTGGCCACTTATGGAGCACCACCGCGAAGCAGCCGAACGGTGGGGCATCGAGCCGGATCGTGATCTCTATTGTCCGCACGATCCGCGTGATGTTCGCGAGATCGGCGCCCCTCGCAACGGTGTCGTGCAAGCCATGGATCGGCGCTTGTACCTGCAGTTGCTGGCCTTTGGGGAGTGCGAGGACACCCCCGCGCTTGCGCATGAGTTGCGCGAGGTCTCGCGCGAGTTTACCGACCCGCCGCTCGAGTGGGTGCTCTATGAGGACCTCGCAGATCCCCAAGGCGTGGCACTTGTGCTCTTGGACGAAGATCCTCGGCGGCTGATGGAGCGACAACGTTACCTCTGTCGCGCCACCGCACTCGCGCACATGGTGCTGAAAGAAGACCTTGTGATGTTTGGACGAACGTACGCGACGGGGCGCGATCCAGACTTGAATGAAGTGCTCTTTGAGCGGCCGCGCAATTACCTCTTCAATCGCTCGTGGCCGTGGGCGGTGTGGTATCCTCTGCGGCGCAAACCCGAGTTCGAAAGGCTTCCGCGGGAAGAGCAGGTTCGGATTTTAATGGAGCACGCCTCGATGGGGCGCGTCTTCGGCGAATGCGATTATGCCCACGATGTTCGGCTGGCGTGCTATGGGATGGATCGCAACGACAATGAGTTTGTGGTGGGGCTCGTGGGGCCAGATCTTCACCGCCTCTCCCGCCTTGTGCAGGAAATGCGCAAGAGCCGTCAGACGAGCGAGTACATCCAATCCCTTGGGCCATTTCTCGTGGGATACGCGGTGGCACGCAGCACGGACCAAGCCAACGTCAAATAATATCCTCCGTTTGCTAAAGGTACAGATCCACTATCCGATTTACGGGGTTGCTCAGTGCAGCAGCAATTCAGCGAGCGTTGTGGTCAGACCTTAGTCTCAGCCAGAGAAAGCGAGGTTTCCTTAGAATGAAAGCAGTCATTCAACGGGTACGCGAAGCAAGTGTGAGCGTTGACGGCAAGGTAGTGGGTGAAATCGGAGAGGGCCTCCTGGTGCTCGCGGGGATTGCCAGAGACGACACAGAGGCCACCCTGCGAAGTGTCGCATCGAAGATTGTCAACCTGCGGATTTTTGAAGACGAAGAAGGACGCATGAACCGCTCCTTGCTTGAAATCTGCGGCCAGTTGCTGGTGGTGAGCCAGTTCACGCTCATGGCAGATTGCCGACGGGGTCGCCGACCAAGCTTCACGGACGCAGCGCCGCCGGAAGTCGCGGCAGGCTTGTTCGAGCGGTTTGTCGAAATCCTGCGCGAACACCCCTGCAAGGTGGAGACCGGAGTTTTTCAGGCCATGATGGAAGTCCGGCTCAACAATTGGGGGCCGGTGACCATCATCTTAGATTCGGCGGATCTTTTGGCGCCGCGGCGGGGAAAACCTGAGCCGAGCGAGTTCGACAAAACTTCTTGAACAACTGCCGGTGAGTCCATGTAGGCTCGATGCCCAGAGCGTGGCAACAAGGATGGCCAACAAAAATGAAAATCTGGATTGACGGTCAGCTCTACGACAAACACGAGGCAAAGATCAGCGTCTTTGATCACTGCCTGCTTTACGGCGACGGGGTTTTCGAAGGAATCCGGATTTACAACGGATGCATTTATCGGCTTGAGCAACATTTGGACCGGCTATGGTCCTCGGCGAAATACATCAAACTTGCCATCCCTCTCTCACGCGAGGAGATGGTCGCCGCCATCGCTGAAACGGTGCGCGCAAATGGTCTGCGCGACGGATACATTCGCTTGGTTGTTACGCGCGGGGTGGGCGACCTCGGTTTGAATCCCAATTTGTGTCCGCGACCAACGGTATTTATCATCGCCGATCAGATCCGACTTTTCCCGCAGGAGCTTTATGAAAAGGGGATTCACGTGATTTCGGCGGCGGTGCAGCGTCAACCCGTGAGCGCGCTGAATCCAAGGGTGAAATCCTGCAATTACCTGAATAGCATCCTTGCACGGATCGAAGCCAACAATGCGGGAGCTCACGAAGCCCTGATTTTAGACTTGCGGGGATTCGTGGTCGAGGGAACGGCGGATAACGTCTTTGTGGTTCGTAATGGAGTCATCACTACGCCCCCGGTGTATCTGGGAGCCCTGCGGGGGATCACCCGCGACGCAGTGATTGAAATTGCTCAAGAAAAAGGCCTGCCCGTCCGGGAAGAACCCTTCACCCTCTACGAAGTTTACGATGCAGATGAGCTATTCCTGACGGGAACAGCCGCAGAAGTGGTGCCGGTGGTGCAAGTGGATGGTCGCACGATTGGGTCGGGAAAACCCGGCCCTATTTACGCCTGTCTGCTGGAAGAATTTCGCAAGCGAGCCCCTCGAGACGGCTACCAAGTGTACGAATAAGCGCTGTCACTGGGCGTCGCCCCGCGTCCTCAGGCAGGTTTTCTTGCGATGCAGACGATGGATAGACCGCAGGGCATGGAATAGCGCCGGAGGAGGGGGGCTTCTGCGGACACAACCGCCCGAAGTAGTGCGTTGACCCATACTGGCAATGGAAACTCATCGGTCTTGGGGGAGGCGGAAGGGCGCAAAAAGTGCTTCTTCAGTCGGCGATAGATCGCCGCGGGCCAATAAATACTCGCCATCATGTAGGAGCACTTTTCAATCTCTAATCCGGCCCCTAAGACAAGTTGTCGGAATTCAGACTTTTCGTAGCGGCGAAAATGGTGAAGAGCCACATCGTGGTTGCTCCAAAGCCTTTTGTGCGCCGGCACGCTCATCAAGGCGTAACCGCCGGGGCGTAATACCCGATGGATTTCCCCCATGAGCTTGCGGTCGTCCTCAACATGTTCAACGAGATCAAGTGCTGTGAGCAGATCCACGGAGTTGCTGCGCACGGGTAACCGTTGCACATCGGCGCGAGCCAAGTTGGGAAGGCGCCGTTCTCGGCAATAGGCAAGGGCCACTGGGGAAAAATCCAAACCGGCCACCCAGCCGTAAGCCTGCAGATCTTCCATTAGCATGCCGGTGCCGCAGCCGATATCGAGAATACGCAGGGCCGGGCGGGATGCCAGCGCTGCGTCGGCAGGCACCCGACACTTGGGTACAAGCTCAGCGAGCAGCGTTCGTATCATTTTTCTGCGCGCCTGGAACCACCAGTAGTTCTTCTCCAATGCGTGCATTTTGTGGTATTCTTCGATGTTCACGAGCAGCAACCTCGGGCGCTGAATAACAACGGGAGGCGTCGTTTGGGCAAGCGTAGTTTTTCAAAAAGTTGCGAAAACGTAACCAGCATGGCCTTCCTCGGTCTACGTTCTCGCTTGCAGCCCACCAGACGTAGTCTTTGCTTTGCTCCGCTAATTCCTACGCATAGTTTTGTTGCAAATGGAATTGCTGACTCACAGGAAAGTATGCATTGAAGCGTTTGAAAGCTATGCTGTGAGAGGCTGCGGGTTTACACGTCAGGGGGAAGTGATATAGACTTGCTGCGGGTGAACATTCCCCATTATGCTGCACGAGCGCACCAAGAGCCGTGAGCAGTGGCGTGCCGCAGGAATCCAATTGTGGGTAAAGGACGCAAAATTTGAAGCTTAGCAGAAACGAAGAACGAGGATCCACGCTGATTGTCGTGGCAGCGTTGCTGTCGGTTCTGCTGCTCATGGTGGCGATGCTGTCCGTGAGCGCAAAAATGGATATGGTGGCAAGTAGAAACTACGCGGACGCCACCGAGGCGCGTGCAGCAACGATTGGCGCGTTGCCCCGGGCTCTCGCCTACGTTAGCGAAGCAACGACCCTTACAAGCTTACTGCAACCGTGGAATACTGTCGCAAACGCCCGACCAGAGAAGCAAGTCTCGGCCAACAAGAATCTGAACGGGAAAGCCCCCTCAACCTTTGCGGCGGACAACTCATTGGCCCAGCTCTCGATTACCGATCTTGGCAGCAAAGTGAACTTGAATGTTTTTCGTAGCGAACGCGCTTTGGCGCGGTTTCTCGCAGCCGTTTTCCCTCAAGCCTCGACAGGAGTGCCCGTAGAGGCGCGTGCACACGCGCTTGCAAGCATTCTGGACTTGCGAGAGGACAATTCCACTACCCGCGAGCTTGATCTGCGCCTACCTCCGACGAAGAGCGGGCGGCGCATCCAGTCCCTGTGGGAACTGCTGGCGGATCCCGCCAAAACGCCTGACCTTTTCTCTTATGAGGAGGTGCTGGCATTAGCTAATTACGCGACCTGTTTTTCGTTAGCTCCAGAAGTCTTCACAACTGCCGACGGGACAAGTTGGCCTAAAACGCCGCTGGCCGGCCTGACACCACAGCGCGCTTATGAGGCGTTGCGGCGGGCATTCCCGGAAAAAGACGAGCGGCTGCTCCGCCAATATTCGGTCAATCTGGCGGATTTTTTGGATGCGGACGATGTGCCAACGCTCATGACCGACCCGCAACACCCTGAGCCATGGAACACGCTGATCGGACTGGAAGAGACACCGTTGATTACCGAAGTGTACCCCGATGCTGCGACAAGCGTGGGGGGCGACGAAGGCCAGTTTGTGGAAATTTATAATCCGTGGAGCCACCCCATCACAATGAACAACTGGCGGTTCGTAATTGGGGGCACCGAGGGCAACAGTATTTTGCTCAACGCCACCTTGCCGCCCAAGGGGTTCTTGATACTCACGGATAACTACGAAACGCCGCGCCAAGAAACTCCACCGAGCACTGGGTGCTTTCTGGCCATCTTCGGGGCCCGACGCGACGAAGCCCAAAGGCAGCTCATCGAAGTTCCAAGCTTGAACCTGCCAGATAAGAACTCGTTCGTCTCTCTTTTGGACGACCGGGGCAATCTGATCGACGTTTTCAGCTATACGAACACTGCCCAAGAAAACTCAGAGCAAAGCTATCAGCGAAGCGACCCAACCGTGCGCGCCTTCCTTGTGGCAAAAGCGACACCCTTCGAGCTTCCAGAAGGAGCGACATCGAAGACAGTGCGCGCGACGGCCCTGATTGAGACGGTTCGCAAAGAACTGCGTGCGGATCGGTCCCAAGGTAAAGGGCTTGCGTGGCTGCTTTATGTCCCCACTTCCTATGTGGGCTTCGAGCACAGCGACGGGCGCAGCCGATTTAAACCCGCTCTTTGGCAAACCCCGGATCGGCGAGTGGCTGGCCAGCTCGGACAGCAAGGAGCCGTAACAAACCTCGACGCGCGGGTGCTCGATGTCTTTACGGTTGAGGAGCTTCGCCCCCGCCCGGCTGCGTCGGGTGGCAAACAACCTTTTGGATCGGAGGAACTGAGTAAAGTCTCCTCTGCGAAGCAGTCTCCCTCCGCGGGCGAGACGACTGCTTACGCTTACGGGCGGCTCAATTTGAACACGTGCTCGAAGCAGGCGCTTTATGCTCTCGATGCAGAAGCAAATGGGATCAATCTTTTGCCCCCAGAAGTCATTCAGCAAATCGAGCAATATCGTGTTCAACGTTATAGCGCTGGGGAAACGCCTTTCCGCAACGTGAGTGAATTTGTTGCCGCCTTTTTCGCGAACGTGGAGCCTGATGCGCTGCCTGCACTGGATAAGCTCCTGAGCCAAGTCACCGTCAGCAGTGCCGCTTTCGAGATCATCGCCGAAACGCGCCCTCCTGCGCTCGAGGCAACGAAGGATTCGCGCGCACCCGCTGTCGTGCTTGCGAAATGGACAGTTGCACTTGATTTTGCCCCTTGGGCACTTCTTGATTTCAGGGTAAAGCCGTGAGCGAACATGTGATTTTTGCGAGTTTAGGCCGCAAGAGGGTGCGGTGGTGGCGAGTTTCTTTTGTGCGCGATGGAGCATTGCCTGAGGGAATCCAGCTTTTTGCGCACGCAAGGTTGACACCTTCAAAGGGTGGGTCATATACGTTGGCAGGACAGAACGCGGAAGCCTGAGACAAATGAGATACACCAGACCATACTCGTCCGGACAAAAGGGTTTCACCCTTGCGGAAATGCTTATTGTGGCGGCGCTGATCGCCTTGTTCTCAGGCATCGCGATCTTCAGCATCGAGACCCAGTACACGCTGAACAAACAGAAGGCGGCGGTGGCGGAGTGTCGCCAAATTGCCACCGCAATGAGTTTCGCCCAACAAGACCTTGGGTTTTATCCGAAAATCTGCTTTTTGCGCCACAACTCCATTAATCTGATTTCGCTACTCACAGGAATGGGGTTCGATGCCGTCGAATATCACAGTTACCCGATTGGCGATCTGCAGAGCCGGCTACTGAAACAATGGAAAGGCCCATACGCCGCGTTTTCGCAGGATCGGCTCATCCGCATGCAATTCACCAGCAACAGTGTGACAAAAGAGTTCGATTGGCCCGCGGATCCGTTTGGGAATCCGTATGTGGCGTACTTCATCACGACCGACCCGCCGGGTCCGGGGAATCCGACGATCCGCCATCGCTTTATCTCGAACGCGGGTGAAAAACCCAACGAGTTTGCCGGCATCGTGAGTTACGGACGCAATCGTGTTCCCGGCCTTGGCGACATGCCTGACCCCACGGCGGTCAACACGCGCAAGGGCTATCGGCTGTATACGGAAACGGCGAATCCGCGTCTATTCACGCTGCTGGGGCCGACGGATTACAATGCGTTTCCGGGGTTGGTGAACATGATTCTAATCGATCCCTTGGCACCCCCGGTCGACACGTTGGGACCCCGAATTCGCGAAACAGGGTCGGATGACCGGTACGTAGAATTCTAAGGAAAGTAAATGAGAAGGGGCTCATGAGCGCACAACGAATCAAAAAACTACAAAGTCGAGGACGGGCGACGAGCCGCGGTTTCACGGCAATTGAAATCGCGATGGTCGCCACGGTGATCGCCATTTTTGCGCTGATGGTTCTGCCACTTTTCCGCAACCGGGTCGAGGAGGCAAAGATCGCTGCGGCGAAAGCGGATCTCGCCAGCTTGATGAAAGCGCAGGAACTCGCCCATGCGGATACCGGATTCTATTTCCGGCTTGAGGACCTCGACAACGTCATTAATAATGATCCTAACCCCTTCCCGCCGGCAGGATGGACGGGTGTGACGATTGAGACCCCTCCTCTCGTTTACGTGCCGGGAGCCGACAACCGTACCCCGCGGAATCTCACCGTTCAGGAATGGCGCGCGCTGGCCGGCACGATCGCTAGTCCGAAGTGGAAAGGCCCGTATGTGACCATGTCACGCACGATCACTTATGGTGAGCTGCGCGCGACAGGAAGTCCGCTGCTGAGAAGCTTCAACGGCGGGCAGTACTCGGCAATCCGCGACATCCCCGCCGGTGGCGTTGGGGGTGGGGATCCCAACCTCTACGACAGCGATAAAAACCGGATCCCAATTGATCCGTGGGGCAATCCGTATCTGTACTTCCCACCCACGGGTGAAACGCGCTATAATTATAATTCGATCTTCTCGCTTGGGCCTGATGGCTTGCCCGGAAACGGTCTGCCATTCACGCGGGAAAACTTGCTGCGGGAAGGCGCAAACATCAACGATCCCAACGACGACTATTTGGGAACAGGCGACGATCTTGAGGTGCGATTCTGATGACACAGCAAATTAAAGACAGAGTTCGTCAACGTGCCGGCGGCTTTACGATTATCGAGCTGCTGATCTCGGTCATCATCATCGGGATTCTGGTTGCCGTCATCATCCCTGTCTATATCACTCGCGCCGATGAGGCACGTCTGAGCGCTTGTCAGCAGGATCTCGACGCACTTCAAACCGCCCAACAGCACGCTGCGATTGATACCGGATATTTTTACCGATTGTATGTGCTCGATGACGTTCGCGGCGGCGATGGAGTGCCGGCCTCGAATCTGACTGCCGACCGTATCGACGGCATTGCAGACGAGCAACTGCGGACGGACGTCCTGAACCCGAAACTGCTGTTCATTGATACACAATCGGGGCTGGTGCTTGCCGCTGGGAGTGCCATTTTCGACCGAATGGCCGCGAATGAGACCGCGTTCAATTGGAACGGCCCATACATCAACGTGCCACGCAAGGTTGGACTGAAAAACCCGGTGGCAGGTGTACCTGCCGGCATTCCTCTCGATCCGTGGGGAAATCCGTATCTGTTTTTCACAAAGGAAGGACTCGTTCGCGATCGCGAAGGTGACATTTCCACGACCTATATCGGTCTGGACGGCAACAGTTACGCCACGACACGCTTCGATCGCCCAACGATTCTGAGTCTGGGTCCGAACGGTTTGCCGGGTAACGGCGCCGGAAGCACTGAACCGAATTTTGGTCAAGGGGACGATTTGTACCGTCAGTTCTGAAAGGATGTTTTGAACCATGAAACGAATTGCGCGTAATCGAAATCGAGGTCTCACCCTCACTGAGCTGTTGGTGGTGATGCTGATCATCGGCCTGCTTTCGAGCATCGCCGTGCCAGTGTACATCAACCGTATGGAGGATGCCCGTGTGCGCTTGGCTATGGCAGAATGCCGAGAAATAGCCATGGCTGAAGAGCAGTGTGCGATGATTCATGGATTCTACGTTCCTTTCCAGATTTTGGACGACCTGCCTCATCCGCGCAATCTTTCGCTGCAGGGCGACACGATCCGCAACGAGCCTGACGGTACGATTCTGCTCATCAACCCCTTGATTCGTCCGGAAGACCAACGCGGCAGCCAACTCGTGCTGAGCACTGCAAGCGGCAACCCGCGCGTGCGCGACATGATTGACCACTGGGCTGGGCCATTTATCAACTATCAGCGCGTCTACACAGGCAACCAAGATCCGAAAGATCCCAATTTTATCAACACGACGGAAGTGCGGTTGGATTTCCCGCTGGATCCGTGGGGCCAACCCTATCGCTTCTATTCACCGCTCGGCATCATTGGGTCGAATGCACTGAACACCGACCTCACCAATCTGACCTTTAGCTTCAGTGATGGCTCCTTGACCACAAATGACGACAGAAACTTCCAGCGCTACGCGGTGGTGAGTTTCGGGCGCGACAACCTCCCGGAAACGCTCACGGGAACCAGCCGGGATGACGTTATCTATTTCTTCGGCGTGACGGGTGTTGAATCCGAATTTGGACTCCGAATTTAAGGCGTGTGCACATGAGTCGAACAAGCGAAAAAGCCTTTACGTTGGTCGAGCTTCTGGCGGTGGTGTTGATCCTCGGCATTCTCGCCTCCATTTCTGTCGGGGTTTATACGACCCAAGTTGAGCGCGCGAGGATCGCTGCGGCTCGCGCGATGATCAGTGAGATTGAAATTGCAGTCAATCGCTACCAGATCGACACAGGCCAGTATCCGCCGAGCGGGAGCGGCAGCGGCTCCTTCCCAGCCGCAAGTCCGGCCGCGGGATGCGGATATCTTCAGCTGGCGTTAACGCACGGGCTTGGAAACACCTCCGGGACCCTGTGGCATGGGCCTTACCTGACGATCAAACGGGAAATGCTTGGCGACATCAATGGCACACCCCTGGAGGTCTTAGGTGGGTCCATTTCGCCGGGGGAGGTTCAGATTCTTGATCCGTGGCGTTCCCCATACCGGTACGTGCGGTCTGGACCAGCCCCCGATGATTATGCAACAATGAAGGGGACGCGCCTGCCTTCGGGCCACCCCTACGCTTTGACGGATGTCTACTATAATCCCTCGACCTTCCAGATTTCTTCACGCGGTCCAAACGGCAGCCCAGCGGACTGGCAAGACGTGGGAAGCGACGCAGACGATATTACGAATTTTGGGATCTAATTAGATCGCAAACCCCAGATTCGACGCCTTCGCTACCGCATGGACCCATCTCCAGCAAAACGTAGGACGGCGCTGACACATAGCTTCATTCACGTCCGCCATGACATATCCCCTATCCCTGCTACGAAGCGCTATGGGTGGATACATCAGCAGAAGTCTCCGAGTGCTAAAACCGCCCCCTACAAAAAACACTTGGGCAAGCCCGAGAGGGCTCGCCCGGCGTTCAAGCGCAATCTTTAAACAAGCGAACGAACTACCCCGCTACTCTGCTTGAATCAACGGAGCCGTTTCTTCGATCTTGGGGGTTGTCCTCGGTTGGATCACGAGCTTATCGGCGAGGAACTCTTGGGTGGCAATTTTTACATAGTCCCGATGCTCATCCGAGAGTGGCACCTGTGGTTTTTCGCCGGCATGCAACTGCGCAGACCGCTTCGCAATTGCGTTCACCATCAAACACATCATGCGATGCTCTCGGAGAAATACAGAGGGTTTTTCGTCAAAAAACCACTCCCTCGTCGCTTCACTCATGCCCGAAAACTCCCATCAAATTCTCGCTTGTCGCGCTTCTACAACGCCATGCACTTTTCTCTTCAACCGGAAACGATTCGCACGGCTTCGAATGAGGACGTTACATAGCGGTAAAAGCGAGATTGCTTGCAACGACTTTTTCGCTGGGGGACCATTGCACGACGTGTGATGAACGATCAATCGGTACGCTTTCTACAGTTCTCTGATTTGCATTTGGACAGCCGGCTCAGTAGCTCGCGGCTTTGCCTTCCTGCGACAAAACGTAGCATACGCCAGCGGGAAACGCTCCGGTTTTTGGATTCCCTCCCCGAACTTGTGCGTGAGCACCGGGTGCAGGTGGTTTTATGCCCGGGCGATCTTTGGGATGAGGAATCGGTCTCACTCGAAACGGTGACCCACCTCTTCGACGCTTTTGAGAAACTTGCGCCTGTGCCGGTCATCCTCGCACCGGGCAATCACGATTTTTACCACGACTGCAGTTATTATGAACCGGGCTACTATGAACGTAAGACAGGCCGGCGCCACCCATCGAACGTACGCGTTTTCACCTCTCCGGTGGTTGAGTCGCTTCGCATCCCCGAACTCCCCCACGTGGATTTCTACGGATGCTGCTTCGAACACAACGTCCCACAAACCGAGCGCATACTGGCGGGATTGCAACGGCTCAACCGTCCAGAAAACCTGAATGTGCTCCTGCTCCATGGATCGCTGGACGATCGTCTCGCGGTGCAGCGCTCAGGCAAGGATTTAACGAATCCGTTCTCGCGCGAGGAACTTTTGGCGTCACCCTTCGATTATGTCGCGCTTGGACACTATCATCGTTACATCACGATAGCGGGGAGCGACGGCTGCGTGCGCGGCGCCTACGGTGGCATTCCCCTTGCCCGCGGATTGGACGAAACCGACGAGCACTATGTGCTGGTGGGAGAAATTCGAAAAGGAGGCGTCCCCTCAACCGAGTTTAAGGAGATTTCAGTCGACCCGCGCCGAATCTGGCGAATCACGGTAGCCTTAGACCGGTCGATCACGAACTCTCGCGCAACTTTTGAGCGAATTGCAGCCGAGTTTCGGCGGCAGGGTGTTGGCAAGGACGACATGGTATTCATCGAGCTCGAGGGGCTGGTTCACCCGGACACAGAGGCATTCTTTTTCGATAGTCAGGATTTCGAGTCGTTGTGCTTCCACGCCGTGGTGGACCAATCAAAGCTGGAACCGGACTACGATTTGGCTTCGATTTTGGCAGATGAAGCCTCCAGCAAACAGGTTGTGGGGCAGTTCGTTCGACAAATGAAAGAGGAGATCGAGAGCGCCAAGGATGATGCCCAGAAGCAGATTCTGCGAGCGGCGCTTCTCTACGGCCTCGATGCGCTGAATGGCAAACCGATTCGGAGACGCTATGTGGATTCGAAGCATTGAGTTGGTGGGATTCGGGCGCCTGCGGGGAAGCTACACGTTCCAAAAGAGCGCCTGTAACATCCTGTGTCACGAAAATGAGTTCGGCAAAACCACGGTCGTGGATGCCATCCTCTACACCCTTTTCGGCATGCCTGACACAGGCTTCGGCCGGTCTGAGCTCAAGCCGCGGGATCGTTATCGGCCATGGGGAGGCGGGGGGAGCAGCGAGTACCGCACCGTCCTCGAGGTGGAGCTCGACAGCGGGACCGGCTACCGGATCTTGGCGGATTTTTCTCAGCAAAAGAACTGGTTCAAAGTCCTTGACGCATCAACAGGGAAACCCGTCGGCGGTGTGGCTGAATCCTTTGGGCGACATTTTCTCCGGATGTCGGATAAAGCTTTCCTCAGCTGCTTTCTGCTCAAGCAGGACAGCCGGAGCGACGCGAAGGATCGCGATGAGCTCGTGCAAACAATTGAGCATTTTGTGAGTTCGAGTGCAAACCAACAGGGGGCTTCGGTCAGTGCTGCGATTGCCCGCCTTAGTGACGTGAAGCTCACGTATCCCAGCCTCGCGGAATCGCCCGTGAAGCTTGAGACGCTGCTTACGCGCATGGAGGACCGTCTTCGCGACTTGGCAAGCCAAATGCGTCAGATTGAAGTGACCGAAGAGGAGCGAAATCGGCTCGAGCACGAGCTTGAGGAGTTTCAACAGGAGCTGCGCAAACTCGAACACCAAGAACGCAAATTGCAGGCAGCCCTGCTTATCCGTGAAACGCGTGAGCTCGAAGAGCAATTAAAAGCGGCCGAGTTGCGGGAGCTGGATTATCGGAGCCAAGTCAACGAGTGCCGGACGTTGGAAGCTTTCAAGGCGTTCGCCCCCGAACAGGTTCCTCGGCTTCACGAACTCGCAGCCAAAATTCGCCAACTGGAATCTGAGCTGAAGCAACAAAAAACGTATCGCGCAACGCGCTACGATGAACCCATTCAAACGCTGGAGCGAGAATTAGCTGATTTCCCATCGGCTTTGGAGAATCTTGAGCCGGAAACCCCTCGCCAGCTGGAGCGCGACGCTGCGTTCCTGCGCTCGCGCGAAGAAGAGGCGGAAGCGCGTCGACGTGAGCTCCGCGAAGTCGAGGCACGATTGAGCGCCGCCGGCCTCCCCCTCGATGAATTGCGTGCGCTCCAAGAGCGGATGGATCAGATTTCGCCCGATGATATTCAGGTATTGGTAAACTATCGGCGGCGCCGACTCGAGCTCGACACCAACATTGCTCAACAAGCGCGCGAAGAAGCTGAAGCCACAACCCGGGTGACGGCCATTCGGGGCCGCATCTCCGCTCAGCGCAATCTGGTGGGAGCCATCATCCTTGGCACAGTAGTTTCCGCTGGCTTGGCGATTGCCGCATTCTTGCTCAAGAAATACGCACTGGTCGGCACCGCCTTCGGTGTGCTCGCGCTCGTCCTCACGGGTGCAGCCTTGGTTCTTAGCGCACGCTTGCGCAGGTTGTCGGGTTCCGAATTGGAGCTGGCGTTGCATGAAGAAAGCACAAAGCGAAGCGAGGTGCGGCGGTTAGAGGAGAAGCGGGCAGAGCTGGATAATGCTTTCCGGCGCGTGCTGTCGGCAAGTGGTCTCACAGAGGAGAACGTCGCAGAATTTGAGCGTCTTGCGCACATCATCGGTGAGGTGCGCGACTACCTGCGGCTTCGACAACGATTAGAAGACTTGGAGTCGAGTTTGCAGGAACTTTACGCGCGGACGAGTGAGACCGTGCGACTGGTAGAGCCCACGTTGGGCACAGAACGTTTGGATGCCGCTGTAGCTGAGCGGTGTGCGCGGAAGCTCGAGCGCTATTTTGAGGTCCGCCAGCAATTGAAAACCCTGCGCTCGGAGCAGGCCGAATTGTCCCAGAAGATCGCAGTTCAGCAAGCCGAACTCGAAGCCAGTCTCACAGAAATCAACGCAATCCTGAACGATGCTCACACAGAGGGTCTGGATCTCGACGAGCGAGTCCGCAACTACGTACGCAACAGCGAAAAAGCCGCAAAATGGCGTAAGCTCTTCGAGGAACTCAAGGAGGCCAAATTACTTAGCGAAGACGAAAAAGCGGAAAAACGCGCAACGCTGGAGGAGAAACGACGGCGACTGGATATCCTCTTTTCTCAAGACGCTCTGCTGGAGCGCGAAAGTTTGGGGGCCGCTACGCGCCCTACACCCGATCTGATGAATGAATTGGCGTCTGTGCAGCAACGCCTTGCGGAAAAACGTGAGGAGTATGGCCGGAGGCTTCAGCTCGTAGACAGCAAGCTCGAGCAATGGCGAACACGCTACCCTGCTCTGAAAGACGAATACGATCGACTCCAAGACGACAAGCTCCAGTTCGACCAAATGCGTGAAGCTCTTGCGATCGCAGCAGCGAAACTCGAAGCCATTTCGAAGCAGTTGGCCGAAAATTGGAGCCAAGCTCTCAACGAGCGTTTCAGCGCCCTGCTGCGGAGTTTTGCTCCCAATTACTCCCGAGCCTCAATCCAAAAGGGATGGGAAGTGGCTGTTTACTCCGAGGATGCGGACAAGTGGCTGGAAAACAAACTGCTTGGGCATCTCAGCCGCGGCGCGCGTGATCAGGTTGAACTGGCTTTGCGGGTCGCAGCCAGTGAGTATCTGTCGGAACACGTAGGTAGGGTCCCAATTGTGCTCGATGAACCTTTCGCTCATTGGGATGATGAACGTTTTGTGCTTGGAATGGTTGCGCTGAGCCAGCTCGCTGCCAGCCATCAGGTGATTTTGCTCACCTGCCACCGTCAGAGGATGGAGTGGCTGCAGGAGAAGCACCCGGCGCTGGCGAGCCGCCTGCATTTCTGTGAATTCTCACCCTCTGGATAGCCTCAGCCAACCTGCCGAGAATGAAAAACTTTTGACACCTCAGCCCCACGTGTTCCACACATACTATCGGAAGCGATCACAACGCTAAGTTCTCGGTTGGAAGAGGCGACGCGAGGGCTATGCCCGAACTCATTTTAAAGCTGGGTGATACGATCGTACAGCGCTATGTCGTCGACAAGGACCTCATCAGCATTGGCCGTTCGCGCGATAATGATATTGTCATCGAGAACTTGAGTGTATCGCGCAATCACGCCCGGATTCGCCGACAGGGCAACAAATTCGTGCTTACGGACCTAAACAGCGCGAATGGGACCTTCGTGAATAACGTCCGAATTTCAAAAACGGAGATTGTAGACGGCGACGTCATCTCGATCGGGAAGCACCGGATTGAGTTCATTAACAAGGAAATAAGTGATTCCGATCTGATCGTCGAGGCGCTGGGGGCAGATCGCACGATGGTGTTGGACAAGTCGCCGCTTGCGGTGCTGTCCATCATTGAGGGGAAACAAAAAGGACGTGAGTACCAACTCACCAAGTTCGAAACAAGCATCGGCAAAGCTCCGTCGAATGACATCGTATTGAGTGACGACTGGTTCCTTTCGAAAAAGCAGGCGATCATCACACGGCGTGGCAACGAATACGAAATTCGTGACTTGGGGGGATTTCGCAAAACACGGGTCAACGGTGTAACCCTCGGAGAGCCACGCGTGTTGAAACACGGGGATGTGATCGAGTTTGGAACGACCCGATGTTTGTTCCAAATCACCGACGTGCCCCCTGCCGGCGAACCCTCTGGGCGTGTTCCCAAGGAGCTTGGGCTGGAGGACAGCATTTTTGCGAGTGTCTCCGACTTGCCCCCTGAGCTGATCCCGCAGCCAGAGCCTCCAGCGGAAGCCGCGCCGCCCCCAGCATCTCGCGACGACGAAGAGTGGTCGGAAGCGGAGCGCCTCCTTGCCAAAGAAGAAGGAGCTCTAACCAATGAGGCAGGAATTCGTTTGGCTGACATTGATGTCCCCGAGGCAGGAGCCGCTGTGGCTGAGGAAGTCGCGGCCGAGGCGATGAAGGGGCAAGAAGAAGTGGAGAAGAAGGAGCCTGCGCCCATGAGCCGAAAGAAGAAACGGGAGCGAGAATTCACAACACACCAGTTTGCCTCTGCCGCCGAGCAAATAATTCGTCAGCCAACGGAAGAGAGCCGACAAGAGGATGTTGAGGGAGCGGGCGCTGCGCCAGAGGAGGATAAGCGGGTTGTTTCTGAGGTGGAAGGAACAGAAGCGAGACAACTGACAGGGGATGAAGAAAAGCCCCAAGCCCAAATAAGTGTGGTGGTTAGCGAACAAGGCGAGCTAAGCGCTGACGAAAAGGAAATTGCCCTGTGGGAAGCTGCGCTGCAGAATGAGAGCCCGGTAATCCGCAGGCATGCTGCGAAAATGCTCAAGAAATTGACTGGGAAAGACTATGCTTATTGAGGGAGTGGCCCCTCGCCGCGTCGCGGTGTTCTCAGACATTCATGGTAATCTTCCCGCGCTGGAGCGAGTCCTCGCTGAAATTGACGCATCGGACGTGGACTTTATCGTCTGCTGTGGCGACGTCGTGGGGTATGGAGCCCACCCAAACGAATGTTGCGAGCTACTCCGCTCACGTAACATTCCTACCATTGCGGGAAATCATGATTACGCTGCTTTGTCCCTCATCGATATCACCTATTTTAATGAAATTGCCAAGCGTTCGATTCAGTGGACGCGTAAAGTTCTAAAACCTGAAAACGAGAAGTTTTTGCGAGATCTGCCCCTGTCCATCGAAGTCGCAGACATGCTCTTTGTCCATGCTTCGCCCCGATCTCCGGAAGCTTGGAACTACGTCATTACCCTTGGAGATGCGCGCCAGAGCTTCAAAAGCTTTGGTCAACGAGTATGCTTCATTGGGCACTCCCACACACCCTTTGTGGTCGAGAATTTGGATGGCGATTTGACGTGTCCGACGTCTCCTGTCGTTGAAGTTAAGCCGGGGCGTCGGTATCTCGTGAATGTCGGGAGTGTGGGGCAACCCCGGGACCGGAATCCGGACGCATGCTTATGCATTTATGATCGTGAAAAGCACCTGTTGGAAATCCGCCGGGTCGAATACGATCTTGAGCGTGCGCAAAACGCGATTCGCGAGGCGGGGCTTCCTGCGGAGTTAGCTGAACGGCTGGCCTACGGCATGTGAGCCCGACCCCTTCGAGCTGAAGAGATAGCCATCGCTTCCAGCAAAGACGCTACACCTCAGCGACCGTGTCCCCCTAAGGAAAACTGTCCAACGAAGGACGTTTGGACACCTTATTTGTACTTGGTGCGGTGACCTGCCGGAAGCAGGCGCTTTCCCAAGCCCAAAGGGGAGTTTGCAGAATAAATCCAACGCCGGGCTTTCTGGTCCACGGACTGCAAACCATTGAAGGTGCAAGCCACGACGCTGGGCGATATCGCCATCTCAAGCCGAGAGAATGAAGCTCCTACAGTACCCCACACGGGCTTACGCAGGCCATCTCACTTGAGAGTGGTCAACGGCCCAAAACACCGCCGTAACTCACCTTCCGAGTCCAGCTCAGTTTCAGTTCCCAAACGTTGGTTGCAGCCTCCACCCTAAGGGAACGCGCATCACTGTAAACGCCGGCCCCGCGTGAGCGCCTGATTCTGCCTCACGACAGCGGCAGGTTGCGCGGCGGCCACAAGCGGATTGAGCTGCTGAGCCTGCTCGAGAACGACACGCCGGAATGTTTCAGCTGCTGCCAGTGCATCCTGAGTATAGTGGAGGGCAATTTGCACGCATTGCTCTGCAAGCACTTTTGCCTGTTCGTTGATGTTGAGCCGCACCAGCAGCGGCACGTCCGGTGCAACCTCTTCCGGTTTGATTTTGGCCTCACTACCGCAGTCAGTTGGAACCACGACGAAATCCACCTCGTCGCGCCGCAGCCAACCTTTATCCGCAAGGTATTCGGGGATGCGGGCACGCACTTCTTCCCACCGGCTTTGCCCTTGAGCAAGCAGATCGCCTAAGCCGGCGCGGGAATGCTCGACGCGCACCCCGATTTCGGCAAAAAAGCGATCAATCGTGTCGCGCAACGCCAGACTTGCTTCGGTGTGGGCAATGACGATCCGACGGCGAAGAACCCGAATCTTCTCGGCAACCTGCTGCTTGGGTTCTTCCAACTGACGGCGCAGCATTTCCAGATACTGGCGATTCTCAGGAGTCTTGAACCATTTGCGAATCAGGAAATGCCCCTCGAGGCGCATGATGAATTCCACAAAATCGCCTTTTAGGAGGCGCCCAAAAGCCCTTGGAAGCGTATAAAAGCCGCGCATGGTCTCCAGTGCCAACAGGTTTGCCTCGTAGGCGGTCATGAGTTTCGGTACCTGAATGACATGATGGCCATCGAACTTTGACCACTCGCGCGTGATCATCGGCCGACGCCCGTCGCCAAAACCTTCGTTGTGCCAATCACGCGTTCCGGGCAAGGGGGTGAGAAGCATGAGCTGGAACGAATCCAGATGATGTTTTTTCACAAAGGCGAGGGTGTCGCGGAAGGTCTGCGGTGTATCCGTGTCAAAGCCCGCGACGAACATTCCGTGGACCTTGATTCCGTAGCGGTGGAATTCGCGAATGGCATGTTCAATCTGCTCAACTGTTTCGCGCTTCCCGCAGAGATCGAGCGAGGCTTGATTGATGGACTCGAACCCCACCATCGCGCGGTCAAAACCCGCCTCGCGCATAAGTTCGAGGAATTCCTTGTCGTGCACGACCTCGTGCCTCATCTGCGCCCCAAAGCCAATCGAGGGGCGAATTTTCCGTTCGATGAGACCCCGCATGATCTCCTTTGCGCGAGTACGCATTTGATTGAAGATATCCTCGGCAAAGAAGATGTAGTGCGGCTTGTAGCGCTTCCAGTAGTCCTCGATCATATCAAGGCTTCGCTGGGCGCTAATCGTGCGAATGGCAGCTCCGTTGAACTTGGTGACGGAACAGAAGGAGCAATTGAAGGGGCAGCCGCGCGCGAGCGCAAAGCTGGCAACGCCTCCGTGGAGATTCGTCTCCCATAAGAGTTCATAATTCGGGAACGGATTCGCTTCGAGAACAGCGGACGAGGGAAGTTTTGCATCCGGATTATGACGCACCTCTCCACTCTTGTCGCGCCATGTGAGGCCTGGGACCGTGGCGAAGTCGCCATCAGATTCCAAAACGTCCATGAAGAGGGGGAAACTCTCATCGCACTCGCCGCGCATGACGTAATCGGCGTGTTCGATGGCTTCCTCCGGGAAATAGGTCACATGCGTGCCACCCATGACGACGGGAATGCCGGCGGCACGCGCCCGATCCGCCCACATATAACAGCGCAAGGCCGTCGACGTGATCGAAGAAATGCATAACAGGTCGGCCTGAAGGATTTTTTGCCACACCATCTCCTCCGTGACCTTCTTATGAAGCATGTCTTCGATGATCACGGTGACGTCATGGCCTCGCTCCTGAAGGATGGTGGCGAGGAGGATCGAACCGACCCGCGGGATATGCACGGAACTATAGACGTGAATGTGTGTGGATTTCGGTTCGATGAAAACAACGCGCTGAAAGCGCTTACGGGACTTCATTGTAGGTCTTTCTCCAGTCGGTTAAAAGAGTTGCTGCGGTTGATATGCTTCGCGGTTTTCAAGAAAATGAGCTCTGCTTTATCAATCACTGTGACACTGACAATATTCGCAAAAATGCACCAACGCAATACGAATTTTCGCAGTGCAGCCAGTAATTCGCAATCGTCCTCTAACACTGCCTTTTGCTCCCCTATTGCAAGCCCAATTGCAGCCAATACCCTCGGTTCTTCTCAGGGGTTGAAGCGGGAGAGACAACCTCGGCGAACCCAGGAACGCGGGTGTCCTTAAAATGGTACGCCTTCACCCAAAAAGCGCGCTTAAAAGAGAATCCCCGCCCGCCTCTTTTCAGAGGCTGGGGGGGAAAACACCTGAGGTAAAGTGCTGAACAAATCCCCTATTCGGCCTTTGCGTTTTTGGACAGCTCAGGTACCTTGACGGGCTCAGGGCTGTAAGCCCGCGGATCACCGTCCACTTCGCCACGGTGACGCCGTTCACGAAGCTCGATCGAGTCATCGAAGAAGTAGTCTGGGAGGTCCCAATGGGCGTCGAGGCGAGAATACCGATAGTTCTCTGCTGCCGTCATAACGGGGGTCTTGATGATGTGGGGTGTAACGAAAAGCATGAGGTCGTTCTTCAGGAAGCCTCGGGAGCTGCCCTTGTAGAACCATCCGATCACTGGCACCTGACCAAGCCACGGTACCTGCGAGCGCGCATCTGAACTATCAATTTCGCGCAGTCCGCCGAGCACCACCGTGTCCTCGTCCTTCACGATCACGTTGGTCAAGGCCTCACGTTTATCAATAATCGGGATGTTGGAGCCTGTGGTCGGGTTCTTGAAGTCACCCGCGTAAATTTCCTGACGGGGCTGGAGCTTCATTCGCACGTACCCATTATCCGTGATATTTGGGGTGACGAGAAGCTCGACGCCGGATTGCTTGAACTTCACGCTTGCCGCGACCGCCTGCTGGCCAACACCCTGCTGAGCTTCGATATACGGATTGTCGCGTGTAATGCTGATTTGGGCCGTTTCGTTGTCGAGAGTGATCACCTTAGGATTCGCGAGAATGTTAGCGATGCGGCGCGATTCAAGCGCATCGAGAGTCCCTGCCACATCGAAATCCTTGCCCAAGATCGAAATCACTTTTCCAAACGAGAAGCTTGGGGCACCGCCCCCCACCAGCAAGTTGCTTACGAGGGTATTGACGGGGGTTGCCGGGACCGTGATTTCCTCGGTGACGATGGTGGGCTTGCCATCTTCGCCGATGACAACTTTGTTCACTGTTTCCTTGTGTTCCGCATTGTCCCCCAAGGTGCCAAGCGCTCGGCTATTTCCGGACTTATCCGGACGCTCGATCGTGGTGGCGGAGCCAAGCTGACGGCCATTGTTGATGAGGAGCTCCACAAGGCGCGCCTCGATCATCACCTGTTTTTGGGGAACATCGAGCTGAGCAATAATGTCGCGCATCAGCGCCACATTCGGTGGGGTATCCGTGATGATCACCGTGTTGGACTCTTTGTGGGCTTTGACTTCCCCAACTTTGGTGCCAACACCCGCTCCCATGATGTCTTTTAGGGTATCAGCAATCGTCTGAGCAGGCACCCAGTTCACTTTCACGTAGATCGTCTTGGTTTCGACGGCCGTCTGTTGAATATCCTGACGACGAACGATGCGGAAGACATTGGCTCCTTCGCGCACCAATGCAAGATCATGGGCCGCAAGCAAGCTCTGTAAGGCAACCCCAAGGGGTACATCCTTCAGGTTCAGAGTCACCCGCCCCTTGATCACGCCTTCGGCATAGATGAAGTTGAGTTGAGCACGTTCAGCCAACAGACGGATGATGTTCGCGAGTTCTTCGTCTGGAGGGGTCACGATATTGATCCGCAAATTGAAGACTTCCTCACCAAGGACAGCGCGCAACTCCCGCCCCGTTTCCTCGCTGCGCTCAGACATGGTTTTCTGAATCGGTGGCGGAACAAAGGCCACGCTTTCCCCCTTTGAGGGTTTGAAATAGGGGGAGCGCTCGATTTCTTCACCTGACGGATAGGCATCATCGCCGACCGGCACTGCCGGCTGCGCGGGCTCCTCAACGGCACCGGGAATTGCTTGTGCGGCTGAGCCCATCTGTCCGGCAAAGAATTCTGAGGCCGCTGTGGTCGCCTGTTCGGTTTGGGTCGTTGCGGTCGTAAACTCGATATCTTGTCGGATGACTCCACCCGCCTGCTTATCACTTGGGCGCTGCGGAGCAGCGTAGGAGTTGGCCTGAAGGGCACACATTGCCCCCAGAGCTGCTACAACCGCGAATGTGCTAATCCGAGACCGTTCCATCGGTTTCCTCTCTGACGTCTTTTTTCTTATTCTTCTGACTCAGGCTTGCGGACCTTGAGGGTGAACTCGCGTCTCGCACCACCCGCTTCGACCTCGATTATCACAGCCTGATCCATGATTTTTACCACTCGATGATTCGGGAATCCCCGAATCGTATCCCCAGCGCGATAACTCCGACCATTTATCATCACGCGATTTTCAGCTGGATTTGATGAATCGGCCAAAATGGAACTCACGCGAACGTTTGGGTCAACCATAATTTGGACGGGGGGCGGGGTGGGGGTTGCCCGAACCGTGACGGCCTTGCCCTTTGGAGTCGCCAGTTCTTGGTCAAGCTTTGCCAGCAACTCTTGGGCTTGGCGGGCATAATCCGTGTTGGGGAATTCGGTGATAATCGCAAGCAATGCCTGTCGCCCTTGCTGGATTTTATTCTGCCCCAGCAAACTCACTGCTTCGTCAAAACGCTCCTTGAGAACGATCGCATTCCGCACCCACGGGATGATCATCGGGTCGGGAAGCGTTTTCCCCTCGTAGACCACTTGATACACCACAGTTGGATTGTCACCAAGCAGCTTACGTACTTCGGCTTGATTGAACAGTGGGGTTGGCCCTGTCTCGTCGGATTCGCGCTGCCCTTTTGGCTTCGCGCTTGGGGGCGCCACGATATTCAGTCGCCGCAGCAACTCCGCGCCGCTCGAGACGTCAAGAACTTCTGTAGTTCCCTCGCTCGCAACGACAATTTTATCTCCGCTGACCTGAACCGCTGGGGTTGGCACCACCACTCTCCCCGGCCCTAATTCTGGTTCGTCGGTAGTTTGCACGGCCTCACCGGGTCGAGCAACAAGCTTTTCGGCTTCGCGTGCGGCCTCGGTGGTGGTGTAGTCCTGTTGGGCAGGGGCTGTCGTCTGAGCGCACACCGGCACAACAGCGAACAGGAGAACTATCAGGTATGCTCTGGCACACAGGCCGACTTGCCAGCCTCGCCTTCTTTGCCGTAGGGAAGAGTCAGATCTTCCCGTCACCATGGAAGCTATGTACCGCATCGTCGTATTAGCCTCTTTTCACAAACATAAACGTCGCCAACTCAATCGTCACTGGATGGACACTGGGCCGATCATCGCGATTTTCGATGGTAAAGGTTCGGACGCGCATGAAACGGTCCGGATTATCCTCAATCAGGTTCAAGAAGTGACCGAAATCGTGGTACCGTGCGGTACCTTTGATGCGATAAGGGATTTCCACGTAAGCAGAGCGCGATACTTCTTTTAGCGGCTCCAACTCCGTGTAATCCACCCGCGTAACCTGAAGAACCTTGCTGAGGGCTTGGAAGAAACCCGGCGCATCAGGAGAATCCGGAAGTTTGGCCGCGATCTTTTTGAGAAATTCCTGCTTCGCCTTCAGTTCCTCGGGGTTGCCAAGGGCAGCCTGTAGATCCCGGATTTTGGCGTCGATGTCCTTGATCTCTTTCTGAACTGCCTCGATCTGCTTCTGGTTGCGACTAATCTTATCCGCCATGAAGAACCAGTTGTAGTAGGCCACTCCAGCAAAGATAAGGACGGCAAGAACCACTCCTGCTTTTGCCAGATCCTTCTCTTGAGGGGTAAGTGCTGCCCAAACGTTCATCATTTGGAGCCACCTCCTTTTGCCGTCGTCGAAGCGGATTGGGGCTGCTCGCCTGTATAGGTTTGGGGCTCGGCGCGTACTACCACGCCGAACCGCAAGACCTCAACTCCCCCCACCATGTCTGTTTTTTGGCGTAATTGGCCAAAATCGTTGTTCATTCCGTCCATAAAGCGAACGATTTCCCCGCTCTCCCGCCGCCACTTCAGGTTGCGCAGGGCAAACTGGAATGCGATCACGTTGTTGAGCTTCTCTTGCGAATCCCGACCGTAGGCAATGGCATCGATCGTAAGCGACTGATTGATGATCGGGCGCTTGATCGGCGCGGGCTCGGGCACGCCAGCGGGCTTCTTCTTTCGCCATTCCTCACGCCGCTTTGCGGACTCGGGGGTTTCGACTTCGTCTACTTTCTCCGTTAGGCTCAGCTTTGTGATGTAGACGGCGAGGTCCATTCGAGCCTTCGCCAACATGTTGAGCTTCTCGGACCAGTAGATGCGGTTGTCGGGATTCAGGGCTTTTGCAACCTCATAACGGGCTTCGATCTCTTCGCGGTCGGCTGCAGCGGCTGCCAACTCCTTCTCTAGGCGCTGAAGCTCTTTTTGCTTCTTTTCTTTTTTGGCTCGTTCCTGAGCAAGCTTTCGATCAGATTCAACGCCAGAAGAGTAAACCAGATAGCCCATGTACCCACCCACTGCATACAGGAGGAGCAACACCACTCCAATCACAAGCAATGGGCTCTTGGGGGCTGCCGGAGCTCCCTTGGCAGCTCCAGCGGCCTTCTTTGCGGCTAATTCCGGTGGCAAAAGGTTGATCTTAATCATCGCGTGTAACCGCTCCCGCTATTCGTCAAAAACTCGCAAGCCAAGGCCAATAGCCACCCCCAGCTGCGAACGCACTCGCTCAAGTTTCTGTCGGTCGGCTTCTCTGCCGGCGAACCCAATGCTGCGCAGTGGGTCCATCGTCTCAACCGGCAACCCAAGCTCATGAGCCAAGAATGCGTCGATGTTTTTCATTTTCGAGGTGCCGCCGCCAATGTACACCTTCTGGACCGGCTTGCCGTTGGGCTGGTTCTCGTAGAAGGAAATGGAGCGCCTGACTTCATTGGCAAGGTTGAGCAAAGTACGCCGAGTCACCGTCGACGCGACGAACTCGGGACTCTCCTCGTCGAGGTCTTCTCCCGTAATGCGTTCCACCGTACCCCGAATGGTGTCCAGCAGGGAGGCATCCGTGCTGAACTCTGTGTCCATGTCTTCATGTTCCAGATCGGGGAGCCCTTCTTTGATTTTTAGCTCCTCGGCACGTTGGAAAGAGCAGTTTAGGCGCTGTTGAATGCCATTGGTGATCGTATCCCCCGCAATACTAATGTCGCGGGAAAACCGTGAAACTCCAGCGTGGTAGATATTGATACTGGTGACCTCGGCGCCGATATCCAGCAACGCAATGACGTCCGATGCTGGGGGAAGATAGTTGACTTCGAAGCAGTTCAAAAAGGCAAACGAGTTGACGTCCACAACCGCAGGCTGAAGCTCAACGGCTTTCAGAAGCTCAATGTGCTCTGCCACCAGTTCTTTCTTGGCAGCAACTAACAGCACATCGATCTTCACCTGTCCCCCGACCTCGGTCCGCCCAAGGACCATAGAGTCGAGATTTACTTCCTCGAGTGGAAAGGGGATATAATCTTCGGCTTCCCAACGAATCGCCCCTTCGAGCTCATTTTCGGGCATGTCGGGCAACTGGATATAGCGGACAATAATCGACTCGCCGCTCACAGCCGAGATCGATTGTTTGGCAGAAATTTCACCGTCGTTGAGCGCCTGGCGGATGGCCTCGATTTTGGCTTCGCGCCGGTCGCCGGCTGCAGTTTTCTTGTCAATTCCCGGATAAATCTCAGCGAGCCCAAACTTCTCGAGCTCGTAGGTTCGGCCAGCGCGCCGCAGCTGCACGGCTTTTACCACACTCGAACCAATGTCCAAGGCAACGACCTTCTTCGGGTTGAGTGCCAAGTTCGACCTCCCAGCAATTTACCTAACGTTTGTACTCCGCGGATACAACGCTACACAGGCTTTGGCCGTCGGCCGGATTTGAGTTCGCAATCATTCGACCTACACTTTGGCCCGAACCGGGGTGTTGGCGCAAGGATTATTTTCGTTACGCAAGATATTCGCCATGGGCCACTTTCCCCCTGATTTGGGTTTCGGACCCCGAAGGCCGCTCGTGAGCTCCCTCGGTCCTCGTGCTGCAACGATTCATTTCGGAGCTTGGGAACGCAGAGGGTTTGCTCGCATTCGTTTGCTTTTCCTTGCGCTTGAGGAAAAGCAGCCCATGGATGTCCAGGTATGAGAATTTTTCCAGATCCAAATATCGCCATTCCGCTCCCGAAAGGGTTCTCGTGGGGGACAGCGGCAGCAGGAATTCGTTACAAGAATCGCGATGACTTGGCTGTGATCGATCCGGGGTGCGAGGCCACAGCGGCGGCTGTGTTTACACAAAACACGTTTTGTGCGGCCCCTGTGCGCGTATCGCGCGAAATACTCTCCGCAAGCAAGGGGCGCATCCGTGGCGTGGTGGTGAATTCGGGCTGCGCAAACGCCGCGACGGGTGAGCAAGGACTTCGCGACGCTCGGGCAATGGCGGAAGAACTTGGCAAGTGTCTGGCCCCTTCGGGAAAGACGCATTGCCTCGTGTGTTCCACTGGCACGATTGGGGTGCGGTTGCCGATGGAAAAAGTGTTGCCGGCAATCCACGCGGCTGTGGCAAACCGCTCCGAGTCCGCCCCGGGGTTCTTGGCGTTCGCGCGCGCAATCCTTACGACCGACACCCGCGAGAAATACGCATGGAAGGTTCTCACGATTGCGGGGAAACCCGTGACCATCCTTGCATGCGCTAAAGGTTCGGGAATGATCTACCCCCGCATGGCCACCCTGTTAGGATTTGTGGCCACCGACGCTGAGCTACCACCTGAAACTGCCCAGACACTCCTCCGCTATGCGGTGAATCGCAGTCTGAACTGCCTCACCGTGGATGCCGACACGAGCACGAACGACACCACGATACTGTTAGCGAACGGTGCGAGTGGCGCTTCAATCCAGGACATAGATTCGGCCGACGGACAGTGCTTCGCCGAGGCACTCACCGAAGTGCTCCAGTGTTTAGCCCGCCAACTGGCTCGCGATGGGGAAGGAGCGACAAAACTCATCGAAATCACGGTGCGCGAGGCGCGGTCCTACGAAGAGGCACATCAAGTGGCGATGAGCATCGCCAACTCAAATCTTGTGAAAACTGCAATCTACGGCAGAGACGCGAATTGGGGACGCATCGTATGTGCCATTGGGAATTCGGGCGTGAGCCTTGAACCCGAACGGGTCCGCGTTCGGCTCGGCGACCTTCTGCTTTTCGAGAAGGGTGAGCCGGTCCCCTTCGACGAGGGCGTAGCGCTTCAGGTGCTGAGCGAGGAATTTGTGCCAATCACGGTGGATTTAGGGCTTGGCGAGAACTCGGCGACAGCATGGACCTGTGATCTCACCGAAAAATACGTTGAAATCAACGGCGCTTACCGCACGTGAACACGCTTGCGCTGGGGCAAGCTCGTTGCAAAGACTCTTTACTGAGCGACTTACATGACAGAGGGACGCATACTTGTCATCACGCCTGAGCCCTTACCGCTGCCCGGCCAACCCACAAACGGGGCGGGCTTGCGGGCGTGGGGGCTTGCCGAGGGGTTGCGTTCGCGTGGCTTTGATGCCCACGTGGCAAGCTGGATTTCCTCCTTCGCTGACCCCTATGTTTCAGGAAACCGGCCTTTGCCCGCTCACGTGCACATGTTCCGGCGCGATCGGATTGGGGAACTCATCGCGGAGGTAGCGCCAAGTGCTTTGGTTTTGCAGCATTGGGGGCTCGCGCGAGAAATCCCGGAGCTTGACCTCCCCATCGCGATGGACCTTGCAGGTCCGCATCTTTTGGAACGCCTGTTTTGGGGTGAGTCGGACTTGCTCCGGCACGCAGAAGAGAAGCTGGAGGCGCTGCGACGAGCGGATTTCTTCGTGTGCAGTGGCGAATACCAAAGGCATTACTTCTATGCTTGGCTCACACTTGCGGGCCTTACCCCGTCGGAGATCGAGTTGCCCGTCATCCCTTTTTCAGTGCCTCCGTATTCACCACCGCCGGCCACGTCACGCAAGTGGGACGCGTTTGTCTACGGGGGGCTCTTTCTGGCGTGGCAGGACCCCTCGGCAGCCATCCGAGCGACCCTTGAGGAAATGAGCGCCCTCGGCAAGGGAACTTTGCACCTTCATGTGGGGGCTCACCCAGCACTGGATGCCTCCGGGGGGCGTTTTGCGCAGGTTCTAAAGGAGATTTCCGTGCATTCGCAAGTGCGCACCTACGACATCTTGCCGTTCGACGAGCTTGTAGCGCACTACGTAAATGATGGCGTAGCGTTGGACCTCATGGAATGGAACTGCGAACGCGAGCTTGCCTTCACCACCCGCACCATGATCTACCTCTGGTGTGGTCTACCTGTGATTCACGACGACTACTCGGAGCTGGGCCGCCTCATCCAAGAGGCGCGGTGCGGCTGGGCACTCAACCCTCAAGACGAAAACGCCGTGCGGCAGGTGGTGCGCGACATTTTGAGCGACCGCATTGACCTCGCCGCCATGAGCCGGGCGGCTCGAGAATTCGCCGAGCGCTATACGTGGGACAAAACGATCGGACCTCTGGCTGAGTTTTGCGCGAATCCGCAAACGCGACCCCGCAAGAGCCGATCCTCGATGCAGTGGGAGGCTCAGACTCGTGAGCTCGTCCAACTTCGTCACGAATGCGCGATGTTACGCGCCGATCTTGAGCGGCTGCGTGGAAATTGGTTTGTGCGAGTCGCTGAAAGAATTCCTTGCTTGCTGCGGCGCCTGCTGGCTCCCGCGCTCAGAGTAGTGCTGTGGCCGGTAGCCCGATGGATTGAATGGCGGCTCAAGAAAACAGCGGCCGCACCTGCTTCTGCGGAACGTGGAAAAGCTGAGTGACGGGGGGATGGAATCTATGCCTCAGCGAATCCTCGTGTGCAGCGCGGAACGTGTGGGAAGTTCGCGGTCTGGTTCAGCCGAAAGTCTCCGTCGAAGTCTGCGTAACGCCCTCCACTTGCGGATGCAAGCTTTACGAGGTGGCTCGCTTTGGTTTGGAATTCGGTGAGGACGTTCTGTCGTTGCATCCCCCAAAATCGTGTGTCAGGGTTGGGGCGATAAAGTTGCAGTGTTCGGCGAGCGAATTCGAGCTCAACGCGGAGTCGGGTAAGGGATGAAAAACCGCGGCGTAATGTGGGTAGCTCTTGCGCTTTGTTTGGTGACGTTGGGGCTTTGGTCTTTGCGGCGACAAGTCGAACGTTTGCCCAAGGAATCCAAGCAAGAAGAAGTCGTGAGTGCCGACGATGAAGCCGCGTACGACGAGGATGTGGCGCGAAGTCGGGCGGCGAAGGTAAGACTCACTTCGTTAGATTTGGAGCCCCTTCCGACCCCACGAGCGACGGCTCAGGTAAAGCGTCTGGTTGAAGTTGAGCGTCGAGAAGGGCACGACGCGGACAAGGTTCGCGCCGTAGGCGACGCACTTCTCTATGGCACCGTGCGCTCCGAGGATCGTCAACCGATCCCCGGCGCCACCGTGCAACTTCTCAGCCCCGACCCCGAAGCCACCGATCCGCCACTTCGCGAGTGTGTGACCGACACTTCGGGCACCTACCGAATCGAGAAAATCAACGGATCGGGAATGCTATATTGTTTTTTAGCACGCGCAGAAGGCTTTGCCCCCACCGCCGGACTCTTCTTCTTGAATCAGCAGGAGCGGGAACACAATGTCACCTTGGAGCGTGGGGATGAGCTTTCGGGGCGAGTCGTGGACGCTGTGACTTCGCTTCCCATTCCGCGCGCGAAGGTCTACTTTCCTGTAAAGAACAAACCCTCCTACGCCGTTCTGGGTACCATTTCCACCAGCGCCATGGGAGAGTTCCGTTTCGACCACGCCCCCAAGGGGAACGTAATAGTGACCGTCGAAGCGGACGGTTACATGCGTACCGAAGCTCGCCTTCGGGTTCCCACGAAGGATGCGGTGATCCCGCTCCGCGCGGGAGGAGCGGTGGTGCGGGGCGTTACTGTGTCGCGACTGACACGCAAACCTGAAGGGGGCGCAAAGGTGCTCGCTATCCTCGAAGGAGGTAGCATCACCACGACGCGAACGGATGATGAGGGGCGCTTCGAACTCAAGGACCTCCCAGCCGGCCAAATCAAGCTAATCGGCTACAAGGGCATGCCGGGGGAGGCGGTCGATCTCACGCTCCGCGAGCGGGAAGTGAAAGAAGGCGTGGAACTTGTTCTCCCCTCGCCGCTCTTTGTCAGTGGAAAAGTCGTTCACGCCTTCAATGGCAAACCGTTACCGGGGATACGCATTTACTATGCAGGACCTGCTGGGAAAGGCTCCGTATTGAGCGACGAGCAGGGGCTTTTCGCATTTGAAACGCTGGTCGTTGACGAGTACGTGCTCGAGATCCACGAGAAAGGGTTCCTTCCGCTCTTCGATCGCGAAACGACGGGAAGTGGCGAGCGGATCACCCGCAAAATCTCGCGCAATGCGTCTTCGGATCAGGTGCGGATCCGACTTCGCCCCGTGCCCTGCATTGAGGGGAAAGTCGTTCGCGCCGACCGCAACGGCAAAGTCGTTGGGCCCGCGATGTGGATAGATGTACCGGTAACCTACCAACAACGTGGCAATATCGAACGGGTAATGACGCGCACGGATTCCCTTGGGCAATTCTTCATCAATTTGTCGAGTGGCAGGCGGGGCAATGCAAAAATCATCGTCCAGCGAGGGCGCAGCATTGGCGCAGCTTCCACGCGGATTCCCACACGCAGACCCGTCGAAATTGTGCTTCGCTCAACACGCATGGCAGGCGAGCTTTTCCTTGTGGATCAAACTCCCCTCGCAGGGGTTCTCGTCACATCCAGCTATCTGTTTCCTGATGGTGTAGCCCCGGAGAAAGCAACACGTTTGCCCGGTGCAAGCGACTTTGTGGGCAATCGGGGCGATTTTTACCTGCTCATGCCGGAAAAGGATAAAGTGGAACTGGCGTTCCACCTGCCGGACGGCAAAACGGTAACGAAGATTTTTGATACGGACGCGCTGCTACGTCGCCGCCAGATTTTCATTTATGACCCCATTAGCGGAGATATCTTGCACGACGTGGGACGACAAAATCCCCGCACCAATCCCCGCTAACAAGAGGCGCGTCACTCTGCAGGCAACAGCTCTTCGGCCCATCTATCTCTCAAAACAAAAGCGTGGCCCAATCAGCACTTCTGCGATATATGTTATCCAAAATATCAATTTTATCCGGTATGTTAAATAAGACTGATCTTGTACTGTATTTTGCCAACGCGATGGCACACTTGGGACACAGGGCGAGTCAAGGAGAATCAGTGCAAGACTTGAGATTCATTTTTCCCTCTGAAGAGGTGGCCCCCATGCCCTCTCAGTAATACTCTTGGTCGCACACCACTCGCTCTACCCCGCTTGTGCCATCCGACTTGAAGTTACCATATCATCACAAAGTTGGAGGATCATCATGACCAAGCATCGGGCGGTCAGGCCAACCGCCTTCACTCTCATCGAGCTCCTGATCGTTGTGGCAATTATCGCCATTCTCGCAGCAATCGCCGTGCCCAATTTCCTCGAGGCACAAACACGGGCTAAGGTGTCACGGGTCAAATCCGATCTACGCTCGATTGCGACTGCAGTTGAGGCTTATCGGGTAGACCACAACGAATACCCTGAGGGGACCGATAACCCAAATAACTACGACCCACAAATCGTGGCTTTCCTCGGCCCCCTCGCTCCGGGATACTACACTTTCCGCACGCGCGGCGCCGGTGGGCTTACCGTTGGACGGGACTTTCACGGAATCACCACTCCCGTCGCCTACCTCACGTCGATTCCGGCCGATCCTTTTGCCAAAGCGGGAGCCTACCTCACATACTGCTACCGCAATGCCAAGATCACAAAAAATAGTTACATCATCACATCAGCTGGACCCGACGCTGATTTGCTGGCACCCAATGGGATGGGAAACAGTAACGTTGGGAATCCGCTGAGCACAGCCGCCAGCGTAACGATTCCTGCACGTTTGGCGGATATTGACGAGCGGATGGTCATTCGGTTCATTGAGGGGGATCTGGTGGCCCCAGCAACGCCTGCCGACGTTCCCTTCATGAACCAGTACCTGACCGACCTAACTTACGATCCCACAAACGGCACGATTTCGGACGGTGACCTCTGGCGTATGCCCTGACCACAGAAGCCGGTAACGGGTTAGATTCAGGGACGTAACGGAGGCGGCCCAAGTCTGAACACTTGCTTCCTGTTTCCCTCAAAATCGCCGGTGAGAATTCGTTCCATCTCTCACCGGCACTTTTGTTTTAGTGCACACAGTCGGTGGTACTTCCAAACTAAGCAGTGATTGAGAAACCTTTATAGTTTTTCGTGATATCGTGGTACCGGCAGTCAACATTGGTCACACGAGCGAGGGTTGGTCCGCGCCAAAGCTTTTGCTCGAACTGGAAAAGCGCATCCTCCTCGCCCTCGGCTTCGACTTCGACGCTGCCATCCCGAAGATTCCGCACCCAGCCTTTCAGTCCGAGCGCCTCGGCCTCTTCTTTCACCCAATAGCGAAATCCAACTCCTTGGACCCGCCCTGAAACGATTGCATGCAGTATCATTCGTGAGCCTCGTTTGTCGTCGCGATGTCGTGCTATTCAGGCTGAAATTCAAGCAAGGAACGCGTCATCGAACATGCAAGGGCTTTTCGAGTAGTGAATGCGTGAAACCTCGGTCCCAACAAAGACCGCTGCAGACCAAACATGACCATTAGGATCAAGAAATGACATCAGATACGGAGCGACGACCACAACTGCTCATTCTTCTCGGCGTCGCAATCCTGCTTATTTTTACATTCTCCGGAACTCGGCCGTTGATGGACACGAGCGAGGCTCGCTACGCAGAAACCGCACGCGAGATGGCTGCGGAAGGCCATTGGCTCATTCCCCACCTTGAGGGACATCCTCACCTCACGAAACCACCTCTCACTTACTGGTTGGTGGCTGTCCCTATGGCGCTTTTTGGACGCAGTGAGTTTGTTGCGCGTCTGACGGTCGGAGCTTTCTCGATTCTTACGGTCCTGCTCACGTGGCGCATTGGGACCGCGCTTTTCGGGCATTCGGTGGGACTGCTGGCGGGATGGATTCAACTCCTCGCCGTTGTCCCGTTGGCAGCAGCAAATGTTGTGACAACCGACCCGATTTTGACGGTCTTTGAGACAGCTTTCATGGGATGCGCATGGCAGGCCATCGCTGGCAGCGATGCGATCGTCAACGCCAGTTGGAAACGATGGGCGATCGCGGCGCATGTTTTTCTCGGGCTTGCCTTCTTGACCAAAGGACCCGCTGGGTTTGCCGTCCCCGCAGCCATTTTGGTTTTCGCTCTTTTGGCAAGAAAACAAGTTCGCCTGAGCCGGCTTTTCTGGCCCCCAGCCCTTCTGGTGTTCTTGGGGGTTGCCTTACCGTGGTATGCTTACGTCTTGGCAACCGTGCCCCATGCTCTTCAGGTCTGGCGCGAGGAAGCGATCACGAACGTGCTTGAAGACTCGAATCACCAATTCTCACGTTTGGGCTATTTGGCCATGCTCACGCTCGGTGCCCTGCCGGGTGCTGCCGCCCTTCCCTTTGTGGCAAAGGACTTGCGGCAGGAGCGTCTCTCGAAAGCCCTCTCGTTACCCACCCTTTTCTTGGTCACGTGGATTCTCGTTCCGCTGATCATCCTCAGTGCGCAAAAAACTCGCCTTCCCCTTTACGTGCTTCCCCTTTATCCGCCTCTGAGCATCCTTTGCGCCAGAAGCCTCGCGCAACGATGGACTCAACCGGCGCGCTCTGAGGCGCATTTACCCCGATGGGTGAAACCTGCTGTTGTGGGATACTGCATCCTTGCTTTGGCGCTCAAGTACGGCGTCAGTTCCAGCACGCAACGGTGGAGCCCAAGCCGTGACTTTAAACCGGTTGCGGAAACAATTCTTCGCGACGCCGCTGCCCGCGGGAGTCAACCGGTGCCCGTCATCAGAGAAAATAAGCTCGGCCACGGCTTGTGCTACTATCTAAATTCCTCGCAAATTGTACGCATAAATTCAAAGAACCCCGGGACTCCAACCGCGCCCCGCAGTCTTATGGAGCTCATGAAAGAGAATCCGCCACCGGGCAAAACGTACTACGCAATTATAGATCGCGACAAGGTGCATCGCGTGTTGGATCACGTTTTCGATCGCGTGACGACAGTAGGTTTGTCGCCGGCCTATGCGGTTTATCGGCTCGACCATTAAGCTGGAGAACCGACGTTCGCAGATTCGCGAAGACGCGCACGTAAATTTATGCGCACGTCGGAAAATCGTGCTTGCACCGAGGATTGCAGGCACCCCATAGAAGCGGTCGGTTTAGAACGAATGAGGAAAAGCTTAGGGAAAAGCTTAGCTTGTCGCTCACGTGACAGGGACGAATCTCTTGCCGTGCACGTAATAAACATTCTCGATCTTTTTCGGCGCTGAGAGCATTGGACGCAAAGCGACATGGATGCAAAGGAACGAACTGATGCGTGAACGCGTTCGAGCAACGCTGGTTTTAGAAGACGGCACCACCTTCGAGGGATGGAGCTTTGGGGCTCGCGGGGAAACGACCGGTGAACTCATTTTTCACACGGGGATGTCGGGCTACCAAGAAGTCCTCACCGACCCTTCGTACCGCGGGCAGATCGTGATCATGACCTACCCGCTCATTGGCAACACTGGCGTGAACGCGATCGACGAAGAATCGGCGCGCCCCCAAGTGGCAGGGTTTGTGGTGAAAGAGTTGTCGCTGATCGCGTCGAACTGGCGAAGCGAAGAGGATCTGCATTCCTATCTCAAGCGCCATGGTATCGTGGGAATCGAGGGCATCGATACGCGCTCCGCCGTCCTTCACGTGCGAAGTGCTGGTGCCATGCGAGCGGCGATTTCCACGGAAAGGCACGACCGAGAGACGCTTCGGCAACTTGCATTGAGCGAACCGCCGATGGATGGGCGTGATCTTGTGCGCGATGTGACAACTTCCGAACCGTTTGTTTACCGCCCCGCGGAAAGCAAACCTGCGCTTCTCCGCAAACTTGGCGGCGCAGAAATGGTGCCGGATGTGGAGCACGCCACCGACCAGGCACGCCCCCACGTCGTGGCATTCGATTTCGGCGTCAAACGCAACATTCTTGATCTCCTCGTTGCGGCAGGTTTCCGCGTGACAGTGGTGCCCGCGCGCACATCCGCAGCGGATGTGTTGTCTCTCCAGCCACAAGGCGTGTTCCTGTCGAACGGGCCGGGCGACCCAGCGGCACTCGAGGACATTGTCGAGGAGATTCGCAAGCTCATGGGGCGCGTGCCGATGTTTGGCATCTGCCTTGGCCATCAGCTACTTGGGTTGGCTCTCGAAGCCCGCACGTTCAAGCTGAAGTTCGGCCACCACGGCGCGAATCATCCGGTCAAAGACTTGCTCACCAATCGGGTCGAGATTACCTCTCAAAATCACGGTTTTGCTGTCGATCCCGAGACCTTGCCTTCTACCTGCAAAATCACGCATATAAACCTAAATGATGGAACGCTGGAGGGTTTTGCGGACGAGACGCTGCGCCTGTTCTGCGTCCAGTACCATCCAGAGGCCGCGCCGGGACCACACGATTCGGCGTACTTATTTCACCGTTTCCGGGAGGCTGTCGCGCGGACATAACATGGCCATTGGGGCCTTCATCATCGCTTTCTGCCAGTATCCTCATTAGCCCCGTTCGGCTCAGCCTCTCTCCCCTTTTGAGTCTGGATAGGAGATCCCTATCGTTTGACGGGACTCTGCGAACGAAGATGTGGGGGATGGTTCGTTCGTCCTCAGAACTCTTCTGGTAGAGCCCCTCTTTTCGCTTCCGAGCGGCCCGTCTTGCTTTGTGCCTGCAAGAACCGTATTTTTTCTTGTCAACCGGACCAACCCTTGACTAACGTTAGCGTAGGTTCTTCTTGAAGGAAGCGTGCTATGGCAAGTGGCGTTCATGGGGTGATATTGGCAGGTGGGATTTCGAGCCGAATGGGCTTCCCAAAGGCTCTCATGCCTCTTGGGAATTCCTTTTTCCTGCATCGTGTGTATGAGAACCTTGTGGCAGCCGAGCTTGAGCCTGTCCACATCGTCGTGAATTCAGGTCTCATGGTCTCGCTGCAGGCGCAACTCAGCAAGTTCCCCACAGCGAAATTTGTCTCGAATACGCAACCCGCCTTAGGCCAAATCCACTCGCTCAAACTTGGGCTAAAATCCGCACAAGAAGCAGGGGCATCGGCCGCTCTCGTTGCGTTGGTGGATCAACCGGGAATCGCGATCTCGACCCTGACGAAGCTTGCGGAGCAGACTCTGAACGCGCCCGACAGCATCTACGTCGCCACCTACCAATCCCGGCACGGTCACCCCGTCGTCATTCCATCCAAATTTTTTGAGAAATTTCTAAACGCACCGCAGGGCAAGACAGCCCGCGACGTGCTTGCTGAACTCAGCGAGCACGTGCAGTATGTCGAGTGCGAGGACCCTCAGGTGTTAGCGGATGTTGATTCGCCTGAGGATCTTGCCAAGCTGAAGCTCGACGACGACGAACTCGACTGAGCACCGGCCGCCCGTTAGCTCAGCGGCTGAATTGTTGCGCGTAGTACCGGCTTCCACTTCGTGACAGCTCGGACGGTTCGCAATTCAAGATGGAACTGCTGCGGATACTCCTCGGGATCATCCAGAACGCGACTGACTAAGCCGGGCTGCACGGGGAACGTGTTTCTAAGGATTGCCTCGATTGGCTCGTTCGTCTCGAATACTGCCCTCAGCTCATAGAGCTTGCCCACAATCCGCAGCGTGTTGGTGCCGTTCTCAAAATGAATGGGAAACATGCTGTGCAGAAGAATGGAAAAGCGCAGGGGATCGCGGGCTTCAATGTCATCGCGGACCACCAGCTCGCGGGCATTCACATACTCGAACCGCCGGATGAACCACGCCAGGCGCCCATAGTAGAGTTCTTCATTCGTCTCGCCGACGACAATTAAGCGCGAGGCGTCGGCCTCAAAATGCGTAATCCGCCCCCGTTGCGCACTCCAGTGGGGTGCCTGCCCAACTCCATCCACCAACAACGTGTTATGTGCCATGGAGTGGCGGGTGTAATTGCGGTGGTGTGGACTAAAATAGGAATCGTAATACCCAGCATCCCAAAGAAGCCGATCGCCTCCGGCACACCAGACGAAGCTGTTGAGATCGGCATGACCATGGGGACGCCCTGTTCCGCAGTGGAGCGCGAACAGCACTTGCCTGGGCTCGTCGTGGTAGTTCGCAACACTCACCACCCAGCCACAATCCTCGTAATGTTGAACAAAGGGCATGTCAGGCTTCGGAGCCGGGTAGGGAACATCGCCCCGGTCGGACCACAGGACCGCATAGAAGAGATACCGCGTAGTGGTAATTGGGGCTTGGATCGCATCCACATAGGCCCAAATGGCGGGGTCGCGCTGGGCCGAGGCCAAGCGCATGGCATTGAGTTTGTCGAACGCGTTGGGCGGACGATGCTTGCAGTCGCCAAAGGGGACCCACGCGCCAGCAGGAGGATGGGTGTAGGCCTTGAAAGCAGCAGTTCGCGCCAACCACCAGTGGCGATAAAAATTAATTCCCGTGGCGTTCAGCAAGGCGTCAGCGAAATGGAAGACGAAGAACAACCCGTACGACCAATAGTCAATTCCCTCGTGCCAAGCTCCACTGCGGCCGCCCCGGCACAAAAAGTTGCCGAGGAAGAGCTGTGCGGCAAAGCTCACCCACTCGCTCGCCTTGGGGTGCTTGCCCATGAGGGCAAGCGCGCCAATGCCCATCGCTGATGCCACGAACCATGGGTGATTGTTTTCGGGGTTATTCATCACGCCGCAGCTCAAGTCTTTGGGGACAAAGGGATTCAGAAGCCCATAGATATCCTCGCAGCGGAGAGCAATCGCCTGCTCAATAGCAGCACGTTGGGAGTCACCCATGAGCGTGGCAAGGGCGTTGTAACCCAACGCGAGTGCATGGAGAAGGGCTTGCGCGCTGTGGTCGTTCTCCCAGACGCCCGTTGAGCCATAGGGATCCCATTGAGCTACCTGCTCCATGAGACGAATTGCCGTGTCGGCGTAGGCGCGATCGCCACTAATGAGATAGCTCAGCGCACAGGCGAGGACGGTGTTCTCGATAGCGAAGCAGTATGAGTTGCCCTTGTGCCAGAGGTCGAAATCCCATCGCCCGCCGGGAAAACGCGCGGGTTCCTTCAGAGATCCGTCCCCAAGCAACGGATCAAGTTTTCTGGCTGCGTCCAGTAAAGCGTCGCGGTACTCGGCTCGGGTGCCGGTTGCTGCGCGGATCCGCTCAAGCTCTTCCGGAGCAGCAATGAGCGGGGTACCCGCGGGACATGAGATTTCGTTGAGCTGGCCGATCACAGGATCCCCAGCAAAGTGGATCCGAACCTCGCGCCGGGCCACAGGGCCCAGAGGAGTGTCTCCGTCGCCCAAAGCCTCCACGCTGACTTCATAGATCCCCGGTGGAATTTCGTCGGGCGGTGTGTAAAAATTCAGGCGCACGACCTGTTCATGTGCGAATTGCCGCCCCACAATACGAACTCGGTAGTTCTTGGCCTCCGGGGTCCCATGCCAGTGCACAAAAGGAGGATTCGAAAGTACAGGATCCTCGGGCAAAATGAGTGTCATCGGCGCGGGACTGAATTCTGCCCACGGCCGCTGGGGAATAGCAGTGTTTTCAGCGGATTCAGTCATTGACCTAAGCGCTCCAGCACGATTTATTTCATCGTTGTACAAATCCTGCTGGGGCTACCGTAGCCACATGTCAACCCAATACTTATGTATAGTCTGTTGCGGAATCGTTGAGACCGCTCTGTTAGACATAAGCTGCTGGATTGGCCTAAGGTTCTCGCCGGGCTTGTGTGACTTGATCTTCGAGAATCCGTAGGCTGGTGCGCCACTCTCGGACTAAAGTGCTTTGTAAGCTCTTCAGCCCCCCTGCCCCGTTAAGCGAGTTTGTTCGCGCGGTTGAACAAGTAGGATTGGTCTGCGAGTTTCGCATTGCGGCGCGCGCAGAAAAGGCGAAGTCAAATTAGGATGAATTTAGTACTGTATTGGGTGTTGAATCTGATACGCATGCGTCTCTCTGTGCTGAGACGCGTGTGAATTCCTCTTTTGGAGGTCCTACTATGAAAAACGCATTCACGCGACTTGCCCTTGCCGTCTGCGTTGTAGCCCTCAGCGCATTCGCACACCGCGTTTCCGCTGCGGAAACGACTGCAGCGCCGCAAATCGGGAGCGCTGCTCCCGATTTCGAACTCAAAGATTCCTCAGGGAAAGTCCACAGACTCTCGGACTACAAAGGGAAGATCGTTGTGCTGGAGTGGATCAACCCGACGTGTCCGTTCGTGAAGCGCCACTACAAGGCGAACACCATGAAGTCGCTGGCAGAGAAGTATGCTAAAGATGGCGTCGTCTGGCTTGCAATTGACAGCAGCCACTTCGTCACAGCCGAGGACGCTCAGAAATGGATCGAGCAGAATAAGCTCAGCTACCCAATTCTGATCGATGCCGACGGGAAGGTGGGTAATCTTTACGGGGCAAAAACGACCCCTCATATGTTCATCGTAAACAAAGATGGCACGTTGGCTTACCGCGGCGCCATTGATGATGATCCGCGGGGCGAGAAGGAAAAGCCACTGAACTACGTGGACGCGGCACTGGCGAAGCTTGTCGCTGGACAGGCTCCGGAGACCGTCGAGACGAAGCCCTACGGTTGTTCGGTGAAGTATAAGCAGTGAGCCGTTCAGCCACCTTCTAAGCAACAGAAGTCACGAACCGAAAACCCGCCTAAGAGGCGCTCTTCTTCAGCCTCATTGGGTTTTCGGTTTTCTTTTTTGAGTTGCCCGTTGAGCGCTTGCCTCCACCAAGCCCCACTTCGGGCTTGTGTCATCTGACAAGATCGCAAAGATGAAGACGTATGAAACGCAAATCGGACGAAGATTCTCGGCAGGACATGAATTCTGAGAACACAAACCTTTTTCAGGGTGATAAGCAAGAGGCCGCCTTGCCTGGACAGCAAAGTGGGGAGGTCGAGGTGGGGCGGCCCCATTTAAGCACGCAGAAGCCGGAAAGCCACGGAGTGAACGCTGAGGGCACCGCTTCCGAAGAAGATCTGAACGCCGGCGCGCCGGATGAACTTGTCGAGCCGGAACAGCCGCTTCCGCGTGTTAGCCTTGCGGATTTGCCCGACTGGCTACGCGCACGAGCACAGGAGATCGGTTGGAACGAGCTGCGGGACGTGCAGGCCATGACGATTCCCTATGTGCGGGCACGACGCGATCTCATGGTTCAGGCAAAAACCGGGAGTGGCAAGACGGGTGCGTATCTTTTGCCAATTCTTGAAGCTCTGGATCCGGCCCTTGCAGCGTGTCAGGCACTTGTGCTGGTCCCCACCCGCGAGCTGGCTTTGCAGGTACATACGGAGGCGACTCGACTCGCCGGTGGCGCTGGGATTCGCGCCGTCGCTGTGTACGGTGGAGTTGGATATGGGGCTCAGCTGGATGCTCTCCGTCGGGGTGCGCACATCGTGGTGGGAACGCCGGGACGTCTGCTCGACCACCTGAAGCGGGGCTCGCTTCAGCTCGACGATGTTCGTTACCTGATTCTCGATGAAGCCGATCGCATGCTTTCGATGGGGTTCTACCCTGACATGCGTGAGCTGCGCAAAAGTTTGCCAAGTGAACGCGCCAGCTACATGTTTTCCGCCACTTTCCCCGCGAACGTTCTTCGGCTGGCACGCGAGTTCTTGCGCGACCCCGGTTTCCTGAGCCTAAGTCGCGACGCTGTCTACGTGGCCTCAACCGAACACGTCTACTATGAGGTGCCTGCGCTGGACAAGGATCGAATCCTTATACGTCTTATCGAAATTGAGAATCCAAGCGCGGCAATCATCTTCTGCAACACCAAGCAGCGCGTGAACTATGTGGCGACTGTTTTGCAGCGATTTGGCTACGACGCCGACCAACTCACCGCGGATCTTTCGCAGAGCGAGCGCGAGGGGGTCCTTCGACGCCTCCGCGAGGGACGGCTGCGTTTTCTGGTGGCAACAGATTTAGCGGGACGCGGAATTGACATTAGCCACCTCTCTCACGTCTTTCAGTACGAGGTCCCCGAAGATCCAGAAGCCTACATTCACCGAGCCGGGCGCACAGGGCGCAGCGGAGGAGCAGGCACAGTGATCTCGCTCGTGTCGTATGCCGAGCTGGCAGACTTCAACCGGATCATGCGCCAATACGGTATCCCCGCGGAAAAACGCCCGCTTCCGTCGGAGGAAGACGTCATGGCCATCGTCGAACAGCGGGTAACCGCGCTCCTCGAAGCAAAGCTTCGGGACCGGGATCCGTTGCAACTTGAACGCATGCGGCGCTTTGTCGGGCTTGCTCGGCGTCTCGCCGAAGCAGAAGAGGAGCTCGACGTTATCGCAATGCTCATCGACGATTATTACCAAGAGACTTTGCACAAGGTGCCTGTGCCGGAAGGCGGGGCGGCGCCCAAGGCCTCGGCGCCACGCCAAAAGCAAGGGCCATCCGCTCCAAAATCCGTGCGTCGTCGCCGGCGGAGCAGGGGCGAGGGCCGAAGCCATTAGCCGGAATCTCCGGGACTTGTAGCGCAATCGTATCAAGAACGACAGAATCCTGAGAACGAAAGGAATCGAGTGATGCAAGACGTACGCAAACGGCCACTGGGTACAACGGGTCTTCACGTCTCGGAAATCGGTTTCGGCGCGCTGGAGATCGGGAGGGATTGGGCCGGCGACGTGGATCCTAATCCGAAACACCTCACGGAGAGCGAGGCGGCCCGGCTTCTGAATCAAGTCCTCGACGCGGGAATCAACTTCATCGATACTGCACCTGCGTATTGGCATTCCGAGGAATTCATCGGGAGAGCAATTGCGCACCGGCGCCAGGAGTACATTCTTGCGACCAAGGTCGGCGAACACTGCGACGAGCGCGGGTCCGTGTACGACTATTCACGCGAGGCGACGCAGCGTTTCATTGAGCAGAGCTTGCGGCGCTTACGCACGGACACTATCGACCTAATTCAGATTCACTCGGCATCGCTGGAAGTACTCGAGCGGGGTGAGACGTGGGAAGCTCTGGACGAAGCCCGACGAGCTGGCAAAGTGCGGCACATCGGAATGACGGGTGGCGTGCGTGAGGCGGTGCGCGCCATTGAGCTGGGTGGCTATGAAACCGTGCAGGTGCCCTACAATCTGCTCGCCCTCGAAGCAGAGGAAAAACTTCTCCCCTTAGCTCGTGAGCGAGGGATCGGCGTGATCATCATGCGTGGCTTGGCAGGCGGCAAACTCTCCCCCAAATTCGAGAATCTCCAAAATGAGAAGCTTCGCGAAGCCGTGCGTGGTTTTCTCCAGTTCGTGGGTCCGGACGGCGCCCGCGACTTAGTTCACCTCGCGATCGGGTATGTGTTGGGCGCTCCTGAGGTTTCGACCGTGATTGTCGGATCTCGGAAATTTGAGCACGTACAAACCAATCTGACGGCGGCAAGAGACTCCCTGCCAGCAGAGCTACGCGAAAAGGTGCGAAGCTACGCTCGTTCCTTTGCGGTCCGAGCGTGGTGAGATGCACGACTGCGCACGGCCCATCACGCTCCCCTCCACGCCGTCTTCGCAGCCATCAGCTACGCAACACGGACGGTTTCTGCCCTTTCGCCGCGTTCTAATCGTCGGATTTGGCGTCGTCAGGTGACGGAGAAGCGGACTCCTCTTCTTTGGAAAACTCGCGCAGAATCCGTTCCACGAGTTCGGGTATGGCCTGCGCAACGCGCGTACTCAGGGCAACCCCATGACGGAAGTCATGTCCCTCCACTCCATAAATCGTGAGTTTCTGCGGGAGGCGACCAAGCACACGTCCTAATGCCACCGCTTCCGCGACCCCCCACCCATGGGTTGAACAGCAAAAGATGTCGCGCGGGAGTTCCTCTGCGATGGCGTCGAAACGGTAGATGGTGCCGACGGGAGCAAATTGACTAAGGATAGCATCCACAAGCACAACGTGGGTGGCGCCGCTCCACGCGTCGAGGAGATCGGTCGTCTCGCCACGAACACGCATCAGGTGAACATGCGGGGGCAGGCGGTTTGTAAGGGCGTCAGCAACGGCCCACCCCACCCCATCGTCTCCGCGCTGCGGATTCCCCACACAGATAATAAGATCGGGCACCGACGCTTTGGTCACCATGCGTTAAGTGTGAAAGATCGCAAAATTCCCGACAAGACGAAAATTACGCTGCAGCAGTGGGGGGAAGCTGATAGCCGCAGCAACAATCCTTCACTGGACTATGAGACGACGAAAGTTTAACAGCACTTGCCGCAGACCTTGAGGCGTGCGAGCACTTGAGCTCGGGGTTCCTTTTCTTGCAGGCTGCCCCCTCGTCGGCTCAGGTGCTACTCTTGCTTCAAGAAGCGGCCGATGAAAACGTGGTGGTCGTCCTTTTTCTTCAGGGAGCCGTAGACGCCGAAGCCATCCACCAGCAGGCGTTTGCCATCGATTCGCTCACGCTGATGTTCTACGCCATCTGGGATTTGCGAGACAAAGAAGACGGAACCATCGTTATAGTGGCCAATTTGCTTGAACGTTTCGCCAGTGGGCTGGACCACCGTACAAATGATTTGCTTACCATCCACCTTGTAGGTTGCAGTGACTTTAGTGACCCACATCTTCGAGATCAGATCGCCACTGAGCATTTCCATTTTGAGCGTGCCGTCTGCTTGAAGTGTGTAGGTGATGCGCACTTTATTGCGCTGCTCGAGTCGCCCGTCGGTGGTGTAAACCCAGAAATCTCCCTGCCATGTTCCCACATAACGGTCGAGAAGATCCTTTGGGGGCGTTTCCCAATCGAGGGCGGCCTTCAGCTTTTTCACCTTCTCGGGATCAGGTGTCGGTTGAGCTTCGCCGGAGGGCTTTTCGGTTTTACCAGCTTGAGAATCCTTCGCACTTTTGTCAGCCGATTGCGCTGTGGCCGCAGCTTCGTCTTTGCCTAAGCCGAGTAGGTTCTTCACCCATCCGGCGGAGGCGGGTGCAGTCAGCCCCCACATGGTAAATGCGAACAGAAAAGCGATCATGTACCGTTTCATTCTTGTATATCCTTTGCGTCGTCGTGGTAAATAGTTTACGATGGGTTGGCGCCGTATTCGGAAGCGCTGGCGCACCACCAACGTCAATACTTTTTGCGAAAGAAAGCACAGCCGAGTGGTTACAGAAATTCGCCCCGAAGTCGAAAAACTGCAACGCAACATCGAACAAGTCATCAAAGGTAAGAGCGCCACGATCAAGAACCTTTTGATTGGGTTTCTCGCGGAGGGCCACGTGTTGCTGGAAGACGTGCCGGGAGTGGGGAAGACGACGCTGGCACAACTACTGGCACGTTCGCTCAACTTGAGCTTCTCGCGGATTCAATTTACGAGTGACCTCCTGCCGTCGGACATCCTTGGGGTTACAATTTTCGATCAAACTCGGCACGAATTTGAGTTCAAGCCCGGCCCCATCTTTGCCAATATCGTGCTTGCGGACGAAATCAATCGCACATCGCCCAAGACCCAATCCGCATTACTTGAGGCCATGAACAGCGCTCAAGTGTCGGTGGACAAACACACCTACGAGCTGCCGCAACCTTTCATGGTGATCGCCACCCAGAACCCCATAGAATTCCATGGAACGTTCCCCCTTCCGAAATCACAAATGGACCGTTTCCTCATGCGCCTTGAGGTGGGATATCCGGACATTGAGGACGAAGTTCGAATCTTGCGCGAACAACGGGAGGTGGGTAACCTTGAGCACGTACGTCCGGTGATGAGCGCGGCTGAAGTAAGAGAACTCCAGCGACGGGTACGCGACGTGCGGATTGATGACGCCTTGCTCGAGTATCTTGCGCTCATCGTTGCAGCCACACGTTCGTCGCAGGCGATTCTTCTCGGAGCAAGCACCCGCGCGGCGTTGGCTCTGCGACGGGCTGCGCAAGCCAAAGCTTTCTATGAAGGCCGCGACTACTGCATCCCGGACGACATCAAAGCCATGGTTGTGCCCGTGCTTGCTCACCGCATCCAAGCCGCCCGCACCTACGAAACCAACGGCACTACCGCCCGCGATGAAGAAATCGCCCTCCGCCGCATCCTCGAAGAAATCCCCGTACCGGTGTGATTTCACTTCAGCAACAAACTAAACGACAGGGGGAGTCACGGAACATGGGAAGCGTGGGCTCTGAAGCGTTCGATAAAGATTGCCAAAGTTGGTTCGCACAGGGCTAACGCGATTCGGCTGTACCCTTATGAGCCTGCCGAGCAGCTTCCAGCCAGCCATGAAGAACACCCTTTGCAATTTGGGGCTCCTTACGCAGGGATTCCGAGAATTGCGCTAACACCTGCTCAAGCGGCAAAGGAAGCTCATTATCCACCCCAAAGACAACTCCCACCTCGTGCGGCGAGGAGGCAAGTCGGATAAGCGCGCCGCGCAGGGGCGAGGTCTTGTGTATCGCAAGCAATTGATCGAGGAAGGGGCGGATACTTGTAGAAAAATGCTTTTCCGCCTCGGCTGGGGGATTCCCAGCAAGAATCGCCACCGACTTTGCAAGAATCAGACGCCCCCTCTCTCCTTGATCCCACCGTGGAACCACACGGGGTGCTTGGCTGACCGGATAGCAGCGGGCCTTGCATCCCAAGGCCTCAAGGAAAAGCCGCTCGTGCCACGCAGCAACGACGGTATCGCCCTCGCGGATCCAAGCCCGCATCGCTTCCACCCCTAATCCACAAGCACTCGGCTCACTGATCCGCGCTCTGCGCATCGTCACTACATTGGCACTCCCCACCGCGAGAATCATGCCGATGAGAAGACACGCGAGAAGCTGTTTCCATCGAGGCGGCAAATGCTCCACGAATCGGCACGAAAGGACAAGGTACGCTGGAAATGCGAGCAGGTGGTAATACGGTCGGTGCGACCAAGCGAAAATAAAGCCTTCAAAGATCAACAGCCAGACAATCAACCACATGTTCTCGACACGTCGCTCCTTCTCTCGAAGCAAACCAGCGACGACAACGATTCCCCACGCCAACATCCCCCATCCCAGCCCGACGGAGTAAGGACTAAACGGACCTCCGCCATAGAACTCCCACGGGTATGGATTGTGAAACATAATTCCCAGCGAGCGCGTCCAGCGGATGAGACCCTCAATGGAGACGTTTGCACTGGGCCCCCATCCTTGCCCTTGGTAATGCGCGTACTTCGTCACCCACACCCCGAATGGCAAGTCCTGCCCCACGGACCGATGAGCCAACACATAGAACAAAGCCACGACTGCGGCGCTTGCAGCAAGAAGCGCGAAGGGCACCAGTAAGCTACGTAGCGCTCGGCTTCTAAAATTGACGCTGATCCCCATAACCAGAAAAGGGATCGCGGCCAGCACGGCACTTTGGTGAAAGCAGACCGCCATGGCGTAGCTTATCACAAAAGCGATGCTTGCCAAGATAAACCCAGCGGGTTGAGAGGCTTGTGGTGAGCGGTTTTTATCTGCCGCATCGGAAACCACTTTCTGCAATATCGCAGCGGCAAAACAGAGGGTTCCAACCGCCGGAACAGCAGATTCGATCAACGTGCTATATTGGAGCCACGTTGAACTCAAACCGATTGCCAGCAAGGCAAATATCCGCTGGTAAATAGAGAGCTTTTGGGAGGTCAGGAAAAGCCATACGCCCGCCAAGGCACTGAAAGAGAGTATCAGCATTGCACGCCGATACGTTGGAACGGTTTCCCCTCCGAGACCCAGCAATTCCTGGAGCTGCGCGAGACCTCGAAGTACGGCTGCGAACAACAGATGATGGGGGTGGTAGAGGTCCACTTTCGTCACAGCTGCGTGCAGGTAAATCGCACTGTCGGGCGACAAGCGGATCGGCGAGACAAACGCGACGGTGGCACAAATGACGACAAGCGCGACTATTTCCAGGGCGTGGGTCTCCAAACAGCCGAGTACTTTTTTCAGCATGCCTTCCAGTACGTGGCAGGAATTCAGGACTTATTCAAAGCTTTTGTGAATCGATATGCAGAACGGAGGCACCTCGGCTCCAGACGCAGCCGACGCGGCGTTGGCATAGTCATTGGATTACCATTCAGAAATCAATCTGCCGTCAGGGGTAGGGAATCCCCAAAGTTGGTTTTATATCCAAAACGCTGCTCAAGGGGGAATCGTCAAACGGATCTTCTATACCACGCAGCACACCTGCCGAGCATACAGTGATCCACGCTATGCTGCAGTGCCTGATGACACCCGTTTTAACCCTCTACTCAGACGTTTCTCCTTGAGTTTTATTGCTGCGAAAATGAAGAGGCAAGAGTGCCTAACCGTCAGCCCGCGCAGGCAAAGGGGAAACGGGTTTCAACGGTGCTTCCCGAACTCGATCGGCGGCCAGACCTCCTTCATTCTTCGCTGAGGCAGCGCGTTTACCCAACCCAAGAACTTTGTGCTTCAGGTGGCGCAGTTTTTCGGAGAGCCAGAGGAATTGTCGGAAGCCACGACGCGCTTTGATGAACGTCAGTTCCTGCTCGAGCGCTCGAACGCGGTCCGCCAACCGATGAACCTCCTGGAGATGGGTCTGGTTCAGGGCCTTCAGATCGCCAATCTCACGAGTCCACGCCTTCGCATGCGTGGCAAATGTCTCCAGTAAACTGGGATCCCGTCGGAACTCAGGATTGTTCAACAAATACTCCGCATCCCGGTCCGACAGCTCAACCGTCGAAGCAAGGTGGTACAGCACATTCCAGAACCGATACTGCTGGAAATCTACCGTTCGCGGCAGACCTCGCTCCTCGCGCATCCGGGAGATTGCGATGTTCGGATAGAAGTTCAGTGCGCCCAACTGCAGGCCGTACGGCCGTGGGATCGCGCGCAAAAGATGGAAGGTCTCAATGCGGTCCTCTTCCGTCTCAAAGGGATTGTTGGAAATAATGTCATAAAAGGCGCGGATCCCGCTCTTGTGAATGTTGCGCGTCGCCTCCAACACCGTCTTGTTCGAAACCCGTCGGTCGAAAATCTCATCCGCAATCCGGTCGCTCCCCGACTGGATACCCATGATCACGAACTGCACGTTGTTTTGCTTGAGAATCTCGAGCATCTCCGGACGTGCGTAATTCGGGTGCGTATAGCACCAGAAGGGCATCCCAATCCGCTCCCGGTAATGCTCAAAAAACTCCTTCATCCGCTCCGGACGAACTGTGAAAATATCGTCCTCAATCTCCAAAAAGAAGTGTCCCATCCGCGCCTTTGCTTCCTCTAACTCTCGCATCACGTGCGGTATCGAGCGAAAGCGCAGGCGCGTCGTGTCTGGCATCACTTCCTTTTGGAAGGACAACATGCAGAAGGTGCAGACGTACGGGCAGCCGCGAGTCGTCATAATCTTGAAGCAGGTGTTCAACTCGCTACTTGGGAACGGGCGACCTTCCACCAACTCATCATCCTCAAGATAATACGCCCCATCGCTCCCAAAATAGGTAAATGGCAACGTATCCAAGTCCTTGATCACCGGACTCACCGGTTGACGATGAATGCTCCCGTTCTCCCGCCACACAATGTTCGGAACCTGCCGCCAGTCCTTCCCGTGGTGAAGTGCATGCGCTAACTCCACCATCGGAACGTCGCACTCCCCTACAAACGCCATGTCGCAATGCTCCGACGAGGATACTGGATCCAGCGTGACGTGCGGCCCACCCCAGCCCACGAGCGCATCCGGAAGAGTCTCCCGAATCAGCCGAGTCACCTCAATCGCACTCGGCACAAACGCCGAGTAAACGCTCAAACCCACAAACTGCGGACGCAACTTCCTCAGCAGACCTTTGAACAACTCCCGCTCGCAATCCGAGAGCGGATAGGGATAGGAGAGCACGAGGCGACCGCCATTCGGTGGTAGTTCCGTTTGCCAATCGGGATACCACTCTTCGTCGGGTGCAAGCTCTTTCTTCCGGTATTGCTTCAAGCAGAGCATCCACGCATCGTGCCCTGCATCACGCAGCTCGGACACCATCTGGCGCACGCCAAGGTTGAACTCGTTGTACAAGCTAATTAAGAGAATGCCAGCCATCGTCTCTCCCTGCTTTCAGCGACGATAAGATGCGACACTTCGGTTCTTTTCGTTATGAATCTATCCTACGAACACCTTCTTGTTCTACGTAGGCAACGAGAAAGCGCAAGGGAAAAGCGTACTAATCAAATCCTATTTTCGTCAAAGTTTTGCGCAAGAATGAGCTCTTCTACGCAACTGCTCTTTTTTCAAGCTTTTGTGTCGGTGGCCTGCGGCCAGCTAACGAACCCACCCACATCATCTTCACGTGTAACTTGAACAGATCTACAACACGGTGCAACGTATCTTATGGGCTTTGCATATCGGATGCATAAGCATGCAAACGAACGCAGCCAAGGTCATGCAGAACAATTAAGAAGAGCTCAGCTTTTTCGCTTGGTTGCACAGTGGGGAAATCGCTTTTTCCCTAAGTGAATCCGTTCGAGCACCGGCATTCTTGTGAGGCCCCTCTTCTCGCGCGTGGATGAGTGAGCGCCAGTTGACCAATTTGTGCTTCAAATGGCGCAATTGTTCGGAGAGCCATAGGAATTGGCGGAAACCACGTCGCGCTTTGATAAAGGTTAGTTCCTCCTCAAGCGCTCGAACCCGGTCTGCCAACCGATGAACCTCTTGGAGATGGGTCTGGTTCAGGGCTTTCAGATCGCCAATCTCACGAGTCCACGCCTTCGCATGCGTTGCAAACCTCTCCAACAAACTGGGATCGCGCCTGAACTCAGCATTGTTCAACAAATATTCGGCATCCCCGTCCGAGAGCTCAACCGTCGAAGCAAGATGATAAAGCGAGTTCCAAAAACGATACTGCTGAAAATCAACGGTCAACGGTAAGCCCCGTTCTTCCCGCATCCGAGATATTCCAAGATTCGGATAAAATGTTAACGCAACTAACTGCAGACCGTAGGGGCGCGGAATCGAACGCAACAAATGAAACGTCTCTATTCGATCTTCTTCCGACTCAAACGGGTTGTTTGAAATCAAGTCGTAAAACGGTCGAATTCCAGCCTTGTGGATATTTCGAGTCGCTTCCAAGAGCGTCTTATTCGAAACGCGCCGGTCAAAAATCTCGTTTGCAATTCGGTCGCTACCTGACTGCATACCCATGACCACAAACTGCACATTGTTCTGCTTCAGTATCTCGAGCATTTCCGGCTTAGCGTAATTCGGGTGAGTGTAACACCAAAACGGCATCCCAATCCGCTCCCGATAATGCTCGAAAAACTCCTTCATCCGCTCCGGCCTTACCGTGAATATGTCGTCCTCGATCTCCAAAAAGAAGTGTCCCATCCGCGCTTTCGCCTCCTCCAACTCCCGCATCACGTGCGGGATTGAGCGAAAGCGCAGGCGCGTCGTGTCCGGCATCACTTCCTTCTGGAACGACAGCATGCAGAACGTGCAAACATACGGACACCCACGCGTCGTCATGATCTTGAAACAGCTGTTCAACTGGCTACCAGCAAACGGACGGCTTTCAACCAACTCATCATCTTCGAGGTAGTACACCCCCTCGTTCCCAAAATACGTAAACGGCAACGTATCCAAGTCCTTGATCACGGGACTCACAGGCTGGCGATGAATACTCCCGTTCTCTCGCCAAACAATGTTGGGCACCTGCCGCCAGTCCTTCCCATGGTGAAGCGCATGCGCCAATTCCACCATCGGAACATCGCACTCCCCCACAAACGCCATGTCGCAATGCTCCGACGAGGAGACCGGGTCCAGCGTCACGTGCGGCCCACCCCAACCAACCAGCGTCCCCGGCAACGTCTCGCGGATCAGTCGCGTCACCTCAATCGCCCTCGGCACGAACGCCGAGTAAACACTCAAACCCACAAACTGCGGCCGCAGCTTCCTCAGCAAACCTGTGAACAACTCCCGCTCACATTCCGAAAGTGGACTAGGATAGCAAACCACATGCCTTTTTCCCGTTGGCGGAAGTTCAATTTGCCAGTAGGGATACCAGTCTTCGTCGGGGCTTAGGTCTTTTCTGGACAATCTCTTCAAACAAAGGAGCCACGCATCGTGCCCTGCATCACGCAGCTCCGAAAGCATCTGGCGGACACCGAGGTTGAATTCGTTGTATAAAGCTACGAATAGAATGCCTGCCATTTTCTTTACCCCATCAGTTCTTTAAGAGCATCCGTTGTATCGGGCGTTTGCTCATTACAGTCTGGACGAAGCAAAAGCATTCAATGCTGATAGTGGAACAAACTTAGTACCCTTTGTTGGGGTTCCGCAACAAAAAAGAGGGGCGGAAAGGGTCTTCCCCTTTCCGCCCAAAGAAGGCGCTATCGAAGTCCAATCATTCAGGCTCACTGGACTCGAACAGCTTCACGGTGTCCACCGTGTACAGCAACGCTTCGTCGTTCTGATCGGTGCCATAGCTCAGCGTGTCAACACCACCAAAGCCAATCTTGATGTTGCGGCGAGCAATCGGTGTGCTCGGGCTCGTCCACAACGACTGATTGCTCTGGATCTCTGGGTTGACCGGCGAGCTCATCAGCACCGTGTACCAGCACCCATTCTCACCCGGGACTTGTTTGTCGGAGTTCTGGTTGCCAACACCGGGCAGATGCTGCGCCGCCAACGCTCGAGCCTCTGTGCCGGGCAACGCCCGCGCACCACCAACCTCGTACAACACGTTGTACAGGTAGGCGCCGCTACGCAGGAACAGACGCATCTGTGCCTGCGCGTTCGAGTTCCGCGTGGACGTCACGTGGAAGCGTGCCTGGTACAGCTTGCCACTGGCGACCTGTACGGCCTGACTACCGAGCTCCATGTAGAACTCGATGATACCGATCCGCTTCGTGGAGCCACTCTGACTGAACGCGGAGTTCGTCGAGTCAATGGTCACACCACTTGCGGACTGACTGTAATCAGGTCGCGTAGCAAAGTCCTGAGCTGGCACCTGTCCGGGCTGCTCAGAACCCGTGAAGACGACGCTGTAACGGTCAAGTTCACCCGCAGAGCTGAGCGTGATTTGCGAGCCAGTGAACGAGCTTACCTCCGTGCCAAGCACCGCTGGATACGTTCCAACGACCAGTTCGGTCAAGGCAACGTAACCATTAGCGGCTGGGTCGTTCGCCGACGAATAGGCAGCGAAGTACGCCAAGATGCCTTCGCTCGACGGATTGTTCACGTTCTGCGGAACTTCCGGCGGATCGAAGTCAACCCGGTACACCGACGGAGCAGCCGGGTTGTTGCTCGGCGCGATCTGTGCACCAAGTGACTCGAAGTCACTCTGTCCCGGCACATGGCTCCACACCTCCAGGGTGCTTGCAATCACGAAGCGCTGCATGAGGCGCATGCGGATTGCGGGCATGACATTCGCCTGGGCCGGCGACTGGCCGGTCCGGTACACGTAGAACTTGCCGCGTACCCAGTTGTTGGAACCAACTGCGCCGTACGAGACGATCGGAGCGCCACTCGTGTACCAGCTTGCGATGCGGTAGTAACCTGTCGCTGCGGTGTTCACACGGCTCCGAATCGCGCCATTAGCGCTGTCATAGTCGTTCAACGAGCCAGTACCGACAGTCGTATCTGTCGTCCACGCGGTCGGGCTCACACTGAACGGCTCGTCATACACTTGCGTGAACTGCGAGCCGCCGCTCAGCGCGTCGTACTGGTTGTCGCGCGTGGCAACGAGGATGGACTTTGAGGCTACGTTCGTGCCGTCAGAGACGTAGAAGGTGACGACTTTGCCGGCAGCGTGGTCGGACTTATCAGGTCCGGTTGGCGCAGGGAATTGCTGCGCAGGACCCGAACCCGGAGAGAAGATGATGTCGCGGAAGCTTGCAAACTGGCTGACGGAACGCAGCTCGTTCGCAGGCGCCGGCGGATTGTGGCCGGTGTTTCCGCTGGTGGCAATTTCAGACGATCCAAGGTGAACCGCCTGCTTGCCATTGATCGTGAACCAGCGCTGGTTCGGAGCCACCGCGTCATCACCCTCGTCGAAGCTCCATTGGAGCGACGCCTTCGGGGTGTCCAAATCCGACACAAAATTGTCGAAATTGAACGCATTCGTGAACACGAAGAAGTTGTTGTCCGTGCCCACGTTATCCTCCGCGTCACCAATGATGACGTCGGGGATATTGCTGATGACAGGGGCGGCCGCGAACGCATTCGCGCCGACAAAGGTCACACTTGTCAGTAAAAGGCCTGCAAGGAGTCCTTTCTTCATTAGAACTTCAACCCTCCCTTCTCTTTCGATAATGGGCGCCGGGTCATTTGGCGACCCGACTTACTACTTCATTATGCATTTCTCTGACGGGTTGACGTCCTCCTTAAGAATCCTTGCAATTTTAGAGATGACACTGGAACCGCCTGCCACTTAACTTACGCACGAGCTCTCAACATCATTCATCATCATTTCTGCAGTTCCATAGCTTTGGCAGAAACCACTTCCAGCGTTCAACTCCATTCCTATGTAGTAGTGGCTGCGGGCGTCAACAAAAAAATGCATCCCGGAGACATTTCATTTTGGTGTCACTTTTTCCGAGTATCCGCCTTTCGCAGAAAGGTTTGTCTCCCCTCTCCCATCACCGTCGGACCACATCTCTCTCTGCGGGCTCTAAGAAGGCATCAGGGGCAGAAGTTGTTTTTGCGATGCTGCAAGGGATCCACGCGTTCCTATCGTAACTTAAGGTTCCCCCTATTGACACAGAACCTTGCAGGGAAAGAACTTCCCAATCGGGCGAATATCCATCTACACTCCGCTAATGAAGTCACTCGGGACAACTTCAGGCAGGATAATTACCCCGAGGTTTGGAAAAATCCGCGGGACCGAGACTTGCAGCGTTCTGTAGCAACCCTGCAATTCTATCCTGAGCCGTGGAATCCACGGGGGGAGGGCCTTATACGGGCATCAATGCCTGCATCCACACCCAAAAGCCTACTTGCGAGCTCCGCACTACGCTAAACAGGCACATAGGCAGACAGTAGCCATCTCAAATGCTGGGATTCCGCTTCTGGAACGCAACTTTGGCGTAGCTCTTGCCAAACCAAATAAATGAGAAGACCACGTACTCTCCTTGCGAACCTATCCAAATCTCCCATCCTCTCCCCACGTTTGTGCGCGACTCGTCTCGAAACCTTTGCTGCGCCCGCATTTCTCCTACTACCGGCGTACCCCATGACTCGTCTGGTCTCGCTAATCGCCCATCGGAAGACGCGGAAAGGTGCCCACTTTACTCGTCCCCCCGGTCCATCCGTATTCCTGATGCTTCCAGATTCTTAATCAACTCCTGTACAAATGAGTTTGGGTCTCCAAAAATGCGAAAGGCGAATGGGCACCGAGCTTCATCAGTCCTATGCTTGACACTTACCGATGATTCCTTTCTCTGCGTTAAGCCATCCTGTCATTTTGCAATATTGATAACAATTTGTCACCCCAACATCATTGCAGCTTCCAGTATACTGTTTCTTGCATGGTTCACCGGTCGATGCATACGTCGAGCGAGTGAGACCCCCAATTTAGCCCGTCAGGCCAACGCCCCTTGTTCCGCAAACCGAAGCTTGCCTTTTCCGGATCGAATAGAATACTTTTCCGGTGTGGAATGCACTAAATGTTAGCAGTGCAGCAGGTGCCCCGCCGGCTGTCCGGCGTCACGAAGAGCGCCGCTTGATTGACGGAGAACGAAGGATTTCATGAACGGTTTGAGATCTGCATCCCTTTGGATTATCATCTTTCTCGTCTTCATTTTGATGTTCATCCAATTTAGCGAGAAAGAACCGCCCAAAAAGCTTGATGCAACAAAGGTCATTGAACTTGCCAAGCAGAAGAAACTCATCGAGGTTGTGGACAAAGGGGGGAAGCTGGTTGGCCAATACCGCGAGGCTGGCGACGCGAAGGTCAACTTTACAAGCCAATACCTGCCGGGTCAGGAGTCGTTTATTCTGCAGGTGATGACGGAGAATAACGTCCGCTACGTCGCAGACCCGACCTCTCCGTTCCTCTCGCAGTTTTTCTTCTCTCTGCTGCTGCCCTTCGCGGTGATCATGGGTTTGTGGTATATCATCATGCGACAGATTCAGGGCAGTGGCAATAAAGCCCTGAGTTTCGGTAAGAGCCGAGCCAAGCTGATCACGGAGGGGCAAACAAAAGTCACGTTCGAAGACGTGGCGGGCGTGGACGAAGCAAAAGAGGAGCTCAAAGAAATCGTCGAGTTTCTTAAGGATCCGCAAAAGTTCTCGCGCCTCGGCGGCAAAATTCCAAAGGGGGTCCTATTGGTTGGCCCGCCCGGTACGGGAAAGACCCTTCTCGCGAAAGCGGTGGCTGGTGAAGCCAACGTGCCCTTCTTTGCGATTTCTGGCTCCGACTTCGTCGAGATGTTCGTCGGCGTGGGTGCCAGCCGCGTTCGCGACCTTTTCGAGCAGGCCAAGAAGCACAAGCCATGCCTCGTCTTCATTGACGAGATTGACGCGGTGGGGCGTCACCGCTTTGCCGGGATCGGAGGGGGGCACGACGAGCGCGAGCAGACCCTCAACCAATTGCTCGTCGAGATGGATGGCTTCAACTCGAACGAAGGCATCATTCTCATCGCGGCGACAAACCGTCCGGACGTGCTCGATCCAGCGCTTCTGCGGCCGGGCCGCTTTGACCGACAGATTACCGTGGACTACCCCGACTTAGTGGGTCGCGAGAAGATCCTCAAAGTTCACGCTCGCAACGTCAAGCTGGCCAAGGACGTGGACCTTAGCAAAATCGCCAAAGCGACGCCGGGCTTCTCGGGCGCGGACCTTGCCAACATCATTAACGAAGCCGCCCTCCTTGCAGCGCGCCGCAATAAACAAGAAATCACCATGGCGGAACTTGAAGAGGCAAAAGATCGGGTCATGCTCGGCCCCGAGCGCCGTAGTCTCGTGCTGACGGAAAATGAGAAGCGGCTGACGGCCTACCACGAAGCAGGGCACGCAGTGGCCGGCAAGCTCGTCCAAACGGATGAGGAGGTGCATAAGGTCACCATCATCCCGCGCGGCCGCGCGCTTGGCATCACGAGCTTTCTGCCGGGCGAAGAACGTTTCACCCAATTCAAGAGCAAGCTCAAGGATCGTCTTGTTTACATGCTGGGGGGGCGTGCCGCTGAGGAACTTATTTTCGGAGACTTTACCACCGGTGCTGGCAATGACTTACAACGCGTTACCCAGATTGCGCGCCGCATGGTTTGCGAGTTTGGGATGAGCGAGGTGCTCGGACCCCGCACCTTTGGCGAGGGGCATGCACCGATTTTCCTCGGTCGCGACTACGGCATGATGGAGCGCGACTACAGCGAAGCTACGGCAAGCTTGATTGACCAAGAGATCAAGCGCATCGTGGACGAAGCCTATGCGCGAGCAAAGGATTTGCTGACCCAGCACAAAGACGCGCTCATTCGGGTTGCGGAGGCACTCATCGAGCGCGAAACGATTGATGGCACTGAGCTGGAAATGCTTTTGCGCGGTGAGCCCCTCCCACCACGCACGCCCCCAGAGGACACACCACCTGCACCCGCCGAAACTCAAAATGAGACAGCAGAAGCCAAAGCGCGGGAGCGGCGGATTTTCGGGCAATCCATTCTTGATCGGCCAAGCGAAGCGCCAAGCTGAGATCAAACTAAGGATTTGGCCGGGAGTGGCAAATTCGCACGCAATGCCCGGAGAGTTCGGTCTCGCGTTCCAAGTCTGAGATGTGCCCTCGCGCAGCTCATCGCTCCGGGGTAATAAACTCCCAAACCAACTCGCGCTCTCTTTTGCAAACCCTAGTCCAAAATCACACACTGTTTGCCTCAGCGAACAACGGCGTGAGTTGGATCAAACGCGTAACGGCGCCGCTTAGGCTTGGCCACGAATCGCCTGACAATCAGTCATGAGGAAGGACAACAGAAGCTCACGCAACCTCTAAACCACAAGCCTCCGAGGCTGCAAAGGCGCGCTGCTGGGAATCCGACCCGCCAAAACGCTTGCGGCGCACCTACGCATTGCGCCCTCCCAACCGGTTCCCTTAGTCGACGCGGTAATGAGCTCCGTAGGACTTACGGTTTTCTAACGCCGCAAAGAGCACAGCGAGCGCCGCTTGTGCTCCGTTTCGCAGTCCGATAATGTCATCGGAGAGCCGTGCACGCTCATAGAAGTACTCGATCTCCACCTGCAATTCCCGAAGGATGCTGCGGGCTCGCTTCATGCGTTTCGTGGTGCGGATGAGGCCCACGTAGTTCCACATCGTGTACTTGATCGTCAGCCAATCCTGAAAGATGAGGGCTGGGTCGACGGGCTCGTTTTCGTATCGCCAAGGTTCGATCTCGGGGAAGAAGTAGTTCTCACGGCCGTTTTGCTGAATTTCCTCCGCAATGGATTTCGCAGCCTCAATCCCCCACACCAACCCCTCAAGCAGCGAGGTGCTGGCAAGGCGATTCGCGCCATGGACTCCGGTGCAGGAGACTTCTCCGACCGCCCGGAGGCGCCGGATCGACGAGCGCCCTTGGAGGTCCACCGCTACACCGCCGCACGAGTAATGCGCCGCAGGCACCACCGGGATTGGCTCCTTTGTCATGTCGATCCCCACGCTCAGGCATTTGGCGTAAATGTTGGGGAAACGCCGTCGAATCCAGTCGGGGTCCTTTTGTGTGATGTCGAGATAGACGCACGGTTCCTGATGCTCGAGCATGACCGTGTGAATGGCGCGAGCCACCACATCACGCGGTGCCAGCGAGCCGAGGGGATGAAACCTCTCCATGAAGGATTCGCCATTGCGACGGATCAACACGCCTCCCTCGCCGCGTACCGATTCACTGATTAGGAAGCGCTCGTCGCCGTGATAAAGCGCCGTCGGATGGAACTGGACGTACTCAAGATTGAGCAGACGGGCTCCGGCACGATAGGCCATCGCGATTCCATCGCCACGCGCTCCCTTAGGATTCGTCGTGTGCAGGAAAAGCTGCCCCAAGCCACCCGTCGCAAGGATGGTCTCTCGGGCGAGGAGCGTTTCGACCACTCCCTTATCCTGCAAGAACACGTAGGCGCCTACGCAAGTCGGCGGATGGTAACAATCGGAAGGGTTCGTGGAGTGGTGCGAAAGCGTGAGGAGGTCAATCGCCGTTGCGTTTGGAATAACAGTGATGTTCGGCTTACTCAGCACTGCCTCGACCAACCGTTCCTCAATGGCGCGTCCGGTGAGGTCGGCCACGTGGATAATGCGGCGTACCGAGTGCGCCCCCTCCTCGGTGATGTCCAGCATGTCATTCGGTCCACGGTCGAATGCCACACCGAGTTTTTCAATCAGGAAGCTTTCGACGTAATGTGGACCGAGGCGAGCAAGTTGCCGGATTGCCTCGCGATTGCCGATGCCAGCCCCAGCCCGAAGAATGTCTTCTTCAAGAAGCTCAGGCGAATCACCTTCGCCCTTATAAATAATGCCGCCCTGAGCCCACGACGTTGCCGTGCACTCTGCCAGCGAAGGCGCCTTGGTGACGAGCGCCACCTCCAAGCCACCTTCAGCGGCCGTGAGGGCAGCAGCGCATCCTGCTATTCCCGAGCCCAAAACGAGCACATCAACTATCATGCGTGAAATTTCCTAAGAACTGGTTTTTGTATTCACCCACACGTGGTCACGTAACAAGGATTGGCGCCTCTTGCATGCATCTGCTTGCCGGGAAGCGCCACCGAGAAGCACGGCACTTCGCATTTCGCGACTAACGCGCACGCCTACTCACTTGGTGTCACTTAGTCACTGTGATTTCAGCCTCTGATTTTGCCGGCTTGGTCGCGAAAGCGCCCTTTGCAGAGGGTTTTTCGTAGTAGGGTCCACCGGGTGGGAGCTCATATTCGCGCCGTAACTCTGGGCAAGCCCGTTGGGCTGGGGTCTTGAACGTGTGTTGCCACACGGCATTTTCCCGGATACATCCGCGGCAGCCCGAAAACATGGCGATGAGAGCCACGAGCCCCACCATCGTGATCAAGCGTTTGCGCATTGCTTATCTCCTCGAACCTCGCTGCTCACATTCGTCCGCAGACAAGGAATTGTCGTCAAATAAAAAGCCTTTGTTTCCGCAGGTCGCGATTGTTACCGTCCGCTTTTTCGCGTCAAATGTGGTAGCTCGATCCGCGGGAATCGGGTTTGCTCGCGAAGTTGCAAGCATCGCTTCTCGATTTCCGAAGGCCGAAGCGCAGCCAAGCGGTTGAGCGAGAAGTCCTCGACCGTGAAGCTGGCCATGGCGGTTCCCACAATGACGGCTTTGCGGAAGGTGCTTTCGTCCAAACGGCGTGCGCCTGCCAAATAGCCTAAGAAGCCACCCGCAAAGGTGTCGCCCGCGCCGGTGGGGTCCTTGATCACTTCAAGGGGGAAGGCCGGGGCAGAGAAATACGAGCCGTTGCTAAACATTAGGCAGCCGTGCTCCCCCTTCTTGATAATTACTCGTTGCGGTCCGAGCTTCAGGATCTGACGTGCGGCGTTTTGCAGATTCGGCGTATCGCATAATTGGCGCGCCTCGGCGTCGTTGAGGAGCACCACGTGGCATCGGCGGATGACCTTTAGTAGCTGCTCCTGTTTACCTTCGATCCAGTAGTTCATGGTGTCCACAAGCGCAAGTCGTGGCTCGACAAGTTGCTCAAGGACTTCCAGCTGAAGATCCGGGTCAATGTTGCCAAGCAAGACGAAGGGATTCTTGCGCAGGGCGTCGGGGATCACGGGGTGAAAATCGGCAAAGACGTTGAGGCGCGTCTCCAACGTGTGCGCTTGATTCATGTCATACTGGTAGTATCCGCGCCAACGGAACGTTTTTCCATCGGGCTTCGTCTGCAAGCCAGAGAGGTCGATTCGGTGCCGCTCCAGAAGCCGCCGATACTCTGCGGGGAAATCACCACCTACTACAGCAACAATTGCCGGGCGCGCAAAATATGACGCCGAAACCGACGCGTAGGCGCAACTCCCACCTAACGCCTCCACCACTTCGCCAAAAGGAGTGCGTACGTTATCGAGCGCCACACTCCCTACAATCACCAAACTCATTTAGAAGGCCGCTCCTCAAGGTTGTGCATCGCTACCCACGCATGCGTGACACGGCGCATGGGCAAGTCAAGCATCGATACACAGGAAAACATGGTGCATGCTGCGTCTCGTAGGAACTGCACTATACTCTATCGGACGCTGTGCGCTTTTGTCCTTCCCAAAGTTTCTTAGGAACGATGACCTAATTTGGATCGCTTGTCCGGAAATCGCAGACTTCCCATTCGAGTGGAGCACGCGCAGGAGATTTCCGAGATCTCCTCCATGCACCTCTCGCGAATCCACTTTCCAAAAATTCCCTTGCCAGCGCCTGCCGAAGTCTTGAGCTTTGCATGGGATTGAGAATGGAGCGGCACTCCACGGGTAGCCGCTCTTCAGCGCCCGCTGCTCCAAAGAGGGCTGAGCGGCCAACACCATCGCCATTACGTGGCTAAGGAGTGAGATTCGAGTGATGGCATTGCGCGACCAAATTCGTGAGGCAGTGGACTTTATTCGCACGAAGACGGCACTGGTTCCTGAGGTCGGCATCATCTTGGGCACCGGTATGGGCGCCATGGCCAAAGAGGTGGAGTCGGATGTGGTGATCGACTACGGCGACATCCCACATTTCCCAGTGTCGACCGTTGAGTCGCACGCTGGAAAACTCCATCTTGGCACGTTGATGGGCAAGCGCGTGTTCATGATGCAGGGGCGCTTCCATTACTACGAAGGTTACACCATGCAGCAGATCACCTTCCCCGTGCGCGTGATGCGCGCTCTTGGCGCCCACACGCTCATCGTGATGAACGCAGTGGGCTCAATGAATCCGCTTATTCCTCCGGGGTCGCTCGTGCTTGTGCAGGACCACATCAACCTGATGGGGGATAACCCGCTCATCGGCCCAAACGACGATGAGCTCGGCCCCCGTTTCCCGGATATGAGCCAGCCATATTCGCGCGAACTTATTGCGCTTGCGGAACAAGTGGCCCTCGAAAAGCGAATCCCCAATGTTCATCGCGGGATTATGGTGGCTGTCACTGGGCCCAACCTCGAAACGGCTGCTGAATACAGAATGTTCCAGCGCATCGGGGCGGATATTGTGACGATGAGTACGGTTCCTGAAGTGATCGTAGCCGTTCACGGGGGGATGCGCGTTCTGGGCATCTCCACCGTCACGGACGCGTGCCTGCCGGATGCACTCAAGCCCGCAACCCTCGAAGAAATCCTGCGGGTGGCGGCTGAGGCGGAACCGCGTCTCTCCGCGCTTGTCAAAGGTGTTCTCGAGAAAATGCCCTGATCCACTGGCAGACAGTGGAGCATGATTTCAAAAGGACAACGAAAGGAAACAAACCATGGCAGTCGAATTTGACATCGTGTATGATGGCAACCTGATCTGTCGAGCGGTCCACGGCCCATCGCGCCAGACGTTGACGACGGACGCGCCGACGGACAACGGCGGTCGCGGGTCTGCATTTTCGCCCACAGATCTGGTGGCGACCGCTCTCGGCACTTGCATGCTTACCATCATGGGGCTCGTTGCCCAACGCCGAGGGTGGGACATTGCAGGCACCCAGTGCCACGTGGTGAAGGAAATGGTAGCAAACCCAGTGCGCCGCATCGGCCGGCTCCAGGTTCAGATTACTCTACCCCCAAATCCAGAGCTTACGGACGAGGCCCGAGCCGCACTTCGTCAGGCAGCGCTTACGTGCCCAGTGAAGGAGAGCCTCCATCCGGACATCGAACTCGTTTTCGAAATGAAGTAAGACGCTTGATGTGCCGCGGGAGCGGCACATCCATCCGTGTCCCCGATGCCGGGACCGAGTTGGGCGCAAACAGGTCTGAACTTTTCGCAGAATATCCTGAACCAATACTACGAGCAACGCCCCAGCCAAAGCGGAGCGACTACGTTCAGCGATGAATCTTCGACAAAGCGTAGGACTCAGAGATCCCCACCGTTCGGCGTCATCCAGGCCCGGATCGTGTTCGTGTCCAGATCAAGGTGTGCAAAAGCCTGCTGCTCACTGTAGGAGAGCAAGCCGAACGCTTCCTCCAGTGGGGTGTGCCCCTGTGCGGCTTTGATGAAAGCGGCTTCGCGCATCGAGAGATAGTTTCCGGTTTTCAACGCCACACGCCGTAGCTCCGCAGCATTAAGCGCACTCAGGAGCGCATCGCGGATACTTGGATCGAGCAGAAGCATCTCAAAGACGCCGGTCCGACCATAAAACCCTAACTGATTGCAGGCGGGGCAGCCCATTCCGCGCATGAATTGCCAAGCATCCACGGTACTTCCTTTCACGTGGAATTCCGCAAAAATGTCCGGACGCGGATGGTAGGGTGCGCGGCACTGGGGACAATTCTGGCGCACGAGTCGTTGCGCCACTGAGGCTAAGCCCGTACTCGCAAGGAGATAATTGCGCAGTCCACGATCCATGATCCGCAATACAGCCCCAAACGCATCGTCCGCATGAATCGTTGAGAACACCTTATGGCCACTTTGCACGGCTTGAACCACGGCCTCGGCACTTTCGTCGTCCTTGATTTCCCCAACGACAATGACGTCTGGGTCTTGCCGCATCATCACGCGGATTTTGTCGAGCATACCTTTCCCAGCGGTTGTACGAAGCTCACATTGCGAGATGCCCTCGATGCTAAACTCGACGGGCTCCTCCAACGTGACGATTTTCATGTCGCTTCGGTTGAGGTAGTTTAGCGCGGCATAGAGTGAGGTCGTTTTGCCTGAACCCGTGGGGCCCGAGAAAAGAACCAAGCCCGCGGGCGAATCCAGAAACCGGCGAAAACGCATCAAGGCAGGACCTACCATTCCGAGATCGCCCAAATCCTTGAGTCCAATTTCGCGGGTCAGGGCACGGATAGTCACGGAACAACCGAAGACGGTCGGCAGAACAGAGACGCGCAGGTCGAAATCCGTATTGTCCACGTTCAGGAAAAAGTGCCCATCCACCACACTCGTCGTGTCCGAAACGTCCAGTCCAGCCAGCACCTTGATCCGGCGTACAATGCGCTCGCCCACATGTCCGGGGAGGTCGGTTTGGAAGGTCAGCTTTCCGTCGATGCGATAACGCACGCGAATCTTGCCTTTGAGCGACTCGATATGGATGTCGCTTGCTCGGCAGCGGATTGCGCTCGACAACAAGTAGTCGAGGATGCTCACCGCCTGCCGCTCTGGGCCGGCTTCTGGGGGCGGCGGAGCCCCAACGTACCGACGAACTCCGCTACGTCCCGCTTCTTCGACCCGCGTCTGGGTCTCGGCGCGCGTCGAATATTGATATTGGTCCAGTAGGACTTCCTTGAGCACTTGGCGAATGGCTGACCTCGGACCAATCGCCAAGTCAAAGTTCCCCTTAGTGTATTGCTCAATTTTCGCGATCGCCGCTTGATCCTCGGGGTTGGGGATCAGGACGGTGACCGTGTCGCCATCCATAAACAACGGCAGAATGGTGTGTTCGCGAAGAACGGCGTCCGGGAAGAGCTTGAGCAGCACTCGGTCAACCAACCGCCGATTGGGGACGATGTAAGGAAAGTCCAGTTGCTCGCTTAGGGCTTGGGCGAGCTGTTCTTCCGTAATCACCCCCTTGGCGACGAGAATTTCCCCGAGCGGTTTTGCGCTGAGCGCTTGCTCAGCAAGCGCCTCCTGCAGTTGCTGTTCAGTGATCAGACCGCTTTCGAGGAGGATTTGCCCAAGGGGCACCCGAAGTTTATGGCGGCGGGCAACCTCGCGAAGTTGCCGTTTGGTCACGTAGCCGAGGTCTACGAGAATCTCGGTGAGCCTCTTTTTTTGCCCCGGCTGATTGGCAACTTCGATCGCATAATGAAGCTGATTCTCGGTTATCAGCCCTTCTTGGAGCAGAATACGACCTATGGCCTGCGATTGCTGCTGTAGACTGGGTTTGTCCATTGCTTCTTCCTCATCGCTTCGCACATGCCCCACAGGCTATTGGACAGTCCGTCCCTAACCCTCTCTTTGCGTACCTTTGGGTGCGCACACAGATCACCAGCTACCCGTAGTTGTTTGACACAGCTTTCTTGCTATTTTCAAGTCGCTTGAAGAGCTTCTCGCATCACGTTGCGCTCGCCCGTGCTGGAGGCTTCCAACACGGACCTTGAGGCACAGCGGTGCTTTTGGAAGCGCTTGAGCCCACTGTTGTCCCATGATTTCGGCGGGCAAGACCACCCCGTCGCCCTTATGAACTCAGCAACTGCATGAACTCCGCTTCCTCCACGATCCGCACCCCAAGCTTGCGCGCCTTGTCCAGTTTCGAGCCGGGATTGGCCCCGACCACAAGCATGTCCGTCTTGGCAGAGACACTATCGGTGACTTTCCCGCCTCGACGCTCGATTTCGCGTCGTGCCTCCTCGCGAGTCATGGCGGACAACGTGCCCGTAAGCACTACGGTCTTACCGGCAAACGGACCCTCGGCTACGGGAGCTCGCTCAGCCCTTCGCAGGATATTGGGTGCCTGAACTCCCGCTTCTCGCAGGCGCGCAATGAGTCTCTGGTTTTCTGGCGAAGCAAAGAATTGAACTACGCTTTCCGCCATGATCTCCCCGAATCCTTCAATTGCACAGATCTCTGCCTGAGTGGCGCGCATGAGAGCGTCAAGATCCTCAAAGTTTTCTGCTAATTGGCGCGCTGCGCTTGCGCCAATGTGGCGGATGCCGAGGCCAAACAGGAAATTGTGCAGGGGGCGCTGCTTGCTCGCTTCAATCTCGTCGAGCAGATTCTGAGCACTCTTTCGGCCCATTCGCTCAAGACTGGCCAGATCCTCTAATTTCAGGTGATAGAGATCGGCCAAATCGTGGATCATTTTTTTCTCCACAAGCTGAGCCACGAGCACGTCGCCCAGTCCCTCAATATCCATCGCATTGCGCGAGGCGTAATGGAGGATGCGTTCGCGGAGCTGCCCCGGACACGAGGCGTTCACGCAGCGGATTGCGACTTCATACGCACTTCTCACGAGCGGACTTCCGCACTCCGGGCAATTCGAGGGAAACTCGAACGTCCGTTCCCGTCCGGTGCGCATGCTTGTCAGGACCCGCACCACCTTGGGTATGATGTCACCGGCTTTCTCGATCACGACCTGATCGCCAATGCGCACATCCAACCGCGCAATTTCATCGGCATTATGGAGGGTCGCGCGAGAGATCGTCGAGCCAGCGAGGAAAACAGGCTCGAGGATGGCCACCGGTGTGATGACCCCCGTCCGCCCAACTTGGCACTGAATGTCCAACAAGCGAGTCGCTGCTTGCTCCGCGCTAAACTTATACGCGATCATGTAGCGTGGGCTTTTGGCCGTTGTGCCAAGCCGCTCCCACAGCTCACGACGGTTGACTTTGATTACTAAGCCATCGGTGCCGTAGGGCAGCTCGTCGCGCTTGGGTTCCCATTCGATCGCGCGTTCGATGACCTCGTCGATCGAGCGGCACAGATAGCGGTGAGGATTCACCCGAAAACCGAGTTCCGCCAGCCACTCAAGAAGCTCAAAATGCGTTGGAGGAAGCTTAGCATCCGTGAGTCCCACTGCATAGTGAAACATCCGCAAGGGACGCTTTGCTGCCAACGTCGGATCGAGAAGCTTGAGCGTACCCGCTGTGAGGTTGCGGGGGTTTGCGAAAGGTTCCTCGCCCGAAGCCACAAGCTCTCGGTTGATTCGTTCAAAGTCCGCCTTCTCAAGGTAAACTTCTCCGCGTACCTCAAGAACGCGAAACGCGGCGCTTTTTGAGCGTGGAAGCTCTCGCGGGACATCCCGAACCGTCAGGAGGTTGGCAGTGATGATCTCGCCGCGTTGACCGTCACCGCGCGTGGCGCCGTAGCGTAGCCGACCGTCCTCGTACATGAGCGTCACGGCCACCCCGTCAATTTTCAGTTCGACAACGTACTCAAGGTCGCCGCTCATCCCCAGAAACCGCTTCACCCGCGCATCGAACTCGCGCAGTTCCTCGGGCGAATAGGCGTTCGAAATCGAGAGCATGGGAACTTGGTGGACGACCTGCTCGAAGCCAGCTTGAACTTCCCCACCCACACGCTCGGTAGGCGATTCCGGAGTCCGCAGCTCGGGAAAACGCCTCTCGAGTTCCGCCAGTTCCGCAACGAGAAGATCATATTCCCGGTCAGAGATTTCGGGCCGCGCTTCGACATAGTAAAGGCGGTTGTGTCGCTCGATCTCGCGCCGCAAAAACTCCACGCGACGGGCCGCTTCCTCCAGCGTCATCGCTACGGGAGCCCCCCCCTCCCTCGCCAATTCTTTCTTGGAAGAACCTGCGGATTTCGGTTCAGCCGCGCCCATCTCTGGGTCGAAAAGGTCGCTCATTCGTGCCACTCCCGTATTCGTTTCTACAGAATTGTTTTAGGCATGAGCGGCTACGCAGGCAAGCTTTGAGTGCGATGCAAGTATATCATCGACCTCTTATGCGCAGGAGCGAGCGCGAGCCGACTGCATGAAAGATGCCCCACGTCGGCCAACGAGAGACTCGTTTGGGTAACGGCGCCCCTGGCGTCCAACCTAATTCCCGTGCGGCTCCTGACACCCACCGAGCGGCATGACCGAGCTCATTTCGACGTGGCTCGTCGTCACGGGGACCATCAGTCCTGCATCTACGGTTACAATGTCGCCAGCGTTCGCAACCGTAACGGGGAGGCGCGTGGTCCTGAAGCCAGTTTTTTCCACCCGCAGGGTGTAATTGCCCGGCGGGACATCCAGAATGCCATACCAGCCCATCCCATCTGTGACCGTAGCGCTTCCGGGGAGCTCCTCCAGCATCACCGTGGCGTGGTCTACTGGAGTTGCTCCATATAGGACGTTGCCTTCTACGATTCCTGTGTTCGGCGCAACCTTCCATGCGGGCACGGGGGGATCCACCCACGTCGGATACACTTGCGCGCTCAGCGCACTATAGAATTGGGCACGTGTCTCACCGGAGGTGCTTCCCTGCACTTCGCTTCCCCAGTCATAGATATTGAGGCCAGCGGCCCCTTGCTGACGCGCGTACAAGAGTTGGTTCATTGAGTTCTGGATGCTGGTTTGCAAGTAGGCACCAATGCCGATGATACTGCCGCGCCCCGAGTCATTCGCCAAGGACCAGTTGGTCCAGCCCTGGTATCGGGCATTGTCCGTGGCGTAATTCATGAGCGCGTTGTAGTCGAGATAGTGGTTGCGCAACCAGCCGACCCAATCCTGAAAAACGCCTGCATAAGCGCTGGACGTAGGCCACGTCGACTCCGTGTAGTTGGATCCCCAGTTCACCGTACAAGCCGTGAGTACGACGTGTGGCTTGATTTTCCACGCTTTCACGTAAAGCTTCTTAACCTCAAGCGAAACGCATTCGCGGCGCCAATTCGCCCAATCCGGATCGCTGGACGAAGGAGTGCCAGACTTGCCGTACACCGCATTGAAGCGCGCCACGCTCACCGGATTGTACCCCCATGGGCCCGTGGTTTCCGGGTAGCGGATGTAGTCGAGATTGATGCCGTCAATGTCGTACTTCTGCAGACAATCCAAGATCACCGCAATGTTCCACTCGACGGTGCCTGGATGCCCGGGGTCGAGAAAGCGATTGGTACTGTCCGTGGAACCATCGGCCTTGAGCATCTCATATTCCGGATGCTGGACGAGGACGTGCGACGTATCGAGCGTTTCGCCTTTTGAAATGCGGTGCATCACAAACCACGCATGCACCTGAAGGCGTTTCTTTCCGCCACTTGTATCGTGAGCAATTTGCAACAAGTAGCCTAGCGGATCGAAAGTCGGGCCGCCCGAGATATTCGTCGCACGGGGCTCGAGGGACGACGCGTAGTAAGCATCTCCAATTTTACGAACCTCGGGAATAATCGTGTTGATATTGTTTGCGCGGCACGTGTTCACAAGGTCCTCCGCCTGCGCCTGATTGAGGAAGCTCGCATTCCATGAGTCCGCCCAGATGCATCGCCACTCCGCTGGGGCTGTCGTGGCCACATAGTAACTTTGTACGGTAGAGGTCGTGGCCGCTCCTTCATTGTCCACAGCACTGAGGCAGTAGCTAACGGTGCGATTGATGGGCACAGGGGGAATGGTTGCACCGTAGACGTGGTCACCAGCGGCGCCGTCGCCGTGCGCTCCATCGTCATGCATCTGGAGTGTCGTTGTAGTACCTCCCGGCGGCGCGATAGAATAATGCAGGAAGGCAGCTGCCACCGTCGTGTCGTCGGTGATCTGGGCCGTCACAACCACCGAATCCTGCGCAACGGGTCGCGCGGGGTTGCGAGTCACATTTGAAATGGTTGGCGCGGTGTTCCCAAGGGAGACAGGGCGCCAAATGATGCAGTCCGCAATATACACGCCTGAGGCCCCTGTGTTATCCATTCGCACGCTCCCTACGGTGCCTGCTGGGAAGGGGTAGGTGCCAAGCGACACGGTCACGACCTGATTCGTACCGTACTGGTTCAGGCTCACCACGGTGGTCCCGCTTGCATAAGTGATCGTCATCGGGGCATTCGTGGTGCGGTTCGTACTTCGGCGAAACGCCGCAAGCACCTCGTAGGTCCCGGAGGAGGGTAGGTTCGGGCGCCACACGCAGTAGCTTGGTGGGTCCGTGCTATTCATATATTGGTAGGTGCCAATGTAGCCGCTTGTCGTGCTTTGGTACCACGTTCCGACCTTGGTGAAAGCGGGCTCGCCGTCGTCGTCGTTCACGACGATGTCCTGACACACTGCGGTGACGGCAATGCCAAAAGCCCACACGGTGATGAGTAAACCGCGTCGCATTTCCTTACCCCTTCCCACGCCTGTTCGACCAAGCGTTTCGCCGTCTTCAGGTCAGAGTCCATCGCCCCAACGCGACAAAGGCAAGGCAAGAGTTTGGACGCGTGAACTCAACTGCCGCCGAAGACACCCAGCCGCCAGTCTCAGCGCCGCGTGAAAAATCCCTGCAGCCACGAGGAACTCGCGAGAGCAGAGCCAAATTCCGAGATTGGCTGCTGCGGAACATCTGCAAAATCGCTCGGTTGAAGGTCGACAAATTCGAGGCGGCTGGCGAGCGTGGGAGCAACCTCGAGAGCCCGCTGAGCCGTCGTGCGATCGAGCCACAAGCCCCCAAACAGTTGCCGACGCACAGGCCGACCGGCGGCGTCCACCCAGCTGGTGCTGACAAAATCGTTAAGTCGGCTCTCGACGCGCCATGCTTGAATCTCGCCGTCGGGAAGCCGCAAAGTTTCGATGTCCCCTACCGTGATCTCCAAGACCCCGATTTGCATGCTCCAGAGCGGATCCATGACAGGCACGCGGAAACTCGCGCCAGAGCGAATCTCGGCCGTGCGCAGGGCTAAGGGACGAACAACCTCAGCAAGCGAAATCGGCTGCTCGAGTTTGAAACGCAAGCGGGTGCGCTCCTCGCCCCGGCGTAACTCTAAAAAGAGTTCTCGGTCGGAGGAGATGAGACCGTTCATTGCAAAATCCGCGCCCAAAATGCGGCCGAGAAGACGAAACCGGTTGAGAACCAGATCCGCATTGAGTTCGGCGAGCGCCGAAAGGGTGATCCCACCCGCACCCCCAAGTGGTCGTGGCTGCGCCTCTAAATGAAGTTCCAGAAGATATCGCGGGGTCGGAGATTGCTCACGGGTAATACTTGTGCCCATGGCCCCCACGGTTGCCCCCTGCCAAACCAAGAGGGCGTACTCGGAGTAGTCGCGCCACGTTCGTGCGATCGCGGCCGGCGCGAGGGGCGAATCGTCACCCACCACCAAGCCGCGGGATTTGCCAAGCTCGCGGTAGGCAAGCGAAGCCATCATGACAAGCCAAAACACTACGACGGCGATTGTGTAAACGCGCCGCGCATTCGAACGCTTCGTAGGTAGTGACACGCCCGTTCCATTCTCCGAATCCTCACTGGTAAGCAAGTAGAGAGTGACGCCCTCGCCGCTGAGGGGAAAAGCGAGACGGAGGAGTATGGCGATGGCCCCACGAGACGCCCTCCGCGCGGATCCAGAAAGTTCTACGCAACGTGAGGTAGCTTGATGCGTCGAATGCTAAATGAACCATCTGCCCCTCTCCTCAGAAATGTCCTCAGAATCCGCATCACCCTCTTGCGGTAATTGCGTTGTGAGATGAATCCCGAAAAAGCTCGACTTCGCGCGGAATACCGCGCACTCCGTGCCAAGCTTTCGCCAGAAGAAGTCGCGAAGGCCGGCGAGCAGGTGACAGCGCGGTTGCGCGAACTCGAGGTCCTACGCTCTGCCCGAACGGTGTTTAGTTACGTCGAGTTTGGGCGTGAGGTCCCGACGCGACCCATCCTCCGGGAACTTCTTCAAGCGGGAAAACTCGTCGTGGCCCCAGCCCACGACCGGCTCTTGGATCAATATCGTTGCTTCCATTTTCTGTCGCTGGGGGATCCACTGCTCGAGGGGGCGCGGCCAGACGAGGACACGCCGGATACGTGTGACCTCTTCGAGATTCGCGATGCCCAAGTTTTTCTGGTCCCCGGCCTTGTGTGGGACGAGCGAGGGTGGCGCATCGGCTTCGGCGGTGGCTACTTTGACCGGATTCTTGCTCAGCGCAGCCCCAATTCCGTGGCGATCGGGCTTGCCTACGAGTTCCAAATTATTCCGCGCATCCCGCTGGATCCTTGGGATCGTGCGGTCGACCTTATCGTGACTCCCGAGCGGGTCATTCTCACTGCCCCGAACGTTTCGTTCGGACGATAAGAAGCCGGGTCACTTGGCAAATCTTGCGTCTTTTTGGTTTGCGATCCTCAACGCGGGAGCGTTTCCGTAAAGCTACCTTCCTCGTCCAGCTTTGCAGCGCGTTGCTCATCACTCGAGCCGCTCAAAGAGTGCAAGACCGTCTTTCAAGTTGCGGCACAGCTGACGATAGGACAAAAAGGCAATGGTTGCAAGAGGTCAGTGGGTGGGGTCGCCCTCCCCTGCTCCTCGGCAATAGCCCACAAACCATGGGAGGAGAAGGATGAAGACCGAACCGACGCGTTGTCCCCACTTTTGCCGCGTGATGCGCTATGGAATGGCGGCCCTGGTGTTCGCACTTGCAACGCAGGTGCCTGTTGTGGCAGAATCTAAGAAGATGGATCGGCGCGAAGCGGAAGCACTTTTGGAAGAGCAAGTTCAGGAGCTCCTTGAGAAGGTTCGTGGCAAACGGGTCGCTCTTGTGACGAACCCAACGGGAGTGGATGGCAACTTTCGCATGCTTGCGGACCGCATCCGTGACGATGCGAAGACGACGGTTGTGGCTTTCTTTGCTCCGGAGCACGGACTGCGGGGAGATGCACAAGCCGGCGCCAAGATTGTGGATTACGTGGATCCGATCACAAGCGTGCCGGTTTACTCGCTTTATGGTCAGCGGCCCGCCCCCACGCCCGAGCAGCTTGAGGGCGTCGAGATCTTGGTCTTCGACATTCAGGATGTTGGAGCCCGCTTCTACACGTACAATTGGACCATGACGCATGCCATGCAGGCGGCTGCGCGCGCAAAAATCCCGTTCGTGGTTTTTGACCGCCCCAATCCGATCGGGGCGGACAAAGTCGAAGGAGCTCCCAACACTTCCGATGTCGGCCTTATCGGACGGGTTTTCCCGGGTCAGCCGTTCGGAGTGGCTACGCGCCACGGCCTGACGATCGGCGAGCTGGCCACTCTGGTCAATGCCGAGTGGCTGCAAGAGAAAGCGGATCTGACGGTGATCCGCATGCGTGGATACCGACGGAATATGACCTACGATCAAACGGGACGCTTTTGGATCCCGCCGTCGCCCAATATGCCGACCCTCGAGACGGCCATGGTTTACCCGGGGATGTGTGTGTTCGAGGGGACAAATCTGAGCGAAGGGCGTGGTACCACGAAACCATTCGAGACGGTCGGCGCACCTTTTATCCGACCCGAAGAGGTTGTCGCGGCTCTCAAGCGTAAAGACCTGCCGGGAGTACGTTTCCGTCCCACTTTTTTCACTCCACTCTTCAGCAAGTGGCAGGGGCAACTCTGCGGAGGCGTACAGGTCTATATCACGGATCGCGAGTCGTTCCGTCCCGTGCATACAGGTCTTGTCGTTCTGAAAACGCTTATTGAGCTCTACAGCCCCAAGGTCGAGGTGACCCCATTTGCTTCGAAGCTCATGGGAGTGCCGGATTTCCACACCCGCATTCGCACCGAAAGCGTGGAAGCAATCGAGGCAACTTGGGCCGACAACCTTAAGCGTTACGAGGCCTTGCGCGCGAAGCACCTGCTGTACGAGTGACGTAAGGTGTCTTTCGGGGCGCGTCGCCACCTCAGTTGCCCGCGGAAATTACTTTTCGGGGGGCGCCGGTGAGGATGGTTCCTCTGAAGCGGCGGAGGGCTCTGCCTTAATAACCGTACGGTGGGTCTGCCGCTGTTTTTCCCACCACGCCATGCGCTTTGCGATCTCACGCTCAAATCCGAACGTTCCCGGTTCGTAGAAGACGCGGCCACGGAGTGCCTCCGGCAGGCACTCCTGTCCTGAAAAGTGGTCGGGAGCCTCGTGGTCATATACGTAACCAGCTCCATAGCCGAGACGCTCCATCAACTCCGTCGGGGCATTGCGCAAATGCAGAGGCACTGGGAGCGAGCCGCTACGTTCAATTTCTTCGCGGGCGCGAGCCTCTGCCACATAGAGCGAGTTACTCTTGGGGGCGGTGGCCAAGTAAACCACGCACTGCAGAAGTGCAAGCTCGCCCTCTGGAGAACCCAGCACGGAATAGGCTTCGCGTGCGGCAAGAGCGACACTCAGAGCTTGTGGATCGGCATTGCCCACATCTTCGCTGGCGAAACGAATGAGGCGACGCGCGATATACAGCGGATCCTCGCCCGACGTCAGCATGCGCATCGCCCAATAGATCGCAGCTTGGACGTCGCTTGCGCGAAGAGATTTGTGGAGCGCACTGATCAGATTGTAATGCTCTTCGCCGCTTTTATCGTAGAGGAGATGGGTGCGGCGAAGAACAAGGCTGAGAGTCTCGCGCTCGATTGCCGGCGGCTGCTTCTTTTCGGTGAGAGCAATTTGCGCTGCCATTTCGAGCAGATTGAGCGCACGCCGAGCGTCGCCATCCGCAAGCCGTGCAATTTCGTCCAAGACGTCGTCCGAGCATTCGATCCCAAGGCTGCCGAGCCCTCGTTCCATGTCCTGAAGCGCTCGACGCAGGATCGTACGCAATGCTGCCGCAGAAAGCTGGTGAAGGACGATGACCTCGCACCGCGACAGAAGCGGGGCGATGAGCGAGAAGGAGGGATTCTCCGTCGTCGCCCCAATCAGTAGAATCGAACCATCCTCCACAAAGGGGAGAAAGGCGTCCTGCTGAGCCTTGTTGAACCGATGGATTTCGTCGATAAACAACAGAGTCCTGCGACCGTAACGGTTGCGGTTGATGCGGGCCCGCTCCATCACCTCTTTCACTTCGCGAATCGAGGCGGTGACAGCGCTCAAGGAGGCGAAATCGCTATGCGCTACCCGTGCGACAATCAAGGCCAGTGTGGTTTTGCCGCATCCGGGGGGACCCCAGAAGATGAGCGATCGCAGACGATCCTCTTCGATGAGGCGCCGCAGTGCGGAATTCGGCCCAACCACGTCGTCCTGCCCCACAAATTCGTCCAGTGTGCGGGGCCGCATCCGCTCCGCCAATGGGGCTTCGGGGCGGGAACGCGCTGCATCGTCGTCTCGCAGCAATAGGTCCATACACTGATTTCTACCATACCGCTGGGCCTCCGAGTCAAATGCGCGAATAGGCAGCCACGCCCACTGGCGGTTAGAAAACGCAGGGTGGACAAAATGAAAGTTCGCCGACGTTGTCCCCATAAAACGCATGTTTGTAGACTACGCCAAAATCTATCTTGAAGCAGGCGACGGCGGGACAGGTTGCGTGAGTTTCCGCCGTGAAAAGTACGTGCCCCATGGGGGCCCCGACGGAGGCGATGGCGGGCGCGGCGGGCATATCTATCTCGTCGCGGATCCGCATGTGGTTACGCTCCTCGATTTCAAGTATCGGCCCCACTACCGCGCGAAGCGAGGCCAGCACGGCATGGGAAGCAACTGCTCGGGACGCGACGCGGAGGACCTGTACCTCCACGTGCCCCTCGGCACCGTCGTCAGCGATGAACACGGAAATCACCTCGCCGACCTTGTCGAACCGGGGCAGGTCTTTCTGGCTGCGCGCGGCGGCCGCGGCGGCCGAGGCAATCAACATTTCGCGACGCCCACGAATAAAGCCCCCCGCAAGTTCGAATACGGTGAAAAAGGCGAGCGACGCACCCTCATCCTTGAACTAAAATTGATTGCGGACGTTGGCCTCATTGGCTTGCCGAACGCAGGGAAGTCGACACTTTTGGCCACACTCACAGCGGCCACTCCCAAAATCGCCCCGTACCCGTTTACCACCATTCACCCGAATCTGGGGGTGATGGAATTCGATGACGCCACGCGCTGCACCTTAGCGGATATTCCCGGTTTGATCGAGGGCGCGCACCGTGGCGCTGGCCTTGGCCACCGCTTCCTGCGCCACATCGAGCGCACGAAGCTCTTGGTCCACCTGATTGCTCCACCCGAGCAACCCCCTCTTGATGATTTTGAAGCCTATCGATATGCGCGGGAGCTGGTAAACCGAGAGCTTGCGCAGTATTCGGCGACACTTGCAGCAAAGCCGCAAATCGTGTGCCTAAGCAAATGTGACCTACTCGAGCCCACGACGGTGGAAGCACTTGTGCGCCAATTCCGCGAACGCGAGGGCGTGGAGATCCTGCCTATTAGTGCTCAAGCGCATACGGGCCTTGAAAGACTCAAAAGCGAAATTCAGAAAGCGTTGCGCAACCTGACTGACAGTGAGAGCATGCCGAGCGTTGCAGTGCCAGCATCCTCACTTCCCGCGAGTTCGAGCACGACGGACGACGCTGAGCAGTTGGCTGGGAGTGAAACCGGTGAGCCCACCGACGAGACGTGCAACACAGACGCAAATTAGCCACTGACGCTTGTTCCGAACCATGTCTGCAATGAGTTGACAGCTACAGAATCCGTACTCCATGATTGCGCGAATTTCATTGTGAGGAAAATTTATGGTTGGAAAAACACAACGAGTCGCCACTTTCGCCCCCGCGGCCACGGGAGGCCCCGTTTCAACTACCCCTCGTCGTGGTCATAGGTCACGGGCACGAACAACGCCCGTATTCGCTTTTGTGGTCCTTGTTGGCACCCTCATTTCAAACCCGTTAGAAAGGAAGCTGCAAGCGATGGAACTGCCGGCCGATTTGGAATCCAAACTTCGAACGGCTCAGCCGGGCGAAATTGTTGACATGGGGAGTTACCCAATGGCGGAGCTGCCCCTGCTGGAATACGAGAAACGTGCGGGGGGACCGCAGTTTATTTTCTCCGACGATCCCGAGTACTTCCGCGTTCCCGAGGGGGCGGGCGTGCGCGAAAAAGTTCAGCCCGGACGAGTGCGCCTGTACACCTATCACGTCAACGGCACCACAGAGAGCGCCCGGCGTATCTCGACAGTGATTGAAAATTTGGGCTCGCGACCGCTCACGCTGCGATGGCACCGCTACGCCTTCCGCGGGCCAAGCACCGATTACTATCGGGTGGGCAAAGGGGGGCTCGTGGACTTCTTCTCGGCTAAGAATCTCCCACCAGCAATGACGATTCCAGCAGGGGGAGCCGCTCCGCTGGATCCCAAGATGGACGCGGTGGCGGTTCGTTACGACGAACTGGTCCACGGCTTCTACGAGTTTGAAATTGATCAGCCCGCGCGCATCACTACATTGCAAACGTCCCTTGAGACGCCAGCGGTGGAGGCGAACGCCCGCATTCGCGAGGTGCTCCCGCCGCGCAAAACATTGGGTGCCGGGCGGGGACTTTTCAAAACCAGTGACTACGACATCACGCCGAAAGGTGGGAGTCCCTACGATACCGCAGACGGGCCCAAACAGATCCTTGTCGCCGACGGCAAACATGATCCGTGGATCACTGGCTGGGACGATAGTCGCTCCAGCGCAAGCCGCAATGCGGGCAATTACGGAGTGCTCTATCGCATCCGCGTTCCGTATCGCTCGAGCGATGGCCGCGGCATTGCCGTCGTTCTCTGGTATCCGCCCGCCGGAGGCAAATGGTGCGATGCGTGCGCGCTGGCAGTCGTTGCAAACGCTGGGGTGCACGCCGGTGGAGTCATCGAAATTCCGCGCGACCGAACGACCTTTACCGGTCGAACGAACGCGGGAGTCATTCAGATCTACCCACCGGCAACTCAAGGCACCGAGGGAGTTATTGAATTGACTTATTCACCGCCGGGCGCATCATGCCTGCCGAATCCGATTTTGTTGATTCCAATTCACCTGAACGAGCTTAAAAAGGAATGACGGAAAGCCGACCACGAAGAGTTGCCCGGGTAGGGCGCTGTTCGTTTGTCGTCATGACATTGCTCGTTCTTATCTTGAATGGAGCTCGCGTGCAAGCCGCCGGCCAGGTGGCCGACGGCGTCCTTGCGCGCGTCAACGAGGACGTCATTCTTGCCAGTGATCTGCGCGAAGTCCTCCGCGAGAAGGGGTGGGATGGGAGCGGAGACCCCATTGCAGCAGCTTCCGTGGAGCATGTGCGGGCACTTCTCGATCGCACTCTCTTGCTTCAGGCGGCCAAGAAGATGGGAGGAAGCGATCCGGACGCTGAGATCCTCGATCAAGTCGAATCCATGGTCACGCGAATTCGCAGCCAGTATCCAAGCGAAACAGAGTTCCGACGTGAGGTGATCGCCCAGTACGGTTCCGTCGAGGCCTTCAAGCGCGAGCTCCAAAAGAAGGCGACATTGGACTGGAAGATTGGGCGTGCCATTCACAGCCGGTTCACCATCACAGATGCTGACGTCGCCCGCTTCGAGGCTGAGTGCCGCGCGAAGGGCCGAATCCCTGAGAGTTACCATCTGCGGCGCTTAGGGGTACCGGTGGATAGCGAGACCAGCCGCGGACGCCAGCAAGCGCTTGCTCAGGTCAAGCAGATCCTCGACGACGCGACCGCACGTGGCCTCGGATTTGCAGAGACCGTTCGCCGCTTCACCTTGGTCCCGGGCGAGCGCGAAACTGCGGGAGATCTCGGGTTTATTCCTGCGGAGCAGTTGGCACCCGACGTCCGACGGGCTGTTCAGAAACTGGAACCGGGACAAGTGACCGAACCGATTTTAGCCGGTAACTACGCATCTATCTTTTACTTGGAGGCCAAGCGGGGGCCACGCTCGACCCTTTACGAGCAGCGATTCTTGGAGACGCGTGATAAGCTTCTCGGAGAGCTTAGGAAGAAAGCCCGCCTGCAGGTGTTTGATCCGCGGCTTGCCCGGAAAATCCCAAAAGAGTATGCTGAATGCGTGGAGCCGACCGTTTTAGCTGCGACATCATTAGCAACCGGGGCGCGCGTCGTGGAGGGGCAAAACGAAGACGGCGCCTCGACGAATCCCGCAGCCAGCGAGTCGCCCTCCCCCACCCCGTCACGCGCTTTTCCCGCCAAACTCTTTTCACGCTTCCAACGCAATTAGTTCGAACGTCTGCCCGGCAAAAAGAGCCCACATCCACGCCTCGAGAAATTTGTTAGAAAACGTGTCAGGCTGGAGTCGTTTTTTCTCGAACTCGTACCTGAACCGATCACAATCACAAGACGATGAGAGCGAAGTCGGAGAAATGCTTGCGTTTGGCGATCACAATGGGCGACCCCGGGGGGGTTGGACCTGAGCTCGTGGCCTGCGTCCTCCGCGAACTCTCGGTGGCAGGCTTCCAAGCTTTGGTGTTCGGAAGTGCGGAGCTCTTACGGGAAGCTGCCAACCTTCGTCAGCTTGAGCTGCCTCCCCTTGTCACTGTCCAGCAGGTGGAGGAAGCAGGTGCGGCAGAACATCCGGTGGTGGTCGTGGAAGCGCCAGAGGTGGGTTCGGAGTTTGTCCGTGGACGCGCGCACCCCGCTAACGGACGTGCCGCGCTGCGTTGGATAGAACTTGCGACGCAAGCGGTGCTTGGGGGCGCAGCGGACGCGCTGGTGACCGCCCCGATCTCAAAGGATGCCATCCGTGCCGCTGGCTCACCTTTTCCCGGTCACACGGAGTACCTTGCCTCCCTCTGTGGAAATGCCGAAGTGCGCATGATGCTCGAAGGCGGTGGATTGCGCGTCGTGTTGGAAACCATTCACGTACCACTCGCAGACGTGCCGAAGCTGATTTCGCGCGAGCACTTGCGGCGCACCCTCGAAATTGCCCACACGTGGGCCCAAGAATATCTGACGCCGACGCCGCGAATCGGGGTATGCGGACTCAACCCACACGCCGGCGAGAATGGTCACTTTGGCTCGGAGGAACTTGAGATCATTGGCCCCACCGTGGCAGAAGCGCGCGATAAGGGCATCGCGGCCAGCGATCCTCTTCCGGCGGACACCGCCTTCTACCGAGCGCTTCGTGGTGAGTTCGATCTCGTGGTGGCAATGTACCACGACCAAGGCTTAGTGGCCGTGAAGACGCTTGCTTTCGAGACAGGGGTGAATATTACGTTGGGGTTACCCATCATCCGCACCTCGCCCGACCATGGGACAGCGTTCGACATTGCGTGGCAGGGTCGGGCCCAGTCTAGCTCGATGACAGCGGCGGTCCGCCGGGCGATCGAGCTTGCGGAACAGCGGCGTGCAAGCCGGCAAAAATGCGGCTAAGGGTTCGCCAGCAAACGCACGTCGAGTGCAGCGGCGAAAAAGTCTGAACGCGGCATCAGATCTCCTCCCACGTGTTTTTTACAGAGAGAGGGTCAACCGGACTTCAAGCATATCTCGGAAGAAGATGCTGCCGTAGCATTCTGAAACAGAAGATTCTTTGCGCCGTGCAAGCTGCGGAACGCGACGCGGGTCTTCGAGAATTCTGTTGGTTGGGGCAATTTGCGGACGAATGCAGAAGCATGGGTTGGAGTATACGTATTGCGTTTGCTGACGGGTGAGAGGCTCCCGTCATGCTGTCCCGTGCGCTGTAGTTGGATAAGCTGCAACCGCGCGGTGGGCACGTGGGTCCCGCACGACTCGGAAAGCCGATTGGTCGTTGGACGGGATGCCACCTCTGCCAAAGCTACGCAGGAAGGACTGCAGGCAAATGAGCGTCAATAACCAGATCATCCGCGATTATCTTGCGAACGAATTGAAAAAAGACGTTCCAGAATTCGGGCCGGGGGACACACTGAAGGTTTCCGTCCGGATCACGGAGGGCGACAAGGAACGCATCCAGGATTTCATCGGTGTGTGCATCCGCCGCAAAGGGAGTGGCATCAGCGAAACGTTTACCGTTCGGCGCGTAAGCTACGGCGTCGGAATGGAGCGTATTTTCCCAATTCACTCCCCAAAAGTGGAAGCGATCGAAGTCCTTCGGCGGGGCAAGGTGCGCCGCGCCAAACTCTACTATCTGCGTGAGCTGCGCGGCAAGAAAGCCCGCATCGTCGAACGCAAAGTGCGTCATGCCGGGATTGATACCAGCGTCGTCCTCGACGAGCAGCCGGCTGCGGAAGCTCAACAGCCTGCAGCACCCGCTGAGCAGACCCAGCCTCAGCAAGAGAGCTAAGCGGTACGTCGCAGATACGCGGACAAAATCGCGATGCTCTTCGCTATTCCGAGAAGGGCGAAGTATAAGGGTTTCCGTCTTTAGGATGGGAAGCTAAGAGCCTTCGCTTTACGCACCACCTGTCTGCTGCACTTGTTCTAAGCATGGTGGCCGCGAGCTTGCCATTGGGCATCAAGAGTTGGCCTCTTTGGAGATATTAGTCGCGATTCTAAGGGTCAACGCTGTTGCGTAGGCGTTGCATCGGGGGCGTCCGCAATTGCCGGCCCATTTTGCCGCAGGCGATTTTCCGCCATGCGTGGGGTGAGCAATTGCCTCCGCTCTGGCTTCCGAGGTCAGCAGACGAGTCTCCTTGAATGCTGATTTCGTTCGCGTTGGCTTCAACCGGACGGGATTCCCTACGGCTTCCAGCGAAAGGTGCAAAGAAGCAAGGTGGCCTTGCCCCCTCGGCTAAGCGTGAATGACTTTTCAAAACGTTCAGTCCTTGGGGCGTAAGTCTTTTTTTCTTGCTTTCTTTCTCCTCGCCCATGACATATGTTAAATTTTGAAGAATCGAGTGGGTTAACAAAAAAAGCGGAAGCCAAGCTATGAGAGGTGGCCCTCCGACTCTCTATTGGGTGTGTGGCATGCGGTTTCTCACCGTGATGAGTGACCCATCTATTTCGGGGTAAGCGGATTAAATGGTTGATCTTACCTTTGCATGAGAGTGAGGCAGACCGGCATCTCATCGGATTATCTGGTTGATGCTTCACCTACTGCTGGTGCATGTTTCCTTCGCTAATTCCAGCAAGAACCCCACACGCCTCAACTTCCCGGTCATCGTTGCAACTCGCTCTCAGTGAAACGAGTTGTTTCTCAAGCGCTTGCAGAGCGGTTATCTGCGACCGCACATGAGAGATGTGATCATCGAGCAAGGCGTTGACGGCGGTACAAGGCTGATGAGGGTCGTCCTGATAGCTCTGTAGTTCGTGAATCTCAGCCAGTGACAGGCCCAGGATTCTGCAGCGACGGATGAAGGCCAGCCTCTCACCATGCTTCTCGGTATAGACACGGTAACCGTTGTCCTGCCGATCAGGCGGCGGCAACAAGCCCTGCTGTTCATAGAAGCGGATCGTCTGTGTTTCGACCCCTACCAACTGCGCCAACTGACCAATGCGCATCAGCCTCCTCCCCAACGGATTCTTTACTCTATTGACCTTATAGTAGCTTTATAGTTTTAAATGGTACCACAACATTGTTCAAGTGGAGTCGTATCATGAGCAAATCCTGTGGTGGCGCCTGTGGCGGTGATGCAACGCCCGCAGCGGATACCGATATACAGGCCTCCTCCGAGGCGCCAGGGAGATGGGTCAGTGTTTATGCCGTGCCGAAGATGGACTGTCCATCAGAAGAGCGCATGATTCGCCTGGCCCTGAACGGCGTTGAGGGGATTCGGGCACTGTCCTTCGACTTGTCGAACCGCCGGTTGAAGGTCGTGCATGACGGCGAGGCTGAGCCCATTACCGCGAAACTGGCGACCTTGGGGCTAGGCGCCTCTCTTCAGGAAACCGTCATTGCCGACCCAGAGACGATCAAGGCCGCTGAGAGCTCGGCAGTCTCTGCTACGCAGGAGTCAGGCACTCTGCGCGTGTTGCTCGGTATCAATGCACTTCTGTTCGTGGTGGAAATGACTGCCGGCCTGATCGCCCAGTCTACCGGCCTGATCGCTGATTCCCTGGATATGTTTGCCGATGCAGCCGTCTATGGCCTGGCTCTCTATGCCGTAGGGCGCAGTGCGAAAATGCAGGTACGTGCCGCGCATCTGGCAGGGGTACTGCAACTGATTTTGGCTATCGGCGTACTCGTCGAGGTGGTGCGACGCTTTGTATTCGGTAGTGAGCCTGAATCGCTGATGATGATGGCGATCGCATTCGTCGCATTGATTGCCAATACCAGTTGTCTGCTGCTCATATCCAAACATCGGGAGGGCGGGGCGCACATGAAGGCAAGCTGGATATTCTCGGCCAACGACGTGGTGATCAACCTGGGGGTCATCACCGCCGGCGCCCTGGTCGCGTGGACCGGGTCCAATTATCCGGATCTGATTATCGGCACCATCGTGGGGGTCATTGTACTTAACGGTGCCAGACGCATTCTGGCGTTGAAGGGTTAAATAATGCTCATTATTGGCAAAAAGCTCTCGCCGTATGCCCTATTGTCCATATCGGGCCTGCTGGCAGCGTCTGATCAGGCTGTAAAGTGGCTGGTGCAGCAATCAATGGCCTATGGCGAGTATGTTTCGGTGACCCCGTTCTTTAACTGGGTGCACCTATGGAACACCGGTGCCGCATTCAGTCTTTTTGCGAATGGTGGAGGCTGGCAGCGCTACTTTTTTATCGGAATCGCGGTAGTGGTCTCGATTTTTCTGATCAAGCTGATCCTTGAAAATCGTCATAAAGGAGAAGCCATCGCTTACAGTCTTATCCTCGGTGGCGCCATGGGCAACCTGATTGACCGGGTCTTTCGCGGCTATGTTGTGGATTCCTTTGATTTCTATTGGCGAGACTGGCATTGGCCGGCCTTCAACCTGGCTGATATTCCAATTGTCCTCGGTGCCTTACTTTTCGTTTCCAGCAGCTTGTTGGGTAAAAAAGCAAACACCAATGCCGAGTCGGATGGATCTGACTGACACCTACGCCTATATGTTGGGTCCCGGACGATTGCGTGGTCTTTTTATGAAAATTTCAGGTTTTTCGGCGTACCATTTTTTCATGGCTTCAATGGGTGTGACATGGCCCAGGGCTTTCTGGGGGATGTGGTGATTGTACAGCCAGACGTAGCGTTGAATCGTCGCCTCCAACGCTTCGCGGCTGTCGAAGCGGTGGGTGGCGAGTACCTCGCTGATGCGCCCGTTGAAACGTTCGACCATGCCGTTTGTCTGCGGATGGCGAGGCTTGGTCAGCCGGTGCTCGATCTCCAGCGCCTGGCACAGTTCATCGAAGGCATGCGCTCCTGTAGGGGTGCGCTCTCCCCGGGTAATGAAGCGGTCGGTGAACTCCTTGCCGTTGTCGGTGAGGATCGTATGCACCCGAAAGGGGGCGGCCTCGAGGAGCGCGTGCAGAAAGCGTCGGGCGTTGGCGGCCGTCTTCTCCGGGTAGATGGCCACGAACACCCAGCGCGTCGCCCGGTCGATGGCCACGAAGAGGTAGCGGCGTTTGTCCTCGTCGGGCATCTGCGGCAGGTACTTCACGTCCAGATGCACGAACCCCGGCTCATAGGACTTGAAGGGTTTGTGCCCAGGCTTTTCCGCTTTGGGCTGCAGGGCCTTGAGCGAACCGACGCCGTGGCGGCGCAGGCAGCGATCCAGGCCAGATCGAGAGACGTTCGGCGTGATGAATTCGCGCACCACCGCCAGCAGATCGTCCAAGGGCAGCATCAAGGTCTTGCGCAGCTCCACCACGACCGCCTCCTGAAACGGGGTCAGGTTCGTCTGCAGGCGATGCGCCGTGTGCGGACGATCTTCGACGTCGGTGCGTTTCTTCCAACGCCGAATGGTGTCTTCCGACACCCCCAGTTCCCGGGCAAGGCGGCGCACCGGCAGGTTCGAGCTTTGGATGTAGCGCCGGGTCGCAGGGGTCGTGGTGGCGTTCTTGTGCAGTCGGACCATCATGACTGTTGCCTCCGTAGCTCCTCGATCAGCTCACGCATCGTCTCGCGACCTATGAATAATGCACGACGTCGCGGATCAGTGCAATCGTCCCGGACCTGACACCTATACAACACCATGACCGAACTTCCCGACAACATCCTTCACCTGCCGCAATACCAAGTACTGGGCTGCAAATCAACCGACGACGAAATGCACTTCCAGGTGGACGTGCCCGATCCCATCGCCTGCGAGGAATGCGGCGTGCAGGGTGAGTTCGTACGGTTCGGCAAGCGTGACGTTCCCTATCGTGATCTGCCCATCCACGGCAAGCGGGTCACTCTCTGGGTGGTCCGCCGCCGATACACCTGCCGGGCCTGCAAGACAACATTCAGGCCCCAGCTACCGGAGATGGTGGACGGATTCCGTATGACACTGCGGCTGCATGAGTACGTGGAGAAGGAATCCTTCAACCACCCCTACACCTTTGTGGCGGCACAGACCGGCCTGGACGAGAAGACGGTGCGCGACATCTTCAACGCCCGCGCCGAGTTCCTGGGGCGCTGGCACCGCTTCGAGACGCCCCGCATCCTGGGCATTGACGAGCTATACCTGAACAAGCGCTACCGCTGCATTCTGACCAACATTGAGGAGCGAACCCTGCTCGACCTGCTGGCCACCCGCCGCCAGGACGTGGTGACCAACTACCTGATGAAGCTGAAAGACCGGCAGAAGGTCGAGATCGTCAGCATGGACATGTGGAACCCCTACCGGGCAGCGGTCAAGGCTGTGCTGCCCCAGGCCCGTATCGTGGTCGATAAGTTCCATGTGGTGCGCATGGCCAACGATGCCCTAGAGAGAGTGCGCAAGGGCCTCAGAAAGGAGCTGAAACCGTCCCAGAGCCGGACTCTCAAGGGAGACCGGAAAATCCTGCTGAAACGCGCTCACGAAGTCTCAGACCGGGAGCGCCTCATCATGGAGACCTGGACAGGCGCGTTCCCGCAACTGCTGGCCGCCTACGAGCACAAGGAGCGCTTCTACGGCATCTGGGACGCCACCACACGGCTCCAGGCAGAAGCCGCCCTGGACGAGTGGATAGCCACCATCCCGAAGGGCCAAAAGGAAGTCTGGAGCGATCTGGTCAGGGCAGTGGGAAACTGGCGCGAAGAGACCATGACCTACTTCGAGACGGACATGCCCGTCACCAACGCTTACACGGAGTCCATCAACCGACTGGCCAAGGACAAGAACCGTGAAGGGCGCGGTTACTCCTTCGAGGTGATGCGGGCACGAATGCTCTACACCACGAAGCACAAGAAGAAGGCACCGACTGCGAAGGTCTCTCCTTTCTACAAGAAAACCATCGGTTACGGACTGCCGGACTTCGCAGAGGAACTCAACTACGGAGTCGATCTATCAACCATCTGAGGGTGGTATCAGATTGATGGGGTGAAGGTGCCCCATCAACCATTAAATCCGTATACCCCTATTTCGTTGTTCAGCGTCGTGGTGCCCGTAAGCCCGCACGGGGCAGAAACCGTTGAGATGAGGCACGGGTGGGATCTGATTGTCACGGGAGTGCAGTACGGGTCTGAAGTACGGGTTGGAGGACAATGGTACCCGATCGAACCGGGCAAAACTCTTTGCGTGCCTCGTCAAACTCCACACGCATTTCGCCATCCTGCTGGATTGAGGGGGCATTTTTACGTGGCGTCACGGCCCGCCGGCCTCGAGCTGTACTTAGAGAAGATTGGGAAGAAGGAAATCGCCACGGACGTCTTGAAAGTAATGCAAGATCCAGAACTGCGGGAAGCGGGTGGCCCCGTTGAAAACTTGAACGCCGAAACCACCGCCGAAGAGCGAAAAGAATCCGAATAACGCCCACTCCATACGGCCTCCTCTGCGGGGGGTGAAACGGACATCTCTTAGGCGAGGGCCGCCAACGTAAAAAAAGGGCAAACACAGGAGGGACTACCCACGCTTTCGGATTCCTGAGAATTGGATTTTGTTCTGAGCCTTTCTTACGTTTCCACAAGCCAAAACACGCAGGCAGTCTGTTGGCGCGTTTTGGAGTTCGGTTTGCGCTAATCCTCTTCTGGCACAACCAGCATTCGATACGATTGCAAGGTTCTCAAACATGCCTGCGTACGCGTTCTTAGGCACATCGCCACTCCCCAAAAAGCAGGCTCAGTTGGGGGTGACCTGTATCCCCGCGAGTGAGCTTGGTTACTCCTTCCACGGATTTGGCACATGGCAGCGGCGTCCTGTGCGGGCGATATAATCCTGATGATAATCCTCAGCCGGATAGAAGGTTTTCGCGGGTTCAACTTTCGTCACGATTCGCCGCCCTTTGTATTTGGGCGACTGCTGAAGCTCAGCGATGAAACGTTCGGCTTCGGCACGCTGCTCATCGTCCACCACCCAAATCCCCGCTCGATATTGATCGCCGATGTCCGGCCCTTGGCCACCCTCTTGGGTTGGATCGTGCATTTTGAAAAATGCTTCGAGCAGCTGGCGGAAACTAATGCGCTTGGGATCGTATACCACTTTGACCGTTTCAGCGTGGCCGGTTAGCCCAGTGCACACCTGCTCGTAGGTGGGGTTGGGCACGTGCCCCTGCATGTAACCGCTTTGGGCATCCAGAACGCCGGGGCCTTGCTGGAAGTAGTGTTCAATCCCCCAGAAACATCCGCCTGCAAAATAGGCAACTTTGGTGGCAACTGGCTGGCTTTCGGGTGGCAGAGCTTGCCCTTCGGGGATGAACTTGAGTGCGGCTGAGTTCAGGCAGTGGCGTTCGCCTGTTGGGGGCGGGCCGTCATCAAAAACATGGCCAAGGTGCGCGCCACAGCGGGTACACACAATTTCAGTTCGTACCATGCCGTAGGAATTGTCGGGCCGACGTGTCACATGGTCCGGATCGAACTCGCGCCAGAAGCTTGGCCAACCAGTCCCGGAATGAAACTTGTGTTCGCTGGAGAACAATGGTAGGCCACAAACGACGCACGCGTAGATACCACTCTCTTTGTGGTCCGTGAAGCGACCGCAGAAGGGGGGTTCTGTTCCAGCACGTTGCGTCACGCGATACGCTTCGGGGTCTAATTTCGCAGCGAGGCGCTCCACCTCGGCGCGCTCAAGCGGAGTGATGTCGTAACCGGACTTCGAGTAACGGATTTTCGACACAGTGGTTTCCTCCTTCGAAGAGGGGCTCGTCAGCCCAGTGCCTTTGGCCAGAGCGTATTGCGCAAGGAACAGCACAAGAGCAACCCAACAGGCTTGGCACAGCTTGCCTACTACGCCCCGTCGCAGAATTCGTGAGCTCGAGTGCAGCATTCAAACGGATGATACAGGACGGATTTGGTTCTATGCAATAGCGCATCGGGGAGAGTATGCTGCAATGGATTCCCGCAAGAGATGCGTGCACGTCTTAGGAGAGTGGAAATAACCGTGACGTGAGTTTAGTGGGGCAATAGCTTCACGGCACCCAGCTAAACGGTCTCACAGGGGGCCACCGACAGCAACAACTCAGTCTGCCCGATCCCTCGTTCGCTCATGAAGGGGCGGCGACGGCTCCTTTAGGCTACGGAAGCATGGTCTCGCCCATCAGCCAGCGATCCACGCCTTTGGCGGCTTGTCTCCCCTCGCTGATGGCCCAAACAACCAACGATTGTCCACGGCGCATGTCACCGGCCGAGAAAACACCCTCGATGTTCGTCATGTAATTGGCATCCGTCGCAACGTTGCCCCGCGCATCGAGGTTGCAGCCCAACTGACTGATCGGACCATTTGTTTCCGGACCAAGGAAGCCCATTGCCAGCAGCACAAGGTCCACGTCGAGCGTGAATTCACTGCCTGGAATTTCCTTCATCACAGGTCGGCCGCTAATTGGGTCCTTTGTCCATTCCAGCCGCACTGCGTGGAGCTTCTGGACCTTTCCGTTTTCGCCGGAGAACGCTTTTGTGGAAATGCTCCACTCGCGGGTAAGCTTGCCCACCGCTTCCCCTTCCTCATGGGAAGTCGAAGTGCGCAGGATCATGGGGTAAGTCGGCCACGGCATGTCCGGCGTGCGTGTTTCAGGCGGACGAGGAAGTAGCTCAAACTGATGTACAGACACCGCACCTTGGCGCAGCGCGGTCCCCACGCAGTCACTCCCAGTGTCGCCACCGCCGATCACCACCACGCGCTTATCTTTAGCTGTAATATCGCGAAGGCCCGCCAAGGAATCCCCTGCGACGCGCTTATTCTGCAATGGCAGATACTCCATTGCAAAGTGGATCCCGTCGAGCTCGCGCCCCGGTACCGGTAGATCGCGCGGCTTCGTTGCCCCGCCACAAAGCACGATTGCATCAAAATTTCGTCGCAGTTCGTCCACAGGAACATCGAACCCAACGTTGGCATTTGTGACGAACGTGATCCCTTCCTCAGCAAGGAGGTTGAGCCGACGCTCGACAATCCATTTCTCTAACTTGAAGTCGGGGATACCGTAAGTGAGCAAGCCGCCAACGCGATCGGCGCGTTCAAAGACTGTAACGAAATGCCCCGCACGGTTGAGCTGCTGCGCGCATGCGAGGCCGGCGGGCCCACTCCCCACGATCGCAACTCGTTTGCCTGTGCGGGACTTTGGCGGCATAGGCCGCACCCACCCTTCGCGAAAGGCGTGATCAATGACGGCAAGCTCGATCTGTTTGATGGTCACTGGATCGTCGTTGATGCCAAGGACGCACGCCGCTTCGCAGGGGGCGGGACATACCCAGCCGGTAAACTCTGGGAAGTTATTCGTGGCATGGAGGATATCAATGGCCTCACGCCAGCGGTTGCGATAGGCAAGGTCATTCCAGTCCGGAATGATGTTTCCAAGCGGGCACCCTTTGTGGCAGAAGGGGATGCCACAATCCATACACCGAGCCCCTTGCTGCTGGACAAGGTCCTCGGGCGCATCCAAATACACCTGCTTGTAATCTTTGAGCCGTTCGACGGGGTCGCGCCGCTCGGTCATTTTGCGGCGAATCTCAAGAAATCCAGTGACCTTACCCATCTTGTCGTGTTGCTCCTCGACGAATGGTGTTATCGTTCGTTACATGACAGAAATTCTGAAATTCTGGAATGGCCGAAACGAATGGAGTCGCTACGGGCAGAAAAATAAAGATCTTACGGGGGCTCTGCGCGCAAAGATCAGGTCCGAACGGAGACCGGCGGGCTTGCCCACGCCTTAGCCGTGGAGCTGACGCAGATTTGCCAAGTGCCTCTTTGCTCGATCCACGTGCTTCTGATCGCCCCGCTGCTGCGCCACCCGAAGCACAATTTCCCACTGCTCAATTGCTTTGGGAATCCACGATGGTTGCTTCTCGTACACGATGGCGAGGTTGTTGAGCGCAGGCAAGTACTCGGGATCAATGCGCAACGCTTTCTCGTACTCGAGCACTGCCATGTCGTAATTGCCCACTCGCATGTACTCGACCGCCTTTCGGCAATGCTCCTCAATCATCTCTTTATTGGAGCGGACTGCGGAGTCTAAGGACGCAAAAGCATCCGCGGCACCGCCGACGCCTTCCCCGACGGGCGGTCGGACCGACGCGGCGAAGGGGCGCGGCGCATGGGGAGGAGGCGGAGGAGGCACCTCTGGTTGCAGCGGGGGCCGGGATTCCACAGATGGAGCAGGTCGTGCCGGGGAACTGGCGCCAACTGCAGGGGGTGCTTGGGCCGGTGTGATCTCACTGATAAGTCCAGAATCGAAGGCTTTCACGCGTTCGGCAGCTCCGGCTCCAACGCGGTTCTGAGGTTGGACCATCTGCGCTTTCAGCAAATCCGCCTCTGCGCCGGTGAGGATATCAAAGATTCCATCGAGTTTGGAGATGTAAAGGATGTCGGCGACCGCACGCGAGGGTTGGAGGAGAATGATACGAGCTTTGTTCTTGCTGGCGGTCATCTTGAAACCCACCAACACCCCAAGCCCAGCACTATCGATATACTCCACCTTCGATAAGTCGAGGATAAGTTGTTCGATGCCTTTCCGAATATAGGGCAGACATAGGGATTTCAGCCGGTCACATTCTTCGAGCACAATGCGACCGCGCAAAAGGATATAGACATCTGCGCGTTGCTGGTAGATTTCAATTTCGAGGTTCTCTGGCAAAGGTCATTCACCTTCCTGCAATGGTTTCGCTTCCTCAATCAGAAGGTTGGGGATGTCATCCACGATCTCATAGCGCAACTTACAAGCGCGGCAAATGAGGGCGTCCCCTTTACCATCGGCTGTTTGGCGATACTCCAATTCGCCCTTGCATTTGGGGCAAGCTAAGATATCCAGAAAATCTTTCGACAGCATGGTCTCCGCCTACTATTTCAATGCGTTCAAGTCCGTAATCAACTCGACGGTCATCGAGGTATTCAACTCACCCTTCTCGTCGGCGTAAATATATAGATCGTCTATTGCGTACGTCCGGGGGCTATGCGTCAAGTCGAATAGGAACTTCACAAGATTCACATTGCTGGAACGCAGATAGATTTCAAGGCCCCCAGCATTCCCAATCTGCTTCGAGGGATCAGGTGTGGCAACGGCTTGACGCGCCATCATGGCGCCAGCCGGACCCATGCCGGGCCCCATCCCCGGTTCCAGCGCCACGTCGAACCCCAGCACCCCCTGGCGCGGCATGCCTGCCGGAGGCCCCTGAGGCGTCGCTTCGGGGGTGGGGGTGGCTCCGGGCACGCGGCGCACGGCTTTCTCGATTAGGGACGGCTTGAGCATCACCACTCGGTAAATTTCAAGAATCCCGTGCTTTTCCGCTAATTTGACAATGTCAACCAAGGCTGCGAGTTCCTTGTTGGTCACCACAATGCCGTGGTCCGTGGGATAGAACTTCGGGTAAATCTCAAGAATCTCACGCAACTCTTCTTTGGTGATCTCGGTCGCAGGATCACGTTTTTCCCAAATAAGTTCGGAAACCCACAATCGTTTGAAGACCGGCAGTAGCACCCCAAAACGATTCAAACTATAGGGATTGGGCAACACCTGAATGTTATATTGCCGAAGAGTTGCGTCCAGGTATTCTTTGAACTTAGGATCATTGAAAAAGATGTATCCGAGGCCGGAATAGGGAACCACCCAATCACTGACTTCGTCTGGAGGCAAACCCAACTCACTCAGCAAACGATTATATTCCGCGCGCACTCGCAGCTTCTCATCTGGTTTTGCCAAACGCTCAACGAATTTGAAGCGCTCGCGCAGCTTCGTGACATTGTCCCAGATCGCCCCAGTTCCACCCCGTTGCGCCTGCGGCAACTGTGCTGGCAGATTCCAAGCTTCCTGAATGCCTCGGGGCTTACGGTTGTCGAGGAAGGTCAGTTGTGGAGTCTTCACTCGCGCGCGCATTTCCACGAGTTCACGCAGGTACCCCAGCGTATCCTGCATTCGCTTCTCGACCGCCTCAGGCTTCAAGCTTCCATAGTGTTTGGGAATGTCGAGTTGGAGCTCGGCCACCAAACTTGTGATTTCGGCGTCGTAGGCGAGTGTCTTGGCTTTGAAGTCCTCCAATTGTTTCGGAGATTGGAGCACTTCCGTGTCGCGCAACTGCGCTACTCCCTGCTCGTACTCGTTTTTCACACGCGCAAATTCTGTCGAGCGTGGATTGAAGATCAGGACGTGCACCAAAAAGATGGCGAGCGCAGTGCCGACGAACAGCACCACCATCTGTTCGCGTTTGCCAAAAGTCATGAGAGCTTGGCTTCCCTACGTTTTTTTAAGAATTTCGAAACTCTATCGAGACACGGCCGATGGGCAAGCGGCAAGAAAATTCGCAGAGGCGTCGGAGCGCTGTCCGGTACCTCGGGCTTACTAACCGCAAATGCCCTAACACTCGTGCTTGCTGAAGACGCACCTCACGCATGTTTCTGCCCGATAAGCACGTCAAGCTTTGACAATCTGTAAACGCTTTCCTTAAACAATATCCTCAGCGCATCGTAGATAAGGAACCTTTGCCGAAATGGGAAAACGTCGCACACGCTGGTCTGTTCAGGCAGTATTCTTTGCCGCTTTGTTGCTGGTAAAGGTCGGTGCATTTGCGCAGTTTGAAGGTTGGCACCGCGATCTGGGCTCTGCCCGTGCCGAGGCAAAACAGCGCCAAGTGCCATTATTGATTGTGTTTGTTCACGAAGGGTGCCCTGTCTGCACGGAACTCGAATCCCACTTGGCGAAGAGTCGCGCCCGACAGGCCCTTGCGCCCCTCGCAAAAGTGGTGCTCGAGTTTATGGAAAACCGTGGTCTTGCTGCCCGCTATGGGGTGGACGCAACCCCAACTATTCTCGTCTACTGCCCATCTGGGGAGTGCATCTATCGCTACGAAGGATCTCTTTCGTCGGCAGGATTGGCTGCGCTTGCTCGTAGGGCTTTAGCATCCTGCTCCCGAACAGAGGCAGGTGAAGCTGATCGCACGAAATCGAATCCAGCATCCCCCACGCAAGCGCTGGGTGCCGCCAAGAGTGGCACTAGGTCAACTGTCTCCGAGACTCTCCGCGAGTTGCGAGCCCGTCTCTCCCGCGCGCCGCGCCACCGGATTGAGCAAAAAGACCCTTCAAGCGCTACTCTGCGGTACGTTCATTATAAAACCCACGGCATTCAACTTACCCTGAAACGGACAAGATGAATAAGGTCCGAGGCTCAGCGTTCCACGGGATACCCACGCGCGATCCACTCAGAAATGCCGCCCCGTACGTTTATGGGTCGTGCAAAACCAGCTTGCTTGAGGATTTGACAGGCACGGGCACTCCGCCCACCCTTTGCACAGTGGACGATGACTGTTTTATCGCGATAGGACTCAAGCTCCGAAAGTCGCTCCGGGAGAGTCCCCAACGGGATGAGCATCGCGCCATCAATGCGCGCCTGCGCATGTTCCTCTGGATTTCGACAGTCCACAAGAACGAAATCTCCCCCTTCGCGTAGGCGCTCAGCAAGCTCGTCCACTGTAATTTCTTCGATGCCTGTCATGGTTGCATGTCCTCCTGAACAGAAGTGTTCGTAGTCGATCAACTTGCGGATTGTTGGCTTTTCGCCACAGACTGGGCAGTCGCGGTTGCGCTTTAGCGCAATGGTACGAAAACTCATCGCCAGTGCGTCGTACAACAAGAGACGCCCCACAAGCGGGGTACCGATGCCAAGCAGTAGCTTGATGGTCTCCGTCGCTTGTACCACACCGATCAGGCCGGGCAGCACGCCCAGCACACCCGCCTCCGCACAACTGGGCACGGCGCCGGGAGGTGGCGGCTCTGGGAAAAGGCAGCGGTAGCATGGCCCCCGCGTGGCATCGAAGACCGAGGCCTGCCCTTCGAAACGAAAGAGCGCACCGTAGACGTTGGGCTTTTTTAGCAAGACACAGGCGTCGTTCGAGAGATAGCGCGTGGGGAAATTGTCTGACCCATCTACGATGACATCATAATCCGCCAAAATCTCCATCGCGTTTTGGCTCGTGAGGCGAGTTTCATGTAGACGCACTTGAACATCGGGATTGAGCTCGGTGATCCTCTCGCGAGCGCTCTCGAGCTTGGACTTGCCCACGTTGCGTGTGCTGTGAAGCACTTGCCGTTGAAGGTTCGACTCCTCCACAACGTCGCTATCCACCAAACCAAGAGTGCCCACGCCAGCTGCAGCAAGGTAGAGCGCCGCCGGACTCCCGAGCCCCCCCACACCGAGGATCAGCACTTTGCTGGCAAGTAGCTTTTCCTGACCTTGCTCACCAATCTGAGGTAGGAGCAAATGCCGGAGATACCGTTCGCGCTGTTGAGCCGTAAGTCCCATCGGTCAAGAAACGTTACTAATTGTGTTCGTGTTTATTTCGTGAGAGGGCAAGCCACCTGAATTGAGGACAGCCGATGCGAGCACGGCCTCGTCTCCCACCATATTTGCGACGTGCGACAAAACCAACTCTCTGCGAGAGGAAGCCACGCTCCTGCCAGGCCACCTCCCCTTCATGGGGCCGCAGAACAATCACCCAATTCCTTTTCTGGATGAGCAACAGGAATGTCTGCTGCAACACTTTTGGTGTGCCATGGTTTTCTCGCGCGAATGGCTACTCCACTGTTACGCTTTTCGCAAGGTTCCGTGGCTGATCCACATCCTTGCCCCGGGCGACTGCCACGTAATACGCAAGAAGTTGCAGAGGTATCACCGTAAGCACTGGCATAAGGTAATGCGGGGCATCGGGAACCACGAGCAGTCGCTCGGACTGAGCAGCGAGTTCATCGTCGGCCGCATTGCCAACCGCGAAGACGCGCCCTCGTCGCGCTCGGATTTCCTGTACGTTACTCAGTATCTTTTCACGGATCTCGTCGCGTGGGGCGACGACAACCACCGGCATGTTTTCGTCAATGAGCGCGATGGGGCCATGCTTCATTTCCGCCGCCGGATACCCCTCCGCGTGAATGTAGGAGAGCTCCTTAAGTTTGAGTGCTCCTTCTAAAGCCACGGGATAATTGTAGCCTCTTCCCAAATAGAGGCAGTTGTTCATCCCGGTAAACTCTGGGACAAGTTCCTGCACACCTGCAACAACTGAAAGCGTTTCTTCGACCAGTTCTGGCAAGCTTTGTAGCTCCCGAAGGATCCGTTTCCCCAACGACTGCGACAATCGACGCTGTCGCCCCAGCAGCAAGGCAAAGAGAGTAAGCACTGTAAGCTGGCAGGTAAAGGCTTTCGTGGACGCCACACCAATTTCTGGTCCAGCATGCGTAAAAATGCCTGCATCCGTTTCGCGAGCAATCGTGCTGCCGGCCACGTTGCAAATCCCGATCACGAGCGCGCCTTTGCGGCGGGCCTCGCGCAGCGCAGCGATCGTATCCGCCGTCTCACCACTCTGACTGATTGCGACAACCAACGTGCGTTCATCCAGGACAGGATTGCGGTAACGAAACTCACTGGCATAATCTACGTCAGCCGGAATCCCAGCGAACTCCTCGATCAAATACTTGCCTATCAATGCGGCGTGCCATGAGGTTCCACATGCGACGAACACAATGCGCCGCGCACGCCTCAGTTCCCGCTCAACGTCGCGTAGGCCGCCCAAGTGCGGCATACCGTCCTCTAAGTCGAGGCGCCCACGGAGGGTATTGGCGATCGCTTGCGGCTGCTCGTGAATCTCTTTCAACATGAAGTGCGGCCAGTCGCCCTTTTCGGCACGGAGAGCTTCGAGGTTGAGCTCTTGCACCGCCGGCGTAATCTCCGTGCCATCAAGTTCACGCACTTGGAGAGTTGTGGGTGTGATTGTCGCGACTTCACCATCGCGCAGATATACTACTCTTTGATGGGGCCGCAGAACAGCATGCACATCGCTTGTGACGACGGCCTCGTGTGTGCCCAGGGTGACGAGGAGGGGCGAACCGCGACGGCCTGCGACAATTTTCTCCGCCTCACGCGAGGAGATAACCGCAAGGCCGTAGGTTCCCTCCACCTCCCGCAGCGCTTGCGCAACTGCTTGCTCAAGCGGCACTTCGTCGCCGTAAAAATGCTCGACAAGGTGCGCCAAAACCTCGGAGTCGGTCTCACTTCGGAAGCGGTGCCCATTCGCCTCCAAGACGCGGCGCAGTGCCGCATGATTCTCCACAATTCCGTTATGGACCACCGCGATGGTGCCCGAGCAATCAAGGTGCGGATGAGCGTTTGCCTCTGTGGGTTGGCCGTGGGTGGCCCACCTCGTGTGCGCAATACCCGTTCGCGCGCACGAAGGGGCGCTCGCAACAGCGTCCGCTAAAACTTGTACTTTCCCGACCCTGCGCACGACGGTGAGGTGGTCCTGTTCAGCGAGCGCAATCCCGGCTGAGTCATAACCGCGATACTCCAGTCGGCGCAGCCCTTCGATTAACAGATCGCGGCAGGGAAGACTACCCGTGTACCCGATGATACCACACATAACCCTTGGTGCCTCTCCTTGATGTGACGCAGTGCGTTCTTGGGCAAACGCCTACCTTTATCGCTGTGCGGCGCTTGCCCCAGAAAGGCGGATCCGGGAGTCTCAAAGCCAACCGGAGCCGCAGGTCAATGAGGCGCGGTGCATGACCACGACCAACGACCGCCTGCTGCCTATCAATTAAATCGCTCTAACTGCAAGCCAGAAGTTTCTCAGGCAAAAGTCTTCCGACTTTCACGTGCCTGCGGGCTTAAATTGCGAAGGGTAGCCTTTAGCCCCGGGAGCCATCCGCAACCGCTACGCTCGCAAGAGGCAATGCCTCAGGCGATGTACGCTCCGAATCCTCACATGCTCTAACACTGCCTCTCGCGCAACGACGTGGCCGCCTGAACCATGGCGCGCACTCGCTCGAGGTCCAGTGCCTCATCCCATTTGCCACCGCGTTTGAGCCACGAGCCAACAATGAATCCATCTGCATGCGGCCAAAGTCTGGCGAGATTCTCAGGTGTCGTTCCTGAACCCACCAGCACCGGTAGAGAGATCGCTCGCGCCACCGCTGCCACGTCGTCAGGTGAAGTCTCGCGCCCAGTGGCCGCCCCCGTGACAATGATGCCATCAGCTCCAAAGAATTCTGCGGCATGGGCTGTGTCCGCAAGATCCACATCCGCGGTGACTGCATGGCTCGCGTGTTTCTTCTTCACGTCCGCAAAAACTTTCACGCGCTCTGCGCCGATCACTCGCCGATATCGTAGCAGTTCACCGGCATCCGCATCCATCCACCCCTCGTCAGCCACGTGAGAGAACACGAACCCCTCTGCTCGGACGAAATCCGCGCCGGCAGCATGTGCCACCGCGAGCGCCTCACGGTTGGCCCCTGCCAAGATCTGCACCCCTAAAGGGCAATCGACAGCCGATCGCACGGCCACGGCCACGGCCGTCATTGTAGCGGTGATTTCGGGGCCCACCTCTCGCCGCAGATAGGGGACATCATGCATGTTTTCGAGGAGAATGGCATCGAATCCGGCCTCGCAAAGCGTTCGTGCCTCCTCCACCGCAATGCGCACAATCTCTTTCACGGGGAGCTGATGTCGCGGGGTGCCGGGGAGAGCGCGCACATGTACCATCCCGATCAAAGTCCTTCGGGCTGTTTTCCAGTCCCACGTCATTGTCCTTTGCTTCCTTCTCTTTTGGGAACATTCTGGCCCTGAGTGCGTGCCGCAATTGCCCGCGCCACATGCTCTTCCATCTCGCGCACGACCTTTTCCCACGAGTACGAGCGGGCCATTTCGAGCCCACGCCGGCATTGCGTGGAGAGCTCACCTGCAAGCGCCCGATGGCACTGCTTGATAAATTCTGCGGACGTATCCGCAAGCGCCACCACGTCACCGAAGAAGGCCTCGAGATCAGGCAGGCGAATACTCACAACTGGACGCCCTGTGCTAAGATACTCGAGAGTTTTGGTCGGGTTGATATGGCGCGTTAACTCGTTGACCTTCCACGGCATGATGCACACATCCGAGTGAGCGAGGAATTGTGGCAAGCGTTGATACTTGATTGACCCCAAGAAGTGAATGTTTGGGTAACGATCGAGCAAGCGGCGTGCATCAAATTGGCCAATGTCGATTGGGCCGGCCATCACAATTTGCCACGAAGGTTCTGCCTCGGCAACCGAGGCCAAGAGTTCCCCGTCAATCCGCGCATCAATCAGCCCCATGTAGAAAAGGCGCGGGCGTCCGATCCCTTGAAGTTCAGGCGGTTCTACGAGTGGGAGCTCCGTGTCCTCGGCGGCCGCATAAAAGTGCTCGAACTCAACTCCACACGGATAGAAATACGCCGGTTTGCCGCTCCCCTCGCACTTCGAACGGTAGAGGGCATGCGTGCCAGCAAACATAACGTCGGCAAGCCGGATGAGCTCCCGCTCTCGCGTCGAAATATCGCGCGGCGCCCAGACAAAAGCGCTGTATTCGTCCTGAATATCATAGACCACCGCCGAGGGTCGGCAACGCTCGACCACGTAGACGGCTGCCGGATAGTAGAACCAATACACGGTGTTGCGCATGTCGAGGCGCCACTCATACCACAGCAGGTTCGTGGCAAGGATCCAACGGTTGAGCGAACGAACCGCGGCAAACCGCGATTCCCCCGGCATGAGCAGCGGATGTCGAATCCGGACCGCCGGATGCCGCCAGAATAGCGCTCGATAGCTGCCCGGTGCCCACCGAGCAAACACGTGCAGATAGGAAGTGGCAAAATCCTCGACGTAAACGACTTTCCGGCGACGGGCCAAGCGCGTCATCGTGTGATGGTTGCGCTGCCAAATGTGGGACCACGGCACGTGACTAATGCAGATTACATCAAACTGATGGGGGGCGCCTTCTCGCCGGGGCTCGAAACGCGCAAACCGCAAAATCAGCCATCGCGCTCCGACCACAATGAAAACTCCCACGCCAAACACGAGGAACGTCAGCCACTGCAAGGGGGCATGCACAATGCGTTGCCATCGCGAGGGACGCCGCGTCCCTTGCAGCTCAATTGGAAGCTTTCGCCTTCGTGCACTCACACGCAAATCACCTTATGGCGAATCGAACCCACAATGCGTCCGGCCAAGAAGCAGCTATATCGAATAACTTCCAGCGCGCCTTCGCGTCGCATGTAGTAGTCTCTTTTTATGAATGGGTAAAGCACCGCTTTCACACATGCTTTGCCCAGTTTTGCGTAGCTTCGCCAGTCAATCCAGACATTGCGCTCCACCAGATCGCGGTGGCGCAAGAACGTAGCCGTTGATCCAACGCCGTAAAGAAACATCTGTCGTGCAAACGATCGAATGTTGGAGCGATGACGATGAGCGGCAATTGCGCGATGGGCAAGGGCCAACTTCCCACCCGCTTTGAGGATCCGCCAGCAAAAGTCTGCGTCCTCGCCCACCCGCAATGCTTCGTCGAAGTACCCCACACGCTCGAACACGGCGCGCCGCACAGCAAAATTTGCCGTAAGCAAGAAAGGTGGTTTGTAGGGCAACTCCTTAAAGAAATCCTCTTGGTTCAAGATCGCCTGCCGTGCCGCAAAGGCTTCGGTGAGACTCACGGGCGCGGCTGAAACAAGGAGCCCACCGACGGCCCACACCGTCCGATCGTCAAGCTCGCGCACAAGTTCTTCAAGCCACGCAGGTGCAGGCACACAGTCCGAATCAATAAACGCAAGGATTCGTGCGCGAGCTGCTCGCACGCCGGCGTTGCGCGCAGCCGAGGGCCCCCGCCGTTTTTCATCCAAAACCCGCATGCATTCCCAACGCCTCGCCCACTCCGAGAGAATCTCGCGCGACCCGTCGGTGGAGCCATTATCCACGACGATCAACTCCCAGCGATCGCACGGGAAGGTCTGCTGCTGTAACGCCCCTAACAACGTAGGAAGATTCTCCGCCGCGTTGAGCACGGGCACCACCACGCTCACTTGGGGATTTTCGTTACGCACCATAGACCAAACTGGTTAGTCCTCGTTGACAAGAAAGTCGAATAAATCGCGCGCGCCGTTGGATGTCGATTGCGAAAAACGTCGAGTGCGCTCCTTGCTGGCACGCGATGCGCACGCTTGGCTTACCTCGCAAAGATCCACAAACCCGCAATACTCCTTGGGTCGGGTGACAAGCACCCTGGCCTGCACCTTTCGCTTGGCCAATACCTCCATAGCCGCCGAATGGGCCAAGCTTTCCGAGTTGCAATCTTCACTAAGGTGCAAAAGAACGACATAAGCCGGCGGACGAGTGGATCGTCGTAGAATCTTGTTAAGTGCCTCCGCCGCTTGCTCATTCGAGAGATGCCCCTCATCACTCAACACTCTCTGGATTAGAGAAGGCGCGCGCCCACTCCTCCACTGCATCGCCACGTCATGATTAAATTCGAGCGCAAGCACATCGCTGTCAGCCGCAATTTCGGCCAGCCCATCGTCAAAGCGTCCAAGGTCGGCCAGATACGTCATTTTCACGGGGCGGTGCAAATTCGGATGATTGGCCCATTCGAAAATAAATCCGAAAGTGGGACAACTGTCGTGGGGCAAGACGACCGGGCGAACAGAGCAGAAGGGAGAAAGGCGGAACACACTGTCTGCTCGGTAGGATTTCAGTCGACCAGCAGTTTGGAACTTCTCAAACGCCTTCGATTGCCCACCCAGGGCCCTTTTGTGTTCCTCATGCAAGAACAGGGTGACTCCACATGTATGGAGCAAACTTGCCGTGGAATTAAAATAATGATCCTTATGCGTGTGGGTAAGAAGAGCTGCCCGCAACGCCAGCTTGCTTGGTGAGACAGCAACGTGGGAAGCCACCACACACTTGCGCGAATTCAAGGCTGTGGCTCCCTGGGAAAGCGCCAAGCCAGCCTCATGGAGCAGGCTCAGAAACGTTTTTTTGGGCACCCCAAAGTCTATGAGGTATGCAGCATTCCCTTCCTGAATAAGCGTGCAATTGCCCTTCGATCCACTGGAGAGGAAATGTACACGAATCGTGGCCCTGCAATCCGTTGAACTCGCGGCTGTCATCATCGTACTTGGGAGAGTTCACGCTGCCGGGAGAGTGCGTCAACCAAAAGCCAAGCGACCGCTCGTATTTCCTTAACGCCAGTGGTTGAAATAGGGCAAGCGCGCTGCCGTCGCCGCGATTTCCTCCATTGCTTCCATCAATTCGGCAGTGGAGTCCCAACGGCCCTCGAGGAACTGTTGACGCGGTCCTTCCGCAAGCTGAATGGGCCATTCGCGTCCCGCGCCGGTCAGCACCATCCGCTCAAGGTCTACCGTGAATTCCGTCTCAGGATGAGCCTCATTAAGCGCCATGATCTCCTGCGCGGTCGCCTCGTCCACCGTCACGCACGGAATGCCAAGCGCAACACAGTTGCCGAAGAAGATCTCAGCAAAGCTCTCACCGACAATTGCTTTGATACCCTTGCCCCACCGCATGACGGCCTGCGGAGCATGCTCGCGCGAGGATCCGCAACCAAAGTTCTTGTTCACGAAGAGAATCTCGGCGCCGGCGAACTCTGGACGGTCAAAGGGGTGTGTCTCGCCCTTTGCTTTCAGTTGAGCACGATCGTCCTCGAAGACGTGCTCACCGAGGCCATCAAAAGTGACGCACCGGAGGTAACGTGCTGGAATAATACGGTCCGTGTCGATGTCATTGCCGCGCACACTCACTGCACGACCTGTAATACGAATACGCTTCATGTCGTTCATTTGCTTTCTCCTGCCATAGCGGGGATGCCAAAGAATTCGCGGGCGTCCACGACCTCACCGGCAAAGGCTGCGGCAGCAACCATGACCGGCGACATGAGTAGCGTGCGCCCCACGGGTGAGCCCTGGCGCCCCTTGAAGTTACGATTCGACGAACTCGCGCATACCTCGCGCCCGCGCAGTTTGTCGGGATTCATCGCAAGGCACATCGAGCAGCCTGCGTAACGCAGCTCAAAGCCTGCCTCGGTGAGAACCTTGTCGTAGCCGCGACGGACGAGCTCGTCATACACCTGCTGACTCCCCGGCACTGCAATTGCTCGGACGTGAGGGGCAACCTTGAAACCTCGTCCTTCAATCATCTTTACGACTTCCTCAAAATCCGAAAGGCGGCCGTTGGTGCATGAGCCGATGAAGGCTACATCAATCTTCATCCCTTTCACGGGCTGGCCGGGGCGGACCCCCATATACTCGTAGGCCTCTTCAATGAGCGAGTGTTCGCTTGCCGGGAACTGACTCTTGTCTGGCACCACTTCGCTCACCGGCACCGAGTGGCCCGGCGTGATGCCCCACGTGACCATGGGCTCAATCTCATCCGCGCGGAAATACACCACGTCGTCGTAGTCCGCATCGGGATCCGACTTGATGCTTTCCCAGAAAGCGACAGCGCGATCCCATGCTTCGGCCGGGGGGGCATAGGGTCGCCCCTTGAGATATTCATACGTCGTCTGGTCGGGGTTCACGTAGCCACAGCGTGCGCCACCTTCGATGGACATGTTGCAGACGGTCATACGCTCATCCATCGTCATGCGCTCGAAGACCTCGCCTGCATACTCGTAAGCGAACCCCACTCCGCCTTTCACGCCGAGACGGTTGATGATGTACAGAATCACGTCCTTAGCATAGACGCCGGGCGCCAACTCGCCGTTGATCTCGATGCGGCGCACCTTCAGCTTGTCCATGGCCAACGTTTGGGTGGCGAGGACGTCGCGCACTTGGCTTGTTCCAATCCCAAAGGCAAGCGCACCGAAAGCCCCGTGGGTTGCTGTGTGCGAATCGCCACAGCAAATGGTCATCCCCGGCTGCGTGAGTCCCAGCTCTGGGCCGATAATGTGAACCACCCCCTGCTTGCCGGTCTCAGGTGAAAAGAAAGTAATTCCAAAATCGCGGGTGTTCTTTTCAATCGCGGCCAACATCTCCTCGGCGAGAGGATCCGCGAGCGGCCGCTGAAGCGTATCCGTGGGGACAATGTGGTCCACCGTGGCGAAATTCCGATGGGGGTACAACACCTTCCACCCACGCTCCCGCAGCATCGAGAACGCCTGTGGGGAGGTGACCTCGTGGATGAGCTGCAGCCCCATGAACAACTGATATTGGCCGGACGGAAGGCGGCGGACTGTGTGAAGATCAAACACTTTATTGTAGAGATTCGTTCCCATGGTTTATGCCTTTCTTGAACGAAGCGCATGGCCATTCGGCGCCGCGCGTCGGGCGTTGGTGAGTCGCTCCGCCTGCATTTCCTGAGCAGAGTATGCTTCGAGGCGGCGAGCCAGCTCGCCACTGAATTCAGAAAACTGTTTCAGCTGGCCCGGTGGCAGATCTTGCCACACCGCCCGAATTGCACGTTGCCGAGCCCGATTTAACCTTGCAAGCAACGCTCGCCCCGTGGGCGTCAGGCGATAGCTTCGCTGACGCCCATCGTGCGCGGAAACCTCAACGGCGATGGCCCCTTTGTCAAGCAACTGACGAATGGTTTTCGAGACGGCTGCGGGAGAACACTGTCGTTCGCGGGCGAAAAGCGACGGCATGAACCCCTCGCCCCCAATCTCCTGCAACACTCGCCATTGCTCGACGGTTAGACCGACAGAGCGCGCTAAGCGCTCGCGGCGCTCAATAAAAAGCTCCGCCAACCGCTGAAGCGCAGCAATGGCTTCGAGGACTTCCGGCTTGGGCATTTCACTCATTGCTTGCATTGTTAACCGTGGTTAACTATTGCAAAACGACAACTATATTCACGCATTGCTTTTCGCGGATGACACGCCGGACCGAGGAGATCACATCCTTGTTCAAGAAAAACGAGTCGCACAACCGTACTACACATGAAAAAATAAGTCTCCACCGCACAGCTGGAATGCTGTGGACTTCGCTTGTGCTTCTTAAAGACACTTAAAATTTCACTACATATTGAACGTAAAAGAAGTTGGCACTATCACTCCGGCCATGCTTGCGAGGAAAATTGCCTGCGAAGAAGTGGGAATACCCGCCCTCCAATTCCACGCGCTTCGAAAGCTTATACTTCGCCATTAGGCTTAGCTCGTCCCCGAGGTCGCGACCGCTTTGCCCGGTCTTGTCGCGTAAGGAACCCGGGCCATTGTACCATGTATCCGTGCGTGAATCGAGCCAGTAATGATGCACCTCCGCCTGCAATTTCAGCTTGTCCGTTGGCTCCACACTGAAAATCAGTGCCAGCTCGCGCAGGTTCTGCAGTCGTACAAAGTCAATGATGCCATACGGGGTGTGGTTTGTACCAAACAGCGGGCTAAAACTGTTGTTCTCGCCGTCGCCGAATTTGCGGTCGCCGCTGGCCAGATTCCCCTCCAGCTTCAGCATCGGTTTCCACGGCTTTTCCCATTTGTAGTTGATATCAGCATGCAGCATGTAGGCCCGCAAATCGTCCTCGGCGATGTTTCCGAACTGATACGCAGCCTCAAGGCCATAGCCAAGCGTACCAACACCGGGATGTTTCGCGAGCGGGCCACGCCAACGCGTCCCCACCGTGTATCGGCTTGAGGTGCCATACTCACCATTTTCACCTTTTATTGCGGAAGGGAATGTGCGGAAAGCATTTCGATCACTATAGCCAAGCGCATAGAGATCGAACTCGTGGGGTTTGAGGGTGTAGAAGGTGCCATAGAAACCATACAGCCAAGTATGATTGAGAGGATGTGGTTCGTCGGTGGTCAGCGCGGGTTTGTGGCGACGCTGATAAATATCTGGCTGGAGAACTAAGAAGCTAAGATCCATGCGATCGTCTTTGTAGCGCAACCGTGCTCCATCGAAAAGTTTCAGCAGGTTCGACCACGAGCCGTACTCGACCAAACGCTCTTCTCCGAGGGAGACGGCTTGCCGGCCGATTCGCAAACTCCACGGGGAGTTCTCCCGCACTCGCGCCTCGAGATAAAGCTGGTGTAGATGCCAATACGCTTCCTGCATGAGTTCGGTACGTGCACCGACTTGCCGCGCATCTGCCACTTCCAAGTAGACCCGCCACAGCTTCTGGTAGCTCAGGTCAAAATTCACGCGGGTCCGCACAAAGCCGAGATCGTCGTTATCGCCGACTTTGTTGTTAAGATCGTAATTCTTGCGCACTTCAAAACGCGCCCGCTGATCGCCACCCACCTGAAGCTTCCACTCATTGTTTTTTCCCCACACCAGGGGAGGGAGCAGGCGATCCTGACTTGTTGAACCAGTGGTTGGCTTATCAGCTTTCTTAGCACTTCCTGACGAGTCCGCAGCAACGGTAGAACCCAACAAAGCGATGGACAATAGCACCACCCCAACTACGCGACTAAGGCTTCTCGAACAGTAGTCCATGACGTTAGTCTCCTGACTACCAACTCAAAACGTTACGACAACAGCCACTCGGCCTCCCGGCAGAAATGGGAATGACGTAATCGTCTTCATTTCAGGCCGGTCAACTGCGAATTCGCAAAAAAAATAATGGGCTCCTTCTGGAGCCGATTCAGTGACATACCTGTGACTTGTGACTCAGAACTCCATCGGGAGTTCCGCCGGCCGTCCTTGGAGACAGGCTGTGCGCGCCAAGTCGTAGGCCTCGTTGTACTGCCGCGCCACGACCTCCCACGAGACGACTTCATCGAGGTAGCGTCGCAGATTCTCACCCAACTGTATGCGCAATTGTTCGTCCGTCGCAAGACGAATCACGTGATCACGCAGCATTTGTTTTGTGGTGAAGAGCAGTCCACCGCCACTCTCGAGGGTTTGCGCCGTGAGCCCCTCCATGGGGGCGGTCGTAATGAACGGCTTATTCAGCGCAATGATCCGGGCAAGGGTGCCGGACTGCGTTTCATCCGTTGAGGGCAGCACAATGAAATCACAAACCGCCATGAGCTTGTAGTACTCGTCGCCCCGTGGGATGAACTCATGGTAATGCGCGATGCCTTTGTCCGCTAAGATGCGGATTCCAACTTTCCATTCTTCATAGTCGGCCCGGTGCGCGGGATCGCGCATCGCACCGGCCGCAAGGAGATCCCAGTCCTCTCCCGTGCGGCGCTGGATCTCTTCGTGAATCTCTTCCCACATGGAGATGAGAATATCCCAGCGCTTATTGCTTTGGATCCACCCAATCATTCCAACGACGTGGTCCGCAAGCCCCGCAGCATCCAACCCGAACTCGCGCCGTAACGCAGGCACCTCGTGGATGCCCCACCGTTTATCAGGCCGTGCGCCGTGTGGCACCACCATGATATTGCGTGGCGTACGCCAGCCCCGCCCACGGAACGTCCAGTCGAGACGCCATTTCTGGTAATGACATTTGAAGAGCACCACGTGGGCACGCCGGCACATCTTATAAATAAAATCGGCCTCGAAATCGCGAAGTCGCCCGTGAACCGTGTGAGGCTCGACAACCGTCGGATAGTCCCGCAGCGCAAGAAGCAGATCGAGGAACCCTTCGTTCCCGTCGCCCACACCGCGGTCATCGTAATGTTCGTAGAGCCCGTACTCGTGCTCGATATGCACGACGTACGGATCCAGTTTGCAAATGAACTCCGCCGTCGTCTTCCACCAGTCCTCACGCCGCAGGTCCATAATCGGATAAACACCTTCTCCTCCGCCGTCGGTATGCGAAACGACGACGACCTCGCGATCGGGGTTTGCTTTTTGAATGAACTCCCGAGCTTCTTCGGTGAAAGTGGCAATGCCGCATAGCCGCGGCGGATAAGAGCTGACCAGTACAATCGGATTGCCTGCCATACCAGAACCTCCTCACGTTAGGATCTGGTTGAATCGACCTCGGCCGAAATACTCACACGATCACTACTCAAGGCGTACATATTCAAGAGGGACAAGAGCCATGCCAACGACGACTCCGCGCCCTGATTGCGGTTGGGTCCGTCCGCGGTGAGGCCATCGCAGCAGCCTCCGGTGGCCGGATCGTACAGGGGCGCGTTGAGGTCGTTTCTACCCAAGAACCAGTCTAAGCACAGTTGCGCATAATCGAGCCACTTTGTTTCCGCACTCAGCCGATAGGCCACGCGACACGCCTCGATCATCGCCAAGGCTTCAATGGGCTGTTGGTCGAAGCGGGCACGGTCGCCATCGCGCCGGTACCAGCCGTGATTGCCGATCGGCACAAAGTGCCCCCGTGGATCTTTCTGGATTTCCGCAAGCCACTCAAGCGAGCGGAAGCCTGCCTGCAGCATTTCGCGGCTTTGGAGCGCTTGCCCACAGACGAGCAACGCCTGCGGAATTCGACCGTTGTCGTACGTCAGATATTCCTCGGGCCACGGCCAGCGCTCGGTTGCGACTTCTTTGTACAGATTGAACAACCGCTGAGCCAGATGTTCGCGCTGGCGCCGCACTTCGCTGTCGCCCGGGAACCGCTCGAGGTATGCGCTCATTCCCAAAAGACCAAAGGCCCACGCTCGCGGCGAGGTAAAGTTCTCGAAAGCAGGCAACGCGCGTTCGAAAATGTTCAGCGCGGCCCCAATCAAATCGTCCGAATTTGCCAGCTCGATAGCCACGCCGAGGCCCCACACGGCCCGTCCGTGGCTATCTTCCGAACCAACCTCTTCACTCCACCGCCGATCGTACCCGAAGAAATTGCGGAAGCGACCGTTGTCGGGATTGAAGGCATGCTGCAGGAAACTCAGATAGCGGCAGGCCAGATCAAAGAGTTCTCGCTCGGAAGTTTCCGTGGTATCCACGTGCTCCTGCGCCATCAGGACGGCGATGAGGGCCCGCGCATTGTCGTCGGTGCAATAGCCATGGTCGCGATCTGCCACGACGTACTTTGCATGCTGGAGAATCCCGACGTCATCCGTGAGGCGGACCAAATGGTCGAGTTTCACAGCGGGCATTTCGCCAGTGCCTTCATCGAGAGCCGGCATGCGGAAGACCGCGCGCGGTCGGCATTCACGCTCGGCCCGCACGTCGAGGAAAACTTCATGATAGCGGCGCGCCACTTCTTTCCAAACCATTTCGCGGCAATAGGTGTAGGCACGCTTGCGCATCGCGTGGCGTTCCACCTCATTCGTCAGGAGGAAGTTGATGCGCTCAGCAAGCGCTTCGGAATCCCGGAAAGGCACCAAGCATCCCCGTCCCTCAGCCAGCATTTCCTCCGCATACCAATACGGCGTGCTCACCACGGCCTTGCCGGCCCCAAGCGCGTAGGCGAGCGTGCCCGACACGATCTGCTCCTTATTCAAGTAGGGCGTGACGTAGAGGTCAGCCGCTCCGAGGAACTCGCACAGCTCATGAAGCTCGACAAACCGGTTGTGGAAAATCACATGGTCAGCCACCCCGAGCTGGCGAGCTCGCCGTGCAAGCGACAAGCGATACTCTTCCCCATGCTGACGTCTGACATGCGGGTGGGTGGCGCCAAGGATAATGTACACGACGTCGGGGTGCTGCCGCACGATCGAAGGCAGAGCCTCGATCATGTACTCGATCCCCTTGCCCGGCGAGAGCAACCCAAAGGTTAAGATAACCTTGCGTCCTTCCACCCCGAATTGATCCTTGTAGTAGTTTGGGTCCACAAACGGCACGTCGGGAATGCCGTGACCAATAATCACAATCTTCTCCTCGGGGACCTTATAGACCTCCTTTAAGATTTCCTTAGCCTTTTGGCTCATGACCACCAAGCGGTCGGAAAGCTGACACAACCGACTCAACACTTGCCTCTGTCCCGGCGTAGGCGCCTGAAGGACCGTGTGGAGGGTGGAAACGATGGGCATCCGCAAATGAGCAAGAAGATCGAGAATGTAGGCGCCGTCCTCGCCACCGAAAATGCCGTACTCGTGCTGGACACAAACCACGTCCACGTGGCTCATGTTCAGGAAGTCCGCGGCGAGGCGATAATCGCGCAAGGCCCGCTGATCAATTTCGAAACGCACCTGCGGCGGATAATCATAGCCACCCGGGACGTCATTCATCACCACCGCCCAGCATTCTGAACGAGGCAGTTCGCCGCTCAGAGCGGTCAGCAAGTCCGTCGTAAAGGTGGCGATTCCGCACTGGCGCGGAAGGTAGTTCCCGATAAGAGCAACTTTACCCAACGCGTGACTGTTTCGACGCAGGAAGTTATCCACCATCGTTCCAGCCCTCCTTCACGGATTGCGATACGGGTGCCTACGCCACACACTCAGATGAAAAAAACTCTCTCGTCTGCCCTCTCACGCATTGCAAAACATGGGCCAGCTTATAGTTCCGCATCGCGCTCGTCCCCAGAGCATCTCAAGGCAAGGCTTTATGCTCGCTGCTCCCCCACAGCTCACCTTCGAGGTTGTCCGGGGAACCCCCATACACCCTCCCCGCGCAAGGCCGCAACATATGCCTGACCCTACACGACTTGGAACCGTGACCTCATCCCATTACTGGGGGAAAGGCATTTCAACGATGACCACTTGCAGGAAAGCAAAAGGAGGTGTGCTACGAAAAGCGCGGTTGGCGCGAGTCCGCAAGGGGTGAGCTCCCAGAAGGGTGTTTCCAGAAGAAGCAGTGCAAAATTCGTCGCGTTGCACAGTGACACATGCGGTTGCAGAAGACTTTCGTCGACGAATGCTTCGTGAGTGGCTTGAATCTGAATCAGGTGCAGTGCCTCATTTTTCTCCTTAAATTTATCGGGCTTTTCGGGCTGCTGCGCGCACGGTTTCAAGACATCGTCGCGATAGTTGCGGAAAGCGCATTTGGCACGGTGTATGCTTTAGGCCGTGGGTGCAGGTCGTGAGAACATCCCATCGCGGAAAGGAGGGATGAGCCATGATGAAGAAATGGTTCGATCTTCTCCGCAAACGAATTCCGACGATGTGGGTGATCGCGAGTCTGCTCGTCACCTTGCTTCTCGCAGGTGGCGTATCCTACCTGCACGCCGAGAAAACGCACCAAGGGTCGCGGGCGAGCACTGCCCCATCTTCGGAGGAAGTGCTCGCCCGGCTGGACTCGATTCTACGCGACGAGTCCATGGACCCTTCGCAGCGTATCTCGCGCGCATTGGAAGTGCTGGGAGGGGCTCAGCGCTCGGGAAAATCCTCTGCGGGAGCGAGCTCCGCCCCGGCTGACGACAACGTCGATCGCCTGCCATGGCTGGAGGAGCCCGAGCCGGACATCTGGGCTCGACCGTGGGGCATGGATTGGGATCCGTGGCAGGAGCTCCAAGCCATGCGTCAACGCATGGATCGGCTCATCCGCGAAACGTGGCGGCGGTTCGACGAGCACACCCGCGGCGCGAGAGGTTTTGCGTGGGGCTTCTCGCCGCGTGGGGAGTTCGAGCAGACCGACGACGCCTACATTTACCGATTCGACCTGCCGGGGGTGGACAAGAGCAACGTGACGGTGACCGTTGAGAACGGCCGCCTCACGATCGAAGGCAAGCGTGAAAGCCGGCGGGACGAATCGGCCAAAGGAATGGCACGCCGCGAGATCTTCGTCGGGCAATTCCGGCGAGACATCACCCTGCCCGCAGATGCGGATGCTTCTCGGGCTGAATCGAAACTCGAGAACGGCGTGCTCACGGTGCGAATCCCACGCGTAAAAGGAGCCACCGCAAGCTCCAAGCAAACCATTCAGGTTCAGTAAGTTTCGGGAAAGGAGGTGGATGCCATGAAATTCAACAAGCTCGTTCCATGGAACTGGTTCAAAAAGGAGGAGGAACAGGAGAGGAGCTTTCTGCCGGTCCGTCGCGACGAGTTCGCATGGCCAGATTGGCCACTGGCGAACCTGCACCGCGAGATTGACCGGATCTTCGATGAGTTCTTCCGCGGGGTGGGTGCTCCTTTGGCTCGCTGGGATCGTCTCCTCGCGCCCGTAACCCAAGGTGGGTGGTTCAAGCCAAGCGTGGAAATCGCGGCCAACGACAAGGAGTATACCGTCAGCGTTGAGTTGCCGGGCGTGACCGAAAAGGACGTTACGCTCGAGGTGGTTGGCGACACGCTTCGGATCAGCGGCGAGAAGAAACAGGAGCGCGAGGAAAAGGGCCAAAACTACTACCGTTCGGAACGCACTTACGGCGCCTTCCAGCGGTTACTCACACTGCCGGAGGACGCAAATACGGATGGGATTCAGGCTGTATTCAAGAACGGCGTTCTGACGGTAACGATCCCGCGCAAGGCCTCTGCCGAAGGCGAGGCGAAGCGCATCGAGGTCAAAACGAGCTGAGATTGACCCCAGACCACCCATCCAACCATGGGTTCCTCCTCCTCCCGAATCGGGCGCTGGGTCGCGAACCAGCGCCCACAATTATTTTTCGCGATTCCCCCTCCTCCGGCTACTCGGTCCCAACCGTTTCAGCTACGCACCTCTGGCGTGGGAGCGGGTTTTGGGGCGTCAGCCGCCTCTTCCTCTGGTAGACGGGCAACAGGCGCTATTTGGCATTCTGGACGCAAGAGACTGCGCGCAACCATCACGGCGCAGGTCGCTCCCCACGGTAGGATTTCGTTGAAAATGCGCAGCTCCCAGATGTTGCCCACCATAAACGTCGGAATGAAGTGGGCCAGTGCGGCCACGCCTAACAACTTGAGAGGCGTGGGCAACCACCGCCAGCCCGCCAAACCCAGAAGGTAGGGCAAAGCATACCACTGGAAATTCTGAAGCAGATTCGTATGGTGGATCGCCCGGGGGAGGCACCACAACTCGCGCCAATTCACGACGTAACGTGGCAGACCGGATGCTCCCTCGTACCAGTCCGCAAAATAGAGCGCCGGCATGAAGCGCGTTTCCCGCGGCGCGCGCATGCGGTAGACGAGTCGCGGCACCTCATAGAGAAGGAAGTAGAGACCACCCAACCCAAGGGTGCTGGCAATGAGTTGCTTTCGGGTAAGTACACGCACGCGCCTGGGTTCGCCTGCTTCAGCGTTTCCACCTTTGCCGTGCGCCGCTCGAATGAGCCACCACTGCCAGAGTGCCCATGCTGGAATCAACCACAGGGTGGTTTGCTTGTTGAGGGTACCTAACCCCACAATCGCCATAAGCAGCCAGAACTCTCCCCGTGTGATCGTGTAGAGGCCAAGCGCCGAGAACATGAGCGCGGGCAGGTCATACGGATAGGACATCGAATAGCCAATGGGCAGGAACCCCCACGTAACCCAGAGAGAAGTTAGCAACGTCGCGAGCAAAGCTTCGCAGCTCGGGAGAAACGTGCGAGCAAATCCGAACGTCGCGCATAGCGCCAGCCACAAGGCCCCCCACTGTAAGAAAGGGTAAATTTTCTCGGCCGTTGTCTCGATTGGCGAGAAGGTCCATGTGATGGCAAGAACCCAGCGCATAAGGACCCGAGTGTCGAAGATTGGGCCGATTCGCCCCCACAGATAGTTTTCGAACGTTTTGGAGTAGGCTCCGCCGGTCGTGGCCTCCTGCAAGTTGACGACAATCAGGGCCAACGGCAAGAGTAGGAGCGGGATCGCCCATCGCTCTCGCTGACTCACAGGCGGGGATAAGCTTAGGCTGAATTCGCAAGGTGCGGTGGTCCGTTGGTCCAATGAACGTACCCCCATGGTTCCCGAAGGCTGAGTTGCGGCACGGTTGCTGTCAACGGGGAAAACTCTCTCCACCACTCCACTCGCATGCACGAAAAGTACGTAACAACGAGTCGGCTGCGCATCTCGCTCGACTCAGGGGCCAGCGCGGAACTGTTCCACATAGTTGGGTGCGCGCAAAATGCCGGGGCGGTTGGGGTTCGTGGGATCCATGGGATTCGCGTGGTCCGTATCCATTGGTCCCACGTGCACGATGTCACCGGCGCTCTTTGTTCCGTTGGTTGGATCGTAATCTACGCCCATGAGGTTGCATTCGTAATCCGCCGAAGCCACCGTCCGTCCACCAAACGCTTGATAGAGATCGGGTCCGGGACTCGCGATTCGATAAAACGCGCCCGAGGTGAGCCCCGAGCCCCGATGCGGAAGCGCCGCACTGTCGAGATAATCGAAGGTGTCGTAAATGTCGCGATCAATGCGTCCCCAGCCGTCATGCGGCGGAAATGGATCCTGCGGAATCGTCGTGATGTAGGCAACGGGAGTGGTGAGAGGGATAAGGCGCACGGAAATCGGGGCGACAAGCTGGTCCTCCATGTAGTAATCGCCGACTCCATGGCTTGAGGGGTAGCGTTGCCAGTCCGTCGCGTAGCTCTCAAGCGCGGTCACCAGCACACGCATGTTGTTCTTGGTGGCCGCCACCTTCGAGCGAACCTGCGACTCCGAGTAGTTGACCACGGCAAGCGTGGCAAGGACGGAAATGATGGCGACCACGATGAGGAGTTCGATCAGTGTGAGCCCACTCGGCACATGTGTGACTTTCATGCAAAGTACCTCCCGCGTTGTCCTTGGCTTTCGCTCATATTAGACGCAAGACGTGTCGCAAAGGTTGACATCTCCCACCTCTACAATTCTCTCCACCTCGGCCAGTCTGCGCGGGACGGCGCTGTGGGCTGAGCCGTTTCGCCGAGTCTTCGGAAATCCTGAATCGTTCATGGAATCGGGGCAAGATAGATATCGATAGGCGGGGATCCTCCCACCCACACAGCGCGCTTGCGGAGTTCAGCCAGCCAAGCAAGGACAATCGAGCGATCTGCCTTCCATGTGGGAGCCAGATAAAATGGTGGATAGAGATCTTCGGGCGTGGGGATCTTTGGAAATTCACGCATCACGTCCGTGACTCCCAGCGCTTCCAGTTGCTCAGGGCGTGCATACTGATGGATGAAACGCCTGAGCTCCTCGCGGTTCACCAACACATGGGTGAAGCCCGCCGACCGCAGACGTGCATCAATCTCTGACGGCGCCTTTGCTCCTCGCGCGAACGAAAGAAGCACACTGTCGTCAAACACCGTGTTGTACGCCGTGCGACAAACGAAAAGATACGGCCGGGCTTCGTACACAAGGAAAACGCAATCCGTGGGGCGCAAAAGGTGGCTGCCAGCAGAATTCACTCCAGTTGCGACGGAGGGCGGCGGTGCTTGCCGCGCGACGATCTCGCCGAGCGCCCCGAGATTTCTCTTATAAAACTCTCCACGGGCTTCCCATGCCTGTGCGCTTGGGCTCGCGCTTAGATGCGCTAAATAAGCGAATTCCCCGCCGTTTGCAACTCGTACCGTATGGAGAAGCAGGTTTGCAGCCGATGTTGCAGCAATGCCGAGTGCGCCAACCCAACGTAGCCAGCGGATCGGAATTCGGCTTAGAACATCTACAGCGATGACCGACACGAGCACAAACGAAGCAAGAAGGAACCGATCCTGACTATAGCGAATGAGATTCCACGCGAGGTAACTCAGCAAGACGACCGTGAGCATGCGCGCGCCGGCAGGACGCGGCCGAATCCACGGCAACGTCACGAGCGGTGCGAGCAAAAACCATTGGAACGCTTCCAAGCGGGTGGAGAGCGTCCGCCAGTAGGCCGCCGACCAAAGCGGCTGCGGGTAATGCGACTCAATGTAGAATCGCTCGCGCAACACCGCTTGCGAATCCGTTGGCCGGAAAAGCCATACAAAGAAGGGTTCGAGTGGGTTGCCGTAATAGACCACATTTTTCCCAAGCCAAAGCAGGATGGGGAGGCAGAAGCAGCCAGCACTGAGAAAAAGCCAGCGGCGCACACTCGCTTCTGAGCAAGGATCTGCGGCCTCAGCATGGCTTCCGGGCTCCTGCCGGTTAGCCCTCGCGCGGCGCGCCTGAATCATCACAAGGATTCCCCATATCAACCCAGCGACGGCGTAGAGTTGGGCCACGGTATACTTGGTCACCAACGCATTGCCGGCAAACCAACCAAACAACGGCAGCAGACACAGCGCCACCTGCCGAGGAACGGGAGGCCCAAACCCGCCGAAGGCTCGCTCCAATACATAGAAACTTGCGAGGACAAAAAGCGCGGTCGGGGCATCAATGTAGGCATCGAGGGAGACCTCAAGCAGAACGGGATGCGCAAGGATGGCGAGGCAGGCCAGCCGTCGCCATTGCAGCGGCACGTGCCAGCGGGCCAGCATGCGGCTCGCCAGCATCACCAAACCCAATACAGCCGCTGCGTTGACGAGTTTGGGTGAAAAATCTGCTCCCGAGTCGAGAAAGATGCCAAAAAAGTAGATCGCCTCGACAGGAAATGGAAATCGGGCATACATGTTGTGCGGGACGGGGCGAAGCTGCCATCGGTCTTCCAAGCCATAGTCGCGGAATGCCCCCAAATGATACTCCGTCACGTCGTATACCAGAGGGGGAGCGAAGGCGCTCACAAGAATCACAAGCCCAGCCCAAACGCAGACGGCGGTTACTGCTCGATGGCCCCACCTCGTCGCCCGCGAGACGTGCTCTCGCTGGACGTCGGCGTCGACGTCCAGCAAGCTCGCCTGCGCCAAGCACGTCCGCACCTTCCACCATCGCACTCCCCCAACGGCTGCCAAGATCACGAGGGCCATCCAAGCGACCGGCGGAGACATCCACCCCATGGCGCCCAGTATGAGACATGCCGCGCTCACCATGGGAGCTCCGGCGAGGCATGCGAATAACCCTATCTCCGCAGGATCAAGGTGCCGCAAAGCGGCTCGCGGGACAAAGAGAAGCCCCCCCAACGCGCACCCCAAGAGCAGCATGACGGTGGGTGCTGTAGCGCCGGCAAGCTGTAACACCCTATCGCCGAGAAACCACAACCCCGGCTGCCCCAAGTGAAACACTAAGGCACACAACAGCGCGGCTCCGAACACCGCTCCAACTACCGCGCGCCGTGCCCCAGACCCGGTTGGTTGTTTTTCCGGCAAATTCTCGGTCACCTTTCGCTCATCCGGGAGGCCAACCGAGCTGGCGCCCACCCAACAGATGGAGGTGAATGTGGTAGACGGCCTGACCAGCGGCCGCGTTGCAATTGAACAGCGTTCGGTATCCCGCTTCGGCGATACCTTCCCGCTTGGCCAGCTCCTTCGCAGCAAGGAACAGTCTGCCCACGAGTTCGGCGTCGGCTTCGGTCAGGTCATTCGTCGTTGGAATATGTTTGCGCGGGACAATTAGAATGTGCGTCGGGGCCTGCGGCTTGATATCGCGAAACGCCACGCACCACGCATCTTCATAAACTTTTTCAGACGGGATTTTGCCTTCGATGATCGAGCAGAACAGGCAGTCTCCCATGACGCGCTCTCCCACATTGTTATATTCTCATACGTGCATGCTCGTGAGCACAATGAGCAACCCACGGCACGACTTTCAACGAAGAAAGGTCGAGGGATCGTGGCATGATCGCTCCGCATGCGCGGCGAAGTTGCGTGTCGTTGGCGCCGAGGCGTCGACTGCTCGAGTTTGAATTTGACGCACGTGCGTTTCTACGACGATTTCTGTGAGCAACCAGAAGCAAATGAGCAATCTGAACCACATCATCCAAGCATTAGATGAGGGGCGAGTCCCCCAAGCTTTGAGTTTAGCGAAAGCGTTGCTGGAAAACTCGCCTCACGCGATGCATGAAGCCCAAGAGCTGGGTGAACGCTTGGCAGCGGTATATCGCGAGGAACTGCGGGTAGAGCCGGCTCTTCGCTTTCGCGAGTCGCTTGCACCAGCCCTGCCTGACCCCATAGCTAACACCGTTCTGGCACCGCTACGTGAGGAACTGGAGCTCTACTCCGCTTGGCGCCAACGCCTCGACCAAATTGCCAACGAGCGCTTGGTCAACGAACTGCTTTTCCATGTGAAGGCAGGCGACGCAAAGAAGGCGCTGGAGAGTGTCCGCGCTTTGGTGGCAACGGCAACCGATGGGGCACAACGTCGGTTGCGGGCACGTCAGATCGGCAACGTCCTCGGCAACATCGTCGCAGGTCGCGAGCGTGTGCAGGCCTTTGTCCAGCAAATCGCCCGTGTGGCTTCGCAAGTTGGGCTCGACGGGGAGGACGTCGTCGAGCTTCTGCAGGAGTACGAGAGCGCAGTGGCGTCCTCGGCCCGGCGTGAGTTGGGCGCTGCAGCAACACAGCGGGTGGAGCTCACTCAGGCGGTTGTGGAACTGAGCCGGTCGCTCCCCGATCGGCTGGCACTTCACGAGCCGAGCGAAGAGGATCTCGAACGCTTCGAGCGCGTGGTGCGCGCCATTTTCGCAGTCTGCCTGACGAGCTACCAGCACAACCGATTTTACGAGGCTACCCAGCTCTTTGTGGAATTTGTCCCACAGCCTCAGACTACGAAAACGGCTGCATTAGCGGGGGTGGAGCAACGGCTCTACGCAACCCTTGGCCGCACCGCCCGACTGGTCGCAGCGCGGGTCTTTGCACGCTTTGGCACCATCCCACGCGCGTTGGATTCCTACGTAGCTTTTGCAAAGGTGAATGTAGCCACGCGCCTTGGGCCAGCGATCGTTGAAGTCCTCGGGCTCTTGCGAAACCCGCGTGTTGTGCCGCTGCTTGCGCAGTGGCTCAAGCAGCAGGACTTGAATGTCCGTTACCAATGCATCGCGGCTCTCGGCAGCATTGGGGACACGAGCGCGCAAAAGGTTTTGCTCGATCTCTTGGCGCAAGCCACACGCGGGCGAGTCGTGACAGGTGAGCAGCGCCGAGAGGCCATTGCTGTGATTCAGGCACTGGCACAGGCCTCCCGTTCCCTCGACGCGGAACGTCGCTCGAACTTGATGGGGCATGTGATCCAGCGGCTTCCGTCACAAGAGATGGAGTTCGCGATTCGGACAGCGCTTGCTTTTCTGCAAGGCCCACTCGATGGGCTTCATCCTAAGCTGCTCGAATGGGCGGCTACGACCGCAACCCGAGCGCTTTGGCACTTGGAGCGCCCCGAGCTGGCGCAACAAGCGGCGTCGTCGCCTCTCGGTTTCCGCCAGCCGCTCATCGATCTGCTGGCGCGCCTCGTCCCTCTGGTTCTGCCGACCATTGTCTCTGTAGCACTTGAACAGGCAAAATCGGTCAATGGCGCGTATTTAGCCATCGCAGAACTCTTTACGAAAGTGCCGACTCCTGAGGCGCTTCCGCTGCTTCGTCAGCTCATCTTCAACGCCGTCCTGTACGATGAGGGAGCGAAGCGCTCCGCCTACCAGCAGGAAATGGTTTATGACCCGACGAGTGACACTTTGGTACCGCTCACACGCGACCGATTGCTCGCTGGCCTCGTGTACGCCGTAAATAAAATTGAGTGCGAGGAGGCGCAAGAACTCCTCAGCGAATTATTTGAGCAGATCCGCTCGGGGAAAATTCCCCAACCGGGGCGCGAAACGGCGGACATCCTCATGCAGGCCTACATGGCGCGTGCTCAGAAGAGTGGGTCCGGGCCTTTTGGAGTTTTCCCGGGAGCTCAGACCACACCAGCAGACAGCGCCGTGGAACCAGAACCCGCAAAGGCACTGTCCCCTGAAGAACACGCGTGGATCCACGATCTCGAAGCGAAATATCTTCTTGCCTCAAAGCGCCGCGCCAAGAAGGTCGCTGCCTTTGCAGGGTTGGCTAAGCAGCGCACCTTGGCAGCGCTGCCCACGATCGTGAAGCATCTAACTGACAGCGACCCTATCATTGCGAACGCCGCCTTTGCGGCGCTGACCGACTATGCGGCTCCACCGGTGCCGCCGGTGGTTCGCGATCGACTACACAATGAGCTGCTCGGCGCCCTCCAATTGGGTGATCCCAAGACGCGCACCCGTGTTGCAGAGGTCTTGCGCAAGCTGGGTCCTACCCGCTCACCCCTCAAAGAAAAACTCGAGAACCTGCTTCAAAGCCACTCGCTGGACCGGGGCGCAAAGCTCATTGTGGAGCAATTGCTCAGTCCGCAGCAACCAGCGGCATCCCCAAAAGCACCAATAGGAGAAGCAAAACCCGCCGCACCCGGCGCGCCGCCCACGGAGAAGCCAGCCGCCGAAGAGGCCGAGGAGTTCCCCTATGCCCATTTCCTTCCGAAGAAATCCGGGCCAATCACGGAGCTCGACAAGAAGCGCGCCTACATCCTTGCGCGGCAGGAGTGGATCCGAAGTGGCAAGCGTGGGCCCGAGCCTAAACCGCCTTCCTGATGGACTGCGAATATCACCGTCCGACGCCACAAGCTTGGGGTCCAGCCGGTCACACTCCATCGCCCCACCCGCCATGATCGAGCAAAAAGAAAGAGGGGAAGTCTGACGCGACTTCCCCTTCTCAACATCTGAGCCAATGCGCGGCGCCCAAAGCGCCTGCCAGCTCAATAACGGTAATGATCCGGCTTATAGGGTCCCTCGATCGGCACGCCAATGTAGGCAGCCTGCTTCGGCGTCAGCTTCGTGAGCTTCGCGCCGAGCTGATCGAGGTGCAAACGCGCCACCATCTCATCGAGATGTTTCGGTAGCACGTAAACCTTCTTCTCGTATTTGCCGGTGTTGCGGTTGGTCCAAAGTTCGATTTGCGCGATTGTCTGGTTCGAGAAGCTGTTGCTCATCACGAAGCTCGGATGTCCAGTCGCGCAGCCAAGGTTGACCAGCCGCCCCTTCGCCAAGACGGTCAGGCGTTTGCCGTTCGGCCACTCGATCTGATCCACCTGCGGCTTAATCTCGTGCACTTTCAGGTTCGGATCGTTGTACAAGGCGTTGACCTGAATCTCTGCATCGAAGTGCCCGATATTGCACACGATGGCCTCGTGTTTCATGCGGTCCATGTGCTCACGGGTGATGACGTCAACATTTCCTGTCGCCGTGACGAAGATGTCGCCCCACTCGCAGGCCTCGTCCATGGTCACCACTTCGTAGCCTTCCATGCAGGCTTGGAGCGCGCAGATGGGGTCAATCTCGGTGATATACACGCGGGCTCCCATACCACGCAGGGCTTGGGCGCAACCTTTGCCAACGTCGCCGTAGCCGCACACGACGCACTTTTTGCCGGCGATCATGACGTCCGTTGCGCGCTTGATGCCGTCAATGAGCGACTCCCGGCAGCCGTAGAGGTTGTCAAATTTGCTCTTCGTGACCGAGTCGTTCACGTTGATGGCCGGGAAGCGCAACCGTCCCTGCTTCTCCATCTCGTAGAGGCGGTGGACGCCGGTGGTCGTCTCCTCGCTCACGCCCACGATTCCCTCAACCATTTTCCGCCAGAAACGCGGATCCTCGTCGAGCGTCTCGTTGAGGAGGGTATCAATGATGGTCAGCTCCTCGCATTCGCGCGAGATCTCGGGTTTCTTGCCGGTCCGCTCGTATTCTTCCTCGCGCTCGCAACCGCGGTGAACCAGCAGGGTCGCGTCGCCGCCATCGTCCACGATGAGCGTCGGGCCACCCTCGTGCGAGAGCGCCCATTTGGTGAACTGCCAATACTCTTCCAGCGACTCGCCTTTGTACGCGAACACAGGAATCCCGCGAGCCGCGATCGCAGCTGCCGCCTGATCCTGCGTGGAATAGATATTGCAGCTTGCCCAACGGACCTCCGCGCCCAGCTCAACTAACGTTTCAATCAGCACGGCCGTCTGAATCGTCATGTGGAGCGAGCCCGAAATGCGGGCGCCAGCCAACGGCTTTTTCGGCCCATACTGCTTGCGAATCGCCATGAGACCGGGCATTTCGTGCTCGGCCATGCGGATCTCTTCGCGGCCAAGCTTTGCCAACGAAATGTCCTTCACCACATAGGGTGGAATTTGGACTGCTGTTGTCATCGTTGTGCCAACCTTTCTTTATTTTCATTTTCTTGCGTGTGTCGGAAGGAGAGGTGCTCGCACGCGCATTTGTGCGCTCATCTCACTTCTCCTTCTCCGACCTTGTCGCACGCTCGTGCGTGCAAACTTCTTTCAGCCGCGCCACAACGCCGTAGAGCGAAGGAATTGGCGTGAGCTCATGCTCGGGGCGAGGGTTCGCGGGATAATTCCACGTTTCGAAATCGCCGAAGCCAGCTTCGGCCAGCCATGCCTGAAGTGCAGCAGGCGCAATCCCCGGCCGGCGATCCGCCATGCGCACCCGGAACAGCTCGTTCTCGTGCGGGTGAAGCTCCACAATGAGCACACGTCCATTGGGGCGCACGATCCGCGCCACTTCCCGCAAAGCCCCACCCACGTCGGCCACGTGGTGAAGCATGAGCACCAGCAGGGCGAGATCCACCTCTGCGTCTGCGATCGGCAGGCAATTGAGCTCCCCCATCCGCACCTCTGCGTTGGCGACTCCGGCATCTCGCACGCGTCGCTGAGCCAAGGTCACCATCTGAGCGCTCGCATCCACCCCGATCACACGCCGGAAGTGGTTTGCCAAAGGCGGGAGCAGATAGCCGGTGCCCGACCCCAAATCGGCCACCGTCCATTCGCGCGGAAGGAGGTGAATGAACGCTTCAAGGTGGAACGTTGGTCCAAAGCACTCCTCGCGCAATGCATCCCAATGAGCACCGACACGGTCGAAAAAGTTCGCCGCATCATCGGACCGCGAGGCGAGCACCCGGGCCAGTGCATCGCGATCCGCGGGGGAGAGTTCATCCGGGGAAAACGTTGCGGCCAACGCATCGCGTAACCCAGTCGTGGGCCCGTCTGCCTCCAAAACCGCTCGGTAAAATGAGGCTGCACCCAGCGGCCGATCCGAAACTAAGCCGGCATCCCTCAGAACCTTTAAGTGGCGGCTCACCGACGATTGCGGCAGATCAAGGATTCGCACAAGCTCGCTCACGGTGAGTTCTTCCACGTGCAGCAAATGGAGGATGCGCAGGCGGACCGGATCCGCCAAGGCTCGGAAAAATCCACTTAATGGCACGGTGGCAATCATCGCAAAATTCGGATATAAGCAACAAGGCGCCGTCAAAGTTATTCATGACCGAATGCAGAGTCGAGGGTCCACCCCAGGGGGCGTCGAGCACGGATGGATCACCGAGTCGGATAAATTAGTGACGCCGGTCACCCCCCGGTTTCCCCCAATCACTTGTCGCCGGCAGGATGATTTCCTATGACAGTCTGGCTCCGACCTCCCATCGTGCCCCTTGTTCTTAAGAAGGGCAAGGCAAAGCCGGGTGGGTTGATGACGACTACTCGTTCAGTCACCGAAGTGATGGGCCAAATTCTCACGCCCAGTTTGGTGCATGGCCATGTAGACAAGCCCACGAAGTCAGCCGACGTCGGAAACCACAAGTTCGTAGAGCAATTTTGTTCCTTCCCCGTCACAATGTGAAATTTCGACGACCCTCTCTTTTTTTGTTGCATTGGAAATGTTGTCGCACGGGCGTAGGGGCAAAAGTTGGTGCCCTGTGGCTTGTAGACGAGCTTACCATCGGCTACGAGCATGCGGGGAGGTAGCTCTTAAAGCGGCCTACAGCCTGCACGCTCAACTTGGGCGTGGGCAGCACAGTGGGACTGCCTAAGGGCAGTGGTAAGCTCGTACACAACGCTCGGGGGCACCGAACAAAAAGAAGAATTGACAGGCAGGTTTTTCGTCTACCGTTTTACTCGACATTCTTGGGTGAAGTGGGAAGCCGAGTGAGTGCTGGCTGTGAGCTGGCCCCTGCTATTTCAACAGAGTTGGGGGAAACGCTGAGTAGAAGCAGTCAATGAAAGAAATGGCGGAATTGCCAGGAGCGAGGGCACTAAGCAATCTGGCTATTTGCCCTGACGAAGCCACAAGCGGTTGGCAACTATGGCGAAGAGTTATTTTGAAGTGAACGAGCAAGAGAACATCCCGGCAAAACTGGCGCGGTTACTTGAGGTATTTCGGGCCATCCGAGATCCCGCAGACCGCATCATGACGCTTATTGAGTTTGCCGGACAATATCTCGACCCACCGGCCAGCGTGGCACAGCGACCCTTTCCAGCCGCCAACCGCATTCGTGGCGCGAGGGATCCAATATACCTCTGGGCCATTCCCGATGAAGAGAAAAACCTCCGCTATTACTTTTGCGTGGAGCATGCAGATGGGATTTCAACACGTGCCTTAGCGGTCATTCTTCAAGAAACACTTTCGGGCGCACCTCTGAATGCCGTTAGCAACGTCTCCCCCTCGATCGTGGATACGATTTTCGGTGTCGAGCTGAGTGCCGAGCGGCGCGAGACACTGCGAGCCATGGTGGAAGCCGTGCGAGACACTGCCCGTCGTCGCTGGGAGACCACACAGAAAATGCACTTAAACTGATCCTTTCCTATCCCAACGACCCCTCCTTTCTGTGCAAGCCTAGTTCGGATCCCAAGCCCTTCGAGCCGCCATGCCCGAGGCTCATGCGCGCAACTTGATGAAAGAACCCGCGGCGCGTGGGGTTTTGCAAAGTTCATGGGAGGCGTTCGCCATTGAATCTGCGCGTCGCAATCCAAGCAGCCATGATACAGTTATAGGCACACCTGTAAATGCCCGTAGCCCTACCCAAACTATTCCGGGTGGGCTTGCATCTCCTCGACAATTCGCTCAAGCGGCCAAGGCGGGGTAGCGACACAGGTCATTACGAGCGCCGGTTCTGGGAAGGTCCCATAATACGTGGACGGGTGCATGAGAATATTTTCAGTCTCCAGAAGGCGAACACAGAAGCGTTCCTCGCGCCCTTGCCATGCCCTCGGCAAGGGTACAATCGCATAGACTCCGCCATCGGGCATTGCCACAGGAATCCCATGGGCCCGCCACGCCTGAATTAAGCTCTCCATTCGCTGACGATACATGGCCGCAAGTCGCGCCACTTCGCTGAAGCCGCGTGGGCTCAACAATCTCGGAAGAGCGGCCTGAACCATTTCGTTGACCGGCAGAAAGGTATCCGAGAGATACTCGAGCGCGGTCAGGAATTTGTTCACGAGTACGGAGTCGCTACCCTCCACAACCATCCATCCGGCCTTCAGTTGCGGCAAGGCGAACATTTTCGATACGCCATTTAATGTGATTGCGAAAGGCAGGCTGTAGCTGCCGGGACGAGGCACCTCCGCCGCAGTGTGCAAGAATTCTCGAAACACTTCGTCGAATACAACCGGCAGGCGGTGACGCGTTGCGATTTCTGCCACACGAGCCAGCTCGCTGGCCGAGGCAACCTGCCCCGTGGGATTGTGGGGGGAAACGATCACCAGCGCTACGGTTCGGGGTGTGATTTGAAACTCCACTTCCTCGGTGTCGATGTGCCATGCCCCACCCGGGCCGCGGGACAGGTGGTATGAGCGTACGTTTAAACCTGCCGCCCGGGCCAAATCGTCGAACAGTGGATACGTCGGAGTAGGGCAAAGCACGTTGCCCCCCGGTCGCGCTAAGAGGCGAAACACATACCAGTAGGCCATGCTCGTGCCACAGGTAAGGACCACCTGATCGGGTGCCACGCCGCCATGGTAGGCAGCGACGGCTTCGCGGGCGGCAAGTTGCCCCCGTGGGTCCGGTCGGTAGATGCGGGCGGCACGGGTGGCCTCAATCATGATCTGCTCGAGTCGATCCGCTGGGAACTCAATACCGTGCTCATGCGGATTCGCCGTGATGAGGTCCACAATGGGCACTCCGCGTTGACGCTTGGCCTCCACCGCCTTGGCGAGCGGCGAGGGAACCCCATCACTCCATTCTTCGAGCAATGTTTTCATGTTGTTCCTCAGAACATCCTGCCCAGCTCAATCTGGCCTCTGCTCTTGGGGCACCGTGAAAAGCCTAAATAAGGTGAGCGCAGGCCATCCCGTGTCACGATGCAGGAATGTAGACAGCCGAGAGCTTCTCCGGGCGGCGGGCCGGCATCACGTCCACAAGCTCGTATTCGCGTGTGCCGCAGCCGAGTTTTTCGAGATACTCGGGAGCTTTATAAGGATCCTTGTACGGACCGTGAACTTGCTGGAAGGGGTGACCAGCATTCGGCTGTAGCTCCATCGCCAATGGCAGCGACTCGGCCCGAATCGTCTCCTTCGCCGCCATATCCAAAACCGCTGTGTCCACCGCCACGATGTCATCGGAACCAAAGACTCCGAGGTCGGGCATAATCGCTTGTCCCGTAAATCCGAAGCAGTCGCACACCGTGTGAATTTGCGTGGCGATGTTGATGAATACGGCTTTGCCGGGCTCGAAAGTCGAGAGCACAATCTTCGCAGAAATCGCACAGGCCTCTTGAAAGGCCCAGAAATTCTCCGGTCGAATGTAGAGACTTCCCTCAGGTGCCACCTTCAAGCAGCGCCCACACTGATTGCACATTTCGTAATGCAGGTGAAGCTCGTCGGGGGAATTCTTGTCCTCGACGATCGCTTCAAACGGACACGAGTCGATGATCTTTTTGCGAATGGCGGCATCGGGGCATTTTTCGGAAAACCAATAGCGGTCGAAATGGCATGCGTCGTGGATGGCAGACCGGGTCGGCGCCATCATTGCCCCCAGCGCTAAATTCTTGATTGCTGCCCCGAAACCACACGACGGGTGGCCCTTCACGTGGGCAAGATCAATCAGGAAAGTGGCGTCCGCGATCATTCCACCCAATCGCCACTCGCGCAGGTTTTTATACTCGTGGATGTGGGTATAAAAGTACTTCTCGTCAGGTCCCCCAGTCGGATAGATGGGACAGCCCAAAGTCTCAGGAGTGTAGCCGCGCTGGGCAGCCGTGGCCACTGCGCCAGCTAAGTCGCAGACAAAGGGTTTTCCCCCACCGTCGAGCACAGCTTTCACCACGCGCCGCACAAACACTGGATGGATGGTCGAATAGCCGACGTTTCCGCCTAAGTGCATCTTGATCGCAACGGTCTCGCCTTTCACGCGATCCCGAAGATGGAGCGCATCCAAAATCTTATCGAGCTTGCATGGAAGCGTCTCTGAGGCATCCAGACGTGACTGAACAGGCGACCCGTAAAAGACTTTCGCTGGCATGAAGATTCTCCTGAGGACTTAGATCGTTTTGACACCTTGAATTAGGCACAGGTCCTGTGGGTTATTCGGCTCGTTGAGCCATAAGAGGCAAGATTGCAGCAGGCGATACGCCGGTTGCGCTGCAGGCATGCCCTAAAGCTATGACCTGGCCCAAGTGCCTCTTCCGCATGCTTTTTGCCACTTGGATTCACACTTGCATAACAGGTCTTTCGAGCCACCGATGCGTAATTTGTGAAGAAAACGAGCAACAAATCGGCTTCGCTCACTCAGCCTACACCAAACGTCCGGAGTAAAGCCCACTATCAAGTCAAGCAAGTGAGGTGGGACTCTTCGGAAGCCGTCGCCATACGCCAAGTTCGGATTGCCGTATTTGTCGAGGAGCAGAACGTACCGCGCGAAGAGGAGTTCGACGCCATTGATCCGCACGCCTACCACGTCGTGGCGTATGACGCAAACGGGCAGCCATGTGGGACGGGTCGCCTCTACCCCGATCCATTTCACCCCGAATGGGCACGCATCGGCCGAATGGCCGTCTTGCGCGGGGCACGGGGCACAGGCTGTGGGGCAGCCGTCATGCGGGCACTCCTTGCAGAAGCGTGGAAGCAAGGGTTTCGCACTGTCGTTTTAAGCGCACAAGTCCACGCTATCGGATTCTATCAACGGTTTGGCTTCGTGCCCTATGGGGCGCACTACCTCGACGTGAACATCCCCCACCAATCGATGAAGCTGGTGATGACGCACAAGCCCGACGAGGCGTAGCCTTCGGCGGTATCGACTGCCTGATCTCATGAACCCCTCAACAATGCCTCGAAACGATGTAATGCGCGACGTGGTAAGATTGCGGGTCGGGTAGCTACACGGTCGCTATCCCATGCGGGCCAGCGCTTCAGGAGAAGCAGGCCCCACTGCACCGCTCTACTGAATGACCTGCTCAAGAGCTTCGCGCAGACGCTTTAGATCCCGCGGCTCGACGATCTTATTGTTCTCGCAGTCCGTGATATAGAAGACGTCCACCACGCGGTACGCCTCGGTGGTGATCATCGCCAGATGGATATAGCAGCCCTGTTCGGCACACGTCGCCGTGATGTCGTAAAGGAGACCGGGACGATCGTATGTCTTCACCTCCAGCACGGTGTAGGCCGGCGAGCTCTCATTATCAAAGATCACCTGCGGGGGCTTGAGGTTTGTAAGGTCGTCGCGCACGCAAGCCGGCCGACGCCGATGCGGGAAAACCTCGCTGACCTGCGCCTTTCCAAGCAAAACATTGTTGAGCTCCTGACGTACCCGCTCGAGGCGAAAGCCATGCGGCAAGGGATTGCCGCGCAGATCCGTCACCTGGAAGGTGTCGATCGCGTAACCATCCTTCGTCGAATAGACCTGAACACTCAAGATGTTGATGTCCTTCGAGGAAAGCGCGCCGCACAGGTAGCTGAGAAGGCCGGGCACGTCAAACGCCACTGCGGTGATTTCCGTATAGTTTACGCCCGTCGGTTGCGAGATCTCCCATACCACGCGGTTGGTGTCGCTCAACTGGCGCCGCATGCGTAAGTGCTTGGCCATCCGCGCAGGAGCAACGCAGTTCAAGTATTTCGGTGGCACGTTGTTCAGGAAATCCTCGATTTCTTCTGGCGCGAAGTCCGGCCCACCAATCTCACGCAGTTGCGCCGCGATGTTTGCGCGCTCGGTCGCATCCACCTCGCGAATTGGCGGCTTCCCCTCCAGCACGAGCATTGTCTTGCGATAAAGATCGTAAAGGAGGGTCGCTTTCCAATCGGTCCACACGCCGGGCCCCACGGCGCTGGTATCGGCATAGGACAGGATGTAGAGCATCGTTAGCAACTGGGGATCTGGCACCGCAGCCGCCATGTCTGCGATCACTTTCGGATCTTCGAGATCGCGCCGTTGTGAAACGTGGACCATTTTCAGGTGCTGAAGGATAAGCTGCCGAACTACCTCTTGATCTTCGGGCGGCAGCCCCATGCGCTGGGTCATTTTCTGAGAGAGGATTGCGCCCCGCAGTACGTGGCCGTGGCCCTCGCCTTTGCCAATGTCGTGGAGCAACAGGGCAAGATTCAATAAATCCCAGCGTTGGATCGAGCGCGCGGCTTCCACCAACTCCGGGCGTTGGTTTTCGCTGCGCGTCATGAGCTCCTCGGCCACTTCCACTGTTTTGATGAGGTGCTCGTCCACGGTATAGCGATGGTAATGATCCACCCGCACAAGGCAGAAGAGCTTCCGGAACTCCGGGAAGTAGTCTCCAAGAATACCGGTCTCGTGCATTTGATGCAGAGTAGCCGCCACACCGCTCTTGAGCCCGAGGATATGCATGAAGGCATCGCGACAACGCGGCGAGGTCCGAAACGCCTCGGTATCGGTCGCAATGTGGACCAAACCGAGTAGGTCCTGCAGCTCTTCGCTCAAGCGCAACCCGGCAGAGGCAGCGAGGGCGAAGCACTCCATGACCCGCGGCGGATCGGAAAGGAAAAACTCGGGGGCCTGCCGCTTCAGAAACAGCTGGCCATTATAGGAATAGTAGTCGGGCGCAACCGAGCGACGGCGCATGACTTGGAAGACGCCGCCCACCGTTCGGCGTGCCTTCACCGTTAGGAGCCGTGTAGCTTTGTTGGCGTAGCGTTCGATGCCACGGGCGCGCAAATAATAATCCTTCATCATCCGCTCTTCGGCCAGAAGCTTTGCATCGGACTTGTAGCCCAGCGTGCGCGCAATCTCCGGCTGCTTCGCCGCCGAGAGCGTGTCTGCCTTGCGCCCCTCCAGATGGTGCAAGAGGCTTCGGATGGTTAGGATGAAATCCATCCCGTCGCTAATGACGAGCAATTCATGCGGCTCGAGAAGTCCCTTCTCGACCAAGATGTCTAAGTCCATCCGTCCCAAGAGTACCGCCGACAACCACTGGAGCGAATGAACATCGCGCAGGCCCCCTTCGCCTTCTTTGATGTTCGGCTCAAGCAAATAGACCGATCCGCCATACTTGCGATGGCGTTCTTCCAGCTCGGCGAATTTTGCCTCAATGAACCACTTACGCGCGGGACCCTTGAGCCGTTTGTGAAGCTCCCGAAGCACCCTCGCCAAGGCCTCCGCGTTGCCCGTAATCAGGCGGGCCTGCATTAGCGACGTGGTTGAATCGAGGTCCGTCCCTACGACAGCCAACGCCTCACTGGGGGTTTTCGTGGCATGCCCTAAATCCAACTTCGACAGATCCCAGAGCAGGTAAAGTAGGCTACGGGCGAAAGCTTGCTCCACGGGGCTGGATTGCTCAGGCAGCAAGAGCAAAAGGTCTACGTCCGAATAGAGATTGAGCTGGCGGCGGCCATAGCCCCCTTGCGCCACGATTGCGACGCGCTGGTAGTCCGCTGGCGATAGGTGAGCTTCCTCCACCACCCAGCGCACCATCTCTTTGAGAAGCTCGTCCATGCGGTCCGCAAGCCGTTGGCACGCTGCAAGCCCACCGTGTTGCAGACAATCGCGCAAATGCTGCTCGCGATGTGCTCCAAGCGTGGCGTTGAGATGCGCAATCAACTCCCGCCGCTTTTGTGCAGGTAGGTCGAGCTGGTAGTTCGGACCACCTTGTGTTGGAGAGGCTTTCATCTCGACTTTCCTTTGGCTCAATGTTTTCACACTGCGGCGGGCGAATTTTACCCTCGCACGCAGGCTTCGGACGCAGGGCACAGTCCCCACAAATTCCCATCTTTAGGGCACCTACCCTATCGATCTGTTCACGGACTGTGCAAGTATCTTGCGGTAAAATGCGTCTGTTTTCTCAACCAGTGCTTCCACTGAGAACAACTTGGCCACACGTGCCCGCCCCGCAGACCCCAGGCTCACTCGCAACTCGGGGTCCCGGACTAAGCGCAGCACCGCGTCGGCAAGTTCTTGCGGGTTGTCCGGCTCGACAAGGAAGCCCGTTTCCGCATGGACCACGATGTCGGGGATGCCACCGACACGCGTTGCCACCACGGGCAGACCTGCGGCCGAGGCCTCGAGCACGGCGGTGCCCAATCCTTCGGAGCGCGACGGTTGCACCGCAATGTCCGCTGCGGCCAAGCACTCGGCTACGTCCGTGCGAAAGCCGACCACGCGAACGTAGGGCGTGAGCTGCTGCCGCTCGAGTTGAGCTTCCAGCTCTCCTTTTAGGCTACCAGACCCAAGCAGAAGAAAACGCGTGTGGGGGGCGGCTTCCAAGATTCTTGGCATTGCGGCAAGCAGGAGGTCATGCCCCTTTTCAGGTCGCAGCCTGCCAGACATGACGACGACCACCTCGTTGGGCTGAAACCCAAATTCCTCGCGGCGCGCGGGGCGTGCTTCGCGGGCATGCTCGAAGATTCCGACCTCACATGCACTTGGAATCAGCACCAGCCGCGAGGGGGCGATGTAGCGTTTCTCCGCACACTGGGCTACGATCGCAGAGGAAATGCAGACGATGTGGTCAAAGAAACGCCCATACATCCAACGGTTCGCTGGGTGGTTTGCGATTGGGAAAACGTTGTGCTTCGTCCGCACAACAATTGGCCGGGGACGATACCCCATCAGCGCAAGCGCCGCAATCCACGAATCACGCCCGCCGTGCAGGTGGACGATGTCCGGACGAAATTCACGCAGAAGCGTGCGAAAACGTTTCACATCGCCATGCGCTACGGAGCGAATCAGAGATTCGTAACCGACCCGCTCGTCCACCGCCAGCCCCGCGGCCCGCGCTCGTTTTGCAAGCTCGCTATCGCGTGGTACACTCAGAAGGACTTCCCAGCCGCGCTCCGCCAGCCCGCGACATTCCATGAGAATGCGATTGGATTGCCCGCCCCAGCCACGCAGAAAATTTGTATGGAGCACCCTCATGAGCGCTCCCTCCATCGCCGGCGATTCTTCCACGCATGCACAAGGTGGTAACGATACGAGAACAGATACCCAAAGCGTTCAGGCGGCGTGTCATGCATCACCATGACTCGAGGCAAATGGTACAGCTGGTCTGCTCGCACTCGATTGTCGCGAATCGTGCTCACCGCACCTTCGTATCCAGCCTCGCGCACTAAGCGTTCCACGCGCGCGGAAAAAGCTCCATACGGATAGGCTAACCACGCGGGCGGGGCCCCCAACAGGCGCCCCAAATGCTCACGCGAACGCATCAACTCATCTCGCACGTTGTCATCCGCAAGCTTTGTGAGACGTGGGTGCGACCACGTGTGGCTGCCAATTTCAAAACCGGCGGCGTGCATGGCTCGAAGTTCTTCCTCCGAGAGATATTCATCCCACCGGTCGAAGGCTGGACTTGTTCGGATCTTGCCGGCCACAACGAAAATGGTCGCCGTAAACCCATGACGAATCAAGCACGGCATGGCGCGGGTGTAGTTGTCGCGCCAGCCATCGTCGAAAGTGATGACCACCCAACGCTTCGGCAAGGTAGCTTGCTTGAGCAGATGACGCCGCAAGCGGGCGAGCGACACACTCTCATAGCCGTGAGCCAAAAGCCAGCGAAGTTGCTCGTCGAAAAGCTCCTCGCTCACCCATAACCCACGATGGTCCGCTTGCTCCGGAGGACAACTTCCAATATGGTGATACATAAGAATGGCCATGAGCCTTAGCCCTCGAACCACTGTCTCGCAAAAATGCGTTCTTCCGCTGGCTCGAAAGTTCGCATTGTGACGTTCCAATTCCACATCTGAAGCCGAAGCGCGTCCGCATCGAACTCGATGTGATTGAATTGATAGATGCGCTCACTGCCGCGTGTCCGCGCACACGAGAGGGTGCCTACGGCTGCCACGACAACTCGGTCCGCGCATCCCGGGAACATCTCCTGAGCGGTGCGCAACGACGACTGGTGGACATGCCCGTGAAGCACCAAATGAACACCGGCGGAAGCAATTTCATGTAGCCGCGCCTGCGCATGGGGATAGATGCCCGGTCGCGGATTATCCGGCGTGTTTGCAAAATGCTGATGGACGACGAGGACCCGCCATGAACCAGGTGGTGTGGCTTTCGCCCATCGGCGCACTTCCTCAAGCGCTTCGGGGCGCAAGATCCCCTGCTGATGACGGAACGGGTTAATGGTATTTAGGGCATAGATACACACATTTCCCAACACCAGCGGCGCCCGGTTAAGGTCTGCAGCAAACCGCCGATAGTTGTAGAACGGCGCGAAGAGGCGCATGGGCAGAAGATACAGCGGGATGTCGTGATTGCCCGGAATCACCACAAGAGGCTGAGGGAAGCGCTCCAGCAAAGCACGCGCTTTCAGGAACTGCCAGCGCCGAGCACGCATCGTCAGATCCCCCGACACGACCACCGCATCGGGGCGGAGCTGATGCGCTAAGGCTAAAAAACGCTCGGCGGGCTCTTCGCGGAACCCCCGCCCCACATGGATATCTGAGCAGTGCAGGATGCTGCGTTTTGAGGAATCCTTCGTCGAAGCCATTTCGAGGAACAATCGAATCTGCGCCTTACCTACTCGGGGGCTGTTCGGTTGGCTGGAAGAGAGCCCGCACACGATTGAGATCTAAGCGCACCCACACCTGAACGCACTCGTGCTGGGGGTTCACCCGCCAGTCGTACACTTCCGCGGTCCGCACCAGCTGAAGGACTTCGGCGCGCAAACGTGTATCGCGGGCAATCACATCATTGACCGTTTGGCCGGACGGAAGACGCAGTGCTCCGACTCGATTGAGAAGTTCGCGGCGCGCAAGCTGCTCGGCATCGTTTTGGGCTTCCCGCCGCTGCATCCCCGGTTTTTCCACTGGCCGATACGGCGCACTGGCCGTGACAAGGCACCAGTCGGGCTCGACTTTATGGCTGGGCGTCATCGTAGCACACCCGATCATCGCCAACGCCACTGTGACCAGCAGTGCAACGCAACTCACTCGACTTCTTTTCACTCGATCGTTCTCAGGCATTGTTCTTTACCACTTCGTCCTCAGTTGGTCGTCCCTAAATGCCATACGCTTTCTTGGCAGGTCCAGTCCAGAACTAAAAGGATGTCATTACAATTGGGCAAAAGGTGGACACCCGACGGGTGCCCGCCGACGCAAACACATTTTACTTTGCGTGAAGGAAATCACTCCCCTTGCGGAGGCGCTCTACGCACGAAAGATCGATAAAAACTGCTCAGGGAGCCATGAGACGCGTCTGGTCCATAAACCCTGATACGAATCGGCGACGTGACTTATGGCGCGCTTGGCTCCGCCGCGCGGCTTCGGCGAATCACGCCGCGCACCCACGTGTTGCAGTTGTGGAAGGGAAAGATCAGGCGCCCAGCAGGCCGTCCCGGCTTGAGTTCTTCTTGCAGGCGTTCGTAATCGTGCCCTTGAATTGGCCGACACCAAACATCGCTGCCTTTCGATGCGCCTTTGTGATTGATCACATATAAAGGGCGCAAGAGACTCCACGGCGATGTAGGCCAACCACCTCGAACTGACTCGGAACCGTAGAAATCTGCCCCCGCCTCGCGATCGGGCGTAGCAATCCACTCGTGATACCAACCCACGGCTGCCGCCATCCGGTTCCCGGGCACGCGGACAGGCCGCACACACCACCATGCGCTCCTGGGGGCATTCATTGGTAACAGGCCGGCGGGACGAAATCCTCTGCGCTCAAGCGCGCTGCTCGCGGCAGGGGGCAGAATCGGAACATCGTGGCCCGGGCTTCTCCCTTCCCATCCCGCCCGAAAGAAGCTGCATCCCCCCATGCCTGACACCATGCAGACAGCGAGAAGCCATCCGAAAACCCCGCAGCTGTGACCGCCGATCCTCATTATGGTTTTTCGACTCGTGAAAATGGGCGCAATCAACCTTATTTTGCCATTTTTTGTGACGGCATAGTGCGAAGATGCGTTTCTCTGAGAGGGCGCCAATCTACCACCAACCCCTCTGATTCCCAGAGCGCAATCTTCTCCTCAGGCGGAGCGGATCAGGAAAAATGCTTGTATGCTCACGATTCGGCAATCACGCTCTGGCTTGAAGGTCGGCCGCAAAGTAGTCGGACTGGCCAAGGAGGAAAACGGTGTCCCAAGAACTCAAAGTTCTCGGAATCGGCGAAGTCCTATGGGATGTATTTGGGGCCGAAAAACGGTTGGGAGGTGCCCCTTTTAATTTCACGTACCACTGTCACGCACTTGGGGCGCAGGCGGCAATTGTGAGCCGGGTGGGGGACGACGCCGACGGCGCGGAACTCATCGAGGCAGTGGCTGCCCTTGGCGTAAACACGCACCTCATTCAAAAAGATCCCGATCACCACACTGGGCGCGTGGAGGTGACGGTCGGCCCCGACGGCATTCCGTCCTACCGATGCATCGAAAACGTCGCGTGGGATTACATCGAGATTACCCCCGAAGCTGAGGCGGCTGCTGCCGAGGCAGATATTGTCGGGTTTGGCACACTCGCCCAACGCAACGAGGTGAGTTGGCGCACAATTCACACCCTGTTAGCAAAAACCAAACACGGGACTTTACGCGTTTGCGACGTCAACCTACGCCATCAGTACTATTCCCCCGAATTTCTGACCGAAAGCCTGATTCAGTCAGAGATCGTGAAAGTAAACGAAGACGAGTTTGCACGCCTTCAGGCGATATTCGAGCTGCCCTGCGACGAAGACGCTGCTGCTCAAAAGATCATCGAAGAATTTGATCTCACGACACTCGTGCTCACCTTGGGGCCAAAAGGTGCACGAGCATGGTCCGAGACCGAGCGCGCAGAAGTGCCGGGTCTTCTCATTCGGGTGCGAGATACTGTGGGGAGCGGCGACGCGTTCATTGCAACATTCGCCATGGAGGTCGCGCGAGGCTCTTCTCTCGCCACAGCGCTCTACTGGGCCAATGTCGCAGGCGCCTACGTTGCCACCCAACATGGGGCCACTCCGCCGATGAGTTGGGACATTTTACGCAACTTCGTTCATTGAGTCTTGCATGGCGAAGTTGAATCGAGAGAGAGGTGAATTGCCCCGTATTCCGGATAGAGACTTGGAGCAATCGCGCTCCGATCGGCGGGATTCTGAAGGAGAGAGGCGTATAAAAATGATCCAACGGAAACTTGGTGCACGCGGTCCTTGGGTAAGTGTCATCGGATTTGGCGCTTGGGCAATCGGCGGACGAAATTGGGGCCCCACAGACGATGAAGCCAGCAAGGGGGCACTGCATGCAGCACTCGACGCAGGTGTCACTTTCATTGACACGGCCGACGTCTATGGCTTTGGGCATTCCGAAGAATTGGTGGGGCAGGTGCTCGCGGAGCGCGGGGAGACGGATGGACTCGTGATTGCGACAAAGGCAGGAAACGATTTCTATCACGCCACCGAGGCCGATGATCGCGGCTATGGCCCCATCCGTCCCAATTACGCGAAGGATTATTTGATCTGGGCGCTCGAGCAAAGTCTGAAGCGGCTGGGACGTGATTGCGTGGACATTCTCCAGCTACATAGCCCGAACACGGAGATCCTTGAGCGCGATGAGCCGTGGGAAGCTTTGGCGACCCTCAAAAAGCAGGGCAAGATCCGGCACGCTGGCCTCAGCGTACAAAGTTTCAAGGAAACCGAGCAGACGCCAATTGTGGAGCGGTGGGCGCAAGAGGGGCTACTGGATGTCATCCAAGTGCGTTACAATCTCTTGGAACGCGAGGCAGAAAAGCATCTGTTCCCCGCTGCACTGCGATTGGGGGTCGGGGTAATTGTTCGAAGCCCACTCCTGTTTGGTTTCCTCACCGGCAAATTCACCCGCGAGTCGCGATTCAGCGACGACGACCATCGGCGGATGAATCTGAGTCCGGAGAAGCTTGAACAGTATTTCGCTCAACTTGAAGAGCTGGAGCCCAGCCTCGCAGAGGAGCGCCAGCGAACAGGGGCGACGCGTGCCCAGCAGGCTTTGGCGTTTTGCGTGCGACATCCAGCGTGCCATACTGTAATTCCCGGCGCCAAAACCCCTGAGCAGGTGGCTGAAAATGTCGGTGCAGTGAGACTCCTGCAGAGTTAAGCTCTGTTTTTGTGCGGCAGAAAAACTTATCAGTAAGGCTGCATGGGGTGTCGGGAACAAGTTACTCCAGGAAAGTGGCACTTGTGAGAGAGGAGAGAAGACAAAGGCGAATCCGCCTCTCATGAAAGCGGCTTCTTCAATAAGGAAGGCGCCGTTGCGAGGAGCTGGAGGTGCTGCTGGCGGGAACTTTTCAATGGAATTGCATACGTTGATAGATCTGACCTCGCAAAGTGGCGGGTCGGTTCTGCTGCCGCTCACAGATTAGACATCTGCTTTTGAAGCTCCCCTGATTCAGCGGTTGGAATTTCTGTGAGATCGCAAGGCGCACGACGCTGCATACCCCGCAGGGGTGGCCGTGGGCCCGCACCTTCAAGCCACCATCAACAGCATAGCCACAACAGCGGAGTGAAGAACGAAATTCCGGATCATGTCTCTATCGTTTTCTTCGTTGCCTTTCTTGTGTCTTCTTCCTTGCTTCTATTCCCTGTTGTCTTTTCGAGCTATGTGGGATGTTTTGGCGTGCGAAAAGCACACCCTAACGCAAGGGAGGAGCGCCGTCCATGAGCAATGAAATCGCAAACGTACCAACACCTCAGCGTAAAGCCCGAGTTGAGTCTATTGATGCGTTTCGTGGATTCACCATCTTTGCAATGATCCTTGTCATTCAGGTGGCGGGCTATAAGCACTTGCCCCTGACCTTTCCCCATTTGGGGAGTGCCCCCGTGTCCACGTTCAAACACGCTAGCGAGGACGGCGAGCCGGAAGAATGGGCGTTTTGGGAAGGACGTGATGTTTCACGCGAGTATGTCGAAGCCCGGATTATTGCACGCGAAGGCGACACTTACACCGTCGAGATCCCGGCGCGTGAGCAGGAGACGACACGCACGTTCAGCGGCGTTCAAGTTCGCCACGCGAAACCACTGAAACCGGGTGACCGCATCTTTGCTCACTTCCCCGGCGCAGCTGCGGCACACGTCAATCGTCCGCAGCAGGAAATCACGCCGCGCTTTCAAGGATTTGGAAACGGATGTACGTTCACCGACCTTGTTGCGCCGTTCTTTGTGTTTATCGTCGGGATGTGCATTCCGTTGAGCCGACAAAGGCGCGGAGGCGAGTGGTGGCACCATGTGGGAGTACGAACCATCGGCTTGATCCTCGCTGGGGTAATCTACATCTCCCTAATTTTGAAACTCTCGTACTGGTGGGGCATCCTGCAAGCCATTGGAGTGGCGTATTTCATGGGAGCCGCCTCCATGTTTCTCCCCCCAGTCGCACGGTGGGCGCTGGTGGCCGGCATCGCCGTTGCGCATGGTTGGCTCACCATCCACGTCCCATGGTGGGTAGAATTGGGCGACAAGTCCCGCCCCTTCCTCACGATTGCTCGTTTGGACGGTGATCCGCTTCGGCCGCTGACGGTTCATTGCACGCCGTGGGCCAGTGTCTCTTACGGGATGATCACGATTATCGGTACTTTGCTGGGCGACGCGATTGTGACCCGCGACCGGCGACAAATTGCCCGCCGCGCCTTGCTTATTGGGATCCCCCTGACAGTGGTTGGCTACCTCCTTCACCAATTTGGCTTCCCAATGAACAAGGATTACGTCACCTCGTCCTACTCCCTCTTTACGGCCGGAATTGGGGCTCTGTGCTTCCTGCTGTTTTATTGGCCGATTGATGTTTGGGGAGTGAAACGCTGGGCAGTCGTCTTCAATGTGTTCGGCGCCAACGCACTTCTGGCTTATTTCCTGCAGCCCATTGTCCGCATTTTCATGCAAGCCCTTGGTTTGTACCCGTTTTTCACAAGCAAGGTAGGCTGGAACGGGATGGCGTGGGGACTTCTCTGGACGTTTATTCTTTGGGGGGTCGTTTGGTACTGCAACCGACGTAATATTTACTGGAAGTTGTAGTGCGCCGCTTGCTATCCTTCCCGAGGCGTTGATAAGACGGGGGAGACAAGCGAAGGAAACCCGTGCGCACCGACAAACAACACGACCAACCATCAGGTCAGCACCAGCATCCCCAGCTGGTTCCTGACGCTCACCTGCTGCGACTACTGTACGAAACTATGAACGACGGGGTTGTGGGATTCGATGCACAGGGCCGCATTCTTTTCTGTAATCCTGCCATGGCCCAACTGGTGGGATGTCGCCAAGAAGAGCTTCTCGGGAAGACAGCTCAGGAAGCTTGGGGAGGCGAACCAATTGAATTGCCGGACGAAACCGCTTCGACGGGAGGTTCCTTCCGGATTCGCCGTACCGACGGAACCATTCGCGTTGTCACTGCGCGCAGTTTCTTTTTACGAACCGCCCCACCCGTGCAAGTGGCCATCTATCGCGACATCACCCGGTGGCGCACGGTCGAACGCACGCTGACCGCACTGCTTTCTTCCGCTGTAATGAGTTCGGAGCAAACGATCAGCGCCAAGCTTGTGGAAGAGCTTGCGCGCGTCCTCAACACTCCGTGGGCACTGCTCGGTCGCCTCGATCCAGAAGACCGGATGCTTCTGCACGTTCATGCATGCTGGGATCGAGGGGGGTTAGGTGCCCCTTTCTCCTGCCGGCTTGAGACGAGCCCCTGCGCAAATCTGACGCCGGATTCGATATGCTATTATAAGCAAGGAGTTTATCAGCTCTTTCCCGACGAGCCGTTCCTGAGTTCCCATAAAATCGAATGCTTTCTGGGGGCGCCGCTCCTCACGGCCGACCACAAAATCTTTGGGGTGATCGCGGCGATGAGTGACCGGCCGTTGCAAGAGCCTTATGATGCGCGAACAATCCTTGGGATCTTTGCAAATCATGCAGCGATGGCCTTGCAACAGTTCGAAGGCCAGCGAATCCTTCGCGAGACCCAAGCTCGGTTTGAAGCTTTGGTGGGACAGGCCCGCCAAGGCTTTTACCTCAGAGAACTCGATCCCCCCCGCATCCTCTACGTCAACGACACGTTGGTGAACATGTTTGGCTACACCCGCGATGAGATGCTCGCCATGCACCCTTTGGAGGCGGTGATCCCCGACGAACGTGAGCGCGTGCGTCAGGCCATCGCTGAGATGACGCAAACCCGCCAACCGTTTGTGGTATCGTTTACAGGCCTGCGAAAAGACGGAAGCACCTTTGCGGCAGAATTATTCCCTTCTTTTGTCACCTATCGTGGCCGCCCCTGCTTACAAGCGACGGTCCTTGATATTAGCGAACGGGTGAAACTCGAACGCGAGCACGAGATTCTTGCCCAGTTCGCGGAAGAGCTTGCGGGGGCAGATTCTGTGGAAGAAATCACGCGCAGCGTGCGAAACACGACCCACACGTTGCTCGAATGGGAGGCTTTCTTCTTGGCCGTTTATCGGCCGGGCGCAGAGCGCTACAAGATCGTCGAATTTGTAGATACAGTCGATGGCAAACTACAGATTTTTCCAGGCAGGACAAAACTCGTTTCAGACGCTGGACATGCGGTACGACGCTGCTTGAACGGCGAAGCGCTACTCATTCAGCAGGATCCGGATCATCCAACCTCTGAATTGTCGCCGTTTGGTGATATCAGCCACCGATGCCGCTCCTTGATGTACGCACCGGTGCGCACCCCAAGCGGGGTGATCGGAGTGATCTCGGTTCAATCGTACTCGAAGAGTTTCACGGAAAGCGATCTACATCTGCTTGAGCGTGTGGCCGAAACCATGGCGCCCGCTCTCGAACGGGCCAGAGCAGAACAGCTCGTCCGCGCAAGTGAAGAGCGTTACCGTACACTTGTCGAGACAGCGCCTATGGGAATCTTGCTAATTTCGGATTTTGCGATTCGCTACGCAAATCCCGCCGCCATTCGAATGCTTGGTGCAAATTCTGAGGCAGACTTACTTGAGCTACCAATCGACAGATTTTTGCACAGCAGCATGCGCGAAGTGTTTCGTGAGCGACTCTCCGACGTGCTGACGCAAGGGCGAGGCACCCCTGCCGTCGAACTCGATTTAATGCGCTTGGATGGACAACGAATTGTCGTCGAATCGCAGGAGAGCCCAACCGACTATCAAGGGCGACCCGCAGCCCTCATTGTTCTGAACGACATCACCGAGCGAAAACGCGCGCTGGCCAAACTCCAGGAATCCGAGCAGCAGCTTAAACTGCTGTTTGATCAAACCCCTTTGGGCGTCATCCGCTGGAACCGAGACTTCAAAGTTGTGGACTGGAATCCGGCAGCAACACGGATTTTCGGATACAAACGGGAAGAAGCGCTGGGGCGCCACGGACTCGAGTTGATTGTTCCCCCCTCAGCCCGTTCCCACGTGGAACAAGTGTGGGCAGCATTGCTGCATCAGAAAGGTGGCGCTCGCTCCCAAAACGCAAATGTGACTAAAGATGGTCGCCTAATCATCTGCGAGTGGTACAACACGCCGCTTGTCAGTGAATCGGGTCAAGTCATTGGGGTCGCCTCAATCGTTGACGATATCACCGAGCGAATGCGCACCGAGCAGGCCTTGCGCGAAAGCGAAGAGCGTTACGCGCTGGCCGCACGTGGCGCTAACGATGGAATCTGGGATTGGAACCTTCGCACAGGCGTCGTGTATTATTCACCCCGTTGGAAAGCTATGCTTGGGATCCCCGAGGACGAGGTCCTTACGAGCCCCAACGACTGGTTCCGTCGAGTGCATCCAGATGATCTCAGCCTGCTTCGGAGTGCCATTACGTCGCATCTTGAGGGAGCGACTGAGCAATTGGAGATCGAACACCGTGTGCGCCACAGCGACGGTAGTTATCGGTGGATGCTATGCCGTGGTCTTGCCGTGCGCTCTTCGGACGGAGAAGCCACGCGAATGGCCGGTTCCATCACGGATATTACCGCGCGCAAGGAAGCCGAAGCACAGATCCGCTACGATGCTCTCCACGACGCACTCACGGGCCTGCCCAATCGCACGCTGTTCTTAGAGCACGTGGAACACTCCATAGCGATCGCGCGGCGGGATCCTCACTACAAGTTTGCGGTGCTCGTTTTCGACATCGACCGCTTCAAACTTGTGAATGACACTTTGGGGCACTCCGCTGGAGATCATCTCTTGCGTGAAGTGGCCAAGCGCCTGCGTGGCACCATGCGTTCTGGTGACGTGCTTGCACGGCTGGGAGGCGACGAGTTCGCTGTTCTCCTCGACGATATTGAAGCGCCCGCAATGAGCGTGACTTTGGCGAATCAGCTCTTGGACGCTCTCGCCAAGCCCTTCCGACTCCGGGAGCAGGAGATCTTCGTGACCGCTAGCATCGGCATCGCCTTTGCCTCACGCGACGACGCATCCGCCGAGGAAGTCCTACGCGATGCAGACACGGCCATGTTCCACGCCAAAGCTACTGGCAAGGCGCGGGTGGTCACTTTCGACCAAAGCATGCACGCTCGCTTCCGCCACCAGCTTCAAGTTGAGACGGAACTGCGGCGCGCCCTTGAGCGAAACGAATTCGAAGTGCTCTACCAACCCATCGTGCGTGCGGACACTCATCGCATATGGGGCGCTGAGGCTCTGATACGTTGGCGTCATCCCCACCGCGCACTTCTCAATCCGTACGAGTTTCTCGCTATCGCCGAGGATACAGGCCTGATTGTGCCAATTGGCCGATTGGTCCTCGAGCATGCGTGCAGCCAATGTGCCACGTGGAATGCCGTCGAGACTCATGAGGGCTCCCCCATTGTTGTCTCTGTGAACGTTTCCGCTCGGCAGCTTGCCGATGCGACGTTCATCCATGATCTTGACCAGATTCTCGCGAGCACCAAGGTGACTCCGGCGAACCTGATGATCGAAATTACAGAGACCGTCCTGCTCGCCGAACACGAAATCACGCAACGAACCATTGCTGCACTGCGCGACCGCGGCATTCTCCTCGCCGTTGACGATTTCGGTACTGGCTATTCTTCACTCGGTTACCTGCAGCGCATTCCTCTCGATGTCCTCAAGGTGGACCGCTCTTTTGTTTCAGCCTTGGGAACCCCACGCGAACATCCAGAAATCATTCGGACAGTCGCGGCGCTCGGCCGTGATCTGGGGCTCGCGGTCGTCGCAGAAGGAGTGGAAACACAGGCCCACGCGGCATTAGCGGCCGAGCTCGGATGCACGCTTCTTCAAGGGTTCTATTTCGCTGCACCGAGCACCGCCGAAACGCTCACCTCCTCGCTCCGGAACGATGGGGCTGGCTTGTAGCGTTTCCGACGCTGTGGACGCTGGCAAGTGGGACGAACCCAGTAAACTCGCCTACCAACGGGGCGCTCCCCACGGAAGGGCTCTTGACCCATTGCTCGTGCAACGAGCATGGTGCCATAAAAACAGCACTGCAGTGAAGGTTTTAGATACGTGCGCAAAAGACTTGTTGGATGGATGATTTCGGCGGCGATGGTTTCTGGGGCGGCCTTTGCTCTGGAGAGTGGCGACCATGCGCTTCAGTTCGTGAGCAGCGAGGACGGGACCACCCAACCCTACCGTCTATATGTGCCGTCTGCCGTCGCGAACCAAACTTCCTTGCCTTTGGTGGTGGTTCTTCACGGGTGGGGCGTGGACGAAATCGCATGGTTCAAATTCACTCCGGTTAAACGCATCGCCGAAGAGTTTGGCTTCGTGGTGGCGGCTCCGTACGCCCGAGGCAACTGGTGGTACCGTGGGCCAGCGGAGCACGACATCGTGGATGTGGTCGAGGATGTTCGCAAGCGACTGCGCATAGACCCGGACCGCATTTACTTGGCGGGACATTCGATGGGCGGATGGGGCACTTGGTGGATTGGGAGCCGGCATCCCAATCTCTTTGCCGCCATCGCACCCATGTCGGGCTTCGATCCTCAAGACTTCGTTTTGAACTGCGTGAATCTTGCTCCGTTTGTCATCCACGATCAACTCGATGACATTGTGCCAGTAAGCTTCTCGCGACGCCCCGTCCAGCGCATGGCAGAACTTGGAATCTCGCACCAATATCGGGAGGAAATTGGCTATGGTCACGCAAGCCGCATGATTGGCGAGAACCTACCGCGGGTGTTCGAGTGGTTTCGGGCGCATCCTCGGGTAGGTCGGCCGCAGCGATGTGCCATCGCCACACGCGTCGGACAGCGCAATCGGTGGCTCGCCCTGCTGAAAACCGAAACATGGCCCAAGCTGGCGCGCTTGGATGCGGTCGCTGAAAAGAATGGGCACATTCGCATCAACGCGGACAACGTTGCGAGTTTTGCTCTTCACGTGAGTGAGCTCCCCACAAGCTCGGGCGTGCCATTGCGCATTGCGATTGGTGATTGGCAAACCACCCTAAGCGCGACGAAAGGTTGGGCTGTTTTCGAAGCGCACGGAGCCATGGACTCACCCAAGCGATCGGGGCCGAAACAGTGGTCTCTTGCGTATCAACAAACGCTTCCTCAGCAGGCCCCCGTGCCCGCAATTCACGGCAAAATTGGCACCCGTCTTCGCGAGGCTCATGCTAACGGCACCTTAGCGCTCGTCGTTGCGGAAATCCTTCGCGCGTATTTCCACGCTGAGGTTTGCGTCCTCGATTCGGACAAAATCCGTGTTGCGGCGGGTGAACTCACGACCCAGAAACTGCTCGATGCATGGGTTCATCCTGTCGAGCGCTTGGCGCGCATCAAGTTGACGCGCGAGGAAATCCTTGGGCTTAACGAAAGCATCTCCAAGGGTAAGCCGCTCGTCGTGCCACCGGCCGAGAGCTTGCCCAAACGCCGAAAACTCACGGTCATCCTCCCGACGCTCCTTGCTGCTCAGATTCCTGACTGGGAGAAGCGCGCCGAAATTGTTAGCGATTCGCTCAACGAGACGCTGTGCGAGCTTGCGACACGCGGACGATGATGCGCGTTTACGCCTGAGCGGCTGCGCCAAGTGAAGCACGGATGCGCTGCCGATATGTTTCCATGTCCAGCGGCACACCGTCGAGGCGAGCTCGCTCCGCTGCGAAGGAGAGCAGGTGGCCCTCAAGTGCAATCTCAAGCGACTGCATCGCTCCCGCAAAATCGTCCGAGCGCACAAGGCGGACAAGATTTTTCATCACGCCTGTGTCGCCACCGCCATGCGCATCGTACATGGCTTGCGTGTGGTAGAAGTGTCGCGGAAGCGCAGGCCAGACACCTTGGGCAAAGCGGTCCACCCGAATCTCACGTTTTTCCGCGTGGCCGTCGAGTTCGCCCTTTGTCCCCAGCGCTCGTATCGTCCGAAAACACTCGGAGGTGCACCCGGACACGGTGAAGTTGAAAAGGACGCCATTCGCGAACTCAACGAGCACCATTTGGTGGTCGAGGGCGTCATTGTCAGCACGGAAAACGCAACGGCCGTAAGGCCCCGTCTCCAGCGCTCGCTTGCGCGCTTCGTAGGAGCGGTCAACCGGTGAGATCGCGCTCACCGGCCAATCCGTGTTGGCTCCCAAATAAGCCGCCGGCGCATAGAATGGACAGCTGTCCTCAGCTGGACAACCATCCGTACATCGCTCAGGAGCACCCTCGGGGGCAAACTCTTTCCGGAAATAACGAAGCTCTCCTATGGAGATGACGCGACGCGCTGGTGCATCTACCAGCCACGCTGCGATGTCCATGTCGTGGCAGGTTTTGGTCAGGATCACTGGCCCACTCCTATCCACCCGAGCCCAGTTGCCTCTCACGTAACTATGGGCGAAGTGCCAATAACCAACATTCTCGACCATCGTGAGGGCGGTGAGTGTGCCGATCTCACCCGCGGCAAGGAGCTCCTTAACCTTCGCATAAAACGGGCTGTAGCGCAGGGGATGACAGATCTGGACGATCCGGCGCAATCGCCGCGCGGTCTCTACGATTTCCATACACCCTTCCGCGGTGTGTGCCATGGGCTTTTCCAAGAGGAGATGGTATCCCGCTTCCATGGCCGCGAGCGCCGACGGAAGGTGCTCGCGATCCATCGTGGCATTTGCGCAAATGGGTGCAAACTGTGGCCGCTCCAAGAGCTCCTGCCATGAGGAAAAGCATCGCTCGGGCGGGATATTGTGCTGTTGAGCAAATAACTGGCGGCGACCTTCGTCGGGATCCGCAACTGCGACAAATTTCAGCAAATGAGGGAATCGCAGCGCAAACGCGCCAAAGGCGTCGCGACCGCGTTGGCCAGCGCCCACAAGAACTGCTTCAAGAGGCTTCATCACCGTTTTCTCCGCCTTATTATTTTGACGCTAAAGCAAAACCATTGATTTCATATATCAACTGGAAAATTGCTCGGATGGATGCGCGCGAATGCACGAGGCAACGAACGCAATAGTTTGAGGCCCCAATGCGCGGGCTCTCCGCTCCCTCACGAATACCAAAGCTTGTGCTTGAAGGTTGGCTTTTCATTTGGGAAAAAGGAGAGTTATGAAACCCGAACGAGCTGAAAATTCAGGGCAATCAAAACCGCCGCTCCAAGTTACGCTGGCCGATATCGAGCAAGCTCGGCAACGCATCTCAAATGTCATTCAGCCGACGCCTTTGGCCTACTCAGAGTATTTTTCCACGCTTTGGGGCGGGAAGATTTACTTCAAATTTGAGAACCTGCTCTTAACCGGTTCCTTCAAAGAGCGTGGGGCGCTGAACAAACTTCTGTGCCTGAGCGAGCAAGAGCGCTCACGCGGCGTCATCACCGCGTCGGCGGGCAACCATGGGCGAGCGGTCGCATGGCATGCAAGCCGCCTTGGGATTCCGGCCACCGTGGTGATGCCCGTCAATAGCCCCATCGTAAAAGTGCAGAATACCGCTGCCACAGGCGCGCGGGTGGTCCTCCACGGGGGAAGCTTCGACGAAGCTGTTGAGCATGCCCAGGGCCTCTGCCACACGGAAGGTCTTACGTACGTCCACGGTTTCGACGACCCGCTCATCGTCGCGGGGCAAGGCACGATTGGTCTGGAACTTACGGAGCAGTGCCCCTATCTCGACATGGTCGTTATTCCTGTGGGTGGGGGTGGGCTTGCAGCAGGAATCGCGATTGCCATGAAAACGGTCAATCCCCGCGTTCACATTGTCGGAGTGCAGAGCGAGGATGTTCCTTCGATGAAGGTGGCGCTGGCCCAACAAAAGCCAGTAACGGTGCCTGCCCATTATACCATTGCCGACGGCATCGCGGTGCGGCGAGTGGGCGGGCTGCCCCTTGCAATCTTCAATGAGTATGTGGACGAGATCGTCACGGTGAACGAAAGTGAGATCGCCAATGCGATTCTGCTGCTGCTCGAGCGCGAGAAATCCCTTGTCGAAGGTGCGGGAGCCGTCGGCGTGGCTGCCATCCATAATCGCCATGTCGACGTCACGGGGAAACGCGTTGCGGTGATCCTGAGCGGCGGCAACATTGACGTAAACATCCTCTCCCGGATCATTGATAAGGGCTTAGTGAAAGATGGGCGTTTGGTGAAGTTCCACGTAGTGGTGCCTGACTATCCCGGCCAACTCGCGCGCATCCTGAGTGTGGTGGCGGAACTGCGTGGTAACGTTCTCGAAGTCAGTCACAGCCGGGCGTTTTCTGAAGCTAAAATCGGCGAGACCGCCATTGATCTCGTCATTGAAACGCGCGGCCCAGATCACGTCGCCGAAATTGAGCAAGCATTGGTAGCCCACGGATTCTCGCCCGAACGCCGCACCCAGTAGCGAGCGCCCACGTGCCCGAGACTTCGCCGGCGGTGTTTTGCCGCGCCATGGGAATGACCACTTTGTGAAATCGTCCTCCTTACGCCCGAAACTGATTGCCACCCGCAAAATTTCGATTCCATATTTTTAAGCGAACGTGTGGTCGGAGGTGTAAGGATGGCTCAGCTTGTACGCGTTCAGGCGAGCAACGCATGGGGGCATGCGTACTTTAAGGATTTGCTCACTAACAGCAGAAATCCTCTCACGTGGGTACGAAGGCTTATCGTTTTCGTGTGGATGGTAACACTTACGTTTGGGCGTGTGGCCGCTCAACCGCCGGCCGCCCCAGCGGAATCCCGAGGGATCTGGTTGACGACTGTCCAAGGACTCGATTTTCCTGCTGGCGCAGGGACCAGCGATATCACCGCGCAGCGCAACCAGATCCTCTCGCTACTCGACACGTGCACGAGCATTGGGATCAACACGGTGCTCCTTCAGGTACGCACCGAATGCGACGCATTCTACGTCTCAGCAATTGAGCCGTGGTCACGCTGGCTAACCGGCACCCAAGGCGTGCCGCCGGCCCGAATCTGGGACCCACTACAGTTCACAATTGATGAATGTCGGCGACGCGGACTCGAAATCCACGCGTGGTTCAACCCGTATCGCGCAGGTGTGAGTAACTCTGCAAGTTTTGCGTCCAATCACCCGCTCTACACCCAGCCGCAGATCGTGGTGCCTTTTTCGACTTACTATTGGCTGAATCCCGGCCATCCGGACACAATCCCCTATACGACGAGCGTCATTATGGACGTCGTGGACCGCTACGATGTGGACGGTATCCATTTCGACGACTATTTTTATCCTTACGGAATCAGTTCGTCCTCACCCTTCCCAGATTCGAATGAGTACAATGCCTACGTCGCAGGCGGGGGGACCATGTCACTGGGCGACTGGCGGCGCGCAAACGTCAACAATATGATCACGTCGGTCACAGCCCTCCTTGCTCAGCGACCCGCCAAGAGCCACGTACGGTTCGGCATTTCCCCGTTCGGTATCTGGAAAAGCGGAGTTCCCCCCGGAATCGTTGGGCTCGATGCCTACAGCGCGATCTACGCGGACTCGCGCCGTTGGCTCTACGAAGGATGGGTGGACTATCTGATGCCCCAGCTCTATTGGGGGCGAGCCGCAGATGGCCACTCCACTCAACAAGATTTCGACACACTCCTGAATTGGTGGACCAGTAGCGCCCAGAACCCGCTCGGGCGGCCTGTATTTGCGGGCTTGCCGGCATACAAAGCCCTGAACTCAGGGTGGCAACCGGCCCATGTCCGCAATCAAGTCGTCTACCAACAATCTGTCCCGGCCGCAAAAGGAAGCTGCTTTTTCCGAACCGTGCATCTGACGATGAACAATGGACGTGGGATCGGCAACGATTCGGTCGGGTATCTCTCCGAGTTGCTGGTCGCTGGGCCATACCAGCAAAAAGCGGCGCCAGTGGCATACACCCACAAGGACACCACCCCGCCCGCAGCTCCCTCCCTTGCATGGAGCGGAAGCCCAGCCACTGGGTGGACTGCCTATTGGCAACCTCAAGGGGCAGAGTACCCGCAGTGGTACATCCTCTACTGGCGGACAGGCTCGGTGTGGTCCCACGATGTGCTACCTGATTGGCAGCGCTCCGCCACCCTTGCGGGAAGTGCTCAGGAAGTCGGAATTCAAGCCATTGACCGTTTTGGGAATCGGAGCTCGATCACAACTGGTATCTTGTCCAGCTCTTCCCCACCCCTGCCACCTCTCTTCACATCCGAGAACGTGCGCAACCACGATAGCGACTCGCTCGATTTCTTCACAGCTTCGGGTAGCAATCGCTATGTCTCGACAGCCGCAACCGTTAGCACAAACGAGGAAGCAAACAACCGCATTGATCCGCGGGTAGGGCCACGGGGAACCAACTCGCGAAAAGTGACCTTCACATGGACTGCTGGCAGCGGTGGCCGCTACCGACTCAGCACGTTTGGCACCAACCCCATGATAAATTTGAGCAAGGGCGTGGGCGTTTATCTTAAGCTCCTGAGCGGGAAGTTGGATATTGCGTTGGCTGTGCGCGAAACTGGCGGATCAGGACCGATTGGAGCAAACGGTGGTTCAAGCGGCCCCATCGAGATGACACCGGTCCAACGTGTGGAAGCCTCGCCAAATTGGCAATACCTCTACTTCGATGTTCCGAATGAGCAATGGACTTCCTTTGCGAGCGGTAACGGAGTGCTGGATGGGACGTGGGGCGTGCTCGAGTCGCTTATGATTTATCAGGTTCCCGGCACCCCATCCTCCTACGTGCTCTACGTTGACGAAATCCACCAAGGGCCGCCACACACGCCGCTCGGCGAGCCGCTGCGCCCAACGTACCTTGCGGGGGAAACCACGGGGTCCCAGCTCAACCACGTTCATCTGGCGTGGCGGCCAAGCCCAGCACAGGACCTTGCTGGTTATCGCGTTTATCGCAGCACCTCACCCGACGTGATTCCAGCAGCAGGCAACCTCGTGGCGCAGGTGACTACGCCCACCTTCACCGACACGTCCACGGCGAAAAACACGCTCTACTACTATGCTGTCACTGCTGTGGATCACTTCGGCTATGAATCCGCAGTGAGCAACACGGTGAGTGTGCTAACACTCCCCGTCACGCTCAGCCGATTTGCGGCTGATTAGTGCCGTGAGGGGGAAGGAACACGTCACGCTCGAAACTCGAACCGCGTGGCGTTCGCGCCGTGCGCACCTTCGCTGCCGATCTGGAGTTAGCGTCGGCACGCAGCACTTGCACGTTTCGGTACTGAGAAACGTGTGTTCGGCTGGAACCGCAAGAAGAGGAGCCGCAACTCAAGGATGAACGGAACGCGATCGGAGTCGTCGGCCCTTCCATCAGTTTCAGCAGATGTCAAAAGGGACCGGCTGATCGCTTAGAGGTCTTCTTCTACGCGCAACACAAAAGGTGCCTCGAGAGTCACCGGCAACGCCGCAATCTCCTTGATAGCGTCCTGAACATCTTTTTCGCGTGCGGTGTGGGTGACAATGATGATCTCGGCACGACCCGAATCGTGTCGGCCTCGCTGGATCATGGAGCCAATGCTCACGTTATGCGCCCCCAGCACGCCGCCAAGTTGGGCCATGACTCCCGGCTTATCGATTGCCTCAAGCCGCAAATAGTAGGCAGTGGATAGTTCCGCGATTGGCTTTAGATTCTTGACTCCGGGCTCGGCAGCCAAGCGATGCTCCGCCGGTTTCGTGCCCGCCGCCACCGCTGTGGCCGCCGCCATCACGTCGCTGAGCACAGCGCTCGCGGTTGGCGCCGGTCCGGCACCTCGCCCGTAGAACATTGTCTTGCCCACAAGATCGCCCACCGCCAGAATGCCATTGTAGACACCATTGACGTGGGCGAGAAGCGAGGTCTGGGGCAGGAGCGTGGGGTGCACGCGCACCTCGACTCGACCGTCTGCCGGATCTCGCTTTGCAATTCCTAAGAGCTTGATCGTGTAGCCGAGTTCGCGAGCGTACTCGATGTCCACCTGTCGGATGCGCGTGATACCTTCGACGTACACGTCCGTGTAGCGCACATCCTGTTGAAATGCCAGCGATGCGAGAATCGCCGTTTTGTGAGCTGTGTCGTAGCCCTCGATGTCGAATGTTGGGTCGGGCTCGGCGTAGCCGTGGGCTTGAGCCTCTGCAAGGACCGTATCGAAAGCCTTGTGCTCCTCGGCCATCTGGGTGAGGATGTAATTGCAGGTGCCATTCACTATGCCGTAGATGGAATGGAAGTTATTCGCGGAGAGCCCCAGCTCAAGCGCGCGAATGATCGGGATCCCTCCGCCAACGCTCGCCTCAAAGTAGAGTCCCACTCCGCACTCAGCGGCAGTGCGCCAAAGATCCGCGCCAAAATTCGCGAGCATCGCCTTGTTCGCGGTAACGACGTGTTTTCCATTGCGCAAGGCCTTCTCCACGAAGGTGCGCGCTGGCTCCAAGCCGCCTACCAATTCAATCACGACCGCGATCTCGGGATCGTTGAGAATCTCATTCGCGTCCGTAGTAAGAATGCTGGGATCGTAATCAGCCGCTCGCTTGCGCTTGATGTCCACATCGGCAATGCGCACAAGGCGGAGCCGCGCTCCAATCCGCGACGCAATAAGTTCTCCATTCTGATTGAGGGAATTCACCACTCCCGTGCCAATGTTTCCGAATCCGATCAGTCCGACTTTGATTTCCTTCATCGTTCTTCCCTGTTTACGCTATAAGTGTGACACGTCAGCAGGCTACGCTCGCGCTCAAGCCTCGCCCAACGACTTTGCAATTTTGGCCCACGTATCTTTCAACGTCACCGTCCGGTTGAAAACGAGCGCTCCGGGGCGGCTGTCCACGCTGTCCACGCAGAAGTAGCCCAAGCGTTCAAATTGATAGGTGGTGCCGGGCGTCGCTGCCCCAAGCATCGGTTCCAGCTTTGCGCCGTGCACGACCTCGAGCGAGTTCGGATTGACGTTGTCGAGGAACGTTTTGCCTTCCTCCACATCGTCGGGATCAGGCTTTGTGAAGAGGTGCTCATAGAGACGAACTTCGGCCGTCAGGGCGTGCGGAGCGCTCACCCAATGAATGGTCGCCTTCACTTTGCGGCCGTCCGCAGGGTTCGCTCCCAACGTGCTGGGATCGATGGTGCACCGCAGCTCCACGATCCGCCCTTGCTCATCCTTGATCACGTCCTCGCACTTCAACAAGTAGGCGTAGCGAAGCCGCACTTCTTTGCCGGGCGAAAGTCGGTAGTACTTCGGCGGCGGCACCTCGCGGAAGTCGTCCTGCTCGATGTAGAGCTCACGCGTAAACGGGATTTTGCGCGTCCCCGCCGATGGGTCCTCGGGGTTATTGAGTGCATCAAGCCACTCCACTTTGCCCTCGGGGAAATTCGTGACGACAACCCGCAGCGGCCGCAGCACCGCCATCGCGCGCGGGGCTCGACGATTGAGGTCCTCACGGAGGCAGTGCTCAAGGAGCGCGTAGTCCACGACGCTGTCGGTCTTTGCGACTCCGATGCGCGCGCAGAAATCTCGAATTGCCTCGGGAGTGTAGCCACGCCGGCGAAGGCCGCAAATCGTCGGCATGCGCGGATCATCCCATCCCCGCACGTAGCCTTCCCGCACAAGCTGGAGGAGCTTGCGCTTGCTCATGACGGTGTACGTCAGATTCAACCGTGCGAATTCGATCTGCTGCGAGTGATGGATGCCGAGCTCCTCCAACACCCAATCGTAAAGCGGGCGGTGATCCTCGAACTCGAGAGTGCAAATTGAGTGGGTGATTCCCTCGAGCGAATCGCTGATGGGATGAGCAAAGTCGTACATCGGGTAAATGCACCACTTGTTGCCAGTACGGTGGTGAGGCGCCTTGATGATGCGGTAAAGCACGGGGTCGCGCAGGTTGAGGTTCGGGCTTGCCATGTCAATTTTCGCTCGGAGAGTGCGCGAGCCCTCCTCAAACTCGCCCGCACGCATGCGCTCGAAAAGGTCCAAGTTTTCCTCAATGCTGCGGTTTCGGTAAGGACTGGGGATGCCCGGCTCCGTGAGCGTCCCCCGCATTTCTCGCACTTGCTCTGGACTCAAGTCACAGACGTACGCTTTGCCTTTCTTGATGAGCTGAACGGCAAACTCGTACATTTTATCAAAGTAGTCCGAGGCAAAGTAAAGGTGCTCGCCCCAATCCCAACCCAGCCACCGCACATCTTCCTTGATGGCTTCGACGTATTCCACGTCTTCCTTCGTGGGATTGGTGTCGTCGAAGCGCAGATGGCAGCGTCCGCCAAACTCGGCCGCAATCCCGAAGTTCAGGCAGATGCTCTTTGCGTGGCCAATGTGAAGATAGCCATTGGGCTCGGGGGGAAAACGTGTCACCACCTGCCCGCCCCACTTGCCCGAGGCAAGATCATCCATCACGATCTTGCGAATGAAATCTAACGGCCGCGAAGGGCTTGTGCATCCCTCACACGAGGGGTCATTCTTCTTGTCGTAGTCGGAACTGCCCATCATGCTCCTACAGTTTTGATTTCCCTCACCTCAACAGGCGATTTGAAAGTGCTGTATGGCGCCACTGCAACAATTTCTTCTTGCTCCAATAAGCGCGATTCCACCTCTCGCACACATCGCATGAGCCGCCCGCAGCAAACCTCTCACGACGTGCCCGACGAGAGTGCTTGCTTGGCCCGATCCACACACTTTTCGATACGCCGCACACTCTCCTCGCGCCCAAGGTACCAGAGCACGTGGAAAAGCGGTGGCGAGGCGGTTCGGCCTGTCACTGCGAGGCGAATTGGCTGCGCCACATTGCCAAACTTGAGCTGCTTGGCCTCACTCCATTCGCGCAAAGGCTTCTCCATGGCTTCGCACCACGCCTCGAGGGCCTGGGGCGTTCCCGTGACCGGATTATGAGCCTTCGTCGCTTCCTCCCACGTGCTTGCGAGTAGCTCGGCACAGTGCGCCAGATGCGCCACTGCCTCGGGGCTCCCGAGAAACTTTCGAAACGCTTTTTCCTCGTACTGCGCCGGGGGCTCAAAGAAGTATCCCAGTTGATCTACAAAATCGTTGAGTGTGCGTGTACGCTCCACCACGAGGCCGATGATGCCGCGCAGCCATGCTTCGCGCGACAACTCTTGGTTCGGCGGACTGAAGTCTGCAGCCGCGAGCGCAGGATAGCGCTTCTCCAAGCGCTCCGTGACCCAAGTGTCCAATTGAGCGCGCGGCGTTTTGCGGATATAAACACCATTCATCCACAAGAGCTTCTCGTGATCAAATACGGCTGGGCTCTTGCTCACACGCTCGAGCTGAAAACGCGCAATGAGCTCCTCGAGAGGCATCACCTCTTCGAACTCAGCCTCAGGCGGAGCCCAACCCAATAGGGCGAGGTAGTTCACCAGCGCTTCGCGCAGGATCCCCATCTCCCGGAACTCCGTCACACCAGTAGCGCCATGGCGTTTGCTGAGCTTCTTTTTGTCGGGACCGAGAATGAGCGGCAAGTGTGCGAATTGTGGCGGCTCGACGCCAAGGGCGCGATAGATCATGATTTGTTTCGGCGTGTTCGGCACATGGTCTTCGCCCCGGCAGATCAGGGTAATCCCCATGTCGAGATCGTCCACCACATTGGTGAAGTTGTAGAGTGGCGAGCCGTCCGCCCGCGCGATGACAAAATCCCCAATATTATCGTTCTCGACCTCAATATGGCCGTAGATTAGGTCGTCGAAAGCGGTGACGCCGCCGACGGGTGCACGGAACCGAATCACGTATGGCGCCCCCGCGGCTTCTAATTTGCGCGCTTCCTCTTCTGGGAACATTTCCCTGCGATAGGCAAAAATCCGCCCCGCAGCCCGAGCCTGCTCACGCAACTCATCGAGCCGCTCCTTCGGGCAGTAACAGCGGTAGGCGTGACCGGTGTCCAGCAATCGCTGGAGATAAGCGCGATGGATGTGAGCGCGCCGCGCCTGATACTCCACCGGTTCGTCAGGCGTCAACCCCAACCACTCGAGCGAATCGAGAATTTGGCGTGTGGCCTCCTCCGTCGAGCGCTCAAGGTCGGTGTCCTCGATGCGGACGAGAAACGTGCCACCTGTATGGCGGGCATACAACCAATTGAAAAGCGCAGCACGCGCACTTCCCACGTGCAGCATTCCCGTGGGTGAGGGCGCGAATCGTACTCGCGGTTTGTTCGTTGTGTTAGTCATCGACATCTCCACTGAGACCCTGACTTCGTGGGGTCAAGCTGTCCTAATTACACTACGGGGGCCCCACACACTCGCAAAACACACCTCTCGCGCAACCGGCCGCACAATGCATGCGCAAGTTGGATGCGAATCCTCATGAACGAGGAGGCGGGAGGCGCTCGAATAGCGCAAGGAACTCCTCCAGCCCCAACTCTTCGGCACGAGTTGTTGCAGGTCGCCCAAGAGCAGCCAGCGCTTCCTCGACCGCGGATTTAGAATATCCCAGTCCCGCGGCCGCCACCGCATTTGGCAGCATTTTGCGCCGTTGAGCAAAGGCCCCCTCCACCAAGCGAAAAAATCGGGGGCGGCGGTCCTCCGGAAGAGGAGCGCTCCTGCGGCGAAACGCCACGAGCTGACTATCCACCTGCGGCGGGGGAAGAAACGCACGCCGATTCACCAAAAAGAGCGGTTCCACATCGCAGTAATACTGCAGCTTAATGGTGATTGCGCCGGATGCGCGTCCGCCGTGCGGCACCGCAATACGCTCGGCAACTTCGCGCTGCATGAGAAGCGTCATGCGCTCGAACTCCGCACCACTTTCTGCGATTCGCATTAGCAGAGGCGACGTAATGTGGTAGGGAATGTTCCCCGCGATGAGGAAGCGTTCGCCACGCGCTCGGGTTGCTTCTGCCTCGGCCGCATAATCAAAGTCCAACGCATCCGTATAGCGAAACTCCACTCGCTCGCTGACCTCTGGCCAGCGCCGAAACACCTCGCGATGGAGCGCAGCAAAGCGCTCGTCCAACTCAATCGCCGTCACGCGCGCACCGCACAAAGCAAGAAGCGCTGTCAGGTGCCCTGCGCCTGCCCCGATCTCCACGACATGCGTGCCCGCGCCCGCCCCTGCAGCTTCCGCGACACGCTCCAGCACCCCCGCATCTACGAGCAGGTGCTGGCCCAATCGCTTATTGAGCCATATCCCATGGCGCTTGAGGAGGCGTGTGAAATATACCGGGTTGATCATCGTTCTCCATTCACAACCTTCGACATGAAAAATTGCGAGCAACCGCAAAAATGGGGTCAGGCTCGGCCCCACCAGCCTTTGGGATTAGCCATGTGAGATGAACGGTCATGAGCCCATCTCGGCATAGCGAGCTCAACTGACAGGTGGCACGGGACCATGAGAAAACCGCCACGGGAAAGTTTTCACGAATGGAACGAAATGAACTCTGAACACGGGCGTAATGTATTTGGACTTTACATGTGCCCTTTTTCTTTGGCGATGATCGAGCCACTGCGAAATGCGCAGCTCACGAAGCCACTTTTTGGGTTCGTGACCATTGCGGGTGCGTGAGCATGTATGCTCGTCTTACCGTCTGAGAGAAGAAGGTCGGCCCGAATGGCTGAAGTTTCACTTGCACTCAGAGGCAAATCAACACCGAGGAGCGAAAAACAGGTATGGCAACGGGAGTCATCAAGCAAATTATCGGTCCGACAGTGGACATCGAATTTCCCAGCGATGCGCTACCCAATATTCTTAACGCCATCATCATTGAGGACAGCGCGCGTGGGATCAAGATCACGGTGGAGGTCGCCCAGCACATCGGCAACAACATCGTGCGATGTGTGTCCATGCAGTCCACGGACGGCCTCGTGCGTGGGATGAAGGCTGTGGATACAGGCGGCCCTATCTCCGTCCCAGTCGGAGAGCAGACTCTCGGCCATATTTTTAACCTCTTGGGCGAAACTCTTGATACGGATAAGCCCCTCCCCCAGCCGGACAAACGCTGGCCCATTCATCGCCCGGCACCACCATTCACGGAGAAGCTACCTGCTACACAAATCTTCGAGACTGGCATCAAGGTGATTGATCTCCTCGCCCCGTATGCAAAGGGCGGCAAGATCGGCCTCTTCGGCGGGGCGGGCGTGGGCAAAACCGTCGTCATCATGGAACTCATCAACAACATCGCGAAAGAGCACGGCGGATTCTCGGTCTTCGCGGGCGTGGGCGAACGCACACGCGAAGGCAACGACCTGTGGCACGAAATGCTGGAGTCGGGTGTCATTAACCGTGACGACCCACAAAAAAGCCGCGCTGCTTTGGTCTTTGGCCAAATGAACGAACCCCCGGGAGCACGCCTGCGCGTTGCACTCAGCGCGCTCACAATGGCGGAATATTTCCGCGACGAAATGGGCAAGGACGTGCTGCTGTTCATTGATAACATCTTCCGGTTCACCCAGGCGGGTTCCGAGGTGAGCGCGCTGCTGGGCCGCATGCCCAGCGCCGTGGGTTACCAGCCCACTCTTGCCACGGAGCTTGGCCAGCTTCAGGAGCGAATCACCTCCACAAAGCGCGGATCGGTCACGAGCGTGCAGGCGATTTACGTCCCGGCGGACGACCTAACGGACCCGGCGCCCGCCACAACCTTCTCGCACCTTGACGCGACCACCGTGCTTTCGCGTCAGATCGCCGAGCTCGGCATTTACCCGGCGGTGGATCCTCTCGATTCCACCTCGCGCATCATGGACCCACGCATCCTCGGCGAAGAGCACTATTCCGTGGCCAAACGGGTTCAGCTGGTTCTGCAGCGGTATAAGGACCTTCAAGACATCATCGCGATTCTCGGCATTGACGAACTCAGCGAAGAGGACAAGATCATCGTAGCCCGCGCCCGCAAGATCCAGCGCTTCCTCAGCCAACCCTTCCACGTGGCGGAAGCGTTCACCGGCCGACCGGGTCGCTACGTCCGCTTGGCCGACACCATCCGCGGCTTCAAGATGATTGTGGACGGCGAGCTCGACGAGATTCCCGAGCAGGCCTTCTACATGTGCGGCCCGATCGAAGAGGTCTTCGAAAACGCCGAAAAACTTAAGGCCACGGCTTAGAGGCTGTAGGTTACGGCTTGGGGTCGCCCGGCACCAGCCACAAGCGCACTTAATACAAATGCTCTTTGAGGACGCTGCGAGCCTGTGGGGGCAGCCCCCTTGTTTTCCAGACGTTCAGTGCGTGTGGCAATCAGTCCCAAGTCCGTGGGTAATGAGAATCGCAGCGAGTGAATTTCAGGCTGCATGGCCGCGATCGCCCGTCGGACGTTATAGTTTGAAGAAATGCAGTGGGCGCTCGTGTCAGCAGGAAATGAATTTTTCGCCGAGCTGGTTGAATTATTCGGCGTCGGAACCGATGGGGCGGTAGTTCAGTTGGGAGAACGCCGGTTTTGCAAGCCGGAGGTCACGGGTTCGAATCCCGTCCGCTCCACCATCTATTTATATTTTCTCCACTTTCCCACTTCAGTGACCTGGGCAAAGAAACTCGGAAAAGCACAGCTCCGCTATTGGCGGCCAGCGACCTTCACGCACTTGTCACAGTTTGCGAACCTGAACGGTGTGCGCCAAGTCGCGATCGAAAGCAAACTCGCTATAGCCAACACGCACCAATACGGCTGGAAACTGCTTAAGAACTTTCACGGTGGTGCCGGGCAAAACCCCCAGCGACAAAAACTTTCGAACATGGTTCGGATCCAGAAAGCGCTCAATGATAGCTTCCCCGCCGGGTTCCACATCCCCCAACGTCAAGTGCGGCTGACCCGACTCCGACGCGCAAAGTCCGTCGGGAGCCGGCCGAAGCGGTTCTTTGATGAGCCCGACCCACTGCTTGAGACGCAGAACAAAATTCGGGTCACGCGGCATCTCCATCCCGCAATTGGGGCATTTCACCATGGCACACGAGGAGCGGGCACAGCAGAGGCTGCAGGCTATGCGGCTTTCGTTTTCGTTAAATTCAGTCCCACACTTTGAACAGATCATCTTACAGCCACCCCGTTGAGAGTGCCACGTAATTAGCCAAAATACCAACCGTCGTCGCCGTAAGCCAAACGGCTGCACTCGTGGCGAGCGCAAATTTCCAACCTCGCTCTTTCTTCATCACAAAGAATTGTGCAATGCATGGGAGGAAGAGAGAAATCACGAGCACCGACACAAAGATTTGGCGCGGGTTGAGCTGACCATGATTCAGCAAATCCAAAAGCCCCGCAGCACCATAATCGCGACGGAAGAAACCAAACAGGAACGCCGATGCTGCTTCCGCTGGCAGCCCCATCAGGCCAATAATTGGCACGATCAGTTTGATGACCGCCTGAAAGAGCCCCGTGAGGGTCCCAACCCAGATGATCACGCTCGCAAACAGGAAAAGCGGTAAGATCTCGATAAAGTACCAGTACATGCGCGAATACGTCTTCATGAGAACGTTGGACAGTCGGGGCATCCGAAGCGGCGGAATCTCCAGATAAAAGGCAGGCGCCCGCCCCGGCACCGTTCGCGCTGCAATCATCCCCAGAGCAAGGAAGATAATCGTCATGAGCACACACCACGCGATGAAAATTTGGTGGTGGGTGCTCACCATGGCCAAAATGACCCCTAATTGGGCTGAACAGGGAATTGCGAAGCCGAGCAAGAGGGTCGCGATAATTCTTTCGCGGCGCGTCTCCAGAATACGCGTCACCACCGTTGCCATTGTGCCGCACCCGAATCCCAAGATGATCGGAATCACCGCGCGGCCATTGAGACCCAGCTTCTTGAACACCCGGTCGAGTAGGAGCGCCAACCGCGGCAAATATCCACTATCTTCGAGGATCGAGAACATGATGAAGAAAGTCCCGACAATTGGCAGGATCAGCGCAATCGCGTAGCGTAGGCCGAGCGTAAAGACCCCGTAATCGTGAACAAACAGATCCTGAAGAACAGGCCACGGAATGAGGCGCTCGACCCATGCCGTCAGCCACGGCGTGACGTATGTTTCGTAGAGATCATTTTCCAGAAAGTCCACGAGTGTCCCTGCCCCGAACTGCCCCACAAACTGATAGACGCCGAAATAAAGCACCGCAAACGCGATGGGGACGGCGGTCCAGACGTTCATGGTGAGACGGTTTAGCACGCCGGCAAAGGTACTTGAAGAAGGTATAGGGAAACTTGCCACCTCCGCAAGCACACTGTCCGCATAACGTTGACGCGCCAAACGCAGTTCGAGTTCAAACTGCGTGCGCTCTTCCAGCTCCAATTCGTCGAGCAGCTCGGGCCCCACGATTTGCGCGGGGGGCGGCAGGGGCTTTCCCTCAGGAAGTACGTTAGCGGCGTACTCGCGTAGGACGGACCGTACCCTCGGCGGATAATCAATCGGGGGAACTGGAGGCAGCTGAGAAATCCCATCGCGAATAACAGCGCACAGACGATCCATCCCTTCGCCCGTCGTCGCAACGGTCTCCACCACAGGAATGCCAAGCTCCTCACCCAATTGGGTGGAATCAATGGACACCCCCAACCGCCGGGCTTCGTCCATGAGGTTCAACACCAAGATAACCTTCCGGCGTAGCTCGAGAAGCTCGAGGGTAAAGGGCAGCATGCGGCGCAAATTCTTGGCGTCCACCACCTGCACAATGATTGCCTGAGGCTCGCTCAGGATCATTTCGCGAGCGATTCGCTCCTCCTCCGAGATCGGAACCAACGAATATGCCCCCGGCGTGTCGCGAAGCTCATAGCCCGGAAGAAACGGAGAGGTTCCCGTGGAAATGTCCACCGTCGTGCCGGGATAATTGGAAACGCTCACATGCCGGCCGGTCAAACGATTGAAGATGAGGCTCTTGCCGACATTCGGCGGCCCAACAATCAGCAGCAACTGCGACACGCCCTGCGATGTTGAGCCCTTCTGCGATTCCGAATGGCAAAGTTCCGTCATGCTGCACCGTCATCCTGTTGATTCATGGAGATTGCGCAAAAGTGTACTAAAATGGTCTTGTTTCTATTCTTGATGGAGATCAAGCAAGTAGAAAAACTGTCCCTACAGCGGCTCGTTCGTCTGAGCTTGAACGGCTCGTCGCCGAGTTTTTTGCAGCGCAACGTCATTGCACGTGACTCAATTTACTGCGCGAGCAAACGCCTATTCCTCTTCCTGAGAAAGCGCCACGCAAAAAGCGCACGCGGCAGAGGCCAAACGAGCGCGGCTCCTCAAGAACTCCGGCTGACAAGGGCGACGAAGAAGGCCTCAGCGGCTTACTCTGCTTTTCTTCTCAGCGAACGCGAAAAGCCAAATCGCCTTTCAGCTTGCGATGCGGGTGTCGAAGTTTTGCGTGTGCCGGCCCCAAAAACGCGATCAGTTCACCACGAGCTACCATTCAATGCCACGTAAGAGCTCGAGGCCCTCGTCACTGTCGAGGATCCATGAGTAACAGAAGATACTGAATCCCTCGACACCAAGCTTGCGAGCGAGAGCAGCTTGTTCGCGGATGGGGGGATGTGTCGGGCCCGAGTATTGGTCCACTGTTCTGCGCTGCACGGCAAAGATCGGCAGGAGTCGCGTTTTCGATTTTGGCGGTGTTGCCTCGCGCACGTAAATGATCCCGTTCTCAATCCCTTGTAAGGTGGAATCGTAAACCATCGGACAAATGGCATCGAGGTAGCCCCGCCGGAGCATTTCGCGCCAGTTTTGGAACTTGGAGCTTTCATATCGCGCGCTCTCCGGCCCAGCAAAAATCGCAGCCGAAAGCTCGATGGGTTTGCCCGATGCCTTCACGCGGTCGCGCGCCATGCGCACCATCGTCAGCACCTGCTCCTCGCGGAATTCGACCCAACGCTGCCACTCCGGGCTTGTGGTCACCCGCTCGATGGAGAGCGGATCCACGCCCGTGCGCTGCTTGTAAAGCTTGCGCGTATAATCGTCGTAACCGGCGTCGGGTTTGCCATCTGGATAGCGGATATAGTCAAGGTTGATGCCTGCCACGTCGTACTTGCGCGCAATTTCTTCGATATAGTCCGCAAGAAGCTTACGGACTTCCGGGTGTGCCGGATTTGCGAAAATGTGGGCTGGCTCGGCCTTATCCGTGAGGTTCCCGTCGCGCAACCGCGCTCGCCATTCGGGATGTTTCTCAAACAACGGTGTTTTAGGGAATTGGGGGTAAAGCTTCGTGTCGACTTCCCAGTAAAACGTCTCAATCCAAGCGTGAATTTTCAGGCCGCGACGTTTCCCCTCCTGAATGTATAGCCGAAGGTAGTCGGTCCCACGCATCTCCGGCCGCTGCGGCATGTACTGACTCGGAAAGATCGAAAACCCATGGTAAAAAGTCTCGACGTACACCGCATTGAAGCCGGCCCGCTGGATATCGTCGAGCTGCTTCGTGACGGAGGTTTTCGAGGCCTCTGGGCGAACCCAAACCCCAAGCAACTTGGGCCCACTTGTTAACCGTGAGGCGGATTGGGCTGCCCCAACCATACACCAACTGAGCGCAACGCTCAGGCAAACAAGCCGCAGAAATCCTTTCATGGTCGCTCTCCTTTTCGCCTATGGACGCTGTTTGAGATCCACCCACGCACCATCCTTCGCCGCCGACTCTTCGGCACCCCGAAGCACCGCCACACTATCAAGCATCTCCGTGACTGGGATGGGCGAAACCCGAGTACAGAAAAACTCGAGTACTGCTCGCATTAGATTTTCATAGAATTCCTCGTAGCGAGTCACAGTGGCCACATGGTAGCGATTCGCACTGAGGATCCCGACTTGCCACGGAACGGCTTCCTGCTGATTCTCGGCACTGCGTACCTCGATGAACGCACGCACGTCACCGGCGTCGAGCGTGACAAGACGAGCATGGGCATCGCCGGTATCACGAACTCGCTGCACAGGCCGCCCCAAAACCCGAAGTGCGGGTGCGAGCGTGTGGATGCCGTAGCCAGCCCAGTTCCCAAATCCTCGTGAGAACACCGATTCGACTGGTCCCGCCAAGCCAGCCAACAGTTGCTCAAGTTCGGATGCAAATCGCAAGGCTGAGCTGCTCATAATTGGCGTGCCGTGGCGCTCGGCCAACTCCACCATTGCTTCCGAATCGGCAACGGTTTCGGCCAGGACTTTGTCCACAAACACGGGCTTGCCAGAGGCGAGGGCCGCCTGGGCGAGGGGGCGATGGGCTTCAAAATTGTCAGGGGCAAGAACAAGAATAGCATCGCTTTTTTCGACAACCTCTTCTGGAGAAGCGGCCCGTGAGACGCCGTGCGTGGCGCACCAGTCCTCCCCCGACGTCGGAGCGCATTCATAAGCAGCACAAAGCTCTACTGAACCCTGACCAATCTTCTCGACCAACAGTCGACGAAAAACCTCAGCATGGTAATTATGTAAGTGGTGATCAATGAATCCAACTTTCACTTCCGGCTAAACCTCCCATTATTTTGATCACGAAATATCGCCCAAAATCCAAATGCAAGGAGGATTTCCAGGGGCAATTTACAGTAATTTAGGTAACAAAAAAGCGCCTTCCGACTGTTTGCCGGAAGGCGCCCAAGCCACCGTAAGGTTCGACTACTTCACGATGTACGTCGAGCGCGAGTGGGGGAGTACACCATTCAGTGGCCCTCTAAGGCGACCTCAACGACGCTTCGCTTCAATCTTCACTGCAATCAGCGTAGTGGAAACATATTTGGCCTCGGCTTTATCGCCAACCTGAAGATCCGCGAGTGTGGCTTGCCGGCCATTACGTTTGATGGAAGTCGTCGAGTCAACCAGTAAGGTGACTGGTGCCCCACCTCTCTTTGGCGTAATCGTCACTGAGTTGAGTCCGAGGTCAACGCCGCTAATCGTCCCCTCGACTTTAGCCAAGCCGGGGGCAGGAGATGGAGGTGTCGCGCTTTTCGCTTTGATCTTAAGGGCGACGCCTGTCACCGGGTCGTACTTAGCCTCGCACTTATCTCCCACTTGAAGGTCGCTCAGAGTGGCTGCCATCTCATTGCGGGTGATGGAAGTGGTCGAGTCTACCAGTAGGGTGACTGGAGCTCCACCGCTCTTCGGCGTGATGGTCACTGAGTTGAGTCCGAGGTCAAGGCCGCTAATCGTCCCCTCGACTTCCGCTAACCCGGGGCCAGGGGGTGGAAGCGTGGCGCTCTTCGCCTCAATCTTGATGGCGACAGAGGTCGTCGGATTGTATTTCACCTCGACGCAATCGCCAACCTGAATATCGGCTAACGTAGCTGGCGCATCGTCCCGCTCGATCTTGGTGGTTGCGTCCACTTGAACCGTGACCGAGCCACTCGTCAACGTGGACGTAACAGTCAATGTCCCGAGTAGGGGATCCACTGCTGTAACCGTGCCCTTAACTTCTGCCGTTGGCGTCGAGCCACTCCCCGGCGACTTCACCTCGATCTTGCTCGCAACAAGCGTCGTGGGATTATACTTCACTTCTACAGAATCCCCCACCAGAAGGTCGGCAAGTCCTGCCGCTCGCCTGTTACGCGTGATTCGGGTCGAAGCATCCACAGTGACCGTGACGTCCGCTCCTCCACGTGCGGGCGTCACAGTCACTGTGCTGCCGATTAGGTCAATGGCACTGATCGTTCCTTTGACCTTCACTCCGGCGCGATCCGCCACCGCTGGAAGCGCCAAGGCAACAATGGCTGCAAGGATTAGGCCCCTTGCTAAGGCCTTTGCTAAACTTCTCATAATGTACCTCCTTGGTATTAATTTTGAACCCTTCATCGGGGCACACCTAAGACATAGTTTGCAAGAAAAAAAACATCTCATTGCAAGAAAAAAAACATCTCACATCTGGATGGATTTTGAAATTCGGCCCGAACCTTGGGTTGTCTGCATTCGCGGTATAAGAATCGAATCCTATACGAGTCGAGTCACACAACAGTGGGGACGAATTCTCCAGTTGAATCGATAGATCAAGGCACGTTGTTCCGCGTTGCGAATTCCAATTGCCCACAAGTTCGCTCGTCGATAAGCAAGTTAGGTACGATCGAGAACACGAAACGATGCTAAAAAAAGGCCAAGAAACAGAAGTTACGATTGAGCGTCTTGCATTTGGTGGGCGCGGTGTTGCGCGAGTGAACGGGTTTGTGGTTTTCGTGGACGCTGCTGCACCGGCGGAGCGTGCGCGCGTGCGTATCACACGTGTAAAACCGCAGTATGCCGAGGCACAGTTGACGGAAATCCTCCAGCCTTCCGGCGCTCGAGTGGAACCGCCCTGCCCGCTTTTTGGCCGCTGCGGCGGGTGCAAGCTCCAACACATCACGTATGAGGAGCAACTTCGGCAGAAACAAAGTCAGGTGGAAGAAACCCTCCAACACCTCGGCGGAGTGGAGGTACCTTCGCCGCAGCCGATTCTCCCCTCACCCGAGCAGTGGGGGTATCGAAATAAAATGGAGTTTGCCATCGGGAAGGCATCCGACGGCCGCATCGCAATCGGTTTCCACACTCCCGGCGATTTCCGCACCGTTCTCGATGTTGAGCGGTGCTTGCTGCAATCGGACCAGCTGAATGCGGTCCTTGAGTTTTTTCGCCACGAGTTGGATGCACTTGCGAGGCGCGAACCAGAGTTTGCGGTGCCGTATGATCCGGTCAGCCACGAGGGCGTGTTGCGCCACCTCATTTTGCGCGAGAGCAAATCCAGTGGCCAGTTTCTCGCTGCACTCTTGACCGCGGAGAAGAATTCGCGCGCGATCCCTGACCTTGCTCAGAAACTGCTACGGACGTTCCCCTCATGCCGCGGATTCATTTGGGGGCTCAATCGCGGAGTGAGTGATGTGGCGCGTATGGAAGAAAAGGTTTTCCAGTTGGGTGAAGGCTGGATGGAGGAACGTCTTGGCGACAAACGCTATCGTGTCTCCATGTTCTCCTTCTTTCAGACCAATTCCCGCGCGGCAAAGGCACTCTATGACGTCGTGCGCGAGTTTGCTGAGCTGTCGGGGCGCGAACAGGTGCTCGACGCCTACTGCGGCACCGGCTCGATCGGCATCTACCTTGCGGACGCTGCCCAACGGGTCATCGGAATCGAGGTGGTGCGCGAAGCTGTTTGGGATGCCCGGCACAATGCCCAGCTCAACAACGCAACCAATTGCGTTTTTCTCGCGGGCGAGATGCGCGAGGTCCTCCCCACCGTGCCAACAATCGTGGGAGGCAAGTTCGATCGCGTGATTCTCGACCCACCGCGCGGCGGCATGGACAAACGTTCTCTCAAGCTCCTCATTGGCATCGGCGCACCGATCCTCGTATACGTTTCGTGCAATCCTGCAACTCTTGCCCGCGACACGGCCACGCTTGTGGCCGCAGGTTACCGCCCGGAACGAGCCCAACCGGTGGACATGTTTCCACACACACATCATGTCGAAACGGTTGTAAAGTTTCGGCGGGAGATATCACCATGAGAGAAAACACCATCCGGCGTCCGATCCGGCTTCTTGTTTTTGACATTGATGGCTGCTTATCGCGTGGCAGCATGCACCCGTTTGACCTTGCTGTTCTTCAGGCCCTGCGCGATGCAAACATGCAGGCGCGCACCGATCCCGCTGTACCGGCAGTGACGTTTTGCACTGGCCGGCCCCAGCCGTATGTTGAGTGCTTGATCCAAGCGACTGCAGGCTACATCCCGGCGCTGTGCGAAGGGGGTACGGTCCTATTCGACCCGGTCAGCCATGCAGTGCTCACGCACGCAAGTTTTGGCCCGCGCGAAGAACGCTTGCTCGCCCTCTTGCGCGAACGCGTTGAGCGCGAACTCGTAGATGAACACGTGATGTTCGAACCGGGCAAGGTCACGCACCTCACCCTCCTCGTCACTTCGCCGCGCTCACCACAAGAACTCCTGCCCGCCGCCATGGAAATTGCCGCGGCATTCCCGAATGAGTTCGATGTGGAGACGACGCGCATTTGTGTGCATTTTCTTTTCAAACATCTCCACAAGGGCACAGGTGTCGAATGGCTAAGCCAACACACGGGTGTGGCGCCTGAAGAGATGGCCGGGATGGGGGACGCCCGCCCCGATATCACGTTCTTAGAAAAAATGGGAATTGCCGGAGCGCCCGCCAATGCGCACGAGGACGTCAAAGCCGTAGCGGATTTTGTGAGTGCGCATGAGGACGCTCAAGGAGCGATCGATTTCTTAAATTACGTGATTGCTCAAAACCAACGAGTTTTGAATGATGGCGTCACGGAAGGGAGTGGTCGCGAACTATGACGACTGACGGAGTGCGAGCCTCGACTCAGATGGTTGGAATCCTTGGCTGGCCGGTGCGCCATTCGCTGAGTCCAGTGATGCACAATGCAGAGTTTCGGCGCTTGGGGCTCGACTATGTGTACTTGGCATGGGAGGTCGCACCTGAGTTTCTGGAACAGGCCGCGAAAGGGCTGCGCGCGCTGGGGGCTGTCGGCTACAACGTCACGATTCCCCACAAACAGGCGATCGTCACGTGCCTGGATGAGTTGAGTGCCGAAGCAAAGATGATCGGCGCTGTGAACGTGGTATGCCTCAAGGATGGACGAGCCATCGGTTACAACACGGACGCGGCAGGCTGGCGCGACGACATCGAACAAGACATTCCCTTGGCTGGGCGCTCGCTTTTCCTGATTGGAGCCGGCGGAGCAGCGCGCGCCGTGGCGGTGGGTGCCTGTCTGGCAGGGGTGCGCCGCATCGTCATCTGCAATCGCCGGTACGAGACTGCGGAGGCATTGGCCGAAGTTTTGCGTCACCACTTCCCTGAACTGCAGGTCGAATGTGGGGGCCCGACAAGCGATGAATGCCATCAACGCATTTGCGAATGCGACGTGATCGTAAACGCCACACCCGTGGGGATGGCTGGGCATGGCGGCTCTCCCATCCCGGCAGAATGGCTCGCTCCGACGCATTACGTTTACGACACTGTTTACACCCCAGCGGAAACGCCCCTCCTGAGAGCAGCACGTGAGCGGGGCTGCAAGACACGCAATGGAATTGGGATGCTTGTGCGGCAAGGTGCCCGTGCCTTCCGGCTTTGGACAGGTGTGGACCCAGACATCACCGAAATGGAGAAAACGCTGGTCCGTGCCTTGACGAGCTCGGGTTCTCCGGAGGGCACGTGAGGACGGGCTTGTGGCCGCCATGTTTTCCGGCGCACAAGAGAACTACGTAAGCGAGCTAAGAGTCCCGCCCCGAAAGCTGGAGAGCCGCTACAGGGACCAGAGATGGTTTATCCGTATTTGCCGTAGCAAACGCACGCACAGAATCCTGGATGGCAAGCGCTCCAACCGACAACGCTCGTCGGTTTTTCTGCGCATGCGACTTCGGTGCCGTCAGCGAGAAATGGGCTCCGCGTAGGTGTGAAGCCCGCCAGCAAGACCCGGCAGGAACGAGACGCCGAAATAGGTGATGAGGACCATGGCAAACCCAACCATCGAAGCCACCACCGCGCGGCGACCGGTCCAGCCGAGAATCATCCGAAGGTGCAGGTAGATCGTATAGGCGAACCAAGTGATAAGCGCCCACGTTTCCTTTGGGTCCCAGCTCCACGCGCGTCCCCACGCCGTGTCAGCCCATACCGCGCCAAGAAAGATTCCCAGCGTAAGAAGCGGCCACCCAACTTGAACGCAGCGGTAAATCATGACATCCAACGTTTCCTTGGGAGGCAGAGTGCGAAGAGGCTCTCGCCGAGCATCCTGCACAAGATAAAGCAGGGCAAACACGAACGCGAGTAGGAAGGCACCGTAGCTAATCAACAAGGACGTCACGTGGTAATTGAGCCACACGGAGTTGAGCACCGCGACGAGGGGCTCGACCTTGCGCATGTGCAAAGGTAAGCTGTTCGCCATCAGCATGCACGCCCAACCCGCAAGTGCAACGCCTGCCCCAACCCACCCACGACGCGTCACCCATTCAAACACGAGCCCCAGCAATGCGAACGCCCCCATGGTGAACGTGATGGACTCATACAGGTTCGAGACGGGCATTCGTCCGCCAAGCCGATAGCGAATCACCAATCCAAGTATCAGAAGGAGTGCAGCGGTAAGTTTGGCCACGAACGCCACAGTATAAGCCCACCTGCCGGCCGCACTCTGTTTGGCTTCTGTGTGTACCGATTGGGTCGTCTCCGTCAGTAATGCTTCCGACGCTGGAGTGAGTGCACGCACGTGAGGTTGGGTAGGCTCCACAGGGGCTGCTTCCTGTGGCATCCCCTCATTTGACGCAGGGGGTTCAGGCGACGCCGCTCCGCTCCGGCTGGCCCGCCAGAAATAGACAAGAAAAAAGACAAAGGCAATTGCATAGGCCCAAGCCGCTTTTTGAAATGGATGAAACCGGGTGTTGAAATAATCCAATGCGAGCAAATCGCGTGGCATATAGCTGGGCAGGTCGCGCACGCTGGCACGGAATTTTTCGAACTGCTGCCGGAGCTCTTCCCCACCGTTGCCCTCCACAATCGTCGCACGCAGGGCAGCGTGCAGATCGCGCGCAGCACCGATGTAGGGCAATTCGTCGCTCTCCTGCGCCAACCGAGAAGCCACGTCAGGAGATTCCGCAAGGTCCGGCCGCTCCAGCACAAAAGGCGAGACCCACAGAGACTCGTTGGGCCCCACTGGCACAATGCGAAATTCCGTCGGCAGGTTCAAAAACGATGCCACGCGATAGGCAAACTTTTTGACGGCCTTTTGCATGGCTGGCTCAAGCTCCGCAATCGCAGCATCCCCGCGACTCAGATAACCTATCACCAACTGCTGCGCTTCAGGGGTCCGCATGACCCAAGCGGGGCTCACGCGGTGGCGGCGTCCATCCGAGAAACCCAGAAGCTTTGCTAACTCGGGGTTCTCAATCGGCAAGAGCGGCACGTCCATCCACTCGCGATGACGATACGCAATCGAGAGCGCCAGGGCTAAAGGATCACACTTTTCGAATCGGGCCTTCCCTGTGATGGCGGCCACTTGGATCTCGGCCCATGTGCGCGCCGAGTAATTCCACCCCTCACTCTGGACCGCAAGCCACTCCACCCCCGCGGAACGAAGCGACTCCGCAAGCGTCGGTGGACAAAGCTCAACGAGACCAGCAGAAGATGGAACTACCTTTGCTGCTGTGAGGGGCTGAGTCGTAGCGACGCGCTCCCATTGCGGCGTTCCGTGAAGCGTCACCTGCTGAGTGCGGTCTGTATCCGCGATATATTCCGCCCGTACTTCGCTTAGAGAAGCTATAGAGAGGCCCCCCACCAGCACCACGATAGGAGCGATGGTAAACAGACAATCAAATCTGACCCGAGTTTGTGCCATTTTGCACAAAGTATATAGTGTTGCGCTTGACCCTATTCAGAAAGCCTTCCGGGCTCTTTCACAGCACTGGGGGAAAAACCCTGCCGTTTCAGCAGGTTGAGGGGCGCGGATGTCTGCCTATGGTCGGCTTGCTGTTAGCTTGCAGTGCGCAGAGCTTATCGGGCGTCGGACAATCGTTCCTCACCGCGATTGCGCGGGTGCAAATTGACTTTTCGTCCCTGCCCTATCATGCGGCAAACATTAGTCTTCGATAATAATGTCGATTGGGTGGATGCCGCGCCCGCCCGTCACGACGCACGGTTCTCCACACTGGGGACACTCCACGACCGGCTCGGCTTGGTGGCCGTCAGCCTCGCCGACCCCGATATCTCCACTATGACCACACTTTGCACAGGTAATACGAGCCGGCACGATTTCGAGGTCGAGACGCGCCCCCTCGAGCAGTGTCCCCTGAGTCAGCGATGTGAAGGCCTGAGCAAAACTTTCAGAGGAGTGGATATCGAGGGCGCCAACCTTCAGCTTCACTTCCTTCACCGCACCTTGCTGGGTCACGCCTTCGCGCTTTAGGCTATCGAGAATCGCGCCAACAACGTCCTCCATGAGGCTATACTCGTGCATGGGTCTCCTTTCTTTTGCGCCGCAAGTCCGCGCCAGCAGCGCTACCGATTTTAGCGCCCGATGCTCACGTACTCAAACCCGTACTTCTTGACGCGCTCGGGCTGATAAATATTTCGCCCGTCGAAGATAATCGGTTGCTTCATTTTTTCGCGCAGCTTGTCGAGGTTGAGCAGCTTGAATTCGTTCCAGTCCGTAACGATCACCACCGCATCCACGTTCTCGGCGGCATCGTAGGCGCTTTTGCAGAAGACGACATCTTGCAGGATCGCTTTTGCGTTTTCCATCGCCACCGGGTCGTACGCGCGAATTTTTGCACCCCGTTGTTGGAGTCCACGAATCACCTCAAGGCTCTTGGCATCTCGCAGGTCATCGGTATTGGGCTTAAACGCGAGGCCAAGGATCCCAAAGGTTTTTCCTTCAACCCCACCCATCTTTTCTTCGATCCGACGCAAGAAGCGCGGAACACGATCCTCGTTAATAGCGATGACAGCGTCGAGAAGTGAGCTATCTTCACCAAACTTGCGCGCGACGTGGCGCAGGCTCAGCGTATCCTTTGGGAAGCACGAACCACCGAATCCCAAGCCCGCCTGCAGGAACTCCATGCCGATTCGCTTGTCGTAGCCCATGCCTTTCGCGACAAGCGTAACGTCCGCGCCCGCCCGCTCGCAGATATTCGCAATGGCGTTGATGAACGAAATCTTGGTCGCGAGGAAGGCATTCGAGGCATATTTGATCATCTCGGCGCTTTCCACGTCCGTGATGAGCATCGGAACTTCCAGCGGCGCGTACAGCTCGAGCAGTGCCATTGCTACGTGTTGGCTGGGTGCACCAATTACGATGCGATCCGGATGCATCGAGTCATACACCGCCGATCCTTCCTTGAGGAATTCCGGGTTGGAAACGACGTCGAAATCCACTTGTCGCCGACGGTGCTGCTCGACAATCCGCCGCACAAGGTCGCCGGTCCCGACGGGCACGGTGCTCTTGTTCACGATGATCTTATAGCTATCCATGTTGTGGGCGATTTCGATGGCCGCGCTCTCCACTTGGCTCAGATCGGTTTCGCCATTATCCTTCGGGGGCGTTCCCACCGCGATAAAGATGACAAGTGAGCGGCGCACTCCCTCACCAATGTCCGTCGTGAAGCTAATACGGCCTTCCTCCATATTGCGCCGCACAATTTCTTCGAGTCCGGGTTCGTAGATGGGCATCTCGCCGCGCTGGAGACGCGCGATTTTTGACTCGTCTTTATCCACGCAAACCACTTCGTTGCCCAAGTCGGCAAAGGTGGCTCCCGTCACCAATCCAACGTAACCCGTACCGATGACACAAACGTTCATCTACGCTTTCCTTTCCTTACTCAATGCTCCGATCACTCATCCAAAACTTGCTGCCCGCGTTCTGCACATCCGGCGAGACTCGGACCTTTCTCGATGCACTCCACGCTCAGGGTCTGTTCGACGCGTTTGGGCAAATCAAGACGTAATCGCAATCCAGCCACGCAAGCGCCTGCAAGCATTATGTGAAGCTTTCCCACGGCGCCTCCCGTCCGAGAAAAACTTCCTCGAGATCTACACACTCAGACGCTTCAGCCGAAGGCTGTTTGTGACCACGCTCACACTGCTCAGCGCCATCGCCGCGCTGGCAACCATCGGGTTCAACGTCCAACCCAACAGAGGGTAGAACAACCCTGCAGCCAGAGGAATGCACAAAACATTATAGAAAAATGCGAAGAAGAGGTTTTGCCAAATGATTCGGACGGTGGCATGAGAGAGCCGGATCGCTCGCGCCACAGAGCGCAAGCTCCCACCCACGAGCGTGACATCGCCAGCTTCCACCGCAATATCAGCTCCAGCCGCCAAGGCGAATCCCACATCCGCGCGCACAAGTGCCGGCGCGTCATTGATACCATCACCAACCATACCCACGCGCACACCGTTTTCCTGCAGGACAGCAATCCGATCCGCTTTTTCAGTCGGCAAAACTTCCGCGTAAAAATTCTTGATGCCCACTTCCTCAGCGATTGCCCGAGCACTGGCCACGCGGTCGCCTGTGATCATCCACAACTCGAGCCCCATTGAAGCAAGCTCTGCCACGGCGTCCCGCGAATCGGGTTTCAGTCGGTCCGCAAGAGCAACGACGCCAGCTAAACGTCCATTCACCGCCACGCCAACGGGCGACCAGCCCTCGGCCGCTGCCTTATCGAAGAGTTTCTCGTCTGAATCCAACACCACGCCCGACTGGCGCAAGAAAGCGGCCGAGCCGACGACCACTTCAATCCCACGCCCACGGGCCAACACGCCCAGACCCGGCGTAGCCTGCACCTCTTCGGGCTCCGGAAGATTTCGTTTCGGGGCTGCCTTCAGGATGGCTTGGGCCAGCGGATGATCGGAGTACTTCTCCGCCCATGCCGCCAGCTCGAGTACGATTTCCTCGGGTGTGCGCTTCTCGCGCGCGGGACTTCCGAAGAGCTCCGGGTGATCCGCAATGATCACGTTCACGACTTTTGGACGGCCTTCGGTCAGGGTCCCGGTCTTGTCGAGGACCAAGACGTTGAGCGTGTGAGCTTTCTCCAAGGCCTCGGCTTTGCGGAAAAGGATACCCATTTGCGCGGCGCGCCCCGTGGCCACCATCACCGCTGTGGGTGTGGCTAATCCCAGCGCGCAGGGGCATGCAATCAGGAGCACGGAAACAAAGGCGAGCACGCCGTGACCGATCATCGCTGGGCCACCCGCCACCCACCAGATCGTGAGTGCAAGAAGTGCGATCGCAAGGACCGTTGGCACGAAATACGCACTCACCTGATCCGCTAAGCGGGCGATGGGGGGTTTACTCATTTGGGCTTCGCGGACCAACCGTACCATCTGCGCCAACATCGTGTCCGAGCCAACCCGCTCAGCCCGCATGCGGATTCCGCCCGCGCCATTCAGTGTCCCGCCGATCACCCGGCTTCCCACTCCTTTCTCGACCGGGAGTGGCTCACCCGTGAAGAGCGACTCGTCCACCGTCGTCGTGCCGGAGAGAACGACGCCGTCCACCGGGATCATCTCGCCAGCCCGCACCACCACCTCGTCGCCCACGCGGACCTCGGCGATCGGGATCTCAACCTCAACGCCATCGCGGACAACGCGCGCCAATTTCGGCGAGCGCGAAAGAAGTGCCCGAACGGCATCGCCGGTATGCACACGCGCCCGCTCCTCCAGTAAGCGGCCGAGCAACACGAACACGGTGATCAGACTTGCGGATTCAAAATACGTGTGGGGGGTCACTCCAAGAGCACGCCACCATTGCGGCATCACTACCGCTGCCACACTGTAGAGGTAGGCTGTACCCGTGCCAAGCGCCACGAGCACATTCATATCCGGCGATCGTGAGCGCAATGCTTTGAATGCACCCACGAAAAAACCCCGGCCCGCCCAGAGAACAACTGGACTAGCCAAACCGATGAGCAGCCAGTCACGATAAGGAAATCGGAGGTGCGCCATTTCCACCCCCACAATCGGCAGGGACAAAAGAATTGCTGCAATGAGCTCGTACTTGCGAGCACGCCAACGTCGTCGCTCAGCTTCTGACATATCGAGAGGCTGCGCGTCCGTGCTTGGCTCGACCACTTCATAACCAAGATCGCGGATCCGCTGCTTAAGTACTTCGCGTGCTACCTTGCCTGGTTGAAAGCAAATCCCCACTTCGCGAGTGGCCAAATTGACCTGAACGGACTCGACTCCTTCGAGTTCACCCACTCCCCGTTCAATCCGCCGCACGCACGAGGCACAGTGGATTCCATCCACTCGCCAAGTCACGGATGTTGTGGAGCCTTTGGATTGATCGTGGCCAGCGATGCGCGTTTCCTCCTTCATCCTACTTCCCGCTCCAAGCTATCAGCTAATTGCTGCTTCTCATACAATCGCGCATACAGCCCCCCTAACGCAAGCAAAGCCTCATGGTTTCCTTGCTCGACAATCTCTCCGCCATCGAGCACAATGATATTGTCGCAGTGCATCACCGCGGAGATGCGGTGCGCGATCACGATGGTGGTGCGCTGACGCATGATTTCGCGAAGCGACTCGATGATGCGCGCTTCGGTTTCCGTGTCCACCGCCGACAGTGCATCGTCGAGGATGAGTATCTCCGGATCGCGCAGAATGGCCCGCGCCAGCGCAGTTCGCTGCTTCTGCCCACCGGACAAATTAATGCCACGCTCCCCAAGCATTGTGTCGTAGCCGTGGGGGAACTGCTCGATCTCGTGCGCAATGTGGGCCAGTCGTGCGACTTCGATGATTTGCTCGCGAGTCGCCGTAGGCGCCCCGAAGGCTATGTTATTCGCGATCGTATCGCTGAAAAGGAAAGGTTCCTGAAACACAATCCCGAGGCGCTTGCGAAGCTCCGTGGCGGGAATTTCACACACGTCCGCTCCCCCAACAAAAAGCTGACCGGGGGGTGTTGGGTATATCTTTGCGATCAATAACGCAAGAGTGGATTTGCCACTGCCAGTTGGTCCCACGACTCCCAACGAAGAGCCCGCTGGGACTTTAAGCGTAATGCCCCGTAGAGCAGGCGGACGATCCGGAGTATAGCGAAACGTCAGGTTGCGAAACTCCACCGAGGAGTCCTGAGGCAAGGAGACTCGTCCGGCACGAGACCCTAACGCAGGGTCATCCTCCAACACCATCACCTCGCGGATGCGTTCCATAGAGGCGGCGCCCCGCTGCAGCAAGCTCACCGTCCAGCCAAACGCCATCATCGGCCAGAACAACATGAGCTGAATCAGCGAAAACTCCACAAGGCGTCCGACGGTGATTCGCCCCGTTACCACGTGGCTCGCACCGGCCCAGAGGAGGACGACCACTGCCACACCCGCAATCGTGTGCAACATTGGGAAGAAGGCGGATTGAATCTTCGCAAGGCTCATATTCCGCCGCACGTACTCATCGTTGAGCTGATCGAAAAGACGGATTTGAGGCTCCTCTTGGCAAAAGGCTTTTACCACCCGTACCCCAGCAAGGTTTTCTTGGACCATCGCGCTAATCACCGAATAATGATCCTGAACCCGCCGAAAACGCTGATGGATTCGGTTCCCGTAATAGTTGACGACAAATGGCAGCGCGGCCATAGGAAGCATCGCCACAACTGTCAGAAGAGGATCGATGCGAAGCATTTGAAAGATCGCGATTGGAAAGAGGATGGCAGAGTTGGAAAACTGCAAAACCCCAGGCCCCAGCACCATCCGCACCGCTTCCACGTCATTCGTGACTTTGCTAATTAAATCCCCTGTCCGCTGGTGATCGTAGTAGCTCGGAGGCAGCCGGAGTAGCTTTTCATAGATGTCGTTACGAAAGCGGTATTCGATATCGCGCGAGGCCCCCACAATGAGCAATCGCATGAAAAGACGACACACAGCCAAGATCAGAGTAAAGCCAACAACCCACAAGGCGTAGTTGACAAAATCCCGAGCGTTCGCGCTTCCCAGCTTGATGGCGTCTGAGGCCTGCCCCACCACCGCGGCAACGCGGACCTGATAGTAGTTTGCTCCCACCAAAAGCAGGACGCCACCCGTGATACGCCACCAGTGCTTCCGCAGGTAAGGTCGCAAACCATGATAGAGGCTTGAGTAGGCCATGACGTGTTAGTTAGCCAGCCAATTGGATGCAAAAGTCGTGACGCAAATCCACCGCCCATTCCCACGGCGCTCCATCCCCCTTCCAGACCCCACCTTCTTCCTCACCGGGTTTCAATGAGGGTGAGTAAGTCATAAATGCTACGGAAGTGCTCCACAAGCGCGGTTCGTTCTTCAGGAGTGAGTTTTTCCAACACGTCCCGCAAGCGGCGCTCATGGACGGAATTCATTGAAGCGATCATTTTTCGCCCCTTCTCGGTGAGCGCAATCCGCACCACACGCCGGTCGTTGGGTTCCGAATGGCGCTCCACAAGTCCCGCCTCCACAAGACGATCCACCACTGCAGTGGCCGCAGGTAAAGTCACTCCGCTTAGGCGTGCGATTTCGGACATTCGCTGCGGGCCGTTCAGGTCCAAGATATACAGCAGCCGCTTCTGGGCCACCGTCATTTCATCCGCTTCCGGCGAATGGTACGGCCCAATGAAGATCTTGGCCAAAACCCTCAAGAAGAGGCAATTTAGCGCTTCAAGTTCTCGTGCATTGACTTCCACGTCTTATTCAAGACACCGCGAGGGGCGAATTATTTTGACAGAAGCCCTTTTCTCGGTCCAACCCCTTCTGGGAATTTCGTGGAGCCCAAATCCTGACCGCCGAGCCGCAACCGTGCGTAGGTGCAATAGGCCCAAATTCGAGAGTCTCCGCCGAAAGGGGCTTGCGGTTGTCAAACACTCCAACTCGCTTCTTCCCATGCGAGCAACTGCTGACTACGTACCTGCGGACCGTGCACGCGCTATGAAACGATTCCCTCACCTCGCTTGGATCCTCGCATTCACTATGTGGCTGTCGGCTTTTGCTCCTTGCCACTATGCGGCATCCGTTCACGAAGGGGAGAAAAGCGTGCAGCAGGAAATCGCCGCTCGGCTTTTGGCGGTCCTTGTGAGCGGGACAACTCTCACTCCCGCTGACGAAACAAAGACCAGCGCCCCCTTCCCTGCAAGTCGTGGCCAAGCAGAGTACTTACTGGAAACTGCAGCACTCGCCATGTTGCCAGAGGTGGCTACGAAGGTGAATGCGCGCGGAACAATCGAATCGCGCGTCCGCCAAGCGGCCAGCTTCGGAGCTCCCCCGCCCCCTCACAAAACCACGGAGACTTCAACAGGCCAAAGCTTGGTGCGAAGTGGCTGCCTAAAAATTCCGCAGGAAGTGGCAACGCTGTTGCTGCTCCGAGTCCTGCAACGCTCGCAGCACACCGACGTTGGCAAACAGCTCATCCCGGCTGCCACGCATGCCATTCGCAAAGCGGAAGATCGCCTCGCGACGTCGGATCTCGTCGTGATGGAAAGCAAAAGCGAGTGGGCCGAGCTCGTCGAGAACGCGCTTTGGTACGTCGCACTCTTTGAATCCGTTGGTTCCTTGCGCCAACTGGGCCGGAGCGAAGAAGCGAGGCGTGCTCTGAAACTTGCAGAAAGGCTGCATGCCGCCATTGAACGGAACTTCTGGGTTTCAGAAAGCCGTCACTATGCCAGTGTGGTCGTGACGACCCCCTCGCTACAGGCCATAGGCCGATCTCCGGACCTGCGCCCACAGTTGGTAGCCATCGCGCTTTTACCTTCCAATTCCTCGTTGCGCGGGCTTTTTTCTGAGATTTGGGAAGCGCATGCGGATCTTCCCTCTTCCGCGACCACGCCGCGACAGCTTGAGCTTCTTGCATGGTTCGCAGTCGCCGCCCACGCCGCTGGCGAAAGTTCAGCATGGGAGGAGATACTGGTGCGCATCGCAGCGTCCCCAATCGAGGAAGCTGTGAGGCAGTGCCCAGCGCTGGCTTGGCTCATCGCCCGGGCATGTTTTCCAACATAGACGCTTAGGCCCAAATTCCCGCGACCTCAAAGCCGCAATTCGGGCAAGAACCGGACTCGCCCAACTGGTTCTCGAGCACTGTAAAGCCGTAGCGATGCACCAGTACGGTCTTGCACTGTGGACATCTTGTATTTTCAAAGTCCCCCACGCGGCCCGGGAGGTTGCCCGCATACACGTATCGCAAGCCCTCCTCGCGGGCAAGGTTCGCCGCGGCCAACAGTTGGCGCGCCGTGGTCGGTGGCGTGTCCGTCATTTGGTAATCGGGATGGAATGCCGTGACGTGCCACGGAATATCCGGTGAGATGCCAACAAGGAAATTGACGATCTCCCTGAGCTCGTCGGGCGAATCGTTGAAGCCCGGCACCAAGAGGGTGACGACCTCCACCCAGATTCGTTTCTCATGCAGAAGTCGGATGGTTTCCAATACTGGCTCGAGACGGCCTCCCAGACGTCGATAATTCTCCTCCCGCATGCTCTTGAGGTCCACCTTCATCCCATCGAGTGTCGGCGCAAGATAGCTGAGGACCTCAGGCGTGGCGAACCCATTCGAGACATAAGTGCACTTCAGCCCCTTCGTTTTGGCTAAACGAAAGACCTCCGCTGCCCACTCCGTCGTAATGAGGGGCTCGTTGTATGTGCTCGTGACCACCTGAGCCCCATGGCGAAGGGCAAGCGCTACGATCTCGTCGGGGGACAGCTCGCGAATGGGCGCCATAGCTGCTGGATCTCGGAGAGTTTGGCTTGTGAGCCAATTCTGGCAATACGAGCAGCGGAAATTGCATCCCAGCATTCCGAAACTCAAGGCATCCGATCCCGGCAGCAGATGGAAAAAGGGCTTTTTTTCGATGGGATCCACGTTAAGTCCTGCCACGTATCCGTGCGGGACACGCAACGTTTGGCCATCGTGGAAACGCACTTTGCACACCCCACTCATTCCGGCCCCAATCAGACAGCGGTGTGCACACGCCAAGCATCGAATCTTGCCGCTCGGATGCGATGCGGTCAGTTCTGCGGCGGCAGGGGCAGTGTACTGCTCGAGGATCTCCTTCAACTTGGCTGTATTCGCCATACACGCCCACCTCGCTTTCCACTGATAGACTACCCATAAACCATGCGGTTGTTTTCACCGGCCATCTGCGCCAGCGAGAGGCGCCCTACCCGCCGCTGGCGGTCACAAAATGCGACGCCACTCGAATCGAAGCGATATATCCTAAATAGGGCGATGCTTTCCCAAAGTACAAATCCAATCCAAGCATGGCTGAGCTCCGTGGCTGCCGCGATCCGTGCGCGACTTATGCATTACGATCCGCGGTTGCCACGAACAGTTGCATTTCTCCCTGCGTCCGCGGAAACTTTGCATGGAATGGACACCCAACGCCATGCTGCCCGCCCGGACGAAGCTCAAGAGGTCCGGCAGTGGCTTCATGAAATTCAGAAGCGGGCGATTCTCCCGCTAAAGTGGACGATTTTCGTGGTGGCAGCAGCATTTTGGGCACTAGGCCGCCCTCAGTTCTGGCCACCACCTGTGGAAGTCTTTGCGCTATTTGTCTTGTATTTTCTTGCGAATGCGGGCGAGAGCTACCTGCTGCTTTTCTCACGAGTCGCGCCGCGTCAGATTCGTCCCCTCTGCGTCGTCTCCTACGCAGTGGACGTCGCGTTTGTCGCATGCCTTGTCTGGTTCGATTCGGTCCGATTTGCACGCACGAGTGCCGCCCCCACCGATTTTTACATCCTCTTTTTCATTGTGGTCCTTCGCAGTTTCGTCCTGTTTCGCTCAGGATGGGCCAGCTTGCTCGTCAACGGCGTGATCGGCCTCGTTTTCGCAGCCACCCTATTAGCTCAAGAGAATACGACCCCCATGGACACATTCCGGAACCATGCCATCCGGGTCGTCTTCTTCTGGATCGTCATCTTGATGTCGGCATTCATCGCCCACCTCCTGCACCTCCAGAATAAGGAGTTGATGCGGGCCCGCGAAAACCTACTGCGAAGCGAAAACCTTGCTCTGCTGGGACAACTGGCAGCCGGAGTTGCCCACGAGGTGAACAATCCCATCGGCATCATCTCTGCGTACGCTGAATATCTGAAGAAACGTTTTCCTGAAAACGATCCGCACCACGAGGATCTTGAGGCAATCCACCGCGAGGCCCAGCGCTGCAAGGGGATTGTGGAAGGGCTTCTGGACTTTGCGCGGACGGCTCCCCCGCATGTAGGGCCGACCGATCTCGCGCCGCTTCTAAGCGGGACACTCAGCCTCATTGCCCACGCGGACACCTCACAGACCCCACGCATAGAGCAACGGCTTGCGCCAGACCTTGCACCCGTGCTTGCCGATGCAAATCAACTCCGCCAAGCCCTTCTGAATTTGCTACTCAACGCACAGCAAGCGTGCGGCAACACGGCGGGACTGATTACCATTGAAGCCGAGAACCTGCCCGACGAGCAGGCCGTGCGTCTAACGATCACCGACAACGGCTGTGGGATTGCACCCGAAGACCTTCCGCACGTTTTTACGCCCTTTTTTAGCCGCAAGCCGACGGGCACGGGCTTGGGCCTTGCGATCACCCGCCGCATCATCGAGGAGCACGGCGGACGCATTGCCCTGCGCAGCGAATTTGGCAAAGGAACCAGCGTAGAGGTCATTCTGCCAGCGGCTGTGCGTCTTCGAACAGGGAAACAATCGTCGGGGAAGCTCCGACGTGTCGGAACTGGAACCGAGACGCCCCCTCCCTCGTCTCAGCCCTCTGCCTGAGTCGGAACCAAATTCGCAGTGCCAACAGGGGCCACATTGCCCAGCAGGGGCATCTACCCCCTTCCCTGATGAAAATGGACTGTTACCGCCCCTCAGCGTGGACGCAGCACAGGACTTTCCCGCGCGAACAGTTCAAAGTACCTCCGCGCCGTCATCACATCATTGTGGCCAAGCGAAGTGTAGATGAACAACCTCGGTTCTCGGCGCAAGAGGTCCACCAACTCATCTGCTGGCGCGGATTTGCGCCGGCCAAATTTGCGCTTCTCGAGAGCTTCGCGAGGCGTTCCGCTTGTGGTGAGAAGATCGTCGCTAACGACCATAAATTTCGCACCGGACAACGCAAGCCGACTCATGATTGCTACGTTCGCGCCCGCAAGGTGCTCCGTGAAAATGCTGCGCAAACGCTTCGTCGAATTTGGTGCCGCAAAGGGCGCCGCCAACTCATCCCAGAATCCGTAGGCAGCATCGAAAAGCCACACCTCCCCGATTCGCTCCGTCAGGCCACCGTGGTCGAGGATTTGGGCCATCACCCGATAGGCCCCACTGTGCCCACTCAGCACAATGTGGCGCACCTGCGCATTTGCTGGGATGAAGTCGTTGCGCTGGAGCACGCCCAAAGCTTCCTCCACAAAAGCGCGAAACGCCTCAGGCTTTTCAAGTTTGCCGCCACCACTATCCGGCGCGTCCTTGGGCCCCTGCGGGACAATCAAAATCGCGTTGCGGCCACTCGCGGCAAGAAGCTCGCCCAAGCGAAACTGGGCGACGGCCTTCACGCACTGATTATAGTGGCCGTGGAAATGAACGATCAAGTCCACCTCCCGAGACGGGCGGAATCCTTTGGGAATCACAAACGCCACACGGTCATCATCGTAGTGGCCTTTGAAGGGGAACACGCCCCGCTTGGATACAAAGCCCGTCGTTCTGCTGTCATCGGGGAAGGGGGCCGTACTCAGATGGGCCACACCCAACGTGCCCCATTCCGCCTCACCCCACTGCGACCGCTCGGCGCCCACACGAGTGAACACCACCGGCGAGGACGTAATCTCCTCAAAGGCATAGCCCTGCCCAAAGCATGCGCAGGCCCACAGCACGATAATCGCCCTATGGAAAGGTTTCATTCGTAGTGCACTTTCTTGCCGAACACTCGGTTTTGAATGATGGTGAGAATCAGGATGAGCACAAAGAGCACGTAGGCGATGGCACTCGCATAGCCCAGCTCCTTATACCCTTGGAACCCCGTTTGGTAGAGATAAAACACAAGCGTTTGGGTGGTGCGGCCCGGCCCACCGGTGGGCGTCATGATATACATCGGGACGAACACCTTAAACGCGGCAATCATCGAGATGATGAGAATGAAGAACGTCGTTGGACTCAGAAGCGGCCATGTAATGTTACGGAATTTCTGCCATGGGGACGCGCCGTCAATCTCCGCGGCCTCGTAGTAGGTCTTATCAATGTTCTGCAAGCCCGCGAGGAAAATGACCATGAAGTAGCCCGTGTCCCGCCATACGCTGGTGAGAATGACGGAAAACATGGCAAGCGATGGCCCCGCAAGCAGGGGATGGATCTTCTCCGGTAGTGGCAGGCCCAGCCCATCGCGCAGGATCATTTCAAAAATACCGCGCGACTCATTCAACCACGCGAACGTCGGCAACCCCAACCCTTCGAGAAAATAATTCAGAAGACCAAACTGCTCATTGAAGATATACTTGAAGACAATGGAGATCGCGACCCACGTCGTCACAAAAGGCAGAAAGTAGATCGTCCGGAAAACCCCTACGCCCCGCACGCGCGTGTTCATCATCATCGCCACAATGAGTGAAGCGACAATGGTGAGCGGAACGCTATAGATCACGTAATTGATCGTGTTGTAAAGGACCTGACGAAACTCTGGATCCTTGAGCGCTCGGCGGTAATTCTCGAACCAAACCCAGTGGACTGTGGAGAGCTTCGAAGCCCCGACCCAGTCGGACATCGAAACCAGAACAGAAAAGATCACGGGAAAAAACCAGAACGTCACGAGGATCACGCCTGCCGGGAGCAAGTAAAGATACGCTTCGATGTTTTCGCGCAACCGAGGCTTGCGGATGAAGCGGATTGCGTACATCGCAAACGCCCAAGTCACCACAGCAAGAATTGCTGCAATCGTCGCCTTCACAGCTCTCTCCGCCACTGAATGATTTGAAAAGATTATTCAGAGGATGGGGAAAGGCATTTTCAACCCTGAAAGTCGCTGCAGGATCGGCAACAGACAGACATCCTTCTATCGTTGGAACCAGAACCACGCAAACCAAGAGGCAAAGCCAATACCACCCGCCAAGGCAGCCCACTTTCCATACTTCCGGGCAAGCCGTTTGTAGGGTTCGAATCGGAGCAGGCGATTGAAGGTGGGACTCCAACGATAGGCACTAAATGCAGGTTCGTTCAAAGCCAGTTCGCCGAATGCCGGATTTTGCTCCACGGCACGCCGCAGATGCGCCATAACGGCATCCGTAAGACGCAAGCGCGCTGCGGCTCGCGCACACCGGTAATGCAAGGAGGGGCGATCTGGCGATGACTCCAACACTCTGCGGTAGATCGAGTAGGCTTTAGCGACCGCCCCCTGCCACTCATAAAGTTCCGCGAGAGCTTCCTGATATTCGCTCTCAAATTGCTGATAGTCCCCCGCATGCCGCTCAAGGAGCCGAATTGCATCCACGGTCCGGCCGAGCTGGTGCAAGGTGTAAGCCTCTGCCACAAGGCAATGAAAATTCGGGGCGGCTCCGCTACGGGGCGAATTCTGGAGCTCGCGTGCTCGCTCAAACGCCGTGAGGGCTTCCGCATACCGGCCAAGCATGTAGAGGGAGCGCCCGTGAAGCCAGTAGAGCTCGCTGTTCGGGGTCGCCCGACTCAAGTACTCATCCAGAATTTCGAATGCTCGCTCCGGCGCTCCGATCGTTTGGTATACGGCAGCCCGACAAGACTGAATGGCGGCGTCGGCAGGAAAAGCGGCGGCTCCCTCGTCAAGCACGCGAGCTGCTTGCGCCAAGTCCGTTTGTCGCACTAAAAATGCTGCATAGGCAAGGTATGCGGCTGGGGCGATTTTCGGGAGTGCAAGGAGACGCCGGTAGGCGCGGCGGGCTCCTCCTTCGTCCACGCACCGCTCGCACAGCTCTGCATACAGCAAGAGGGCGAGCGGGTGATCGGGTGACCGGTGCAAAAACCGATCTACCACGGCGCGCGCTTCCGCTGCCATGCCTCGGCTCAAAAGGTTCTCCACTTTGAGGCGGGCGAGAGTAAAATCCGTGGGATCCAGCGCCAACAATGTCGTCAAATAGTGCAATTCGGCTTCGCGCTCTCCCAGCCGCCGGTGCAGATCGGCCTTGAGCATGAGAGCCGCCCGGTCAGACGGACGAATTTGCAATGCGCGCGCACAGGACGTGGTCGCCGCCCGCAGACGCCCCTTCGCCAAGAGGACTCGTGCCATGAGTAGATGCGCATCAAAAAAACGTTCCTCGAGCTCAATGCACTCGCGCAGATCACTCAGGGCTTCATCCAGCCTTCCCTCGGCATAAAAAGCTTTTGCGCGCGAATAGAAGATCGGGGGTGCCTCCACACCCTCCTCCAACGCTTCCGTAGCAAAAGCGATCACCGCATCACGTCGGCCGATTTTTTCATAAGCATCCAGCAAAAGCCCCCACGCTTGGAGATCAGCGGGGTTGAGCGCGGTTTGCTGGCGCAGGCATTTGATCGCCTCGACGTAGTTTTCCTTGCGCAGATAAATGGACGCTTTGCGGGCAAGGGCCTCGAGATGATTCGGATTGATGCGCAAAATTCGGTCACACTGCTCAAGGGCGGCCTCATCTTCGCCGATCGCCGCAAGCAGCCCCGCGTAGAGACGCATGGCTTCGATTTCGTCGGGGTGATCGGCAAGGACTTCCTCGAGCAGGTCTCGCGCGGCTCGCAGGCGCCGCATCCCAATCATCGCACTGGCTTTGTAAACTTTCACCTGATGAAGGTCAGGCTGGATTTCGAGGGCGCGATCAAAACATTCCAGCGCTTCCTCCAAATCCCCATGGAGCAGAAGCGCGTAGCCGTAATGGCTTAGGTAGAGTGGCTCGATCGGGCTCAGGTCTACCGCTTCCCGAAAAGAGCGCAGCGCGTCCGCAAGCCGCCCTAAGTGGAGAAGTGCAACCCCCCGATAGAACAAGGCGTCGACATGCATCGGCTGCTGGCGGAGGACCACATCAAATGCCTCAAGGGCCTCTTCGAAGTGATCCGACTCCAAGAGGTCCATCCCCTCTTGAAATGCCGAGTCCGTGCTGCCGGCTTCATGTTCGTTGAAGTCGTACATCTGCTGTAATCTATTGCCACGGCGCAAACCTAATCATTTCGGTACGCAGTGCATGAAAATAGAGGTCACTCTTGTCCGATTTTGGCGAATGAACCCAGCCCCGAACTCGTATCACCTGCAGCCAGCCACCCGCGGTGGTGAGCAAAATTGATCCAAGGTAGACACAGGATTTTGTAGCATGACAGACGTGGGAATTTGGGGATGGGTGCTATTCAACCTCGCTGTCTTGGCAATGCTCGCCTTTGATTTGGGAGTCGTAAACCGTAAAGCTCACGAAATCTCCCTCCGTGAGGCAACCGTGTGGAGCATCATCTGGATTGTGCTCGCTCTGCTCTTCAACGGGTGGATCTTTTATCGGTTCGGCTCCGAACGGGCCCAAGAATTCCTCGCAGGCTATCTAATCGAAAAAAGCCTCAGCGTGGATAATATCTTCGTTTTCTACGTGATCTTCTCTTACTTTGGTGTTGAGCCCAAGTATCGTCACCGCGTGCTCTTTTGGGGCATCCTTGGGGCACTCGTCATGCGCGGGGCGATGATCGCTGCGGGGGTCTATCTCATCTCGCGCTTTCATTGGATCATTCTCGTCTTCGGTGTGTTCCTCATCATCACAGGCATCCGTATGCTCTTTCACAAGGAAGAGAAGACCGACATAGAGAAAATATGGGTGGTACGGCTTGCGCGCCGGTTTATACCCATGACGCCCCACTGGCATGGCCAGTGTTTCTTCGTAAAAGAAGCAGGCAAATGGTTGGCAACCCCCATGCTGTTGGTCGTCCTCGTAGTTGAGGCAACAGACCTCGTATTTGCGCTGGACTCGATCCCAGCTATCTTCGCGGTGACCCGCGATCCCTTTATCGTTTACACATCGAACGTTTTCGCAATCCTCGGCTTGCGCTCTCTCTTCTTCCTGATTGCCGGCCTGATCCCCCTGTTCCTCTATCTGAAATATGCGCTCTCGTTCATCCTTGTGTTTGTCGGCGTGAAGATGCTCCTTGCCGACACTGCTTGGAAAATCCCAACCAATGTTAGCTTACTGGTCATCGCCACATCGTTGGCTCTCGCTATTGCGGCGTCTGCACTTGTACGGAAGCCAAAGTCTCCCGAGCTGGAATAACAAAACCGATGGGGTAGCTTCAGAGCAGAATTCGGGCGGAAGATTCTGTCCAAGGTAGGAACCTTGTCGCTGTGACTGCGGCGTTTAGTTCTATGAAGGCAGGGGCAGCATTTCGCTGAGCTCGCCTCCAAGGGCTCCTTCTGCACATTGACTCGCGCAGGCGCAATTCTTAGGGATGAAACTAATGAACTTGCTTTGCTTACAGCACGTGGAGTTCGAGGGCCCTGCCGCGATCTACGAATGGGCAAACAGCCGCGGCCATGGGTTAGAAATTCTCCGTATGAACAGCGGGGGGACGATGCCTGCGCTCAAGGAGTGGGATGGCCTCATCGTTCTCGGCGGCCCGATGAGTGTGCACGATGAGTCCACCATCCCTTGGATGCACATCGAAAAGGACTTTCTGCGACAAGCTGTGAGCGCAGGCAAGCGAGTGCTGGGCATTTGCCTCGGTGCACAACTCCTGGCAGAGGTGTTGGGTGGAGAGGTCCGCCGGGCTCCCAGCCGCGAAATCGGTTGGTTTCCGATCACGTGGACGAAGGAGGCTCTGCGTTCGCCCCTCGTGGCCGGTTTTCCTCCCACGATACTCGCCTTTCATTGGCATGGGGAAATGTTTTCCATTCCCAAGGACGCGGTTGCCTTGGCTTCGAGTGCTGCCTGTCCCCACCAAGGCTTTTGGTATCCACCCCACGTGCTTGCGCTGCAATTCCATCTTGAGGCAACGACCGAGAGTATCCGAAGCCTGCTTCACCATTGCCCACACGATCTCGTCGCCGGTCCATGGTGCCAGACCGCCGACGAAATGGAGGCTGGGCTCCATTATTGCGAGATAGCAAATTCGTACTTGTTTGCTTTACTGGATCGCTTCTTCGCGAAGAATCATTGACCACGCCACCCAAAAACCTGCATGTGCCTCCCCCCCGCTGAATGGCACTGCATCAAGGACTTTCGCTCAGCTTGGCGAGGAATTCCTCGTCACTGACCACCGCAAACCCTTCGCGCTGGAGGAGTGCGCTTGTCACGCCACACCCCGCCACTATACGACCGGTGAAAGTGCCATCGTAAATCCAATGGACCCCACACGAGGGACTTCGTTCTTTCAGGATGACCAGCTCCGCCTGAACGGTGCTTGCCAATCGCAAGACCTCGCGGGCTCCACGAAGGTAGTTCTCGGTGACATCTTGGCCCTTCTGGGTCAGTACCCGCGCCCGACCTTCCAGCACGGCATGCCCATCGCCACCAACTATTTCGGCGGGTGACCTTGGGGTCGGAAGACCACCTAATTGCTCTGGGCAAATCGGAATCAGCTCACCTGCGGCGGCAAGGCGCAGCAACTCCTCGCGCAAATTGTGACCCCCGCGCCACGTCACCTCGCATCCAAGCAAACATGCCGAGACCAGCTTAACCATTGCACCTTGTATCTGTGAGTTTCATCGCAGGGCACAGATTTTCCACACGTATTCTTTAATGCGAAGCTCCCACCCTTGCTTTTCAGATGGTGGTCGCCTTCGCTTGAAATTAAGGCGCGTCACGCCGTGCGTGGTGATTGAACACAAGATACGTTGTGTCCTGAAGCCCCCGCTCGTATTCTGCCAGCAAACGCATGCCTTCATTCGGGCGCAGGACGTCGGCCCGAATGGCCTCGTCCACCTGCTGTTTCATCCGGCGAGCAAGATCCACGGTGTGGTACTGCGTCAGTTCAAGCACTTGCGCCACGGAATGACCGGGAATCGTTTCCTCAATGTAGAAGCCGCTCTCCTCATCTGGATCGAGGAAAATGTGGGCCTCGTTTACGCGCCCAAAGAGGTTGTGCAGGTCCCCCATGATGTCCTGATAGGCACCCGTCAGAAAGAAGCCAAGGTAATACGGCTCACCGTTGCGGAGGGGATGGAGCGGGAGCGCCTCGCGCACATTGCGGAGATCCGTGAATTTACACACCTTGCCATCAGAATCGCAGGTGATGTCCACCAGCGTTCCTTCGCACGTGGGGCGCTCGTTGAGACGATGCAGCGGCATGATCGGGAAGAGCTGGCCTAACGCCCAGTGATCGAGCAACGATTGGAAGACACTGAAATTGCACACGTACTGATCCGCAATGTGCGGGGTAAGGTCCAGAACTTCTTCCGGAATTTCCTCTCCACTCGCCTTTTTCCGATCGCGGTAGTAATCCACAATTTCCTCGACCAAATGCCAGTAGAAGGTCTCGATTTTCGCTTTTGTGGGAAGGTCGAGGATTCCCAAATCGAAGGCGTTTTGGCTTTCTTCTTTGATTTGCTGAATATCGTGGAGCGCCTCGAGCGGGTTCTCAAAAAGCCGATCCTTGATCGCAGCGAGCTGTTTCACCCATTTGTGATCGCGGCGCCCGACCGTGAGATCGTATTCTGCTTTGGTTTTCTCAATCACTCCGATGACGCGTACAACCAACAGCGAATGGTGCGCCACCACGGCCCGCCCACTTTCGCTGACGATGTCCGGGTGTTCGACCTGTTCCTCTTCGCAGACGTCCATGATGTTGTCCACGATGTCCGCCGCGTACTCCTCGAGGGTATAGTTTGCCGAGGAGTGGAAATTTGTGCGGCTTCCATCGTAGTCTACGCCAAGACCGCCTCCGACGTCGAGATAGTTCAGTCCGTCGCAGCCAAGCTTCCTGAGTTTGGCATAGTAACGTGCGGCCTCGCGGGTGGCGCGTTTGATGGCGAGAATGTCCGGAATTTGTGAGCCAACATGAAAATGCACCAACCGCAGTGTGTGGAGCGCATTCTGTGAGCGGAGATACTCGACCGCTTCCATCAAGTCCACCGTCGAGAGGCCAAATTTCGCATCCTCACCGCTCGACGTCGCCCAGATCCCAGAGCTTTTCGTCACGAGCCGCAACCGCACTCCAATCATCGGCTCCACATTCATCTCGCGTGCGATCTCTGAGATCATGCGGACTTCTTCAACTTTTTCCGCCACGAGGATGACCTTCTTGCCAAGGCGGTTGCCGATCAGGGCCAACCGCACAAATTGCGGATCCTTGTAGCCGTTGCAAATGATGAGAGCTTGAGGATCTTCGTGAAGGGCCAACGCAGCATAAAGCTCAGGCTTTGAGCCTGCCTCGATGCCATAGTGGTAGGGTGCTCCTGCGTCGATGATCTCTTCGACCACCTCGCGGAGCTGGTTAACTTTCACCGGATAGGTGCCACGATAATTCCCCTTGTAACCCAGCTCGGCAATGGCGGCATTGAAAGCCTCATTGAGTGCTACAACTCGATCCCGAAGAATGTCCTGAAATCGGAGAACTAGTGGCAGGTGCATGCCTTGCGCAAGAGCCTCGTCGAGCACCTGCATGACGTCAATCGTTGCGCCGTTTTCGCGTGCGGGCGCCACGACGACGTGCCCTTTCTCGTTGATGGAAAAGTAACCAGCTCCCCAACGATCGACATTGTAGAGTGCGATCGCATCCCGAACTCCCCACCCGTTCGACACCTCTGGCGCGGCTCCAGCCGCCTCTGGCTCCTGCATCTCGTCTGCCGTTCCACCTCGCTCAAGTCATCTCGAACAAACCTGTCAATGAAGGTCAGCGGGGAAATGATACACCCCCAGCGGAAATCACAAACGATTTTTTTTCATTTTTTTGTGCAGGATGCAGAAAACTACCGTGTCCCCGCCGCAGAGAGAATCTTGTCCGAGGCAACGGAGTTTCCTGATTTTGCCGTGGCCGCCCCTATGTCCGCGACACGTTCGTACACATAAACCGTCCCCTTGCCCCATCCGGAGGCATGGGTCTTCGTCACATAGCGGAATCTCTCATTGAACCACGGGGAACGTCGGGAGGCAAACCAATCCTCCAGACACACAATGAAGTCAGGCCGCAAAATCTCGATTACCGGATCCACAATGGCATTGTTGGCTTTCTTATCCCGTTTATAGTACTCCACCGCTGCCGGAGTCACTAATCCAAACGTGTCATACACACGCGCATGGGGCAGGTAAAACGCGATGATTCCCACCTCTGCGGTGAGAACACGGTCACGGCTACCGGGCTGGATCCTTGGCGCCAAGCGCTTCGCCGCTTCTGCGTATGCCAACTCACGCGTTGGAGGGATGAAACCCAACTGCATTTGCGAGGGAAGGATGCTTTCTAATTTCAGGGTCTCATTGACCTCATGCCAAAAGTAGGCTTGGTTCGCGACCAGAAAGAAGGCACCGATCACCGACAATTTCGCTGGACGCAACCACCGCCACTCGCGACAGAGGGGAACCAGTTCGGCTTGCAAGCGAGCTAAGTATCTTACGCCTGCGACCAAACATAGCACTGTAAATGGAGCCACGGGCAGGATATACCACCCAAAGAACAGCGTGTCGGCAAACGCGTAACCAATCGCTAAAGTTGCTACAAATGCCGGCATAACCAGCCACTCGCGCCCATACCGCTTGAGTTCGGCCACCCCCATCCCCAACAACACAAAGATTGGGAGAGCGGCTGCAAAGGTCAGATATAAGTAGTCAGCTTTCGCGTGGCTTTTAGAGAAGAAACCACTGAAATAGTTCAGCATGTTCATGCCGTTTGGCCAGTAGAGAGCACGCTGAATCACACGGTCGAGCCAGTCGCCATTCCAGTCAAACGAACTGTAGGCAACGCTTTTCGCGCGTACGGAATTGGGAATAACGCTTCCGAAATAGAGCCATGCGAAAATTGCCCATGCGGCCACCGGCACGGCCGCGATGGCCACCGTTCGCCACCGAATCGGCACTCGCTTCGCGTACAGTGCCGCCGTCAGGAAAAACCACAAGAGGACCCCTTCGGGGCGCGTCAGTGTGGCAAGGGAAGTGCAGCCGTAGGCGAGCCCTTGGCGATTGGTCAGCGCACCCCATACGCCAACCACCACGAGCATCGTAAAAAAGGGCGACTCCATTCCCAGCGTGGACAGCACCACATTGTCTGGAACCATCGCGAACATGAGGCCGCACGCCAACCCGATCACTCGATGCCGCCACACCGCCCGCGCCAACATGTAGACAAAGATTGCGGTAACACTGTCACTGGCCAAGCTCACAACGTTGGCGACAAGCGGTAGGCGTGGAGTCCCAAACAAAATCGACGCCACGGCCATGAGCATCGTGAAAAAAGGCGTCGTCGTGCCCAGCACACGTTCTCCCACATTGAAAACGAAGCCCCGACCATGCGCTAAGTTGTCCGCATAGCGAAACGTGATATAGGCGTCATCCGTCGTGGGCCAACCAAACGCTAACCGCAGGGCAACCGTTGCAAAGACGAGTACTCCCCCGTAAACAAAATCGCGTGCATCGATTCGAAAACGTTTCATGGGATAATCTCTTTTCTCCACGCTAAGCATAGCTCCTTGCTCCCATATCCCCCGAAATGGTGAGGCAAGGGTAAAGTACGCCTTTGAGGTTTATCCCGGAAACTATGCGACTTTTCCCCCATGCCTTGCTTCACTGTGTTCACTTTTTCCATTCTCCTTGTCAAGCGCTTTTCGTGGTGCGCCATGCCCATGGCATAGTCTTCTTAATCAAACTTGTTCGAATTGCCTTGCGGAAAGCATGCGCTCCTCCCCAAGTGAGCGCCGATTCCTTGAAAAGGAATTGAGAACAAAGGTAGTAAAGTGGACGGTGCGCCTGCGCGTCGGGAAATGCTTAGTTGGGCAAACCCGCGCAGGAAAATTTGATGACGCCTTCTTTAAATAGTTGGCTGCAGGAAGTCCGTAGGGAATGAGCTCAAAATCACGCGTTGTTATCGTAGCCGGAGGGGAAGGCGGAGAGCGAACCGCTCGTTATGCGGCAGAGCTTGAGCGGATTCTCGAGCCTTTGTGTCAGCCGGAGATTTTTACCGGTGCAGATGCTTTCAAACACTTGGGACGCTGTCGTCTTCTCATCTTGTTGGGACAACACGACATCCAAACACTTGGTGACCAACATCAACCCCTCACGTATGCCCACAAGCAATGTTTCGGGGGGTACGTCTCTTCGGGTCGCCCCATCGTCGTTGTGGGCGCAGCCATCCGAAGCTTTTCCGAGTGGCCGCGGTTTGCTGAGCTCATTGGCTTTCAGCTCGAGAAACCTCCGGCAAACCAGAGTTTCTCCGACAAACACACTCTTGCTCTCCACGATGAGGAACATCCCATCATTCAGGGAGTGCAGCACGTGCCGGGGACCGCTCTTTGGACGGGCATTCCTGTCCCAACTGGAGGCGTAGAAATGACCGTCGTTGCAAGCACGTGGTATGACTCAGCCCACATTCCCGTCGTTGCTATCGGCGAAGGGGGAGCCCGACCCGGTGCTGGTCCCAGCTGCTACTTAGCCCTACGTGACGCCCCCGAAACACTCCAAGATCCCACACTCAGAAGTCTGTGGCGAAACACGGTAACGTGGGCACTGGAAGAGGGGCACTCTGCCTCGCTGGCGGGCGCTGAAAAGCAATAAGTAGCAGTGCAAGTTGCGGCCGATGTTTCAGATGGTGAACGTATTGCGGACGCGGCGGCACCTTGGCGTCCACGCAAGTCTCAGCTGCGCACCCAATTACGGTAGCTGATAATCGCTCAGCCGGAAGATATCCCCGTTGCTAACGGTCCCGTTGGTCGGGTCGTACTGAATGTATTTGAAGGTGGTTGCGTTTACGATTGCCCCACTGTCGGAAAACAATGCCGGTGAATACCCCGGATAAAAACGAAGGGCCTGATTATCCGGCTCCCAGTCGTTGGTGTCGTCATTATCAGCCCCACCGCCGGGGTTTGCACTCGAATACGTGTCAATGTCCGTATCCGGCCCCACACTCGCCAAGGCATAGCGCCACGGTGAATCAATCGGCATCGCCCCGTAGCGATACCAGCGTTGGCGCTGGGGGCCGGGGCCCGTTGCCTGCTGCACGCGGAAAACATCCCGCGGCACCGAGGAGATGTATTGGATGGGAGTCGTGATCACCAGCAAGCGCGTGAAGATGTCGGGATAAGAGTTCCAGTCCACGCGATACTGCTCGAGCGCCCCGGCCATAGTGCGCATATCGGCTTTCGCACGAGCCACCTTCGAACGAACCTGAGCTTCCAAGAAATTAGGAACGGCAATCGCTGAAAGAATCGCGATGATGGCAACAACGATCAGAAGTTCAATGAGTGTAAAGGCTTTGATCATGGAACGACAAGACATACGTTTGGCGTTGGCCATTTCAGTTTCCTCCCCGAGTCGGCGCGTTTGAGTTTCCACCCGGATTCTGGCCGGGATTTTGCGGTGAATTTTGGCCCTGATTTGGCCTGCCGCCTCCACCGCGTCCGCCCGGACCCCGGTTGCCAAATCGCTCGCGGCGTTTCTCGAGGTACCGCTGATACTCGGCATCGCCGAGAGCGGCTTTCACCTTTGCCTCGCGCTTCGACCGTTGCTGCTGGAAATACTCGCGCAGTTTTTGTCTCTGGTCGTCACTCAAGACCTTTTGCATTTCCTCGCGCAGCTCACGCATCTGCGGGTTGCCGCCGTCGCCACGACCTCCGCCGAATCCACCAAATCCGCCCATCATCATGCCGGGTGGAGGTCCATCGCCAAAGCGCCCTCCTTGGCGCGGCCCGGTTGTCATTTGCTCCCGCAGCTTCATCATCTTATCGCGCAGCTCTTCGAGCTTCTTTTGCTGTTCTGGCGTGATGTTCGCGTAAGCCGCCGCCTCCTTCATCATTTCTTGCATTTGCTGAGGCGAGGGCGGCTGGAATTCGTCCGTGACACCATTGTTCGCCACCGCCCCGGGTCGCACCTGATTGACACGGTAGAATCCATAGCCTCCGGCCGCAATGATGAGGACAATGCTAATCACCAACTTCGCAAGGCTATGATCTTTGGCTTCTTGCTGAGGGCGCATCGGAGCCACTCCTTTCTCGTTCTCAACTACCCTGGCGCGAGTGGCTTTTCTGGTGAGAGGCAATAAAAACGTAGCCGCTTCACACCTTTTTATTCACCCCATTGCCTTGGCCAAATCAAGTAACATTGTAAGCTCGCAGACATCTGTTTTTTCTTTTTTTACGAATCAGCGTTTCGAAGGTGCCGTGCTGCAAACTCCCCCAGCGCTCCCTGCATCCGGGAAAAACTTGCTCTTTGCGCTCGCCGCTGCACCTCGAATCGGATCCGTGTGAGTGCCTGCCGGGCTAATCCTCAAGCTGAGAACCCACAGCTGGCTCCTCCTCCGCTGTAAGTTGAAGGAAAAGGTCCTCAAGGTCGGCCTGACTGCTTTGCTGGCGCGCCCGCAGCTCTTCAATCGTTCCGACGAACAGGAGCTGCCCTCGATGAATGATTCCGATACGATCGGCCAGTTCCTCGGCCACGGCCAATTGGTGCAGGGACAGGAATATAGTCTTCCCTGCCCGAGCCTGCTCGCGCATAAGATCTTTCAGAATTCTGGAGCTTTTGGGATCGAGCCCGACTAGTGGCTCATCGACGATCACGACCTCCGGGTCGTGCATGAGGGCGACGCTCACCACCAATTTCTGCCGCATGCCGTGACTGTAGTTTTCGATGAGCTTATCCGCCGCGCTTTCCAGCCCAAACAGACGAAAGTAATGCGCCATGCGCTGCTCTTGGATTGGCCGCGGGATTGAAAATAAATCGCCCACAAAGCGGAAAAAGTCGGCACCCGTCAGCTTCTCGTAAAGGTACGGATGATCGGGGATGAACCCCGTGCGTCTTTTTGCCTCTACGGGGTCGCGCTGGATATCGTAGCCGGCGACCCAAGCACGGCCTTCCGTCGGGCGGATGAGTCCCGCCAGCACCTTCATCGTCGTGGTTTTGCCCGCCCCATTCGGCCCAAGAAAAATGAACAGTTCGCCGCGGCGCACCCGCAGGTCGAGATTTTGCACCGCGACGACATCCTCGTAGCGTTTGGTCAGCCCTTCGATGATAATGCCATACTCGCCCGCATCGGGGTGGCGCGTTGTTTCGCTCAAGGGATCAACGTCCTCGCATAAACAGATTGAGCAGAATCGTCACGAGAATGCTCAGCAAAATGCTGGTCGTAATGGGAAAGTGAAACGAAAAGTTCCGCCGCTGGATGTGGATGTCGCCCGGAAGGCGCCCGAGCCAAGGCAGCTTCTCCATGCCGATGAAGAGAAGACCTGCAAGGACCAACACGATGCCCATAACGATGAGTAATTTCCCCACACCCATCATGGTGTTTTTGCCTCCGCCTCGCGGACTTTCCTTAGCCGTTCGAGAAAGAGGTCCGGCGCTTCAAATTTGCGTAAGGTCAGGTCACTGAGCACTCGCCCGTCGGGGGCGATAAAAATAATCGTGGGGAGCGACATGGCACCATATTTCTGTGCCAAAGCACTGTTCGTTTCATTCTCTTCCGTCATATCCACCTTGACTTTGATGAAGCGGCTCAGCTCGCGTGCAACATCCGGATGGGGAAAAGTTTTCCGTTCAAGTTCCTTACACGCTGCGCACCATTCCGCTCCAAAATCGATCATCACGGGTCGCCCCTCAGCTCGGCCGCGGGCCAGCGCGGTCGCTTCGTCTGTCAACCATTCCTCGGCACTCTGACCCGTCGGCCCGGCAGCGTTCGAAGCGAGCTCCTGCCCACCTCGAGCCGCGGTCGCATCCGTAGACGACGCAGTGACGGCACTCGTGGTGGAGCTATCCTGAGCCAGAGCGCTAGTGTGCCCCGCCTGTGGTGGTGACAGTTGTGCCGCGGACTGCGCCGAAAGTGCGCCACCGGTGTGCGTAAGAAGAGGTTGCGAGATCCCCACAACGTACCCCGCAACCAGCGTCAGCACGAGCGCAAGGCCTTGCCAGAACCTTTGAAGCACAGGCAGGTGGGAACGCCGATTCCCAAGGCGGAGCAAAAACAGGGCGCCCAGCACTGCTGAAATTACGACCACGCCGCGATACACGGCCACCGGGAAGAGAAGTGCCCCATAGTATCCCACCGCAACCGCGATGAGCAGCGCCCCCAAGAAGATCCGAATATCCTCCATCCAGTCCCCTGACTTGGGCATTACTTTTAGAAACGCTGGGAATGTTCCTAACAGCATGAACAAAAGGCCAATCCCCAACGCGTAAAAGAAAAGTAACGATATCCCAACCAGTTCCTGCCCACTTTGGGTGGCAAGCGTCAGGATGCTGAAAAGGACCGGGCTACCGCAGGGCGAGGCGATTACCCCCGTGATCATTCCCAGCAGAAACGCCCCCACAAACCCACCGCGATTGGCTTTGCCCTGCAAGCGACTTGCCAGAGCCGGGGGCATTTGGATCTCGAAAAGCCCCAACATGCTCAGCCCCATCGCGAGGAAGAACACCAACAGAAATCCGAGAAACCACTTATTCTGAAGCAAAAAGCCCAACAGCTTGCCCGATTTTGCGCCTGCGTAGCCAAGCAGCGAGTAAACCGTCGCTAAACCAAGCACAAAAACGAAGGAACGCAAAAACCCCTGAAGGGGTCGTTGGTTTGCCGAGCGTGCCCCAATGATGCTTAGAGTAATTGGGATCATTGGGTAGACGCACGGGGTGAAACTCACCAACACTCCCGCGGCAAACACGATCAGTAAGGTTAGCAAGAGACCACGGCTTGAGAGACTCGCTGCAGCGTCAAAGTCTGTCAGACCTGCAAATGCTGGAACACCCACCGCACAGAAGGCGACCAGCCACACAATTCGTTTGAGCATGGTGTTCAAAGCTACATTCTAAGAGGTGTGAATGTTCGAGAGCCGAAAGCGAAACCAGTGACGCAAACCCCACATAAAATGGCACCGGCGGCGCTGCCCCTGAACCCTGAGCACGGGGTTGAAGTCGAGCACGTAGCCAAGCGCTACCGCGTCATTTTGGGCGAAGTGGGACGCATCCGGGGTTTTCTTTTCTGGCGGTGGTCCTCCCGTCACCAACGTCGGGATCTCTGGGCGCTCGACGACGTCTCGTTCACCGTGCGCAAGGGCGAGATTCTTGGAGTACTCGGACCGAACGGCGCAGGCAAAAGCACCCTGCTGCGCATTCTCGGCGGGATCACCCCTCCCGACCGCGGAGTGGTTCGCCGCGGCCCACGAGTTGCCGCCATGCTCGATCTATCCGTTGGTTTTCACCCTGCTCTCACTGGCTATGAGAACATTTTTCTTGCAGGGTCGCTTCTGGGCATTCCCCGCGCCGAGATGCGCCACCGCTTACCAGAAATCATCGCGTTCAGCGGTCTCGACCCCGCGGCTCTCGAGCAGCCCATTCGGCATTTTTCGTCGGGCATGACAGCGCGACTCGGGTTTGCGTTGGCGGTCCACACGGATCCGGACGTCATCCTTGTGGATGAAGTGCTCGCCGTTGGAGACTCCGAATTCCAAATCCGGAGTGCCCAGCGCATGCTGAAGTTCGCTGAAGAAGGTCGCTCAATGGTGTTGGTCTCACACATGGTGGACCAGATTGAGCATATCTGCGCACGCACTCTATGGCTCGACCGGGGGCGTGTCATGGATTTTGGCCCCACCCAGCATGTGACCCCCAAATACCGCCGTTTTCTCAATGAACGAATCCACCATGCTAAGGAGGCTGCCCCTTCACCCACGCTGGCGACGGCAGAAGGTATCGCTCATTCAGCCGGGGCCACAGCTGAAACGAACTCTCTGAAATCGACATCTCAAACCAACGCCGTGCGCATTGAAAGCCTCTCACTCGAGGATGAGGAAGGCCGCCCCCGCGACAGGTTTGCTACCGGCGCCTTTCTGCGCGCGGTTGCGGTCGTTCGCGCCTACACTCCACTTCCACGGTGGAACGCGTTAGTGACCGTGTTCAACGAGGTTGGCGATATCGTGGACGATTTCCTCATCACCGAAAAAGGGGTTAGCCCGCCCCCACTCACCGGCGCCGTGCGCATCACCATCGCATTTTGCCCACTGCTTCTCTACCGAGGGCGCTATGAACTCGTCCTCGAAATCGTCCGTGAAGAGGATCCGCAAGAGTCCTTTTCCCCACTTCGCGGTGCAGCGACATCCCGCCCCACTCCTCCCACACTTGCCCGCGCTGTTGCAACCTTTGAAGTTGAAACGGACCTTAACGGCATTCAACCGCTTGTCTACGGCACGATGCCGTTTGAGTTGGAAGTCATTCCCAAGATCGACTGACTCTACGCCTTAACAGAACCCATGGTGATGCCGGCGATGAAATGCCGCTGCATAAAGAGGTAGAGAATCAGAATGGGCACAACAGCCAAAGTTGCCCCCGCCATCTGCACCCCGTAGTCCACATTGCCGAACGGCCCTTGAAGCGTGGCCAAACCAAGCTGAACGGTTTTCATCTCATCGCGATTCGTGAGGATCAGGGGATAGAGGTACGAGTTCCACTGCCAGATGAAACGAAAGACGGCCAACGCCGCGAGTATGGGACGCGCAATCGGCAAAATCACGTAGAGATACAGCTCAAAATCGCTCGCGCCGTCAACTCGCGCCGCCGCAAGCATGTCGTCCGGAACCGTGAGCACATACTGCCGCACCAAGAAGATTCCGAATGCACTCACCAATCCCGGCACAATCAGCGCCGCATACGTATTATAAAGTCCAAGCTCCGAAAACAAAAAGAACGTCGGCACGAGCGTCACCGGATATGGGATCATGATGGTGGCAACGAGCACGCCGAACAGTATCCGTCGAAAAGGAAACTCAAATTTCGCGAAAGCAAAGGCCGCAAGGGAGTCGAAAAAAACCCCCAAGATCACCGTGCTGAGGGCGACAAACAGACTATTGAGATACCACCGCGGATAACCACTGGAAAGCCATGCCAGCAGATGCCCGGAGCGCAGGGGTTCCCACGACACAAGGACGCGGTAGTTCGCGAACAGCCGCCCCACCATCGTAGTGAGGTTACGGGGGATGACTTTTGCCTCAACGGCTTCCCACGCGTTGCCCGACGGATGCGGACACAGGATGGAAGCCACTTTGCGTTGACGCAATTCGTTGCGTGGGTCGTGCACCTCATAGAGCGCAATCACGTACGTGAGACCATAGCCCGGCTTCTCTAACCCAATGCGACGCCCCCAAAGTGCGTCGTGCGGGACCATGGGCACGAGCATCTCCTTCAATGAATGCGGGTCCATAGCGAGAAAGGGTGCCTCAGGGGCCCACGGGGCATTGTTGAGCAACGCAAACTGCTCGTCGCTCAGACGCACTTCCACAAAAGCGAAGTCACGATGGCGCAGTCGTAACAGATCCCGCACCGCATCGGGCACAAACCGCCCATTGCCCACCTCGGCCGGCCCCTTCAACGAGATGAAAACCATGTAGATGAACGGCACCACAACGACGATGGCAAAGCACGTGAGCGCAAAAATGGCCATCACCGACCGAAAAAGGCTTTCTTGTGCCGATGGCGGTGGGGCGTGCGGATGCGCCCGACTTCTCAGCAATAGCAGGGGATTGCGCACGTTTCCTTTGTATGCGACTCAGTACAAGCGCTTGTCTATTCAAAAAGCGCGGGGTTTGCCCGCACCCATTCGAGTAGGCGCCGCACCCCTTCCGCTTTCGAGATCGTCGGCGCCCAACCAAAGTCCTCCTGCGCCTGACGAATGTCGCTAATATAAACGGGTTGGTCGCCCGGTCGCCAAGGACCGAAATTCAGCGGGATATCGTGGCCCACGATCTGCTCGAGATCCGCCACCAGTTCAAGTAGGCTAATCGTGTTGGGGCGTCCCCCGCCGATGTTGTAGATCTTCCCTGCAGTCCGCGAGATGGACTGAGCGGCCATTTGGAACGCCCGCACCAAGTCGTCAATGTAGAGAATGTCGCGCACCTGCTTGCCATCGCCGTAAATGTTGATGCTCTGGCCTCGATGAGCAGCGATGACAAAATGGGCAACCCAGCCCTGATCCTCATTGCCGAATTGTCGCGGCCCATATTGGCAACTCATGCGAAACACCACTGTCGGGATGCCATAAATGCGGGCATAATCGCGCACATACTGATCCGCAGCACCCTTTGAGCAGCCATAGGGTGAGTGAAAATCCAAACCACGACTTTCCGGAACACCGTGGGGAAGATCCTCATAGTCGTAGCGGCCGTCCCGTTCGACAATCTTTACGTCTTCCATCCCCCCGTAAACTTTGTTCGTGGAAGTGAAAAACACGATGGGTTTGCGGCCGCTGGCGCGCACCGCCTCGAGGACGTTGAACGTGCCAAGGGCGTTGACTTCAAAATCTGTCCGCGGATCCGTTACAGAAGTCGTGACCGCTACCTGTGCTGCCGTGTGGAACACAAGGTCGTAATCCGTGGCAGCAACGACATCTCGAATCGCGGCGCTGTCCCGGATATCCCCCTGCACAAAGTGAAACTTGGGGTTGTTCTGGCCACGCAGCCACTCGAGATTGCGCTCAGTTCCTCGCCGCGACAAATTATCAAACACGGTCACCTCATCGCCATCTGCCAAAAACTTAGCCGTCAGATTGCTTCCGATGAATCCACAACCACCTGTGATCAGTACCTTTGCCATGTACCTTCATCCTTCCTCGATTGCAGTTGATTGAAAGTCCTTGTGAATGCACGGTTCGCTGGCACACCTCCATCCCCGTCCGATACGATCATCCGCTTCGCTCATTTCCCACTCAGGAATCGCGAGGGAATTTTCTATCCGCAACGGGGACCGTCGGCACGCTTTCGGGCGTAATTTTGTGGTCGAGCAGAATCCGGGCGATCGGAGCCAACGGCGCACGCATGCGCACTTCCCAGATCCCCGGTTCGATTTCCTGCTCGTGCACCACTTCTGCCGTCTGCAGATACTTTTCGACCGCACGTTTGACACTGAGATTCAGCGCCATGATCGAGCCCAAGGTCTGACTTCCCGTCACGGTCAGACGGCTCACGCGATGCTTGAGTCCGGCAATTGCCGCTGTTTTTGCAGCCTGTTTTGCAGCCAGCGATCTCTGCGGCTCCGTTGTGACCTCAGCGGGGGCAATTCCACGCCCATCGGCTTCGACAAATTCCCCAGCCCACGTGAACACACTTTCGGCCCCGTCCCCGGCTGAGCCAGCCCTCGCTTTCTGGGTTTGGCGAAGTCCACTGCAACCGAAAAGCCACAGTGCCCACCCGACCACGAATAGCCAGACACACGCCCGCACAACCGCACGGGAGGCTCCGCCGGACACATCACGTGTCTGCCGACATTGAGTCATATTTTGGTCCTTGAGAGTTTGCATTTGCCGCGATCGTGGGCGTGAGCGTACCGGCCGGTCAACACTTTTGCGAGCCCAGCGGTGCCGGGGCACACGAGGTGCCTGTGGCTAAGCAACATCAGCAGGGGGCTCCGGCGGGAATTCGAATCGCGGCAAGGGTTAGCGACCATTGATGCTTGAACCAATGTATTAGAGCCAAGGCACGAAACACGTGCTCTACAAACGAGTGTTTCCGAGTTTGCGCTTTCGCTCCAAACCTCACTCGTACGGAAAAGGCACAGCGCGCACCGCGTGGCAGTCGAACGCAGTATCCTTCGCCTCTTCCGTCTTTGGGGTTGTCTGTGATTCCTACTTCATTGTTAACTTCAGTCAAATCTTAGGAGATCAAAGCTCAGAAACGAACGGTGGGTGAGCTCCTACAAATCGCTGCTGTCCTTGCCCTCGCAGTTGCTTTTGGCATGCTTGCGGCCCTCCTTCGCCAACCTCTGATTGGAATCTTTGTGCTCACTGGAATCGTAGTGGGGCCCTCGGGATTGCGGATTATTTCCTCTCACTCACAGTTCGAGCTTTTGGGTTCGATTGGCATTTCGCTTCTGCTTTTCATCGGCGGGCTGAAGCTGGACATTCGGTTGCTTCGGCGAGTCGGCCGCGGACTGGTATGGGCCGGTGCCGCTCAAGTAGTTGGGACCGCCCTCCTTGCGCTTCCGCTGGTAGCCCCATTTGCGGGGGGTCAACCCATGGTATTCGCCGTTCTGGCTTTGGCGCTCACATTTTCGAGCACCGTCGTGGGGCTCAAAGTGCTGGCCGACCGCAATGAGCTCGATTCACTGCCGGGCGTATTAGCCATGGGGATTTTGCTTATCCAAGATTTTGCCGTGGTGCTTATTTTGATTTGGTTAGACGTGCTGGCGATGCCGACCGGTCATGCCCGCCCACTTCCCCCGTGGCTGGGTGTGCCCGCAGGTGCGGGGCTGCTCGCTGCGCTGTTCGGAATTGGCACACTTTACCTGCCGCCATTTCTGCGGCGTTTTGCTCGCACCCCTGAGTTTCTCACTTTATTTGCAATCACGTGGGCCACGCTCTTGGCGGCTTTGTGTGAGACCTTGGGCCTCTCGAAAGAATTGGGGGCTTTCGTCGCGGGTCTGACCTTTGCCGCCAGCCCCTTCAAGGATACCATCAGCTCGCGCTTGGCGCCTCTACGCGACTTTTTGATCCTTTTCTTCTTCCTCGATGTGGGGGCTCGTGTCGAGTTTGGGCTTCTTGGTGGCCAATTGGTGGCCGTTGGGCTCTACCTTGGCTTCACCTTGCTCCTCAAACCAGCGATCATCTTCGGGATTCTTGCTCGGTCAGGTTACAGCGCCCGCACCTCGCTCATGAGCACCCTGCCACTCTTACCGATGAGTGAGTTCTCGTTCTTATTAGCCGCCAACGCCATGCGTGCCGGTATTCTTCAGCCAACCGACGCAGGCGCTCTCACACTCGCAGGATTGGCCTCGTTTTTTGTCAGCCCCTTTGTGCTGAACCGCGCCGAGGAAATCTACCGGTTCTGTCGGCCGTGGCTTGAGCGAAGTGAAAAGGGTCGGAAGGATCGCGAGAGCACACTTGCGACGCACATAGCCGCCCCGACGCCGCCCGAAATCATTGTGATCGGCTTGGGGGAATATGGCATACGCCTCTGCGAGTTCCTGCTACGTCGGGGAAAAAGCGTGCTTGGAGTAGATTTTAACCCGGATGTGCTTGCGGCGGCAGCCGCCCGCGGTATTCCGGTGCATTACGGCGACGCCGAGGACGATGGGCTTTACAACCATCTCCCCCTTGAGAAAGCGCGTTGGGTCGTCGCTGCTTTTCGCTCCTCGCCACTCGCACAAACGGTCCTTGGTCTGCTCAAAGCGTGCGATTGGCACGGGCGTGTTGCCCTGCGCGCCGACAATGACGAGGTCGCCCGATTGTTGGAAGAAGCTGGGGCACACGTCGTCCTCCGTCCCTACTCGGACGCAGCTGAGCTGGCTGCCGACAGCATTACTGAGTCGTCGGACATTGTGTTCCATCTTGGTCGTTGGCCGATGGCGTTCCGCGAAGTACGACTTCCAAGCCACGCCGGTACGGTCGGGCAGTCCCTCGCGGCACTTCAGTTGCGCTCCACCACGGGGGCCAGCGTGCTTGCCATCAGCCGCGCGGGGCGGACGACACTCGATCCTCCCGGCGATTTCATCCTTTACCCGAACGATCGCTTACTGCTCATGGGGGCCCCTCACGCCTTGGATGCTGCAGAAGAAGCTTTGACCAATCCTGCTCCCTCCTCGGTCGAGAGCGAATTTCAATTCGATGTGGCCGAAATCCGCTTGCCGGCCAACAGCCCAGTCGTCCATGAGACGCTTGAGCAGAGTCGTATTCGGCAAACGTACGGCGTCACAGTGGCAGCCGTGCTCCGCGAAGGTCGCTGGACCATCAATCCCGGCGGGAGCTTCTCACTGCTACCGAACGATTATGTGCTGGTTGTTGGGCCTGCTGACAAGGTCGAAGCGTTCCGATTGCTCCACACGCGGACGACCCAACCGCTCCGCTAAGCGAGTTACCAGAATACCCTACGCCACCGGCTAAACCTGCGTTGTGGGTCAATTTCTCATCGCGTCGTTCTCAGAGCGCGTGGACTCGGCCGAACGCGAGTTTGCCAGCTTCCTAAGGAAGGGCGTCACCCACCGCCGCTTCTCGAGTTCAGCAAGGAGTGGTTCCGCCTCCGTGAGACGCCCCTCCAGAAGCAAGCGCTCCGCGGTTGCTTCGAGGTAGTCTGTTTCCTCACTGGGGAGGTGGAAACCCTCGGCAGATTCTGCAGCCACACGGCAGAGCGCTGAAACTTGGTCCTCTTGTCCTTGCTGCAACGCAAGATAGGCTTCAAGTAGTTTGGCCCTACAGAAGACTTTCGCTGCCATCGGGTGGGACGGCGCTTGCTCGTAAGCTTCCTTCGCAACCGGAACCGCTTCGGCAGTAAACCTCTCCATGTGCTCGCGCGAGCCGTAAACCGCCATGAGCTCCGCAAGTTGGCTTGCCACCCGCGCGAAACTGATTTTCGCGTAAACGCTTTCGGGAGCTCGTCGCAACATAGTTCGGGTTACCACCAGAGCTTCGTTGAGCACAGGATCGGCTTCCACGATTTTGCCCAAAAGAAATAAGATTTCTCCCAGCAGGCTCAGCGCAAAAGCGAGGTCCCCAAGAGCGTTGACGTTTGAACTATCTTCGTGTGCCCGCCTCCGAAGAATGGGTAAATTCTCTTGGAATCGCTGCAGAGCTTCTTCGTATTCGCCCTTCACCAAGTGCATGAGCGCAAGGTTGTTGCGTGTCCACACCAACTCGTCGCGGCGCGGAATGTCGGCGGGGTCGCGCTCCATCAAACGCTCCCGCAGCGCAAGAGCTTCACGCGTGACGACGATCGCCGTATCCACCTCTCCCCGATCCCGATAAACGTTGCCCAGCGTCGCAAGCACAGCCGCCAGACTCGATTCATAGTCCTCGTTGTTGGAGTGTTTGAGTGTCAGCCTCCGAAGAATCGTTTCTGCTTCGACATGAAGCTGTAGCGCCTCATCAAGGTTCCGACACCGCCATTCGATGATTCCCCGCTTGTGCAACGAGCGCGCAAAGTTTGCCTCCGCCTCATCCCCAAATGCCACAAACAGCACCCGACGACGCAACTCCAACGCCATTTCGGAATGCGTGCGCGCCTCGTCGTACTTGCCTTGGTAGTACTCGATCGTAGAAATGTGATCGTAGCAGTCGGCCTTACGCGCCATCCAATACGGGTCATTCGGGTGAAGCTCGAGGGCATGGCTTGCCAACGCAATCGCGCGCTGACACATCTCGAGCCCCAGCCGCTTGTCGCCCTGCTCAGTGAACACCTGTGCAATGATCTGGTACGCCCCCATTCGGTTACGGCGAGTTTGCTCCGTTTCGACTTCCACGCTCACGTGCGAGAAGTAATTGTTGAGTTCGTCCGCGAGCTGCCGGAGGAGTTCCAGCCGCCCCACCCTGCGCAGCGAGCGATGAAAATGCCCGAGCAAAAACTCGATAATTTGCTCCGCGCGGTCGCGCTCATCGCGCACGAGTCTATTTGCCCGCTCGAGGGCTTCTGCTTGCCGACGCTGCATTTCTTCGAGTTCGACGACATGGGCCAAGAGCGTTTCGCGCTCACTCCCAGCAGGCAAACGTTCCGCTTGAACCCGCGCCAGTTTGAGGTCGCGGTTTGCTAAAGCCAATCGGGCATAGGCAGCAAGCGCTTTGGTGCGAAGCTCTATGGCCTCCTGATAGTCCGGGTAGAGCTGGAGCGCACGATCCAAGGTATTGATGCATTCGGCGAGAACCGCATAATCCCGGGGCGAGGTAGCTAACCTCTCCGCCACACCTTCAACCAAAGTCATTGCCTGTTGGCGGTTTTTGGCTCCTGACATGCACCCCTGAAGCGCCTCGATGAACGCTCCGACCGAATGGGGACGATCCTTTGGGTCGTAGGAAAGGCAGCGCATGGCAAGTGCGGTCAGTCCGCTGGGCAACCGACGCCCTTTGGGTGCAGCCTCCTGCGGAGGAATGACGAGTCCCTGACGGGCGTACTCGAACGTTTCATCCCCATTTTTCCCGGGGTGGGGTGCAGTGCCAGTTAGCAATCGGTACAAAATGGCCCCAAGCAGGTATATGTCCGTCCACGGGCCGAGCTTCTCCGGGGTAGCAATCGTTTGCTCGGGGGCCATGTAGGCCGGAGTGCCTGCCGGGTTCGTTGGATGGTTCAAAGGCGAGCGCGGATCGCGCAACCAAGGCGGCGCTTGCGGGTCAGAGGTGCGACGCGGATAAGCCATCGCAAGCCCCCAATCCATAAGCAGCACCTCACCAAATGCCCCAATCATCACCTGCGCAGGCTTCAAATCCCGATGCACCACCCCCTGCGAGTGCGCATAAGCGACCGCTTGCGCGACCGATAGAAGGATCGGGAGATGCTTGCCCAGAAACTCCTCAACCGAAAGGTGGGGAAAGTCCTCGCGGAGAAGGTCGCTCCACAACTGGCCCCGAACTCGTTTCATCACGAGCATCGGACGCCCCTCTTCGTCGTACGCCAAGTCGTACACCGGCAGGATGTTTGGATGCTCGAGATGGCCGGCGACGATCGCTTCGTGGCGAAACATGGCATGGACATGCGCCGAGGGCAGATGGATCCTCCGACCGCCCTCCTTCTCACCCTGAACCTTCAGTCGTTTGATGGCAACGACACGGCCCAGCGGCACCTGAAGTGCTTCCCAAATCTCAGCAAAACCGCCTTCCGCGATCCGCTGCTGAAGAATATAATCCACACTCGAGGGTTTTGACGAAAATTCATCTTCCTCGAAGACAACGCGGCCCACCGTGGGCGCTTCCGCATCCACAGCCGACTCCGCCTCGCCGTCGCTACTCTCAGGCACCGAGACCGCAGGTCGAAACGTCTCCTCAACGTCGCCCGGCAGGTCAAAAGAATGTTCTTCAAAACGCTGGTTGCTCATGCTTGCTGTAAGGCTAAATTTTAGACCACCCGGTGGTCAACGCAAACCGTTTCAATAAGCGTTTCTGGACCTTCCAAGGTTCGCGACGATCTCGGTGCGATGCGCTTGAATTCTCCTGCTCAAACTCCACAGGCCTATGGGATTTTATCTCTATGGGGCTTGCGTCGCGCGCGTTTCCGATGAGAAGATGGGTTTTGCGATGAGGATCTTCTGGACCGCGCTCTTAAAGGCGATCAACTGGCTGCGCGCTTCCCGGCTTCGCAGCTGGATGACTGGGGTTGCTGGAGTAGTACTCGTCACGCTCGTCGCTGGGGAGCTCTGGCTTCGACTCACGCCGTTCGACGCCGCCACGCTCTTTCCGGCTGCGACCTCCACGGCTGTCTTCGATCGCGAGCATAGCCTTTTGCGCCTTTATTTAGGTCAAGATGAACAATGGCGGTTGCCAGTGCGGCTGGCAGACGTTTCGCCGTGGGTCATTCATGCGACGGTGGCGGCTGAAGATCAGCGCTTCTGGCGTCACGGAGGGATAGACATGCAGGCAATTGTCCGTGCCGCCCTCCAGAACGTTCTTGCCGGCAGAATTGTCTCAGGCGCTTCCACGATCACCATGCAGGTCGTGGGGTTCAGTGAACCTCGCGAGCGCACTATGGGCCGGAAGATCCGCCAAATGGCGAAAGCGCTCTGGCTTGAGCGGCATGCCAGTAAGGAGGAGATTCTCGAGATCTATCTCACCAATGCGCCTTACGGTGGCAACATCTGTGGGATTGAGGCGGCGGCGCGTCGCTACTTTGGTAAGTCAGCGCGCGATCTCACCGCAAGCGAAGCCGCTTTACTTGCAGGCATTCCTCAGGCCCCAAACCGCTACCGCCCCGACCGAAACCCACAAGCGGCTTGGCGGCGGATGCAATATGTGCTGGCTCGCATGCGCGAGACTGGAGCTCTGGAGGAGGGCGAGTATCAGCGCCTGCGAGTGCAACGCCCCACAGTAAAAAGCGAGTCGCTGCGGGTGGCGAATGCCCCTCACTTCTGTGACATGGTGCGAAGCTGGTATCCCACTCGCCCCCACCTTGTCACGACCCTCGACCTCGATACCCAAACCATGGCAGAAAACATCCTGCGTGAAACCATCGCGCATTTGGCTCCGTCGGGCGTGACAAACGGTGCAGCAGTGGTTCTCCACAATCCAACTGGCGAGGTGCGGGCACTCGTAGGAAGTGTGGACTACTGGAATCCTGTCATCTCAGGGCAAGTCAATGGTGCGGTCGCTTCACGAGCTGCCGGTTCCGCTCTCAAACCGCTCATTTACGCGACCGCTTTCGATCTGGGGCTACTTCTGCCGAGCAGTGTTCTTTATGATGTCCCGAGCATGTTTGGAGACTATGCGCCAGAGAACTTCGATCGCTCGTGGCGCGGTCTCATCCGAGCCGATAAAGCCTTGGCATGGTCGCTCAACATTCCGGCGATGGAGGTCTTAGAGCGCGTGGGGGTGGAGCGCATGCTCGCATACCTTGAACGGGCTGGCGTTCGCCCAACGAATCCTGAGAACCGCGACTATGGCCTCTCGCTCGCTGTGGGAACGTGTGGGGCGCGCCTTCTCGAGCTCACGAACGCGTATGCGGCGATCGCACGGGGCGGCGAGTGGCGACCCTATCGCGTTCTACTTGATGACCCCACCGTGGCGCAGTCCAGCACTCTCGCAGCTGCCGAGCGCTCGAACAAGGCGTGGCTTTCTAATTCGAATCGCACAAGTGCTACGCTTGAGTCTGCCCCCCAGACTCTCCACCCGACAACGCGCCTTTTCAGCGAGACGGCATGCTATTGGGTGACACGTGCACTTAGCGATCCTCGCCTTCGCTCTCCAGAGGAGCTTTCCCCCGAACTCCGAGGCTTTGCTGATGTCGCGTGGAAAACTGGAACAAGCAACGGATATCGGGACGCGTGGACTATTGCCTACGATGCGAACTTTACCGTTGGGGTTTGGTTGGGAAACTTCGACGGTCGGCCAAGTCCGGCGCTCGTCGGCGCACGAGCCGCGGCGCCTGCAGCTCTGAAAATTCTGCGCGAGCTCCGTACGCGGCTGCCCATCCCCGAGCCGACGCGACTTCCCACCCCTCCAACGCATCTCGTTCCAGCAACGCTCTGCGCCGTCTCAGGCGAACTGGCCACTCCCGACTGCCCCACCACCCTGACTGGGGAATGCCTCGCCCTGCAGGCGAAGAGCGGGGGGGTTGGAGTCTCGCCACGATGCTCGATCCATCGGCGCATTCGCGTGGATACGGAAACCGGCGAACGACTCTGCGCGCGATGCCCAACGGATCGCCTTTGGCATTACAAAGTGTTTGCCTTCTGGCCGGGGCCCGTGGCTGCGTGGTTGCGTGGCCAAGGACAGGTAGAAGAACTTCCGCCGCCGCATCTCCATTTGTGTTCGGCTGTGCAGGATCGCGCCGGCCCCTCCTTGCGCATCGTCACGCCACGGGCGGGCGAAACCTTCATCCTGAGCCCATCGCGTGATCGCACCTTCCAGAAACTGGCACTGGAGGCGATTGCCCCAAGCGCCACGCAGAAGCTTTTTTGGTTTTTGGACAATGAGCTGTTTGCGGTGAAATCCCCCCACGAGGTGGTCTTCTGGGTTCCAACCGAAGGCATCCACGAGTTGCGCTGCGTGGATGAACAAGGCGGAGCGGATGCTGTTCGCTTCACAGTTCGCGTGGAATAGCTTGTGTCCGACACCAAAAGGTTAGGCGAAAAGCGTGGGACAGGTGTACCGTTTTTCTTGGACTTTTTTCCGAAATCGTATGCATAAATGTTTGTCGCGTGGCTGCGATACGTCGGCGGCGCAATTTTGACGCCAAAGTGCGTCCCAGTTTTGAATCTTCATTTTTTCAATTCATGGAGAATTGACGCATGAGCGAATCGAATGCGGGCAAGGAATCCGACAAGGCGCCCTCGGTAGCGTCGGGCCATCCCCGACCGCAGGTTTCCCAACCCGCCTCGCCGCTTGCTCCTATTTTGGGGCAATACCCGTGGATGCGTACGCTTCTCGACTCAGTGCCCTCGGTTCTTGCAGTGCTCGACAACACCCGACGCATCGTGTATGTGAATCAGTCGCTGCAGAAAGTAGCACGCCGAGATTGTGAGGAAGAAGTCTGTGGGTTACGTTTGGGGGAGGTGTTGGATTGCCGCCACGCCCAAGACCCGCCCGATGGCTGCGGCAGCACTCCCGCTTGCACTACCTGCGGCGCCGTCCGCACAATTACGGCTGCCCTTCAAGGGAAAAGCGCGACGGCCAACGCTCGCATCGTGCGCCGGGATGGCAGGGTTTTCGAGTTTCAAGCTCACTCGATCCCATTCAAAGATGGCGGCACCCCCTATGTGATTTTGTCGCTCTCCGACATCACCCACGAGAACCGCCGCGCCACGCTGGAGTACTTGTTTGGCGACGATGTCCTGAATCTGGCTATACGAATTCATGGATTTGCGCAATTTCTCACCGAGGTTTCGCCGGATCGCCTCGCTGAGTTAAAAGAGCGAATCAGCAATCTCACAGGGCTACTGGTGGAGAAAATCGGCTCCTATCAAACGCTCCGTGCAGCCGAAGAGGGCACCCTCACCGTCCACCCAGTGAGCTTGGAAAGCCGCGGGCTGCTTGAGCAACTGGTCGAACGTTTCCGCGATAGTGACATTGCACGTGATAAAGTGCTTTTGATCCGCCCGGAGGCACAGAACGTGGTGTTTTCCTCGGACCGAACACTCCTTATGCAAGCACTTCGTGCTCTGACAGAGAACGCACTGGAAGCATCGGCGACGGGTGAAACGGTCACGCTGAGTTGTGGCCCCACCTCCCACGGTGTTGTCTTTGAGGTCCACAATCCCAGCGCCATGAGCTATGAAGCTCAGCTGCAGATTTTCGTCCGCGGCTTCAGCACGAAAGGGCGAGGCCGGGGGCTTGGGACCTATGCAGCACGCCTTTTTGTCGAATCCTATCTGGGCGGTCGCGTGGGATTTGTCTCGAATGCTGAGGCCGGCACGACGTTTCGCATCGAGCTCCCACTTCACCTTGCAGGGAGCGACGGCGCAGTGAGTGAATGATTCACCCTCAATCCACTAAGTACGTGCATGAATCAGTTAGTTCCGAAAACCACCCGAAAAGTATGGTCCATTTTCGCCGTTCTTGCGGTTACTGCGATGTGCCTCCTTGCGTGCCGTGGCGGCACTTCCGATTGGCGCGTGTCGGAGGGACAGCTGCTCCCTGAATTTACGCTGCGCACGCCCGACGGCAAGTTGGTCTCAACTTCTGAGTACCGCGGCAAGATTGTCGTGATGACGCGTTTTGCGACGTGGTGCCCACCGTGTAAGATCGAGCTCGGAGAGCTTCAAAAACGCGTCTGGGAACCCATGAAAGATCGCGGAGTCATGGTCGTGGCGGTGTCGTCAGGCGAGGATCCGCAGACCGTTGCATCCTATGTGGAGCGCGAAGGGCTCACCTTCCCTGTGCTTGTGGACCCAAGCGGGGAATTTGCCCGTGGAGTGGGCGGCAACTCGATCCCACGCCTGATGCTCCTCGACCGTGATCAGTACATCCGCAAGCTTCACGTGGGCTATTACGAACCGGAATTCCAAAAGCTTGTGGAAGAAGTCGAGGCGCTTGCGCGCTGACAGCTTGCGCGCCTAAGTCACGACTTCGCTGCACCCTATTATCGGCGGCCTGCCTGGGTTTGACGACGGTTCGTACTTCTTGGCTTTTCGCCGGCTTTGGGCTGGGTGAACATCATGGCCACGCCACCTTTGTCGAACCAAGCCTTTGCGAGCTGCGCGGGCGTCCATTCGTTGTACTGCCCCCAATCCTTACTTGCCGAGTCGTGCACAAGTAACGTCCCGTGGGGTGTGATCCCGACGAGCACCACAATGTGGCCCTCGGTTCCGCGTCGCCGGTAGATTCGCGGGGGATTGGGGATCTCCCCGTGTTTGAATCGTATGGAACAGAGGATTACCGAGCCTTTTTCCAGCTCCCCGACAACATCGTCCCAATGCCGGAATCGCGTGATGTAGCCCCGCACCCCCTGCTGGGCCAACGCTTGTACCACGCGATGCCATACGCCGAACAGGTCACTGACGGGATCGTATATTTGCGCCGCGAGCTCCTGGGTGGGGAGGTCCAACCCGAAACCTGTTGCCGCCATCGCAGCACTTGCTGGCGCACAAATCCGCCCGATCCATTTCGTGTTTGCGATGACCTGTGAGCGGAATTTCACGGGTAAGAGCAACGTCGTGGCACGCTCATCGATTGCTATTCGCGCGGCACGTTTTGCTCTCCCAAACGACCGGAAGAGCTTCTCATCGCCAAGCGTGTTCGAATAAGAAAGAGCAAGTAGGCGCAGGGTCGGCGCAGACTGTCCACCGTGCTGGCGCACGAGTTCGACACGCACCTGCACGCGGTCGGCGGGCTCTCGCAGCAAGAGCGAATCGTATTCGTAGCGCCCCACACCTAAGTCGAAGACGCGTGTTGTGCCAAGATCCGTGGCAATGCCCCACGACCCCGCTTCGAACCAGTCGGTCCATGCTCGCCGTGACCCCACGCGCATCCAGACTCGAAGGCCGGTGCCCGGTGGCGTGGTTGCGTTCCACGACGGAATCGCTTCGTTGAAAGGAAAACGCAAGCGCCGCTCGCCAAGGGTGAGCACCCCCGTTGTCACTTCCGGAGCCAAGGTCACCCCGCTGCCATCGGTCTGCGGCACCACGCCCTCGGCCTGTGCACCCGACATCAGATCGCGCGCCCCTTCTACAATGAGGAGTGCATCCACAGAATAGGGCGGGTTGGTGAAGACGTTTGCCGGCGCTTGGCCTGCGGGAAGTAAGATGGCGAACACCAAAAGCGGCACAGCGACAAGCCACGTAAAGGGGTTTCGGCGCACTTGAACGCCTTTTTCAGCCTGCTCAAGCAGTGAGATGTTGCGAAGGCGCGCCCCCCAACCGTACGGCTCAGCGATGCTACGTGCTGCATTGCTTGCATAGCTCATGTCCGCTTCGGAGCCGACTCGGTATGTCTTTCCGCCAGCCATTTTCAGTACCTCGCCAACTTCTCCAACAATTCTTCGAAACAGATTTCGTCCGCAGAGAACACCGGGCCTTCGCGACAGGTGGTCTTCAACCCTTGCTTCGTAGGGACCACACATCCAAGACACGCGCCGACACCGCACCCCATGCGGTTCTCAAGCGAGACGTAACAGGGCGTGCGGGGCTCAGCCACTTCCGCGACCGTACGAGCCACAGCCGCGAGCATCGGCGTGGGACCGCACGCATACACCGCAAGGCGACCTTCTGCTACAAGTAAATCGCGCAAGGGATCGGTGGCCAGACCGCGTCGCCCAAGCGAGCCATCCTCCGTTGTTACGATCACTCGGTCGAACGCAGCTTTCCATTCGGAAAGGAGGTAAACTGCATCTGCACTCCGCGCTCCGTAGATAAGTGTCCGGCGGTTGTGGTTGCTCACATTCCACCGAGCCAAAAAAGCCAGCGGCGCGATGCCGTATCCGCCAGCCACCATCACCGCGTCACGCGTGAAATCGTAGGGGAACGGATTGCCCAGCGGCCCGACGAGATCCACTTCATCACCGATGCGGCGCGAAGCAAGTAGCGCAGTGCCCGTACGCACGACCTTGAACATGACCTCGACGTGTGTGTGCCCATCGCTCCAAAGGATGCTGATTGGGCGCCGCAGAAGCGGGGCGGTTTGCGGGCTCACGCGAATGTGCAAGAACTGCCCCGGCGCACACTCGCGTGCAATTTGCGGCGCCTCATACACATGTCGGAAAGTTGTTGGATCGAGCTCATGAGCCTCCACGAGCCGAGCCAGCACACGGTATTTCATCCCTCGCCCAGCGCCTTGCGGATCTTTGCTTTAAGGTCGTCCAGATCCACGGGTTTCGTGACGTAGTCGCTCACCCGCGCTTCCCAAATGGTAAAATCGTCTTTCAGGCCGCGGACCGCCGTGCACATGATCACAGGGAGATCCTCATATTTCTTACGCAGTTGCTCGAGGACCTCAATTCCCGTCATGTCGGGCATGCGGATGTCCAAAACTACGAGATCTGGTTGAAAAATATCAAGCTTGGCCAGCGCATCGGCCCCGCTGTCGGCCGTGGCGACCTCATAGCCCGCCTCTTCAAGTTCATCGCGAAAGAGAGTGCGAATGTTTTTCTCGTCATCAACGATGAGAATGCGTTTCTTTTCCATGGGCCTCGCCGCTTTTGACAGATTCACTCACGCGCTTTACCATTGCTGCTCTAATTCCCCTTACCCTCACAAGCAAGAAATTACAGCGTGCGGGCTGGCTGCATGTAGTTGCTGCAGTTCGCCTCGACGTTTTTCCCGCGGCGGCACACGCCAATCCAGCGGCACAACACTAAATTCAGCCGATCTGGCAAAGACTTCGGCGCCCTTTGCAAAGCTCGCGACACTATCGTTTCGGAGTAGCCTTAGGGGTAGCTTTGCTTGCGGACGTTTTGGTCGGCGTCTTAGCCGGCGTTTTTGCCTCCGAGGAGCTGCGGCGGACATTCGCGGGCTCGATGCGCGTTGTGGCCTTGGGGCGCGGCGTCTGCGCGACACGCGGGCTCTTGCGCGACTCAACGCGCTCGGTCTGGCGCAGCGTGGCTGAAGGAGCCGTCGGCTTGACCGTCGGGCGCGTGGGCTTCGTGGCCGCTGGAGCAGTGGTTTCCGTCGCTTGGGCACTGCGGCCTCCGGCAACCATGGTCACAGTCGTATCCTCGACGCCAACCACCGATTTGTTGGCCTGCGGCACCGTCGCGGTCGTCGGCACATCGACCTTGCGCAATTCACCCCCCAACGTGATTTCGTAAAGCGTCTCTTCACGTGGCTCCTGATCTTCGGTCTCAAAGATTTCTTTCTGCACAAGAACGGTTTGGGAGTCTCGCCATTGGGTACGATACCGATACCCGCCAAAGTGTCCGAGGGGCTCCGTATCCGACGTTTCTCCTGCACTCGAATCTAACCCATTGGACTGCTCGCCACCGTCCGGCGTGTCCCTCAGACACGTGAGTTCCAGCGAGGAATCCAGCTCGAGCACCTTCACTTTGCTCAACGCATCGGCTGCATTCTCCGCCTGAAGAGTCGCAAGAATGAGCGACGGCTTGTCATTCACACATGCCAGCACTGCCATGTGTGTTTCCTCGGCATTGAAGGATTCCGTCGCCTCTTCGAGGCGCAGGTCGCTGACTTTATTCTTCTCGAGAAATTCCTGATACGCGTAGAGCGCTGCCCGAACCTGCTCAGCAAACACGAGCGGGAATGGATTGATTTCATACGGCGGCAGAGGGCGAAGCAACAGGGGAAAGACAGAACGCCCTCGGCGGGTGATGTTCGATACTCGCAGGACGCGCCCGGCATACAGGGTCGCATCAAAACTCGTGAGCTCGCGCTCCACCGTATCGGTGGCCGCTAAGCGACGCGTGAAAGCCACGAATTCCACCTGCACTGCTTCGCCGCTGTCCGCGTTGAAATAAACCACCCCGTTTGCATTCTTCGACACATTGTAGGTGAAGGCCGCCCAGTGCTCATCGAGCCAGAGGGGAGGATTGATCAGGCGCACCTGACTTGCTTCGATGCGGCGTTGGCGTGTCACCGTACCCTGCGAATCGGTCACACGCACCAACATACGTCCCGAGTAGCGCTCCGGCTCGCCATTGATGATTCGCGAAATGTGGTCCACCACGAACATTCGCGATCCGTCCGGCGACGGCACAGGGCGGGTGCTCTCCACGATCGTGCGCACCTGCCCCCACACGCATACCGCCCACGCCCATAACACCGCTACTGCAAGCCACTGTGCCGCGCGCCCTGTACCACCGTTTCTTCTTCTCATGATTCCCATGCCATTAGCCGTGGTCATTCTATCCGTCAACTACCGAGCTGCTGCAAAATCGTTCCAGCCGTTGCGCGCAATGCAGGCGGCACTTGACGTTTCCCCAGAATCCATTCCCAATAGGTAGCTTCCGTGGCGAGATTCACCCCATAGCCTCGTATGGGGCCAGAAAAGCGAGCAAAGAGACCATGACTGATACGATTCTAATCCGCCAAGTACGTGTGGTGGCCACATTTGATGACACTGGCCGCGAACTCGAGCAGTGCGACATTCTTATCCGGGGCAATCGCATCGCGGCAATCGGCCCAAACCTGACCGCGCCCTCGGGCACGGAGATCATCGACGCCCACTCCATGCTTTGCCTTCCCGGCATGGTGAATTGCCATCATCATCTTTACCAAACTCTCACGCGCGCCGTACCACGTGTGCAAAACGCCGAACTTTTTGAATGGCTCATCAACCTCTACGAAATCTGGCGCGAGCTCACGCCGGAGTTTGTGTACGTGAGCGCGTTGGTTGGCCTTGGTGAGCTCCTGCTCACCGGCTGCACCACGACTACTGACCATCTTTACCTCTTTCCCCGGGGTCAGGATGGCCGGCTCATCGACGCAGAAATTCGCGCCGCGCTTGAGCTCGGCATCCGCTTCCACCCCACGCGTGGATGCATGACCCGCGGCAAAAGCCATGGGGGGCTGCCGCCCGACGACGTCGTGCAAACCGAGGAGGAAATCCTCGCCGACTGCGAGCGCTTGATTGCGACGTGGCATGATCCCGCTCCCGACGCCATGGTAAAGATCGCGTTGGCGCCGTGCTCGCCATTCTCGGTCGAAGAGCGCACCATGATTGAGCTTGCAGCACTCGCGCGTCGGCACGGCTTACGCCTCCACACGCATTTGGCGGAAACTCGTGACGAGGAGCGCTACTGTGCCGAAGTCTATGGCTTGCGGCCAGTCGAGTGGGCCGACAAAATTGGGTGGCTCGGCCCCGACGTCTGGTTTGCCCACATGGTCCACGTCTCCGATCAGGAAATCGCTCGCCTTGCCGCGACGGGAACCGGCGTCGCGCACTGCCCCGCCTCCAATATGCGTCTTGGGTCTGGCATCGCTCCGATCCCGGCAATGATTCGCGCTGGCGTGCCCGTGGGGTTAGGGGTAGACGGCAGTGCAAGTAACGACGCGAGCGACATGCTGGGTGAAGTGCGTCAAGCGATGCTCCTGCACCGCGTGATGGGCGGCGCGCGCGCCATCACTGCCCGCGAGGTCCTGCGCCTCGCCACGCGCGGAGGCGCCCGCGTGCTCGGCTACAGCGATCTCGGCTGTTTAGCGGAGGGAGCTTTAGCCGACCTTGTGCTCATCAACCTCGAACGCATTGGTTTCGCGGGGGCAATGCATGACCCCGTCGCCGCCGTCGTTTTCGCCGGCGATTCACACATCGTGGATTACTCCATCGTCAATGGCCGAATCGTGGTGCGCGACGGGCGGTTGGTGTCCGTTACTGAGCAGGAGATTGTGCGCCGCGCGAACGAAGCCGCTGCGGAAATGGTGCGAGGCGCCCAGCGAAAAACCGGAATCCGCTTTCTGGAGTTCCCCGAGGAAAATTCCTAAGCAAGTAGCCGCGGGGCCCGCGCTCGCCCAAATTCCCGCACGCAAAAATGAAGCTTCCGTGCGAACGAAATGGGGCTGCGCGTCGTATTCCTGAGCATGTGGAAATTCATCAAGTCACTCTTTGCAGCCATCTTCAGCTCGGGCGAAACGCGCTTCCTTTGCGACACCTGTCGCTACGACTACGGCAACGCGTGTCGGCGGCCGGAGCGCCCCAATGCCACGAAATGCCCAGACTATAAACGCGCTGGTAACGCCGACTGAAGTTGAGAAGCGCCAAGTTCTTCCCGGGCGCCTCGTGAACCTGCCGTGAAAAGGCTTTTTCGCACGATGGAACGAGATATTTGAGTCGCACGAAATGAGCACTCTGTAGGCTTCGCCTCGTCCATAGGAGTTGGGACTACGAGGACAAGTAGCCATCACACAGAAGAGACCCTGTGCAAGCACGCCCCACTTTCAGCCGTGAGTGGGGAAAAAGCGCCTCGCGATCTCTTCCCTCCCGAGCACCGACCTCTTCAATTTGCAGAGAGATTACCAGTGGTTCCAGTGCACCCGATCCTCGCGGAAACGATCCTCTGGTTGTGGATGTTCGGCCGGATACCCCACAAAAACCAAGGAGAGCGGGACCACATGCTCTGGAAGCCCAAAAAGCTTGCGTGCCCCCTTCACCCGATCCTCACGTGGGTACACCCCCGTCCAGACCGCGCCTAAACCAAGATCGTGGGCGGCAAGGAGCAAGTTTTGTGTGGCCGCCGAGCAATCCTGAACCCAGTAGCCCTTGCGCTGCTCAAGCTCGAGGTCGCCGCATACCAGAATTGCAGCGGGAGCCGTCTCCGCCATCTGCGCATACGGATGGAATTCCGGGATCCGCTTGAGAATTTGTCGGTTATCCACTACCACAAACTGCCACGCCTGCTGATTGCCCGCGGATGGGGCCTGCATGGCGGCTCGCACCAATTCCACTAAGACTTCCCGTTTCACGGGCTCGTTGATGAACACCCGCACACTGCGTCGCGTCCGGATTGCTTCCAACGTGTTCATGGCGTCTCCTTTCTCCCGCTTCCCACTTATTTGTCTGAAGTTACATTACTTGGTTCGCAAGGCAGAAAAGAACGTTTGCAACCAAAACTTATGCGCCGCATCTCTCGGTCCCCCCCCTTTCGGTCAGAACACGCACAAGCGCTCAACCAAAAAAGAAGGTCCCCTACCGCACCTCTTGCGGTAGGGGACATAACTTCACCTACTCACATCCGAGCTCAAATCGAGCCCTTGGTCAGCTCCTTTCTCGGCTGCGACTTACTGCCCTTTCGGCAACGTGACCATCGTCGGGAACTGTTGCTTCAGGGCCGCCGGGTTGGCGCGTAACGCTTTCAGCAAGCCAGTCGGCGCCATCTGGTTCGTCGCCTTGAAGCGGAAGTTGCCCGACGTGCCATTCTTGCCATCCACCGCGATCCAGTACTTACCCGGCGGTGCGATGAAGACCACGCGGCTGTTCGTATTCGAGCCCGGCGTGATGTCGTCGTTGAACGCCACCGGTTGCAACGAACCCAAATTCGGCCCATTCTGATAAACCGCAAGCAGCGGATCGAAGTCCACTGGGTAGCAGCCCGCCTGCGGCGTGTTCGTATCAATCTCGATTGTAACGAGGCGCACGTCCTCATCCACAAGCGGCGTATCCTCGATTGTGAACGTGAACCACACACTGCGCTTGCCGGGGATCATCGCGTGGTTCGGCTCACTCTGCTCACGCGAAGCACCATTATTCGTCCGCGCAACGTCAATCGTCGCCGTTTCCGTGGTCCCATTCGCAGCCTCGAGACCCGGGAAATACGTCGGCTTGGAAATGTAGTCGTTCTCCGGCGCATATCCCACATCCCACGACAGGACAATGTTGCCCTGCGCCGCTGAGCTTCCCGAATTGAAGCCATCCACAAGGATCATGTACGTCTGTCCGGCCGTTGCGAGGAAGCTGAGCTGGCTCGTCTTCGTGTTCGGGCTGAGGTCTGGTTTTGCGTTATCATTGAACGCCAACAGTGACACCGAATTGATTGAGCTCCCCTGATAGACGCCCAATAGCGTGTCGAAATCACTGCCGCTCGTGTCGAAGGTCACCGGATAAGTCGGATCCCCGGTAATTGGGGCGGTCCAGCGGAACCACACCGACGCACCGCCAGGATTGCCCGCATGCGAAGGCTCGTTCGGCTCAAAGCCCGCACCCACATTCGAGCTCAGCACGCTGCCATCGCAGATCACCGGCAGCACCGTTGGTGCACCGAAGAAGTCATTGCTTGCTCCCGCTGAGTACTTCAGCGTGAAGTTGCCTGACTCGCCGTTGTAGCCATCGAGCGCAATTGCGTACTCCACACCCGCCGACACGGGGAAGACCACAGTACTGAAGGTTCCGCCGCTATCGGCATCATCGTTCTCGGCCACGAGGGTCAGGTCGCCGTAGCCCGTTCCCGTGTAGACGGCGAGCAGAGTATCGAACCGGCTGCCTTCGGTCGTGAACATAGCGGCGCCCGAGCGTGGGGCCACCCAACGATACCAGACCGAATGGCCACCGGGGTTGCCAGCATGGTTCGGCTCGCCCACTTCCTTCGTGGCACAGAAGTTGATGCCGTCCACGCTCCCTGAAGCACCGCTCAGGAGGGCTCGCGAGGCAAAGTCGTCATTGGTCGCCGCAACCGAGAAGTTGAGAGAAATGTTGCCTTGCGCCCCGTTCTTGCCATCCACGGCGATGTAGTAGGTATTGAGTGGCGTTGCTTCGAACTCCACCGAGCTCCGCGTATTTGTGCCCGGCGCGATATCGTCGTTGCCCGCCACAAAGGTCAAGGCATTCACCGCGATGCCGGTATAAATCGCGAGCAGGGTATCGAAGTTGCTGCCTACCGTGTCCAGCTTCACGCGCACGGGCTGAGGTGTTGCGGGGGCCACCCAGACGTACCACACTGAGGCTCCACCGATATTGCCCGCATGATAAGGCTCGCCAGACTCTTTGCTGGCAAAGCGGTTCGAGCCCGTGATGGGCGACGTCGGACACGTGCCCAGAACTTCTGCCGCTGCGAAATTGTCGTTCGACGGCGGGCTACCGATCGTAATCGAACGGGTGACAACATTGTCCCCTTCATCCTGCTCAGCCACCTGATTCGACGGGTCGATCGTCACCGTGATGGTATGCGAGCCCGGGGTCAAAAGTCCGAGCGAGATATTGGTCTGCTGGGCTTGGGCCCGGCTCGCCAGACCACCAGGGTAGCTAATGGTTTGCACCACGACGCTATCCACTGCGATCGTAACCGAGAACGCGCCCGAGGCGATGTTGCCTTCGTTCACAATGTTGTAGTTCACGTAGACGGGTCGCGTCGCGGTGAAGTTCGTTTCGTCGTTCGGCGAGTTCAGTGTCTGGTTGATGACCACGGCATCCTGCCACGTGGTGGGCTTGAGGAACTTCAAATTCACGAAGTTGAAAGCGCCCCCGCCTGCTCCTGCTGCAGCATCGGCGCTGATCAGGCCGGCGCCCGTGACATCATCCCAACCCGGCGCAGCACGGAAACCCTTCACATCCGTGGCTGTGACAACCAACCGCCGGGTCATTTCCGTTGGGGTAAGCAGCGGATCTGCGCTCTTGAGCAAGGCCCCCACCGCCGCGGCATTCGGCGCCGCTGCCGATGTTCCAAAGAAATTTGCGTATCCATCCGGCTCGCCGTCGGCAGGTGGTACACTCAAGTCGCTTGAACCAAAGAACGTTGTGTTACAGCCGTCCACCGCTGCCAACGTCGGCGCACTCACCGTGCGGGGCGTACGCAAGGCTTTGCCGAGCGAATCGAAGAGGATGCTAAAGGTCCCACCCCGCGCCGTAAACAGCTCGGGATCAATCTCCGCGGTGGCTCCGTAGACCGTGGGGTAGAGAGCTTCCCACCACGGAACCGCCGCGACCGACACGACCCCTTTCGCCAACGCATGGCCATACATCGTGGGCCCACCGTAAGCTGAGGTTGCATTCGTGATGCCTTGGACACTCACCCCGCCACTGGTGAAGAACACGACACGGAACTCGAGGTTTACGCGACTGTTCTGCGGAATCCGCGTCGTGCTGCCTTGGTAATGGTCAATCGCGAAGAAAACTGTCTGATTCGGTCCGCCGGTAAACGTGAGGATTTCGACCGGGTCCCCCAAGGGCAAGTAGCTTGCGCCCTGCCCTTCACGGCTAAACGCCAGCGGCGTGGCAAACTCACTTGGAGAGGGCGAAGCTAAGAGGTACATGTCGAGGTCAATTTTGGAGCCCGATTTTCCCGGCACTGGATTCAGACTAAAGAAGGGTTGATTCCACTGCAGAACAATTGTCACCGAGCCGCCGCTTGGGCCAAAGGTAATCGGCAGGTAAGGGTTTCTCCCGCCCCAGTCATGGAGATCTTTGCCCGTCGGGGGCAGCTTTGCCTCTGACTGGCGACGATTGACGTCGCGATAGGGCGAACGGATGGCAAGGTTGCCCGCATTACCGGCGGCACTAAAGTAGGCCACATTCGCACCCGTTGCTGCTGCAGCCGCCTGCGCAACGAACCCATCCTGATACATGGGCTCCTTATAATAAATCACGTCATCCACAATGATATGGCAGCCGGCTTCCGTTCGCAGCCGGTGGATTGCATCCGCAAAACTCGCCTCACCACCTAAAGCCGTGTGGAATGCAATCGCCGCTCCCGGGGCGACATCATGAATGAGCTCGGCCATCGCTGCGCCTTCGTCATTACCCGGCAGGTCATCGCGCACAATCGTCACACTCGACGGCAGGTCTCCGCTTTTCTGCGGCTTTGAGTTCTCCAGAATGCCGGCTTGCCCTTGAGCGGGCACCGTATCGGTATCGCGCACATTGCTCGTCCACGAGAAGCTATCGCTGATGACCCCAACGCGCACACCCCGTCCGTCTACCCCAAAGAGCGGTAAACTTTCCGCGCGAAGAGCGCGATCGGCGCGGCTGTCGGCGGCACCTTGGCTTGCAATGTGGGGCCGATAGACCGGCTCTACCATGGCCACCTCGGAGATCTTTGCGATCGCTGCGATTTCCTGAAGATCGCTCACCGCGAGGACCACGCGCTTGTATTGCGGATAATAGCCAACGACTTCAACGCCGGGCAGTGCGAACTTGCGCAACACCGCATCATCGAGTAGCGTGCAGATGGCCTCCACTAAGAGCCCCTCGCCTGTGGCGTTGAGGCTAAAGAGAGACGCCTCAGGAGTGCTGCGCAAAGCTTCGCGCACCGTGGCCGCCCGCTTGACCCTCGCTGTCTCACCCAGGCGAAGAAGCTTCGTATTCACTTTTCCAAGATTTGGGTCGCCCCCTGCTTCCGGCGACTTTGGCGGTAGCTGAGCGTAGGCCGCAGCAAGGCTTAGCCCGACTCCGATTAGGAATGCGTTACGCAGTCTACTCCACACCCGACTTGACATGGTATCATGCTCCATTGAGGAGAATCACGCCGGCTCGATCGTCGTGCAGGCGTCCCGCCCGCAAGGCTGGGGCCGTTAGGTCAACTTTTCCTAATGCGGCCACGTTGCACGCGGGATACATGCACGCAGCAACCCATCCCGCCCATCCATTCCGGAGCGGGGAACCACTCCAATCCATTGGGTCGTTCTGAGTTCACCAGCGTTTATGCCTGACTATGACCGCAAGGCGGAGCGTTACGTCAAGACTTCTTTCTCGCAGTCCGTCCTACTCCGAACCTAAGAGCCTTTTGCTGCGAAAAAATAAGCTCTGGGGGCGCCAGACGTTATTTCAACATTGGGTCAAGCCCAACACAATGCGGACTTGATGAAGATTCCTGAAGGGGTCACTTTTTCCAACTCAAAGGAAAGGGTTTGACAGTCACAACCGCGGCAACGGGGATGGCAGCAAGCCACCAACGCCGTCTTGTCCAGAGACTTTGTGCCTGCTGATGAAAGCTCACAGCTGATACAAAGGGAGGCCACACTATACCTTCAGCGGTTCATGGGCGCAAAGTCCCATGCTGTTTTTCTACTTGTCACCATCGCTTTACGATTGATCAATCGGTCCAAATCCGTAAAGAAGGCCTAAAAAGAGAGTTTCTGTTTTTTCGATGCGCCTAATTCGCATGAGGTGGGAAGGAGAACTATATCCTTAATAGTTAATGTCAGATGCGGGGGTGAGTAGTATTTAGCTCATTTTCGAGCGAAGCCGAGTAGCATAGCAGCACCGCCGAGGGGCAACTGTGAGCGAGCAGCGACCCGACAAAGCCGATAAAGAGCGCAAAGCCACGCAACCGAAGCGTGGCAAGAAGTTTCAACGTGCGCAAACATTCTCGGATGAGGGGCAGGAAGCTTTGCGAGTAGCCGCGATGGCAGGGGGGGCGCCAAGCGAAACGAATCCTGTAGATCTCTCATCTCTTGAGTTACCGCCGAAGGAGGCGGAAGCGCTCTCACACGAGGCGCGCGTTCTCGAAGCGCTCCCGCACCACATTGCTCTCCTTGATTCGACGGGCAGAATCCTCTGGGTGAATCGCGCGTGGCGCCATTTCGCGATCGCTAACGACCTCCCCAGTGCCACCTACGCCGTCGGTGCAAATTACGTCGAAATCTGCGAACGTGCCACCGGCCCTAACGCGACCGAAGCCCCGACGGTCGCGCAAGGGTTGCGTGATGTCCTGTCCGGTAAAGTCGACACTTTCTCAATGGAGTACCCGTGTCACTCTCCGACAGAAAAGCGCTGGTTCCGCGTTCTCATCACGCCGATTGAGGACGGATTGGCGCGAGGTGCAGTCGTTTCGCACATTAACATTACTGAGGAGATGCTTGCCCGACAAGCCTTGGAGGAGCACGAAGCCCGGCAGCGCCTCGGGCTCGAGGCGGCTCGGGCCGGGATTTGGCGAATTCAACTCGCCGAGGATACCATCGAGTTTGATGAGACGTGTGCAAAACTTTTGGGGTGGCAACACCCAAGTCGGTGCAGCCCATTCTCCGCCTTCTTACGCCTCGTTTTCCCTCAAGACCGAGACCACGTCCGTGCCGTTGCACGCTTAGCTCACAGTGCCGTGGATGTGTACGACGCATACTTCCGTGTGCGTTGGCGCGATGGCAGTATCCACTTTATCCATGCACGCGGCCACGCCTTGGCTTCCACACGCGACGCTGCGCCTACCTACGTTACCGGAATCCTGTTCGACGAGACTGAAAGCCAACGCCGTGCCCGTGAGCACGAAGCTGTGGTCAAGCTTTCCCGCGCTCTGCGCTCGGCAACCAATTTGGACGAAGCAGGTCGGGTGATTCTCGAAGAAATCGTGCACGCCATGGATGCCGAGGCCGGTCTTATCGCCCTCCGCGAAGGCGAAGAGGAAAAAATTGTGACGCTGGGTGCCATCGGCCGATGGGAGCCGCTCCAAGGGACGGATGCGACGTGGGAAGAGGGCATTTTGGGAAGAGTGGCATCCACTCAGACTCCCTATTTCTCGGAATCCGCGTGGGAAGACCCACAATGCCTTCGTCCGGACCTTCTCCGAGGCTTGCGGGGCTTTATGGCCTTGCCGCTCATTAGCCACCAGGAGCTTACGGGCGTCCTTGCAGTGGGCCGCACGACCCCGTTTGACGCTGAGGATGTCCAGCTGGTAACGGCTTTAGCAGATCTGGCCTCCAACGCACTCGCACGCATCCGCCATTACCGCGCCCTCGAAGAACGACTGGAGGAGCTGAGGGGTCTCCACGAGATCGATCTCGCGATCACCCATACCCTTGATCTTGACGAAGTCCTCTCACAGATTCTCGAGCATACGCTGCCGCGTTTGGGGATGGATGCGGGCAGCGTGTATCTGTTGGAAGGCGACAGCGACATCTTGGTGTGTCGGGCCGCGTTGGGCTTCAAGAGCCTTCACGTCTGGCATGCTCGGCCTTCCGTGGGCTTGGGTCTTGTGGGAGAAGTTGCCAAACGGCGCGCCCCAATCTTGCTGTCCGGCCACGAGGAACTCCTCAGAAAGTGCCGGCGTAGCGACATGCTCGCGGAAGAAGGCTTTAGCGCCTATGCGGGGCTTCCTCTGCTTCTTGGTCCCAAACTGATTGGAGTGTTGAACTTTTCTCGCGTCAGCCTCGCCATTTCACGCCCCAGTGGGTGAGTTTCGCGATGATGCTAGCCACCCAGACGACGATGGCAATCAATAACTCTCAGCTCCACTCGGAACTGCAGCTCGCGCATGCGGAGTTGATCGCCACCTACGATAGCACGATCGAGGGCTGGGCACGAGCCATGGATTACCGCGACAGCGAAACGCTGGGCCACAGCGCGCGCGTCACCGGGATCACGCTCACGCTCATGCGGGAGTTCGGTGCGACTCCAGATGACCTTGTTATCATTCGGCGCGGCGCGCTTCTCCACGACATCGGGAAGATGGCGATCCCGGATTCGATCCTCCGCAAGCCGGGCCCACTGACGCCTGAGGAGTGGGAGCTCATGCGCAAACATCCGCTGATCGCCATCGAGCTGCTTCGCCCTATCAAGTTTCTGGAACCCAGTTTGCCCATTCCTGCCTACCATCACGAGCGTTGGGACGGCACAGGCTATCCGTTCGGGCTAAAAGGCGAGGAGATTCCGTTGCCGGCACGGGTATTTGCGGTTGTGGACGTGTGGGATGCGCTGATTTCTGACCGCCCCTATCGGCCCGCTTGGCCGCGAGAAAAAGCTCTCGAATATATCGCCGAGCAGGCCGGCAAGCAATTTGATCCCGAGGCTGTCCGCGTCTTTCTCGACCTCGCTCGAAAAGGCCACATTTTCACAGGAACATAATGCAACGTTTACGGGCTCTGGGGCTCACAGCCTTCAGAAATGCTCTCAGTCGTCACACCAACAGCCCGCCGTTTGGAAGGTTGTCGAAACGAGCGGCGATCGGTACGCCCCTTTCCGAATATCCCTGCTTCCCCTCGGCTTTTGCACAAGCCCAGCTTCAACGTGTGGCATACCCTCGGCTAATTCTGGGCTTTCCAGAGTTTCAGCGGATACCAAACACACCACTGGGCCGACGTGTGCCTCCGTACTCGCCAAGGATGTCGGCTGTGCTTTCCCTCGGAGATCGTGCGGAACAGTTGGCGCCAGCTCTCCGGAAAACCATGTTCTCCGCGGTTCCCCATCTCGCATCTGGCCAACCGGATTGGGCGCAAAAATCATTGCGTTCTCAGGTCCATTGGCCAAGCATGTGGAATTTATGAAAGTCCAAGAAATTGATTTAGCGGGGTCCGGCTCCCGATCTCCTCTGAAACGTCTCTTTCCTCAGCTTTCGTTGTCCGCCTGTCAGTTGCGACGCCCTTGGCAGCTGGTTGTTTTGGGAGCGTGCTTTGCAACTCTCACTCCGGTGTGCGCCACGACGACGGTTTCCGCGAGCACAGCCCAGCCGCAAACGGATCCGCAATCCGAAAACCGTTCAACCGCCGGAGGCCGTCCTCCCATTGTCCTCGGCTACTACCCCTCGTGGCCATGTGGACTTGAACCGGCTCAAATCCGCTACGAGAACTTCACTCACCTTTGCCACGCGTTTGTGACCGCCACCCCTGACGGCAAACTCAAGACCGATGGCAACCTACCAAGCCGCGAACTGACCTCACGGGCGCATGCAGCGGGCGTCAAAGTACTCCTCAGCGTCGGGGGCGCCGACAGCGGAAAATACATGGGACCCATTGCTACTTCCGAGACGCTCCGCACGCAGTTTGCCCGCGCACTGGTGGGGATGGTGCGCGAATACGGCTACGACGGCATCGACCTCGATTGGGAGTTCCCGACAAATCCGACGGAAAAGGAGGCCTTCACGCAGCTTGCGCGAGAGCTCCGTGAGCTGCTCGGTCCGTCGTCGCAGGGGACCAATCTCCTCACGAGTGCTCAAGTCGGTGTGCCGGATGTGGTGCAAAACGTGGATATGCAGGCCCTGCGTGGAGTTATGGATTGGGTGGCGATCATGACCTACGACATGCATGGTCCATGGAGCAACCATGCGGGCTACAACGCAGCTTTTCGAACCCCCAAAGGCGACCGAGAGGGGTGCACCTCGCGTTCACTGGTGGCGCAAATGGCAACGTGGCGCGATGCGGGTGGCTGGCCGCCCGAGCGGCTCCTTGTCGGAATCCCCTGCTACGGCCGGAGCTTCCCCGTGCGCCGCTGGCACGATCCGATGCCACCAAACACAAAACCCGCCCGCCCCTACCTTGCCTACAAAGACATCCTGCCGCTTCTCGAGCAAGGCTGGGTGCGCCATTTCGACAACTACGCCATGGTTCCATGGCTGGAGAAGCCGGGAGGAGGAGAGCTTCTCTCCTACGACGACGTCGAGAGTGTCCAACACAAGACGCGCTGGGCACGCCAAAATGGCTTTGGCGGTGTTTTCTTCTGGGAAATCTCGCAAGACCGGATGGGGGGCCGGAACGTCCTGATCGAGGCCGCACGCAAGGCGTGGGAAAGCAACTCACGCGAACCCTAACCAGTCGCGTCGTCGAGCTGAGCAGCCGAAAAAAGCTCCCTTGCTACTTTCCTAAGAGCAGCGGCAGCAAATCCGTGAGTGTTTCGGCATGCGCATTGACGATGCCCGCCAGCCCCGCGCTGCGATAATTCCCACCGGCCACGCCGACCGTATAAAAGCCAGCGAGCCGGATCGCGACAACCCCAGCGCCGCTATCCTCGATGCCGACGACCCTGTGGGCGCGCTCGCGCGGAATCCCAAGCCCGACCGTCGCCGTCTCGGCATAGAGCCAAGGATGCGGCTTGGGCTCAAGCTCGCCAAGCGTACCCACTTCCCCTTTTCGCAACGGTGTCCCGGCCGAGATGATGGAATCATAGAAATCCAACGGATTGCCCAAGTTCATGGTTCGAAATGCCGCCAGAATTTCTGGCCACGCCTTCTCAAAAAGACCGCTGGTCACGAGACCGATTTTCACGCCGTGGGCTTTGAGCTCGAGAAGGAAATCCTTGAGCCCCGGTGCCGGCTTGAACGCCTCCACATGGCCTCGGCCCTCTTCGATCTCCTTCAATTCACACCGCGTAAGCTCGAAGTAGACGTCGCGCGCCTGCTCAAGGGTAAATCCGGGGCAGTACTTTTCAATGCAATAGCTCAGGTGCTCGCTGACCGAGTGCCCGGCCACGTGGGGCAAATCCTCGGGGGTGAATTGGAAACTTTCATCCCCCAGCAGCCGTGCCACCGTGCGCTCAATGATCCACATCCACATTTCCTCGCTGCGCACGCTCGTGCCGTCCAGATCCATCAGGACCGCCTCCACCGGCGGTTCAAACGCCACCTCGCGGACGGGATAAATCGCTGGGTAGCCCATCGCGGAACGCACATAGGCGAGGGTTTTGTCGGCAAAAACGATGAACTCCACCTTTTGATCTCGCGGGACCAAGATGCACTCGACGCCGTCCCGCCCCACGCGCCATAGTCCATCGCCCCCCACCTCGAGTTCCTCAAAATCACCATGGTATTCAGGCGCAATTGCTCCCAATCCGGGGATACGTTCAGGGATCGCCATGCGGTCCAATGACCTCCTCAAAGATTCTCGCGGGCACACACGTGCCTAAGCCATCACGCGCGAACAGTTACGAGGTGTGACCCACCGCGCGTGAATTGCGCAAGCGAAACTCAACGCGATTGCCACTTGCCAGAAACCCAACGCTCGCGCCCGAACGCCGGCGGTCAAGAAGAGATGTGGGGGAAATTACTGCAATAAATAAAATGTTTTCTTGCTTGTGCCCACCACGACGTCTGCATTTCTTCATACCAACTCGACAGGCAGCATGCCAGTTGCCTTCGCACAAGCGCGAACTTGGCACACTGCGCGGCGCTGTGGGAAGCACTCGAAGAAAATCCCAGCGCCATACATAGCTTTGGAGCACGCTGCCGGACGCAATACCAAAGAGAGTGGAGACGACCGTGGACCAGACGCGCAAATGGCACTGTCACATCATTTCGAATACACACTGGGATCGCGAGTGGCGTTATCCCTTCCAAAGCTACCGGATGGACTTGGTGGAAATGATGGACCGCCTGCTCGATATCCTCGAGCGGCGGCCGGAGTACCGCGCCTTCTACCTCGATAGTCAGACCGTAATTTTGGAGGATTACCTCGAGATTCGACCCGAGAATGAGGAACGAATGCGAAAGCTTGTGGCGCAGGACCGACTTCAAATCGGGCCGTGGTACACCCTGCCCGACATGTGGGCCTGCCCGGGCGAAGCCCTCGTGCGCAACCTCCTCATGGGCCACCGCGTCGCCATGCAGTTTGGGCGGGTCTCCAAGGTCGGCTACACGCCATTCTCCAACGGCCAGATTTCTCAGCTTCCCCAGCTCTACCGCGGCTTCCGCATTGATTCGTGCATGTTCTATCGCGGCATCGGCAAGCATGTGGCCAAAAGCGAGTTTGTGTGGGAAGGCGCCGACGGTTCACGCATCTTTGGATTCCGTTTCGGCGACTATGCCCGCTACAACTACTACTATCTGCTCTATCGGCCGGGACTGCTCGGGCGCACCCCCGCCGACCGAGAATACCGCTGGAACCCGGACGAGTTGCCCTACCACGTCGCCGTCACGCAGTCGCAGGATCGCCAATATGGCTACATGAATCTGCGCCTCAGGGTGCACGAAGAGCTTCTTGATCAAGCGCTGGCCGACGCTCTGCGCTTCACAGCAGCCGATGCCACGACATCCCAGCTCCTCTACATGATGGGACACGACCATTCCTACGCCGCCGAAGAAGAACTCGACCTCATCGAGGCTCTGCAACGCCGCGTGGCCGGCTCCAACCAAGAGATTTTCCATTCCTCTCTCGCTGAGTACATGGAAGCCTTCCGCAAGGAAGCACGCGACCTTCAGGTGGTCCGGGGGGAAATGCGCCATACGCTGAAGGAAGGGCTGTGGACAACCCTCATGGCGCTCATTTTGTCGTCGCGTACCTACCTCAAGCAACAAAATGCGCGCATCTGTACACACGTCCTTGCTGGTGCCGAACCGTTAGCCGCTATGGCGTGGCTTACGGGATCACCCTATCCCACGCCGTTCTTTACCCAGATCTGGCGTCGCCTGCTCGTCAACCAAGCCCACGACGCGATCGGGGGCTGCAGTGTGGACCGAGTCCACACCGAAATGCAGGCACGTTGGGGAGAGGTGGAGACCATCAGCGATGAGATCATCCGCCGCTCGATGCGTGACGTAGCAGCCCGGATTGACGGACGCAGTTCGATCTCCACGAACGATCTGCAGCTCACGGTTTTCAATCCCACGCCCTATCCGTGGAGCGGGCTGGCTGAGGTGATTATCGACCTCCCGCATGCCACGCCCGAGACCCCATTCGCGCTCGAGCGCGCGGGCGGCGCGCCTGTCCCAATCCAAATCGTGGCTCAAGAACCCTACACGGCAACCATCGAGAGTGGCTACGAGCTCACGATGACCTTCCCGGTGCAACGCTATCGCGCGCGCATCGAGCTGGAGAATCTCCCGGCCTTCGGCTACGAAGCACTGGCCGTACGCGTTGGCGCGGCTCCCGAGAAGCCTGCAGAGCTCCCCAAGCTCGCCCGCAGCGAGCGCGAACTGGAAAACGATTTCCTCGCAGCACGTTTTGAGGCCGATGGCACCTTCTCGATGCGCGACAAAGCTACAGGCCGCGTCTTCGAGGGACTGGGCTTCCTCGAGGACTCTGCGGAGTTCGGTGACCCGTGGAACCGCGTGGTCCCACCGGGGGATAAGCCGATCCTTTCCCGACGCAGCGCTCGCCCGACGTTCCGGATTGTCGAAAACGGCCCACTCTACGCTGCAATTGAGGCCACCTACGAGTTCTCCATCCCCGAGGGGAAAGGACCCGACGGCAAACGCAGCCGCAAACGCACGAGGCTTCCGATCTCGCTCACGCTTTCGTTGGAGCGCGGGGCGCGTGCGTTAGGCGTAACGCTACGCCTTACGAACACCGCGGAGAACCATCGCCTGCGGGTGATGTTCCCGACAGGCCTCAGCCGCGCGACGCATTCGATTGCGGACGGGCAGTTCGACGTCCTCGAGCGCCCGATCCAGCTCCCTGACGCCACGGGTTGGAAGGAACCCCCGTACCCGACCCACCCCATGTGGAGCTTCGTGGATGTGTTCGATGGCGAAGCGGGACTGGCGGTGCTCAACGATGGTCTGACCGAATATGAGGTCGTGGATGAGCCCGCCCGCACGATCGCCATCACGCTCTTGCGGGCCTTTGGGACGTTTGTGTTCGGTCGCCCAACCCCCGGCGCCCAATGCAAAGGCACGCACGTTTATCGCTTCGCCTTACTCCCGCACCAGCGCCCATGGCACGAAGCTCGAGTTTTCGATGAGGTGCGGCGCCTCACCATTCCGCTTCAGGCGCTGCTCTCGGCTCCGACGGCTGGTTCCTTGCCTCGAAGTGCCTCCTTCATTCATCTCACCAATCCACAGCTCGTGTTCAGTGCCGCGAAACCAGCGGAAAGTGGCGATAAACTGGTGATCCGTTTCTGGAACCCCACTGCCGAAACCCAAACCACATGCATTGAGTTCGGACTCCCACTGAAACGCGCTCAACTTCTCTCGCTCGAGGAAATTCCGGAAGGAGATTTGGAGCTTCAGGACGGAGGCCGGCGCGTGGAGTTGTCGGCGGGACCGAAAAAGATTGTGACGGTGGGCATCGAGTGGATACTGGATTGAGTGGCGCGTGGCTGTGCAACCCCAGCGCGTAAGGTGAAGGACAAAAAGAAAATGGAGCGGGAAACGAGGCTCGAACTCGCGACCCCCACCTTGGCAAGGTGGTGCTCTACCAACTGAGCTATTCCCGCTCACTGCCCATTCGGGCGTTTCGCTCGCCTATTACGCTTTTTCGGCAAATTTTATTCGCACTTGCGAAATGGCCTTGTGCACTCGCTGTCGCGCTCAAAATTTACCGCTCGCCACACTCAAAAATTCTGCAACGAGATGACTGCGCAACACGTTGTTTACTCGTTTGCAAGCAGGGTCCGAATCTGCTCGCAGATCTCGTCCACGGTCACGGCAACCTGTGGACTCAGCCCTTCCGCGTGACCAAACACTGCCCCGCCGACAGAAATCAACCACGCCCGTGGCGCTTTCCCGTAAAGCTCACAACTCATCTGCAGTAACCCGTACGGCGTGACGCGATGCGTGAAGCTCTCACTCGAATTGGAAGGGGCAATCTCAAGCGACTCGCACCGCACTTCCCCCGGCGCGAGGGTTGCGCTTGCATCCACGAATACGACCGTATCGGCCGTACTCAAGTCCTCAGCAAGCTCAGGCACCAGTTGAAAGAGTGCTCGGACTTCGGTGGAAGCGTCCGCATAGGAAGCAGCAAACCGCTGCGCCACGACTTGGCCTACGGCGTCGTCGCCGCGCAGCGGATTGCCATAACCGATGACCAACGTTTTCGGCATCAGTCGCGAGTCGCAACGTCGAGTACCTGACCGGTCGGCCCGACAAGCTCCACCCGCAATGGCATCTGCCCGACTGCATGCGTGGAGCAGCTCAAGCACGGGTCGTAGCAGCGGATCACCGCCTCCACACGGTTGAGCATTCCCTCTTCGATCTTGTCGCCACGCACGAAATGCTTGGCCGCCTGCAGGACCCCGCGGTTCATCGCCAAGTTATTGTGGCCGGTTGCGATGATAAGGTTCGCCCACGTCACCAGCCCATTCTCATCAATGCGGTAATGGTGTAGGAGCATGCCCCGGGGGGCCTCGCTCACGCCCACGCCTTCAAACGCGTTCGCCCCAGCGTGTGCGCGCACGTGCGGGCTCAAGATGTCCGGATCGCGCAGCGTGCGCTCCATCTGTTCGAGCGCCGCGATAATCTCAATCAGGCGCGCATAGTGATAATGGAACGAGCTCAGGACCACGCGGCGGTCCAACTCGCGGAACTCCGCCCACTCTTCGTCAGCGCGCGGCGTGTTGCACCGATCCGCAATGTTGAGCCGCGCCAGCGGCCCCACGCGGTAGATCCCCTCGGGGTAGCCGAGCGGTTTGTAGTACGGCGACTTGAGATAACTATAGGGTTCCACCGCTTCGCCGATGAAGTCCTGATAATTTGCGATCTCAAGCTGATCCGCAATCACGTTGCCGGCACTGTCCACCACGCGAACCTTGCCATGCGTGAAGGCCAAGTAACCGTCCTCATCCACCAGACCCATGAAGAGCGTGGGGAAGTTGGCAAAGGTTGCGATTTCCTCGCGGAACTGTTTGTACGTCTTCTTGTACCACTCGAGTGTGCGCGTGGCGATCTCCATCGCTTGCGGAATTTCGGCGAGGATCTCGTCGCGCGTTGCAGCATCCAGCGGATCACTCACGCCGCCCGGCACGACCCACGCGGGGTGAATCCGCTTGCCGGCAAGCCGCTCAATAACGCGCTGCCCGAACTTGCGCAGCGCGATTCCGTCGCGCGCGATCTGTGGATGCGATTCTGCCAGCGCGAATAGGTGGCGCTTCGCTGGATCCGCGTCCATGCCCAGCAGAAAATCCGGTGAGGAGAGATGGAAGAAGCTCAGGGCGTGGGACTGCACAATTTGCCCAAGGTTAAGTACGTGGCGCAACATTCGACCGGTGCGTGGCACCTGTACCGCCAGAAGAGCGTCGCAGGCTTTTGCCGAGGCGATCAAGTGGCTCACCGGGCAGATGCCGCAGGTGCGCGCCATCAACGACGGCATTTCTGCGAACGGACGCCCCTCGCAGAGCTTCTCGAAACCTCGGTACTGCGTGACATGGAACTGGGCATCCTGCACGATGCCCTCATCGTTCAAGTAAATCGTGATCTTCGCATGTCCTTCAATGCGGGTCACGGGATCAATGGTGATTTGTTTTGCCATGATGATTCTCCTATGCTCCGAACCGAGTCTTGTCGCTGATGTCAGGGATTCTCCCCTCGAGAAGCTCGCTGACGACGTAGAAAATGGTGTCCGCAGAGGGTGGACAGCCGGGCACGTGGACATCCACTTTCACGAACTCGTGCACGGGACGCGCCTTCGGCAGCAACTTGGGAATGACACTCGTCGGCACTTGCTGATTGAGCGTTGCATTTTCGAGGTAAGCGCGGCTGAGAACGTCCTTCAGCGGGAAAGGATTGCGCATGCCCGGCACGTTTGAGGTCACGGCGCAATCTCCCAGAGCCACGAGAATGCGCGTGTGCTCACGGATCTTGCGGATCTTGGCCAAATCGTCCTCGCTGCTGACGGCGCCCTCGACAATGGTCACGTCCACCATCTCGGGGAATTCCTTCATATCGACAAGCGGACTGTAGACGAGCTCGGCCCTCTCCGCCACGGCCAACAGACGTTCGTCCAGATCCAGAAACGACATGTGGCAGCCCGAGCAGCCGTCCAGCCACACCGTTGCGATTTTTGCCTTGTTGTTGCTCATTCGTGTTCCTCCCGCATCATCGTCAGGTAAGGCAAGAACTGGCGGCGCTTGGCCATCTCTGCCACGCTCTTACCTTTCTCGCTTAGCGCGCCAGTGGGGCACACGTGCACGCATTTGCTGCAACCCGTGCAGCTTTCCGCCGTTCCCCACGGCTGATTCAAGTCGGTGATCACCCGCGTCTGAATGCCGCGGTGGTAAAGATCCCACGTGTGCGCGCCCTCGATTTCGTCACACACGCGCACGCAACGCGTGCAAAGGATGCACCGGTTGTGGTCCGCCACAAAGCGCGGATGCGAGGCGTCCACTTTAAGCTTCTGATACAAGTAGGGCACACGCACGTGCGTCATCCCTTGCCGTTGCGCCATGGCCTGAAGATCGCAGTGGCCATTCGTGACGCACACCGCGCACACATGGTTGCGTTCCGTAAACAGGAACTCGAGAATCATGCGGCGATACTTGCGCAGCCGCTCGCTATCGGTGACGACCTCCATATTCTCGTGAACGCGCGTGACGCATGCCGGCAGGAGCTTATTCACACCCTTCACTTCTACCAAACACATGCGGCATGCGCCAACAGGCGTGAGGCCTGACAAGTGACACAACGTCGGGATTTCAATGCCATTCTCGCGCGCGACCTCAAGAATCGTCTGATCGCCCTTTGCGCTGACGTCTTTGCCGTCGATCTTGAGAGTCTTAACGCGCACCTGCGATGCAGCAGTCGTCGTCATACGAGCACCTCCTCACGGGCCATACGGCACACGCCGGCCGGACACCGCTTCTCGATGATGTGAGCCTCATATTCTTTGCGGAAATACCGCAGCGTACTCACCACGGGATTCGGGGCAGTCTGGCCAAGACCGCACAGGCTCGTGTTCTTGACCATATCGCACAGCTCCTCGAGCAGCTCGAGGTCTTCCATCGTGGCCTCGCCGCGGGTCATGCGGTCCAGCAGATTGTACATGTGGACCGTGCCCACGCGGCACGGCACACATTTGCCGCACGACTCGGTCATGCAGAACTCCATGAAGTACTTCGCCACATCCACCATGCAGGATGTCTCGTCCATGACGATCATCCCGCCGGAGCCCATGATGGACCCCACACTGGCCAGCGATTCGTAATCCACCGGCATGTCGAGGAATTGCTCGGGGATGCAGCCGCCGGAGGGGCCACCAGTCTGAACTGCTTTGAACTTCTTCCCGTCGGGGATCCCGCCGCCAATATCGAAAATGATCTCGCGCAGCGTGATGCCCATGGGCACTTCCACCAAACCCGTGTTCACTACGCGGCCGGCCAAGGCAAAGACCTTGGTGCCCTTGCTCTTCTCCGTCCCAATGGAGGCAAACCACTCGCCACCGTTGCGGATAATCGGCGCAATGTTCGCGAAGGTCTCGACGTTATTGATCAGCGTCGGGCAACCCCATAGACCCGATTGCGCGGGATAGGGCGGACGTGGTCGTGGCTGACCACGCTTGCCTTCGATCGAAGCAATCAGCGCTGTTTCTTCGCCGCAAACGAAGGCACCCGCGCCTAAACGGATCTCTATGCGGAAATTGAACGTGCTACCACAGATGGAATTGCCCAAAAACCCATTCTGCTCGGCCTGTTTGATCGCTTGCTTCAGGCGCTTGATCGCCAGCGGGTACTCGGCCCGCACATAGATGTAACCCATGTCCGCACCGACCGCATAGGCGGCGATCGCCATACCCTCGAGCACCCGGTGCGGGTCGCTCTCCAGCACGCTCCGGTCCATGAAGGCGCCGGGATCGCCCTCGTCCGCGTTACAAATCACAAACTTGCGCGACCCGACCGCCTTGGCCACCGTACTCCATTTAAGACCTGTCGGGTAGCCCGCGCCCCCACGCCCACGCAGGCCGCTCGTCGTAACCTCCTGAATCACTTCCGAGGGGGTCATTTCGGTGATGGCCTTGTAGAGGGCACCGTAGCCACCCACCGCAACGTAGTCCTCGAACGACTCAGGATTAATGCGGCCAGCATTCTCGAGCACGATGCGCTTCTGCCGCTGGAAGAGTGGCGTGTCCGTAGGGAGGACAAGCTCGGGGACGGGGGCTTTATCGAGCGAGTCGATGATTTTCGTCGCATCCTCGGGAGTTACGGCGTGGTAAACGACCCCGTTGACGTCCAGCGCCACGAGCGGGCCGGCCGCGCAAGGCCCCAAACAGCCCACGGGCCGTACCATCACGCTCTCCTCGAGGCCGCGCTCCTTGATGGCCTGCTTTAGCGCCTCAAACACTTTGTCCGCGCCTGAGGAGAGACATCCGGCAGCCATACAGACGCCAATGCAATGCTTGTACTTCGCGAGCGCCTCGCGCCGCGAACTTGCTAAATTTTCGAGTTCTTCAGGAGAGATCGTCATGATTTCACCCTCTTTTCAATGCGCTCAAGGATTTCGGCGGACGACAACTTGCCAGCCACTTCACCATCAATCACAGCAGCCGGGGCAAGACCGCAGCAGCCGAAGCAACGCGCCGTCAGCAACGACAGCTCGCCATCCTCGCTCGTCTCACCCGGTTTAACCCCATACTTCTGCTCGATCGCCTCAATGAGATTCCCGGCGCCCTTGATATAGCAGGCTGTTCCGGTGCACACCACACAGGTGTGGCGCCCTTGAGGCTTGAGCGTAAAGAAATGATAGAACGTGGCGACGCCGTAGACCTTACTCAGCGGCAAGTGCAACGAATAGGCAACAAACCGCATCACGTCCTCATCAAGGTAACCGAACGCTTCCTGCGCTGTGTGCAAAACCTCGATGAGGGAATGCGCCTTGTAGCCGTGCCGACGCATGGTCGCCTCGAGCAGTTTCCAACGCGTATCGTTGGAAGGAGGTGTGGGTTTAGTGTATTTTGCTTTGAGCATAGTTTACGCTCCTCGATCCTCGGCGGAAGATAATAGAGAATTCTTTCTCTATTTAGCTGTTGCGCCCGCGACGTATTTTACCGCTCATCACAACCTCTTCCGCCTTGCTTGACTTCGAATTCACCCCAACATCACACCTAAATTCAAGAAAAATTTATCGAGATTGAATTCCTTATTTGCTTTGCCTGCAAAACCCCGAGATCTCAAAGAACTATATAACCACTCCATGACAACTGCCCACTCTTTTGTAAACCTCCCCAGACCGGTCCGTCCGAGTATTCTCTGCCAAACCACAATGACTTCTACCATATCTGGACCCGACCGCGCAACATGAATTATCCTGTTTCAATCCCACCAGAAAATAGAAAGCACCCCAAGGTCGTCCGAGGTGCTCCCCCTGCGGATCAATCCACGTTGGGCTGTCCCTGCCCACCGTGAAACCGGAAAGCGTTCACTTCCAAATGCTGCTCACCGCGGCAGGACAAATAAAGAGAACGGGAGCTTGGGGCACTGCCGCCATGCTCCCGTCCGGGTTTTGTTTGCACGTGCAAACCTCGCCACTCACGCGCAGCCACGCGCGCGCAAGAAGCGAGGAGCAAGCCTCTTAGGGCATTACTTTGCTTTTCCTTGGTTTGCCACCGCTTCCGCCGCGCGCGCCACTGCCTCCGGATCCCCCAAATAATAGTGGCGGATTGGCTTCAACTCGTCGTCGAGTTCATAAACCAGAGGGATCCCGGTCGGGATGTTGAGCCCAACAATCTCTTCGTCGCTGATGTTATCGAGATACTTTACCAGCGCGCGCAAGCTATTGCCGTGGGCCGCGATGATCACCCGTTTCCCGCTTCGAATGGCTGGCGCGATGGTCTCATGCCAGTAGGGCAGGAAGCGTTGAACCGTATCCTTCAAGCATTCGGTCACGGGAATCTCCTCGGGGCGCAGATCGCGATAGCGCGGATCGTGTCCCGGCCAACGCGGATCACTTTTCTCCAAAGCCGGCGGTGGCACGTCGTAGCTTCGGCGCCAGATTTTCACCTGTTCCTCGCCGAACTTCGCTGCCATCTCGGACTTGTTGAGCCCTTGGAGGGCACCATAGTGGCGTTCGTTCAGCCGCCACGAATTATGGATGGGGATCCACATGAGATCCATCTCGTCGAGCACGATCCAAAGCGTCCGAATTGCCCGCTTGAGGACGGAGGTAAACGCGACGTCAAAACAATAGCCTTCTTTCTTTAGCGTTTTGCCCGCCTCGTGGGCTTCCACGATCCCCCGGTCGGACAAATCCACATCCGTCCAGCCAGTAAAACGATTCTCTTTATTCCAAACACTCTCGCCGTGACGCAGCAACACAACCTTATGCATGTTGGATCCTTTCTCTGAAATGTATCTCGCGTTCGCTACACTCTACCCCTGTCGGAAAAAAACTTCGTCAAGCCTGAATGGGAAAGAGGCAGACACCTGGAAGGTGCTGAAAGATTCATGGGAGGCGTCGAGTGCGTCGCCTAGCAAGTGAAAAACCCTCACGCACGCTCAACGTCGTGCGAATCTTCGCCTCTCTTTGGTCTCAGCGCAGAACGTTACGGCGTGGGTGGCAGGGGCGCCTGCGTGGCATCGCCGGCGTCGCGAGCTCGCATGCCCACCTCACCTGACCAAGGTTCGGACCCCGCTGGGGCGGCTTCCTTCTCGATCTCTGCCATTCCGACCTTCGGACGTTCCGCCGGTTTTCCCGTATGGAGTTCGCCACCCGCTTCTTCCACCGTTTGTTTGAGCAGTGTCTCCATTTGCATGCGAATGGACTCGCGACTCTCGCGCGGAGTGTGCTTGCAGACCTCTTCAAATGTAGTAATGCCAAGGCAGATTTTGAGCCACCCATCTTGGCGCATGGTTTTCATACCTTGGCGAATTGCGGTATCCTGAATCTGGTCCGTGGTTGCACGCTCGAGGATTAGGTCGCGAATCTCATCGGTCACCCGGAGAAGCTCGAAAATGCCGATTCGGCCCTTATAGCCAGTCTCGGCGCATTCGGCGCACCCTTCGCCGTGGAAGAAAGTGATATCGGCAACCTCTTCGCGCGTGGTTGCGAACTCTGCCAACTCCTCTGGCAGCGGATCGTATGGCCGCTTGCAGATCGGGCAGATCAGGCGGACAAGGCGCTGTCCGATGACAGCCTCCAAGGACGACGTGATCAAGAACGGCTCGACCCCCATGTCAATCAAACGCGTGACAGCGCCGGCCGCACTATTCGTGTGCAACGTCGAGAAGACCAAGTGACCGGTCAAGGATGCCTGAATTGCAATCTGAGCGGTTTCGACGTCGCGGACTTCACCGACGAGAATGATGTCGGGGTCCTGACGCAAGATTGCGCGGAGTGCAGCCGCAAACGTCAGTCCAACGTTCGGGTTGATGTTCACCTGCACCAGCCCATCGAGCTGATACTCCACCGGGTCTTCCGTCGTGATAATCTTCTCCGTCGGGCTATTGATCTCGTTGAGCGCCGCATACAGCGTCGTCGTTTTTCCAGAACCCGTGGGGCCGGTGACCAAAATGATGCCGTTGGGCCGCTCCACCACTTTCATGAATTGCTCGAGCACATCGGGCATCATGCCGATCTGCTGCACGCCAAGGAGGGCCATGTTCTTATCCAAGATACGCATGGCCATGCCCTCGCCGTGGGCCACTGGCAGCGTCGAGACACGCATGTCAATTTCGCGCCCTTCGACTGTCAGCTTGATGCGGCCATCCTGAGGTCGGCGCGACTCGCTGATATCCATGCCCGCCATGACCTTGAAGCGGGAGATAATGCCCGTCTGCCATGATTTCGGCGGCGACGGGATTTCACGCAGCACACCGTCCACGCGGTAGCGAATACGCAATGCGTTCGAGAATGGCTCAATATGAAGGTCGCTCGCGCGGTCTTTGATCGCTTGCAGGAGTAGGAGGTTACAGAAACGGATGATCGGGGCTTCCTGCGCGATCTTTTCAATGTCGCTCAGGTCGTAGGTACCCTCGCGCTGCTCTAAGCCGGTAGAGGTGTCTTCGGCTTCAAACTCCTCGACCATCTGGTCGAGCGTCTTATCGCCGACGCCGTAGTAGAGGTTAATGTAGTCAACGATCTCCTCTTCATTGGCGACGACCGCTTCCACATCCCGGACGTTTTGGTCCATGAGGAACAACCGAAGGTCGTCCACAATCCGCACATTCAACGGATCGCTGATCGCCACGACAATGGTTCGGTCTTCCGCCCGGTACTGGATCGGGAAAACCGTATACGTGCGCGCAATCTCGGCCGGAATCATCCTCAGCAATTCGGGGGTAATCCACGTCTTCGGTACATCTCCCAATTTGATGTACTTGAGGCCCGCCTGCTCGCTGAGAATTTCGAGCATGTCGGCCTCGGGCGACACGGCAAGATCCGGCACTGAGGGTTGTTCGGGTGCGGCGCGTAACTTACCCGCTTCCTCACCCTGGGGCGCAAAGGCACTACCGACCGTTTTCCGCGCTTCTTCCTCCTGCGGAACAAGGCGCTGTTTCTGCGAGCCCGTACGTGCGGCAAGTTCGTCCGGCGGCGCATTCGGGATCGCCCGCATGCGCGTCGTTTGCCCGCCTGTTGAGGCCGAAGGTTTTGCCTCAGGTTTGGCTGCCGGATCAGGCAATTTCGCGGACGAAACGCCCTTTCCCTGCGTTTCGCCATTCGAGGGCTTTGCTGGCTCGTCGCTTTTGCCCGGAATGAATTTTTTCAAAAAAGACATGGATACCACCATTCCTCTCGACACTGAGGCTGGCTCGTGCCTCTGTGCCGACTTACATCAGTATAGGACACACCCAGCGCTTTTCCTCTTCAATCGAATCGTTCAAAGGAGGTCGCGCAAAATCTGAGTCAACCTCTTACTTTCTCCTCTGAGACGACTCAAGCACGATTTTAGTATTGCCGTCTCCCGTACCCACACGATACCCATGGCAAGAGCTCAGATCACCAAGACAACGGAGAATCGACGTGAGTAAGAAGACTTTGCGGCCGAAAGCAACTGCCACAAGCTCGCGCACTTTTCGGCGCGTCCTCATTTGGTGTGATATGGAGGGAATCAGCGGAATTACCCGTTGGGAACAGGTAACTTCAACCTCACCCATGTACGCCGAAGGGCGTGCGCTCTACACGCAGGACGTAAATGCCGCGGTGCGCGGAGCAAAGCGGGCAGGATTTTCGGAAATCTATGTGGTGGATGGCCATGGTGCTGGCGGGAGTTATTCGTTCAATAGCTGGCTAAAGGACCAGCTCGAGCCGGGAGCAACCTATATTTTCGGTCATCGATGGGGATGCTATGTGGAGCCACTGCGCATGGGCGATTGCGTAGTGATTCTTGTCGGGGCCCACGCGCGCGCCGGCACATCCGACGGCATCCTCTGCCATACAATGTCGAGTGAGGCTTGGTACGACGCCACCCTCAATGGCGAGCCAATCGGAGAGGTGGGTTTTGCCGCAGCCATCGCCGGTAGCTTCGGTGCGCCCATCGCGTTTATCTCAGGCGACGCTGCCGTCTGCCGTGAAGCGGGCGCTCTATTGGGCCGCGCACTCGTGACTGCTGAGGTCAAGAAAGGCATCACGCGCTACAGCGCCGCATGTCTTGCCCCGAAGGATGCCCAGCAGCTCATCGAGGATCAGGTGTGTGCAGCTCTCTCGCGTCCCGCAGCACAATTGCCCGCCCCGTACCGACCCAAGCCACCCCTTGAGCTCAGGGTGGATCTCATGGCGCCCGATCAGACAAAGCTATATCTTGGGCGTGAGGGAGTAAAGATCGTCAACGGGCGCACGCTCGTGGCGCGCGGTAAGGACTTCTTCAGTCTGTGGGATCAATTCTGGCACTACTAATTCTGCGCTTGTCAGATTTTTTGAATTCCCACTCCCTTGTGAAAAACCGCCGATTTTCGCAAGAGCTCGACCCGTCGCCGAAAAGCGGAACAGCCGCAGTGCGGGGCGAAGTAGTGTGTGGGATTGAGCATGAGAGAGACACCGCGTGGCGGCATTTGCCCAAGTGAGGGAAATGTTGGGCGCAGGACGCCCGCGCGCCCTGCGCCCGCGTGATCGCGCCTCCGATCGCGCTCGGCTCACTGGCCGATATCGCGCTTGCCCACGCTGTGGGTCCACGTGGCGCCAAAGAACGCGACTCCGAGCTCAACAGCAGCTTTCAGGATTGCGTCGGCCTGTTGCTGCTCAAGAACATGAAGTGCTACCGCGCCGGCCAAGAAGGTGGACAAGAAGATGTAGGTGCGTGCACTTCCAAGGAACTTCGCGAGTCCGCTGCGCAGCGGTTCCATGGTTTGCCTCCTCCGATTTCTGGAAAATGACGAATCGCAGAAGCGGAGCGACGTCTCTTTAGGCGAGCGCCTGCAAAGTTAGATCGTAGCTGCGCCGATGGACAATGCCCCAGCCACGCGCAAACACGAGTTTGCGACCGAGCACATCCGCACGCCAAGGTGCTCGGGACTCGGCGGCTACAGCAATTGCGATCACTTCGAGTCGCGATTTCGATGCCGGCGGGGCGTCGCGATCCCTCATGAGACGCGCGAAGTGAGTCTCGTGAGCGGCGCGCCACCCACCATTTTGTACCCAGACATCGAACAGCAGTCCACGCCCGGTGGGGCTCTCCACACCAAGTTTCTTGGCGCACGCCGCCGCTGGATGCCAGCAGCGCTCGCGAGCAAAGCGCACCTGAAGCTCGCGCATCTGCGGATGATTGCCCCACGCCGCGAAGCTCGCCCGCACTTCAGGTCGCACGCGGCGCATGGGGTCCAGCATGACTCGCTCCCATACGTGACGATCGCTGTCGCGCAGAAGAAGTTGCTCGAGCCTGCGCCGAAAACTCCGCGGGGCATACTCCAACGCTTCGGGAGCATGCCTCAGAAATTCGGTCACAAGCTCCTGAACCTCACCATGCTCGGTAGTGAAGCCAATGATCCCGAAGGTGACTCCAGCGCCGTCAGTGTCGGTCGGGTTGCAGTCCCCGAACCCCGTCCCCTCGAATGCCGAGGTGAGCGTGAGGCAGCGCCGGAATTCATCTGGCCACTCCAAACCGCACGCCGAGAAAACGGCTGCGTCCGCGTCGCCAGAGGGCTCGCGGCCAATCGAGCGTTCCACACGCTCCACCGCGTCGCGCGTTTGCGGACCAAAGATCCCGTCGGCTGCAACACCTAATGCATGCTGGAGTTCCGCAACGCACAAGCCCACCCCGCCCATTCGATATGCAAGTGGCACAGGGCACCGATCCTCTCCGCGTGGCACGCGTTTGGGAAACGCACACCCCGCTTTCTCCGATTCGATGCCCCGAACTTAGACACGTCGGCTGAGCCCGACAATTCCCCCACGGGTGCTAGGCAGATCTTAGCGGCTTATCTTGTATGTCCCGAGCGCGTTCTACTCTGAGAACTGAATGGGATTTGCAGCAATGAACCGCTCTGCGTCGATGGCCGCCATACAACCCGTCCCAGCCGCTGTAATTGCCTGCCGGTAGACGTGGTCTTGGCAATCGCCGCAAGCAAACACTCCCTCGGCACTCGTGTAGGTGGAGCCGGGCCGCGTGCGAATGTAACCGGCTTCATCCATTTCAAGCTGTCCGGCAAAAAGAGAGGTGTTTGGGGTATGACCGATTGCGACAAAGATGCCATCCGTCGAAACAATTCGCTCTTCGCCGGTGCGGGTATCGCGGAGCCGTGCTCCGGTCACGAACTTTCGAAATCCTTCGGTTTTCCCCAAAATCTCAACAATCTGGGCATTCCAGATGAACTGGATTTTCGGGTGTTTCATTGCGCGCTCGGCCATAATTTTCGAGGCACGGAGCTGATCGCGCCGATGAACCACCGTCACAGTGCGCGCGTGCCGTGTCAGGAAGAGCGCCTCTTCCATCGCCGTGTCGCCGCCCCCGACGACCAACACGTCTTTGTCCCGATAAAGGGCGCCGTCGCACGTCGCGCATGCTGACACGCCGCAGTTTTTGTATTCTTCTTCCGATGGGATCCCGAGCCACTTTGCACTTGCCCCTGTAGCGACGATGACGGCTTCGGCCCAATACACCTCGCCGTCGCACTCTACCCGTAAGGGCCGCTTGCTGAAGTCCACGGCCGTCACCCGTTTTTGAAGGCATTCCGCGCCAAAATACTGGGCATGACGACGAATGCGCTCGATGATCTCCGGGCCGGCGAGGCCGTGCAACTTATCGCCTTCCCACTCCACTAAGCCCGGGAAGTTTTCTACTTCGGTCGTGATCGTTAACTGCCCACCGGGCATCGTATCATAGAATCCGTCACCCTCAAACACCAGCGGCGCGAGATTGGCTCGCGCAGTGTAAATAGCAGCCGTGAGTCCTGCAGGACCCGAGCCGATGATGATCACTTGGCGCACGTCGCTACGACGCAGATTGCTCGCTGGTTCTCCCATGATTCCTATTCACCTTCGTCCAATGGCGTTTTTGTGCATTGATATGCGTAGTTCCGATAAGCTGGTTGCGACCACCCGCCGGCGGCGGAAATTCTGTTTGCTCCGAATAAAGGACGCATGATATTTTGATTCAACGAAAAGAAGGAGCGACGAGACGCTGATGCAACTAAGCCCCATCCACCGAGACGAAAAAACAATAGTCGCTCTGGCACGATGCGATCGCTACGAATCCGCGCGGCTCCGGGAAACATTGCAAGAAGTGCTTGAGCCCTTTGGCGGGATGCGCGCCTTCGTGCGCCCCGGGATGCGCGTGCTTTTGAAGCCAAACTACGTGGTGGCCCGCCGAGCCGAAGCCGCCGCAAACACCCATCCGTTGTTCATCCTTGCCGTGGCCGAACTTGTTCGCGAGTGTGGCGGAGAGCCATTTGTGGGCGACTCTCCCGGCTGGGGAAGCGCCCGAGGCGTTGCCAAAGTCAGCGGCTTTCTGAGTGTGGCGGAGGCAACTGGCATTCCGGTTGTGGAACTAAGTGGCGCAGTGGCGAGCCCCTTGCCTTTCGGCACGACAAAGCATCTCAAGCTCAGCCGCGTAGTGTGCGAGGCAGACCTCATCATCAATCTCCCAAAATTCAAGGCTCATCAACAGATGCTCATGACGCTGGCCGTCAAAAACTGCTTTGGATGCGTGCCGGGGCGCAGAAAAGCGGCGTTACATATGCTTTCGCGCGACAATCGCGAGTGGTTCGCGCGCATGCTCGTCGAAAACTATGTGCTCGTGCGTCCGCAGCTTCACCTAATGGATGGCATTCTGGCAATGGAGGGTAACGGCCCGTCGAATGGCAAACCTCGCCCGCTCGGTGTGGTCATGGCTGCCACGGATGCCGTGGCAATGGACCGCGTGGCGGTTGAGCTGGTGGGCCTGCCGTGGCACCAGCTCACCACTCTCGTCGCGGCGCGCGACATGGGGGTCGGGGTAACGGACCTCGAAAAGCTTGAGCTCATCGGGCCGCCCCTCGACTCGCTTCGCTGCAGCACTTTCGAGCTGCCGCTGCTCATGCCCATTAGCTTTTCCCCCTACCGGGTCCTCCGCGGTCTGGTGCGCAATTACCTTATCAGGTGGGCGGAACGCCGTCGAGAAATGGCATAGCCTTGCACTGTACCGTGCACCCAATTGACGAGTACGCCGGAACTTGCGTCGTTCCTTTACTGGCGCGTTTGCTGTAGGGTTGTTAGCTTTTGCTGCAGGACGCGCGCTTGTGGGTGATCGGGCGACAACTGTAGGATTCGCTCCACGACTCGATTCGCCTCGTCTATGCGCCCCGCCTCGCCTAATGCATACGCAAACTCGGTACCTGCATCGAGATCGTTCCCAAAGAACGACAGATAGCGTCGGAGGACCTCGACCGCTTCTGCAGGCCGACGACGTTTGCGCAATTCCGCGGCGTATCCGCGTGCACACGCCGGATCCCACGGATGCATGGCTGCCCCCTCGCCAAGTAAGGCAAACGCCTCCTCGTCACGTCCCGCCAACTGCATAGCTCGCGCCATCATGACGTAGTCGTTGGGCCGGATCCATCGCACCAGCTTGAGCGTCGGCGGGCTATTGATGCGTACAGCAGGCGACCATCTTGGTTGAAGCGCCACGATGAGCGCGACCGCAATGCCAAGCCCTCGCGCAACTCCGCCCCACGATCGCGTCGCCAAATCGCGCGCCAATGCCACGACTCCGGCGCCGGCCCAGAGGCACATCGGCAAGAGAAACTCCAGTCGATAGCGCCCAACAACAAAGACGAGGATGATCGAAATCGCAAAGCTCGCAGCATACAGATAGACCAAGAATTGTCGCCGCCAGTTGCGCCACGTGCGCCAGATACCCACCGCCCCCAGCGCGATCACAAGCTCCCACGTAATCGGGTTCGCCCGCAACACCCACGAGAATCGCTGGTTCAGATAATAACTTGAATTGTCCGCAATATCGTAGCCGCTGAAGAACATCCATGCTTTGCGTCCCAGATTGCGCGCGAAAGCCAGCGGCTCGGCAAGGATTGCCGCGAGAAGTTCCCGCGACCACGGCACCAGACTTTGATCGCCCCCATAGCGCTCTTTGAGCGCGTAGAAAGAGTCAGGATAATGAAATATCCCAAACGAGTCCGGGGCGTTTCCAATGTAGAGAAGGATCGGGCCATTACCGGTGGTCAGCACCCACTGCCCGCCAATAATGCGATTGCGCAGCAGCGAGAGGAACAACAGGCTGCCGAAGCTCGCGGCAAATGCAAACGCCGCCCGCCACGCAGAACGCGTGACGGCAGACCGATCGCCTTCCGTCGCCAAGCTCGTCACCAAACGAATTGCCACCCACCACCCCGGAATCAGCAACGCGCCGACCAGAAGAAAATTGCCTCGTCCAAAACATGCCAAGGCGCTCAACACCCCCGCAAAGGCAGCGAAGCGCCACGCGCGCTCGGGTTCCAATGTCCCCCGCACCAAGCACCATAAAAGGCACGCGTGAATTGCAACAAGCAGCCCCTCCATGAGTAAGAGCTGTTCGTAAAACAGAATCGGACCACTTAGCGCCGCAAGCAAACCGGCCACAAGAGCTTCGCTCCGCCCCCACAGGCGGCGAGCAACGTCCCAGATCGCCACGGGTGCAATCACGCCAATGAGAGCCTGAATGCCGTGCACGACATCGTAGCTTTCTCCGAACACGCGAAACAGAAGGGCGAGAAAGTACGGGTAGAGAGGGCCATAATAAAAAACCCCCTGTTTGCGGCTCAGCCAGTCACCCGCCACAAGGGACTTCGCCCACTCCCAGTACGTGTGCATGTCGGTTTCTGGAAGCGTCCGGTTGTAAAGCGGGTCAAAGTGCCGAACATTCCACCAATGGATCAAGCGCACGAGCAAGGCGACGATGAGCGTCACGAGGAGACCGTGTGCGGCCAGCCATTCCCAAGCGCTCCGACATCGGCCGGGTGCGGCGCCCTCGCGCGGGGAAGCGAGAGGGGAGGTGGTGCCAGAGGAAGCCACGGCTGCTCCACGGGGGCCATGCCCCACGGCATGTTCACGATTCGAGCGGCTGCGGCGATTCCTTGCGGACATGGCTCGGTCATCCACCTGTTTTCTGTGCATCACTGTCAAGGCTTGGGACGCCGATCTGCTCCCCTTTCAAGACTCACGGCGTTTCACTTTTTCTTTTTCGTGAACGCTTTGCGTAGCTGTGTGACGAGGGAAGCAGCCGCTTTGTCGCGTTCCAGCTCGCGCAAGAAATCCTGCGCTTCCTTTTCCCGACCCAGCTTCCACGCTGCAGCTGCCGCACACGCCAACACGTCGCGCCGAGCCGCTGAGTTCTTCGAAGGAGTTTGATCCAGCAAAGCCAGCGCATCCTGAAGCGCGCGGCTCGTTTCCTCATCAGATAATGCCAATTGCAGTAGCGAGGATTTCTGTCCGCGTAGCCGCGCGAGTCGCGACTCCTGCACACGCTTGTCGAGCTTGTCCTGACAGGCAAACACCACCGCGCGCTCCGCGGTCGTCAGCGCCTCATCCGTCACAAGGCTAAAAATCTCATCCTGTGCTTCTTCGATTTTGCCGCTGCTGACGAGCTGTTCCACTTGGCGCAGACGCTCACGGCGTTCCGTATTCGCAAGCACTCGCGAGGCAAGGTCCACCGGTCCACTGACATCCACGATGTCGCGGAACGCTGCCGCCAGGTTTTGAATCTCGCTCAGGAGCTCGCGCGCTTCATCGTACTTTCGGGCGTCCATCAGGGATTGGAAACGGTCAAACATCCAACTGAGTATTTCGTCCACAAGCTGCGGCCGCACCTTCTTGATCGTTTCGCTTCCCGGGTACTGAGCTGCCAGCTGTTGCAACTCATTGACCGTAGCTTCGACATCACGCTCGGAGCGGAACTTCTCGCGCAATGCGTCCAACCGCTGACTCACTTCGAGTTCGCGCGCCTCGTTAAGAAACTGCCGCAATTCCTCTTTCTCCGGGATGTCCGGATACAGTTGCAGAAATTGCTGGACGCGCTCCGCGAGATCCGCATAGCTGACCTCGCCTGCAACGAAGCGTCCATACAGATCGAGGATGCGCTGGCGGTAGTAGTGATTGATGTCCTGCTTGATCATGGCGAGAGCCACACTTGTCTCCGGGTCCGGCTCCCAGCTCTCCACTTCCGCAATGCGCTTGAGTGCCTCAGGATAGTTTTCCTGAAACTTCAGATCTTGTACGTATCTGACCTGAGAGTTGAGTTCCGATCGCAGCGCCTTTGCGAGCGCGCGTGCAGCCACCTCGACGGCGCTCCCCGGCCGCGCTGTGCGGGTTGTGGCTTCGAGCTCCCGAAGCGCCGTCGCCCATCGCCCGCCCTCGATGTGTGAGTAGGCCGTGCGTAAGAGCTGAGCGGCGGGATCAGGACGCGTCGCGTAAAATAGCGCGAGGCCCAACACGATCACCAAGATAAATAGAACAACCGTGAGCCCGCCGAGAACGCGCAGCGCAGGCAGCGAGCGTTCCACTGTTTCAAGGTTTTGCAAGTACCTATGGGCTTTCGCCAGTTCCGGCTGAAGTGCCAGAGCTGCTTCCCAGGCTTCCCGCGCACGATCGAATTGTTTGAGTTTCGCGTAGAGGGTACCCAGCACGACGTGGGCATTGACAAAGCGCCGGTCTAAATCCAGCGCATTGTGGAGCTCGTCAATCGCTTCCTGATAGCGGCCTCGTTCCGCATGTTCGAGCGCCAAATTGTAGTGATGACGCGCCTTGTTCACAATGAGGCGCAGCATAGAAATATCGCGATCGCAAACATAACAGCGCTCGCGGTCCTCGCGATTCTCGGTTTGGCAATAAGGACATTGCATCGTTTTCTGTGCCCTAAACGAAAGCCATTGCCGGCACTTGGCAAGAAAAAGCTTCCAGCATACTACGCCAAGCGCGTGCGCCCATGAGCAGGACTTACCGCGAATCCAACCGCTGGGCTATTGGCCTTTGAGGTGTGTCCGAACCTCTCGCCACAAGGGCTCGTGCCCTCGCCCACAACCACTTCCCCACCCACCATGAAAAAGCTGACCCGCCGTCGAATTTTCGTCCGAGCTCAGGTATAGTATTCTCAGGCTCCGGCCTACCAGCTTCGGACGGAGGTTCAGATACCGTGATTTGTGAAAGGTATCGGGAATCGTTGATGGCACTCCTCGACAACGAACTGCCGGAGAGCGAGCGTCACAACGTTGAGCTTCATCTGCAAGAGTGCCATGAATGTCGCACGGAGTACGAACAACTCCGCAATCTCGTCAGCCAGCTGAACACCCTCCGCTTCCCCGCCCCGAAACCCGAATTCTGGGATGATTACTACCAAGGCGTGTGCGAGCGCATGCAGCGTAGCGCACGCTGGGGCATTTGGGGCGCGGCAGCCGTGGGCTTGCTCATTCTGGCGAACGTGCTGTTCTTTGCCGTACCAGCCAGCGCGTTAACAATCACGCTGGGTTCTCTTGCGCTCGTGGGTGGCGCCGTCACGCTTTGGCTGACCTATTATTGTAATTGCAGCTAAAGCAGGCTCCTCTCCATCGAGGAGTGAACCGTTAGGGGGTTGCGCGCGCACGAAGATGTCGCGTCCAGCTCGTCGGTACACCACGCGCAAACCAGCTGAAGCGTAGCCGCCCCCTGCAGGGAATTCGTGTGGCTGCGCCCAGACGCGACGTTGCCCACTCGTGCGGGTTCACGCCTTCCGTTGAGATCGCCGTGGACGCAAGTCGCGCGGCGGAAACTGGACTTTTTGCGGCACCTATTTGGGGTGCAGAGTGCTCATGGGTTTTGAAAACCGTGGAGCTACTCTTCGTAATGCTCCCAACAGCCAATCTCGGAGGGGATTGGCCCGACGTACACAAACTTCACCGCATCGGCGCAGAACCGATTCTGTGGATTTGAGCCTGTTCCGTCGCCGTCCACGTTGGTCAATTCCACGCCGCCGACCGTCCCCGCTGCGCCCGCCTGAAATGGAACACCCGAGGCAATTTTTAGCCACTTGTTGCGCAGGCCTGGTGTATAAGGATGCAGATACACAGTCCCAGAAATTGGCGTGCCGGCGTTCGTGATGACGTAACCGACATTCGCATCATTGTTCGGTCCACTGTAGCGATCGTCCAGCGTCACATAGACGTCGTAGAGGCCTGCCTGGGGAATTGCGGGACGGAATGCCGCCTTCGCCCCCACTTGCGTGGAATAGCGGGCCCCACTCCCAACCGTGCCGGGAGCACCCGACTTGCTCGTCGTGTTGCCGAATGTTCCGGTCTCTTGATACGCGGGAGTCGGCGTCAATCCTCCGCTCGAAGTGCGGCTTTCTACGATCACCTCCTCCGGCAATGGGTCGCTGGTCACTTCCACAGTGAGCGTCGCCGAGCGCGACGCCGAGGCCCCGTCGGTGACGGTGACCGAGAATGTATAGAGACCGGTGGCGGTGGGGGTACCCGTGATCAGGCCCGATGATGCCAGCGTCAATCCCGGCGGTAAGCCACTGCCACCACTCCACGTGTAGGGCGTCGTGCCAAAGCTCGCATGCAGCCGGTAGGCAAACGGCTTATTCACCGGGATGCGCCCCAAGCTCACCGTATTGAGACTCAACCCCATATACTTCAGCACCCAGTTGTCGGGGTCTAAGTCAATTTCGAGCGGCACACTGGTCCCCAGGTTCACCGTATCCACGGCTGAAAGCGCCGAGTTCTGAATCCGGACCGTGGTGGTTTGATGATCCTGACACACAACTTCGTAATCGAGGGGCATCACGTAGGGCGTCCCGGAGCCCACCTGCGTTGTGTTGAGTGCGAGCAGCCAATCCGAGCCGCTCTTTGAGCTGGACCCATGGAAACGGTAGGTGGGTTGCGCTGGTGGATTTGAGGAGTCCGTACGGTAAAGCCATTGGCTGAAGAAGGCCGTCAAATCCATTCCCGAAACAGCCTCGGCAACGTCCTCGAAATCCTGCGATACCGCGCTGCCGTAGGAGACTGCCGGATGCTGGGCCCACGTGCGCATGATCTCCCAAAACTTTTGCTCGCCCACCACGTGGCGCAGCATGTGCAACACCCACGCCCCCTTGCGGTACACCGCCGCGCCGGAGAAGTTGTCCGAGTTGGGGCCCACAACGGCCTGAGTCGTGGAAACGCTCCATCCGTTCACACGGCTCCAAAACTGATAACGCCCCCACTTGTATTCATCCCACAATGCCTCGCAGTACGTAGCAAATCCCTCATTGAGCCATAGATGGTCGAACGTAAGAGGGGTAATTTTATCGCCGAACCACTGGTGCGCGAGCTCGTGAACATTACGCCGCTGCATGCCGTCCTGCACGTCTCCCCCGGGCATGCTCGTCGCTGTCTGATGTTCCATGCCTGCCCCGCTGTTGTGCGAGGCTGTATAATACTTCTCATCAAGGAACGGATATTCGCCAAAGCGGTCTGCAAAAAAGTTCATGACCTGCAACGTGCCGGCGGCACCCGTCGCCTCGAGGCTGAGGTTCTCGGGGTAGATTGCGTGGCGAATGGGCATCGTTGTGGTGCCGTCACGACTGGTGTACGTCGCCGACACATAAACATAGTTCGAAACGCAAAACGAGACGAGGTAGGTCGCGATCGGATAGCGGTTTTCCCACACCCACGTTTCCGTGGCACCGTTATTCACGACCGCAGCGAGTCGGCCATTCGACACCACCTGCCATCCCTGCCCGCTTGGCACAGTAATCCGTTGAATGGAGGAAGTCGCTTTGTCGTCGGGCAGATCCTTGCATGGCCACCACTGCCGCGCCCCATAGGGTTCGCTGAAGGTGTACACGACCGCCACCGGCGGCGAGCCGTGAGTAGACCGCACGTAGGGCGCCCCAAAGGTGCCTGTCGGTCGCGGCGTCCCACTGTAGTTGATGCGCACCTGAAACTCTTCGCCTGCAGGAACTGGAGCAGGCAACGTGATGCGAAGTTTATTATTTGCTGTGTCCACGCTGAAGGGGAGCAGCGGAGTCGAGGGGCCACTGTCCACGCTTGAGACCGCGAGCGCACCGCCGTTCGAATCGAAATCGAGCACGCACGTCGTGAGCGAAGAATCCAGACTCCGCGCCCGCACTGTCACACTCGCTGCATTGAGCACCGAGGCGGTCATACTGGGAGTCCAGCTGCAATCGTAAAACAGCACATCGAACTTCGGCTGGACGGGATCCGCAGGCGGCGCCACCTTGGGTACCCCCTCGGCAAATGCTCGCTCAAAATGAATCTCTTCGTAGGAGCCATCGAGCGAAAACATCACTGTGCCGTCCCACAGCGTTCCTTCGCGCGTCGCCTTGCTGGAGCGAATCACCATCTCGTTCACTCCAACTCGAAGGAGCGCTTCGGGCACTCGATAATACCACCCATCAGAGCGCTGCAGGGGTTCGATGTCGAGGCGCCGCGCGTTCACCTCGATTTCTGCAGGCCGCAGCCCCACCACCCGAAGGCCGTAACCGGTTTCAAGCGCCTGCCGCTCAAGGACAAACGTGGTAACCAGTTCGGTAGGCGCTACGGATAGAGCACGAACCGCCGTCGCCCGATCGCGAATCTCTTCCCCGACGCCAAACAGGATTCTCCGCTGGCTCAGGTCGAGCTTCCCTGCACACGCAAATTGCATCCCAACGCCATTAATCATGATCGCGGCAAGCACACCAATCGTGCGGCCCGCTACTCCGCTGAAGCACCTCATCAAACGACCCCTCCAAATAGTTTACTTCCCCATGCTGAGTAAGGACAGGTCTGTTGGGCAAGACGAATCGGCCACGTCAAGCAATCTGAGCCGCCGGATCCAACAAAAGTTCTTGGCAACTTGCCTTGTTGACGAAACTTTACAGTTGGCCGCACGAAAAGATGTGAGGTGTTAGGCAACCAAAGCGATGAGCTTTGCGCGAGCACGATGCGGGAACGATTTGCTACAAGTGCGCCTTCAGAGGCTGGGAAAGGTGGCAACGCACCTGCGGTCTCGCTTCGTCGTGGCCTCCCTACCCTCTCTGCCTTCATCCTCATGGTCATCGTCCTGCTCATCTTTAATCTTTCTTCGCTGCGGCTCGTGCGTCTGTTGGAGGCCTCAAAGGAAAGTGATTTAGGGCAGCGCATGGTAGCGGTCGGACGCATGATTGCCTACCACCTGCGCCAACCCAGCCCGCCCGTGATCCTCTCGCTGGTAAGCGAGTTGCCCATCGATCAGCAGGCCGACAAACTTGAGGACTTTGCAGCCACGACCGTTTATGAGAAGCTGATCCAACGCTTAAGCGAGATGAAGCGGCTGAACAACCTCGCGGCGCTCACGCTGCTCACCGTCCAGGGGCTCGTGGTGGCAGACGCCGACGAGAAAATGGCGCCGGCCTCACCATACTTGTACAACGAGGTGGATGCTGAGCCCTTGAGCCGTGCTGCGACGGGTCAAGTCGCACAAATGCGCCTCTATCCGATCGGGGACACGCTTTACAAACGCGTCTATGTGCCGATCGTCTCGGAAGGCAAACCGCTCGGGATTCTTGCACTGTCAGCAAGTGCGGACTACTTCGCCGCCTTACGTGAGGTGCAACGCCGAGCCCGTGTCCAGATGATCCTCAGTTCTGCCCTGCTGATCGCAATCGGGGTGCTCGTTCATCGCCTCTTCTCTTTCATCGTCAAAGCCGAGGCTCGAGCCCTACGTCTTGCACGCATGGAAGCGATGGCCTCGCTTGCCGGCGGGGTCGCCCACGAACTGCGCAACCCTCTCTCCATCATTCGAATGATGTGCGAGGAGATTCTTGCGGATCTACCGCCCGAAAGTCGCAGCGCCCGCAATGCCCGCGACATCATCGGCGAGGTGGACCGACTCAATGAGCTTGTTTACCAATTCCTGTCGCTCGCAAAGCCACCTGATTTTTCAAAGGCAGAGCCTGTGGACCTTGTGGCGGAGGTCCGACGCACCGCCGAGCTCCTCCGCAAAAGCTCTCCTCAGGCGTTCGCACTAGAGCTGAATTTGCCAACTGCCCCTCTGCGCGTGCAAGCCGACGAGCGCGCCCTTCGGCAAGTTTTACTCAATCTCCTGCTCAATGCGCGCGACGCTGTGGCTGAAAATGGTGGGCGTGTGAGTGTCACGGTCACCGAGCGACGCGATATGGCGGAAGTGCGCATCGCTGACACGGGGCCGGGCATCGCGCAACGCGACCTCGAGCGCGTTTTCGACCCGTTTTTCACCACCAAACCGACCGGCTCGGGCTTGGGACTTGCCATCTCACGGAACCTCGTCCAAAACATGGGTGGAGAAATCTCACTAACGAGCTGCGTCGGCAAGGGAACCGAGGTCTGTGTGCGCCTTCCGCTTCGTCGCAGCATGACCCTGCGCGGCTAATCTGTGCCAATGTGCGTCGAGTTCACCAAGTGCAGCAAGCATCTCCAAGAGTCTGTAAACATCGGTAAGAGCATTGGCAAAGGACGTCCCTACCGCTGAACTCAAAGGCGGTGTGGCTGATTCCAAACATACGAACCGTGATAGGGCAAGCGAGCTTTGGCACACGATCCAGCACTCAACTCATAATCCCACTGGTGCCCATGCAGAATCTCTTTGTGGCGCATTGCGAGACTCGAGTTTGATCTTTGCGTACGCGTTTTTTCCCCACCTCTGCCGCTATCCCTTCTCCCGCATGCATGTGGAACTCTTCGAGCGCTACGACACCACGACGCGTTCGCACCTCCCGTATCGCGCCGGCAAACGCTTTGCGTTGGCCGCACCACGTGGTTACGCAAAATCCACACTCCATTCGTTAATCCTCCCCCTGGCCGACCTATGCTTTAGGCGCGAACAATTCATCGTCATCGTGAGTGCAACGTTTTTGCAGGCTGCAACTCGCCTGCGCGCCCTGCGTGCGGAACTTGCGTCGAATCCTGCACTGCGGGCAGCCTTCCCGCATCTGGCACAACCGCCGACAGAGGCAAATCGCCAGACGCTCTGCGTAGCGGGCATGCGCATATCAGCGTTTGGTGCCGGAGCAGAGATGAGGGGCCTGACTCATAACGGCTGGCGCCCAACCAAAATCATTCTCGATGACGTTGAGGACTCCGAGCGCGTCCTATCCGCGCGACTGCGCGACGCCACTGAGGCGTGGTTCCACGAAGTCATTGTGCCACTCGGCGATACGACCACCCATATTGAAGTCGTTGGTACACTTCTGCATCGCGAGTCCCTTCTTGCAAAGCTCCTGCATGCTCCCGCTTTCGAAACGCGCCTTTACCGAGCCGTCGAGGCATGGCCGGACCGCGAAGACCTTTGGGCGGAGTGGCGTCGCCTGCGCTCGAACCCTGAGGATCCGCAACGCACAACGACTGCGACACAGTTTTTCCACGAAAACCGAGAGGCGATGCTTCGCGGCGGTTGCGTGCTTTGGCCAGAGAAGGAATCGCTCCCCCAGCTGATGGAGCTTATGCTGACGCAAGGACGGGTGGCATTCTTCCAAGAAAAACAAAACGAACCACCCGCCGGCGCAGGCGCTCTCTTCGACGTCGAGGGTTGGCAGCGCTTTACCATCCGTGAGGATGGCCAAATTGTTTCGGCTCAGGCGAGGGATCCAGCGATCGGCTCGTCAAGCCGCTCGCCTCGTGCACTCAACGACACGGCGCCCGCCACAGATGCTTCCGCCGAGCCGAAATCCCCCAACGTGCGCGAACTTGAGGTCGTTGGATTCTTGGACCCAGCATTGGGCGGGGGCGACTACGCCGCAATCGCCACTGTGGGACGGGATCGCCGCGGAGTCCTCTACGTTCTTGACGTCTGGATGGCTCGCGTGCCACCAGCTCAGCAAGTTGCTCGCGCATTTGAACTTCACTCGCGCTGGGGTTACAGCCGTTTCGGTTTCGAAGCAAACGCGTTTCAGGTCATGCTCACCCGCGCCTTCGAACTCGAACTGCAGCATCGCGTTCAAGCTCATCGCCCAGCACAGATGCGCTTCGTCGGCATCAAGAATCGCGCACCCAAAGCAACTCGGATTGCAGCGCTCGAACCGCTTGCAGCGGCTGGGTGGTTACGCTTCCACGAGGCGTTGTCTCCAACATTCCTCCATGAAGCGGCGGCTTATCCTTGCGGCCAAACCGATGACGGACTGGACGCGGTTGCGGGTGCTGTGGCATTGCTCACCACCCATTTTACGCATCGTGTGGTAAGCACTGTTGCGATCCCTACGCGTCGCCATCTGCCAAACTTTTAAATCAGCTCAGCCTATGCCGAACGTGCATCGCACGTACCCGCGCTGAAGAATACTCGTGGCACGCAGAGCTCTGAACCCCCCGCCCGTGACTCCCTTGGGCGCCCCGCTTGGTCCACATCATTCCAACGCCGATGTCGCTCCGTCCCACGCAAGCGCTTGCGCGCGCCCGCGGTTAGCTAAGTGGCTCGTCCGTCTCGAGCTTGACCACGTCCTCGAGCGTCTCGCGCCGCGAAATAAGTACGCGGCTTCCATCCTCCTCGACCCACACCTGTGGGGCCCGGCCCAACGAGTTGTAGTTGGAGCTCATCACGTAGCCGTAAGCACCGCCATCATGAATGCAGAGAAAATCCCCTCGCTCGGGTCGCGGGAGACGCCGTGGCGCAATGAAGTCCGACGCATCGCGCGTAAACACGTCGCCCGATTCACAAAGGGGGCCGGCCACCACCACGTCGTGGGGCGGATTGCCCGCCCCGCGTCCCACGACGCTCATCCGGTGATAAGAGCCATACATGGCTGGCCGAATCAAATCCACGAATCCGGCATCCACCATGACAAATGTCTGGCCCGTGCCCTTCTCGTTTGTTCCGGTGCGCTTCACATCGGTCACTCGCGCCACAAGTGTTGCGCACGGTGCCACAAAGTAGCGGCCGGGCTCTATCTCAATGCGTAGGGGGTGTCCCGCTCCACCCTCAATCACCTTTCGCGCCTCGACAAACAACTGCGCGAGCGGCTGAATTTCCACTGGTGGCTCGAATTCCTTGTAGGTGTGTGGGATGCCTCCCCCAAGACTCACTGCCTCCAGATGGGGAATGCGCGGAGCTAAGGCCGCAAATTCGCGGGCAAGGCGCTCAAGATTCGCAAGTAGCTCTTCGATCTTGGGGCCACTTCCGATGTGCGCATGCAGCATCACCACCTGCATGCCGGCAGCTTCGGCCTCCGCGAGCGTTGGCTCGAGATACTCGTACCAAATCCCGTGCTTGGAACTCGGGCCACCTGTATCGCAGGCGTTGACGTGGCCGTGCCCAAAGCCCGGATTGACACGAATCGCGATTGGCCCACGGTAACCCGCGGAGCGGAGCTCCGCAACCATGCCGGGCGAGCCCACGTTTGGCAGGATCCCATGCTCGAGGACAACCTGCAGCGCGTTATCGCGAAAAACATCGGCCGTCAGCACAATCTGCGGTGGATTGTTGCCGGCAGTGTAGCCCACACGAAGGGCGCGCAGCACCTCGTTGCCCGAAACGGCGTCAATCCAGATTCCTTCCCGACGCATTTCCTCCAGCACCCGCCACGTCGAGAGGGCTTTCATCGCGTAGCGTAGCTGAATGCCCGCCGGCGCGGCCACGGCTTTAAGCTCGCGAATTCTCTGGCGCAAGGTCGCGGCGTCGATCAGCCAAAACGGTGTGCCAACTTTCTTTGCAATCTCGTCAAGCTCCTGAAACGTTCGGGGCGACCCCATACACATTTCTCCCACACTTAGGTAATCAAAAACCTGTCAGCGTGAAGGCCGAGAGGACGACAAAGCACCAACTGTTGGAGTTGCTAACGCCACTCGTGTTGGAGATTCCGGCGCGCCGTGGGGCTTCTGCCCCATACCAAGGCATCGTGGCGTACCGTCATGTCTCGCGTGTCGTCCGCTCAATATTCGCGCGGAAATACTCGATAGTCCGGCGCAATCCCTCTTCAAGCGAAACTTTCGGTTCCCACCCTAAGACTTTTCGCGCTTTCGTCAGGTCCGGCCGACGAGTTTTTGGGTCGTCCTCTGGCAACGGGTGATACTCGACAGGCACCTCGGACCCAGCCAACCGTTTGATCAGCGTGGCAAAGTCCTCGATGCTCATCTCAAATTCCGAGCCAAGGTTGACCGGCATCACTTCGTTCGAATTCAAGAGCCGCCAGATGCCCTCCACCAAGTCATCAATGTAGCAGAAGCTCCGGGTTTGCTTGCCGCTCCCATAGATGGTGATGGGCTCGCCGGTGAGCACCGACTTAATGAAGCTTGGCACCACGCGCCCATCGTTCATGCGCATACGTGGGCCGTACGTGTTGAAGATGCGCGCGATTCGCGTCTCAACCCCATGGTAACGGTGATAGGCGATCGTCATTGCCTCGGCAAACCGCTTCGCCTCATCGTAAACACCGCGCGGTCCGATCGGGTTGACGTGCCCCCAGTAGGTCTCCGGCTGCGGGTGCACTTGCGGATCCCCATAGACTTCGCTCGTCGAAGCTAAGAGGAATTTTGCGCCTTTCTCGCGCGCGAGTCCCAACGCTTTGTGAGTCCCCAGCGATCCCACCTTGAGGGTTTGGATCGGCATGCGCAGATAGTCCGCCGGGCTGGCGGGCGAGGCGAAGTGCAGAATGTTGTCCACCCGCCCCTTCACATAGATGTACTCGGTGACGTCGTGATGAATGAAGTGAAACCGTGGGTCACGAATGTGATCAATGTTCTCAATCGTACCGGTTAGAAGATTGTCCATTGCGATGACTTCGTGGCCCTCGGCAAGAAAACGCTCCACGAGATGGGACCCAATAAAACCTGCTCCTCCGGTAATGAGCGTGACTGGCATCGTCGAATCTTTCTATTCTCCTGTCTGCAAAGAGTCAGCTATGAAATCAGAAAATCGGATCTTGCGCAGCGGTGCTGGTAGTCTCGCTGAGCGAAAAACGTACGACCCCGCGCAGCACCACCGGCGTGGGAGTCGCTTTTGCCGCCGTGGGCGACGTTTCCGTGGTCGCTTGCGCTGGTGTCGTGGCCACGTCCAGCCCCAAGGCTTTGCGGCGTAGCCACTCGCGTTCCTCCTCAACGGTCTTGACTTTCACTCGCGTGCCTTTGGTGCCCTCTAAGATCTCGCTGACTCCCGCATTCGAAACGGACTCGATATAGTAATAGAAAACTTTTCCACGCGGGAGCGGCCGGTCCACGTAACAATAGTCGTGGGGGATATTCGTAGTTCCAGCACCCGGGATAATCCCCTTGTTGATTTTCGTGTACGGCCCGTCGGGGCTCTCCGCACGGTAGATGTTGAACCCATAATTGTCTTCCTGCGATTCCGTGCGCCATCGGATCCTGACCTGCCCCGGCGAGTCGTCGGGCACCAACCGTTTCAAATCCTCGTCCGTGAGGGGGCCGCTTGGCAAAGGGTCGCAGGGCTCAAGCTCACGTTCCAACGCGAGGGTCGTTTTCTCGTCGGAGAGACTCGCTGTCGTGCCTGCCTCTGAGGTGGCAGCTACGGCGCCCCCGTGCGTCGGCATTGGATGCGATCCCGCTGCCTCCCCGCCAACAAATTTCATAAGCCTTTGGCGTAGTTTATCGTCCTTTTGCGCGTCGGGCATTGCCAGAGCACGACGCGCAACGTCTTCCGCCTCCATCCGCCGCCCCGCTCGGTCCAGCGCGATCGCATACAACGTCAGAAGCTCCGCGTCGTCCGGCTCGAGTTCGGTCGCATGGCGAAACGCTGCCACCGCTTCCTCAAACTCATTTTGGCGCAAATGGATCGTACCGATTTTGCGCCATGCCCGGACGTGCTTCGGATCTTTTTGCACCACACGCTCAAACGTCCGCAGGGCCGTCGCAAGGTCCCCCGATTCTAACTGTTTCTTGCCAAGCTTGTACTCATCGCGCTCTGCGCATGCCACAAGCAGGAGCAGCGAGGCGACAACACACAGCCACTTGCCGCTCCGGCGCAACAACAAGAGTGTTTCCTTTCCCATAGCCACGATACGCTTTACCGCACGTTTTTCTCTCAGCTTAGTCAAACGCAAAGCGATAAGGCCGGGGAGCACGCCACACGTCGTCCCTCTGCCGGCGTGCTTTGGGCTTGCGGCACCGGCCGCTTTTTGGAATGTGTTGCCAGCGTATGTGGAAACTCATCGTTCGTCGAATTTTGGAAGCGATTCCGCTACTGCTGGCGATTTCGCTGGTCACGTTTTACCTCCTTTTTCATTCGCCGGGCGACTTTCTTTCCGCATTACGGATGGACCCCAAGATCCCGCAAGAATTCCTTGATCGCGAAGTGGCGCGGCTTGGGCTCGATCGTCCGTGGTACGAAGTGTGGGCTCGCTGGGTCTGGGGTGTCGTACGCCATGGCAATCTCGGCAACAGTTTCAGCTACAAAATCCCGGTTGCGGAGCTCATCGGCCAGCGCCTCTTCAACACCTTCCTGCTCGCACTCAGCTCCACCCTCTTTGCGTGGTGTATTGCGGTGCCGCTGGGCATTATCGCTGCGGTGCGCCAAAACCGACTCGCGGACCGCTTTGCCTCAGCCATTGCTTTCTTGGGTCTCTCGGTGCCCGCTGTCCTCCTTGCCCTTTTTGCTGTGTATTTTGCCGCCCGCACAGAGTGGTTTCCGACCGGCGGGATGACTTCGGATCGCTACGCCGAGCTTCCCTCCACGTGGGAGAAAATGAAAGATATCGCGCACCACCTCGTTCTGCCCACCATTGTCCTTGGGATGGGCGGCTTGGCTATCTATACGCGCCAAATGCGCTCCAACCTGCTGGAGGCCTTGGGCGCCGACTACATGCGGACTGCGCTGGCCAAAGGACTGAGCTACCGTCAGGCCGTGCTCCGGCACGCCCTGCGCAACGCACTCAACCCCATGATCTCGCTTTTCGGCTTTGCATTCAGCGACCTACTCAGCGGGGCGTTTCTCGTGGAAAACGTCATGGCGTGGCCGGGCTTGGGTCGCACGACAATTGAGGCGTACAATTCCAAAGATATGTTTGTGGTGGCGGCCGCCGTGATGCTTGCGAGCGTGATGCTCATCCTCGGCAACCTGATTGCTGACATTCTCCTTGCACTCAACGACCCGAGGATTCGCTATGAGTGAGCCACTCCCCCAGAATCTCTACGAGAAGCGCACCTCCACTGAGTGGCCACGCACGCGCGACGTTCAGCCGCGGCTTCACCACAGCGGCCGATACCCCCTTCCTCTGATCGACTTTATGCAGAACATCAGGAAGCCATGACGGGACCAAGTAAACAACACATCGAACAAGGCGACGCGACCGCCCGAGAGGCACTGCCGGTCGGCGTATCGCCAGCGCGCTTGGCATGGCGCCGGTTCCGCCGAAACCGCACCGCCGTGGCCGCTGGCATCGTCCTAATTTTCCTCTATCTAATCACCCTTTTTGGCAGCTTCATCGCGCCCTACGATCCAGCGGAACGCAACTACGCTATGACGAACCATCCGCCGATGCTCCCGCGCTTCGTGGATGAAACCGGCCGCTTTCACCTCCGCCCGTTTGTCTATGGCATGGTCCTTGTGGATCCAGTCCGCCAGACGTGGAAATTCGACCTTTCCAAGAAATACCCCATCCGCTTTTTCGTGAAAGGAGCTCCGTACAAACTATGGTGGATTTTCCCCTGCGATCGTCACCTATTCGGCGTTGATCCGCCCGGCCGCATCTGCCTTCTCGGGACGGATAGCGTGGGCAAGGACGTTTTCTCGCGCCTCATCGAAGGCGGCAAGATCTCGCTTTCCATCGGCCTCGTCGGGCTGAGCATCTCTCTGCTCATCGGAATGTTCGTGGGAGCGCTCGCAGGCTATTACGGCGGCTGGTGGGATACCCTCATCATGCGTGGCGTGGAATTTCTCCTGTCCATCCCCACTCTGTATCTCATCATTGCTCTCCGCGCTTATTTCCAAACGAAAGGCATCTTTGGCATCGGCGGCAGCCAATTAACAAGCACACAGATGTACGTGATGATTGTCGTCATTCTGGCCTTCATCGGATGGGCTGGGCAAGCACGCGTGGTGCGGGGAATGGTGCTCGCGATTAAGGAGCAGGATTTCGTGACCGCGGAGCGCGCACTCGGGGCTTCGTCGCTGCGCATCATTGCACGCCACATTTTACCCAATACGTTTAGCTACGTCATCGTCGCCGCCACGATTGCTATTCCCGGGTACATTCTTGGCGAAGTCGCCCTGAGTTATCTGGGAGTGGGCATTCAGGAGCCGCAGGTTAGCTGGGGCATCATGCTGGAGCAGGCGCAAAGCCTCTCGACGATCCGCAATTTCCCGTGGCTTCTCTTCGCTCCTGCAAGTGTGATTATCATCACGGTGTGTGCATTCAATTTCCTCGGCGACGGACTGCGCGATGCCTTCGATCCCAAGAATCGCACCTGATGGCCTCGCCACCACGTCCCTACCCAGCGAAGCGCATCCACGCTCGGCAATTGGGAATTGTGTGAAGTCGGGCCTTACAACACGAAAACGGGCGGTTGCCCCCCGCGAGCCGGTTCTTCTTCGCCCGTCGCGGAATTACTTCTGCACCAACATCTGCGGCAGATTTTCAAGCGACTGCATGGGGATGCCCCGCGTGCGGCAGAACTCGAAAATCTGAAGAATTAAGAGGTACTCCAACGTTGCGCGGTCCGCTTCGTCTCGGTAGTAAACTCGCACGCTTTGGGGCAGCAAAGCCTGAAACAGATCCGCACGCGAAGGGATACGCGCCTGTTCCAAGTCCGGTTGCTGAAACATATCGAACTGGACACCAAAGCGCCGCCGATCGCTCAGATCGCGCTCAAGTTGCAGGCACTTCTCATGCCAGAATTCAAGCACCTCGCGCACCACATGAAGCGTCCACCCAAGGCCACTCTCGTCGTAGTCCACCTCGATCGGCGCGTACACGTTTGCGTCGTCGGCCTGCAGGCGTTTGCGAACGTCCATCGCCTCGGTCACTGAGAATTTCCACATTCGAAGCCGTGCTTCAGGCGAAGAAAACGCATCCGCCTGCACGCGCACCGAAAACTTCGCCTGACTGAGCATAAACAGCTCAAAAACGAAATTCCCAAACTGCTGACGCGCATCCGCCGTCATAAGCGCAAAGAAAGCGCTTTCGCGTTCCGACCACACTAAAAAGTCAATTTGATAACTTTCATAGACCTCGGCAGACGCTTGATGCAACCAAGCCACGCCATCAAAAGGTTCACTGGCTTTCGTTTTCTTTCGCCGCATGCTTTTGCGCCACGCCAAGAAGTTCGAGCGCAACCGGAGGTCTTCGTCACTTAGGCCAAAATACTGATCGAAAAGGAACAGGAGAACCGTCTTTTGCAAGATGGTTTGGACGAAACGTGGCTCGCTATCCAAACGTGCCCCAACCGCCACTCGCCACAGCTCCAGCCATCGCAAGAACTCCTCCGCGCGCTGGATCTGACTTTTCCTTGGGAGTTCATCCCAGCACCGACGGATGTCCTGCCGCTGCGCAAGAGGCTCCAGCAGCAACCCCTCCAGCTCTTCCAATTCGGTGCCCCACCGCAAAATATCTTCGGTTGCCAAGTCGAACAGGTAAAAGCGGTCGCTTCCCACGAACAGGAGATAGGGAAAATCGCAATGCGCCTGCAGGAGTAACAAAACCTCGGCCACGAAAGCGTTTTTGTCCACGTAGCTTTCGAAAAGTTCTTTGAAGTCCGGGAGAGCCCCCGCTGCTGCAGTGAAAACGAGCGCAAAAGGCTTTACGCCGACTGAGGGTTGCGACGCCACCATCGGCGGATACCCTTTTGCCCCCAACTTCACCACACTGCTGAGTTCCTGCGCTGCTCGGCTTTTCTCGTCCCCTTGTGGACGAATCGCCACCAACTGCAAGTCCAGCTCCCCCGCTGGCGTACTTGCTGCAGCGCGCTTCTCCTCGATCAGTCTCCAAAATCGCTCGTACAGGTTCATTCAGCCGTCGCTTGGTCGTACGCTTCTTCCGTGATGTGGATTACGCACACAAGTGCAAAAGAGGGCAAGAGCAATGTTGCATCCACGATTGACGCCCGCGGATGGCCTAAGGCAAGAAATCTCTTCGTGAGCGAACAATCGACAGAGAGAGCGGCGCCCGCCGTCAGCATTGTCTTGCCGGCGTACAACGAAGAAGAAGCTGTGGGCAAGGTGATTGCTGACGTCAAGCGCACCATGGACGCCACTGACTACTCCTATGAGATTCTTGTGGTAGACGACTGCAGCACGGACCGCACGGCCCAAGTGGCCGAACAAGCAGGTGCGCGGGTGATCCGTCATTCCATAAACCGCGGCAGCGGGGCCGCCCGCCGAACGGGTATTCGTGCCGCCCGCGGCGAGATTATTGTCATGCTCGACGCCGATGGCACCTACGATGCCGCAAGTATCCCAAAGCTTCTCGAGTGGTTTCCCGAATACGATCAGGTGAACGGCGCACGCACGAGCGAGCAAGGCACGCTCAAACCCCTGCGTATCCTTGCAAAAGAGTTCATACGCCGACTTGCAGAGTACCTCGCCGGAACGCAAATCCCCGATCTCAACACCGGCCTCAAAGCTTTCAAGCGCTCCGTGATGCTGCGGTATCTCTGGGTGCTGCCCGACGGATTCTCCTGTGTCACGACGATGACGCTTGCCTTTCTCACCAACGGCTACCGCGTGAAGTACATTCCTACACCGTATTATCCGCGCATCGGGAAATCGAAATTTCATCCGCTCACGGACACCGCCAACTACCTTGCGACCGTGGTGCGCATGATTACCTACTTTCGCCCCCTGCGCGTTTACGGCCCCCTCGCGGGCATATTGCTGGGGACAGGAATTTTAAAAAGTGCCTACGACCTGCTTCGCCCCCAAAAACACTCTCTTGAAGAATCGGACATCATTCTCGTTGCAGCCGGCATCCTCATCGGCGCCATTGGTTTGCTCGCGGACCTGATTGTGGCTCAACGGAGGAATGATGCTGAATGAGTAGTTCATCAGAAACTTTGCGTCGGCGCTACACGGACGAGGCTTTCACCTACCTGCCCCGCTTATTCCAAATGGTGGACCGCAACCGCTACAGCCCCACCTACGGCAGCTTCGACCGCTCCTATTGGCACTACCGCACGATGGACTTTCCTTGTGGGATGTACCAGGAGTTCACGTTGCCACTTGCGCTGGCCTATGCCCACCCGTTTCCGGACAATCCCTATTACGGCGTGGAGCGAGTCCGTGAGCTCGCTCTTGCAGGCGTGGATTTTGCACGGCGCAGCTCGCATCCCGACGGAACGTGCGACGACTATTTCCCCTTCGAGCGCGCCCTCGGTGCGATGGTCTTTTCGCTCTATGCGTGCACGGAAACAGTAATTGTCCTCGATGAAAAACGGCCCGAGTTTCTGGAGTTTTTCGAGCGGCGCGCACATTACCTTGCCCACCACAACGAAACAGGTCAGCTTACAAATCACCAAGCACTTGCCGCCCTCGCTCTCTACAATGTTTACCTACTCACGGGCAACGAACAGTGGCGCAAAGCTTCGGACGCTTATCTTGACATCGTTCGCGCTTGGCAATCCGACGAGGGATGGTTCCAAGAATACGAGGGAGCCGATCCGGGCTACCATACCTGCACCATTGCGTTCCTCGCGAAGCTCTGGAAAAAAGCGCAGGACGAGCGCATCCTCGCGCTCCTGCATCCTGCCGTGGATTTCGCGTGGTACTTTATGCATCACGACGGCAGCTACGCGGGAGAATACGGAAGCCGCAACACATACCATTTCTATCCCCACGGGTTCGAGGTGATGGCTCCCTTGAACCCAAGGGCGGCGCAAATCGCCGATCAGTTTCTGACCCACGCGCTTCCGCGTCGCACCCGCTACTTCAACGACGACGACCGGATGTGCGCCCACTACCTCTACGACTGGATGCAGGCTTACCTTGATTTTTCGCCGGTGCGCTCGAGCGAACCGCTCAATGCGCGCGCCCCATTCCAAAAGTACTTTCCCAAGGCACGGCTTTACGTGGAATGCACACCCCAATACTACGCAGTGCTCAGCCTTGCGAAAGGCGGCGTGCTCAAGGTAACCACCGACCAAGGCCCGGCATACAGCGACACCGGACTCATCGGCGCCACTACCGACGGCAAAGTCCTCGTCTCGCATCTCGTGGACAACTACGAGGTCGAGGCGGACCTTGAAAATCATCGCTTCCGCGCGGCGGGGCGCCTGTGCCGACGACGAGCCAAACTGCCGACACCCTTCACCCAGATCCTCTTTCGCATTGTGAACCTTACCCTCGGGCGGTTTGCCCCGAATCTGCTGCGTGCGCTTCTTCAGAAAATTCTGATTACCGGGAAACCGCGCACCGACTACACCTTCGAGCGCTCTTTTGAGTTCGCTCCTGACCGGATTCGTATCCGCAATGTGGTGCGACGACCAGCGGGCGCTGCTGGTTTCACCTCAATCCACGTGGCAAGCGATGCGACCTCCATCTACGTTGCGAATAGCAATGTCTATCAGCGGAGCGTCCTGTTGCCATGGCGCGAGCTCCGGGCCCTCTGTGATCAAGTGAACCAGACAGGTGCCGGAGAGGAATGGATTGACGTCATGCCCAGCACCTCACCCATTGCCCAAGGGGAGAAACCGGCGTGAAACGTGCGATCTCGCTTGTCCTCACGGTCGCCATCTTAGCCTTACTCTTTTGGAAGGTGGATCGCGCTGCGCTTCTGGCCAACTTGCGCGCCACCCGCTGGACGTGGTTTAGCCTCGCGATCTTCATGTTCGTTCCGCAGATTTGGGCGATTGCATGGCGATGGCGCCGCATGGTCGGCGTCTTTACCCCGATTTCGTGGGGCGAAGCCGTCGGCCTCATTTTGGCGAGCAACACGATGAATCTCATCCTGCCATCGAAACTCGGCGACCTGACAAAAGGCTACTTTTTGGCGCGCACGGGAGCCCTCGATCTCAAACGCGCTATGAACGTCGTCGTTTTTGAAAAAATGCTCGACGTAGCCACGCTCGCACTGGTCATGCTGGGTGGGGTTAGCGTGCTTTTCGCGAGTGGAGCTGCCATGCCTGTCCAGCGTGGGGCTGCCGTTGTCGCAGGCCTTGCTGGCCTTGCAGCCGTGAGCGCCGTAGCGATCCTCTATTTCATTCCGCCCAGCGCTCTGCCCGGCTTTCACCGTCTTCTGACGTGGCTGAATGCGCGACCGCGATTTCGCAAAATCCACAGCCTCCTCGAAGCGAGCCACGAAACAATTTCGCTGCTCCAAAGTCGCGGGGCTCGGCGAGGCCTCATCTGCGCGCTTTCTCTCCTGATATGGTTCTTCCACCTCGTGCAGATTTATTTCTTCTTTCTCAGCCTCAATGCGCAGCCGTTGCCCGTATTCCAGTTTGCTACCCTTGTTCCGCTTGCGATTTTCATCGGGCTCGTCCCCCTGACGGTGGCGGGTTTTGGCACGCGCGACGGCGCTCTAATCAGTTTCTTCCCACAGTTTCCCCCCAGCCTGATGCTCGGCGTCGCTCTCTACGTGAACTTACGCTACATTGTCCCAGCGATCGCCGGTCTGCCTTATCTCAACCGATATCTCACTGCGGCACGGGCGCTACGCGCAGGTTCTCCGGGTGAGTCTGACTCGAAGTAGCTCGATGCAACCACCGAAAACAAAAGGGCAAACATTTGCATTTGCGAATTCCGCGAGACAAGTTCCCCCTGAAGCACGCAGGACTTCGACCGTGAACCGACTCACACGTGCAGAAATTTGTCTGTTCGCTCTGCTTTGGGCGACCTTTGCCTATTTCCAGCACCGCGAGGCCGGCTGGAACGTGAACTCGCGTCTTGCCCTGACCTACGCGATCGTGGAGCGTCAGACCCTCCGCATTGACGATTACTGGAACACGCCGGGCTACGAAACTCACGACGTTGCAGTTTTCAACGGGCACTTTTATTCTGATAAGAGCATCGGCACGAGCTTGCTTGGTATCCCTGCCTTCGCCGTGGTGCACGCGATCGAGCTCGTGCGCGGGGCGGCCTTCTCTCCATTCACACGACGGCATCTCGTCACCCTTTTCTCGACGGCGCTACTCACCGCTGCGGCTGGTGTGCTCTTTCTTCGCCTCGCGCGGCGATATGTGGGCGGCACCTGTGGGAATTCTTCAAACTATCCCATCCTCCTCACCGTTGGAACCTTCGCCGGTACGATGCTCGCCCTGTACGCCAATCTCTTCATGTCCTATGGGCCAGCGACCTTCTTCCTGCTTGCAGCATTACTCCTCATCGAGCGGACACGACGCGCCGAGCCTGCGCTCACAAGCAGGAACAACGAAACGGGGGCAGGGCTCTCCGCATCCCACGCCGCTCCCCCAAACACTTCCCCAGCGCCACCTGAGCCCGAGATTTCTGGGGCCTCTGAGCTCTCCTTGCCCACCCCGCATCGCGCTCGCACCAGCCTCTCGATTGGCTATTTACTGGGGTGGGCCATCCTGTGCGAGTATCTGGTTGGGTGGGCGGCCGTGCTCTTGACCTTCTACTATTGGAGATCCGTACGCTGCAGCCTATCGCATCTCGCGTGGCTTGCGCTGGGCGGCGTGTTGGCGCTCGCCCCCTTCTTCCTGTACACACTTTCAATCTTTGGCCGCTTCGCTATTCCATACGAATATGAAATGGAGCCCATGTTTCGGGAGGCGATGGCGCGCGGTCTCATGGGCGCCACGTGGCCACGCCTCGATGTCCTCCTCCTCATCACGTTTCATCCGTACCGAGGACTGTTTGTGCAGTCCCCCCACCTGCTCCTTGGGGTCGTAGGCCTTGCTTGCTGGTGGCGGTGGGGAGCGCGCCTTCGCGCTGCCACCTGCGCCGCCATCGTGGTTGGCTATCTGCTCTACAATAGTGGCTACTATATGTGGTGGGGAGGCTGGAGTTTCGCCCCGCGCCATTTGGCGTTTGCTGTGCCCTTTTTGGGTCTTGCGTGCGCTCCGCTCGCGCTTTGGCGCCTTGGACGCGCCGTTGTGCTCGTGGCCGCATCATGGGGCATTCTGGTGCACACGCTTGTGAATGCCGTGGAACCTCAGTTCCCCGATCGCTGCTTTGGACTTCTCTCACTCAACCAACTTCTTTCGCCAGACCTCGCACAGGTGGAATATCCGTGGATTTTTGGGCGCTACATTTGGAGGCTCTTCTGGCAAGGCCACCTCGAACCCAACCTCGGATCGCTGGTGGGCCTTCAAGGACCCGCTTCGCTTCTCCCACTCATGCTTTTTTGGGCCGCGATGCTGGCGGTCACCCTAACGCTGGCACGAGGAACCGCTCTTACTTCTTCCCAACCGGTAAAACAATAACGTCACGGATCGCTGCGCCCACCGGTGCTGGCGAAGCATAAGGATAATACACGCGGCTTACCCGAAGTTCTAAAAGGTTCAGCCCTTCTTTTGTGAGCTTCGCCGGCACATCGAACCACGGCGCCTGCGCAAAAGTAAAATCTTTCGCCAGAATCACAATCTCACCGAATTTCGTCCCGTTGAGATATAAGCCCACCGTTGTGGGTTCGTACGGAAAATACTCGGAAGTGACTTCGACGCGGAGCCGAAGCGCGCTCGGCGCCGACAGGTTGAAAGCGATCCCAGCACGCGGCGGCATCGCCCAATTGCCATGCGGTTCCTGATACACAAACCCGTAGCGGAGAAACGGCGAAGTCGGGTCGTCTTTGAGCCGTATCACCCCGTTGGGCGGCAGGTTCACTGCGCTACTGACAGCAAGCGGTTCGCGCGTCGAAGCCCCGTACGTCAGGCAATGCAGGATCTGAGATTTTCGCCAGTTCCACGCGTTGGTTTCGCGAGTCATGCCCATGAGGATATTCCACGACTCATAATCGCGCGCCACCCCCAACCACTGAATGAAAGCGCTGAGGCCAAAGAGCGCAATGGGCAGCACCGCGCGCCGCCAATTGGCGAGCAGGAAGTCGAAGAGCGGCGCAGCCCCCAGCAAGAGCAGGGCCGCGACGTCCAACATGTAGCGCGACCCGTAACAGTGGCCTCCAAACCAGCCGTAAAAAAAGCCGCGCATCAGAATGCCGACAAGCGCCGCGAGTGCCAGCGCCGCACGCCAGCGCTCCGTACGCCAATGAGCCAGATTGCGCGGCAAGGCCACCATCGCAAGCAACAGGATGGGGGAGAACACAAACATGCCACGATTGGGCGAGAAGAGCGTCCCGAATAGGCGGCGCGGATACGCCGACCACGTCTCGGGGCCTAACGCTCGAAGCGACACGTACGTGCCAAGCGGTTTACCGCTTGTCGCCATATTGAAGGCCACCCATGCGCCTACCGCCAATAGCGCTGCAGCTCCACCGAGGAGAAGTTCCCGTCGCGTGCGGATGAGGGCACCAACCGCGATCACGGCGATCACGGGCGCCAATGCTGGCCGACACCAAAACGTGTAGGCCAAGAGCAGTCCCCCAAAAAGGAATGCCACAGGATGCCGACGTTCGCGATCCAGTAGACAGAGAGCAGCCAACATGGAAAACTGCGCGCCCGTGTGCTGCCACAAGCACCGGCTTGCCGTGCTCCACGAAGCCGTCGCAAGCGCAAGAGTGAAGCCAAGAAATAGGGCGGTCCTTCGCCGATATCGCCGGGCAAGAAACGACAGCATGGCCGCGCTTGCCGCAGTGAGAACGCTCGCCGCAAGCGAATCCAAGAAAACCACGTTCTCATCCGTCAGCTCCATGCCAAGCTGGCGAGCAATCCAGAAAAAGGGAGCACCGAGCAACGCCGCCCCCACCGGCGTATGCGCCCGCACCTTGCCGTCGGGCATGACCCGGAAACTGTAGAAGCGATCGAGCCCAATGTTGAGCTCTGTAAAGTCGAGCGTTCCGCGCGTTGCCAGCAGGGCAGCACCAAACCGCAGCGGCTGATTATCCATGCTGCTTTGAATGAGCGGCTTATAGAGGTAAATCAGGAAGCACGCCACTCCCACCAGCAACGGGACCGGCGCGCGACGCAGCCACGCCCATGCCGCAGTGCATTGTTGCACTAAGCGTGCAACGAATGCTCCGAAACTTCTCGCGAAATCCGTCAAACGACTCAGCTTCGGCATGTGCTGAAGTCACTGAAACGAAGCCATTTCGTCCACTGGATTTTGCAGCGAGCGTGCCTTTGCCACTTCGGCGGTCAGTCAGCGCGTTATTCCTGGTTGCCTGCGCCCCGCACACGTTGCGCGCGATCTCTGGAAACAGAACACATGAAGTGCGGTAATCACTTGGTAAATGACGAAACCAAGCACATTCACGAATCGCGCGGCGCTTGTGCTTCTTTCCCACGGCTCGCTACTATGCGGAGCAGGGCAAGCACTCGACGAGCATGTCGGGCGATTGCGCAAAATGGGTGAGTGGCTTTGCGTGGAAGCCGGATTCCTGAACTATACCTCACCACACTTTCTTGAGGCGGTCCGACGTTGCGTCGAGCGCGGGGCCAAAATGATCGTCGTCCAGCCGTACTTCCTCGTCGCGGGCAAGTTTGTCACCGAAGACTTGCCGGAGCAGATCGCTCAGGCACGCGCGGAGTTTCCCGATCTCGAGTTTGTGATCGGAGAGCCAATCGGTTTTGATGCTATGCTTGCCGACGCGATCCTCGAGCTGGCGGCTCAACCCCGTCCGCCTCAGCAGTGGCGCGACGACCTCCTGCGCGCTCCGGACTACTGCACCCGGAATCCAGAGTGCCCCCTCTACGGCACCGAGCACTGTCCCGTCTCTCTCGCAGGAGGTCAGCGATGAAGCGTGCGCTTCTCCTTATGGTGCACGGTAGCCCGCGCCCGCAGTCCAACGATGTAGTGTTTCGCGTGGCGGAAGAGATTCGCGCGCGTCACATCTTTGATATCGTCACCGTGGGCTTTATGGAGTGCAACGAGCCCGACATTCCCACTGCGGTACGCGATTGCGTGGCTCAGGGTGCGCGGCAAATCATCGCCGTGCCATACTTTCTCCACACGGGCCGCCACGTAGCCGAGGACCTTCCAAGCATTCTGGAACAAGCCCGCGGCGACTATCCCGACATACGAATTTTAATGACGACCTATCTGGGGCGTTCCCAGACTCTCACGTCGTTGCTTGCCCGCCGCGCGAAAGAGGCGCTGGCGCAGCCGGCCCGCGATTGCAGTTGAATTCCCAAGCCCCTCAAATGTGAATGAAGGTTGATAGCGTGACTCGAGCACGCACGCGAAGAGAGGGAGTTGACCGTTGCTACAGAAGTTCCGAGTTCCCGCGCTGATTGTTGCTTTTATTCTTGTGTTCGTTGCAGGCATCTTTTTTGCCCGCAATCTGCCTTCCGTTCCCGTATTAGCGAAATCCGCGGTGCCGAAGACCGAGCCGATTGCGAGTGAATCCCCAGCCGCGCCTCCGTCGCCCAAAGGCGTTGGAGCCACCCGCGATTTGTCGTCCATTGTTCAGGCTTACGCAAAACGCGAAGAGTCAGCTAAAGCTGGGCCCGCAAGCGCAGCAGGAAGCGTTGAGAGCGCTCAAGGCTCCACAAGCGGCAGCACCGTCGCGCGCCCCGCGCCCGTCCGCACCCCGCCCCCCGACCTTAAGCTCATTCGCCAATGGCCAACGGGGCGCAAGTGGGTTGCTCTGACCTTTGACGATGGCCCCCATCCTCAGTACACGGAGCAATTTCTCGACTTACTCAAACGCAAGAACGTGCGAGCGACCTTTTTCCTGTTGGGGCCGAACGTGAAATCGCGCCCGGACCTCGTGCAAAAGATTGTCTCAGAGGGTCACGAAGTGGGGAACCACAGTTGGTCGCACCCGACGCTGAGTAAGCTCTCCCCAGAGAAAATTCGGGCTGAGATCGAGAACACCAACGAGCAAATCCGCGAGGCTGCGGGAGTGACTGTTCACCTGATGCGCCCGCCCTACGGCAGCGCAAACAAGAAGGTCCAAGACGTCTGCGACCTGCTCGGGATGCGCATCATCTGCTGGAGCGTGGATACTGACGACTGGCGCAAGACTACCACGCAGGAGAAGATGTTCGACATCGTGAAGAAAAATACAAGCGACGGCGCCATCATCCTTATGCACGATCGCTTCGAGAAGTCGCTCAAGACCACGGAGCAAACCATCGACTATCTCCGCTCGCAGGGCTACGAGTTTGTTACGGTAAGCGAACTTCTGGGGCTGGAGCCACCCAAAGCGCCCTCCGCAAGTGCGGTAGCGGCAGCGACAACCCCGCAGGCCGATTCCCCTCAGAGGGCAATGGCGGCTGCAACACCCGTCGAGGCCGCCCCAACGCAAACTCCGGTCACAAATGCTGGGTCCAATTCGGCGGCATCCGTTGCGACAGCTGTCAGTGCTCCAACGGAGGGGAACGCTGCTCCAACAGTCCCAGTGCCCATCGGCCAGCCCAACGATCCGCTCCCACCCGTCAGCCCGGAGAAAATCACGACGATCCCGAGAGCCTCGGGTAGGTAACCGCTGAGACCCCATGCCCGACGAGAAGCCACAAACGCACTCTGACTTGGGGAATTCTCAGGCAGGCACACCTGCAGCGAGCATTGTGATTCTGAGCTACAACAGCGCCTCCTACCTTGGCCCCTGCTTGCATTCCGTGGCACGACTGGCGCCGCCTCCCGCTGAAGTCATTGTCGTGGATAATGCCTCACGCGACGATTCGGTGAAGGTTGCGCAGAACGTGGCCGCAGAGCTCGGCCTCGAGATTTGCACGATTCCCCTCGCCGGCAACTTGGGATGTGCAGGCGGCAACAACGTCGGCTGGCGGGCCACCCGCGGCGACATCGTAATTTTTCTGAATCCCGACACTGAGGTCTCGCCGTCCTTTGTCGGCGAAGTTGCAGCTGCGTTCGCTACGGACGAGCGCATCGGCATCGTGGGAGCCAAAATCTATTACCCGAATTCAAACCGCCTCCAGCATGCGGGAGCCATCATTCATCCCAACGGCCAAACCGACCACTTCGGTGCCGGCGAGACGGACAACGGCCAATTCGATGAGCCGCGCGAGTGCGATTACGTCACGGGCGCGGGATTTGCCGTTCGTCGCCAAGTTCTCACTGAGCTGGGCGGCTTTGACGAAGACTTCTACCCTGCCTATTTCGAGGAAGTGGATTTTTGCACACGTGCGCGCAAGCGCGGTTGGCGCGTGCTGTACTGGCCACGCGCCACCATGGTCCACCACGAGAGCGTCTCGCTCGGCGTGGCCTCGGAGCGCTTCCTGCGACTCTACCACCGCATGCGAATGCGCTACTGCGCGAAACACTTCACGTGGAAGCAGTGGGTGCGCGAGTTTCTTCCCCGCGAGCGCGTTGCATGGCGGCTCGGTTCAGCCATCGACCGGCGCGCCATGCGCGCCGCCTACTTGGATCTGGTGCGCTGGCGCCTGACGCGCCGACGATGACCCCTTCCGCGATTCAAAAGCGTTTTCCGTTTGCATCTCCCACTCGCCGGGGACATGCATATCGCTGTTTTGCAGTGCTCGCGCACGAAAAACGTGGGTAAGGACTTCTGTGAGGAAAGGATGAGCGCCATCAATGAAACTGAGTCAATTACTTGCTGTCGTCCCTGAAGCGAAGGTTGTGCAAGGGCACACCGATCACGAAATCACTGGCGTGATTTACGATCCCCTTCGGGTCAAACCCGGCTATCTTTACGTTGCGATCAACATCTACACGCAGCTCGACAAGATCGAGATACCCGATGGCCACGACGTCGTGGACAAAGCAATCGAAGCTGGAGCGGTGGCCGTGCTCCTCGAGCGCGACGTGCCCGTGCCCGCGCACATCACCAAGATTTTGGCCCCCAGTAGCCGAGCTGCCCTTGCGCGCTTGGCAGGCGAATTCTATGGTCACCCGTCGCGCAAGCTGAAACTAATCGGTGTGACAGGGACAAACGGCAAGACGACCACGACGCACGTCGTCGAGAGCATTCTCTCGGAAAAGTACCGCGTCGGCCTCATGGGTACGCTCTATTTTAAGGTTGCAGGCGAAATCCGCAAATCGAAGGACACCACCCCCGAGCCGCCCGACCTGCAGGAGATCTTCCTCCAAATGGTGGAGGGCAACTGCACCCACTGCGTCATGGAAGTTTCCTCCCACGGCGTGGACCTTCACCGGGTGGATGGGCTCGAGTTTGAGGTGGGCGCTTGGACCAATCTCACGCAGGACCACCTCGACTACCACAAGACCATGGAAGCGTACCGGGAGTGCAAGATGCGCTTCATTAGTTGGCCTACTCCCGAGAAGCATGTCGTGCTCAACATTGACGATCCGAATTTCAACTACTTCAAGGAAGCTGCCCGTGCGAAGGTCGTCACCTTCGGGATCGAGAACCCAGCTGACATCATGGCGCGGGACATCGAGTACTCGGTCAACGGTACCAAGTTTACCCTCGTCACCCCCAAGGGGTCGGTGCAAATCAATAGCCGTCTTCGCGGTCAGTTCAACGTCTACAACTCGCTGACCGGCGCCGGCGTCTGTTACGCCCTCGGCGAAGATCTCGAGACGATCAAGCGTGGACTGGAAAAACCTATCATCGTGGCCGGCCGCTTCCAACCGGTCGAACGCGGCCAAGACTTTGTGGTGGTGGTGGACTACGCTCACACCCCCGACGGGCTCGTGAAAGTGCTGAACGCTGCCCGCGCCACGAAGCCCAAGCGCATCATCACCGTGTTTGGGTGTGGCGGCGACCGCGACGCAACCAAGCGCCCCATCATGGGCCAAATTGCTGAAGAAATGAGCGATCTGGTCATCGTCACTGACGACAACCCGCGCACCGAGGATCCGGAAGTCATCGTGCAAAACATCCTCGCTGGGATCCGTGATCGCTCGAAAGTGGAGGTCATCCACGACCGTTACCAAGCCATCGCGCGAGCGATCGAAATCGCACAGACTGGCGATCTGGTGCTCATTGCGGGCAAGGGTCACGAAACCACCCAAACGCTCAAGGATCGCACCATCGAATTCAACGACTTCAAAGTTGCGGACGAACTCGTGGCAAAGCGGCTGGGGCAAAAGGCCTAACCCACGAACGCTTGTCGCACGCAGCAGCGCTCGGCAACAGGAGCGCTGCTGTTGTGCGAGGTGTTCCGTCTACGCCTACCCGCACGCAGGGGAAAGAAAGGATAGGGAGTAATGTGTGCTAAAATTGTGGCGGTTGAAGCCGAAGCGTTCGATCTTCCGCTGAAAGAACCCTTTATCATCGCGACGGGGCGCAAAGATGCCGCCAACAACGTGCTTGTCCGCGTGAAACTCGACGACGGCACCGTTGGCTTCGGTGAGGTAGCGCCCTCGCCCTACACGACGGGCGACACCCAAGCGACCTGCATAGCCTCGATCGAGCACCTGCGCCACGTGCTTGTCGGCAAACCGATTGGGGAATGGCGATCGCTCCTTGCCCAAACGCGCCGGGCGCTGCGCCATCAATTTGGGGCCCACAGCGGCGTCGAAATTGCCGTGCTGGATGCCTTCACCAAATCCGCCGGCATCCCCCTCTACCAATTCTTTGGCGGGGTGACGACCACCGTCGAATCCGACGTCACGCTCTCCCTTGGAACGCCCGAAGAGACAGCCCAAGCGGCAGCGAAGGCCGTTCGCGACGGCTTCCAGAAAATCAAAATCAAGGTCGGCATGGGCGTGGCCACCGATGTCGCGCGAGTGGCCGCCGTGCGCGAAGTTGCTCCCGACTGCGAACTTTCGCTCGACGCAAACCAAGCTTTCTCCCCGAAACAGGCGGTTGAATTAGCAAAGCGCGTCGCTGCGTTGGGCATCGAGCTTAGCTTGCTCGAACAGCCCGTGCGGCGCGACGATCTGGCAGGCATGCGCTACGTCCGCGAGCATGCCGGAGTCCCTGTCGGAGCAGATGAGTCCGTCTTCACGCCCGAAGATGCAATCCGCGTGGTGCGCGAGGGTGCGGCCGACGTCATCAATATCAAGGTCGCGAAAGCGGGTCTGCTTGGCGCTCTCGATATTTTCTCCATCGCGCGCGCTGCGAACCTTGAACTCATGATCGGCTGCATGATGGAGTCCAAGGTTGGCCTGTCGGCATCCGTCCACCTTGCGTGCGGCCTCGGTTGCTTCACACATTGCGATCTCGACTCCGTTTTCCTGCTCAAACCCTTTGAGTGCTCCGGCGGCTATGAGCTCCAAGGAGCGCGCTTCTCCGTGGCTTCGATTGGCGCCGGTACGGGAGTGAGCCTATGAGTCCGCTGCATCTGACCACCGCGCGCTACGTGCTCAAGCTGGTGGATCCATTTGGCATTTCCCGTATCACCCGCACGGAGGAAGAGCGCATCTACCTTGCGCTCGACGGTGGAATTGGTGAGGCGGCTCCGGTCAGCTACTACGGCGAGGACGAAGAGACGGTCACGCGCACCCTCGCCACCGTCGAGCAAATGGAGTTTGACGACCTCGATCTTGTCGAGCACGTGATGACAGAAATCAACGCCCGAGTCCCTGAGAATCGCGCAGCAAAAGCTGCGCTCGACATGGCGCTCTACGATCGCCTTGGGAAGCGCTTGGGCATACCCCTCTGGAAGCTTTTCGGCCACAAACCCACGCGACCACTGCTCACAAGTTTCACGATCGGCATCGATACCCTCGAGGTGATGCTCGAGAAGGTCGAGCGAGCCCAAAACTACAAGATCCTGAAAATCAAACTCGGGCGCGATGTGGAGCACGATCTCACAGTCATGCGGGAAATCCGAAAATTGGTGGGGCCTGAGAAGTGCCTCCGTGTGGATGCCAACGCAGGTTGGGATCTCGATACGGCAAAACGCGCTTTCCCAGTGCTGGCCGACCTTGGCGTCGAGTTCGTCGAGCAGCCGCTCCCCATGGGGGCTTTCGAGCAGCTTCCCAAACTGAAAAGCCATTGCCCACTTCCTATTCTCTTGGATGAAGACGTGCACACTGCGCGCGACATCCCGCGCTTGGCTCCCTTCACGGATGGCATCAATATCAAGCTGATGAAAAGCGGGGGGCTCGCAGAAGCCCGTCGCATGATTGCCGTCGCCCGCGCCCACGGCCTGCGCGTCATGCTCGGCTGCATGATCGAGAGTTCTCTCGGCATCACTGCCGCCGCACATTTGGGTCCCGCCGTGGATTATCTCGACCTCGATGGCCATCTACTCATTGCTAACGACCCCTTTGCCGGCGTGGCCTGCGATCCGGACGGAACCATGCACCTGCCGACAGGACCAGGCCTGGGGGTCACCGTGCTGCCGGAATACCGCGAGGCCCTGCTACCCGTCAGCAAGGCCGCCGTGGGATAACAACACCGACTCCGTCCATCTGCTTGCCTTTTATCAGCAGGCGCCGTTCACATGAACTGATGGCAGACAACTGCTTCCTCCACGTGTGCGCCAACCTTGCTTGTCGATACCGCGGTGCGCCACTTCGACACGCCTGTTGATGGAAGGGAGGAAGCGCACGTACGCACGCTGAAGGTGCGTCCTGCGGACCGACGTGATCCTACCGCGTTTATGCGCACCTGCGGACACCCCGATGTCGCAGTGGACAGGAGGGCGAAGCCGCTCTCAAGGTATCGAAGCATAGGCGCGCAAGAGCGCTTCGCGCGAGAACCGCCAATCCAACTCTGTCTCCATCCGACGACGACCGAACTCACCCATGCGACGGCGGCGCTCAGGATCCGCAAGCAGCTCCAAAATTTTTTCAGCGAAATCCCGCGGGTCATTCGCCTTCGCGTAAAGCGAAGCCTCCTGCGCCGAAAAGCGCCCTTCGGTCATGTCGAACTGCACGATGGGCTTCCCCACTGCCATGTACTCCATGATCTTGTTCATCGTGGATTTATCGTTCATCTCGTTCACGCGGTCGGGATTCACGCACACGTCCGCGGTCGAGAGATAGCGCAGGAGGTCTTCGTCCGGGATTCGCCCCGTGAAGCGCACGTGCGGCGCCACGCCGATGCGCTTCGCATACTCTTCCATGTGGGGTCGCTCGGGTCCACTGCCGATCAACACAAATAGAATGTCCTCGCGCCCGTGCTCGTGCGTGATCACGCGCACCGCATCCAGCAAGAGGTCGATCCCCTCCTGTTTGCCCATCACCCCAACATAGGCCACCAGATAGCGTCGCCCCTCGCGCAGCGCAGGATCCGGCTCGACTGGGCGAAAACGAGTCGTGTCGGGCGCACTACGGACGATGTGGACTTGCTCGGGACGCTTGCGGCCGCGGGTGAGCGCGATCCTCCGATAACTTTCGTTCGTGGCAATGACCAAATGCGCGGTCGCATACGTCAGCCGCTCCAGCGCAAGCAGGACGTAGTAGAGTGGGCCTTTTTTGCCGTACTTCGCAATGTAGAGTTCGGGGTTGATATCGTGTTGATCAAAAACAAACCGAACCCCGAACGGCCGAAACGTCAGAGCCACCAGAAAGATGTTATCCGGCGGATTGCAGGCGTGCAGGATATCAAAGCCACGCGTCAGGAAAATCTTCCACGCGAGGAAGAGTTCCCAGAAAAACGCAACTCCATACTCGATCAGAAAGCCTAGCGCTCCCGAGTCCCCCTCAACAGGCAACGGGTGGCGGTAGATGTGAATGCCCTCGAGCGTTTCGCGAGACTGCATGTAATTCTTGCCCTTTGGGCAGATCACACTCACCTCGTAGCCGGCGTCGCGCAGCGCAGTCGCTTCCAGCCACACCCGCCGATCAAAGGGGACCGGTAGATTCTCGACAATGATCAACACGCGGCGCTTGCGAGCTTGGCTCACCAGCAAATTCCCTCGTAGTTTTTCTCGCTCGTCACGTTGCGATCCACACGCACCAAATCCACCACGACTTGGTCAGGATTCACTTTCTTGAGCACGCCCGCAAATTCCGGATCATTGTTGCCAATCACAATGCATTCGCTGGCCTTGAGCACTTCTTCGAGCGAGGAAACAAACAGTTGGGAGATATGCGGGATGGCATGCTCGATGTACGCCTTGTTCGCCCCCATCAGGCGCGCTAAGTTCACGTTGCGATCGTAGATTTTCACATGGTAGCCTTTGCCAATCAGGCGCTCGACCAGCTCCACCAACGGGCTTTCGCGCAAGTCATCCGTGCCGGCTTTGAAACTCAAGCCCAGCAGGCCAATCCGCTTCTTTCCCGTGTTCTGGATGAGCTTCAGGCCAAATTCGATATGCTTGCGATTGCTCTCGGCCACGTGGCTCAGCACGGGCACCTCAAGGTCCAGACAGCGCGCACAGTAGGTCAGTGCGCTGAGGTCTTTCGGCAAGCAGGAGCCCCCGTACGCAAAGCCGGGCCTGAAATACGCAGGCGAGATGTTGAGCTTGGTGTCGCGCACGAAAAGATCCATTACCATGTGGCTATCAATGCCCAGGGCCTTACAAATCTCCCCGACCTCATTCGCAAACACGACCTTGAGCGCATGGTAGGAGTTGTTCACGTATTTGAGCATTTCCGCCACCCGCACCGGCACGACAATAAACTCTGCGCCCACGGGTGCGTAAAGCTCACGCAGCATCTGCGCCGCACGCTCATCCTCCGTGCCCACCAACGTATAAGGCGGATTCTGGAAATCACGAATTGCGCTGCCCTCGCGCAGGAACTCAGGATTTGAGGCTATCCCGAATCCTTCATCGCAGCGCTTTCCCGATGCTTCCTCAATGAGCGTCGCGCAATGCTCGATCGTTCCCGGCAGCACCGTCGAGCGAATGACGACCAGATGGTAATCCTTGCGCTCGCGCAAGGCCTCCCCGATTTCACGGCACACGCCAAAAATGTAGTCGAGATTCAGCGAGCCATTGTCACGCGAGGGAGTGCCCACGCACACCAGCGAGAGGTCGGCCCATGCCACGGCTTCGGCGCTGTTGGTCGTCGCCCGAAACGCACCCCGCGCATGAGCTTCCGCAAGGAATTCGTCCAACTGTGGCTCCACGATGGGCGATTTTCCCTCATTGATCATCTGGACCTTTAGCGGATTGACGTCCACCCCCAGAATCTCATGACCATACTTTGCAAAGCAGGCACCACACACGGTGCCCACATAGCCTAAACCAAAGATCGCAACTTTCACCCGTTTTGCTCCTCAAAAGGCCTGTCGAAGTTTTGCGTGATTAGTTTCACGCGTGAGACCGATGCACAATAGAAAAAACGGCACACTGGGCACACACGCGCATTTCCCTTGCGACCGCTCTCCGGGGCTTTACACGTTGGCTTGCAATGACTGCCGAGGCAAATGCAACCGTGACGATCCACGCAGTGGAGCGGGCGCCCTCGCCCCCCCTTCCCAAGTGGCACTTCGCATTTGTCGCCGCAGTTGCGTTTGTGCTCTATTTGCCTTCCCTCCGGTTCTCGTTCGTTTGGGATGATACCTTCTTCATTGTCCGCAATCCTGCGGTGCAATCCCCGCGTTATCTTTGGGCCTATTTTACGGACGCCACAACCTATGCGTGGGCCACGACTCCGGGGCTTTATCGGCCGCTGCGCAATATCAGTTTCCTCCTCGATTACGTGCTCGTCGGGCTCCGCCCCGCATGGTGGCATCTGCACAACGTGCTTCTCCACACTTTGAACGCCGTGCTTGTGCTGTGGGTTGTGAATCGGGTTGTTGCACTTCGCCCCTCGCCAGCCTCCCGGGCAGCGGCTCTCGTTGCCACCCTACTGTGGGTCTGCCATCCAGTGCACACCGAAGCGGTCGCGTGGGTGAAGAGCCGCGACGAAATGCTCTTCACCGCGTTTTATCTCGCTGCCTTCGGTCTCGCGTGGCAGGCCTACTTCTGGCGACAGTTTCGCGCGCGTACATGCATCCTCGTTCTGCTTCTTTTCGCTGGGGCCCTTTTGAGTAAAGAAATGGCGGCAAGCCTCCCCATCGTGCTGAGTATGGGCCTGTGGCTGCTGACGCCTCGGGACGCACGCCGCCTCCGCCTGCCGAGCGCAGTCCTTTTGCTTGCGGGGCAGCTTGCCTTACTGCTCGCTTTCGTGTACGTTCGTCATCGCGTACTGGGGCAAACTGCCCAGTGCCCCCGCCTCTCGGGGAGCTTGCTCGGCGACATGTTGACCATGGTGCGTGCGGCGGCTCGCTACGTGACATTGTCCGTCGCTCCCATCCGCCAGCTTGCCGACTACCAAGCGTTTGGCGTCACGCGCTCACTTGCCGAGCCACGTTGGTGGGTGGCGGTGGCAATCCTTGCTGCATCCGTAGGCGCTTGGATTGCGATCGCTCGCAGAGATCCGCGCGCCAGCTTCGGGATGGCTTGGTTCTGGATCGCTCTCTTGCCCGTGTCGAACATCATTCCAACCATGCAATTCCTCGCGGAACGCTTTTTGTACTTGCCGCTGGTCGGCCTCGCGGTCACCGTCGCAGCCCTTCTTGATCAAGCTTGGTACGCCGCTGCCCAGAGTGCGTCCCCGCAAAAGGCAAAACAGGTTGCCATCGTGGCGGCCACGTGGCTGACCCTCTTTGTCTCGCTTACAAGCGTGCGGGTGCACGTTTGGCGCGACGAAACCATCCTCTTCGCCACCACCTACCTCGATTCTCCTCCTTGCGCACGCATTGCCCAGAATCTCGCCGTTGCGCTTACGAACCGTGGGCAACCCGAAGCCGCCATCCAGATTCTTGAGGAGGTGTTGGCAGACCGGCAAGGTGTGTACAAAGATATGAATGCCGTCGTGCTCGAGTGCACCCTTGCCCAAGCGTTGGTACTGAGCGGCCGCCCCGCCGAGGCGCTCGTGCACGCCGATCGCGCCCTTGCCCTCAATCTCCAATATGAGGAGGCGTGGCAAATTAAAGGCCTTGCCTACGGGCGCATGGGCGACCATGAGCGCGCACTTGCGTGTTTTGTCCAAGCGCTCCGCACGAACCCCGCCGCGGCCGAAAAAGCCCGACAGAACATTCGCACCGCCCTCCGCTATCTCGGCCGGTTCGAGGATTTGAAGGCATTCGAGCGCGGGCAAATCCCGCTCGAAAAACTGGCGCCACCCCTTCCCCCTCCTTCCTCCAGCAAGCGCCCATAAGTGAGCTCTCCCAACCGCATAGCTGCACCTCTCAATTGTCCCGCGCGATTCGAGCTACTCCAGCATCCCCTGCACCAAAATCTTACCCGCCTCCTCAGGTGGCATGGGCCGCCCATAGTAATAGCCCTGCGCCAGTTCGCAACCAATCGTCCGCAGAAACTCCGCCTGAGACTCATGCTCCACCCCCTCCGCAATCACGCATAGCTGCAACCCTTGCCCAAGCTGCGTCATCACTCTCACCACATTTTCCGCTCTGGTGTCTCCGGGAACGTTGCGAAGGAATGAAAGATCTATCTTGAGCACATGGATGGGCAAATGGAGGAGGTAACCCATGGCCGAGTACCCCTTACCGAAGTCATCGAGGCACGTGCTCAATCCCATACGGTTGAGCTCTGTAAGCACCTCTTTGGCTTTCTCCGCATAGCGCAGGAAGACACTTTCCGTCAGCTCGATCCTCAAGCGGTGGGCTTGCACCCCCGTGCGGGCCAGAATGTCGCGCAGGGCCTTGAGAAATTCCCCATTTGCGAAATGCTCCACCGAGAAATTGACACTGACCCACCATGGGCGCTGCGCCAGCGTCGTGGTGCTACTCTCCCATTCGCGAACTTGCCTGCACACCCGTTCGAACACCCATAAATCCAGTTCACACACAAGCCCAGCCTCTTCTGCCACGGGAATGAACTCGCTTGGCGAGATCATTCCGCGCACGGGATGCGGCCAGCGCACCAGCGCTTCCAGTCCCACCACGGCCCGCGTCCTGTTTTCCACCACCGGTTGATAATAAACGGCCAATTGGCCCACTTCCAAGGCGCGACGCAGATCATTCTCCAGGGCGAGCGTCCGGAGTGCTTCTTCATGCATCGTGGGGACAAAGAATGAGTACTTGCCCCGAGTGGAACGTTTCGCGGTCGCCAAGGCGGCCTCAGCATCGCGCAAAACCTGGGCACTTGAAGTGATGGGATCTTGGATCACGACGACACCCATCGAAGCCGTGAGATGCAGCAAGTTACTTCCGTAGGGCTGGTTTAGGGCGGCATTGAGCCGGTCCGCCATACGCGTGATATCTGCAAGACTGTCGAAGCCCTCAGCCAAAACCGCAAACTCGTCACTTCCTAAACGAGCTACGGTGTCCTCGGGGCGCAGAAGCGCCGAAAGCCGTGCTCCCACCTCGCGAAGAATTACATCTCCTTCGTCGTGGCCAATTGCCTCATTCAAGATCTTGAATCGGTCGAGGTCCACATAGAAAACGGCTGCAAGAGTTTGCGGATGACGTGCACGGCGGTAAATCGCTTGCGTCAGACGATCGCGAAACAGCACACGGTTCGGAAGGCCTGTCACAGCATCCGTGGTCGCCTGTAACGCGATCTGTTCCTGCATTGCGCGCTCGTTGGTGATGTCCCGGACGACCGCGATCACGCCCTGAAATTCCTCGTCGACAAACCACGGGGATAGTCGGACAGAAAACCACCGCCGCCCCTCCTTCTTCATAAGGGGATAGCTGTATTCCACGATCTCTCCCTGCCGGACTTTCTCAAACGCTGGCTGGAAGAGCGCATCGAGCTCTGGCCCCATCACTTCCCCATGCCGCTTGCCAAGGAATGTGGACGGGGGATACAGGAGCGGTACCAACGTACTATGGTAGGAGACAAAACGCTGATCACGGTCGAGCACAAACACCAAGTCCGGAGATGCCTGAAGAAGGGCATGAAGCTTGGCTTCGCACTGCGCAAGTGCGGCACGCAATTTTTCAAATTCTTCTCGGAAAGGTCCCTTCCCCCATTCGGTTTCATTACTCGCCGGAGAGTTCTTGTAATTTTGCATCATGTCCTTTTTTTCGTCCTTTCTATTTATCCGCTGTTTGGCGACACACAAGCTCACCCCCTCTTTCTCCAGCGCCGCTGAAGGCAATTCGGAAACCCGCAAGACCTTATACGTGAGCCGATCAGTTACTTGCCAATGATTGAAATATCAAGAGTAAAACATCAGGAAATGCACCAATCGTTTTTCGTCAGAACGTAGCAGTCCATTGCTTCGGGAGGCCGCAGGACTCGCAGCTCTTCCAGAACAGCACCGTTGTCCCTTGGTCGCTTAAGGGGAGAATGATGGGCCAAACGCAACGGGCTTTCCCAGAGTGAACAATGCGGCTATATTCGCCAAATTGTAAAAATCATCCGTCGAGAACGGCAAAATTTGTGTCTCTTTTCACAAATATAGAAAGATTTTCCCGTTTTGGATCGATTGACTTGCGTCGTGCAATACAGCTGCGAATAAATTCGCCGCTGCAAACGTCTGTTATCGTAAAGGCTTGACACACCGTTGTCGTCGCCCGTGACTGCGCCTTGAAAATTTGAATTAGAAAGGATTTGAAATATGCCTCTCGTCCCAATGCGCGTATTGCTCGACCACGCGGCCGAAAATGGTTACGGCGTCGCAGCGCTCAACGTCAACAATATGGAGCAGATCCAGGCCATCATGGCTGCTGCGGTCGAAACGAACTCCCCCGTCATCATTCAGGCCTCGCGTGGCGCCCGTTCCTATAGTCAGGACGCCTACCTGCGGCACCTCATTTTGGCCGCGGCCGAGCTTCATCCCAACATTCCGATCGCTATGCACCTCGACCACGGCAATGCCCCCGAAACTTGCTACAGCGCGATCGCCCAAGGGTTTACCTCAGTCATGATGGACGGGTCGCTGATGGCCGACGGCAAGACGCCCTCGGATTACGAATATAACGTTCGTGTGACCCGCGAGGTCGTCCAAGTCGCCCACGCTCTCGGCGTGAGCGTCGAAGGCGAAATCGGCGCTCTCGGTGGCATTGAGGACGGCCACGGCGCCGGTCTGAGCGAAGAGGAAGCCAAGAAGCACCTCACCGATCCCGCGCAAGCTGAGCAATTCGTCGCGGAAACCGGCGTGGATGCGCTCGCCGTCGCGATCGGCACGAGCCACGGCGCTTACAAGTTCTCCAAGCCCCCCACAGGCGACGTGCTGAAAATGGACCTCATCGAGGAAATCCATCGCCGTTTGCCCAACACCCACCTCGTGATGCATGGCTCCTCGAGCGTGCCGCAGGAGTTGGTCGAGATCGTCAACAAATACGGCGGCAAGCTGAAACCCGCGTTCGGTGTTCCGATTGAGCAAATCCAGCGCGGCATCAAGCACGGCGTGCGCAAGATCAACGTCGACACCGACAACCGCCTCGCCATCACCGGCGCCATCCGCAAGGTCTTCGCGGAGCAGCCTGAGAAGTTCGATCCGCGCGACTACCTGAAGCCCGCGCGCGAAGCCATGAAGGAAGTCTGCAAAGAGCGCATGATCGCGTTCGGTCAGGCAGGCCATGCAGATAAAGTCCGCGTTATCTCCTGCCGCGAGATGATTTCCTTCTATATCTCGCAGAAGAAGTAGCGCACGAATTGCGAGTGGTGCGGCGCCGCTGCGCGCCAGCGGAACTGCACGATCAAAGCTTTAGGGCGAGCGGCTCAAGCCGAGCTGCTCGCCCCTTCTTTATTTCGCGCCCAAGCCACGCGAGCCGTCTTTTTCGCGACAGGGCCTCGTCCCCACAGCCTCCCGCAAGCGCAACCCTCACCGTGCGTCTTCGGTCAGAACTTAAGTTCGACGCGCTTCTCCTTGAAGAGCTCGTCGCGCTCGAGGTCGCGCCCTTTGCGCGTCTGCTCCAGCTCGTACATCCGGCGCACCTTAGGCAGCGCTTCTTCAAAGGAGACGACCGGCGCAGGGATCTTCTCCTCGAGCATGATAATCATGACCTCGGAACCATAGAGGAAAGGTTCGGAAATCTGCCCCACCTTGAGCTTTGCGATTTCGTTGCGGAACGCGTCACCCCGGAATGATGTGGGCACCACTCCAATGAGCCCACCGCGCGAGCGCGTGGCAATGGCGTCGCTTTCTCTGCGCGCGTACTCCTCGAAATCCTGCACGGTGCGAATCTTCGATCGAATGTCGTTGAGCTGCTTCTTCGCGCTTTCGATCGCAGCCTGGCGCTCCGCGTCCGGCAGAAGCAGATTCACGCGCTTCGTGATTTCACGGAGCTTCACTTTCTCAGCCCCAGTGAACTTGTCCAAGTGCTGTTCGTACCACGCGCGAAGCTCCTCGTCGGTTGGCGGCTTCCGACTTTGCTCGCGACGCCGTAGCCATTCCGTCGTCACTTCGATGATTTTCTTCGACTCCATTTCGGAGCGATACACAGGATCTTTCTCTAAACCGAGGGCCTTCGATTCGCGCTTGACCAGCTCCATGACGATTTTCGGCGAGCTCCTTAGGAATTTCAGTCGTTCGTCGTAATTCATCCCACGCCACGATTTCTGGTAGGGCAGCACCTCACGCTGGAAATCGTCGTACGTATAGCGAAAATCCCCAATCCGCGCGAGCCATGTGGACGCCGTCAGAGGATCCGTGCCCCCCGGATCATCGCGACGCAGCGCCTCCGTGTTCATTTCCAGTTTGTACTTCGAGCTTAACCGGTCGAAAAGATTGCGACGGGCTGTATCTTCAATCCGGCGTTGGTCCTCGGCACTAAGTTCAATTTTGTTCCGTACCTGTTCAAAGCTCAACGTCTGCGTTTCCGTACGGTCCATAATCTTCAGAATGTGAAAGCCATGGGGTGACCGCACCACTTCGGTTATGGACGTCCCACGCGCTTGCTCGACAGCACGCTGGACCTCACTCATCATGTCGGATTCGAGTTTGAAGACTTCCTTACGCCGGCTCGCCGGGGCGTCGCTGTGTTTCTCGGCAAGTTCCAGAAAATCCGCCCCAGCAATCGCCTCCGCACGAAGTTTCTTCGCGAGCGCCTCTTTCGACGTCAGCTCATCCTTCTTGAGGGGCACGAGAAGTTTTTCACCCGCTTGCACCTCACGGTAATCCACTTCCCCCGTCTCAACCCCCGGCGAGCGACGATAAAAGTGAAATGGATCTTCCCTCAGGATACGGCGCACCGCTTGCGGATCGCCCGCCTCGCGCTTTGCAATCTCCGCGAGCGTTTCGCCAGACTTCACTTCGTAACTTTTGTAAGCCGACAGATAAATTTCCGCCAGTTTTGTGACCCCCGGCACCGTGTACTTCGTGGCCTTCTCCTGCTCGTAAAGTTCGCGCATCCGCTCCTCACGCGCCTTTTCGAGCTCCTTGGCGAAGACGCGCTCGTAGTACAGGCGGTTGAAGACCTCTCCTTCGTACTCCGCAAGTTTCTCCCGGATCGTACTCGTGTTCTCGTCAATGCCTTCGGTCTTGGCTTTTTCATAGAGGAAGCGTTCGTAGAGAAAATCCTTCACTACCTCGCGGAGGACCGCATCCGAGGCGTTTAGGATCACTGCCGGCGAAAACTGCGCCAACGCGCGTGGCTTGCGAAGTTGGAGCGTTGCCGACAATTCCTCTTTCGTGAACTGCCCCCCATCGTAGGTTGCGAGCACCTCCGGCAGCCTTGCCAAGCGTTTTGCAAGGGCTCCTTCCATGGATTCCGACGGCGTCGTGCCGCCATCCTTCGCAACGGTTCCGGTTGTCTCCTCAGCCCAGCCGGACCCTGTGCTCAGCGTCAGCAACGTCACCGCGATGAGGCTCACCAATTGCCGTACCAGTTGTTTCATACCGCTTTCCTTCGTTGAGTTGCGTGGTCTTGCCGAAAGATGAAAAAGCGCAAGCTACACTCTGCTTTTTTCTCGAATGCAAATGAGCAAGCCGTGTGCCGAACGCCACATCTCTTCATGACATCGGTGCGCTCATGGCTGGATCGGAGCTCGTTTGAGCGCCGCTCGTCGTTTGATCGGTGGCTGCAGGCGCCACGGCAGGCCCGCTGGTTGCACTCTCGCCCTCTTGTGGCGTGGGCCCCGAAGGTGTCAGTGGCGGCACATATTGGCGGGCCAATTCGGCTGCTCGTTCTGGCGGAATTGGCTCAATTTCCATATTCCAATTCCATTGATCAAAGTACAAGTTCTTGCCGTCGGCCTCGACCTCCCCGCGCTGGAAGTCCACCGTTTCACTGCGGAAATCCTCCTTCGGGGGGTAGAGCGGCATGCCGAAATCGCAGTTCGTCGCAAGGCGGAAGTGGTCCATGCTCCCAAACATGAAGTCGCACAGTTCGCGAATTTCCGTCTCGCTCAAGACGTCCTGCGCATAATGCACAAGGTTCACCGCCATGTCGGGGTCTGCGGGCAACCAGCCATAGGGCTCCACGTAGAATTCGCACCAGTCGTGCATATTATTGCCGCGCGCGTCAAAGCTCTCCCAGCCCGATTGCCAGCGCGCGGGAATCCCGTTCATCCTGCAGAGCGCGATAAATAGCATGCCGTGTTGGCCACAATCTCCAGCGCGACGCGACGCGACATAGTGCGAAATGTTATCCAGCGTCGAGTACTCGCGGGCGTACTGGTAGATCGTGTTCTGGGCAATCCAGTCGTAGATACGGCGTGCGATGAGATACGGGTTTGTCTCCCCGCCCACAATCTCCGAATTCAGTTTCCGCAGAAGCTCATTGGACAAATCGAGGTGTGGCTTGCGGTCCGCCGCATAGTACGCGTACTCTGGCCCATCCTTGCGGTAAGGCTGGACCTTTGCCGGGTCCACCTCGCTCGCCCGCGCCCAGCACCGATAGATAAAGCGGACCTGAAACCGCGTTGGCACGTCCTTCTCCGCCCGTTTCTCAAGATAAATTGTCCGGTGAGGATACTCTGGGGGGGCAACGAGGTAATCGGTTGGATCCGTGCCTAAGATATAGGCGTCGCTCTGGAAGGGGAACATTCGCACGTAGGGCATCCAGCAGCGCACCAACGCCCCTGCCGGCGCCGCGTTCGCTTTCACCGTCAGAGTGTAAGTGACCATGAAATCCTGCGGCAGGACAAGAAAGTCGCGCGTGAGCCGGTGCGCCTCTTTGACTCGGCGCGCGTGGTCATAAAGCTTACGGTACGTAAGATCGGGCTTGCGCGAGCGATCGCGTGCTCGAAGCTCGGGCACCCGCAGGAAGATGTTCGAGACACTCGAGTTCATGAACACCTTGCGACCGTCAATCACTTGGACATCAAAATGCCCGTCGCGCTCCAACCGCTCGAATTCTTCGCGGCTGAAATCTGGCACACGCTTGCGAATGCCCTCGAAAACCTCTTCCGCGCTACGCTTGTAATCGAGCCGAATGCGGCGCATGCGCTCGATTTCAAACTCAGCCGCCCGCCGTTCTTCCGCGCTTGCGGTCGCCGTAGTCTCGTCCAACCAGTGCCTCAGCAGGGAAGTCGCTTTCTCAAACTCCCCTCGCTGGCGCAATTCGATTGCCTCGGCAAGCACCGACCTCTCCTCTGCCCATGTCACGGCGACACCTCCTCCCGCCAGCAGTAATCCCATAAGTACCCCAGCAAGGATTTGTTTTCCCCGAACATCCATTTTCGCCCATCCTTTCGCATCCCGCCATCACGCCGTGCACGCAAGCCTTCGCTTGCATCGTGCAGGCGTGACGCACTCGACCGTCACGCCTTTGGATGTGCGCGACCCCACGCGGACATGCAAGCCCAAACCCAAGCGCCCCCCGCACCGCCGTGTCCGAATGGGTCTCCGGCTCACTCAATCTTGATGAGTTCAATGCCAAGCTGCTGCGCAACCTCGAACACTTTCTGCTCGCGGTAGAACTCCCCGTAGAACACTCGTCGGATTCCAGCGTTCGCGATCAGCTTGAAACATTCCCAGCATGGGCTGGCCGTGGTATAGATGTCTGCGCCTTCGATGCGCACGCCATGACGCGCGGCTTGAATGATGGCGTTTGCCTCAGCGTGGACGGTGCGCACGCAGTGGCCTCCCACCATGTCGTGCCCGACGTCGTCGCAATGGGGCAGTCCGCGAATGGAACCGTTGTAGCCCGTGGATAATATGTTCTTGTCACGCACGATCACCGCCCCCACGTGCTTGCGGTCGCACGTCGAGCGCGAAGCCACCACATGCGCAATGTTCATAAAATAGTGATGCCAGCCGACGCGCCCTTTGCCCTCGAGCTTACGCCCCGCTTCTTCGGCGCGGCGGTTTTCATCCTCCAAGAACTTCTGGACGTCCTGCGGATCGGTCATGCGCGCACTCCTTCCTTCAAGCTGTCCCGGCGTCGTCGCCGCCACAGCGCCCTTGCGCTGCGCACGTCATTTCGCCGCACACCAGTAGACCCATGGTTTGCTTTGTACGGCGCGTCGCCGGAATCATTGACCGCGAAGTTGCGCACAACATGAGCGCAAAAAGCAAGCGGATAGCACGGGTGTCCGCAGGCTTAGCGATCTGGGTAACGTCAATTTTCGGCCGAGTGGAGCCCACCGGCGCCGGCAAGGAATCGAATGTTGCCCAGCTCCGGGTTTTCAGGATCCGATTGCGCGCAATTCCATAGGCACGCCCCGCAATGCACGCACTTCTCGCGGTCGAACGCTGGGGGGCCGCCCTCTTCGCCCGGCATGATCGCTTGCCCCGAGCACATTTCAATGCAAACGCGCGTGCGGCATTGCTCGCAGAGATTTCGGCGCAGGAACATCACGTGGTCGCGGTAACCGGGCGGCGCCTGCACCTTTCCCCCGATGAGCAGGGCATCCTGATGAGAGACCAGCAACTTCCCATCGAATGGGATGGGTGGCCAGCCGACGCGGTCCATGAGCGCGTCGTGAAGCGGCTTGCCCTCAGCCGCACATCGCGCACGGATCTCCTCGAGTTCGGGCGGCGAGATTTTTCCACGGTAGTACTCTTCCAGTGAAGGAATCCGTTTCGCGGGCGGGCGGTGACGCCCCGGCATGTTCAGCAAGCCTTTCGTCAGACCCGTCAGTCCCATGCCAATGAGCCCGGCCACGAATCCGCGGGTGAAGCCATCTCGGCTTTTCTCTGCGATGCGGGCTTCGCGCTCAAGCCAGCTTGCCCGCCGACGCCGAACGTAGGCGCGCTCCAGATTCTCGCGCGTGAAGGGACGATTTTGCCGCAGGAGATCCAGAACCGCCTCGGCAAGCAACTCGCCCGTCAGCCACGCCTCGTCCACGCCACTGCCCGTGAGCACGTTCGTGCTGCCCGACCCCTCACCGATACGCGCATAGCCATCGCCGACCAGATATGGCTCGCCGCGCCGGCCACTCTCGAAAAGCGTCTTAGCCCCGAAGCTTCGAAGCGAGCCACCTTGTACGTGTTTCCACAGAGCCGGATGCATCAGCCAGTGCTGGAGGTAGCGGTACGCCGTCCGCGCAGGGTGATCGAGCCACGACGGCACAAAAATCCCCGCGCTGGCAACGCCACCTTCGTACACGTAGAGGAAGCCAAAGATCTCAGGCTCAGGATAACCAAACGTGTGGATGACCGTTCCTGGCTGAAGCGCGCACGCAGGCGGCAAGTCAATGACCACCTTCATCCCCACCGCCCATTCCGTGCGTGAGTGGCCCTCGGGCAGGCCAAAGTGCTCATCCAGAGCGCGTCCGACCGGCCCCACGGGCCCATCACCGATCACGGTAAGCGCCGCCCGAATCTCCATTCCTGGCATGTAATTCGCATCCGGATTCCCCGCGCGATCGGTCCCCTGATCCACAAGCTGCACGCCCACGACGCGGTTGTCCTCCACGATCGGCTTCTCCACGGGCGTAGCCGGCCAGATCTGCACGTTACCGCGCCCCATGATTTGCGAACCGACCCACTGATTGAACTGCCCGATCGCCAATAGCAGCCCGTCGTGTTTGCGCAGGAAGGGAGGAATCCAAGGAAGCCGAAGCGCATCGTCCCGCAGAAGCCCGAAACCCCGCGTCGCCCGAATCAGGCGGTCCGCAATCCGCAAGGTTCGCGAGCGGCGACTTGCGCCAATTGGATCCAGCAGGTAGTACACTTCCTCATGGCGCACCGGCGTCGCAAAGGGCACTTCTTTCGTCAGGTCCGTGTTCGGAAAAGCGGCGCGAATCGCCCGCGCGCGCGTCACCACTCCCGAGACGCCAAAGCCGATATCGTCGGCCCGCTCGTAGCAGATTACCTGCAGCGGCATGCCGGGCACGGCTCGGCTTTCAAAACGCGGCGCACCATGCTCGTCCGTCAGCTCCCGATCCAAGCGCGTGAGAAAGCCCGCCGTCGCAGGGCCAAACCCCACGCACACGATGTCCACGTCCATGCGCATGCGCTCAACGGGGGCAACTGCAACCTCTCCAACACTTTCCATCTTGCTGTTCTCCTTGCTCAACGATGTCGCAATCCGCTTTATGCCGGATAGTCGAGAGCTTCGGGAATCATGACCTGCGTCACTGCCTCAGCGGCCCGTTCCTTGGCAAGGCGGCACCCCGTGAGACACCCATCGAGCTTGATGCGCATGCGTTCAAATTGCTCCAGCCCGTCGAAGCGCACGCAGGGCCCCGCTTTGCACGGACGCACCGCCTCATCCAAAATTGCGTGCTCTTCCTCAGCCCCGCTTTCCAAGCCGGGGATCACACCCTCGAGGTCCTCGAGTTCCGCCTCGTGGTAGCAGCCGCACTCGATGTTTTCATCGTCCCACGCAGGATGGCGGTTGTAGCCATGCACAAGCTCGGCACAGATGCGCGCACATTCGCCTGCAGCGCGTGCTGCCTGAACGTGGCACAGATCCGTGAAGAAGTTCACGTAGCCGGCAAGTCCCTCGGCCAAGGTCGGGCACTCCGGCCCCTTGGCTTCGAGCTCGAGCACGTCAAGGATTTGCTGGCGCGAGGCCAGCAGCCACGCCAAGGCGTCCGCAAGCGGGAAGGTCACTCCCTGACGCGCGCTCTGATACAAAACGTTGCCATTCGCATCGCGCGCCTGCGTCAGGTGCTGCAATGTCCACAGCCACATCGTCATCGCTGTCGCCAGCGTGCACGCACCCGTTCCGGGCCGACGCGCCGCAATTTCACGCATCTGGCGAGTCCACAGCTTGAACAGTGCAAGGAACACCGGCGAGGTCATCGTCACGGACAGTTGCCGCCGCTGGACCGCTTCCGGTCCCTCGTAGGTCGCCTCCAACTGGGCATCCATCCACTTCTGGCCAAGGAAACCCGGGCAATCCTCAGTGATGCCGTAACCACCCATTAGGCTCACGGCATCGCGCATGGCATTGGCGCCAAACCCACACCACAATTTGGAAGCTGGGCACAGGACGTTTGTCTCGGCGTCGAGCAACACGTATTGCACGAGCGGGTCATTCTTGAGCTCTTCGTAGCGCGCCGCATTGCGCTTTTCTGCCGGCAAAGCTTCCATTTCGATGAGTTCCAGCGCCTTCTTCTCGACCTCGCGCAAGGCTTTCATCTCCGCGCGTCCGCCGCGAATCCCGCGCGCCGCAAGCAGTTCGTTCTTTTGGCGCTCGAGTGGATCAAAAACGTCAAAAGCCCGCGCAGCCGCAAAGCCCAAACTGGTGGCCGCCTCGCCCATCGCCCACACGTCCACGAGGCGATGCACCGCGTCCTCCTTACCCTGCAGACCCAAATCATAGCGGGGTGAGCCGGGGCCAACATTGCCGCCGCGGAAGCGCTGCCGCTGGTACCGGATAATCGGCTCCACCGCCGACAGTAGCTTGGCCGCCGTCATCACCGCCACCGTCACACGCGTGCGCCGAAATACCGCTTCAATGATCTCGCTGTGATTGTAGCGCGGCACAATCACGCCATCCTTGATGTCGTATCCACCGATGATGCGGCTTGCCGGCACCTGCACGCTAATCACGGGATCGTTCGTGGACGACAGTTGATGCACGAGCTTCTTGGTGGGCGTACCGCGGTCAAAAATGCCGGGGTCGGTTTCCTCGATGATCACCATACAGGAGGACTTGATCCGCGGGTCTGCCGTCTCCACCGCCGCCGTCACATAATTTGCGTAGCCCATATTCGTGATAAAGCGGCCGCGTTTTTCCACCTGAAGGATCGGCTCTTGGCCTTCTTCCCACTTTGCAATGCTGACGCGACCCGCCAACACCCCTGTGTCCACTCCGACAAACGGGATTGGCTCCGTGAGAGCGAAGGCCCCGCGCATGGGCTTGCGATCCTCGCCGGGTTGCGCCGGCGCCATCGCACGCTGATAGTGGGCGTTTTGCTCAGGCGTTCCGCGCTCGTGGATGGGCGCCAAAGCCAGATTGCTGGCGAGGCTGCAGGTTGCTGCGCCCGCGTCCACCCACGCGAGCTCGAAAGCGATGAGCGCTGTGGCTAAGTTCTTTGGCCCTTCGATGAACCCTCCGTACTCCGGCTCGAGGAACGCAGCGGTAATGCCAGACTCGTCAAAGTGCCGCAAGAGTTCCTCTTTTTCGCGCGTCCAATCATGGGTGTTGCGCCCACCGGCCGCCACAAGGCGCGCTACTGGCCCACGCGCAACGGCGCGGGTGGATTGCACGAGCATTTGCAAGTCATAGCGGTCGGCAAAGCGCCACATGATTTGGCGCACATCGTCGCCCGGCAGGGTGCGAAGCGTCTCTCGCGTCTGTTTCTCAGGTTGCTCAACAGGTTGCGTCATGGCCAAACGTCCTTCAGCAGAAAATTGCGGAGGGGAGGCGCAATGAGCCTACCTCCTCAAGCATTGCTTCTGAGTTCCGTCGGCCAAAAAAAACAGGTGTCAATGCTGAACAAAATCGGACCAGAACCGGCCAAATCCCGACCGTTGGAGGCTTGGGACGTTCAGAGCAAATGGACTCGGGGTGCTGCGAATCGCCTTTCGTGCGCTACCGCCAAAGGCCACGCTCCCGTGCTGACTTACCAAGTGGGAAGCATCACTCAGGCGGGACTGCGCTGCAGGCGAGCCATGTCCCCCACTGAGGCTCGGACTATTTTCGGCTTCCCGGCTTTACGACAGGCTCCCCTTTTGCGCACAGCGGGCACTCGTGCGGAGGCCACGTGATCGCTTCTGTCCTCAGGTAGGCAGCCACGGGTTCGGGGGGAGCGAAGCGCCCACCCGAGCGATCCACAATGACCGCGTAGCCCACGACGTCGGCGCCGGCGGCGCGGGCCAGCTCAGCCACCTCCAGCACACTGCCGCCGGTGGTAATCACGTTTTCAGCGATAAGCACGCGCTCCCCCTCTTCGAGCCGGAAGCCCCGCCGAAGTTCGAAACGGCCCTCCGGACGCTCCGCAAAGATGTTCCGCACGCCAAGCTGGCGCGCGAGCTCATAGCCAATGAGGATGCCGCCCAACGCGGGGCTCAGGACCGTGTGCGCTCCCCACACGCGAACCGCCTCCGCCATCGCCTCAGCAATTTGCTCACCCACACGCGGCAGCTCCAGCAACCGCGCGCACTGGAAATACTCAGGGCTGTGGAGTCCCGAGCTCAGGAGAAAATGGCCCGACATCAAGGCGCCGCACTCACGCAACAAGCGCAGCGCTTTCTCCACTGGCACGACTTCTATGCGTTTTCGGTTCACGCTTTCCTTCCTATAATTGCCAAAATGGCTGAGGGCGCCGCAACCGCTGACACATGCGACTCCCAGTTGGTTCGCCGCACCCTAAAAGTGGATCACCCGTCCCTCGGCCGCGAGGGCCGCCTCTTTCACGGCCTCGGGTAGTGTCGGATGCGCGTGGCACGTGCGAGCAAGATCCTCTGCCGTGCCGCCGAACTCCATCGCCACGACAGCCTCCGCGATGAGATCGGAAGCGCGCGGCCCAAAGATGTGCACACCCAATAAGCGTCCTCGCGGACCTGCAATCACCTTCACAAAGCCGTCGCGCTCGCCCATCGCCTTCGCCCGGCCGTTTGCCGCGAAGGGGAACTTTCCCACCCGCACTTCGTCGCCATAGCGCTCGCGCGCCTGTTCTTCGGTCAAGCCGACGTATGCCGCCTCGGGCCACGTGTACACAACGCCCGGGATCGCATCATAGTTCACATGTCCACCCTGCCCAGCCAAAATCTCGGCCCACGCGACGCCCTCTTCTTCGGCCTTGTGCGCCAACATCGGTCCGGCAATGAGGTCTCCAATCGCATAAATGCCCGGGGCGGTCGTGCGGTAGTGGTCGTCCACCTTCACTCGACGCCGTTCATCGAGCTCGACGCCGGCAGCCTCCAGCCCCAACCCGTCGGTGTACGGACGCCGCCCTACGGACACCAGTACCTTCGAGCACGCGATGCTTTCGCGTGTGCCATCCGATTTCTCGATCTCGACCACCGCGCCGCCCTCCACCGCGCTTGCGCTGAGAACTTTCGCGCCCATCTCGAAACGAAAACCGAGTCGCTGCAGGGAGCGAAAGAGCGCATCGCCGACTTCGCGATCCATCATCGGGACGATCTGTGGCAGCATCTCCACCACTGTCACCTTGGCCCCCAAGCGCCGCCACACGCTGCCCAGCTCAAGGCCAATGAAGCCGGCGCCGACCACCACGAGGTGCTCAGGAACTTCCTCAAAGCTCAATGCCTCGGTTGAGCTCACAATCACCGAGCCGTCAAATGGCGCCGTCGGGATCTCGATCGGCACGCTGCCGGTCGCCAGCAGAATGGCCTTCGCCGCGGTCAGCTCTTGCTCGCTGCCATCCGTGGAACGAACTCCCACGCGCATCCCGCCTAACAGCCGCCCCACGCCACGCACCACCGTGACGCCATTCTTCTTCATCAGGCCGGCAATTCCGCGCGTGAGCTCCTCGACGACTTTGGCCTTGCGCGCCATCATGGTGGGCAAATTGAGCCGGACCTCCCCCACTTCGATGCCGTGACTCTTCAGCGATTCCTTCGCATGCCAGAACCACTCGCTTGAATCGAGAAGCGCCTTGCTCGGGATGCAGCCCACGTTCAGACACGTGCCGCCGAGGGTCGTCTCTTTCTCGATCAATGCCACGCGGAATCCAAGTTGGGCTGCGCGAATTGCAGCCACGTAACCGCCCGGGCCCGCACCGATAACAATGACGTCGAAGGGGGTTGTCTCGCTCATAGTCGCCTCATCCGAAAAAACATCAAAATCCTTCTTTGGTTACTCAGTTTCTCTTGAACACGGAAAGTCAGAGCCCAGCCCCGTGGCAAGAAAACTCTTCATTTGGAATCGGGTGAACTTTCCATGGGGATTTTTGAATGGCGCCCCCGAAGAAGCACCGTGCGTCGGGCTCCGCAGGGTCCAGCCACCACGTTGGACCTGTGATTGTGAATCTTTTTTAGACTGGGGTATGGTTCTTGCCTTTTCCCCAGTTGTGGTGTCTAAAGCATATAAATGGACCAGAGTGTGACCGTTTTTCGGACGGCGCACACCTTGTGCCGCATAAGCTGGGTGAAACTGACCGAAAAGGTGGGGTAGACCATGATGAATAAACCTGATTCCGAAACTTGCGCAACCTGCCGAACTCCACGCCAAGATCGTGCCCTCTCTACGGGGAGCTGCCGCAATTCGAATGCTGAACGCCCCCACGTGCTGCGTTGGATCCTGTGGGCAATCGTCGCAGGGGCCTGCGTTGTCGTGCTGTCAGGTTGTTGGGAAAAAGCGGCGCCTCCTGCTGAGCCGACCGCCGCAGCTCAAGGCGGCAGCGCGCCGCCCCCACCCGAGCCCCTCCGGAACCTGCAGGCGTTTGTCGCAAGCCCGACCGAGGTATTGCTGGCTTGGGACCCACCAACCACCGGCGTCACCCACTTGACGATTGAACGAAAAACGGGCACCAGCACGGATTTTGTGACGCTTGTGCCGAAATTGCCCGCAAGCGAACCCGACTACCTCGACACCGTCGAGCCCGAAACCGAGTATACGTACCGGGTGTTTGCATGGATGGGAGACGTGCGTAGCCCCCAGCCCGCCGGGCCGGTGACCGTGAAAACCCCACCTCTGCCCCCAGCGCCCCCCGCGTGGATCAAAGCGCAGGCGACGGCTCCCACCCGTGTCGTCGTGACGTGGGGAGAAGCCCCGCGCGCTAAGAAATTCGCAGTTTTGCGCACCGACGAAGCAACCCGCGAATTCGTCGTCGTCGAAACCGTCGAGGGCAAACAGACCTTTACGGACGAAAACGTGTCCCCCAAGACTCGCTACTGGTACAAAGTCCGGGCAATGAACGACAACCCCGAAACGACCGAATCCAAGACCGTCTCGGTGCGCACTCCGTCGGCGAAACCTGCACCCGAGCAGGTCCCCACCGCACCGCCCGCCGTCGAGCCGGAGTGGGTCAGTCCTCCGCCACCACCGCCACTCCCCCAACCTGAGATTCGCGACGTCAAGATCACCGACGCAGGAGTTCTTCTCCAGTGGCGTGGTCCAACCCGGCGTGGCTACACATACGCCGTCCTGCGCACTTCGCGCCCCAGCCTCTCCTACTTTGTGCTGGATTACGTCGAGGGCGCGCTAAGCTACGAGGACCGTCGCGTCAACTGCGGTAGCTCCTACTGGTACAAGGTGCGCCTGTACGCACCCGACGGCCGGTGGACTGAGAGTGATCCCGTTCAGGTTTACGTTCCGGCCCCGTGGGAAGTGGGCCTGCCGACCTTGCCGCCCATCGTCATCAACCCCCTAGTGGTTGTCGGCACGTTGCCTCCACCACCACCGCCCTCACATCTTGAGATTACAAACGTCACCGAGGACCGAATCGAACTTCGTTGGCGCCCCGTGCCCTACGCCGAACGCTACTACGTCATGCGAAGCGAGCGGCGCGGCGGGCGTGACTTCCACGTCCATGACGTCGTGTATGGGCGGCCACGTTACACCGACCGCGACGTGGAGCCCGACCGTCAATACTGGTATTTCATCCGCGCGTGGAATCCCAACGGCTACGCCGACAGTGAAATCGTGAGCGCACGGACGGCGCCTTCGTCGCGCCCGACGCCCACGCCAGCCCCCGAGCCCGAAGCCCCACGCTACGTCCGCGCCACCGCGCTGAGCTCTACGGAAATCAAAATCGAGTGGGGAGAGGCACACAATGCGACCTCGTTTATGGTTTTGCGAGCGGAGCGCGAGGGTGGCGACTACCTGCCTGTCGAGCGAACGAGCCGATTCTCGGTGGTGGATTCCGGGCTGAGACCAGACCGTACCTACTTCTACAAAGTGCGCGCGTTCAACGAGACCGGTGCATACGCCGAAAGCCGCACGGTGTCCGCACGCACCTTGCCAGCACCCACGCCGACGCCGTCTCCATCACCCACTGCTTCGCCAACCCCGACGCCGACGCCGTCGCCTTCGCCTTCACCAACGGCAACGCCCACGCCAACGCCGGCGCCAACCCCATCACCGACCGCAACGCCAGAACCCACGGTAACTCCCACGCCAACGGCTTCGCCGAGTCCGACGGAATCGCCGGCGCCGAGCCCAACGCCCGAGCCGTCCCCAACAGCTACCCCTACGCCGACACCGACGCCGGAACCCTCGCCAAGTCCCACGCCGACGCGCACCCCACGGCCGCGCCCAACTCCGACGCCCGAGCCTACGCCGGCTCCTACGGCGACGCCGGAGCCCTCGCCTGTGCCAACAGCGACACCGACTGCAACCCCAGAGCCGACGCCCACAAGCACGCCGACGCCGGAGCCATCTCCGAGCCCAACCCCAACGCGAACTCCAAGACCGCGGCCGACCATCACTCCGCCACCGGAGCCCACCCCTCCTGAGCCAACAGTCACCCCAACGCGCACGCCTCGGCCACGTCCAACACGTCCGCCATTCTTGACACCGACGCAGGGGCCATCGCTGACTCCAGTCGCACCCAAAATCCCCATGACCCCTGAGCCGGCCCAGCCCGTGGAGTCCCCAGCTCCCACGGCCACTGATGCCAGCGAGACCCGCCACCAACCGCGAGAGCGCATAGAGAATCGTTCGAGGACGCTCGAGACGCTGCGCACGCGGGAAAGTGTGCGCCCGACCGTTACCTCAACTCGGAAAATCGAGCAGGTGCCCGCGGAACCCACGGTTCGGCCGATCGCGGTAAACGAAGCGACGCCCGTGCAAGGGACGTCTGGGGTAAACCCCTCGAGGGATCGCCAAGAGCTCTTGCGCACCGTCCGGCAACGGCAATTGGAGCGCGCGACACCCACACCGACTCCGCCCCCGGGAAGCACAATCCCCGATCGCGTGCGCGCAATCCGCGAACAGCGTGGAGTGCGAACCCCAGCTCAAACGGCCAAGCCAGAAATTCAAGCGACCGCAACTCCCTCGCCGACACCTCCATCCGTGGAAACCACGCCGTAGCTTGTTAGGGCGAGAGGTGCACCGTGGCTGAAAGCGCTCCGCAAGCTTTGGCGCACAGTTTACGTTGACGCCTTAGCTGCAGCGTGTGCATACTCTGATTCGGAGAGCTACCGATGACTGAGATGCGGCCGGATTCCGAAAGCGGCGGGCTGAAAATCGAAACTCGAACCATTGGCCGCTACACGGTAGTGCGTTCGCTCGGACGCGGCGGCATGGGGGAAGTGCTCAAGGCGATTGACCACGTCCACAACCGCCACGTCGCCCTCAAAGTGCTGGACGCGGAAGCCTATCGCGATCCCGAAGCGCTCCGTCGCTTCGAGCGGGAAGCGCGCAGCGCCATGGCGCTCGATCACCCAAACATCGCACACATCTACGGCATTGAGCACGACCAACGCGGACGCCCTTTCATCGTCATGGAGTATATCGAAGGTGAACCCCTCGACCGCTTCGCACGCGGTGGCGTTCAGGTGCCCTTCTCTCAGCTTGTGGACTTTGTCATTCAGGCGGCCAAGGGTCTGCAATGCGCCTACCGCCACTCCATTATCCACCGGGATATCAAGCCCTCGAACCTACTTGTCACGAATGACTTTGTGGTGAAGATCATCGATTTTGGCCTCGCGAAGTCGCTGTGGGATCAGTCGTTTCTCACTGCGACGGGGATGGTGGTGGGCACGCCTCGCTACATCCCGCCCGAACAGGCAATGGGCCGCACGGTGGATCATCGCTCGGATATCTATTCGTTGGGCGCAACGTTCTACGAACTCGTCACGCACCAATGCCCTTTCGATGGCGACACACCCATGGCCATCATGCTCAAGCACATCAACGCCCCGCTCGTGCCCCCCTATATGATCAACCCGCAGGTGCCCGGCGACATCAGCGAGATCATCTGCCGCATGATGGCCAAGGATCCGAACGAGCGCTATCAGGACTATGAGTCACTTCTCCAAGACCTTGAGGCAGCAAAGCTCCACCGATTGGCAAAGGAGCGCCGAACACATCCCCAGCATGGTGCCGATGAGACTGTGGCACCCACCGTTCTACTCGACGAGTTAGCGGAGAGCAACGTGGGCGGCTCGCACGCCCCCACGACAGGGTATCTCTCCGAGGGAATTGTGAACATCGAGCCCAACGAGCTGCCCGAGGCGCCTCCGCCCTCGCGAGCCCGAATCTACATTCTATCGCTTATCGCGCTTTTTGTCCTTGCGATCGTCGTGGTCACTGCGCTCCGGCAGGTCGAGGACACTCCTGATCGCCAACCCTCGTGGCTCGCTCTCCGGATCCGTGAGTGGGTCCAAGGGAGCCGCAAAAGCGAGTCGCGTACCGTGGAGGACGTCATCCGCGAGGATAACGAACGCATCCAGCAAACGGTTCAGCGGATGGAGGGGCTTGCGGTGCGGGCGCTCGAATATAAACGTCAAAATGCCGGCCGCTTGCCGACCGCACGTGAACTCGTGCGCGCCGGCGTGATTCAGGAAGCTGATGCCGTGGATGGTTGGGGGCACCCTCTCTTGATCACCTCCGAAGAAGGCGGGAAAATTGTCGCCACTGGGCGAGATGGGATCGAGCGAACCAGCGATGACTTCGTGCTTCCCCTCATGGGAGGCACACGCATCATCCCGCCCCCGCTCTCCCAGAGCGATGCCGCTATCCTCGCTCAAGAGCGAGAGGGGCAGAGCGCCAGCAAATAACGCATCTCCCCCGTTTTCCACTTTCCCCTCACTCCTTGCGCCTGAGCACCACCATCTCGAATCCATCCCACTGCGGAAAGTGGGGCCATGTACGCACAAAACCGTCTGGAGAAGTGAGACGCTGGAGAAGTTGGGCTATTGGGGCGTCTGGCTCGCCTCTCGCGGCCGCTTCGGTCGCAACCGACCGAATCCCAACCGATTCTTGCGCACGTTCCGCCGACGGCGGCGCCACCGCAAATTCGGGATGACGCTCCAGAAACCTTAGGACGACCTCCGCATTTTCAGTATCCATGGGCGAGCACGTAGCATAGACCATCCTGCCACCGGGCCCCACCAAGCGGGCAGCCAGATCGAGGACCTCCTCTTGCACACGCGCAAACCGCGCCAAATGGGCGGGCGTGATCCGCCAGCGGATCTCCGGGTGACGCCGAATTGTCCCCAAGGCCGAACACGGCGCATCCACGAGCACAGCGTCGAACGCTTGCGCCTGCTGCTCCGCCACTGCCCGCACTCGCTCATAGTCCCAGATTTCCACATTCGGGGAGCCTAACCGCGCCACGTTCTCGCGAACAAGCTCCAGCCGCTCCGCGTCCTGATCCGTAGCCACGACCTGCACCTGCCCGCCCGCAAGCTCGGCCAAATGGGTCGTCTTCCCCCCGGGCGCGGCGCAAAGGTCGAGAATGCGCTCACCCGCTTGCGGCATCACCACGTGGGCAACGAACTGGCTCGCACAATCCTGAACATAGAAGAATCCATCCCGGAATTCGGGGGTCGCCACTGCGCGCGAAATCAGCGAGGGATCCGGAAGAACAACCGCCGACGGTAGCTCCGGGCAAGGACTCGCCTGAATCTGGTGACGTTGCAGTCGCTCGATAAGCTCACGCGCTGAACATTTCAGAATGTTGACCCGCAGCGTGGTCACCGGTTCGTCTCCGAGCGTCGCGAGCAACTCGCGCGTGGGCGCCTCCCCATACTTGCGCAGGAAAAGCCGCACAAGGAACTCTGGGACAGACCACCGCGCGGATAAGTAGCGAACTGGGTCGCGTGCCTCCGGTTCGCGCGGCTGCTCCTGCGACACGATCTTCCGCGCCACCGCGTTCAGAAATCGCAACTCGCCCTCTCTCAGCCGAAAAACTCGCCGTCCAAGCTCCACCGTTTCATGGACAATTGCGTGGGGCGGGATGCGATCAAACAAAAACCGTTGGGCTGCCGCCAACCGCAGCAACACCCGCACTGGCGGTTTAACTTGGGTTGGCGCAATGCGCAAGAATGGTCTATACTGCACGTCGAGGTACGAGGCGTATCGAAGGACAGCCAAAGCAAGCGCCGCCGCGAGCCGACGGTCCCGGTCGTCGAGCCCTAAGCGTGTGGCCTGATGGTCGAGAAGGGCTTGCAGCTCACGGTCGGGAGCTTCCGCCAGCTCCAGCAGAATCAAACAGGCGGCGGTGCGGCCGGGCGAAATCCCGTGTAGATCATTCATGCTGCTTGCCTTGCGCATTCATTTTGGTGCGTCTCGATCTCTAAATCACGACTTTGCGCTTGCACTCAAAAGTTCAAACTGTGAAAAAATTTCACTAAGAATCCATTCGCGGTGGTAAATGGATTCTGTCGCGTCGGAGGTTTAACCATGTCATTTTTACGAAATCCAATTTATCTGACGCGGCTCTTCTTTGTGCTGATCACCACACTGGTCGGCTACTGGGTTGGCCGCGTACAAGTTCCAAGCCGCGGCCTCGACTATTCCATCGTTGCCTTTTGCTTAGCCAACATCTTGGTCCTTGTCGAGGTCTCCACCAACCTTATTTCTTCGAAGAAGATTCTCGTCTCGGCGGTGGGACTGCTTTTTGGTCTCGTCATTGCGTGGTTCATTTATCCAACCATCCCCCCCAGCATCTTCGGCACCGATATCGAGCTCGGTCAGCTGCAAGCACGCATTTTGTGCAATTTGATATTTGGCTACCTTGGCATTATCCTGGCGGTGAAGCATGCCAACCGCTTTAGCTTCTCGCGGCTGAACTTCATCATGGCGTCGCCGAGCGAAATTGCCCGCATCCTCGACACGAGCGTCATCGTAGATGGCCGTATCAAGGAGCTCATTGCTTCGAATTTCCTTCAAGGCAACTTCCTCGTTCCGGAATTCGTACTGGATGAACTCCAGCGCATTGCCGATTCCGCGGACCCGAAGAAGCGCGCGCGGGGGCGTCGCGGCCTTGATATGCTCGACGAGATCAAAGACGTCACGCCCCGGCTCGCGATCTGGGAAAAGGACTATCCCGATATCAAGGACGTGGACCACAAACTCATTGCATTGGCGAAGGAAATCGGCGGTGAGCTCGTGACCAACGATTACAACCTCCAAAAAGTCGCCCAGCTCCACAAGGTGCGTGTCCTCAACATCAATGAGCTCGCGAACCTGCTCAAGCCGTCGGTCTTCGTGGGTGAAACCCTCACCCTCTTTATTTCTCGCGAAGGTAAGGAGCCACACCAAGGTGTCGGCTATTTGGAGGACGGCACGATGGTGGTGGTTGAGGAAGGGCGCTCCAAGATCGGCACCGAGGTGGAACTCATCGTGACCAGCATCCTGCAGACGCCTGCTGGCCGGATGGTCTTCGCCAAGCTTGCCGATCAGCCGCAGACCCCCGTGGACCTACGCGCAGTGCGCAACTCGCGTCCCGTGGCGCCGCAAACTCCACCTGCCTCCCCCTCGCCACGGGTTGCGGATCGAGTCGAAGAATAGGACCAACGAGGTCCTGTATTTTCTCCATCGAGTGGTCCGTGGGACCACCACATCTTACTCTTGAAAACGAGACCAGCCATGAGATCTCGGACAAGCCGACGCAAGTTTCTGCTCACCATTGGAGCCGCAGCACCCGCTCTTGCCGCCGTCACCTCCAACCTGCTCCACGCGGCCGAAGGCACCACCGGTAGCGCCGCCCAGCAATCGGCGGCCACGGCGTCTACGGGGGGCCCCTTCACCCTGCCACCGCTTGGCTACGCCTACGAGGCGCTCGAGCCAACCATCGACGCCCAAACCATGCGCCTCCACCACGGCAAGCACCACGCCGCGTACGTCGAGAACCTCAACAAAGCCATCGCAGCGCATCCGGAGCTTGCCAACTGGAGCCTTGAGAAGCTGCTGACGAACCTCTCAGCCGTCCCCGCGTCCGCCCAGACCGCAGTGCGGAATCACGGAGGCGGCCACTGGAACCACACCTTTTTCTGGAAACTCATGACTCCCGGCGGGGCCAAGCAACCTTCGGGCGAGCTCGCCGACGCCATCCAAAGCACCTTCGGCGACTTTGCGAACTTCAAACGCCTCTTCGAAGAAGCCGGCGCCAAGGTCTTCGGCTCCGGGTGGGTGTGGCTTGTCCGTACCCCCGAAGGCAAGCTTCAAATCACGACCACCCCAAATCAGGACACGCTGATATCTTCGGGCCAGACCCCTATTCTCGGCAATGACGTCTGGGAACACGCCTACTATCTGAAATACCAAAACCGCCGTGGCGAGTACCTCAAGGCTTGGTGGAACGTCGTGAACTGGGACGTCGCAGCCGCAAATTTCGCGCAAAAATAAGGAGGACGCGCCCCCGCGCCGGCTGTGGAGCATCCCCCGATCCTTCCACCTCTCGCCGGCGACCGCGCGTCTAACAGCACAAACCAAGACAGTGCGGGCCCGACTGCATCACCGCCTGTCCGGCTCGCCGCTGGCGGGTGAAAGCAAAGCCGTGCTTCTGCGACAGCCTCTGGCGTTTAGCTCATCGAAATCTCTGAGCTATCGCCGACGTTCAGCCGCATCATGTTGCCGCAGACCTTAGCATTATCGCTGATGATGGAGTCCTGCAGGACTATGTTCGTGACCTCGGCGCTTTCGCCGATGATCGAGTTGCGCACGATGCACGAGCGCAAGCTCGTCCCCGCCGAAATGCTCACGTACGGCCCGACGATGCTGCTCTCGATCTTCACACTTTCGTCAATCGCCACGGGCATGATGATCACTGACCCCGGATAGCGATCGTTGAGCCGGCCGTACTCCGCAAAGTCCTGAATTTTGTAGTCGAGCAGATCCCGATTCGTCAGGAGCATCGTCTCCGGCTTTCCGCAATCGTACCACCCCTCGACCATGAACACGCGCATCTGCTCGCCCCGTTCGAGCATGAGCTGAAGTGCGTCCGTGAGCTGAATCTCGCCCTTCGTGCGCTTGCCCGAGGCGATGTTCTCGTCCAAGCAGTCGAAGAGCACTTTCGGGCGGCGAACGAAGTAGAGCCCCACGATTGCCAAGTTGCTGGGCGGAACATCCGGCTTTTCCACCAGCCGCTTAATGTGCCCCGATTTATCCAGCTCCACCACACCGAACCTGCGCGGATCCTCCACCTTCTTTACCCCGATGGCCGTCTCCTCGCCTTCGATCACGCTCGCCAAGTCCGCTTTGAAGATCGTATCGCCCAGCACGATGAGCACAGCTTCGTCCTCGTAGTGGTAGGGCTTGGCCAGACTAATGGCATGGCCGAGCCCCAGCATTTCCTCTTGCTCCACGAAATTCGTGCGGAATTTCACTGTCCGCTCCACATATTCGCGGATCATCTCTCCCTTGTAGCCCACGATGAACGTCACTTCCTCGATCCCCAATTCCGTTAGGTCATCGAGGATATGCCCAAGAATCGGCTTACCGGCGACCGGCAGCAGGACTTTCGGCGCCGTGTAGGTGTGGGGACGCAAACGCGTGCCAATCCCCGCCACTGGAACGATTGCTTTCATGCTCCTCGCCTCAATCAGAGAATAATGCGCGATCCCGCGAAAACGATCTCACCGAATCGCACCTTGACGCTCATCCAACGCTGAGGCGCCACGCAAGCACGTTTTCGCGCAATCGATGTCCTGTCCCCAGTCGTCTCGCATCCCAGCCTCGGGGGCCGCCCTCCTCTCCCACTATCACGGCCCAACACCGCTGGCACGTTGCGCCCCGCACTTAGCCACTTTCAGTCAGCTCGCGCCACCTTCCTACCGCCCCCGACCCAACACCACGGACGCGCTCATGAGTGCATGTGAAAAAAGTCGCGAATAAGTCACATTCCTCGTTGACTTTTCGACGTGTGGGGTCCAGAGGCCAGCTATTCTACTTTCTGACAAAATTAGCCTTGGAGTGAGCGAACCATGAAATATTGGGTGCGGTGGGAGGCGCGCGAACGTCGAGCGCAGCAGAAGGTTTCATCCTTTGCGTGGAGTCTCAGACATTCCCCGAGGGGCGTTCCAAGGACGCCGATTCTTCTTGTAGCGCTTCTCCTCGCAAGCGCCGCATTCGCTCAGCAGACCACAACCAGTGAGCTTGTCGCGTCGCCCGCGAAGCGAGAGGCAGTTTCCGCACCTAACGCACAACCCGCGGCCGAAAAGAAAGCCGAACCGATCGTCGGCGAGGACCGCCAACCCGCAAAGAAGGCGCCCGCCGTGACCGCCGAAACCAAGCAGGCCCCGAAGCCCGAAGAACGTGAGCACCTCCTGCCGCCGCTCGTCTGGGGGCAAAACGATGAGTGGAAGCTCCAATTCGGCGGCAGCGTCCAATTCCGCAACGAGTACCGCCACAACTTCGACATGCGCAGCGAAATCTCCGACAACGACCACCTTTCGTTCGTGCGCACCTATATCAATCTCGACCTCACCTATCGCGAGATCGTCCGCGTCTTCTTCGAAACCCTCGACGCCCGCGTCTGGGATGAAAACGTCGACCGCATGGCCACCGACCACTGGGACGTTCAGCAATTCTTCGTCGAGCTCAAGGACGCGCCCAAATCCCCGTGGACCCTGCGCCTCGGCCGCCAACGCCTGCCCATCATCAGTGAGGGCTACGTCTGGGGCCTCCCGCCCGTCGAATACTACTGGTGGAACTTCGTCCCCGTCTTCGACGGCGCCATGCTCGACTACAAAACCAAGGACGTCCAAACCCACATCTTCCTGCTCCAACCTCTCACCTTTGCGCGCATCCGCGACGGCGTGATGACCACCGGCCACGCCAGCGAACTCAACCGCACTTGGCACTACGGCATTTATAGCCAGCTCAAGAAGTGGGCCCCGCACACCGTGGACCTCTTCTTCCTCGGCCTCTCCGATCAGGACAACGACCGCACATGGCCCGCCCCCAACCTCAGCGAGCAAGGGCGCAACGGCACCACCAACCGCTACACCGTCGGCACCGCCCTGCGCGGCCCAATCCGCAAGTACGACAGCGGCACCCTTGGCTATGGCCTTGCCACCGCCTACCAGTTCGGCAACTGGTCCAACAACGACATCCGCGCGTGGATGCTCCATGCCGACATCAACTACACGTGGGAGCATCACCCGTGGAAGCCCAAACTCACCCTGCTGACCAACATCGCCAGCGGCGACCGCAAGCCCGGCGACGACGTCAACAACCGCTTCAATCCCCTCTACGGTGCCTCCCACTACGGCTACGGCGTCATCGATTTCTTCCGCCTGAGCAACATCCGTCAGATCGGCGTCACTTATGCCATCAAGCCCCACGAGAAGGTCAAGTTGGTGGCCGAATACCACCACTTCTGGCTCGACTCACGCACCGACGCATGGGGCTCACCCATCGGCATGAATTTCGGGCGCGACCCATCCGGCAACTCCGGACGCGACGCCGGCGACGAAGTCGACCTCACCCTCACCTACACCCATTCGAAGCGCTGGCAGAGCGAGCTCGGCTTCGCCTACTTCTTCCCCGGCAACTTCGCCAAGAAGCAAGGCCGCGACGACGGCGCCCACTTCCTCTTCCTGCAGACAATCTATAAGTTCTGAGGACCGCGATCGAGCCTGAATGACAACGCACAACTGAGTCTGGATGGGAACTCACAAGCGAGTCTGAACAAGAGCGCACAACACCGTCTGGATGAGAAGAAACCATCGAGCCTGAACGACAACACCCAATTAAGTCTGAAGGAGAATGCAGAATCGTCTGCTTGAGGATGCACAACGAAGTCAGAAACAGAGCACACAAGCGAGTCTGAAAAAGGTTGTATCACTCCCCAAGCTCTCGGCCCCTCCCCCGCCGAGGGCTTCTTTTTTTGTGGCCATTCCGACAACCCGCCCCCCTCGGTTTCATGCGCACTTGACAAAACGCAGGTCTTGGCAGAGATGACATGGATAAACTTTCAAAATAAGCTTGCGATAGCGATTGCTGCCTGTCCAAATCAGGGATGAATCATAGCAATCACGGGGGGCGGAGAAAGACCCAGATGAGTGGTAAGAGAGGTTTTTCGGTAACGATTTTCATCCCCACGGGTGAACCAGAGGGCTTACGCATTGTGGAAAAAACCAATTGGAGCGGGGTTGGTGTTGTGTTTCCACGCGCTCAATTCCCTCTAGCACGCCAGCGGAAGGAACTACAATGCGCAGGCGTTTATATCCTTTGGGCACCAAACGAGACCGGCCTTCTGCCACGGGTCTATATCGGTGAGGGGGATCCCGTATTGTCCCGTCTCGACCAACATGCCAAGCAAAAAGACTTTTGGACACACGCGGCGGTCTTCACAAGTAAGGACCAGAATCTGAATAAAGCCCACGTCCAGTATCTTGAGGCAAGACTTGTGGCATTAGCAAATGACGCAAGACGGGCTGAACTAGACCATGGCAATGTCCCCAAACTTCCTGCTCTTTCCGAAGCTGAGAGCGCCTATGCAGAAGCGTTTCTTGACGATGTCTTGCTCTGCCTCCCCGTGGTGGGAGTGTCGTTTTTTGAGAAGGCAAAGATCGATGCACCGAAATCCAGCGATTTAATCATCAGGTCCAAGAAGTGCATCGAAGCGAGAGGCGTTGAAACTCCTCAGGGATTCATTGTCCGCGCTGGCTCTCAGGCTGCTAAGGACGAGACACGCTCCCTTTACGAGACCTATAGAAACTTACGCAACTCCCTACTCAAACAGGGGATTCTTAAAGATGAGGGGTCTCACCTTGTCTTCACGCAAGATTATCCATTCGAATCACCATCGGCGGCAGCCGCTGTCGTCCTCGGGAGATCAGCCAACGGACTCACGGAATGGAAAGACCCCAAAGGTCGCATGCTCAAAGAAATCAGGCAAGCATTTTTCGTGGAATGAGTTTAGCAGCTGGAGAGATGATTGTACGCACACATTTTGCGAATTACGGGATATTCAAGGTTGAGGCTACCATGTTATGTTGTGAGTTGCAATTACCAACCGTAGGGGGTTGAATGTAAGGATGCGAACTCTGTTGCTAAAACGAGTCAGAACAACTCTGTCGTTTTTTGCTTCAGCAGCTTTTGCCCCGCCACAATTCTCCCAAGTAACTTTCTCCGACCAACGTCGCTAAGAACTACTTGTTAAGGGAGTCACCACGATGAATGCTGATATCCGTACCGATATTGATCTTGGATTTATCCAGTATTTGAAGGAGTTTGATGCCCTCCGCGATAACGATGAGATAGCTACGCATGTCGAGTCTGCATCGTTTCCTGCGTTCGCAACAGACGCTGAAATGAACGAAGTTCTGAAAAAAACCGGACTCGGCTCAAAGCTTTTAGAAGCTTTAAGACGAATGAATATTTCCAAGCTCTATAAGCATCAGGTTGAAGCCATTTTAGCCATATTAGGTGGCCAAGACGTCGTACTCGAAGCAGGGACTGCAAGCGGAAAGACCCTCAGCTTTAACATCCCAGTGGTTTCACAAATACTTAAGGAGAAGTTTAAAGCACACGCCCTTGTCATTCATCCCATGAAAGCCGTTTCAAATGATCAGTACCGCCAATTTACAACCCTCACAGAGCACCTCACAGCTCAAGGACTAAATAAGGTGGAAGCTTGGGTTGTGGATGGAGACACAGCAAAGGAGCACCTGGGCTGGTTGAAAGAGACGCCTGTTCCAGTTTTGTTCACAAATCCAGAGATGCTTCATTTAACCTTCCTACAGGCTTTCGACAAATGGCGGCCATTTCTTTCAAGGTTACGGTATGTAATACTCGATGAGATCCATGAGTATCGTGGGTATTTCGGGACAAACGTCGCTTTCTTGTTACGTCGCTTCTTTGCCAAACTCGCTCTTGAAGGCATACGTCCTCAAGTCATCTTGGCCACGGCTACATGCGGAAATCCGTTGGAACACGCACAACGACTCACTGAACGCAACTGTACATTGGTCCGCTTGCCAAATCGAGTTAATCCTGAACGGCATTACATCTTTGTGGTACCGTCTCTGCCAGAGCATGATTTTATGACGATTTACAAGCTACGGATTGCGCTCGCAACTCTTGCAGCTGTTTCGAAAGGGATGTCCACAATCGTTTTTTGTCCCTCTCGGAAAATGGTTGAAGATTTAGCGTCGTGGACTCGTAAGAAGGCACCAGAGTACGGTATTCCTGCCGAGCTAATCGCTCCTTACAAGTCTGGATACACTTCTGAACAACGCCGGTCGGTCGAAGAGAAGCTTCGCGAAGGCGAGATTAGGGCCGTCTTCTGCACCAATGCCCTTGAAATTGGTATCGACATTGGCCGACTTGATGTCTGCATCCTCGCTGGATTTCCTGACAGTGTTTTGTCAACTTGGCAACGTATTGGACGAGTTGGCCGAAGTTTTGACAAAAAAGCGTACGTGCTGGCGTATGCACTCAATAATCCATTTGATAAGCTATTAGCCGCGCAGCTCGAAACCTTTTTCACTAAACCATTGGATCAAATTCTTGTGGCCATCAATAACGAGGAAATCTTCGAACGGCACGTACCATTAATTCGCCACGAATGTGGTTTACCCCATAGCTCGCGGTCTCCAAACATTCCTGCGGTTATTCGTGATGCTTTTGGTCCGTCCGTAACCCAAATGCTCGCCCAAAAACTAGCAAACCGTAATTTCGCAAAAGGCATTAAGCCTAATTATGGATCGTTAAGCCTACGAGGTAATTTTGACCATGTTCTTAAACTGGTACACAAAGGCACAGAAATCGGCGAAATTTCCGCAACACAGCAATTCCGGGAAGCTTATCTGGGCGCAATTTACCAGCACTTTGGGACTTCCTACAAAGTGATCTCACACTTGGCTGATAGCATCGAACTTGAGCTGGAGGAATCCTATCTTGCAACAGAAGGCAAGTTTTGGACGAATATAGATCGTTCCGAGACTTTGGCTGGCCGAAGATTTGGCGAACAAGTTGCAACGTATTTCGGAAAAATCACCGTTTACGAAAATTTTGGCGGTTACCGATTAATTGATACGCGCACACAGTCTTGTCTTGAGGACACAAAGGCCAACAGTGCTCGCCAGCTTTCCGTTCGTGGGTTTTGGATCCACTTTGAGGACGTTGCTGTTTTTGACCAATCCCTGAATCATGACCAGCAACTAAAGCATTTACTTTTCCATCTCGAACAACTCCTTCGAATTGGTGCTCCGTTTATCTTGCCTTGTGATCGTCATGATTTTGCTACTCATTCAAGCGCAGACTGCGTATACCTCTACGAGACTGTACCCGGCGGAATTGGCATTGCCGAAAAAACACTCGAGATTTGGCCAGAGATTATTCGCACAGCCTTAGACATTGTGGAGAAGTGTAGTTGCAAACGTGGGTGTCCCAAATGTATCATCCCTCCACGCACACCGGTAGAAGAGACAAAAGTACATAAAGAACATGCTCTCGCCGTGGGGAGGCGACTCCTCGAGCTTTATCATCGCTTTGCCTCGGAGTCTCCAATGCGTTTGGATCCCGCGACAGGGGCATGGGTTTCGGAACTTTTATGACCGGTTTGTCAGCACAATTAGCTCCGTAATTCCGCTTTTCTGGGAGAGTCGAAGATGAACGAAGCTGACAACAACTTAGCGAAGGCATTCGAACTGCTCGTCGAAGAGCTAAACCGATCCAGCAAAACCGTCGTGGAGCAGGGAATCGAGGCCATGCGGTTGGGCGACTACGAGAAGGCCCGGCACAGTACCGTCCATGCAGAACGCCTCAGAGAGCTGGAATCAAGAGTCAGAGCTTTGCAGCATGAATGGCTCCAAATAAAAACTGAAACACGGAGTCCGCGAGACACCAAACTGTTAGCGCTATCGAAACGACCTCGGGTTTCTCACCGCCAGGGCGAGCGCACCCCTCACGAAGCATTTCGAAAACCCATCTTGGAGGCTCTTGTGAAACTTGGTGGCAAAGCTCCGGTTAGTGATGTACTCTTGCTCGTCCGCGAACAGATGCGGCCTTACTTCAAACCTGCCGATTGGGCTCCCTTGGCTTCAAACCCCACCACTTCTCGATGGAGAAATGCTGCCCAATGGTGTCGACTCTTCCTAGTGCAGGAAGGACTACTGAAAGAGGACTCGCCCCGCGGAATTTGGGAGATCACCGAGGCTGGGCGGGAGTGGCTGAAACATGAAACCTCGGAGTAAAAAACTACTCGAGCGCGCTGTCTCCGCTATGGTGGCAGCCATTGATGTCTACAACAAGCCCGATTTTCAGTATCGGGCCGAGTCATTTACTATTCTTGCCTTGAACGCGTGGGAGCTCCTATTGAAAGCCAAATGGCTTGAGCTTCACCATAATCGCCTTAGTAGCCTTTTTGTCAGGCAGGGGAAAGGAGGCAAACATCCACGCTACAAGCGAACGCGCTCTGGAAGCCCCTTCACCCACAGTCTTGACTATCTGGTTAAGAAGCTTACTGAACAAAAGCGAATCGACGAGGCATGTCGCAGGAATCTGGAAGCGTTAACCGAACTCCGCGACACCGCCGTCCACTTTTACCACCCTAGTCCCAAACTCGTGGAGTCGGTCCAAGAAATTGGCATGGCAGCCGTTAGAAATTTCGCAACGGCAGTACACGATTGGTTTAATGAAGATCTTTCTCGCTTCAACTTCTATGTCATGCCACTAACTTTTGTGCAACCGCCCCAACTCGTTAAGGCTATCGAACTCAACAAATCAGAAGAAAACTTGTTGAAGTATTTCCAGCAACTTGTGCAAGAGTGCGATAAGCCTCAGAGTATTTCTGCAGGTTCTTCACCCCCCTACTCGGTTGCAGTCAACATCGAGGTTCGATTTGTCGGATCAAAAGCAGTGTCTGGAATTCCTGTTCGCTTCACTACGGATCCAAACGCCTTAACAGTCCAGTTGACGGAGGAGGAGTTCAGGGATCGCTATCCATGGGATAACGAAGAGCTGACAAACCAGTGCCGGAAACGTTATGCCGACTTTAAAGTAAACAAGGAATACCACAAGCTACGCAAGTCCCTTGAGACCAACCCTCGCTTCGCACTTGAGCGGCGACTTGATCCTGAAAAGCCTCGGCCCAAGAAAATGTTTTACTCAACAGCTATCTTGGATGAGCTCGACAGGCATTATCAGAAGCATAAAGCATCCCAACGTACCACAACTTCGTGAACGACCTCAGGCCTCTCCCCTCACCCTGATGTGACTAAAGCTCAGCCGGGCGAGGCGGGGGAGGCCGGCGTAGTCGGGGAGGATGGTTTCCACAGTCAGGCCGCGGACAGCGGCCGCACGGCGCACGAGCTCGCCCTGCGTCGAGCCGATCTCGAAGAGCATGAAGCCTCCGGCCACGAGCCGCTTTGGGCCTTCGTCCATCAGCCACTCGATCCACCGCATTCCGTCGGGGCCACCAAACAGCGCCTGGTGGGGTTCGTAGCGCACGACGTCGGGCGGAAGGGTGGCGGCTTCGCTTTCCGCCACGTAGGGGGGATTGCTCACCAGCGCGTGAAAGGGCCCGGCGATCCCTTCGAAATCCGGCTGCACGCGGACCTCCACACGATCCGCGACGCCATGACGTTCGGCGTTGCGTCGTGCGACTTCCGCCGCTGCAGGGCTTGCCTCCGTCGCCACGACCTCGACCTCGGGCATTTCGGCGGCGAGCGAGACCGCGATCGCGCCACACCCCACCCCAAACTCGAGTACGCGCAAGGGCTGGCCGCGGCCGAAATGTCGCTCGAGCTCGGTCAAGGCATGCTCGACAAGGAGCTCGGTTTCGGGGCGCGGGATGAGGACGGCGGGCGTCACCTCGAACTCGCGCGAGCGAAACTCCCGCTTGCCAAGGATATAAGCAACGGGCTCGCGTGCCGCGCGCCGCCGCACCAGTTCGCGCGCGCGCTCACGCTCGGCCTCCGTCATCGGGCGATCGCGCTCAAGGTACACCTGAAGGCGCGTCAGGCCGAGGGCATGGCCGATGAGCAGCTCGGCGTCCAAGCGCGCAGTCTCCACGCCGTGCCGCGCGAGGTACTCGGCAGCGCGCATCACGACTTCGCCAATGGTGAGGAGTTTTCCCGTCATGGTTGTCCTTGTGGTCCCTGCACCGTTGCGGTGCGCTCCTACACGAGCTGCGAGCCGTAGTGAGGCTCGCCCGGCGCGACCACGGAGATTTCGCGGTCGAAGGCGGCGATTTCATCGGGTCCCGCCAGCACACCGATTTCCAGATGGAAATCAATCTCCTGCTCAGGCTCGATCATTTGCACCACGCCCAGCGCCTTTTGTTTTTCCAGCGAGAGCCCGAAGCTATTCGATGGCTCGATGCCCATCACGTAGGTGCCTTCGCCCATCATCTTCCACTGGATGAGGATGGGCAGGCGTGTGGGGTCGTACTTCACGTAGAGGCCGAGTCCGCCATCGAGCTCGGGGTTGATGACCGCCACCCACGCGCGCCCGTCGGTGCATGGCATCATCTCGTGGTAAAACACCTGCTCGGTGAAGTCCGGGGTCGGGTCCTGACAAAGTCGCCAATGCTCTTTCTCGTCGAACGAATGTTGATCGCGCGGCGTGATCATGCGCGTGGACGCCGAGACGTACGAGTCGCGCGTCAGCACCGGGAAGCCAGCGTTCACGTGATAGATGATCTGGTACGGCACCGGCTTGTGCCCCTCGTTGACGAGGGTGTCGTGGATGCGCAGGAAATTATCGCCCGAGCGCGCCTGAATGCGGCGTTTGAGCACGAGGTTATACATGTTCTGCCGCACCTCGCGCATTTCGCCTCGTGCGAGCAGGAAAAGGTCGTCGCCGGCCCACACCGTATCGTACGACACGTTCGTCGCAGGCAGGTATGAGATGCGCCCATGGGCTCCTTGAGCCTCGTTGTTCACCACGTCTGGCGCGCCCACGTTGAGCAGGCCACACGTCGTGAGCAAGCCGCCAAAGAACCCGCGAATCCAACCCCAGCCCTCCGGCTCGTAAAAGGCCGGCGCCACGATGCCTGTCGGCGACACCCAACAGAGGCTGCGCCCCAAATAATCGGCATACGCGATGTCCATCCCGCGATCAGGCACCACGGTGAAGCTGAAGCCGCTCGCGGTCTGGAAGACCAAGGCGCGCACACCACGCTCGCGACCGTCATTGAGCTCGCACGACAGGATGCGCGCGAGCTGACGGGTGGAGCCGCAGTGCTGGAGGAGCTGCTCCCGACTGTATTCTCGTCCGAAAAACATAGTCCGCCTTCAATGATATGTCACAACGTTTCAGGAAACGACCGCCGGCAAGCAAGCGAAAAGCCGGCGGGCCCCCCGACTGTGCCACGGCATACTTGGCCAGCCACGGTTTGGGTTGTGTGAAGGAACAACGAGCGACGCATCGCACACCGGAGACACACCCGCCCCGTTTATCCACATGCTAACTTGTTAGCATTACCTGCTCAGGCTGCCGGCGGGTCAGCTCGAAGAAGAACTGCCTCAGCGTCTTGCGCTGCGGGATGAATGCGCGCGGCGTTAGCCCACGCTCCACGAGTTCCTCAATCAGGCGTGTGGCAAGGCCCTGCTTCACGCGGATCCAAAGCGCATTCTCGCCTAAGAGCGCGGCAGCCACGGCCTCGCCCTCGGGCGTCGCGAGGATTTCCACTCCCTCACGCGCCTCAAGGTAGCGCTGCGCCGCCGCGCGCTTCTCAGCGTTCTCAAACAGCAGCAAGTAGTCTTCCTTGGAAAAGAAGAGGAGCTTGCGCACCTCATCGCATGCCACCAAAACGCCTCGATTGATGACGGCGATGCGGTTACAGCCCTCTTCCACTTCGTGGAGCAGATGGCTGGAAATGAAGATCGTGATCCGTTCCTGTGCCACCAAGTTGCGCAGGAGTTCCCACACGCGCACGCTGCCCTCGGGATCGAGTCCGCTCGTTGGCTCATCGAGCAGGAGGAGTTTAGGCTTCGCGAGCAAGGCCTGCGCGATACCCAAGCGCTGACGCATGCCGTGCGAATAATCCTCCACGCGATCGCGCGCCCGATCGCGCAACCCTACCAGCTCAAGCACTTCATCCACACGCGTGCGAGGAATGCCGGGCTGAAGGCGGGCGAGGATCTCGAGATTTTTGCGCGCCGACAAGAATTCGTAGAACGCGGGAACTTCGATGAGCATCCCCATCTGCGAGCGCACACGCAGAAAATCCGTGTGTGGTCGGCCGAAGATCTCAATCTCGCCCCCGCTCGGGTGCACGAGACCCGCGATCATATACATCGTCGTGGATTTCCCCGCGCCGTTCGGGCCGAGGAACCCGAAAATATCGCCCTCGTACACGTCAAACGAAATCCCCGCCACGGCGGTCACACGGCCAAACCGCTTGCTCAGATTTCTCACTCGTAAGACGACCGGTGGCGTGGTCATGTCGGCGCTATCTCTCCATTCTCCGCGAAACTATAGTACTCATCCGCACCCACAATCACATGGTCAAGCACTCGTATGCCAAGCGTTTGGCCGACTTCGACCAACCGGCGTGTCAAAGCACGATCCTCGGCGCTGGGTCGCGGATCACCACTCGGATGATTGTGCAGCAGGATCACCGCCGCCGCACTTTCGCGCACCGCGTCACGAAAGACGTCGCGGGGGTGGACGATACTTGAGTTCAACGTCCCACGCGAAACACACCGCTGACCCATCAGCCGGTTTTTCGTGTTCAAAAGCACCACCCAAAACTCCTCCTGGCCCTTGCCCTGAAACAGGGTCCGAAAATGCTCGAACACCGCACGTGGCCGGCTCATCTCCCGCGCGGTAACGCGAGGATCACCGGACGCGGCCCACGCCCGCCGCCCCAACTCGAATGCCGCTTTCAGCGACGCTGCTTTCGCTGGGCCCACCCCACCAACTCTCGCCTCGCGAAGCTTGGCCATGATTTCGCCGGGTGCGGCTGCACCGATTCGCGCAAGGCTCCCGCCGAATGCCTCCAGGATCCCCCGCGCAAGCTCGACCGCGCTCAGCTGCGGGGTCCCACTCCCCAACACAATCGCCATGAGCTCTGCATCGCTGAGGTCCCGCCCTTCAAGCAGACGCTCGCGCGGACGCTCCGTTTCGCTCCATTCGCGAATAGGGCGGCGCAGCTTTGGCTGCCTGTTTGCCGACGCATGGCGCGCATGTTCGCAGAGGTGGGCGACCGGGCAGAGATCGCATTTCGGCCGACCGGCACAGCGTGCAGTCGCCGCATTTCCCCGCACAGCTCCTGCGAAAAAGGCGAAGAGCATGCTGACCTCGGCCGGCGGCACTGCGGCCAAATGGGCCACTCGAGCCACTTGCTCCTGAAACTCTTCGCGTGCCGACTTCGTCTTCGGCTGAGCTCGCACCACCCCAAGGCGAAATAGAAACGTCACCGAACGAGCATGCGCAACAGCGATCGGATAGCCGATCCGCGCAAGAAAATCCACAGCACTAAGCTCAGTAAGCGAGCGACAACTTGCGCGCACCAACCTGACGGCACCCTTTATATTGGGTTCGCGAGCCAGCGCATGGAGCAGGCGCCGCAGCTCCTCATCACTTCCCGCCAGCTCAGCAAAGTTCCGACTGCGCTCCTCTTGCTGAAGGGCAGAGTGGGGCGCCTCGGCTGTGGGCATTGCGACAACCGAGGCGTTCGATTCAGCGACCGAAAGCTCGTCGTGTGCAACGACCTCGCGAGAGTTCCGACGGAGTGCCTGCGCAACGAACGCCCTGACCGCGCGACGTCCCACGGGGGTATCGGCGGGTTGGCCGAGCAGGCATTGCGCCAGCGCGTCGCGCACCGCCTCGGGGGCGACGTCGGGGAATGCGCGGGCCCGCGAGCGCAAGCGGCTAAGTTCCTCGTCCAAATCGGGATTCTGGCTAAGCACGAACGCGCGCACCGCCTCGAGCGCGTCCACAAATTCGAAGTTGCTGAGCATTCTCTCGATTCCGCCCTCCCAGCTTTGCCATGCGCTGCCCCTGTGGCGCAAGGAAAACTCCCACGAATAAGAGACGAGCACAGATTTGCGCTTCAGGAACACTGAATGCGCCCACGTGGGCAGGTGCACATGCGCGACAGGAAGCTTCGCGCAGTTCCGCATTCGTGCAGCGACATTAATTATGGGCACCCCTCGTCCAACCGATGGACCGAACGTGGGGCCTTATCGGCTTGCCAGCTCCAAATCCGCGACCGTTACTTTGCCCGCCTCGACACGCACAGTTCGCACCGTGGGCTGCGCACCGCTCCCACTCACCGATAGAGTGTGGGAGCCCGGTGCCACGCGCGCGAATGCGTAAAAGCCCGTACCGTCGGTCCATGTGCTTTCGCCATCGAGCGTCACCTGCGCACCATCCACCGGCTTTCCGTTGCGTCGCACCACGCCGCGCACAAGGCCCTCGGTGGGACGCGCAAGCCACGGCGCCACCGGCACCCGCGCGGGTTGGGTGAACACCTGCGAACGCAAGGTCTGGAAAAATTCCACATCCGGCGGTGGTGGGCTCCCCTTGCGCGTCTCCGCGTAGCAATACGTCGCGATTCCCGCAATCCCGCGCATCGAGCGCGTGGCGCGGATCTGCGCCAGCACATCAGGGAGCGTGTTGAGCGTTTCTCCGTCCACGCCGTTGACGCCGAAGCGACCCGATTGCGCTGCCACTTGCCCAAGAAAAGCGGCCCACTCGCGATGCGCCCGCGCTTGCGACGCCACACTTTCGCGCTTGTAGTTCATGGGGACCGCAATGTCGAGGATGCCCGCGCGCAACATCTCTGGCCAATCCTGAAAGATTTTGCCGTAGGCATCGGTGCGTTCGAATCCTCCGCTTACAGTACCCCATGTGATAGTTGCCGCCGAGACTTTCACATCCGGCCGCCACTCGCGCACGTGCGCGTAGACCTTTCGCACAAGGTGAAAGATCTGTCGTCGGCGAAATTCACACCACTGCGGGTCGTTGGGTGCCGGCTTGCCGCTTCGGCCGTAAAGACGATTGAATCGCTCGATCGCGATGGGATGATACCCCCAGACGTTGCCTGCCCCTTCGGTCTCGGGATAGCGAATGTAATCAAAGTGGATGCCGTCGACGTCATAGCGCGTCACGAGGTCACGCACCACCTCGAGCGTGTAATCGAGCACGGCGGGAACCCCCGGGTCGAGGTAGTAGCGTCCGGGGTTTTCCCCCTTGTCCTCTTTCTCGCCCCGAATCGTCTGGCTCAGCCACTCGGGATGCCGCTGGAAGACGTGCCGTGGATTCTTCCACGTGTTGTCGAACGGCATCCGGCAGCGATAGGTGACCAGCCACGCATGGACCTCCAGCCGCTGCTCGCCGGGGCGTGGATTGTGAGCCCGCTCAAGGATATAGGCCAGTGGATCGAAATCTGGTGCGATCGCCTCATTCTTGGGCTCCACGCGGGAGTTGTAGAAGGCGTCGCAGGCCTTGCGCACCTGCACGATCAGCGCGTTGTAATTTGCGCGGCGCGCCTGCGCCAACATCGTCTCGATTTCCTGAGGGGTGCGAAGGCCCGGATGGAAGACGTCCACCCAAAGCATCCGGTACTCACTTGAGGGCGCTCCCGAAACATGGCCCACGCCGAAAGGCATTAGCGCGAGTACCACGAAGCCAAGCCTCGCGCCCACGCGCTTCGCTTGCTGAAATAACGCCCAACCCGCCGCAAAAAACCACAGGGGGGCGCCTTGTCGGGTGCGTGCAAAGCGGTTCAAAGGTTTCAACGTTTGATCTCCTTCGTGAATTTCGATTGAGGATGCGCGCGTCTGTTGCCCGCTTGCGCCGAGAGGACGCCTCGCCTGTTTGAGCGCAAACGCCCAATTTCCCGCGGCGGGGGACTCGTCCCGCCTTACTCCTGCGGAGGCTCCTCCTTCGGCGGTTCAGGCGCCTCCGGCTCAAGCCACTTCACGACCCACGACTCCGGCACAGTGTACTGCGTGCCGTCCTTATCTTTCACCTCGAAGACCTTCCCGCCGTCCGGATGATGCCACACATCTACAACGCGCCCACGCGTCAGGCACTTGCCCTTGAAGACGAGCTCGCGCCCGACTTCTTTTTTCATGATGTAGCCAATGCACGCCTCGGCCGTTTCGCGGTCGTATTTCGCGGTGTAGTAGGTCTTCATCGCCTTGAGGCTCGCCTCCTCGTCGAGATTCAGGCAAAAGTACTGTTTGCCCTGAATTGCGCACATGCGCTCAAGAATATCCGTGACTTCCAGCGTGCCCTCGCCCGGCCCCATTTCCTCGGTGAGTTGGCGAATCGCCTCCTGCGCCAGCATTTGTGCTCGCGATTTCTTGATGACGTAGTACTTGTCGTAATATAGCGATTCGGTAATATCTGGTCGTTTCTTTGGCATCGGCCCCACCTTTCTCATTCCTTTGCATGAGGGATTGGCGGCGGGCGAAACGCCTGCCCGCAACCGCCGCAATTAGGAATGCAACCCGCCCGTGGCTTTCAACGAGAATCGTTCTCGCTCGTGCGGGAGAATAAAACGCGGTAGGAATTCGTGTCGATAAGTCCTTCAATTGGAATCATTTGTAGGCATTTGGGCTTTGTGCCCCGCTACGCCCTGCCATCTTCCCCGCACGGTTCCCCTTCAGCGCATCGGGGACGCAAACGCACACCAGTGAGAGATGTCCACCAGCCGGCATGACTCCCCCACGCATTCCTCCACAAATGAACCTACTGCGATGCATAGGAATCTGCCCGGGAGGGAAAACCACACAGTATGGGGTTTGCTGGGCGAGGCGGTTAGTCCTCGAACGACACTCCAGCCGGCTCAGTGACCCGCTCGACGCGCACGACGCGATTTGCTGCGTTGACGTGCACCACGCGTGGCACGTGGCGTCGCGCTTCCTCCTCCGTCATCATCGCGTAAGAAATGATGATTAGCACGTCGCCGGGTTGGGCAAGCCGCGCAGCCGCCCCATTCATGCAAATGGTGCCGCTTCCTCGCTCCCCCTCGATCACGTACGTTTCCAGCCGCGCGCCATTATTGTTGTTCACTACCTGCACGCGCTCGTTCGGCAGCAGATCCGCAGCGTCCATGAGGTCGCGATCAATGGTGATCGAGCCAACATAGTTCAGGTTGGCTTCCGTCACCGTCGCGCGGTGGATTTTCGATTTCATCATGAATCGCCACATAGGTTGCCGCCTTTCGCCTGAGGTACATACACATGCCAGTCGGTTTTCAATCGCCCTGAGGCCGCCAAGCACCGCCCCAAGTGAGTCCGGGGCTCCTCTCCCCCCGCGGGAAGGCCGGTCTATTCGCCTGCACGCCAATAAGCGTGCGCGTTCACCGGCCTCGCTTCTCGGGCCCTAAATTCCCCTGCAAGAGAACTCCCAACTGGCGTTCAACAGATCTGCGTTCTTAAAGACGTCGAAATCCCGCACAATCGTTGAATGAAAAAGCGGGACAAAAATAGTACACAATGAAACATCAAGTAAGTCCGCTCAAGCGGACTCGCATCTGGGGTGAAAAACGAAACAGACTGACACAATCTTGTCAGAGGAGAGAAAATCAATGCCACACGAAGTTCCCCCCCTACCCTACGCGTACAACGCACTCGAACCCTACATTGACGAACAAACGATGATCCTGCACCACGATAAGCATCATGCCGCCTACGTTACGAACCTCAATGCGGCTCTTGAGGGATACCCCGATTTGCAGTCAAAGTCGATCGAAGAGCTGATTCGCAACTTGTCCGCCGTTCCCGAAGCCATCCGCACTGCGGTTCGCAATCATGGCGGCGGGCACCTCAACCACACGATTTTCTGGGACATCATGACCCCCGGCGGCGCGAAGCAGCCAGTCGGCGAGCTTGCCGAGGCCATCAACGCCACGTTCGGGAGTTTCGAGAATTTCAAGAAACAGTTTAACGATGCCGGACTCAAGCGCTTCGGCTCAGGCTGGGCTTGGCTAATCGTCACGAATGCCGGCAAACTCGAAGTGGTGTCCACCGCCAATCAGGACAGCCCACTGAGCGAAGGTCACCACGTGGTGATCGGCAACGACGTTTGGGAACACGCCTACTATCTCAAGTACCAGAACCGCCGCGGTGAGTATCTCGAGGCGTGGTGGAATGTGGTCAACTGGGATAAAGCGCTCGAGCGCTTCAAGGCGGCAAAATAGTCTCCTCCCGAGAACGGTGGAAGCCTCCCCTCGTCCACCGCTTCTCCTCCCCGCACCCCTACAAAGGAAGCCCCGCGGTGCAAGCCGCGGGGTTTCCATTTTTAGGAGAACGTTCGTGTGGCGTTCTTACTTTCGTGGAGTGCTCCACACTTCGCCTGAACTGCCTCAGAAGCTTTCGCTGGACGCGCCAATGCGCCTTAGCGAACCCCCAGCGAGGCTGCGGTGCTTTCGGCCATGCCTAAGCACTCGAGGATAATCGCTTTCTGAATGTGCAGTCGGTTTTCCGCTTGGTCGAAAATAATGGACGCCGGCGAATCCATCACCTCGTCGGTGATCTCTTCGCCGCGATGCGCCGGCAGATCGTGCATCACAAACGCGTTGGGTGCGGCCAATTTCATGAGTTCAGCGTTGACCTGATAGGGCACAAAAACTTTGCGGCGCTCCTCGGCCTCGTGCTCGCGTCCCATGCTCGCCCACACGTCCGTATAGACAGCGTGGGCGCCGCCCACAGCCTCCCGCGGATCCGTCGTCACAATGAGTTTCCCGCCATTGACCGCATGCCGGCGTCGGGCTTCCTCGACGATCGTAGGCGCTGGAGCGTACTGCAGCGGCGTCGCCACCCGGATCTCCACTCCAAGATTTGCCGCCGTGATCATCAACGAATGACACACATTGTTACCATCTCCAACATACGCGAACACAAATTCCGACCACTTCACCCCTTTCTCGTAAAGGGTGAAAAAGTCGGCCATAGCTTGGCAGGGGTGCTCATCATCACTCAGAGCATTCACTACGGGGGGCGCCGTCGCGGCTGCCAAATCCTCAATGTCTTTCTGAGCGAAAACACGTGCGATGACGATGTCCACCCACCGCTCCAGATTCTTCGCGACGTCATACACGCTCTCGCGCTGGCCCATGCCAACCTCAGCGGGCGACAGGTACATGGCGTATCCGCCCATTTGCTGCAGGGCTAGCTCAAACGTCACGCGGGTGCGCAGCGACGGCTTTTGAAAGAGTAAAACCCCCGACATGCCGCGCAGCACGTCCAAATACTCTCGCTTCTTTGCACGTGCCTTGATGGCCGCCGCCAGCTGAAAAAGCTCCATCGTCTTGCGACCGTCGAAATCGGTCGCGCGTAGATAATCGCGCATGCTTTCTTACCTCACAGATGTGTTCGAAGACAAAGTGTTGGGTTGTGGCGCCGCGGCCGCTTGCCCGCCGCGCACGTGCTCAAGGCGCAGCACCTCGCCGAGAACGCTTGCCGCGCGGTCACATTCTTCTTGCGTGACGGTCAGGGGCGGCAACAGGCGCAGCACATTCCCCATCGTGCAGTTGATGATGAGCCCGCGTTTGAGGCACTCCTTCACGACTTCCGCGCCCGGATGATCGAGGACAATCCCGACCATGAGTCCAAGCCCTCGGATCTGTTTCACGTTCGGACAATCGGCCAGTTGCTCCGCAAGACGCGTGCGGAAGTACTCACCCATTTGTTCCGCGCGTTCAGGGATCCGTTCGCGCGTCATCGTCTCGATCACGGCCAACGCGGCAGCGCACGCAGGCGGGTTCCCGCCAAAGGTCGAGCCGTGCGTTCCCGGCTCCAGCACCTGCGCGACTTCCTCGCGGGCCAGCATCACCCCAATGGGGTAGCCATTGCCAAGTGCCTTGGCCAACGTCATAATGTCCGGCTCGATGCCGTAAACTTGATAGGCAAAGAGTTTCCCGCAGCGCCCCATGCCGCACTGCACTTCGTCAAAGATGAGGAGCAGGTTGCGCCGCGTGCACTCTTCGCGCAGCTCGCGCAGAAAGTCTTCGCGCGCCGGCACCACGCCGCCTTCACCTTGCACGGGCTCAAGCATGACCGCGCACGTGCGTTCGCTCAGCGTCCGCCTCACGCTTTCGATGTCGTTGAAATCAGCGTACACGAAGCCGGGCACCAAGGGTTCGAATCCCTTCTGAACCTTCTCTTGCCCCGTGGCACTGATCGTGGCGAGGGTGCGCCCATGAAAGGAATTGCGCATCGTAACGATTTCGTAGCGGCCCTCACCAAACTTTGTCTTTGAGTAAAGACGCGCAAGCTTGATGGCCGCCTCGTTTGCCTCGGCCCCGCTATTCGCAAAAAACGCACGATCCGCAAAGCTCAGCTCACACAGCCGCGCAGCAAGCTCGATTTGGGTGGGAATCAAATAAAAGTTCGAGCAATGCATGAACTCGGCGATTTGCCGGCTGAGCGCTTCGACCACCGCCGCCGGGCAGTGCCCCAAATTGTTCACGCTGATGCCCGAAAGAAAGTCGAGGTACTCGTTGCCCTCCGCGTCCCACACCCGCGTGCCGGCGCCACGCACCAGCACCAAATCACGCCTCCCATAGTTTGGTGTCAGGTATTTTTCTGCCAGCTCACGATACTCGCTTGGAGTTCTCAATTTCGCTCTACACTCTCCAAATGAACTTGTGATCGCACACTGCCGCGCGGACAGTCCAACACCGCCGCTCGCAAACGAGAAGGCACGAAAACAACCTTTTCACTATCGGCGCTCAAGTCAAAAATTCGCACGAAGGGTTCCCAACCATTCGCGAAGAGACATTTGCCCGCCATGAGGAGCGACACCCAGCCGGTTGGGTTGCCACCCCTCCATAGGCTGCGGAGTGACTGTTTTCTGTTGAATCTTCAGCTTTTGTTGTACTACAAAATAGAGCGCAACGGTTAACCATTCCAAATGAATGGAGGTTAGGAGATGATGAAGAAGGTTGCGTTGCTTGCAATGGCAGTTGCGATGTTGGCTCTCCCGCTTACCACCGAGGCAAAAACCCACAAGAAAAAAGCCGTGGTGTGCAAACCCGCACCAGCGACTTGCGTAGCGCCTTGCTTCAATCCGCTCGCCCCAGTGGGAGCGGTCTTTGAGGCTGTGGGTGACGTCTTTGAGGCTGCTGGAAAAGGCATCACGGGAATCTTCCGCTGCCCGGAATAAGCCCCACAGCACGCTAAGGCGTTCTGCGAGGTCTGACCTTGCAGAGCAGTGTGAGATGCTAAGTCTCATCGAAGAGATGGGGCAGCCGCTTTTGCGGTTGCCCCTTTTTTGCAACTCAAGTTCAGCTGAAGACTTGCTATAGGTCAGCAGAAAAAGCTCCGCCCGCCGACTTTCTCAACAACATGCGCAAAACAAAAACTCCCGCAGTCGGTAACTCCGCACGATGTTGATTCATTCTTGAGGATTCGGAGGCGAAGGCGTCGGTGATTTCTCCGTGGCAGGCGATCGTTCTTGGTGCCCTTCAGGGCTTGACCGAGTATCTTCCCATTTCCAGCTCCGCCCATCTGCTGATTGTCCCGTGGCTCCTTGGCTGGGAACCGTTTCACAATCAGATGGCGTTCGACGTCGCGCTCCACTTTGGGACCTTGCTGGCGGTGCTCATTTACTTCTTCTTCGATTGGCTGCTGATCATTGCTTCATACATTGGGGACCTCCGCCAGCGCCGGTGGTTAGGAGGCGCTCGCGGCTCGCTCTTGCCCAAGATCGTCGTTGCGACAATCCCCGGCGCCGCCGTAGGAAAGCTTTTCGAAGACCCGATCGAGAAATTCTTTTACACGCACCACTACAACCTTTGGCTCATTGCCGGCACGATGTCGCTTTTCGGTCTCGCGCTCTTTATCAGTGAGCGAGTCGGAAAGCAAAAACGCGAGATCACAGAGCTCACTTACCGCGACGCACTCCTGATCGGTTGCGCTCAAGCGCTTGCCATTATCCCAGGCGTGTCGCGTAGCGGCATCACCATCCTCGTGGCCTTACTGCTTAGCTTGAAGCGGCCTGCCGCAGCACGCTTCTCATTTCTTTTGGCGACCCCCATCACCTTTGGCGCTGTGATACTCAAAGCCAAGGATCTCACGCCGGCGGACCTCAACCTCTCTCTGGGGCTTGGAATCCTATCGGCAGCGATTGTCGGCATGCTCGCGATTCGTTTCCTTCTGACGTATGTCCAGAACCGACGTTACGACCTATTCGTTTACTACCGCTGGGTCGTTGCTGCGGTAATCATCGCGGTGTGGTTCCTGCGCGGTCCTGTTCCCGAGCAGCGTGCGGTGCCGGCGGCGCCCACTCCGGCCCCACAAACCATGGCCCCCTTCCACACTTTTAACGTCCTTGCACAAAAATAAAAGTCCGGTGCGCTGCGCCGCACACCGGACTCTATCGTGTAGCCGTCGGTGGGTAGCTGCTTGGGCTCCCAGCCAACGTCTGCGTTAATGCATTCTCCCAATTGAAAGCTCGCGCGCGAGCTGACGCAGCCGGGCAATCCGCTTGTGGGTGGGCGGATGCGTGGAGAACCACGAAGCGACCTCCTCGCCCGAAAGCGGGCTCACGATCCAGAGGTTTTCGGTCGCGGCCAGCTCTTCCATCGGCATGCGCTGAGCAATCAGCTCCAACCGCTCGAGTGCGCTGGCAAGCCCCTCCGGGTTGCCAGTTGTGCGGGCAGCAAATTCATCCGCTGCGTACTCACGCGACCGCGAGATGGCCATCTGCACAAGCATCGCGATGATCGGGGCGAGGATCGTCATCAGAATCACCAGGATCAACCCGAGCGGATTGGAATTGCCCTCGCTGTCGCGCCGACCTCCCCCCAGCAGCAAGCCCCACCGCGCGCTGGAGCTCGCCATGCTGATTGCCGCGGTAAGGGTTGCTGCAATCGTCGCTACCAACGTATCGCGGTGACGAATGTGACCCAGTTCGTGGGCCAGCACCCCTTCAATCTGCTCGGGCGTCATCGCACGTAGCAGTCCTTCCGTCACCGCAACCGCAGCGCGCTGCGGGCTCCGCCCCGTGGCAAATGCATTCGGAACCTCCACCGGCACAAGGTACAGCGGAGGCTTCGGAATCCCAGCGCGCTGCGCCAGCCGGCCCAGCATTTCATGGAGCTGCGGGGCTTCTGACTCGCTCAGAGGCCGCGCGCCGTACATTGCCAGCACGATCTTGTCCGAAAAGAAGTAGGTCACCCAGTTCATCACGATTGCGATGAAGAAGAAGATCCAAACAAACCTGCCTCCGCCACCGAGGAAATAATCGAGCGCCCATCCAAACCCCGTCAGAATGGCGGTCATCAGGAGCAGCAGAAGGTAGGTTTTCATCATGTTCATCGTTCACACACCTCACGCTTTCTTCTTGTGGCGCCAGCCTTGTCCAGCCAGACAAGGCAAGCCACCAGCTACAAGCTTTCGCAAAATAGTTATTTCTCGCTCGAAGAGAGTCTTCTTAGAAATCGGTATGGGCTTGTCCGATTTTTGGTCGGCCCTTTCCACCCGCTTTTTCCGCGTTGTGATGGCGGGCGCGGCTTTACTCCTGCGGCTTGGGGAACAAAGAAATGAGTCACGTGGCCACGGGCGCCGGCGGTGTGGACAGACAGAATGGGAAACCCGCTTGCTCCCCGCAGCCCGCGAAGCCCAGAGCACGCCCCCGCAGTCAAATCCCTTTTCAGCAACCTTTCATTTTGTAGCAGGCACAGCACAGCCCCCCTCTTCCCACGGCTCATGGGGCTGCGGTCCATCTGCCGAGAAAAGATTGGGCACAATCGCAGTCGGCAATTGCGCATACGCCTTCGAGCCGCTCGCCCCTACGGCGTCAAAGGCTACCCACGAACTGCCCTACACTCTTCCTATTTCACATAGATCTCCTCGGCATTCCAGAGCAGTTCGTGGCTCAGCGCCGTGGGCTTGATGTTACCGAAAGTGTTGCGGACAGCGACAAACACCTTCGACGTCCAGAGCGGCAAGATCGGCAACTGTTCCGCCATGATCTCTTGCATCCGGAAGTAGATGCGACGCTGTTCTTCGATGTCGAGCGTGGCGTTGAATTCCCCCGCCAATTTATCGAGCTCGGCCTCCCACGGCGTCGCGGGCTTTTCCTGTCGCGGGTTGAACAGATGCGTGCGTCCGCTCGATAGATAAACATTCATGGACGTTGCGGGGTGAACTCCGCCCCCGCCCAATCCCAACAGACACGCTTCGTACTCAAACGTGCTGTCAAGCTGCGTCACCAACGCGTTGAAATCCATGAACTGCGGGCGCCCCTCGACGCCCACCTGCGCCCAATCCTGCTGCATGAGGCTTGCCACCCGCTCCCGGACTTTGTTGCCCTTGTTGGTGATAAACGTAAAGCTCACCTTGTTGCCCTCTGCGTCCTCGCGGATGCCATCGCCGTTGCGGTCACGCAGGTCCATTTCATCCAGTAGGGCTTTTGCCCGCTCGGGGTCATAGGGATAGGTGGGTAGGTTCGGGTTGAACCAGAAAGTGTTTGCCGGCGTCTCCAGTCCCCACACGCTCACCGCCAGCCCACGCAGCTCCGTCCGGATGATGCTTTCCTTGTCGATTGCATGAAGCATGGCTTTGCGGAAGCGCGCGTCCTTGAACCACTTCTGCTTCACGGGATCCACGAAGGGTCGGCCACTCTGCGGGTTGTTTCCTTCCTTGAGATTGAACCAGAACAGATTCGCCCCATCGCTCGGGCCGCAATCATAGAGCGTATAGTTGCCCTTCGCCTGCCCGTCGGCGAGGTCGGGAATTGCGTCGGGACGCGGCCGCACAATCCCGTCAGCGCTCCCGCCCGTAAACCGCGCCAGCATCTGGTCCATGTCCGGCGCATACGTAAAGATCAGCGTGTCGAGATAGGGCAATTGGGTACCGTTGCGATCGTACTTATAGTAGTGGGGATTCCGCTCGAGAATCACCCGCTCCCCGGGCACATACTGCTTAAGCCGGAACGGTCCACTGCAGACGATTTTCTCAGGAGCCACATTGATGCCCATCGCGGTATCAAACTGCCCCGCCTTATAAGCCTCCTCGTAGGCTTTCTTGGACACAGGCCCCCACCCCATCATCGCGAGGAAGGAACCCGTGGGCGCAGCCAACTTCACGCGCACGGTCAAGTCGTCCACTTTTTCAAACTCAAACGGCTTGCCCGCAACCTGCATGATGTCGCGAATTGGCGTCGAAATGTTCGGGTCGTAGATGATCTGAGCAGTGAAGAGAATATCGTCGGCCGTAATGGGCGAGCCGTCCGACCATTTGAGCCCCGACCGCAACCGCAGGATCCAGCAACGCTTGTCCTCCTCCATGTACCACTCCTTGAGGAGGCCGGGGACGTAGATCCGCCGCTCGTTGTCGTAGCCGATGAGCGACTCAAACATGCGGCCGATAATGTCCGAACTCGAGCTTTCGTTTGTAGTGATCGGATTGAAGCTTTTAGGCCCTTCGCCGAAGCTCACAAACGTAAAGCTTCCGCCACGCTTTCCGGGCTCGATCTCGGTCACGACTTCGGCATCGGGGAATGGCAGTGGGACTCCGGCCGGCGCGGGCTGAGCCCGATGCTCGAGGCTCATGCTGGTCGGTGCACTCCGCGGCTTCACCACCACAATGTTCGACGGCACGGTCGGCATCGTTGCCGCCCCACTGGTCGCTGCGACGTTAGCCTCTGAAGCTGCAGTGGCAGTCGTCGCGGTTTGGATCGTCGCGCTTTCTGCAGCAGGAGGCACCGCTTCGTGGACGTTTTCGCGCGGAGCACACGCCGTCAGCCCCACCGCAACCCCAACCGCAACCAAGAGCAGGCGGGGATGCCCTGCCCGATGCTTTGCTGGCGCACAAGCTGAGTCACTTTTCTGAGACGCACTTGCCATCCACATGGTCGTTCCTTCTTCTTAGAAATCTCAGTTTAGCCGATGTACCAATCTTGGGCCGCCTTGTGCCATTTGGCGAATCTAAAGGCAAAAGAATTGCGCTGGGGTACGCTTCGCCACAGCAAAATCGCGCCGCGCTCCTTCTCAGCACAGTATGAGAACCCTTCGTGCCTAAGACAAGAGTACCAAGGTGCAAAGTTGGCTACGCGAGTGAACAAACCCATTCAGTTGCCATGGCTACAAAGAGGGAAGCGGAGCGACTCTCAAGGCTGGGCCTCACGCCAAAGACAGCATGACGCTTAGCGCCCCATAGTCACGCAACTGGCTACCCGCCAACCCCTCGCCTTGAGGTTTTGATTGCCATTCACGTTGAGCTCATCCCCCCAGGTCCTTCTTGACGCATAGCGGGGATGCCCCCATCACACGTACTCATTGACAGAACCTAATCGCCGCGAACGAAGCTACCCGTTAAGGACCGCGAGCCCGCGTGCGACGAGCCGTCCACGGAAGGGATTCGCCAAGGGAGGGGAACCCATCCAGATGACGTGGCCATCCGACGACATCGAGAAACCTCTGTACCCGCGTTTTCCGAGACGTGGATCCCATCCGTTTCTTGCTTTCGCGCTTTTTGCCCTTGGCCTCACATGCCCGGCATTCGCGTACGCAAGCTGGACTTCCGACGACGTCAAAGGCCTCCTCGGGCTTGGTGCCATAGCAATGGGCTTTTTGCTTGTTTTGCTCTGGGCGGCCAGTATCGCCGAGGCCGAGCGAAAACGCGTGGCGGAGTTGCCTGAATTTGCCCAAGAGTTCGGCTTCCAATACGTGGAAGGGCCCGAATACGAAATACCGCACGAGTTTCCCTTCCTCCCCCACCTTGACGACGGCATCCGTGTGCGCGCGGAGAACATCATTTACGGCCAATTCGAGGACCATTGGTTCATAGCTTTCGACTACCTTTACGAAACGATGCATAAGGACAAAGACGGGAAAATCTACTTCAGGACCACCAGCTTCGGCGTTTTCGTTTTCGAGTTGGACTTTCCATGCTACCCGCTGGCAATTTCCTCGGAGGCCTCACGCGGTTTTCTCGAACGCCTGTTCGACTCCGATGATATTGATTTCGAATCCGTTGAGTTTAACCGCAGATTTTACGTCCGGTCGTCAGACCGAAAGTGGGCGTACGACATCATTCACCCGCGGATGATGGAGTTCTTGCTCGAGTATTATCGGGACTGGATGGGCACGATCATATTGTCGGGGAACCAAATCCGAATCATCAACACGAACCGGCTACGCTGTGCCACGGAATACAAGGCGCTTCTGTACTTCACCCTTGGGATCGTACAGCTGATTCCCAATTACGTGCGGCAGCAGCAACTTGCCCTGCTCGAGGATAGCGCTTCTGACGGATGAGGCAACAGAAGTACCCACCAAGGTTGTGTTCGAAAGTCACGACACGTGAATTCTGCAATCGCGTAACCGAAATCGGGACGACCGGATCGCACCACTCCGGGCAAAACGGCCTAAAGCGCGACCGCATTTCCCAACACGACTGCAGACCAATCCATGGCCGTCCCCGTGACATCTCTTTTGTATAGAAATGGGTGAGTTGTTTGGGGCAAAGTCCCACCACGAGGAGACAGAGCGTGACCGTTCGCAGCGTCCCCAGATCTTCCGCGCGCGGGTAATAGACTTCGGGATAGTTCTGCGAGCCAATGAATCCTGCACCCTCCACCTGGTGATCACCCTCAGGGATGAAAAAGTGGAGTAGGAAATGCGGCTGCTTCAAGCCTTGCCACAGCAACTCAACCGTGGCACCAAAGAACCGACTTCGTAAGTGAGGCGTGCCCGATGAAAAAAGTCATTTTTGGAATCATGACAGGGCTCACGTTGGGGGGTGTCGCCCTGCAATTCCATTATTCCGCGAAGCCTTCAGGATCACCGAGTGGCTATGTGTTTCATCCCTTCCACCTATTCTTAGCTTTTCTCGCGTTGGCGATCCTTGCCGCTATTGTGTCCTGGCAGTTGGAGGAGAAACGCCGCCGAGCTCTAAGGGAATTTGCCTTAAAGCACGGGCTCACCTTTCGGCGGGAACACAATACGAAGATTCGCGAAGAATTCCCTTGGATCAGCGAGCTCCACCGAGGCGAAAACCGCTATGCCTATAACATCCTGACCGGTGAGTGGGAATCGCATCCCGTTCTTGCCTTTGACTACCACTACCAGATCACCACCCACAGCAAAAATGGCTCCCACACGACCCACTACAATTTCACCGTGGTCACTATGGACGTGGGGTTCCCGGTTTCCGATCTACTCATCCGTCGGGAAGGGCTGTTCGATAAACTGGTGCAGGCGGTTGGGTTCGAGGATATCGACTTCGAGTCCGCAGAGTTTAGTCGCAAGTTCCTCGTCAAGTCGAAGGATCGCAAATGGGCGTATGATATCATCCACGTGCGACTGATGGAATTCTTGCTCGAGACTGATCCCAAATTCGCCATCCAAATGGGAGGCACCTCGGTCGCGATTTACAATGCCCGAAAGCGCGTGGCACCTGAGGAATACGCCGACCACTTCGAGTTTTGCCGCAAGTTTGTGGAATTTATTCCCGCCTACGTCCGCGAGCAGCGCCTGAGCGAGGCTTCCGCCCGCTCGCCCGAGCAGGCCATGCCCAACCGTGAAGCTTCAAGCCTGCAAGCCTAACGCGCGCCGAAGTCCTTCAAGAGGGACACGCGCCGGAATTAAGGACGTGTCGTAGCACTTTTTCAATCCGCGCTTGAAGAAAGGCCCATGCGTTCGCCTCTCGGACCTTTGTCGCCTCCAGACTTCGCACCCCAGCTTGATCGAGATTCCCGATATTTTTCAGTGGAACTTACGTGGCGAAACGCTTCAAGGTTTGGCAAACCATGAGATCTATGCTAACGATTCGAAGAGCTTGGGACTTGATTGTGGCCACAAGCACGTACTGGTGGCTCGAAGCCGCCGCACACGCACAGCAGTGGCCGGCCCCCTACGCACGTTCGCACCAAGAAGTGGGGGGAGGGCGCATTGTCGGGTACATCGTCATCGGGATTCTGCTCTTCATCCTCATCTGGATCATCGCGACTTACAACGCCTTCGTGCGCCTAAAGAACTACTGTCGGGAAGCGTGGGCGGGAATCGACACGGAGCTGCGGCGCCGTTACGATCTCATCCCCAACCTTGTCGAGGTCGTCAAAGGTTACGCCAAACACGAGCGCGAGGTCTTGGAGGCAGTCATTCAGGCCCGGGCTCGGGCGGTAGCAAATCAGGGGCGACCGACTTCACAGGCGGCGGACGAAAACCAGCTGGTTCAAGCATTGGAGCGACTGCTCTTACTTGTGGAAAATTACCCTCAACTGCGCGCGAATGAGCAGTTTTTGGCGCTCCAACGCGAGCTCGTCAATACGGAGGACCGCATCCAAGCCGCCCGCCGTTTCTACAATGCCAACGTCCGCGAGCTCAATACGCGCATTCAGGTTTTCCCCTCGAACATCATCGCATCTCTCTTTGGGTTCACCCCTGAAGAATTCTTCGACGTTGCGGAGCTCCATGTGCGCCAAGCTCCGGAGGTCAAAATGAGCTGACCGCAGCCCAACACATCGTGTGAGACGTGGAAGGCAAACGCCGACCGAACACCCCACTTTTCCGGCCACGCGCACTGTGTTGGCACGTCGTCCAGCCGGATGGCCCTTTACCCGTCCAGCTTTCTGGTTCGTTTCTTGCTCGCATGAGAGTTGAAATGGAACTTCGAGCCAATCACTATTGGAACCGATACGTTGCTTGCGTGGAGCGATCTTCATGGATAAACTGAAACCCCGTATGCAGCCCTCGAATGCTCAGCCGAATGGGAACCCCACGAGAGTTTCAGCCCTTGGGCACATCCCACGGACCGCCGCGGGAGTGATTTTCGTGGCGTTGGCCGGCGTGCTTCTCACTTTAGGCCTGCTCACCATCAGCGGTTGCCAACGGGAGAAGGTCGTTGAGCCGCTGAAGAAGCCCGAGGAAGTGCGCGCCGCTATGGAAAAAGAAAAACAGGCCAAAACACAAAAACCGAAGCCGACCCGACGCCCCTCCCGCGAGGGGCGACAGGCCCGCGCTACCGCCACTCCTCCCCCCGCCGCGCCGTCGCCCACCGTGGTCGACATGAGCCCCATCGTCATCGAAGCCGCCAGCATGGCGACAGATAAAGCCACGACGGATCCTCAGGGGGGCAAAAAACTCACCCGAAACGGATTTTTACAAATCGACAACGTCAACATCCCGTACCCAGTCACAAAAGTTTTGCTGGAAATGAAGGGCACCCCCGCGGGTAATGTGTGGCCGGAAGTGGACCTCAACATGTATAATCGCACCGAAAAAAAGAACTTCTTTCCTTGGAAACGCGACTACGTGACCACCTCAACGTTCCATGTTTACCAGGGCGTCCAGAACCCACCTCTGCCGCCCGGAACGTATTTGATCACGTTCCGTTACTACAATGACGATGGCGGATCGGTCCCGAACGAGGACCGCTCGGTAACCTTGCGACGGATCATGATTCAGCCGTGAGCCCTCACAAAATGGATTTTCGCTCCTTGATTCAGCGCCTCACGAAGCTGCGTCTGCCCGGGTTTAGCGCGACAAGCTCCAAGTCCGCCCGCTGGAAAGCACTCGAACCTCCCACCTCCGACCATTTGCTGGTGGGCGGCCTCATGCTAACGTCGTTCCTCCTGCGGCTTTGGATCGCAAGTAAGCAGGAACTTTTTCAGGACGAAGCCCTTTACTTTTTCATTGGTCAACGCCTGCCTTGGACGTTTAGTCCCCATCCGCCCGGCACTCCCTTGCTGGCTTATCTGGGCAGCGTGCTCCTGGGCCGACATGAATTTGCAATTCGGTTCATGAATCTCGTTTTTCTCACCGCCACCATCCCGCTCATTTTCATGCTTGGCCGCGAACTTGGCAGCCTTCGCATCGCGCGGTGGGCCACAATTGCGTTTGTACTCACTCCGTTTTACTTTGCAATCGGTACCATTTGCACCCCAGACGCCCCCCAACTCTTCTTTTGGGCGTTGGCCATGTATTGGCTGTGGCGAGCTACAAACTCCAAATCGCGTCCAAGCTTCATTGCTGCCGGTGTCGCTCTCGGGCTCGGCCTCTACTTCAAGTACATTCTGATTCTTGTGCTGCCTTCCTACGCGTTGTTTCTCTTGCTGAGCGGCAAGTGGAAACAAGCCTTGCGGGACCGCGACCTCTGGTCATTCCTCGCAATCGCCGCACTGCTGTTTCTGCCCTTCGCCCTTTGGAGCGAAGCGCGCGAAGGTTGGCCAGCTCTTCGCTATCACCTGCAGGACCGCCAAACGTTCGTCCTCCCGACTCTTAACAACATCGGCGAATATCTCGGCGTTCATCTGCTTTACTACTCGCCACTGCTTTATTTAGCCGCCGTGGGCGGGGCGCTATATTGTGGGTGGGTCGGACTCCGCAACGCAAACCGCAAGTGGCTGTTTCTCAGCTCTTTCTTCGTTGTTCCATGGCTTTTCTTTTTACTTATTGCTGCGTTCACGCGCCGCATCCTGAGCCGTGAGCAGTGGGATGCTCCCGCCTACATCGCGGGCCTCATTGCTGCGGCGATCCTTTTCGATCGGGTGTTGAGCGCCTTGCCGCCGAGCCCGATCCGCCGGCGTGTTCAGGAGCTTGGGATTGCTGCAGTTGCTCTGGGCGGACTTCTCATCGCGGGAGCTGCAGCCGAGTCCGTGGCCGAATTGCCGAGTCACCTCTTAGGCCGGCCCCCTTTCTTCAGCTCCATGGCAGGCTGGCGCACCATGGCTCGCGCGGCGGATCGGCATCTGGAGGAGGAAATGGCCACGGGGGCCTCCCCCTACCTTCTCGGGAATTCTTTTCTGCCGGTGCTGCAATACGCGTTCTACGGAAAGTACTCGCCGAAGCTCTTTACGCTCAATCACAGTCAAAACCGCAAATACGGGCTGACGCACTTTTTAGACCGTGCGGGGCTGAGCGCGCGCCATCTCGCCAGTGTGGGGCAAGCTCCCGCTTTGTTTGTCGCGGAATCGGACGATTTCGATGAGACTTCTCAGCGATTGATTGAGCTCGAACAGAAGCTAAAAAATCATTTCGCCGAGGTCACGCCGCTTCCACCGGCCGAGGAACGAGACGGCAACCGGATCCTAAAACAATTCCTCTTTTTCCGATGCCGAGGCCTCCTGACGTCGCCGAATCGGACCGCCAGCCCCCCATCCGGCAATGCAACCCCTTAGGCCCCTTGCGAGCCGAGCTCACTTCTCGTTAGGAGTTGCCGGGTTCCTGAGGGTTTCAAAAAGCTTTCCAAACGGATTCTGGATGGGAGCAGGCGTGGGCTGGGGTGGCGGCGCTTTGCGTGAGGGCGAGAAAATGCCGCCGGGCGCAAAAAGCTGAAGCAGAACCACCAGCGCGACTCCCCCCAAAAACGTGTAGATCATCACCTTCATCAGCTTGCGGGCGCGCCGCGTCACTGTCTCCACGGCTTCCCGCACGTAGGGGGCAAGTTTGAGGCGCATTTGCCCCTCGATCTCCTGCCCCACCATGGCCTGCACGTGCTTGGGTAACTGCGTATCGATGGCGTTTGCGACCTCGCGCTCTACGATTTCTTGCGTTAGCTCGCGCGCGATCTTTGGAACGATCTTTTGCGCTGCGGCATCAATGACAGTGACCACTCGTTGCGAGGCCTCAGGAACAAGGTTTTCTGCCTCCTTCTGTACGCGCCGCTGAACCTCTTTTGGCAGCACCTGCTCGATCGCCTCTCGCACGCGCTCGCGGGCCAGATTGGGCAATACGCTGTCGGCCACGCGCCGCACGGCTCGCTCCGTCTCGTCGCGCAGGACCGCATCGATCGCTTCCGAGATTTTCCGCTCCGCAAGCTTCTCGACCATGCTGCGGGCCACCTCTTGCACTGTCATCTTCACGAGCTCTTCCTGCTTTGCCGCGCTTAACTGCGTGACCCGCTCATCCACTTCTTTTCGGGCGCGCTGGTCCACCTGCGACACCACCAGCTGGAGCGCTCGCTCAATAATGATCTGTGTTTTCTGCTCCACGGCCTGCTGAATATAGGTCTCCGCCAGCCGCTTCATCATGGCATCGGCAGCTTGCCGGAGGTGCTCACGGCTTCGCTCAAGGATTTGTTTCTCCTCGAGCATCGTTTGCACTTTCTTCAGTAGCGTCTCGGGCTCAAAGGGCTTCTTGAGCCAACCATTTGCTCCCAGTAAGGTCAGGCTTTCGTTCTTCGGAATCTCTGTTTCATGAAATAGCAGGAGGATGGGCAATTGGTGGAGGGAGTCGTCGCTGCGCAGGAGGCGGGTGGTGTCGAGGCCGGACATCTCGGCCATTGCATTATCCAAGATCACCAGATCCACACCTTCGAGATCCGGAAAGCCGACCGCCGCGACGCCATTCGAGGCCACGGTGACCTGATAACCGTTGGGTTCCAACGTGGCGCGCACGAGCTCCTGAACTGCAACCGAATCATCTACGACGAGTATGTGTTCACCGGCCATCGTTCGCTGCTAACGCTCCCTATGCATAGATCTTGTCGGCGTACTCCTGAAAATAGAAGTCCTCGCTGTGCTGAATTTTGGAGCGCTGGCGATAGTCCTGGCAAAACTCGGTGAAAAGTTTCTGTGCTACTCGCGTCCCCATCCGCTCCGCCGCCTCAACGAAGATCAGCTTCATTAGCCGCGCCAGCGCATCGAGTGTCTCATTCATCACCCCTTCAAACGGCCCTTTGGTGCCGACCACCTGCGCGTAGCGCTCAAACTCGCTCGCATCGAGCTTGTTGCCGCGCGCCGTCACGAGGTCTGCTTTCGGAAAACTCATGAGCACTTGGCGCCAGTAACGTTCCACGAGCCGATCGTCGCGCTCACCACGGTAAAACTCAGGTTCATCGCAAAGCTGTCTCATCAGAGCATTGATCATCGAAGCCACAAAACCGACCGGCGTCAGAAATTCCATCACTGGGGCCGGTTCGCGCTTGAGCTGCGGAGCTTCTCCTGTTTCCTCTGCTACTTTCCGCCGAACAAACATAGCCAGAATCCGCGCCGACGTTGAGCCCGTCGACTGCTGAGGAGCGTCCGGGGTTTTCGCCTTGGGGACAATGTTCTCTAAATCGAGCGCTGAATACGTTTCGGGCAAAAGCTCTTCTTCTTCCGGCATGCGGAGGCCAATGTAGCCCGCCGCCAGCAAGGCGTTGAGGATGCGGTAGGTCTCGAACTTGCCCACCCCGCTGCGGTTTGCGATCGAACCCACATTGTACACGCCGTTGATAAGCGACAACACCTTCCATTCGCTGTCGCTAAACTGCATCTCCTCGCGCGCACTATCGAACGCCAACGGCCGCACATAGGGGATAGCCTGATCTCCGGGAATGTTTCGCACGATTCGGACCCACTCATCCAGTCGGCGCGTCCCCTCGATGATCAGCGGCTCCACATCCAACTCCACCAAAACGTCCGGCGGATGCCCCTCATCCCCGTAATCAAATTTGAACGACCCTTCCTGCAGCGAGAAAAGGTCCCACATTTCTTCCTCAAGCTGGAGCCGAATGGCCTGCCGGAGCTGGTCGCGCGTCAAGACCCCACGTTCAATTAGGATTTGTCCCAGAGGGGGCGGATTGGGAAGCGTCCGCTGGTAGCGAAGGGCCTCCTCCACATCCTGCCGAGACACGAGCCCCTGATTGACCAGCATTTGCCCGATCTTGCGCGGCCGCCCCAAACTCGACGAATTGACCAGTTTCCCCCCACGCAAATGAAGCTGAACCGAGTAGTGCCCATGCGACACCGTCAGCGTGCCCGTAAGTTTCCCCATGCTTAAAAACTGGAGAATCTCCGGCAAGCTAAGTGTCGGGTTGAGCCTACCCTCAAGCTCCATCGCTCTCGTCTACATCCTCCTACTGGTCAGTCGGCTGCCTAAAGGTCATTCAGTGATATATTCTTATGGCGTTGCAATGGAAAAACGGTTGAGCATAGCGCGTCGGCGCTGCTCGACTATACCCGAATGGGTGTTCGTGAATTGGGTTTTCTTGCACTCACCATTTATAGGACGAAGTGAGAGACGATCTCAAAGGACATTCTTCTTTCTATGGCTAACGATATTGTTATCGGCATTGATCTGGGAACAACCAATTCCGTAGTTGCGGTTGTTGAGGGGGACGAGCCCAAGGTCTTGACCAATGCCGAGGGATCCACGCGCACCCCCTCCGTCGTCGCGTTTCCCGATCCAAACGGACCTCCGCTCGTCGGCGAGCTGGCAAAGCGCCAAGCCACGATTCATCCGCAAAACACCATCTTTAGCATCAAACGCCTCATGGGGCGTTCGCTTGCCGACGTTCAAAACTTGGGCATCGAAGTGCCCTACGACCTCGCCGAAGAGGACGGCCAACTTGTGGTCCGTATTGGCGAAACTTGCTACACTCCGACTCAAATGTCGGCTTACATCCTCGCGAAGCTCAAGAAGACCGCGGAGGAGTACTTTGGCGAGCCAGTGGATAAGGCCGTCATCACTGTGCCCGCGTATTTCGACGACCTTCAGCGCCAAGCGACCTACGAAGCAGGTGAACTGGCCGGCCTTCAAGTCCTGCGGCTGCTCAACGAACCCACGGCCGCCGCGATGGCTTACGGCCTTGGCCGTAGCCGTGACGAAAGAGTCGCTGTCTACGATTTTGGAGGGGGAACGTTCGACCTCACCCTCCTCGATATTTCGAACAACGCATTTGAAGTCCTTACCTCAGTGGGCGACACCCACCTTGGCGGCGACGACATCGACGCCCTCATCGTCAACCACCTCCTCCGAGCGATCTGCCAGAAAGTCGGTCACGATTTTTCTCCCGACGCGATGGTCAGACAGCGCCTGAAAGAGGCGGCGGAGCAGGCTAAATGCGAGCTCTCATTATCGCGCCAAGCCACGATCTACCTACCATTCCTCACCTACGTTGGCAGCGAACCCGTTCACTTGGAATACGTGCTGACGCGCGATGAACTCGAACGCATGATTGCCCCACTGGTGGAGCGCACGATCGAGTGCTGCAAAAAAGCACTTCAATCCTGCAACCTCACACCCGACGATATTGATCGCGTCGTCATGGTCGGCGGCAGTTGCCGAATCCCCTACGTGCAGGATCGCGTCGAGGACTTCTTTGGAATCGCCCCGTTCAAAGGCATCAATCCGGACGAAGTGGTGGCCGTAGGAGCTGCCATGCAAGGCGCCATCCTTGTCGGCCGCCTCAAGGAAGTCGTCCTGCTCGACGTCACCCCCCATTCCTTGGGGATCGAAGTGGAGGACGGAAAAGTTTCCCGCATCATCGAGAAGAATTCCACTATCCCAATTAAAGCGGCGAAACTCTTCACCACGACAGAGGACAATCAGGAAATGGTCATCGTCCACGTCCTCCAAGGCGAAGGCGAGACCGTGGAGAATTGCCGCTCCCTCGGCAAATTTGTCCTGACCGGCATTCAACAAGCAAAAGCGGGCCTCCCACGCATTCAGGTAACCTTCCACATCAATGCAGATGGCATGGTCGAGGTCTCGGCCGAGGATCTCGCAACTCGTCAGCAGAAAGCGATCTCACTGGCAATTGCTCCCGGCGATGAAGAGCCGCCACGTGAGCGCAAGCGCAGGGGAACACGGCGTCAGCCGGCGAAACAGCCCACTTCCCCCGAGGTGGTGGCTGCGCCGCCCCCTCGCACCGCCGAGAAAGCCAACGCACAGATTCACGTCGAACGGTTCCATACGGCGGCATTCCGGCCGTTGCGCAAAGGCGACACGGTTGCGCGCTCGGACGAGCACGCTTCCCATGCAACCAAACAGCCGGCATCGCCGACAGGCACCCAACAGCCCTTGCCCGACACTGCCGACAAAACATGGCCAGAGATTCCGCATCCGTCAGAACTTGAGCTGACACCGACCACGGCTCAGCTATTAGAGCAGTTAGCGAGCGGGGAGGCGAGTGCCACTTCCCTATCCGCCGAAGTAGTGAAAGCCGCCCAAGCAGAGCTCGAAAACCTACTCGCTACGACCCCCGGTAACCAAGCGGCCCGCGAGTGGCTCATTCGCCTTCTTGTGCTCAACGGAGATATCTCTGAGGCCACGAGGGAGCTGAGGGAGTGGCTGCAGCAACCCGCATCGTTAAATCCTCGCGCGCTTTTGCGATGCGTTGAGTATCTCGAACAAACGACCGCTCCATCCGACGCAATCGTTGAAATCCGATTGCGGGCGCTCAGTGCCCTCGGTCGCTACGAAGAAGCGCTTGAGCTCATTGACAACCTTTACCGGGGAAAAGATGTTCCGCAGGAGATCCTCCAACTGGAAGCTGACCTCTGCAAAAGCGCTCTCATAGTCTCGCCCTCCCCCAAGATTGAGTTTCGGTTAGGACGTGCGCTGGTTCGCTTGGGTCACATCGAACAAGCCGTGCCTTATTTCCAGTCGTGTAGTAGCGCGTCGGAGCTTCGCAAATCTGCCAATCACGCCCTCGCGCTTTGCTACTGGAAAAAGGGCTTGCTCTACCTGGCGTGGCAAAAGCTCCAGGCCATGGAGCCCGACGACGAAGTGAAAGATATGATGTACCGGCTCGCGCTGGATATGATCCAGTCCGGCGACCTTCAAAACGCACGGGAAGTTCTCGAACGACTGGAGGGTTTGGAGCCAAATTATCGCGACGTGAGAGCCCAACTCGCCCGGTTGCGGGAAAATTCCACGAGCCAACTTGCCGCCCCGACTTCCATCGCAGAGGCGAATGAGGCATTTGCAAACTCGCGCTTTATGATCCTTGAAGAGATCAACCGAGGCTCTATGGGCGTCGTGTATCGCGCGCGGGATAAGATCCTCGATGAAATCGTGGCTCTTAAAGTTCTCAACGACTATCTTGCAAACGATCCCAATGCGGTGGAGCGGTTCAAGTCCGAGGCTCGTGCCGCCAAGCGCCTGTCGCACCCCCATATCGTGCGCATCCATGATATGTTCGAGATTGGCCCCAAGAAGGTCCTCTCCATGGAATACATCGAAGGCCGCGACCTGAAAACCATCCTCCACGAGCGCGGCCGCTTGGAGCCCACAGAAGTTGTTCGGATCGCGAAAGCAGTGGGCGAGGCTCTCGCATACGCGCATGAACTGCAGATCATCCACCGCGACATCAAACCGGCAAACATCATGGTCACGAACACGAATCAGGTGAAAGTTACCGATTTTGGAATCGCGAAAATTCTGCAGGCGGGCCGCGAGGTTACGCGGTCGGGATCCCAGATCATCGGCACCCCCCTCTATATGGCACCCGAGCAAATTCGCGGCGACCAGGTGGACGCTCGAACCGATATCTATTCGCTTGGCGTCACGCTTTACGAGCTACTCAACGGTCTGCCGCCGTTCTATGAAGGGAACATCGAATACCATCATTTGCACACCACGCCGCCTCCCTTTACAATTGAGCTGCCCATGGAACTTGCTCAGATCATCTTGCGATGCTTGAGCAAATCTCCCGACAGCCGATTCCAGAGTGCCCCCGAACTACTCGAAGCACTCGAGAGTGTGGAGCTATAGCTGCACCGACCAATGACGGGGTGGGCACCCTCTGCCTCGGAATTCAGGTTTTACCTGCCAACACAGCGCCACCGCCCCTTTTGCCACACCTGCAGCCCCCGCGGAAGGAACGCCTTAGCCATGCAACGCGGCCCATGCGGCCGACAGCCATGTTGGCCACTTTTCAAGTGCGGCTCACCTGTAACGAGAACGGTTTTCACGTCGCCCTTCGTAGGAGGGCTTCCACCGGCTCCCTTCCTAAGTTGGCTTGCCATAGCGGTCAGCCGCGGCGCTCGTGACACGAATGTGACAACCTCTCGCGAAAAACGAATAACTTTTCTCAAGATTGTAAAAACACTGTTCGCGACCGGCGCGGACATGAAAGTGCATCTGGTTGCTCCGCTGCAACCTCTGGGAGTAAAATAATGAATCCGAGTGCGCCGAAATCAAACAACGGCTGGCCGAGTGAACCACCTGTGGTAGAGGAAATCTGTCGCGTCATCCGCGCCAATTCCCGATTCCTGATCTGCGGTCATGCCCGCCCCGACGGCGATTGCTTGGGCTCGTGTCTGGGCCTGTACGGAATCCTTCAGGAGATGGGGAAAACGGTCCGCTTTTTCACCCCCGGCCCAATCCAAGAGTTTTTTCACTTTCTGCCTAACATCGAGCACACGATCACCACACCGCCTCAACCTATCGAAGGCGAGATCGTCATTTACGTGGACTGCGGCGACTTTGACCGCGTGGACGAGCTTTATCGCCCCGCAGGGTTTGTGATCAACATTGACCACCACCTAAGTAACGCAACATTTGGAGCGCTGAACTGGGTGGATACAGAGGCAGCAGCCGCCGGCGAGCAGATCTATCGCCTCGCCCGCGCTCTCGAAGTGCCCATTTCACGAAATGTGGCCACTTGCCTCTTTACAGCGATCATGGCCGACACCGGCGGCTTCCGTTTTTCCAACACCGACCAAAACGCTTTCCGCGCGGTTGCTCATCTTGTGGAGTGCGGCGCCAACCCCGCCGCCATCGCCGAAGCCGTTTTCGAAAACCGAAAACCCCAAGCGGTTTGGATCACAGGCCACATCTACCAAACCCTGAAATACGAGTTCGACGGGCGCTTTGTGTGGAACGAGATGCGCCGTGATCTCTACGAGGCCGCCGGAGGAGACGAGTTCGAACCCGAAGGGCTCTGCAGTGACATGCGGGCCATCGCGGGTGTCGAAGTGTCCGTGCTCTTCCACGAGACGCCAGAGGGTTGGTGTCGCATTGGGCTGCGCAGCAAGGGCAAGGTCAACGTCAGCGAGCTCGCCCGAATGCTTGGCGGGGGTGGCCATCACAATGCCAGCGGCGCTTACGTGAAGGAACCTTACGAAAGCGCTCGCGATCGCGCACTCGAAACCATTCGGGCCTATCTCGCCGCGCGGTTCGAGCAGCCCGACGCCTTAACCGCCGCGACTGCCGTGGCGCCCAAGGAGTAAGCAGCTCGCTTCCGACGACGCTGGGGGATGTCTAACGTGGGCACAAATCGCATCAGCATTGCGCCATGTCAGCCTTCATTTGTGCGGCCCGACCCTCGGGGTGCCGCCGAATCAACGTTCACGGATAAAGCCCACGCATCATGGTCGCATCAGCCACCGCCTTGACACCGATCATTTGCGCAGCCGTGCGCAGGTCACATTTCTCTCGCTGCGCCATGTCCCAGACGCGGTCAAATGCCCGCTCCATGACGTTACGCAGTTGCGCATTCACCTGCTCCTCACTCCAGAAGAAGGATTGCAGGTCCTGCACCCACTCAAAATAGGAGACGGTCACGCCTCCGGCATTTGTGAGAATGTCGGGCAGAACCAGTATCCCACGCCGTTGTAGGATCTTGTCGGCCTCGGGGGTTGTGGGGCCGTTCGCCCCTTCCGCGACAATGCGCGCCTGAATGCGATCTGCGTTCACGACGGTGATTTGGTTCTCCGTCGCGGCGGGCAGCAGCACATCGCACTCAAGCGTCAGGAGGTCACTGTGTGAAATCGGCTCTGCCCCCGGGAACCCCACGATCTTGCCCGTGCGCTCGACGTGCTGGACCAAACGAGGAATGTCCAGCCCCTTGGGGTTGAAGATGGCTCCATAACGGTCCGCAACCCCGATGACTTTCATCCCGTATTCTTCATGGGCAATGATGGCGGCATGCATACCGACGTTTCCAAAACCTTGGATGACGAGGCGGGCATTGCGAGGCCGCATGCGCAGCTTCTTCATCGCGCGTTCCACGACGATGAGTGCGCCGCGCCCCGTGGCCTGCTTGCGTCCATGCGATCCGCCGAGACTCAGTGGCTTGCCCGTCACCACGCCGAGCACCGTCACGCCTTTGCCCATGCTGTAGGTGTCCATCACCCACGCCATCGTTTGCTCATTCGTGTTCATGTCCGGCGCCAAGACGTCGAGGTCGGGGCCAATATGCGGGCTCAGCTCGAAAGTGTAGCGACGCGTTAGGCGCTCCACCTCGCCGATGCTCAGCGCACTCGGATCGCAACACACCCCGCCTTTTGCGCCACCAAACGGGATATCCACGACCGCACATTTCCACGTCATCCACATTGCAAGGGCAGCCACCTCGCTCACCGTCACCTCGGGACTGTAGCGGATACCGCCTTTGCCGGGACCACGGCTCGAGTTGTGGAGCACACGGTAACCCTCGAACAACTCAATCCGCCCGTCGTCCATCCTCACCGGAAACGTCACGGTGACGATGCGCTCAAAGCGCCGCAGCATGTTAAGCGAGTTCTGATCCATGCCAAGACGCTCCGCCGCACAGCGCAGCTGCTCGAGCGCCATCTCGAGGGGCTCCACCGCGCCTTCTCCCTGAGGCACAAAACGTTTCATCGGCGCCACCGAGAGGCGGCCACTCCCTTTCCCACACTCCTCAATCAGCATGACGAGACCTCCCACCAGCTCGTTGTGAGCCCACTCCTGATAGTCCAAAACGTAAGTTGCAAGCTTCGAACGAAGAGAACGGGCGCTGAACAAAGTGCAGACCACCGTGTAGACCATTCAGCCCTCCTCTCGAGGTGTCTCGGCAGTCCGCTGTCCGCATCGTGGCATAAGCCCCGCGTGTTGAATGTATGTATTGCTTGGAGCAGTGAGCCCAAAGCGCGACGAGAATCCAGAGCCGCATTCATGATCAGCGGGAAGGATTCCGGCGAGAAGGGCCCACTTACGTTCCGAGCCTCGGTTGCGGATTCGCAAACCCGAAGGCGTGGCAGTACAATATTGAGTTTCTATGGCAAAACAAACCAAGGCAAAAAAATCAGCCCTCGAAATCCCAACGCAACCCCAAGAAGCCGAGTGGGTGGCTCAACGCAGTGAGTTACTGCCAACAATCACCCTGCGGGACTTCGTGATTTTCCCCTCATGCATGGCTCCTCTCTATGTTAGCCGTCCGAGGTCGGCTGCGGCTTTAGAGGAAGCGACCCAAGGCAACCGACGTGTTTTCCTTGTCGCCCAGAAGTTTCCCGACATCGAGAACCCAGCGGGCGACGACCTCTACAGCGTTGGAACCATCGGTGAGATTCTTCAGGTCATGCCTCCGGCCGATGGCATGTTCAAAATACTGGTGGAAGGGCAAACGCTGGCCCGTGTGCTCGGCTATCAGGTCACGGACCGCATCATTGAGGCGATGGTCATGCCCCTCGCTGTTCAACCCACGCCAGAGAGCGAACAACTCACAGCTCTTGTGCGCGTCGCCGTCAATCTCTTCGAGCGATACGTTTCGCTTAGCCACCGCATTCCCGACGAAATTTTCCTCACCGTCCGGAATCTTGAGGACCCACTGGTCATCGCGAATTTGATCTCGCACTACATCAACATCAAGACGGCCGAGAAACAGGAGTTGCTCGAGGAGCTGAACGTCGAACGTAAGCTCCGTAAACTTGTCGAAATCCTCAAACGAGAAAATGAGCTGCTGGCCCTTGAGGAGCAAATCACCCAGCAGGTTGCCCATCAAATTGCGAAAAATCAGAAAGAGTATTTCCTCAACGAGAAGCTGAAAGCCATCGAGCACGAACTCGGCATCCAAAGCGACGAGGACGAGGAGATCGAAGAACTCGAAGAGCTGATCGCGCGCTCGCGTATGAGCCGCGAAGCTCGGGAGAAGGCGGAACGCGAACTGAGCCGGTTGGCCAAGATGGCACCCATGAGCCCCGAAGCCACGGTGTCGCGCACCTACATTGAATGGCTACTCGATCTGCCGTGGGGCAAATTTACGCGCGACAAGACCGACATCGCGAAAGCGCAGCAAATCCTCGACTCGCAGCACTACGGGCTTGAAAAGGTCAAAGACCGCATCCTCGAGTTTCTGGCTGTCCACCAGCTCACGAAACATGTCACGGGACCCATCCTGTGCCTTGTCGGCCCACCCGGCGTAGGCAAAACTTCGTTGGCCCGCTCAATCGCGCAGGCTCTTGGACGCAAATTCGTGCGTGTGTCGCTCGGCGGCATTCGCGACGAAGCCGAGATCCGGGGCCATCGCCGAACGTACGTCGGTTCGCTCCCCGGCCGCATCATCCAAGGCATGAAGAAAGCTGGGTCGATGAACCCGGTCTTCCTTCTGGACGAAGTGGACAAAATGTCCTCCGACTTCCGCGGCGATCCGGCGAGTGCACTGCTCGAGGTACTTGACCCCGAGCAAAACAAGAACTTCAGCGATCATTACCTCGAGGTGGATTTCGATCTCTCTCGCGTTCTTTTCATCACGACCGCGAACACAGTGGAGGGAATCCCCCTGCCACTGCTCGACCGCATGGAACTCATCCGCATCCCCGGCTACACCGAGTACGAAAAGCTGAAGATTGCGGAGATGTTCCTCGTCCCCAAGCAGCTCAAAGCGCACGGCCTGAACAACCGCCGGGTGAAATTTGAGACGGAGGCCATTCGCACGATTATTACTGCGTACACACGTGAGGCGGGCGTCCGCAACCTTGAGCGCGAGATTGCGCGCATCTGCCGTCGTGTGGCACGCGAAATTCTTGCCAAGGGAACTACCTCCGGGCGCCGAGGCGGCATCACGATCACGCCCGATAAGGTACGCGAGTACTTGGGGCCTGTCCGCTACCGCGATCTCGAAGTGGACAAGAAACCCGCCGTAGGCGTCGCGACGGGCCTGGCGTGGACCGAGGTCGGCGGGGAGATCCTCCCCACCGAGGTCACCGTGATGAAAGGCCGCGGCAACCTTGTCCTCACTGGCAAATTGGGTGAGGTCATGCAGGAGAGCGCAAAGACAGCGTTGAGTTACATTCGTTCGCGGCAGGAAGAGCTCAACATTCCGCGCGACTTCTATCGGACGCTCGATATCCACATCCACATACCGGAGGGAGCGGTGCCGAAGGACGGTCCAAGCGCCGGCGTTACGATGGCCACCTCCATGGTCAGCGCGCTCACCAACCGCCCTGTGCGCCAAGATGTGGCCATGACCGGCGAGATTACATTGCGGGGCAAGGTCCTCAAGATCGGTGGTCTGAAGGAAAAAATCCTCGCCGCCCATCGCGCTCACATCCACCACGTGATCATTCCTCACGAGAACGAAGATGAACTTGAGGAAATCCCAGCCGAAATCCGGCAGGAAATGAAATTCACCTTGGTGGATACAGTGGATGAGGTTCTACAGACGGCCTTGTTGCGCAAATCAGGAAATTAGTGACGACGTTGCACCCTGAGAGGGAGCCTTAGTTATCGCCGGCAAGCCTGGATTTGAGCTTCTCACCTTCCACCATACGGATTTACCCGGCCATGAATTCTGGCGCCTGCGCATCCCTACCTGGCTCATCTTTCCAATTGTAGGGAACCAAGCCTGTAAACAAACCATTCTCGATGAAGCTTTTTGAGGGTCGACACAGAGGGATTTGGCGGCCAACGCAGTAGTGAGCTACAGAACTCCTGAAGTGTGAGGGCACGCACAACGCGGCCGGGCAACCGCACGTGTTTCAGCAGCTCCAAGCCAGTAGGGAAGTTCAGCGTTCCTTTTATCTTCGTCATGTGGGTCGGCCATACGACAATCCCTCGCTGAGCAGTGAGCTTGGTTGGTTCCACTACAATCACGGCTGGTTTGGCTGAATCACGGTTTAACAGTAAAGCAAAGTTCTGAAACGGCTCGCGTCTCCAATCGCCCAGAAGGTACACAGTTTGCCCCTCGGCGATCAAGTTACGGCACGTCTCAACGACCTCCCCGTCGATATGCTCTCCCCGCTCATATTCGATGCGGAAGGCTTCGCGCGAGATCACGCCGCTGATGGTCAGATAAGCTGTAGCGAATGCGGTCATCCCAAGAGCAGACGCCGCAGGCCATGCAATTTTCGCGCGGCCGAACAAAAACACACTCACCAATAGGGCGCACACGACGAGTGGATCGGCCCGGGATACAACTACAGCAAGGACGCCAACGCCCCCGAGGACAAATGCCACGGCAGGACGCAGTCGCCGAACTAACTGCACCCACGTCACCACTCCCATCCCTGTGAGAATTGCCAAAGTGTAGGTTGGAACCAACTGATAACGTGGCAGAGTGTGAGGCCAAGGCAGATAAGCCAAGCTGACGGTCAGTCCAAGCAGCAGCCATAGAAGTTCGCTACGCATCGCCCAACAGGCAATCGCCACCCCACGCCTCCAACTCATGACCGCAAACCGGAGAGCCAGCATCGTCAAAACTACGGCCGGCAAAATCCCAAACGTTGCTTCGAGGAATCCCCGCAGCCACCTCCAACCTTGCAACACGGTCTTGAGGTCCCAATGATACGCATCGGCGTACGTGCGGACAGAGGAAGGCGAGCCGTAAGCGTAGCTCGTAATCCCAAATGTGAGCAGCGCGATAATGCTCGCGAGGGTAAAGACAACCAAGAGCAAGCGGGCATGCCGATGACGCAACACAAGAGCCACAATGACCACCCAAGCGAACCCGGCCCCCGTCGCAAAATAAACTGGTTTGCATGTCGTCGCGAACCACCAACTCGCCGCGCTTAGGACTGTCCACAGACGAGCTTTCGTTGCCTCACGTGTGTCGATTGCCCGAATCAGGCCCTAGCCACCGATGGCAAGAAAGACGAGAGCAAGCGGGTCCGTGCAGTAGAGCCTGAACCAACTTGCTCTTAACCCGTGGAGGTTGGTCCACCCGGGCGTTTCTGCCAGACAAAATATACCCCAAAAGACCAGTGCTCCAAGCGGGCCCCAGCGCAAACGTGTGGATGTTTTCCGAGCATAGCCAGCGATTATAGCGGTACCCAGCGCGAGCACTGTAACCAGCCGGAGTAACTTCTCGAGGTGGAGTACGGGAGTGTTGTGGTTCGTGAGAGTCCGCACGACAATCCAGTGGCGCAGAGCTGTGGGATTCAATTGTCCGGCGGACAAACCAATTTCGTCTCGCAGCGCTTCCAAGAGATTGCCCTGCTTCCAATGGCTGGCGATCTTCCTTGCAAACCATTCCACCTGTGGGTCGTCGATAAGCGAGGGCGGCAAACGAAGGGCGCTGCCAAACCCATAAACGAATACAAACCCACCGACCACCCAAACCGTTATCCAAGCAAGTGGCAATCGCCGGATTTTAGCCATGTGCGTTGTCATCGTGCTGCTCGTCAACTACGCCTAAGTGTCTCGTACCCAAGTATGGCACCTGCGCCCTGGCACGTGGATAACATTTGCAATTTTACTGGCCCCTGGGATTTGGCACAATCACTTTCTGTCAGGCCGTATAAAAATGCCTTTTATGCGCTTCTTGCGTGACAAGGTCAAGTACCTTCGCTTAGGGTTGTTTGCGAAATAATGGACGAATTACTGGATTTCATCGTAACGATTCGGCCTGCCGACGTTCTGGACGTCCTCGTCGTCGCAGGTATTTTCTTCGCGATTCTTGCGATCTTGCGCGAGACCCGTTCCTCCGCCGCGCTCAACGGTTTGATCGGTGTGATCTTGGGCGGGTTTGTTCTCTATGCGCTCGCACGCATTCTTCACCTCACCGCCACGCAACTACTTTTTGAGAAGTTCTGGATCGTCATCGTGCTCATGTTCCTCATCGTCTTTCAAAATGAGTTCCGCAAAGCCCTCACCGATGTTGGCCAGCTATGGTTGTTTCGTCGTCTCTTCGCACGCAGTGGCGAACACATGGAAGAAGTGCTCAAGGCGGTGCGCGCCTTTTCGCGGCAGAAGGTTGGCGCCCTCATCTGCATCGAGCGCCGCACCCCGCTCGACCGCTACGCCGACACGGGCACGCTCGTGGATGCTCTCATCTCCTGCGATCTGCTGCGGACGATTTTTATGACCTATTCGCCTCTGCACGATGGCGCAGTGATCCTGCGCGGGGACCGCATCGTGGCCGCCGCTTGCATTCTTCCCTTGTCGAGCAACCCCTCACTGAGCTCTGAACTCGGCACTCGCCACCGCGCCGGCATCGGCTTGAGCGAAGAAACCGACGCCGCAGTGATCATTGTGTCGGAAGAGACGGGAACGATCTCACTTGCGGTTCGTGGGAAACTCGAACGCCCCCATACCATCGAATCATTACGCGAAGCCCTTCAGGATTTGTTAGATGCCAAACGGGAATCCGAAGAAGAAGAACAAGAAAAGGCCGAGCAGTCAGTTACGAGCCAAGGTCGTTGAGAACCTCAACCTGATCCTTGTGGCGTTTGCTCTGGCGTTTGTCACGTGGATCTTCGCCAAAATGGGCGAGAGTGAAGAGGTCGGTCTCACCATCCCGGTGGTACCGATGCCCAGCGACCCTCGCGTGGAAGTGAAGGTCAGGCCATCCAGCCTGCCAGTAGTGCTCCGCTACCCCAAAGACCTCCGCAACTACATCTCCAGCGAGAACTTCATGTTCGTCGTGGATATCTCGGACTTGCGTGAGAAGCTCGGGCTGGAATGGAAAACCAAGACGGAACCGATGAACGAGAAGAACTTGGTGGCCAACATTCGCGGGGCCCGTCGTGTGACCCTCGTCAAAGTCGGTGCTCCCAGCAACACTGTGCGCGTTGAAGCGCGCTGGAATGCCACACCTGCGATCGTGGAGCCCGACCTTGCCGGGGTCGATCGTATTCCGCCGGGCTATCAACTGCTCACGCCCGTACGGGTGATTCCTCGCGAGGTGTGGGTAACCGGCGATCCTCAGGCGCTTGCCACCTTGCCGCGCGACGAGCTTACCAGCAAAGTTCGCCTTCTAACCGAGAAAGTCAGTGTCGCAGACAGAACGCAAGGGGGACTCGTCACCGTCCCCATCCGTCTACCTCAAGGGGTCGAAATCGTCCACCCCCCGACCACCACCGCCGAGATCGCCCTCGAAATCCAAGAGATTCAAACAGTGCGTGAGATTCGCGGCGTGAAACTCGACTTCTCAGCAGTTGCTCCAGAATCTCTCGACCTCTCCTACGACGTTAAGACGGCCACTGTCACGGTCTTCGGACCGCAAAGCTTGCTACCCAAAGTGACGCCAGAAATGATCGAGGTCACATTTGTGCGTCCAACAGAGGAACTTCCCAACACGACGAAAGAGGTGGCGTTAGAGGCACATTTTGCTGCAACGGCCCCGGAAGAGATTCGCTCGAAGCTGACAATTCGCTCGATCGAGCCCCGCACCATCAAGATCACATACTTGCCGCGCCAACGCTGACCGTCTGCTGCGCGGCGATGGCCCACAACATCATGAAAATCATCATGGGCGGTACGCCGGAGTCTCGTAAGCCTATCGAGCAGAAACGATAGAGTCATACCAGCAGCATTTTGGTTAAGAAAGCAGAAACCGGTGTTGACGGCGCCACGATTCCCCAAGCCCACGCCTTCAACGCGTGGGATGCTTGGTAGGAATAAACGCATGTTTTGGCGCTCAACCGTCCAATGTTTATCCTTGTCCGGCGAAGGATCATGGGCCATGTAATGTAGCGACTCCTGACGGAGGGCTTAGGAATGGCAAAACTATGCGTGAACATCGACCACGTTGCGACGGTGCGCCAAGCACGGCGCATCACAGAACCCGACCCCGTTGCTGCCGCCCTACTCGCAGAGCTCGCGGGTGCCGCAGGGATCACCTGCCATCTGCGTGAAGATCGCCGCCACATCCAAGACGACGACGTTGTGCGGTTGAAGCAGAGTGTGCGCACTCGCCTGAATCTTGAGATGGCACCCGTGGATGAAATGCTCGCGATTGCGGAGTCCGTCCGCCCCCACATGGTCATGTTTGTCCCCGAGCGGCGCCAAGAGATCACCACCGAAGGCGGGCTGGATGTGGCGGGGCAGCTCGAGCGCATCCGCGAAGCCACCCAACGCATGAAAGCCGCCGGCCTCCTTGTCAGCCACTTCGTGGACCCCGACCCCAAGCAGGTGGATGCGGTAATCGCCTGCGGCGCGGATTACCTTGAGCTCCACACGGGGGCCTATGCCAACGCCGCCAACGAGAGCGCACGGCTCGCTGAACTCGAGAAGCTCATTCAGGCCGCTCGCTACGCCCAAGAGAAGGGGATCCGCGTGAACGCCGGCCATGGTTTGAATCTACGCAACGTGCTGCCCGTGGCTGCGATCGCGGGGATTCACGAGCTGCACATTGGTCATTCGATCGTAAGCCATGCCGTCCTTGTCGGGTTTGAGCGGGCCGTCCGCGAAATGGTCGAGGCCATTGCGCGCGCAGAAAACCTCGCACGGGTCTACACCCCGCAGGAGATCCTGCGTCTCCATTCGGCATAAACGCAAACCCAGCCGCAGCTATCGCGTCTGGGCGCCTCTTCGCCTGAAATAAAAAACTCAGCACGCGAAGCCGCGACGGGCGCGAAGCTTCTTTTTTCCTTCGCGGCTTCGCGCCTTCGCGTGATTCCCTTATTCTTTTTCTTCTTCGCGTTCTTCGCGGCTTCGCGCGCGATCGCTCTGTTTGCTTCTCTTTGCGCAAAAGACACCCACACCCACACTCCTTCCCCCTATTCCCTGCTCTTCTCTTCGCGATCTTCGCGGCTTCGCGTGATGTTTATTTTTTCGCGCCTTTGCGTGATGCCCCTTTTCCCTTCGCGCGACGCCTCTCAGTATGCGTTCTTTCGCGCAAAGAGCGTGAAGAACAGGATTTTTAAATCCAACCAGAAACTCCAGTTCTCGATATAATAGAGGTCGTAGCGCAGGCGCTCATCGATCGAAGTGTTTCCGCGTAGCCCATGAATCTGTGCCCACCCCGTCATCCCGCATTTGACTCGGTGTCGAGCCATATAGCGCGGCACTCGCTCACGGAATTGCTTAACGAAATGCGGACGCTCGGGACGCGGTCCCACCAAACTCATCTCGCCTTTCAGCACATTCCAGAACTGTGGCAGCTCATCCAAATTCCACCTGCGAAGGACGCGGCCGACCGGCGTAACCCGCGGATCGTTCTCTGTCGCCCACACTGGCCCCGTGGCTTCCTCGGCGTCCTGATACATCGAACGAAATTTGACGATTTTGAACCGCTGGCCATCGAGCCCCACTCGCGTTTGACGATAAAACACTGGCCCCGGCGAGCTCAGCTTCACGGCCAAGGCAATCAGCAGCATCAGGGGCGAAGCCAACACCAACACGACCGCACTCACGACGATGTCAAACGCGCGCTTGAACACCACGTTCCACCCCTGAAGCGGCGTCTCGCGCAAGCCGAAAAGCGGGATGCCGTCAATCTGCTCCACACTCATTTCCACGAGCATAGCCTCGAGCAAGTTGGGCACCACGCGAATCGTTACGAGCTCCTTTTCGCACTCGAGAATGAATTCCAGCACCTCCTGCGGATCCAGGCTTGGCTCCGCAACAATGATCTCCTCGATCGCGTGGCGGCGAATCAACTCACGCGTCTGTTGGAAATTGCCCAGAATGGGGAGTTGGAACGCCCCAGTCTCTCCCTGCGGGGAAGCAAGATGCGCTTCTCCACTTGGTGCGTCGCTCGCGGTCTCAGAGCCACGGATCAACCCCACCACTTGGAACCCAAGGTACGCATGCTGCGCAATGCGTTGTGCGAGCTCGAGCGCCAACGCATTTGTCCCAACGATCGCCACCCGCGTCGCGCGGATGACACCACGCCGGCGCAGGTGTGCCAGTACACGGTCCAGCGCCAGTCGCGCGGCACTCAGCGACACAAAACACGTCACCATCGCCAGCACGTACATCAGCCGCGAGTACTCCAGCGTGCGCTCAAAAAAGTGCAGCGTGACCAGCGTCATGACCGCGAGCAGGTCAGCCTTCGCGAGCTTTTTAAGAATCTGCAGGTTGAACGCACGCGCGCGAAAATCGTAGCCACCCAACTGATTGATCCAAAAAAGCCACACCACGATGGCCAGAGGAAGGATTCGCGCATAGGCTGCGGGCGAGTAACCCTTCACTACCGGCACGATTTCGGCGTGAAATCGCAAAAAGTAGGCGAAGAGCAACCCGCAGCAAACTGCCACTGCGTCCGTGGCAGCAAAAACCAACATGTGCGTTAGATAAGCGCGTCGGCTGCCCATTGCTCCTCCGTGCAATTGCTTAGAAAACTACCCGCGGCAAGCAAAATGCATGTGTGTCGTCGGTCCCCACCACTTCGTCCCACGGCGTTTGTTACGCAACTAAGCGTCACCACGACCTCGCGCCGTCACTTTCGCTCCCGATTTATCACTTTTTCACTTGCAAGTTTCAAAAAGCTTTTTTACGCAATGCTGTCCAAGCACTGGGCTGAATCGCCCTCACCGCACTCGCCAGAATCACTGGCAAGATGGGCCCGCCCAGTACGAAATTTCATGATCAACCCGTGGGAGGGTAAGACAAAATGAGGCGAGCGACGTACCTATGGAACGCGGCCCTCGGCCTTTGCGCCCTTGCAGCGAGCGCCTTTGCTGCAAATCCTCTAGTCACGGTGCTCGAGGATTTTGAATCGGGCACTACCCGCAACGCCACCCCTGTGGACCAGTATAATAGTTCCGCGGGAGGCGCCAGCAACACCGCCGTCGCGAACGTGCTCGAATCGGGTTCGCGGCGACTCCAACTCACCGATGCCGATGGCACCTACAATGGCGTTTATATTCTTTTCTCCGGCGCCATCCCGCAGGCAGGTTATTACCTGATCACTGCGGACGTGAAGGTGGACAACGCCAGCGCCCCCATCGGCACGTTCGGTATGGCGGTTGCAGTCGGTGGCCCCTCCACCGCAAAAATCTCCGACGTTAATGCTGGCTACGTGATGAATCTCACGGGAACCGGCGACGCGGTGCTCGGCTACCAGACGATTGGTGCCGCCCTCAATGTTCCGAACTCGGGGACCTTCCCCAAAGATCTGATCATCTATTTTAGCACGGACCCCTCCGGCAACAGCTATAACGCCCCCGCCGCCGACGGCAACTTCAACGGCACGCACCGCGGCGCCGCCAATACGTGGCCCGCTGGGTCCTCGAACGCCGTGTACATTGACAATATCAAACGGATCGGACCCGGCAACTTCCGCGAGGAGCGCCACCTGTGGATTTCGATCGGCGATGGATTCACCAATCTCTCCACGCTTGAGAATCTCCTCGTTGCGGCTAAGAACAACAACTTCAACTGCGTGGATATCCTCGCGCGCTATCGGGCAAATGCCTACTACGTGCCAAACCGCTACAACACCACCTATCCCAATCCTGAGCCCTTCGCTCCGGGTGCGAGCGCCTCTAACGATCCAATCCAGTACGCCATTGATCGGGGAAGAGAGTTAGGACTGAAAATTTTCGCTTCCTTTAGTTGCTTTGCGGTTACGGACGGTTCTGACACGTACCCGTCTTATCTCCCCTCTGGCAGCGTGATGTGGTATTATAATGGCGGCTCGCCGCGCGCGATGACAAAGGCCGACGTCGGAGGCGAAGGTCTGTGGGCAGACGTTAGCCGGGCCGACGTACGCAACTACACGAAAAACGTCATCCTCGACTTTGTCGCGAACTACGACGTGGACGGCATCATTCTCGACCGGGTCCGCTACCCGAATTACTATTTCAGCTACAACCCGCAGGGATTGACGGAGATGGGCATCTCGGGAACACCCTCGCCCACCGACGCCACATTCCGCACTGCGCGACGCAACGCTGTGGCAACATTCATTCAGGACGTCTACGACAGCGCGACTGCCCTCAAACCGTGGCTAATCATCGGCGCCGCCCCCATTGCTTACAGCGACTCCCTTGTGGACACCTATAATTCCGTCATGCAGTTCTGGCCAGCATGGACTTCGCGTAAGACTTCCCAGCGAGCCGTGAGCTTCGGCGTCCTCGATCTCTTCCAGCCGCAGTTCTATCGGTTACCGTCAACTACCCCAGCGGGGCCCGCTGCAAACACCACTCTAATGAACAAAGCCCAGTTCGGCGACGTTGCTGCCTACAGCTTGGACAACGGCCTCATGCCGGGCGCACTCAGCGTGGTCTCTCCGATTTTCTACCACCCGTCGAGTGGCGATGTGAGTGTCTCGAACTGCAACGCCCAAAACATTACCGATGCGCGCGCCCTCGCCATGGGCGGTGTTGGAATTTTCCCGGCAACTCCGACGCTTGCGGACATTTCCTACATTCGTGACCCGAATGCGTCCTCCGCCGGCGTGGACGTGCTGGGCTCGGCGGCTCCCCACACCGACTATCTCTTCAAGAAAGATTACGACAACGTAAAACCCAACGCGGTGTCGAACTTCACGGCTTCGCCCCAATCCGACGGCCGTGTGATTCTCTCGTGGACACCACCGTCACCAGCGGCCGACGGCGAAACGGCGGATCAGTACCTCATCTATCGCTCGACGACGACTCCGGTGAAGGAGTACCGCTCCAATCTGGTGACGTTTGCGAAGATCCCCGGCTCCGCCACTTCCTACACCGTGCCGACCGGCTGGGCGGGAACCTACTACTATCGCATCGTACCCGTGGATGATTACAACAACCGCGGCCCAGCGCGCGAAGTCGGGCCGATTACCGTCACGGGCGAACCCACCCCACCCGCGGACATCATCGTGGATAACCCCAGCGCTACCTTCGCGGGCACATGGTACACCGGAACCAGCGCAACCGACAAGTATGGGAGCGACTACCGCTACGCCTATGCTGGCACCGGAAGTGCAACCGCCACCTTTGCCGCCACGATCCCGGTGACTGGCACCTGGACGGTGAGCGAGTGGCACTGCGCGGGCACCAACCGTGCCACCAACGCTCGCCACACCATCAACTACGCGGGCGGCTCGACGGTGGTCACCGTGAACCAAACGGTCAACGGCGGAAAGTGGAACGCACTTGGGCAATACAACTTCAACGCTGGCACCCAGTATTCGGTGGTGATTGACGACATCTTCTCCGGCTCGGTGGTCATTGCGGACGCCATCAAGTGGTCCTACGTCATTCAACCGCCCGCTGCGCCTAGCGGCCTCACCGCAACCGCCGTCAGTCAGTCGCAAATCAACCTGACGTGGACCGACAACTCCTCTAACGAGCGGAACTTCATCGTGGCGCGCGCCACGACCTCAGGCGGACCCTACACAGATATCGCAACATTGGGCGTGAATGTCACGTCTTACAGCGATACGGGGCTGAGCCCGAACACCACCTACTACTACGTGGTGCGTGCCTCGAACTCTGCAGGTGCTTCGGCAAATTCCAGTCAGGCAAGCGCAACGACCTTGCCTAACCCGCCGGCGGCGCCGAGCGGCCTCAGCGCCACCGCCGTCAGCAGCTCCCAGATCAACCTCACGTGGACCGACAACTCCACGAACGAGTCGAACTTCGTGGTTGCACGCTCCACTACATCTGGTGGGCCCTACACCGACATCGCGACCCTGCCGGCGAACACGACCTCGTACAGCAACACAGGGTTGAGCGCCAACACCACCTACTACTACGTCGTGCGCGCCACAAATGCTGGCGGCTCCTCCGCGAACTCGAATCAAGCGAGCGCAACCACGCCAGTGCCGGATATCATTGTGGATAACCCGTCAGCCACGTTCTCGGGAACATGGACCACCGCCTCAAGCGCAACGGATAAGTACGGGGCCGACTACCGCTACGCCACATCCGGCTCCGGCGCCACGGCAACCTACAATGCCAACGTTCCCATCGCCGGAAACTATCGCGTGAGCGTCTGGTACAGCCAAGGAACGAACCGGGCAAACAATGCTCCCTACACAGTGAACTTTAGTGGCGGGTCGCTCACCTACTCCGTCAATCAGCAGACGAACGGCGGCACGTGGGTGACGCTTGGCACGCATTACTTCGCTGCCGGTGGCGGGCAAGTTGTCATCGGCACCGCCGGCGCGAATCCGTCCGTTGTCATTGCAGATGCGGTGCGCTTCACCTATCTCAACTCCAATGCCCCGGTGACAGTCACCTACGATGCAGTGGCTACGGAGGATGGCTACGTGCTCGAAAGTAGCGAAACCTCGAATGTGGGCGGCACCATCAATTCCTCGAACACAACCTTCGCAGTTGGCGACAACAGCCAGCGGCTACAGTTCAAAGGAATTCTCAGCTTCGACACATCGCCGATCCCCGATGACGCCACCATCCAGAAGGTCACGCTCAAACTCACCCAGTATTCGATCAACGGCGGCGACCCATGGGCAAGCCTCGGAACCCTCAGCGTGGACCTTGCGGTACCCAGCTTCGGAGCGGCGACAACTTTGGCCACGGAAGACTTCGCAGCGGCCGCAACCGTCACAAACGTGGCCACGGTTTCCAAGCCGTCGGGAAACAATGTCACTGTCTCGTCCGCTCTCTCGAGCGCGGGAGTTCTGAGGGTCAGCAAGACGGGTAAAACGCAGCTGCGCCTCCAGTTCGCGCTCGACGACGACAATGACTCGGCGAACGACTACGTGAACTTCTACTCCGGCAACTACAGCACGAATACAGCCTATCGGCCAAAACTTGAGATTGAATACACACGTTAAGTCCCCGGAGAGGATGTGAGGGGACCCACACCGCAGAAGGGGTGGCAGGCCCGACAGCCTGCCACCCCTCACTTTTCTTGCGACCCAACTTGTGGACTGGGTCATCCCCAAGCGCAATGGACCAATGGGGCTTCGGCCCTTTCGCCAACGAAAACGCCGGTGAGCAGCGTTTCCTCCTTGCATCGCTCATTTGCTCGCCCCAAACCCCTTGCTAAATTCGACGCGCAACTTGCGGAGCAAGGGTCGGCATCGTGAACAAAGACAAAAGCTCAAACGATTTGGCGTCGCGTCCGCCCATTCAACTGATAGTCTTTGACCTCGATGGCACGCTTGTGGACGCCTTTGAGGACATCGCTCTCGCCGTGAATCACATGCTCGCGCTCGATGGGCTACCGCCCCGTTCTGTCGAAGAAGTCAAACGCCACGTTGGGCGCGGCGTTCGAATGCTCATTCAAGGTATCCTTGGGACGGATGACCCCGCCGTGCTCGACGAAAAAGTGCACGTCCTGACTGAGTATTATCGCCAACATCCCATTCGAACAGCTCGTCTCTACAACGGCGTGGTGACGGGGCTCGAGAAGCTTCGCGCCGCTGGCCTTCGCCTTGCCGTCGCCTCAAATAAGCCCCACGCCTTGACGTGCTATCTACTCGAACATTTGGGTGTCGCACGGTTCTTCGATTGGATCGAAGGCCAATCGGACGCATTCCCGCGCAAGCCTGCGCCCGATGTCCTTTATCATCTCATGAAACTTGCGGGGGCCCAACCTGCGACCACCCTAATCGTAGGCGACAGCCCGACAGATGTGGAATTTGCGCGCGCTGCCGGCACAGAGGTCGTGTGCGTGACCTACGGTCAATGCACTCGCGAGGAGCTGTTGCCCTACGCCCCCGACGCTATTGTCGAAGATTTCAACGCTGTTGTTGCCAATGTGCTCGAGCGCAACAAGAAGCAGCAGTAGTCGTGACGTCGCCGGCTTGCGACAACATTGCTCGCCAATTGGGTGAACTATAAAAAGAGACATGGGGACAGGCGAACGGCAACCCCTCTGCAAGGGAACGTATGCCAGTGCCCAACCACACGTCAGTCCCCGAGTGCGGACGATGTACTGCCTTGCCGTTCCCCTGTGCCACCCTGCAAACTCTGCCGACAGTGCCGACGCCTGTGCACTGGTCCCACCCTTGACTCACAGGTACTGGGTCATCCCATGCTGGCGTAGATACGCCACCACGTCTTTCACCCGCTGCGCTTCCGAAGCCGGTAGCACAAGAATTGCGTCAGGCGTATGCACGACGATCATGTCCTTGAGCCCCAGCCCCACCACGATCGGACCCTCATTGCAGCCGTCCTCACCCACTGAATACGCAATTGTGTTTTGGGAGCCAAGCAAGTGCGCATTGCCAAACACGACGTTTCCGTCGCTATCGTGAGGCAGTAGGCGCGCCAGCGAGCTCCACGTGCCGATGTCATCCCAGTCAAAGCTGGCTCGGACGACAGCAACCTTGCCCTCTTGTGAGGCCGGTTCCATCACCGCAACGTCAATGGAGATTTTCTCCAGCGGCTCGAATGCGGTTGCGAGCGCGGTAGCCACGTTGGGCGAACTGAAAGCGTCGCGCATGGCGTCCAGTTGCGCGTAGGCACGCGGCAAATGCTTGCGGAATGCCTCGCGCAACACACTCGTTCGCCAGACAAACATCCCTGAGTTCCACCAGAAATTTCCCGCTTTCATGAACTCTTGCGCGGTCGCAAGGTCCGGCTTTTCGCGGAACCGTTTCACCCGGAAAACGCGCTGAAATCCCTCGGCAGGCTCTCCCACCTCAATGTAGCCGTATCCCGTTTCCGGTCGATCGGGCTGAATGCCGAACGTCACCAGCGCGTCATGCTTCTCTGCGTAGCCAATGGCCTCCGTGCAGTCCGCAGCGAAAGCCTGCACATCCCGGATAAAATGATCCGCAGTCAGGACCAGCATGACCACGTCGGGCTCGTCGGGGAATCGGTGCGCCACATAGGCACACGCCAACGCCAAACACGCGGCGGTATTCTTGCCTTCCGGCTCAGCGACAATGTTCTCTGGCGGCAAATCGTCCGCAGCTTTTTCAATGGCGGGTTTGAGAGCACGGCCGGTAATGACGAAGGTGTGCTCCGGCGCCACGAGGGGCCGCACCCGCTCCAACGCCGCCCGCAGCATGCTGCGGTTGCCCCCAATCTTCAGCAGTTGCTTCGGATAGTGCTGACGGCTCAGCGGCCAGAACCGCTCCCCCGCCCCTCCAGCCATAATCACCGCAACCCGCTTTGTCACGATTTCACCCTCTTTCCTTCATTTTTTTATACTTATACAGTGTTATCCCTAAGACGATTTTGCACACAGCATAATGCCAGCTTCCAATCCGTCGCAAATCCAAGCTCTGTGCATACATTCCTTACAGCAGAGGAGCCGGCGGTCCATTTTTTGCCCTTTTGGTTCTTGACGAAATCAGTCCTCAATAAGTAGCTAAAACTGCTTAAAAACAAACGAAAACTATCGTGACTCGTTGCCCGGAGGAGGCTATTGATCGTGTTCGCAAGCCGTTCCGCCTCCCAGCCACTTGTAAATTTTATTGCCCAAACATGGGGCCAAGTACACTTTTTAATCCGTAACTCCGTCCCCTTACGTTATGATACTGGCTCCCAGGCTTTGCGTGGCAACTCTTTTCTCTCTGGTTTCGCACAGGTTTCTATTCGGCTCATGGTCTCACGATCGCGCCATTTTCTAACCCGTTCTGCAACGCTACAGTCCCGGCGAGCCCACAAATGTCGACTTAAAAACAGCCATACTCTTTCTGAACCCGGATTCATTTCTGTGACTTTCTTTACGTTTTTCAGACCTAACCTTGATTCCCTCCCAGCCTTTTCTCCATGCAGCTTTCCCTGAGAGGTAACAACTCATGCGGCTTCCCGAACTTCGTTTGTCCACACAGTATTACCGACAGCTATTACTGTTCACATTTATGATTCTCTACGTTTTCATTCTCATCCGCACCGCATGGATCTCTGACGATGCCTGCATTACCTTACGAACTGTTCTGAATACTCTCCACGGCTATGGTCCCACCTTCAATATTGATGAACGTGTGCAAGCATATACCCATCCTTTATGGTTTTTCCTTCTATGCATTAGCTCTCTTCTCGTTCCCAATGTCTTCTATGCCACCTTTGCACTATGCATCCTCGTTTCTCTGATCGCTACTGTGCTTTTGCTTCTTCGCTGCAGGCAACCTGCTATCCTAGCAATGGTTGGTCTTGCGATCGTCCTGTCGAAAGCATTTGTCGATTTTTCGACTTCTGGCCTTGAAAACCCACTAATTCATTTGCTGCTTATTATACTCGTTTCCCTAAGCCTCCGAGACGACCCAAGCTCAGTGTGGCGATCGCCACTCTTTCCGTTATTGTTTAGTGCGGTTTACCTGACACGCCAGGATTTGGTCTTACTTATCCTCCCGCTTCTCACATATCATTTGTTTCTGCTGCGCCACAATATCCGCCAATTGGTAATCTCTGGATTAATCGCGATCGTTCCTATCTTGTTATGGTCGCTGTTTTCTCTTGTCTATTACGGTTTCCTCTTCCCAAACACGGCCTACGCCAAACTATCCACCGGTGTTCCAGGGAGCGATCTGATGCTGCAAGGGCTCAGGTACTTTTTGCGCACGATTTCGCGAGATCCTCTTACATTTTTTATTCTTATTTCGGGCGTGGTTGTCGGTTTAGCAGCAGGCGGGGTCAGCCGCTCGCTTGCGATAGGATCAGTCTGTTATCTCGCCTATGTACTTCGCGTAGGAGGGGACTTTATGGAAGGCCGTTTTTTCACAGCTCCCTTCGTGGTGAGTTTGATGATTTTAGCAAGACATCTTACTCAATTCCGTATTGCTCGCTTGTTTCCGTTTGCAGTCATAGCATTTGGCAGCTTCGGAATTTACCCTAACCTGTTGGCCGGCGCATCATATGATAAATTGAAATACGGAAGTGATATTAATGACGAACGGGCGTTCTATTTCCAGAGAATGGGATTGATCACTTGGAACTCAGAACAACATAAGCTTCCAGAATGGGAGGTCCAAAAAGAGCCATTTGTTCACATTAAGGGCGGAGGGATTGGCCATTATTCACTACTTTGCGGACCCAGCGTGCATATTATAGATCCCCTGGCATTGACGGACCCACTGTTATCGAGATTACCCTGTAAGAAGTGGCGAATTGGCCATTTCGAGAGGACTTTGCCAACCAATTATCGAAAATCAGTAGCTGAGAACAGAAATCTACTGACAGATCCGGCGATCAAGCATTACTATGATGCGATTAGAAGTATTACACGTGGCCCGATTTTAAGTCTGCAACGTTTTAGAGATATTGTCTGGGTAAACTTAGATTTGATATCTGTTGGCAATGTGGATCACTACAAATATAGCTACATTCCGCCCTCCGATGAAATTCCTTATGTCTACAATGATGATCCAAGATTGCGGGACGTGCCAGCTATCGGTTCACGTTGGGATGCCCCTGGGAATATTACATTTGAAGATGCTCTCGACGTTAGGTTTCGCGATCCCATAGATGTCGAAAAAATAGAACTCTCCTGCGACGCAAATGATGTTTATTTTATCCTCGTCTTGCGGGAAGATCAGCTCCTTCTGGAGCAGAAGGTGGAACCCGACAATACGCCGCCGAGCGGAATGTGCCATGCCAGCGTTACGTTGAAACATCCGTGCAGAGCCGTCACCACGCTTCGTATCGAGCCACGGATTGGGGATGGACGCTACGCGCTTGGGCATCTCACCACGAGCACGCGTTAGCCCGAACATCAATTGATCTGTTACTGGCATCTCCTTAGAGCTCAAATATGGGACAAACTGCAAGTCCTTCATCGTGAAGTAGAAATCCGACTGAAGCATTGGCTTGCTGATGCCTGTCACGAGTATATTTCTCAACGTAAGAGGCTTCGCATGGACTTTGCGACATAGGGCGGTGTCGGTGCGGTAGACAAAGAGGGGTTTCTTAACTGGCAGGTGTATCAAAGTCCAACGACAAGCAAGAACTAACACGAGAAAACAAAACGGGCGGGTGTCGCGTCCGGTTGCGACACACCGCCCGTGACTTCACTGTTATTTCACCAATGGCACCCGGGGAATTGCAGCGTTCGTGAGCAATCGCTCAGCGCTTCTTCGCCGCTTTCTTCGCAGGTGCCTTCTTTGCAGCAGCTTTCTTTGCCGGGGCTTTTGCGGCCTTCTTGGCTACAGCTTTTGCCGCCACCTTTTTGGCCGCAGGTTTTGCGGCCGCCTTTTTGGCAGGGGCTTTCTTCGCTGCGGCCTTCTTTGCTGGCGGCTTTGGTGCGGCTGCAGCCTTTTTCTCTTCCTCGATTGCCGCTTGTGCTGCGGCCAGACGTGCAATCGGCACGCGGAACGGCGAGCAGCTCACGTAGTTCATCCCGACTCGGTAGCAGAACTTCACCGATTCAGGATCGCCACCGTGCTCACCGCAGATGCCGACTTTGAGATCGGGCCGCGTCGCACGCCCGCGCTCGATACCCACCTTGATCAGCTCGCCGATGCCGTCCTGATCAATCGTCTGGAACGGATCGTCCTTCAGGATCTTCTTCTCAAGGTAGTCGGGCAGGAACGTACCGATGTCGTCGCGGCTAAAGCCGAAGCCCATCTGAGTCAGGTCGTTCGTCCCGAAGCTGAAGAACTCGGCCGTTTCAGCCATCTTCGCGGCCTGAAGCGCAGCACGCGGAATTTCGATCATGGTGCCGTACAGGAAGTTGAGTTTGCGCAGGCCGAACTTTGCGCACACTTCTTTGTACACGCGATCCACGATCGCTTTCTGATGGGCCAATTCGGTCTCGACGCACGTGACGGGGATCATGATCTCCGGCAGCGCCTTCTTACCGGCTTTCACCAGCTCGGCTGCGGCCTCGAGGATCGCCCGCACCTGCATCTCCGTGATCTCAGGATAGGTGATGCCTAAGCGCACGCCCCGGTGACCCAGCATCGGGTTATTTTCCCGCAGCCCCTCGGCGCGCTTCGCGAGCTCGGCCATGTCCACGCCGAGTTCCTTCGCCAACGCCTGAAGCTTATCCTCTGAATGCGGCACGAACTCGTGCAGCGGTGGGTCGAGCAGGCGGATCGTTACCGGCCGCCCATTCATCACCTCGAGCGTCGCCTTCACGTCGTTCTTCACGAACGGGAAGAGCTGATCCAACGCCTTGCGGCGCTCGTCCGCCGTCTTACTCATGATCATCTTGCGCAGCAGGAAGAGCGGCTTGTCGCTCCCCTCGCCATAGAACATGTGCTCGGTGCGGAAGAGCCCGATGCCCTCGGCGCCAAACTTGATCGCCTGTTCGGCGTCCTTCGGGGTGTCGGCGTTCGTGCGCACGTTCATCTTGCGGAAGCGATCCGAAAGCTTCATGAGCTCTTGGAAGGGCTTATTGTGCTCGAGGTCTGGCTCAACGAGCGGAAGCTCGCCCTGATACACCAAGCCCTTCGTGCCGTTGAGCGAGATCCAGTCGCCCTCTTTCACGACCACGCCACTCTTCGTGCGGAAGGACTTGTTATCCGGCGCGATTTCGATGTCGCCGCAGCCGACGATGCAGCACTTGCCCCACCCGCGGGCCACAAGTGCCGCGTGCGAGGTCATGCCGCCCTTGCTTGTCAGGATGGCCTGCGACTTGTGCATGCCGTCCACATCCTCTGGCGACGTTTCCTCGCGCACGAGGATGACCTTCTCGCCACGCTGCGCCCATTCCACGGCGTCCTTCGAAGTGAAGACCACACGGCCTTTTGCGCCACCGGGGCCAGCAGGTAGACCCTTCGCGATTGGCGTGGTCTTGAGCTCGGCCTTGGGATCGAGCATCGGCAAGAGCAGTTCGAACAACTGATTCGGCGCCACGCGATTCACGGCCGTTGCCGCGTCAATGAGTCCCTCTTTGTACATATCCGTGGCAATGCGCACCGCCGCCACGCCGTTGCGCTTACCCACGCGGCACTGCAGCATGTAGAGCGTGCCCTTTTCGATCGTGAACTCGATATCCTGCATGTCCTTGTAGTGCTTTTCGAGGCGCCGCTGGATATCGAAGAGTTGCTTGTAGACGTCGGGCATGAGCTCTTTAAGCGTCGGCAGGTGCTTGCTCTGCTCGTTCTTGGATTCCTCGTTGATCGGCGCCGGCGTACGGATACCCGCCACCACGTCCTCACCTTGCGCGTTCACGAGGTACTCGCCGTAGAAGATCTTTTCGCCCGTACCGGGGTGGCGCGTGAAGGCTACGCCCGTGGCGCTGTCGTCGCCCATGTTGCCGAAGACCATCGCCTGAACGTTAACGGCCGTGCCCCACTCATCCGGAATTTTCTCGATGCGGCGATACTCGACCGCACGCTTGCCATTCCAACTCGCGAAGACGGCGCCGATTGCACCCCACAACTGATCCATCGGATCCTGCGGGAAGGGCTTGCCCAAGACCTTCTTCACCATGGCCTTGAACTCTTCCACGAGCTGCTTGAGGTCCTCGGTGGTGAGGTCCGTGTCGCTCGCGTAACCTTTTTCCTTTTTAACCTCCTCGAGGCGCTCATCGAGCAGCTTGCGGATGCCCTTGCCATCCTTCGGCTCAATTCCCGCGGCCTTTTCCATGACGACGTCTGAATACATCATGATGAGGCGCCGGTAAGCGTCGTAAGCGAACCGCGGATTCTGGGTCTTCTCGATCAGGCCCACGATCGTCTCATCATTCAGCCCGACGTTGAGCACCGTCTCCATCATGCCGGGCATGGAGCGCCGTGCACCGGAGCGCACCGATACGAGCAGGGGGTTCGACTTATCGCCGAACTTCTTCTTCATCAGCTTCTCGACCTTGGCCAAGGCAGCCTCAACCTGCGCTTTGAGCTCCGGCGGATACTTCCGGTTATGCTGATAGTAGTACGTACAAACTTCGGTGGTGATGGTGAAGCCCGGGGGAACCGGCAGGCGCAGGTCCGGATGGCCGGCCATTTCCGCAAGGTTTGCCCCCTTGCCCCCCAACAACTCCTTCATGGATTCGTTTCCGTCGGCGCGACCGCCGCCGAACGAGTAAACGTACTTCTTCGCCATTCAATGCCTCCTTCGATAATTCGGGATCGCCAGCACGGCCACGCGTCCTACCGGCGCCGTAAGACCGCGTGAGCGCACCGACTCACCCGCTGTTTTCTCAACTCAACAAAAATGTAAGCCGACTTTTCCGCAACCGAACGGTGAGCGTTTTGGCCCTAAGAAAGTATGTCAAAGACAAAATGCAGCGTCTTGGAACGATCTAATATACGCGCTCCAACACAAGATATTGTTCCTCAATACCATTTGAAATTTTCCTCCGCCTAACCTTGTGCCACCCTTCCCTCCATTTCGTTGCGCCACCTCCGTTTTACTTCTCCGTAGCCCCTCGCCAAAGTTGATCAGCCTTACGACTCTGCTTTTCAACCTTCCCTTCGCCCTCCCCTGTTGCTTCGCGGCACACCACAACCTCGGCTCTTGACTTTCGCCCCGTACTCGGCGCCGTAAGTAAAAGCACTATGAAGAACCCAATCCACACTTCACTGCCGAGCGTGGCGTCGGCTCCCGAAAAATCCTCTCAGCTTTCTGTCTCGTGGCATACCGTTTTGCAGCGAGCTTCGCGTGCCGCGCTGGCCATCACTTGCGCTCTCGCTCTTGCCCTCACCGGCTGCGGCAAGGATAAGGGGGAGAAGGAAAAATCTGAAAAATCGCGTCGCGACCGTCCAACGGCTGAGCGAATTCAGGAAGTCCAGCTCCGCATTGCTCATCTTCACGATTCACTGGCTCAGCTTTACCAAGAGACCGAAATCCAACAAGCAAAGATCCGCAATGCACAGGAGAATCTCGAAGCCCTCCGCAAGGCCTTAGGTGAGCTCGCACGTTCTCGAGACCTGCGTTCGGTGGCCGAAACCTCGCTGCCAGTCGCGATGGCACCTGTAGAGAAACCCAGCAAAGCGGAAACCACAAAAGAAACGAGCCGTCGCGAGAAGACCAAAGAGAAAGAAAATCGCGCCCTCTCGGTGACGCTCCTTGTATTCTTCATCGTCTTCCTCGTCGTCTTCGGTTACTCTGCGGTTGCTAAGCGGAAACGCACCGCCGCGGAAGAAACGCCGGCAGAGCAGAAAGAAGCCCAAAGCGAAAACTACATCACCGTGAATCCGCCACAAAAGGAATCGAGCCCAAGCGGGGAGGAATCCTCCCAAGGCTCCGATTCCCGCGCAAGTGGCGACGACAAGCAAGAGCCGACTCCACCGGGCGCGTCATCATAGAATTTGCACGCTGACTATGCCTGTGGACCTCTCAACTCAAGTCGGTACCCTGCGGCTGAAAAATCCCGTTACAGTCGCCTCGGGCACATTTGGCTACGGGCTCGAATACAGTGAGTTTTACGACCCCTCGCTCTTAGGCGGCATATTCCTCAAAGGCATGACGCTCCAGCCACGTGCGGGAAACGAAACCCCGCGACTCGTGGAAACTCCCAGCGGACTCATCAACTCCATCGGGCTGCAGAACATCGGGATTGAAGAATTCTGCGAGCGCAAATGGCGTGAACTGGCCGACCTCAACACACTCATTGGGGTCAATATCAGCGGATCCACCATTGAAGAATACGAGGAACTTGCCGCGCGTGCTTCCGCTGTCCCGATCGTCGGCGCGATCGAGCTCAACGTTTCGTGCCCAAACGTCAAAGAAGGCGGCGTGGAATTTGGCCGCTCTGCCGCCACCGTGCGCGAGATCACAGCGCGGTGCGTTGCCGCAAGTCGGGTACCGGTGCTGGTCAAGCTCACGCCGAACGTCACCGACGTCGTGGAGCTGGCCGCGGCTGCCATGGAAGGTGGTGCAACTGGGGTGACCCTCGTGAACACTTTCCTCGCCATGGCCATTGATGTGGAAAAGCGACGCCCCGTGCTCGCCAACGTTTTTGGTGGACTGAGTGGGCCTGCCATTCGCCCCATCGCCGTCCGAATGGTCTGGCAGATCTGGCGGGCGTTGCGCTGCCCCATCATTGGCATGGGCGGCATTATGTCGGGGCGCGACGCACTTGAATTCATTCTCGCCGGTGCGAGCGCGATCAGCGTGGGCACAGCCAATTTTGTGAATCCAACCGCCGCGCAGGATGTGCTACGGGAAATCGAGGATTACTGCGAACGTCACGGCGTGGAACGCATGCGCGACCTCGTCGGTGCAGCCCACTCGTCTTCGCCCTGACTAGAGTCCTCCACCAAAATCGTGGCTGCCATCCGCCGCCCCTTGAGCTTTGCGCTGACGTTTCGCCTCGTACATTGCTTGGTCAGCCTGAGTAAGCAGAGTCGCTGGGTCACGCTCGCTCGGAGTGCTCACCGCCACGCCGATGCTTACAGTAGTGCGGAGCGTCGCCAATCCCGTTTCCACTGGCTCGGCTAAGGCTGACTCCAACCGACGCGCCACCTCATGCGCAGCCTCATCGGATTCGACGTCATCGAGCAGAACCACAAATTCGTCTCCCCCCACTCGCGCCACAAAGTCCTGCGGGCGCACCGCCCCACGCAAGCGGCGCGCAACCTCTCGCAAATATTCATCCCCCACCGCATGCCCGTACGAGTCATTGATCGCCTTGAAATCGTCGAGGTCCAAATAGAGCAAGGCAAAGCGATGATGGGAATTTCGCACACTTTTAGCCGCTACGCGCTCCAGTTCCTCCCAAAAATACTGGCGATTGGGCAAATCGGTCAGAGGGTCGTGGTACGCGCCATGGCGAAATTGTTCTTCAGTCAACTTGCGCAGGGTAATGTCCGTGACACTTCCCGCGATGCGCGATGGAGAACCCGATTCGTCGCGTTCTGCCACTCCACGCGCCAGCATCCAACGCCACTCGCCGCTACGGTGCTGCATCCGAAACTCACTTTCGAAATACTTTGAGTTGCCTTTCAAATGGGCTTCCAACGCCGCTTCCACTGCGTCTTGGTCCTCAGGGTGAATCCGCCCGAACCACTCCTCTAAAGAATTCCCGAGCTCAGTCTCCCCATAACCGAGCATTTCTTTCCAACGGGGCGAATAAAAAACCGTTCCCGACCGCAAATCCCAATCCCAAATTCCGTCATTTGCCCCTGCAATGGCCCGGCGAAAGCGCGCTTCACTTTCCGCAAGCGCCTCGATCGCATGGGCCTGATCCGCGAGTGTTTTCAGAAGCGAACGCCGCCACTGCTGCCACGAGTTGATGACCACGACCGCCCCAAAGAGCACAGCGATCGATGCTGTCCAAAGTGCCAGCCGCCCTTGATGTACTTTCGCATCCGTTTCCGACGCCAATCGCGCGAGCTCCCGCTGCATGTCCGCGTTTAGCTTTTCTAAACACGCGCGTGTCTTAATGCGTAACTCATTGTACGCTTTCGAGTTCAAAACCAAGACCGCCGACGTCCACGCATTCTCCTCCTCCCCAAGTCGAAATGCGCTTTCTTCTGTCGCACGACTCGAGGTGATTCGCAGGGTCAACTCTTGCAAAAGTTCGGGAGCAATGCCCACCGTGTCAGAGGTTTCTTTGAGAGCCTGCCACAACTCTTCGGTTGCTTGCACCCAGCCTCGTTTGAATTGCTCATCCGCGGTCGAAGCGTAGGCCCTCGCGTAAATACTTTTGTTGCTTTCGTTCCAGACTAAACGTCGGTGCAGCCGCTCGCATGCCAGATGGTACGACGTAAGCCGTTGGTTCGCACGGTTGGCGCGTTCCATGCTGACCACAGCCCAACCAACCGCAAGAACGGTGAATACCAAAACCACTCCGAGCATGCGCATCCGCATGGCCCGCGGTGGGTCGTGCTGGTGTTTGCCATTCGCCAACGTAGAGCGTGGCCCCCTCTATAAATTAATCATTTCATTTGCCTAACAATTAGGCTAAGAATCAAGTCACAAATACGCTGGCGCAACGCACAACACAGGCCACTCAACGCACTCTTGAGTTTAGTAGAGCGACCAATCTTCAACCGCACTCAACGTGAACGCAAAGAACTCCCCGGCATCGAGGTTTCCATCGCCATTCGAAGTACTGGGCACCTGAGTAGAACTAAAGAGCGTGCCGCCATTTGCAGTGCCGTACTCGACCGCCGCGATATAGATCACGCTGGGCACGTCGGCTGTCGCGACAAGCCCGCCGCCCCCCGACGGGTAAAGCTGGGAGAGGTCAATCTGGCCCTCGAGAACTCCTCCGCTACCGCCCGAAGCCTGCAGCGCGAAGCCTCCCAGTGTCTGACTCTCGTTCGCATCAAACCACCCCGACCAGTTATTGTCGTTCTCGTTTGCGAGGTAGGCATCCCACGCCACACACGTCCCGGCCTTGCCCCATGGCGCGGAGCGCACATTCGTCAGGTTTCTCGTAATAAAGATGAAGTGATCGCGCCCGTTGCCCGCGCCCTGCGTTCCAACATAGAGCAGATTGCCGTCACGCGCCACCCACAGCTTGAGACCGCCCGGCGTGTTCGCACGCACAAGCGATTCGCTCTCGGGGTTGCCGTCAATGGTCCACATCGGCGCGGGCGCGCCCTGCACAGGGAAATGCCAATCCTGACCGCTATTGTTGTCCCACGTCCCCGCCCCGTTATTGAACACCATGTCCAGTTGGGTAGCCGTAAGGGGCAAGGTCACCGTCGTCATCCACCGCTGCGCGCTCGCATTCCAGCTCATGGCGACGTCCGTGTACACCGTGGCCCAGTTATTGATGCCCCAGTGGAGGTTGACAGCCGGGGCGCCCTGAAGTGGGCCGCCAACCGGGTCGTAGGCGATCCCAACCGGTTGACCCGCCGTCGGAGTGGAAGGCGTGAGCGTCACGCGGTTCGAGCTGCCGCCCCCTCCACCACCGCTCAGATTCCCGACCCACACGTGCTGGATCGGCGTGCGCTCGACGTTGCCCTTCGCGTCCACCGCCTCCACATAGTAATCAATGAGCTTGTTCGTCTGGCCCGAGATGGTTGCGCTGAAGTGGTCCGCGATATACGTCGGGAGCACGTAGTAATTGATGTCCGGTTTATTGTACACGTTGCCCTTTGGGAATGCGCGACCGTTCATCGGCAGCGATTGCCACGCGCCCACCTCCGGGCCACCCGCGTACGTCTCGTTCTGCGTACTGTTAAGCGGGTTGATCCCGTCATTATCCACCCGCCACTTCAACGTCACGGAACTTAGCCCGCTGACGTCGTACACAAACGTCCAAATCGTAAAATCCGGTCCCAAGATCTTTTGCGTGTAGCCCGTTTCCACGCCAAAGTTGACCGAGCCGGGATTATACGGCCAGCGTTGCGGGATCCAAATCGTGGGCCCGACCGTATCGGGGAAATTGCCCGTCAGCACGCTGTCGGCAAACTCCACAGCCTTATTGCACGCGATCGTGCCCCGCACTTCGACGTCACCATACGTGCCGTAATAGAGAAATCCGCTGTCGAGCGCGGCGAGGAAGAAGTGCCACGCTTTCTCCACAGCGTTTGCCCCCGAGGACGGATTCGCCACTTCGGCAATGCGGGGCGTGACGCCCAACACTTTCTCCGCCGTGCGGATGCGGTTTTCTGCTGCCAGATACACAGCGTACTCGCGTGGCTTTTCGTGCCAGCCATTCACAGGGTCGGGCTGGCCTGCGGCGTTGAGCAGGGGGTAATTCCAGTTGATGAAAGTCGGCGAGCCAAAATCGCCATCCGCATTCACCCACGCGCCATCCTCGACCTTCACTATGTCATCCGCTGGCACAGGGAATTGCGAAAGATACTGTTCGACCGTTGTCGGGTTGTAGCCAAGAGCAGCAGCCCCGTAGCAGAAATTTTGCACGCTCTCCATGTAGTAGGAGTAGCCGCCCCCGTACGCGTTGTCGCCGTCATGCGCCATCAGCACCAGCATCGGCCGCGAGGGATTGTTCTGCGACGCAATCGGCGCCAACTCGTTTGCCCCTAAGTTCCGATAGCCATCGAACCAACTGAATTCCATAGCGCTCGGCACGACCACAAGCGTCTGCACCGCACCCGTGTACGGGTCCACGTACTGGGCACGATGAGGCGTGTAGGCAAACGGGGCCGCATTGCACGGCGAACAGCCCCGATCGATCGAGACGCGGTAATAGTAGCCCTGCGCGGGATTGAGCACGTCCGCCAAATTCGGCGGCTGGGTATTCTCACCGCCACTGCCAAGGACGAGCGGAAAATCCGCACACACCCGCGACAGGTGATTCCCCGACACCACCGCCCACTCAATTCCCACGCTCTTCAGGACTGGAATAAGGCGTTCGCTAAACGCCATCTCCGTGGGGAAGAACCCCTTGGAGAGCGGCGGGTTTGTGCCAAACCGCTGAGCCATCATGTGCTGGTGCAAGAGAAGTTCCATCTGCACGGTGCGGGTGGTCTGCAGGGGTGCCAGGGAATGGTGGTGGGTAAAGTTGACCATATCGAGCCGCGGTTTTCCCCCGCTCGTGGTCCACTGGCGCGCCTGAATGAAACTGTTCTGCCACCCCGAGTAGTAGCCGCTCAGATTCCCGCTCAGGGAGTTCACATTTTCGATGAGCGAGCCCGAGTAGGTGAGTTGGGCTCCCGCGTTGGGCAAGCCGAGAATCGTTTGCACACTATCCCGTGGGCGAAACTGGTAGGCGGCGATGCGGTCATCGAGCCCGAAAATACTCGAGAGCGTTTCCGACGGATGCGTCCGCCCGCCATTCTGCTGCTGGATCGTATCCCAAGCCACTTCGTAATGCTCCGGCGAACCCGGTCGTTGCGCAGGCCAGTAAATGGGTTGGTGCAAATGCCAGAGATAGGAGGTTTGGACCGGGGCCGAGCCCCCTGCTGCTGGCACCATGAGGCAACCCCCGAGAAGCACGCCACCTAAAAGGCTGAGGTGCACTCGTGCGGATTGCCGGAGGGCACGTTTTACTCGATTCATCAGCTTGGCTCCTAAGGACGATGTTGGGAAATTCACACCCATGAAATACTGGAAATTCGGCGCCCCCCGAGGAAAGGCAAGTGGAAATTTAAATCGATCTAATTTAGGCGCGCTTTCGCGCTTCTCACCCCTTCACCGTCGAAATCCGCTGGAGAGTTCCGCATCAACCGAAACCGTTCCGCCCCATGGTGGATTCCCTGCCAGAACGTTGCTCCTACACAGCGCACCAATGGCGGAAGGGATCCTTTCCGATGGGTCGAGGAAGGCGAACACGTCCACCCCGCGCAACCCAGCTTCCCGACAGGTTCACAAGATCGCGCTGCTCTTCGCTCCATGCGATAGGCGAGAACACAAAAACCGCTATTCTGCGCGCAACGGGGACGCAGTAAACAGCGGCGAACCCGAGTGGGAGAGCGGCTTTTACTCTTCGCGCAAGCCGCAGTAAAGCTTGTTCTCCCACTTGTAGTTGAGGTTCTCGATTTCGGCTGTCCAAAGGTGACCGGTATTGGGCGTTAGCAACTCATCATCGCGTGTGAACTCTTTCTTGTACCCGAGGTGCTTGAGATGACGCACCGCCGTACGCCGCGCCGCGCGCGCCACGAGGTTCAGCGTCGAGTCCTCCACCTGACTCTTCAGCGCGTCCTGCCATTCCTCCTCGGTCACCCCGTAGTCGGCCAACTGGTAGCGCTCGTACGCCGATTCAAAGTGGAAGAGCTCGTCGCGCATTAGCTCGAAAAGCCGACGCGCCTCCGCTGGCTTCTTGCGCCAATGATAGATGTACATCATGTTGCAAAGCGCCAGCGTGATCATGACCACATTCTGGTACGCCGCGCGCTGGTCGAGGTTCTCCCAGTGGGTCGCGTGACTTCGCATGGCATCGAGCGCAAAATAGTATGCCTGTGCAGCCACTCCGGCGATGAGATAATCCTCGTCCTTGAGGCGCTTGCGCACACCCCGAAGGAGCGTCTCATCCACCATGTCGCGCAACTGGATGTCCGCTTCGCTCAGGTCGTGTTGGATGAAATACTCGCGCCAATGGATATAGAGGTAGTTCGTGAGAAAGTCGAAGATGTTCTCGCGCGCGTGGTTGCGGTCCTTTGCGCCACAAATCCCCGCCAAGACCTCGAGTGCGCCGCCGGTGAGTGTCTCCGGGTCGCCCTTCACCGCCCGCGCACACGTTCGGATGGCGCGATTGAAAGCAATTTTCCAGCACTGGGGGCCGGTCTCATGGGCTTTGCCCGTGCGGGTGCGACGCACATAGGGGCGGCTCTCGTCCACCAATTGAATCGGCGCGTTGGAATCCAGCACGCCTTCCCACCGGCCCAGATTCGGCCGGGAATGCCAATCGTTGCCGGAACTCCCATTGCGCAACTCAACGAGCTGCGGTTCGTGCGAGATACGGCGGAAAATCTTGAGCAGTTTGCGCCGGACATAGACGTCTGGCGCAATGCCGAGATACGAAAGCTGCGCCAGCTTGATGACCTTCTGCTCGAAGTTCATCAGCGATTTGGCGTCGAACGTGAGATCCTCAATGTTCTCAAAATGCGCCCAGCAGTAGTTGATGCCCGCAGCATTCAGGTCGCTGTCCACTTTGGCAATGGTGCGGTCGATGAGCTTCTTCACCGACGGACGCGAATAGATCATCCACTCGCTGAACGCACGATCGCGGAAAACAAGCGACACCGGCACGCGCTTGCCATCCAACTGGAGCATGTTCCACGACTTCATCAGGACGTCAAGGTCGCGGTCCACCGCCTGCTGATTGTCCAGCAGCAGGACCAGATGCGGCTCATCGAGCTCCTCCTCTTCCGCCAGCCGCATGAACTCCTCCACCAGCAGCCGTCCCACATCGTTCGCGTATGCGTACTCAGGCAACATGAAGGGCATCACAAACGCCCGTTCGTCGTGGACCTGCACAATAAAGTCGTGATACTCGCGCAGCATCTTCCAGTAGAGCGTCATCGCGATGCGCAAGCATAGCCGCTTGTCAAACTCACTATCGAGCATCGGCAGGAGCACATGGAACGGGACAGTGGCCGCGGGGCTCAGTACCCCCGAGCGCACAAGCTCCATAAGCGTGCCGTAGGTGTTCTCACTCTCCTCGTAATCGAGCTCGATCATGCGCTCCATCAAGCAGGGTTCCATGTCGAAGCTCATGAAAGGTAACAAGCCGTGCTCACCAAACCGGTCCACCAGTGCCTGACGGATGTAGATCGAGATGCCGTGGTACACACGCAGGAACACCCGATAGGCGCGCAGCATCATGTCCGTCCAGTTTTTGCCGCGCACCAACTCGTTTCCCAAAAGTGTCGAGACAGGCGAGATCCGCTCGATAAAGCGGGGAGGCTCACAAAACTTCTCTATCCATTCTTCGATGTCCTCGTCGTCGAGCGACGCGGGAAGGACACGATCAATGTCTATTCGCGACCCCGGTTGAAAGGCATGGGCATGATAAACCGGGTTGAGTAAGTTCATCGGCATAGTGGGAAATCAGTTAGTCCTTTTTGCGATTGCTATAATTCAAAATTTGGCTTCGTGCTTCACTGTCCTAAAAATTCACACTGGTGCCGTATACCGCGCTTGTCTTAATTTTTTTGTCAAGAATTTTCGGGAGTTTTTCATAAACCCCACGATTTCTTTCGCGTTTGTGACGCCACTTTGGTCGAAGTAGAAAAAATCGTGCCACGGACGCCGCCTCGTTCCCAACCGCGCGGCAACACCAGATGTGGGTCCGCTGACGAGCCTCGTCGTCTGGCGAAGACACGCTCTGACGGGATTCGCGATGGGTCCCAAGGCAAAACCGCCACGGTGTGTGCCATCATGGCACAGCTCTCCCGCCCGCGATGGAGACCCTCCCCTTGTGTGGTCATCAATCTCCTTGAACCTTCTGTCCTCCTTCGCACTCAATGAGACATGCGAGCCCCACTCCGCTCGCAGCATTGTCAACGATCACGACCAAGCCGTTGGGGCAGGTATGCGCATGAGCGATCCAACCCAAGACAAAAAAAACGGGGCGACGCAACCAGCGCCCGAACAACCGGACGTGGAAGCCATTATGGCCGAACTCCGCGAACGGGTGGCCGAACGACGTCGCGCGCAGTTCTATCCCGAGGAGCCCCCCGCTTTACCTCCGTCTGCGTTCGTGGCGATGAGCCCCTCGCTTTCCTCAGACCCGCTGGATCGCCTGCGAGCCGCCGCTCAGCTCGACTTAGACGGCGCCTCCCACCCTGCCCCAGAGGCACCCCGGCTGTCGCTCCTCACGGCTATCAAAAAGTTTTTCCAATATTGGCGCCGCAAATACTCTGATCCGCTGTTTGCGCCTCAAACGCCACTGCGTGCAAAAATCATCGCCGCCGCCGAGAACCTGTTCATATTTCGCGCGTGGAAGAAGTTCCACCGTTACTGGACGCGTAAGTACACGGACCCGATTTTTCTGAACCAAAGTCAGTTCAATACGCACGTGGTGGGCATGATCGAAAATTTGCTTGCACGGATCGAGAAGCTCGAGGCGGAGGTGGAGCGCCTACGCGCCGAGCAAAAGCCCCCCACGCCCCCCAAAGAAAAAAGCCGGTCGGATGATCCCCCGCATTGAGGGGCCTTCCGACCGGAAGATCTCGTTTCGCGTTTCATGTGCGGCTTTTCAGCCGCGGGGTGTTACCCGTTGAGCTTGCGAACGTTCGTGGCCTGAGGACCCTTTGGCCCTTGGGTCACTTCGAAGGTGACCTGGTCACCCTCGCTTAGGCTCCGGAAGCCGGACCCTACGATCGAGGTGTGGTGGACAAAAAGGTCGGGACCATTGGCCTGAGTGATAAACCCATAGCCTTTGGCATCGTTGAACCATTTGACGGTTCCGTTAGGCATGCTACCTACTCCTGTGCTGCGAAAACACTTTGGTCTCGCTTAGAATCTGAGGGCTCTTGGAAGGCGGGCAGCCGGAATAACTTTCACCCAACCGGCAGCTCCACGAGGGGAGGTGTTGCAGTTGAAGCTCAACTCTTCCGGAGGCTTTGCTTCCTGAGAAGGTTTCCCTGTCTCATCGCCTCTCGCCCAACACTTAGAACTGCGCTGCACAATTATTCAGAGAATTCGCCGATTTCGCGGATTTTTTCATTTTTCTTAAGTTTCTGCTCCTTCGACCGACATACGCATCCCACGGGATCGGGCGTTACTGTGGGCTCAAGAGCTCGAGAAACAGCCACCAACGAAACCGCGCCAAATCTGCAGCCGACGTCGCCACCGTGCCGTAGCGGCGGGCTCGCGGGGACGACTCAAACTCCTGTCCTGTTCTCCCCCGCCAGTGCTTGTGCCGCCATCCGCTTCGCATTTCCCGAACCATGCGGCGGGCCATTTACTGTTTGCGGGCATTGAAAAACATTCGACAACTCAGCTCCCCGGGCGAATGCATGACCAGTTTCAGGCGTATTCGGCCGGTGAACCTGCGAACAGCCACTGTGAAGCAGGCTGTGGCGAAGGTCCGAATTTCACCTGAAGTCGCTGGCGACGAAGGCCATTGTCGGAGGAACATGCGGTGATCAACGACGTCATTGAGCGCTTGGAAGCTCTGCGCGAGCGTATTCTGCAAACGAAGGTGTATCTTTGACCACCCGGCAAAACGGGCCGAAATTGACCGCATGGAGCGCGAGGCGGCTGCCCCAGACTTCTGGAATGACAACCGCCGCGCGCAGGAACATTTAAAAGCGCTCAATAACCTCAAGCGTTTGGTCGAGCCTTGGGAAAAGCTCGAGCGCGAAGTCGACGAAGCCTTAGAAATGGCCCTCCTGCTTCGCGACGAGCCCGACGAAGCCATGGCCGAAGAACTTGCCCAGCAGACCGCTGCCCTCGAGCGCCAGCTCGAAGAACTCGAATTTCGCAACATGCTGAGCGACCCCGACGACGTCGCAAGCTGCTACCTGCACATTCACCCCGGAGCCGGCGGCACCGAAAGCTGCGACTGGGCCAGCATGCTTCTGCGCATGTATACGCGCTGGGCCGAGCGCCATGGCTATAAGGTGTCGCTTGTGGATATCCAGCCGGGCGACGAAGCGGGCATCGACCGCGCAACACTCTTTATCGAAGGCGAGTACGCCTACGGCTACCTAAAGGCGGAAAACGGCGTGCATCGCCTCGTGCGAATCTCCCCATTCGACGCGAACAAGCGGCGGCATACTTCGTTTGCCTCGGTCTACGCCTACCCAGATGTCGAGGACGACGTGGAAGTCGAGATCAACGAGAAGGACCTGAAGATCGAGACTTTCCGCGCGGGTGGGCGCGGCGGCCAGCACGTCAACGTCACCGACAGCGCGGTGCGCATCACCCACCTACCCACGAAAATCGTGGTGAGCTGCCAAAACGAGCGCAGCCAACACCAGAACAAAGCCGTGGCGATGAAAATCCTCCGCGCGCGTCTCTATCAGTACTATAAGGAGCAACGCGAGGCTGAGCTCGCCGCCAAGGAAGGCGAAAAACTCGATATCGCGTGGGGCTCGCAGATCCGCTCCTACGTCTTTCAGCCCTACCAGCTCGTGAAGGACCTGCGCACAGGCGTGGAGACCAGCAATATCGAAGCAGTGATGGACGGGGAGATTGACATGTTCATCGAAGCGTGGCTCCGGCAGCAAATGGGCAAGAAAACCCAAACCAGCGCTTGAGGCTATTGCGAAAACTCCACCCGCGACCGCGAATCGCTTAGAATCGGGTAACGGTTTTTCGTTCTTCAAAAGGATGCGGGCGCCGCCACCACACCGCACTCTTTAGCACATTGCAACCTCGATGACCGCGACGATCGCGGTTGCCCCGCCCCCCAACTAATCTCGCTTGAACCAAGCATTGCGCGCGACAAAATCGTACCGAGTTGGTCCTTGACTTTGGATTTTTCGATTTTCTAATGCTGAGGGGCGATCGGGCGAGACCCAAATGAGGTGGGTGGCCAATGGCCCGGCTCCGCCATGTCGAAACCCATGAAGGAGCATTGTCTGTTCGAGGCCCCGGTGGCGCCCCAACCCAAGGCTTGGGAACACCATAGCTCGAGGTTCTGCGAGACCACCAACTTTGCAGAACCGCCATGAGCAGGTGGCAAGAGCGTTCGTGTTTGATCGAGTGCCCCTTGTCCCCCCGCGGCTTCCCTCTGGGGCTCGCCCGACCGAATCGCCATCTCGAGGAGTCACAGCTATGACAGCACCGGCGAACATCACTTCCGTCCTTCGCGAGCACCGCACGTTTGCCCCGCCCGCATCCTTTGCCCAGAACGCGTATCTCAACAGCGAAGAAGAGTACGAGCGTCTCTATCGCGAATCCATCGAGGATCCCGAGGGGTTCTGGGCAAAACGCGCCGAGGAAGAACTCGAATGGTTCCGCATGTGGGATCGGGTACTTGAGTGGAACCTTCCATTTGCCAAGTGGTTCATTGGGGGACAAATCAACGTCGCCCACAACTGCTTGGATCGGCACGTGCGCACGTGGCGCGCAAACAAAGCCGCTCTGATTTGGGAGGGCGAAGAGGGAGAGGTTCGCACACTGACCTACCACCAGCTCCACTACGAGGTGCAGAAGTTTGCCAACGTGCTGCGTCTGCTGGGCGTGGACACTGGCGACCGAGTGGCGATCTACATGCCGCTGATTCCCGAGGCCGTGGTCGCAATGCTCGCATGCGCGCGCATTGGCGCAACGCACTCGGTGGTTTTCGGTGGCTTCAGCGCCGAGGCGCTTAAGGACCGCATCAACGATGCGCAATGCAAGCTCGTGGTGACCGCCGACGGGGGGCGCCGACGGGGCGACATCGTCCAGCTCAAACGCAACGTCGACGCAGCGCTTGAGGAGGCGCCTTCGGTGGACAGTGTGGTCGTGGTGCGCCGCACCGGCCAAGCCGTCCCAATGCTCCCCGGACGCGACCACTGGTATCACGAACTCATGGAAAACGTCCGGGCCGACTGTCCCTGCGTTCCCCTCGATTCCGAGCACCCGTTGTTTATTCTTTATACGAGCGGGACGACCGGAAAACCCAAAGGAGTGGTGCACTCGACGGGTGGATATCTGCTGGGGGTGACGCTCACCACCCGCTACGTTTTCGACCTCAAAGACACGGATACGTATTGGTGCACGGCGGACATTGGCTGGGTGACCGGCCATAGCTACGTCGTCTACGGTCCGCTTTCGCTCGGAGGCACCGTGTTCATTTATGAAGGCGCCCCGAACTATCCTCAGCCGGACCGGTTCTGGGCCATGATCGATCGGCACCACGTGAGCATTTTTTATACGGCGCCGACGGCAATCCGCGCCTTCCTGCGATGGGGTGAGCATTGGCCACTGCGTCACAGCTTACGCTCGCTGCGTCTGCTGGGAACCGTCGGTGAACCCATCAACCCTGAAGCGTGGATGTGGTACCACAAAATCATCGGACGCGGCCGCTGTCCCATCGTAGATACGTGGTGGCAGACCGAAACGGGTGCGATCATGATCACCCCCCTGCCGGGGATCACCCGCACGAAACCCGGCAGCGCCACGAAGCCGTTTTTCGGGGTCGTCCCCGATGTCGTCAACAAACAGGGCGAATCCCTGCCACCCAACACTGGCGGGTTCTTGGTCATTCGCGAGCCGTGGCCTTCCATGATGCGCACCATCTACGGCGACCCCGAACGCTTCCACCGCCAGTACTTCTCGGAAATCGAGGGTGTCTACTTCACCGGCGACGGAGCGCGCCGCGATGAAGACGGTTACTTTTGGATTATGGGGCGGGTGGATGACGTCATCAACGTCAGCGGGCACCGCCTCGGAACAATGGAGATCGAAAGCGCGCTCGTGAGCCATCCGAAGGTGGCGGAGGCCGCAGTGGTGGGCCGCCCTGACGAACTCAAGGGGCAAGCGATCTGTGCCTTTGTCACCCTTGAGCAGGGCACGGAGCCGAGCGATGAGCTGCGGCAGGAGCTACGCGAACATGTGGCGCGTGAGATTGGCGCTCTCGCCAAGCCTGACGACATCCGATTCACCGAGGCTCTGCCAAAGACGCGAAGTGGTAAAATCATGCGCCGCCTTCTTCGCGATATTGCGGCGGGCACCGAGAGCATCGGCGATACGACGACCCTCGAGGATTACAGTGTGTTGGCGAAACTGCGCGAGGAGTTGGAATAGCGGAGGCAGACGTTTGCGAGAATCGCGAACACGCGCCAGAAAATAGAGCTGAGGGCGCTTAGCGAAGCGCTCGCACGAAGGCTTCCACCAACGCGCGGCCAATGGCGGAATCTGCGCCGAGCCACCATACGGCCACGGCCACAGCCACCACCGCAAAGCGAATCGGATGGCGCTCACACCAACGCAATGGCCCCCAGCGTTCCTCGTTGCGCTCATGGTACGCCGCATGCTCGCGCAACGCGCTCACGACCTCCGTCTCAATGCGTTGGACGTGGTTCTCCAGCCGCGTCAGCGCTTGCCCAATATGGCGCAGCTCACTCGTAACCTCGCCCCGCCAGTGCTCAAGGGACACAGCGCCCGCGACGCGAGTGGGACTCGTCACGGAAGTGAGCGATGCTTGGAGCCCACTCTCCACATCCGTTCCGGGGAGCTCTCCTGCTGGACAAGCCCATTGCGACATGCCGGGACTTTTTTCTCCGGACATATTGCTCGCCACACCGCCCCCGTCAGGACGTGGGTTCGAGACTGTCTCCGTTGGCTCCCCTTCTTGGTGGCCACGGGAGAATTTCGATGTGCCAAACGCAACCATCGGATTCCTTTCAACTCTACGTAAACAGTGAAGGCCTGCGCCGCCACGAAATGTCAGCGGCGTTCTCACGTCAGCCATGCGATACCGCGCCGTCCGCAAACGACTCTCCCGTCTATGCCCACGCTATGCACCTGCGGCTGGCGACGCGCGCAGCCGAGGGAGGAGCGCCCCATCTGGCCTGACTGGCGCCTGAGACCAACACCATGCCTACATTCGCTTGGCGCTCAGGGCGAAGGCCTCAAGGTTCGCGTTCTGTTCCTGCATCGTCTGGCGTGGGCCGGTCACCTTGACAAAGAGCAACCCCTGAGGTCCGCCCTCCACCACCAACCCAAAGAGGGCGTAGTCGGGCTTGGGCTCCTGCGGAGGCCCCATCATGCCCATGGCAGTCGGCGTGTAGGTGCCGGACGTGCGCACCAAGTAGAGCCGCAGGCCCCCCGTCTCCAGTTCTGCCACGTCCGCGGGCTGGGAACCGGTCGTGGCCTCATCGCTGCGGAACTGGCCGACCCAACGCTCGATGTTCGCTTTCGGCGTCCCGCCTTGCCCTGGCCCAAACGCGAATACACTCATCTCGGCATCGCCACCGCTGCCCGGCAAACGATACTGCGCAAGCCGCACGGGCGACGAAGGCTCTTCCGGAATCCAGCCATCGGGAATCATGAAACCAATCCCCGCCGCGAGCAGTGAGCCAGTGGTGGCACGAACACCGCCGCGATCCGCTGGAGCAGGCATCCCCATGCTACCTGCGCCGGAAGCTGCGGCCCCCTGAGAAGGCATCCCGCGGGGCGCTCCCCCGCCGGCTCCTGTGTCGCTCGCAACAGCGAGCCGGAAGGGTGTGGCGGGGGGAGGCGTTTCGCCGGGCGGCCGACTCCACCGCTTTGGGGCATCGCCTTCGCCGCAGCCACCAAGCCCAACGATCACTAACGCAACCACCACACCTATCCTTCCAAGGTTCCGATCTTTGCTCATATTTCTCTCCCTCGATCTAAACCTCTCAACAAATCGCCCGCTGGGGCCGAGCAATCAATCGTGCAAGGAACGCCGCAGGTGGTTTGCCCTCGCTCAAGCGGTCCTTGCACGCCTTTCGGCGATATTTGCGGCCAATGAGCCTTCAAAGCAAAATTCCGCACGTTGCTTTCGATACCACACTGCAGTGATCTTGCCGGAAAATTCAGGACCGCTCCGCTCTCCATTCCTGAAGGCCCACGACGCGGGCTTCGTGCTCAGGTCCGTCGGTGGGCTCCGCGACAGGGAGTTTGGCCAGATGCTCGCGGACGGCTTCCAGCACACACAATTCCACGAGAGCCTCAAGGGCTTCCCCCGATGCGGCGGGCAGAAGGGTCCTGAAGAGTGCCGCGAACTCAGCAGCTACCGCGTGCGTTTCTTTCTTGGTTGGAAGGAGCGACGTTTCCCCAAGCGCCTGCAAGGCTCTCGCAAGACCTCCTGCTTGTTCCATTACCCGCAAAAGATGTTCCGCTGCAGCATTTTCGCGCTTCTGACTTTTCATAGTTCTGTCTTCTCTTTCGTTCTCTTTGCTTTTTGTTTCCGGACGGCGTCGGTCAGGGAAAGCTGTGGCAGCAGGGCTACGGGCACAATCGCGTCACGGGATCCCGCCTGCAGAGACCGCGCGCGTCGCCCGCGCTTTGGCCAGCTTGAAGAATGGCTCTTAGGCCTTGCGTTCCCCCGACTGCCCTTCTCCCCCGCTGCCACAGACCTGCAAAGATTAGTCCACCACGTTCAAAATCCGGTAGGCGGCCCCCGGCGCGATTAGCTTGTGGTCGTAGTACATCTGCACGCGAATCATGTCAGCCTTGCGGCGGTTTTCGCGCCAGCGCTCCACAAGCCATCCGCCGACACTTCCCCCCACCCCCGTCCACACAAACGTCGCGGCGGCCATGACTTGCTTGAGGGCGGGACGCGGTGGCACATGGAGAACGAACACCTCGTTCTCCCACACGCTCACGCAGATGGGCGGCTGCCCCTTGCGCGCGATGTTCTTGAACGCGCGCGGCACCAGTACCCGGTCCACGTCGAGCACCTGTGCCAGAAGCTGCTCCGTCACGACGCCGGCGGTCGTGTACTTGATGCGCTCGACAATCCGGGGATGATTGCGCAGGACATCGAAGACGCGATACGGCAACACCACCACGTTTGCGCGCCGCTGCGCATTTTGAAAAATGCTCTCGCGTGCCAGCTGGAAATACTGAAGCGGGTCCGTCGCGGGATCGTTCCAGTGCTCTGTCGGATCCAGTGAGGTCTCTGGAATCATGGTCGCTGTGCGCAACAAGGTCTCCAGCGCGATCTCTCGATTGAGCGCGATCTTTTCCGTAAGTAGTTCTGTGCGGTCGATGTCAGGCTGGAGCGGGGGATCGGCGTTCTCGCGCTCTTCGTCGGGGATGGCGGCCTCGAGCGCGTGATCCTCGCAGAAGTAGCTATCCGAGCTCAACGCGAAGTCCACCTCTGTGGCCTCCGCTCCAGGCGAGCGCAGATCGGGTGTCTGGCGGATCATTTCGCGCTGTGGATCATAAACGAAGTACTTGTCACTTTGTTTGCGCACCGCCACGCGTGGCGCAACCTCATCCGCAATGTAATCGCCGTTGCGATAGGCCACACTTACGTGGGTAAGCGCGGTGTCAATGTGCACTTGCGAGACTTCAGGCATGGGGTTTCTGTCCTTTCTTGGCTATTCGGGGTTTTCAAAAGCGTGGGTCACCAGACACGTTAGGCGGTGTGTTCGTGAATCGAGATGAACACCTCGATAATGTCGCCGTCGGTCACCGCTGTGGTTTCCGCAAATCCAAGGCAATTGAGCTTGGTGCCCGGGCTTGCCGTGGCTTGCTTCACCTTGCCGGAGCTGCCGGCGGCAATCACCGGGGCTCCGGCGGGAATTGCACCCGCGGCCACCACCTCGGCAATGCCCGCCTTGCGGACGGTCACGGCGCGCCCCTCCGACAACTGGCTATGCATGGTAATGCCGAGAAGCCCAGGCGCGTTCTCCGCGGCCGGCAAAGTGCACTCTCCCGGAAGTGGGCCTTGCACCACCACGCGCCCGGCTCCAACTCCGTTCGGACTAACGATTTTGTAGGTCTTGTCGAGTAAGTGAATTGGCATAGTTTCGCTCTCTTTCGCTGTAGAACTTGCTCAATGTCGTTGCGATGGGGCGGCTGTTTAAGCTTTTGCGCTTCGACGTGCGTGCGAGCTTCTCGATCCTCCGGCCCGTCCTGCCACGCGACTCAGGGCCTCGGCGTAGCCGAGGTTTGGCTGCGACGCTTGGAGCGCCCGGGCTTGCTCGTGGAGCTCCACGCTCAGCGGATCCACCTGTTCGCCGAAACTTAACACCGGCGACGATGCAACCGTCCCGGCGAAGGACGCGAGCTCGCCCTCGACGGGCTGCTCCAGCTCGCCACACGTCAGATAATGCTCAAACCACTCCTCCACCCCGATCTCATGCCCACGGTACGAGATGGTGGCGTCAGGTTCGAGTGCGTCCACAAACGCCAGCAGCAGTTGCGCTCCCTCGGGCGAAATGCGCTTGCTCCCCTTCGGAACACGCGCCAAGACCACCTCGAGGCTTTTCCGTCGCAACGCACGACGCAGCTGGGTGACTTGTTGCTCGAGATCCGCGCGACCGTTATTGTCGTCAGGCGCACTTGCCCCACTTTCGGCGTCCTCAAAACACACAATCTCTGCCTGCTCATCGAATACGACATCGCGCAGACCTTTCACCTCGGGACTCGCAGCGCCCAAAAGGGTGACAGCTCGCAGGTACGGTCGGCCCGTGGGTGCGAATTTACGGATCAGCTCCACGCTACGCTTCTTGTAGGCGCCTTGGCGCACTAACTCACGGACGACCTCCGGAACACCCGAAAGTGTGGCGACGAGACGATCGCCAACTCTGCGCAGACGCGTGACCCAGCCGAACGCCGGACCACTCCGCGCGTGGTCAAAAGTGAGGGGCGCTTCCAGAACGTCGGGCGAATAGTCGTTTGCCAAGACCTCGAGATCCTCTTCGGTCCAACGCCCCTTCGCCCCGTAATCGCCCGATCGGAACACTTCCATCTCAAGCTCGCCCTGCGCCCCCGCGGGAACCGGGCCCACCGCGCAAGGGGGGACCTGCGTTTTGTCCTTTGCCATAAGCTTCCTCCAATTTGTTGGCTTTCGTTGGATAGACGGTTTGGCTTGCGGAGAGAGAGGATAGAACCCGTGCAGCCACTCTTGCTCCGCCTTGTGTGATGAGAACAAATGTTCTAATGCGCTGCTACGTTTTGTGCATTGCTCACCTCCTAAATCCTTGTTATTCGCCGCACTGAGGTTGGATTAGTGCGGTAACTGATCCTTGTGCGCCTCGAGGGCGTCCACGAGCGGCTCCTTCTGGGCGGCTGCGTCCGCTTCCGTGCCCCCTGCCGGTCCCTGCCGCACGGGTGGCCGGTTGCCCCACGCAACCGGCGGCAGACCCAGCGCCGCGCGCACCTCATTCACCGTCAGCACCCCATACTGCAGGTGATATTGGTAAAGGTTGGCGTCGTCGTACTTGAGCACCCGGCTTACCGCGCTCGGCGCAGGCCTGCGATACTTGGCGTAGAAATAGTCGGTCTCGAGTGGCACGCCCAACTGAATGAGGCCCCGGTCGAGCTCGAGCTCGGCCTTGTAGTCCTGCGGCTGCTCGCAGTCGAACACGAGCTCGGGCGCGGCCACGTGGACCCCAAAGTTGAAGTCCACCAGCCAGCGGATGAGCTGATGCGTGAGCGCGTCGCCGAGCGCTCGCGCGTCCGCGGCCAAGTAGTCGTAGCGCACGGCCTCGTGCACCCGCCCCAGCGCAAGGCTTCCCGAGCGGCGCCCCTCGCTGGTGGTCAGCGTCTGGCCAAGCACGAGCTTCGAGATCTCGTCGTTGCACCAGTCGGCGAATTCGCGGTAGGTGCCCGCCGCACCCGAGCGGTGCGCTTCGAGCAGCTCCATGCTCACACTCTCGGGAATGACGACCCCCAAATCGCTTTGCAGCTGCGCCACAACCTCGTTGAGGCGCTGAATCTCCTCGGGTGTAGTCCCTGCGCCGTAGCGCGCGACGGCAGTTGGCGCCCCAAACTTCTCGTTGTACAGCGACCAAAACCGCAGATTGTTCTTCTTGAACCAGTAGTACCAGTAGGCCTTGGCGCAGAGAGCGCTGCCATAGGGCGCGGCTGGGTGTGGCTGAAAAACGAAAATAAGGAACTTGCGGGGCGGGAGTGCGACGGGACGCCCCCAAGGCGCGCTCCATTCGCCGGGCCGCGCCAAAAGTGCGGGGGTGCGGCCATGACCCAAGTCCCCTTGGGTTGCCGGCATCGCGCTCTGCGGCTCTGGGTCGAGCAAAAACCACTGCCCCACATCATCTTGGGCAAAGTAGCCCGGCCACCGCGGCGCAAGGCGCTCCACGCGAACGCGATTTTCTTGCTCCTCCCTCCGCCAGATGATCTCAAGGACGGCGAACCCTTTTCCGAAGGCGTCGAGCAGATGTAGGATCGCCTCGTGGAAGTTCGGAATTTCGCAAAGAGTCTCCTCGAGGAATTGAGCGACTTCTTGCCGGTGTTCGGCACGGGTGTGCGGTCCCGCCGTGCCTCCCGCCATCGCGTGTGAAGCGGCATGCTGAGGGCGCGGGGCACGGCCGCCGACTTGAACCTTGCTCGCGCCGCCTTCCCTCCAGACCACGCGCCATGGACAAGCCGCGAGGGCGTTGCGGCGGGTCTGGAGTGTGGCGAACAAGTGCGCGTCCTTCTCCTCCATCTCCTGAAACAGCCCGTAGATACCGCCGGGCATCCGCCAACGAACCTCCGCATCCAGCACATAGCTGAGGCTCGCGTCCGCCGTGGTTGCCCGGGCTGCCACACGGGCAATTTCGTGCTCAATGGGGTTAGGGCGCTTAGTCACGTCGTCGCTCTCCTTTGCCTCGCGCAATTTCGCGAATCGTCCGTGGGATTCCCACCTCGCGCGACCGAAACCGACTCTCCCGCAAAACCGCCTCAATTGACAATTCCCCCCCTGCCCCTTCGCACCCCTACGAGGACCATAATCTGCGAGGGCGCATTGAGGGGGGGCGGCTTTTGGAACAGGAGGGAGGGACCCAGCAAAAGAGCCGATGAATGGCACGTTTTCGATCGCGGCACGAAAGGGCCTGCGCGCGTGGCGTTTTCAAAAGTCTCGCTGTTCACAAACTACATCGCGGTACTACTGTGATGGAAGGAAGCCAAGGCTCGATGGAGCGCGAACAGCTTCTGCGGTATCGAGGGACAATCGAGATACCCCACGCCCCAACTCGATGGCGCATCACGTTGAAAGTGGAAAAACAACGTCCGCGTAGCCCAAAGCGCGCCGAAATCTCACGCGCGCTCATAGCTCGTGAGGCGACCGCTCTCGCTGCTACATTCGCTAGCCGGCCAGAAAAATCGGACACACGGACCCCTTTTATGCGAAGTCGTGCTTCCCTTCGCAGCGCCTCCATGCCATAAGGAATCATCGGGGAGGGATGATTCGCGACAACACTTCCCGCCTCTCCCGTGAATTCTCAGAATGATTCTGTTAGCGGGGAGAAGCGAAATGCACCCAGCGCGGCTCGATGTCGCGATCGCTGTAGACGCAGCTCACTCCCGCGCGCTCGCGTACCAGCGTCTCGACCTCGGCTGCGGTCGCGTTCTTCACGTCCAACGTGATCGTGGTCTCGGCGACATCGTCGTCGGCCGCGTACTCGACGCCAAGCTGCCGGGTGAGCTCTACCGCCAACTCGCGCAGCGTTGTGGTCGTCGTCAGCGTCACCCGCCGCTCCGGCTCGGGAGTGAGGGTCGGCGCTGGAGTCGGTGTCGCCTTTTTCCCGCTAACCTGTGGCGGAGCGGCATTCGCCACGCGGGTCTGGTCAGGAGCAGCTTTCGGGCTTTCTTTATCCGCCGAGCCCTTCGGGCTTTCGCCGCATCCACTCACCACACAGAGCCCCACGGCTAACAACCCAATCGAAGAAATCTGTACCCACCGTCGCATCCTACCTCACAAACCTCCCTCTTTCTTAATTTCCTACGAGAATGCTCTCAAAGGTCATACCCTTTTGCACCCACCTTCTATTTGGTGTTCCTGAAGATCACGTCCTTAATGCATGGCAGGGTGTTTATCCCCACACAAGCACAAACGGAAAACCGCCTTCCGTGTGGCGGCACGGAAAGCGGCGTCGATTCCTTACGAAACCCGATCGCAGCTCAGGCTTTCGGGTTTACGCTGCCGCGTAGCGCGAAGAACTACTCTACGCTCAGACGCGACATACCCACTGGCAACAGGTTGGCATTCCAGGTCTGTGGGGTAGCATTGATGGCTTCACCCTGATCTGGGAATGCATCGCGGATGATCCACCGGCCTGGGTAGCTCGATCCTTGCGCATTACCAGTCGTGAAATACAGATACTGACCATCCCACGCAAGGTCAATGCCAGCGCCTTGGTTGTTAACAGGAAGAACCCGGCCCGGCCACGCTGAGGTACCATCGGCCTTTAGGCGCCAGACGGCACCCGTCGTGCGGACAAAGACGTCGGAGTTCACGTCGCCCTTGTTTGCCAGCACCAACCCATAGAATGCGTTGCCCCATGGGCCATTCGAGGTGGCAGACGTCACAGTACCAATAGTCCCCAACAGCGTCAGGTTGGCATGGTTGCCCCCAACATTGAGCATCGTCCAAGTGAAGACATTCTGGTCGGTCCAGAAGTTCTTCAGGAAGATCTGGTTGCGGACGTAGCCGGCACCGTTCCAGTCGAGGCGCAGAATCCCAACCCCGCCATTTTCGCATCCGACGTAAACCACGGGAGCGTGTGGTGCACCATTGTCAACGGCAGCCACCGCCGAGGGACCAATCAGACCGAAGACCGCTCCACCGTTACCACTGTGCAACGCAACATTGGTAATACTCGGAGTGGAGTCACAGCGCCTCAGCAGGTTGTTGCCGTTCACGGGCAAGTAGAAGATCGAGCTTGCGCCCGTTCCAATCCGGTCACCGGAGCGGATGAATCCAGCACCTGTAATAAAATTCGAAATAAGTGCGCCCGAACTATCGAAACGGTAGACACAGCCAGCGGAGGCGAACCCAGGCGGATTGTACCGGCTTGCCACAAAATACGAGCCGTCCGGATCCCCAAAGATGTCATACGGCTCATTTGATGTGGTGTTATTCACAACCGAGCCATACGCATAGGTTGCGATATTCGAACCATCGTTGGCATTGAAAATGTGGACGAGCTTATTGCTCGCAATGTTCATCTGGTTTCCTATGTCGCCCGCAAAAATCCGCCCGTTGTTCGCATCCAGTGCTTGGTAACGCCCAATCGGCAGACCACCATTATTACCAATGATGTAATCCGCATTCCACAGTGCCTGGTTCATCGCGGTCACGCGAATGATGACCTCAGAACCATCCGGAATCACGCCCGCTGGGGTCACCCCAACATTCGCGTTCGCACCAACTCCATTGATCAGGTTGGGATTGCGGATGAGGGCGTTCGAGCCGTTCCAGCGAAACTCGTTGAGCCCGGCGACCATATTGCCGCGAATCGTTTGCACGATTTCACCGGCGTTATATCCCGGAACGTTGTGCGCTATGATGTACACAACGGCGTACCCCGCTTGATCCGAGGTGAATTTGATTTTCGCACCCTGACCGTCAACCATTGTTCCAAGGGCCAGCTCGGGTGCGGACAAATTAATTGCACCAAAACTCGCGGACGCCGCAGCCGCCACTGCCGCTACCGCAAGAAGGTTCCTAAATCTCATGTGTGTACCCTCCTTTCATGAGACTGCGTATAGTTTTTGCCGGAAGCTCCGAAAATCCCACGAAAAAGCTTGTAGGACAAAGTCTGATTTTTGTGTCAGGTTTTGTCTTACAAACACATGTTCTAATCGCGCGTTGGCTGTGGCATAGGCTTCTCCGGCTTGCCCTGTGCAGCGTTTCCGTCCTCCCCACCGATGGTTTTGCCTGCCCCACGATGGTTCGCATCGGCATGGCCTTTGGCCGCCGACCCACCCCTCGCAGGGGGTAGAAGGCGCCCGACTCAATTCCTGCCACGAAACGACACTGGTCCGCGGTCGACCAAGCTCGCCCGCCTCCCTCTTCGCATAAGCAAATCTTCTCTTCCGCCCGTGATAACTTACGGCTTCCGGCTCAAATCCGTCCGAACCCACAGATTCTCCGACCGCTTCGGTCCGTGCAAAGTCACTGGCACAACCCATGCTCTCTTAGGTGGGCAGCGCACTGAAGAGATGCCGGAGAGGGGTCGAAACGTGGGAATTTGCCTCTTTCGGCAAAATTGTGGCGCAAATTGCTACATACCATTTCAAACTCCCGTCGGCGCCGCTCTGGCTGGAACGCTCACACCTTCCCACGAGGCTGCGCGGCGGGAACGAGCGGTGGCACGCTGGACTCTGAAGTTGGGGGCCAGCTCCCTACCGTTCAAAACCTCGTGTTAGGAGGAAGAACCCATGAATGCTGAAAAACTGACAGTGAAAGCGGCGGAAGCGCTCCAGACGGCGCAATCGCTCGCAACGAAAAACGGAAACCCTGAAATCACGACTGAACACCTTCTGCTGGCGCTGGTCACGCAGGAGGAGGGCATCGTCCCGCCCATCCTGCAGGCGCTGGGCGTGAGCCCGAATCTCGTGGAGAATCGTCTGCGGCAAGCGCTCGACCGGCTGCCTCGCGCAACCGGTGCAACGCAACCGCCTTACCTCGCGCGCCCGCTCATCCTCGCGCTCGATGCGGCAGAAGCCGAAGCGCGACGGCTGGGCGACGAGTACACCTCCACGGAGCACCTGCTGCTGGGCATCGTCAAGCAGTCGCACACGGAAGCGGCGCGCATCCTCGCGGGTCTCGGCGCCACCGAGGAGGCACTGCTCAAGGCCATGGCGCAGGTGCGCGGGGCCCATCGCGTGACCGACCAAAATCCGGAGGATAAGTATCAGGCGCTTAAGCGCTACTCGCGCGACCTCACTGAGGCGGCCCAGCAGGGGAAACTCGACCCGGTCATCGGTCGCGACGAGGAGATTCGCCGCGTCATTCAAGTGCTATCGCGCAAAACGAAAAACAATCCCGTGCTCATCGGCGATCCGGGCGTTGGCAAGACGGCGATCGTCGAGGGCTTGGCGCAGCGCATCGTGCGCGGCGACGTGCCGGAGGATCTGCGCGACAAGCGCATCGTGGCGCTCGACATGGGCGCCCTCATCGCCGGCGCCAAATTCCGCGGCGAGTTTGAGGACCGCCTGAAGGCCGTCCTGAAAGAGGTCATTGATTCCCAAGGCCGCATCATTCTGTTCATTGACGAACTCCATACGGTGGTTGGTGCGGGTGCGGCCGAAGGCGCGGTGGATGCCGCGAACATGCTGAAGCCACCTCTGGCGCGCGGCGAGCTGCGCACCATCGGCGCCACCACTGTGGATGAGTACCGAAAGTACATCGAAAAGGACGCGGCGCTCGAGCGGCGCTTCCAGCCAATCTTGGTCGAGGAGCCGTCGGTGGAGGAAACGATCTCGATCCTGCGCGGCCTGCGCGACCGTTACGAGCAGCACCATAAGGTCCGCATTCGCGACGCGGCGCTTGTAGCAGCGGCGCAGTTGTCGCACCGCTACATCTCCGACCGCTTCCTGCCGGACAAGGCCATTGACCTTGTGGACGAAGCGGCAGCGCGCCTGCGCATGGAAATCACCTCGCGGCCGGAAGAGCTCGACGAGGTCAAGCGGCGCGTGATGCAGTTGCAGGTGGAGGCGGCCGCGTTGCGCAAAGAAAACGATGCAGCAAGCCGCGAGCGGCTTCAGAAAATCGAAAAAGAGTTAGCCGAGCTGCAGGAAGAGGAGCGTAAGCTCGAAGCCCAGTGGCAGGCGGCGAAGGCGATCGGCGACCGCATCGCCGAACTCAAGCGTCAGATTGATGAAACCCTGCACGAGATCGAGCTTGCGCAACAGCAGGCCGACTGGAACCGCGTGGCCGAGCTCCAGCACGGTCGCCTGCCCCAGCTCCAGCGTGAGCTCGAGCGGCTGCAGGCTGAAAGCGACCATGCAATGGCGCGGCGCGAGGTTACCGAGGAGGACATTGCCGAAATCGTGGCACGGTGGACGGGCATTCCGATCTCGCGCCTGCTCGAGAGCGAAGTTGAGAAGCTCGTCAAAATGAATGAGCGACTGGCCCAACGCGTCGTTGGGCAGGATCACGCCATCGAGGCAGTCTCCAACGCGGTTCGCCGTGCGCGGGCCGGCCTCGCCGACCCCAACCGCCCGATTGGCTCCTTCATCTTCCTTGGGCCGACCGGTGTGGGTAAAACTGAGCTGGCGCGCGCGCTCGCGGAATTCCTCTTCGACGACGAAAACAACATGATCCGCATCGACATGAGCGAGTACATGGAGAAGCACTCCGTGGCGCGGATGATTGGGGCTCCGCCCGGCTACGTGGGCTACGAACAGGGTGGCCAGCTCACCGAGGCCGTGCGCCGCAAGCCCTACTCGGTTGTGCTTTTCGACGAAATCGAGAAGGCGCACCCCGATGTGTTCAACATCCTCCTGCAAATTCTCGAGGACGGGCGCCTCACTGATGGGCAAGGGCGTGTGGTAAATTTCCGCAACACCGTACTGATCATGACGTCGAACATTGCCTCCACGATCATCGAGCAGATGGCGGGAGGCGATCCGGACCGGCTCGACCGCGCCGTACGCGAGGAGCTCCGGCGATACTTCCGCCCCGAGTTCCTGAACCGCGTGGACGAAATCATTATCTTCCACGCTTTGACGCGTGAACACGTCGAGAAGATCATTGATATCCAGTTGGCGCGTGTGGCGCAACGGCTGCAGGACCGCAAGATGACAATCGAGCTGACACCGCAGGCCAAGGAGCGTCTGGCGCACGAGGGTTACGATCCGGCGTATGGTGCGCGGCCACTGCGGCGCGCGATCCAGCGCCTGATCCTCGATCCGCTGTCGCTGGCGGTTCTCCAAGGCCAGTTCCGCGAGGGCGACCACATCCGCGTGCATTGGACGCCCGACCGCGGATTCCATTTCGAGAAAGCGTAATACCCAACGTAAGGAGGTGACCGACTGACCGCAATGAAACGCGAAATCCTCTACCGACATTTGCCGATCGTTGCGGTGGTCGGTCGCCCCAACGTGGGCAAATCCACGCTGTTCAATCGCATCACCGGCCGCCGCAAAGCCGTCGTGCTCGACACGCCGGGTGTGACGCGCGACCGCAACTACCACATTGCGGAATGGAACGGCACGCGTTTCCTCACGGTGGACACGGGCGGCTACGAGCACGAGCCGACCAGCGAGCTTTCCGCCCTCATGCGCGAGCAGACACTGCTGGCCATCGAAGAGGCCGACGCGATTATTTTGCTCTTGGATTCGCGTGAGCCGATGCACCCCACCGACGACGAGGTCATTGAGCTGCTACGCCGCACGGCCAAGCCCGTTTTTGTCGCCGTGAACAAATGCGACAATCGCGAGCAGCGCCTCGCAGCCATCAGCGAGTTTGCGCGTTTGGGGCTGGAGCTCTATCCCATTAGCGCGCTCCACGGCCACGGCACCGGCGACTTGTTGGACGCGGTGGTGGCCTCGCTTCCCAAACGCACGGAGGAGGAGGAAGCGGCCGAGGCTGAGTTGGGCATTCGCATCGCTGTTGTGGGGCGCCCCAACGTCGGCAAGTCCACGCTGGTGAATCGTATCCTTGGCTTCGAACGCACCATCGCGAGCCCGGTTCCGGGCACGACGCGCGACGCCATCGATACGACGTTCCGCCTAAACGACAAGATTTACACGCTCATTGACACGGCGGGCATTCGCCGCCGGGGCAAGATCGAACGCGGCGCGGAGAATCTCAGCGTCCTGAGTGCACTGATGAGCCTCGAGCGTTGCGACATCGCCCTCATCCTCGTGGATGCCACTGAGGGCATCACCGATCAGGACGCGCACGTGGCGGGCTACGCCGTGGACGCCGGCTGCGGGTGCATCATTGTCGTCAACAAGTGGGATCTTGTGGAAAAGGACGAAACCACTGCCGGGGCGTTCGTCAAAGCCCTGCGCGCGGAGTGGGGGTTCCTGAAACATGCGCCCGTGATCCACGTCTCGGCGCTCACCGGCCAGCGCGTCGAGCGGCTCTTCCAGCTTGTGGACCGAGTGTACGCCGAATACACGAAGGAAATCGAAACAAGCACACTCAATCGCTGGCTCCAGAAGGCGATCTCGCACGTCTCGCCACCGGTACGCCAAGGTCGTCAGCTCAAACTCAAATATGTGGTTCAAACCGGCTCAAAACCCCCCACATTCACTTTCTTCGTGAACGATCCGGCCCTCGTCCATTACTCCTACGAGCGGTACTTGGCGAACCAGCTTCGGCAGGAGTTTGGCTTTGAGGGTGTCCCCGTACGCCTTCGCTTCCGCGAGAAGGCCGAACGGGCGCGCTCAAAAAAGCCGCCGTGGGCTGAGGATTGAAGTAGAGGGTTTTGCCAACACGTTGCTTGCCTTTTAGGCAGAGGAGGTTTTCCCGCCGGACTTCGACCGAATCGCATCCAAAGCGATGCAAAAGGCAGCGTAAAACTCGCGGATGACCCGCGCTTCAAATTCGCTACAAAAGCCTTCCTGCACGCCGGCCTGGACTTCCTCAAACATGTTCACGAGGTGACGCCGGAGCGATTCGAGCTCCTCTTGCGTGCGGTCCATCAGGTTATCCTTGAAGAAGAGGATGCGCGGATCGGCCGGCGAGAGCTTTGGGAGAGGCATTGCCGGCGGCTTCTCCTCGGTAGGTGGCCGCGTCGGCGGTGCCGCGGCCAGCGAAGTGAAGGTACCCTGGAGAATTGTGCCGCTGAGTTTCGGGTGACCGGCGCCGGATTCCGTACCCACGGGCTGCGTCTGCGGCGCCTCTGCGGTGGGTGCCTCTGCCGCGGCTCGCTCCGCCGAAGCCGCCGTAGCAGCAGCCGGGCTTGGCTCCTCTTCGGCGACCCCCACCGCGCGTTTCAATTCGCTCAGCCACGCTTCGAAGGCCAACTCGCGTTCGTCCTTCGCCTCTTGGACCATGGCCTGTAGCTCGATCGCCTTCTCAATGCGGGCCTTGAGATCCTTCAGTCCCGCATTTCCCGGCGCGTAACGCAGTCCCAAATCCACCGTCTCTTTTGCTTTTTTCAGGTTGTTCTCGCGAATGTAGTGGCGGGTCGCTGTTGTCAGCTCCTCAATCGCCTCAAAAGTGGATCCAAGCCTCAGATAAATCTCACCCAAGATACGGTGGCTATCCGGATACTCTGGGGCAAGCTCGATCATACGCTTGCACATATCGATCGCATCCTGAAGCTGGCCCTTGCGAACGTGGCGGTCCACCACCCACTTGAGCTGCGCAATGGCCTCATCCTCACGTTTCAGGCGCGAAAACAAGTAGGAGAGCTGCTTGCGCACCTTGATGTCGTCGGGACGGATGATGAGCAGGATGTTATAGATGTGGAGCATCTTGTCGAATTCGCCCCGCACCCCATAGTGCTCCGCCGCCTGAAGGTACTCGCGGTAGCCGGCCTCTTTATCTCCCAGCTCAAGATAAAGAGCTGCCAGCCGACAGCGGGTGATTTCGTTCTTGGGATCAAGCTGCACCGCTTTTTGGAGCAGCGGAAGAGCTTCGACAAGCTGGCCTTGCAGGATGAGGCGTTCCGCCCGCTCCACAAAATCCGCTGTCGACTCGCCTTGGTGGGCAATGCGGGCCATCGCCTCGGAGACGTCGCAGCCCATGTAAGCCGCGTAAAACTCGAGTAGGTTCCCCCCCTTGTGCCCCTCGCAGCCGGTGTACTGGCACTTGAACGTGTTGCTATCGGTGTAAATGATCAGGGAGCGCCGAATTTGATCCTTGTGGAGCGGACAGAAGAGGCGAATTGTGTTGCCCTCGCGATACAACGCGTTCTCGTGGAACCCCATTTTGAGCAAGAGTTCCCACGCATTCAGCGAGGCGTTGAATTCTTTCTCTTCAGGTGAGAAATAGTAGTTTACCACGCCGCTGACCTATCTTTCAGTCTTTGACAATCGCTTGCAAGTGTTTCATGCCACGAGCTTGTCTGTAAAGGATAAACCTATGGAACTGTACCACAGAACCGGAAAAAACGTCGAGCCGACAATGATTTTGCAGGACAGGAACCGCATGCCGTCACCCCGAAAAATGCGCGAAAGTAATCCGAGATCCGCGGCCATCCTTCCAGGCCGAAAAAGCCGCTGGAGCCTGAGAGGGTGCGTTCGGCAATACCAAGTCGCGGCACTCGCATGCTTCGTTGCCTTGCTAAGTGTGCCCGCTCTTGGGGAATACAAAGACATTCTCATTCACCGGGATGGGACGCGGGTCGAAGGAACGATCACCGAGGAAACCGCCACAAAAATCGTCATCCAAACCGAGAAGTTTGGGCAGCTCCATTTTCAGAAGCGCGACCTCGTGACGATTGACCGTGGGCGCGACCGTGAGGCGCGTGAGGCAGCCGCTGCTAAGGTCACCCCCACGCCCTACAACTATGCCGTTTTTATTCCTGAAGGACCTGTGAACGCTTTGTCTCCACCCGTGCAAATTCCGGTGATTGCCGGGCTCATTCTGCGCGGAGTCACCCCGCCCGCGTCCCCTTCGCCCGCGTCGGTCTCGGCTGACACAGCTACAACACCCGCCGAGGAGTTGCCCCCGACGCAACAGGTGCCGGCCGCTACCCCCATGGCGTCGGCTTCCCCCCTGCCACCGCCCACGGCCAGTCCCGCGAGTGCGAGCGCAAGCGCCGAGGCCGGCGCGGTAACGGCGTCCCGTGGCATCGCGCAGTTATCGCGAGCCGGCAAAGCTGTGAGTCTCAAAGTGGGGACTCCGCTTGGTGTCGGCGACACGATCGAAACCGGCCTCGACAGTGCAGTCGTCCTGCGCCTACTCACGGGTCACAAAATTGCTCTTGGGCCTCGCACTATTGTGCGGATTTCAAAGGTTTCTATGAGCGGAGGGTGTGTCCTCCGCCTCGAGAGTGGGGTAGTTTGGTGCGACGCGCCGGCGGAGCTCCCTGCTCCCGCAAAACTTTTTACGCTTGAAACGCCGGACTGCATCCTGACGCCGGAGCCAACAGATCTCGCCAGCGGGGCGACTGTAAAAGTTGCCTTACTCGAGGACGGAACATTATTTGTTGGGTCGCTCAAAGGCAAAATGATCTTCTATCATGCAGGAACCGAGTTTAAAACGATTCCCAGTAACATGCCTGTCGTCTTTGACCGCAGCCGAACCCAGATGACGGAAATGCCCAACCTCCTCCCCCAGCTTCAAACCGAGTGGCAGCAGGTCCGGGAGTAGACGCGAAGGGCCCCCTTGACGCTATCATCTGGACGATCAGTATCCCCAGCTAGGTGAATTGCTGCCTTCTATGAATTGCCTTGCCACACGAGAGGGGCATGGGGTGATCACATATTGGCCCGCCACGTCAAAGTAAGGTGTCGATTCTCTCAGGCGAAATTCAATCGGATGAATCTCGCCCACCGGAACGCCGTTCGTACCGGGAGCAAGTCGTCCCCTTTGTTAGGCTTGCGATCCAAAGGTAGGGCGCATGGTTTCAACCAAGGAAGTAGAAGCTAAAGCCACTGTTTGGCCTAGGTGCACTGCCGTGTTCAGATCCCAAACACCTGAGGTGCTGCATTCTACTTCCGAAATCGTGACCTGATTGAAGGCCGTGACGCCAGCGGATCAAAATGCGTCAACAACCACCTTTCTGGGAAGTACGCTCGTCCCCTTGCACACGAAGGCAGAAGCTGGCGAAAACGCCGCCGTTCATTGCATTTGAAATAGTTACGAATCTTATTTCACGCAGCGCGACACACCCACATTCCGTATGAACCAAGAATCACCGAGCCGACCGGCCGTGATCGGCATCAAACTTGCTCTCCTCGTGATGTGCCGAATTGGTATTGTGACAGATCGGTGACGGTCTTCCCTGCGAGGGTCGAGCTATGAAGAAAAAAGTTCTCGGCAGCCTATTGGGAATCGCGATGGTTGGGTTGACAATGCTGGGTGGGCAACCGGCGCACGCACGTTCCAGTTGGTACGTGAGCTTTTCCACGGGGCCGGTGTGCTACTATCCTGCACCGGTCTACTATCGGCCGGTGGTGTACGCAAGGCCAGTGGTGGTGTGCCCGCCCCCAGTCGTTTATTACCCCGCGCCTGTGTGCGGTGGGATCTCCATCGGATATTACCATCGCCATCGCCACTAAAACTTTAGACAGTACCCCTCACATACCCCTCCCTGAATAGAGCCCGGTTTGCGGTGCCGGGCTCACTTTTATTTTGGGGATACGCCAAAGCGAGCGATCGAAGAGCACCCGAACGACCAACGTCATTGTGCCCTACCCTTATCCCGCCCCAGCTGTGCGGCGGTGAGATGGCTACGTAAGACAATCTATGGGAGAGGGGAACGTCAGCCATGAAATCGTAAAGCATGGCGTTTCTCCGCACGAGAAAAGCCAGAAAACCGTCCCAAAAAAGCCTGCGCACGTGGATCCTGAAGACACCGACGAGCGGCCGCCCACTGGAATAGTGCACCTGCCAAAGTGTTTTTTGGGAGAGAGAGCCATGATCCAACGGTACATCGGGCATGCGTCCATCGCCCCTGCGATGAAAAAAGAATGCAAAGTTTGAAGCAAAAGGGAATATGGACCAAATTAGTACTGTATCAAACCCCAAAGTTGATTAGGTGCGCCAAGCTATGTACCTCGTAAAAATACGCATGCAGTTTGCAGCCGCCCATCGGTTGTGCCGCGAAGACCTCAGCGACGAGGAGAACTTCGCGATCTACGGGAAGTGCGCGAATCCCAACGGCCACGGGCACAACTACGACCTCGAGGTCGCTGTCGAGGGAGAGCTCGACCCCGCGACCGGTATGGTCGTCAACTTCTATGATCTGCAGCGGGTGGTGGAAGAGCACATCTTCAACAAGGTGGACCACAAAAACCTGAATAAGGATGTAGACTTCCTGCATGGGGTAATCCCAACCGCCGAGAACCTTGCCAGATGCTTCTGGGAAGTTCTGGAACCACACGTCCGACCAGCACGACTTTTCAGCATTACGGTTGCCGAGGGTGAGGCAAATGTGGTCACTTATTTTGGCCCCAGAAATCGAACCGGTGTATCGAATGGGGAGTAACGAATTCCATCGAGGTTTGACGGATTCGGAGGTCAAAGCTGGCGCGCGAGTGAAAAGTTTTTGGGGAGGGTCAACCACGACCCCTTTCCCAATGAAAGGAGAAAACGGCTATGGCAGAGACCCATGCCCACATTCGCGATATCATTGAGCAGGCAGACGAGCTTGCACTTGCCGAGGACGTTCAGCCCTCGCACAATCCGGAACTTGAAGCGCTCGTTCGCCGCTTGCTTGAACTCATCGGCGAGGACCCCCAGCGGGAAGGTCTCCAACGCACGCCCTTGCGCGTGGCCCGCGCTTGGGAAGCCCTGACCGCCGGCTACACGATGTCGCTCGACAGAATCGTCAATAACGCAATTTTTCACGAAAAGTATGACGAGATTGTCTCCGTCAAAAACATCCATTTCTTTAGCCTTTGCGAACATCACCTGTTGCCCTTCTTTGGTATCGCCAACGTCGGCTACATTCCCAACGGCCGCGTGATTGGGTTGAGCAAAATCCCCCGCATCGTGGACATGTTTGCGCGGCGCCTCCAGCTTCAGGAGCGCCTCACTTCGCAAATCGCCGAAACCATCCAACAGGTGCTCCGCCCGCGCGGCGTAGCAGTCGTCGTCGAAGCCTACCATCTGTGCATGATGATGCGGGGAGTCGAAAAGCAGGATAGCCTCACCGTGACCAGCTGCATGTTGGGTGATTTCAAGACGAACCCCCAAACGCGAAATGAGTTTCTGGAGCTGTGTGGCCGGCATTCGCTCAAAGGTAGATAACCACTGAGTCGGGCCCACGTGCCGATGGCTCCACGCAATAAAACGTATCGCTTGCAAATTAGAAGAAGCCGAAAGCGTGTAGTAGATTTGCCATGAGTCGCCGCCGAGTGCTATTGATTGTGCCGCCCACGGGTCTCTACATCCGTGAGGATCGGTGCCAGACGCCCATCGAGGAAATGAAGACGATCGCTTTGCGGCCGCCCATCGACCTCATGTACTCGGCAGCCTCCACGGAAAAAGCAGGGTGTGAATGCCGGCTGGTAGACTACCCGGCCGAGCGCAAATCGTGGCGCGATCTCGAAGCGGACATCGTCGACTTCCGCCCCCACGTCCTGATGATCTCGGTCACAACTCCATCCCTGGCTCAAGATTTAGAAGCAGCCCGGGTGGCTAAACGGTTGGATCCGGGCATCCTCACGGTTGCCAAGGGTGCACATTTTCTGGTTTACGACCGCGAAACGTTGGAGCAGTGCCCGGAGCTCGACTGTGTCATCCGAGGCGAATACGAGTTGACTGCCGCGGAGCTCGGCGTGGGGGCGCCGCTGGACTCCATCCTCGGCATCACGTGGCGACGGCCAGACGGCATCATTCAGCAGAATCCCCCGCGCCCCTTCATCGAAGACCTCGATTCGATCCCCTTCCCCGCCCGACACTTGGTGCGCAATGAACTCTACTTTCGGCCGGACACCATGGAGCCGCAAACAACCATCGTCACGAACCGCGGCTGCCCCCACTCGTGCGTCTATTGCCTTGCGCCCGTCGTGTCCGGCAAAAAGAACCGCTATCGCTCGGTTGGGAACGTTCTTGCCGAGATTCGCGAATGCGTCGAGCGCTTCGGGATTCGCAACTTCCTCTTCCGCAGCGATCTTTTCACCCAGAACAAGAAGTGGGTCATTGAGCTCTGCCAAGCGATCATTGACGCGAAGCTCGACATCGAGTGGGCGAGTAACTCGCGCGTGGATACCATCAACGCCGAAATGCTCCATTGGATGAAAAAGGCAGGCTGCTGGATCATCGCCTACGGCGTCGAGAGTGGGAATCAGGAGATGCTCGACCTAATGAAAAAGAAGGCAACGGTCGAGCAAGCGCGCGAGGCCATCCGCCTGACGCGCGAAGCCGGTATCAAGAGTAGCGTCTATCTGCTGATGGGCCTGCCGTGGGAACGGCCAGAAACGATTGAGGACAATATCCGCTTTGCCCAAGAGCTCATGCCCGATTTCCTCGAGATCTTCTACACCTACCCATTCCCCGGCACCGAGCTCACACGCATTGCAATTGAGCAAGGGCTCATGCGCGAGGGAGAGATCCCCATTGAGGCCTACTCGCGTCCCGCCATTGGAAGTCTCTATATGACCCGCGACGAACTGGCGGCGTGGCGGCGGCGTGCCCTCCGACGCATTTATCTCCAACCCCGGTACATTTGGCGTACCCTGCGTGGGGCCCGCTCACCTAAAGAACTTGCAAACTACGTCAAGTATGGGTTGCTCACCCTCCGCGACCTCTTTCGGAACGGTTCCACGACGGATGAGTCGCTGAAAGCCAAGGCCATGGAATGACGCAACGGCCACGCCCAACACCAAACCTTGCCTTTCGAGCAGAGCTATCCGCAGATTGGGCGGGTCCGCGGCGTTTTGATGCCCCGGCATCGGCGATAGCTGGGCCCCGTGCGCAATTTTTCTTGCGTTCAGGGGGTATCCCAAAAGTTTCTTAGCGAATGCAATGAAAGAAAAAGGAGTTATTCCCGTATGACCCGACGCTTCCTATTCACGTCTGAGAGCGTCTCAGAAGGGCACCCAGACAAGGTTTGCGACCAGATCTCCGATGCCGTGCTCGATGCCTGCCTTGCGCAGGACCCACAGAGTCGCGTGGCGTGCGAGTGCTTGGCGACAACCGGCATGGTTGTGGTCGCTGGCGAGATTACCACAAAAGCCATCGTGAACTACGCCGACATCGCCCGCGAAACGCTCCGCGGCATCGGCTACGTGGATGATGAATTCGGAATCAACGCTGACACCTGCGCCGTTCTGGTGGCTCTCGATCGCCAATCGCCGGACATCGCGATGGGCGTGGATGAGGGCGAAAACAAAGAGCAAGGCGCCGGCGACCAAGGCATGATGTTTGGCTACGCCTGTAAGGAAACCCCCGAGCTCATGCCATTGCCCATCATGCTGGCGCATCAGCTTCTGCTGAAACTCTCCGAAATCCGAAAGGCCAAGAAACTGCCCTACCTCCGCCCAGATTCAAAATCCCAGGTCACCGTCGAATACAACGACAAAGGGCAACCGCAGGGTGTGGAGACGGTCGTCATCTCGACGCAGCACTCCCCCGACGTGACCCCTGAGGACATCAAAAAGGACCTGATGGAGGTCTTGTTCCCCGAAGTGCTGGGCAATTGGTGGGACCCCAAGAAGATCAAGGTCTGGGTCAATCCCACCGGTCGCTTTGTGATCGGCGGACCGCACGGCGACACGGGGCTCACCGGTCGCAAAATCATTGTGGACACCTACGGCGGCATGGGGCGCCACGGCGGCGGGGCCTTCAGCGGCAAAGACCCCAGCAAGGTGGATCGCTCGGCCGCATACGCCGCGCGCTGGGTTGCAAAGAACCTTGTCGCGGCCGGCTTAGCGGAACGCTGCGAGGTCCAAGTCGCCTACGCGATCGGTGTCGCAAAACCCGTTTCGATCCTTGTGGATACGAAGGGAACTGGTAAGTACGACGATGAAAAGCTGACGAAGCTTGTGGAAGCGACCTTTGATCTTCGGCCGCGCGCAATCATTGAGCAACTGCAACTGCGTCGGCCGATCTATTTGCCCACGGCCGCTTACGGGCACTTCGGCCGCACCGGCGACGGCTTCACGTGGGAAAAGACCAATATGGTGGAAGAACTCGAGAAAAATCTCGCAAAACTGTGAGGTAAACGAAGTGGCTGCGATTGGGTGGCCGATGTGGGTCCATTAGCCCACCGCGCCACCCAATCCCTTTCCTTCGCAGCCCTGAGGAGCCAGAGAGTAAGGGAGACCCAACAATCATGAACGTGGCGCTGAAGGAATGGGCTGCCATCATCCGCGTGCTCGAGCAGGGCCGCCAGGTCGTACTTCTGCGCAAAGGCGGAATTGCTGAAGTCGAAGGGCGCTTCGAGCCCACCTATCGCGAGTTCCTTCTTTATCCGACGTTCGAGCACCAAGACATCCGGCTCATCGTAAGTGAAGTTCGACCCTTTGTGCGCCAGACGGAGGCCGAGCGCAAACCCGGCATCGTGCGCATTTCCTCCTTAGCCAAAGTCGAAAACGTCGCACAGGTGCACTCGCTCGAAGAATTTGAACGCCTCGGCGTGGAGCACGTCTTCACGGACGCCTACATCGAGCAGCGCCTGAACTATAAGCCCGACTTGCCCCTTTACGTGCTTCTCCTGCGCGTGAGCACTCTGCCCCACCCCGTCGAGATCGTCGAGACCCCCGCCTACGCTGGCTGCCGTTCGTGGGTGATTTTGGACGAAGATATCCCCACAGAAGGGGCATCGCCCGTGCTGACCGACCAAGAGTTCCAACGTCGCGCGGGCCTGCTGCTCCCGCGTTGACCTGCTCGCCCGGACATCCCAGAGACGGACACCGTGGTGGGCCCCAGCCATCTTCGCTTCGACTTCCCCCTGCTCCACGTGTCCTGAGAACCACGCTAAAGCAAGCTCTGCGAGGCGAACTCCCGCAACCTCCGAAGCCCAAGCAAGCGTAATATCATTTCAGCTTCTGAATCCTCGGTAAAATAATGCGGGTGGAGTTCGCGACTCAGTAGCGCGACCACTCCGTCACGCGGGCCGGCGGTGACTTTGTGACCACGGCGAATCCGTAAGGGGCAATCGTCACTGGCGTATCGGTCCAGTTTGTGTTCACACGTACCTCCTCATTCGACGGATTTGCCAACAGCACCGACGAGGCGCCCTGCGGATAAACAGCCCACGTGTAGGGCGGAACATCGGTCGCGGTGAAATCGCGAAGGCTCAGCGTCGAGGAATTCGTTTGGACAGCAAAGTCGCTCTCCAGCAGAGGGGACCCCACCTCCTCGCCGTTCACCGCGCGCCGCCCCCACTGCCGACTCGCCCGGTGGAAGCTCCCTTCCATCAGGTCTCCATACTCCCACACGATCGTCCGGGAGGTTGCATCTTCCACGATCTCAAGCGAGGAACTCGAGAGATAATCCGCAATGAACGCATCATACGAATCCCACCGACTCGCCTCACTGCACGTCACAGCGAACGCTGCCTCCACACGCTTTCCTGCAAGTGGCTCAGGTGCAGGGGCATCGAGGGCATGGGTCACAATTGCCAAATGGCCATTCTGGCGCTCCACAGAGCCAATTCGGTTTCGCATGCCGATCGCTATTGCATAAAGAGGCTGAACCGCGAGAAAAGCCCCTGCTCGCCGCGCGGTCACGACGTCGCCGATTCCCACGTTCGCGGGTAAGCTTACTGGCGCGCCGTTGATCCGCACGTCTTCCCATTGAGCAAACCGTTCGTCCCCGATGAGCGCCACAAAGACCCGCGAGGCCGGCGCTTGGCTCGACGCAAATGTTCGGTCCGCCAACCACAAGAGACGTTCCCGATGCTGAAACCCAAACATGTCGTACCCGCTGCCCGTGGCGTAACCAAGAGGTTCTGCGTTGCACGCGCCGGCACGAGCGTAGACCGCCGCGTATCCTCCCGGAGCAACCGGCTCGAAAACTTGGAGCACGAGGCCTTCGTTCCCAAGGAGTGTGTAGTTTGTGGTTGCCGCATACGCGCCTAAACTGAAGGACGTGCTCAGATAGGACGCGGTATCGCTGTGGTAGTTGCGCTGGCGCACGAAAACCGGCAGAGGCCGCGGCCCCCGCATCGCCTCGGCAATCAGCGGATGCATGAGTGGAGGGCGAGTCGCTTGCCAATAACACGGGTTGATGTCGAGCGTGTGTTGCGCCTCAAACATTTCAGCCAGCCGCATCGGTGCGTCGTAGCCTTCCTGTTCGAGCTCGAGGGCGGTGAGGAACGCCGTCAGCCCCGCCGCCCCCCGCAACCCGTCCTCGTACACTCGACTGAACGGCCCTGCTTGTTGCCGCAACGCCGGCTGATGAAAAGCCGCCAAATCCACGAATATGCGCTGGAGTAGCTGCTCGGCCAAGGCCACCGTTTCTGTGTCCTGCGCATCCTCAACGAGTAGACTCAGTGCCCACGCGGTCACCCCGATATAAACCGGGCTGTTCGATTCCACATGCGCACCGTTGGGCAAAAAGCTTGACCAAGCCCCCCGCATCTTCGTCCGGGCAAGGTCCGCCAGTGCCGGTTCGTCGAAGACACGCGCGGCAATGGCGAGCGTGGCAGTCCCCATGAAATAAAAGTTCTCGTAAATCGGCCCAAAGCTAAAGCGCGACATCACGCCGTCCACGACGTGCCGAAGGGCGACGCGCATCTCAGCCAGTGTGGTCGCCTCGAGCGTCGCCGGCGGATTTAGGCACAGGTGAGCCAAGATCGGCGCAAGGAAAAACGTACTCGCGTTGTTGGGCACCCGCAGGTCGGCCGCATTCGTAAAAAACCAACCGTAGGTGGAAGACGTCGTCACCCGATCCTGCGCGTTTGCGATTGTCCGCAGGATGTCGTTTGCGCGCCGATGACTGGCTGACGACTCATCGTCGAGCAGGGCCACCGCGTAGTAGATGTCCTCGCGCATCCAGTGATAGTCGGCATCGGGGCTGTTCGCAAGCCACGTACCGGTCGTGTCGGCGTCGAAGAATGCCCCCAACTTCCGCAGAGCGAGGCGATGAAACCGCTCTCGCAAATCTGCCCGCGCGACCGTGCCTGTGGGTGCAGGAAGCATCGGTGGCTTCTTGGTGAAGTACGTCCACCGCATGCGTCGGCTCTCAGGCAAACGCGCAATGAGATACTGCGGACCCAACGGGCAACTCTCTACCAAAACGCTGAGCGTCAGAGTTGTCGCCGGATCGTAGATGATGTGGGTGGTAGCACTGTCACCCGAGGCGAGCACCAGATGCGTCAGGCTGAGCATCTCCGTGGTAGCACTGGCGCCACTCGGCAAGTTGAACACAATACTGCCCGTAGAATCCGCGTCGAAAAAACCGCCCGAGCGCGCCCCCACTCTCGTGAACGTCGCCTCGTTCAAGAAAGTCTCAGCACGCGCAACATGCGCCAGCCCCGAAATGAGGAGCACAAGCATTGTTCCAACGCCGCATGCATTTTGCGCCCACGCTGCGATGCGGAGAGGCAGGGCACGCCACCGATCGAGGCACTTCAGGCGCATGTGCAAAATCGCGTCTCTTCCTGTAAGGTGATGCGACGTGTGCCCCTCAGCCATGACAGACTTATGGGACTTCTGATAAGCAGCCGGCAATGAAAAAGCCATGACGACGCCGCTCAACATTTGGAACGACGTCTCACACCACAAAAGTCCGCTTTCCTATACCGCTGCGGAGGCTCATCTAAAACTGCGCGCGCACGCACGCGTGCTTCAGCGCTCGTTGGTCGTGGGAGCGAGGATCACACGCGGCGTCAGCGCCAGCCTACGCCCGTTGTCGGCTCAGTAGATAATTTTGTTCAATGGGTATTCGATGATGCCGACGGCACCAGCCCGTTTCAGATCCGGGATGAGCTGCTTGACGAGCGCTTCATCAATGATGGTTTCGAGCGCAACGTACTGATCGTCCGTCAGGCTGGAAATGGTGGGCGAGGTGATCGCCGGCAGCACTTTGAGCACCTGCTCGAGCTTCTTGCGCGGTACGTTCATCTTCAGCCCAACTTTGCCCTCGGCATCGATTGCCGCGCGCAGTAACATCGCAATGTTCTCGATCTTCTTGCGCTTCCACGGATCCCGCATCGCTTTTGGATTCGCGATGAGCTTCGTCCACGACTCGAGCACCGTGTCGAGGATCCGGTACTTGTTCGCGCGCAGCGAACTCCCCGTCTCCGTGACCTCGACGATCGCATCCACGAGCTCGGGCGCCTTGGCCTCGGTGGCACCCCACGAAAATTCGACTTCGGCTTTGACCTTGTGGCGCGCAAGGTACTCGCGGGTGATGTTCACGACCTCGGTGGCGATGCGCTTGCCACGCAAATCCTTAACGGAGCGAAATGGACTCGCCTCCGGGACAGCCAGCACCCAACGGACGGGTTTCATGCTCTGCTTCGCGTAAATGAGGTCGGCGACCTCGACAACCTTCGAGCGATTCTCAAGGATCCAGTCAAGCCCTGTCAGGCCGACGTCAAAGACGCCTTCCTCGACGTAACGCGACATCTCCTGCGCGCGAATGAGAATCGCGCTAATCTCGGGGTCGTCGCACGTCGCATGATACGAGCGGCTACCCACCGTAAAGTTGAACCCGGCCTTGCGGAAAAGTGCAAGCGTGGCTTCTTGCAGGCTGCCTTTGGGCAACCCAAGCTTCAAAATACGCGGTTGCGCGGACTCTTGGGCCGCGGCCGCACTCTTCGTCGATTTCTTATTTGCTACCAGAGGAGCCCTCCAAAATGTTTTTCCCTTTGATACTTACTGGTGTCCCTTTACGCACGAGCGAGTAAATTTCTTCTATGTCGGCATTGCTCATCGTGATCCACCCCACGTCTGTGTACGTCCCCACCCGCTCCGGCACGTTGGTTCCGTGGATGCCCATATCGCGCCGCAACTGCAAAAAGCGGGAACCCAACGGATTGGCGGGATCGCCCGCCTTGATAACCGCCCCGCTTGCTGGATCGGTGTAATCTGTGCCTTTCTCGTACTTCTCTTGAATCGTGTATTCACCCGCAGGAACGCGTGTCTCCACGCGGTGGATCCCCACCCGATACTTCTTCAAGAAAACTCCGTTATTCTTGAGGGTCAGCGTCCGCTGCCCCTTATCAATGACGATACTTGGATTGATCTTCGGGACTTTGATTTGCACACCTACCGGCAATGCTTTGGGATTTAAGTTGTTGATCCCGACGATGAGATCCCCCGGCACCTTGAGTTGCCGTTCGAGCTTCCAAATCGAATCTCCGCGCTTTATGGTGTACAGAATATCGTCCGGGCCGGGCTCCGGCGAGCGCAGCTGCTTCATGTTGAGCTCGCCCAGCAAAAACTCTGCCTCATTGCGAGCAGGCGAGTCCGGGCGCTTGAGAATGATTTCCAAATTCTGGCGTGCAAGCTTGTCGTCCCCTTCGTCGCGGCTAATTCTCGCGAGGTAATAAAGAGCAAAATCCGCAGCGTTTGAGTCCGGGTAGCGCTCGATAAGTTTCAGAAACTGCTCTTTGGCAGCCGAAGCTTTCCCTTCGACTTCCAGCACATAACGCGCCTGATAAAGCAAAACATCCGGGGCATACGGAGATTTGGGATACTGCTGATCCAGTCGCTTAAAGTAGGCCATCGCCTCACTGTGGCGGCCCCGCTCGTAGAGGGTCTTTCCCAGCAAGTACACTGTCCGGGGTGGCGCCGTTGCACCTTGACTGTCCACTCGCTTCAGAAGTTGCAATCCACCGTCAATATCGCCGGCGGCGATCTTCTCCTCAGCTTGGGTGGTTAGCCGAAGCTGTTCTGCTACCTTCTTTTGCTGCATCATGTAAGCGGTGGCTCCCGCCAGTACCAAGGCCACCACGCACACCATGATCACGGTCACGAAGATCTTCTTCATGGGCGCTCAACCACCTACGCGGTTTTTACAGCAACTTCAGCGTTCGCTAAAAACTACAGTTTGGACAATGACCGGTTGCGAGGGATTTCGAAAAAATCGTCTCCCTTGCTTCCGAAAAAACTGGAGTTTTTGGTTTGCCGCAAGGTCAAAAGATGTACGCATTCCCCGATTATGTAAAGGAAGGTTAGGAATCATGCGCTTGATTTACTTTGCGCTTAGTTTTACTCTTATAGCGAATGCGGCGGTCGGCTTGGCTGCGAATCCCGCATCCACTTCGAAGCCACCCATCACGGCGGCCAGAGCCGCTATCCCGCGGCACGCCGGCGATCCTCTGGCCGTCCGCGCCATGAACCCCGTCTTCGACTCTTTCCCGGATAGCTCGCTGGTGGATTTTTCCTTCCTTCTCGATCCCCCAGCGGGAAAGGACGGCTTTGTGGTGCGCGCTCCGGACGGCACCTTCCGTTTTGAAAAGTCCGGCAAGCGCGCCCGCTTCTGGGGATTCACGGTCGCCGCGACTCATGCCGGGGACGTTGAGAAACCGCGCATCGAGCTTGTTACCGATGTCATGGCGCGTGCCGGCTGCAACCTGCTCCGCCTGCACGAGCTCGATAACCGCGGCGGCGAGCAATACAACCTCGTGCGCCGCTGCATCATTGACGAAGCCTACCCAAACAACAACCGCTCCACCGAATTCGACCCCGAGTATCGCGATCGCGTGGATTGGTGGATTGCCTGCGCGCAGAAACGGGGAATGTATGTTTATCTCGTCGTGCGTGCCTACCGCACATTTCGGGAAGGCGACGGCGTGCCCAACGCCGACAAACTCGGCCGCGCTGCGAAACCCTACGCTTTCTTCGATCCGCACCTTATCGAGTTGCAGAAGAAGTACGCCGAGGACTGGCTCTTTAAGCACGTCAACCCCTACACCGGCATCCCGAACGGTCTCAACCCCGCTGTCTGCATGCTCGAAATTGAGAACGAGGATAGCCTCTTCTTTGGCCATGTCGCGTGGCGGGAGTTTGTGGAGCCCTACCGCACCAACTTCCAGAAAATGTGGAACGACTGGCTCCGCGAGCGCTACTCCACCACCGACAAACTCCGCCAAGCATGGACAAACGCTCGCGGCGAATGCCCGCTCGGCCCAGAGGAGCGACTCGAAAACGGCACCGTCGAGTTGCCCGACATGAGCGTCCCGAATTTTGCAAAGCTCGCTTCCATGCCGTGGACGGATAAGCTCGCCTCCCCGGCTCGCACTCGCGATGGCGTGCGCTTCGCCGAGTACCTGCAGGAACGCTACTTTGCCACCATGCGCGATTTCCTGCGCGAGAAAGGCGCTAAAATGCCGCTGTGCGCCGTCGTCAATAGCGAAGTGGTCGTCGATACTTTCAGCACCACGCGCCAGCTCGATGCTACGGCCGAGAACGCGTACCTCGATCACCCGAGCTTCCTCCCCGGCGCCGAGTGGGTTGGCCGTCCCTTCTATTCAAACAAGAACTACCTCCGCGAGGTCGGTTCCTACAGCTTGGCTGCCCACATGGCCCGCTATCGGTGGAGCGGTAGTCCCTTGGTGTGCCGCGAATGGACTCAGTGCTGGCCGAACGAATACCGCGTCACAAATTTTCCCGACATGGCTTCGCTTGGTCTCGCGCAGGACTACGACATGCTCATCCACTTCGCCTACTACACGTGGGGAGATCAGGAGATTATCTCCGCCTTCGGCCCGCAGGCAGATCCAGTGCGCTGGGGACTCAACGGGTACGCTGCTACCATGTTTTTGCGCGGCGACTTGCCGACTGAGCAAAACCTTGTCCGCATCGCTTACACGGAGAAGGATCTAAGCACGTGGGCCAGCTATAACTCACCCCTTCACGCCCTGGCATGGGACTTCCGCCTCGAGAACTGGTTTGCGGACGATCCCAACCCCCAATCAGGCGGTGCACTCCTGACGATCACTTCGGGCCGCAGTGGAACCGGCAAGCTACCGATCAAGGAGAATCTCCTGCTCTACGACGCCCGCTATCGCGAGCGGCGTGAAGGTCGGCTGGGCCCACGCGAAGAGGGACTGCTTGTCCAGAACGGCTACGATCAGTCGTGGATTTACGCCGCACCCGACTTCCCCGTGGACGAGATTCGCAAAGCAGGATTCACCCCTATCGGCGTCTCTACCGACAGTAGCTCGGCGAAGGCCTTCTTCGACCCCACGCGAAAAGCCCTTGTGTGTGCCGAGCTCACAGAAAGCAGCGCCACTGCTCTTGCGCGTAACTTCGCTCATTACCTCGCTCAGCGAATCCCGCTCGAGCGCGTGAATTTTGCAGAGCCGACGCGCTTCGAGCTTGCCCAAGGCGCGATCGTGCGCGATACTGCAGCGGGGGTCCTCACAATTGCAGGCGAACGCACCGCCGCGCTCGCAGGCGAATTCCAGCCGGGCCAAACTTACCGCGCTGGAAGCCTCGAAGTCGTGACCTCTTCGCCCGTTGCCACCGTGATCGCTACATCGCTCGACGGCAAGCCGCTCGCGCAGTCGCGGCGCTTCGCCGTGAAGATGGCCACCGTGGCGCGCAACCGTGGCCAACAGCTTGATCCTGTGAAATCGGGCCCCGGTGCCGGCAAATCCGTCCTGATTTATCAGGGAAGTGCGCCCGTGCAAACCGCCGGCAAACCCTCCGACTTCCCAACGACCGTTAAGATCGGTGACCGCGTCGTGGCGCAGGCCTACCTCGTGAACGGCACGTGGGAAGTGGTCTACGATCTGGACGCGCCGCACGTGGACGTGTTCTGCGACACGCCGAATGTGCGCTTTGTTGTGGATAGTAGCGCCTTCGGAGAGGGAGCGAAGACCGCTCAGATTCGCCGTTTCTTCACAGAGTATCCTCCGGAGCTCACGCCCCAACGCGGCACCGATTTCATCTACCCCGGCTTTTCTAAGTACGTGAGGCTTGAGCCCGCAGGGCAAAGCCCGAAATCCGAGAAGCCGGCTGCGAAAGCAGGTCGTCCAATGGGGCGAGCGGCCGAAGGCAAGTAGCCGGCGGGATATGGGTGCGCCTACCGGCACGAAGCGTCGCGGGGCACGCGCAACAACCGTTGTATTCAAACTGTGGGCGTTGGCACGTTGAGGCCAGCGCCCCTTTTCTTTTACTCGACAAACACGACCTGCGGACGCCGCGGAATCAGTCTCCGCTCCGCGGCAAGATCCAAAAGCAGTTCCACAGCGCGCCGCCCATCGGGGCCGTAATCGAGCGTCAAGTCGTTCACGTACATTCCGACGAAGCGATCCGCCAACTCGTAGCCCATATCGCGTGCCCACTGCAGGCTGTAGCGCACCGCTTCGTCACGGTGGGCAAGGCCATAGGCGATGCTATCGCGCAGGATTGCGGCCACGTCCTTAATCACTTTGTCACCCAGTGCGCGTTTCACCACGTTTCCGCCAAGGGGGAGCGGCAGGTGATACGTCTCCCACCACCATTCGCCCACGTCGAAGACCTTTGTGAGCCCCGCCTGTGCATAGGTTAGCTGCCCCTCGTGGATCAGTAGTCCCGCGGCGACCTTCCCGTCGCGCACCGCCGGCAGAATCTCATCGAAGGGCATCACGCGATACGGAAAATCGCCGAGGGCAAGGCGCAATTCGAGAAATGCGCTGGTCATCGTGCCCGGCACGGCAATCTCCGTTCGCCGGAGCTCCTCGAGGCTGATCGTGTCGCGCGCCACCACCATGGGACCGTAATTCACCCCCATGCTCGCGCCGCTCGCAAGCAGCGCATAGTGGTCGGCCACGTAGGCAAACGCATGAATGGAGATCGCACTGATGTCGAGTTCCGCTCGCGTCGCCCGCTCGTTCAGCGTCTGGATATCCTGAAGAATGTGCTCGAAGCGGTAGCCACGTGTGTCAATTTTCTCGTGCGCCAACGCGTAGAACATGAAAGCGTCGTCGGGATCCGGACTGTGTGCCAGCGTCAGAGTGCGTTGTGTCGTCATAGCTCCACAAACTCACCATTGCGGTTTCTCAAGATTCAAGTCGGTCGTGGATATTGTCGGACGAAAAAGTGCTCTGACCGACACCGCATGCGGAAAAAGAAAACGGGGGAGGCAGTGTGAAACTGCATCCCCCGATCAGCAAATCCGGTTCTTATGCCGTTTTCTTCTTTCGGCCGAATTCGGGATCCACCGGGATGATGTAGGCCACGACAAAGCTCGAAATCGACAGCACAAGCACCACGAGGAAGAACTCAAAGTAGTGCCCCAAGAGCTCCTGAATAATGCCGCTGATCATCCCCGGAATCATGTAGCTCAAAGCCATGAAACCTGTGCACAGAGCGTAGTGACTGGTCTTATGCTCGCCCTGTCCGGCCATGTAGAGCATGTAGAGCATGTAGAAGGAGAACCCAAAGCCGTAGCCAAACTGCTCGATGAACACCGACCCCAACACGATATGGAAGGCCGGCTGATAGTAGGACAAGAGCACAAACAGCGCGATCGGCACGTTCATGAAGAGGCACATGACAAGGCGGACCTTCTGCAGTCCATACGTCGCTGCATATACGCTCCCCACGATTCCGCCTAACAGCAGCCCAAACACGCCGATGGTGCCGTAGGCAAACCCGATTTGCGTCGTCGAAAGCCCAAGCCCGCCCTTCTCCGCCGGATCAAGCATGAAGGGGGTAATCATCTTCACCAGCATCGCATCCGCGAAGCGGTAGAAGAGCAGGAACGCAAGCATCCGCAAAATGCCCTTCTTTTGGAAAAACGACACAAACACCTGATCGAAAGGCATGCCACTGTTGCGGGCACACGCCGAGAAGAATGCGCCAAACACCCTGCGCAGGGGGGCAATCAGTCCAAAACCAATCCCCACCACGAGTGCCAGCCCCACAAGGCACAAGAACGCAATCAGATCCTTATGGGCATCGCCGAGTTTCTTGGGGAACAGATCGCGAATGGCCGCCGGCACCCACTCCGGTAGCTGCGAACCCAGCATCTGTTTCACCAGCAAAGGCGCCACCAGCAGAAGGGCGGGGATACCGACCGCAAGGAACAACCAGAAGGCTGCGCGATAGAACGGTCGCTCCGCGGTCTTGCGAACGTCGAGCGCACTCTTTGGTAGGGCCAGCGAGTGGTAAAGTGCAAGTAGCAGATATACCCCGCCAACCACCCCGAGGCAAATTGCCCAAGCCCACGGAATGTTGCCAGCGCTCACCCGGAAATGCGCAACGACGGGTTGCTTGAGATTCTTATCCACCTTGAGAACAAAGCTTTTTTCCTTGTCCCACGAATCCGGCCCAAACTCAATTCGGTCCGCCTCCTCGGCTCGCACCGAGAACTCGGGACCGACAGGGAAGAAGAACGAATACCACTTCGTGTATTCCCACGAGACATTGGCCGCCACCGTGGTGTTGCTCTCTGCCGGCCGGGCAAGTCGTAAAGTCACTGCAGAAGTCGTGCCCGCGACAACGGGTTCACTCGGCAGCTTCAACACTGCGAAATCCCCGCCTCGCGGGGCCGGCACCTGCGGCACCTCACCCTTCCAGTCTTTCGGGACCGCAGCGACGCTGAACACCACTGGCTTCGGGCCGCTGTGCGATTCCAGCACCCCCGCGATGATCACAAGCACGCCCGTGCCAATGATCATGGAAAGCCGCCAGAACGTCGAGCGTAAGCCGTTGAAGAGCGCCTGCCGGTGCGGATCCAAGCCCAACATGTAGAAGCCGTCGGCTGCAATATCATGCGTCGCCGACGCAAAAGCCATGAGCGCAAAGACGGTCAACGAAGCCTTCCACCATAAGGGCGTGGGAAGAACCAAGGAAACTAGTAAGAGGCCCACCGCCATGAGAAATTGCGTGGAGAGCACCCAGTTGCGTTTCGTCCAGTAGAGATCCACCAGCGGGCCCCACAGCGGCTTGATCACCCACGGCAAGCCAAGCAGACTTGTGTACCAGCCGATTTGCGAATTGCTCACGCCGAAGCGCTTGTAGAGAGTCACCGTCACCATCGTGACGACAACGTAGGGGATGCCCTGCGCAAAGTAGAGCGAGGGGACCCACCACCAACCCGAACGCTTCGGGTACATGTCATCCGGAATCGAGTGCGTGCTAATTTTACCTACCTCCCACTTAGACTCCGGCGCACCACTTTTGGCGCACCCACATGACCGCATAGCCAACGGAGTCAATCAGCAACCGCAAGCCAAATCGTCTTTGGAGCCCCGCTAAGCGCTCCCACTTTTCTCATTACCTCAAAAAAGAAATGCTCCCATTGCTTCGCCTGGTCACGCTCTTCCCCTACTTGTCGGGCGCTTAGGGGCGCTAAGAGAAGTGACTCGTCCTTCCAATCGCGATACGCTTCTTGCCATGATGAACGAATCCCCATCGCAAGAAATCGGCGGCGAATCGGCAATTCCGCTTCCAGAGGTCCAGCTCAGACTCGCATCGTCTCCGTGGTCCCCCTTGGTGCGTGCCGAAGTGTGGCGAGGGCTGGCGGACTTTTTGCTCAGCCAGCTCGGCGCCCTCGCGCACGAACAACTCACGCAGGAGACGGACGCGGAGACCCGTGCCGACGCCCTCAAAGAGCTCGTCACGGTCGCCCAACGCCTCTACGCCCTCCACAAAGGGCTCTTCGACGGCAAAGCTGAGAGCGACGAATTCGCGGACCTGCGGCCCGCCGAAGAAAACCTTGCCCGCCACATCGAGGAACTCCGCCGCTTGCTCGCCGGCAAAAACCCGAACGCACCCTCGCCCTAAGGTCAATCGGTCGGCTCTGCCGCGATTAGGCGGGTAGAGCGCACAACGTCTCCCAGAGTCTGGGTCCCACATCGACGCGATGGATTCGAGGGCTCCTGGCGTTTTAGAATCACATTAGCTCGCTGGGCTTTTGCACTCGGCGGAAACAATTGGATTGCATGCATAAGCGTTGACAATTCATAGGTCTCTGTCCTAAAAAAATCATACCTTTGCAGTTCATTTCTCTTATTTCACCATGGAGAATGTGCCATGCAAAGTGTCGGGGGTGTAAATCACAAGAGAGCCTATTGGCTCAACCTTTCCAAAATCGCTAAGACTCTAATGGCTTTTCTCTTGCTGTACTCACCTGCAGTTCCTCAAGGCAGGCAGGCGGCAACGGCTGGAAGTAAAACACCGGCGCAACTTTTCCACCCACTTCAGGCTCTAAGAGTTACCGCGCGACCCACGGGGCTGGAAATTTATTCTAAGACAAAGCCGTTATCTCGGGCAGGAACACGAATCATTCCCACAAGCCTCAGCTTCCATCAAAAGGGAACACTTGTCCACTCCACATATCTACCCCCCGCGACCGTTCAAGCGACTGCCAATGCGGTACTCCTTGACCGGGGTGATCTCCTTCAAGAAATCGTCCACTCCACCACAGCGGGAATTCGCCAAGATTTTCTCGTCAAGCGTCTCCCAGCTGACTTGCCCGCGGCGGACCAGCTCGTTCTGACGCTTCAGATCCGCGGCGCAAGGATTACGCAAGCGTTCGAGTCAGGCCTTGCCTTGGAAACCCCTGAGGGTAAGCGTCTTTCGTACCACTCGCTGTGCGTTACGGATGCACGCGGAGCACGCTTGCGGAGCCATTTTGTCTGCCGCGACTCCACCGAAGTTGCTATCGTCACCACTCTCGCCCCCGGCACCCGCTTCCCAATCCTCATTGATCCCACAATCACCGATGCGGACTGGGCTTCTCTCTTCCCCCTGGCCGGTGCAAATAACAGCGTTTTCGCTGCCGTTTACGATAGTGCCGGCAATCTCTACATTGGGGGCATGTTCACAGCCGTGGGACCTATCACTGCAAACCGAATTGCAAAGTGGAACGGGTCCACGTGGAGTCCGCTGGGAATCGGTCTACCTCAGGGTGGCAGCTATGTCAGTGCAATGGCTATTGATCAAGCTGGAAACCTCTATGTAGGAGGGGACTTTTCCAATGCCGGCGGAGTCAGTGTCTCGCACATTGCAAAATGGAATGGGACAACATGGAGCTCGATCGGATCCACCTTAGATGGTTCCGTGACCTCCCTCGCCTTCGATCCCATAAGTGGTAATCTGTACGTGGGGGGATATTTTAGTTGGCCATATTCCCACGTTGCTGCGTACAACGTGAACACAAACAGCTGGAGCGCAGTTGGCAGCGGCTTTGCCGGCTCAGTAACCGCTTTGGGTGTGGATATGAACGGATATCTCTACGCTGCTTACGATGACTATGTCTACGATCCGGACATTGATGACTGGGTTTTTGTATCCAACATTGCTAAATGGGACGGTAGCCAGTGGACGGATATTGCAACAAACCTCGATGCAAACGTAACCTGCTTCCTTGCTCTTCCTAACGGAGACATTCTCGCCGGCGGTGAGTTCACCGATTTGGACGGCATTCAATACCTCGCTCGCTACGACGGTTCCTCCTGGCAAGCGTTTGGGAATCCCAGCGATGCGGTATATGCGCTGCATCGCGACGCCAATGGCATGATCTATGCCGGGGGCTGGTTTTATAGTATCGGAAGCGCAGCTGCAGCCGGGATTGCCCAATACAACGGTACCGCTTGGACGGCCTTGGGTTCGGGTTTACCCGGCGGCGGAGTAACCGCAATTGCCACTTGTACGACGCCAACTCGTCCACTTATCGCTTCCTGTGATCCTGAGTACTCCAATCCAGCACCCTACCTTGCCCGATGGGATGGCTCGAATTGGGCACCCACGTACGATGGATTGCGATACGGCGGTAACCTTCCCCACGTTTACTCATTCGTTCAGGATTCTTCGGGAACCCTCTACATAGGCGGTCTTTTCTCGCACTTCGGCAACACCCAGCTAAACAACGTGGCCCGTTGGGATGGCAGCGCATGGCAGTCGGTCGGTGGCGGTGTCAACGGATACGTGTACGGCTTGGCAATAAGTCCGACGACAGGCAACCTGTTCGCAATTGGCAACTTTACTCAAGCTGGCGGAAATCCGGCACAATTCGTGGCACGTTGGAATGGCTCGAGTTGGAGCGCATTGGGAACAGGCCTAAATATGGAGCCAAGGGCACTCACGTTCGACACGGCTGGCAACCTCTATGTCGCGGGCATGTTCACGATGGCGGGGGGCGTCCCAGCAAACCGAATTGCAAAATGGAATGGCAGCACGTGGAGCGCGTTAGGCTCTGGACTCACTGGCGGGACCTATCCGACTGCTAACGCCCTTGCCGCGGATTCCAGCGGAAACATCTATGTCGGCGGAGGATTCCTCCAAGCAGGAGGAAATCCAGCAAATCGCATCGCCAAATGGGATGGCTCTACTTGGCAGCCGCTTGGCACAGGGATGGACGACGATGTCTACGCTCTCGCAGTGGCTTCGGACGGTTCACTCTACGCCGCTGGAAGTTTTTCTAACGCCGGTGGCGTCTCAGCCAAAGGAATTGCACGATGGAATGGAACAGCGTGGTCCGCTCTTGGAAGCGGCCTCACATTTTCTTCCGGACAAGGCGGATGGTGCATCACATTTGACTCGAAACACAATGTCTACGTTGGCGGCCTCTTCTCAGCAGCGGGAAGCACCCCCGCCAGCAACATTGCAGCTTGGAATGGAACTTCGTGGTTCGCTCTTGGCTCCGGCGCCAACTTTATCGTCCGTGCTCTATATATCAATCCTTCCACTGAAGAGCTTTATGTTGGTGGACGTTTCACAATCATCGGAGACAAAGCAGCCGCTGGTGCCGGGCGCCTCACACAGCTTCTTCCGGTGCATCTGAGTCGATTCGACTTAGAGTAACTTCATCCCTACTTGCGTCTGATTCGATATAGCTGGGGGGGCGCGGTAGCTTTGCGCAGCGCCCTGCATAGCGCCGCGACTCCTCTGGTAACTGTTCGTTTTCTATCGGGTAAAGGACCGCTTACGCAACGCATTGGGCCTCCCACTCCACAAAATGTTTCTTGGATCGGAGAGAAAGTGCTTCGCTTCTTCGGGTAATCCCGATTTCTCCCCTCCCTAAGTATGGAGAAGCAAAAGCCAGTGACCCGGTCCTCCCACCCATCCTCGACTTGCACAGACTGATTACACGCGAACGTGTTGCGCGCAATGGGCGGTGCTCTCGTGCTGTTTTCGATCGCCCGAGAACCAGGTCTCGCCTGAACGAAGGTGGGGAAAAAAACACGTAAGCTGTCGGGTTGCATAGCGACGGTGAAGCGCGTTCGTACTGGACAAACTCCCATGGGGCGCTTCAAGCTCACCGAGCAGCAATGGCCGCAGTCGTTGCGTAGTACTTATTCATGCGAGAAGGAGGGGTCATGGGATGCGACTCACGCGGTGGATCTGGTTACCGCTCGCGCTAACGCTTGCTGGTGGCGCACGCTTCACATTTGCTCAGGAGAAACCAAACGAGGAGACCGCTACAACCACCACTCCTGCAGATTGGCGCACGCGCATTGCGCCGACCGATTTTGCGTCCAGTGGGACGGGCTCGTGGCTCTCCCCCACGATCGTCGCACCGTTTCCTTTTGACGAACTAATTTACTCGTGGAACGCCGCTCTGCCGCCACGCGAAGGATTCCGCCTCTACCTGAAGGTCACGTTCGGGCCTGCCGACGAATCCCCATGGCTTTATGCGGGCTACTGGGGAGACGTGCGCGACCGCGTCACTTCCCGAAGCCTGCCACGCTTCGACGCGGGGGTCTTGGATATGGACTGGCTTAAACTCACGCGCAAAGCCGCAGCATTTCGCTTCCGGGTCGACGACGCCGGCTCCGCTCCGCTCTCGCGTCTGCCCTCGCTCGCGATCGTGGCAACGGACAACTCGCCCTCCACGCCTACCCTCGCCCTCGCGCGAGCACTCGAAACAGTCCCCGACGCGCAGCCGCGGATTCTCGATTTGCCATTCCGTCGCCAGATGGACTCCCGCGGAAACCTGACACCCAATCGCTGCCAGTCAGCAGCGCTTGCCACTGCCCTCGAGTACTATGGTTTGAAACTCCCGCTTGAGGAGATCGTCGCTCGCTGCTACGACGAGGAATATGCTTACCCCGGGGTGTGGCCGCGCGTCATTGCGACCGCCTCGCACTATGGTTTTGAGGCCTACATAGATCGCTTCCGCACGTGGGATCGCGTGCGCGCCGCTCTCGCAGAGAACAAAGTCATCCTTTGCTCGATCCGCATGCGGCGCGGCGAGTGCGAACAACCACCCTACGAGCAAATGGGCAATCACATCGTCGCGCTCAATGGAGTGACGGACGACGGCCGGGTGGTCGTCACGGATTCTTTCCTCGCAAAAAGTGGGCGCGGTCGCCAGTGCCAATGGCTGATGCGAGATTTCGAAAAAGTCTGGATGCGAGCGAAGGGAGGGATTGCCCTCGTGATTTGTCCGCCCAAGAATGCTCAGGCTAAACTTGTGACTGATCTACCCCCATTCCCTTACGGACGCGAGCCGATCCGCGGCGATGATCACTGATCCTCGTGGAAGCTTCTTGCATCTCATCCTCATGCTCTGAAGTGCGAACGAAACTTTTTGGAGCGTTACTCGAGCTCATAAAATCGGCTCAGTCACGCTGGGAGGACAGCCAATGAAAACGATCTGGAAGGAATTCCGCGAGTTTGCTGTGAAAGGCAACGTGGTGGACATGGCAGTGGGCGTCATCATTGGCGCGGCGTTTTCCAAGGTGGTGAATTCTCTCGTCGAGCATATTCTCATGCCACCTCTCTCGGTTATTGCAGGCAAGATGGACTTCTCCAGCGCTGGGATTGTGCTCTCTTCCCAACATTTTGACACCCTTGAGGCTGCCAAGAAAGCTGGGGTCCCCATTCTGTACTACGGCCAATTTCTCAACGCCCTCGTGAATTTTGCGATTGTCTCCGTGGCCCTCTTCTTTGTAGTGAAAGCGATCAACCGCTTGAGAAGCGCTGAGGCGCCCTCGCCAACCACACAACCGTGTCCGTTCTGTAAGATGACAATCCCCGTGGGAGCGAAGCGGTGTGGCCATTGTACGGCCCCGCTCCCGGAGGCTTAGTACGCAATCACGCAGCGCCTCTACCCGCAACGCGCCTGCACGAACCTCTCATCGTCGATTTTTTGAGAAGCTGGGCGCCTGCGCCCTTGTGTCCGCCACAAATGCTTTAAGATCTTTGTGCCCCCCTCGCAGGAAAGCTTCCTTAGTCACAACAGCCACAACCATAGACACTCACCATCAAATAGTTAGCTATCGAATAGTTTTGATGTATGGCAATAAGACTTTATGCAGAGGAAATCTCTTACGAGAGTGTTCACGATGATTGGACTACGCAAGGCCCCGGAGCTTGAGACACTCAAGCAAATGGCAGATCGCTACCCCAAGTTAGATGCGCGCTCCCTGCATTTTGCGCTTTGTGCCCTCGTGATAAGTTCGGATATTGAAGCTGCCCTCGACCGGCATTTCGCCCACTATGGGCTCAGCCACGGCCGTTTCGTGGTGCTGGTGAATCTCTACTCCGCGCCGAATCACGAGCTTTTGCCCTCGGCGATTGCGGACTTGGTGCGTGTCAGCCGAGCCACCATGACGACTTTGCTTACAGGCTTAGAGCGTGCGGGGCTAATCCAACGCCATAGTCGGCCGAGCACAGACCGACGGACGAGTCCCGTGCGACTGACTTCGAAGGGGCGAGCTCTTCTCGAGCGTGTCTTACCAGATCACTACGCGCGCCTCACCAAAATGGTGAACCACCTCACGCGCGCTGAGCAACGAACGCTCCTGCAGCTCATGGAAAAGTTGCATCAAGGCCTGTCCGAACTTCACGGCACCAACAAGGAGACCCTATGAGCGCCGAGATCCCGAAAGCAACCGAGCCTGCCAGCACGCCGTCGTCAACTCCCCCTGTCGAACCGAAGCCTCCCACGGCAAACCGAGTGCGGGGGCTTATGCTCGTCGGGATTCTTCTGGTTGGAGTCGTTGCGGCTTGGCCCATTGTTCACAAATGGCTCACCCATGAATCCACGGACGATGCTTTTATCGAAGCTCACGTAGTGCAGATTGCCCCGCAGGTGGCTGGACGCGTTGCGCGTGTGTTTGTGGACGATAACCAAGAGGTGACCTCCGGGACACTGCTCTGCGAGCTCGATCCGGCCGACTACGAGGTTGCGGTCGCGCGCGCCAGAGCCGCCCTCGAGCTCGCGCAGGCTCAGACCGAGCAAGCACGAGCGGCCGTTGCTGCTGCACAAGCAAACGTGGGTCAAGCGGAAGCCGCGGTTCTCGTCGCTCAAGCGACAGCCGAGAACGCGGAAGCCGATCTACAGCGGTATGAAAACCTCTACCGCACGCAGTCCATTTCTGAGCAGACTCTTCTGACGGCACGTACCCAAGAGCGGGTGACAAAAGCACAAGTCGAACAGGCCAAGAAGCAGCTCACCGCTGCACAAGCTCAGGTTGAGACGGCTCGAGCTGCTTTGCTTGCCGCACAAGCACAAGAGAACGTGGCCCGCACCCAGCTCGCAAAGGCGGAACTCGACCTCTCGTATACTCACGTGCGCGCCCCCATGGATGGGCGAGTCACCAAGAAAAACGTCGAGCCCGGCCAATTCCTTGCCGTCGGCCAGCCTATTCTTGCACTTGTGGGACGCGACCGCTGGGTCGTAGCGAATTTCAAGGAAACGCAGCTCGCGCACATGAAACCCGGCCAGCCCGTTAAGATCCGTATTGACGCGATGCCGGGCCAATCCTTTGCAGGGAAGGTCGACAGCATCCAAGCAGGCACTGGCTCGCGCTTTAGCCTACTCCCCGCAGAGAACGCCACGGGCAACTTTGTGAAAGTGGTCCAGCGAGTGCCGGTAAAGATTGTCTTTGATCCGCCCCTTGTGCCCGAAATTGCCGGACGCCTCGGCGCCGGCATGAGCGTCGTTCCCCAAGTGAAGGTAAAATGACTGCTGCCGAGCTCCTTCGCCCTCGCCACGTCAATCCTTGGCTGGTTGCGTGGGTGGTGGCTTTGGCCACTTTTATGGAGGTGCTCGACACCACCATTGCAGCCGTTTCCTTACGTCACATCGCCGGCGGGCTTGCGGCCGGACTCGACGAAAGCACCTGGGTGTTAACAAGTTATCTTGTAGCGAACGCGATTGTAATCCCCATCAGTGGATGGCTCATGACGATCGCCGGGCGCAAGCGGTTCTACATGGGTTGCACGGCGCTTTTCACGTTGGCCTCGGCGTTGTGTGGGCTTGCGCCGTCGCTCTCCGCTCTCATTTTTTTCCGCCTTCTCCAAGGTGCCAGCGGAGGAGGTCTTCAACCCGCCGCTCAGGCCATACTTGCCGACGCTTTTCCCAAAGAGCGCCACGGGCAGGCCTTCGCATTTTACGGGATCGCTGTGGTCTTCGCGCCAATTATTGGGCCCACGCTCGGCGGATGGATCACGGACAATTTCTCATGGCACTGGATCTTCCTCATCAATGTCCCGGTGGGGATCGTCTCACTCCTTCTAACAGCGATTTTCGTCTTCGACCCCCCCGCTCTCGTCGAAGAGCGTAAACGGCGGCTTGCTGAGGGCGTGCGTATTGATGTCGTTGGTCTTATCCTTGTCATCGTCGGCCTTGGTTCGTTGGAGCTCTTTCTGGACGAGGGAGAGCGCCACGATTGGCTGGCCTCGCCCTTTATCCGCACCTGCGCGATTAGCGCCGCCGCATGCCTCTCAGCACTTCTCGTGTGGGAATTGCGCCACCCTCGGCCGGTGGTGGATATCCCCCTCTGGCGGAATCGGAATTTCTTCGCCGCGTCCGTGGTCATGTTTTCGATTGGCTTCATCCTCTATGGTACAACCCAACTGCTACCGCAGCTCCTGCAGACGCTTCTTGGCTACACCTCGACACTGGCAGGCATGGCCATGACTCCGGGCGGCATCGCGGTGCTTTTCATGATGCCCATCGTCGGCCAGCTCCTCAGCAAGTATCACGTCCAGCCGCGCACTCTCATCGGTGTGGGGCTCTGCATCATGGCCGCCGCGATGTGGCACATGGCGGGCTTTAATCTGCAGATCACATTTCAGCAAGCGGTCCTCGCACGAATTTTTCAGGCAGCAAGCCTTGGCTTCCTCTTTGTTCCCATCAACACGATCGCCTACGCGGGGCTCCCACCCGAAAAAAGCAACAATGCCGCGGCTCTCATCAATCTCGTACGCAACATCGGTGGCAGCACCGGCATTGCCGTCTGCACGGCGATGTTATCGCGCCGCACCCAATTTCACCACCTACGCCTTGGCGAGCATCTGAGCTCCTTGGACCCGCAGCTCCAACAGTTTCTCTCCACCGTGGAACACCTTCTGCCAGCTGGCCAACCATCCACCCTTGCCTCGCCATCCCCTCGCGCTCTTGCTTTGCTGGATGCCATGGTGAACCGGCAAGCAGCAATGATGGCTTACTTGGATATCTTCGTCTTCCTGACCTACGTCGCACTGGCCATGATTCCGCTGGTTTTCGTACTTCGCAAAATCCAGCCCCGAGGTGGCCCCACGCTTGCTCACTGAGTTCCCGTCCTCCCCCGCATGCCGCGCTTTTCCTCTGGCAAACAAATTCACTGGTTTGTTAGCATTTGTGCATCGGGACACAAAGGTGTTCCTGCGGGGAGCGTTTGATCATGCGATACTTTCTTGGTATTAGCTGCGCACTTCTTCTTGGGGTGCTGAACCTCGCCTCTGCCACGGAGCCGCCGCCGGTCCTTCGCGTGGATCTCAATGCAGACGGTCGCCCAGAGGAGATTTCCGCTCGCAAGTCCGCGACCACTGAATTTGCAGAATTCTATCAGGTGACGGTTCGCGATTCGTCAGGGACGCTGCTCTGGCAAAGTCCGAAAGTCACGACTACGGATCACCCATTTGCGTTCGGCGTTTGGGAGGAGGGAGACTCCCTGCCCCAAATTGCCGCTGACGTGGATGGCGACGGTGCGGTCGAACTCCTTGTCCCTGCTCCGCGAAGTGACGTCAGTCCCACCTATTACCGCATCTTCCGTTGGCAAAAGAGCGCTTTCGAACACGTGCGGAATCGAGCTCTTTTCGCCAGCGCGATGAACCCCGAATCGTTTACGTGGATCACGGAGGCACCGATCTACGGCCGGTGGATTGACGAATTCCTCGGCACGGACCCAGCGGGGAATTTCACCGTCCGGATCGGTGAGATGCAAGAAGGGCGCTACAGAACAGGCTTAGCCAGTGTGGAGCGCACCTCGACCGGCTTTCGCATCGTTCGTTGGATCAACCCCTTGACTGAAGTCGGTCCTACAGAATCCCCCGAGCAGCCCCCAGCTACATCCCAACCCTCCGCGAACATGGCGATCGTACGCTACCTTGCCGCAATCACGGATGTGGATCGCCGCAGCTCCTCCGGGGTTCCACTAACCGAGCTCAAGGATATTCTTGCGCAAGATCGGGCAAACGTTCACCGGTTCGGGCGGCGCCAACGTGGCGATGAGCTCGATAGTTACTTCACCACGCCTGCGCACCGAGAGTTATTTCAACGCCTCCGCGTGAGTTGTCCGTTGAAGCTTGCCGAACGCATCCGCACCGGAGGCAACGTCCTCATTTTCGTCACGGTTTATCCCGACCGAGTCGAAATAGAAGAAGCCCCCTGAGGGCATTGCGGCATGCAATACCGTTGGGGGCTTCCTGAACTGACCGCGCTCGATCTACGCGACCCGAAAAACGTGCTCGATCCGCTACGCCGCTTGTCCGCGCTCTTCCAGAAGCTTCTTGCGCGCGTAGGGGATGAGACCGCCGGCGTCAATGATCGCCTGCCGCGCAGGCGCGTGCGGCACGATGGCGAACTCTTTTCCAGAAGTCTTGTTCACGACCTTGTCCGGCAAGATCTCGAGCTCATCGCCGACTTCCGCCTCGACCTCAGGGGCGATGACCGTCTGCAGCCCCAAATTCACGGCATTCTGGAGGAAGATTCGCGCGATCCCACGCGCCACGATGATGAGACCCCATCCCTTTAGGCACGACGCCGCCTGCTCGCGCGACGAGCCGCACCCGAAGTTCTGCCCCGCCACAATCACCGAGCCCGGCGGAATTTCGCCTTTATTAAGCTTCTCGTTAAATTCCTTGTGATCTGCAAAACAGTACTGCGGCGTTTCGGTCGGCAGGACCGTGGCCATGAAGCGTCCCGGATAGATCGCATCCGTCGAAACGTCGTCCCCGACTTTGAACACTACCTTCGCCATAGCTGCTCACGCTCCTTTCCGTGGGTCGGTGATCACGCCGGTGATGGCACTCGCGGCCGCCGTCGCGGGCGAGCAGAGATAAACCTCGGCGTTGGGGTTGCCCATGCGTCCTTTGAAATTCCGGTTCGTCGTCGAGAGCGCGACCTCGCCGTCCGCCAACGCGCCTTGGTGCACGCCCAAGCAACAGCCGCAGCCTGAGTTCATTACGACCGCGCCCGCTTCCATCAACGTCTGGATGTAGCCGCGCTCAAGCGCTTCACGGTAAATCCGCCCCGACGCCGGGAATACCAGCATGCGTGCGTTTCTGGCAATTTTCTTACCCTTGAGAATCCGCGCGGCAATCTCGATGTCGTCGAGCCGTCCGTTCGTGCACGAGCCGATGACGATCTGATCCACTTTGCGTCCCTCCACGGAGCCGATCGGCTTGACGTTATCCACGGTGTGCGGGCACGCCACCTGCGGCTCGAGTTTCGAAACGTCGATTTCGATCACCTTCTCGTACTGCGCGTCGGCGTCGGGTACTACCATCTCGAGTTCATCGGTCACGCCGGCTTCCTCACGCAGATAGCGCACGGTTTCTTCGTCGGCCGGGAAAATCCCCGCCGTCGCGCCGGCCTCCACGGACATGTTCGAGAGCACCAACCGGCTGCTCGTCGGCATTGCCTTTGCGGTCGAGCCGTGGAACTCCATCACGCGGAAGTTGGCCCCTTGCGCGGAAATCTTGCCAATCAGGTAGAGGATAATGTCCTTAGCCGACACCAGCGGCGGAAGCTCACCCTCAATCACGACTTTGATCGTGGGCGGGACTTCGACGTTGAGCACTCGCCCCAAGGCCCAAACGGCCGCCATTTCCGTGGCACCAATACCCCACGCGATTGCGCCGAGCGCCCCATGCGTGGTCGTGTGCGAATCGGTGCCCACCACGACCATCCCCGGCCGAACATATCCGTTCTCGGGCAAGATCTGGTGGCAGATTCCGCCCTCGTCGCCGCGAATCTCGTGGAATTTCGTAATGCCCTGCTGAGCCACGAACTCGCGGATCTTCTTTTGGTTGTTCGCGGTTTTCGCGCTTTCGGCGGGAACGCGGTGGTCAAAAATGATCGCGATTCGGCTCGGATCCCAAACCTTGGGCTCAAGCCCGGTATCCTTGAAAATCTCTTTGAACTGATTGATGACCAGCGCGGCGTTCTCGTGCGACATAGCGAGCCCCACTTGCGGCTCCACCACGTCGCCGGGCGAAACCCGCGCTTTCCCCGCTGCCTTCGCAAGGATTTTTTCTGCAACTGTTGCTCCCATAGCTGTGCTCCTTTCGCGACCTCGGAGGGAAGGCCCGGGGGCGAAGCCTCTCGACTCCGCCCCCTTTTCCTTACCCCTCGACTCTCCTATGCACCGTACTTTTCCTGCACCTTCGCTGCAGGCAAGTACTCCTTCTCCATTGCCTGATACTCAGGCAAACCGACAAAATCCGTGTACTCCTTGAACGACGTGAGCCACTGCGTCTGGCCCGGCAGCGTCCCGGTGGGCGATTGTTTGAGCGCCGTAAAGAAATCACGCAGCGCCTTGTGCACCACCATAATGGAGGCGACGGGGATGGAGACGCGTCCCACGCCCATTTTCGCAAGCTCGGGAATGGGGATCAGCTCGGTCTTCACGCCGCTCACCGCATCCATCAGGTTTACCGATAGCGGCACGGGCACCGCTTTCACCGCCGCCTCAATGTCTGCACGCGTCTTAATCGCGTCAATGAACACGAGGTCTGCTCCCGCCTCCGCATAAAGCTTGCAACGGCGGATGGCCTCCTCCAGCCCCATCGAGGCGAAGCAGTCGGTTCGCGCATTGATCACGAAATCCTTGTCGAGTTTATCGCGCACCGCCGCACAAGCGCGGATCTTTCCCACCATCTCTTCGGCGCTGATGACTTCCTTGCCCACCATGTGGCCACACCGCTTCGGGAACACCTGATCCTCAATGTTCATGCCGGCCACACCCATCTTGATGAGCCGCTCGGTGATGTAGGCCGCGTTGACGGCATTGCCGCCGCCGGTGTCAATATCCGCCATCACGGGGATATTGACGGCCTCCGCGATGTTCCAAGTGATGTCGAGGATATCCTTCATCTGCACGAGCCCGACGTCGGGCTTTGCCAACAACGAACCTGCCAGCCCAAACCCAGAAATCTGGATCGCCTCGAAGCCGCAGGATTCGATGACTTTCGCGCTAAACGCATCGTAACAGCCGGGCACCACCACCGCCCGCCGTTCCATGATCGCCTTGCGCAGGACTGCACTCTTCTTCATTTTCCTGTCCTTTCTTTGCTCTAACGCACGATGGATCTTTTTGCCAACACGCGTGGGGAAAAACCCCAGATCAAGCTCACTTTTCAGCCGGTGTTGCTCATAGTTCCGCGGCAATCGCGCGAGCCATATCAAGTGTCGAGGCGTTGCCACCCATGTCGTAGGTGCGCACTTCGCCCTTCGCGATCACCTTTGCCACGGCCTGATCAATCCGCTGTGCTTGCTCGGTGCAGCCCAGCCACTCCAGCATGAGCTTCGCCGCCAGAATGGTTGCGACGGGATTGACTTTGTAGAGCCCTTCGTACTTTGGAGCGCTTCCGTGGGTCGGCTCGAAGACCGCGACTTTCTCGCCGATGTTGCCGCTCGAAGCAAAGCCAAGTCCACCCACCATTTGCGCGCACAGATCCGAAATAATGTCGCCGTAGAGATTCGGCGCTACCAAGACGTCGTAATTGAACGGATTCTTCAGCAGCCACATGCACAGCGCGTCGATGTTCGCATCGTCGCTGGCAATGTCCGGGTACTCGCTTGCCACCTCTTTGAAGACGCTGAGGAAGAGACCATCGGTTGCACGCACGACGTTGGCCTTGTGCACACACGTGACCTTCTTTCGCCCATTTTTGCGCGCCCATTCAAACGCCGCCCGGATGATGCGCTCGCTTCCGCGCCGCGTGTTGACCTTGAGCGACACCGCCGCCTTCTCGGGAATCTTTGCAAACTCCGGCAACTGGCGCAAATTTTCGGGGAACTCATTAAACTCGATCCCAATGTACAAATCTTCCGTGTTTTCGCGGAACACCACCAGATCAATTCCCTCGCGGTAGTTCAGCGGATTGCCGGTGTAAGCTTTGCACGGGCGGAAGCAAATGTAGAGATCAAAAAGCTGCCGCATCCGCACGATGGGACTGCGATACGTCAGCCCTTTGTCGCGCAGCTCCGGCGCCAGCTCCTCCGCCGCCTGTTTTGCGGGTTTCGAGGTGATCGCCCCGAAAAGCGCCGCATCGCAAGTCTTCAGGAGTTCAATCGTACGCGCCGGCAGCGCGTCGCCCTCTTTCTTCCAAAATTCCCAGCCGATGTCTCCGTGATGGTACTCGGCCTCAAAACCCACCGCATCGAGAACGATCCGCGCGGCTTCCAGAACTTCCTTCCCGACACCGTCGCCGGGGAGCCATGCGATCTTGAACTTCTTGCCCATTACCGCCTCCTACTGTGATTGAGATGAGATGTGTGGTGCTCTGCTCCTCGCCGCACCCGTGAACGTTGGGAAGCCTCTCTGCGCAGAAGCGATGTGCTTGGCAAGCTACAGTCTTCCGGCAGCGTTTGCGTGCCCAACCCTTACGTCGAGTGCGAAGGGGCAAAAATTTCGTAATCAAGGAAAATCTGTCCGGGAATTGATCCCGATCAACCCATCGGCCGCATCGGTCCGCACCAGTCCGCCAGAAGATGCATCTGGAGCCGTTGTCGCGTCCCCTCTTCCCACGTAGTTCAGCCGGAATTCGAGAGAATGGGTCGCAGGTAATGCCCGGTGTGGCTATGTGGCTCCGAAGCGATCGCCTCGGGCGGACCTTGTGCCACCAAAAACCCTCCCGCATCGCCACCCTCCGGGCCAAGGTCAATGATCCAGTCCGCTTGCCGAATCATCTCCAAATTGTGCTCGATAATGAGCAGGGAATACCCCCGCTCCACGAGCTGCCGAAACACGCGCGCGAGCACATCGAGGTCCGCGAGGTGAAGACCCGTCGTGGGCTCGTCAAAGATCATCAGCGTCCGCTCGCCCGATTTCGCCACATCCAAGTACGCGGCAAGCTTCAGGCGTTGGGCCTCACCGCCAGAGAGCGTCGCCGTGCTTTGCCCCAAAGTCAGATAGCCGAGCCCGACCCGACGCAGGGGCTCGAGCTTGCGCGTGATGGCCGGAAACTCCGCAAAAAACTCCACCGCATCGTCCACCGTGAGGTCCAGTACCTCCGCAATGTTCTTGCCGCGCCACCGCACCTCCAGCACCCGCGGCATGAAACGCTTCCCACCGCAGATCTCGCATGGAAGCGTGACTTCCGCGAGGAAATGCATGTCGTAGGTGACCACCCCCGTACCCTCACACGTCTCGCAACGCCCGCCCGCGACATTGAAGGAAAATGCGGATTCCCTGAGCCCAGCCGTGCGCGCCTCACGTGTCTGCGCAAACAGCTTACGGATGGGATCGTAGGCCTTCACGTAGGTCACTGGATTCGACCGCACGGATCGTCCGATCGGTGTCTGATCAATGAGAATGATCTCATCCAAATGCTCGAACCCCTCGATCCGCTCGCAGCGCCCCACCTCATCCACCGGCTCCTTCTTGTAGCGCAGCCAGTTGCGGTAAAGCACTTGATGGACAAGCGTCGACTTGCCGCTTCCTGACACGCCGGTGACGCACACCCACTTGCCGAGAGGAATTTCGACGGTTAGGTGCTTGAGATTGTGCTCGCGTGCGCCATGAATCACAAGGCGCCGCGCCTCGCCTTCGCTTACTCCCATGCGCGCGCGACGCGAGCCCGCTTTTGCTGTCGGCTTTGGCGGGCCGCTGCCCAGACTTTCCTGCCGACGGTCACCCAACGCGCGCGCCAGCCCTTCCCATCCTCGGCGCAAATACTCGGCCGTGAGCCCTCTCGCCCCGTCCTCCAGCAATTTCGCGGGTGGCCCCTCGAAAACGACTTCCCCCCCGTGAGAGCCCGCGCGTGGCCCCAAATCAATGACGTGGTCCGCGCCGAGAATAATCTCGGGGTCATGCTCCACGACGACCACCGTGTTTGCGTTGTCGCGCAAATCGCGTAGGATCTCCAGCAGCCGGTGTGTATCGCGCGGATGCAGCCCCACCGTCGGCTCGTCCAAGACGTAGAGCGTATCGGTGAGCGCTGTCCCAAGGGCCGTCGCGAGATTGATCCGCTGCGCCTCCCCACCCGAGAGCGTGCGCGTCTGCCGATCGAGCGTTAGGTAGCCTAGCCCCACACGCACCAAATAAGTGAGTCGCGAGAGAATCTCCCGCCAGATTCGCCCGATCAGAGCCTCCTCCGCATCGGTCAATTCCACGCGAACGAAGTCCTCGAGTAACTCCCCGATCGAGCAGCGAGTCAGTTCCGCGATCGTGCGCGGCGGGCACGTTGCCCGCGCTGGAGCCCACTTCACCGCCAGCGCTTCCGGCACGAGTCGCGCCCCATGGCACTTCGGGCACACCGCAAAGCCACGGTAGCGCGCGACAAGAATCCGCGATTGCACCTTGTAGCGCTCCTTCTCCAACCAATCGAAGAACGCCTGCAGCCCCTCAAAGCGCCCACATCCGTAGAGCAGATTGTTCCACTCGCGCGGCGTAAACTCCGCCAACGGCTTATCCCACGGAATATCCTTGGGGTCGGCAGTTTCGCGGATCCATTTGTAGCTCGCGCGGTACGACGGCGTATTGAAGGGCGCAATCGGGTGCTGACGCAACGTTAGCGAGCGATCGGGAATCACCTTGTCCCAATCCACGCCCGTCACCCGACCAAACCCGTGGCACTCCGGGCATGCCCCCACCGGCGAGTTGAACGAGAAGAGCAGCGGCTCGGGACGTGGAAACGTTCGCGCACAGCGGTTGCAGCGAAAGCCGGCGAAAAACACCCACGGCTGGGGCGGCGGCGCGGGCCCCTCGCGCGCTTCGCCCTGCCACCAGATTTCGATCCGGCCATGCCCCGCGCGAAACGCTGCAGCCACGCTGGAACTTAGGCGTTCGCGCTCCTCTTCGCTGACCACAAGCCGATCCATGAGCAGGCGCACAGACTCGGCGCTCAGCGCCCCCTCGAGCTCGGCACCAAGCGCAGGATCCAGATCCACGACCTGCGGGCGGCCGTCTGGCCCCAGCACGAGCACGCGCCCGTAGCCCGCGCGCACCAGCTCCGCCGCCAGCTCACGCGCTCCCACCTCCGCCTTGCGCTCGAACGGCGCCACAATCCACACCCGACACCCCATCAGCCGCCTCAGCACATCCTCCGTCACCGACTCCGGCGTATCCTCGCGCACTACCTCGTTGCAATCAGGGCAGATCGTCACCCCGGCTTTCGCATAAAGGAGGCGCAGGTAGTCGTAGATCTCCGTCGCCGTGCCGATCGTCGAGCGCGCATTCTTCACGCTGTTCTTCTGCTCGATCGCGATCGCCGGTTGGATGTTGTGCACCTCGTCCACGTCCGGACGCGCCATCTGTTCGATAAACTGCCGCGCGTAGGTCGAAAGGCTCTCCACGTAGCGCCGCTGCCCCTCCGCAAACAGCGTGTCGAATGCCAGCGAGCTTTTGCCGCTCCCCGACACCCCCGTAATGACCGTCAGCGCCCGATGCGGAATCCGGACCCGAATTCCCTTCAGGTTGTGCGTCCGTGCCCCGATGATTTCCGTAAATCTCTCCACGCTGAAAAGCATTTACAACGATCTCCGTGCTTTTGTCCGATCGCGCCTCCCAATCCGCACGTTCCCCCCGGCTGCCCACCCTATCCCACAGGCGCCGACGCGGAAGCGATGCCATCGCCGCCGCAGGCATCGTGCTGCCCTGCCCTCAATCTTCCCGTTGACACATCACCCCCCGGAATGCTTGACAAATAGCACCGGAATGGTCTCCTCTTGGCACAGCCCTTGCTCAGGATAGAAGGGATGAAAGTGGTTGTCCCAAATTCAAACGTTACGAGGTGCATCATGAATTCGTCGTCGCGCAGCAATCTAATGTCGCTCCGCACTGTGGGCCTTCGGTTTGATTTCTCAGGCTTACCCAACCGACTCACCGCTCGCATCTCCGCGCTCTTAGTCGCTCTCGGCCTTTGCGCCTTCGCCAGCCCGCGCGCCTTCGCCGAGGAAGGGCAGGCAACCACCAGCACGCTGACGGATGACTACCCGCTCACCACCTGCATTGTCATGGTAGGGCAGAAGCTTGGCCGTGGCGGGAAAGGTCACGTGGTGAACTACGAAGGGCGCGAGGTGCGCCTCTGCTGCAAAAAGTGCGTGAAGGACTTTAACGCCAACCCCCAGAAGTATCTCCCGATCCTCGACGCCGCCGTGATCGCCAAGGAAAAGCCCAACTACCCCCTCAGCACCTGTGTCGTGAGTGGCCAACCTCTCGACCCAAAGAGCGCCGTGGATTTTGTCTACAAGAACCACCTCGTGCGCTTCTGCTGCGCCGACTGCAAAGCCTCCTTCCTCAAGGAGCCCGACAAATTCCTCGGCCAACTCACCAGCGCGCGGACGCAACGAACAAAACAGTAAGGGAGATTGAACTGCGGGAGTCGAAGCCTGGTATGCCAAGAAGCGCTTTCGCTTTTTGGATCGATCAGGTTTATGACTCCTCGTCGAGGGTCATTGCTTTCATTAATAGTTACGAGTCTGTCGAAGCCTGTCGCATGCGTGTTTCGCTTAGGGATCTCGCAAAGCTGCAACATGGCCAGAGTCGTTGAGCGAGATCAGGGTGACCCATTCACCACGATCCACCGCAACGCTCTTGAACAGCATGAAATTCCAAATTGCGATCTTCGTGAGGTCTTCAGCCAACTCCCGGCACGGACTCAAATTGCACTCCCTGGTGATCGCTTTGCGGAGCCCGTTTTGAGAGGTAGAGCATTTCGATCCCCACAATATGATCCTGCTCGTCGTAGTCTTAGATGATACCGGGCGAAACCTCCTCTGAACGGACCGAGGGCGAGTCGTTTAAACTCAGGTAGAACGCGTCCGCTTCGTGATCTACTTTCAACTTCATGGGATTGTCCTCCTACGATCGAAGAATACGGTAACCCCCCGGACTGGTGTGCTCTTCGTGTTAACAATCACACGCAGCACACGATCACCGAATTCAGGAATGCACCCAAGCCAATGTTCCAACTCCGGGGCGTTCGGATCAGCCTCGATCGCCCCTGGCGGGTTTAAAACGCGTTCCAGCAACCGGATTGAACTTGCCGCTTCCCGACTACATCGTATGCAGGTTTTGTCAACACGTACTTTATCATTACTTCACAGCTCGATCACCTTCAAGCTCTCGATCCCGCGGTCGTCCACCACCTTAATTGCTATGCGTCGGTCCTTGCCCGCCTCGAACGGCAACGAGACCGTGCCTCGGTATTTCTCGATCAGGCTTTCGTCAATCTCCGCCTTCAGGCTCCTTTTCACACGCGCCCACCCTTCATCGTCCCCAGCCATCGGGAAGAAAACCTGACGCGGGTACAGGCATCGTCCGTCGTAATCCGTGTCGAGCATCCAAAGGGCGATCTTGTCCCTGCCGCCGGATTCGATCTGGCCCGTCTTTGTGTTGAAATAGTCAAAGCCATGGACTTCCACCACGTATGTTTTCCCGTCTTCGGTCTTGCGCACCTCCACGTCCGGCTGCCCGATCAGCCAGAAGGATTCGTTGCTGGCGCGCTTCTTCTTGAGGTCGTCGGTCAGAAGGTCTGCGTTCATCTGGACTTTCAGGAACTGCATCCCCGCCAGTTCCGGCTTCATCTCATCAATATCTTTTGCCGCTTCGGGATCGAACTGGAAGGCGGCGAAGATCAGCAGATTCGGTCTTGGAACCAGCGTCCGCGCCTCTTCCCAGGCGTGCTCCACCTGGCGCTGCTCGAGCGGCGCGTGCTCGGGGCCGAAGGAGACAACCACGCGCATCGGATTGTAGGCGGGCGCCGCTTCGCGCACCCGGTCTGCGCCTTCGTCGCTGGGGCGGGTCTCGCCGTCGGCGTGCAGCCAGCGGCAGCCGGCCAGCGGTTCCAGGCGGCTAAAGTGGATATATTGCCCGGCTTTTGCGCGGATGCCGGTGCGTAGCAGTTCGTCGCGCCATTCGGCCTGGCGCAGAGTCTCGCCGGAGCGGGCAATGGAGGTGTCGGCAGGTTCGGGCTTGGGCTCCAAGATCTCGTCCACCGACTTGACCACCGGAGCCGGCACGGCCTCCACGGTGAAGGGACCCGTCACGCGCACCTTCTTGCGGTCCACGTAAGGTTGGTCGTAAAGCGTCTCCTGCGGCGCGTGCCGGGCGATGGCCTCGTCCATCGCTTTCTGCATGGCGCGGCGAGCGGAGTGGAACTGAGTGAAGAGTGGATAGTGAGTAGTGTTGAGTTGCTTGAGGATGGATTCTTTCGTGGCAGCGTCGGCTTCGACATGCAGTTGCGCGGTAAAGTCTTCCCATGTGTAAGGCACTTCCCACTCAACCAATTCGTTGACTTTGACCACTTGGCCGGAGGGCATGGTAAAGGTGGCGCTGTCGGGCGCGGAAAAGTCCACGAAATGCCCAGCGCGGCCACCCTGGGTGACTTTGAACTTGATGGGCTGGCCTTTGAGCGCCGCGTTGAGGTCGGCCAAAGCCCGCTCGATGGCCGGGTGCATGCGGGCGTAGATGCCGTCAATTTCCGGGTTGTTGGCGATTGACTTGAGCGTGACATGGGGCACGGTTTTATACTTGAAGCCGCTGCCCACGCCCTCTTCGGGGTGCGCCAGCTCGTAGTAGTCGAAGACCGCGGTCATCAGGCGCTGGCGGGCGATGGCGATCGCCACGCGCGAGGTGTCGCAGGTGATCCAGCGCCGGCCCCACTTTTCGGCGACGTAAGCGGTGGTGCCCGAGCCGCAGGTGGGATCGAATACCAAGTCGCCCGGGTCGGTGGTCATCAGGACGCAGCGTTCGACAACCTTCTGAGTCGTCTGAACAGAATATTGCCTTTCTTGGAAGCTGCTGCTGGTGTCCACCCAGTTGTTGACAAGTGGCCTTGCAATGAAGTCGTGGAAATACCTGACGTAGGCCAAGCGTCCTCGCGACGTGGGTTCCAATCGTCCAGCCCATAGTAAGCGCGTCATTGCTTCTGGGTACTTCGCCTTCCAATGTTTGTTAGCTCCAGGAAGGAATTTCTGTCCAAATGCGAGCAATGGCTGGTCCGCTGAAGCCGCACCGTCAGATGTTGTGTTGTCTAAAGAAAATATCCGCGTATCTCTCGATAGTGACGAAGGGTCACCTAGTTCAGCATCCGTCAATGCCCTTCGTTTTCCGTCTGGACTCTCAGCGTATCTATACGTAGTTCCTCCTGCCTCCCCAATGTTCTTTGGAATATAGAGTGACCTGCATTTGATGTTCGCCGAGTCCCGCGCATACCAAACCAAATAGTCTGATACAGAGTCGATTGTCGCACCACTGAAGCCGCTGGTCTTAGCGAAAGTAATTAGGCTCACGAAATTCCCCACGCCAAACACCTCATCCATCAAACAGCGCACCAGGTGCACGTTTTCATCACCAATCTGCACAAAAATGCTGCCGCTTTCGGTGAGGAGTTCCCGCGCCAAGAGCAGCCGGTCGCGCAGGTACGTCAGGTAAGAATGGATGCCCAGTTCCCAGGTGTCGCGGAAGGCCTTGATCTGCTCCGGCTCGGCGGTCAGGTCTTCGTCCTTGCCGTCCTTTACGTCGCGCTTGTTGACGAAGGGCTGGAAGTTGGAGCCGTACTTGATGCCGTAGGGCGGGTCGATGTAGATCATTTGCACCTTGCCGGCCATGCCCTCTTTTTCCAGCAGCGAGTTCATCACCAAGAGGCTGTCGCCGGCAATCAGGCGGTTGGACCAGCCGTGCTTGTGTTGGTAGAACTCGATGGCTTCGCGCAGGGGCTCTGAGCGCTCTTGCTCGAACAAGGGGAGGGTGAGTTGGACGGGCTCGTTTTGGCCATTGCGCTTGCGCACCGCCTCGATGATCGTGCGCGGGTCGATGCGCTCGTGAACGTGCAGCGAGACCGTCGGCACCTCGAAGGACGTGTGCTCAGCCTTGCCCGCCCAGTTCAGGTAGGGCTCCTGTGCCTTCTTGAGCTTCTGGAGCACAGCCTTGGCTTCTTCCAATGTATCGGCGGCCAAGCCACGCTCGATTTCCGCCGCCAGCTCATCGCGCACCTTGCGGGGGTCGAAGTTGAGCTCGGGCGCAAGATGCGGGTCGTAGGCGTAGCGCTTCTTCTTTTGCCCGGCGTCGGGGTCGGTGGCAGGGGTCACCAGCCCTACGGGGGGATTATTTACGCGCTCCTTATCCCGATGCTCGTAGGATTCAATCGCTCGCTTGCTGCCGCTGTTTTCTCCAGCCGATCTTCTTCTCGCCATTGTCTCCTCCCTTGTGTCATCAACGTGCATGCATGGCGCTTGAGAAGACGTCAAACATTCTGTGAAGGCTGATGGCTCGCGCGAAGACGCGAAAAACGCGAAGGGGAAAAAAGGGAAGGGCCGAGGCGTGCTTGCGCACGGGTTGAAGCGGGGACTCTTTTAGCAAAGGCTCGCGCGAAGACGCGAAGACGCGAAGAAGGCGAAGAAAATTAGAAGGTGGGCAAGAGGATGCTGTGGGGCCACCCGTTCCTCTCTTTCGCGTTCTTCGCGTCTTCGCGTGAGGATTGCCTTCGAGTGAGCATTCCCTTCGCGTGCAATCACACCCCGCGCCTCAAAGTGCGTGAGGAGAGTCCCCAATATCAAGAATCGCACACGCATAAACGGTCTTCAACCCAAGTTCCTGCGCGCGCTGAAATAGCTCCTCGCTCTCCGCCCCCGGGTTCACCCACACCTCCGCGACGCCCTTCGCAGCGCAATCGTCCAGCACCCGCAAACCGATTTGCGGTGGCACATAGAGCAGAGCCCGATCCAGTGGCCCACCGGGAATGTCCGTCACCCGCGCATAAGCAGGCAGGCCTTCCACTTCGCGTGCATTCGGGTTGACGGCAAAGACTTCGTGCCCCCGCTTCTGGTAGGCCCGCAACGCCTTGTTGCCGTACTTATTGCGATTTGTGGACGCACCAATCACTGCGATACGCATTTCGCGCCCTCCATGGCGTTCACTCTATCTTCCCGCACGGCTTACGATGCAGGAGCCATCGCAGTCGGGCGGGTAGAAAACCGTTTCAGGATATCCCAGATTTCCCCGGGGCGGCGCGCAACGGCCGCTTCCCACCGCCCGAAACCGCCGTGGGTATTCACCGCCTCCACCCACTCGCGGAGCGCCTTGTGCTTGGCGCGGTCTTCGTCGGTCTCTTCGCCTTTTGTCTCCACAATGAGCATCAGGCCATTCGTGAGCCGAACAAGGAAATCAGGGCGATATTTGCGCGGCTGTCCTGCGTAGAAATAATAGATCTCGAAGCCAAGATGATCGTTCTTCGCCCACGCCGCCACCTCCTCGCTGGTGTCGAGGACGTAGGCGTCGGTGGCTTCCCACGTGCTATCGTAAACGCAAACATTGATATGGGATTTTGCGGTGCGCTGGCATGGCTTGCCTGTATACCAACGGGGCATATCGGCGGTGGAACAGATGGGGCGTTCCACGTCGAAGACAGGCTCGAGCCGCTCCGTGTTTTCCTCACGGATTGCATCCCAGAGATGCCGGACGATCTGCTGCATATTGAGCGCGAGGATCAAACGGCGCTTTAGCTCGTCCTGCTCAAAGGCAGAGGAGAAGATGCGGATACGGTCGGAGCGAATGAACTGTTCAACGAGCCGAACGATCTGCCCGCACAAGAGCATCTCGTTTCCATGCTGCCACGTGCGTTTCGTTTCGTGAAAAACATCGCGCACAATTTCGAAGATGATCCTCTGGGTGCGCTTCTCTTGAGCCAATTTCTCGAGATCAATGCGTGCAATCTTCGTCACGTCGGGCTTTCCGTCCACGATCGGAGCAAGCTCGGCGATCAGGGGGATATTGGCGGCGTCGAGTTCGAGGGGCTGAACCATCTGCCAATCAAGCACTAATTGGGAGACGAACCGGCGCTCGATACGTAGAACATTGGGCCACTGGATTTCGTAGGCCACTTTGGCGGGGTCGGGCTCGACCAAAGTCTTTGGCTGAGCCGGCTGAGGCGGGGCCCCCTCCCCACCTTCGTGGGGCAGGAACGTGAATGGAACGCCGAAGATGTTCACGTACTCGGGCTCAAGCAAACCTGTCGTGGGGTCAACCTCATAGGAGGTCCGCCGCAAACCACGCCCCACCACCTGCTCGCACAATAATTGCGAGGTGAACGCCCGCAGGCCCATAATGTGGGTCACGGTTTTCGCATCCCATCCTTCGGAGAGCATTCCGACAGAGATGACGTTCTGAATTTGCTCTCCCGGCTGCCCGATCTTGCCCACGGTATCCACCATTTGACGCAGGCGCTCGGCCTGTTCGGCTTTCGTGAGTTTGCGAGCCGCGGGCACCTCGTTTTCGCCGTTTTCGCTCTCGGAGTCCTCGTCGCTCGGGGGGACAACATCTTCCTGCGCCTCGGCTTCCTCGAGCACCTTCGAATCAATATGGAGGATTCGACTGGGGTCGCAGAGTTCCTCGATGAGGATCCGCTTCGTTTCAAACGCGTGCTTAACTCGCGCGGCTGTCTCCGTGCGATTGCACACGGTAATCATGACGGGCGGGACCGGATGTTTGGCTTCTTTCCACGCTTTCAGCGTTTCGCGCCAGTCAAAACCCAGCAGGTTATACGCATTGATGACAAGGTCGGGCAAGGGTTCGTCCGGGCGTGCGCGACGATTCAGGTCGTTCTTTACCGTCGGGTCAGTGTAGATGTGGTAGAGGCGCGACCGGTACGTTTCAGCGTCCGGGAGCCCCTCGTCGCGTACGACGATCCGAGGAGTTTTCACCAAGCCCGACTCAATGGCATCGTTGAGGCCAAAATCGCTCACGATCCACTCGAAAAGCGCCTCTTCACTGGCTTTCTTTCCAGAGGGAGCAAATGGGGTGGCAGAAAAATCGTAGCAGCACAGAATGCCACGGGCACGCGCGATTCGGTCAAGTCCCCCAACCCAAACGGTCGCCTCTTCGGCACTACTAAGGTCGCGGTCACGAGCATGTTTTCCCCGGGCCTCTTCGTTGACCCGCCAGGCGTGGTGGGCTTCATCGTTGATCACCAAGAGATTACGGGCGTTTGCCATCTCGCCCAAGACTTCTCGGCAGTAGGCCTCGTCGCTTTTCACGCCCCGTTTGTCCACACTGCGTCGCTTCTGGAGCTGCTCTTCCGTTTCCCACGCCAAGGCATGCCAGTTGCGAACGAGAACTTTGCCTTGGCGGAGCTTATCAAGCAATCCGGCGGGCACAATGTGGAACGCTTCGTAATAATTCCCGTCAGCAGAGGGCTGAAGCACTGCCAAACGCTTTTTGACCGTAAGACCGGGAGCGATGACGAGCACGTGCTTCGAGAAACGGGAATCCTGGGGGTGGGTGACCTTGTTGAGAATCTGCCACGCGATGACCATGGCCATGACGATCGTCTTGCCCGTGCCCGTGGCCATCTTGCAGCATTGGCGAAGAAATGGTCCGCCGTCGCCCGGGATTTCAATCCCCACCCGTTCGGCCGCGGGCGCTTCCGTCAACCAAATCAGCGTCTCAACAGCTTCCAACTGACAGAAAAAGAACCGCCGACGATCGAAGTTCCCGGGATCCTGCCAGTACTCGAGCAGTCGCTTTGTGATACTTGTGACGCCCGGGTACCCAGCTTCGCGCCATTTCTTGACGCGCGGACGAATCGAATTCACCAGAGGGATTTCAACGAACACCCCCGGGTCGTCAAACGAGCGCGAATCGCTGGTCGCGATCACGTAGCCAGCCGGACGCCGCCCCTCGACAAGCTCAAACATGCGGGTTTCGCGATCGTACCTCCAGTGCCGACGTGGCTCCTCGTACGGCGAGTTGATAATCAGGCGATCTATGGTCGGCTGTCCCATTGGTTTCCCTCAGCCCCAAGTTTTTTGACTTCGAGAAAGGCTGCCACCCGTCCCATCACCCACTTCATCCACGCTAAGGTATGGGCGTTGTCAAGGTGGCTCTTGCGTGGGCGCGACGCGCGACCTTTTTCAGCCGGCCGAATGTGCACGTGTCCGTTCTCTCTGCTACGCACGGGGAGCGGTGCTTTTGTCGTTCTTGTTGACGGTTTATGGTCCACGCTGGCAATGCTGGGACGGTACCTTAGGCGTCGTATGCAGTTTCGCCACCCGCCAGAAATTTGCTAAAACAGGCGCGTGAGCAAGTTCGGAAAAGGAGGCTGGTATGTGTGGGCGGTTTGCGCTGATGGCGTCCGCGCAACAGATTGCTGAGGAGTTCGAGGTCCCTGAGCCGCGGGAGTTGGCGCCGCGCTACAATATCGCGCCCAGCCAGCCCGTGCTCGCTGTCCGGTTGCGTGCGGACCGCGGCCGCGACACCACCCATTACCTCTGGGGTCTCATCCCCAGTTGGGTGCGCGATCCGGCAGCGCTGGCGCGTCCCCACATCAACGTGCGGGTCGAAACCGCTCTCGAAAAGCCATCGTTCCGCACGCCGACGCGGCGCCGCCGCTGCCTCATTCCTGCCTCGGGGTTCTTCGAGTGGACCAAGGGCGGGCGGGGGCGTCAGCCGTGGTTTATCCACCCGCCGGACGCGCCGCTCTGGGCTTTCGCCGGCATCTGGGAGCCGTGGAGCGGCCCCAACGGCGAGGAGCTGGAAACCTGCGCCATCCTGACCACGGAGGCGAATTCGGCCATGGCCCAGCTTCACGAGCGGATGCCGCTGGTTGTCCCGCGCTCGCTCTACGCCGCGTGGCTGGATCCTGCGACGGAGGCCGTCGGGCTCCTGAACGACGTCCGCGCGCACACGCGCGATCTCCCGCTCCAGATGCACCCCGTCTCGCCCGCGGTAAACAAGCCCACGTTCGACGCCCCCGAGTGCATCGCTCCCGTGGAGCTCGGCTAACGGCTGCAGCCAACGTTACGACCTGCGTTTCGACGCTGCAAGATGCCTCTCCAGGACCTTGGTTAGTTCGTGGAAGCGGTCGCGCGGGAACCAGATCATCGTGCGCTGATGCCCATGCTTTACGAGCGCGGAATGGGTCTTCCCATCCACAACGATGCTGCGGACGTCCTTCCAACGAACGAATTCCTCTTCGCGCGATTTGGCGAGGAGGGCCGCTCCCACTGCGCCCGGCCGGCCACGTAGGAGTCCCACGACAAAAAGCAATCCATACATGAGCGCGTTGCGGCGCCTTTGGCGGGTCGCCACCGACACGCGGATTCCTTCGTCGTCAAGCTTATATTCGTAAGGGTAGGCGTGCCCACCCATGATCCACATCGCCACGACGGCAAGGACGCTGAATAGCCCGGCGAGCCCAAGCACAATCATGCCGACCGTCGCCAAAAACTCCCACGTGAGGCGGCCGTCGAGCCATTGGAGAACAACAAGAAAGATGGCCACAAACACAATCCCACCCCCAAACGCCATCGCGAGCTCGCGCAGCACGCGCCCCTGCCGAAACAAGTTGACCTCTACCTCCCACGTGATGGGTGCGGAAGGCTCCCGCAGAGCATCCTTCGGGTTTTCACGGCCCACTGGGTGCGGCTCCAAGCACTGCGCTTGCGCGGTGTCGCCACTTTCCGACAGGCAAGGCTCGGACATGCCACTTTGTGGGTATGACAAACAAGCCTCCACCGCACCACCATAGCCTTGGCCCGCTGCGCCGTCCTCTCGTCGTGCGGGTTCGGCGCGGTCGTCTTGCGGATCCTTGCCCTTCCTTTCCACCATGGGGCACCCCCGCTTCCAGATTCTGCCGCCCTCGCTCCCTTCGGCACGCAATGGGCGAAGGTGACCATGGAGATTTCAGCTCTTGACACGCAGGAAATAGCAAGAAAGAAATTATTTTGATGTTGTGATAAATCCGCGTCTGGAGTCCTGAATGCGCTGGGCAGTCGTTGTTTTACTTTTGTTTTTGGGAACCTTCGCGGGGCAATCCCCAGCCGCCGAGAAGGTCCAACTGCGTTACCTGAGCTGGGAGACCTCCTACGAGCAGATTGTGCTCGTGAAGAAGATCATCGCAGCGTTCGAGGCGCAGCACCCGAATATCAAGATCCAACTGGAAGCCACGACGGAGGCCCCTCGCATTTTCCTCACGGACGCCGCTGCGGGCACCCCCGCAGACGTCATGTACATAACGAACGAATTCCTCCCACGGCTGGTGGATAAGCAAATTCTTCTGCCGCTGGACGACTTCATCACCTCCGATGGCGTGGATCTTGGGATGTTCCTCCCCCGAACCGTCGATTTTATGCGCTTAGACGGCAAGCTCTACGCCTATCCGATCCACTTCTCCACCGACGCCCTTTTCTACAATAAGAAGCTCTTCGATGAGCGCGGCGTGCCCTATCCGGATGAGTCGTGGACGTGGGAGACTTTCCGCGACGCGGCCACTTCGCTGACCGTCGACCGAAACGGGGATGGAAACCCTGAGGTCTTTGGCTGCCTCACCGTGGAAAGCCAAGTATTGATGGCAAGTTTTGGCGCCAGAGTTTTCGACGAGCAGACAAACCGCTTCGTCGAGCCGCCCCCGCGGGAAGCCATCGAGGCGGTTCGTTTCAATCTTTCTCTCTTGGGCAAACAAGCGCCCACGGCCGCACAGGCCATGGACACCACCGACATGCAGATGTTCGCGAACGACCGCTTGGCGATGTTTCTCGGCCGCACGTGGCAATTGCCGCAAATCGCGAAGACGATGCGCTCGCCGTGGGATGTGGCGCCCATTCCCAAGGGACGTCAGCGCTTCTGCATTCTGGCGGTCGGAGGCAACTGCATTGCGGCGGGCAGCCGCCACCCGCGCGAAGCTTGGGAATTCGTCAAATTCTATTCCTCGCTGGAAGGCCAAAAACTCTTGGGGCTGCAAAAGAATTGCACGCCCGCGCTTCGCGAGCTGGCGCTCAGCAAAGATTATTTCCTCTCGCCGCCCCCCGAACACATTCGTGTCTTTGTGGACGCCATTGACTACGCCGGTCAAGTCCTGCCCGACCGAATTTGGGCGCGTGAATTTTTCTCCAGTATTTGGCAACCCACGCTGGAGCGGTTGCGCGTAGATAGCAAAATAACGCCGGAACAAGCTCTTGCCGACATCGCGCGGCAAGGCAATCTGCTCATCGACAAATACGCACAGGAGAAGGCCGAGGAAGAGAGCGCGACGCGCGACGCACACCCCACCGATTTTCTCATCCGATTTATGCTGGCGCTCATGATTCTTGGTGCGCTCGCGATCGCATGGCTTGCCCGATCCAACCGCCGCTATTGGGAGGGCTACCTTTTCATCGGGCTATGGCTGATTGGTTTCGTCCTGTTCACGCTGGGGCCTGTCCTTGCCTCGCTCTACTTGAGCTTCTGCCGCTACGACCTGCTGAGTCCACCTCGCTGGATTGGTCTCGCGAACATTTTGGACCTCATCCATGATCCCCTCTTCTGGAAGTCGCTGGGCAACACCCTCTACTACTGCGTGTTTACCGTGCCGGCGACCCTGATTCTCTCGCTCTTCTTGGCAATGCTACTGAACACGCGCGTTCCCGGCACGTACACATTCCGCGCGATTTACTATTTGCCTGCACTTACGGCGGGCGTGGCCATCAGCCTTCTGTGGCGATGGATCTATAACCCCCAGCTTGGCCTCATGAACACGTTCCTCGGCTATCTTGGCATTCAAGGGCCGGAGTGGCTCGGCTCGCCCACGTGGGCAATGCCGGCAATCATTATCATGAGCGTGTGGGGCGGGCTGGGCGGCCCCATGCTCATTTACCTTGCCGGACTACAGGGGATCCCGCAGCAGCTCTACGAAGCAGCCGCCATTGATGGCGCTTCGCGTTGGCAAGCCTTCCGCCATGTCACGCTCCCCATGCTGAGCCCCTCGATCTTCTTCAACCTGATTATGGCCATCATTGGTTCCTTCCAAGTTTTCACCACAGTTTTCGTCATGACGGCAAACACGGCCGCGAGCGCCGAACCCGGCGGACCAGCAAATTCCACGATGGTCTACGTCCTTTACCTCTATCAGACGGGCTTCCGATATCTTGCCATGGGCAAGGCGTGCGCGATGGCTTGGATTCTTTTCCTGATCATCTTGGGTCTGACACTCTGGAACTACCGCATGTCGCAAAGGTGGGTGCATTATGATCAGGCCTAATCCCATCTCGGCCGGCTGCAAAACCGGCACCGACTCGAACGTTTGGACTTTTGGAAGCAAGAAAGGAGGAACGCAATGAGCGAAATCGCGATAGCAACTCGACCCAGCGGAGTGGGGCCTCTCGTTGGTCGAGCGATACGTCTCGTTCTGATCTATGCGTTGCTTTTTACCGGCGCGATTGTCTTTGCGCTTCCTTTCTTGTGGATGGTGCGCACCGCACTCATGGACTACGCGCAGGTCCAGCAGTATCCCCTCGTGTGGATCCCCAACCCCGTACGCTGGGAGAACTTCCGCGAGGCGCTCGGTTTCATGGACTTCCCGATTCTCCTTCGCAACACTCTCTTCATTACCTTGTTCGCGCTCACAGGGCAGGTGCTGTCCTGCTCGATTGTCGCTTTCGGCTTCGCGCGCCTCGAGTTTCCGGGGCGGGAGTTCCTCTTCATGGTCCTGCTAAGCACGATGATGTTGCCGGCCATGGTCACGGAGATTCCGCGTTTTATTCTCTTCCGCCACTTCGGCTGGATTGATACGTACCTGCCGCTCATCGTGCCTGCGTATTTCGGATCGCCGTTCTTCATCTTTCTGCTGCGGCAATTCTTCAAGACGATCCCGAAAGACCTCGACGAGGCAGCACGCATTGACGGCTGCAGCTCGTGGCGCATCTATTGGCAGATCATGTTGCCGCTGTGCAAGCCGGTGCTCGCGGTGGTCGTGATTTTCGGGTTCATTTGGACGTGGAACGACTTCTGGGGGCCGCTCGTTTATCTGCGCACCGCTGATAAGAAGACGCTCTCGCTCGGTCTTCAGGTTTTCCAAGGAGTGTATCAGACCTATTACCATTACCTGATGGCGGCGTCGCTGGTTGTGCTCGCGCCCGTGCTTGCGCTCTACGTATTCTGCCAGCGGTACTTCACACAAGGCATCGTCATGACGGGCATGAAGGGTTGATCCGCCACGCCAACGCAGATGATCTTTGCCCCAGAGGCGGGCTCTTGTTCCCTCTCGCGTTTATGCCCCGGCGGAGCTTTCGAAAATTAACGCGACGTGGGAATTGTTTCCTTCGCAACCACGCCAGTATTGCTTGCAAGGTTCTTTCACGTACTTTGTAGGATACACAACGTGCGAAAAACAGTGGAATTTTTTTGCAATTCACCCGAGGAAACAGAGGCTATTGCGCGCGCAATTGCCGGAATTCTCCGCTCGGGCGACGTTGTGTCGCTCGAAGGCGAGCTCGGCAGTGGCAAGACATTCTTCACACGTGCGGTCGCCAAGGCGCTGGGCTACGCCGAACGCGTGACCAGCCCCACCTTCGTGCTCGAGAAGCGTTATCCGTTGCCCGACAACTCACGAGGCCTGACGTTGATCGCTCACTACGACCTCTACCGCCTCGATTCCTATGCCGAACTTGCCGACATTGGTTTCGAGGACTTGCCCGAGGGCGCTGTGGCATTGGTCGAGTGGGGCGACCGCTTTCTGACGGAGCTCCCTCCCGAGGTCATTCGCGTGATCTTCACGATCACAGATGCGACTTCGCGTCGCGTCAGGATCGAGTGCGATGAGGAGCGGGCGCGGGAGCTGACCAAGCAACAGGCTCCGGGCGTGGGTGTCACGCCTGAGAGGTAAGCGCTCATGCAGCGCGAGGAGCCCCGCGCACACTCATTTCTCACGCTCCGCTGGGCAATCGGACTACTTGCGGCCCTCGCCCTCCTTGCGCGTCTTGCCCCCGTCAACTACGGCTCTCCCGAACCCGGGTACTTTTCTTCGGACGAGATTGATGCGGTCAGCCGGGGGATGAAGTTTGCCCGCGGACTCACGAAGCTGGTGCCTTCCCCCGCCACCGCATTCGACGATCTGCTTCCCCTTCATGCAAATAAGCCCACGCACTATGCGCAGGTACTGGCAGGGATGTACGGCGTAAAGTTTGCTCTTGCGCGGGCGCGCGGCGCCACCCTTCAGGATTTCGAGCGCGAATTCTTTCTCGCTCCCTTCTCATTCTATCGCCTGGCTCGTCTCGCCAGCGTCGGCGCCGCAATGGCCACCCTGGCCCTGCTGGCGTGGGCCCTGCGCTGTCACTCGAGAGGAAGCCTCCTCGTCGCCCTCACGATCTTTGCACTCGCTCCCAGTTCCGTTCGCTACGCCCACATCGCCAAAGAGGACACCCTCGCCACCCTATGGACATTCGCTGCGTTCGTCGCCGCCGTGGAATCTTTCGCCGCGTCGTCCCTCTCCGCACCGGTCCGTCGCCGCTGGTTGCTAATAAGTGCTGCGAGTGCGGGCCTTGCGGTTTCCACCAAATACAACTGCTTCTTTGCGGCGCTCTTTCCCCTGTTGGCGTGGCTCGGTCCGAGGCCTCGGCTCTGGCGAGATCTTGCCGCGATCGCCTTGGTAGGGATCGCCGCCTTTCTCCTCGGAACGCCAGCTCCGCTTGTAGCGCCAAACGAGTTTCTTCGCCGAACCTTGGGCTCGCACATCGTCAGCGAAGTCGGACATGGGTTAGCTTCGCTCGAGTACGCCCATCGTTACGGGCTCGCGTTCTTTGCCGAAATCTGGTGGGTAGAATTCGGAGTCGCGCTTGCTTTCCTTGCAGTCGGACTCGCTTGGATGCTTCGGCGCGCTGAACCCGCTCTGCGAATATGCTTCGCGGTTCCAGTGGCCCTCTACATTATAACCCTCGCTTTCGCTGGCCACTTGGACTATCAATACGTGATCGTTCTCACCCCGGTTTTCGCGTGGGTTGCTGGACAAGTGTGGGGCGCAACGGAATCGTGGCAACGAAGCCAGCGATGGCGCCTCGCCCTCGGTGCACTACTCGGCATCGCTTTCTTGCAGAATGGCTACCTCGTTGCCCAACGAACCGCTTCGTATCTCGGGGGAGACACTCGCCTCGATGCGGGGCAATGGCTTCGTGAGCAAGCCAAGCATGACCCGGAACTGCGATCGCGTCCGCTCCTCATTGCGTCTGCTTTCTATTATCATTATTATCCAGCCCTCGCCTTCACGCCAGCGACCTACGAGAAGCTTGCGGCGGCGCGCCTCGCCGAAGGCGCCACGGGGGAGTTTCTGCAAAAGGCCGCCTTCTATGCGCGCGAGGATACACGCCCTCTTTTCGACGCCGACTTTCTGGACGTAAAAGTGCACTTTTATCGTCAGCCCGATGGCACACGCCGGTTCCTGCCGCAACCGTATCCGCTGCAACTGGACGCCTATGCCGGCCGCCACTCGCTCATCATTGTCCCTGAAAACACTTTCCGGTATCTGGAGTTAGATCCGCCCGAAGCCGCCGAGGTCGTGGCCTTCTACCGCGCGATTCGTAACCTGCCGCTGCGCACGGAATTTCGCCCGCAGCCTTGGCGCAAAGCCGGCCCCCACCTGTGGATTTTCGAGGCGCCAGCGGCGTCAGACCACCCCACCACCCCTCCACTCCCATCCGTCGCCCCCGTCGCCAAAGCACTTGGAGATTGAAGAAATAGGGATAGTTGCCGTACTGTTTCTCTACCAGACGAATGGGACTTAGAGTGCGCGATGCGAAATAGCCTACGCCCCAAACCTGATCCAGTCGCTTATGCGCGTGCTGCGCTGCGTACGCTTCGTTACCACGCGCAGGACTGGTTGGGGATCGTCAAGCCCTTGAAGTTGCGGATCGGGCTTACGAACCGGTGCAATGCCCGGTGCATCATGTGCAATATCTGGAAACAAGAGGACAACACCGCGCCCTTCCTGCCCCACGAAATCCGTCCCGACGAGCTCGACACGATCTTTCAGCGCAACCGTCGCTTTTTCTCCAATCTCAAGCATATCTCACTGACGGGCGGCGAGCCCACGCTGCGACGCGACTTTGTCGAGATCTGGCGCGTCCTTCATGAGCACTTCCCCGACCTCAACATGAGCTTCAACTCCAATGGATTTTCGACGGCAAAAACTTTGGCGTATGTGGAGGAAATTCTCTCGTTCCATCCCCGTCTAACCGTGATGATTTCGCTCGATGGGATGGGCGAGTCACATGATCGCGTGCGTGGGCTGAAACGTGTCTTCGCGCACACCATGGCGACCATCGAGGGCGTCGCGGCGCTTCGTCCACGCCATCCTTATCTCAAGTTGGAAATCAATTACGTGCTTACGCCCTACAATGTGGATGACTGCGTGGAGTTGTTCCGCTTCTGTCGCGAACGCTCGATCGCCTTCAATCCGATTTACTGCGTGCAAGGTGAGCTCTACTTCAATGAGGAAGAAGACAACGTCTCGCTTGCGGAAGACGCCCGCCAGCGTTACCTCGAGCACTTTCGCAACATCTTAGAGGAGGACGATTCCCTCCAAACGCGCGAAATCGTAGATCAACTGATGAATCGTCCCCGCGATTTCGATTGTTGGGCAGGGCGTATCACCTATCTGATCGAGGAAAACGCGAACGTCTATCCGAATGGTGGTTGCCCCAGCGATTTCCTCATGGGCAACTTGCGCGACTTCGATTACTCGTTTGAAGAGCTCCTCGCGTCTCCACGTGCGCAGGAAGTCCTACGCAAAGCAAAGTCGTGTCGGATCTGCCGGCTTTCGTGCGAGACAATGACGACGCTTCAACACCCCGAAGCCCTTGCGGGTTATCGCAAAAGCCGCGAACTCCCGTTCGACGGCGCCGTACTATGCGAAGTTCGTGACTAAAGCGCAGCGGCTGCCTCTCCCTCCGACAAATTGCCGTTAGCCGTGCTTACGGCTGCCTCACCGCGTATAGAGGTTTTCGAGCACCTTTTCGACATTCTCAG